>OZ245031.1:0-3217951 GCA_965223975.1 Pseudomonadales bacterium
GGTTGGGAATATTATCTTCGGTAGTATTTACAACAAAGCTAGCCTCAACAGTTCCAACCATCAAAACTAGCTCGGCACGACCACCAAAGAACGGCGAGGAGTTTCTCGCCACCTCAATCGTATCTCCATTGTTTACTGCTCCCACTTCACTCGTGAAGGCGCCACCATTAACGCGGTAGACACCGCCGTGAATAGAAACGGGGGCATCCACCCCAGCACCCAAACCAGCGATTGTTACGCTGTTTGAAATTTGAAAACTATCACGTGGCACCGGGACAGTTTCTGCAAACACTAATGGGTCTGGATCGATATCTGCAACCGTTGTGATTGAGAAGGTATCGCTCTTATCAGCAATAGTCAGTACAACATTTACCGTTAGCGTATAGGTATCTGACACTCCTCTTACTTGGATTCGTTGATCATCGGAAACGGTTCCAGGAGCGCTTGTCCACGCCCCTCCATTAATTCGGTATTCACCATCTACAATAGAAATCGGTACTGAAGTACCTAAGCCACGAACAAAAGTAACGTTCGACTCAACCACAGTATTCGGAGCAACATCGATTTTATCATTAAAGTAAAATTGATTAGGTACGTTATCCAAAAGAGTGGTGATGGTAAATACGTCTGTGAAGTCTCCAACCGTTAGCTCAACATCAGTATCGATATTATATTGATAGAAAGAAACTCCTTGCACCGTGATCATATCTCCGTTTACTACCGTTCCAGAAACCGTATCAAATGGCGAACCATTCTTGCTGTAGCTACCCCCTTTGACGCTAATAGGTGAAGATATTCCAGCGCCCAAGCCTGCAATTGTTATCGTATCCGAGGTGGTTAAGGTAGAAAGCGACACGCCATTTTGATCACTAAATGCAAATGGGTCAGGGAAAATATCTTCCGTTGATACTATGGTAAAGGTGTCACTAACACCTCCTATGGTTAAATCCACATCAACACTATCTCCAAATACTGCTGATGACATTCCGCGAACGGTAATCGTATCGTTCAGTGAAACGTTACCAGGTGCGGAAGTATAAGGACCACGATTTACACTATATTCCCCGCCCACAACAGAAATCGGTACAGGCAATTGTACATCTCTCACTCGAACAATATTGGACTCAACAAACTCAGACAAAGGTTGTTCATCTACATCTGTAAACACAAAGGTATTAGGGATGTTATCTAATTCAGTGGTAATAACAAAAGGTGCCTCAAAATCACCCACTGTTAAGGTGGCGGTTTTGGATTTATCAAATAAATAAGACGCTGTATGCCTTACCTCAATAGTGTCACCATTCATTATGGTTCCATTTGCAGAGGTAAATCCACCGCCATTAATTTGATATTCCCCTGCCTTAATTTTTACCGGAGAAGCAACGCCCGCCCCAAGTCCCGCTACGACCACGGGATTAGAAACATAGGTAACCAGTCTAGTAGCGTCAGTCTCCTCAGCAAAATTGAAAGGTGTAGGAAAAATATCAGGCGTGGTAGTGATTGAGAAAGTATCAGACACGCCAGCGATCGTTAGATCAACATTAGTTGTTGTCTCATAACTTCCGGATGAAATACCCCTGACTTGAATTTGATCATCATCAGCAACGGTACCGGGAGCCGAAGTCCAGGCACCTCCATTGATACGATACTCTCCGCCTACAATGCTGATAGCAACGCTTGAGCCCAAACCTCGCACAAAAGTAACGTTCGATTCAATTACAGTAGACAACGGAACAACATAAGCATCATTAAATACAAACTGATTGGGCACATTGTCCAAAAGAGTAGTGATAGAGAACACATCACTAAAATCACCAACTGTTAAGGTGACATTTTTTGTTCTGTTATAGAATTCTAAAGAAGTCCCAGCCACTTCGATAGAGTCTCCATTCATCACCGTACCCACACTACTGGTGTAAGCTCCCCCATTGATTCGGTAACTACCTCCGGTGACACTAACAGGAGATGCAACACCCACCCCTAGTCCGGTGATCGTCACCGCGTTCGAGCCCACGCTAGTAGATAAAGAAACCCCTGCTTGATCTGTAAAGGCAAAAGGATCTGGGAAAATGTCTTCTGTAGAAGTAATGGTAAAAGTATCACTTTCTCCGCCAATAGTTAGAGTCACATCAACGCTAGCACCAAAAGCGCCGGAGGACGTTGCTCGAACTGTTACAGTATCATTTAAAACAACTGTCCCTGCGGCGGAGGTGTACGCTCCTCGATTGACGCTATATTCCCCTCCCACAACTGAAATAGGAACTGCTATATCAACGCCACGCACTCGAACAAGATTAGACTCAACTAAGGTAGACAAAGGAGCACTCGCTTCGTCAACAAATACAAATGAGTTGGCAACATCATCTAATTCAGTGGTAACAGTAAAGCCAGCTTCAAAGTCACCTACGGTCAATACTGCTGTCTTCGATGTATCAAACCTAGAAGACGCAGCTTGCCTAAGCTCAACCGTATCTCCATTTACCACCGTTCCGTCTACAGAAGTAAAGCCCCCTCCGTTAACTCGGTATTCACCAGCTCTAACAGAAATCGGTGAAGGAACAGCTGCTCCAAGGCCAGCTATGACCACTGGATCAGACACATAGGTCACTAGACGAGTGGCGTCAGATTCAGAAGGGAAAGAAAAAGGTGTCGGGAAAATATCTGGGGTGGTGGTGATCCTAAAGGTATCAGGCACGCTTCCAACCGTTAGTACAACATCCGTTGAACTAGCGTAACTACCCGAGGAAATTCCCCTAACCTGTATGCGATCATCATCATCTACGGTTCCCGCGGCTGAGGTCCAAGCTCCACCATTAATCCGGTAGTCCCCTCCCACAATGGAAATCGCAACGGCCTCTCCTATACCACGAACGTAGGTTGAATTCGATTCAATCACAGAAGATATAGGCGCCAAGCTTACATCATTAAAAGAAAATTGATTCGGAACATTATCCAGCAATGTTGTAATTGAGAAGGTATCACTGAAGTCCCCAACAGTAAGAACAACATCTTTGGTACGACCATAAAACTCTAATGAAGTACCCGCTACTCGCACCGTTTGCCCATTAACAATGGTTCCGGGCGAACTAGTGTAAGGCCCTGCCCCATCAATTTGATAGGCACCACCGGTGACAGAAATAGGAGCCTCAACACCAGCCACTCCGAGACCACTAATAACAACACTATTGGAGGCCACGCTAGTACTTAGAGCTACTCCGTTTTGATCAACAAAATTAAAAGGGTTCGGAAAAATATCTTCTGTCGAAGTAATAGTAAAGGTATCGGATTGGTTACCAATCGTTAATGTCACATCGACTGAGTCGCCAAAAGTACCGGAGGAAGTACCTCGAACCGTCACCGTATCATTTAAATCAACCATACCAGCTAGCGAAGTATATCCAGCTCCATTAACACTATACTCCCCACCAACGATCGAGATAGCAACCGCAACATCAACTCCTCTAACCCTAACTAAGTTTGACTCGACGAGACTAGAAAGAGCCGCGCCAGACACATCTGTAAAGCTGAACGGGTTGGGTAAATTGTCTGGCTCGGTGGTAACGGTATAAGGAACATCAACTCCACCGATTGTTAACGTCGCTGTTTTTGCTTTATTAAACAAATAAGAAGAGATCAGTTGAACTTCGACAGTGTCAGTGTTCATAACATAGGACAAACCAGTGGTAAAAGCACCGCCGTTTATTCTGTAGCTTCCACCTTTAATAGTGACAGGTGATGAAACCCCTGCACCCAACCCCGAGATCGAAACTGAATTAGAAATAAATGCCGTCGAGCGAGCAGCATCTGTTTCAGGCACAAAGCTGAAGGAATCTGGAAATATATCGGCTGTCGTCGAAATGGAAAAACTATCCGACACGCCAGATACCGTCAGTGTGACATCGACTGTGGTCGCGTAAGCGGCAGAAGAGGTTCCTCTCACTTGAACACGATCGTCATCATCAATGGTTCCTGCAATATTAGTCCAGGCCCCTCCGTTAATTCGATACTCTCCACCAGTCACAGAGATAGGAACACTAGTACCTAGCCCTCGAACAAAAGCATTATTAGACTCTACCACCGTACTCAAGGGTTGATCAGATTTATCGGAAAAAACAAATTGATTGGGTACATTGTCCAGTAAAGTAGTGATCTGAAATGTGTCACTAAAGTCTCCTACAGTTACCGTCACCTCTTTCGTACGATCATAAAACTCAAGAGATGTACCTGCTAGCTGCAAAGTATCTCCATTCATCACAGACCCCTGGCTAGTGGAATAAACACCTCCATTGATTCGATAGGCGCCCCCAACGATCCTGACAGGAGAAGAAACACCGGCTCCCAATCCTGCAATAGTCACCACATCCGAGCTTACGCTAGTTGATAAAGCAACACCGGTTTGATCCGTGAAGGCGAATGGATCTGGATAAATATCTTCAGTAGTGGTAATCGTAAAGGTATCCGATGCCGTACCTATTGTTAAAGTTACATCGACACCAGTATCAAAGCTTCCCGAAGAAGTCCCTCGAACTGTAACCGTATCGTTTAGGGATACCATACCCGCAGCGGTCGTATACGGACCACGGTTAACACTATAGGCGCCGCCTACTATCGAAATAGGTACATCAATATCAACACCTCGTACCCTAACGATATTTGAGGTTATGTCTGAATTTAAAGGTGTATCAAACGCATCAATAAAAGTGAAAGGATTGACCTCTCCGTCCAGCTCCGTTGTCACTGTAAACGCAGCCTCAAAATCTCCTACCGTCAACAGTGCTGAAGTTGATTTATCAAATTGGCTCGATGACACATGCCGAACTTCAACCGAATCAGTATTCATCACCGTACCGTTGGCGCTGGTATATGCCCCACTATTTATACTGTATTCACCATTTTTAATGCTAATAGGTGAGGCTACGCCAACACCCAATCCCGCAATCACCGCCGGAGCGGCAGCGGTATATAACGTTGAAACACTCGCTCCAGTTACCGCTGTATAAGAAAAGGGATCAGGAAAAATATCTTCAGTAGTGGTGATTGAAAAGGTATCAGATCGGCCACCCACCGTTAGCACCACATTGGTCGTGGTTGCATAACTTGCAGAAGATACGCCTCTCACTTGAACCTGATCATCATCTGCGATCGTTCCTGCTGCAGACACCCATGCGCCATTATTAATTCTATATTCGCCGCCGGTAATTGAAATCGAAGTGTCAACTCCTAAACCCCGTATAAAAGTTTTATTTGATTCAATTACAGAAGAAATACTCACCCCAGATTTATCAGAAAAGCTGAATTGATTAGGGGTATTATCTTGAAGCGTCGTTATAGTAAATACATCGGTAAAGTCGCCAATGGTCAGGCTAACGTTTTTATCCCTGTTATAAAATTCTAGAGATGTCCCCGCCACCTCAACTGTATCTCCGTTAGTCACTGTTCCATTAGAAGACGTAAAAGCACCACCATTAATTCGATAACTACCCCCATTCACGCTTATAGGAGAAAAAACACCTAAGCCCAAGCCCGACACAGTTACGATGTCAGACAAGGTGCTGCTGGATAGAGGTGCTCCAGTCACATCAGTGAAAGCGAAGGGATCTGGATAAATATCCAGGGTAGAAGTTATCGTAAACGTATCCGACACACCACCAATGGTAAGAGTCACATCGGTTGTTCCGCCAAAAGTCCCCGACGAGGTTCCTCTTACCGTAATCACATCATTTAAAACAACGCTACCTGCGGCGGCGGTATACGCACCACGGTTAACACTATACTCTCCACCGACAACAGAGATAGGTACAGCGAGATCTACGCTTCTAACTCGGACTAAATCAGATTCCACAACAGTACTCGGTGGTGCATCAAAAGCGTCATCAAAACTAAACGCATTGGGTGAATTATCTAACTCAGTCGTTACAGTGTACGGTGCGCTAACGTCTCCAATGGTCAAAATAGCGGTTTTAGCTTTATCGAACAGATTAGAAGAAGTAAGCCTAAGCTCAACGGAATCCGTATTCATAACCGTTCCATCAGCACTGGTAAACGGGCCAGAATTAATACTGTACTCTCCACCACTGACACTAATAGGAGCCGCGACACCTGCTCCTAAGCCAGCGACAGCAAAAGGTGCATGCGTATATTGTGTAGAAACCGTAGCATCAGACTCTGGCGTAAACGAAAAAGGTGTAGGAAAAATATCAGGGGTAGTAGTAATTGAAAAAGTATCCGATTTATCGCTTACCGTTAACACAACATCGGTAGTGGTGGCATATGACCCTGAGGAAATCCCTCTAACCCTAACCCTGCTATCGTCGTTAATTAGGCCTGCTGCTGATGTCCATGGACCGTTATTAATACTGTAATCACCACCAGTGATTGAAATATTCGCCGCAGTCCCTAAACCACGAATATAAGTAAAGTTTGATCCTACTAAGGTCGAGATATCGACTCCACTCACATCTCTAAAAGAAAAAGGGTTTGAAATATCATCAGCTTTGGTAGTGAGAGAATAGGTGTCACTCACCGCGCCAACCGTAACTGTAATATTCTTAGTCTGGTTGTACCTAAAGTCAGAGCTGCCTCTTAACTCTAAAGTTTGTCCGTTGTTGATGGTGCCATCTGCTGACGTAAAGGCCCCACCGTCAATTCGGTATTCACCATTATTTACCGATATTGGTGCTGGTGCTAACAAACCGGTAATAGTCACTAAATCAGAGACAAAGGTAGTGGACGGATCAACTCCTGTTTCATCAGTAAATGCAAACGGGTTTGGATCAACATCAGGTTTAGTAATGATTCTAAAAGTGGCTATCATTCCACCGATATCTAAGCTCACCGTTTCGGTGGTGCTATACCCTGCCGAAGCCGTACCTCTAACCCGAATACGATCTCGGTTATATGCGGTTCCGGGTGCTGATGTAAAAGTACCAACATTACTTTGACCAATTAAATAACTGCCGTTAACAATGGAGACTGGTGACGGCATATCAATTCTTCTGACGATTTGTGACTGAGCCGTATAAACAGCTCCAGGCTCAGCATCTACAACATCGGGAAAGAAGATTTGCTCGGGCACTGTATCAGCAGCGCTGGCTGAAAAAGGAAGCAATGAGGCGACAACACAGATACCGACTAAACCTCGAGCTTTATGAATTGATCCAATAGCACGCAAAACCATATCGAAACGGAATATCAATGAATTCAAAATAGAATCCTCTATAGGTAGTAATTTTTATAAGTGATCGTTCTTATTCTTTTACTAGCGCAGTACTAGCCGATTACCACGCAGATATAACTCATGATGATAAGAGACTAACCCCCTAGAAGCAATAGTTCATAAGGGCTAGACGGCAGAAATATCTACTTCAGAAGAGCTATCTCCTAAGCTAAAGTTAGCCAAATAGCCTCGCTACTGTGGGCGATATTGCTTCAACTCAGCAGGCAACCTCAATCCTTGGGTCTCCAATTGTTGTACCCTGTACAAATAAGCAGCCCCTTCCAGGATATGGGTGGCCACTTTTACCGCATCTCGCTGCTGATAATCTTCCAAATAAGTGCCTTTTACCCACACGTTAAAGGCCCCAAGAGCGGGCCCAGCCCAGATCTGGTAGTCCATTTCACGCCCTTCTTCGCCGATATTGGACCAGCGAGAAGACAACCCCAGATACCATCTAAATATCAGCGCCATCTTACGTTTTGGGTTATTTTGAGCCTTTTCGATGACAGAAGGGTCCCGCTCATTGAAAAAATCGATAGTCCCCTTCCAGATATCATCCAGAGACTGCCTAAAGATCTGCTTCTCAATCTTTTGACGCTCTTCGACAGGAATATCTTCAATAGAATCAAAGGCTTGATATAAGTCGTAGAGCTTCTGAGCGCGCATCGCGAAGAGTGTTCCGCGTTTAAGAACCTGTAATTTTACTCCCATCTCGAACATATCCGCCGCCGGAGCCATAATAACATCGGCCATATCCGCCTCGGCCAGGACCTTACGCGTATGCTCAGAGGCATGGGCTTGAAAACAGGCCTGGTTGACCGAGCCCGTGACGATATAGGCCGCACCCATCATAAAAGCACCTAGCGCCGCGTTAGGTGTTCCTATTCCGCCACCGACACCTACCCGAATAGCTTCTTCATAAGCCCTTTCAGCCTGAATTTGATCTCTTAGTCCAATAATCGAGGGCAGTACACTCACTAGAGGACGGTTATCAGTATGACCGCCAGAGTCGGCCTCTACCGTTATATCATCAGCCATCGGCACCTGGCCAGCTAAAGCCTTTTGCTCAGCGGTGATTAAACCCTGGCTCAATAGCTTGTCCAGCATCTTCTCTGGAGCAGGCTCCATAAAACGAGTCGCCACCTCCATTCGGGAGACCTTGGCGATAACCCTATGATTTTTAATAATTTTACCGTCAGAGCCTTGTTCTAACCCACTAACTCTGTAGCGCACAATATGCTCAGTCAGCGCCATATAGGCTGATGCCTCAACCGTTTTAACCCCATATTGTAAAAAGAGGTCGACATTACCCCTCTCTAAAGCAGGCTCATTAGGGCTGTGAATCAAATTAACCGCATAGGGTCCATTGGGTAACTCGGCTTGAATTCGCTGAATAGCCTGCTCAACTCGGGATTTAATCAAGCCAGCAGCGCCAAAGGAGCATAGAAACCCTGCTTTACCCAAGGCGATTACCAACTCCTCAGAGGCAATACCGTTCGCCATAGCGCCAGCATAATAAGCATAGCTTGTACCATGAGCTTCTTTGAAGGCTGGATCACCTAAGGCCGTATAAGGAAAGGCTTGAACATAAGCCAGAACATCTGCGCCGCCCTCCTCTGCCAATTCAGCGCTCGATAAAATAGCCCCACTCCGTTCAGCAAAATAAAGCGGCTTATCCAAATCCATAAAGCGGCTTTTAAGTTCATTTAAATCCGCTACCGCATTCGACATATTCGCTTTAAGCGGAAGTTGTACCGAAGAACCCAAGGCTGAGAACTGAAGAGATTGAGTCATGTTTATGTTCCAATAAGTTTTTATTCTAAAATTTGCGCTTTAATTGTTTATGCTTCTACTATCGCGATCTGCGCATCTTTAATTTCGTAGATACGAAGGCCATCTTTGTAAAGAGAAGCATCTGCATAGACCACGACTTTATTATCCTGCCGGTCCACACGCGACACATGCACATCCAAACTCATCACTTTGTTGTCTGGAATGATTTGCCCGCGATACTTCCACTTAACGGTACTCAGCTCATGGGTGAATCTTGGATTACTAAAGCCAGCTCCTAAATCCATATCGAGCGCCCAAATCTGCATCGCTTGTAAAATCGCTTCGACACCCAGCGAGCCAGGCATAACCGGGTCCTGGTGAAAATGGCATGGAAAAAACCAATCATCTTTATCAATGGTTTTCTGCGCGTAGACGTAACCTTGCCCGTGTATGCCCGCGCTTTTCGATAAAACAGCAGTATCCAACAAATCCAACTGCGGTTTGGCTAAGCTGTAAAAAGGCTTATTATCTTTCGCGTTGTAATAAGTATTACGTGCCTCTGCGCTTAACAAATCAATGGCTTTAAGTTCAGTCTCGGCAACATTATTTTCAATATGCCAAGCTTTCACCACCGCACCATTATCCAAACCAAGCTGATGAGTCAAAGCATCTTTTAAGAAATAACCAAAAACAGAAGTACCTTCGTAGAACACCTCGCCATCAACACTCAAATCGTATTTAAAGCTTTGAATAATGGTGTTTCCTGCCGAGGTAGTCGATAACAAGGTCGATTTATTTCGAATGGTTTTGCCGCGCAAGTCCACTTCTTTTAACAAAGTACCCGAGCCATCCAAATTTCTAAAAAATAAATCTTTCTCAGGGAACAATAAAGTGGTACCTACCCAAGCCGAAATAAAGCCGTTAGGCTGTAATGAGATTTCCATAATTATCGAGTACGGCATTAAATCTGGATGAGTATTTTCAGTAAAAAACCAAGCATCCGCAGGACAATCAAATTCCGCCACTGTAGAAGAAACACGTTTTAAGTCATTTCTTTCACCATCGATTTCCAACACTCGAGTCGTTAACTGTAAATCCGCATTAGGCGTACGCGGAGGCGTACGTCCATCATAAATGCCGCCAAATTCTTCACCAAAACAATTAGCAATTCGCCCCGTTGCAAATTCGATAAAATGATACTGAGTAAACGGCAACGTATCAGGTACCGCATTTTTATCTAAAACATTCCCTGGGAATGGCTTAAAGGGATGTCCCCGAATTTCGTATTGTCCAGGCACATACACATGACCATCGTGAATCACATTATTAGCGCTAGCACTTTCCGTTTCTGACTCTACTGGCGCTGGTTTAGATACCTGCCCATCTAAGGTATTGGAATAATCCCCAGCAAGTACGCGCTTACGACGCTGAATCTTTTTCTCAAGCTCAGTCCCTGCAACTTCGCCTAAGAACAACCCAAGGTTTTTAAAATCAACAACGATTTTGCCGTTAAGAATAATATCAACGTTGGCTTTCGCATAAGGTTTGGGGTCAGTACCTATTTCAGTAATTTCCATACGGTAAATCAAAGTACCATGTTGGGGCACTACCTGGCCTCGACAACGCACTTGCTGACCTAAACCTGATATTGGTTGGAACACTGCATCCTCAGTTAGGGTATGCAAACCTAAAAACCAAGTATAAAAGCGAAGCAATTGGCTACAGCCATCAGACATTAAAGAGCCGGCCATTACTTGATCATCTTTAAAGTGACACGGGAAATACCAATGATCCGGATCAAGAGTCTTTTCACCAACCAATAGACCAAGACCCCAAGAGCCACCGTTTGGATCCAGCTCGGTAATACGTTCAATCATCAACATTTTGGGAGCCGCATAAACCAGGTTCTCGTTTATACCTGGAGCCTGCCCATAAGACTCACCAAAACAGGCAGCCAGATTACCTTCGCAAAGTGCCATCATATCCTGATAGTCAAAGCTGCGTATCGGACATTGTAAAAGTGGTTGGAAACTTTGTTTAACAATACTGAGCCTAGCTTTTTTCTCCGCCTCTGTTTCTATAACACCCTTACCAGCGTCTAACTCTTCATCAGTGAAAAATCCGGCGGCACCGTTTCTCATTTTTAACACCAGCTGGTCGCCGACGTAACAGTTATAAGAAAAGAAAAACAAAAAGTTATCGCCACTGCGAGCGTAGGAATTGATACTGATATCGTAGCGAAGCGTGTCCCCTTCCATCGCCACGTCATCCATAAAAGTTAATTCACAATCTAACAAGCGATAAACCCTATCGCCCATATTTTGAAAGTCGATACCTAAATAAGAAATCAATAATAAATCGCACTGCCCCGATTCGACGGCTACGGCCCAAGGAATTTGGCCATTAACTGAGTACCAAAAATCATAAGGCACGTCATACTCGGTAGTCATCGAGCAAGGTTCGTAACAGTTCACCTTGGCATTTAACTTAGTCACCCGATCTACTAACAAGTACTCAGTGGTTGGCAGTCTTACCCGGCGCGAGTAAGAATCGATGATCTTGTATTCATCACCGAAAACATTGGCAATATCGCCCTCAGCAAATTCAACCAAATCTTGAGGCCCCCAAATCACATTATCCAAATCGGCATTTGGATACTGGACTTTACTTTGATCTATCTTGACCTGCTCAGTGACTTGATTCGCTACCTGAACAACAGGTTTGGGCTCATTTTGCTTAGAATTATCCTTGGGCACCCACGGTTTAACAGTGACTCCAGTGCTTACTGCCTGACCGGTACTACCTTGCAACTGTTGGGAAATAATGTCACCAAGCTGCTGAATATTTTGCTTGCGACTTGCTAAGAAAGCCTCGTGGGTCAGATTCATCTGCTTGAGGTTATTATTAAAACCATCCAGTACAGCTTGAGATACCGCTGAACCACTATCATTTAAGATGTTCTTTGAACTCATTGGCTTACTACCTTTTTTATCAGACTGTTTCACCGATACCTTTTCTTGAGTTTTGATTTGTACTTTGTTCGCCACAGTTTTTACCGGTGCTGACTTGATCAGCGTAGGCTTCGCAGCGACAGAAGCAGTGGCTGGCAGAGCAACTTTTGGTGGCGCTGGGGCTGGAGCTGAGAATGAGGCAGGATTAGTAGACGGTTGAGCCGGCTGTTCTTGCGACTGTGCCCCCAGCGCTTTAAGCTCATCAAAAACCGACTCACCGCCCACTTCGATATTTATCATGAGTTGCTTTTTAGGCTTTTCTTCTGCGGCTGGCTTAAACAAGCGTGACACATCCAAATCCACCCCGTGACTCAGCAATTTGGAGAACGCTCTCAATAGGTTTTGCTTATCACTTGAACCTTTTCGATTCAGAGACACGCATAAATGCTCTTTGTCAGATAAAACTTGTGATATATGCCGTGAGCAATTGTCACGAGCACCTAATTCAATAAATATTCTTGCGCCGTCATCATAAACAGTGTTCGTTAAAGTGACAAAATCAACTGGATTGCAATACATCTCAGCAATATTGTTGGCCACACCCTCTGAGCTGATTGAAAGCTTTTTATTGCCCACCGCGGTATAAAAATCCACTTCACGGTTCTTATTCACGTCAAGCACATGCAAAGCGGTAAGCGCGTCGTAGTCAGCCCTGACCCAATCACAATGAATGACATCGCCCAAAGCAGCTTCAAAATAGTCGCAGCCCAAAGACTCAGCAACACGCTTACATGCATCCGGCTTACCCGCTATAACCGCTTCACTGGGTGTATTGATAAGTATTAAACGCGCAAACTCTTCTTTAGCTACTGCTTCTTTAATTTTCTCGACTGGTGCAAGTAAAGCAAAGCCACTCCAAAAACTTCCGTCAGCGACAGAAGGATCTAGGCCCCAGGCTTCCCGTAAGGTATCCATTGGTCCAGCTAAGCGGGTTTGAAATACCGGATCCTCGCGCAAGCGACGACTCATGGCATCGGTAGTTCCCCATACTCCCAAGGCATACATCATGGAGACTTCACCCATGCTATAGCCGAAAGCAGAATCAGGTTTTAAGTCAAAGATACTTTTTAAGACATCAGTTAAAGCTACAGACACTGAAATACCGTTTTCAAAGGAGCTGATCGCTTGTTCTGGCAAAGCCTGTTGCAAGGCCTTTTCTTGTTCACGAGTTAATTTCTGTTGGCTGCGCGGATAGTACAACTTATCAGCAAACAGAGTCGCTGCCTGTCCTGAGTGCTCTGCAAATAGCTCATGAAGCTCTGGAAACAATTGCGCTAAGTCTTTAACAATATTTAGGTAAGAGTTAAACGCGCCAGGATAAACAAAAGATACCTTTCCTTGCTTACCTAAGGGCGACAAAGTGCAGTAGGAACCCATAGGTGATGACCACTCACCGCTATCACCTAAAGCTTGCAAACCTTTTTTGGCCAAGGTAATTTCTAAAGCCAAGCCTTTAAAATCACTCGCCACAAGACATAAAACTTTATCTGCGCTTGAGGCTTCCGCCTCTTCAAAAACTTTTGAGGCCAAATCGATAAAGGCAGCTTTTACTTGAGCTTGTTGCAGATCTTGTTGCTGAGCTCGCTGCTCTAAACCGTCTAAATCTGAAAGCAAAGCGGCTTTATCCTGAGCTTTTAGAACAAAAAGCTGCCCTTCTGCCTGATAAAGATAATCGTTCTTTCTTTTGCTATGACTAAGCTCCTCTGACATTGCGACAAAACAAGAGCGCCCGTCCATGCCTTGGTTATTAACCCCAGCTTTGCGCACGGCATCGCTAGAGTCCTTAAACCAAGTTCGGCTGTTTTCAGCAACATAAAGACGCGAATCATTCCAATCTGCACGAGGTTCTTGCCACGAACTTTCTCCAGGAATGGATCGATTGTGTAAACAAAGCGCCGTCTTAATCAAGCTAGCAATGCCGGAAGCAGCAAAACTATGACCGATATTACTCTTAATACTTCCAAGCGCTAAGTTACAACGGTCATCATCATCTTTTGACTTGGTCAAACTTAGCAAAGCATCTTGTTCACTTTCATCAAAGTCACTAAAACCACTGGCTGACAACTCAAGGTATTCAATCTCATCGAACTCGCACTGCGCTTGCTTACAAGATTGTTCCGTAGCCTTAAGCAAAGCACTTTGGTCAACGCCCTCAGCAAAAGCCAAACCATCAATATTAGCGTAAATGGTCTTTTCATCCTCGCTTCGGCGATTTTGTCCCGCTTTTTCCAGCACGATAGCGCCCGCGCCCTCGCCTATATTCCAACCACTAGCATTCTTATCATGGGCATTGGCACCTGGCGGATTTTGAATTGCCCCAAACTGACTACGTAGCAATAAGCTCTCAACGCTGGCACTCAAATCAACCGCCGCAACGACTACTGCATCGATTTCATTTTGCTCAAACATCATTTGAGTGAGCTCTAGGGCTTGGAATACGGAGTTCTCTTCTGCCGAGACGGTAAAGGCCGGACCGGAAAAATCCCAAAGCGAGGAAATACGAGAAGCCATAATATTACCGATGGCACTGGTATACTGATTCAGCTGTGCTCGGTGGTGAATACTGTTTTTCGCTTTAGATTCAATATCCCGTTTCTGTTCTTCACTGTAAGACGAATCCAAGCCAGTTTGTTGCCACATTTCATCAAACTGTGCATCCAAGTTAACCCGCGCACGAATTTGATGAAGCTCTAGCTCAGTTCCCATAGCGACCAAGACGGCGACACGTCCACCCGGTTTCAAGTTAGCATCTTTAAGGGCATTATCTGCCACCTTCATCAACAACAATTGCTGAGGAATGAGTCGCTCATCAATATGTGGCGGTAGCCTGAAATTTAAAAAGTCTAAATCAAAATTTTCTATATAAGAGCCTTGCGGAATATTTCCGCCAAAGGCGTTTTTGACTAACTCTTCGTTTTCTAAACCTTTCCAGCGTTTTCGGGGCAGCTCTCTAAAAGTATTTCGCCCTTCTAGAATTAGACTCTCAAATTCAGCTAGATTTTCCGCCGAGCCAAAATGAGCATCCATTCCAATGATGGACATTCGCTGTTTAGCCTCTACATCTTTTTTATCTAAAAGCTTTTGACTTTCGATTGCTTTAGAGGGCTCTTCAAAGACCATATGGGCGTTAGCGCCACCAAATCCAAACACACTGACACCAGCTCTCTTAGGATCCGTTTCGTTTTTATCCCAAGAAATATTATCCGAGCAAATCTTATCCTGGGAGAACATACCTTTTGGAGAGCTTTGTTTTTCTTGAATATTAATTGAAGCAGGAATTAAACCTTTCTCCATTCCAAGAATAATCTTGCACATGGCTGGCATGCCTGCAGCGGTAAGCAAATGACCCAAATTAGACTTTACCGAGCCAATAATAGGCGCTTCTTTTGCCGCTTTTTCCAAATAAGGCTCAAAGAAGTTTTCAAGTGAACTTAACTCAACCTTATCACCAAGCGGCGTACCGGTTGCGTGACACTCAATATAATCTATCGAAGCCGGATCTACTTGAGCTGATTCATAGGCTCTTTCAAAGGCCTTAGTTTGACCTTTACTATTAGGGCTAAGCACGTGTTGGCCCTTACCATCATTTGAAAGACCACCGCCTTTAATTACTGCGCGAATATTATCGCCATCAGCTAAAGCATCCTCTAAACGCTTGAGCACCAACATGCCAGCACCTTCGCCAGCAAATAGGCCTTGAGAACGGGTATCAAGGGGAGCAGAAACCTGGTTCTCTGGATAAGCATGAAAAACTGAAAAGCCCAAATTTACAAAGAATGGATCAGCCGCGCTAACCGCACCTGCCAGCATCAAATCACTACGGCCAGTCTGCAAATAATGGCAAGCCAGCTGAACCGAATAAATCGAAGAGGCACAAGCCGCGTCCAAACAAAACTTAGTACCTTTTAGTCCAAAAGCCTGGGCTACAATTGCCGCTGGATAGCCCGCGAGTAAACCCGCTTCTTTGCCCACGGCTTCGGCTTGGGCATAGCGAGGTAAAACCAATGACTCTTCGCCAAGATTATCCACCAGCGCACTATTAATGGCTTTGTGATACATAGGTATAAACAATTGGTTTGAGGATTTGGTCGGGAAACTCAAATTACCCAGCACTACGCCGCTTTCAACACCTTCTAAACGATTAAGATAACCACTGTCTTTAAGGGCCTCTTTTGCAACATAAAGCGCCCATTGGTAAACATCATCTAATGAATCGAGGTACTCTGGATCTAAAGCAATACCACTTTTATCCAGCTGAAAGTCATTGATATAACCGCCATTGATACAATAAAAACGATCATCCTCTCCTGGCTTACCCAAAAAAGCCTTAGCATCGCGACCCATTTGTTTTTCGCTTGCGACACTTCGGCAATCCTTGTTGGCGACAAGGTTGTCCCAAAACTCGTCAAGCGTTTCACTACCAGGAAACAAACCTGAAAGACCAATGACTGCAATATCGTTGCTAGACATGAAAAATTCCTTAATTAGAAACGTGCTCATAAAGCGGATGTAAATTTACATCTACCTTATGACAAAATAATTTAGCCATTACTCTGGCAAAGGTCAGGCTGTCTTCAGTACCTTTGGCATTTAATGGAACGATTACGTGTTTTTTACCCTGGAGAATTTTGTCGATCCAGGTTGAACAGATACGCCCTGCTCCGGCTTCTAGAAAAATCCTTGCTCCGTCGTCGTAAACTTTGTTTACCAAACGAGGGAAATCAACCGGCTCGCTAAAACATTTAGCAATGGCATAGGCGATGGCCTTTTGCCGAACCGGCACGGGAAGATAGCAAGAACTGGAATAAAGCTTTGTGGAGCAACTATCTGCTGTCGGCATGGAATACAATTCCGCAATGCCTTCATATTCTTGAGCTGTCGGTTCGCAATGAATCGCTGGCACAAAACCCATAGGAATCGCACGCGTGTTTAACTTTGTAATCAGTTGCAGACAGGATTGTGGCTCGCCAGCAATCACCACGTTATCTTCAGTATTGATCAGTGTCAGATAAACTTTGTCTAAACTTTCGTCTTTTATAGCAGCCTTAACTTCTTCAGCGCTCGCTTTTAAAGTAAAGGTAGTCCAGAGCGCTTCAGCTCCCAAGTCATCCGACAACCCCCAGAACTTTCTAACCGTGGTTAAATTCCCGTAGAGCTTATCTTTAAAAATATCACTCGCCTTAAAACGATTTTCAAGCTCGGCTGGAGTATTCCATACATCCAGGGCCGTCATCATATTGGCCTCACCCATGCTATAGCCGAAGGCCATATCAGGATTAACTTTAAACACATCGGTCATCACGTGGGCACAGATGCTTGAATAGGTAGTATCAGTCTTACCCAAGTCCTTCAAGTTAAGTACGATCTCCATATCTTTTTGACGCTTTTCTTTAAAAGTTAAAGCATCTTGAGTACGGGGATACAAAACCTTTTCTTGTAGCTCCTCGCCCACGTTCTTGGTGAAACGAAAGCTTTCTTTATAAATAGAGGGAAAGAGCTGAAAGATCTTTTGGCCAAGGCCAAGGTAAGAGCTGCCGAGCCCAGGGAATACAAAGGCTAACTTACCTTCTTCACCCAAAGGCTCTAAGGTTAAGTAACTACCTTTAGGTGTTTTCAGATCTTGTTTTAGCTCAAAACAGCGCTCTATACCCTTTTCCATGGTATCTAATTCATTCAAAAGCGTTTCTTTATCTTCTGCCAAGATAACTGCCCGATAAGCTCTAAGATCTAAAGAGTCCTCTTGATCAATAAAGCTTTGGTAGTAACTCGCAGCTAATTTTCTAACATCTACCTGCCCTGCCAATCCAGACAACTCTTCCCTAAGCTTATTAAACTGGCTAAGAAAATCCGGAAGATCATTACCTGATAAAGGGAAAAAATGCGGGCTTGCATAAGAAAAGTACAAACTATCCCTATCTTTGTCTAAGCCCTCATCACTGACTTGCAAATATTGGCCTGAACCTAAAGCGAGTAAACCAGAGCGAATTGAATTTTCATCCTTCACAAACCAAAAACGACTCCGCTCAGGAACATAAAAAGTGGACTCAGCCCAAGGATAGCTTTCGCTTTTCTTAGACCAGGCGGGTGTACCTGCAATATAGCGATGATGGCACTGCAAGCTCAGTTTAAGCAAAGAAAGCAGCTCTACATGTTGATTCCCGTAACCAAAACAACTTGTAACACTGCCGAGCGCTAACTCTAGCTCTTCAATGGAGTTAGGAGATAAAGCAAACTGTTTAAGCAGCTGCCCTTGGTTTTGAATAGCGCCCAATTCCAAATAATCTTGAGATGCAGCTTGACCATCCAGTTCGCTAATAGACTCAACTATGGACAAATAGTTTGTGCAGGTTCCAGGCTGCTCTAAGCTGACAGCAACTGCAAATTCGCTACCCAAATTAGATTGGGTCGCATCGAAGCGTTCTGAAAAAGCCAATTGGGTTGTTTCGTTTATAGGCTTAGCTGGTTCTAACTCAATACTATAAAGATTAACCCTTTGCGCCCCACCCGCTAATTTCTCCTGAGCTAGCCTTAAGGCCTCAGCAAAGGACTCAACCTTCACAGCATTCGCAAAATACTCTGAAACATCGAGATCTGTACCCAATACTATATTTAGATCCTGTACGCTGACATTAAGCTGGAGTTTTAGCTGGTTTAAAAGGGTTTGTTCTAAGTCATCGCCCTTAGGAAAACTTCCAAGATTCGGCAATCCTTCAAATAACAAATAGTTTAGGGCCTCAGCACCTTCGTGTTCAGGTAGTACACTTGCTATTTTACTTAAGGCTAACTTCATTGCTTTTTTCAGAGCTTCCGAGCAAACACTAGGAGGCGAACTTCTGCTCCAATTGTTTACTCATAGTGATCTCTGCACCCTCAAAACGCGCGTAGACTTTGCCATCTTTAGAAAAGGCTTCAAGATCGGCAACCATTTTACTAGCGCCCTGCTCTTTAACCTTTAGAGAAATAAAAAAACTGTCTTCCTCGATAACAGAAAAATAACTGGCTTTAGATACCTTAAGAGGGAGACTAGCCAAATCACGATACTCTTTCGCCCACACCAAAGAGGCTTGTAGCAGCGCATCTAAAGATAAGTTTGAAAAGTCTCCATCTAAAAACTGACCTTCTTGTTCAGGCGTATAAGTAGCAACCTTGGCCTCAAAAACCATTTCTTGCTCATCAGCCTTCACAATACTTTCGAGAAGCTGCAAGCCTTCGCCATGAAATAGCGTATTGTCTTGATAAAAATTCGCGGCGCTGCGCTTATCGTCAGCATTCAAAGAAGGAACGGCCATAGCCTCTTCGCTTTCAGTATTAGTTAACACAACTGTCGCGCCATAGTGGTTTACTCGACGGCCGCCTTGTTCGCTGTAAATAACCGAGTCGACCGACATACTACCTGATTGGACTTGAGCTTTACTTAGGTCTTGATAGAGCACTAAGTCTTCATCCGGATCCAGACTCAAGCCCTTATAAACAACTAAATCGCTCAAGGATTGCAGATGAGTAAACTCCGAATAGGCATTTAGCGCTCCCCGTGCATGCCAGGTAGCAGAGGCAACCATAGGCACAAGTAACCTACCCCCTACCTGATGATCATTTAAAAAAGCATTTTGCATCGGCTTGATTACTCTTTTGATTTGGTAACGTTCAGCGAATTTCAGGCTTTTTTTTTGATCGTCTGGCAATTCATGCGCTTCCATCGAGCTACCCACTAAAATCTGTGCGTCTTTATCACTAGAAGAAAGATAATCGACAAATAGCTGGGCACCACCTTGTAAAGAAATCAGCTCAACACCACGCGACTCAAACAAAGCCTTTAATTGTGGCGTTACCATTCCGCCATCCCAAGGACCCCAGTTAAAACTAAGTACTCGACAATCTGGGTTATGGGAGGCAACAATTAATGCCACCTTATTCAAGATATCGTTTGCCATGGCATAGTCAGCTTGTGCTGGATTGCCAAAGAAACCTGCAGCGGAAGAAAATAGAACTAAATGCTTCAGTGATTTCCACTTCACACAAGACAATACAGAAGCTAAGCCACCAATTTTTGTGTCATAGACTGAATCAAAGTCTTCAACCGTTTTGTTCTCAATCAGTTTGTCTGCAAGGACACCTGCACCATGAACCAGCCCTGTGATTTCACCCAGCTCTTGTTGAGCATTCTTAAGCGCTGATTTCAGACCCTCGCTATCGCAAACATCACAAGCGATATACCGAACCGTTGAACCTGTTTCTTCGATGCTCTTAAGTACAGAATTAATTTCTCGCAGAGAAAGCACCGGGTTAATTTCTTTTTGCACCAATACTGGCGTGGGCTTATCGCCCCGATCTTTTACCAACGCCATAGCCGCTTGTTTTAGTGAGGCTTCATCTTGGCATGATTGCGCCCAACTAGGTTCATCACCCAATGGTGAACGACCCAGGAGGATAAACTTAGATTTATGATTTTTAGCTAACTCGATAATGCACTTAGAGGTGACGCCCTTAGCACCACCTGTGACTAAAAATACAGAGTCCTCAGAAATCTCTACATCCTTCGCAGGAGCTTCAAAACGCTCATCAGGCACTAGGGTGCTTCGTCCATCTTTATTGATCGCCACTTCCGCCAGATCAACTTTCGAATCAAAGGCCTCACTAACAATAGTTTTGGCAGCCGACTCTGCATCCAAACCAGATTCCAAATCAACAGCTCTACAAAGTACTTCTGGCCATTCTTGCGCCAAAGTTTTCGCCAAACCAAAAACTCCGCCAGCCAAAGCATCATACTTAGTTTTCTGCTCTGAGTAGCCAAGATTTCCATCTAAATGAGAAACAGCTACAAAGGCATTGCGTTGGTCGACGTTGGTATCGTTTAAACTATCTTTTAAATGTTTAGCCAAAAGGAAAAGATGGCGAAGCTGATGTTTACCTTCTTCAGCAAATGCTAGCCCTTGTTTACCAGTCGCTTTGTAAGCACTATCGAGGTAAACAAAATGAGCCACTTTGCCTTGCTCCGATTCTATCTTATTTAAAGTATTTTGTAGTTCCGTTTCTTCGAAGCTATTCAGCGAATAATTCTTAAAATCCTCAACACTTGGATCAAGATCAATTCCTGGCAAATTCAATAGCGAAACGGTCCAGGACTTTTCCTGATACAAACCTGCTACTTCGGCGGTAAGAGTCGTGCCGTCATTAATCACCAAACAACTCTTGTCACTTGGCGCGTCAAACACACGTTCATCAACCGGCGGAAGCTTTTCGACTAGCACATGTGCTCTGGCAGGCTTAAGACCACTTGAAACCGTATTCGCTACTGATTGGCTTTCAACAGAGGATTCACTACCCACTGTTTTTTCTGCATCACCTACGTTACCAGCACTATCTTTCATATAGCTAACAACTTCACCAAGCGTACGTAGTTCAGATAAAGCTTCTGGATCAAGCTCTGGTAACTCAGGCACTTGTTCTTGAATCGCACCAAGAATTTCTACTCGCTTAATAGAGTCGATACCCAAATCAGCTTCCATATCCATATCAAGCTCAAGCATATCGCTTGGATAGCCAGTTTTTTCCGCAACCACTGACATCATCAGTTCACGTAAAGATTCTAAATCTAACTCTGAACCCGAAGCAGTGTTTGTACCTGTTCCTGCACCTGCCACCGGCTGAGCTAAACTAGAAGCAACAGGTGCTGATTCAGAGACCTGCTCTTTCATATAATTAACGATCTCTTCGAGTGTTCTTAGTTCAGCCAAGTCCTCAGGGTTCAACTCTGGTAGCTCGGGATACTGCTCGGTAACAGCACCCAAGATTTCAACACGCTTAATGGAATCAATACCAAGATCGGCCTCCATATCCATGTTGAGTTCGAGCATATCAATCGGATAACCCGTCTTATCAGCAACCACTGCCAACATAGCGCTGGTCAGTTCTTCTACATTTAAGCTTGCTGCAGAAGAAACCGATGCAGCTGGAACCACTGCAGCTGCACCACTAGCAACAGCAGTACTCGGAGCAAAAGCTTCAAGCTGTTCGCGCATATAATCAATAATCTGCGCCAAGGTTCTTAGCTCTGACAAAGCTTCTGGATCAAGCTCTGGTAATTCAGGATAAGATTCTTGAATCGAACCTAGGATCTCAACACGTTTAATAGAATCGATACCAAGGTCGGCCTCCATATCCATGTCCATCTCTAGCATATCAACCGGGTAACCTGTTTTCTCGGCAACCACCTCTAACATGCTTTGCTTTAACTCGGCCATATCTAAAGCCGGAGCCGCACTGTTTACCAGAGCAGAAGTTACCGGAGCAACAACAGCAGGCGCGGCAGCCACTGCACCTGAGCTAGATGCTTGTTCTTTTATATAGTCAACGATTTGTTGAAGTGTTCTTAGCTCTGACAAAGCTTCTGGATCAAGCTCTGGCAATTCTGGGTAAGCCTCTTGAATAGAACCCAGTATCTCTACTCGCTTAATCGAGTCGATACCAAGGTCGGCTTCCATATCCATATCAAGCTCAAGCATTTCAGGCGGATAACCTGTTTTGTCGGCGACAACTGCGAGCATTTCATTAGTCAGTGCTGCGACGTCAAAAGATGCAGCCGGTGCTGTTACTGCAGCGGGAGCCGCTTTTGCAACTGCCCCACCCTCAGGTACTTGTGCTTTTATATAGTCAACAATTTGTTGAAGGGTTCTTAGTTCGGACAAGGCTTCTGGATCGAGCTCAGGGAGCTCTGGATAAGACTCTTGAATCGAGCCTAGAATCTCAACACGTTTGATGGAGTCAATACCAAGATCGGCTTCCATATCCATATCAAGTTCCAACATTTCTGTTGGATAACCTGTTTTTTCTGCTACTACTTTCAGCATTTCATTCGTTAGCGCCTGAACATCAAAAGCTGGCGCTGATTGAACAGGTGCCGCAACTGGTGCAGGAGCTGCGCTGACAGGCGCAACAGCTGGAGCCGCTTCTATTTTTTGTGTCGCTGCTGGAGCCGGCGCGCTTACTGGAACAGCACTTTTCGATACAGCCGGTGCAGAAGGTGCTGCCTGCCCGCCAGTTAACAAAGAATAATGCTCAGACATTAGATTTAAACTGGCTTGTGAAGCTTCTGCCTGATTATTTAAGAAAGTCTCGTGCACACGAATGGTTTCACTTTGCTGCTCATTAAACATTAACAAACTACGCTCAATGCTTTCTGGCAACTCAAAGTCCGGGCGCTCCTGCATAATCTCAGCAATCTGAGATAGCAGTGACTGAAAACTCTCCACATACTGAGCCGGGTTTTCTAGATATTTTTCGTGAACCCTTAGAGTTTCATTTTGCAGAGCATAGAACTGATCTAAATTAATCTCAGCGCCTTGCACTATTTGGGTTTGAACTTGAGCTTGCGATTGGCTTGGCGCTTGGTTTGCCACTACAGCCGCAGGAGAACTCTGTTGCGCAACTGGCGCTGGTGCTGCGGCGACTGAAGAAGTGGACAAACGGAAATCATCCTTCAATTCATCCTCAAAAGCTTGGCGAGTTTTGTCACTCACATAAGCTGCCGCAGAAATTTTAATATTTAAAGGGCTTGGCTTTTGCGTTGCGTAAGAACGCTTGGGAGCCGCATAAGGGTCTAAATTTTCTAACGATACACCCAATACCGCTAATTTCGCCGCTAGGAGTTTAAATTGCGCATCGGCCGATTTACCTGTCGCTGGATTCACCGCCAAGGTCACTACATCATCTTTCTCACTCAAAATATTTTCGGACAACTTAGCCAAAACGTTCTTAGGACCAAACTCTACGAAGATACGACCACCTTCTTCATAAATAGTCTCAACTTCTTTCTTAAACTGAACGGAGTTTAAAATATGATCTTTTAAGGCTTCTTTAATTTTAGCACCGGAATTTTCATGACGAAGTCCGGTACCATTGGCAAAAACAGGCACGCTTGGATCAGAGAACTCTACTTGATCAATCGCATCTGCAAATGGCTTTTGCGCATGGGCCACTAAAGGCGTGTGAAATGCAGCAGACACAGGTAAAGGAATCAATTTGAAACCTTGTTCTTTTAACGGCGCTTGCGCACTTTCTAAAGCGGACTTAGCACCCGCAATCACAACCTGTGCGTTGGAGTTAAAGTTTGCAATCTTGATTTCAGGAAACGCTTCCAGCGCTTTTTCTAAGGCAGCAATATCACCACTTACTGCCATCATGGTGCCGGCATCAAAGTTTGGATCATCAGGAGCAGCCATCGCAGCGCCACGAGCTTTTGCAAGACGATAAAAGTCTTGTTCCGAGATAACACCCGATGCCCAAAGCGCACTAAGCTCACCAAAACTGTGCCCCGCAACAAAATCTGCTTTTAAGCCAGCTTGTTGAAACAACTTATAAGCACCGACACTAAAGGCACCAATGCTCGGCTGAGCGTGTTGCGTCAGTTGCAATTTAGCCTCTTGCGCCTTCTTATCTTCTTTACTAAAGGCAGCGATCGGGTAAACCACATCACTTAATCTAGGCTGACCATCTTTAATGAACAACTCATCTAAACTTGCGTAGCCATGACGGAACTCTGGATAGTTTTGAGCCAAGGCGTCACCCATGCGCAGGTACTGAGAGCCCTGCCCTGGGAATAAAGCAACCAACTTACCATCACTATCAATAGCACTTTGTCTATAGCTAATACCCTGGGGCAATTCCCAAGCTTGCTCAGCTTTTTTATCTTTTAATGATTTAATTGCAAGGTTAAGCGCTTCGATGGCGCTATCGGCATCCGTGGAGAGGAACGCTAAACGCGCCTGAGCCGAATCCAAAGCTCTTAAAGCGTTAGCGTCTAAGAAGCTTTGATAAACTGCCGGATCTTTTGTTTCGGCTCCACCCTCTTGTAAAAGAGCCAATGACTCTTCGCACAATTTAATTAAAGCTGCTTCGTTATCGGCAGCAAGCAAGGCAATGTTATCGACATTCTTAATTCGAACCGCGCCTTTTAACTCGGGAGTATATTCCTCCATCACAAAGTGGAAATTAGTACCACCGAAACCGAAAGCACTGACCGCCGCGCGGCGCGGGCTACCATCTTCTGCCGGTAACCAAGGCCTGGTTTCTGCGTTTAAGTAGAACGGTGAATCTTCAACACCCAATTTAGGATTAGGCGTATTCAAGCTCGCGGTGGGCGGCAAAACTTTATGATGCAGAGCTAACACACATTTCATAAAACCAGCCGCGCCTGCTGCAGCTTTTAAGTGACCAATCTGAGACTTAACACTGCCCAAAGCAATGTGTTGCTTCTGTTCGTTATTTTGTTCGAACACCATCTTTAATGAGTTGAATTCGGCAACATCACCTGCAGCGGTACCCGTGCCGTGCGCTTCTACCAAACCAACGGTTTTAGGCTCAAAACCCGCTTGCTCATAAGCACGGTTAAGTGCTTTGGCCTGACCTTCTGAACGTGGGGCATAAATACTTTTAAAACGACCATCACTGGATGAGCCAATACCTTTTAGCAAGGCATAAATTCGATCGCCATCACGCTCTGCGTCTTCTAAACGCTTAAGTGCGATCATGCCAACACCCTCTCCCACCATCATACCTTTTGAATCAATATCAAACGGTTGAATAAAATCAGTATTGGTGAAGGCTGGAGTCTTACTAAAACTCATATACATAAAGATTGAGTTATCAGTACAAGACCCACCGGTGATCATTAGATCACTGTGCCCAAGAATCAACTCATTAGCAGCCATCTTCATTGCGCTTAAAGAACTCGCGCAAGCGGCATCCACAACCGAGTTCATACCACCAAAGTTAAAACGGTTAGCAATACGACCTGCGATTACATTTCCTAATAGACCTGGGAAAGAATTTTCTTCCCAAGGTACAAAAGCTTTTTTGTATTTTTCAATAACAGAGGCGCGTTCAGCATCAGGCACACCGGCACTTTTTAATACTTTATCAATCACTGGATACTGTAGACGCGCGGTCAAAGCAGCACTGAGCTTCTGACCGCCACCAATACCTAGAGTGATACCAATACGATCATGATCATAATCGTCTTCGTTAAAAATATTACAGTCGGCCAATACATCCTTGGCGACCACCAAACCTAGTAATTGAGAAACATCAGTAACTTCTAGAATATTAGGCGGCAAGCCATATTCCATTGGATTAAATTCAATATCTGGAACAAAAGCACCACGCTTACAATAGGTTTTATCAGGAGCGAATGGATCAGCATCATAATAATCGTCTAAGGACCAACGATCAGCGGGTACGTCGACAATGCTAACCATCTTTTCAACGATGTTATCCCAGTAGCCATACAAGTCCTTGGCATCTGGCATCAAACTCGCCATGCCTACGACTGCTATTGGGGTATCTCCTAATTTAAAATCTTTCATAATGCTTCTCTTATTAAAGGATTCGCTAATTCTTAAATGGTTAATATCTGCTTTATTTCTTACTTTGCTCTGTCGGCACAATGATGCTGCCGTATTTACTAACAAAAGTTTTTAAATTTCCTGCCAATACTTTCTGTACTGAAAACGGCGCTACACTCAATACTGCTTGAATATAACGAGCAGCCGCATCAGCGGTTTTATCTTTGTATATATCGACATAAACCCAACGTACTTCTGGGTCCATGCCCACAAATAGGTACATGCCCTCTTCCCCTTCTAAGTCGGGAAGCTTTGTCACGGATACGTGGACAAAATCAGGGATATAATCTTTGTAGGGATTTTGTTCACGTGAGGCATCATCAATACCTGGCTTAAGGCCTTTTAAACTGGACACACCATTTCTACGCAAACAACGATCTAAAGCTGAACGAGATATATCGGCGTTAATAAATTCTTTTACCACCTGCAGCAGATGATCCAGTGGGAGCAAGAGGTGCCTTCTAAGTTCGACAACCACATGTTCCTCGAGTGGTGATAAAGAGCTAGTTATGGTTTTGGGACGATGACTTTTATCTTCAATGCTTTCGCGCTTGCGCCATTTTCGAACGGTCGCTTCGCTGATATTTAAAATTTTGGATAACTCAGCCGTGCTCAAGTCCGAGTTTTGAATAAACTCGCGCATCTCTGGCGTCGTGGTAGCATTAGCGTGAAGGCGCTGCTCCTCACTCTTATCGCTTTTCTCTAAGCGATCACCTTGTTGTTTACTGACGGACTCTAGGCCCATAGTGTCTACTCTGCTTTTGTGTCTGCTTAATTTTTCTTATCTTTTTCTTATGCATGCATTCGCGCTCTTTGGCGAGAAGAGGCCTACTATAAACAATGTAAACGAAACAATCACCTGGGATTTTTGAAATTTATCTCACTTTTAAGACCCTTTATCCTTATATTTTTCAAGGATTTACCAGGATATTCTAAGATTTAAGCTCGAAAGTCCCGCCACTTACTACCTAACGGGATAAAAGTTGCTCAAATAGTAATCAAATAAACTAACAGAAAGGAAGGCTAAGCCATTGATTTTTAATGAAGTTTTTCCAACATGGGTATAGAATTTGACTATAAACCTAAACGCACCGCACCCCTCCTATGACACTGAACGCCCCTAACTCACAAGAGATCCATATTTGGCTCTGCGAAGCTGAGAAAATACGTGAGCCGCTGTTGCTACAGCGTTATCGATCCTGGCTAAACCCTGAAGAAATACAAAAAATGGAGCGCTATCGCTTCGAGAAACACCAACACCAATATCTAATCACTAGAGCTCTGATCCGAGGCCTGCTTAGCCAATATCAAGCAAATATTAGACCTGAAGCATGGGAGTTTGAGAAAAACCAATGGGGAAAGCCTAGCCTAATCAATGAGCAAAATCCCGATAATTGGGTGTTCAACCTGAGTCATACCGAGGGCATGATTGTTTGCGCGCTCAGTGCCGACCTAGAGCTAGGTATCGATGTTGAGGATATCACCCGGGAGGGTGAAACAGTCAAAATAGCTGACCGTTACTTTTCCAACATTGAACACCAGGATCTATTAGCTCTGGGCGAAGACGAGCAAGATAATCGTTTTTTTGATCTATGGACTTTAAAAGAATCCTACATCAAAGCCTGTGGCAAAGGCTTGGCTATTCCCTTAGATGAATTTAGCTTTCGCTTCGAACCCTTGAGCAATGAAGAAACCAGTATCCAGTTTCACACAGATCCAAAACGACAAGACCAAAGTGAACTTTGGAATTTTTGGAATTGGCAGATAAAAGCTCAGCCAGAAGCACAAGAACGCCATAGACTCTCGCTAGGCATCAAAGATAAAGATAACAAACACGCTCTCCCAAAACTCATTGTTAAACGCTGCGTGCCGCTGCTATCACAGAACAATGCAGATCAACTTTTAAAACTAAGAGCAAAGTCAGTCTAAAGCATCTGCTTTTCGCTTGCTTCTTTGCTCGCCCTTTCGCTCACCCTTTCGCTTTCCGTCTCACTGCCTTCGGTTTGGTTCTCTTCTACGCTTTCAAACTGATGGTGTCCGTCAAAATAAACCGTAGCGTTTTTATACGTTTGCCACTCTATTAAAAATTGGCTAGGCACATGATAGTAGTCCGCTAACTGGTCTTGCGTAAGCCTAGGCATTTCTGATCGACGCTCAACACCTGAAAAACGCCACTGTTGTATTTTTGCCCATAAAATCAGCGCTCCGCCCAAGACACATACCACAGAGAGATAAATAAGGGCCGTTGCAATAAAGGCACGGTAACCGCCTAAAATAATCATATGATCGTAAAAAAGCTTAATCTTAAAGACCCACGCGACCATGCTGATCAAAGGCTGCCAAATGTAAAATAAGCACAACCAAAAAAACAAGGTGATACTCATTCTGGTGATTTGCTCAGGTACACCTAAAGTGCTTGGGCGATCGATAATCAGATCTTCTTGAAAGGACTTTTCTTTCTCGCTCACTGATGCACCCCTCTATCGGGACTATTCCAAACCGCTTTGACGCCATCTTTCTTCAGTAGGGCTTTAGGTACAGCAACCACTACAGTCATAGCGTTAATCATCCAATAGGCAAGCGGATACCAAATCATCCAGTAGTAATAACGACCGATACCTTTATCATAACGAGAGTCGATAGCAAGACTAATCGCAAACTGCATAAAACAAGTGACTCCCAGAATCACACCGTTCCATCCAGGCACCAAAGTCGGTACTACTAAGTGTTCTGGCAGCGCTACGAACTTACCTATAAACCAAAGTAAAAATATAAAAGACACCACATAAGCCCACGCAACACTTAAAAGGTATTCAACACATACCAGCCACATACGCCGTTTGCGCCAGCTAAGCATTTTTGGAAAATAACGCTTAAACACCTCCATGCCACCTTGAGCCCATCGCTCCCTTTGCTTCCAAAGTCCCTTTAAGGTTTCTGGCATAAGAATCCAGCAAAGCGCATTCGGTTCATAACGAATATCCCAATGATCCAGTTGAAGGCGCCAACTAATGTCAATATCTTCTGTAATCATATCCGTCGACCAATAGCCAATACGTTGCAAGGCAGTTCGACGGAAAGCAACAACCACTCCCGAAACCGTAAACACTCGTCCATAGATTCGTTGAGCGCGTTTGATCATTCCGATTATTGACGAGAACTCGCCTACCTGAATTTTACCCAACAAACTTGATCGGTTTCTTATTCTTGGATTACCGGTGACCGCACCGAGTCGAGGTGAACCAAAGGCAAAGTGGCTCATCAACCAATGAGTTGCATGTGGATCTAAAACTGCATCACCGTCTATACCTATAAAGAAATCATTCTTCGACATCATTGCGCCAACATTCATCGCTGTCGCCTTACCTTGATTAGTCGCGAGGTGCACCACGCGCAACTTGTCATATTGCTTCTCTAAACGATCAAGCACCTCCCCCGTATTATCTTTGCTGCCATCGTTAATCGCTATTACTTCGAAATTTGGATATGTTTGCTTAAACAAATAAGCAATCGTTTCTTCGGCAAGATCACCCTCGTTATAGCAAGGCAAAAGAATTGATACGGCGGGATAGCTTGGTAAGGGCTTAGGGTCATCAAATGACTCTCCACCCATTTTTTCCCAATGATAGCGATAGTAAAGCGCTCCACACATCCACACGTAAGCCATGAATAGAGGGTAGTAATATGCGTAGCGCATTAAAAATTCGACGAGTTCTGCCATTATTTTTTCCTATAGGGAAAGTCATCTAGCGACATACTTTGTCGAATGATTTGCAGGTCCGGATGGTTCTTATGCAGGTCATCCGGGTAGTAAGCAAAGTTTAGGTAATCCCCGCGCAAGAATTCCTGCATCTGCTTAACCAAGAGTTCTGACGGAATTTGTTTTTGATTACGCCAATCAATGGCCTGTAGTTCAATCACAATACGCGACTTGTCTACCCGGCTGTTATCCAAAACAGTTTGTAAATTAGCCAACCACTGATCGGGCTTGTCACTGTTTTCCATATAAGGCATGGCCATTATTGCGACATAGTCATAATACTCAGCAAAACTTTCTAAGCTTTGCGCAAACCATTCTTGTGCGTCAGTATTTATTATGGGTGAAGCGTAAATATTCCTAGCCGTAGCTAAACTAGTTTCATATCGAAGAAGAACTTGTTCTAACTCCTTGGTAAAATCATTGATCGCTTTTTCCTTGACCTTAGCCCATGCTTTTCTTTGGGCTGAACTTGATCGAAGTTCGTCAATGGTCGATGGTAATCCCATATTCTGGTAATAAGCCATAGCATCTGGACTGACATCTTCAAAATCACTTAGATAGGCATCATCGTGAAAAAGCACACCACCAAAGCTGGCGTACTTACCTAGATCTTCATATATCTCAACAATGATTTTTTTCGCTTGTTTATTGAAGGGAGATAAACGACGATAGTTCGCCTCGGACGCTACAACTCTACCTCCCTTCCATTCTTTAACACCTAGCTTTTGATAAACCTCGTCCCCTAAATCAAAAGCCAAGACCGGCATCCATGCAAATACTTTTACATGCGCTCTAGTTTCCAGCTGCCAAGCAACTCGATTAAACAAATCATCCCTGACTGGAAGGTGTCTATTTTTAAAATAGAGCGAACCTGCATTACCATCTCCATCTGGGTCAGCAAAGGCTTGCAAGAAAACGGCGTTCGGCCCCATTCGATAAATACGTTCAACCAAACGACCTACGTTATCTTCGGTTACTTTCGGATCAGGGTCGTAGATATAATCCAGGTCCACATGAACAGCTCTCAAAGATTGTTGAGTGAGAGGTGGCTCAAAGATTGCCTTAAACCTAGCAATATCTGGGTTGCTATCGATCAGGTAACGCTGGATGTGCTCCCCAGCGTGTAATTTATTCCGAGCATCCTTTAATACTAAGGAATGACGAAAGCCGTGCTGCTTGGCAATCTGCCAAACCTCCTCGCTGTAACGACCATAGGGCCAAACCATGGTACGCGGTGCTCGCCCCACATGCTTTTCAATCAATGCAGAACTTTTACTAAAATCTCTACTTAGTCGTTTAACATAGGAGCGATCACTCTCATATTCACCATTTTTAAACTCTCTAGTTAACGCAGCCGCCTGAGTATTTTGTTGTGGATTGGCGATCAAACCCTTGTGCAAATCATGGCTATGTGAAGCAATTTCAATTAAGCCAGAATCACTCATCTCTCGGACTTGCTTCCAAGTTAAAAAGTCTTGTCTCGGCTTTAGCTGATCCCCATAAGGTACTTTTTGGCTATTGGGCACTTCAAGCCAGGAACTAACCACTGCAAATACTGCCGGGAAATCATAGGTTTTAAGTAATGGGTAAATATGACTATAAAAACTTTTATAGCCATCATCAAAAGTCAGTAAAACCGCTTTAGGTGGCAAAGCCTTACTTCCACTCCGAGCTCGCTCAATATCATCAATAGATATCACGGAATAACCATTATTCCTTAACCATTCGAAGTGCTCAGCCAAATGCCGGGTGCTTACCGCTCCCGCATCCGCATCCAATTCTCCTACCACATCGTCCCTAACATCGTGATAACACAAGGAGATATAATCGTAGTCTTGCCATTCTAAATCCGACAAAGTACCTAAGCTTGGATTAATAAATTCTTTTTCACTTGCAATAGAAACACCGCAAACAAGCAATAAGGCAAGAAATAAAAGCCTTTTCGTTAGAAATACCAATTTACACCTCCAAAGAGCCCGTAAAAGTCTTCTTTCTCTCCACCATAAACAGATTGAGATAGAGTGCCCCCATAATGCGCGTTCAATGTTTTATCGACTTGCCACAAATGCCGATAACTAATAGTCCAAAGCAAATCATTACCTTCACCCTTTTGATTTTGTAAAGCGATATCGGCAGAAGCTCCATGCTTAAAATGACGTTTAGAGGTTTGATAAAAGGTACCTAAATAATCTAAACCGAGCCCTATGGTCCCCAATGTTTCTGGATTAAAATAAACGCTTGCTTGATCTTTATTTTTCTCTGCACTTAAACTCTGACGAACATCAACTGAGCGTCGAGCACTTCGAAATAAACCTTGTTTAAAGTCCATATTAAAGCGGGTACGAACATTGCCATCGGTGAAATTTCCGTAAAAAACAGAATAAGTTGATTGCCAAGTATCTCGCTTGTTGTAATGCAAGTTTACTCCGTGTGAGCGCAAACGAACTTCATCCGCATAGGCTCTAATGGGTGTTTGATCACTGTAGCTTTGGTGTAAACCAGAAACACTTAGGTGATCATCAAAAAACCATCTCCAGTCTAAACCTAGACCAAGATCCCCGCCCTGGCGCCCTTTACTTAACTCAGTCGACCAATTTAAATCACGGGACTCAGAACTAAGGCCCAAGCCAAAGCGTGTGAGCGACTCACCGCTGATTTGATTATTAGTCTTGTGAATATTTCGATTAAACACTCGATAGCGATCTTTCAACAAAGGCGAACGCAATAAACTGGTCAAGGATAAATCTCGACTGGCGAAGGCCCCGCCATCACCCTGACCAAAGCTAGCCTCTACATGAAGGGAGCCACCGCTAGTAATAGCCCAATCCTCTTGTAAGCGTGCCACGGAGTCAGATTGATAAGTAGATGTAACTAGCTTATCAATGCGTGCGGGAACCGTTTCATATTCCCGCAAGTCCATATCGGTATAAATAGAGCCAATATTGCCTTCAAGAAACTTAGGTTCCTGGGCTTGTATCAACTCATATTCTTTTTCAGCTTTTCGCGGCAAACCTTGCCAGCGATAAACATTGGCAAGCTGATGACGAATCTCAGTATTCGCTGGTGCACGCTCTAAAAACTCCCTAAGCTTTCTTTCTGCCTCTGCAAGCTTACCTGTATAGGCAAAGTGCATATTTTTATTCAGCTCTGCTTTCGCTTTTGCTTCATTTGGATAGTGACGTTTTTCATCCTCGGAGCTATTCCAAGGAGCATGTCGCGCATTAATCGCCTGCGCCAACTCTAATGCTTCTTGTTCTTGTAGCTTGGCTAGCAATATTTGATATTGCTGGATATCAACGGCGTCTTGAGAACGATCGATTTGATCTAAACTTTCTTGTGCTGATTCAAAATCATCCTCAAGCAAATAGGATTTTGCCGCTATTAAATGACTATCCGCAGGTAGTTCTAGCTCATAGTTCCTTAGAGCTTCATAGGAGCGTAATAGTTCCTGATGATCCTTTTGTAGATTTAGTACCCTCAAGCGATCATTGTGAGCATTAAATATGGCCTGTTTATTACCTGGTAGCTTACGCTTAATAAAATTAAAGTTCTCTTCACTATATTGCTCAGCCTTGGCTATTCGTAGTTGATGTTCTTCTACATCCGGCTCGTACAGTTCGGCCCAGCGAATCGCTATCGCCGAACGATCGGCATACAGCCATTTCCAATGCTCTTTTTCAAACACCGCCGGGTTGTCTTGAGCTAAGTCGAAAGCAGTCTCCGCCGAACCAAAGGACAAAAGGGTCATAACCCATTTTCGATAGGCCCAATGCTCTTTTGGCAAATCTTCAAGAATATTTTGGTAAAAGCTAAGGGCTTCAACTCTACGGTTTTGACGTTCCAAACTGACACCGTAGGCAGCCATAATTTCTTCATTAGCAGGATAATCTTTTCTTAGACCCTCCAAAATACCATGAGACTTTTGGTATTCACCTAATTTAGCCAGCACCAATGATTGCCCTAAAGGAAATTGAGCATTGCTGGGAAATTTTCTTGCGCCCAAAGTATAAAGCTCCAAAGCCTGGTCGTTCTGCCCTTGTAAACGAGCAGACAAGGCAATGCTCTCCAATTCTGCCTCACTTAACTTTGAGCGGTGCACCTGAGGGAGAATATCAAGTGCTTCTTCATGCCTTTCCGTTTGACTTAAAAGATACATAGACTCTTGGTTTACCCATGACTGTTTAGGGTGAGCGGCCTTTAAACGAAGTAAATTTCTCAATCGATCCTGATCACCAACTGAAGCTTTGTTATTTAAATAAGCCCAAGTTTCGAAACCCTCTGAACTCGACTGCTTTTTCAAAACACTTTCTTGTACTAATAATGCTTCTCGCCAACGCTTTTGAGCTCTAAAGCGCTCCCTCCTATCTAACAGCACAGAGCTTCTATCTGCATATGCACTTGTACTCGAATTTTGCTGCTCCAAGGCATCAACTCCCGTAGTTGGCTCAGCAATCGTATTCGCTACAAATCGAGCCTGAGCAAAATATCCCATATCGCGTAATGTTGCTGCGAGCCCGTCCCGAGCATCTTGATTGCTGGGATCATGTTCCAAACTCTTTTTATAAAGTATTTTTGCACCTTCATATCGCTGTTGGTTTCTCATACTCTTAGCAACGTTATTCAGTGTGTAGACGGGAGCTTTGTTTAAATCAGAACTTCTCCAACTCTCTAGCACCAAAGCATCCTTATCTTGCCAAGCGAGTATCGTCATTAATTCATAGCGCGCTCTTTGATCTTTGGGATAAACATCTAAGTGCTGTTTTAAATTAGCTTCAGCCTTAGCAGCTTGTCCATCGCGCGCAATCTGGACCTGTTGATCAAGCCAAAGCTCTCTGGCTAATTTCCTATCTGGGTCACGACGATAAACCGTCTCGACAAAACCCTGCCCTTCGGCTGCATCGATCTCATTATATTTTGAAACTAGACGCAGCAGATCCTCGTCACCAAGATTCTGAATCGGCTGCATATGATCCAAGATTCGCAAAGCCAACGCTTGCTGATTCATAGCGATTAATTCGTTCACAGTCAGCCAATAGCTATCTAAGATTTTTGGCTGGTCTTCGTTCACGTAGTGCTTCGACAAGGCATGAGAAAATACTGATACTTGATCCCAGTCCTTCTCGGCCCAAGCGGCATTGAACATCGACTCCAAAAAGTACTCTGGAGACTCATCAAGGTTTACATGCTTGATCAATGAGAGTGCTTCGTGGTTTTTTCCTTGCCAATGCAAAACCACTAAGTAGTCCTCCCAAAGACCTTGATCATCTTTGGCATATTCGGCGAGGGTCAAAAGGCGTATGGCCGAGTTTTCTAAATCGCCTTGTCGCGCCAGTTTAACAGCACTCTCTTGTGCCACTTTGAGATCAGATTCAGAATAGATAGGTGAGCGAAACATTTCATACACCATGAAATAAATCAAAGCAAAATTGAGCAAAACCACTGCAAGCTTTTGAAACAAATTCACAACTTATCCTTAATCAGGGGAATAACGTTTTTTGCACAGCCCCCCCCCTTTATCCTTTCGACCCGAGGTAACCCATTATTTGCTCTTTTTGGCAACTTCCTTAACTGCGTTTTCAGGCGCGCGAATTATACTAGTAAGGCATTACTGGAGACAAAGTCGGATTAACAAAAACGTGAACTGGTTTGCAACAAAAGACCCTCTAGTTTCAGCGCCTAACCCATAGGGGTGATGGCTAGGCTTTACATTTCGCTTCGGTGGCCTATTTCGGTTTGGATTACGCCTGTAAAAAAGGAACGTAAAGCGACAAAATGATCGATTTATTTTCGGACTGCTGCCGCGCTTGTCACTACACTTTTTTTGACCGGAGACTTAAGCTAAATCAACTATCAGACACGAGGTGATGTATGAGTTTAGATCCAGTTAAAATGTTAGACCGCTGTGAAAATGGCCAATGGGATGTCAATGACTTTGACTGGTCACAAACGCCAACCGTTCAGCTATCAAAAGAAGACGAAATGCGGGTGGTGCAACTTTATCTAAATATGTCCTACATCGAGCTTTTAGCCGGGGATTTGTTTAAAGCACTAAGGGATCGAATGGAAGATCCAACGCTTAAGGCAATATACAATTGGTGCTACATTGACGAGCAGCGTCATAGTGAAGCCGCTGCAAAGCTTGCAAAATACTTTGACCAAAATCAGTACAAGGTTTACACCCCGAACGTGCCGATGCTGAAATTTATTCCTTACTTTTCTGGCGCAGTGAGAACACTCAACCCAGCTGTCGCCAACATGTTTATTTTAACCGGTGAATTAATTCTAGATATCGCCCTATTGCGCGGCTTAAACAATTACGTTGAAGATCCTCTTAGCCGTGAAGTGGTTGAGCGCATCAACTCTGATGAATCTCGTCATTTAGCTATGGACTTTTTTATGGCTGAATACTGCTCAGAGAACAATATGTCTATTCGTACGGGAAAAACCAAAAAAGGCATATTCAATCGAGACCTTCAAGGTATGGCTATGTTTGGCCCCTCTTTCTTTAACGAAGTATTTTTTAGACCGATGGAAGTACTCGACCCCGACAATGTTCAAATGGAATCGGTCGCTAGAAGACTGCGCCGTTTTTATTTGCGCGACGAAGTTCAAAAGAACCCTACGGTTAAACCTTTTAACGCAACCGCTGACATGTTTGAAACCGCCCTTGGGCGTCGTGCAGGCTGGGCTTTGCGCAAAACCATCAAACGAGTATCTGGCGTAGACTTTGATTTTGTCAAAGCCGGCGCATCTGACAAAATCGGTCTAAACAAAGGTAAAAACAAAGGTGGAACCGAACTAGCTGATGAGATTTTAAAAGAAGAAGTCGCCTAATCTACCTTCCAAAATACCTTGAGCGCTTATCTAAAGCGCTCATAAAGCCCATCACGCCATTCGATCAAATCTTTAAACTCATCCGCTAGCTCATGGTGAGTCCAAGCCTCTATGTTATGCTTATCCCAATCGAGATATTTGGGGTCCACCGGTTTTATGCACTGTAAAACAGCACACATACTCATATCCGCATAACTGAAGTTGTCTAGTATATAACCCCTGGAGTCTGACAACTCTATACGAAGCGAAGACAATGATTTTCTCAAATGCTCGTCCCCTCCTTCCAAGTCAACCTGATACTTTTTCTCCAATAGAGATAAAACCATCTTTGTACTACTTCCGAGATAAGGACGTAGAGCTTTTGGTACAAAAGGAGGAAGGTTATTTTTTAATAACTCTTTATTCCCTTTCATTACCGGTATCGCTTGACTGCGACGTATGGAACACAGCTCTTCACTTAACTCATCCCAACGCTTAATTTCGCTCAAAAATTTCTGCGGAAAGATATCGGGCTTTGACTGATCTCGCTCACCATTGGCGTGGGCAGCGATCTCCATCGCATTTTTATAGACCTCACCTCTGCCACTTTGTTTTTCAATTAAAATAGGCACGGTTAGACGCGAGGAAAAATTTCTAGACAACAACCGAGCTTTAGGTATAGACAAAAGCGGCAGATATAGATCGGTTTTGTAAGAGTGCCCACAGTAATCTAAGGCCCAACGCGCTTTCTCTGACCAAGGCGAAGATGGGAAATAAATAAAATGATCCGGCTGCATAGTTCGCTCCGAGGGTTGCTTTAAAGGAACGAATTTTAATTACTGAAGTGACTATTTGCCTTGATTTTTGTTAAGTGCGCGCTTTGCTCGACTTAAGGATTCAGGCGGCACACCAAGATAAGACGCCACATGCATGGCTGGGGTTCGATCAATAATCGACTGCTCCATATGCGTCAAAAAATACCTTAAGCGATCTTCGACTGATTTGTGCTGGATCGTGAGCAGACGCCGTTCCATAGAAAGGTAGTGCCGCTGGGCTGTTATCAAAACAAGTTCTTTAAAACCCGATGACGACGCTGACAAACGATCAACATCTTCTCTTGATAAATAGTAACCCTCGCAGGGTTCTATCGCTTGCACCGTTTCAATAGAAGGCTCTTGAGTGATATAGCTTGAGTAGGCAGCGACCAAGGAGACTTCAGATAATAACCTCAAATTCACCTCCTTATCGTCATGCAGATAATGGCAGCGCACTAGCCCTTTTTCTAAGATAAAAACACCATTACATACTTCCCCCGCCCGAAATAGCATTTCATCTTTTTCATAACACTTTGGTTTAGAAATAGCCGCTAAAGATTCCAAATCTTCTGCAGATAATCCGGGGACAGCCTCGAGATAAGACAAGATATTTTGCATATATATCAGCCAAAAACATTCAATTTAGGTCAATAGACAAAATATACACTTGCCGACTAACAAATGTTAAGTACTAGTTTGAAAGAACCCGTAAATGGGTTCACTATTACTCGATCTAGTAGAGCAAACTATAGGGGAAGAAGCATGAGCGCAGTCGAAGAACTAGTCACTGATCGTAAGTCAGAAATGGAAGATATTCTTGCAAGACAAAAAGAGGCGCATATTGCTAACGGGCGCGTTAGCACACGCACTCGTATCGACCGACTGGATCGATCCATCGACCTACTCAAACGCAATAAACGCAAAATTATTGAGGCGCTGAATGAGGACTTTGGTGTTCGCTGTGTTCACCAAAGCAAACTTAGCGAGATCGATGCCTCTGTCGCGCCACTCAAAGATGCTAAAAAGCATATATCCTCATGGATGAAGGCCGAAAAGAGAAAAACCATGACACCACTTGGATTAATGGGCGCTAAAGCAAGAGTTGAGTTTCAGCCACTGGGCACTGTGGGTGTCATTAGTCCTTGGAACTTTCCGGTCAACCTCACCTTTACGCCACTTGCGGGCATCTTATCCGCGGGTAATCGTGTCATGATCAAACCTTCTGAGTTCACCCCTGCCTGCTCAGAATTGATGGCCGAGATGTTTGCCAGTTCATTTGACGAGGAAGAAATTGCAGTGTTCACCGGTGGCCCAGAAGTTGGAGCGGCGTTTTCAGGTTTAGCCTTTGATCACTTACTATTTACTGGCGCCACTTCGATAGCTAAACACGTAATGCGTGCCGCATCAGAGAACTTGGTTCCGCTAACACTCGAGCTTGGAGGCAAATCGCCAGTGATTGTAGGGCGAAGTGCATCGACCAGTGTCGTCGCTGATCGCTTATTAATTGGTAAGACACTTAATGCTGGACAAATTTGCCTAGCCCCAGACTATGTTTATGTGGCGGAAGAAAAACGAGACAAGCTAGTCGCCGCCATTAAAAAGAACATCTCTAAAATGTATCCGAGCATGAAAGACAATGATGATTACACTTCCATCATCAATGAGCGCCATCGCTCCCGCCTTCAATCCTATATTGACGATGCTCAAGAAAAAGGGGCTGAGGTTATCCAGATCAATCCTTCTAATGAAGATTTTTCTAATCAAAAGCACAATAAGATCCCCTTTACTGTCGTGCTTGACGCCACCGAGGATATGAAGGTGCTTCAAGACGAGATCTTCGGGCCAATTCTACCAATCAAAACCTATAAACGAGTCAGCGAAGCGGTTGACTACATCAACTCACGCCCTCGGCCCCTTGGCCTTTACTATTTCGGCCATGACTCTAAAGAAGAACGAATGATCTTAGACAACACCACCTCGGGTGGAGTCACCATCAACGATGTCATCATGCACATCGCACAAGAGGATCTACCCTTTGGCGGTGTGGGTCCAAGCGGCATGGGCTCCTACCATGGGCACGATGGTTTTAAGACATTCAGCCACAAAAAAGCGGTGTTCAAACAGACTAAGGTCGATATCGCTACCTTAGCGGGTATGCGCGCTCCTTTTAAAAAATAGTCCTATAAGGCCAGTGGGGGATTACTCTTTCACTGGCCTTTATTCCCCTCGATTGTTTGGTTAGGATAGCTTTAGCAAAATTAGCGCAGTACCCAATACTAAGAATAAATCTAATAAAAGCAGCTATTGGGATTTCATCCACCTACCGGCCATCTGTGATGGCGTGTCGAGGTCAAAATGCAGTTTCCTTATCGATTAAACCGTGTCAGTCCCTTTATTTTAGCCAGCACCCTTGCGCTCACCATCGCCAGTTGCGGCAGCGGCGGAGGTGACGGTGATGAAAAACCAAAAAGTAACAGCTCAGCTACGAGCAGTTTTGATTTCGCGGTAGAAATACCCAACTTCACCGCTCCTCGAGGTGAGTTAAACAGCGACTCGGGCAGCTCAGCCGAACTAGCTTTTCAGGTAGCCATCGTTGATTTTCAAGGAAGAATTACCCAGATCGTTGACGCGATCTCGATAGAGCCATATGGCGACGGCTCAACCCCTTACTACACCATTACCTTGCCTGGTGGTGAGCGTGTAGACTGTGTGATTATTGTAGAACTTGGTGACCAACCTGACCTGCAGGTCGGTGACTACCTTGACCCACAAAACTACTTATATGCACCTACTACTGACTCTGAGCAGGAGTCACGCATCAACCCTACTAGCTCAGTGGCATTTGATCTATTTATCGATTCCGTGGATGACTTTAACGGCGTAGACCCTGATGAACTAGACGCAATTTTAGAAAACGCTCAAGACCTAGTCGATGCTGGTAGCAGCGCCTCTTCTTCAATCAGCGCCCTGATTGATTCCATCGCGGATACAGTAAGCAGCAATGTTCTCGCTGAAGTACTTTTTGCCGACGCCAGCCCAAATAGCCCCAATGGGTCTGCTAGCACGGGCAATTACGAAAGTGATAAAGCTGCCATCAAAGGTTTCTTTGACGACCTAAATGCTTTTAAAATTATCGCAGATAGCTTGTCAAATGATACAGACACAGGTCCTCTCGATGAATTTGAAAATCATATGTCCGATGCAAGAGACTACCTCGTATATGCGGAAAGTAGCATGGCAACGATGGGCTTCATTCAGGATGGCTTGAATAATTGGAAGCGCAATCTCCCAACTCCTTATCCTTCCGTCACTCAAAACGTTCCGATTGCGACTGTTTTTACCGGTGACCCTAAAGCTGCAGGCTTAAGCGGCACGGTTTCTTACAATGATGAAGGCATGACCGGAAACGTATCAGGAACCTACGACGCAGCTGGAACCAACCCCATCATTATTACCAATCTTATGGTGGGCCTAGATTTTACTGCAACAGACAGCGACGCTGAGCTTACGTTCTCAGGTACCTTAGAAAGCGAAGAAGCTGTTTTACTGGTTCGCTCAGGAACGCTCAACACCGACACTACAGAGCTAAACAGCGTATTTATCGCTAACCCAAGCGACGATAACACAGCCTTCTTAGATAGTTTGGCAATGACAGATATCGATTTAGACCTACAACTAACAGCAAAAGCTTTAGACCCGGCAGACGATGCGGTGTTCGATGGCACCTTAACAGCGGAAGCGATCCGTAGCGCTAATGACTTTATTGACCTCGATCTAATCGATAATGGATCGGGCGCTCCATTCACAAGTGACCCAGAGCCATACTTTAACGTTGAAACTGCTAATTTTGACGGCATTTTCACAGCCTTTGGTGACTCTATCGATTTAGTTATCGCTATGGAGTCAGAAACCGCTGGCACTTATGTACCGGGACCTATTAAGTTACTACAAGGCCTGATCTATGATTCTCTTACAATAGATGGTGAGCCACTAGCCACCTATAGCTGGAATGGCACAGACCGCTATGAGGTTAAGTATCCAGGGGGAAGCGAAGTTAGAGAAAAAGTGACACGTGTAGACCAGCCAACTAATACAATAACATATTGTGATGGCTGCTCAGGAAATACCTATTTGAGTAGTTTTGACTCTTTTGAGGATTACCTAATAGAGGACAATTGGGCTTATATCAATGGAGGGTACCAGCAAGGTTTTCTCGAGGTTTATACCTACATAAACTCTGGAGATGTTGATTCTTCAATCACCTACACCATAGATCTAACGACACTTGCCAACGGTAGCAACTTAACCGTAAACGCCAATTACGCTTATCAATACGACTACGGGCTAACACCCGCTAACCCGCCGACCACAATTCCTATCACATATAGCTATACAGCCGACACGCTAGATATGGCCTCTGTTGACCCATATTTCGAATACTATCGGGAATACCAAACAGGCGTTGCCTCTTTCGATGCAATAAAGATTACTTCATACTATGGTGAGGGTGCTTCGTATAGCTATTACGACAACTATGGTTTTTACAATCCGATATACACTTTTATCGAAGGCTTAAATGATTCGTGGGATACCACATATTTTGACGTTGAAGGCTACGGCTTCTTCTGTGTCGGCCTAACGCCATACTACATCCAAGACAACTGCAACACCCTAGCTGGCCAAACTTCCGACTTTAGCTTTGGCACCCTTGTTACTGGTGATGATCTAAACGCGCCTGTCTATCTGCAATCGCAAGAAAGGCTCAAAGAAAGTGAGTCTAATTATCGAGACTTAGATGGAACTATCACCTTAACGTTAAAATTCGACGGCCTTGGTGAGACAGAAATCGAAATCACTCAGAATCAAACAGGTTATGGTGATGGAATTCAGACTCTATCGATTAAAAACGTGGAAAATCTAGCACTTACCTCACAGGTTAGCTTGACCGCCTTTATGGTGGATGAGGAAATTCTTGATGTAGCAGTAACTAACGAACGCGGCTTTAGTATCACAGAAGGTGATGTAACCGAAGTCGATGATGGCTTTGATTACTACGACGTGATTACTTTTGGCGCTGCAACTGCCATTGTGGAAGACACTGACTTAGGGCTTAAAGTATCCTACCCTCACCCCAACGGTAGCACGACCTTCGATCTTTACTAAGCGAAGGGAATACACTAGATTAAAGAGCCCTTTCTGGGCTCTTTTTTTATGTTCAAGCAAATCTCAGTTTTTATTTTTTGTATTTTTCTTGGTGCTTTTGCAAGGGCAGAATTTTACTTAAACAGCTCAGCCGATCTTTATTCCAATTCTTTTTATATTCGCGATCTTAAAAATGATAAGCCTGGAGCTTTTAAACAAAGCGAAGAGCAAGGCATCAGCTATGGCCACACTCGTTTTGAGAGCGGCTGGAGAAACAAACACTTTTCGATAGCTTATCTCGATAGAAAAGATCTTGTTTTAGACTATTCTCGAGATGCAGCTTTAATTTATTTTTTTGAAAACACCAAACAGGATAATATCCCTGAGCGAGTCTATGACTACGAACTAAGCGTCAATAACTCAAACGCGAAAGGTTTCGCTCTAGGTTATTTTAACGCCTTCCAAGACCTAAACTACAAGCTCCAACTAGACCTGGCCGAGACGACTGACCTCTACGATGGTGATATTCAAGGCAAATTAGATTTTCAAGGAGACACCTTAAATGGTGATGCAGAAATCGAATACTACTATCATCGCGACCTAATTTTCGAACGAGAGGTAAAACCTTCTGAGGGCGTAATGACGGCCCTGCATATTGATCTAAGCTATGCATTAGAAAAATCTACACATACCCTTCAGCTTAGAGATCTGTATTCATTAACCCGATGGGAAAGCGCCCCGTACTCGCTCATCAATATTGACAGCAATCGAGTGGGTGAAAGAGATGAAAACGGTAAACTAGAGATTCGCCCACTAGGCTCTGGCATAGAAGACTTTCGAGATCACAAGCAAAGGCTGCCTATGCGGGCTTACTTAGAAAACAGCTTTTCACACAATGAAAACTCGGTACTGCTTAATGTGAACTATAAAAGTTCTGAGTTATGGCCTCAGTTTGGCTACCTTTGGAAGCAAAAGGAAGTATCTGGATTAATTTCACCGAAAGACAAATCAATAAAATTAAAACACCGACTCTCTCAACACTTTGAATATAGCTTAGACCTGGATAATCTAAACTTAAAGCGAGCCCAAAGAATAAACCTATCCTTTGAGCTCAAAGCTTTTTAAGCGCTAAAGTAATCGATAATAAACGCTTTTAAATCCGCTTCTTTAACGACGCGTTGCTCCATGGAATCACGATCACGAATAGTCACTGGGCAGCCTTCTTGCTCAATACTGTCAAAATCCACGGTAACGCACAGTGGCGTACCCACTTCGTCGTGACGACGATAAGCCTTACCAACGTTAACGTCTTCGTAAAGAATACGTCCTAGGCCTAACTTTTGAAGAGAGTTTTTAATGCCTTTGGCTTTTTTAACCAATTCAGGCTTATTCTTTTTAAGAGGAATCACCGCCACTTTAATCGGCGACAAGTGCTTCTTAAGCTTTAAGACAGTACGCGACTTACCTTCACCTAGATCTTCTTCCTCATAGGCTTCGGTCAATACCGCCAATACACCACGATCCAAACCAGCTGAAGGCTCTATACAGAAAGGAACAAACCACTTATTGGTCTCAAGATCCATTACCGCTAACTTAGAGTTTGAGTCGCTGTTTTCTTTGACCTTAGCTTGAATATCAAAATCACCCTGAGCCTTAGTGTGTGAACCAAGGTCATAATCAGTACGATTAGCCACACCTTCGAGCTCTTCAACTCCATGTGGGAATTTATACATGATGTCGGTAGTCGCTTTAGAATAGTGAGCAAGGTCATCGCCAGTCACATATTCAAATTCAATGTTGTCTTCGCTTAAGCCTTGATCAAGCCACCATTGAGTACGGGTATCCACCCAGGTTTTATGCCAAGCTTCATCTTCCCCAGGCTTTACAAAAAACTCTAATTCCATTTGTTCGAATTCACGCACACGGAAGATAAAGTTACGTGGAGTAATTTCGTTTCGATAAGACTTCCCGATCTGAGCAATACCGAAAGGCAATTTACGTGAAGTGGAATCCAATACGTTTTTGAAATTTACAAAAATCCCCTGAGCCGTTTCTGGCCTCATAACCGCGTAGTTATCTTCATCACTTAATAGTCCCACCTGGGTTTTGAACATCAGGTTAAAATCCCGCTCTTCAGTAATGTTGTCTGAGCCGCAGTTGTCACATTTGCTTTTGTCCTTCATGTGATCTGCACGCATTCGATTTTTACATTCGCGGCAGTCCACCAAAGGGTCAGAAAAGGTGTCTTCGTGACCGCTGTACTTATAAATGGTTTTATTGCCGAGAATGGCAGAATCTAAACCTTCGACGTCATCACGCTCATAAACCATGGCGCGCCACCAAGCATTCTTAAGATTATTCTTAAGCTCAACACCTAAAGGGCCGTAGTCATAAACACCTTGTAAACCGCCATAAATATCACTGCTTTGAAAAATAAAGCCCCTTCTCTTACAGAGAGAAACCAAATCATCCATCGTTTTTGCGACCATAAGCCAAACCTAACCTTTAAAAATACCAATAAAATCTGCGCGCATTTTAATGCTAAAGCGCCCCAATAGCGAGGGCTTGCGGGCATTTGACCAGTATTTACTTACTAATAAGGCAGTTCAATCCAAGAGTTCATCATACTTTGGCTTTCATCCCACTGACCCGGATAACCCAAAGAGACCTCAAAAAAATCAACGCCATCGATAACTTTATGTCCAGGGATGTGCAAATGACCAGTGACAACACCTTTAACGGTATAGTCTCGATGCCAGGTTTCAGAACCCTTAGTACCACACCATATCGAAAAACGAGGGATACGTTTAAGCTCGAAGCTAAGCTCAGTTAAGGGGAAATGATTAATGATTAGAACCTCGCTTTCTGTTGGCAATTGGCCCAGGCGAGAACAGGTATAATCTAATCTCGCCTTACACCATTCAACAACCGAGGGATAACGTGTGCAAGCGATCAAAGCCTCATCGCTACACAATATATCAGCTTCCATCGCCCACTCTACCGCCCTATCTTGCTCAACGTGTTCTGGACGAAAGCTATAGTCATATAACAAAAAGCTAGGCACCAGAGTCAAATAGCCGCTGTCTATTTGAAGTGTTAGATAAGGGTCCTCTGGGTTATAAACTTTATAACGCCTACAAAGCTCTATCATCTGATCATACTTTTCTTCCGAGCCCTTACCTAGCTTCTGCGCACTTGGGCGAAGCCAAAGCTCATGATTGCCTGGCGTCCAAACCAGATATTCAAAACAAGCACTCAGCTTCTGAAACACAAGCTCTAGCTGCTCAAGGCTTTCACAAATGTCTCCCGCCAAAATCAAACAAGCTTCCATTCTTGAACTCGGTAAAGATTTCAAAAAGGCCTCAAAATTTGACGCTTGATCAAGATGTAAATCGCTTGTTGCGTATATTTTCATAAACTACTAGCACTAACTATGCTGTAAGGGCTGTTCGGTTTCCCTATATGATAAGGCACAAAATCTGACAAATCCCAATTTAATATAGTCAACCATGTTGACTATATAAGTTGCATTGCTAAGATCTCTTTTCGCAATACAAGCTTGATGACCATAGACCACTAGGAAGCAATTTAATGAGCGAACTACAAGCCCCATACAAGTATGAAAGAAAGCCCTTAATCATCTCCTTTATGGAACAGTCCAGTTTTAAGGACGTTTATGCAGGCGTGGATTCTGTTGTGATCTTGGAAGCTCATTTATTAGTTCCAGAGCGCCCTTCAAAATCGATCATCGTGATGATGCACCCCATCGGTGGTGGCGCCTATCTACCGATGGTCACGGCACTGGCTAAAGCCGGCCACCATGTTATCTATTGTAATAGCCGCTACCGAGGCATCGATAGCGCGTTGATTATGGAAAAATGCGTTCTCGATTTGGGCGCCTGCATTCGAGAAGTAAAAGAAAAGCATGGTTACGAAAAAGTTATTTTAGCAGGATGGAGCGGCGGCGGTTCTCTATCCATGTTTTATCAATCACAAGCAGAGCAACCTAGCATCACCCATACTCCTGCTGGCGACCCGTTGGACTTAACCGCAGCCAATTTAATACCCGCCGATGGCGTGATGTTATTAGCAGCGCACATCAGCCGAGCTGGCACTTTTACCGAATGGCTAGACGCTTCAATCCGCGATGAAAATAACCCCGATGATAAAGATCCTGAGCTAGATCTTTACAACCCAGATAATCCAAACCAACCTCCCTATTCTGAAGAATTCCTAGAACGTTATCGAAACGCTCAAGTAGAACGAAATCGTAAAATCACCCGCTTTGTTAAAAACAAGTTAGCTGATTTAAAAGCTCAAGGCCGTGACAACGATGAATTTGGTTTTGTAGTTCATGGCACCATGGCCGCGCCTCAATGGTTAGACCCTGACGTAGACCCCAACGATCGCGAACCAGGTCGCTGCTATTTAGGTGACCCTAAGGTGGTTAATAATGGCCCTGTTGGCTTAGCCCGTTTTAATACACTAAGAAGCTGGTTGTCCCAATGGAGTATCGACGACTCTAACGCCGATGGACTGGCTTGCGCTGAAAAAATCTCCAAACCAGTACTCGTGGTGGGTAATAGTGCAGACGATGCTTGCACACCTAGCCATACAAATAGACTTTATGAAGCCGTTGGTCACGACAACAAAGAACTCTACGAAGTGAAAGGTGCCAACCACTATTACTTTGGACAAAAAGATATGCTTTTAGATGCCAGTGGTCGAATCACCGAATGGCTGACAAAACATGATTTTATTGACTAGTGTTAAGTCCGCTATTCCTCAAAGAAAGCGATTAGGGTTAGAATGCTAGACTGATAACAAGCCTTAAAATCAATCAAGCGGATGCAAGACATGGACAATTTTGTAGAAATTAATGAAGTGGGCCTACGAGATGGCTTGCAGAATCAAAGTACTCTGATTCAAGCCAGCGACAAACTTGCCCTCGCTCAAAAACTGATCGACGCCAACATTCAGTACATCGAAGCGACTAGTTTTGTTCACCCAAAAGCGGTGCCACAAATGGCCGACGCGGCAGATGTTCTTGCAGGTTTACCTAAAGACAACGACATTTGCTACACCGCTCTTGTCCCTAACATGCGCGGTTACGAAAACGCACTGGCCAACGATGTTAAATCCGTGGCTATCGTATTAGCGACGACCGATAGTTTTAATGAAAAAAATTTAAACATGTCTCTGGAAAAAACCAGAGCCGTTTGCCGCGAACTCGCTCAACGTGCTAAACAAGATGGAATTAAACTGCGCGCATATATATCAGGTGCATGTGCCTGTCCCTATGATGGTAAGCAACCAGTATCAATCGTTCGTGAGCTATGCAACGAAATGGTTGAGTCAGGTGCAGATGAAATCTCCATCGCTGATACCACAGGTGCCGGAAGCCCTGCCCAGATTAATCAAATATTCGAAACGCTTTTATTAGAGCACTCAGCAGAACGCTTCAATGTTCACTTTCATGACACACGCGGCCAAGCCCTCGCAATGTCTTGGGAAGCCTTACGCATGGGCATACGAAAATTCGACAGTTCTATCGCTGGCCTAGGCGGCTGCCCTTTCGCTCCAGGCGCCAAAGGCAACGTAGCGACTGAAGACCTAGTTTATATGCTACATAGCAGTGGCTTTAATACTGGTATCGATTTTGAAAAACTGATTGAGGCGATTCCCGTTGCCGAACAAATCACCAACAGTCAGCTAGGCGGCAAAATCGTGCCCTGGGTAAAAACCCAACACGAAAAAGGTCGACGCATAGAGTTATAGAGCGTTAAATTGTAGTAGACTAATTCGTTACTGACCTCTTACTAAACCTTAGCTCCTGATGGATAGCTTTTACTTATTTACCGCAGCCTTTGCGATTTCTCAGATATTTTTATGCTTGTCCAAAATCATGGGCAAGAAAGATATTCATATCGCCGAAATCGTTTTTTGCGCCCTATTGGTTTGTCTTGGTGTTTATTTAAGCCAGCCTCTGATTAAAAACACACCTCTCAATAACTATGCAAGCTTTCAATTATTGTGGATGCACTTGCCTACAGCCGTTCCATCATTATTCGCTTTTTGCTGCATTACCCTGTTTAACGACCAGCTCAAGATTCCTCTTTGGCTTCTGTCTCTTGCACTCGCCAGCTTCTTTCCACCCTTGCTCTTTGATCTGTTCACCCTACAAGGTGAAACCAATAAGCTACTGTTCGCTACCATTCCCCAAGCGATAGAATTCATCATTATGACCTATGGTTTTTGGGTGGTGGCAGCCTCATGGCGCAACGACCTGATTGCCCAACGCAGGAGACTGCGACTGCTGGTGATGGGAGGCGTCGGCGGCATTATCTTTTTGGTGATAGGCCTACAACAACTTAGCAACCTATCAGAAACACAGGTGGATTTACTCCACTATCCTCTCGCGGCCTTTTTCTTATTTTGCTTCAATTTACTGCTCCTGGATTTGGACCCAGACACCGCTTTGTTTAATCAGAACCAAGAACAAGCTCAACCAGAACCTGAGAGCCGAACCCAGGAAAAACCACCAGAACTGATCAAGCTAGAAGAGCTGATGGGTGAACAAGCCCTCTACAAGGAACCGTCCCTCACGATTACCGAACTAGCCTATCGCCTGGAACTGCCCGAATATAAATTGAGAGCCCTGATTAACCAATCTCTTGGGTATCGTAATTTTAATGATTTTCTCAATCACTACCGGGTTAAGGCAGCTGCTCAAATTTTAAGCAATACCAGTGACAGCATTACACAAATTGCTAATGATGTTGGCTACAACTCCTTAAGTGCGTTTAACCGTGCTTTTAAGAATATTCACCTTCAGACGCCGAGCGAATTTAGGAAAAAGTCGGCCTAAAACTCCCTAATATTGGCCTTTTCAATAATTAGTCAGTTAATTTAAAGAAAAGCTTGGTCTTCTTTAAAAAAAAGCCGCAGAATCATCGACATACCAATAAGAACTCCATCCTTGAGGGTCGATTTATGCGAGCTAGATTTCCAGTATTAGCACTACTAAGCACTTTATTCTTCACCAGCCACACCGTTGCCGAAGATATGGCGATGGGCGAAGCCGCCTACAAACAATGTGCTGCCTGTCATGGGCAGAATGCTCAAGGAAATCAAGCACTTAAAGCCCCAGCTCTCGCTGGACAAGATGCTTGGTATATTCAAAACCAACTTGAAGCCTTTCAAAAAGGTTATCGTGGTGCAGATCCTCAGGATGGCTTTGCAGCAGGCATGGCGGCTATAGCAAAAGGTTTAAATGATAATAAAATCAATGCTTTAGCAATCTATTTAAATGCTAAACCTACAGAAAACAAAGAAAAGCCAAGCCTCGGCGGAGACCTGGTTAAGGGTGAGCAGTTTTACCAAAGCCTATGTGGTTCTTGCCATGGCCCGGGCGGAAAAGGTAATAAAGCGCTAAACGCACCTAAATTGGCCGGCCTGAACGATTGGTATATTGCGGAGCAAATCAACAAGTTCCGTAAGAGCCAGCGCGGCACCCACAAAGAAGACCGCTTAGGTCGCCAGATGAAGATGATGGCGCGCATTCTGCCTGACCAACAAGCGATTAATGATGTAGCTAGTTTCTTGGCAGCCCAATAGCTTAAAGCGCCCCTCACTATGATTAAGCTCCTTCCTCTTAAGGAACAAGACTTCGTCTTAGCTAAGTTTAGCTTAGCTATATTCGCCTTGAGTTCGAGCCTTAATGCTTGGGCGGAGTCTCCCGAAAAGATCACGCTTAGCAAGCATTGCCCTCCTGGCTTTGAAAAGACTCAGCAAGGCTGTGAACTTAGAAGCCTGTACCAAATGTACGACAGCTTGCAAAACAAGGGAGTTGGCGGACTTAAAACTGCACTACCCGCCTATCGAGATGGGTTCAGCCCCGAGCAAATCGACTTAGGGCGTTTTCTGTTCTTCGACCCGTTGCTCTCGAAAGACCAAGATATGTCCTGTGCCAGCTGCCATAAACCAGACCAAGGCTTTAGTGATGGCCTACCTCGCTCCATCGGAGCTGGCGGCAAAGAGCTAAGCCGAGCCGCGCCCACCATTTGGAACACAGGCTTCTTGCATAGCTTCTTCTGGGACGGACGAGCAAAAACTTTAGAAGAGCAAGCGGAAGGCCCTCTATTTTCTGAAAAAGAAATGGCTAACACCCCAGCTAACTTACTTAAATCCCTTAGAGCTAATGAAAACTACCGCAGGCTTTTTGCCCAAGCATATCCAAATCAAAAACTTATAGAGCTCGAGTCTATTTATACCTCACTGGCCGCTTTCCAAAGCTCATTGATATCTTTGAACAGTCGCTACGATCATTATGCTCACGGCTATCATGAGGCACTTACGGAAAGAGAAATCCAAGGCATGAACATCTTCCGCTCTTTCGTGGCGCGCTGTGCTGAGTGCCACACCCCACCGCTATTCACCAACCAACAAATCGCAGTGATCGGAGCCCCTGAACCCGAGGGTTTGCCATTTGACCCAGGTGCTCAGGTTCCACTAAACGACCCATTATCACGCGGCGGCTTTAAGGTACCGACCTTGAGAAACATCGCAAAAACAGCTCCTTATATGCATTCCGGTCGTTTCGAAACCTTAAGAGAAAGTGCCAAGTTTTATACCGGTGGTCGCGGACACGCAATTCCACCCGGCGAAAACTTATACCTTCATTGGCATATTTGGGAACCCAATCTGCAGGATCATGAACTCGACCTCATCGTAGATTTTTTGCAAACCTTAACTGATGAAAGTTTTAAACCCGAGACTCCGAAGGTCCTACCCTCTGGTCTTGATCTAGTCCATATTCAATAACGTTTTTTAACCAGGAGAGAAAAATATGTTGAACACACAACTAAGACAGAACGCCTACAAAGTTTTTGTAGCGTTTGTAGGGCTGATGCTTTTCAGTCTTAGCACTACGCTTCATGCAAAGGTGATTGAGGTAAAAGATGGCCAGTCTATTCAGGCAGCTGTTAAAAAAGCCTCACCTGGAGACACTATTAAAGTCTATCCAGGCACTTATAAAGAAACCGTATACATCGATAAAAATGACATCACCTTAAGTGGTGTAGTGATTCGTGGCGAATGGCCCACAATGGACGGCGAAAAAGAATTAAACGACGCTGTTTTGTATTCTGGCCACGGTGTCACTGTTGAGCATTTAAAAATTATCAACTACAAAGGCAATGCCATCATGGGCCAAGCGGGTAATAACTATATTATTCGTCATAACCTAATCAAGGATGCAGGTGTCTACGGTATTTTCCCCGAGTTCGGTAAGAACGGCATCATCGAACACAATGTTGTTAGCGGCATTGAAGACGCTGCGATTTATGTCGGCATGTGTGACAACGTAGACGTGAGATTTAACGAAGTTTTCGACAACGTGGCTGGTATCGAAATTGAAAACACTCGTCATGCACTGGTTGAAAGCAACTACGCTCACAACAACACCGGCGGCATCTTGGCTTTTATTACGCCGGGACTCCCTATCAAAACCACTTTCGATGTAATCATTCGAAACAACTTTGTGGTTAACAACAATCACGAAAACTTTGGTGAGCCAGGCTCTTTAGTCGCTAGCATTCCTCCCGGTACTGGCATCTTGATCATGGCTGCTGATGAAGTAACGATTGAAAACAACATCATCTCTGGCAACGACAACTATGGTATCGCCATTGTTGACCTTCGTTTCTCAGCTGGCTTAGGCGTTGACCCAGGTTCAGATCCTAACCCAGACGACATCCGTATTCTTAATAACTTCATGCACGACAACGGCAATAACCCAGTGGGTGATGTTAAGAAAATCATGATGGCGCAGTTTAAGAAACGCGGCCCTGATATTGCGAGTATCAGCCGTGGCGTAAGAAACTGTATCGTTAACGAAGAAAAATACCGCACCTTCGGCTTAAGCGTTGGTGGCTTTAGTGAATGTAAGGACACCAAAGGCACCTCTGAGATCACTACTATGACTTTGGCAGAACCAGTCACCGCAAAAGAAATTGGCATTACTGATAAAGGTAAACTAGCCTATTACGGTATCTGTGCTGGTTGCCACTCATACAGTATGCGTATGATTGGCCCGTCGACTATGACTATACAGGCACTTTATATGGATAACCCTAAAGGCTTGGCTGAGTACATTGCTAACCCGGTTAAAAAGCGTGAGAACTTCCCTGAAATGCCACCTCAAAACTATTTGCCTGAAGATGTGCGCATGGCAGTATCAGAATATGTGCTTCAAATGACCGATGAAACCATCGAAGAAAACGTTACTGATGATGTGGGTATGGAAAAAGGTAAATCCCGCGAATAAAAACTTAGCGAAGCAAATTATCAAAAGCCCGATTTTTCGTCCTAGAAACTTCGGGCTTTTTTGTATCGCTAATGTATCATTAGCCACATTAACCCCCTACTTAAACCCATTGAATCCAGTAAATAAAAGACTATGAAAAACTTATTTTCTTTCTTCGGCGTTATCTTCGGTCTTCTTATCGTTTATACAATCATTTTAAATTCACACGAAGCACGTAGAATTTATCATTTATATTTTTTATTTGATGAGAAAAATATCAGCGCGAACTTCCGTAATATGTCTAAGTTCTTCGCAACAAAAGAAATCACTGCGACGGAGAACATGCCTGAACTCGAAGGAAATAGAGACTTTGAATTGCCCACTACCTTCCCCTTCAATAATTTTGAAGTATCTAGCGACTACTTTTTACGCTACACCCAGACCGACGCCCTACTGGTCTTGCACAAAGACCAATTAATATTTGAGCAATACTACGGCGAGTTTAAACCAGAAGACCTACACATCTCTTGGTCTATCAGTAAATCGATTGTGTCTTTACTACTAGGTATCGCCATAGACGAAGGAAAAATAACTTCACTACAGGACCCTGTCACAAAATACCTTCCAGAGCTAAGCAACAGTGGTTATAAAAACGTAACGGTAGAAGAACTCGCCCAAATGACCTCTGGTATTAAGTTTAACGAAGATTATGCAGACTTCTTTTCTGATATAAATATTTTTTCCTACCGTATGGCTTTTGGCTTGCCACTAAACGATTTTGCTGAGGGATTAAAAGACAATCCTACCCACGGACAACATCAGTACGTCAGTATTGACACCCACGTCCTGGGAATGCTGATCGCACGCGCAACAGGGCAAGAGTTAAATCAGTACTTAAGTGACAAGCTTTGGAGCAAAATGGGTATGGAATCTAATGCCCTATGGATGAGCGACGGTAACGGTACTGAGTTTTACGCAGGAGGTATCAATGCTCGAGCAGTTGACCTAGCACGCTTTGGCCTACTTGTTCTCAACAAGGGCAATGACTTAGTGCCTGAGCAATGGATCGAGGAACTTGGTTTGGCAAACTCAGTCAGCAGAGCTGACTACGAGGACTATGCCTACACAAGACAATGGTGGGTTCCTCAAGATACAGAACAAAGAGAGCTACTGGCAATCGGTGTCTATGATCAATACATCTACATCAATCGTGATACTGGGGTAGTTGTCGTTAAATTATCCTCAAACCCCAACTACCTGCTAGACGATTATATTTCTGAAAGCCAAAGCTTATCGCTGTTTAGAGCCATCAGCGAGAGGATAGAGCCATCAGCGAAAAAATAGCCATCAGCGAAAAAAATAGCCATCAGCGAAAAAAATAGCCATCAACTCAAAACTAGTTAAGTAGACAACTAGCTCAGTAAACAGCTAGTTAATTAAACAGCAAGGCTCAGGCTTTTTGGTGAGAAAGGTCATCGCTTCAAAAGCTAAGCTTGGATTCTTTAGATAGCGCAAAGCATTTACAAAATCTTTAGGTGCGGACAAAGACTCAGCGTGACTCGCCCATGCTTCAAAGGCGCTAAAACGGTTAATATCATCTAAGCGTAGAACTTCTAACAAACGCTGTCTCAAAGCTTTGTCTTCTTGCGCAGCACGAAGTAAATATACGAAACGATCATTATCGATAACAGAATTCATTAGCCCTTCCCCATTTAATATCCTTATTGTTTTGTCCCAAAAGCCAGCGTTGTGACTTAGCGCTAGCTTAACAAAACAGGAATATTAAAACTGAGCAAACTTTCACACTTTCTATAGCGAGTGCTTAGATATATGTGAGCGGGCTCTCAATTTAAATATTTTTGGGCTTATCTTAGTTTGCCTGGGTTTGTATGAGTTTAGCGATAAAGATAAAAATAAAGAACAGTCTTTCCCTTTACATCCATCACACCCATCAGCGTATTTTCATCAACCCTGCGAAAATGATCAATAATTGGCAGGTGGTTATAAATCATTGCACTAGAAATTTTCCCGCGATATTCAATCTCACGGATACGAGCACCACCAATTAAAGGAAAATTAAACTCAAAACCAAATAGCTTATGCATAAGGGCATGCACTTTATCATCACTATGAAAATGCTTACCAATCCAACCGTAAAAACCAAAGTCCTTGAGCGTAAGGTCAACAACACCACCACTGGTAATATAACCGCCCTTCCACTCTCCATGCATCTCATCGTTACTCACGGGCGCGAGTTGCGCGTAAAAGGCTTCCAGTTCAGAAAAACTCACTCTTTCTTCGCTGTTAATAAATTCTTCAAACTGAGCTTGTAATGCACTCATGATTTTCTCCCTGTCCCGCCCTAATGCGAGAAAGCTTCTTTAAACAAAAGGTACTATCCCCAAAGAACTACACAAAAGGAACCTCACCTTTTACGGTGGTTCTATGCATCAAACGTCGATGCCCGTCATAGCCACCTTCAGCTAAATGGTTTACACAACGGTTATCCCACATCAATAATAAATTTTCTTTCCACTTGTGACGATAGACAAATTCCTCTTTTTGCTGATGTTGATAAAGAAAGGATAGAAGCGTAAAGCTTTCTTCAGGTGTCATACCCTCAATACCAGTGGTATAAACGGGATTAACATATAACGCATAACGCCCAGAATCTGGATGCTTTCTAACCAAGGGGTGAGACTGAACTTCTTCAGCGCTTTCGTCATAGCGAATCTTCATGGTACGCGTTTTGGTTTCTTCCTCTGCCGCTAATATTCCTTTAGGGCTATAAGCAAAGCCAGCGCTGTGAGTTGCTTTTAGTTGTAAAAGCAACTTTTGCATGGTGTCGGATAAACTTTCAAAAGCCCGATAACAATCGCTAAACAAAGTATCACCGCCTACAGGAGGAATAACCTTAGAATGTAATATTGTTGCGCTCGGAGGCCTTGGCTGAAAACTCCAGTCCGAATGCCAAGCAGCGCCAAAGTTAGTCGCGGTTTCATCAGGCTTTCTTTCTAACTGCAATATATGTGGATGCTCATCTAAAGGCTCAATAAAAGGATCTAAACCAAAGTCGCCAATACTTGAGGTAAAGTTTTCTAAAGCCTCATGACTAAGCTCTTGATCAGGGAAAGACAGCACAGAATGCTTAGTCCATGCATCACGAATCAGCTGAACATCTTCATCACTCATCTTGGTTAAATCTAAGCCTTTTAGCTCAGCAGCAAATCCTGTGTCCTGCGCCACTACAGATATAGACATAGGTCTCTCCTATCGTGTTCTTTTTTATTTTAATAAGTATTCAGGGGAAATATCTTCACCCTGAATAAGCGTAGCCACTTCTTGTGGGATTTCCATAGGAACGAAGTGGCTAGTATCTTTCAGTTTAAAATCACGTCCATTCTTGAAGTAAGTCGCCAGGCTTGGATTGGTGGGTGAAGGCTCAAAACTAAATGGCGGATCGCTTTCCAAACGATCACGAGCGCGGACAATTAAGGTCTCGCATTCAACATCGCCTAACTCCGTATAGGCTGCATCCGAATCAGGGGTTAAATATATATGCCCTTCCATATGAGGTGGACAAGCTAGACGCTTACCCTCTTCGTTATCCAACAAGGCATAATCGCAATAGTCTTTTAATACGGCTTCTACCCACTTGCTAAATGGTTCTTTATTTTTAAAGCTCTCAAACATTTCTTCAGATGAATTCCAATTATCGCGCCTTTTAGCAACTGGGTGCTCGTAACCTTCAGGAACCAAGTCCTTCATCTTAGGCATGTCTTCGGCAATAATAATTGGATCGAGCGCGATAACTCGTTTAAAAAGATTCGGAAGTCTTCCCGCTGCACGCAAGATAATATGCCCGCCCATCGAATGCCCGACACCTTCGATATCTTCAAGACCTAGGGCCTCTATAACTTCAACTAAGTCCGCCGTAAAATCATTCCACTCAAAAGGAGGCTCTAAATTACTGCTTTGACCATGACAGCGAGTATCCAAAAGAACAATATGTCGGTCTTCAGGCAGGAGCCTTACCACCTCATCCCAACAGCGCGCATGAAAGCCAGTCGCATGGCACATAAGTATACAGCCCGCTTGAGCCGGCTCTTTGGGCAAGCGCTGATAAACCGCTACTTTTCCAGGCGCACGGGTACTCACCTCCACAAATGAAAGTGAGTAATCTGTTTTATTCATGGGAATCTAAACTTCTAAAGCCAGACGAGTTGCTTGGTCGATGGCACGCTTAGCATCTAGCTCTGCAGCCACATCAGCACCGCCCACTAAAGTCACCTTCTTGCCGGCGCCCTCTAATGGCTTATGAAGCTCTCTTAGTGGATCCTGACCCGCACACAAGATAATGCTATCAACATCTAGAGTTTGTGGCTGGCCATCGATAGTAATATGCAGGCCTTCGTCATCAATACGCTCATAGCTCACGCCTGGTACCATCTTAACGCCGCGCTGTTCCATCATGATGCGATGGGTCCAGCCTGTTGTTCTACCTAAGCCTTTACCAACCGAAGTTGTTTTACGTTGTAACAAGTACACTTCTCGACCCGATGTGGGGATGTGTTTTTCAACGCCCGCAACACCACCACGAGGATGCTCATCAAAATTGATCCCCCACTCTGCAGCAAAAGTTTCACGAGTTAGCTCATGACCTTTTTCATACATTATGTATTCACAAACATCAAAGCCGATACCACCCGCTCCGATAACCGCTACTTTTTGGCCGATTTCTTTTCGATCCAACAAGCAATCTAAATAAGAAACCACCTTTTCATGTTCAATACCGGGAATTTCAGGAGTTCTTGGCGCAATACCTGTGGCTAAAATTATCTCGTCAAAATCACTGGCCGCTAACTCTTCTACGCTGACCCGGTGATTAAGTTTTAAGTGAACGCCGGTCAATTCAATTTGCTTACCAAAGTAACGGAGAGTTTCTTGGAACTCATCCTTGCCCGGAATACGTTTAGCGATATTAAACTGACCACCAATTTTATCACTAGACTCAAACAAAGTGACGTCGTGACCACGCTCTGCGGCGGTGGTCGAATAAGCCATACCTGCAGGTCCTGCTCCAACGACTGCGATCTTTTTCTTAGTCGCAGCGGTAGTTTTAATTAATAGAGTTTCATTACACGCAAATGGGTTTACCAAGCAAGTACCCATTTGGCCGCTAAATACGTGATCCATACAAGCTTGGTTACAAGCGATACAGGTATTGATTTCGTCTTCACGGCCTTCGGCTGCTTTATTGACTAACTCTGGGTCCGCCAACATGGGACGCGCCATAGAACAAATGTCCGCGTCCCCTTCACTTAATACTTGCTCAGCCACTTCCGGCATGTTGATTCGGTTACTGGTGATCATTGGTACATCTAAGTGCTTACGCAATTTCGCCGTTACCTTAGTAAAGGCCGCACGAGGCACCATAGTTGCCAAAGTAGGTACGCGTGCTTCGTGCCAGGTAAAGTGAGTGCTGATCAAGCTCACGCCAACATCTTGCATACGCTTCGCAAGCTCTAGGGTTTCATCAAACGTACTGCCGTTTTCAAGCATCTCCATCGCAGCTAAACGATAGATAACGATAAAGTCTTCACCCACCGCTTCACGTACTGCAGTCATCACTTCAATTGGAAAACGCATACGGTTTTCGTAAGAACCACCATACTCATCGTCACGTTGGTTGGTAAATTCAAGTAAGAATGTACTAAGCAAGTAGCCGGCAGAACCGATCACTTCAACACCATCGTAGCCTGCTTGTTTGGCTAAGCGAGCGGAGTTAGCAAAGTCTTCAATATGTTTTTCAATATCTTCCTTAGTCATCTCCTTTGGAGTGATAGGACTGATACGGGATTTAATAGCGGAAGGGGCAACCGCTCCTTCGTGATAAACATAACGACCACTATGTAGGATCTGCATGCAAATTTTGCAATCGGGTGCTGCTGCGTGAACCGCATCGGTCACGATTTTATGATTTTTGGCATCCTCTTCGGTTTCCATCTTGGCGCCACCAGGAAAAGGGTTACCTTCATCGTTAGGTGAGATACCACCGGTAATGATCATACCCACACCACCGCGCGCACGAGTCGCGTAATACTCAGCCGAGCGCTCAAAGCCCCCTTCAGCTTCTTCTAAAAAAGTATGCATAGAACCCATCAAGGCGCGGTTCTTAAGTTGAGTATGCCCAAGGTCTAGTGGAGAAAATAAATGGGGGTAAGTATCGGTTGCGTAACTCATAAGATTTTCCTGTGTTTAGTCTCAGATTCGATAAGCCTGAGGTTCAGCGAAAAGCCAATTTTCAATAATTGCCACCTAGACTAGATGGCAGATAATGGCCAACATTCTAGAGGAAAATGAGCTATTTCCGAACAAATTTTTCTATTAAATTCAGGGGGATAAGCGACAGATTAGCGCTCTGCAGATTGACTTTAGCCAGGATTTAAGCGCAAAGTAAGTCTTACTAGACACTCGCCTTCAGCTGCTTTTCGAACAGCTCCATTACCCTTTCCAAGGCCTTATAGGTCGGATGGTCCGGCTCATCAATAAAATCCTTAGTTAATACCGAATGGGCCATAGGCTTATTGCCATACTTATTGCCCAGCGAAGAGTCGATACTAATGCCTTCGAAACGATCACCAAAGGTATCTTTCAGGTACTTAAAGCGCGCATTGGGCACTAATCGATCACCGGTGAAACGCAGGCCTAACAAGCAAATGTCATTTTTCTCCATATGCTCTTGAATGACAGGAATATCCTTATCTTGAACATCAATGCCGTAACGCCCTTTTCTACTGACAGGGATTGAAGGTTGAGATAAGACTGGAGCAATAACACTTTCATCAGCCATCATCGCCAAGGCAAAGCCGCCGCTAAAACACATTCCTACTGCACCAACTCCGGGACCGCCACATTGTTCATGGGCATGTCGCGCCAAGGCTCTAAGCCAATCAGCCATCGGGGTTTCTTTGCCCAGAGCAAACATATTGAATTCTTTAGAGATACAGACCTTCGCCATACTTTTAATCGCATAGCTGTTCCCAAAATCCTTACCTGGTTTACCTACCAACGAAGGTAAATAAGTGGTGTAACCTGCTTCGACTAAGCGGCGAGCAAAATCAAAAACCTTATCATAAAGGCCTGGAATTTCATGAATGACAATAACCGCAGGGCCCTCGCCAGCTTTGTAAACAGCTTTGGTGCATCCGTCGTGTTCAAAAACCCCAGGCTCAAAATCTTCGTAGCCTTTGACCTTTGGTGACAAACTTCCTATCTTGCTCTGCCATTCACTCATAAGCTTTCCCTTCCAGTTATTTGCCTAGTTACTTGCCTAAATACTAATTTGCCCAGCTATTTCTGTTCGACCTTAGCCCAGGAATCTCTAAGGGTCACAATGCGGTTAAACACTAAATTTTCAGAACTGGAGTCTTTCGAATCAATGCAGAAATAACCCTCACGCTCAAATTGGAAGCGATCATCAACAGCAACGCTCTCCATATTTTTCTCTACACGGCAAGACTTAAGCACCTCTAAAGAGGCTTCATTCAAAAATTCTAAATAACTCGCGCCGTCTTTTGCTCGATCAGGCTTAGCTTCTGTAAATAGGCGATCATACAGTCTCACCTCGGCTTCGAGTGACATAGGTGCAGACACCCAATGAATAACGCCTTTAACTTTTCTACCTTCAGGGTTTTTACCCAAAGTGGCGTCGTCATAATGACATCGCAGTTCCACGACCTCACCGTTTTCATCTTTAATCGCTTCGTCGCAACGAATCACATAAGAGTTTCTTAAACGTACTTCGCCACCCAGTACGAGTCGCTTAAATTTTTTGTTCGCGCTTTCTCTAAAATCATCTTTATCTATATAAACTTCTTTGCTCATATAGATAGTACGTCTACCCATCGATTCATCTTTGGGATGATTAGGCGCGCTGAGCTCTTCTATTTGTTCTTCGGGATAGTTCTCGATAACCACCTTTAGAGGGTTAAGCACACCCATGGTTCTTTTAGCGCTATTTTCTAGCTCTTCACGCACACAAACTTCTAAAGCGCCCATCTCCATCGAGTTTTCGCTTTTACTTACACCGGCACGTTTTACAAATTCTCTTAGAGATGCTGCAGGAAAACCTCGACGACGCATACCGCTAATCGTTGGCATACGTGGATCATCCCAGGCCTCGACATGTTTATCCGCTACCAGTTGTAAGAGTTTGCGCTTACTGGTCACGGTGTTTTCTAGTTCAAGACGTGAGAACTCAATTTGCTGAGGCTTGGCGGGCGTATCAAGCTTTTCTAAAAACCATTCGTATAATGGACGATGGTCTTCAAACTCCAAAGTACATAATGAATGAGTAATCCCCTCAAGAGCATCCGACAGACAATGGGTAAAATCATACATAGGGTAGATACACCACTTATTACCGGTTTGATGATGCTCCACTTTACGAATACGGTAGATAATCGGGTCACGCATATTGATATTGGGCGAAGTCATATCAATTTTGGCGCGCAGTACGTGAGCCCCATCATCAAAGTCACCATTCTTCATCGCCTCAAACAACTCAAGGTTTTCTTCTACGCTGCGTTCACGATGCGGGCTATTTCTCCCTGGCTCAGTTAGAGAACCTCGGTACGCTCTTGCCTCATCTGGACTTAAAGAACACACGTAAGCATCACCTTGCTTGATCAATTGCACTGCATAATCAAATAGCTCATTAAAATAGTTGGAAGCAAAATGTACCTCCCCAAACCATTCCCAACCTAGCCATTGGATATCTTCTTTAATAGCGTTTACGTAAGTCAGGCTTTCCTTCTCTGGGTTTGTATCGTCAAAACGAAGGTTACATTTACCCTCATAGTCGGAGGCAAAACCAAAGTTGATACAAATCGATTTGCAGTGGCCTATATGCAGAAAGCCGTTGGGCTCGGGCGGAAATCGAGTATGCACCAAGCCACCATGCTTGCCATCAAGCTGGTCTTTATCAATGATCTTCTTGATAAAGTTACTGGTATTTACTGCTTCACTATCGTGCTTACTCATAATCAACTACTTATTGGACAAAATTAAAGGCAAAAGAAGCCAAAAAGTAAGCGAAAATATCGCCTATCTCTTTGTATCTACTGAAAAAATGAAGTTTACCTTCGAATCGGTTAACATGCCATTATCGAACCGGGATATACTTGGCCTCTACTAGAACTGTCACTACGACCATGATCTTCAACGAACAGATTAACAAGCTCCAAAAACAGCAAAAAAGCTTGGTCTGCGTAGGCCTAGATCCCGATATATCCAGGCTGCCTGCTTCCGTTCAGAATAATGCGGCCCCAATACTGGATTTCAATAAGGCCATTATCGATGCCACCCATGATTTAGTGTGCGCCTATAAGCCCCAAATCGCTTACTACTCTTCTGTTGGTGCAGAAAAACAACTAGAAGAAAGCATCATCCATATTAAAGAAAGCGCTCCGGAAGTACCGGTGATATTGGATGCGAAGCGAGGCGATATTGGTGCCACGGCTAAGCAATATGCCAAAGAAGCGTTTGAGCGTTACCAAGCGGACGCCCTAACCGTAAATCCCTACATGGGCTTTGATACCATTGAACCCTACCTCGATTATGGCGACAAGGGTGTGATCATTTTATGCCACACCTCTAATCCGGGAGCTGCCCTACTACAAGAGAAAGCAGTGAGCGGTGAGGGCTATTTATTATTCGAGTATGTCGCTTACGAAGCCAAAAAACTCTTTGATCAAGGTGCTCAGGTGTCACTAGTCGTAGGGGCTACCGTACCCAGAGAGCTTAAGATGGTTCGAGACATTGTTGGAGAGATGCCCTTGCTAGTACCTGGCCTAGGTGCTCAAGGCGGCGACATGGAAGAAACCATTAAAAATGGTCTCGCTAAAGAAAGCTCTGGGCTAATCCTCAACAATTCGCGCGCGATTATTTTTGCAGGTGAAGACGAGAACTACGCCCAAGCCAGTCGTCAGGCCTGCACTATTATGCGCAACCAAGCGCAAGATTATTTAGAAAGCTTGCAGGCCTAAGCCTAACCCACCAAGCCCAAGCACGAAGACAAAGCACGAAGACAAAGCACGAAGACAAAGTACGAAGAAAAAGTACGAAGCCTAAGAACCAAGCATTAGATATTCAGCGGCTGGCTTTTCGCTACCGTTAATTTTGGATCTTTGATTTCCTTAAGCAATTCCAGTTTTCCACAATCGACTGACTCTTCAGAATTGGAGCTAAAGCAAAATAGAAAGTCATCAGTATCACTCTTAGTACTAAGTAAATCGTGCCGCTCTAACTCATCATGAGTATGCTTTGCTATTGCCTCACTGGTATCGAGAACAACCACTTTCTCGCTCAACTCCTCCTGAATAAGCTCAGCTAAAAAAGTGAAATGAGTGCAACCAAGCAGTACCGTATCAAAACGACTATCCACCTTAGACAATACTTTCCTAACGCAGGCCCTAGCCTCCGAATTGTCCCAAGCACCTGACTCGACCAAACTCACCCACTCTGGAGCTGCTTGGGAATACACTAAAGCATCTTGCGCATAATCTTTAACGAGACGCTGAAATTGCTGACTAGCTAAGGTTAGCTCGGTCGCGAAAACAGCTATACCTGATTGACTATTCTTTGCAGCGGGTTTGACTCCGGGCTCTGTACCAAAAAAAGGGATATCGAAATGTTCGCGAAGATCTCTAATCGCCGAAGCTGTAGCACTATTGCATGCAAGCACTACTGCTTTTAACTCATAGCGCTGCGACAGGTAATCTACAACCTTAAAACATCGGTCTCTAATAAATGCCTCGCTCCGAATGCCATAAGGCAAGTAGGCGAAATCTGCAAAATAAATAAAATGCTCTTTAGGCATTGCCTTTGCTAATGCATTTAAAATCGAAACGCCTCCAAGACCGGAATCTATCACCAAAATCGAAGCGTCTTTAGACTTAAATTTATTGCCCATCCCAAGCCTCTAGCGCATTCATTCTAAAACGTTTACCTTTAAAGGAAAGCACCACTCCTTCCTCAGTGATTTGGTCAAGCACTAAACCCTGAGAAATCTCATCCCCAACCTTTGCACCATCTCCATTGATCGTCACCTTTCTAAACGAAGCTGCACTCGAATAAATATGAGTCGATACCTTTAGACTTGGTATTTGCTGTTTAAAAGTAGACGGTAGTGCAGCGATTGAGGGTAGACTCTTCCAATCGTCATACGCTTTAACCTTCTGTTTTGTTTTTTGGTTCTCTAGTTCTTGTAGCTTTCCAATCTGAGCACCTTGCTGGTCTGATTTAGCCTTCTCTTCTGTAATGTTTTGCGAGCTATTAGCGTTTTGACCTTCGCTATTAAACCAAGCTTGGTACTCATTGATAAGCTCTTGTTCCCTCTCAGCTTCTTCAAGCTCTTTATTTTTTAAAGCTTCACGCCTATCCGTACTAGGTCGGATCACTTCAAAGCCTTCAATACTGTCGTTATCTATTGAGCCAGCACCTTGTACCTTAGAACTTTGGGATTCCCTAGTATCAGCAGGCACCATCGCTTGTTGGCCTGAGACAGCCGTCTTTTCAGGAGGCTGGATCAATACATGCGCCCTCTCAGAAGCAGTAGTTTGATAGACCTGAGTAGTTGATTGGGGATACCCAGTTTCTGAATCGCCGTAATTTTGATAAGCCAGCAAAGATAACGCAAGAAAAATTAACAAGCCCAAGGCCAGGGCAAAATACCAAAGCCACGGCGTTCTCTCTGAAGCTTCTTGCAGCAAAGCATGCTCGCTTGAAATATCCGGCAAATCGCCCAGTTTTCTTTCTTGCTCGGACTTCTTTAAGGCATCGAGTATATGAGACATAAACTTACCTTATTTCACCTTGTCCGGCGATGAAGATTCTTGCAGCAGTTCAATTCCTTGCAATCTTGGAACCATAGGATCTAACAAGGTATTAAAATATATGACGGTATTCATCCCTACCTTTCCATCCGCTTGTATGCCGGCATTCTTTTGAATATCTTTTAGCAATTGAACTTGCTCCAAACCATAGACCTGTGAATCTTCTAAATCAAGCGAGTCTCCACGAGTACGTGATATCTGAACCAGAGCCTGATTAATCCAGGCAGCCATTTGATTTTTATCACCCAAGGTTAGCACATCCTCTTTCCAAGCCTCAGGTGTCTTTGCATACATAAAGTACTCACCTAACCAGGCTTTCTCTAACTCCATAAAGTTTAAACTGCGGTGACGCTCCCCAAACTGAAACAAGAGTTCCCCCTCTTTTAAACCCAAAAACACTCCATATACAGCCTTAGAGTCTTCATCATATAGTTTCAAAATTGCTGGGCGCCCCAACTTCATCAAAAGGCCAATATTTCCTTTTCCTTTAAAGCACTCTAAATTCATTTTTGCAGCCTGAATACAAAGACCATTGGGCCCTTTTACCACCCAGGGTTGTTCAGGCAACACACCCCAAAGCATGGTTAATCGAATGGAAGCCTCAGAAAAACTAAGCAAAGATTGACCCGACAAAGAGGACAAATGAGGCTCTAATATCAGTTCATCAAAAGAAAACTCTTCTATTTCCTGCTGAAGTATAAACTGCCCCAAACTACTTTGGGCCTGATGATTGGCAGAACTAATAGATTCTCGCCCATTCGATAAAAAGACCGTAGTAGCCACAACTAGCATACATATACTTAAGCCTAATAAACCCAATTTGAGAAACAACCCTTTACTCTTTCGAGAGTACCCTTGCGCACTGTTAGGATTAATCTCCTTCAATGCTTGGCGAAAAACCTTAGAACTCACTTGAGGCTGACCATTGGCATAAGCGCCTAGCAAACTACGATCAGCGATTAAATTAATTAATCTGGGAACCCCAGAACTCTGTCTATGAATAGCGTCTTTTATACCTCGAGGAAACGGATCAAACTTTGCTCCAGCAATATTAAGTCTGTGCAGAATATACTGTCGAGTTTCTTGCTTATTTAGCGCTTTCAAATGAAAACGCGCCGTTACTCTTTGGGCCAACTGCTTCATCGAAGCTTGTTCCAGGGTATCCAAAAACTCTGGCTGAGCTAACAATACAATTTGTAATAATTTTTTCTCATTGGTTTCCAGATTTGTCAACAATCTAAGTTGCTCAAGCACATCTTCCGAAAGGTTCTGCGCTTCTTCAATAATCAGGACCGTACTGCGCGACTTAGCATGATTCTCCAACAAAAAACGATTAATAGAATCAACTAAGGATTTAATGGAGTCATCTGAATAGGAAACACCAAATTCATCGCAAATGCTTGCGAGTAGTTCTTGTGCATCTAATTTAGGATTGAGGATAAAAGCTGTATCAACAGTGTCCGGAATTTGTTCCAAGAAACATCGGCATACTGTGGTCTTACCGGAGCCGATCTCTCCGCTCAACACAACAAAAGCGCCACTGCTTTGGATCCCGTAGATAAGATGAGCCAGCGCCTCTTTGTGCTGATTACTCATATAAAGAAATCTAGGATCGGGAGCAATCGAGAATGGCTCTTGCTTTAAATTAAAAAACTCTTGATACATTCCTTTCGCTTTCCCCTAGCCCTGCCAAGCATATTTCTAAGATATCATCATTAAGAAAGAAACTGCTTTAGTTCTTCTCGCGTGACTAGATTACAAGTTTCGCTATCCTGATCAAATAGAATGCACAGCTGTTTATCTTGTAGTTGCGATTTTATTTGCGCCACTTTACGCACTAGGCTCACCTCATACTCGCCATAATCAGTTCCCTCTCTAAGAACATAGGCCTCTATCAACGCTTCAAGCGTCTCCGACTCTAGAGCGTCATGTGGAATCTCGATCACTTCGGTAGCCACCAAGGACGCTCAAGTGCCTTCTTGCACCCTTGGTACTGCGTACTGTAACGACTGGCATTGGCAGCAACCTTTTGTGACACTTTGACAAGCCAAGGTTTTTTCTTGTAAGTTCCGCGTGAATAGCCACCATGTCCTTCGTGATAGGTGAGATATAAATTTTTGGCATCCCATGCGCTTAACTTATTTCGGACACGACTTTGTTTGTAGTACCAGCCAATAAAATCAATGGCGTGTTTAAAGTTATCTCTGTCCTTTCCCCATTGACCCGTTTGTTTTTGATAATAATCCCATGTCTCGTCCAAAACTTGTGCATAGCCATAAGCACTCGACGGGCGTGGCCCGGGCAGAAAACCAAGTAACTTCTTTCTGGGTGGGCGTGCATTGCCAACGAAACGCGACTCTTGATAAATAGTCGCCATCATAACGTGAATCGGTATTCCCCACTTTTCCGAAGACTTTTTAGCAGCCTTATGCCAGCCCGATTTTTCACGGAAAATTTTACAAATATTCTCTAAATCTGATGGCGGACGAGTATTGCAGCCGCCCAGTACCATCAGCGCACTTAGCAAAATAATTATTTTAATGTTCAGTAGCGTACGCATATTACAGCCCCAACAGCTCTACCAGTTCATCTTCGCTCATTATTCGAATACCAAGATCTTCTGCTTTTTTTAGTTTAGATCCCGCTGCTTCCCCCGCTACCAGGCAGCTAGTTTTTGCTGAAACGCTTCCAGCTACTTTAGCTCCTAACGCTTGCAGGCTTTCTTTCGCCTCAGCTCGAGATAGCACCTTTAAAGTACCTGTCAAAACGAATGTTTGGCCAAGGAGGCTAAGTTCGGATTCATCTTTCGCCTCAATCTTAGGCCACTCTATTCCGGCACGTACTAATGCATCAACAAATTGGCCATTAATATCGTTTTCAAAGTATCTTCGAATAAAACCGGCTACAATGGGGCCTACATCTTCCACCTGCTCCAACTCGTCCTGCGTAGCGCCCCTTAAAGCATTCAGTTCTAAAAAGTGTGCCGCCAAATTTTGTGCAGTGGTTTCACCAACCTCACGAATCCCTAAGGCATATAAAAAACGTGGCAAAGTAGTCTGCTTACTTGTTTCAATCGCTTTTAGCAAGTTACTGGCCGACTTTTCAGCCATGCGATCAAGTGCTGCAAGCTCAGCTAACGCTAACTGAAACAAGTCTGAAGCATTTTTGAGCAGACCTTCATCAACCAACTGTTCGACCAATTTATCGCCTAAGCCGTCAATATCCATCGCTTTACGGCTAGCAAAATGCTTAATTTGTTCTTTTTGTTGAGCGATACAGGTACTAGGCGCACTACAACGAATAATCGCTTCGCCTTCGACTTGCTCAACTGCGGCACCGCAAGCCGGGCAAGCATTTGGCACTTGAATACGTTTGGCTTGCTTTGGTCGTTTGGCTTTAACTACCGATACGACTTTAGGGATAACGTCGCCTGCTCGGTAAATACTAACCGTATCTCCTTCACGAATATCTAAGCGAGCAATCTCGTCGAGGTTATGCAAAGTTGCATTGCTCACAACGACACCACCGACATTAACCGGTTCTAGGCGCGCTACAGGCGTAATTGCTCCAGTACGTCCGACCTGAAAATCTACGCTATGGAGTTGAGTCAGTTCTTCTTGTGCGGGAAATTTATAGGCAATGGCCCAACGTGGTGCGCGTGCAACAAAGCCCAGTCGTTTTTGAAGCGTAAAACTATCAACCTTGAAAACAACACCATCTATCTCATAGGGCAAAGCCGAGCGCATATTCATAATCTTTTGGTAGTAGGCTTCTGATGCTTTAACTCCTTCGCATAGTTCCAAAAGAGAGTTAGTTCTAAAGCCCCAAGAAGCCAACAACTGCATCATTCCGAAGTGGGAATCTGGTGCAGCCCTGCCTTGAGGCCAAGCGTCTACAACCCCTAAGCCATAGCAAAATATTTCCAGTGGCCGACTGGCTGTTATTTTAGAATCTAACTGCCTCAGGCTACCTGCTGCTGCGTTTCTCGGATTGGCAAAGACCTTCTCTCCCTTATCCAAAGCAGAAGCATTGAGTTTCTCAAAGCCAGCGGTAGACATTAATACTTCGCCCCGCACCTCCAGCACTTCAGGAAACCCTTCGCCCATAAGCGTTAAGGGAATACTCGGAATCGTTCGAGCGTTGAGTGTAATATCTTCTCCGACTTGGCCATCACCTCGAGTCGCGGCATATACTAATTTTCCATGTTCATAACGCAAACTAATCGCTAACCCGTCCAGTTTAGGCTCACAAACGTAAGTGACGGTGTTATCAAGGGGTAAGTTAACTCGTTCATGGATACGCTTATCAAATGCTGCATAGCCTTCTTCGTTAAAGACATTGTCCAATGACAGCATGGGCATTTGGTGTTCAATTTGGGAAAACTCACTCAAAGCTTCTCCCCCTACCCTTTGAGTGGGCGAATCTGGCGTCCTAAGCTCTGGAAAACTTGCCTCTAGCGCGAGCAATGCCTGAAACAATTTATCGTAGTGAGAATCTGGAACAGTGGGAGCATCCAGAACATAATATTCGTGATTATAAGTACGAAGGTTTTCGCTTAAGGCTTTAGCTTCCTTTCTAGCCTCATCAAGTGATGACATAGCCCGCCCTATTTGCGTAAGACCTGACCCAAATAACGACGCTCGTATTCTTGAATACGGCTTTTATAATGAGTAATGGTTTGAGAAGAAAGCACGCTATGAGTGTCATCTTTAAGCTCAGCATCCAGTTGGGTTGCCAAACGCTTCGCAATATCTAACATAAGCTCTAATACAAATATGCGCTTATTGACCTGAGATAGACGCATAAAGAAAGTCACACCCTTAAACTCATGTCCTTCGAACTCATCTGCATTAAACGTACCGGGGTTGATAGCATTAGCCATACTAAAAATAACCGGCCCCTGACCAGTTGAGTGTTCATGCCGGTGAAAGATACCCATATCACCAAATCGCAAGCCGAAAGCTGACACTGACTCATACAAAAGAGCACCATCAATATCTTGGCCAGGTTTGGCCATTACGTTCACGGTTAATACTTCTTCAGGCAAATCGTTTGTTTCAGACAGGCTTTCACTCTCTTCTACCTTAGGCTCATCTGTTTGCTTAGCTGTTATTCCTCTGGTGCTAGGGCTGGATTTAGGTGCTGCCTCTGAACCACCAAACAAATCTCTCTGATTCTCTGTTTCCGATTGTTCATATTCAGAGTTATTAAACTCTTCGGTCACTTCCTCATTTTCGAACACCTCAGACTCAATCACCTCTCCCGGCTCACTGACCCGCTCTTGGTCAACAACAGCTAGGGACTCTTCTTCGTCGGCTGGTTCTGAAACAGTCGCTCGAGCTTGGTTCTCCATCAAAATATCGACAGGCTCGGTAAACACCGGATCTATTTTAGCCTTTGCTGTCTCAGCATCTTCTTGATCTTTGCTTCTTAAGCGAGCACCGCCACTGGGTAACTCGCCGGAAAAATGGTCAATATTGTCGTCATCCCCATCATCAGCTGAAACGCTACGATCTACTTTAACTTTAATTTGTTGTTTACGATTGTGTTGAAAACGGCGCACGCCATCGACCAAAACACCGATGAAGATCAGTGCGCCGATAAACATTAAAAGTTCTCTAATTCCAAAATCCATAAAAAACCTATGTATTACAACCTTTGTATTACAATGCTCTCATAATCGACAAGAGGTCACTCTTAGTCTGCAGCCATTTTCGCTGCTTCATCCACATCTACGCTCACGATACGTGAACACCCTGGCTCGTGCATGGTAACACCCATTAGATAATGGGCCATCTCCATACTTACCTTGTTGTGGGTGATATAAATAAACTGTACCTGATCAGACATTTCTTCAACCATCCGGCAGTAACGGTTTACGTTAGCATCATCTAGAGGAGCATCAACCTCATCGAGAATACAGAATGGAGCAGGATTCAATCTAAAGATTGAGAATACCAAAGCAATCGCTGTCATGGCTTTCTCTCCACCAGATAATAGGTGAATCGTACTATTACGTTTACCCGGTGGACGAGCCATAATGGTGACACCGGTATCCAAGAGTTCATCGCCCGTTAACTCCAGGTAAGCGTGACCGCCACCCAAGAGTTTCGGAAACATCTCTTGCAGGCCACTGTTCAGCTTGTCAAAAGTCTCTTTAAATCGAGTACGGGTTTCTTTGTCAATTTTTCTAATAGCGGACTCTAGTGTTTCTAAAGCCTCAATCAGGTCACCGTGCTGTGTATCGAGGTAAACTTTACGCTCAGACTCCGACTCATATTCATCAATCGCTGCTAGGTTAATAGGACCTAAACGAGCAATTCGGTTTGCCATGCGTTCAACATCCGTTTCCCAAAGATTGATGTCCGCGTCTTCTGGCAACTCTTCAAGTAATTTATCGCGATCAAAATCAGACTGATCTAAAGACTCCTGAACGGTTTGCAGCTGAACTTTAAAGCCCTGCCATTCCATTCTTTGTTTCTCTAGTCCGCCTCGAACTTCTTGCGCGGCCGCTTCGGCTTGGTTTCGCGCTTTTTCTAACTCGCGCAAACCATGATCTGCTTCGTCCAACTTAGCGCGGGCTTCGGTCATTTTTTCTTGAGCCACTACTTGCTTCTCTAAGCAGGCTTCAAGCTCTTCGTGTTGATTACTCGCTGGTTCGTCTACTTCTTTCAATTGCTCGAGCAAGGCAGCTTTGCGCTGCTGTAAAGTTTCTTCTTGGCTATGAAGTCGAGCCATGCCTTCTTTAGTAGAAGTCAGTTGGGTTCTAAAAGTTTCTGACTGAACAACAGCAAGATGAGCCTCATCTCGATCACGACGAGCGGTTTCCCGCGCCTCATCCAATTGTTGGCGCACTGAGTCACGCTCTTTAAGAAGTTCTTCACGATGATTGGAGTCGGTCTCCATTTTATCCAAAGCTTCTTGTAAAGTTTCGCGGGCGACTGCCAGATTCTCTTGCTCCGATGTTAATTGAGTTTTGCATTCTCCTAATTCTTGATCGATGCTTTCTTTACGAGCGGCAAACTCTTCAACACGGGCTCGACGAGCGCTCAATTGAGATTCGCTATCGGCCAACTGCTTCGAAGCGTCACGAAGGACCGCTTGATGCTGATGGCTTTCTTGTTCTTTGGCTTTGAGAGCCTCACGACCTTGAGTGAGTTTTTCAGAGCTCTCAGCAACATCACTTTCTAAACTCTCGATACTAGCTGCCAAAGTTTTTAATTCTTGCTCGCGTGCTAACACACCACTTTGCTCGTCTTCGTCTTTAGCGACCTTTAGCCAGTTTGGGCCTAACCAAATACCGTCTTTGCTAACGACCGATTCTTGAGCCGACAGATTAGAGCGCATAGCCATCGCGTCTGCCAATGATTCAGCTAGATAAACACCGGCTAAATTTGAAGGTAAACGTTCGCCTCCCTGCACCACACTGGATAACGACTTACCTTGTGCGCCTGACGCGCTTGAACCGTCGTTAGGCAATACAAAAGTTAAAGCACCATGCTCCAAGCCAGAAGCAAGTTCAGCCAATGGATCAAAGCCACCTTCGGCACAAACCGCTTGCAGCGAGTCACCTAGTACAGTCTCGACCGCTTTTTCCCAGCCAGAATCCACTTTTAAAGTTTCAGCCAGCTTACTCTTGTCACCCAAACCTTTTTCGTTTAGCCAGTTAACCAAGCCGCCATCTTGTTTCATCGCAGCTTGTTGCAAAGCTTCTAAAGATGCATGACGCCCCTGGGCTTTTTGCAACTCAGATCGAGTGGCTTCTAAATGACTAACCAACTCCGCGTTTTGATCACGAGTGGTGCCAATCTCATGGGCAAAGCTATCGCCTTTTTCAATTAAGCTTTGGACTTCTAGTTCCTGCTCTTGGCAACGCTCTTGGAGATCAAGCATCTCTTGCTCGATTGGACCCGCAACCAAACCTTCCGCTTCACCTTGCAAACGTTCGATTCGCTCACCTAGTCGCTGAATACTTTGGTCCAAATGTTGAATTTTAGATTGTTCAACTTCTGAAATTCTTCTTGGCTCAGCTGCGCTTTGGTTAAACTCATCCCAACGGACTTGCCACTGCTGCATACCCTCTTCAGCTTGCGCTAGTACTTCTGCTGATTGTAGTTCTTTTTCTTTTAAACCCTCTAAACGTGGGCCAACGCCTTCTAAACTTTCTTCTAGCTGAGCAATCTTTTGCTCATCGCCTCGTAAATGTTCAGTGGTTTCTTTTAAATTATTTTCTGTTTGCTCGATATCTGTATGAAGCTGCTGATGTCTTTCTTTTTGATGCTGGATGGTTTGCTGAATCGCAGAAATCTCAGACTGAATACCGTAGAAAGTTCTTTGAACTTCATTAAAATGATCATTGAGTTCAGTATGCTCTTGCCGTTGTTTTTCAATTCCCGTTTCAGCGCTTTGACGCTCTGCTTGTTTTGCTTCGAATTGAACCTCTAAATCACGAATCGTCGCTTCTACCTCTTGGATATCGGCATTGATTTTTCGCCATTTAAGGGCTTGGAACTGAGCTTTAAGCAAACGCTCTTCTTCTTTGTATTCTTTGTACTTCTCCGCATTCTTAGCCTGACGTTGCAAACGATCCAGCTGTCGACCTAACTCTTCACGTAAATCCTCTAAACGCTCGAGGTTCTCGCGAGTTCGACGCATACGATTTTCAGTTTCTTTGCGTCGTTCTTTATATTTTGATATACCCGCTGCTTCTTCGATCAGTACACGCAACTCATCGGGTTTCGCTTCGATCAAACGAGAGATCATGCCCTGCTCGATGATCGCGTAACTGCGAGGACCAAGACCAGTACCTAGAAAAATATCGGTAATATCTTTACGGCGACACTTAACGCCATTTAAGAAATAAGTGGATTGAGCGTCTCGCGTCACTTGGCGCTTAACCGCGATTTCCGAAAAACTAGCGTATTCACCGCCTACTGTTCCATCGCTGTTATCAAACACCAGTTCAATGGAAGCCAAAGCGACCGGCTTGCGACTATTCGAGCCGTTAAAGATAACGTCGGTCATATCTTCGCCACGCAGGTTCTTAGCTGAGCTTTCACCCATCACCCAGCGCACGGCGTCAATTACATTGGATTTACCACAGCCGTTAGGACCAACAATAGCAGAAAGGTTTGAGGAAAAATCGATGGTGGTGGGGTCTACAAAGGACTTAAAACCCGCTAGCTTGATGTTCTTTAAACGCATGGACAACTAATACCTTAACCGGAGCCAAAACTCCTTATAAAACAGTCGTTTAGACTGATAATTCTAAACTCTTTTGAATATGGTTTTTGATTTATTCGGCAGCCATCTAATGGACAGACACTTTATTATCGCTCAGCACTATCGCCGATGAAATTTTGCTTTTCCGGCGACTATTCGTAAACTAGGCAGTCCTTAATTTAAGGCTCCTACTTGGCGCTCCTTCACCGTCTGTCACTAGACAAAAAAAAGCTACAAATTCACGAACTTAGAGCAAGTTTAAAAACCAGCGCTAGTGTATCGAAAATCCCTTTAAAGCTCTAATTATTTCTACTGAGATTTAGTCGATTTTTTGATCAAAAGAGCTAAAGCTTTGAAACTAAAAAAGTCTCGTAAGCCATTGATATTAATCGCTAAGATCTTCTAGTTTGGAATCAAGATCCAAGCCGGCTGTTGACTAATAAACCGCCACTCCGCCCCGACGTCGAGGGTCATTAACCGCTTCTAAATCCCCGTCTTCTATCAAGATAGAATTGGTATCACCTAGTGTTCTGACTTCCTTCAACCCTTGGTGCTGTTTTTTCTCCAATATCTTGAGAGTATCCGGTGAGATTCCATGCTTTTCATAGCGTACTTGATCCGGCAACCATTGATGGTGAAAGCGTGGTGCCTCTACAGCATCAGCTAGCTCCATATCAAATTCTAGAACATTCAGAATAACCTGTAACACGCTCGTGATAATAGTAGAACCGCCGGGTGAGCCAGTGACTAGGTAAGCCTTACCTTCGCGATTGACGATGGTGGGCGACATCGAGCTCAACATGCGCTTACCGGGCTGAACTTCGTTAGCCACATTACCGACCAATCCATAGGCATTCGGCACTCCGGGCTTAGTTGAAAAATCATCCATCTCGTTGTTCAACAAAAAGCCAGCTCCAGTGACGGTAATTTTATTGCCGTAGGAAAAATTCAGGGTTGTGGTGACCGATACAACATTGCCCTCCTCATCAGCAACCGAGTAATGGGTGGTATCAGGGCTTTCTTTAGCGACCTTGCCTGCTCCCACATCGGAACTTCTGCTCGCTTTCTTTGGATTAAAATCCTTAAACCTTAGCTTGGCGTAATCCTTATCCACCAACCGTTCAAGAGGCACTTGATAAAAGTCTGTATCCCCTAGGTGCTCCGCTCTATCGGCATAGGCACGGCGCTCTGCCTCAATTAAGAGGTGTATATAATCGGCGCTGCCCCAGCCTAGTTTTTTTAGATTATAGGGCTCCAGCATATTCAACATCTGAACAATTAATACCCCACCGGAAGAAGCGGGAGGCATCGCGACAATTTCAAAGTCACGGTATTGCCCTGTTAAAGGCTCTTTCCATTTAGACTCATAATTTTTTAAATCTTCTAAGCTGATGATGCCATTGCCACGTCTCATTTCTTCAACAATTAAGCGGGCTGTTTCGCCTTCATAGAATCCTGCGCGTCCTTGTTTGGAAATTCTATTTAAAGTTTTTGCCAAATCTTTTTGTTTCCATAGATAACCTTGGGGCAAAGGCAGACCATCGAGAGTGAATTGTTTAAGGCTCGCGTCCGAAATAGAAAACCCCTCATAGTGACGTTCAAAGTCTTTAGCTAGTTCCTGGTCAATTTTAAAACCTTTTTTAGCTAGACGGATCGCAGGCGCGAGGACTTCTTTACGCGAAAGCTTTCCAAAACGTTCATGCAGTTTTAAAAAACCATCTACGGTGCCTGGTACCCCAGAAGCCAGATGCGTTTTAGTCGACAAGCCTTTTACTACCTTGCCGTTTTCATCCTGATACATATCGCGATCAGAAGCCAAGGGTGCCACCTCACGAGCATCTAGCGCATAAGCTTCACCCTCAGCATTTTGAAATAAAATAAAACTGCCACCGCCAAGATTACCGGCATTAGGATGTGTTACCGCTAAAGCAAAGCCGGTAGCCACTGCCGCATCGACGGCATTTCCACCCTTCTTCATCACTTCTATACCAGCTTGGGACGCTAGCAAAGAACCAGAAGATACCGCCCCATGCTCACCTTCACTCGCAGGCAGACTCGCCGCTTGCAAAAAAAAGGAACTGGAGCTTAAAACAACTAATGCAAAGATATTGGTAATACTACTCTTCATCGGCAACATCCTTTCCTTCCATCTCCCAATGTACAAAGCGATCAATTTCATCTTTAAAGGTTTTGATCACATAAGCCAAAACGGTTAGGTCATCAAGAAAACCAAAGGTGGTAATAAAATCAGGAATTACATCCATTGGATTTAAAAAGTAAATTAAGGCACCCACGATCGCGACCATACTTTTCACTGCCACTTCGCGGTATTCACCACTAGCATAAGCAGCCACCATACGTAACAAGGTATAAATATCATCAATACCTTCGCGAATTTTTCCCTTACTCTTTTTTACTTTATTCTCTACCGCACCTTGAAGCTCGTCTAGGCCTTGTCCTTCTTCAAGCACCCCTTTCGCTTTTTCTTTCGCCTTATCAAATCGTTCGAATACTTTATTTTCATACACTTTCATTACTATCACTTCCTTCCAAATTTTCTAAAGACACGGAGTCATCACCGCTTTCTTCAAGCAAATGACTAGGCAAACTTTTATTTGCCTTCGCGCCTAAAGTTTTCAATTGCTCCGCTTGTCGAATTAGATTTCCAGGGCCAGTTTTAAGTTTATTCATCGCTTTATCCAAAGACTCCTGGGTTTGCCCAAGGCGATTACCAATCGCATCTACATCTGCGACAAAACCAACAAATTTATCGTAAAGCTTGCCTCCTCGATCAGCGATATCTAAGGCGTGCTGATTTTGTCGTTCACTTTTCCAAGCGTGCTGAATCGTTCTTAGCATCACTAATAAGTTTGAAGGGCTTACGATAAATATATTTTTAGACATTGCGTAATGATAAAGATCGCCGTCTTCCTGCATAGCTATTAAGAAAGCGGCCTCAATCGGCATAAACATCACAACAAAGTCTAAAGTGTAAAGCTCTTTGATATCTTGATAATTTTTATCTGCCAACTCGTTAACATGTTTTCGAATAGACGCAATATGCTCTTTTAAAGATCTTTGTTTTTGCCCCTCATCCTGCTCGCTGCAAAAACGTTCATAGGCCGTTAGGGATACTTTAGAGTCCAAAACTATTGTTTTGTTCTCGGGCAAGTGAATCAATACATCGGGTTGATATCTTTGCTGCCCTCCCTCTACTTTCGCCTGACTAAAGCTTTCTTGGGTTTGGTATTCGCGCCCTTTGGCCAAGCCGCTTTGTTCTAAAATTCTCTCGAGTACTAACTCACCCCAATTGCCTTGCAATTTGGAGTCTCCTTTTAGCGCATTAGTGAGATTACTCGCATCTTCACTTAATTGATTATTTAATTTTTGCAGATCAATAATTTGTTGCTGAAGGCTCACTCGTTCTTTCGACTCTTTGTCATAGGTGTCTTCTACTTTCTTTTTAAATTCACTGATCTGTTCCTTAAGCGGACTCATAATTGAGTCAATGTTGTTTTTATTTTGCTGAGTAAACTTTTCAGACTTTTCTTCTAGGATTTTGTTGGCAAGGTTTTCAAACTCTAATTTAAGATTTTCTTGCGTACTTTTTAGTAAATCAATTTTTTCTTGTGCTTGCTCTTTGTCTTGTTGAGATAAGGTCTGTAAAGAACTGAAATCGCTTAACACTTTTTGGTGCGCTGTTCGTTCGTCCGATAGTTCTTTTTCAAGCTTAGCCGACTGAGACTTTTGCTCCTCCTTCGCCTCCTTAAGCAATCGATTTTCAGTTTCAAACTCCGCTAGTTTTCTATTTAGTTCGGATTCTTTTGATTGATCACCCCCGTTCCCGCGATTCGATTTTAGTGTCAGCACGATCACTAAGAGCAATAAAAGCGGACTTAAAAGGGCAGCGGCAAAAAAGAGGTTGGGATATTCAGCAATTGGATTCATGGTGCGAAGTATAGTCGCTCAGGCTTACTAAAACAGCCTAAAAAGGCGCTAGAACAGGCTCTAAAATTTTCCCTCATAATATAAAAGACTGGTTAAAATTTGAGCACGCATAAGTTCGACCGCTTACAGCCTGTGGATAACTTTGTGCATAAACTACCCTGCTAAAAAAAGGTCCTTTGTAAGTAAGGTAGTACCGTTTCTGCCTAGACACTTGCTCGTTTTTTAGGCATTAAAAATCAATAACTTAGCTCATAGTCTTAAAGTTAATAAAGCACTTTAAGCAATAAGCGCTTATAAATTCCAATCACAGGCTCTGTTGATAAGTTGATTTAACGACTTAGCAGGCAGCGACCTGCCCTTAAAATTTGCCCAGTAATTGTTCAAATAACGAGCACTTTTAAGGGCTAAGGATGAAAATTGCCAACTCATTAACAAAAACTCCATTGAACTTCTGTTAAATAAACTTTTGATTAAGGGTTTTCCACAGAATTTGGGGATAAGTCTGGGGATAATGACGAAATTTAGCCTCAAAGCCCGCTACAAGCCGAGAGGTAATACGGATTGTTCAAATTTTAATCATTTCTTATATTTCTCTTTATTTACAAAGACTTATGCTATTTTTTTAGCATAAAAAAGCGCTTTTTATAGTTGAATACTCAACTTAAAAAGCACTTGCTCAAAGATTGTGCATAAGTAAGGCTATTTTTAGCCTTTATTTCTAGCGAATTCCAAATTTCAAGAAAAATTTTTAAATTTTTTATATAAACTGGCTGGGGCTTATTCCACGCTCTTTTGCTTTTTTTCGAGCTCAATGTAGGTTTCTGAGACTGGGTATCTGGGTGCTTTATGGAGAGGGCTCAGGACTTTTAAACACTCTTTGATTGTAAGACCGTCAGAGAAGCCTTCCATGACCACTGATCTAACCGGGCGTCTTTTTAATACCGCCATAGCCGGCACGATAAACTTATAATAGGCCCTGGCAACCTGTCTGCACCACCATACGTCGGTGCGTACTGCTTCGAGCCAGAATTTGTATATAGCACCTGCGTCTTCACCTTTAGTTATTGCTTCAATAATAGATTTAGCCGCAGCCCTACCCGATTTAATACCGTTATGTATGCCTTCACCAAAAATGGGTTCGGCTAAACCTGCTGCATCCCCAACTAATAGCAACTTTCCCTTGGCTGGCGAGAAGTATTCGCCCCCGGTGCCGATAGGGAATCCAAGCATCTCGTCGATTTCATCGGTGCCAAGGTGTTTCAAGGTATATTGCTTAAGGCTTTCTTTAGACAAGGGGTATTCATCGGGTCTTCGGGTATAGATGCCCACGTTGATGTGATCACCTTTAGGTATCAACCATCCGTATCCTTTTCTGGCGTACTGAAAATCAAACTGCAAAAGTTTTTGGTATTCTGGGCTAACGCGGCTTAAAGGTACCCTTCCTTCTAAGGCGACGGCTGTACGATCTGGCTCAAACTGAGCACTTTGCTTTCGGATCTTACTATGGGCGCCATCCGCTCCAATCAGGTAATCTGCTCGAAAGCTAAGTTCACCTTGATCCTTGTCCTTAGCCTTTACCTGGAAATACTTTTTGCCTTCGATTTCTATCGTTTCATATTCACTAAAGCCCTTACTGGCCACCACCAGCTTAGCTCCAGCTTCTATCGCCTTATTTAGGCAAAACTCATCCAGCTCGGTCCTTACCGTGGTGACTACAACATCTTTACTCGCGCTCAAGGTTTTACCAGCCTTAAAGTCTCGAGTGATATGCATATCATTAGTACGCCACTGAACCACGGGGGCTATAGAGTATGGCAATTGATGCAGAGCCTTTATGGTTAACATACCTGCACAGGGTTTAAAGCGCGGAAATTCGTCCTTCTCTATGATTAAAACGCTTTTGCCGGCTTGGGCTAGGTCATAGGCACAAGCGGCTCCAGCTGGGCCGCCTCCGACGATAATAGCGTCATATTGTTTGTGATCTCGTTCCATCAAGGGGTCTCAGCCTATAAGCCTGTCTTTAGATGGCGCGAACCTTAGCATTTAAATGCCGTTTTTTTAAGTACAGACTCTGAATTCCAGGCATTGCAATAGCTCTGCTAGAGGCCTAGAATTGCCGCCTTGTTTGGACTGTGCCTCGGCATGGGCGAAACATCCACTTTATTGCCTTAGATCTTCACAGGAGTCTTCCATGAAACCAGCCGTTCGAGTTGCAGTTACTGGCGCTGCAGGACAAATTTCTTATTCACTGCTTTTCAAAATCGCCTCTGGCCAAATGCTGGGCGAAGATCAGCCTGTTATCCTTCAATTGCTAGAGATTACTCCAGCATTAGAAGCGCTTAATGGCGTTATCATGGAACTTGAAGACTGCGCCTTCCCTTTATTGCAAGGTGTTAGCGGAACTGACGACGCCGAAGTCGCTTTCAAAGATATCGACTACGCGCTGCTGGTTGGTGCTCGTCCGCGTGGTCCAGGCATGGAGCGTAAAGACCTACTAGAAGCCAATGCTGCGATCTTCTCTGTTCAAGGTAAAGCTCTAAACAAAGTCGCTAGCCGAGACGTTAAAGTTTTGGTTGTAGGTAACCCTGCAAATACCAATGCATTGATCGCTCAGCGCAACGCGCCTGACCTAAACCCTCGTCAATTCACTGCAATGACTCGCTTGGATCACAACCGCGCTAAGTCTCAACTTGCTGAGAAAACCGGCAAGCACGTTAATGACATCCAAAAAATGACTATCTGGGGTAACCACTCTTCTACTCAATACCCAGACATCACTGAAACCACTGTAGACGGTAAAGCCGCTAAAGATTTGGTGGACGATGCATGGTACCAAGAGACTTTCATCCCTGACGTTCAACAACGTGGTGCAGCCATTATTAAAGCCCGTGGCGCTTCTAGTGCGGCATCTGCTGCTAACGCCGCTAGTGAACATATGCGTGATTGGGTATTAGGCTCTAACGAAGGTGACACCTTAAGCATGGGCATCTATAGCGATGGCAGCTATGGCATTCAAGAAGGTTTGATCTACTCATTCCCTGTTGTATGTAAAAACGGAGACTTCGAAATCGTTCAAGGTCTAGAAATCAGTGACTTCAGCCGTGAAAAAATGACAGCGACTGAAACTGAGTTAGCCGAAGAAAGAGATGCGGTTGCTCACCTCCTTCCTTAAGGATTTGACGGCATATTCGAAATTAAAACCGGAGCTTGTCTCCGGTTTTTTTTGCCTGCAAAATGTGCAGATCATCACGACACCCATTCTTTCCGTGGATAAAAATAAAACGCGGACCCCAAGGAAATGAGAAAACACATAGTAATCCCTTTAATACTGTTGTTGATAGCACTTGCCTTGAATGCTCGCATGGCTGCGCATATGTGGGCGCACCTTGATTTAGAGTTTGCTAATTCTTTTTTTGTACGAAGAGGTCTTAGTGACTTTAGTCTTTTATGGCGTACCGCATTTATTACCCATGTTGTTAGCGGCTCGGCCTGCTGGGCACTTAGCATCTTTCAATTCTTTGCTTTGTATAAACCCAGTACTTTACGCTTTCACAAAATAACTGGCATGTGCTGTGTGGCCCTAATCATTATTTGCGCGATATCAGGAGCCTATAGCTCCTTAAGCGGGTTTGGCCCACCTGGTTTCAAAATAGGTCTACAACTCACTTTTGTAGTCTGGATATTAGTTACCCTGATCGCGGTCTACCAAATTAAGCAGGGCAATATAGAAGCTCACGTAAACTGGATGATCCGCTCTACTTTAATTGGCTTATCCATTATTACCTTTAGGTTGATCTACGTGTTTTTAAAGATGCTTCTGGGTTTCGAATATGAAGACTCATTCACATTAGGCGGCGGAGCCATTTTCATTAATCTAATTTTAGCTGAAATCATAGTTGCTACTCGCCCCTATCACCTTGTTCGATCGCATAAGGCTAAACGATGAATCAGATTTGCAAATTTACTCTGAGATTTTTTGCCTTACTGTCATTACCGCTTCTCGCTATCGGTGAACAGCAAAACCGATTTATAAAATTAGATAACAAGGGACAAGCACTAAAACATCAGGATAGGTCGTACCAAGATCAGCCTTGGGCCTGTGTTAAGGATACTAACACTGGTTTAATTTGGGAGGTAAAAACCCCTGAAAATAAGCACGAGGAATTTACTTGGTATTCAAGCAATAAAAATATAAATGGTGGCTTAGCAGGCAACCCTAATGGTCGGGAATGCGTCAAAGGGAAAGACTGCAATACCGAAAAATATCTGCAATCTTTTTTACAGAACCCCAACAACAAAAGGTTTTGTGGAAACAATAATTGGAGAATCCCGAATCATCTTGAGCTGCTTAGTCTAGCTGATCACTCAAAAATAGCTCCCGCGATCGATTCGGTTTATTTCCCTAACACAGCTCCAGCGAGATATTGGAGCTCAACGCCATTCGCCGGCGAAATAATCAGTGCATGGGAAGTGCATTTTCAGCACGGCGTGCTCGATTATGGCCACAAAGAATGGGGGCGGCGTTTACGTCTAGTCAGCTCAGCAAAACTATCAGATAAGGTCAATGATGGAACACCACCCTTTCAAAATCTTAGGGGCTGCAAACAAAATATACTTCGTTCAAACCCAAACTCTAAATACCGGAACAATCAAGATGGAACCATCAGCGACTTGGCATCAGGGTTGACCTGGCAACAGTGCACTTTGGGAAGTTTTGGGGACCAGTGCCAGCAAGGAGAAGCGAAGAAGCTGTCTTGGAGTGAAGCAATACAGGAAGCTAATAACTACCAAAGCGAAGGCTGGCGGTTACCCAAATTGCGGGAGCTCTCTACCCTGCTGGATGGCGCCTGTTTTTCTCCTGCAATTAACTCAACTTTCTTTCCAAATACCAAGGAATACTACTATTGGAGCCAAGACCAATACCAAGCTTATTCTTGGCTAGCTTGGAGTATACACTTTAGAAGTGGCGTATCTTATTTTTCTCTCAAAAACTATGAACGCTACTCTAGGCTTGTTAAAGACACGGAGCAACGATAAGCATTCTCCTTGCAACACTTTCGCAAGCCGCCCAATAAGGACAAAGTTGATTCTAACTTACCTTTTTTTGCCATTCTTTATTTAAACCACTGTTCTATAATGCTGCCTACTTAAATTTAACCAAAGGACGTGATTATGGGCGGCGTGCTCTCAAATTGGGATGATATTCTATTACTCGATCAACAACTTAGTGATGAAGAGAGAATGATTCGCGACAGTGCAAAAGCCTACTGCGAATCCAAACTCGCTCCCCGAGTATTGTCTTCCTTTAGAAACGAAGAAACCGATCCAGAAATCTTTAAAGAGATGGGAGAGCAAGGTTTACTCGGACTCACCATTAAAGGTTATGGTTGCGCTGGCGCTTCTTATGTCAGCTATGGCTTGGTCGCTAGAGAGGTGGAACGTATTGATAGCGGCTTCCGCTCTATGATGAGCGTTCAATCGAGCCTAGTCATGCACCCTATCAATACTTTTGGTTCCGAAGTCCAGAAAGAAAAGTATCTTCCTAAGTTAGCCAGTGGTGAATACATCGGCTGCTTTGGACTGACTGAGCCTAATAGCGGCTCGGATCCGGCCAGTATGGCTACCAAGGCTGTGAAATGTGATGGCGGCTATATCCTAAACGGCTCTAAAATGTGGATCACCAATGCTCCAATTGCAGACGTCTTTGTAATCTGGGCTAAAACCGATGACGGAAGTATTCGAGGCTTTGTGCTTGAAAAAGGCATGCCTGGTCTTAGCGCGGAGCCCATTAAAGGCAAAATCTCCTTACGCACATCTATCACTGGCTCAATCAGCATGGAAGATGTATTTGTTCCTGAAGAGAATCGATTCCCAGAGGTAAGCGGCTTAACCGGACCATTTACTTGTTTAAATTCAGCACGTTACGGCATTTCTTGGGGTGCTATGGGTGCCGCAGAAAGCTGCTGGCATTCAGCGCGCGAATACACTTTGGATCGACAACAATTCGGTCGTCCGCTTGCCGCTACCCAGCTAATACAAAAGAAGCTAGCGGATATGCAAACCGAAATAGCCCTTAGTCTGCAAGGTTCCTTACGTTTGGGCCGTTTGATTGACGAAGATAACTACGTGCCAGAAATGATTTCATTAATGAAGCGAAATGCCTGTGGCAAAGCGCTCGATATCGCCCGCATGGCCAGGGATATGCACGGCGGTAACGGGATCGTGGATGAATTTGGCGTACTCAGACATTCGGTCAACTTAGAGACAGTAAATACCTATGAAGGCACCCACGATGTGCATGCCCTAATCTTGGGCAGAGCACAGACTGGAATCCAGGCATTTTTCTAATAATTTGTACAAAATTTGAAAAATGTTTTAAAAATAAAGCTATATTTTTCAGATAGTTACCTTAGCATTTGGATGACTTTTAAAATGATAACGCGCGCTACCATATTTGAGGTATGTGCGTGATTATGGAGCCTTCTATACTGCTGCCACAATGAGAACTCGAAAAGATTAGCACCCGCTTTTCTTAATCGATCAATTTGACAGGAGCTCTAATGGAAGAACATGTCGCCTATGCGATGCAAAACGCAGACGCAATCCAATCACTCATCTGGTTTAACAATCCCCTAGAGCTTAAAAATTGGACCTTCAACGTTGTTGAAACCACCGTTTTCTTGGGTGCTGCTTTAGCCTTTTTGCACTCGGTACGCGAATACAAAAAGCGTGGTAACAAAGCCCCCTTTTTTATGTGGATGGCCTGTCTTGCCTACGGTATTTTTCTGGAAATCGTTGTTTATAACTTTGTAGATAATTTCTGGCATGGCGAGTTTTCGGTGATGTTCTATCACAACCGCTTCCCACTTTATATCGTACTGATCTATCCCTCGCTCATTTACCACGTCTTTATGACCATCGAGCGCTTTAAAATTTACTTACTGCCTTACGGCCGAATCATCGAAGCCATTATCGTTGGCTGGGCGTCACAAATGATGTACCTGCTGTACGATAACATTGGCCCACAAATGCACTGGTGGATTTGGAATCCGGGCGACGTCACCCTCTTGCCACTTTGGGAAGCTGTACCGGCTACCAGTTACCACTGGATCTTTGGTTTTACCGTTGGCTTTGCTTGGCTATGTCGTGTACTGATTTGGGACAACGCACTGAAGTGGAAAGACGCCAACTGGAAAATGTGGGGAGCCGTAGCGTTTATTGCGGTATTCACTAATGTGCTTGGTTCCTTAATCTTCGGTCCATACAATTTCTTGGCCTATGGTTACAAAGCCTTCGACGTAGACATACCTTACGGCTTGCAAGAATATGGCTGGGCGAGTTTCTTACTCACGGTATATTTATTTGCTGGGGCGTATCTGTACTTCCTAACACCGAAGGTACATCCCAAGAAGCCTGATTTACAGCTGATGATCTTCCCAGTGCTTTGGGTATCCATCTACCTTGCGCTTTACTCACACTCTTTCTCAGAGCTTTACAGCATCAAGCCTGACGGTATTACCTCTTACGGTACGCCTATCGGCAACTGGATTATCGTGCTGATCGGTATGCATATGAGTGCTTCGATCATTGCTAAGTCGCACTTACACGGCAACCAACTGTCTCTATACCAATTTAAAGAAGTATTCAGAGATATTCGCGAGAGTATTGTGATTTGCTTCCGTGTACTACGTAGTTACATCATTCCTGGAACCGACCCTCATGCTTCTGCCGAAGTGGCTCTTAAGCAAAAGACTCTTGCACAGAAAAAAAGTATGAAAAGCAGCCAAAAACAAAAAGGAGCCGTCGGACAATTTGTAGAGCGTCATGTTAAAGGCAGTGCCACTGGTTTAGAGCCAGATCACTTCAGACATAACCGTGGTGCAGAGTTCCAAAACGTCTTGCACGAAGCCAAACCTGGTTTCAAAAAGCCCCGTAGCGAGCAGGAGTATGAATTCCGCGAGCAATACTGCGAATACGATGCGGTGCCCTCTCATCGAGAGAGCAACGATTTAGTATCGGAATGGCGTGAGCAATACTCTTCTACTGAGAAGAAAGCACAAGCCACTGCTTCCACACCTGAAACCACAAGACGTCTCAGCAAGCTAACACCAGGTTTCGGCCCGGGTTGCGAACCTGATATCGCCTACAGCTCAGGTAAGAAAGACGAAATTAACGAAGAATAAGAGTTAATGAAGACTAAAAGTCAGCGACGAATAAACTAAACACGGCAAGCCTTAGCCAATATTACAAGGGAAATACTCATGATTTACGAACAACCAATTTTTCGAGATCAGTATCAAAACTACATCGGCGGCGAATGGGTCGCTCCTAGCCGAGGCAACTACTTCGACAAGATTTCTCCAGTTGATGGCCAGGTGTTTACTTCTATTCCTCGTTCTACCGAAGAGGACATCGAGTTAGCAATTGACGCGGCTGAAAAAGCCTTTGTCACTTGGAAAAAGACCTCGCCTCAAGAGCGTTCTTACATCCTATTAAAAATTGCTGAGCGTATTGAGCAAAACATGGAAGCGCTAGCGCGCATCGAAACTTGGGAAAACGGCAAAAGTGTTCGTGAGACCTTAGCCTCTGACCTTCCCTACGTAGTTGATCAATTCCGTTATTTCGCAGGTGTTATTCGCGCGGACTCTGGCGAAGTGGTTGATATCGACAACAACACCATTTCGATGGAAGTTCACGAGCCTATGGGCGTCGTTGGGCAAATCATTCCTTGGAACTTTCCGTTGATGTTGGCCTGCTGGAAAATCGCTCCAGCCCTTGCGACCGCCAACTGCATCGTGATGAAGCCCGCTGAGCAAACGCCAGTATCCATTCTAACTTTGATGGAACTGATTGGTGATATTCTACCTCCTGGCGTATTAAACATCGTTAACGGTTACGGTCGTGAAGCGGGCCAAGCTTTGGTTAGCTCCACTCGCATTAAGAAGATTTCTTTCACTGGTTCTACCCCCACTGGAAAAATGGTTGCACACGCTGCAGCAGAAAACATCATTCCAGCGACTCTAGAGCTTGGTGGTAAATCTCCAAACATCTTCTTTCAGAGCGTAGCAGATGCTGATGACGCATTCTTTGATAAAGCAGTTGAAGGCTTGTTAATGTTTGCCTTTAACCAAGGCGAAGTATGCACCTGCCCTTCACGTGCCTTAGTTCATGAAGATATTTATGACAAACTCATTGAGCGCGCATTAGAAAGACTGGCCCGCGTGAAAATCGGTGATCCTTTAGATCCTGATAACGCCATTGGCGCACAGGCTTCTAAAGACCAATACGAAAAAATTCTAAGCTACATCGACATTGGTCGCGAAGAAGGTGCCGAAGTTTTGATTGGTGGCGAAAAATATGACAGCCCCAAATACCCTGGCGGCTTCTACATCAAACCGACCATTCTTAAAGGTCATAACAAAATGCGCTGCTTCCAAGAAGAAATTTTTGGCCCGGTACTGGCGATCACAACCTTTAAAGATGACGAAGAAGCCATTGCGATTGCCAATGACACGGAGTTTGGTTTAGGCTCAGGCGTCTGGTCTAGGGACTTTCATCAAATTCATGAAAGCGCTCGCGCAATACAGGCTGGGCGCGTATGGGTGAACTGTTATCACCTTTATCCTGCTCACGCTTCATTCGGTGGTTATAAAAAATCAGGTATCGGTCGTGAAACTCATAAGATGATGCTTGAACATTACCGTACCACTAAGAACGTGCTGATGTCTCTTGATAAAAATTCAATGGATGTATTCTAAACGAAAACTAACTAGGCCTATTCCTCCTAGCTATCTCCTAGCTGGAATAGGCCTCTAAATAATCTGCTATCCTCTCAGAAACTTTTCCATCCACCGGCCCTACGTGATCTCTCACGTATCTGGCTCTATTCTCTGCAAACTCTTGTGTGTTATTTAACTGCTGCCTAACCCCATCTTTTAAAGCTTTATAAGACTTAACATGCAGTCCTATATCTTTATATAAAACATTGTCCTGGCCAAAGCGTTTTTCAAAGCGATATTTAAAAGGTCCACGATAAGACCACTTTAGTTTATAGAAATCACAAACGATCACTGGCCGACCCAAGGCGACAAACTCGAACAAGGTTGAAGAGGCCTCGCTCAGCAAAATGTCGGCATGTTTCATAAACGGTAGCAAAGATAAATCTTCAGGCCCGGCAACATGAACATTGGAAAATTCCTGCCAGCGTTTTAGCTTTTTTCTTTGGCCCGCATAGCGTTCTCGCGTATAGGTAAATCCATGTACTTTAATCAAGATATTAAAATCTTCAAAATCCAAAGGCCAATTATCTGGAAAACACTCTAAAGAGCTGGGATTAAACGTGGGGGCATAAAGTATTGTTGGTTTAGATTTATCCAAACCCAAGCCATCAAAATCCAAACCTGGCTCTTGTTCGTTTACCAAAGGATCCAGTTTCGAAAAACCCACTTGAACAAAATTGCCCCTTGGGTACATCTCTCGAATTTTATGCAAACGCAACTCGCCCTCGATAAAGCGAACAGTCATTGGCGTTCCTGACTTAGTGTAATAACTTGGCTTAGGCCCAATGCCATGACCAAGCTGCACGGTTTTACTTACTTTCGATAAGGACTCAATAAAAGAAATACCGTTGCCAAAAAACACCCAATCAGCTTGTTGCTTCAGATAGTAGGCCTCAGCCTCACTATCTCCGCTTACCCAGACATTACTCAAAGCTTGTTCATCAAACAATGCCTGAATTTCGCTCGCATTATCCTTGTTGCTGTAGCAAACAAAGCTTAGCTTGTGCCCCCTCGCCTTCAACTCATGATACACAGGCAGATAAAGAGGCAAATAATAGCTATTGAGGGTATCAAAAAGGATTTTCATTGGAGCGCGCTCTAATTCTATGCTGCTAAAAGAAGGCCTGCATGATACGTACTGGACATATATCTCGCAAGCTAGTTGCTTAGATAGGCCCACTTACCTAAAATTACGCCATTGTTTCTCTAACCGTGGAAAAAGAATGTCCTCGTCCCCTACCCTAGAAAAATTTCAGTACCCCAGCAGTTTGATAAAGTCCTACAAACACTGGCACCTGCTACTGCGCTTTCAGCAATGCACCTTGGGCTCCCTCATCTTAATCTGTAAAGATCAATATACCGCCTACTCAGACCTATCCGAAGAAGCCCTAAAAGAACAGGGCCAAATATGCCGGGACATCGAACAAGTACTACAAGAAAAATTTGCCTACGATAAGATTAACTATTTAATGTTAATGATGGTCGATCCCGAAGTTCATTTTCATATTATTCCGCGCTACAAAAATGGTGCTCAGTGGAAAGGTAATCACTACCCCGATCATTCTTGGCCAGGACCTCCAAATTTAGCCGAAGGAATAGAAATTAGCCCTCATAGCCAATCAGAACTAAGCGATGAACTCAGCGAAGCCTTTAAAAAAATCAGTCCGCGAGTCGAATCTCCCAAGAAATATGGTCGTCTATACACTTCGGGCTGCTTTGATATTTTTCACCATGGCCACCTCAACATCATCAAACGCAGCAAGGCCTTGTGTGATCATTTGATCGTAGGGGTTTCAACTGATGAATTAATTCTGAAAGAAAAAGGCCGACTGCCTGTGATTCCTTTCGGTGAGCGCTTATCGATTTTAGAAGCACTTAGCGAAGTGGATGAAGTCGTCCCCCAGGTAGATAAAAACAAACAAAAAACCGTCGATACTCATAAGGTAGACGCCATTTCAGTTGGAAGTGACTGGAAAGGAAAGTACCCCCCAGTTACCTGTGCTATGGAATATTTTGACTATACCCCTAGCGTTAGCTCCACTATCCTTAAAGAAAAATTAGACCTACTAAATAAATGAGCTAAGTGAATGACAAACCATCGCCTACCCTACATTGCCGTTAATCTGAGTTTTGTTTTTTGGTTTGGCTTGTACTTCGGTTTATATTTCGCCGGCTGGCCTGGAGATCCCCACCCCTGTTCTAAGCCACCTTATTGCTTCTGCGAAACCGTTCACCCTGGCACTTTAGCAGCACAGGTTAGCAACACCTGGTCAGACCTCGGTTTCGTATTGGTGGCTTTCATAATTGCTTGGCATGGTGCCAATACACTCAAAGGCCAAAACTCATCAGGTAAAGTATTAAACCCTAGCTATAAAAATAGTCCTGGCCTGATTAGTCTATATAGCGCCGTTATTCTTTACATGGGCCCGGGCAGTATGTTTTTTCATGGCAGCATGACCCAATGGGGTGGCTACATGGATGTGATATCCATGTACTTATTCGTATTTTTTATTATCTGCTATTTAATTTATCGCAACTGGGACCTAAGTAGCCGATTCTTTTATCTATCTTATCTACTGTTAAATAGCGCATTTATTGTGTTAGTCGTATTTTGGCATGATCTAAGCTCACAGGTCTTTGTATTCGTCGCGGCGACCTTGATAAGTCTTGCCCTGTTGCAGGTAGTACCACGCGATAAGCTAGCGCTAGGCCGAAAAAAAGACTTAAGTTTTGGCAATCGATGGCTAGCGGGTGCTTTTGGGTTTTTCTTGGTTGCGGTGACTATTTGGGCCTTATCGGATACGGGTCGCCCACTATGTAACCCAAATTCTTTATGGCAGGGTCACGCCGCATGGCACTTACTCAGTGCGTGTATGGCCTTATGCATTCACTTTTATTTTTTAAGCGAAAAAGAAGATACGGTAAGCGATACCAGTACTTAGCTTTTTAAAAATACCTAGCGAGGCTACTCACTTAGACTACTTACTAAGATAGTACTCAGCACTGAACTCAGCTTTGGTTTTTCCGTCTTTTTGATCGACTAACTCAACTTTTACGTAAGCTCTTGCTCTGCCTTTATTATCGAGTCTGTCAAGGGTCTCGCTTAAGTCCTTGGAAAATTTTGATCTGAGCGATACCTCTCCCTCGATAGGCTTAAGGTAAGACATCTCGGTTTTAACTGCAGCTACAGATTGAACTCCATACTCTTTAAACCGCAGTGTGACGAGAGCCCATCCAGCTAACAAAGCTAAACTAGCCTGACTGCCAGCAAACATTGTATTTTTATCATTTTTATTTGGGGCAAAAGGAGCCTTTAAGCTTAATGATTTTTGATCATATTCCAGCAGCGAAAAGCTTAGTTGCTCTGCTAAAGGTATTTGATCTTTAATAAACTGTTCAAACGCTTTTAAATCTGACATAGCTTTAACTCTAGCTTGCTACCGGAACCGATAACCTTCCACCCCTTTTGTGAATCCGATCCGCACTTCGTAAAGCTGCGCCAATAACAAAAGGCATACGCGAGTCACCCATTGGTGTTCCAACACCGCTATTTAAGGTCATCGCTACCGAAATTTTACGAACCGGATCGCAGCACGCACCGGAGCCACCAAAACCAAAATGTGCGAAACCTTTGGGCGCTCTAGCACCAACAGCAAACAATCGATGGTAACCAAGACGCCAATGCATGGGTAAGCCAATAACGCGATCACGGCTTTTTACATAGACTTTTGCAATGTCTTTAAAGTTTCCTTCAGGTATTAAACGCAAACCGTCTAGCTCGCCCTTGTTAGCCAACATCGCGTAAACCCTAGCTAAAGAGCGAGCCGTAAACATACCGTTGGCCGCTGGTATGCAAGCCTGAACCACTTCCTCATCATTAAAACTAAAGCCGCGCTGACTGGCCGGCATCAAGGTTTTTTGAATCGCCCTAAAATCAATCCCAAACAGACGCGCATATTTCATAATACCTTGAGGCTTAGCCCCCTTTTTCATTTTAAAATACTTACCGTCGCGGGTAATCAAATGCGCTCGCCGGTGCATTTGATCTTCTGGCAAACCAATATAACAACCATCAAGTTGCAAGGGCTCACTTAATTCACTTTGAAGCACCTCTTGAAAAGGCTTACCAGTAATACCCTCTATAATCCCGCCGACTAGATGCCCATAGTTTAAACCGTGGTAACCAGAACCTTGACCCGGTCGATGAGCAGGCTTTGCTGCTGCCATGCCTCGCTTAGTCTTTTCCCAATCTATAATGTCTAAGCCATCGTCTACGTGATCTTCAAACAAATACAGTCCTGCCCCATGGTGCATAGCTTGGCGGATAGTAATTCGCTCCTTGCCTTGCGCAGAAAATTCCGGCCAATATTTAGCAACTGGATCATCATAACTGGCTAATCCTTTGCCTACTAAGATATGCAAAAGAGTCGATGCAACACCCTTAGTGGTGGAAAAAGATAAGGCTAAGGTGTCTTCTTGCCAGCTCTCACCTTGATTATTCTTCGTACCCGCCCAAAGGTCTACCACCTTCTCGCCTCGATAATAAACACAAATCGCTGAGCCACCGATACCACTTTTGGGTATTTGTTTTTCGAAGCGTTTTGCCACAGCTTTAAAGTCTGGGTGAACGTAGCCTTGTATCATCCTTACCTCCATTTTTACCACAGAGAGTATACGAACTTTGTCCTTAACGCTCTATTCATATAAATTTAGGATAATCTTCAAAATAATAAAAACAGCCTTAGGTATGCAAACCCAAAAACTTCATCTATTTTTTTTCTTTTTGCTGAGCCTTAGCCTCTACTCCCCTTATTCACTAGGGCTAGAAGAACATGATAAGGCGAAGGAAACAGCTCAAGCAGAAAGCCCAAAGGCAGATAGAGGCCTTTTAAAGAGCACATTGGAAAAATTTAAGCGGGATGACGATAGTCCAGAAAGTCAGGTTCTCGACCCAAAATCACTCACTCCCGTGCCTAACGCGCCACGTCCTTTCGATATCAGTTATAAAGTGTCTCTTAACGGCCTACCCGCTGGTCTCAAAGCAAAAGCCAAACTGCGCAAAGAAGGTGAAACCTACCGATTTGAACTGAAAGCTAAAAACTGGGTTCTAGACTACTTCGAGAAATCTGAATTTACCTGGAACCCTGCTGCTCCTTGCCTATTACAAACCAAAAAATATCAATTTGATTTTGAAGGCTTTGGGCACCGAGAAGCCTTTGAGGTGGATATCGACCCTGAAAACAAGCAAGCGGAATCAACTAATAAACAGCAAAGTCGACGCTATCAAGTACCTGGTAATGTCAGCGATGCCCTCGCTTATTTATTCAAACTACAGTGCGATTTAAAAAATGATGAGCTAAACCCAAGCTATGATATAGCCTATGAAAAAGGCTTAGACGAATACATATTTGAATATCAAGGAAAAGAAACCATCCGCACCTCGCTTGGTAAATTAGAAACCATCGTGCTTAAGCGAATATATTCCAGCGACAAAGTACAGACGACTTATTGGATCGCTCCCGAGCTGGATTACCTAATGGTAAGAATGCGACACAAACAGGGGAAAATCGTTACGGCTACGCTAAAAGTAAGAAGCCTCAAATATTTAGAAGAATAAAAAAAGCCCGCATAAGCGGGCTTTTTTTATTCTAATACTTTTTAAACAAAGCTTAGATTTGTTTTTCTAGCTCTGGAACCGCGTCAAAAAGATCAGCAACCAGACCATAATCAGAGACTTGGAAGATAGGTGCTTCCTCGTCTTTGTTAATCGCTACGATTACTTTAGAGTCTTTCATACCGGCCAAATGCTGAATAGCTCCAGAAATACCAACAGCGATATAAAGGTCAGGAGCAACGATCTTACCCGTTTGACCGACTTGCATATCGTTAGGTACGAAACCTGCGTCTACAGCTGCACGAGATGCGCCAACAGCAGCACCTAGCTTATCAGCCACGGCCTCAAGCATGGCGAAGTTCTCTCCATTTTGCATACCGCGACCACCAGAAATAACAACGCTTGCAGCGGTTAGTTCAGGACGGTCAGATTTAACGATCTCTTCGCCAACAAAGCTTGAAAGGCCAGCGTCATGAGCGATGTCACAAGCTTCAACGCTTGCTGAACCACCTTCTGCCGCTACCGCGTCAAAGCCAGTCGCACGAACAGTGATCACTTTGATCGCGTCACCGCTTTGTACAGTCGCTACAGCGTTACCTGCATAGATAGGACGCTTAAATGTATCTTCTGAAACCACTTCAATGATTTCTGAGATTTGAGCAACGTCTAATAAAGCTGCAACGCGAGGCGCAAAGTTTTTACCGTTAGTAGTGGCTGGAGCCAATACGTGTGAGTAATCCTTAGCCACTTCTGCTACTAAAGCAGATACATTTTCAGCCAATTGATTTTGATAAGCTGCGTTGTCAGCCAAAAGCACTTTGCTTACGCCATCTACTTTTGTTGCTTCGTCAGCTACAGCAGCACAGCCTGAGCCTGCTACTAATACTGTGATATCGCCACCGATTGCTTTAGCAGCGGCAACAACGTTTAAAGTCGCAGCGTTTAAGCTAGCGTTATCGTGTTCTGCATATACTAAAGTCGCCATCTTAAATCACCTTCGCTTCGTTCTTAAGTTTATCTACTAGTTGGTCCACAGACTCAACGATGATGCCCGCTTGACGCTCTGCAGGTGGCTCAACGCTAATCGTTTTAACACGTGGAGCAACATCAACACCTAAATCACCAGGAGTTTTGGTGTCTAGAGGCTTTTTCTTAGCCTTCATAATGTTAGGCAAAGAAGCGTAACGAGGCTCGTTCAAACGAAGGTCAGTCGTCACGATCGCTGGAAGATTGATCTCGATAGTTTGCAAACCACCATCGATTTCACGAGTCACTTTAGCTTTGCCGTCGGCAATCACTACCTCTGACGCGAAAGTCGCTTGAGAAAGACCTGCGAGTGCTGCCAACATTTGACCAGTTTGGTTATTGTCACCATCGATTGCTTGCTTACCAAGAATAACCAACTCTGGCTTTTCTTCGTCGACAATAGTCTTTAATAGTTTCGCAACGTTTAGAGGCTCTACCTCTTCGTCAGTCTCTACCAAAATGCCGCGATCAGCACCCAAAGCCATTGCGGTACGCAATTGCTCTTGAGCAGTTTTTGGACCAATACATACAGCGACAATCTCTGTGGCAGTGCCCGCTTCTTTTAATCGTACCGCTTCTTCAACGGCGATTTCACAGAAGGGGTTCATAGCCATTTTAACGTTGTTAAGATCAACGCCAGAATTGTCTCCCTTTACGTTGACTTTGACATTAGCGTCAACAACTCGTTTGACAGCAACAAGAACCTTCATGGAATCCTCGGTTTATTACTAGTTTAAAGAAAGAAGGTCGATCGACCCCCACGAAAGGCCGGTATCTTCCTCTTTTATCTATCCTAGGTCAATAGCACTAGCGCCCCCGCTGTCGTGCAAATAAGCCACATAAAATGCTTATTTTTTGTACAATAGTCGTCTATTCACAAGCGCTATTTCTAATATTTTTATGGCCATTTAAGACTCAGCTGTCCTTAGTGTCGCTAGCACTTAGCTATCTTCTCGAATATAATTGCGCCGCGCTGGAGGTATGCGTCATGAGCTGCCTCAAATATTAGCTAAGTTATTGTTTAAATTACCTTTTGGGGGATTGTGTATGGAACGCGAATCGATGGAAGTGGATGTAGTAATCGTTGGTGCTGGCCCTTCTGGACTAGCAGCTGCTTGTCGAATCGGCCAAATGGCCCAAGAAAGTGGCCAAGAATTATCAGTAGTCGTGGTAGAAAAAGGCTCTGAAGTCGGTGCACACATCCTTTCCGGTGCTGTTATGCAGCCTACCGCGATGAACGAGCTATTTCCTAACTGGAAAGAGCTAGGAGCCCCATTAAACGTCCCTGTGACTGATGACGAGGTTCACTTTTTAACAAGCGGCAGTAGTGGTATCAAGCTTCCAGGCCTTTTTGTACCGCCGGGCATGCATAACGATGGCAACTATGTCATCAGCCTAGGCAACGTATGCCGCTGGTTAGCTGAGCAAGCTGAAGGCATGGGTATTGAAATCTTCCCAGGCTTTGCCGCTGATCACGTACTTTACAATGAAGACGGTAGCGTTAAAGGTATCGGTACTGGCGACATGGGTATCTCTGAGTCTGGAGAGCAAAAAGACGGCTACATGCCGGGCATGGACCTAATCGCCAAATACACTATCTTCAGCGAAGGTAACCGTGGCCACCTAGGTAAGCAACTGATTGAGAAGTTCGACCTAGATAAAGACTCTGGTACTCAGCACTATGCAATCGGTATCAAAGAACTTTGGGAAATCGACCCCGAAAAGCATAAAGAAGGCTTTGTACTACACACTATGGGCTGGCCTCTTACCGAAACCGGTTCTACTGGTGGCGGCTGGGCATACCATGCTGAAAACAACCAAGTATCACTTGGTCTGATGGTAGACCTTAGCTACACCAACCCTCATCTTAGCCCTTTTGATGAGATGCAACGCTGGAAAACTAACCCTGCTATTGCGAGCATGTTAGAGGGCGGAAAACGAGTTTCCTACGGTGCTCGCGCGATTAACAAAGGCGGCCTACAAGCAGTTCCTAAACTGACCTTCCCTGGTGGTTTGCTGTCGGGTTGCGACGCAGGCTTTATGAACATGCCTAAAATCAAAGGCAGCCACAACGCAATGAAGACTGGTATGTTGGCTGGTGAAGCTGTTTTTGAAGCTATCGCAGGTGGTAAAGAAGGTGGTGATGAACTTACTGATTACACTACTAAAGTAGAAGGCTCTTGGGTTTATGATGAACTTAGAGAAGCCCGAAATGTTGCCCCTGCTCTACATAAGTTTGGCATGTTTATTGGATCAGCTTATGCGTTTATTGATCAGGTAATATTCAGAGGCAAACTTCCGATTACCTTATCTGACCCGCAAGCTGACCATGAAACCTTAAAGCCTGCAGATAAGTGCAAGAAAATTGATTATCCAAAACCGGATGGAAAGCTAACATTCAACAAATTGGATTCGGTATTTTTATCCAACACCAACCACGAAGAAGATCAGCGCTGTCACTTACAGCTTGCTGACCCTTCAATTCCTTTGGATAAAAACTTACCCATGTACGACGAGCCCGCACAGCGTTACTGCCCTGCTGGCGTTTATGAAATTGTTGAAGAAGAAAATGGAGACAAGCGCTTCCAAATCAATTCTCAAAACTGCGTACACTGCAAAACATGTGATATTAAAGACCCAGCACAAAACATAAACTGGGTAACACCTGAAGGTGGCGGCGGTCCTAATTATCCAAATATGTAAGCCAACTTAAAAAAACCCCGCAGCGCGGGGTTTTTTTTGCCTTAAATTTGTCCGATTAAAAAGCGTTTATCCTTACATTCTAAAAAGAATTTTCCTTCCTCCTCTACCGCTTGCTCAACCGCTTGATAAAATACGCTACGATTAAAACGAGCAAGCAGACCATTCCTTACTTTTAAATAAGGCAAAACCTCTCCGCCAAAACTAGGCTGACGCAGCACTAAACAACCCTCATGCTCAACCTCAAACACATCATCCAAATTTGTTCGAGCAACCAAACTATCTTTGTGAATTTCCAACTCCACAATTAACAACGCAGAATCCTCAACTACAATTCTAGCTTTCTCTACAGGGGTCACTAAAAAATGCTCACCCTCTTCAGCAATTAGAATTTTTGAAAAAAGTTGAACTAACTTTTTCCGTTTTATCTCATCTCCCTCGTGAAACCAGCGGCCTTCTTTATCTATTTTCAAATCAAAATCATAAATCCGTTCTGGCTTCCAAAGATGAACAGGCGGAAGCTTATCCAAGCCTTCACCGGCTTCTTGTAATTTATCAAACAAGCTAAGTGACATAAGACCTCTATTTATAAACTTATTTATAAACCTGTGTTTAAATGTCTGTATAAACCTTTGTATAAATAAGAGCACAGCGTTAGGCTAAGTTTTAAAGTATACGCCCAAAACCCGCTTACGGATCTATGTTTTTTGCTATCAGTCAAATAAATAACCTACCACTGGTCGTTTCCCTTATCTTATATATAGTAAGCAAAATAGGCGCATGCTAGACTGAAATCGCTGTACCACAATCACTCATGTCAAAAAGGAGACACACCATGAGCATAAAAAGAACAGCCTTAATAATACTCGCCTCTACTTTTTTACTAGGCCTTTTTAGCGTCAATAGCCACGCCGAAGAGCAAAACTTCTACGCCGGAATTAGAGCAGCGACAGTAAGCGTCGACGAAAAAGAAATAGATGAGCTTAAAAATTCTGATGTCGACATCAAGAACGCTAGCAAAGGGTCTCTTATTATCGGTTATGTTGTTAACCCAACAGTTTCTTTCGAGGCTGAAATAGGAACTTCGAGTCACGAGATTAGCGGCGGGGTCTTTGACGCAATAAACGTTGATTTAGACATCGGCACCTTTGGACTATACGGTGTTTATAGAAGCGAAGGTCAATATTATTTTAAAGGGCGTGGTGGCTTGATTAGTCGTAGCACCGAATTTTCTCCTGACACTCTTAACGCTGGCAAAGACAGCGCTGGTTTACTCGCTATTGGACTAGGTGGCGGCATGCGCTTTAACCAAGTGTTATTGGAAGCGGAATGGACCAGCATCGAATCAGGTATTGGCGCTTTCGGTTTCAACGCTATTTACAACTTTAAATAGTTTCCTAAATCCCTGCGCTCCCTCCATATTCGGGAGCGCTTAGGCTAATCGCTACGTTAATGTTACCCAGGCCTCTGTCAAAAAGATGTCCAAGCTAGTTATTTTTAACAAACCCTTTCAAGTCCTGTCTCAGTTTAGCCCAATTGACCAAAAAGCCTGCCTTGCTGATTTCCTTGATAAGCCTGAAATCAAAAACTGCTATCCAGCTGGACGACTAGATTACGACTCCGAAGGTCTGTTGTTATTGACTGATGAGGGAAAGCTTCAGCATCAAATCACCCACCCTAAACATAAGCTCAACAAAAGTTACTGGGTACAAGTCGAGGGGAAGCCCACTCTCAAGGATCTAGCCCCCCTAAAAAAGGGAATCACCTTAAAGGACGGCCCCTGCAAACCAGCAAAGGTGGAGATTATTTCAGAACCTAAGATTTGGAAACGCGAGCCTCCGATTCGTCACCGCAAAGACGACGTCACAAGCTGGTTAAATATTACAATTAGTGAAGGTAGAAACCGCCAAGTGAGAAGAATGTGTGGAGCTATTGGCTTTCCTTGTTTAAGACTCGTTAGACACCAAATCGGCACATGGGATTTAAAGACTCTCGCCCCAGGCGAATACACTATTCAACAAGTCCACCTGCCCCAAGATGCCAAGCCTTTTGGAAAAAGCTCTTCTAAACACAAAAGATCATCAAAATAAGCCTACAACCCTTCGCTAGGCTAGAAAATAAACCTCGAAGGCGGGATAATACGCTCCCTTTTTTAGCAAATAGATATACCAAAATGCCCTGGCTTCCCCACCTCACTGTGGCCTGTATGGTCGAATGCAACGGAAAACTGCTCTTTGTGGAAGAGCGCTCACAAGGCTCTATCGTGCTCAATCAACCTGCGGGGCACCTAGAGGATGGCGAAACGCTAGCGCAAGCTGCCCTACGCGAAACACTAGAGGAAAGTGGCTGCACCGTAGAGTTAGAAGCAATTCAAGGTATATACAAACATCGCTCTCTCGAGAAAGACTGCACCTATATCCGAGTTTGCTACCTTGCTAAACTCATCCAAGAAGATGTTAACCGAGAGCTTGATCAAGACATCATTCGAACGGCGTGGCTAAGTCCAGAAGAAGCGTTACAACAAGAAGCACGCTTTCGTAGCCCACTGGTCAAAAACTGCATTCAAGATTTTCTGAATAACAAAACTTATCCGCTTGAACTGGTGGACGAGCTGATCGACTCCTAATATGCACACTTCTAAAGGTAAAGTCATAGTCGGAATGTCCGGAGGAGTAGACTCCTCTGTAAGCGCCCTATTGCTTCAACAACAAGGTTATGAAGTTGAAGGCCTGTTCATGAAAAACTGGGACGAAGACGACGGCAGCGAATATTGCACAGCCAAAGAAGACCTAGCCGACGCTCAAAAAGTCTGTGACCGCCTAGGCATTCACTTACACACCGCCAACTTTGCAGCGGAGTATTGGGATAACGTTTTTGACCATTTTCTAGAAGAATACCAAGCCGGTCGAACCCCTAATCCAGATGTACTATGTAATCGCGAAATTAAATTCAAAGTATTTAAAGACTATGCTGAGCTACTTGGCTGCGACTTTATCGCAACCGGGCATTACAGCCGCCTTACTCATGTAGATGGTCAAGCCACTTTGCTAAAGGGTTTAGACAACAACAAGGATCAGAGCTATTTTTTACATGCGGTTAGCGCCGAGCAGTTTAAAAACGTTCTATTCCCTGTTGGTGAGCTTCCCAAATCAGAGGTAAGAAAAATTGCCGAAGAACATGATTTGGTCACCCATGACAAAAAAGACAGCACCGGTATTTGTTTTATAGGAGAACGACGTTTTAAAGATTTCTTACAACAATATATTCCTGCTAAACCAGGTCCAATAAAAACCAAGTATTCTCCTAAGGGTGAAGTTACCATTGGTGAGCACTCTGGCTTGATGTACCACACGATTGGCCAGCGCCAAGGTTTGGGTATTGGTGGCCTAAAAGATTTTAACGAAGACCCTTGGTTTGTTTCAGAAAAAGATCTCGACTCAAAATCACTTTATGTTGTTCAAGGTGGGCAACATCCTGATCTTCTCAAGCAAACTTTAGAATGCGAAGAGATACATTGGATCAATGGTGCTCCTGAGTTCCCTTATCAGTGCTCTGCTAAAACACGCTATCGCCAAGAGGATCAAGCCTGTGAAATTCACCTAGGCTCAGTCGCCGAAGATGGGAGCCAAAGGTATGAAGTGCGTTTTGAACAAAAACAACGCGCTATCACCCCGGGGCAATACCTTGTGATTTATCAAGGCGAACACTGCCTGGGTGGCGGCGTTATCAGTCAGGCTAGGGACTAGCGGATGAGCGATAAAGACCTGGACCGTAGTATTGCCCTTTGCGCCTTAACCCAAGCAGCAAACCTAGTCGATCGTCTGGCCACCCACGGACAAATTCCGCCATCAAATTACGAGCTAATGAGACATAGTTTGTTCCAATTTGAAGTGGATAGCGCCCAAGAGATCTATCAAGGCCCTCAGGACAACCCTTCAGCCGAAGCACAATCACCCACCCAGTCTCTTAATGTCGGACTAAGGGTTTGTGAAGACATGCTGGACGGTGCCGACAAGGAGTACCCTCACACGCTTCGCTATATTTTATCGCTGGTCCAACTCGAACAGCACTTCAATCGCTCTGGTAAAATGAAAGCCAAGGTGCGTTTACGCCTGCAAGAACTGGAAGAACAAAACCTCAACAGTGACGAGCTAGACGAAGCCATATCTAATCTTTACCTCAACAGCCTGGCAAAACTGCCCTTTCGTATACAAGTTCTCGGCAAAATGCAGCACCTGCAAAACACCGAAAATGAGCACCGAGTGAGAGTGCTATTATTCTCTGGCCTAAGAGCCGCCATGCTCTGGCGCCAATCGGGAGGTCGTCGCTGGCATTTTCTCTTTAATAAGGGCGGAATTCGCCGCGGGCTTGAGAATTTAAGGCAACATTAGCGGTAAAACAGCGTATAATTCGCCACACTTTTAAAGGCCCAAATAAAGCACCAAAATTAACCACAATTATCAAATACGGAAGCATCATGAGCGACTTTAGCCTAAACGAACTAACTGCTATCTCCCCCGCTGACGGCCGCTATGGCGGCAAGACCAAAGCTTTGCGCGAAGTCTTCAGCGAATACGGCTTAATCAAAGCCCGAGTTCAGGTTGAGATTTACTGGTTAATTGGTTTAGCTTCTCATAAAGATATTCCAGAAATTGAGAGCTTTAGCGATCAAGAGAAAAGCTTCCTGCTTAATATTCTCGAAAATTTTAGTTTAGAAGATGCCCAACGCGTAAAAGACATTGAAAAAACGACTAATCATGATGTTAAGGCTGTGGAATACTTTTTGAAGGAAAAAACAGAAGGCCAAGAAAAGCTAGAAGCATTGAGCGAATTTATTCACTTCGCTTGTACCTCAGAAGACATCAATAACCTTTCACATGCTTTAATGCTTAAAAACGGCAAAGAAGTCGTCATGCAATCCATGACTCAAATTGTTGACCAGTTAAGAGGCTTTGCCAAAGAGTTCGCGGAGCAATCGATGCTTTCTCGTACCCACGGACAAACCGCATCCCCCACAACCGTCGGTAAAGAATTTGCCAACATTCTTGCGCGACTAGAACGTCAAGTTGATCAAATTGAAAAAATAGAGTTCCTCGGCAAACTCAACGGTGCTGTTGGTAACTATAATGCTCACCTAAGCGCTTACCCTGATATCAACTGGGAAGCTCACGCGGAACAAGTCATTGGTGAGCTTGGTCTTACTTGGAACCCCTACACTACTCAAATCGAACCTCACGATTATATAGCTGAATTGTTTAACGCTTTCGAGCGCTTCAACACTATTTTGATCGATTTTAGTCGCGATATTTGGGGCTATATTTCTTTGGCTTACTTCAAGCAAAAAACCATTAAGGGAGAGATTGGTTCTTCAACTATGCCCCATAAGGTAAACCCAATCGATTTTGAAAATGCCGAAGGTAACCTCGGCATTGCTAATGCTCTGTTCCATCACCTAGCGAGCAAACTTCCTATTTCACGTTGGCAACGTGACCTAACTGATTCAACGGTATTGCGTAACACCGGCCTTGGTTTCGCCCACAGCCTAATCGCTTATCAATCTTTGCTAAAAGGTTTCTCTAAACTAGAGCTCAACCAAACTCGTTTAAAAGAAGATTTAAACAATGCTTGGGAAGTATTAGCTGAGCCAATTCAAACGGTAATGCGCCGTTATGGTATTGAAAACCCTTACGAGAAGTTAAAAGAGCTGACTCGTGGTAAGGATATGAATCAAGACAGCATTCAAAGCTTTATTCAGTCTTTGGATATCCCTGAAAATGCCAAAAACGATCTTATGCAAATGACACCAAACTCTTACACTGGTATCGCAGCGGAACTGGCGAAAAAGATCTAAATACCTAAGGAAATTTTCCTAACAAAAAGTCAAAAAAAAGGCCGTCAATGACGGCCTTTTTTAATTGCGTTAGCTAGCTTTCGCTTTTAACTCCTTACGACGAGCATGTAACACAGGCTCGGTGTAACCGTTAGGCTGTTCACGGCCTTTAAGCACCAAGTCACAAGCCGCTTGGTAAGCAATACTGTCACCAAAGTTCGGCGACATGTTTTGATAGCCGGGATCTCCCGCATTTTGATCATCGACCACTTCAGCCATGCGCTTAAGGGTTTCCACCACTTGCTCTTCAGTACAAATACCGTGATGAATCCAGTTAGCTATGTGCTGGCTAGAAATACGTAGAGTCGCGCGATCTTCCATCAGACCAACGTTATCGATATCAGGTACTTTTGAACAACCAACGCCCTGATCAATCCAGCGAACCACATAACCCAAAATTCCTTGAGCGTTGTTATCAAGTTCCGCCTGAACTTCTTCTGCACTTAGATTGTTTTCTTTCATTACTGGAACAGTAAGAATGTTATCCAGTGACGCTCTAGGTCGAGACATAATACCTTCTTGAATCGAAGCCACAGACTCAAGGTGATAGTGCATTACGTGTAAAGTTGCAGCAGTAGGCGATGGTACCCATGCACAGTTTGCACCCGCACGAGGATGAGCCACTTTTGCTTCCATCATCTCAGCCATTTCGTCTGGCTTAGCCCACATACCTTTGCCGATTTGCGCCTTACCTTTGAGGCCACACATTAAACCTGTATCGACGTTCCAGTCTTCGTAAGAAAGAATCCAAGACTCACCCTTCATCGCGCCCTTAGGCACCATAGCGCCCGCTTCCATACTGGTATGAATCTCATCACCAGTTCGATCAAGGAAACCTGTGTTAATAAAGATCACGCGCTCTTTAGCGGCACGAATACATTCTTTAAGGTTAATGGTTGTGCGACGCTCTTCATCCATAATGCCTAACTTTAGGGTGTTCTTGGCCATACCTAGGGCTTCTTCGACACGACCATAAAGGGTATTGGAAAAAGCGACTTCTTCAGGGCCGTGCATCTTAGGCTTAACAATATAAACACTGCCACTTCGGCTGTTTTTAAAGGGGCTATTACCTTTAAGATCATGTAATGCGATCAAACTAGTGATCATGGCATCCATAAAACCTTCGGGTACTTCACGTCCTTCTGAATCTAGGATCGCATCGTTAGTCATTAGGTGACCTACGTTACGCACTAACAACAAGCTTCGGCCTTGAAGCTTCAAGTCACCGCCATTTCGTCCGTTGAAGGTCTTATCGCCATTTAAGGTTCTCTTTAAGGTTTGACCGCCCTTTTGGAAGCTCTCTTCTAAGTTACCTTTGTTTAACCCCAACCAGTTTTGGTAAACCAATACTTTATCTTCAGCGTCAACCGCAGCCACTGAATCTTCACAATCTTGAATAGTGGTAATGGCAGACTCTAGGCAAACGTCTTGAAGACCAGCGCTGTGATCTTTACCAATCACCCCACTACGATCTACTTGTAGCTCAATATGTAAGTTATTGTTTTTTAACAGAATAGAGCTTGGCTCTTGCTCACTACCACTGAAACCTTGGTATTGATTGGGGTCTTGCAGACAAGTGATTTTCCCTCCTGCTAGCTCGGCTTGAAAAGCGCCATCTTGGCAGCGATAAGCCTGAACCTCGGCGTGCTTAGCGCCTTCTAAAGGCACAGCTTTGTCTAAAAACTCAGAAGCATAGGCGATTACCTTGTTACCACGGACCGGATTGTATCCACCTGCCTTTTCAGCGCCACCCTCTTCCGAGATTACGTCAGTACCGTAAAGCGCGTCGTAAAGGCTGCCCCATCGAGCGTTGGCAGCGTTTAGAGAGAAACGAGCGTTGTTGATGGGAACCACCAATTGAGGACCTGCGATATTGGCAATCTCGTCATCGATGTTCTCAGGGGCCACTTCAAAATCTTCTCCCTCAGGTAACAAGTAACCAATCTCTAAGAGATAAGCCTTGTAAGTCTCAAAGTCAGCATTTGGATTGGCTTTATGCCACGCGTCAAGGGTCTCTTGAAACTGATCACGCTTCGCCAGTAAGTCGCGATTAACTGGGGCTAAGTCGTTGACTATATTCGAAAAACCAGACCAGAATTGATCAAGTTCGATTCCTGTACCTGGAATCGCTTCTTGCTCGATGAAGTCAAAGAGTATTTTCTCGATTTGCAGCCCAGAGTGGCTAATGCGCTCGCTCATAATTCGTCTCTCTATTGGTTTTACTATGGGTTTTGCTATGGGTTTTGCTATGGGTTTTTCTGTTCGTTGCTCTAAATACGGAAACTTGATGCTCAGTGGATCCAAAAACTGGAAAAAGCGAGTCTAGCATGCAAGCGTAAGCAAAATTAATCACTTGCGAATATACCCAATATTCACATTTATTATTGCTTCTAAAGGGCTATAAATTCGCTAAATAGCTTGTTTGCCCACATGAGCGATTAAGCGTCTAAGCCATTGATGGGCGGGGTTATTATGCAGTAAAGGACTCCATGCCATCTTTAGCTCAAACTCCGGAATAAAGAACGGCGGCTCCTCTATCACTAGGTCACTATTTTTAGCCTGCAACCTAGCTATTTTGCTGGGCAAGGTAGCGATTAAGTCATTGTTTTGGGCCAACAAAGCGGGCATTTGGTAGTGTCGAGTAAACACACTGATCTGACGTTTTTGGCCGATGCGATCTAAAGCTTGATCGATCCAACCCAGCCCCCCCGAGTTTTGAGGGTTTACTCCAAAACCCACCCCCATGCCGGTCTTACTCACCCAGATATGCTGAGCTGCTAAATAGGATTTAAGATTAAAATGGCTAGCTGCTGGATTATTCTTATTCAACAGGCAAGAAAAAGAGTCCTTCCAAATTGTCACCGAGTGAAAAGATTGAGGAATATCGTTAAAGCGATTGATTGCCATATCCACCTTTCCCTGCTCCATATCGGTATAGCTCACGTCGCTGGGTGTCAACAGATCTAAAATAATATTAGGCGCTTCGCTGCGCACGGTCTTCACTAAGGGCGCTAATAAAGTAGCCTCAGCGTAGTCACTAGCCATAATTCTAAAGACCTTGTCGCTTTGATATGGCACAAAGGCCTGTCTGGGCTGAAGGACTTTCTGCATATCAGCGATAACGGCAGCTACCTTAGGTTGTAGTTCTATAGCTCGCTCAGTTGCGGTCATACCTTCGCTAGAGCGAATTAACAGCGGATCTTCAAATAGATCCCTTAAGCGCTTGAGCCCATTGCTCATAGCCGGCTGAGTAATCCCCAAATGCTCCGCCGCGCGAGTTACGCTTTTTTCCTGAAGCAGCACATTCAGGTAAACCAGTAGGTTCAAATCAACTCTGGATATATTCATAGAATAAATACCTAGTTAACAATTCATAAACTAGAGAGATTATGCCAGAGCAATGGGAAGGCGTCTTTAAATTATTAGACTTTCAAAGGTTTTTATAGCTTAGGCTAGAGGTTGGTCAATGGAATTATGGTTTCTTCACCTTCATCAGCAAAAGCATTCTTCCATAAGGGATCGGTATTAGCGGACTCGCTTACCAAGCTTTTGGGCGCTTGAGAAAGCGGCACACGAGAGATAAGTTCGTCTAGCGATACCTTAGACTCGACCTCCTGACCTTTAGAAAGACTAGAAAAATCAAAGAGTTGGCGATCAGCTAACTGGGTTTTGCGAACATTTTGAATGCTTTTGAAGATGGTCTCTATTCGGCCCGGGTGTTCCTTTTCCCAGTTTTGAAGCATAGATTTAACGACCTGCCTTTGTAGGTTTTCCTGGGAGCCACAGAGGTTACAAGGAATGATAGGGAAGCCTTTAATCTGCGCGTAATCCTCTAAGTCCTTTTCCTTACAATAAGCTAGAGGTCGAATCACTACATTCTCACCATCGTCACTCAGCAATTTCGGTGGCATTGCTTTGAGCTGTCCACCATGGAACATATTTAAAAATAGAGTCTCGACGATATCGTCCCGATGGTGACCTAGCGCGATTTTATCGACTCCATTCTCCTTAGCGTAGCTATAAAGATTCCCTCGTCTTAAACGGGAGCACAATGAACACGTGGACTTGCCCTCAGGCGTCAGAGCCGTAACTACACTATAGGTGTCCTCTTCGATAATATGAAAAGGCACGCCCTTCTCACTCAAATAGTTGGGTAGCACGTCCTCGGGAAAACCTGGCTGCTTCTGATCCAGGTTAACCGCTACAATATCAAAGTGAATGGGGGCTGTTTTTTGAAGATGCAGAAGAACTTCCAACATCGCATAAGAGTCTTTACCTCCGGACAAGCAAACCATGACCTTATCGCCATCTTCGATCATATTGAAATCAATAATGGCCTTGCCGGCGTTGCGCCGTAGCCGCTTTTCGAGCTTGTTGGCATGTAGTTTGGTTTGTCGGCTTTGACTCATGGTTTCGAATATATGCCAGATGTTAGATTCAGGCTGGCGATCATAACAGACTTAAGACCATCTTTAAAAAGACAAAAAAAAGCCCGGTGAGCTTTCGCTGACCGGGCCTTCTTCAAATATTGTTTACAGCTTATCTAGAAGTGTTTTCGCATCGGCTTTTTGGGAGTCATCGCCCTCGGCCATTACTTCTTCTAAGATATCCTTAGCACCTTCTTCATCACCCATATCGATATAGGCTCGTGCTAAGTCAAGCTTGGTAGAAGCTTCGTTGGCTTCGTCAGAGAGGTCGAAATCATCATCACCACCTTCTCCGAACAAGCTATCGTCGTCACCACCCGCTAGGTTTAAATCAGCGTCTAAATCTAAGTCGTCATCCATTTCCGCTTCTAGACTCAAGTCATCATCAAGATTCAAATCATCATCAGCACTCAAGTCCAACTCATCACCTGCATCTGCTTCCAAGTCGCCAAGATCAAGTTCATCTCCAGAGTCAGCTTCAAGATCGCCCAGGTCCAAATCATCGCCTAAATCTAATGAGTCTTCGCCCTCAGCTGAGTCTAGCTCTAGGTCCGCACTAAGATCCAGGTCGCCCGCAAGGTCTTCATCAGCATCAAGCTCTAATTCATCATCTCCACCTAAATCAGCCTCTAGATCTAAATCTGCATCACCGTCTAAGGCACCGTCTAAGTCAAGATCAGCATCAAGATCCAATTCATCGTCGCCGCTACCGTCAAGATCCAGGTCACTATCACCCAAGTCTAAGTCGAGTTCTCCTGAGTCGTCACCATCACCTAGGTCCAAATCAAGCTCTGAATCCAGATCCCCCAGACCCTCATCAGAATCTAGATCCAAGTCCAAGGCCTCCGAAGAGTCCTCTGATGGCTCCATGATCAAAGTTCCGGACTCATCACCTTCATCGAGGTCAAGCGAAAGCTCATCATCGCTTCCAGTGTCATCAAGCCCACCTAGATCCAAATCTAGGTCTCCGGCTTCGCTTTCGGAAGCATCATCATCAAAATTTAGATCATCTAGGTCTAAGGCATCGTCATCGCTGGAACCTAGATCAAGATCTAGATCACCAAGGTCCAAACCATCTTCTTCAGCAGCCGGCTCTTCAACCACCGTATCAGACATTAGATCGTCGTCGGAAGAGGCATCACCATCACCCATATCAATATCGCCAACATCAAGAGTTACAGTGTCAGCTAGCTCTTCTTCAACTGCCGTGTTATCACTTGAACTATCAAAATTTGCATCAAGGTCACTGGCTAAATCGTCGAGGCTAATATCAAATTCGTCTTCACCACTATCTAGATCGAAATCACTCGCATCCATACGGGTGGTTGCGTCCATATCAAATTCTTCTTCAGCTTCGACGTTAGCAGGCGCATCTCCGCCTTGCCCTAGAGCATCAATAGCGCTTGCTTGACTAGGGTCTTCAGCTAGCACCTCTTCTTTGAGTGCTTCAAAAGCAGCTAGATCCCCTGCGCCCTGATAGGCTTCTAACAGTTTCAATTTAACAGCGGTATCATTATTTCCGTCCGCAATTGCTGCCTTAAGCAGATCAACAGCTTGAGCATGACGATTAAATGAAATGTAGGTATCAGCCTCTGTTAACAAGGTCTCACTACCTTGTGTACTATCTTCTTGGGAAGCATCTTCCACGCCACCAAAAGCATCATCAGAAAGGCCGTCTACTTCGTCTATGCCGCCTAAGCCTTCAAAACCATCATCGCCGTCTAGGTCAGCTCCTGTAAATTCGACCTCACCGGATTGATCAGAATTTGATACTCGCTTCTTATATAGAAAAAACCCTAGACCACCGATTAAAAGAATCGCTATACCACCACCAATTAGAGGAAGCAGGCCCATCAAACCATCCGAGCTAGACTCTTGCGGAGCCGGCGTGGAGGCTAATTTACTTCGATCAAATGTATCACCTGCTGCACTATTTGGGCTATCTGCACCAGCAGTATCCAACTGCTTTTGACTTTCAGGGTCAGCCTCAAAAACCATTTCATCACCAGAAGAGTCACTGGCAGCTGTGTCTTCATAACTTTCGGCGTCACTCATAGCCTCCGCCATTGCCGCAGCTATTTCATCTTCTTCGCTTAAAGCTTGCGTTTCAGCCGCCGCATTCGAAGCGTCATCAAAAGCAACCTTGGTTTCAACTTCAGGACTCTCTACTACTTCATCAACCGACTCTAGAGTTTTAGTTTGTAAGCTTTCTACTGGAGCGCTAGTTTCGGTTTGCACACCCTGCTCAGCTAGCATGGCCTGAAGCTTGGCTATCTCTTGATCTTTAAGCGACAGCAGTCTTTCACTGGTTTCAACTTGAGACTTTAGGCGATCTCTATCTTGAGCCAGCTGGGAGTTATGACGCTGGATTCGAGCAACCTCATCGGAACTTGCACTACCTTCTCCATATCCAGCAGCAGCGACCCCTTCTTCGGTGTCAGCCACTAACTTCATTTGATCACCAACACTGGCGTCGTTTTCAATCGGGCTTACTTGACGAGATCCAACCAACTTAGCCGTATCCATGGGTAAGGTGCCACCGTTTGCTGCTGTGCGACCTGCCCACTCCCTATTTTGATCAGCTACTAACCCTAAAGCTTCTCGTGTAGCAAGCGCTCGAATCTCTTGCTCGCTTGGCATGCGCAAGACTTGGTTTTTTTTAAGGTAATTAATATTGTTATGTTCAAACGCATCCGGGTTTAATGCCTGAATAGCCAACATCGTTTGCTGGACACTAACAGTTTCAACAGGACGTTCTCTTGAAGCGATCCCCCAAAGGGTCTCATTATCTTGGTTAGTAACGGTACGATAAGATTCGGGGCTAACGGTCGCAGGCTCCTGAACAACAGCTTGAGGCTCTTGTGCTGCTGCTTCTTCGACTACTGCTGGTTCGGCGACAACAGGCTCTGCGGGGTTGGTCTCCTCTGCTACGACTACAGGCTGAATCTTTTCTTCAAATTGAGCAGCATATGATGGCGGATCCAAGAGCAAGGTATACTCTCTCAATAACCTTCCCTCAGGCCATAGAAATTCAACAATAAAATCTAGGAAAGGCTCTGTAACAGGCTCACTGGATACCACCTGTACATAATTTCGGTCTTTTTCAAATACTACTTTAAACTTAAGCTGATTTAGAAAAAAGCTGCGCTGAACACCCAAGTTTGCGAAATCCTTAGCCGCCGCCAGCTTGGGAATAATTTCATCTTGTGTTAAATCGCCAACATCGAGAATCTCAATTTCGGCCTCAAGTGGTTGATTTAAATAGGACTTTAAGGTGAGTTCCCCCAAGCCGAATGCCGATGCAATATTGGCTGACACTAGTGTCAGCAAGGCCAACAAGACCTTTATATGAGTTCGAACCATCCTGAAACCTATGAAATTATGTCGTTTTATGCTGTCTTTTTTTACTTATTTCTCAACACTCATTTGTAAGTATTTGATTTTTATACAAAAAATGAAATGCTGACGCATTTTTGTCATAAACACTCACTAGTCGGTAGAACCACTTCCTAGAAAATGCCTGATGTTGTTGCGCTAAGTATCAATTATAAATAGAGTTTTATCAACTTTTCTGCGATCTGAACACTATTTAAAGCAGCACCTTTTCGAACATTATCCGAGACAACCCATAGATTTATCCCATTTGGGTGGGAAATATCCTCTCGAATACGACTCACATATACAGGGTCCTGCCCCGCTGAATCAGATACAGCTGTGGCATAACCTCCATCTTCACGCTCGTCAAGAACCTCAACGCCAGGGGCGCTTTGTAACAGTTCTTTCACTTCATCTGCACGTATCGGGGCATTGCACTCGATATGCACGGCTTCCGAATGGCCATAGAAAACAGGCACACGCACACAGGTTGGATTTACTAAAATAGATTCATCTTCAAATATTTTTTTGGTTTCCCAAACCATTTTCATTTCTTCTTTAGTGTAGCCATTGTCCTGAAATACATCGATATGAGGTAGAGCGTTGAAAGCTATTTGCTTTGGATACACTTTGCTTTCAACCGGCTTAACATTCAAAAGATTAGCCGTTTGGGTGGCAAGCTCTTCTATCCCTTCTTTTCCCGTTCCGGATACTGCTTGATAGGTACACACGTTAATGCGACTAATACCCACTTGGTCGTGAATAGGTTTCAGTGCAACTAACATCTGAATGGTCGAACAGTTAGGGTTAGCGATGATGTTGTGCGTTTTATAGTTTTCTAAAGCATCAGGGTTTACTTCTGGAACCACTAAAGGAATATCTTCCTGATAACGAAAGTGCGAAGTATTGTCGATCACAACACAGCCTGCCTCACCCGCGATAGGGGCATATTTTTCAGAAAGGCTACCACCAGCCGAAAATAGACCGATCTGTGCTTTACTAAAATCGAAATTATCAAGATTTTCCACACGAACGGATTTACCTTTAAATTGAATCACTTTCCCAGCAGAGCGCTCACTCGCTAGAGGGTAAAGTGTACCGACGGGAAAGTCTCTTTCTTCAAGAATAGAGATCATTGTCTCACCCACGGCTCCGGTCGCTCCTACAACTGCAACATCATATGTTTTAGACATACGTTTTTCCTCTAATCTTTATCTAACTTATTTAATTTCGTCCAAGACCGCTTGACCCATTTCGCGAGTCGACACCTTGGTGCAACCCTCAGAATAAATGTCAGCGGTTCTTAAATCTTTTTCTAAGACACTAACTACGGCGTCTTCTATAAGCTGCGCAGAATCACTGGCTCCAAAGGTATACTTTAACATCATGGCAGCGGATAGAATCGTCGCCAAGGGATTAGCAATACCTTGGCCAGCTATATCAGGTGCCGAACCATGGCATGGCTCATACATACCTTTATTATTTTTATCTAAAGACGCAGACGGCAGCATACCAATCGATCCGGTCAGCATCGCTGCCGCATCCGATAAAATATCACCAAACATATTTCCGGTAACCACCACATCAAATTGTTTTGGTGATCGAATCAATTGCATCGCCGCGTTGTCCACATACATATGGCTTAGCTCAACATCAGGATACTCTTTAGAAAGCTCATCCATTACTTCACGCCATAACTCAGTCACTTCTAACACGTTCGCCTTGTCGACTGAGCAAAGGCGCTTTCCACGTTTTTGCGCAGCTTCAAACGCAACACGACCAATACGTTTTATCTCTGATTCGTTATAAACGTAGGTATTAAAACCTTCTCGTTCACCGTTATCGTTAGTACGCACGCCTCTTGGCTGGCCGAAATAAATACCGCCAGTGAGCTCACGGACAATAATCAAATCCAGGCCAGCAACCACTTCATCTTTTAGGCTGGAAGCAGAAGCCAGTTGCGGATACAGAATAGCTGGACGCAAGTTAGCGAATAACTCTAGCTCAGAACGAATACCTAATAGGCCTTTTTCTGGCCGTACAGAAATATCTAGACTCTCCCACTTGGGACCACCCACTGCTCCTAAGAGAATCGCATCCGATGCTTTCGCTTTTGCCATAGTTTCCTCTGGTAAAGGATGACCTGTCGCGTCATAAGCAGCCCCACCAAGAAGTGCTTCATCCAACTCAATATCCAGGCTATCACGGTCAATGACTTTACGAAGTACGGCTACCGCCTCCGCCATGATTTCTGGCCCGATACCGTCGCCTGGGAGTGTCAAAATTGTTTTCATAACTGAGTGTCTTCTCTCTATAAATTTATTGGGTAGTCAAAATTGGGTAGCCAAAATAGCTTTACTTCGCCGCCTTACCGAATGGCACCGTAAAGCCAAGGACTCTCTTGTTGCTGCTTGGCTTCAAAAGCTTTAATTGCATCGGCCTCTTTTAAGCTAAGACCAATATCGTCCAAGCCCTCTAGTAAGCAGTGCTTTCTGAAAGCATCTATTTCAAAGCTAAAGGAATTGCCGGCGGCATCGTAAATGCTTTGGGCTTCAAGATCAATTTCCAATTGATAGCCTTCTTCGGCTTCAACCGAGGCAAATAACTGATCCATCTCAGCATCACTTAAAACAATCGCCAGCACTCCATTTTTAAAACAGTTGTTGTAAAAAATATCGGCAAAGCTGGGGGCAATAATGGCTTTAAAACCGTATTCCTGCAAAGCCCAGGGCGCATGCTCACGACTAGAACCACAGCCAAAATTTTGACGTGTCACCAAGATACCCGCACCCTGATAGCGTGCCTCATTCAAGACAAAGTCTGGATTCAATGGTCTTTTAGAACAGTCCTGACCCGGCTCGCCCTGATCAAGGTAACGCCATTCATCAAACAAGTTGACACCAAAACCCGTACGTTTAATCGATTTTAAAAACTGTTTAGGAATAATCATGTCGGTATCGACATTTGCCCTATCTAAAGGTGCCACTAACAATCGCTCTTTAATAAACTTATCCATTAGTTTGCTCCCAATAATTCGTTAACATCGACAAAATGACCCGCCACTGCAGCGGCAGCAGCCATTGCAGGACTCACCAAGTGAGTGCGACCACCATAGCCCTGGCGTCCTTCGAAGTTTCGGTTTGAGGTTGAAGCGCAATGCTCGCCTTCACCCAACTTGTCATCATTCATAGCAAGACACATAGAACAACCGGGCTCACGCCATTCAAAGCCAGAATCTAGAAACACCTTATCCAAGCCTTCATCTTCGGCCTGTTTACGAACCAAACCTGATCCCGGCACGACCATGGCTAACTTGATGTTCTCAGCAATCTTGCGCCCTTTTAATACTTCTGCGGCTTCACGCAAGTCTTCTATGCGTGAGTTTGTGCATGAACCGATAAAGATTTTATCTAAGCGGATATCAGTGATCTTTTTACCAGGCTCAAAGTCCATGTACTCACAAGCGCGCTCAATGCCTTCTTTTTTCACAGGATCACTTTCATCTGCTGGAATCGGTACACTGCCATCGACAGGGGCTACCATTTCAGGCGATGTACCCCAGCTCACTTGCGGCTTGATATCTTCGGCCTTCAACTCAACTACTTTATCAAAGTGCGCGCCTTCATCACTTTTCAAGTTTGACCATTGCTCAACCGCTTGCTGCCAATGTTCGCCCTTGGGCGAGAAAGGCCTTCCTTCCATATAGTCGATAGTGATCTGATCAACCGCAACCATTCCAGCTCGAGCACCGGCTTCAATCGCCATGTTGCACAAGGTCATACGACCTTCCATGCTTAAGGATTCAATCGCACTGCCTGCAAACTCGATGGTATGCCCAGTGCCGCCAGCCGTACCAATCTCGCCAATGATGGCCAAGATAATATCTTTGGCGCCAACCCCCTTACCTAATTGACCATCGACACGAACCAACATGTTCTTCATTTTTCGCTGGATCAAGCATTGGGTCGCCAATACGTGCTCGACTTCAGAAGTACCGATACCGTGGGCCAAAGCTCCAAACGCGCCATGGGTAGCGGTATGAGAATCTCCACATACAATGGTCATACCTGGCAAGGTAGCACCCTGCTCTGGGCCAATCACATGCACGATACCCTGGCGAATATCGTTCATCTTAAACTCTAAGATCCCGTATTCTTCGCAATTAGCGTCCAAGGTTTGCACCTGGATACGAGAAGTCTCGTCAGCAATGGCGTCGACACCAGCGCCTTGGTTCACGGTAGGCACGTTGTGATCGGGAGTCGCCACATTGGCATCGATGCGCCAGGGTTTCCGACCGGCTAACTTTAAACCTTCAAAAGCCTGTGGCGAGGTCACTTCGTGCAACAAGTGACGATCGATATAGATAAGCGCGGTACCGTCCTCGCGCTCTTTTACCAAGTGGGCATCCCATAATTTGTCATAAAGTGTTCTTGCAGACATTTCGCTTCCCCCGAAATCGTAAGTAAATCTGTCTTAATCTGAGCAGCATATTAGTACTTGACACCAAATAACTCCAATTTTATATTTTTATATTATTGATAACTTAAAGTTATACTTATAGTTGTAGCTAATCGAGAACGCCGTGGAACATAACGAACTCAAAACTTTTGTCAGCGTATCCAAGCATGGCTCCTTTTCTTTGGCGGCAGAGGAGCTTTTCCTTAGCCAGCCAGCAATTAGCAAAAGAATTGCGCTTTTAGAAGACGATCTTGGCGTAAAGCTCTTTGACCGTATCGGCCACAAAGTCGCGCTCACCAAACACGGCCAAGCCCTATTACCTAAAGCCCAAGCGATTTTATTGGATATGGCCGACATTAAACGCAGTATGAGCCAGTTAAGCGGTGAGGTTAGCGGCGATCTAATTATTGGCGCTAGTCATCACGTAGGGCTACGCCGTTTGCCCCCGGTTTTAAAACAGTTTTCTAAGGACTTCCCCGCAGTAAACCTGGATATTAGTTTTGTGGACTCTGAAGAGGCTCACGACGAAGTGTTTCGAGGCGAGTTGGAACTCGCTATTGTAACCATCCCAGAACAAGGGCGCGATAAAATATGCGCTAAAAAAATCTGGGATGACCGCTTGCACATCGTAGTGGCTTGCGATCACCCATTAGCATCGAAGGCAAAGATATCTCTGGAAGATTTATCTCAGTATCGAGCGATACTACCTAGCGAAAAGACCTTTACCCGACGCATCATAGAGAGCACCTTCAGTGACCACGAAATTCCGATAAAAATAGCGATGAACACCAATTATATAGAAACCATTCGCATGATGGTCTCGATCGGTATGGGCTGGAGTGCCCTACCAGAAACTATGATTGATGAAGAGCTTGTCGTTTTACCCATCAGCGGTTTAGAAATACACCGCTCTTTAGGCTGCATCTACCACGAAGACCGAACTCTCTCTAACGCAGCAAAGGCACTTTTAGACCTACTGCTGGAAAAATAATCCAAATCAACAGCGCTAACCTGCCGACTTTGTCTCAGGTTTACCTTCTATTTCTTGATATCTCCGCTAGAATGCATTCAACATGAAACACTGCATTTGATTGACTAGGACTTCCACCCCATGAATAGCTCAACTCCCTCGTTAAAACTTAGAGTCGAACAAGGTTTCGCCCAGCTCGGCAGAAATATTGCTAAGCACCCTATTCTCTGGCTAACGGCCTACATCATCATCATTGGTGCATTTGCCTCTCAGCTCGCAAACCTTAGACAAGACACCAGCGTTGAAGGATTCTTAGAAAAAGGCGCTATCGAAATACAAAAGTACGACGAATTCAAAAACAACTTTGGCCGCGATGAAGTATTGATGATTGGCATCGAAACTGAAGATGTTTTTGATCAAACCTTTATCGACAATTTGCGTGCCTTTCACGAGCAAATCGAGGCTGAAGTACCCTTCGTTAATCGAGTCGACTCTTTAATCAACGCAAGACACACCTATGGCGCTGACGACACGCTTTATATCGAGGAACTTTTGCCCGAAGTCCTACCAAGTGACCCAGAAGAGTTACAAAAACTTAAAGACTATACCTACGACAATCCCAACTATGTTAATTTTTTAATATCGAAAGACCGACAATTTGTCGCCGTCGCGATTCAACTCGCTGCGTTTAAATTTATTGAATTAGAAAATGGAGAAATCGAAAGGCGTTACTTAGAAGACTCTGATCTTCATCAGGCAATCACATCGGTATATGAGATCGTTGAACAACACGAAGGCAGATTGGCTAACGGTATAGATGTTGCCGGTTCGGTCCCTATCTCCATTATGCTTTCAAAGGCGATGGAAAGAGATTTTACCGTTTTCACCACGCTAGCCATTCTTTTAATTAGCTTTGTATTGGCTGTTTTCTTTAGACGAGCCTCAGGCGTGTTTATGCCTTTAATTGTTATGATCCTGGGTGTAGTTGCAACCATCAGCTCAATGGCTGTTATGGATACGCCTATGCAGGTCAGTACATCTATCCTGCCATCATTTTTATTAGCAGTATGTGTTGGTGACAGCATTCACCTTCTAACCATTTTTTATCGCCACTATGACGAAGGCAGCGACAAAGTTGATGCTCTCGCCGCTGCAATGGAGCACACGGGGCTCGCTATATTTTTTACCAGTATTACGACTGCTGCGGGCTTAGCATCTTTCGCAACCTCTGATTTAACACCAGTGGCGGCACTTGGCTTTTACGGAGCACTGGGTTCGATCATTGCCTTTGTGTTAACCATCTTTATTTTACCTTGTTTAATTTGCCTACTACCACTCAAGCGTAAGGAACAACGCTACGATAACGGTACTGTCTTGCAAAGCATGTTAGCCTGGTGCGCTAGAGTGTCTACAACCTACCCTAAGCCGATTGTTATGGTTTCTATTTTGGCTTTTATTGTTTGTGTATCTATTGCCAGTCAGATTCGTTTTAGTCACTGGCCAATTGAGTGGTTACCACAAGACGACCCCGCTCTTAAAGCACTCAAGTCTCACGAAGAAAGAATGGGCGGAAGCCTTTCGGTCGAAATTGTTTTTGATACTGGAAGCGATCGCGGCATCACCAATTCTGAGTTTCTTAAAAAACTAGACGAGATCTCTCGAGAAATCGAAACATGGAAAACCGACACTTATCGCGTGGTCAAAGTGATCAGTGTTGTCGATATCGTGAAAGAAAGTAACCGAGCGCTTCATGACAACGATGAAGCACACTTTTTAATTCCTGACTCATCTGAGCTTATCAGCCAGGAACTGTTTTTGGTCGAACTGGATGAGCCAGATGACCTATTTAACATGATTGACCAGCAATACAGACGGGCACGATTAACTGTTCTTGTCCCCTGGGTAGACGCACTTCATATCTCACCCGCGCTAAAAAGAATTAAGGACTACACCGAAAAAGAAATGGGGCCTCATACTGTTGAAATCGTTCAAACCGGTGTAACCCCAATTCTTGGAGCTACCTTTGCTAAAATGCTTTATTCAACCGCAGAATCTTATGGTATAGCTGCGGTGGTGATTACGGTTATGATGATTTTATTAATAGGCAGCCTAAAACTAGGTTTAATCAGCATGCTTCCCGCCCTGCTACCTATTACCATCGTATTAACAATGTTTACTTTGGCTGGAGTGCCACTTGACATCTTAACGATGTTGGTCGGATCTATTGCGATTGGTTTGACCGTTGATGATAACGTTCACTTTATGCACGGTTTTAAAAAGCTTTATCAGCAAACAGGTGATCCGGCTCTCGCGGTCGAACAAACTTTATTATCGACCGGCCGAGCCATGTTAATTACCTCAGTAGTACTGAGTGCAGGCTTTATTATCTACACCCAGAGTGAAATGAGAAATATGGCTAGCTTTGGTTTAATGACGGCGCTATGTATTTCTTTAGCATTGGCAGCAACTTTTTTACTAGCGCCTGCATTGATGATGTTAGTCAACAAAAAAGAAGAGCGTGCGTAATTAAAATAATTATTTAACTATTGTCCCATCCAGCTTAGGGTATCTTGATAGAGGGTTTCTCTATTGAGATCGCCCCAAAGCATGTGTCTATTCTCAGGATAAAAGATATATTTAATATCAACGCCCTCATCGTCCAGACGCTTCACAAACATTTTAATATCATGCTTAAAGATTAAAGTGTCATTACCACCAAAAAGCATTAATACTTTAAAACCTTTTTCATAGCTGGCTTGAGCGGCCAAATCACCCATCGCTAAGACACGATGAACTAAACCCAAGCTTGGATTCCTTAGTATTAAATCATCATTCGCGATCTTATCCGTAAAGGCCTTATCGTCGCACTGTCTAGGAAGGTTGTTTACGGACACACCTTTCGTCGACAATTTGGTATTAGGCATTACACCGCTAGCCAAACTTAGGAGCTTAAAAACAAACTTGCGTCTAGCCGTTGAAACCACCTGCGGGGCCCAAAGCACCAGACCAGCGAGCATCTTTTGCACCTCACCTTGAGAAGCCAAAATACTGATTGCCCCACCCATGCTCGAACCCATTAATGTAATAGGTTTGCCATCATTGAGTTCATAAACATGTCGAATGACTTCACGAGCATCCGATACAACATCCTCAAGCTCGCAGGGCTGATTTCTAAGTGGGCTGCGTCCATGGTCTCTGTGATCATAAGCGTAAACATCAAAACCTTGGTTAGCGAACCATTCGCCCACATAGGCGTAATTACCACTATGATTGGTAAAACCGTGTAAAAAAACTATTTTTCCTCTGCAGGTATCAAGTTGGCTTTCCCAAATATGACAAGGTAATTCGAGATTAGCTGATATTGGAATGGCTCTTAGTTTCATATCAAAAGATAAACCTATGAGAGGCGATCAAAGTTCTGCGCTCGATGCCTTAACAGATGATCCATTAATACCAGTGCCGTCATTGCCTCTGCAATTGGAGTGGCTCTTACACCGACACAAGGATCATGGCGCCCCTTGGTCACCAACTCAATCTCGTCACCCGCTTCGTTGAGGGTTTTACCTGGCACCATAATGCTAGAAGTCGGCTTTAAGGCTAAAGACAAACGCAGGTCTTGTCCGCTAGAAATGCCACCTAAAATTCCACCAGCATGATTGCTAATAAAACCATTTTTATCTTGCTCGTCGCGGTGTTCTTCACCGCGCTGCTGTACCACATCAAAACCGTCGCCAATACTGACGGCCTTAACGGCATTAATACTCATCAAAGCGTGAGCCAGCTCTGCGTCCAAACGATCAAATACAGGTTCACCTAAGCCGGTTGGCATGTTGCTTACGCGCACGTCAACCTTGGCTCCTATCGAACTGCCGTCTTTACGAAGCGCATCGATAAAGCTTTCCAATTCCGGTACTAAGCCTTGATCTGGGCAAAAGAAAGGGTTGCTATTCACCACGCTCCAATCTGGATTTTCACAGCTTTGTTTAGAAGCTTTCAAATGCCCCATCTGGGCCATGTAGCCATTAATATCTATCCCTAGGCTTTGTTTAAGATATTTTTTTGCTATACCACCAGCAGCTACTCGCATGGCAGTCTCTCGCGCACTGGAACGGCCACCACCGCGGTAATCCCGGCGACCATACTTCTCATGGTAAGTAAAATCGGCATGACCAGGACGAAAGGAGCTTTTAATTTCTCCGTAATCCTTGGATTTCTGGTTAGTATTTTCTATCAACAATGCGATAGAGGTACCTGTCGTTTTACCCTCAAAAACACCAGAAAGGATTCTAACCCTATCGTCTTCACGGCGCTGAGTAGAATATTTAGAGCTGCCAGGCTTTCGACGATCCAAATCTATTTGCAGATCGTCCTCTCTCAATTCTAAACCGGGAGGGCAACCATCTACGATGCAGGCCAAAGCCTCACCGTGGCTTTCACCTGCGGTACTGACTGTAAAAAGCTTACCAATACTATTACCGGACATAATGATTCTGCTAAGGGTTTATTTTGGAAAAAGGAAAGGTCTATTATACGACAAGTTTGCCCCCAGGTCTTTAAACACGCACTTTTTACCGAAGACTTAAGCGCTGAAAGTTTGCTTATAAGCTTTTAGTTCTTGTGCGCCTAGAGCAAATACCCCGTGGCCACCATGCTCGAACTCTAACCAAACAAAAGGCACGCCAGGAAATTGCTCCATCATGGCTTCTTGGGAGTTGCCTAGCTCTACTATGATGAGCCCTTCGTCGGATAAATAATCATTCGCTTCGACTAATATTTGCTTAACAAGATCCAAACCATCCTTACCAGCGGCCAAGGCTATTCGTGGCTCATGCTTATATTCTTGTGGTAGATCAGACATATCTTGTGCGTCCACGTAAGGTGGATTAGCAACAATCAGATCATATTTTCGCCCTTTTAGGCCTTTAAACAAATCGCTTTCAATTAACTCGAAATTGTCACCAAGTTCATACTTTTGCTTATTCTTGGCCGCGACTTTGAGGGCTGACGCTGAAATATCACTCGCATCTACTTTAGATTGCGGAAAAGTTAAGGCACAAGCAATACCGATACATCCGGAGCCAGTACACATATCGAGAATGCGCTTGGGGCCTTGATCCGAAAACCACAAACTAAAGCCGTCATCAATAAGCTCGGCAATCGGAGAACGCGGAATCAACACCTCCCGATTAACAATAAAAGGCAAACCTAAAAACCAGGATTCTTTAACTAAGTAGGCGATCGGCACCCTTTTTTCTGCACGTTGCCGACATAGACCAACCAACTGCTCCCGCTCTTCGTTCTCCAAAGTCTCGACAAGAAAATCTTCTTCTACATCCCAGCTTCGGTTTTTAACAAAAATAATTAGCGCCAGTGCCTCATCCCAATGATTATCAAAACCGTGACCAAGGTAAACACCTTGTTCTTTAAAGTAGCTCTCTGCAAACTTGAGAAAGTCCTCAACACTGTACCAATGGACGCTATCTATTTGGGATTCGGGCATGGGAATAAACTCTTATCATTGTTTTTTGAAGATTGCATTTTGTGTGTCAGCAGCGTAACTTAACGCATTCTTCGGCCCAGGTAAAAAGGCTTTTAAGTACCTAATTAAATTACAGATCGAAAGGTTCTCCTCATGGAAAAATTATTTCACGGCATTCTTGAACAGATTGGTGAAGACACCACCCGAGAAGGCTTAGTTGACACCCCAAAGCGAGCCGCTAAAGCTATGGAGTTCCTCACCCAAGGCTATCGTCAGAATATCGATGAAATTGTAAATGGTGCTATATTTGCGTCAGAAAGTGATGAAATGGTTGTAGTTAAAGACATTGAGCTCTACTCAATGTGTGAACACCATATGCTGCCCTTTGTAGGCAAATGCCATATTGCTTACCTACCCTCTGGCAAGGTACTTGGCTTGTCTAAATTTGCTCGAATTACCGATATGTTTGCTAGACGCTTACAGATTCAGGAAAACCTTACTCGCCAAATTGCTCAAGCGGTGATGGATGTAACAAGTGCAAAAGGCGTTGGGGTAATCATCGAGTCAAAGCATATGTGCATGATGATGAGAGGTGTTCAAAAACAAAACTCATCCATGACGACTTCGATCATGTTGGGCACATTCAGAGAAGATCATCGCACACGTACGGAGTTTCTGTCGTTAATTAAGGACTAATATGTTTCTCTAAAAAGGCATTGAGCACATCAGCGACGGACTGAACTCTTTCACGCTCCATATGCAAATGATGCTTGCCTTCTAGGCGAGCAATTTCTGCAGTTTTAAATTCGTTTAATGGTTTCTTATCAGCGGACACCTGAGGGGCTATACCTTTCTCTCCAACGATAATTTGAGTAGGCGATACGATTTGAGAACGCACGAACGCCGCCTGTTCCTCACTCATCCTTAAAGGGCTGGTAAAATTAATTCTTGGATCACTACTCCAGGTATACTTCCCGTCTTTTTCGATACAACCGCGCCCACACAGTAATTCAGCCGCTTCTTCAGTTAAGGGCCAATACCCTTGCAGCCTAGCTTTAACGAGCGTCTGAAAATCAGCGTAACGTTTTTTCTTGGAGTCAGCGGCAGCAAACTTTTCGATGGATTCACGAAGATTTACCGCAGTTTGATCAATAGCTCTGGTAGCTGGTCCAAAGCCTTCTATTAGCAATAAGGCTTTAATTCTCTCAGGAATAGTGCCCGCCATGGTCGTTGCCACGTTCGCCCCCATTGAATGCCCCATCAATATAAACTCGTTTAGACCGAGCTCATCGGCGACATGAAAGGCATCAGCAACATAGTCCACAAAGTGGTAAGGGACTCCTAATGGTCTATGTTGGCTTTTCCCATGACCGCATTGATCAATCGCAATGATTCGATATTTAGACAACAACGGAGCCAAAAGATCAAAACTGGCAGCATTATCCAACCAACCATGCAACGCTAGAATTACGGGCTTCTCTTGGCTTCCCCATATCTTTCCCGCGAACTCTAGATGTCGCGCAGTTATTTGAAATTCTTCTGCAGACTCACTCACTTTAGAGCTCACAACTGACACGTACCATATCCTTAAGACGCCTTATGCCAAAGCAATGAGAAGCACCCCAAGTCTGCGTACTCTGCTTCTAACTTCATGACACTGGCACAGGGAAAACGAAAATGCTCTTTAAGATTACCATGGATAGCGAGAGCGGCTAGCTCTGAAATAATGGGCAGATGGCAAACCACCAGTGCAGATTCAGCTTCTTCACTCGAGCTAAACAATTCCAGTATTCTGTTAAAGCCCAACTTAGCATCAGCCATCGGTCTAAGCAATTCACTCTCTGCTCTTTTCGAGACTTCATGACAAGGGAGAATTAACTCAGCGCTATCAACAGCACGCCGAAAATCACTACTGAGCACCTGATCGGGAAAGCCATTATTGAATACAACCTGCATCTTCTGACATTGTTCTTTACCTAAGTTATTCAGCATTCGATCTTGGTCACGCGCGGCGGCTGGCGCCTCACCATGCCGCATTAAATAAAGAGTTTTCAAGCTACAAAACCTCTTCGTTTACGAATTCGACATCGTGATTATTTTCACCCAGCATCAACTCTTTTAGGGCAGATAAAAGATCTTTATCTTGATATAAAACCTCGTGCAAGGCCTTTGCCAAAGGCATATATATTTCTAAGCGATTCGCTTCTTCGCAAACCGTTTGCACAGTGGCATAGCCTTCAACCGTTGAGGTAATTTCTGCTAGAGCCTCATCGACACTTTCTCCCTGGGCAATCAAACTTCCAAAACGAAAATTTCTACTCAAAGGTGAGGAACAAGTAACAAATAAATCTCCCACGCCCGCTAGACCTAAAAAAGTCATAGGGTTTGCACCTTTTGCTGCGGCAAAACGACTCATTTCTGCAAGAGAACGCGTCATCAACATGCTTCGAGCATTTTGACCGGTTCCTAGAGCATGCGCCATTCCCGACGCAATGGCGTAAACATTTTTCAATGCTCCCGCTAGCTCAACTCCAAACAAGTCTCGATTGTCATAAACTCGAAAAGTGGAGGATGCTAATAAGTTTTGAACCGATTGATTAAGAACAGAGTCCGAACTCGCGACAACGGACCCCGTTAATTCACCCGTTGCAATCTCAGCCGCCAGATTTGGGCCGCTAAGCGCAGCAACCTTAAAGTTCGGCATTTCGTCCTTAACAATTTCTGTCATCAGTTTAAATGTGCCAGCTTCAACACCTTTCGCGGTCGATATCAAAGCAGTCTGCGGCTTCAAATGTTTTTTAAGCTCAGCTAACAATGGGCGAAAGGCTTTACTAGGTACCGCAAGGAAAACAAAGTCTACCTCTTGGACAGTAATCGCTAGATCATTACTAAACCGAATGGAAGGATCAAAAACAAAGCCATCAAGATAACGTTGATTTTTTCGCTCTTTAAGAATGTCCGACAAATGACCTTCATCTCTGAGCCAAACTCGAACATCATGGCCATTCTTAGCCATAATATCCGCCAGCACACTACCGAAGCTGCCTGCTCCGAGTACCGCTACCTTAGCCGTTTCTAGTGGGGGATCTTCAGACATCAATGTTAACCAAGCTTAATAACTACTAAGCATTATAGGCTCCAACTTAAAGGATGCAATCCAAGCTAGAACCTAGCTTAAAACGATGAATTAAGCGATAGCTCCTAAGAGTATCTTGTTCATTCTGGTGACATAGCTAGCCGGATCATCAATAGCGCCACCCTCTGCCAACAAAGATTGATCAAACAACATCATGCAAAAATCCTTAAAACGGTCTTCGTCGGCTTCCTTATCCATAAATTCAACCAATTGATGCTTTGGATTAATTTCCAAAATCGGCTTCATGTCTGGAACCGCTTGACCTGCCTGCTTCATCATCTGGCGCATCTGGAAACCCATATCTTGAGCACTCAACACTAAACAAGCTGGTGAATCGACCAAACGAGAAGATACACGCACCTCTTCTACTTTTTCGCCAAGGGCCGATTTAATACGCTCTACTAAGTCTTCGCTCTCCTTAGCCGTCTCTTCTTGCTCTTTCTTTTCTTCTTCACTTAGCTCGCCTAGGTCCAAATCTCCTTTTGCGATATCGACAAAAGATTTTCCATCATATTCGAAAAGATTTCCCATCATCCATTCGTCAATACGATCATGAAGCAAAATTACTTCTACACCGCGCTTTTTAAATACTTCGAGATGCGGACTTTGACTAACAGCTGCAAAATTTTCCGCTGTAGAATAGTAAATTTTATTAGAACCGTCAGCCATCCGAGAAATGTAATCATCCAGAGACTGATCTTGCTCTGCACTATTGGTGTGGGTAGTAGAAAACCTTAATAGCTTACAAATTTTCTCTCGATTAGAATAATCTTCACCAGTACCCTCTTTCAGCACTTGACCAAACTCAGTCCAAAAACTTGCGTATTTTTCTGGGTCCTTCTTGGCGAGCTTGTCCAACATATCTAGGACACGCTTGGTTAATGCGCTCTTCATGCTTTCTATAGCCGCTGAGTCTTGAAGAATCTCCCTCGACACATTGAGTGGTAGATCACTCGAATCAACCACACCTTTTACGAATCTAAGGTAAAGAGGTAAGAATTGCTCGGCATCGTCCATAATAAAAACACGTTGGACATACAACTTAAGACCTTTAGGAGCCTCGCGATTATACATATCAAAAGGCGCATGAGCAGGAACAAACAGCAAGCTAGTGTATTCGAGCTTGCCCTCTACTCTATTATGACTGTGAGTTAGTGGCCCCTGATAATCGTGAGAAAGGTGTTTATAGAACTCTTCATATTCCTCATCTTTAACCTCGGAACGTGAACGCAACCAAAGTGCTTTAGCTGTATTAACTGTTTGATATTCTAAGGGCTTATCTTCCTCAGGCTCAGGCTCCTCGCCTTCTGGAGTCGGCATGGGCGGCACTGGCTCTTCTAACATTTCAATCGGCAAAGATAGGTGGTCAGAGTAGCGACTAATAATTCCACGTAAGCGAAATCCATCTGCAAACTCTAAATCCTCATCTCGCAGAAATAAGGTAATCTCCGTTCCCCGGCTTTCTTTCTCAATGGCTTCAACACTGAAATCGCCTTCGCCTTCGGAGCTCCAAAGAACCGCCTCATTGGCAGCCAAACCTGCTCGACGTGTTTTTACCTCTACCTTGCCCGCAACGATAAAAGCAGAGTAAAAACCCATACCAAACTGGCCGATCAAATGGCTATCTTTTTTCTGATCGCCACTTAACGCTGAAAGAAAATCTGCGGTCCCAGATTTCGCGATTGTACCCAGGTTAGTGATCACCTCGTCGCGACTCATGCCAATTCCATTGTCTCGAATCGTGACAGTCTTAGCTTCCTTATCAAAATCTATTTGTATCTTAAGATCGGGGTCCTCCTCCAGAAGAGACGCTTCTGAAAGGGATTCAAAACGAAGCTTATCTACTGCATCCGATGCATTAGAAACCAGTTCTCGTAAAAAAACCTCTTTATTTCCGTAAAGAGAATGGATCATTAAGTGTAATAACTGCTTTACTTCAGTTTGAAAGCCCAAAGTTTCTTTTTCAGAGGCCGTAACGCCGGATGTTTCTTCGCTCATAGATATTCCTCGGAATAAAATCAGTGTTTAACTTAGATATTAGATGGCCCTGAATGATAGGGCTTAAATGACTAAATTCAAGTGCCTGATAAGTAACCAAAAAGCTCCCTTAAACCGGAAGCTTAGGGCCGCGCACTACTGGTAAAATCAACACTTTGAGGGCGGGTATTTGAGGAGTTTAATACCTTTAGACTTTTCATATTCTTGTACTCGGTAAGGAACTCAACCATACCTCCTCCGACTTCAAGCTCAAGCACGATTTGTTTTCGGTGGGTTCCCACATAAACGCCTTTTTTCACTTTTCCTTCCAAGGTGCTCAACTCAACATCCTTATTCACCAGCGGCTTAAGGATGCTCTCTATTTCTGCTTCTTGTGTGACGACATCAATGACTATGTGAGGCTCAAGGTTTTTTTCTGGCTTGGTTGTGACTTCTTTTAAGGCCGGTGATGGCACCTTGGGGTCTACAGAGGGCTGAACCGGAACTGTTGCCACCACCGCTTCGGGTTGATTTATTTCGCTCACTGAATCAAGGCCTGCGGTGGATTCCTGCTTAGAGTTTAGCGCTGCGAATTGGCCAATATTGTTATAATCAATCTTTATAGCCTGGCTTAAGCGGGCAGGCACTTGAGTAATAATATTATTACTAGCCTTTAGCCGATCCTTAAGGCCCTTCACATCTAAGAACCAACCATTTTCATTGCGGTAAAACTTAAGATCCACCTCTCGAGTAACGCCTTTTTTATCTATTACATAAGCGGTAGAAAAGCCTAGCCCATCGCCACTTCGGTAATCATAATCAGTATTTTTAAATCCAAGTATTTCAGCAACATTTTTCTTGTAGGTGGTAGTAAAACTCTGCGCTGCGATGACTTCTAACGTAGCCACTGAGTCATGATCCTTGATCAAGCCTTCACCGTGAAAACGCAACCCTGATCCATAAACCGGAAACTCCCCGACCATAAAACTATTTTCAGGGTCAGGTAGGATAAGCTGCATGTTAGCCACGTAAAAATTATATTCTTCATGTTTAAGAGCAAAGTCCAAATGATAATTATCCTTGAACTGGCGCACTCTTAAACGACCTTCTTCCTGGTCAAACCAAGAGACGAATAAAGAAGGTGCGGACGCATCACCAGGCCTAACAGTTTTACTCCAGTCGCCTTTTGCTGGTGGTGATTGGGCAAACTCTATCGCAATTTCAAATTCTCCAAAAAACCCATCTCCATGCTTAATCCTCAAGGTACCCTTACTATCGTATTCCGCTAGACCTGAGTTCTCATTAAAAACAAAATTTTCTCCATGCATACGGCCATTTAAAAAACTGGATTCACGCTCCGCCCTAGCTAAGTCAGCCAGCGCCTCGCTAGAACTAACATAATTCACATTGCTAAGCGCTTTGTGCTTTTGAGGTTCGCTCTTCAGTTTGACGCTTTCAGAACCAGAAAACCAAGTCATCATCGCCAAGCCACTTGCAAACAATACAAAGCCCACCAACTGGGTGTAGGCGATACGCTCACTGCGAGCCCAATGGTGTGAATACAACCACCATGCAAATGGAGGAAGAACAAAAGATACAGCTGCTTGCGCGGGGTTTACCTCATAGTGATCAATTGCGAATACGGCTGCCGCTGCATAAAACAGAGCAATGCCTAATAATACAAACAATATATCCACGGCGCTTATTTGACTCCTGTTTTAATGATTGTTGTTCGCTAAACAAGACATGGAAACAACATTATAAGCAAGAATGTTTGAGTTTCGATAGCCCAAATCGGCCAAAGTTTACCTTAGACTAGCTCAACGGCTATAGATGTCGCCTCTCCACCACCAATACAAAGTCCCGCCATACCTTTGCTAAGACCACGTCGCTTGAGCTCATGAAGCAAAGTCACCACAATACGTGATCCAGACGATCCTAAAGGATGCCCTAGCGCACAGGCTCCGCCATTTACATTGACTTTTTCGTGGTCAAGATCCAGATCCTTCATGGCGGCCATCGCAACCATTGCAAAGGCCTCATTAATCTCAAACAAGTCAACATCAGCCACTGTCCAGCCAGTCTTAGCTAGCAATTTCTCAAAAGCACCGACCGGTGCGATGGTAAAATCTGCTGGTAAGCGCGAATGGGTTGCGTGCGCAACAATTTTAGCCATAGGCTTTAAGCCATGCTTCTCTACATAGCGACCACTAGCGACAACCAGAGCTGACGAGCCATCTGAAATTGAGCTGGAATTAGCCGCCGTGACTGTTCCATCTTTCTTAAAAGCGGGCCGCAAACTAGGAATCTTATCGATATTGGCGTTGCCAGGTTGCTCATCAACATCAACAACCTGCTCCCCTTTACGGGTTTTAATGCTTACCGGAGCAATTTGGCTATCAAAGTGATTATTCTCAATAGCACTTTGTGCTCGTTTTAAGGAGTGAATTGCGTAGTCATCCATTTGCTCTCTAGAAAAGTCGTATTTTTCAGACATAGCTTGCGCAAAACAGCCCATAGCGTCAGCCGTTTCCCAATCCTCTAATCCATCTAGAAACATCGTGTCTTTAATAGCGCCATGCCCCATTCGAAGTCCAGAGCGTGCTTTTTCCATTACGTACGGAGCTAGGCTCATGCTTTCCATACCACCAGAAACAGCGACATCAATGCTCTCGCCTTTAATCAGGTCATTAGCCAACATAATCGACTTCATACCTGATCCACACACTTTATTCACGGTAGTCGCGCCGGTACCGATATCCAAACCAGCACCTAACATAGCCTGTCGCGCTGGCGCTTGTTTTAAACCAGCTTGAAGTACACTCCCCATGAACACCTCATCAATGTCGCCCTTATCAACACCAGCTTCTTCAACTGCGGCCTTAATAGCGATAGCACCCAGCTCGGGTGCAGGTACGCTGGAAAGACTGCCTTGAAAGCCTCCCATAGCGGTGCGTTTGGCGGAAAGGATGTATGCTGCGTTAGGATCAATATTGCTCATGTGGTTTCTCTATCAATTAAATAAAAAATCTTAAGGCTGCGCGTGGTTTACACACAAAAACGCCAAAACCACGAATCCGCAGTTTTGGCGTTTGTTTTAGCCAGGCTGGGATTATAGACTTACCAGCCGGTAAGTTCAGCCATTGCTTTACCAATTTCTGCTGGATTTTTAACCGTTTTAACCCCAGCCGCCTCTAAAGCAGCAAACTTTTCGTCTGCGGTGCCCTTACCACCGGCGATAATTGCACCTGCGTGCCCCATACGCTTCCCTGGAGGTGCTGTAACACCCGCAATGTAGGAAACAACCGGTTTAGTGACATTAGCTTTAATGTAGGCAGCCGCTTCTTCCTCAGCTGAACCTCCAATCTCACCGACCATCACGATCGCTTCAGTCTGATCGTCCGCTTGGAACAGCTCCAAGGCGTCGATAAAGGTAGTTCCTGGAATTGGGTCTCCGCCGATACCAATACAGGTGCTTTGGCCAAAGCCAAGCTCTGTGGTTTGGCTCACTGCTTCATAGGTCAAAGTGCCTGAGCGAGAAACAATACCCACCTTACCAGGCATATGAATAGAACCAGGCATAATGCCAATCTTACATTCGCCTGGCGTGATAATACCTGGACAATTAGGACCGATAAGACGAACCCCTTTATCAGAGATATATTCTTTTACGTAAAGCATATCCAAAGTAGGTACGCCTTCAGTAATACATACAACTAACTTTATGCCAGCATCGACTGCTTCAATAATTGAGTCCTTACAAAAAGCAGCGGGAACATAAATTACACTGGCATCCGCTTGAGTGGTCTGAACAGCTTCAGCTACTGTGTTGAACACAGGCAGACCTAGGTGAGTTTGACCGCCTTTACCTGGCGTTACACCGCCTACCATTTGAGTACCATACGCAATGGATTGCTCTGAGTGCAAGGTACCTTGGGAACCGGTAAAACCCTGGCAAATAACTTTAGTGTCTTTATTAATTAATACGCTCATTTACTTGCCCTCCGCAGCTGCAACCACTTGAACAGCTGCGTCATCAAAACTTTTTGCCGCGATGATGTTCAAACCGCTATCCGCTAGTGCTTTTGAACCTAACTCAGCATTGTTACCTTCTAAGCGAACAACAACCGGTACGCTTACACCTACTTCTTCAACCGCTCCGATAATACCTTCTGCGATTAAGTCACAACGTACGATACCGCCAAAAATATTAACCAACACCGCTTTTACTTTGTCATCAGACAAAATAATTTTAAACGCCTCGGTCACACGTTCTTTAGTTGCACCACCACCAACATCTAAAAAGTTAGCTGGTGAGCCACCTTTAAGTTGAACAATATCCATCGTGCCCATAGCTAGACCTGCACCATTCACCATGCAGCCGATGTTACCATCAAGCGCCACATAGTTAAGCTCCCACTCAGCAGCGCGTCTCTCACGCTCATCCTCCTGGGTCGGGTCTTCCATTTCTTGAAGTTTTTTATGACGGAACAAAGCGTTGCCATCAATGGCCACTTTTGCATCAAGGCAATGCAAATTGCCTTCACTAGTAATCACTAGAGGGTTAATTTCTAACAGTGCCAAATCATTTTCATCAAACAATTTTGCTAAACCTAAAAATATTTTGGTGAATTGTTTAACCTGATCAGGGTTTAAGCCTAGTTTAAAGCCTAATTCACGACCTTGATAAGCTTGTGCGCCGACCAAAGGATCAATCGTTGCTTTTAAAATTAGGTGTGGAGTTTCTTCAGCTACTTTTTCGATCTCAACACCACCTTCGGTTGATGCCATAAAAACGATTTTGCGCGAGCCGCGATCAACTACCGCTCCGAGATAAAGTTCTTGATCAATATCAGTGCAACTCTCAACTAAGATTTTGCTAACAGGTTGACCACTAGCATCTGTTTGATAAGTCACTAAACGAGTACCTAAATGCTTCTTAGCAAACTCAGCCGCTTCTTCTGCGGAAGAAATCAAAGCAACACCACCCGCCTTACCACGACCACCCGCGTGTACTTGAGCTTTAACTACCCACCGATCACCACCAATGGTTTTGGTTGCTTCAGCTGCTTGTTCCGGGGTATCGCACGCAATACCTTGCGACACAGGCAGTCCATATTCGGCAAACAACTGTTTGCCCTGATACTCGTGTAAATTCATTTCTTTTTTCCGTTTTGGTTTAGACCGTTTTGTTTAGGCCGTTATATTAAAGATTAACTAAAGAAAAAGCGGATTACTTTTTCTTACGCTTTGGTTTAGCCATGTGCAGGGCTCGACCATCAGCATCCAACATCGCTTCGTGCACCGATTCTGACAAGCTCGGATGTCCGAACACCATCAACTGCAAATCTTCTACACTTGCGCCAAACTCCAAGGCGATCAAGCCCTGGTGAATTAATTCAGAGGCACTAGGGCCACTAATATGCATACCAATCAGGCGATCAGTTTCGACATCCGCTATTACCTTAACCATACCGGTAGTATCGTTAGCAGCCATCGCTCGCCCATTTGCCGCGAAAGGAAAAACACCGGTCTTATAATCGATGCCTTTGGCTTTAGCCTGCTCTTCGGTATCGCCGATCCAAGCTATTTCCGGATGGGTATAAATCACTGAAGGAATCGCATCATAATTAACACCAGCAGTGTGGCCAGCAATAACCTCAGCAACCATCACACCCTCTTCCATCGCTTTGTGCGCCAAAGCAGGACCGCGTACGATATCACCAATAGCATAGACACCAGGCACATCACTCACGCACTCGTTGTTTACAAAGATAAAACCACGCTCGTCCAAGTTAACGCCACTGTCTTTTGATAGTAGATCTTCTATATAAGCCTTCCGCCCCACAGCAACAATCAATTTATCAAAGGTAATACTTTTCTCGTCATCACCCTCTTTGTACTCAACTGTTACTTCATCCTTTTTAACAGAACTACCGGTTACGCGAGCACCCAAATGGATATCCAGACCTTGCTTCTTGAAGTGCTTAAGCGCGTCTTTGGAGATCTGCTTATCAACCATTGGCAAAAATTCATCTAAAGCTTCGAGCACGGTTACCTCAGAACCTAATCGCGCCCAAACGCTACCCAGCTCCAAACCTATAATACCTGCACCAATAACACCTAAGCGCTTTGGAACCTCCTCAAAAGCTAAAGCACCAGTAGAGTCAACGATGGCTTTCTCATCAATCGCCGCTACCGGGATATCGATAGGTACAGAACCGGTTGCCAACACAACATTACCAGCGTCTATCACTTCAACCTCACCTTCTAAAGGTGTGAATTCGACCTGTTTATCAGCCAATAATTTACCTCGACCTTGCAACCAAGTAACACCGTTAGCTTTAAATAGGCTCGCAACACCACCCGTTAGATTTGTGACTACCTTATCTTTGCGCGCCTGCATAGCCGGAACATCAAAACTTAAATCACCGGTGCTAATACCGTGTAAGGCAAAATCACCTTGAGCTTCAACATATTTGTGCGAACTTTCAAGCAGAGCTTTAGATGGGATACAACCTACATTCAAACAAGTACCACCAAGTGCGGGTTTACCTGAATCGTTTAGTCGCATTTCAATACATGCGACATTCATCCCAAGTTGCGCAGCTCGTATAGCTGCGATGTAACCGCCAGGCCCACCTCCGATTACCACGACATCAAACTGCTTTGACATTATCTTTTCCTTTAATAAATGATGAGATTAAATTTCCAACAACAAACGTGCCGGATCTTCAATAAATGATTTAATAGCGATCAAAAACTGAACCGCGGTTTTACCGTCGATCAAGCGGTGATCGTAAGTCAATGCTAAATACATCATGGGTAAAATTTGTATTTCACCATTCACTACCATCGGACGCTCTTGAATAGTATGCATCCCTAAAATTCCAGATTGAGGTGGATTCAAAATAGGCGTAGACAGCAAGGAACCAAAAGTACCACCGTTAGAAATGGTAAATGTTCCACCAGTCATATCTTCTAGTGATAGCTTTCCGTCCTGCGCTTTTTGTCCGTACTCAATGATTTGAGATTCAATTTCACCCAAACCTTTTTTGTCAGCATCTTTTAAAATAGGCACCACTAATCCGCGATCAGTTGAAACCGCAACACCCACATCAAAGAAACTATGGTAAACCACATCGTTTCCGTCAATTGAAGCATTCATGGTCGGAAAACGTTTTAAAGCTTCTGTTGCCGCCCGAACAAAGAAAGACATAAAGCCCAATTTAACACCGTGGACATCTTGGAACTGCTCCTTATAGTTCTTGCGCATTTCCATGATCGGCTTCATGTTTACTTCATTAAAAGTAGTTAACATTGCAGCCTCATGTTGAGCTTGAACCAAACGCTCAGCAATACGTGCTCTCAAACGAGTCATTGGCACACGTTTTTCAACGCGATCCTCTTCCGGAAGAATAATACCACCTGGCGCTAGCGCTTCATCAGTCTTGCGACGTGCCGGTGTATCTGAAGTTGTGGCCGCTGGCGCACTACTTTCAGCTGCTGGAGCCGAACGCAGATGAGCAAGCACATCTTCTTTAAGTATACGTCCGCCTTTACCAGTTCCGGTGATTTTTTTCGGATCAAGATTATTCTCGGCCAACAACTTTCTTACCGCAGGACTTAAAGAGTCGTTGCTTTCTGCCTGTTCAGCGGCCGCCGGCGCCGGCTCTTCCGCACTTGATTCGGAATCCTCAGCGAGACTTACTTCACCCGCCTTAAATAAAGCTAAAAGCGCTTCACCCTCAATGACCTCGCCTTCTTCCTTAAGAATTTTTTCAAGACTACCATCTGCGGGTGCAACCACCTCTAATACAATTTTATCGGTCTCGATATCCACCAAAAGCTCGTCACGAGCAACCGGCTCTCCTACCGCTTTATGCCAAGTGGCGATGGTGCCATCGGCAACCGATTCTGGAAATTGTGGGGCTTTAATTTCTTCACTCATCTTAGGATCCTTATTGCTTAGGCAATAATAAAACTATCAATTTCTTTAAACTTCAAAAGCATCTTTTATCAAAGCTTCTTGCTGTGCTACGTGCAGGGACATAGAACCAACAGCTGGTGATGCAGAGGCTGGTCGGCCCGCGAATTCTAAAAAGGCTAAATCGTTATAACGATTCACGACCTTTCGAATATGATCCTGACTGCAGTACCAAGCACCTTGGTTCATCGGTTCTTCCTGACACCAAACAATTTTTTCCGCTTTGTATCTCTTAAGCTCTTTTAACAAGCGCTCTTCTGGAAAGGGATACAACTGCTCGATTCTTAAGATAGCAACATTGTTTAACTCATCTTGCTGCTTTTTCTCTAATAAATCGTAGTAAACCTTTCCACTACATAAAATGATTCGATCCACACTGCGCGCATCTTCAACCGTAGGATCATCCAACACAGTATTAAAAGTTCCGTCGGCCAACTCATCTAAGGTGGAGACTGCCATTTTATGGCGCAACAAACTCTTAGGTGTCATTGCGACCAGGGGTTTTTTCAATGGACGAAGCGCCTGCCTTCTCAGCATGTGATAAACCTGTGCGGGGGTAGAAGGAACACAAACCTGCATATTATTTTCTGCACACAGTTGTAAATAACGCTCTAAGCGCGCTGATGAGTGCTCTGGACCTTGGCCTTCAAAACCATGCGGCAATAACATTGTCAAACCACACAGACGTTGCCATTTGTGCTCACCAGAAGAAATAAACTGATCGATTACCACCTGAGCACCATTGGCAAAGTCACCGAACTGCGCTTCCCAGATATTCAGAACATCCGGCTTCGTGGTTGAATATCCATATTCAAATGCCAAAACAGCTTCTTCTGACAACAAGGAATCATATATTTCCATCTGCACATCATCAGAGGTCAGCTTAGTTAGAGGCATGTAACCAATTCCGTCAGCTTGGTTCAGATATAAAGCATGGCGATGAGAGAAGGTACCACGACGAACATCCTGTCCGGTCAAACGAATCGAAACGTCTTGATCTAACACTGAAGCATAAGCCATCACTTCGGCATAACCCCAGTTAATCGCCAAAGCACCGGCAGACATTTTCTTTCTGTCTTCAACAATCTTTTGTACCTGTTTTTGCAACACAAAACCTTCAGGCACTTCTTCAAGTTGCTTCGCTATTCGCTTTAAATCTTTTAGAGGTAAGCTCGTATCAAATTCTTCGGTCCACTCATGACCTAGATAAGGGGTCCAATCTACAAATAACTTGGAGTCAGGCTCGTATACCAAACCCTTAGCAACATCCTCACCTGCTTCTAACTTATCCCGATACGCTTCAACAGCGGCTTTGTCTTGAGTTTCATCAAGAATGCCCTCTTCAATCAGTTGCTTGGCGTAAAGGGATCTAGTCGTTGGCAAAGATCGGATACCCTGATACATCAAAGGCTGTGTGATTGACGGCTCGTCCGCCTCGTTATGGCCACGACGACGATAACAAATCAAGTCGATCACAACATCTTTTTTAAACTCCATACGGTAATCAACCGCTAGCTGCGTAGCAAAGTAAACAGCTTCTGGATCATCACCATTAACATGGAAAATGGGAGCCTGAACCATTTTTGCCACATCGGTACAGTATTCTGTTGAACGCGCATCAATGGCATTACTGGTGGTAAAACCAACCTGGTTATTAATAATAACGTGAATAGTGCCACCAGTTTTAAAACCACGGGTTTGTGACATTTGGAAAGTTTCCATCACTACACCCTGCCCAGCGAAGGCTGCGTCGCCATGAACAATGATTGGTAGCACTAAATTGCCGTTATCATCTTTACGACGATCTTGACGAGCCCTTACAGACCCTTCTACCACTGGCGAAACAATTTCCAGGTGAGAAGGATTAAAAGCCATCGCCACGTGCATTTCCCCACCAGGCGTTACCACGTTTGAAGAAAAGCCTTGATGATACTTCACATCACCAGACCCCTTCTCTGTAAACATTTTTCCTTGAAACTCTCCAAAAAGGTCCGATGGATTTTTACCCATGATGTTTACAAGCACGTTTAATCGACCGCGGTGCGCCATGCCGATGACACATTCTTTAATACCGTAGCTACCAGTACGTTGCAGCATCTCATCCATTAAAGGAATAAAGCTTTCACCACCTTCTAGACCAAAACGTTTTGTACCTGGAAATTTGGTTCCTAAAAACTTTTCTAAGCCTTCTGCTGCTGTTAAACGCTCGTGCAGATGTATTTTTGCATCAACACCGAGCATAGGGTGAGAACGTACGGCTTCCATACGCTTTTGCACCCAGCGTTTCTCTTCGGTATTAACGATGTGCATATATTCTGCACCGATACTTGCGCAATAGGTTTCCTCAAGTGCGTCACGAATTTCCTTTAAAGTCGTTTCATTGGTTCCAATAAATAAAGAACCAGTTTGAAAAATCGTATCCAAATCACCAGCAGATAAACCATGGTGAGTTAATTCCAGATCAGGCACCTCTTCACGGTGCATCAAACCTAAGGGATCAAGTTTGGCTTTCTGATGGCCCCGAACTCGATAAGCAGCAATCAATTGCAGTAGGTTTACCTGTCGCTTTTCATGCTCAGAACTAACACTGCTAAATTGAATAGGCTGAACGCGATTTTTGTTACGCGCTAAATATAAAAAGTGATCTTGAACGTTCTTATGAGGAACATCTTCTGTGCTGGCGTTTTCAAACTTGGGCAGTTTTTCGAAATAAGACCGCCATTCGCTTGGAACAGAGGCTGGGTCTGTCAAAAAAGACTCAAAGAGCTCTTCGACATAAGCTGAGTTACCCGCCGAAAGATGGGAGGTACTCCAATGTTGGCCCATTGATCTGGGCGCGGACCCGTTGGGTCGTGAACCTTCTGACATTGTTGAAAAAGCTCCTGGATAAGAAGTTTCAATTAAAGTAAGACTAAGGGATCGCCTAACATCTTACCGTTTTTTTTGCGTCGCCTTGCCACCCACTTAGGGTAGACAAGGCAACTATGATTTAGTTCTAAAACTAAACTTTAATGACTAAGTACTGCTTTCTAACAACATGCCCCGAATATGACCAATCGCACGGGTCGGGTTAAGACCCTTAGGACATACATTGACGCAGGCCATAATGCCTCGACATCTAAACACGCTGAATGGATCATCTAAGTCTGAAAGGCGTTCTTCACGACCTTGGTCACGGCTATCCGCTAAAAAGCGATAGGACTGTAACAAGCCAGCAGGACCTACAAACTTATCAGGATTCCACCAGAACGACGGACAAGACGTTGAACAACAGGCACAAAGAATACACTCATACAGCCCATCCAACTTAGCTCGTTCTTCTGGACTTTGTAAGCGCTCAATGGCTGGCGCAGGGGTTTCATTAATCAAGTATGGCTTAATTTTTTCATACTGATTATAGAACTGCTGCATATCCACAACGAGGTCACGTATCACTGGTAAACCAGGCAAAGGACGCAAATTTAATTTTTTGCCGCCAGTGTTTTTGCAAGCTTCTGATAACGGAGTCACACAAGCTAAACCATTTTTGCCATTGATATTCATACCGTCTGATCCGCACACGCCTTCGCGGCATGAACGACGATAGGCTAAAGTTTCGTCTTGTTCTTTTACCAGTGCAAGCACGTCAAGCACCATCAAGTCCTTACCCTGAGTGTCAACCTGATACTCTTTGATAGCAGGCTCTTTATCAGTTTCGGGGTTATAGCGATATATACTTACTGTTAACATTTCTTCACTCCCCGCTTAATAAGTACGTACTTTAGGTTGGAAAGTATCAACTTGCTTAGGCGCAAAGTTTACATCGCGCTTAGACAGTTGCTTGGTATCGGGATGATATACCGAGTGCTTCAACCAATTTTCATCGTCACGATCAGGGAAGTCATAACGCGAATGAGCACCACGACTCTCTTTACGCTCTAAAGCAGCAATAGAAGTAGCTTCAGCAACCTCTAATAAGTTATCCAATTCCATCGCTTCTATACGTGCTGTATTGAAAGCACCACTCTTATCGCTCAAATGGCCTTTAGCGATACGCTCACGAAGTTCGGCTAACATCTTCACGCCCTCTTCCATCAATTCACCTTTACGGAACACACCAAAATGGTTCTGCATTATGGTTTGAAGTTCTTTACGAAGATCAGAAACACTTTCACCTGAGCTTGATTGCTCCCAACGATCATAACGAGATGCCGCTTGCTCAAGATCACTTTCACTCGCATCACGAGCTTCAATACCTTCTTTAAGCGCTTTCTCGATATGCATACCCGCAGAACGACCGAAGACCACCAAATCAAGTAGCGAGTTACCACCTAAACGGTTTGCACCGTGAACGGATACACAAGCCACCTCACCTACGGCGTACAAGCCAGGAATAATGGTGTCGTTGCCTTGGCCATCAGGCATTAGAGCTTGCCCATGAATATTAGTTGGGATACCACCCATCATGTAGTGACAAGTGGGCACAACAGGAACCGGCTCTTTGACAGGGTCAGCCTGTGCAAAGGTAATAGAAAGCTCACAAATACCTGGAAGCTTTTTATGCAATTCGTCTTTACCTAAGTGATCCAATTTAAGCAGAACGTGATCACCATCAGGTCCACAACCGCGACCTTCAAGAATCTCCATCATCATAGAACGCGCGACTACGTCACGACCCGCAAGATCTTTCGCATTAGGCGCATAGCGTTCCATAAAACGCTCGCCGTCTTTATTGATCAGGTAACCTCCTTCACCACGACAGCCTTCTGTTACTAGCACACCCGCACCCGCAATACCGGTTGGGTGGAACTGCCACATCTCCATGTCTTGAGCAGGAAAGCCTGCACGAAGCGCCATACCAACACCATCACCAGTATTGATCAAAGCATTAGTCGTCGAAGAATAAATACGACCTGAGCCACCAGTAGCAAATACGGTCGCTTTTGATTTAAAGAAAACACGCTCGCCAGTTTCGATGTCGATAGCAATTACACCGCAAACCGCACCATCTTGGTTTTTAACCAAGTCACAGGCATACCATTCATTAAAGAATACTGTGTTGTTCTTTACGTTTTGTTGGTACAAGGCGTGCAAAAGAGCATGACCGGTACGGTCGGCTGCCGCACAAGTACGCGCTGCCTGACCACCCTCACCAAAGTTTTTAGATTGGCCACCGAATGGACGCTGATAAATACGACCTTCTTCAGTACGTGAGAAAGGTAGGCCCATATGCTCAAGCTCGAACACAGTTTCAGGACCTACATTACACATGTACTCAATCGCGTCTTGATCACCGATGTAATCGGAACCTTTAACAGTGTCGTACATATGCCAACGCCAATCGTCATTGGGATCCGCACTGGCAATCGCACAGGTAATACCACCCTGAGCTGAAACCGTATGGGAACGAGTAGGAAATACTTTGGTAATCAAAGCGGTTTTTTGACCGGACTGAGATAACTGAAGTGCAGCACGCATACCTGCTCCACCGCCGCCAACAATTACCGCATCATAATTAACTGTTCTAATCGCTGACATGACTTATAGACTCCAAATAAGCATGATACCCCAAAGGGTACACGCCAAAAGAAAAATGACCGTAAGTGTTTGAACACTCAAACGTACAAAAGCAGGAACCGAACCAAATAGGTGACCGTCTTTAATTAAATAGTCTGTGTAAACCGTCCACATACCAATCCAAGCATGAGCTGCAATAGATAAGAACGCTAAAATGGTCGCTACCTTCATCGAAGTGCAAGCGATAAACTCTTTCCAGGTTTGATAATCCAAATCGCCATTACAAAGAAAAAAACCAACCACAACCACAAAGTAAACGCCTAAGATTACTGCAGTCGCGCGTTGTACTAGCCAGTCGTAAAGTCCGCTACGCCCCAGATTCGTTACATTGGTAGACATACCCAAACCCCCTCTAGAACAATCAATACTGCAGAAACAACAAGAACAAGCACGGTGCCTGTTTTACCGCCCTGTAAGCTTTCACCAATACCCATATCCATCAAAAGATGTCTAAAGCCCGCAACCACATGGAAAGTAAAAGAAGCCAAAATACCCCACACGACGACTTTGCCTATCAATGTGGACATACACTCTTTCAGTTCATTAAAGCTAGCCTCTGATTCCAGGGACATCGCCAGCATGTAGAGAAGGATGGGAATAGCAGCGAACATAACGATTCCCGAGATACGATGGGAAATCGAGGTCACCGCAGTAATCGGTAAGCCCAAAAAGGCATCGGTACCGAGATATACGGGTCTATTGTTACTCATGGATAAAAACCTGATTAAAAAACCGATGTTAACGCCCCGAATTGGAGCAGTTTACTGTGGGCCACATTCACCTATAACTTAAGCAAAATCAGCCCCTAATGTGCACAGTGTATACATCATGCACGGTGGCGGAAGTATAGTCCTCAAATGCCTTAATTTCAATGCGCATATACCCTGCAGGGATTGTGTTTCTTAGGTTGTAAGCCTCCTACAAACAGACTAGTACTGTCATCAAATGTTAGTGTTTTATACAAAATTGCTAGTGCCTTTTTTTAATTTTCTGAAATGCTATTTTTTCTCAAAAAAAGCCTTAAAAAACGCCACTTTCTAAATTGACAAACCGCATGGGAGCCTATAGTTTTGGCGCCCTTTCCACAGCAAACCAGCTGGAAATGAGTAAAAACGAATTTAGGAGCAGAGAATGTCCGACAAAACCGCAAAGCTTAATGTAAGCGCTGATCTAGCACTCGAGCTACCCGTGCTCAGCGGTAGCCTTGGCCCAGACGTTATTGATATCTCATCATTAACCCCTAATGGCTACTTCACTTATGACCCCGGCTTTGTATCCACCGCTGCGTGTGAGTCTAAAATCACCTTTATTGATGGCGGCAAAGGCATTCTTCTTCATAGAGGCTACCCAATTGATCAGCTGGCCGAGAACTCTGATTATTTAGAGGTTTGCTACCTGCTTATGTATGGCGAGCTGCCAACAGCTGAACAAAAAGACAAATTCGTTAACCTAGTCACTAATCACACTATGGTCCACGAGCAGTTGAATCACTTTTACAACGGCTTCCCACGAGACGCTCACCCAATGGCCATCATGTGCGGTGTTGTGGGCGCCCTATCAGCTTTCTACCACGACTCTTTAGATATTAAAGATGAACAGCATCGCGAAATCGCTGCTTTCCGCCTAATCGCAAAAATGCCTACCATCGCAGCCATGTGCTATAAGTACTCGATCGGTCAGCCTTTCATGTACCCACAAAACAACATGGGCTATGCCGAAAACTTCCTACATATGATGTTTGGTGTTCCTTGCGAAGAATCTAAGGTTAACCCTGTCATTGCGAAAGCCATGGATAAAATCTTTATTCTTCACGCGGACCACGAGCAAAACGCATCTACTTCAACCGTTCGTTTATCTGGTTCTTCAGGCGCCAACCCATTTGCTTGTATCGCATCAGGTATTGCTGCACTTTGGGGCCCTGCCCACGGCGGTGCAAACGAAGCAGTGCTTAACATGCTTGACGAAATTGGTGACGTATCTAACGTTGATAAGTATATCGCTAAAGCTAAAGATAAAAACGATAACTTCCGCCTAATGGGCTTTGGTCACCGTGTTTATAAAAACTTTGACCCACGTGCAACCGTTATGCGCGAAACTTGTCACGAAGTATTGAGCGAGCTAGGTATAGAAGACCCTCAATTAGAACTCGCCATGAAACTAGAAGACATCGCTCGTAACGACCCTTACTTTGTTGAGAAAAAACTCTACCCCAACGTGGACTTTTACTCTGGCATTATTCTTAAAGCGATTGGTATTCCAACCAACATGTTCACAGTAATCTTTGCTTTGGCACGTACTGTTGGCTGGATCGCTCACTGGAACGAAATGATCAGCAACCCTTATAAAATCGGCCGTCCTCGCCAGCTTTATACCGGTGAAGAAAAACGAGACTTTGTACCTGTCGAAAAAAGATAAACGATAGATACAAATCCGCTAAATAAAAAAGCCCGCTTTTGCGGGCTTTTTTTTCTTAACACTTTTTATTTAAAACAATAAAAATCTATTCTGCTTGCTGAATATACTCAGAAGCCTTCATTTCAAAATAGCGGGTGTGCTCGTAGTTAATACGAACTGGATCTGGGTCAACAATCTCTATCGGTATATTTCGCGATACAGCTGCCTCTAAGGCCATCTGAGTAATATTAACGCTAAACGAGGTACCCATAAACACAATCTTATCCGCGCTGTACATACGCTCTCTGGCCTCAGTAATACGATAGAGCTCGGTATAAAACTCATCAAACAACAGCACATAGGGTTTATAGGATTCGTTTAGCACCGGATGCTCAGATATCTTAAAAACTTCAAACAAAGACGGTAGCAGGTTTTCTTCGTCAACCTTATCCCAGGGCGCGCTTACAAGCTCTACTGACTCACCCTGCTCATGAAAAATAGTCATCTGATCTAAGCGACCATGAATCGCTACATAGTGTTGGTTACCTGCTTTGCCATCAAGGCCATCGATATTCTGAGTGATTAAATTTTTGTCCGCTAACCAATGATGAACATCGTTTGGACCATGGTCACGGTAAGTCGCAAAGCGCTTGTAATACCAGGATAAAAACTCAGCAGGATTGTTTTGATACATGGCTCGGGTCGCCATTTCTTGCGGGGTGTAATTCACACTGCCAATGGTCCAAAAGCCACCTTCACCGCGAAAAGTAGGAATCCCACTTTCCGCACTGACACCAGCCCCTGTTACATAAAGCACGTCCATTTATTGGCGCCCTTCGTATTTAGCAAGCCACTCATCCAATTCAAATTGCTCGTTTAGCATACCGGTTAGCTCTTCCTCACGCTCAGCAACTAATTCTCTAGCACGTTCCATATACGGTTCGTTTTCCATCACAGGAATATCAATATCATAAAGATCAGCAAGCTCTAACATAGACTTCTGATCCATTTCATGAAAAACCTCGAGCATGCCTTCTGCCTTCTCACGTTCCAAACCAAGCGCTTCAAAAGCAGAACGTGCGGCACGAACAGAACTGTCGTAAGTTTCGCGAATGATATCGCGACAACCCACCGACCACAGATCATAAACGTGCATACGATCCTTAGCCCTCGCCACCACATGAACATGGGGATGGGTGCGACATACGTATTGAGTTAAATGTGTGATCGCTTCTTTATCATCAATCGCCACGATTAAAACTTTGGCCTCATCAATGCCTGCAGCATGCAACATATCTGGGCGAGTCGCATCACCATAATAAACCTGCAAACCAAAAGCTCTTAGCATATCCAAATGCTCCGCACTGAAATCAATCACAGTGGTTTGTAAACCAGCGCTTCTCAGGGCGCGATTAACAATGCCACCAAAGCGACCATGACCAGCGATAATAATGCTGCCATGGTTTTCAATCTCGTCGCCTTCACCTTCCATCGTTTTGGAATAATAACGCTCGATAACCTTGTCATATAAAATGAACAAGGCTGGCGTAAGCAACATAGATAAAGCGACTACAAGCAAGAGAATGTCTGCTATATCAGTAGGAATCACATGATTAGAAACCGTAAAGGACAACAGCACAAAACCAAACTCACCCGCTTGCGCTAAACCTAGTGCAAACAACCAGCGGTGACTGCCTTCGATTTTAAAAAAGTGACCTAATACCATTAGCACCAATGATTTCAATACAATCAAACCAAAAGTTAAACCCAGCACCAAAGCCAGCTGATCAGATAAAAGCGTAAAGTTAATCCCCGCTCCCACGGTGATAAAGAACACACCAAGGAACAAACCTTTAAATGGACTGATATCGCTCTCAAGCTCATGACGATATTGGCTGCCAGCCATCACGATTCCCGCCAAAAAGGTACCCAATGCGGGTGATAGACCCACCATAGTCATTAACAAAGCAATACCTAAAACCAGCATCAAAGCGGTAGAAACGAACAACTCTCTTAAACGCGCTCGAGAAACAAAGTTAAAAATTGGATCGGTTAAATAACGCCCCATTAGCACCACTAAGGCGATAGAGGTAAAGGTAATAATAGCTGCCTGCCAACCCGGCAAGTTTTCAACCATATTAAGATGTAAGCCAGCCCCATGACCATCATCGTGCCCACCCCCGTGAGCATCATGAGCTCCTGCGGTTTGCGTCGCAATATCGATTAATTCCGGCGCAGCCAAAAGCGGAATTATAATTAGCATCGGGATAACCGCGATATCTTGGAACAATAGCACCGAGAAGCTACCCTGCCCTCCATCACTCTTCATTAAACCCTTTTCAGAAAGGGTCTGGCTGACAATCGCAGTAGAGGACAAAGCTAACACCATACCCGCTGCAATACTGACAAACCAAGAAAGCCCGAATGCCTGACCAATCAACGCCACTATGAGCGTAGTCACCACGACTTGCAGGCCACCCATCAAGAAAATTCGATGGCGCATCTCCCAAAGCGACTGAGGACTCATTTCCAAACCGACCAAGAACAGCATCATCACCACGCCAAACTCAGAAAAATGCTGCAGGCTGACGATATCTGCCCCCACCCACTTTAGCAGCGGGCTGATGGCGATACCCGCAATCAAATAACCCAGCACCGAACCTAGGCCCAAATGCGAAGCGAGCGGCACAGAGATCACGCCAGCAGCAAACAAGATAAAGGTCATCAACATAAATTCTGCGGTCATAGTTCTCTCTCAATACTTATAAGCAAGATAAACGATAGGATGGCAAGTATACTATGAGAATCCGCTAAAATTTTTAGCATTCGATTAATAATTTACGGTTTGGATTGGGAGCGGAATACATACAGGCCATTAACCATAAAGCCTAAGCCAAATAGTGCCCCTACAATCGCAAACATAAGCGAGCTAGCGGGTGAGACAAACATCCAAACTAGGCCAAGTAAAAAAGACGCGATTAATGAGGCAGGTCCAACTTTATAGTAAAAACCACTTTTTAATTGCGCAATAGAGAGTAAAAGCACCCCCAGCGAAATCACAGGGGAACCGATTTGGTAGGACTCAATTCCATAAATCGTTGCGTTGGGGCCAGCAATAAAACTAAAACCAGTCAGCGCAAGCATAAAGCCAACTAGCCCTAAAGCTTTTAGCTCAGCTTGATGGATTAAAAAGGTCGCTAACAAACCAAAGATCAAACCAAAGTCAGTCACAATATAGAGCAGTTCAAGATGGTCGCTTGGTTCTAGGTAGGCGGTAAAAGAACAAAGAATTCTAAGCAGACCACCAGCAAGCCCAAAAATAGAAAATGTTTGTAACATTTTATCCCCATTATTCAGGTGTTATGGTCCACTTAATTGCTCTAACTTGGCTCCCGCTTTATGAAGCTGGAAGGGTGCATAAAAAGTAGTAGTTGGATTTTCTTCTAGCAGGCAAGATTCAGCTTCTAACTGCGTTGCTTTCCAACATAAGCTTAAACCTCCAAGACTCATATCAAAAGTGTTGTGAATAGCTAAATACCTAGTCTCAGGAACATTAGGCAAACTTACTTTTAACACATTGTCCGCCAAAAACTCATAGGTTATATTTTCATTAGAATCGCCGACAAAATTATACGCATTTCCTGTACCTTCAACGTTTAAATCAGCATTTCCGTTAAAGGTCAGCATTTCAGGTTGATTCGGTAAATTAGGAATATGAACCAAGTCCCCTACTACTTGTGCCGGGTTAAAACTGGGAATCATTGGTGCGGTTAATGTTCCAGCAAATGCCAAAGCTTTGGATTCATCATCATAAAACCGTTCAACAGAAAACAGCTCTCCATTGTCGTAGGCATACGCCTGAATATAATCAGCAGTAGAACCCAATGCGTGAATCAACAAACGTACTCCTGTATCCTCGACTCCATTCCACATAGCACCATTATGATCAATGTTGATGGGAATATTCGGTACCATCGGTGAAGCGTTGTAATTTCCCACCCCCAAGGCGGGCACAGCTACCGACTCCAAATTAAAACTTTTACCATCTGGAGCAATAGTAAGCTTATTCAAATTTACCCCTATAGAATCTAGCGTTCCGTCTCCATCACCGTCTATGTCGCCATAGGAGACGTTGTACATAACCCTTCCTGCTAAGCCTTCGTGGCTAAAAAATCCTACACTATTTAAAGGAGCTAAAGGCAGATGATTCGGGATAATTGCATTCGCTAAAGCCGATGAGTCCATCCAATACATGGTTTCAAATCCTCGACAATCTGGCGGTGTTCCCAAACTAGATTGTTGCCCACAAACCCTTCGCGCGGGACCATCAAAAAGCTTTAGCACGAGCTCGGGTATGCCTAGCTCGTCAAGATAGAGCAAACCATCAGTTACCGACCAAGTACCTGTATTTGAGCTAGCGTCATAGCGCGTTACGGAATACGAACCATTTGTCTCAAAGGTATAGGTGTCAAAATCCCATACGGGGACCCCACCGCCGCTAGTGTCATATAGCAAGAAATAACTAATACCGCCCGACATAAAATCAGCCTGATCAAAAGACAATTCAATTTCGGCTCCGAATGGCGACACAATATTATCAATCAAATTCTGAGCGGCTCTTTCACTAAATAACATCCACTCGGTGCCATTAACGCATAAGCCACTAACTACGCAAACTTCAATTCCACCCGATTGAATACCTTGTACAAGCCCACTATGCTGGATATTCGCAGAGTAAGTTCCGGTAATCGTTAGATCACCTCCGCTGGCCACGTAACTAAAGTTCTCGGGGGTTTCGAAACCGGGGATGCTTTCAAAACCGGCGCTTCCCAGTCGACTAGTAGCGACACCCGTATCGTCGCTTTTAAACTCTAAACGACGAATCATTAACTCTCCTGAGCCACTGTCTAGGTACACCGAATATACATAGGATTGTGTAAGCTGCTCTTTTCTAAAACTGAGGCCCACACTCGCGCTCAAACTGCTGAAATCAGATTGCGCAGTCGTGAGATCGTGATAATAACGCTCGCTAGATGGCAAGCCGAATTGATGGCCCTTAATTTCCAGATAGTCATCAGTATTTCCCATAAAATTAATCGTACGAACTTTAGAATCCTGATCGTCAAAGTAAATAGAGCCGTTTTGGGTTACGGTGACATCAAAAGTTGTTTCTGGACTTGCACTTCCAGATAAACCAGTGATGCTTACCTGACTACCATCGGAAGAAAACTCTAGTATATCAAGACCAGCACCAGTAGAATCGTTTACCCCATTACCAGTGGTATCTATATCTCCGTACCACAACCTATATAAACTTCGACCAGCCAACCATAATTTTGAAAAGCGAGTGGCATTAAATGAGGCTGCATGAGACTCCGCTAAAGTATTTCCGTATTTCCAACTACCCGATTCAGGTGGGTAACCCAAAGCACCATATGTCCCTGCCCAATAACTACTGCTTTCCATATTCTCACAAAGGTCTATTGCGATCTCGGAGCTGGTGATTAACGAATGGCTGACTTGACAATAAGGCTGAGCATTATTGAGCTCATCTCCATTTGCGACCAAGTATATAGGGTCTTCGACAATAGCTGCATCTAGTTTAAGGACCCGATCACCCTCTTCTAACATCCAACTACCAGTCTGCTCTGAGCCTGCACAAGAAGATGTCGAATGTAGATCACCATTCACATCAAAAATACGTTTGTAAAAAAAGGTGTTCTCAGGACAATGTTCAGAAAAATCTCCAGGTGCAGAAATAATATATTCGTAGCTAAGTATCTTAGCAGAATCAAAACTTGGCCCAGGCAGATCGATGGTCTCACTCGATGAATCCACCGACTCATTCGTTCCGTCGAGATCGGTATAAGAGGCCCTCACAAACACATCCAAGCCAGCTTGGCCTACTTGAAGCGTGTAAGTAGAACCTGTACCTACCGAAGAACTATCAACAAACCATTCGTAACTAATTGCTCCTAGACCATCTGCATCCGCTAAAGTATTGCTTGCGGTTAATTCTTCACCTTCTATTGCTTCTCCGGAAAATTCAACAGTACCCGTCGGAAAGTCGTTTTCGGGACTCACACTGATGGTGATAGTGCCATTAGATGAACTTTGCTCCCCATCACTAACCGAGTATTGAAGAATAAACTGACCATGCGCATTCGCTGCCGCTTGGTAGTTATAACTACTGACACCGGCAGTGAGCATGTTTCCATCTACGGTATAAATCAGTGTATCTCCCTCGGGATCAAAGGAGCCTAATAATGTAATACTCACTGGCTGGTCTTCTTGAGTTGCAGCAACAATATTTTGAACGCCAGGCTGCTCTTCACAGGCCAAACCAACATCATTACTGTTGTTATCGGTCTGACTAGAGTTAGGTTGACCGGGGCAATTGTCAGTCACATCTGCCACACCATCAAAGTCGACATCAGACTGGGTCATCACGCTAGCCCCAGAAACACTGACTCCGCCGTTCAAGGTAGCGCTAGTTCCTGTAATAGAGGTCTCGCTCGCTAAGACAGTTTCGATATCACTGACTAAGGTAGAGGTTCCCGGTATCACCAAACTAGCTACGGGATCACTTGTCACATCAACGCCGACTAGCTTAGCGATTGGATTACTGCCGTCCATCCCGTCGATCGAGCCATCGGCCAAGTCCAACGCCAAGGCGCTCAAAACATCATTTGGGGTATCCGTTGCGCTTGCGGTATCACCTGCCGCCTCAAACAAAACAGCGGTTACGGCTTCAACCGCGAGTCGGTATTCGGCCACTTCAGTTTGCTCTGCAAGAGTATCAGTCTCGTCGCTAAGCACCGGGCTCGCGGTAAATAGATCAATCGAACTATCCATTCCAAAACCGAATGTTGATTTCACTTGGTTTTGTGCGGCCTCTAAATCGCTGAAAAAACTACCCTCTGTCGTGCCCTGCTCGGCGAGAACAGACAGAGCCAGAGTAGTCAAAGGTGTCGCGTAAATAGGAGTACCGTTATTAATAGCATCAGCACTAATAATCGTACTCAGTTCTGTAATAACTGGAGCAGAGTTCGTGGTTAAATCAACCGTATCCCCATCTGCGGTAGCTACTAACAAAAAAGGCGCCGTCGCTGCCTCTAAGTTGAGTCCCACTATCTCCGCTTTATTGTCGGTAGCACCCGCTCCAACCAACGCACCTTTTAAATCGACTGCAGCATAGTCCAATTGATAAGCTCTTAGCTCAGCCGATGCAAGTGGCCCCTTCACTACCGAGCCTTTTACATTGCCTGGCTGTAATTGAGGATCTTCAAGGTTTGTTTCAGGGCTCTCAGAGTCTCCTCCTCCGCCACCACCACAGGATAGTAAAAGGCAAATACTAACTAATAGAGAATACTGCTTAACGAAGCCCATAGAGCTTTCTCCCTAATATCTTTTTTAATTATTCTTATTCGACGATTAACAAGCCTGTCCACCTCTAGTGGGCGTTTAGACTGGGAAAACAGTATAGAACAATATAACCCTAGGGACTATATGACCCTAACGACCATGTACAAGATCACACCTTTCCAAGGGCTTTCTGCGCCAAAAAACACTCCCATCTGATCGAACATCCGCAGAAAGCAAAGCCAGAGAATATAAGGGCTCTAGCTAAGATCATCCTTGACAGCCAGTGAGTGGGTGCTTAAAATCGCCGCCTCTCATACATATTCATGTATTAGAAGATAATGACCAATCCAGGGTCATAAAGAATAATGGGGCCTTAGCTCAGCTGGGAGAGCGCAACACTGGCAGTGTTGAGGTCAGCGGTTCGATCCCGCTAGGCTCCACCAATCTTCTTTTATGAATCCAAGCTCAATGACTTAATCTAGACACAACACTACGTGTTGTACCCAAGGGCACAAGTACCCAAGGGCATAAAAGTTCATCGGCAGCAATCCCGCTAGGCTCCACCAATCTTCTTCAATCAATCCAAGCTCAATCACTTAATCTAGGCTCAACACTGCGTGTTGTACCCAAGGGCACAAGCGATTCCACTAGGCTTCACCAACCCTTCTAATCACGCCCCAAAGCGGCATATTCCTTCTCAAGCTTCTTAGCACCTTTTTTTGACACTCCGCCTAAAGCTTCAATTGCATCTCTTAAGCGCACTCGACTCATATCGATACCTAGCAAGTGCATAGAATCAATCACTGAAATCGCAGATTTCTCACCGCTGAGTGCGACAAATAAAGGGGCAACGAAGTCTCTGATTTTGATTTCTAGGACATCGGCCAAAGCAAATAGTTTTTGCTCGATCTCCGCTCTATTCCACTCTTCGAGTTCTTCAACTGCCCAAAGCGAAAACTGAAGCACTTTCTTTTGATCATCAAGCTCAAGCTTATTGGCTTGAAAATCATCCTCGCTCAAACTCAGACGATCCTGAACGAAGTATTTTGCTAACGGTGTTACTTCACCAAAAGTATTAACCCTTTCTTTCACATGACCGGCTAACGCTTCAAAGTCAGTGCCATCTTGTAGCCAACTAGTAAAACGAGTCACAAAGTCTGCATCACTTAACTCTTCTCGTATCCAAGTTCCGTTTAACCAGGACAACTTCTCTAAATCGAATATCGGACCACCCAAGGTTACACGTTGAATATCAAAATTTTCTATCATCGCATCGACAGAAAACTTTTCGCTCTCATCGGGCATTGACCAACCCATACGTCCCAAATAGTTAATCAATGCCTCAGGCAAAAATCCTGCCCTGCGGTAATAATTAATGCTGGTAGGGTTTTTGCGTTTACTCAGTTTGCTTTTGTCAGGATTGCGCAACAAGGGCATATGACAAAGAATAGGCATTTCCCAACCAAAGTATTTATAGAGTAGCTGATGTTTTGGCGCGGAGTTAATCCATTCTTCACCACGAATAACATGGGTTATTTCCATCAAATGATCATCCACCACGTTAGCTAGATGATAGGTGGGCATACCGTCAGCCTTCATTAAGACCTGCATATCTATCATGCTCCACTCGATTCGAATCTCACCGCGAAGCATGTCGTCAAACACGCACTCCCCTTCTTCTGGAACTTTCATGCGCACCACATGACTTTCGCCAGCTGCCAACTTGGCTTGAACCTCTTCCTCGCTTAAGTGCAAGCAACGTCCGTCGTAACCGGGTCGTTCTTTATTAGCCATTTGCTCTTTGCGCAGCTCATCCAATCGTTCACTGCTACAAAAACAATGGAAAGCGTGTTTTTCTTCTAATAGCTTCTGAATGTGCTCTTGATAGATTTCTTTTCTTTCACTTTGACGATAAGGGCCGTGATCACCACCCACATCTGGACCTTCATCCCAACTAAGTCCAATCCAATTGAGCGCATCATAAATCGCTTGTTCCGAAGCTTGGGTACTTCTTGCTTGGTCGGTATCTTCTATTCGTAAGACAAACTGCCCACCCTGGCTACGGGCAAAGCACATATTAAACAGAGCAATATAGGCGGTACCTACATGGGGGTTACCGGTGGGTGAAGGTGCAACGCGCGTTCTAACTGTCATAGGGAAGTATCATTCTAAAAATGCTGGAAAGACGCGCAGTATAAGCCATGGGACCTAGTAGAAAAACCCTTATACCTACACTACGTTCATAGGCCAGATAGCTAGAACTTAGGTATAATGCCCGCCTTTCTTTGCTACACAGACCTTATTACACAATGATCGAGCAACCTGCCAATACAGATTTGAGCCCTTGGCGCTTTTGCGTGGCACCCATGATCGATGTCACAGACCGGCATTGTCGCTACTTTTTGAGACTCCTTAGCCAGCACGCTCGCTTATATACAGAAATGATCACATGCCCCGCTATTCTGCATGGCGACCAGGACTACTTACTCGGTTTCGACGAGTCAGAACACCCTTTGGCGATTCAATTAGGCGGCAGCAAACCAGAAGAATACGCTCAGTGTGCCCCGCTGATCGATCAGCGTTCTTATGACGAAATAAATATCAACGTCGGCTGCCCAAGTGATCGAGTACAATCAGGCAAATTTGGTGCCTGCCTAATGAAGGAGCCAACACTAGTAGCCGAGTGTTATCAAGCCCTAAAAGAAAACAGCGAGCTGCCCATAACGGTGAAATGTCGTATTGGCGTTGATGATTTTGATAGTTTTGAGTTTTTGCAAAAATTTGTAAGCGAGCTAGTAGCCGTGGGCTGCGACACATTTATTATTCACGCGCGAATCGCTATCTTGAAAGGTTTAAGCCCTAAAGAAAACAGAACCATACCCCCTTTAAAATATGATCGTGCTTTGGAAATTAAAAAAGAGTTCCCTAACACTAATATCATATTGAACGGCGGCATCCTTGACTTAAAAAACTGTAAAGAACACCTCAACAATTTCGACGGAGTGATGCTTGGCCGAGAAGTTTATAAAAACCCTTACCTACTCAGTGAAATCGATAGCCAATTATTCGGACAAGATAAAGCTCCTGCTAAACGCTCCGACATCGTGAAAGCCTTTTTGCCTTATGCCGAGCAAGAAATAGCGGCCGGTAATCGCGCTATTTCTATTACCCGACATCTGGTAGGCTTGTTCCATCAACAACGCTTTGGACGCCATTGGCGAAATTTTATCAGCACGCAAAATATTAAAACTGGCGATGATCTACAGAAACTCCTTCAACTTGCCCGTGACATAGAAGGCGAAAATACTTTGAGCCAGGACAATCAACACTATGCCAAATAAATCTTCTTCCCAGTTTGCCAACCAACTTGAAGCACTTAAATCATTCACCCTAGTGGTCGCTGATACCGGTGATTTGGATGCCATCGAAAAGTATCTACCCGAAGATGCAACCACCAACCCTTCCCTTATCCTTAAGGCCGCTCAAAACCCAAAGTACACTGGACTACTTAGTCAATGCATCGATGAATGCCGAGCAAACAGTAGCGAAGAACTAGGCAAACAGGTGATAGAAAGTTTTGCCGTTAGCTTAGGGGTAAAAATATCAGAACTGATTCCCGGAAGAATTTCTACAGAGGTAGACGCGAGTTTATCCTTTGATACTGCAGCTATGATCCAAACTGCAAGGTCTTTGATTAATCAGTATGAAGAAAAAGGGCTTGATCGTTCCCGTGTACTGATCAAATTAGCCGCCACCTGGGAAGGTATTGAAGCAGCTCGGCAGCTTGAGCAAGAAAATATTAACTGCAATCTCACTTTGATTTTTAACTTTTACCAAGCCTTGGCCTGCGCTCAGGCTGGAGCCTTTTTGATCTCTCCCTTTGTAGGAAGAATTTTAGACTGGCATAAAAATCAGACACCGGATCAAGACTTCTCCGGCCTCAAAGATCCAGGGGTGCAATCAGTTAGCAGAATATACGAACACTTTAAGGAACACGCCTACCCCTGCGTAGTGATGGGTGCAAGCTTTAGAACTATTGAGGAAATTCAAAACCTAGCGGGTTGCGACCGACTGACTATTAGCCCTCAATTAATGGAGCAATTGGCTAACGATACTTCTGAGCTGGCGCAAGTCCTTAGCGCTGAAACGCTGAGCACCGAAGGTAAAGATATAAACGTAGATGAAAAATTATTTCGCTGGGAAATGAATCAAGATGCCATGGCTACTGAAAAGCTAGCTGAAGGAATTCGCAACTTCACCATTGATCAGAACAAACTGGTCCAACTCATCGAAAGCAAGCTGTAAATAGAACTAATCTTCTTGATAGATATTCTGATAAAAATAATTAGTTGCTGCTACAAAACCGTCCACACTACCGCAATCAAAACGGCGCCCTTTAAATTTATAGGCAATCACACGCCCCTGTTTGGCTTGTTCAAGTAAAGCATCCGTGATCTGAATCTCACCGCCTTTACCAGGTTTAGTAGACGATAAGATTTCAAATATATCGGGGGTCAAAATATATCGCCCAATAATTGCCAAATTGCTGGGAGCCTCTTCGGGCTTAGGCTTCTCAACCATATCACTTACCCGATATACGCCTTCATCAATCTCTTCACCATTAATCACGCCATACTTATCCGTATCACTTTGAGGGACCTCTTCAATAGCAACAATGCTGCACTGATACTTTTCATACATTTCAACCATTTGCGCCATTACACCTGCGCTCTGTTCGAAACATAAGTCATCGGCCAAGATCACTCCAAAGGGTTGATCCCCAACCATGCTCTCACCAGTCAAAATCGCGTGACCCAAGCCCTTCATTTCTCTCTGGCGGGTGGTCATAAACACACAACTATTGAGCACCTCACGAATACTAGTCAAATAATTCTCTTTACCAGTACCCTCTATTTGATGCTCTAACTCATAAGAAATATCAAAGTGATCAGCGATTGCTCTCTTACCGCGACCAGTTACGAAACAAATCTCATTGAGGCCTGCGTGCATTGCTTCCTCAACACCGTATTGCACCAAAGGTTTGTTAACGATCGGCAACATCTCTTTGGGCATTGATTTGGTAGCGGGTAAAAAACGGGTTCCATAACCCGCAACCGGGAATAAGCATTTCTTAATCATTGTGTAACTATATAAGTTGTTATTGAGAACGCGAATGATACCAGCTATTCGCTGACTGTTAAGGGTTGATGCCAGCTTTAGGTCAGATTCCTACTCAATGATTTCTGTCGGGTGCTATAACGCTTTTAATCCAGTTCACCCAGGTGTTTCCAGCCATTGCCGCTTTCATACCGGCATGTTCATGATTCTCCTTGGCAAAACCGCTCTCATACATAAGCTGCCGAGTAAAAGGTTCAATCGAGGGGTCTAATTCTTTGATTATCCTTGCCGGATTACCACCCACTACCACATTCGGAGGCACATCTTTGGTCACAATGGCTCGAGCCGCAACAATACTATTCTCCCCAATGGTAACCCCCTTGCAAATTACTGCTCCATCACACACCCAAACGTTATCCTTTAATACAATAGGCGCACACTCTCCTGGAGCAAACACTCGATGGTGAAGATCATGACCATCCATGTCCATAAGGTAGGCATACATTGCTAGCATACAGTTATTTCCGATCTCTATACCAGCAGCAGAGGTGATTCTAACGCCAGGATTAATAACGCAATAATCACCGATTGAAATTTTTCCGCTATAAGACTTATCAGGCCAGATCGAAAAGCGAACGGGGGCGTCCTTTAAAGCCATAAAACGGTTATGAGAACCGATATGAATATTACCACCGACAATATCGTAATACCTTGGTGCAATAAAACGGCAGCCTTCACCAATGCTATCGAACTGAGGGTGTAAAAAGCGCTTGGCGTACCAGCCTTCGTACTTGGTCGCCAAATTAAATAAGGAGTAAGGATGGTTCAGCTGTCGCAAAATAAAGCCTCAATAAAAAAGCCAATTATAAGTTAAAAATTAACCCAATATTCAGAATCGCCACTATATTATGACAAAAATTGAGAAATACTCGCTTCTTTAGCTTCACGGAACCCACTCTGAGACAACAACAACGTGAAAACGCTCCGAAATATATTACAGACAACAAGGTTTTGCCTGATGAGTAGCTTGCTACTGTTTTTGTGTATTTCTCTCGTTGCACCCACTGGGCATACAAGCAATAAATATGAACCGCTACTCTTGGATATGAAAGGCGTACAAAAATCTAAGGCTAAGGAAGCACTCTCACTCGTTAAAACCCGACACCCCGGGCGTATTCTAAGCATTACGCGGCAAGTAGGACAAAAAGAGAAGCACTTCCGTATCAAAATGATTGATCCCTCAGGAAGGGTCAAAACCTATTTCGTCGATCAAAATGTAGGGCAAATAAGTCCTTAACATTTCCCTCGTTTTCCTTTAATTTTCCAGTACTTCATAAACCAATCTTTAGTTGAGTGGAACCGATATGCGCGCATTAGTAGTAGAAGATGAACCCTCCCTATTAGAAAAGCTAAAACAACAATTAAGCGAGGAAGGCTACTCGGTGGATACCGCTGAAAATGGTGAAGATGGCCTCTTTATGGGACAAGAATATGATTATGATATCGCCATACTCGATATCGGTTTACCCAAGATGGATGGCCTCGAAGTCATAGAAAAACTAAGAGCAAGCGATCGCAAATTTCCAATTTTACTATTAACTGCTAGGAGCAATTGGCAGGACAAAGTTGAAGGCCTAAATTCTGGAGCAGACGATTATCTTGCCAAGCCCTTTCAATTTGAAGAGTTAAGTGCCCGAATTAACGCCCTTATTAGACGTTCAGCTGGGCAAGCTTCACCAGAAATGCGCTACGGCCCCATTTGTCTCGACACCGTTAAACAGCTGATTTTGGTCAACGACCAAGTGCTTGATGTCACCGCTTTCGAGTACAAGCTGTTTGAGTACCTGCTACATCACCCAGATAAAGTGGTGTCCAAAACCGTTCTTACCGAGCATATCTATGCTCAAGACTTTGAAAGAGATAGCAATGTAATCGAGGTTTTTATTACCCGTCTACGCAAAAAATTAGCAGAACATGATTGCCAGAAATGCATTGAAACCGTACGTGGCCGAGGCTACCGGTTCAACAAAGCAAGCCTCAGTTAATGTGATCAATACTTATGGAGCTTAGAACCCGATTCAATCAAGACTCCTTCCATCCACACTCTCTCGGAACACGAGTGATGGTGTCGGCTTTTTTTGTTCTATTCACTTTTATGCTAATCGTGGTCGCTATTCTAGATCATGAAAATAAGCGCTCTGTTATCGAAAAATATACTAAGCAGTTAGAGCTCCAGGTATTTAACCTACTCGCAATTAGCGAATATGAAAATAACGAGCTGCAAATATCGTCCTTCTTCAATGACCAACGACTAAATCAAAAATCGAACGAACTCATCGCGATGATTTACATCGATGAAGATGTATTACTGTGGGACTCATTTTCAGCTAAAAAGACCCGCTTTGACAAAATAGCTCGAGGAGAAATGGGAAAGCCCCATTCTTCATTAAGTAAATCACTGGATGGAGAAAATTTTTTACTACAAAGCCTCAGCGTTATTTGGGATGCCAACCAAAACGCGCACCAACTGACTTTTGTTATGGGGCTAAATACCGATGCGTATAAACGCGAAATCTTCGGTTATCGTAAATCCTTATTTCTTGGCTCAATGATCGTTATTGCTGGCGTTTTGGTGTTACAAAGCATCATTCTATTTTTTGGATTTCAGTCTTTAAATTCTATGACGCGAGATCTTAAAAGCATTAGCGTTGGAGAAAAGTACCACTTGGATGGCCGTTATCCTCGCGAGCTGCAAAGTGTTAGCGAGGCGATAAACCAGCTAATTGATAATGAGCGCGCCCAGAAAGATCGTTACCAAAAATCACTAGCGGATCTAGCACACAGCCTTAAAACGCCTCTGACGGTACTACAGTCTCACTCTGAAGAGCTGGAAAACAAAAATATTTTTGCCGAACAAATCGAACGAATCGATCAAATAATATCGTATCAATTACAAAGAGCTTCGCATCTTGGTAAAGCGCTAGCCAATGATCCCGTAGATGTCAAAACGGTCATTAAAGAGATCAACAAAGCGCTAGAGAAAGTATATATAGAGAAAAACATAAGCTTTGCACTAAAAATTACCGAAGGCAGCCGGTTTTATGGCGACAAAAATGACCTAATGGAGCTGCTAGGCAACCTATTGGACAACGCGTACAAACACTGTGAATCAAAATTGCTCGTCAGTGTGCATTTCTCTAAAACTCGCCATAAGCACAGCCTAAACATTGATATCGAAGATGATGGAGCTGGCATCGCCGAAGAAGACAGACAATTTATTTTAAAAAGAGGAGCTCGGGTTGATACCCTCAATCCGGGCCAAGGTATCGGCCTTGCGGTTGTTGTGGATATCGTCAATTCATATCAGGGAGATATAACGGTTAAGGAAAGCAGTATGGGGGGAGCCTGCTTCCACATCGAATTCCATCAAAAAGTTATCTGAAACTAAGGATCCGGTTTTTCGAAATAGTAGATATTACTTTTCCCTATCAAAGGGTTGAGCCAAGACTCTAGGCTGCGGAGCCAATTGGGCCCATCATATAGCTCCCAATCCAAAAAAGCTTGGTACCTTTGCACAGGCCAAAATTTCTCCCCTTTTTTGAAGAACATACTGCGCAACCACCAATAAGGTGAGTGAATAGCATGGGCAGAGTGTTCCTCTCGAAAGCTCAGTCCCTCAGACAAAACCCTTTGCTTCAACTGATTCTTTTTAAAGATTCTTACATGACCAGCATAAGCAGGATAGTCTTCGCTAAACAACCAACATAAGCGCTCAGGAAAATATTTAGGGACACTCAAAGCCAAATAACCACCCGGTTTCAAGACTCTTATTAGCTCCTTTATCATCGCTGGGTAATCATCAACATGCTCCAACACTTCGCAACAGATAACCCTTTCAAAGCTCTCTGATTCCAAAGGCAGCGCGTAGCCAGAACCTTGTGCAAATAGAATCTCTCCCTGGCATGGATTTTCGCGAATATCACCAACGCGCTTATTTGCCTCTAGCAAATCGTCAAACCCCAGATCAACTCCCACCACCTCGACAGGGTAATCCCGAAACGCGATTAAGCTATGCCGGCCCAAGCCACTTCCAACGTCCAGCAGCCTATCGCCCTTGCGCAAAGCTAACTTATTAAAATCAATGGTATTTAAGGCCAAGCTATCACCTATTGCGCAGGTAACTTAAAAAAGAACAACAAAACAACAAGTAGCTACTGCATTGGGTTCTGGGGTAAAAAATCAAAGCGAATTTTATAACGGGTCATCAAGCCACTCAAGGTCGAAATGGTACGCCCAACAGACACAAAATATTCTGGCACACTGATCTTATTTTCTCTGAGGGTTTCTACTAGCTCATCAATCACATCATCTACAGGGGGCATTCGTTTAGCATTTTTATACTTTCTCCCCATGTCTTCGACTTCTTGGATAGTCTCTTTGGTAATTCCTTTAAAGCCTGCATTTTCAAGCAACTCTGCAAGATTCCCTTCTTTGTTGCGGCTCATAAGAGAAAAGAGCAACATGGTTAAATGCATTTTTTCCTCATTACTCAAGCGGCCTACGGTACCAAAATCAAGCACATAAAGGTTTTTCTCTGCATCCACCAAGAAATTTCCAGGGTGAGGATCGTTCTGGAAAATACCAAATTGGGTGACTTGCTGCATAAAGCTATTTTGAATCAAGGTAAGAATATCCTTCTTACCCTCTTCATCTTGAGATTCAATATAGGGCAATAATCGTTGTCCCTCGATCCAGTATGTACAGACCACGCGAGTAGTCGAAAGCTCGGGAACCAGCTCAGGCAGTTTAATCCTATCCAAATGCTGGTGACTGCGAATCTCTTGAATATTCGCTGCCTCGATAGTGAAATCTAATTCCTCTGCGACCGCAGCTAGAAGGTGGTCGATAATAGGTACAATATCGACATGAGGAACACGACCCTCAAGCACCTTTACCAAGGTTCTAAATAAAATCACGTCCTGTCTAAACAGCTTTCTGACTTGAGGCAATTGAACCTTCAACGCGACCTCTGGTCCGTCTAGCAATTTAGCTTTGTGAACCTGACCAATCGACGCTGTCGCTATAGGCTTTTCATCAAGCCATTCAAATTTGGACTGCCAATCCTCGCCTATCTCAGACTCAAGAACCGGCTTGAGCTTCTCAAAAGAAACTTCAGGCGTATCATTTTGCAATGGTTCTAAGGCCAAGATGTATTCTTTAGGTAGCAGATCCGGCCTCGCACTTAAGAATTGACCAAATTTTGTCCAGGTTGCACCATTATACTTACATAGCTTGTATAAGCGTTTAGCATTAATTTGATGCAACTTCTTGAATTTGCTTCGTTTTTCTTCTCGCGTGAAATCTCCTTTGTCTAATTCTTCACGTAAACGCCTATAAGTCGCTTCTATTTTTAACACTGAGCTTACAGCCCGAGCAGTACGTGAGCGTCCTTCCCACAAGCGCCCCAGGGATTCTGGGCTCAACAATGGATCATTTAAATTAAAACGGTTCTGAACATCCATAACTTTAGCCATATTCCGTAATCCCAATTAATATCAAATTAATTTCAGCGTAAATGGTCCATTTGACTGACTCCTAGGCGTTACAGAGCCAAGTAATAACGAGTACCTGCCGGCATTTTAGAGGGATCATAGTACCCGTAAATAGCAATTAACGACAGAATCCCAACACCAGCAAATCACCTCCGCGAAGGTTTTTACATCAGCAGTATCTAAGTACCTCCTCGGATTCCAATCAAAAGAAAAGCAGTCTACAATCAACCAGCATAACTATTTTAAGAGTCCGTTTATGAAAATTTTTTTTAGCATCCTCAATGGCGTATTTGTAGTTCTAGGGATAAATTATTTTTACAGTGCTCTTGGCCATATTTGGTCTAATGGCTCAGATCCGACCTCCATTATTCCGCCCAGTTTATTTCTGGGTCTGTTTTGTTTAAATGTTTATAGTATTTGGCGCTTTCCTGGCTTAATAGTCAGCGCTTTTCAGATTTTCTTCACGATTTGTTTAGGCCCCTTGCTCATTTTTGCATTTCAGATACTAGTGCCTGTCTTAGCGACCATTTCTCAACAGTTAGGGCCAGACTACAAAGTCGCTAATCTGGATCACCTTGTTTTTATCCCCTATACCTTTTCGCTTGTATTCCTATTGATAGCTGGATACATCGCGTTTAATGCGTATTCCCATACACGTGGAACGCAGGCCTAATAAGCTTACTAGGCGATAATGAAACCCAGTTGGAACTCCCTATTTCCAGATCTTAGCGAAACGGAAAACAAACAGTTATCCGAAATCATAACGCCTAACCGGCGACTCAGTACTTATTTAAGTAGGCTACAACTCAATGAGCACCTCAACAACCCGAATAGCGGGTCTAGTCTTATACCGATCAACATCACTCCAATCGAGTATTGGCTTAAGCAGCGTTTTACCCAGCTTCAAGAACTATGTTCTTCTCCTTGGTCTGGCTACCGAGTACTGACACCACAGCAAGAAAAATTGTTGTGGCAAACCATCGTTCAAAAGCACAAGAAAACCTCTCCGAATCTGCTCAGCAACTCTAGCCTGAATGACGCGATACAGGCCTACCTACTTTTACAGCAATGGGGGGCAAGCAAAGAAGATGTCGAACGGTCTTACTATTATATAGGTATTGACCAAACGAGCTTTTTTAAATGGGTAGATGAGTTTGAACAACATTGCGCTCAACATAGATTAATGAGCCCCGCTCGACTGCCCGGTATCATCTGCACAGCCCTAGAACAAAACCAACTACCAATAGAAACCTCGCATTATTTTTATGGTTTTGACGAGCCCAGCCCGCTAATTCAAAAACTTCAAAATATCTTAGATTATAAAGGCCTCTACCAATCCTGCCCCCTTCCTGAGCATGAAGCCAAAAATCAACAGCTTGTTCAATGCAATTCAGAGGAGGAAGAAATACGATTAGCTGCCAATTGGTGTAAACACACTTTAGAAACTGAAAGCGATAGCTCTATCGCCATTGTTTTCCCCTCATTACAAGAGAAACGCGAGTTAGTGTTTAGCATTTTTTCAGAAACGCTTCAAAGCGATGCGTTCGCTGCAGGATCAACTTTAAACCAACTGCCCTTTAATATTTCGTCAGGCATCAGTCTTGCTAAAGTACCACTCATAAAAAGCGCGAGACTTGCTCTTAATTTATTAAGAATTTCGTCAAAGAACACGCAAATCGAGATTGAAGATCTACGACAAGTTCTAACAAATCCATTTTTACTAGAACAAAAAACTAATAGAAATATTTGGCTCAAAATAGACCAAACACTTAGCGCCTTTAACAAAGAAAAGATTAAGAAACATGACTATTCACAGCTACTAGATCAAGCCCAATCTCTCGGAGCGAACGTAGATGGGATGCATGCCATTTTAAGTCATAATAAAGCTAAGCAGCTTAGCTATTTCGAATGGCGTTCTTTTTTTATCCTATCACTTGAGCAGATGGCTTGGCTTAAAGACAGAGAATTGAATAGTGACGAATACCAAGCCAGCAAGCGGTTTGTTGCCGTGTTAGAACAGTTTGCCAATTTAGATAAGGTAGCTCCCCCTTGCGACTTGAATTTCGCCCTAGGCCAACTTGAAGACCTTCTCCAAAGCGAAATATTTCAAACTGAATCAAAAGATGAAGCTAAAAAACGAATTAACATTCTTGGCGTATTAGAAGCAGCCGCCCAGGACTTTGATCACATTTGGTTATGTGAAATGAACAACCTGATCTGGCCACCAGCGCCAAAACCAAACCCGTTTCTACCAAGTGCTTTACAAAGAGATTGGTCGATGCCTCACAGCAGCGCGAGACGAGAATTAGACTTTTGCTTGAGCATTACCGATAGATTTAAGCGGCATAGCCAAAATTTAATCTTTAGTTATGCCTTAATGAAAGGAGATGAAGACCAAGAAATAAGCCCCTTACTTAAACCTCTAAAAAGGGTCAGTCTTAAGGGTTTCATAGCGCAAGAGCAATTCGCCATACAACCTTCACTCGCTCAGCAGGTCCACCAAAGTGCCAAAATCGACTACTTTACAGACTCAACGCTTATCCCTCTACAAGCAGAAGAAATCGTAAAAGGAGGCCAGGGCCTAATAAAAGAACAAGCACTCTGCCCCTTTAAAAGCTTTTCTCAGCATCGACTCAAAGTAAATCCTCTTGAAGAGCCGGAAGCGGGGTTAAGCGCTATGGATCGCGGCAACATCTTACACCGATTTATGGAGGTCTTTTGGACCAGACATAAACACCAAGATGAACTCTTGGCTCTAGATGACGAAGAGCTTCGAGTCGAAATTACTAAGGTTGCAAACCAAATTCGTTCTGAGATTCAGACCGAATTTATTGATGACGCTGCACTGCTTGAACTAGAGTTACTCCGATCTCAAGAAATCACCTTTCAATTTTTGAGTCTAGAAAAACAACGCCCGTCTTTTAAAGTACTCGCTAATGAAATGCATATCAAATATGAAATTGAAGGGCTTGAACTAAATTTGCGGATTGATCGTATTGATGAATTAGATGATGGTGACGAATTGATCATCGACTATAAAAGCGGGTCAAACCACATTAAAAGCTGGCATGATCCAAGAATTGAAGAGCCTCAGCTACCGCTTTATCTATTATCTCGAGAAAAAGCTAAAGCCCTAGCATTTGGACAACTCAGCCGAGGAAATGCCCAAAAAGCCTACCTAGGACTATCAAATGGCGAAGTAGAAATTCCGGGCATTGTCGACTGCGAAAACCCCAAGAAAAACAAATTATTTTTGAACAACTGGTCTGACCAAGTTGAAAGCTGGGAAAACGATCTCAAACTTCAGGCAAAAAATTTTACACTAGGCCACACTCTGGTAGATCCAAAAGACCCCATTCAGACCTGTCAATATTGCCCCTATCAACGCTTTTGTCGAGTCCAAGAACGAGAGCTTGTACAGGAGGATAGCGCATGAACGATACCTCCTTGCATAGTGCCTTGGCAAACAATGACTCAACTATTAGAGAGCAGTGTTTAAATATAGAACAATCCTTTATTGTTCAAGCGCCTGCGGGCTCTGGTAAAACTGAGCTTCTAAGTCTCCGGATATTAACACTATTAGGAGTAGTCGATGAGCCCGAAGCAATTCTGGCCATTACCTTCACCAAAAAAGCAGCGGCTGAAATGCGTAGTCGTATCATTGCGTCTTTAGAGCGAGCTGCAACTCTGAATGAATCACTGAATCAAGATCAGCAAAAGCAACACCTAGCACAGCTAGCCGATCATGAGCGAAAAAACCTAGAGCTTTCCCTACGCGTGCTAGCCAGGGATCAAGAGCGAAACTGGTTATTATTAGAAAACCCCAATCGTCTACAAGTTAAAACGATTGACAGCTTTTGCAGTGGAGTGGTGTATCAATTGCCCATCCTGTCAGGCTTAGGTGGTAAGCTAAAAATTAACGATAACGCTGACGAGCTTTATCAACAAGCCAGCAAAAACTTTCTTAAAAGTATTGAACAAACTCAGCCCTGGACCTCAGCCTTAAAAAATCTATATCTGGAGTTGGACAAACGAGGCGACCAATTAACAAGCATGTTTTCTGCCATGTTAGCTAGGCGTTTACAGTGGTTACCTCTGGTCATAGAGTTTCATCAACATAAAGATGAACCCGCTGCGATTAAGGCTCATATGGAAGCAGCTCTTACTGAAATTTTTAAAGCGCAACTAAATCAAATAACAAGCCACCCAGGGTTTAAGCTTCTCAACGATCTTGATCAACTGATCCCCTTTTGTAGCCAAAATGTAGAAGATGATTCAGAGCTAGCCGTTCTACGCAGCTATTCTAAATTATCAGATCTTAACGAGCTAAAGGCTGATCAGTGGCAGGCCATAAGCTCACTATTACTCACAAAAGAAGGCTGCTTTAGAAGCACCCGCGGAATCAACAAAAAGCTAGGATTCCCCAGCGACAAAACCGGCGAGGCTCCAGAGAAAAAGCAGTCCATGCAAAAGCTACTAGCCGCGCTAAGTGAACATCCTACTATGGCAATCGAACTGCATGAGCTCAGCCAGTTGCCCCACCCTTTTATAGGGCACAAGCAAATAAAACTATGCGCGGATATATGCGAATGCCTTTATACCCTCCTAGGCTATCTAGAACTTAGCTTTCAAGAAAACCAAAGCATCGACTTTCCTGAAATTCAGATTAGGGCCACACAAACCCTCGACCCCTCAATAGATATAGATGAAGAACAGGCGAAACCGGCACTATTAAGCCTTGACGCTCAAATCGATCATATTTTAGTTGATGAGTACCAAGATACTTCCAATAGCCAACTGCAGCTTTTAAAACACCTAATCAGTCAATGGCAATATCAACAGCAAGGAAAAACACTATTTTTGGTTGGAGATCCTATGCAATCGATCTACCGATTTAGAGAGGCCAATGTTAGTATATTTTTACAAGCGCAAAATCGAGGCGTGGAGAATATAGAACTCGAAGCGCTGACCTTGACTAGCAATTTCAGATCCGAGCCAGGCATTGTGAATTGGGTCAACGATACATTCCAGAACAGTTTTCCAAAAAAAGAAGACTATCTAAGTGGGGCGATCTCTTATAGTCATTCAAAGCCCTTTGTTGCTCCAAATCTCGACAACACAAACAACGTTGAATACCATTTTAGCAATAAAACAAACAGTGGCCATGCTGAAAACGATTTAGTGAATTCGCTCGCCGACCGAATAGAAAAGATCCGCTCAAACAACCCTGAAGAGAGCATTGCGGTATTGTTACGCTCGAAAAACCGAGCCACAAATATCATCCAAGCTTTAAAAGATCGTTCCATTGCCTACCAAGGCTTAGAGATAGACCTTCTGAGTTCTTGTCCGCACATACATACACTCTTAAACCTCAGTGGCGCCCTACTACACTACGGTGATAACCTCTCCTGGCTCGCACTAATGAGAAGTCCGCTAATTGGCCTATCTAATCCAGATTTATTTGCACTCAAACAGTATGCCGATCAACTCCAAGCACAAGTCGGCGAGGTATGCCTTACACAAGATCAAAAAATTTTGGAACAACTAAGCGATAATGCTCGTCAGCTAATTTCACGGGCGCAGGAGATTCTAGCTCTATCGATAAAAACGCTAGAAACGCAATCGTTTGCATGGACACTCGAAAGCTGCTGGCTAAATCTGGGTGGCCCCGCCAGTATTAAAGAAGACCAACTGAGAGACTGTCAGAACTTTTTCAGCCTTGTCAGAAAACTAGAACAAAAATATGAATATATTTCTCTTAAAAGATTAAGCGACGCGAGTGAAGCACTTTTCGCCGAGCCTCAGGTTGAAGATAACAACCCGGTTTTAATTATGAGTATTCACAAGTCCAAAGGCTTGGAGTTCGATCATGTTTTTCTTCCCCACCTAGACAAAGGCAGTCAAAGCGACACCAAACAGCTTTTAAACTGGAACATATACGAAACAGAGAACGATACTGCTCACCTTCTTCTAGCTCCGCTAAGCCCTGCCCATGAAGATTCAAAGCAAACTCAGCTGTATGATTACCTCTCTAATATTGAGAAGAAAAAGGCCAACAACGAAAGTGTGCGACTATTTTATGTCGCAGCAACTCGAGCTAAAAGGAATTTATATCTATATGCCGAGCTAGAACGTGAAGCAAGTAATGAGTCTGACAAGCTTTGGGTTAAACCAGCGTCCCGCTCCCTTTTAGCAATTATCTGGGACCACATAGATCTCTCTGAAGTTCAAGAAATCCCCAAGAGCAATACCAGCGAAAATGCAGACACTACAAAACCAACGCACTACCGTCTAAAACGCTTGGCGCCAGAATGGCAAAACATCGACACGCTGAATATTAAAGATAAACCAGCCATCGAGGAAAAGCTCTCCGGTAATGCCGAGCAACAAAGCCTTTCGTTCTTATTACAAGATCGAGACGAGAACGCCATACGCGGGAGTCTATTTCATAGAGTTTTGAAGCAGTATGCCGAGAGCGATGAGCATAGCAAATCCTGCTGGAGCGAACCAAAGTTCCGCGAGCAATTTTACCCATTATGGTCACAGTACCTTGAAGACGAACAAGCACTTTTATCTCAAGAAAAACGTAAAACTTTGTTGCGGGACTGTTCACGATTAATGGATCGAGTTATCAGCGACAGCCAAAACCAGTGGATTTTTGATCATCGCTTAGAAAGCGCAGAATGCGAACTCAGCTGCTACTATTCAGCTAACAAGATCGAAATAAAAAACTACGTCATTGATAGAACGTTCATATATGAAAACAAACGATGGATCATTGATTACAAAAGCTCTGAACCTAAAGAAAACCAAAGTACATCAGATTTTCTCAACGAACAAAAAGCGCTTTATAGAAAACAGCTAAACAACTATTCAAAAGTTTTCTCTGGGCTAGAAGACAATGAGCAAATACTTGCCATTTATTTTCCAAGCATTCAGTCGATGATTTGCTGGGAGGCTTAGCACCGTATCAATTAGTGTTTTTTGGTTTCAGCTTGATTCTGGGAACGCTCATTTTCTAGGCTGGAAACAAGCTCCCTAAACTCTAATTGATTGCTCGCGTTTAAGTTCATCAATACACGGTGAGCTTCAATCACTTTTTCGCAAAGCTCGTCGGTACTGTGATCACTAAGGGGCATATTTTCAAGATTTGAAACAAGCTGACTTGTATCCAAGCTATCATCAAAGGATGACACCATGGTCAGTACTTGGTCCAAACCCATGCACTCTAAAATACGATCAATATCAGGGTTGGTTGATAAGGCAGTGGGCGGATGCCCCAAAGCTTGCAAGCTTTTTGCCGACAACTTGGCAATCATTCCTAACGCGGTACTATCTATATTCTTTGCTTTAGATAGATCTAGCACCACCCCCTGCATGCCTTCATGGGCAAAAATTGTTTCTATGAAATCGTCAAATGAGGCACAAAGAGTAACCCGAATATCACCTTCAAAACTTAGGAAATAAAACCCTTCGGACTCTGTGTATCTTATTGTGTCGGACATAAACATATCTGCCTTAGACTTTTTTGCTTTAGAACATCTCTGCTTTAGAGTCCTATGCACCTCTAAAAACTAGATGGATATTTCCGCGTAGACTAATCCTTGCTAGTAATCTTTTCAAGCCCAGTTGAAGTGGCTTCGGACGAATGACAATGCTTCAATTTAGGGTCTCACATGACGTACAATCAGCATTCCAATATCATCCACCAGCTCTCGCTCTCCTTCGCTCTCCTCCAAATCAAAAGCGCCACACACTCCCTCGATATCACCATCAATCTGCTCAAGCACCTCAAACAATTTTGCTTCCTTGAGATCCAAACTCTCAGCTTCCATGGTCTCAAGTATTCCATCTGAAAACAGGTATAAAACACTATCTTTACTAAGATTGATTTGATTTTCAGGATAACTGGCTTGCTCAAATACTCCCACAGGCAGTGCAGACTCTTGCAGCACTGACATTCCTCCCCCGTTTTTTAAGTAAGGCTTAGGAAAATGAGCGGCCACGCTGTAGGTCAACGTCATTTCTCTCTCGTCAATCACACCACAAAATAAAGTCATATGCTTGCCCAAGTTCATGTTCAGCATCTCTTTATTAATATATTCGATATACGACGAAGGAGAGAAAGCGCTTTCATCACGGTTGAAGATTACCCAACGATGGCTAATAGTTTTAAGTAAAGTGGTTACAAAAGCCGAAGACGAACCATGTCCAGATACATCCGCAAAATAAAAAAAGTGCTGATACTCATCCAAAGCAAAGTAATCCATAAAATCGCCGCTTAAATAGAGCGAAGGATAAATACGATGGCTAAACTCGAAGCTACCTAGTCTGAGCGGCGTCTTGGGTAGCAATTTCATCTGAACATAACGGCCTGCCTCTTGATCCTCTCTAAGCTGATTCAAGCGACGACTGACATCATCTCTTTCCTGCTCAAACGAATCATGCTCGCTCATGTATTCAAGGATGCCTTTAGCTCTTTGTTTAGCTCTGAAAATTGCCTTTTCTATCAAACGCTGCTGGTCAACAAAAGGTTGCGCAAAGTAGTCTCGAAGCCCTCGTCGCATCAGTGATATGGCCTGCTCCGCATCAAAGCTATCCGCCAGGGCAATCAAAGAAATCTCGTGATTAGACTTTTCTAAGGGCTTCAAGAGAGCCAGGATATCAATATCATCTCCATCGATATCAGAAAATACTAACCAGGGGCGCTTACGCTCAATAAGCTCCAAAGCTAAAGTATTATTACTCGCTAAACCCAGCTCAAGCTGAGTATCGGCTAGCAGCGAAGAGAGGCTAGTAACTGCCTTTTCATCACCGCTAACTATCAGTATATCCATACTTTAACGCTACTAATTGAGATAAATCGACTTACCAATCATCGTCATCTGACATAAAGTCATCTTCAACATCACCGTCCATAACGTCGAATTGGCGGATTTGTAAAAAGAAATCACGGATCGCCGGGTAGCGGTCACCAAATAACATTTGCTCTGTCGCCAACAGATCCGCTCTAGAATCAATAATATTAATCACATTAGCTGCAATAACAGTATCTATATGAGGGTCGGTCCAGTAAACGGGGTTGAGATTGGTAAATGACTCAGGAACCTTAGCCAAAGCGTCACGAACAGTGCTTGGACCAAGAAACGGCAAAACAACATAAGGACCAGAGGGTACGCCCCATTTTCCTAAGGTTTGCCCCAAGTCTTCATTATTTTTTTGCCAATTTAGTTTAGTTGCAACGTCAAAAAAACCAAGGATACCGAAAGTGCTATTCACACCAAAGCGACCAAAATCAACCACAGCCTCTTTGGGCTTAGCTTGCAAAAGATCGTTCACAAAGTTAACCGGTTCTCTAAGGTTACTGAAGAAGTTGGTGATGCCTTTATCAACAATCTCAGGAGTTACCTTTTTATAGCCTTTAGCCACTGGTTTAAGCAAATTACGATCAAAAAACTCGTTAAAATTATGCACCTTTTCGTTGAAGCCACGCCATGGGTCAGGATCTTTTTCTTCGGCAAAACCCAAAGAACTAAAACAAACCAATATGCTCAAGGCAACAAAACGAATACGCATCCAACAACCCTCTCAATAATCTGCTCTAGCCTAGCGCCCGTTCCCAGCTGTTAAATCACCAAGTTTTAGGCCTAGCCATCATTAAGCCAGTAAGCTGCTCATAATAACCGAAACTGATCCTAAGGCAAATGAACCAAGACTCAAGTCAGGCTTAATACCTGCCCAAGACTAAAGCTTTTTAACAATCACGCTTCCGATAGAGTAACCTGCTCCAAAGGAGCAAATAATCCCCAAATCACCTGATTCAAGATCATCTTGATAGCGGTGGAACGCAATAATAGAACCCGCTGAACTAGTATTGGCGAACTCGTCCAAGATCACCGGTGATTCACCCTCGCTTAAGTCTCGCCCCATCACCTTCTTGCTGATCAACTGGTTCATACTTAAATTCGCTTGATGCAGCCACAAGCGCTTGAGATCATCACTTGCAATACCCTGATCAGAGATCTGCGAATTTATCTGCTCTGCTACCATGGGCACTACTTCTTTAAATACCTTACGTCCATTTTGTTTAAACAACTTATCCCGTGTACCGATACCGGACTCATCCCCTCGGTTTAAAAAGCCAAAGTTGTTGCGAATATTATTAGAAAACTGAGTCTGTAATCGAGTATCTAATATTTCAAATCTAGCTGCCTTCGCTTCGCTAGCAGCTTCCAACACGATGGCGGTACACACATCGCCAAAAATAAAATGGCAATCTCTGTCTCGAAAATCCAAATGACCAGAACAAATTTCTGGATTAACTACCACCACAGCCTTAGCACTGCCAGCTTTAATGGTATTGGCTGCAACCTCTATACCAAATGTAGCCGAGGAACACGCTACATTCATATCAAAACCATAGCCATTCATACCTAGGGCCTGCTGAATCTCGATTGCCATCGCTGGATAAGGTCGCTGCAAATTTGAGCAGGCCACTATGACTGCATCGATATCGGCAGGAGATTTACCGGCTTGATCTAAGGCCTCTGTTATTGCATGAACGGCCATCTCACATTGAATGGATTGTTCATCATTGCTTCGGTCAGCAATCTTGGGCGCCATTCGTTTGGGATCAAGCACCCCATCCTTATTCATCACATAGCGGCTTTTAATACCACTGGCTTTTTCAATGAACGCCGACGAAGAATAATCAAGTGCCAGCAGCTCGCCTTTTGCTATTGCTTCCCGGTGCTGTTGATTGTAGCTATCCACATACTGGTTAAAACTTTCCACCAATTCGTCATTGGATATCGATAAATCTGGTGTGAATAGTCCGGTTCCGCTAACTACTACTTGTGGGGCTTCTACGCTCATCAAAGGCCTCTCTGATTGAATTCATCGCTTTTGGCGATTAGGTCTAAAACCATCTAGTAATCGAATTCTAAGCTCGATCACCTATGTTTCAAACGTGGTATGTTTGGGCCGCATGTTACCATCACTTTAGAGCCTAGTCTAAAGACCAAATGCCCGAATTGCCTTGCTTAGGGCTTTATCCGAAACCGGCATGAGTGTCTTTTTGTTCTTTGCAAAATGCGCAAAAGCCCATTCCTCCAACATACATTGCAAATGAGACAGCTCGGCACGCTTGTCCTGAGCTAGACAAAGCCCAATTGCAGCGTTTTTATGTCGATTTTCCAAGCTTGCTAACTCCGAGCGATAGGCATCCAGTTGATCTTGGAACTGTTGATCCTTGTCAATATTGCCCTGTAGTTTGTCCACCCTCACCAGCAATGCCTCTAGGTATTGAGGATAGCGCATCAACATGGCCAGTGGCGTTTCACTCAAAAAGTTAGGGCGCACCAAATGCAAGAGGTGCTGTTCAATCATCGATAAGTGCTTCACTCGAAGTGCGCTCCCCCTGCGCGCGAGTAATTGGCGCAATTCAAACACCTTGGTAGAAATCTGCTCCAAAGCCTCTAATAGCAAGACACTTTGCTCGTACAGTTTAGGCTTACCTCGTTCTAAACATTCGAAAAACTCCTCTTGGCGATACACCAATTGTCGTTCACCAAGCTCCGAACCCTCTACAAAAAACACTTGGTCTACCAAAGCTCTAAACAAATCTTCAAATAAGGTCTTGTGGTCGCCCGCGGAAAAAATCTTAATCACTGTTTTTTCTTTTTGTTTAAAACGCTTTTTTAAATCCCTTTTGAACTGAGTAAGAGAACGAGCCATCAAGATATTTTGACCTAGCTCATGTGCAGCTTGGGCCTCCTCTTGACTGTTAAAGTAGCTAAGTGCTAATTCACCTTCGATTCCCCCATTTCCCTGCAAAGCCGCGAACATTTTAACTTGATAACTTTCTTTTGCTTCGCTAGCTTTTTCGACCAGAACATATGGCTCCAAATCACCAAAATCCCAACTTTGAATAGGCCTAGGTCCTAGAAATACTTTCTGACTCGATAAAGTAATTGAATTAGAATTACCTTCGCCAGCTTGGAAGCAGGTAGACTGTTCTCGCTCGAATAACCCTCTTGTATCCATCCTTAGCTGCGCCAGGTCAGAAGAACACGCCACAAACTTGCCACTGTGATCTAACACTCGAACAGTTGCATTTAAATGACTCGGGAGCTTTTCCAATTGAAAATCCTGAGCCTGTACAGTTTGGCCAGTGTGATGTGACAAATGCAAAGCCAACTGCTGTCTCAAATCCCCTTCTCCAAATGTCATCGCACTTAAACAATATTGACTGGCTTCCGGTATAGGCAAACAATGTTTACGTAAACTTTTGGGCAAAGATTTAATTAGCGCGCTACACTTTTCTTCTATCATGCCAGGCACCAACCAATCTAAATGATGCTGACTTATTTGATTCAGCTGATCAAAATGTAGCTCGTAGTTTAGTCCATCCTCCTCTTTGACTGGATCAAACACGTAACTGCAATTTATATCGATATTATTGAGCTGCACACAGTCGGGGAATAGCTCGGCTACCTCTTGCTCTGGCCCATTTTTTTGACTTTGCATAACAAGCTCTAAATCCAATATCTGGAAGTCCTGAGCTTTTAACCACTGTTCAAAATCACGAGCATTGTTAATATCCGCTGGTAACACTCCTTTGTAAAAGCGCTGCTGCTCCCTATCGTCAGGAACCAAGTCAACTCGCCGCTGTTTTCGTTCGAGCTCATCGAGCTCATCGAGATAATCCCAGTTACACCTTAAAATTTTTGGGGCTTTATAGTAACGACGCTCTATCAGGGCGCCTTGTATAAACAAGTCCTGTATCTCAGACTCGGATAGCGACCCCATACTTCCTTTGACCCGAACCGGCTTTTTAGCTTCAAGTATTAAACCTCCAAGGCTTGATTGCTGATAGGCCATAACCGAGCCTTGTCTTTTACTCCAATAAGGCTCAAAAAGCTTTTTACTTAGGAGGTGCTCACCGGTTTCTAGCACCCAGTCACTCTGGATAGGAGCACAACAGTGCGCGAACAATTTGCTTGTTTCGATAAGCTGAGCAGCCATCAGCCATTGGGGCTTCTTTTTACTTAGCACCGACGCTGGAAATATATATAAACGTTTTCGCCCTAAACCCTCGTAGGCAAACCCTTCATCGACATGAGCTATGTGACTCAAAAGGCCGGTCAAGAGAGCCTTATGTATATTATCTCGGAGGCCTTTCTGGGACTTATGCGTTTCAAAATGCTCAAACGTCCCCGTATCCATACTTACATTTTCACATTCAATATTCATCTCGCGTAACTGCATTCGAAGCTGTCGATAAAGCTCGCGCCACTCCCTCAAACTGCTCCAGGATAAAAAGTGTTTTTCACAGAACAGCTTAAATTGCTTGTTACTTAGACCCTGCCTCTCATTCTCGATCCGGTGCCATAACTTGTATATGCTTAAAAAATCAGATTCAGTCGCCTGAAAAACAGAATGCTTTTCATCTGCCTGCGCTTGGCTAGCCTGCGGTCTAAGCTTCGGATTGTTCACACTCAAACCCGACACAATAGCTAATACGGATTCTACACACCCACGGCCCTTAGCCGCCAATAACATTCTGGCAAAGCGCGGATCCAATGGTAAGCGCGAAATCTGCCGCCCCAAATTCGTCAACTGTTTTTTACTAGTGAGCGCCTGCAACTCTTCTAATAGTTTATAAGCATCCCTCACCAAACGCTTATCGGGGCGATCAATTAATGGGAATTGATCAATATCGCCAAGCTTTAGACTCGCTAGTTTTAGAATAACCGAGGCTAAATTAGTTCTCTGAATCTCTGGTTCGGTAAATTCCGGCCGAACCAGATAGTTGTCCTCGCTAAAAACTCTAAGACAAACCCCATGTGCAACTCGACCGCACCGACCAGCGCGCTGATGCAAGCTCGCTTGTGACACTTCTTCGATCGGAAGCTGCTGAACTTTATTTCGCACGCTATAGCGGCTGATACGAGCCAAACCAAAATCAATAACGTAACCAATATTTGGCACCGTGACGGATGTTTCGGCTACATTTGTCGCCAACACCACGCGGCGCCGCTTGCCAGATTCCGAAAAAATACGCCGTTGCTGACTTAAGGGTAAACGCCCGTAAAGAGGTAAAATCTCCAGACGTTCGCCAAAAACTTTCCGCAAATAATTGGAGTGAAAGCGAATATCTTGTTCAGTCGCCAGGAACACCAACACATCAGAGGCGATAGCAGCTCCCTTGGGCGCATACTGACCAGACAGTATTGAATTCAGTGCACCTTCAAGCAAAACCTCGGGGGCTTCTCCCAAAGACTCTTCGGATCCATCGTACAGGTAATGAATATCTACTGGGAAGTTACGTCCTCCCACCTCTAGAATTGGAGCGGAGCCAAAATGCTCGCTCATTTTTTCTACGTCAATGGTTGCTGAGGTAATAATTAGCTTAAGGTCTTTTCTCTTTACCAAAAGTCTTTTCAGGTAAGCCAATAAAAAATCAATATTTAGACTGCGCTCATGTGCTTCATCTAAAATAATGCACTGGTACTGATCTAAATACTGGTCATTTTGCATCTCAGCTAAGAGCATGCCATCTGTCATCAGCTTAATTTGAGTGTGATCTTGCACGTCATCTGAGAAACGAACCTTACAAGCTACGGTTCCTGATGGACTTTCAGACCCTAGCTCATCAGCAATGCGTGTGCTCAAGGTTCTAGCTGCAATACGCCTTGGCTGCGTATGCGCGATCAAGCCTCCTTCGCCCAAGCCAAGCTCCATGCACACCTTGGGTAACTGTGTTGACTTGCCTGACCCAGTCTCCCCGGCTACGACGACAACTTGATGGTTTTGAATAAGCTCTTTTATTTCATCTACTTTTCCCGAAACAGGGAGCTGTTCGGGATAAGTAACAGCGTAAGATATTTTTCGGGATAAACGTCTTTGTTGTGAAGATTCTAGCTTAGCTGAAAACTCCTGGAGGGATTTATCTAGCGCTTCGGACTTTGAATCTAATTGCTTTTTTAATTGACGTAATTTTTTGCGCAGCCGAAACTGGTCAACACGCATAGCGAGGTCAATTTCTTGATCAAACTTTTGAATATCAAACATGAAGATTCGTTACATTATTACTCGTGGATATAGAGTAATTGGGAAGCAGGAAACCTAGGATGCAGGGATTTCGTTGCTTCCATAGAATCCAATAAAGCTTTAGTAGTCGGGTTAAATTGACTCACACCCATACCATCAACGCCCGCCTCAACAGCCGTTATAACTTGAAAATCAAACAGTGCAAAAACTTCGGGCGCGGTATCAATCAAACCGCCAAAATCAAGATCTGTTATTCCGGTATTATCAATTCGTAATTCAACCATTTCATTGAGCGAACTCACATCAAGCACCCCAGTAATATCTGCGTTCCCTGACAAAAATAGCTCGGTAAAAAAGAGATTTTGACTTAAATCTAAGGCCTCAGTAGTTAGATCATTATCACGCAGATCTAATCGTATAAAGGTATCATTTCGAGGAATTTGAAACTTATCGCCTGGGTTACAAACAAGTGTCCCACATACAATTTCGTTTCGCGCTAGGTCGGCAGTCCTCAAATTTTTTGTTAGCGGCAGTAGCACTTCCTGCAAGTTATTATCTTCTATCTGGGCCAGTCTTAAAGAATCGCCAAACCTTAAATCGATCGACACCAAATTATTATCATTTAGGCGAAGTTCGGTGATATTAGAATTGGTTGTTAAATCAATACTATTCAATTCGTTCTGTCTAATATCCACCTTATCCAAATTGACGTTGGTCGAAAGGTCTATCTGGGTAATGTCGTTGCCAAATAAATTTAAATTATTCAACCTGGTATTATTCGTGAGCACTAGGGCCCCCAAGGTCATGTCTCCCACGAACTGATTATTTTCCAAAGTTAGCTCTCGTAGCAAAGTATTCTGAGACAAATCTAAACTACTTAGCTCGTTGTCTCTTAAATTAAGTGCTTCCAAGTTGGGATTATTACTTATATTGAGCTCACTTAAATTGTTTCCATCCAACAACGCTTCTGTAAGTTTAGGGTTTTGAGATAAGTCGATTTGGCTTAAGCGATTGGCAGATAAATCCACAAATTCCAATTCAGGAAATGCACTCAAATCTACATCCCTAATTCGATTTGAGTTTACGAGTAGGACACGTAAGTTAGTAAATTGCTCAAGCCCCGCTAGGGTTTCAACCGTTTTACCGGCACACACCACGGACAGAACTTCTGATTTATTCAAAAAAGTAGCCGTTTGAGCTAGGCACTCTCTAAGATTCGAGTCGGTGATAATATCGGGATTGATATCGCTCTTTGTTGGTTCAGAAATCCCAAACAAATCCTTTAGCTCGTCACAAGCCGGTGCAAATGCGACGATCAGACTTATCAGCAGAATTTTATGGAAGCTTTTCATCATCAACGCATTCAGTGGTAAAAATTGGTGATTAATGAGCCTCATACCCATTAATACACAGCCCAGGTACTTAGCCTTTACAAGGCTTTATGATACCCTCAGGCCTCTAAACATAACAGAATCCTAAACGATAAGCCGATGAAAGTCCTAAAAAAATCCGATAAGTTGGAAAACGTATGCTATGACATTCGTGGCCCAGTCCTAAAAGAGGCTAAGCGCCTAGAAGATGAAGGCCATAGCGTGATCAAGCTTAATATAGGGAATCCCGCCCCCTTTGGATTCGACGCGCCCGATGAAATCGTACAGGACGTGATTAGCAACCTTCCATCTGCCGCTGGATATTGCGATTCAAAAGGCATATTTTCTGCTCGAAAGGCGGTTATGCAGCACTATCAATCGCGCGGCATCCAATCCATTGGCCTCGAAGATATATACATGGGAAATGGGGTTAGCGAATTAATTTCACTCGCCACCCAAGCTTTGATCAATAACGGAGACGAGATCCTAATTCCCTCTCCTGACTATCCTCTATGGACTGCCTGCGCAAATCTCGCCAGTGGTAAAGCTGTGCATTATCGCTGCGATCCAGACAACGAGTGGCAACCCGACATAGAAGATATTCGATCAAAACTCAGTGATCGCACTGTGGCAATCGTGGTGATCAATCCAAACAATCCTACTGGGGCGCTTTATGGTTCAGAATGCCTACGCGCCATTGTCGACATCGCTGAACAAAATGAACTGGTGGTTTTTGCTGACGAAATTTATGACAAAATAACTTTCGATGATGCGGTCCACGTTCCCTTAAGTAGTTTGGTAAAAGATACCTTGTGCATAACCTTTAACGGTCTTTCAAAATCTTACCGAGCAGCTGGATTTCGCTCGGGGTGGATGATGCTAAGTGGCGACAGAAACACATCTAAAGATTATATCGAAGGTTTAGATATGCTTTCCTCGATGCGCTTGTGTGCAAACGTACCTTCGCAATATGCGGTTCAGACGGCTTTAGGTGGATACCAAAGTATTAATGATCTAATTCTTCCTAGTGGTCGATTACACCGTCAACGTGAATTAGCGTGGAAAATGCTCACGGATATACCCGGCGTTAGCTGCGTAAAACCCAAGGGAGCGCTATATCTTTTTGTGCGACTGGACCCAGTGATGTACCCCATTGAGGATGACGAACAATTTGCACTCGATCTACTTCTAAAAGAGAAAGTACTCGTCGTTCAAGGTTCAGGATTTAACTGGCCTAGTTCAGAGTATTTTCGCATTGTCTTTTTACCCAACGAAGACGACCTAAAACTAGCCATTGGACGACTAGCCACCCATTTGGAAAAGATTCGAACATAAAATTTAGTTATGAGCCTGTACGATTTAAATGATTTACATATCGAAGACTTCAATAAAGATGTCGCTCGCGTGTTGATATTTTTATACGACTATTTTCCTAGAAAATTAGAACTCTATATAGAAGATATCAGCGGTCCTGACGATATTGACGACTATGGACTACACAGTAACCGCCATCTTGCTTGCATGTCTGCCATAATTTGGCTAGCAGAGGAAGGGTTAATTCGATACGAAAGTTTAGTGAAACAAGAGTCTTTTGACCAAGCCGTACTCACAAAGCGCAGCTATGTGTTATTAAGTAACATTATCAAAAACCCGGTGCCTGAGCCCTCCAACGAACTGCCTGAATCGGTTTTTAAACACCGATCAACTCGTATAGCAACAATTAAAGAAGCCCTAAAAAGTCATAACTCTGAATTGCTAAAAACGGTCATAGCGCGCTTTATTTACGACAGCGAACTCGATACTTTGAGCAAGCAAGAGTTCTAACAGAACAAGGGTTTAAGGAAAACGCTTCTCTTTAACCTCATCAATATAGGCCTTGGCTGCTTGGGTCACCGTTTCATTCACGTGTGCGTATTGCTTTGAAAATGGCGGCCAATAGTCCCCCATGCCCACCACATCGTTAATCACCAAAACCTGGCCATCACAATCACCACCCGCACCAATACCTACAGTAGGCACGCTAAGCGCCTGACTCACCTTAGCACCAAGCTCAGCTGGGATATGCTCAAGCACCACCATAAAACATCCGGCTGCCTCTAGTGCCTTGGCGACTTGCAAGACTTCTTCTGCTTCTTCAGCATCTTTCCCTACCTGTTTAAAGCTACTAGCGGTCTGGGGGGTTAAACCTGTGTGCCCAACTACATCAATACCGGCAGCACAAAGTGCTTCAACCACTTCATATTTTGGCCCTTCTAATTTAACAGAGTCTGCCCCGGCGTCGATTAGCGTCTTAGCGCTTTTGAGCGCAATGCTCGGCTCTTCATCACTGCCAAAAGGCATATCACCAATAATGTGCGTATTAGGCGCGCCCCTTCGAACAGCTCCAATGTGATAGGCCATTTGACCCACTGTGACTTCTCTAGTGCTATCAAAACCCATCTCCACCATAGCCAACGAGTCCCCCACTAAGATCACCGAAACACCTGCAGTTTCAACACAACGAGCGATTGGACAGTTATAAGCCGTCAACATGACTATGGGTTCTTTCGACTTAAGAGCCTTAAAAGATTCTGGGGAATGTTTCATCGAACTATCTCCTTTTACTGGAAGCGCTAAGCGGTCATGGAAATGCTATACGGATCATGAGCTGACTAACTCCCCTAGGGGAGATGTGCCAAGTATAGAGATTCCCTTAACGAATAAAAGCTTTACATAATGCCCAAGGGTTTTATGATAGATCAATTATCAGCCAATACAGTCGAACATAACTAGCCCAATAGTTAGTACTGATTTGAAAAGAGCTGAATAAAACTACAGATTAATACAGACTATTTGGAGAGGCGAATGCTTAAATCAACATCTACTTTTAAAAACATCTTAGGTAGCACCTGCCTGGCTGGCCTATTAGCGGTATCAAGCGCAGCGCAAGCTGAAGCGCCTGGTGGTCCTGGTTGCGGTTGGGGTAACTTAATGTTTGAAGGAGATAGCGGCCATGTTGCTCATATCGGTGCATCGATTTTTAACGGGTCATCGGGTAACCAATGGATAGGTATATTGCTGGGCACTAACGGCTGTAGCGCTGAAGGTACCATCACTTATGGCGGTAAGTCACTTTTCGCCCTAAAAGGTTTTATGGACGAAGTGGCTTCGGATATTGCTCAAGGCGAAGGTGAAGCCTTAAACGCACTATCTGTAGTCATGGGGATCGAAGAGCAAGACCGCGGTGACTTTAACCGTCTATTACAAGATAACTTCGATACAATCTTTCCTAGCGAAAACGTTCACTCTGATGAAGTTATCGCATCTATTCAACAAGTGATGAAAGCTGACGAACGCTTTGCTAGCTATGTAAGCTAAATTTGCTTTGGGCATAAATAAAAAAGGGAGCTTTTGCTCCCTTTTTTATTTACCTTGTTAACCTGTATTAAATACTAAACAAGTTAGATTTAGGTTGTATCCAAAGTCCTTTTGCTTCGGCACACACTTTTCCGTTTGCTCTAATCACACCTGCGTTGTACATCTTGCGGCCATCGATTTTCTCCACCCAAGCTTCTAACTCCAAATCACTTTCTAAGGGTGTAGCATCCTTATAAGTAATTTCTAAAGAAGCCGTGTAACCCATCACCTTGGCAATCGCTTGAGTTTGGGCCAACAACACATCAAACATACCCGCAACAATTCCACCATGAACACGCAATGGAGGCCCTTGAAAAGGCAGAGGTACATAAGCAGTACCTAGTACCCTATCACCTTCGATTCGTGTATCCATTGGAAAAGCCACCGCTGAAGCCTTGCCGCTTAAAATACCGTAATCATGGCCCATCAACACATCGTCGCCTGTGGCTTCACCATTCACCATCTTCTTGAATAGTTCACCCGTATCGACTTTCCCTTGGGCAGCGAAACGTTGCTCCAGACCCTTAAGATCTTTTTTATAAGCTTCAAGCTCTTCGTCATTAGCATCCATGCGAATAATGTGAGAAGCGATCGCTTGAAGAGATTTAGCGATATCTCTTCTTTTCTGGTGGCTTTCTGAAGGCTCAATATTATGCAAACCATCAATCATATCCTTAAAGCCATAAGTTTTGACTGTCTCTTCAGTTTGGCTTTCTGATTGGCCATCGGACGCTGGGGATGAGGACATCTTAATCTCCACAATTTTCAGATTACTTGTCTTATAAAACAGGGCGCAACGGTATCAATACCGTCTATAGAGGTCAAAAGCTTTGTTGTCATTGATGTTGATTGTCACTTATGTTTCCATGCTGAAAAACTTCGAGTATTTCAAAGACATGCATAAAACAATCATTAAGATCAGCCTTTTAATTCTTAGCGTCACTGCCTCTAATAGCGCCATATCGGACATCAAATGGTTACCCGTTATCGCCACCAGCCCCGAAACTGGATTCCAATATGGAGCCTTATTACTGCAAACACTCGAAGATGAAGCGGTCGAAGGAAAACAATCTAGCATTCAATACGTGGCGATCAACTCAACAGAGAGTCAACAACGTTTGGTCGTTCGCCCTACTTTGTATTTTATGGACTACAAATTAAAACTCAGCCCTATAGTCAATTACTCCTCTTTCCCAGAAAAATTCTACGGCCTGGGCAATGATACTCAAGACCAAAATGAGGAGGACTTTACTTCCGACTACCTTTATCTCGAACTCACCGGGCAATATAATTTTTACTCCAACTGGCACATCGAACTCACACACTCTATCGACGATAGAGAAATCACTGACTTTGAAGACGACGCACTGGTAGATACCTTACTGAGCAACGGTCAGTTAAATGAGTATAAATTAAAATCCTTTGGTTACGGCCTTATTTGGGATACACGCAACAGCCCACGTTATCCAGATAAAGGTATATATGCATCCGTGAAACAAGAACAGTTTGACGGAGATAGTTACGATTATGATGAACTCACTCTGGACCTTAGAGCTTTTTTCCCGATTGCCGAAAAACAAATCCTAGCGACCCAATACCTGCAGATAAGCCAAGACGGAGACAGTATTCCCTTTATCAACTTAGCGACGATAGGTGGCACCGATGTGGTTAGAGGTATTTTTGAAGGACGCTATCGAGCCCCTGATATGAAGGCAGCACAAATCGAATATAGAAAATATGGTTATGAATTCTTTGGGCTCGACACTGGATTTACAGTTTTCGCCGCAACAGGCAAAGTGGATGCTGGAAATGACCTACCCGATGACGATGACTCCCTACATAGTGCCGTAGGTTTTGGTGGTCACTTTTTCTTCAACCCAGAGGACAAAACCACTATTCGCTTTGACCTAGCCTTTAGCGAAGATGAAAGTGGTGTTTATCTGATGATTGATCAGGCTTTTTAATTTAAAAACTACCCGGTATGAAGAACGTCGTTCACTACAGGAACGACAGGCTCGTCTTCTTTTTCTATTGCTGCTCCTTTATCCACCTGGCTTTCAAAGGTCTTGTTCCAGGTCGTTAATAAGGCGGTAATTTGCTGTACCTGACGATGCAAGCTACGCAGCTCGTCGACAGTACCTCTGTCACCAATAAAAAATTCAATGCGTTTCATTTCCTTTACCAGCGCATGATCTGGATATTCCATTTTATAGACTTCTAATTTCCATCGTGTGTGATGAACCACACCTCGATAGAAAGCCAACTTGGTTTCAAGCCTAATTTGACGGAAGTCCTCAGGGTCTCTAAAGGGTTTGAAGTCTGTACCAAAAAGCAGTGCTTTGGGGTATTGAGGGTCTACGGCTATAGAAGCAGTTCGCTCAATATCACACAACAACGCCAAGGCTCCAAACACCTGCCCCGAGCCAATATAGTTTTGCCCCGCCGAGCTTTTACCTGAGCCATCTGGATAAACAATCAATTGCCCTCGAAGCAAAAAGTAATACATATTGTCACGCTGTCCTTTGGTAATCACCAACTCCTCAGGTTCTGCTTCATACAGATTCGAATAGGACAGTAATAAACGATACTGTGGCTCATCCGCCATTTTCAGATCCCTAAAAAAAGGAATACCCGTTAACAGGCTGTCGATCGTTTCGTTATCGTAGGTAGTTAAGGGGATGGTTTTCATAGAGATACCACTCGTTTTATTGTGTACGCCTAGATGATATGGCTAAGGAGTATAAAGCATGGCCTACAGCTAGCACTACTGTTTTAACCACCCTTTTTTGAAAAATTAAAGTCTCTAAAGATAAAGCTCTGACTGGCTACAGCCAATAGTGCCCCGCTTTGAGACCAAATATTCATAGTCGCGTGCCCGAAACCATTCTGCACCCCCTTAACCTCGCAATCGCATAACAACCACTCGCTCTGCTCGATTCTCAAGATACGCAAGCTATTGTCCAAACTATTGCCTCCAGCTGGCCTTTTAAGCATAGAGCCTGCACCAACCGGCAAGTAATCCGCCACTAGAGCGATCGAAGAGGCGCTGACCTCATCAAGTTCTGGCACCCGCGTCCAAAGAGCCATCTGCCCTTCAACCTGTTTATCCTTTCTAAGGCTACCCCTTGCCACCCGGTACTCGATACGACGATCAATACTCGGTTTGCCCTGGGCGTTCTTACCGCCACCGAAACTAGGGCAATCTTCGGGAGCATCAAGCTGAGGCATGTCGATCCACTGGGTTTGCGTGTCCACATCACGTTGACCAAAGGTCCCCAGCACCTTAAAGGCCGGCTCCCCATCAACAAAAGCATTTAAATTCGCATGGCACACGTTCCGACCCCGAACACTCTCTTCCGCGATAAGTTCGAGCTCTGAACCAGCTTTAGCAAAATTATTGAACTGGCAGCTTGCCAAAATCAAAGGTCTTTCCGTTAAAGCTTGCAGCACCTCGATGCCTGAGGCCAAAGACACGCCGCCATAGAGAAAACCCAAGGCATTACACACATCATAATCGGCACTTAAACGAGCCCCCTGACCTGACTCAGACATATCTAAATGCAAAAAATCGCCAATATCCATTCTACAAAAGCTCCCATTCAAGCTGGCCGAAAAGCCTGGGATTATGCCAGTTCTTCTCGTTAAAGGAAGAGCACTCAAGACACAAGGTAATCCGACAGACCTAAAGCCTGTCGGCTTTTGGTCAGACCAGTTCTATATTTTGAAAATAAGGTTCGCTAAACTAGCGCCCTGTCGTTTAAGGCTACTCTGAATAACTTTGCTGAAGTGAGCCCTACGAGAAATATAGTTAAAGTTTATATATATCAATAGGTTATAAATATGATCAGAAGTATTTTCTCAGAAGATCATCAACTCTTTCGTGACAATTTTCGCAAATTCTGCCAAGAGGAAGTCGCACCCCACTCTGAGGAATGGCGTGATGCGGGTATTGTTTCCAGAGACATCTGGCTTAAAGCTGGCGAAATGGGTTTCTTAGCTCCCTTTGTCGACGAGCAATACGGCGGCCTGGGTTTAAAAGACTTCCGCTACTCACAAATCATGATCGAAGAATTGGCCTACGTTGGTGAAAGTGGCTTCGCCCTAAGTCTCCACAATGACATTATCGTGCCCTATATCGATACATTCGGTACAGAAGAGCAAAAGCAAAAATACCTACCCAAAGTGGTTAGCGGTGAGTGTATCCTCGCAGTCGCCATGACCGAACCTGGTACAGGCTCTGATCTTCAGGCTATTCAAACCAAGCTTGAGAAAGACGGTGATGGCTTTGTGCTTAACGGCCAAAAGACCTTCATTTCTAACGGCATCCTTTGTGATCTAGTCATCGTCGCGGCCAAAACCGAGCACGGCATCACCTTGTGCTTAGTAGAACAAGGCATGGAGGGCTTCGAGAAAGGACGTAACCTGAAAAAGATGGGCATGAAATCCCAGGATACCGCCGAGCTGTTCTTTCAAAACGTAAAACTAGGCCCTGAGCACATCCTAGGCGAGATGGACAAAGGCTTTATCTGCCTAATGCAAAAACTGGTGCAAGAACGTATTGTCGCTGCAGTAGGTGCGGTTGCCGGGGCTCACAGGGCCATGGACTTGACTGTTGAATACGTAAAAGAGCGTAAAGCCTTTGGAAAAGCCATCAGCAAATTCCAAAATACGCGCTTTAAGCTTGCGGAAATGAAAACAGAAATTACAATCGCTTACGCCTTTGTTGATTCATTGGTGACTCGCCACCTAGATGAGGAAGTAACTCCAGACGAAGCCTGTATGGCCAAGTACTGGACCACAGACCTAATCAACAAAGTAGTTGACGAAGGCGTGCAACTTCATGGTGGCTATGGCTACATGGAGGAATACCCAATTTGCAGAGCCTATACGGATGCCCGTATTACTCGCATTTTTGCAGGAACTAACGAGATTATGAAAGACGTCATAGCTCGAGGAATGGACCTGTAATTTACTATGGTGCTCGTGTGATTGAGCATTTTACTTTTAAGGAGGCAATTCAATGTCTGAAGTTCGTTTTGATGACCGCGTAGTCATCGTTACAGGTGCCGGAAACGGTTTAGGTAGAATCCACGCGTTAAACTTTGCGGCTCGCGGCGCTAAAGTAATCGTAAATGACCTAGGTGGTGGCGCTTTTGGTGATGGTGCATCTCAAAATGCTGCTGACGTCGTGGTTGACGAAATTAAAGCAGCTGGCGGTGAAGCAGCGGCTAACTATGACTCAGTAACCGACGGCGACAAAATCGTTCAAACAGCGATGGACAACTTTGGCCGTATTGACGTTATCGTAAACAACGCGGGTATTTTACGCGATGTTAGCTTCCACAAGATGGAAGACAAAGACTGGGATCTTATCTACGACGTTCACGTTAAAGGTGCTTACGCGGTAACTAAAGCAGCATGGAACCACATGCGCGATCAAGAATACGGACGTATTATCTTCACAGCATCGGCAGCTGGTATTTACGGTAACTTTGGTCAAGTTAACTACTCAATGGCTAAATTAGGTCAGCACGGTATGTCTCAAGGTTTAGCGATCGAAGGTGCGAAGCGTAATATCTTTGTTAACACTATCGCTCCTATCGCAGCATCTCGTTTAACTGAAACCGTTATGCCTCCAGAAATGCTTGAGAACCTTAAGCCTGAGTACGTAACTCCTTTAGTTCTTAAGCTATGTGATGAAAACAGCACTGAAACTGGTGGTCTATACGAAGTAGGCGCTGGCTGGTTCGGTAAGCTTCGTTACCAACGTGCTGCAGGTCTTGGCCTTTCAGTTAAAGGCGACATTACTCCTGAAGCTATTAACGAAGGTTGGGATCAAGTATCTAGCTTTGAAAACGATCCTACCTATCCTGGTAGCATCGGTGAGTCTATGATGACCATCATGGCCAACCTACAAAAATAAGCTTTTGCTCACAGAGCAAAGTGCTTAAACGAATTTAGAAACTGATATGTAACAATTCAATTTCTCGATTCAATTAAAAAGGCTTATGATATTTCTCATAAGCCTTTTTTTTGCCTTTTTAAAATACATGCAGCTATGAACTCAACCAAAGAAAACATCCAAGCTCAGCTATTGCTGACCGGTAATGAACTCATGAGCGGTGTCACGGTGGACACCAACTCGGTCAGATTTGCCAAAGCACTGGACGAAATTGGCATTTCCATCGAACGGCGCGTGACCATTGGTGACGATATGGATGTACTGATCAAAGAGCTACGAGAACAAAGCCAAGCCTGCGATTTGTTGATCGTTAACGGCGGTCTAGGCCCAACGTTAGATGATCTAAGTGCTGAAGCATTGGGTAAAGCCTTCGACCTGCCTATTGAGCAGCATCCGGAAGCCTATGAACATGTAAGCACCTGGTGCGAGCGCATCAAAACACCTTTAAACGACGCAAACCTAAAGCAATGCATGTTGCCTAAAGGCGTAAACATTCTTGCCAATCCAATCGGCTCCGCCGTTGGTTTTAGCATAATTAAAAATGATTGCGTGATCCTATTTACACCAGGTGTGCCTTACGAATTAGAGGTGATGTTCGAAGCCTCTATTATCCCGCTACTCCAAAGCGCTTTCCCCAATACTAAAAATCCATTCATCGATCGACTGCACTTTTTTGGCATCGGTGAATCTGGTTTCCAACAAAAGGTTGATGACGAAATTACAGACTGGCCTAACAACGTTGAACTATCCTTTCGTGCCGGTACGCCAACCGTAGAAGTTAAAATCACCACCTTTGATCCTAGCCATCAAGCTGACAAAGATTACTGCCGAAAACGATTAATGGATTTATTTGGCGACTTTTATATAGCAGAGGGAGAAAACACACTGGCGAGCGCCATGGTGTCCCTGCTTAAAGAAAAAGGGCTCAGCATTACCTTTGCCGAATCCTGCACTGGCGGAAAAATAGCATCTATGATCACGGAAGTAGCAGGTGCTTCAGAGGTTTTCAATGCCGGATTTGTCACTTATTCAAATGAGATAAAACACTCTATGCTTGGTGTCGAAAACCAGCTATTAATAGATCATGGAGCAGTAAGTGAACCCGTAGCCATGCAAATGCTAGAAGGTGCGCTAAAAAACAGCGGAGCCGATTACGGAATCGCCGTATCCGGTATAGCTGGACCTGGTGGCGGCAGTGAGGAAAAACCCGTAGGTACAGTTTGCATCGCCTGGGGAAACCTACAAAAAAAACAGGTACGCACTTTGCTAATGCCCCGCTCGCGCAGCATGTTCCAACTAATGGTGGCTGCAACAGGTTTGGATTTAGTACGCCGACAGATATTGGGGATCGACTCAGAGCCTCGTTATTTTGGAAGAACCTTATTTAAAAAATAGTGAGTAGAAAAGATGACTCAGAACACTTTAAACATTGAAAACAAAAATGGTGTCGACTATGTCACCTTAAATCGACCTGAAGAGCTCAATTCCCTAAACAAAGCGATGATCAAAGAGCTACGCGAATATTTCGACGCACTTTACTTTAACCAAGATGTGCGAGTGGTCGTGCTTAAAGGAGCAGGCAAAGCTTTTTGTGCTGGTCTCGATTTAAAAGAAAGTAACAACGTAAGTGGCTCGGTGGCAGGTTTAACGATTCAAAGGGAAATCAGTGAAATCATTATTAAAATGCGCCGTTGCCCACAAACCATTATCAGTCTAGTTCATGGCGCTGCTTGCGGTGGTGGTTTTGCTATGGCTCTCGCCTCGGATATTCGTATAGCGGGTGAAAGCGCAAAAATGAACGCTGCATTTATTAAGATTGGCTTGTCAGGCTGCGACGTTGGTGTAAGTTACCTACTACCCCGCCTTGTGGGTGTTTCACTTGCCTCAGAATTAATTTTGACCGGACGCTTTATAAAAGCACCTAGAGCCCTCCAAACCGGTCTCGTTTCTGAAGTTGTACCTGACGACGAACTAGACAAAACCGCCGAGTCTTATGTAGAAGATTTATTACTAACATCACCACTTGGTTTAAGACTTTCTAAAGAAGCACTGAATATGAACATTGATGCGCCTAGTTTAGAAGCAGCAATAGCGATGGAGGATCGCAACCAAATCCTTTGCGCCCAAACAGAAGATTTTAAAACAGCGGCTATGTCTTTCTTCACTAAACAAAAACCTGAGTATAAAAACGCCTAAGCTATTACTAAGTTAAATCACCCCTAGCATTAGCAAATTAGCTACATTCGACTGAGCTTTAATACTAGATTAAGACAACAGCCCCGATCCAAAAGGTTCCAAGAGATTTGGGCACCTATCTCCTTAGCCCGATAACGCATATTAGATATACCATTTCCATCCCCTGAGTGATCAGAAAAACCGTTGCCGTCATCTATAATATCCAGATAAAGTTCATCATCTTTGCTGTAAACCGCAAAGGTTAGCGAGCTTGCTCTAGCATGCTTAATCACATTGGTAACCGCTTCCCTAATAATACGTAAAAGATGAAAACTGACATCAGGGTCAATTTCTTGTTCAAGTACACTGCCCGGCAAGGAAGCAAATTTTTTCTCAAAACTCAGCCCTGCACTCATAGTTCTTACTTCGGCTTCCTCACAAAGGTGCTCTAATAAATCTTCAAGCGTCAAAAAACTGCTTTTGCTTTGAGATATCGCCTGCCTCAAAGAGGATAATGCCGCTTTAGCAATATCTTTGCTTCGACCTCCACTCTTATCGTGAATTATAGATACAAGTTGAGAGCCAACATCATCGTGCAAGTCTTGATATATCCTCTGCTGAGTTTGATAACTGGCTTCTCGCAATTCAAATTCACGATTTTCTTGAAAGCTTTTTTCAAGTGCCTTTGCGCTCCTACGCACTCGTTCTTCCAGCTCATCATTTAGGGTTTCTGCTACGATCAAGGCACTCGCAAAACGTTTAATCATATAGGCGAATAGAACGAATAAAATCACCGGGATAGACAACTGAATCAGAGGCAGCGAATCGTAAAGCCCCCCTTCTTGTGCGTCGCGATAAGAGAAATAAAAATCATGCGCAATCAAAGGAATCGTCATTCCAAAAGCGACTAACACCCACAATGCCACCTCGTCCTTTTTCTCCAGAAAGATCTTTAGGGTCAATACAAACAAATAGATCAGCACCAATAATTTAGTCATGCTCGCCACTACCGATGTAGCAATGATGTATTTCTCTGGAACTAAAAAGACCGCTACAGCAGAAAGGACTGTTTGAGATACCAAAACCAACTCCAATGATTTCAAACCCAAATACAATAAACGAACCACAAAAATAAACAGAACCAAGGCCGTAATATCTACACAGGTAAACACCAAACGCCACCAAAGCGCATAATCAAACGGCGCGTATGGCAAGGCCATTGCAACCATGGGTACTAGCCAAATCAGCGTAGACAGAGAGAAGATTAAGTACACACCGTCCGATCGCCTTTGCGTCCACAATCCAAAGGAGAAAAAAGCCATAAAAATACAAATCACGATCGAAAACAAAGCTACATCGCGATACAGGGTTTTTATCGTCGATCCAGATGATCGCAATTCTTGGCCATCACCAAAGTAAATATCCCCTAACAACGTAACTGGCGCCCCCGCTGTCAACCGAATATCAACTCGATTTTTCCCCTCTTGCCAATTGCTTTCTTGAATACTTACAACAAAGGGGTGAAATATACCTGAAGCACTTTTGCCCTCAGGAACATCGGTAAAAGCGACCCTCTTTCCGTTAAAAAACACCTCCATATTAAATTGGTATTTCTCAATATAGATCGCAAGATCATCGAATTCTTCAGGCCTTTCAACAAAAAAACGAAGCCAATGATAGCGAAACTCAATTTCTTCGCTATTGCGATTCAACTCGAATGGTAAGGTGATAAGCCCCCAAGCTCCTTGCTCCGGAATAGCGGCAGAATGGCTCTCGACCATCTCTACCTTGCTGATAGACACTACTTCAGCACTAGCTGCGGGGATAGCAAGCAAACCAATAAGCAAAAATACTAGTAATGAGCTCAAGGCCTTTTTCACAACCGCTAAATACCTTCTTTCCAAATTAAACATTCTTCAATCAAAACCCTTTGGTAATTGTGACAAGAATCGCTATTATTGTCTCTCTACAGATAACACTTCGCTATGACCATTAAAGAAGCTCAAAGTATTCTATTAATCGAGGACAAAGCTGATTTACAAGATTGGCTATGTCAATTATTAGGCCAAGCTTTCAGCTCTGCTAACGTTATCAGCGCCGGCACCCTCAAAGATGCCCTTTCAAATATCCAAGATAAAGACTTTGATATTGCACTGATTGACCTAGGACTACCTGATGGCAGTGGAATAGATGCCATAAAGGCATTAAATAGCCAACAAACCAAATGTATTCCAGTAGTCATGACCATATTTGACGACTCCGACCACCTATTTTCCGCACTTAAAGCGGGAGCATACGGCTACCTCCTTAAAGACGAAGATGACGATGATTTACTTGACGCTTTAAACGGCATTCTCGCTGGTAAACCCCCTATATCCCCCAAAATTGCTCAGAAGATGATTGAGCATTTTCAAGACAAAAGGCCTAGCTCTCAGGTACAACTGACTGACAGAGAAAAAGAAGTATTATCTCTCATAGCCAAGGGCTTTAGTGTGAAGAAAACTGCTGAGCTTCTTCGAATTAGCCGCCACACCATTTCAGACCACGTTAAGCAAATCTATAAAAAACTTAATATCAACTCTCGCGCTGAAGCAACGATCAAGGCAATAGACCTAGGGCTCGTCGCTCAAGATGTAGAGTAGAGCAAATCCAGCCAAATCCTACCCCCCTAAAGAGGGGAGTGATCACTCCAGGTATCTCCGTAAGCTTAGCTCTACCAAAATAAACGTGATCGTGGGATGCGCATAATTCGCACCAAGCACAATCCAAACTAAGCACAATCCAAACTAAGCTAAGCACGCAAAAATTGAGATTAACTTAAGCAACAATAGCCGGTATGATAATACGGTAAACTGCCTGGGCTACAGCCAATCTAGCAGCGAATAGACAAATCAAACAAAAGGATATCAATATGAAACTTTACAAATTCTTAACACTAAGCGTAGTAATCATTAGCTTAGCTTTAACTGCTCCAGCCTATTCTAAGGAACTCAGTAAGAAAGAGCTAAAGTCCCTGAAGAAAAGCTATAATATGCAACTCAACAAATCTAAAAAGATGCTGAGTGATGGTAAAAAAGTTGCCATATTAGGGAATACCATCGCATTTAGAACAGAAGGTAAAGTTACCGCCATGTCCAGCAACAAGGATGACCTGATTGTTAAGGGCGCCGGAATTGCTCAGCTTAAAGGTGTGCCAGATTCTGTATTTCAGGAAATTACCGAAGAATACAATAACATGGTAGTCGCCCGCCTAAATGCTCTAGGTGTTGACGTGATACCTGTTAGCGAAATGCAAAAGAAAAAGTCATTCAAAAAGCTAGTAGGCGATGCACAAGCTGGAAACGGTACTGTCTGGGAAGATTCTAAAAAGAACTGGGGGGTTTCAAAAAATGCTGTACCCGTGGGCCAGTACTCAGTTTGGTATAACTACATGAAACCTTTTGGAGCGCATGCAAAATTACCTAAAGAATTAAAAGCAGCCTTATTTAATTCCTTCCTACATATCAATTTTGCGGTGATTGACGTTACAGCCAGCGGAAACGTGAGTAAAAAAGACCAAGGTCATAGCATTAGGACTACCAAAACAACAAGTCGGAATACTAATGTGACTCCACTGGTGTTTATTGATAACCGATCTACAACAACCTTAGCTCAGCCACCCAAAGCATTCGCTAACTTTAACATTATTTATGACGTCAAGACCGGAAGATCTTTTGGTAGAGAACATGCAATTGGTGCCAACTCTTCTCTTGATTATGCAAAATCTGTCGAAACTTGTACGAACTGTACTCTTGGGTTTGAGTCAAAGTCCTTCCTTAACGAAGGTGATGTAAAGATATATAAAATTGACGCTGACCCAGCCTTGTATAAAAAAGCGGCTTTAGAAGCCCTGGGCAAGCACCTGGATAAGACCTTTGCTCTTTACCTATCTAAGTAAGCAAGTCTCAACACAATTTTTTTAAATAGATTCCTCCCAGGAAAGAAAGCACCCGGTAACATGGACTCTACTAGGTGCTTTTTTCTTTAGGAGAGGGAATCAGCGTTAGCTCCTTCCTTTCGCAAAAACCATTCCACAGCTATAAAGCCAAAAGGAATAACCGAGGCTAAAAAGACCCCCAGCCATATTAACAAAGACCAAGATTTTTTGTGTGCTGCATAAAAAGATAAGATTAAATAAAGCACAAACAACACACCATGCCCCATCCCTAGAGGAAACACATAGTCCCTAGAGATAAACCCTAGGGTAACGGAAAGAATCAAAAGATAAGACAAGCCTTCCAGAAAACTTGTTAATCTAAATATCGCCATCAGGTTTCCCCCTGCTCTTCAAGCTGCCCGTCTTCCATTCTAAATATTTTATGAGTTTGCTCTGCCAAAGATTCATCATGGGTTACCAATAAGAAACTAAGTCCCATGCTTTGGTTTAATTCATTAATAAGTTCATGAATAATCTGCGCATTTTGTGAATCAAGGTTACCGGTAGGTTCATCCGCTAGCACTAGATCAGGACGATTAACCAAAGCCCTTGCAATAGCCACCCTCTGACGTTCACCTCCCGAGAGCTTAGCCGGCCGATGCGCAGCCCTATCTTTCAAGCCCATACGATCAAGAAGAAGCGCAGCTTCCTTTCTGGCTTTGCCGCTTCCTTTTTTTGCAATCAACAAAGGCATCATCACATTCTCAAGCGCACTAAATTCCGGAAGCAAGTGATGAAACTGATATACAAATCCGAGATGTTCATTGCGTAGCTTTCCTCGCTCAACATCGGACAGTTCAGAAATCACTTTTCCACACAAGCTGACCTGACCCGAGCTCGGCACATCTAACCCAGCTAACATATGTAACAAGGTCGTTTTACCCGAGCCCGATCGCCCTACAATAGAAGCATACTCCCCTTGAGCCAGCTCAAAGTTCACATTTTTCAAAACAGGGGTACTCACCCCTCCCTCTTGAAAAGATTTCTCTAAGTTTTGACAAGTTAATACAGACGCCATAAATAACCTAACAATTCAAATAAAACATCTTAAACAAATTTCAATGGTAACGAACCGCATCGGCAGGCTGCACCTTAGTGGCATTTAAAGCCGGCACAATTGAAGACACCATACTGATACACCAAGCGCCTAAAGCAATCCAAAACACATCACTCCACATAAGAACGCTCTGTAAAGGCGCAATCCAGAACCAACCCAAATCGTTAACCCAATAGATAAGTGGCTCTAAGTTCAAACTTATAGCGACCCCGGTTACGACACCTATGATCAAGCCCAAACTCGAAATAATCATGCCCTGATAAAAGAAGATAAGCAGCACCTGAAGACGAGTAAATCCCATGGTCCTCAATACCGCGATACTCGTATGCTTTTCCAACACAAGCATAGACAAACTTGAGACCGTATTAAACGCAGCCACCAAGACAATGAGCATGAGCATGCTCGCCGTCATCACCTTCTCAATTTTCACCGTTTGAAAAAGTTGTCCATAGGTACTGACCCAAGTATCCATTTGGTACTGCCCCGAAAAATATTCTTCTAAGGGCCCCTGTAGATATTCAGCCTGGTAAACATCTCTCAAACGATAGCGAAAACCATCGATTGTTCTGTCACCATATTTAAGCATAGCGGCGTCAGCGATAGGCACAAAAGCTAATGCTCCATCGGCCTCAGTGCCTAGATCAAAAAAGCCCACCACCTTGAACTGGGCCGAATTTGCTTTAAGTCGCTTGGACCTCTCATCAAGTTCGGGAAAGATCAATCCAATCTCATCCCCGACTATAATGCCGAGTTCTCGAGCGATGTCAGAGCCTAGAATTATCCTCGCACTCCCCTCCTCCAGAAGTTCAAGTGAACCGGCTTGCAAAAACTCATCAACAACTGAGGTCTGAGTTTCATACCCAGGTAATATTCCCACCAGCCGAACCCCCTTTACCAAGGAGTTCTTGTTAATCAATCCATCCAGATGCACATAAGGTGACGCGGATTCTATGTCATTCGCAAACAATCCATCTTCTAAGGCAGGTAGCGCGACCTCTAACCAAGTCTCTATCTGAATAGGGGCATGCTCACTCTTTCCTGCTGGCAGGTTTTCGACACTGACATGTGGAAGCATGTTTAACATACGTTTATGCATTTCTTTCTCGAAGCCATTCATCACCGACACAACCACTATGATAGAGGCCAGCCCCAGACTAAGACCAATTAACGAGGCCATTGAGAAGAATGAAATAGAACGATCGGTTTTTTTTGATCGCAAATAACGCAGCGCAATAACGCTAGGCAAAGGCAGCACTTTATTCATATTTGAGTTCCTCTGCCGGATTAACCTTCGCTGCCTGTCTCGCGGGATAAATACTCGCCACCAAGCTCAGAACCAGTACGCTAGCACTTACAAAAATTAAATCCTCGAACAAAATTTCTGAAGGTAAATAGTGAACCGGATAGGCACTGGTTAGATCCACATCAAGCAAGCGCTCCAAGCCTGAGACCCAAGAGCCTAAGAACTCCAACAACAACACAGCACCTATAATCCCTATAGTCAAACCAATGATTGCAATCAAAATTGCCTGAATAACAAAAACCCAAGTGATCTGTCTTGAAGATATCCCTTGGCTTAGGAGAATCGCTATATCACTTCTTTTTTCGCCCACCAACATAATCATCCCGGAGGCCAGATTAAAACTCGCAACTAAAACAATCAGTAACACCAATAAACCGAGCATTGATTTAGTCATCACGATGATCTCGTATAAAGAGCCTTGAGATTTGGTCCAATCTGAACTCGCCCAAAGCTCTTCGTCATCATCACTGCGCTCATTTAGCAGCTGAGCTAATTCCCAGCCGTTCCAGGGTGCAGAAAACAAATCAGGCATCGCGAGGCGTAAACTGCTCACCCTATCCTTTTTCTTTAATAGTTTTCCGGCAGCATCAATATGGATGTAAGCCAATTGCTCATCAAGCACTGCACCTATTTCAAATATCCCCACCACCGTGAACTTGCGATATCGAGGTAAAGCACCCACCAGAGATAGCCTAGTTTGTGGAAGCATCAGCCGGAGACTATCGCCCCTGCCGAGATCTAACTTACGGGCAAGCTTGGAACCCAAGAGAATGCCATATTTTTCATCGTTAAGACTCTCTAGCCGCCCTTGGGACATCAGCTCATCAATAATAGATACATTTTGTTCGGCCTCTGGAAGAACACCTTTTACCTGTATCGCAGCCAAAGCCTTGTCGCTAATTAATAGAGCCTGAAAACTCTCCAGGGGAGCCACCGCCAAAGGTTGGGTATAAGAGTGTTCAGAGAGCAATATCTGTTTTTGCTTGTGCCAGTCTTTAACCCCGTAATAGTGGTGCAGGGTCACATGAGGCAGCACACCCAGCACCCTCTCGCGCATTTCCCGCTCAAAACCATTCACTATAGAGAGCACAACGACCAGCACCATACAGCCAATACTCAAACCTAACACTGGGCTCAGAGCCTTACTTTGCGACAGAGGCAACAAACGAAGTCGCCCATCTAAGCCACGCTCAATTAACGACAGGTAGCGCAGAGCTAAGCTGAGGACCACGGAGTTATGCAAGAAATAAGCTCTCTAAAAAGGGATTAGCGTTAAAAAAAGGGTAAATTCTGCCGAATTACCCAAGCTCGTAGAAATATACCCAAATTGGGGCGAAAAGGCTGCAAAATCTAGCTAAAAAAAACGCCCAATGATACCCTAGCCCTCTTGTAAGCAACTGATTTATAGAAGGATAAGGTGCATGCGCCCGACTCAGTCTCTAGCAAGCCTTTCAGCTATTCGTCTGAAAAGCCTAAAAATAATTAAAACAACACTAAAACAAACAGGCCTTGCTCTCTGCTTAGTCATATTAAGCCCTTTAAGCCTTGCCGAAACCGGTCCCGTCCCAAGCCAAGGCATGAACCCAGATCAGGTCAAAGCTCAATTCGGTGAGCCTAGTGCAATTAGATCCCCGGTCGGCGAGCCACCGATTGGCCGCTGGGATTACCCAGGATTCAGCGTCTACTTTGAAGGCCAATTCGTCATTCATAGCTTCCGCCATAACCAAAGGCTCTCACCCAAGCTAAACCCAAAACCAACACCCGAGCCAGAACCAGCGCCTGCACCTGAACCAGAAGCAACACCTGAACCAGAACCTGCGCCTGAGCCAGAAGCAACACCTGAGCCAGAACCAGCGCCTGAACCAGAAGCAGCGCCTGAACCAGAAGCAGCGCCTGAACCAGAAGCAGTGCCTGAACCAGAACCAGCGCCTGAACCAGAACCAGCGCCTGAACCAGAACCAGCGCCTGAACCAGAACCAGCGCCTGAACCAGAACCAGCGCCTGAACCAGAACCAGCGCCTGAACCAGAAGCAACACCTGAACCAGAAGCAACACCTGAACCAGAAGCAACACCTGAACCAGAAGAAAAAGATTTAAACTTCGAGGAAGATGAACCCAAAAAGAAAGTCGATTTTGGAAAGTGGGGCTATTAAGCGCCCCTCTCTTGCTCTCTAGTGCGCCCTCCCCTAACGCACACTGGAGTCCAATAAAGCAAAGGATTAGCCCTCTTTATACACTTGATCAATCTGATCAAGCGAGCGAAACAAACACAGCCCTATGAAAACCGTTGATCAAGTCATTAAAGCAAGTCACCTAATCACTGTTAACGAAAGCTTTGCAGTGCTAAAAGACCACGCTCTTGTAATAGACGCTGGCCGAATCATAGATATTCACGCCAACGCTCAAGTAGACGATCTTTACCAAGCGCAAGAAACTCTCGAGCTAACAGGCCACGCTCTACTGCCTGGCTTTGTAAACACCCACACCCACGCCGCCATGAGCTTGCTGCGCGGTTTCGGAAGCGATCAAAATCTACAAACCTGGCTCAATGATTTCATATGGCCCGCCGAAGGAAAATGGGTTAGCGAAGACTTTGTCCGAGATGGCAGCCTTCTCGCCTGTGCCGAGATGATTAAGTCGGGGACCACTACTTTCAACGACATGTATTTTTTTCCTGATGTAGTCGCGCAGGTCAGCAAAAATGCGGGAATGAGAAGCTGCCTAAGCTTTCCCATATTGGAGTTTCCGTCTGTCTGGGCTCAAAACGCTAACGAGTACATTGATAAGGGCTTGGCACTACACGATCAATACAAAGGCGATGAACTCATTAGTACCGCCTTTGGGCCACATGCGCCCTACACGGTGGAGCTTAAAACCTTTGAAAGAATTAGCACACTCGCTGAAGAAATCGATTCTGATATTCATATGCACCTTCACGAAAATCTTCAAGAGGTAGAAGACTACAAGCAGCTACACAAACAATCGGCGATTGAGCAATACGCAGAACATGGGTTGCTCTCTCCTCGACTCCAAGCTGTACACATGACCTGCTTGAGCGAAAAAGAGATTGAGTTAGTTAACATGCATCAGGTACGCGTGGTTCACTGTCCCGAATCTAACATGAAACTGGCGAGCGGCATTTGCCCAGTACAAGCCTTAATCGAACAAGGTATTTCTATATCACTAGGCACGGATGGCAGTGCCAGCAATGACGATTTAGATATGATTGGTGAAATGAAGAGCGCAGCCCTCCTCGCCAAAGTCAGCTCAGGAAATGCTGGCGCTTTAAACGCACAGCAAACCTTACGTATGGCGACCATTGACGGAGCAAAAACCTTAGGTTTGGGTTCAGAAACAGGCTCACTAGAAGTTGGTAAAGCAGCGGACTGCATCAGCATCGACTTAAACACTATTGAAAATGTTCCAAGCTACGACCCAGTCACGCAAATTATTTACAGCGCCAGTAAATCTCAAGTTAAAAATGTTTGGGTAGCTGGCAAGCAATTGCTTAAAGATGGCCAACTTAGCCAAATTGATGAAGGTGCAGTATTGGCCAAATCCAAATCCTGGCAAGATAAAATTTCGAATGGATAGACCTGTTGAGTAAAACTAATTGAGTAAGAACATGAGCGACAACTTTGACCTCAGTGAATTAGAAAAATTTGAAAGCATCGCTGATCAGTGGTGGGACAAATCTAGCCAATTCAAACCCCTACATGATATTAATCCCTTAAGGGCGAGCTATATTGATGAACGTGCCCAAGTAAGCAACAAACAAGTAATCGATGTTGGCTGTGGTGGCGGAATTTTAAGTGAAGCACTCGCCGTTAAGGGTGCTCAAATGACTGGTATCGATATGGGCGAAGCGCCTTTAGCCGTTGCCAAGCTGCACTTAAAAGAAAGCAATCTTGATATTCGCTATGAGCGCTGTACAGCAGAAGAAATGGCCGAGAAAGAAGCTCAACAATTTGACGTAGTTTGCTGCCTTGAAATGCTAGAACATGTGCCCGACCCCGCTTCTGTAGTGCAATCCTGTCACGATCTAGTCAAACCCGGTGGCCATGTGTTTTTCTCGACAATCAATCGCAACTTAAAAGCCTATGCCTTGGCTATCATTGGTGCTGAGTACATATTGAACTTGCTTCCGCGTGGTACCCACGACTATGAGAAACTTATTAAACCTTCAGAACTGAGCAAAGCGGCCCGTGATGCCGGTCTTATCGTCAAGGACCTAAGGGGTATGACTTACAACCCACTTACCGATCACTACAAGCTGGGCAAAAATGTCGATGTTAATTATTTAATGTACTGCCAGCGACCTCTCTAGCAAGCAGACACACAACAACGATGATCAACTTTAGACCTCAAGCAGTTTTATTTGATTTGGACGGTACTTTAATCGACACCGCCCCTACCTTTATTTTGGTGCTAAACGAGCTGCTGCGTAAACACGGCAAAGAGCTTGTCAGTGAATACAGGATTCGCGAAAAGGTATCTCATGGAGCACGCGCACTGATTACCCTGGGGTTTGGTCTTGAGGAAGGCGAGTCAGGCTTTGAAGAACTAAGAAATGAACTACTGGATGCCTATGAAGCCGACATAGCAAACGGCACCGTTTTATTCCCCGGTATGGACAAGGTACTTAAAGAGCTTGAAGCTCAAGACATACCCTGGGGCATAGTGACCAATAAACCCATTCGCTTTGCCTTACCTTTGTTGTGCGAAATCGATCTAGATGATCGCTGCTCAGTGTTGATTTGTCCTGACGACGTGGACGAAACAAAACCTAGCCCAGAGCCTTTGAACCTAGCTTGTTTTAGACTCAACGTACACGAGCATGAATGCGTATACATTGGCGACCACGAAAGAGACATCGCCTCTGGAAACGCCGCCAACATGACAACTGTCAGCGCGCTCTACGGCTACATCGATAAAAACGACCAACCTGATCAATGGCAAGCAGACTTTGAGATAAAAAAAGCCGACGAGTTAATCTCTCTGCTTGGATTAAAATAGCGAAGCATTGATCAAAACAGCTAACCAAGAAAATCGAACCTAAACCAATCGGCCCTAAGCTATATGACTTCTATAAAACTGACTTACGCAGACTATCAACCACAAGCTGATTTATTGGCTGGGAAAAATATTATTATTACCGGAGCTGGATCCGGTATTGGGCGTGCAGCGGCTGTGAGTTATGCACAACATCAAGCACAAGTCATACTGCTAAGTAAAACTAAAGAAAACCTTGAAAGCGTCTATGACGAAATTATAGCTCTGCGCGCAAACAACGATAATATTCCTGAGCCAATTATTTGTCAGTTCGATTTTCTAAGCGCCACCGAAGAGGCCTATGAACAACTTACCGAAAGCCTCACCAATGAATTCTCGTGTATAGACGGGATACTGCACAACGTCAGTATGTTGGGCGACCTGGTTGAACTTGGAAATTACCCCAAAGGTATTTGGGATCAAGTGATGCAGATCAATGTAAACAGCGTATTTCTTCTCAGTAAGCATTGCTTACCTTTATTACGTCAATCGCAGTCAGCATCCATGATTTTTACCTCTTCGTCGGTAGGACGAAAAGGCCGAGCCTACTGGGGCGCCTACTCTGTTTCTAAGTTTGCAGTCGAAGGCTTTATGCAATGCCTTGCAGAAGAACTAGAAAACACTTCGAATATTCGCGTGAACTCGCTAAACCCTGGTGGTACTCGCACATCCATGAGAAAAGCAGCCTTTCCTGCTGAGGATGAGATGCTCTTACCCGCTGCTGAAGATATTATGCAGGCCTATCTTTATTTAATGGGTGACGACAGCAAGGGCATTCATGGCCAGGCCATTAATGTCAGGGGTTAACCAATAAATTTAGCGTCCACGATGTGAACCAAGACTTCAACTTGATCGTTGTTTAAGGCAAAGCTCTTTGTAAGCGCTTTCGCTAAGCCCTTTTTTAGCATGTGAATTTTTTCATCCGACCAAAGTGAAGGCAAATACAATTGAGCAAGCATAGGAATAGATACACCCCCTTGCGATTCTACGCTTATCAAATTAACGGTCATGTGCTCGGATGACTGTCCAGATTCTTCTGCCCAAGCCTGAATGAGTCCTTCAGTCTGAGTCTCACAATCACCGGTATAGAAGCAATTGACGATGGGCATAAAACCTAATCAACCTTGTGAGTCATTGTACTAATATAAGCTTCAAGAGTTTCTAACTCGTCAAGATCCATCCCTTTGACAATTTTATTGATCGCTGGCTTAACCGCTCCTTGTATTGCCTTATACCCTAAGTCGACAATTTTCTTAGCAACCATACCAAGCTTAATCATACCCATAGGCTTTTTATAAAAAATATATAACCCCTGCTCTTGAAAGTTTTGCATTGCGGTATGGAACTCCTTTCGAGCCGCTTTTAGATCTTCTTCCTGTAAGGCAACGCGTGACTGCTCAAGCGCTTCTTCAGCAAAATCTTCGAGCTGAAAAGCGATATAGCGAATGCCATCAATTTCTAACTCAAGAGTACGCAGGTATTCCACCAGAGGAATAAGGTCCTTATTACTTAGCTTTAGAATCACCTTATTCACGAGAGTATTGGCCGTTTTTTCGATCACTCCTTCTAACTGCTTAACTATCTTTTTAGCGAAGGGTTTCATTTTGACCTGTTCAACCAGATCAACAATCATAACTTGCAGTAGCGCCCCGACTAACAACTCTGCTGCTCGAGTAATCTTTCGACTTTGTTTAGGCGCTTTAGGGTCTTGAAAAATCTCATAGACCTCGTCGCTGATATCAAAATATTCTTGATCAACCGGTAAACATACCATCGTAGTCATAAGCGCTCCTTCGAAAGGAATTATTATTAATAGCCAGGCTTTTGTTCCTGCTCTTGTTTCATTTTTTCTTCTTGGTAATCCAATATTTCTTCTAGGGAGCGGATTTCTTTGGCATTTAGCTCAACACTTTTTCCCTGTCGAACCTTCTGAGTCAGCACAATGGTACCGTAGCGCACTCGTTTTAATCGACTGACAGTAAAGCCTTGAGATTCCCACAAACGCCGCACTTCACGATTACGCCCCTCGGTGATGACCACGTGGTACCACTGGTTTTGATTTTCTCCACCGTGATGCAAAACATCGTTAAATCGAGCAACACCATCCTCAAGCAGCACGCCCTGTTTTAGAGCCGTTAGATGCTCATCTGTCACCTCCCCCCTAACACGCACAGCGTACTCCCGAGGTACCTGAAAAGAGGGATGCATAAGTTTATTGGCAAACTCTCCATCATTGGTGAGTAACAAAAGGCCAGAGGTATTGATATCTAATCGACCAATCGCAACCCAGCGTTCTCTGCGCATTCGCGGTAGGTTGTCAAAAACGGTAGGACGACCTTCAGGATCAGATCGAGTGCAAATTTCGCCCTCTTTTTTGTGATAAATAAGAACACGGCGTTTGGTAGGCGCCTCTAGGTTTAGATTAATTTTTCGACCATCAAGCATTACTCGGTCACTAGGACCCACCTGATCGCCTAGGGTCGCTAATTTGCCATTGATCTTAATACGGCCTTTTTCTATCCAGCGCTCGATTTCTCGGCGGGACGCAAAGCCCGCATGTGCGAGTACTTTTTGTATGCGTTCAGCCATATTTTTGGACGTCTCTCGGTGGGTTAACAGCTATATAGGAAGCTTAATGCTGCGTATCTTCATCTTCAAAAGGGCTTTCTTCAGCAAGAACCCTTTCGCTGGCTTTCTCGAGATCTTCATCGATATCGTCAGCATTTTGCAGCTCTGGGTCATCTTCGAAGGCGCTTTCGTCAATATGACCGTCTTCTTGTTCTTCGTCTGAAGCTTCAAGATCAGCTTGCTCGCCTAACTCTGCTTCTACACCTTCGACTTGTCCTTCATCTTCCGAATCAGCAGTTTCACCTGTGGCTTCAGCTGCTGCCTGTGCTTCTTTTTCCTGCTGTTCTTTCTCAACCATCTCTTGCAAAGCTTGGGCAGTATCTTCGTCCAAGTCTAGCTCTCGATTCAGTTGCTCAAGATCTTTAATTTCTGACAGCGGCGGCAACTCGTTTAAGTTTTTAAGGTTGAAATAATCTAAAAACTGCTTAGTAGTCGCATACAAAGCGGGACGACCAGGCACATCTAAATGACCTACCACACGTACCCATTCTCGCTCTTGTAAAGTACGAATAATTTGCGAACTCACAGCAACACCACGAACCTCCTCAATACCACCACGAGTTACGGGCTGGCGGTAAGCGATGATTGCTATGGTTTCTAACAATGCACGCGAGTATTTTTGCGGCCTTTCTTCTTGTAAACGCCCCACCCAGGTGGTCACATCTTGAGACACCTGAAAGCGCAGGCCTGAAGCCACTTCTTGCAATTCAATACCACGCTCTTGGTAGTCCTCTTTTAGAGATTCAAAGGCTTCTACCAAGTCAGATTTAGCAGGCTTTGCGTCTTCGTCAAATAAACCAATAATTTTTTCATAGGTAATTGGCTTAGATGAGGCCAACACCGCACCTTCTACAATTTTTTTCAGCTGGGCTAATTCCGCACTCATGATTTTTTCTCTGAAATTATTCTAATATTTTGATTAACTGGTTCTTGCTCGAACGTGGATCGGCGCCAGAGGCTCGCTCTGAACCAACTCCACCAAAGATTCTTTAACTAGTTCTAGAATCGCTAAAAAAGTAACGACTACTCCAAGACGGCCTTCGTTTAAAGTAAACAAAGACACAAAAGGAATAAAGCTGTCGCTATCTTTTAGACGCTCTAAAACTTGTGACATACGTTCACGAGTCGAAAGCTTTTCCATCTCAATTTGATGACTTTCAAACATGTCGGCTCTATGAAGCACCTCGGAAAGAGCTATTAATATCTCTTTCATTTCAACATCGGGATGTTGAGGCGCCCGCTCAATAAACGGCGCTTGGGGCGCTCCCAAAACTATATCTCTATCAACACGAGGCATCTCATCAATATCCTCAGCTGCATTTTTAAAGCGCTCATATTCTTGCAAACGGCGAATCAATTCCGCACGCGGATCGTTTTCATCCTCTTCCTCACTTTCCTGACGCGGGAGCAAAGATCGCGATTTAATCTCACCCAACAAAGCCGCCATCACTAGATATTCTGCCGCAAGCTCAAATTGATAGGCTTCCATCAAGTTCACATAATCAACGTATTGCTTAGTAATTTCAGATACTTGGATACGCAAAATATCTAAATTTTGGCGCTTAATTAAATAAAGTAACAGGTCTAAAGGCCCTTCAAATGCCTCTAAAAAAACTTCAAGCGCGTCGGGTGGAATATACAAATCTTTAGGCAGCTTAGTTAAGGCCTCACCTTGCACATAAGCAAAAGGCATCTCTTCCTGAGCGGGACCATCTTGTTCAGAAGCTTGTGCGAGAGGACGTCGCTGAAGTTCTTGCTGATCACCTTGTTGTTCAAGCTGTTCAGCGCCCTGTTGTATAGTGGCTTCTGTGTCTTGCTCTTCGCTAGTCGGTTCTTGGTTTTCAGTCATATCAATTTCTTCGAGCTACTTCTTTGAGCTAGCTTGTCAGTGTTATTTATTAGTATTTTTTGTCTGTAGTGCTATTTATCTGTACTCGAGGCCCATCACTTCGCGCACGTCTTCTAAAGTTTGCTTAGCTTCATCGCGAGCTTTTTCACAACCTTCGTTAACAATACTACGAAGCAAATCTTGGTTATTTTCGTATTCTTTAGCACGCTCTTGAATTGGAGCCAATTCTCTTTGCACCGCTTCTATCACAGGCATTTTACAATCGATACAACCAATACCGGCGGTAGTGCAGCCTTTCATTACCCAGTCTTTCTGATCTTCATCAGAGTACACATCATGTAGCTGCCACACTGGACACTTATAAGGGTCACCCGGGTCGGTTAAGCGAATACGAGCGGGATCTGTAGGCATGGTACGAATTTTTTTATCAACTTCTTCTGGGCTTTCGCGCAATGTAATGGTGTTGTGATAGGACTTAGACATTTTTTGTCCGTCCAAACCTGGCATTTTCGAAGCCGGCGTTAATAGCGCTTGAGGCTCAGGCAAAATCACCTTACCGCCACCTTCTAAATAGCCGAGCAAACGCTCCTTATCACCTAGAGTCAGGTTCTGCTGATCCTTAACTACTTCTTGTGCCGTTGCCAGAGCTTCTGGGTCACCCTCTTCTAAATACTTTTTACGCAGATTGTTATAAAGCTTAGAGGCTTTTTTGCCCATCTTGCCGATCGCTGCATCGACTGCTTCTTCAAAGCCCAGCTCTTTTCCATATAGGTGGTTAAAACGACGAGCCACTTCACGTGTTAACTCGACGTGGGACACCTGGTCAGCACCAACCGGCACAAGGCCCGCTTTATAAACCAGTATGTCGGCACTCTGCATCAGGGGATAACCCAAGAAACCATAGGTCGCTAGATCTTTCTCTTTTAGAGCGTCAATCTGATCCTTGTAGGTAGGAACGCGCTCTAACCAACCCAAGGGCGTAATCATCGACAGGAGTAAATGCAGTTCGGCATGCTCCGGCACTCTACTCTGTAAAAACATGGTACAAGCCTGAGGGTTTAGACCAGCCGCTAGCCAGTCAATCAACATTTCCCAGACACTCTCTTCGATTAAAGAGCTGTCATCATAGTGGGTAGTCAAGGCGTGCCAGTCGGCTGCGAAGAAGTAGCACTCATATTCGTGCTGTAGTTTTACCCAGTTTTTAAGAACGCCGTGATAATGACCTAGGTGAAGACGCCCTGTTGGACGCATTCCAGATAATACCCGCTGTTCGGACACCACAGAACTCAAGATTGGCTCCAATATTTGTCAAATAATTAAGGAAAAGATAAGGCGGAATTATAGCCTTTTTGATGGCTCCGGAGATAGCCCCAAAGGCAAAAAGCTAGGGGACCAATTCGCCCGGAAAGTCCGCTTAAAAAATAGCCAATCAGAGCAGCAACCAGCTATCCAAATGGACTGGTATCGCCTAAACCCTCTCGCACTATAACTGGGTTTTCGCCGCTCAAATCCACAACCGTGGTTGGGCTTTGAGGGGTCTCTCCTCCGTCGACAATAAGATCTACCTGCTTCTCTAAGCGCTCTCGAATATCATAAGGGTCAAAAAGTGGATTAGTCTCGTCGGGGAGGATAAGACTGGCGGTCATTAGAGGCTCCGCCAACTCTTCCAGCAAAGCCAATGAGATCGCGTGATCTGGCACGCGGATACCGATGGTTTTCTTCTTTGCGTTTTGAAGCCGTTTGGGTACCTCTTTGCTGGCCTTAAGGATAAAGGTGTAAGGCCCTGGTGTTGAGGCTTTTAACATTCTAAAAGCTTCATTATTAACCTGGGCGTAGCTGGAGATTTCAGAAAGATCTCGACACAAAAGCGTAAAGTTGTGGGCTGACTCAACACGGCGAATCTGGCAAATACGCTCTAACGCCCTTTTATCTCCTAAATGACAACCAATCGCATACCCGGAGTCTGTTGGATAAACAACCACCCCACCCTCACGAATAATGGTCACCGCTTGATATATCAAACGTTGCTGCGGGTTATCAGGATGAATACTAAAAAATTGGCTCACAGATGTTTCCTTCGCGGCTTGGCCTTGAATGCGGCTGAATACTTAAAACGTCGCGCACTTTATCAGCTTTGCTATAGCGCTACTACTCTTGGTCAAACATGTTTTGGTCCCATATGGGGCAATACTAGAGCGCGGCGGGCTTTGCCAGCGCAGCAAATGGTTCGCCAAAATCCTCCCAAACCCCTTTAACATCCTTGGGTATTTGCCCCGTTTGACCTAGTTTCTGCCACACTTGGGATTCACTGTGGAAATCACTCGCTGGAGAGCCCATCAAATGGTGCTCCAAGCAGAGCTCCTTGATAAAGGCCTGTGCGTCCTGAAAGCCAGAACCACCGACAAACTCAAGCGCCTGGCCACCACTCTCAACAAAATAAGCTACCATGCGCCGCAATTTTGTGGCGGTCATTTTGTAACGCGTGGGGTGAGCCATAACGGCAATACCGCTGGCTTCTTTTATGACCGCTATTGCTTCAGCGATATCCGGCCAATCGGTACTTTGATAGCAAGGCTTGCCTTGGGCAAGGTATCGGTCAAAGGCCTGCTTATAATCTGAAACATGACCCTCTTGAACCAAAAACTCGGCAAAATGTGGTCGCGCAATTTGAGCTTTGCCCGCAATAGCCCGAGCCCGCTCAAGAGCACCCTTAAAACCTTTCTTTTCTAGCTTGGCAGCAATCAGCTCAGACCGGCTTTCTCGCTTCTTATCCTGCTCTTGCAAAGTATCTTTAAGGCACTCGTTCTTTGGATCAAAGTCTAAGCCCACAATATGTATATCATGCCCGTGCCATTGGGTAGAAATCTCGACGCCGGTATGTAGCTTTAAGCTAACCTCTTCCGAATTCCCAAGATCTAAGCCAGGATAAGTATTTTTATCGGCATAGCCCTGAATCGTATCGTGGTCAGTCACCGCCAGGCATTCGATATCTAGATCTAATGCTTTGCTCAAAAGCTCCTCAAACCGCAAAGTGCCGTCGGAGCATGAGGAATGACAATGTAAATCAATTTTCATAGCTGGCATTTTAACCTAATTTGCGTAAGCTTAGCGTCTTAATTTAAGCATTTGATTTCAGTAGTAAAACTAAAGCCTATGAGCAACCTAGAAGCCGATACTAGCCCAAAGAAAAAGAACAGCTTAAGCGACATGCTATTAGAAATGGCTGTCAGCATCTTCATCCCAATTCTTATCCTGAAAAAATTGAGTGCCGAAGACCAACTAGGTCCAGTCATGGCTCTCGTGCTAGCACTAGCTCTGCCTTTGGGCTACGGTATTTTTCAAATGGTGAAAACCAAAAAGTTTGGCTTTATTCCAATTCTAGGTTTTATCAATATTTTGCTCACCGGCGGCATCGGCCTTTTACAGCTTGATTCAGGTTATATCGCCATCAAAGAAGCGGCTATTCCTCTGGCCATTGGATTATTCACACTGATATCCCTAAAAACCCCCTACCCATTGGTTAAAACATTTTTGTATAACGATATGGTTCTGCAAATAGATAAAATTGATCAGGCTTTAGAACAAAATAATAAACAGAATCAATTCGAGCAAACTCTGCGCAATGCCACTTATATGCTAGCCAGCTCATTTTTGCTTTCGAGCATACTCAATTATACCTTGGCCAAAATCGTGGTCACTGCTGCCTCGGGTACTCCTGAATTCAATGACCAACTGGGTACCATGAATCTCTTAAGTTACCCAGTTATTGTCTTGCCCTGCATGGTAATTACCTTTGGCGCTTTATTTTATCTATTCAAAAAAATCCAAGAGCTGACTGGATACAAATTTGAAGAAATTCTTAACGAGAACTAATAAGCAACCAAATCCAAGAAGCGAGAACCAAGAAAAAATGTTATACGCCATTATTTCCCAAGATGTAGAAAACAGCTTAAAGAAGCGTCTTTCCGTAAGAGACAAACACCTCGCCCGCCTTGAAACGCTTAAACAAGAAGGACGATTAATACTCGCCGGGCCACATCCGGCCATCGACTCCAACGATCCGGGTAGTGCAGGTTTTACCGGCAGTTTGGTGCTTGCTGAATTTCCCTCTTTAGAAGAAGCTCAAGCCTGGGCCGATGTCGACCCCTATGTGGACGCCGGTGTTTACGCCCAAGTGCTTGTCAAACCTTTCAAACATGTATTACCTTAAGCATCTAACCCGATACAATAGCTACACAGGCACTCGCCCCAAAACACAAAGCAAAGAGCATCGCATGAAACACGCCATCAAAACCTTATTAGTCAGCTTATCCATTTTTGCGCTTCTAGCTTCTGCTCAAATTTATGCTGAAACCAAATATATCGACGACACATTGAGAATCCCACTTAGGTCAGGTGCCACCAGCCAGCATCGTATCGTTAACTTTTTAAACAGTGGTACCCAAGTAGAGCTCATTAATCTGAGCGAGGAAGATGAAGGCTGGGGTTTCGTAAGACTGAACTCCGGTAAAGAGGGATGGCTACAGGTGCGCTACCTGAGAAACACCCCTGCGGCGAAACAACAACTTAAACAAAGCCAGCAAGCACTTGCTAAAGCAAAGACCACTATTAAGGAACAGAAAGCCACTATTAGCGAGTTAAAAAGCGAGCTAAAGGCAGTTAAGAAAGAGCTTAGTGACCTGAGCAAGCACAGCGGTTCTGCCGATAAGGAATTAGCTCACATCAAAGAGATTTCCAAAAATGCGATCCGTTTAGATCACAGCAATAACCAGCTGATTGAAGAAAACGAGTTACTTAAGGCTAGTAACGAAGACGCTCTTCAGCAACTAACCAAACTAGAAAGCAACCAGCAAAATCGCGGCATGGTCTATGGCGCTTTGGCGGTTTTGCTAGGCATCATCCTCGGCTGGATAATGCCCAAGATGAAAACTCGCCAAAATGATGGATGGGTTTAGCCCATATTAACCAAGGGAACCTTAGCCCTTTAAATTAGTCTACATGGTTATCACTTCGCTAATAAGATGAAACCATGCGCACTGTTTTATTTATTCTTTTAAGCTCTCTTAGCTCACTTGTTCCAGCTGCAGAACCCAAGCCGGAACAGACAAACCAGTCCCTTAGCTTTCAAAGCCCAGTGGACCAAGTGCCTCTGATTGAGCTTTATACCTCACAGGGCTGTAGCAGCTGTCCTCCTGCCGACAACTGGCTTTCTCAATTCAAAGATGAAGACAGGCTATGGGAACAAATCGTCCCAATCGCTTTCCATGTGGACTACTGGGATTGGATTGGCTGGACTGACCCTCTTGCAAATTCAAAAAATACAGAACGTCAGAAATACTACTACAAAATTGGGAACCTAAGATCCGTATACACTCCAGGCCTCGTATTGAACGGCCACGAATGGAAAATACGACAAGGGCTTCCTAAGGAAAGAGCAAAACCCGGAATACTAAAAGGCACAATTCAAGACAGTACTTTGTCTGTCACTTTTTCACCTAGCTCTAAAATAGACGCTGACTCAGGCTTGGTCGTTCATACTGCTCTACTTGGCTTCGATATTGAAGTCGATGTCAGCCGAGGCGAAAACAAAAATAGGCGTCTAAAACATGACTTCGTACTACTCGATCATCAAGCCAGCATAAGCAAAACCCAGGAATGGAAAATTCAACTACCAGAACTTGATCAACATAGGGAACACGCTAAGCGTTTTGGTTTGGCTATATGGCTAACAACAAGAGGCGATCCTGCTCCTCTGCAGGCTACTGGTACTTGGCTATAGTAAGTAGTACAGCCCCTTACCACTCTCCAGTGTTTTCCATATCCTTCCAAGGAGCTTGAGGCTCAAGCGCAGCGTCAGCTTGTAGCAGTTCGACTGAAATACCATCAGGCGATCGAACAAAGGCCATATAGCCGTCTCTAGGCGGGCGATTGATGGTGACACCCGCATCCATTAATTTTTGGCAGGTCTCATAAATATTTTCGACCCGATACGCTAGGTGACCAAAGTTTCTACCGCCCTTTAACTCGTCTTCATCCCAGTTATAAGTCAGTTCTACTTGAGCATCTTCATCACCGGGTGCTGCTAAAAAAATCAAAGTGAAACGTCCCGCTTCATTTTCGTAGCGTCGTATTTCTTCAAGCCCTAAAGCATCACAGTAAAAAGCTAAGGAGGCATCGATATCGGTCACCCGGACCATGGTGTGTAGATATTTCATAATGGCTACCAATTATCTCTTAGAGATCGTAGTGAAACAAATACAGACTCGGGATCCGCTTGCTGGTCATCAAAGCGTTGCTTTAATCCTTCAATAATTTCTTCATTTCCTAAGCGAAAGAAAGCATTCATTCGTTTTTCTTGAGCCATCGTAGTCACCATGCGAGTGTCAGCATTTTGAGCACTAACCTCTGCCAAAAGCTCTTTGGCGTAAGTATTTCCAGGCTCTCTATCTAAGGTGAACTCCAAATTATTCTCTATGTAATCGTGCCCAGGATAAATCTTAGTTTCATCAGGCAACACATCCAGTTGCTCAGAAAAAGTTTTATACAGAGTATTGGCATCACCGCCAAAACGACAATTACCCGCGCCCGCATTAAACAAAGTATCGCCACAAAAAAGTAGAGGTTCGCCGATTTCCGAAAACAAACACACATGCGCCATGGTATGTCCTGGTGTATCCATAACCTTTAAACGGACAGTTGTCCCTACCTCTACATAATCCCCCGCACATAAGGGTACATCGACATTAGGTATAGAATTCACCGCATTTTTATGAGCGTGAATCTTAGCGCCTGTCGCTGCGACCACTTCTGGGTTTCCCTCGATATGATCATGATGCTCGTGGGTATTAATAATTTTTTTGATGCTACAACCCTGAGCCTCGGCCTCCGCCAAACACGCCTTTGCATCCAGAGGGTCAAGCATAATAGCTTCTTTGCTTTCTTCGCATATTAATAAGTGGCAATAATTTCGAAGGCCATTATTCATATAAACTCTAGAAACGCGCATATCTACCTCGGCTACTTGTTAAGCCATTTGGCTAGTCTTTTTCCTGCTCATTGATAGGCGTGCCAACATCATAAAACTGCGCAACATTCTCGGGCGTACCATTCACCTCATTCATTTCTTCACACTTGCTTCGATCACCACCACAGATCTCACAATCACTTACCATGCCTAATGCTGCCATACCACCGCAAGAGCCTTTAATAGGTTTATTCTGAAAAATAACCCCCACAGCCATAGCCGCTATAATCGTTGCCAAAAGCAAAAATGCCAACACAAAAGTCATCATATCGATCACCCTATCAATCCCAAAAAGTATTTATTTCAAAAGCTTATCTGGCTTTCAGCTCGGTGACAAACCCTTCCATCTTAGGAGAAAGCAGCTTTCGAATACCATCCCCCTCTCGCACCATCAACAATACCGCCAAATCATGACGTTTAGCGTATTCAAGAGTTTTCTCTGGCCCCATCACCATAAAGCTAGTCGCTAGCGCGTCGGCCTGCATACAAGAATCATGCAGCACGCTTACTGAACTCAAGCTGTGCGAAACTGGCCAACCCGTTTTGGGGTCAATGGTATGAGAATAGAGCTTACCGTCTTCCTTAAAAAAATTACGATAGTCCCCCGAACTTGCTATTGCGACATCCTTTAGCGCCAAGACATCCTCTATCTCTCGCTCAAGAGCTAAGGTATCGCGTACTGGCTTTTCAATGGCTACCCTCCAGGGTTTACCCTTAGCTTTTGCTCCAGAAGCCCTTAGCTCTCCACCAATCTCGACAAGATAATGATCGATACCGCTTTCACTGAGGAGCTCAGCGATACGATCTACTCCATATCCCTTTGCAATGGCCGAAAGATCTAAACGAAGCGCCTTATTCTTTTTAAGGCGTTTGCCTTTTTCATCGAAGTCCAAATATTGTATACCCACTTCATTGCGCAGCACCTGTTTGATGACCGCATCCTTAGGCTTAACTTCTAAACTATAATCTGGACCGAAACCCCAAAGATCAACCAAGGGACCCACCGTCACATCAAAAGCTCCCTCAGAAGCTGAAGACACTCTGACTGCACTTGCCAAAACGTGAGCAAGCTCTGGGCTTAAAGATTGCCACTCACCTACGATGCCCTTATTTAATTTTGACAACTCGGAGTCTGGTCGATAGGTAGACATGCTCTGCTCTATGGACTCTAGCAAGGCGTCGACCTTGCTTTGCAGAGTTTGCTTATCTGCTGTCTCCGACTCACCAGGACGATAAAGGACAAAATACGACGTACCCATCGTCTGCCCGCCAAAACTTAAAACTTCAGGCTCGGATTTAGAGCAGCCCCAAAAGCTCAATGAGATAGCAAGGAGCCAGAAAGCAAAAAGCTGCTTAATCCCTAAAGAAGAAGCAGCCTTTCGAATAGCGTGTATGTGCTTAAGCTTAGCCACCAAAGTCATCCAAGAAGATGTTATCACGCTCTACACCAAGATCTTCTAGCATGTTGATTACAGCCGAGTTCATCATTGGAGGCCCACACATATAGAACTCACAGTCCTCAGGCGCTGGGTGATCTTTCAAGTACTCTTCTAAAAGTACGTTATGGATAAAGCCAGTTAGACCTGTCCAGTTATCTTCTTCCATTGGATCAGAAAGAGCTGCATGCCATTCGAAGTTTTCGTTAGCCTCTGCCAAAGCATCGTACTCATCCGCGTAGAACATCTCACGCAAGCTACGGGCACCGTACCAGAATGAAACTTTACGATCAGTTTTGATACGCTTAAGTTGATCGAAAATATGAGAACGCATCGGCGCCATACCAGCACCACCGCCTACGAACACCATCTCTGCATCAGTCTCTTTTGCAAAGAACTCACCAAATGGACCATAAACCGCCATCTTGTCGCCTGGCTTCAAGTTAAATACATAAGAAGACATTTGACCTGGAGGCACATCACTACCTGGAGGTGGCGAAGCAATACGAATATTAAACTTCAAAATACCCGTTTCTTCAGGGTAGTTTGCCATTGAGTAGGCTCGTTGAATGGTCTCATCAACTTTAGAAACATTATCCCAAATTTTAAAACGATCCCAATCACCATGATACTCTTCAGGAATATCAAAGTTCTTGTAGTCTACCTCATGAGCAGGTGCTTCTAACTGCATGTAACCACCCGCTCGGAAAGGCACAGCCTCACCTTCAGGAAGTTTCAATACTAATTCTTTAATGAAAGTCGCAACGTTTTCGTTAGAAATAACTTCGCATTCCCATTTCTTAACGCCGAAGCAAGATTCTTCGACTTCGACTTCCATATCTTGCTTAACAGCGACCTGGCAGGATAAACGCCAACCTTCTTTAACTTCACGCTTGTTAAAGTGACTTTCCTCGGTAGGGAGAATATCGCCGCCGCCTTCAAATACACGAACCTTACACTGGGCGCAGGTACCACCACCGCCACAAGCAGAAGAAACAAATATTTTTTGATCGGCTAAAGCATTTAACAACTTGCCACCGGCCGCTACTTCTACCGCTTTTTCTGGATCTTCGTTAATACCGATTTTAACGTTACCCGTGCTAACTAGCTGAGAGCGAGCACCTAGAATCAAGAACACTAGGGCCAGCACGATCGCCGTAAACATCACAACACCAAAAACAATTTCAATGTTCATCTTCTAAATCAGTCTCTCTTCTAATTAACTTTTAAAAATTCTGTTCGCTTATGTTTGTCTACATAGCTTGTCTGTTTAGCCTTAAAGCTGAATGCCTGAAAAAGACATAAAACCTAAAGACATCAAACCAACCACAATAAAGGTAATGCCTAGCCCGCGAAGACCTTCAGGTACATCGCTGTACTTCATCTTCTCACGAATACCAGCCAAGGTAACGATAGCTAATGCCCAGCCCAAACCAGAGCCAAAACCAAAAACGACACTTTCGCTAAAGTTATAATCACGCTCTACCATGAACAAAGAGGCACCTAAAATCGCGCAGTTCACAGTAATCAAAGGTAAGAACACACCCAAAGCGTTATACAAAGAAGGAATATACTTATCGAGCACCATTTCCATAATTTGAACAATCGCTGCGATCAAACCAATGTAAGTCAAAAGACCTAGAAAGCTAAGATCGATACCGGCATGCCCTGCCCATGCAAGTGCACCTTCTTTTAATAAAAAGTTATACAACAAGCTATTTGCTGGAACCGTGATCGTTAACACAACGATTACCGCAATACCCAAACCTAATGAAGTCTGGATCTTTTTAGAAATCGCAATAAAAGTACACATGCCTAGGAAGTAGGCAAGCGCCATATTTTCAACAAATACGGCTTTAAGCATTAAGCTGAGATAATGTTCTACCATAGCAACTATCCCCTAGTGAGCCGTTGAAGATTTAGAATGAGGCGCAATCGTAAAATCGGGTGCTTCTACCTGCTCTTTCTTATAAGCACGTATACCCCAAATGATTAAACCAATTAAAAAGAAAGCACTCGGTGGCAATAACATCAAACCGTTGGGCAAGTACCAACCGCCATCGTTGACCAAGCTAAAGATTTCAATACCAAATAGTTTACCCGAACCAAATAATTCACGAATAATACCTAGCGCCATCAACATCGCACTATATCCTAAACCGTTACCGATACCGTCGATAAAGCTTGGTAGAGGCGGATTTTTCATAGCAAAAGCTTCGGCACGCCCCATTACAATACAGTTAGTAATGATTAAGCCTACGAAAACGGATAAAGCTTTACTCAAACCATAAGCGTAAGCCTTAAGCACCTGGTCAACCACGATCACCAACGAAGCAATAATGGTCATCTGAACAATAATACGAATTGAACTGGGAATATGATTTCGAATCATACTCACAAACAAGTTCGAAAATGCACATACCACTGTCAAAGCGATACACATGGTGAGCGTGGTATTCAGGTTGCTAGTAACTGCAAGAGCAGAACAAATACCTAGGATTTGAAGACCAATCGGGTTGTTATCTAAAACCGGCCCAACCAGAAGAGATTTAGTATTAGTAGTTTCTGACACGTCTTTTCTCTTTATTTAATTGAAATGAAAAATCGATTAACTGCCTTTCGCCAACTTATCCAGGAATGGACCAAAGCCTTCGTTACCCAACCAGTAGTTCACTAGATTAGATACACCATTCCCAGTCAAAGTTGCGCCAGACAAACCATCCACGTAATGACGTTTCTCCAGCTCAACAGAAGGATCTACTCCGCCCTTCTTAAGCTTCGCCATTACCACACCTTCTTCGTTATAAATTTCTTTGCCTAACCACTGTGCTTTCCAGTTTGGATTATCGACCTCACCCCCAAGTCCAGGAGTTTCACCGTGGTCATAAAACGCTAAACCAGCAACCGTATTAAAGTCAGACTTAAGCGCGATAAAGCCATAAAGCGTTGACCACAAGCCATAGCCAGAGATAGGAAGAATAATCGTTTCCAATTCGCCCTGATCATTATTCACGACATAAATTTCGGCGTACTTAGCTCGACGCTTTAAGCTAGCAATATCCAAGTCACCAGGAATCACTTCGCTCATCTCTGGGTCTTTCTTAGCTTTACGTTGATCGTAGGTCGCAACATCGATATCAGAACCTGCGTACTCGCCGCTTCGAATATCAACCACACGCTTTTCAATACGCTCAAACTGCTCACTAATACCTTTACCCTCTTGGTATAGACCAGCCGCTAATAAAATATTTTTTTGCTTGTCAGCTAATTTATTTTGCTGTTGTAGGGGCTTAAGAAAAACCGCTGCACCCGATACAACGACCGAGCAAACCAAACAAAGAAGAAGAGCGACGGTGAGCGTCTTGCCAATAGAATCATTAGACATGGCGTTTTAGCCTCCGCTTAATGTTTGCTTGTACAACAAAATGGTCAATCACCGGAGCAAAAAGGTTAGCGAACAAAATCGCAAGCATCATGCCCTCAGGGAATGCAGGGTTAATAACACGGATCACAACCACCATAAACCCAATCAATAAACCAAAGAATAATTTACCGGTGTCAGTCATCGCCGCTGACACTGGATCAGTCGCCATAAATACCAGACCGAACAAGAAACCACCCAAAGTTAAGTGCCAGTACCAAGGCATTGCAAACATTGGATTAGTGTCGCTACCAATAATATTTAACAAGGTCGAAGTCGCCACCATACCCAAGAACACACTCAGCATGATTCTCCAAGAGGCAATCTTGGTAACTAATAAAACAGCCGCTCCCATCAAAATAGCGATAACAGAAGTTTCACCAATCGATCCTTGAGTAAACCCTAAAAAGGTATCCATCCAAGTCACGCCAGAAGCCTCAATCGCCTCAACGCCACCCAGTGCCGCCAAACCTAAAGGAGTCGCGCCAGTGAATCCGTCGGCTGCAGTCCATACCGCATCACCAGAAATTTGAGCAGGATAAGCGAAGAATAAAAATGCGCGACCCACTAACGCAGGGTTTAAGAAATTTTTACCAGTGCCGCCAAATACTTCTTTACCAATCACCACACCAAAGCTGATACCAAGAGCTACTTGCCATAAAGGAATAGTAGCAGGAACAATTAAGGTAAAGAGCATAGAAGTAACGAAGAAGCCTTCATTAACTTCGTGACCACGCTTAAGAGCAAACAATACTTCCCAAGCGCCGCCTGCAACCATAGTGACTATATAAATAGGTACATAAAAAAGAGCACCGTAGAAAATACATGCGATAATGTTACTCGAGTCAATCGTAAAAAATTGCTCCGTTAACTGCCCTCTCCAACCCATGAGTTCAAGCGCAGCATTTGCTTCAATAGCACTAAAGGCATTGTTACCCACATTCCACATGCCAAAAAATAAAGCAGGGAAAGTAGCCACCCAAACGATCATCATTATACGTTTTAGGTCGATACCATCACGAACGTGAGAAGCACCATGAGTACTGGTAGTATCGGTATAGAGCATAGTGTCGAACATTTCGTACAAGGCGTAGAACTTTTCGTACTTACCACCTTTAACAAAATGCGGCTCTATTTTTTCATCAATGTAGTTTCGTAAACCCACTTGTAATTCCTGAATAAATAAAAAATTAGAACTAAACTTTTTAAATCTTTTGTTAAATCTTTGCTTTAAAAACCTTTGTATAAAAAACCTAACAACCTTCTAACTCGATGGTGGTTAAGTTATCCCTTAATACAGGTCCGTACTCATACTTACCTGGACAAACATAGGTATAAAGAGCTAGATCTTCTTCAACCAACTCTAATGCACCTAAAGCTACGGCTGTTTCATTATCCGCTACCAAAATGGCTCGAAGTAACTGGGTAGGCAAGACATCCAATGCGGTTACTTGCTCGTAACTTCCCACTGGAACCATCGCTCTTTCGCCACCATTACGAGTAGCAGTAAAATCAAATTTCTTACTTGGAAACAAAGCGTTGAAAAAGATATTTTTAACCGAGTGGCGATTCAGGTGAGGAGACACTAAACCAAACAGCGCGACAAATTCACGAGCCTCTTTAGCCGCAATCGCTGACACTTGATTGGTGTTATCATTTAAGTAAGCAAATGCACCTTCTGCGATATCACCCGAAAGTACTGATCCACAAATTACACGTGTTTCGCCGTCTTTCAATTCACCTGCACATAGCTCTTCTGTGCTTGCGCCTAAACGGGTACGAACCAAACGAGGCTTGTTAACTTGAGGACCAGCTAAAGCAACCACCCTATCGGTACTCACTTTACCGCTCGCTAATAAACGGCCTAAAGCGATCACCTGTTGTGCAGTGATACTCCAAACGGTTTTTTCTTCGTTTACAGGATCTAAATAATGAATATGAGTACCGCATAAACCTGCTGGATGCTTACCTGCAAATTGTTCATTCTTTATCTTACCAGCACTAAAGTCTGGTAATTGACCTCCTGCTTTTTTACACACAAACACAGGTCCGTCAGTTAGCTTATCTAAGGCTTTAAGACCCAGTTCGAAATCAGCTTGAGCTTCGAGAATAATCACTTCGGGATCAGCCGCTAGTGGATTGCTATCCATAGCGTTTACAAATATCGAACGAGGTGTCGAATTGGCTGCTGGCACTTTGCCATAAGGACGTGTTCTGAAATAAGTCCAAGCACCTGTCGCAATCATATGTGCTTGTAGTGACTTCCTTTCAGCAGATGCAAGCTTTTGCTCATCAAAGGTTTCGAAGCTTTCCGCATCGTCCCCTTCTAAACGAATCACTACTGATTGGAATGCACGTTTAGCACCGCGGTTAATCGCAACTACTTCGCCTGCTCCAGGAGCAACAAAGTGAACCCCAGGGTTTTTCTTATCACTAAAAAGAGCTTGTCCTAATTTGACTTTATCACCCTCTTGCACTTGCATAGTAGGTTTTAAGCCATGGATACCAGCAGCGGAAAGCGCTACGGTAGTAATGGAAGGACCATCAACAATGGTTTGCTCAGGCGCACCTGAAATTGGAATATCTAGACCGCGTTTAATTTGAATCATCGACTGTGTTCCACCGACCCGAAAGGCGAAAGGAAGTGTTTATATAAAAAATCGTACGTGTCATACAAGGAGCTAAGAGCTTGAAAAAGCTTACAAATGAGGTCGAATTGACCCAGCAAAATACACTGAATTTGTACCCCCCTTCAACGCGCGGCAATTATAAGGTTCAGCTAAGCAATTTGCCACTGTATATCCTTATTTTTTTAAAGGTTTTTTAAATTTGTCAGAAGGAAAAAAGCGCAAACAGACACAAAGCCTTCGCTTTGTACAAATTTGCATTAAAAACGAGATTTCTCAAGGACTTAGCAGGAACTAAGGGAGGAGAAAACCAGGCACAAGATGAACACTTATGCCTGGCTAGACAAGATCACTGCTTATACTGCAGGAATGACTGGGTAAGAAATACCAGCAAGCTTTTGAAGCAGGCGGTATACCTGAATGCTGTAGCCGAACTCGTTATCGTACCAAACGTACAGAACCACACGGTTGCCGTCAGCAATGGTTGAGACTGAGTCAACAACACCTGCATAACGAGAGCCAACCACGTCGGTCGACACTAATTCTGGTGACATTGAGTAGTCCACTTGTTTTTGAAGCGGTGAATGCAAAGCGGTTTGACATAAAAAGTCGTTCACACCTTCAACAGTCACGTCTTTCTGCAGATTCAGGTTAAGGATCGCTAAGGAGACGTTAGGGGTTGGAACGCGGATCGCATTACCGGTTAACTTACCCGCTAACTCTGGAACCGCTTTAGCCACTGCTTTCGCTGCACCTGTATCTGTAAGTACCATATTCAAAGGTGCACTACGCCCTCTTCGATCACCTTTATGGTAGTTATCGATCAGGTTTTGGTCGTTGGTGTAACTATGGACCGTTTCCATATGACCGCTATCGATACCGAACTCGTCATTCATCGCTTTAAGCACAGGAACAATCGCGTTAGTGGTACAACTCGCTGCAGAAATAATAGCGTCATTGTCCATCTCGAAATCATTAACCCCAAACACGATGTTTTTAATATCGCCTTTACCCGGAGCCGTCAGAATAACGTTGCTAGCACCCTTTGACTTTAAATGGAGGCCAAGACCAGCCTCATCTCTCCAGATACCGGTATTATCGATGATAATGGCGTTATCGATACCATGAGATGTGTAATCGATTGAATCCGGAGCATTAGAGTAAATAACTTTAATCACTGTACCATTCGCAATAATGGTGTTGTCTTCTTCGTTTACACGAATAGTGCCTTGAAATGAACCATGCACAGAATCTCTTCGAAGCAAGCTCGCACGTTTTTGAAGATCGCCGTCACCACCTTTACGCACAACAATCGCTCGCAATCTCATACCACAACGGTCACTGGCTTTTTCCACCAATAAACGAGCCATCAAACGACCAATACGACCAAAGCCATATAGCACTACATCTCTTTGCTCAGCATCCTCTTTAGCATCGGTAAGTGCCCCTGCTACCTCCGCTTCAACGTAAGCACGTAGATCCGACTGATCGCTATTTTTAAAGCTCATGGCAATTTTGCCAATATCAATTCGAGCAGGCTGAAGATCTAACTCAGCAAGAATCTCAAGAACAGCAAAAGTATCTTCTACATATAGTTCTTTTTTCTCAATGGCACGCACAAATCGGTGGGTCTTCATAATATTAACCACAGTACGGTTAACCAATTGACGACCATAGACCGAAGTCACCACGTTTTTCTCGCGGTACAATTTACCCACCATAGGAATCATTGCTTCGGTTAAAGCCTCACGCTCAGACCACTGACTAAATACTTTCTTTTCTTGATCAGAAATCACGAAATTACCCCACCTTTAACTAGCTTGAAAATTTAATAAAAACAACTACTTACAAAACTAAGATCAACGCGAGCGACGCCTTCTTGGTTTTGCTTCTCCGGATATGATGACAACATCATTGGCTTGCAAGCCCTTATCGCCATCAGACACCGAAAACTCAACCACCTGCCCTTCGTATAAAGAGCGATGCCCTTTACCTGCGATGGAACGGTAGTGGACAAAAACATCATCACCTTGGTCACGGGTGATAAAGCCATAGCCTTTACTACTATTAAACCATTTAACCTTGCCTTGCTCTTTATTGCCCTTTTTCGACGAAGGCTTAGAGCCAGATTCAGATGACGACTCACCACCCAAAGAACCAAATAAAAATAGCACCAGAGCGGTCACTACCCCATAGCTAGAAACGGCAAAAATATGCGACAACCAAAACTTAGGCTCCAACAGTTCTGCAATGGTCACACCGTATTCGATCAAAGCGCTGAGGGCTACCATTGGAAGCGCTAACACCAAGCTCAATAGAATGACTTTTATATACACTTACTAATCCTCTAATTAATCGCGGAAATTCTCATACTGAAGAGGAATTTCCCAGTTCTCTTCTTTTAATGCAGCAATCACTGCTTGCAGATCATCACGCTTCTTACCGGTCACTCTTAGTTTTTCACCTTGAATAGCTACTTGGACCTTTAGCTTACTCGCCTTAACAAACTTAACCATCTTCCTAGCGAGCTCACTGGAGATACCCTGCTGCAGAATCACTTCTTGTTTAACACGTTTACCAGATTCGACCGGTTCTTCTGCCTTCATACAAGCTGTATCGATTCCACGCTTGATCAGTTTGTTCTGCAAGATATCAAGCATTTGCGTTAGCTGAAAATCGACTTCAGCATCCAGCATGATTTGCATCTCATTATGCTCAAACTTTGAGTTAGTCCCTTTAAAGTCAAAGCGAGTATCAACCTCTTTATTCGCTTGAGAGACCGCATTACTTACCTCATGCATATCAAACTCAGATACCACATCAAAACTTGGCATAATCAATGACCCTCTTAACGACTCGCCCGCGTCAATCAAACCAGCACTTGACGCAGCACAGCAATGACTAAACAATGAACTCTTCTTGGCCTCAGCAATACCCGAAAGAAGCTGCGCTCGGCCAGTTCGAACGCGGCGCATTCTAGCACCAGTTCCTGATTTTCACGAATAGTTTCTCTTAGGATTGTCTATTTAAATTGAGCAGCCTAGAGAGCGCATTAACAACAAATCCTAAGTCCCTATTAAGTAAAGCATTTCTCGTTCATAGGACACCCTGACTTTATAGCTAGCGCCGAGCTTTAAATCCAACGCCGCATCGCCAGTATCGACAAACATTCTTTTTCCCTGCAAAGAGGCAAGCTTTCGTTGGGTAGCCAGAATGATAAAAGCGCCATGCCCGCCCTCAGCTAAAACCCGTTCTAAAATCTTCGGGCTTAGCTGTTGGTTGCCTCGGCCAAATAGGCAACCCTGCCCCCCGATGGGAGATACAAAAATTTTGACCCCTATTCCCTCAGCTAGCTTTTGGTCCAGCAAACCTTCCAATTCGACCGCGTTCACATCCTGAGCCAAGCACTGACCCGCCAAATAAACATCAACACCAAGCAAAGTGCGCTCGTTTTCGTTCTCAGACAATTTTCTCTTAAGCGCTTCCGTGGTTTTACCAGGCCCGACGATCCAGAGCGTGTTTTGCTCTTCCAGATAGTCTTCATACAAACCCGCAGCAATTTCCTCGGCTGCCAAGGCCTCTGCCGCGCTCAAATCTTCCCCCTCCTCTGCAGAAAAGGTTCCAGCAGCCGCGCTTTCTTTGCTGCCTTGGAGGGCCAATCCCAAATCAGGGATGCTCGGTACCCACAGCTCGGAATACCGTTTTGAACAGACCCGGCCTTCTCTCAAGGCCTGCTCGTCAATATCTCGAACCTCTTCTTCGAGCAGCTCAAGTGAAGAACCCTGTGTAAATGCCTTGATCAACTCGGCCGCTTCTAGCGGTGTGCGAGCGTAAACACCTGACTGGATCTTCACTCCCGCAGGTATACCCAAACACACCTGTTTTGAAAAACTACCTAAAGCAGCAGAAATATCCCTAGCGGTACCATCCCCTCCACAAAACAACAGAATGTCGACACCACGCTGAGCCATTTCACGAGCCGCATCTCGACTATCTCCTGAGGAGCTTAAAGCAGGCAGACTCTCACCCAAACCAGACATACGAGGCCAAGCTTGCTGGCGACCTTCGCCCAAAACCTCATAGCTAAACTTATGATATCTAAGAATATTTTCACCCATATCACCAGGGAAGCACAAAAACTGCAGAGTATCTTGAAAGGCTTTCAATGGTTCCAAAAACTGAGATAGGCGACTTTCTGCCTTGGGCTTAGCTCCCGTCTCAATGGCTTGCTTCTGAATATCAGCTCCATCGCTACCCTTTAAGGCCACCGAGCCACCAATACCCGCCCAGGGGTTTAGCACTAGACCTAAACAAAGGCTTCTGGCCTGATCGTTTGCCTTAGCTATCACTTTGATTTTCCTTGCTTTTTTCAAGCTTATCACCGACCTGAAAACCTAAATCTGCTAAATCGAAACCAAGGCTCGTGCTGGCATATGCGCCATTACAAGCATAACTCGACCACTCCGCCCTATGGGCATAGCCCTTACGCTGAGCATCAAACGCTTTCGCCTTTGTTCGGTCACTCGAGCAGCTTCGCTGAATAGACCTCAAGCTATCGGTATCCACTTGAGGTGAATAAAGTGCCAACAAAAGCCCGTAAAAATCTTCCCAAGTATCGATAGAAGCAGGTACTTTTTCTTCGCTCAACCACTTTAAGTTACCACTACAAGTATTTGTTTTTATTAAATTTTTAATATTCAACCGCTCAAGCAAACGGTCTTTAAGCATCTCGGTGGCTCTCAATTTGGCTTCCAAGCTATAACCCGCGACATGAGGGCTGGCGACTTCAACTAAAGCGCATACATCACCAGAAATCTGAGGCTCTCCCTCCCATACATCGAGTACGCAGGACAACTGAGAGCTTTCCAGCGCTGAAAGTAAAGCCTGCTCATCAACAACTCCACCTCTGGCGGCATTAATTAAAGCACCATCCTTGCTGAATTTTTCAAAAAATTCTTTGCTTATCATATATTTAGTAGGGTAAGCGCCTGAATCAGTTAAAGGTACATGCAGGCTAACAACGTCGGCGTCCAGTACGTCTTGCCAGCTGGAAAAGGCCACTTCCTCTGCTCGTGGTTCGACCAATCCTTGCTCAGCTACTTTTTGCCCTGCTACCTCTTGTTCAGCCAAAAAGGGATCGTAAATAATAGGCTCTCCCCCAAGCACTCTCAATTTGCTTGCTAAGGCTTTACCTACATGGCCATAACCTACGATAGCTATTTGTTTTTTAAAGAAATTTTGTTTCTTTTGCTGACTTAAAAAGGCCAAACAAGTGATGACATATTCAGCCACTGCGAGCGCATTTGCCCCTTTTGCATTAGCAAATGGAACACCTTTTTCTTTAAGATAAGCCAAGTCCACATGGTCCAGACCTGCTGTGGCGCTACCTACAAAACGGAGTTTGCTTTCGCTGATCAATTCTTGATCAACTTGAGTGACCGAACGCACGAGAAGCACATCGCAACCCACAACATCATCAGGTTGAATATCGCGCCCAGGCATGGTTTTAAGTTCAAACCGAGGAGCACCCTCGCATGCAAAACTAGCTTCTAGGCCGAGCATATTTTCATCCGCTAAAATATTAATAACTTTATTAGAATCAGACACTTGTGACATATACTTAAAGTGCCTCTAATCCAATAAAAGCGTTCGAAAGCGCAGTAAAACTGCGGCCCTGAATACCGTAACGTTTAAGCGCTCGCTCAAAGCGGGCGTGATCAACACCTTGCCAAGTTAAGCTCGCCAAAGAGTGCGCTGGTTTCAACCCACAATGGATCTGAGCGAGCTGCTGCGACATAAAAGCATGGTCTGCACCCTCTTCCAATAGCCGCCTAATTCTTTTAGCCCCTCTTATCTCCATATCTACCACTTGGGATAGCCGCTCATACAGCTTCTCAAGGCTCGAAAAGTGCTGGATCAACACTTGAGCCGCTTTCGCTCCAATCCCTTTAACTCCAGGTATGTCATCGACCGGGTCTCCCAACAGGGCCAAATAATCCACAAACTGATTGGGTTTCACCCCAAACTTAGCACCAAAACTTTTGGCGTCCAGGTACTCATCTTCTGCGAAATCCCAGAGCTGGTCTTTCCCTTTCAAAAGCTGACCTAAGTCCTTGTCTTTACTGAGAATTATCACCCTGCTTGAATCAGAGCGATACTGTTCGGCCAAACTGCCAATCAAGTCATCTGCCTCATAGCGCTTACTCGAAAAACAGGCTAAACCAAGGGACTCAGTCAGCTTTCGGCATAGCTTTAATTGGTGCTCCAGGTTGTCATCGGGCAAGCCCCTACTTGATTTATACAAAGGATAAATATCGTTGCGAAAGCAGCTATCTAAACTCTCGTCGAAGGCAAGGGCTATCTGCTTAGGCTTAGGGTACCCAGGCCTGGCTGCCTTCAGAAATTTAGATACGAACAGGAGGTAGCCGTATACCGCATTAATCGCGTCGCCGTTTTTGTCGGTAATACTATCGGGCATCGAAAACCAGGAACGGAATATGTATATCGAGGCGTCGACCAAGTAGAGATTTTGCCTATTGGCTTTTCCTGTCTCGGCTTTCACTTTTTTAGCCATTTTGAGCATCCGTTTTAGCGAGCTAATACCGCCATTTCTTGGAATTGATTGTTCTGAGAAAGCCCATCTTAAGTCAATCGAACAATCAAAGGTGAGTTGCGGCGAAATATAGATCAAAGTTGACTAAACTGAAAGCCGGAAAAAAGGCAAAACTGGTCAAATTTTGAACAAGTGATAATTAATAAATCTGCATTTTTGACCACCAACGAAAACTGATACAAATCAGATAGTTAATTAGATCACTTGTGTCCTTAGTTGAGACAGTTTAGGATTGGAGCTGCTTCAAAATTCAAGCGAATAAAACAATAAATACAAGCTTTAAAAGCTGCATGTAAGTGTCTAATTTTGGTAGGCATTTCCCAATTTACTTTAGTTGTATAAGCGGATTTTTTTATGCCTCGACTGGGCACTGACAAACCAGCAAGCACATTGCTGTTTTTAAATATGACGGTTTTGCAAAAACCGCGTGTGATCTCCCGTTCTAAAACAACTTCGCTAGCTCTATTTTCTCTTCTTGTGTTTTCCCTTGGGATTATTCCTTTTCAAAATAGCGTCGCTGCCGAAGGCGCGTTTGGAAGCAGCCGCATTTTAGAGCCCCGACTTCGAAAGCAAAAAGAAGAAGAAGCGAGAGCTGAACGGGAACGAAAAAGGAAAGCTATCGAAGAAAGAAATAACGCCGCAAAGAACGCGCGTAGAAGCTTTTACTACGGTGAAAAAGAGCAAGAAAAAAGCCGAGAAGAGTTAGAATTTGAAGAAAACAAAGAATACATGAGCTATTGGCAACGGCTCAAGCACTCCTGGAAATACGCTGATAGCTTTCAAGATGTGTTCGATCAGTCGCTCTCAACAACTTATGTACCCGCCAAAGTCACGGGCTCCTTTCTTAACATTCACAGTGGGCCTGGCCGCAATTACCCCACTATATACATCGCTGAAAAAGAGGAGCTTATTAATTTTACCGCCATCCGTACTGAGTGGTATCAAATCAGAACGCCAGACGACCACTTTGGGTGGGTCCATATGAACGACCTCCCTAACAACACAGCGTTCGAGGAAGAACAGTTCGGTTTCTCGGATCAGGCTAAAGAAGTCGCAGCACGCAAAAACCCAATTGATATCGGTTTCTCTGGAGGCTTTCTTTCAGACCAACCCGTAATGAGCTTTTTCGCTAAACGTCGCGCCACTCACTTCTTATCGACAGAAGTCGAATACGGTTTTAGCAGAGACCCATCTAGTGATCTAAGCTTCGCCTCGTTTAATGTGCTCGCCCACCCTTTCACCGAGTATCGTTATCAGCCCCATTTTTTGCTGGGTATTGGCCAAATGAGCACAGAAGCAGGCGACCCCAACAGCACAGGCATTTTTAGCGAAAGCGGATTAATGACCAAAGCGGGCTTAGGCCTTAGCCGCAAACTAAGCCGACGCCTCCGTTTTAGGGCAGACTTGAGCCAGTACACTGTTGATATAAATGCCGAAGAGTTAAATCATCATACGGCACTTACAATTGGTAGCTCTTTTGTATGGGGAAGTTCAACCGATAAAATATTCAATAGAGCCATTGAAGAGCGGGTCAAAATCACCGACACAGAAATATCCATATTTGGCGGCAGCATAAACTTAAGCAATGGTCCGAGTGCCTCGATCAGTGGTATTAGAGGGGCCTACCATGTATCAGAAGACCATTTCTTTGAGCTTAGTTACGCTCAAGGTTCAGATGATTACAGCCATTTCACCGTCGCGGTTGCTAGAAACCTCCTACCATCTGAGTTCGTTATCAATTGGCGCAAAAAACGAAACTTTTGGCCTACACAACTCTATGGACTAGTCGGTAGTGGCTTACAAACCATTGACGAAAATGAACAGATTTCTTTAGTAGGCGGCCTAGGTATTCGACTAAATCCGCTTCGTCGTTTTGCTATCAGGGTGGACCTAAGAAACGCCTTGGTGGAGCAGCAAACTATTAATGGCAACAGCAACGGCAAATTCTTGAAAAACCCAGAACTTAGCTTCGGCCTAAGTGGTTATTTTTAATTTGATCAAAGTATGAATACAATTTACTCGGCACGTGCAACACTCACCCACTTCAAGGACGCATTTTTATGCGCAGCCTTGCTAGTAGTATTGTGCCTGCCAAACTTCAGTTATGCAGATGGGAGAAAGCGTACTCAAGGAGAACTCCAGGCGGGAGACCAAGCTTATGACTTCACGCTCAAGTCTCACCTGAACGAGAATATTCGCTTAAACGAACTTCGAGGAAACTTTATAATACTTGAGTTCTGGGCTTCTTGGTCGGCCTCTTCGACACGCTTCCTCGGACAATTTGAAGAATTATTTCAAAAGCATAAAGACGAAAATTTCAAAGTTTTATCTGTGAACCTAGACCCAAACAAGTCAGGTTATGTCTTAGATAAACTTCAGCCAGAACACCCTATTTTATTTGATGAAGATAAAAAAATATCAAGACGCTACGCCATCGATACCATACCTAGTTTTTATCTGCTCGATGAAGGCGGTAAAGTACTACTAACTTTAAAAGGCAATGAACCCAGAAATTTCGATATTCTCAAAAATCGGATTGAGACTTTACTTGAGGGTGGCTCTATATGAATAGACAATCATACTTTCCCCCATTCTTAGTGAGCCCCAAGACGATTGCAAAGCTATTTGTCTGGTTGCTTGTTATCGTCGCGATATCTAATTGTTCAAGTACTCGAAGCAGATTATCAGGGCTTGACCTAGGCTCTGAGCAAGACATCTATCAAGAACGCAACACCGATGACAGCAATTTACGCTTAAGCAGAGACCTTGTTCGAAAGGACTTCCAAGGAAAAATCAAAGCGAACGCGATAGGTGATTCTTTTTCCAACAGCATTTGGGGTAGCGATTGTGACTGCAGGTAAATACTCATATCGCATCAAAGCTCGAGAGGCATGCAGCCTATTGGCATTCGCCCTGTTCGCAGCAATATTTAGCCTTTTACCTCAAGCGGCTTTTGCTGCCTCATTGCCCAATGAAACTTTTAACATCAACACCTATACAATTGATGATGGTGATTTAGCGATACAAGGCTATGGAATTTTAGCCCGAAAAACACTTGTAACCGAGTCAATCTCTGTAAAAGCCGGTATACAAAGTTTGAGTGTAGAAGATAGCTACCAGACTCAAATAGAAGAAGCCCCCTCCTACACAGAAGAACAAGTACACTATAGTGCCGGAATAGATTATCTGTATTTTGATTCTAGCTTTGGGATATTCACCCAATATGCCATTCAAGATACAAGCAAGACCTTTGATCTCGCGATCAACCTTGGCCAAGAATTTCAAAACGGTTTGAGCGCATTATTAATGGGCTTTTCCCACGGCTGGGAGGACGACAGCGAATTAGGTATCCATAACAAATCCAGGCGATTGAGCTTTGGTTTTCAACGCTATTTTCGCAGCACATGGTTATTTAAAGCCAACGCCGAGTTAAGATCTTGGGATGGCGACCTCATCAATTTCCACAGCGCTCGTCGCTTTAACGACCCTAACCGAACAAACTTGCCTACTGGTCGTAGTGATAAACGACTTGTTTTAACTAGCAGTAACAACCTCGATAAAGGTCGTTATCTACAATCAGAGCTTGAACTTTTTTCTAACGACTGGGAGCAGGTCGGTAACAGCTTAAGTCTTAGCTACCTAAAAACGCATAGCCAAAAATTCTCTAGCAACTTACACCTAAAAACCTTAACAAGGGAGCAGAGTCTCTATTTTACCAACGATGTAATATCGAACACTCAAACTTTTTTCACTGACCATAGACACCAGGCCCAACTCAACAGCAAAGAAATTGGTCTTAAAGGCATTTGGTCTTTCTTTCCAGAAAAAATCAAACGGTTAAAAGAACCCAAACTTGAACTGGGTATGGTAGTGATTAAAAACGAATACTTTCTAAAAAGAAAAACTTCGAATACTGGACAACTACTCCATTTAAATTTTTCAAGCAACTACTAATAGATAATGAAGATAACAGCTTACACCATTCGCACGCAGCGCATACTTAAACAATGCCTAGCTCTTTGCTCGGTTTGTATCGCTATGTTCGGCCCTAGTAAGGTGTATGCCGACGCCCTGCTTGATATTGATGGTTCTAAGGAAAAATACATTGTCCCTAGAATTGAACAGCAAGAAATTGATACTGCCCGAATCGATCGAGAAAAGTTTGAAGCACTAGCCTATCTCGGAACCTATAGTGTGGAAAACTTTGACACACGCCTTCTGATTGGTGTGACAGGCAGCTTCTTTTTTACACCTAAATTCTTCTTAAACCTTGATTACGGCAGCACTGAAATCAAAGGAGAAACCGAGGCAGGTAATGCCGCCACCCTTATTGAAGAAAGCTTAACAAGATACGATGCTGCGCTAGGTTACAATCTTTTTGAGGGAAAAGTGTTTTGGAAAGACGGACAAGCTTTCAACAATCAGTTCTATCTAAAATATGGGCGAGGAAGGGTTGATATAAAGGGCAACACTAACAATTACGCCACTCTAGGCTTCGGACTTAGAGTTTTACACCCTAACGACAAACTAACAATGCACATAGGTACCAATCTCGACAGCGTAGATGCTTCATCGGGAGGCTCCAGTTCGAGCAACATCAAATTTTTTGGTGGGCTGGGTATCTATTTTTAATTTAATCAACCAGGTATTTTCGAAATGGCCATTACTAAACTGATTATTCGTAAAGTATTACTTTTCACCAGCCTTGGGCTGCTGGTCGCTTTGAGTGCGCATGTTCAGTCTGCACCCAGTATATTTGACGAAGACGAAACCACCGAGACACTCTCTTTGGACGAAAGGATTAAAGCGCTTGAAAAATCTATCAGCTTGGAAAATAGATTTGATGATGACAGCAATGAACAAAGATTGGACTTCAAAAATAGTGTATCCGGCCAGCTTGATGCTTCTACTTTAGAACAAGAAGTACAAGAGCTGAAAGCTGAAATTATCGAGCTCAACAAAGAACTCGCTATTTTAGAGGAAGACATACTAACACCAGTAAGTTCACAGGCTGCTTTATTCCTATCAATAGACAAGGGCCATTTTTTCAAACTAGACGGGCTTAAAGTTGAAGTTGATGGCAACGTAGTTGAGCACCATCTTTACACCAAACAAGAAATTAACGCCCTGAAAAAAGGAGCCATACAACGTGTACACACCGCTAACCTAGCACCTGGCGAACATGAAATAGTCGTCATCTTAAGCGGATATTCACTTGACGGGCGAGATGTTAAAAAAGCCGCCAGTTATAAGTTCTATAAGCCAAGTTCAAAAAAATATATTGAGCTTGCCATTAAAGATAACGCCGAAAAGCAAAAGGTTGAATTTATATTCAGCGAGTGGCAATAAGAGATCAAAGAATGTTTGCTAGCTTTACCAAAACAACGAAAGTAGCTCCAGCATTATTTGCTGCCCTACTTCTTTTGTCGTCCAAAACCGCACTCGCTGCCGGGGACTATGGCGTCCCTAAAAGTGCTCCAGCTAGTGACACCAACACTATTCAAACCGAAACTATTCAAACCGAAGGAAACAGCTCAAATAGTATTGGCGAAACCCTAGCTGGGGATGAAATAAAGCAAGAAGCAACGAACAAAGCACTTATTCAAAGTGACGACCCAAGCACTTTACCCAGATATCACCTGGTTGATAAAAAACACAAAGTTGAAGATCTAGCCTACGGAGAAATATTACTAAAGTACTACAGTAACGACGATTACGATGCTTTAATTCGAGCCAAAATTGCTCTGGATAGAAACGAGCTCGCAACAAACGTAGAGCATACTAAATTGCTGCTAGCCCAGCTTTACATTCTTCAGGGCCTACCCTCACATGCCCAAAAGGTTCTTGAGGAAATTACCAAGAGCCGTGTCAGCCAAGCCACCTTAAATGCAGCCTATTTTCAGATGGCTCGCATACACCTTTACCAAGGAGATCTAAGTAAAGCTCAAAAAATACTCGAAACCAATATTAGCGACTTAAACCCTGGGCTTGAACTAGATCGGAAGGTTCTATTAACCAAAGTGTACACCCTGACTAAAAACTCTAAAGCCCTGAAGAAGATACTTGCACAAGTCACCCCAGAAGAAACCAGAAATGCCTATAGCAAATATAACCTAGCCACAGCCGGCCTACTGATCGAAGAAGATAGCTACTCTCTCCCGCTCCTGGAGGAACTTTCACAAGGCCAACACGAAGACCTCGAATCGAGAAGCTTAAGAGATCAAGCCAACCTAAAACTTGGTCGGTATTATTTAGAACAGGATCAACTAGAAAAAGCCAGAGAGTACTTAAACGCCGTTAGTTACCAGGGGCCTCACTCCAGCGCTGCGCTTTACCACCTTGCTTGGATTGAGCTTGAATTGAATGAGCCCAAAAAAGCGTTTTCACTGTGGGTCGATTTAACCAAAAGAAACCCTACCGACCCCTATGTAGGCAAAAGCTTTTTAATCCGGCCTTATACTTTAGAAAAACTAAAGTCAGAACACCTTGCCTTAACAGGCTACTTTAGAGCCGCTGAACTTTATGAAAAACTCATCGCTGATGTTGATAAGACAATTGAAATAGTTAACTCCGAAAACTGGCTCAACAAACTTAAGCCACCCACTCTCGATGCAACTTCCATGTATCAGAAAGTAGCCAAGCGTCCCGGCTGGGTAAAAACACAACGGATGGAAGCCAACTTCTTAATAGACCTTTATGCTTCTGATGAATTCGCAGTGATGTACCAAAACTTCTGGGAAATGGAGTTATTGCTACAAGATCTTGGAAAACATGACGGAAAATTCGAAATTTTTAAGGTCCAACAAAATAGTCACGAAGAAAAATTCGCAGACCTTATACCAGAAGCAAAAGCAGCGCTCTATGGCGAAAAAAACCATAGGATTTTGGAAAGACTAGAAGAAATTCGTGATGAAATGAACCGAATCACCGCAGAAAATAACTTTCTTGCAGCGCCTAGCGAAGACCAGGCCTTTATCCTAGATAGAATTGGTCGGATGCATGCAATTTTGGAGAATGAGCCAGACGACAAATGGCAAGGGCAACGACGTTATCTCGAGAAGCTTCAATCCATTCAAGCCTGGGATATGGCTAGAGACTCTAACGAGAGGCAATGGGAACTGCGCGTTCAGTATCGAGAACTAGTCAAGTTGTTAGCTATCGCTCGAGAACATAGCAGCAATATTAAATCGGGCATCAAAACGAGTGACTACTATAAGAGTGAAGTCAAAAAGCTAGACCAATTTGCAGCACACTTAGACCTAGCCCTAAAACAAATAGAACTATTATCCTTAAAGCATCAAAAGCTGTTAAGAACAGAGGCCCTAAGCATATTAAACGAACGAAAAGACGAATATGAGTCTCTAAGGGTTAAAGCAATGCTAGCCGCTGCCCGCTTACAAGATAGCGTTGTCACCGGAGGTAAACGATAATGGTGACTCGGAGCCAACCTAAAGTAATGACACAAGCTAAAATCCTACTAACGAGCGCGATGATCTTGAGTAGCTTAACAGCCTGTGAAGCGCTGTTCGGTACCTACAATAAAAAAGACAAGCAGCAAGAACTCGTTACCCTAGGCGATATCTCTGCAAACCCAGTGGTTGCTAAACGAGTTAAGATAAAAAACATATCCGCAGAAAATGCCATCGAAACTTACCAAACGGTGCTAGATGAAACCGATGATTCAGCTATGCGCTCCGAATCATCTCGTCGGGTAGCTGATCTTAATCTGATAGCCACCGATGACCGGGTAATTGAACAGGCTGATCTAAGCGACCGAATAGACAAGCTCACACGAGAAAACGAAGAGTTGGCCGCCCTGCCCGAAACTAATAATCAAGTATTGATTCAAAAGCGCCAGCGCAAAAAAGAAGATAACGAAGCAGAAATACAAGCAGCCGAAGCCAAAATTATAGAACTTGACCAAAAAAATGAAGCATCCTACCAGCAAGCAATTGCAGTTTATGAGCAAGTACTTGAAGAGCACCCCGATGACCCAGAGAACGATAAGATTCTTTATCAACTAGCAGCGGCCTACGATTCTACCGGTGACGAAAATAACATGTTAAGGGCGCTCGATAGAATTTCAGAAGACTATCCAGAAAGCAAGTACCATACCGAAGCGCAGTTCCGCCGAGGCGAGGTATACTTTTCTACAGGCGACTACATCACCTCCGCCGAAGCCTACAAAGCAGTCACCGAATCTAAAACGGACAGACGTTTTGCAGAACACGCCCTTTACAAGCACGGATGGAGCCAATTTAAAGTAAACGAATACGAGCTAGCCATTGATGACTTTATTACATTGCGCGATCAGCTAGATCAAAAGCTCGTGGATGTAAAAAAACGTAAGAGAAAGTACAACACTAGTTCGGATGAAAAACTGATCAATGATACCAACCGAGTTATTGCTCTTTCTTTTTCACACCTCTCTGGTCCAGAAGAGCTGCGTAAACACTTCGAAAAAATCGGAGGGAGACCCTACGAGCTCGCGGTTTATAAGCAACTGCATGAAAACTATGAAAAGCAAGAACGTTATCGTGACGCAGGCAAAACCTACGATGTATTCCTAGAAGCCTACCCTGATCATAAAGAAGCTCCGCAAATGCAAAGCGAAGTTCTTCAGGCTTATTTAGATGGCGGCTTCCCGAGCTTAGTACTTCCCGGAAAGATCGACTACGTAAAACGCTTCGGCATACATAGCGATTACTGGAAAAAATATGTCGATGCAAGCTCGCCGACCAGGAACTACTCAAGCGAAGAGAAAGAGGCACTGCTCGTCGAGGTTAAAAAACACCTAGCTGATGTTTCTAAGCACTACCACTCCAAAGCACAACGCTCGAAAAAGAAAAAAGACTACGTAGTCGCGGCTAACTGGTACCGAGAATACTTAGATACCTTTGGCAATAAAGGTGGAGTGGATACCGCGGAAACTTTGGAAATTCGCAAATTACTGGCAGAAAGCCTGTATGAGAGTGAGCAATACGAATTGGCTGTTGTTGAGTTTGAAACACTTGCACGCGCCTCCGGTGACAACAAGGAAGCCGGGGCTAATGCTAGTTACTTCGCCCTACTCTCTTATCAACAAATGGTGGACCGATACAAAGGTGAAGAAGAAGGTAAAAACACTTTAATTGCGAAAAAAGTTGAAAGTAGCCGTTACTTCATTGATAACTATCGTGATGACGAACGTATGCCAGGTGTTTTGGGTAATATCATACGAGACCAACTGGCGCTCAAAGACTACGAAGGTGCGGTCCGAAACAGCCGCGTCCTAGTATCTTTGGACCCACCTGCGAGCTTGGATATGCAGCGCACAGCCTGGGTAACCATTGCAAACGCCGAATTTGATGCTAAGGACTATGCCAATGCTGAAAAGTCCTATCAAAAAGTACTCACCTTCGACGGCTTTAACAGAAAACAGCGTATCACCTACCTTCAACAAGTTGCTAACTCGATCTATAAAAACGCCGAAGCTATTCAAGCCAAAGGTGACCTAAACGGAGCTGCCGAAGAGTTCCTAAGACTAGGGCAAGTTGTACCTGCCTCCAAAATTCGACCACAAGCTCACTTTGATGCAGCCAACCTCTATTTAGAAGCAAAAGAATGGAATAAAGCGATTAATACCTTGAACACCTTCAAGCGACTCTATCCGCGTCACAAGCTTATCGAAACCTTCCCAGACAAGATGGCGGTGGCTTACAAAAACACCGACCAGCATGACAAAGCGGCAGATCAATACGTGATCATCGCGGATCGCTACGATAAAACAGATAAAGAGCTCGCTCGCCAAACAGTGTGGGAGGCCGCCCTACTTCGCGAAAAAGCAAATAACAAAACAGGGGCAAGAGAGCTATATCGCCGATATGCAAATTCCTACAAAAAGCCGCTGGAACAAAATGTTGAAGCTCAGTACAAGCTCTTACAATTCTACAAAGAAGAAAAACATGAGTACCGCATCAACTTCTGGCGCGACAAAATCATTAAAACCCACGCTAAAGCGGGAGACGAAAACACCCCTCGTATTACCTATCTAGCGGCACAGATGAAATTTGAAACCGTGGAGCCTGACTACACTCGCTACAAACGTATCAAGTTAAAACAACCACTTAAGAAAAGCTTGAAGAAAAAGAAAAAGCAAATGGACCTAGTGCTCAAAAAATATCAGGATGTTGCCAACACAGGTTCAGCAGAGTGGACCACCGCTGCCAACCACCGAATCGCTCGCATCTATCAAATCCTTGCATCAGATTTAATCGACAGCGAACGACCCAAAGGCTTAAACGCGGACCAGCTCGATCAATATGATATTTTGATCGAAGATCAAGCTATCCCTTTCGAAGACCAAGCCATCGAAGTATTCGCATTGAATACCGACTTGGTTGAAAGGAACATTTATGACAAATGGGTAAAAGCAAGCTTCGAAGCTTTAGCGCAACTCATACCTGGACGCTACGCCAAATACGAAAAACGAGAAAGCCATGTTGAATCGATTTACTAATATTCAAGGCCTAATGGGCAAGTTATTGGTGCTAGGCATCGTTCTAGCGCTGATCTCCGCTTGTGCGAGCACCCCAAACAGTTCAGATGGTGGACAAATATCAACCGCTGAACGTCTAGCTAGAATTAAAGAGACAGGCACTAGTCGAGACCCCAAGCAAGAAGACAATACACAAAAAGAACAAAAACAGAATGAAGAAAGCGCTGATTCAGAAACGTCAGACAATGAAGCGTCTAACACGCAAGAAGAAGCCGCTTCTGAACCAGCACCGCCGCAACAGACACGAAGTGCTCCGTCTAGGTACACCACCCTTCCTCCTGCGAAAACGAGAACACACCAGACCCCACCGGTAAGCCGTCAGGTTAAAGGAGCCTATAAGGACGCTATAAAATCCTTAAACAGAAACCTCGAGAGCAAGAAGTTCGACGATGCTCTCCAACAATTCAAGGCACTGGAAGCAGAAAACCCGCAACTGTCTGGCCCAAGTACCAACATAGGCCTCATCTATCTCCATCAAGGTAAATATAAAGAGGCAGAAGAATCGTTTAAAAAGGCTCTCAGCATCAACAACGAAAATGAATACGCCCATAACAACCTTGGGCTAGCCTACCGTGAGCAAGGCAAATTTGCTGAAGCAAAAGCGAGCTATCTCGAAGCTGCAGCGCTTAACCCCAAATATGAGCAAGCTCACTACAACCTTGGCGTCCTTTCAGAACTGTATTTAAGAGACATAGAGCTATCGATTCGCTCATTTGAATACTATAAATTGGCCTCTAAAAACCCTGACAAACAAGTAGACACATGGCTTCTGGACCTGAATAATCGATATAAACAGCAGCAAGCAGAAAAAGCGGCAGCGCAAGCAGCGGCGCAGGCCCAGCAACAGTCTCAACAGCAGGCCGAACAAAGCCCAGAGGCTAGCACTGAAAGCGCTGACCAAGACTCAAGCTCTGAAACACCAGAAGATACAAAAGAAACGGCTGCAGAAACCGAAAACCCAGAAGCTGAAGCCAGCTCAGGGAGTGCTGAATGAGAGTTCTTAAAACCGGTCTAATGATAAGCCTTTTGGCTCCAATCCCAGGATTAAGCTTGGCCGAAGACAAAAGTGTAACGATTCGCGGCGATACCGAATCCCCGACCGTGCTTTATCTAGTACCTTGGAAAAAAACACCCTCTTCTCAGGGCAACACCGACTTTGAAATGAACATAGAAAGCGAGAGCGTCGAACCCTTATCGCGAAGCGAGGTGGTGCGGGAAGTCAAATACTTCAAAGACCTAGGATATGATCGCAAACAAGCGGGTAAGAAGAAGCGAAAAGAACTCAAAGTGATCCGATAGTCGCCTGAAGTACTTACTCAATAAAGCCCCACGAATTGGCTAAAAAATAGACGATTCTGACTTTTCTTAACATTCGTAAAAAATACCCTAAAATAGCGCCCTCACGCCTTGATTAAGCCCCCCAAGAATACTATTCTTTGGCCTTGCCGAAGAACTATCCTTGGTGACAAGCGCTTGAAAAAAAGAAAAAAAATCAAGCAATCTAAATACGTAAATAACATTGCGTCGATACACAAAACCTTGCGGTTTATCTTCACTTTGCTGAACACAGAAAGTCCAGTTTAAAACGCAGTTTAATTCCATCACTTGCATAGGCAGTAGGAGAAAATAATGGCCAACGAAGCCGATACTTCACTAGAAACTTCAACTACCCCACTAGAAACCAGCGATGCGACAGCATTAGATACCGCACCATTAGATGAGGTTGATCCAGCAATCGTTGACGCAGCTCTTGATAGCGCTCCTGTCGCCGAACCTGGGTTTATAGATATCGCCGTCAACTTTATGCAAGACGGTGGCACCTTTATGTACATCATTTTGGTCTTCTTAGTGGTGGGCTTAGCGATGGTACTTGAAAGATATATTTACCTTGCTCGCTCTAAGTCTAAAAACCAAAAGACCTGGAATGGACTATTCCCAATCCTGTCTCAAGGGAAATTTAAACAAGCCCTAGAAGTCGCTAAGGCAGATGATAGTGCTGTATCTCGCATGGTCGTTTACGGACTATCACGCAGTGCATACTCTCGCCGATCAGAGGACATCGAAGCAGCGATGGACGAAGGCCTTATGGAGATAGTACCGCGACTAGAAGCGCGCACACCCTATATTGCTACGCTAGCGAACATTGTTACTCTACTTGGACTACTGGGTACTATTATTGGTCTAATCCAAGCGTTTACAGCGGTTGCTAGCGCAGACCCTGCCGAAAAAGCGGATCTACTCTCTGCTAGTATCTCGGTAGCGATGAACACCACCGCATTTGGACTGATCGCAGCGATACCTCTTTTACTATCTTTTGCACTCCTCCAAGCTAAGACCAATGAAATTGTCGATAGCTTAGAGATGGCTTCTGTTAAATTTTTAAATATTTTCAGACAAGCCCAAGCAAACGCCGATCAGAAAAAAGACACTGCTTCTTAATAAATAAAGTTAGCTAAGCTAAAACTTTATTTTGAAAAGAACTCAACAGGAGTCATTATGAGAGGCAGAAGTAGACGCAATGAAGTAGATACTGAACTCAATATCACCGCCTTCCTAAACTTGATGGTGGTATTGATTCCTTTTCTACTCATGTCAGCGGCGTTTACGCAATTATCGGTGTTAGAGCTTAATCTACCCACCGCTGCGCCGCCGAACCAAGACAACAAGAAAAAAGAACCCAAACCTTCTTTTGAGGTGACAGTGACTAAAAACTTTTTATTAGTTTCTAATCGCCAAAACACAAAAGAATTGCCTGCGGGTATTCTTACAGTGGTACGAAATAATGAAGAAGGAGAGCAGAATTTCGTTGAGCTCAACGACTTTTTGATTCGCCTTAAAGAGAAGTACCAAGATATCGAAGACATCACCATTCTTCTTGAGGAGGAAACTCCTTACAACCAACTTATCCAATCAATGGATAGTGTGCGTGTTGAAACAGATGATGAAGGTGATGAATACGAACTCTTTCCGAATATCGCTATTGGAGATGCTCCAGCCGATTCGGTCGCTGTTATGAATGAACGCCTAGGGTATGGAGGTGCTTCATGAGTAAGACTAAGTCTAAAAAAGCACTCCGTATGGAGAAAAGACATAAGCGTGGCGGAAAAGGCGTAGCTCTTAACCTCACCTCGTTAATGGATATTTTCACCATTTTGGTGTTTTTTCTATTGGTAAACTCATCTCAGCAACAACCACCAAGCAACAAGGACCTTGAACTCCCCTTATCGACTGCGAGTAAGGAAGTTAAAGAAAACTTGTTGGTCATGGTTACGAGCACAAGCATCATTGTTCAAGGTGAAAAAGTGGCTGACGTGGAAGACGCTAAAGCACTTGAAGAGGATTCTATCCCTGAGTTATTAAGCGAATTAAAACGTCAAGGTGAGCGTATTCGTCAGAGTACTCCAGATCCGGTCAAGGCCAGCGAAATCACAATTATGGGTGATAAAGAAATCCCCTATAAATTGTTGAGAAAGCTGATGTTTACCTGTACCGAAAGTGGCTTTACTCGAATATCGCTAGCCGTTATGAAAAAAGCGGGAGATGCCAATGAGTAATTTCCGCGCCTATACCATAACTCCAGTATTACCGTGGGAGAACAACACCAAGCAGGACAAGCTGTTTGTTCTTATCATGGTCATATTCCTAGTGATAGGAATCATGCTCGGTATGCTACTGGCTAACCTACCCTACACAGAGCGTTCAAAGGAAGCTAAAGAAAAGATTCCCGAACGCCTCGCAAAGGTGATTACGCGGAAAAAGGAACAGAAGCCACCACCGAAACCAAAACCGAAAAAGGTAGAGGTTAAGAAAGAAAAGCCTAAGGAAAAGAAAAAGGTTCCAAAGAAAAAACGTGAGCCTAAAAAAGTTCCTAAGACTGAAAAAGAGAAAAAAGACAGAGAAGCAGCACTTAAGAAGTTAAATGAAGCGCAAGATATCTTGGCTGAACTTAATGACCTTAAAGTAGAGCTCGATAACAAACCTTTATCCAAAGGCGGAGCTCAAGCTAAAGCAGCTGACAGAAAACTTATCACAGCCCGCGCTGGCGCAGGCAGTGGAGGTATTCAGGTTGCTAGCAATGTGAGTGCAGACTCTTCTGGCTTTGGTGGCTCTGGTAAAGGCACCGAACTCGCCGCAATGGCTACTACCCAAGTTGAAAGCGGTATTGGCACGGGTGGTGGCGGTGGCAGCAAAGCCTCCGGTGGAGACGGTACAAGGACCTTGGAAGACATTCGCAAAGTGTTTGACGCGAAGAAAGGTCTACTATTCTCTCTTTACTCAAGAGCGTTACGTAATAACCCAACCCTTCAGGGTGCCATTGTACTTCACCTTGTGATTGCTCCAGACGGCTCCGTCACCAAATGTGAAGTCGTGTCTAGCGAGATTACCGATGCTGCACTGGTTCGCAAAATCGTTACCCGAGTTAAGACCTTTAACTTTGGTGCAGACGACGTAGAAGTTTGGGATGATAACTACACGGTTAACTTAGTACCTAGTTAGAACTACCTAGTTAAGCCTAGATAATGAGTTATAACTTTTAAAAAAGGAGCTTCGGCTCCTTTTTTATTGCCTAGGCCAATAAGCTCAAACACTACCACCCGTCAGAAATGTGTTCCAAGTCTCAGAATCAGAGATTTTCGGGGCTATGCGGTCGTTTTTACAAGACCAAGTTCATTGTACCTAAGCCGAACGGGAGCTACTGTAGGGCATAGTGAAATTGTGTAATAGCTTAGAGTTCAAACCAGGAGCTCAGCAATGACAGATAAAACTGACAGAAAAGTGACCAACAACCTGACCGACAACAACCTAAGGAACAACAAGGTCGTTAGTATCTTTGACGCCAAGTCATTGCACCCTCCCCAAAACCCTATTATTCGTATAGCACCTGAGTTAGATGGGCTTGAAATGCTCTACAACAACTGCAACTCGGAAAACAAGTTATACAGTTTAAAAATTGCAGGGTGGGCACTAAGAGCCGATGGCTGCGTGCAAGGTCTCGTTCCATGGCTAAACGAGCTTATGCCCTGCACCGAAATTAATGACCCCTTAGATGGCCAATGGCAAGGCTATCGTTACCCTTCAGGCAAACAGGTTTTTTATGAGGCGCCACCATACAAAGAGTCCGAATTAAAGGCTGCTGCAAAGCACTACAGCCCTCAAGGGTGCGAAAAAATATCAACGCAAGAAATTCCCGACTGCATCGGTACACATGCAGCACTAACCGACAACGGCTTTAAAACTCTAACCCTTATCGAAATACATAGCTGGAAACTAGACGAACGGGGCCAGGTACATGCGCATTTTGCTGACAATCGCTTCACGTCGAACGAACCTTCAATTCCAGCCGAAGTGCCTTCTTTGATTAGCTCCGAATGTCACCCAGACTTTAAATATTTTTTCCAACACCAAATGGCTACTAAAATTAAAAACCAAGATCCCGAAGCCCTAGCTGCCATTTCCTTGTTAATCGAGTCAGGTTAGATTTCTCAAGCACCCTAGGCAAGAGCCCCGCGTTTTTCTATCCAATAGTAGAAAAATTTTTCATCTTGCTCATCATTTAAGAGCGGATGACCTAAGAAGTTGCAAAACTTTGGAATATCCCTTTGAGTAGATGGATCCGTCGCCGTTACTTTTAACACCTCTCCGACCTTCATTTCCCTGACTTTGTTATGCAACATCATTACAGGCTCGGGGCAAAGCAAGCCGCTCGCATCTAATTCGTGTTGAAACTCAATGGTCATATCGGAACACAATCTCTAGGTAAATAAGAGCTAATAAAAAGCCGGTGCACTATAAGCGAACCGGCTTTTTATTAAAAGTGCTAAGGAGCCGTCAGCTCCCTATACCTTCTTAGCTCTTGTAAGTCACCTTAGCTTGGGACATGACAATATTACCTTTTTGTGATTCAGCTTGAACAATAGCTTCGCCATTACCCATATCCCAAATCTTAGTAATAATTTCATCACCAAGCTCTACTCTGTCAGCAAAACGTGCTTCCATGGAAACGAACTTAGTCGCATCGCCACCACACAAAGCTTGAAGCGCTGCACGTCCCACAAAGCCATAAGTACATAGACCGTGAAGGAAAGGCTTCTCAAAACCACCTAGTTTAGCGAAATTAGGATCGATATGAATTGGGTTAATATCACCAGTCAAACGGTAAATAGCCGCTTGCTGCATAGTAGTCTGATCTTTAATAACATGATCAGGCTCACGATCAGGTACTACGTTTTTAGGCTCAGAAGAACCGCGCTCACCGCCAAATCCACCCGAGCCACGAATAAACATGGTTAAATGAATAGTGAAGACTTTTTCACCTGACTCATCTTCTGCGTCAGCTGTAACTCCTAATACGGCTGCTTTTTCCTTATCAAATACCTCAGAGATACGGCCTTTTAAGGTTCCCTTAAAGTTCGCCGGAAGAGGCTTATGCAAAGTAATTGACTGCTCTCCGTGCAAAAGCATCATCAGGTTAAACTTAGCCTTACCCATCAGGCCGCCAGCAACCGCTAGACCCGGCACAACACCGTAAGTGGGTAATACTTGTAGACCACCCTCAGCTCCTTCATAAATATACTGCAGCTCGTTTTCTGGCTGAGCACCTACGGCTACTGAGTACAATTGAACATCTTTTTGCTCCCAAGCAATGGGAACCGGGTCCAATTCAACCCCTAATAAATCCATTGAAATATCTTGTGCTGTCATAGTTTTACTCACTTTTTTGGTTTCGCTCGCTAGCGATGATAAATAAAAAACTTTATAAAATAAGCGAAGTTCCGCCCGATTATTAAGCCCAAACAAGGGTATGAATATTCCAATTCAAACAATTGTTTGAAGGCTTACCTTATATAAGCAAAGATCAAAGCTCAAGTGATTTTTAGATACTTTATTCATTTAAGGCCAAGCAAAACAATACTTATTCTTCAATTAAATCAGATACTTATAGTATTTCTCGAAACAAGGCTGCCAATTTTATGACATTTAACGACGCTGCCTATTTTTAATGCGCCTTAAAATAAACATCAAAACGGGTCGCCTTCCCTTGAACCTGATGTCCTAGATACTCCGGTTTTAATACGGCAGATGATTTAGGCCGCTTTATCACTAATCGTTTTGCTAGTCCGTCGCTATGCACAGCTGCGAGCGCGACCTCAAACAAATGACTGGCATCCAAATCCGGACCCAAAACGTTCTGAAAAATTTGCATCTCACGCTTCGCCGCTGCCTGGTGCTTTTTGTCAGGAAACATGGGGTCTAAAAATATGCTTTCAGACTCGCTGATAATGTTCTGTAGTATCGCTTGGGCTGACTCTCCATTAAACAAAGAAATACGTTCGGCAATAGGCTTCAAACTATCATCTAAACTAGCCCGCTCTAAGGCGTCTGCCAGCAAGAGGTACACCAAGGGAGAGCGTTCACAAGCTCGTACCTGCAAACCCAGAGCAGCGAATACAAAACTGTCCTGACCTAAGCCAGCGTTCGCATCAAAGACGCTCTTGATGCCTTCGTTTCGTTTAACACCCAAAGCTTTCGCCGCAAGTTCTGTCTTACTGGAGATATTAAACAAACGACGACGCCACGCTTCGCTACCAAAATTGATATACAAAGGAGAAAAATTCTTTTTTAAAGGCAAAAAATGAAGCCCTTCTGCTACCACTAACGCATAATCAAAAGCGTGCAGTAATTCAGACAAGCGTTTCGCTTCGTTTTTCCACTGGTCTATCTTAAACGGCTCATCCAAACACACCGCTTTAAGCTCAAGAGAAAGCTTTTGCGCGCGTTCGAAATATTGAGTTTGGTCAGCTAGAACACAAAGCTTGTCAATCGGCATACCTCCAGCTCCTGTTTTCTGAATGGCTGCTCCCTGCGCATTTAAGCTGAGAGAAACAAGAAATAGACTGACAACAAAACAAAACCCAAAACCACTCGATAGATTACAAAGGGAAGCATGCCTATTCGGTCCACTAATGTAATAAAAAAATGGATACAGACATACGCGCTTAGCCCGGCGACCCCTGTCGCTACCGCTACCTGAACCCAACGAGCCCCATCCGCACCACTTTCATACAAGTCTAAGCCGCTTAGCAAACCACCTGCCAAAATCAGCGGAATTGAAAGTAAAAAGGAAAACCTTAAAGCTGAGCGCCTGTTAAAACCCAGGGCCAATGCAGCAGTAATGGTTATACCAGAGCGAGAGGTACCAGGAATAAAGGCTAAGGCTTGCGCAAGACCTATCAATAGGCTGTGCGAGATATTAAGCCTATCAAGCTCTTTCGCTAACGAAGCTTTTTTTTCAACCAGTAACAAAAGCAAACCAAAGCCGATCGAGGCAACCGCGATCACTAGAATATTCCTAAGACTTTGCTCAACAAAATCTTTAACCAACAAACCTATGAAAACCGCAGGTATAGTTCCGATGACTATCATCATTGCGAGTTTAGCGTCTTGGCTCACTCCCTTGCCTAACACTGCGGCTAGGCAAGCTTGAATCATGTTAATAATGTCTCCACGCAGATAAATCAACACAGCGAAAAGCGTACCGACATGAACCGCTAAATCAAAGGCTAAACCTTGATCTGGCCAATCCAGCACCTGCGAAGGCAAAATTAAGTGGGCAGAACTGGAGATGGGTAAAAACTCGGTCAATCCTTGAACAAGAGCAAGCAAAACTATTTGATACCAAAGCATAAAAACACCCTTAAAACATTCTCACCGAGCTTAAGATTCTCTCTTTTTGGGTTTAGCGGCTACATTATTTCTCAAATAGCTAGGCATCGGCCAAGCTTTGCTTTCTGATTCAAGTCCAATACCTTCACTGAGATACAATTCGATTAAATCAGAGGCTTTTGGAAATCGCTCAGCATCCTCTTCCAAGGTACTCAGGTTTTCACAAATTGCCCATTCTTGTATGTAGCGACAACCAGGTCCAAAAGCATAAATGTTGCCAGGCTCCACCGACTCAACATGAGTTTTCATATCAGCCAAACTGCTTAGACTCGGAGCTATCATTTCCTGTAACTGCCCTGCAGTCACCTTATACAGAGCCCAATACAATTCAGACATTCGGGCGTCCAATACGCTAAGCACACATGCACCTTCAGGGAGCGTAGGTAGACTCTGCTGCGCAAGTGAGCGAAGTGAGCACGCTGCGCCCAATGGGAGCAAATGAGCTAGCGCAAGTCCCTGTGCCATCGACGCCGCGACACGAAGCCCTGTAAATGCTCCTGGGCCCTGCCCAAACACAATTCCATTCAATTCTTGAAAGGAGACAGTATGTGATTGCATTAAGCTATCAACAAAGGGTAGTACTAAATAGGCGTGCTCTCTTGGAGCTAGCTTTTCCTTAGAATAAATCTGTCCATTGGTCAGGAGAGCGACCGAACAAAGTTCGCTTGAGCATTCGATGGCAAGAAAAGTATCAGTCATAGTTCACAATAAGGCCGTAAGCCACCCTACATTGCCGAAAGGGAAACAGGAGAGAGGAACTATACCTTATTCACAAAGCACTTTCTAAGTAAGTAATTTTTTTCAATCAAACTAGCCAATTACCAAAAGCTTATGGGGCCGTCTTCTTCGCTTCTGATTTCATGATCTTCTTCCATGCTTCGCTTAGCCTGCCTTTTCTGTTTGAGCTTTTTCAAATCAGAAAACTCCACTTCTTCCTCGAAGGGATCATCCTTTTCTATCTTTTGATCTTCATCAAATTCATCATCATGTCTCAGCAAAGGGTTGCTCTTAGAATAATCCACGTATATCGGAGCCTGATCATAAGTCTCGTGTTCTTTTTGTTTTCGGCCACGATCAGAATTGATCGCCTTGCTAATAGATCCCACCAAGGTCTGGTTACTAGCAGAATCAACCTCATAGGACGCGCAGGACATTAATAGGGTGATAGACAAAGCACCAAATAAAAACTGTTTAGAAAGCAGGAGCACGGGCCCAGGAATTCTTATCGAAAGCATTAAATACCTCAAAATATCAAACCAATCTTGGAAAACTCACTTCAGCAAATTAAAGTCTATTAAAAACTATACCGCCTATAAACTCTGTGGAACAGTTCACAAAAACAACTATCGGCTATACGCGCTTATTCAATAGATTAATGGCGGCTTAGCACTTACTGACTATCCAGCTCATCCCAGCGTTGATACGCTAGTTCAAGCTCCTGCTCGACCGCCTGTAAATGCTCAGCCTTCTCAGACATTTCTTTTGCACTATCCGCCTGATAGTTGTCGGGGTTAGACAATGCTTCAGCCAGCTCACTTTGCTGCTGCTCTAAGTTCTCAATTTTTGCAGGCAATTCAGATAATTCGTGCTGGTCTTTAAAGCTTAGTTTTTTCTTTGGTTTAAGGCTTTCTTTCTCTACACTCTTGACTTCCTCAGTTTTCGGCTTCGCCTCTGTCACCCTTACCTTTTCTTCAACGCTCGCCTGAGGCATTTCTGGACGTTGCATCAGCCAATCGTCGTAGCCGCCTACATATTCATTCAAATCATACTTACCTAACCCATTCTGTTCGAACACTAAGGTGCTTGTTACGATATTGTTCAGAAAGCTTCTATCGTGACTGATGATCATCAAGGTGCCGTCAAACTGATGAAGCTTGTCTTCCAAAAGCTCCAAAGTATCCATATCCAGATCATTGGTGGGCTCATCAAGCACGATAAAATTACAGGGCTTAGAAAACAGTTTCGCTAACAGTACCCGGTTCCTCTCCCCCCCCGACAATGCAGATACCGGCGTTCTAATTCTTTCCGCGCTAAATAAAAAGTCCTTGAGGTAAGTGACCATATGAGTCCTTTTATCACCTAGCTCAATAAAATCACTACCTTCTGCTACATTGTCTAAAATGCTCTTATCAAGATCCAAACTTTCGCGCAGTTGATCAAAATAGGCTATTTGCAAATTGTCAGCTAGTTTAAGCTCTCCGGCTTGTGGACTAATTTGTCCCAGCAAAACTCTGAGTAAAGTGGTTTTTCCAACCCCATTGGGCCCTATCACACCGACCTTATCCCCGCGCTGTATAAGCGTTGAGAAGTCTTTCATAATGGTTAGGGTATCCGCGCCAGAGCCTTGATAACTATAACTGAGATTCTTGGCTTCAATAACCTGCTTACTACTCTTTTGACTATTCGATAGCTGAAATTTTGCCTGACCCACTTGCTCTCTGCGGGCTTTACGTTCCTCTCTTAGTGCCTGTAAAGCTCTTACCCTTCCTTCATTTCTAGTTCTGCGTGCTTTTATGCCCTGGCGAACCCAGACTTCTTCCTCTGCCAGTTTTTTATCAAAGAGCTTGTTCTGCTTTTCTTCTTGCTCAAGCGCTTCTTGTTTCTTTACTAAAAAATGCTGGTAATCGCCAGGCCACGAGCTTGCGCTTCCTCGATCCAGTTCAACGATACGGGTTGCAAGTTTAGTGATAAAGCTTCTGTCATGGCTGATAAACACGATGGTTCCGCGCCAAGATAGCAAAAATTCTTCCAGCCAAAGAATCGTATCCAAGTCTAAATGGTTAGTTGGCTCATCGAGCAATAAAATATCAGGCTCGTCCACCAAGGCTCTTGCTAGCCAAGCCCTTCGTTTCCTTCCACCCGAAAGTGAAGCGAAGCTCTCACTCGGGTCAATACTCAATAACGAGGCTGCCTTTTGAATCTTGTGGTCACTATCCCACAGCCCTTTCTCTTCTATTTGATTCTGCAAATTTTCAAAACGGGACATAAGCTCGGGATCATCATTACCCTCTTCTAAAGCTACCAACAACCCTCGGTACTCATCCAGCAAATCAATATTTTCAGACAAGGCACTGCCAATAATCTGATAACAACTAGCCTCTTCTGCTTGAGGCACATTTTGATCCATCAAAGAGATCTTAATATTCTTTTGAAAATTGAGTTCACCCTGGTCGCATAGCAAATCACGGGTTAGCAAACGCATAAAGGTAGATTTACCAGCACCATTTCGTCCAAGAACACACAGTCTCTCACCCGCTTCGATTTTAAAATCAAAGTTTTCGAATATTGGTGCAGCACCAAAAGCTAACTGAATCGATCGCCCACTGACTAATGCCATTCATAGCCCCCAAAATACAATCGTCTCATACGCAATCAACCCAAGGGCAGCCATCTTCTTGAGTGGAATACAAAACCGAGTTTGAATCGGGGAATGCTTGCGTTAACATGCCCTCAACAATAGAAAGGTCGTTGTTCTTTTCACTGACATGCGACACGACCAAAGTGTTGATTTGATCGGTCCCGATGGTTTTTAGAAACTCCAAAGCTTGTTCATTATTGAGATGCCCAAAATTTCCACCCACCCGGTATTTCAGTGGCTCCGGGTATTCTCCTTCCCACAACATATCTTCATCATGATTAAATTCGAGCAAAAGACTCTTGCACTCCGCATACTGCTCAATCAGGTGGGGCGTAATTGAGCCAACATCTGTGAGCAAACCAAAACAAGACTCATCACTTTTAAAAATAAATTGAAACGTTTCTCTAGCATCATGAGGCACAGGTACCGAATTTACCTGGATACCAATAAGGTCTAGCCAGGTATCAGGCTCGAGAATAACCACTTCGTCATAGGATCTTAGAATTTCTCGAGAAATGAGCGCCTGATAAGTTCCTGCGCTCAAATAAACAGGCAAGCCATATTTACGGGCTAGCATTCCTACGCCCTTGCCATGATCACTATGCTCATGGGTTACTAAAATAGCATCTAACTGTTCAGGAGACACTCCTTTCGCAGCCATTCGATTAATACAATCTTTGAGACCAAAGCCATTGTCAACTAATAGGCAGGCGTTTTGATGTTGGACCAGTGTCCCATTTCCTTTACTACCACTGCCGATGGAACACACTCTCAAGGGAATTCTCTCTAAGGCTGTTTTATCTTAATTTTGTTGCGCAGGGCTTCCAGCACATACAGAGAAAATTCTCGGTCAGCCGGAGTCTCTTCGCTCAACTGAACCCTAACCTCTATACCGTTCTCACCCTCTGAAATCGAAAGCTGGAAATCCTCATGATTCTTTTCCTGATTCAACAAACCGCTCGCTTTGATCGCCCTGGCAAAAGCATAGGACGCAGAGTCCTCATGAGACGTACTCAAGTACATTAAACCGAGGCTTCTATTCAAATCAAATAAAGGCATATCCGCTTCTCTAACGCCTTTGCTAACCAAATACCACCCTTGATTAAAATCCTGGTTGATCAATAAATAAGGTTCAAGCTCTACCTGATTAACCAGATCCACGGTAAAAGAACGTGTCATTTCTCGCGCTAATAATGACACTGAGGATTTGGCCGATAAGCGTTCGCCCAGGAACAAGGTCAGGTCATCTAAAATTAACTCTTCCAATTCAGACGAGTCAGAGGCTTTTGGCCATTGGTCTTTTTGAGTTGTCACCACCAGCTGTAGGCGTGAAGTATTTCTTTGAAGACCCGGCTGCAAGTACACGAGAAACCTGTACGCGCTAATGTTTGTGATCTCACCCGGAAGTTTTATATTCCTGTCTTCGATATCTTTCTTCAATGTATCAAGATAAACATGCCTGTCATCCAACCATTGAGTTTCAGCAAGCCCCTTTCTTGGATCTAAAAAGCGAAGTGAGATATTTCTAACTTTAAAAAACTCTTCTAACTCTGGCCAAACGCGGCTAGCGGACTTATCGACAAAAATCCAGTGACGGTCTCCTGTACTTCTTTTTTGTATGCCAAGCTGCATCAGGCCAACCTTGAGCGGCGCTGGGCGATCCACCTCCTCAGGCAAGGTTACGTTTTCAAAATCATCAGAAATATCAGGAACAGGCATCTGGTCATCAATGCGTCGTGTTTCAATTCCATCTGGAAAGTTCAGTTCAGGAAGAGATTGATGGTCCTGATAGTTCAATCGCTTATCAGGGAAATAATAATTAAACACGGCACAGGACGATGTCGAGAACACTAATGCACAAAGTATTAACCCTTTAGTCACGTTCACCCGTAAAATTTCAAGAATCATATCAATCAAGACTTCAAACAGTTGGTATCACTCAAGGCCTGCTTGAGTTCTGTATGATATTGTTTGCTTAACACTGTCAACGGCAGGCGAATACCTGATTCCATTCTACCCATCTTGTGCAAAGCCCACTTCACAGGAATTGGATTAGATTCTAGGAATAAGGTTTCATGAAGAATACTGATTTTTTTATCTAAGGCTCGGGCCTCATTTCCTTTTCCTTCTAATGCAGCGCGACACATTTGAGCCATTTCTTTGGGAACCACGTTAGCAGTGACCGAAATATCTCCATGCCCGCCCATCAGAATAAACTCACAAGCGCTTGGATCATCACCTGAGTAAATTGCAAAATCTTCTAACTTCGCGTCTAGTAGCGCTTGGCACCTAGATAGGTCACCTGTTGCCTCTTTCACACCACAAATAGGACTGACACTTGCCAAACGAATGATGGTGTCCGGCAACATGTCACACGCGGTCCTCCCTGGAACGTTGTATAGGATTTGAGGTAAATCAACCGATTCAGCTATTTTACAATAGTGCTGATAAAGCCCTTCTTGAATAGGCTTATTGTAATAGGGTGTCACCAGCAATGAAGCGTCGGCACCTACCTTTTTGGCATTTTCGGTGAGTTCAATCGCTTCGCTTGTACTATTGGCCCCGGTACCGGCGATAATAGGTACTCGTCCATTGCAAGTCTCCACAACTCGTTCAATGACTTGAGTATGCTCTTTAACCGATAAAGTAGCAGATTCTCCAGTAGTGCCAACAGCAACTATGCTGCTAGTACCTGAGTCTACGTGCCAATCTACAAGCTTGTCTAAGGCCTGCCAGTCGATCTCCCCACTTTCCATCATGGGGGTCACTAAAGCCACGATACTACCAGTGATCATATTTCGATCTCCAAAAATTACGCTAGGAATGTGCTAACCAATCAAGCTTTGTTTCCAAAGCCTTGGCTAGTCTCTTTCAGGCCAGGAATTATAAAGGGCTTTGATCAAGGTGGCTAAAGGTATTGCAAAAAATACGCCCCATAAGCCCCATAATCCACCAAATACCAGGATGGCGATGATAATAGCGACCGGATGCAAATTAACCGCCTCAGAGAACAACAAGGGCACCAAGACATTCCCATCAAAAGCTTGAATCACAAAATACACCAAAACGACATAGAAAAAATCAGACCCCCAACCGCCATATCCAAATTGCACATAGGCAACCGCAATCACTGGAATTGTAACGACTGTCGCACCGACATAAGGAACTACTACAGAAAGCCCGACCAAAAGGGCTAGCAAGGCCGAATAATTCAAATCAAAAATGGTAAAACACAAAAAGCTTACGCATCCAATAATGATAATTTCAATGAATTTGCCACGAATATAGTTGGTAATTTGCGCGTCCATTTCGTACCAAATTTGATTCATTTTTGGTCGATCATTAGGCAAAAAGCTAATTAACCATAGCCGCAACTTATCTTTATCTTTAAGAAAAAAGAACACCAATAACGGTACCAACACCAAATACACTAAAATGGCCATTACATTGGGGATTTTCGAAATTGAAAAAGACAAAACACCCTGCCCCATTGACGCCAGCTTTTCGCTAGAGTAATTCACAATCGCCAGAGCCTGCTCGTGGGTCACCATATCGGGGTATTGATTCGGAAGCATCAAAACCAAAGCGCGTCCCTCAGAAAGCATCAATGGTAATTGGTAATTCAACAAACTCGCTAGCTGTCTCCATGCCAGAGGCAGTAGCATCACCAATATCAAAACGGATACGGCTAAAAACAATATATAAACCAAATAGAACGCAATCGCCTGAGGCAGCTTTTTTGACAAGGTATTAACAGCCCCTTGTAACACAAATGCGATAATTAAGGCTGCGAAGACAGGTGCAAGCTCACCCCCCAGTAGCCACATCGCTAGAACCGAACCTATGATTAGCAACACGATTCCGACGGCTTCGTCTGAACCCAGATATCGCTCTGTCCACTGGTTGATACGTTTAAACATATAGGGGAAACCTAAATTGAACTAGCCTTTCTGTACCAAAAACTCAAAATAAGATGGGTGAGCCTTCACCTTTAGCAGTTGATGCTCTGAAAGGCGACAATAAGTCTCAATATCATTTAAGGAGCCTTTGTCTGTCGTTAAAACCTGAAGCGTATCATTTACGGCGAGGCTTTTCAGCGCCATCTTCAATTTTAGCAGGGGTAAGGGGCAATTTAAGCCCCTGGCATCTAAGCACCCCGGTTGGGCAGCATTATTATCTAACATATCAATTGAACTATTCACTAAAAACGCAACTCTAAATGGCTTGGCAGAATAATAAACCTAGAGCAAAGCATAAAAAAGCAAAACATGCTTAAATAAGTAGGTGTAAAGTAAGCAAATTCCGCAGGAAAACCAGTGATCAATTTCATAAGCTCTAAAGGCAGCAAGCGGACCATCAACAGCAGTCGCTTTTGGATGGCATTACATCTGTGTTTTCAAATCACAGCGTTACCAATACTTGCCCCGTCAGGAGCTCATTCTCAAGACGAGCTCCCTGTGCTTAACGATCACCTGTCGGGAATCATTTCGCTACAAAAGGAGAAAGAGATCGGGCAGCTCTTATTGAGACAAGTTCGGGCACAGCTTCCTATCATCAGCGACCCTATCAGCAACGAATATTTACAATCACTAAGCTATCAGCTAGCCGAGCATAGCGAATTGAAAGACAAAACCCTACATACCTTATTAGTTATGGATTCATCTATTAATGCTTTCGCAATGCCTGGCGGTGTTGTTGCAATGAATACAGGACTCTTCGAAAAGGCCGAAAATGAGGACGAATTAAGCGCCGTACTCGCCCATGAACTTGCTCACCTAAGCCAACGGCACTTTGCCCGCATGATAGCGCAACAAAAGAGTAGTCAAGCCGCAACCTTGGGCGCTTACCTGGCGAGTGTGCTCATTCTTCTTACGGTAGGCGCCGAGCCGGGTTTAGGCGCGATCGCAGCAACCCAAGCCAGCGCACAACAAAACTATCTGAGCTTTAGTCGAAATAACGAAAAAGAAGCTGATCGAATCGGCATGCAAACTTTGGTAAATTCTGAACGTGACCCCGACGCAATGCGCCGATTTTTCGTTAGGCTGCAGCAAGCTGGACAATATTCAGGGAGCAAACCGCCAGAATACTTATTGACCCACCCTGTGACAGAAACTCGAATTGCTGACGCCCAAAACCGCAGCAACCTATACCCTAAAAAGCGCCATTACGACCAGCTTGATTATCAGCTCATTCGATATCGCTTAGGAGTCATCCAAGCACTAGGCTCAAAATCACTTAAACAGTATCAAAAAGACCTACAAGATATAGTCAAACGCAGCAGTGGTTTACAGAAAAACGGTGCTCTTTATGGACTGATGTTGGTGTATAACGAACAAAAGCAATTTAAAGACGCTGAGAAAATTTTACATCAGCTGCTTAAGGAGCACCCCACTCGAATCACGTTTTTGCTCGCAAAGGCTGAAATCATGTTCGAAAAAGAAGATTATCGATCAGCTAAAAGTGCTTTGGAATCGGCCTTAGAACTTCATCCTGGTAATTATCCTTTAACCATGCTTTACGCGGATACTCTGATACGCAATAAGCAATTAGGCGAAGCAATATACTTGTTGGAAAGCCTGAGTATAAGCAAGGCACAAGAGCCCCATGTGTGGCGCAGGTTAGCTGAAGCACACGGCTTAAAAGGCAACAGATTGGGGATCTTCAGGGCTAAAGCAGAATACTTTTACTTATACGGGCTGAATGAACAAGCTCTGGAACAGCTTGAATTGGCTTTACCTCTTGCACAAGGGAATTACCAACTCACTAGTAAAATCGGATCTCGAATGGAAGCGATTCAAACAGAAGAAACTCAACTAAAATTATAAAGACGCAGAAAAATCCAACATTCTTTTCAAAGGCTTATAAGCCGCCTCACCTAGCTCAGCATCAACAAAAATCTCTCGATCTTTAACATCATCGGCCTCTAACAAGGCGAGTAAATTATCCAGCTCGTTCATCGCCATCCAAGGGCAATGAGCGCAACTGCGGCAAGTGGCTCCTTCTCCTGCTGTTGGGGCAGGGATAAAGGTTTTATTGGGCGCAGCTTGCTGCATTTTGTAAAAAATCCCAGTATCAGTTGCTACGATAAAGCTTTCCATCGGAAGAGTTTTCGCTGCTTTAATGAGTTGAGAGGTAGAGCCGACCGCATCCGCTAACTCAACGACGGAGGCGGGTGACTCAGGATGTACTAAAACACCAGCGTCAGGGTTCAAGGCTTTTAAGTCCGATAGTCCCTTAGTCTTAAACTCTTCATGGACAATGCAAGCGCCGTCCCACATCAACATATCCACGCCGGTTTCTTTCTCGATGTAGGAGCCTAGGTGTTTATCAGGCGCCCAAATAATCGATTCCCCTTGGTCATTCAAATGTTCAACGATCTCTAGCGCAATGCTAGAAGTCACCACCCAATCAGCCCTCGCCTTCACCGCTGCCGAGGTGTTCGCATAAACCACTACTTTTCTATCGGGGTGCTGATCACAAAAGGCCGAAAACGCATCTATCGGGCAGTTAATATCCAGCGAACAGGTGGCTTCCAAAGTAGGCATTAACACTTGCTTCTCCGGGCTCAAAATCTTGGCCGTTTCTCCCATAAACCTTACGCCGGCAACAATCAGAGTAGACGCTTCTTGTTTGCTACCAAACCTGGCCATTTCCAGTGAGTCCGACACACAACCACCACTCTGCTCTGCCAAAGCTTGAAGCTCTTTAGAAGTGTAGTAGTGGGCGATTAGACAGGCATTTTTCTCCTCAAGTAGCTCGAGAATTCGCTGGTTGTACTGCTCTTTCTGCTCTGGAGTATAGCTTTTAGGCGGAGGCGTGAGAGGAAAATCGGTCTGTAAGTTAAATTGAGCTGACATGAACGTTTCTAAAACCTAGGTAAGGAATTTATCGGCAAGCATAATCGAAACCATTAAGAACTTCGATACTGCAAAACGATTATATCCTTAAGTCATTAGCAGGTTTCCTTTAATAAATCTCAGATACAAAAAAGCCGCTTATCTCATCCAAACTCGTTAAAGCAGGGACAGGACAAGCGGCTAATCTGTCGATTTTGTCAGTTTACGCTGACAAAATCATATTGCTTAGCGCTTTTTCTTAGCAGCTGGTTTACGCTTAGCAGCTTTCTTCTTAGCTGGCTTGCGCTTAGCAGCTGGCTTTTTCTTAGCAGCCGGCTTTTTCTTAGCGGCAGCTTTCTTCTTAGCTGGCTTTTTCTTCTTAGCAGCAGCCTTCTTAGCGGCAGCCGCTTTCTTAGCAGCAGCTTTCTTTTCTGCAGCAGCAGCACGCTTTTCAGCAGCTTTTGCTTTTTTAGCGACAGCGGCAGCTTTCTTCTTAGCAGCGGCAGCAGCACGCTTCTCAGCAGCTTTTGCTTTTTTAGCAGCAGCAGCAGCTAGCTTCTTCTTTAGCGCTTCTACTTTTTTTGCATCTTCAGCTTTAAGCTTCTTAGTAAGACGCTTATTAGCTTCTTTTAGTTTCTTCTCTGTGTTTTTAGCTAGTTTAGCTTTTAACTCAGCCGCCTTTTGAGCAGGAGTTAACACTTTTTTTGCTTTACGACGAGTCGCTTTTCTTTTTGTTTTTGCCATTATTGCTTTCCTCAGCTGATGGAAAAATTTACGTAAATTGAACTCAAAGAATCAAAATTTCTTTTAATTAATTAAGTTCGTCGAACAAATAATATGTAGAAATTCAATAATGTAAAGCTTTTCTTAAAAATAAAATCAAACTTTGCGAATTAATTTAAAATCTCGAGCTAATTACTTATAAAAAAAATACTCCAGATGAGCGCGAAATTCTGACCCTTTTAACCTTAAGACGCATGAGGGCATATTCCTTCTAAATAAGTATATATATCAATTTCTTTCCTTTTTCTGGTTCAGCTCTTATTTATTTTTATAACAAACAAGCCTAAACGAATAGAAATGAAAAAATAAAATAGCCTTCCTTCGTTTTCCAAATCTTTCCTCAGTGAAACAAAAAAAGTTATAAGAAATAAGTTCAAACTCTTTTAATTTTTTTTCTATTTTTAATAAAAGAAAAGGCCTTTCTAGCAAAGAATTTTAGGTGGCCCTAGAAGACGAAAAACAAAGCAAAACCAGAGCCACTATCTTTAAGGTTTTTTGTTTATTTATGATGTCAAAATAAGGATATTTACCCTTATTTATCAAAGACTTATATATATTTCCTAGATTATTATGCTACAGCCTATAGGGCGTTCTTAACAATATTTCCCATCATTTGAATATGACAATCGGCGTCGTTAAGTGCAGGCAAACATTCAAAATCTAGACCTCCTGCATCCAGAAATAGCTCCTTGTATTCAACGGCTATTTCATCCAATGTTTCGAGGCAATCTGCTGCAAAACCTGGACAAAATACATGCACCCTTTCAGTCCCGCTTTGACCTAATTCCCTAAGTACATCATCGGTATAAGGCTTAGTCCACTCCTCTGAGGTCACTCTTGACTGAAAGCTTTCTCTAATTTCCACACCAGTACTTTCTAAAGCCTTCTTAATCATTCGAGTAGTCTCTTTGCACTCTTTAACATAAGGATCACCAGCTTCGGTATAAGACTTGGGTATTCCATGATAAGAAAGCAAAAGAACTTCTGGAGTGTTCGAATTGTGCCAAAACTTTGTAATTTCTCGCCTAATAGCTTCGATATACAAGGGATTTTGATAGTAATTCGAAACAAAATTACTTTTTTTCTCGAAATTCAGAGCTTTAATAGCCTGTTCTAAGCGTTCCTTAACTGGGGTGGTGGTTGTATCTGAGAACTGGGGGTATAAGGGCAGTGTAACCAGCTCATCAACATTCTTATTTTGAAGCGCTTCTAAAGCATCTTGGATGCTTGGTTTACCATAAGTCATGCCAAGCTGAACATAATAATCAACTTCGCTATCTTCATTGAGCAGCGATTCTAAGGCCTGAACTTGCTCATAGCTGATCAAACGTATTGGAGAGTCTTGTTCCCAAATAGATTGATAAAGTTCTGTAACTGCTTTTAAGCGCTTTGGGACAATAATAAAATTGACCAAAAAAAAGCGAAGTGGCCAAGCTAGATTTATCACTCGCTTGTCCATCAAGAATTCGCGTAAATAAGCTCGAACAGCCGCTTTTTCGGGACTGTCTGGCGTACCCAGGTTTACCAGCAGTACGCCATATTTCTTCATAAAAAGTATTAAGGCCTACTCGATTGCAGACAAGACAGATTGAGTGATCTCGTCAACACTGCCAACACCTTCAACACTCACTGTTTTGGTGCTCGGCTTTTGTTCCGAAATCTTTTGATAAAAGTTCACCAAAGGCTTCGTTTGCTCATGGTAGACCTTTAAACGTTTACGGATCGTTTCTTCTTGATCATCATCGCGTTGAATAAGTTCTTCGCCCGTTTCATCATCCTTACCCTCTACCTTTGGTGGGTTATAAACAACATGATAAACACGGCCAGAACCTGGATGAACTCGGCGTCCACTCAAGCGTTTTACGATTTCTTCATCCTCAACAGCGATTTCAAGCACAACATCAATATCAATTTCCTGCTCAACTAATGCTTCAGCCTGAGGAATCGTTCTAGGAAAGCCATCAAATAAAAAGCCATTGCTGCAATCGGGTTCAGCGATACGCTCTTTTACCAAACCGATAATAATTTCGTCAGTTACCAAACCACCTGCATCCATCACTTCTTTTGCTTGCAAACCTAGTTCAGTACCTGCTTTAACCGCAGCCCTTAGCATGTCACCAGTAGAAATCTGAGGAATCCCATATTTTTCCATCAAAAATTGAGCTTGGGTTCCCTTACCTGCGCCAGGCGCTCCTAATAAAATAATTTTCATTACCGTCCTCTTTAACAGTAGCTAAAACAGTCGATTTACCAAGATGGCAAAGACATATTGAGAAACAAGTGGCGCACCATACACATAGACTCTTAAAAGCTCAAGCTCTATGGCACTAAACACTACACCAGATTAATCATAACCAATTGATTTTATTACCTTTAAGGATCGATCACCTGATCCAAATGAAGCTTATAAATTGAATCAAAATGACCCTGAGGAATCACCAGGGCTTGAGCCCTCCAGTCACCAGCGGCTGGAATTGCATCGCCACTTATAGACAGTCGACCACTAAGCTCTAACTCAGCCATACCGGCTAAGTTGGCTCCCATCAATACGTCATTTTGACCAATGGAAAGCTCCAAGGTCGACGTTAGATCCTGTGGCAACGCCAAGTTTTTTGCGGCTAGGGGCATACCACGTTGGCCCGGCGCGCGAATAAAAATAAATAAGCGAGCTTTACTTTTGTCTGCGCTAAGCAAGGCCTGCTGAGCCCCTCTTCCAAACTGGATGGCCAATTTTATATTGACCGCTTCTAGCTCAGCCTCTGGCTCAGAATCCCCTCTGGCTTTGCTAGCCGCCTTATCAATGCTTTTTTCTAGAGCCTCAATGACATCCTTAGGAACACTATCTCCTCTGGTTTGGAGTGTAGCGAGTAAATCTCCCCAGGCTCGTTGTGCTAACTCAAAGTCTTCACCTTGATAGCCCGTCGCCCCCAAAAGCATTAAGGTTTTTTGATGCCCTGGGTGCTTTCTTAATATGCTTTCGAGAACCTCAACATTTTCGTTGTCCAATGCGCCAAGATTAGACAACAAGCTTAGACGCGCATTCACGTAGGCTAAGGCATAGTCAATATCCCCAGCGCTCACCTCATAAGCTTTTTTATAGGCCTGCAAAGAAAAGCGATTATTCTCAATGCCTTGTAAAAGGTTCCCTAAAAGAATCCAGGTCTCGCTATCCAGAGGCTCTTGCTGAAGATAGCGTTTTATTCCAGTAAAAAACTCGAGCGGGCTCAGCTCCTTGATACCCTCAATATTATTCTGATCGTCTAGGTAAGCTTTGATGACGCTCTGATTTTTCTGCCGTGTCTCAAAATCATTGATCGAAACATCCATATTGTTCAATTGAAAATTAGCTGCAAAAAGAATAGCCAAAGCCAATACAGACACCAAAACTGCAGCGATTTGTTTTCGACCAAACTTAGGCTTCCCAAACAAAATCACAAGTGCGATTAGGCTAAGAAGACACAGTGTAAGTAGATAGTTCAGCATTGCCTCTAAACCTCGTCATCCGAACGAGCTTCTCCACTACCTTTTAATGCAGCGCTATCACCTTTGGCCGATTTTGCTACCTTAAAAAAAGCAAATCCTAATGCAAAAAACATCAAGATACCCGGCCCAAGCCAAAGCACAGAGGTCGATAACTTAAAAGGAGGTCTGTAGGTTACAAAGTCTCCATATCGATCAATCAAATACTGTCGAATCTCTTCATCGGCTCGATTATCTAGCAAAAGCTCATACACTCTCTGCCGTAAATCCTGAGCGATTTCTGCATCCGAATCCGCAAGGCTTTGGTTCTGGCATTTTGGACAACGCAGTTCTCCTAACAAAGACTGAAAACGCTTCTCTTGAACCTCATTCTCAAAGGGATAGTTATTCACCTGAGAAAAAGCAAATCCCGAGCTAAAAAGAACGAACAATGACAGGCACAAACTATTTAAAACCAACCGAATATTCATAACTATTCCGAACCTGTCTCAGCCTCTTGCCTAGGTTTCCCGTGCAAGCTATTCCATCTCTCTTTAAACATCTTGTTCCAAACTCGCTCATCCATTACACCGATACGCTTAACCAATATTTGACCCTGAGCGTCGATTAGATAAGTTTCTGGCGCACCATACACACCTAAGTCCAAGCCTAAACTACCCTTCTCGTCATAAATAATAGCTCTGTAAGGGTTGCCTAGCTTTTTTAGAAACTTTAATGCGTCCTTTTTTTTATCTTTGTAATTTAAGCCGATAATAGGAACGCCCTCCGCGGCGAGAAAAGCCAAATAGTCATGCTCGGCATAGCATGAGGGACACCAACTACCCCAGACATTAAGCAAGACTGGCTCATCGTTGAAAATTTGCTGGTTAAGCAAAGACTCACCCAACAAATCAGGTAACGCAAACTCGGGTACTTGCTTACCTATTAAAGGAGAGGGTATGTCTTCCTTCGTATCTGTGTTTTGCAATGCAACATAAAACACGAGTACCAATATAAAAAACAAAACAAAAGGGGTCAGTAGCTTTAAGTTCATTTAGCACCCCCCAACTTAGACCGCCCTGTACCTGTTCTCCACAAATAGAAAAAACAGGATAAAGCCATAATCAACGCCCCGAACCAAATCATTCTTACAAAAGGCTTGTGATAAACCCGAAGTGACCATTTGTCTGCACCTAAATCCTCGCCTAAGGCTACATAAAGATCTCTAGTGAGAGTTCCATCTATCGCCGCTTCAGTCATAGGTTTTTCTTGAACAAAGTATTTTCTTTTTTCTGGCAAGAGATACAAACCATTTGTCCCACCCCCTTCAACGGCCACGCGACCGCGAGTGGCTATATAGTTTGGCCCCCTCACTGTTTCAACACCTTCGAAACGAAAGACATAATCAGACAGCTGAACACTCTCCCCCTTCGCCAAACTTAAATCTCTTTCGTCACTGTAGATAGAGGTTAGCGCGATACCAAAAATTGAGACAGCGAGTCCAAAGTGAGCCACGTGCATATTTTTTTGCGAAACACTGAGAGATCTCCAAGCAGTCCAAAGCTGCCCTGGATTAAGAGTATTTAAGCTAGCCAGCAGCAAAAATGCCAATGCTAGTAATAAGCTCAGCATAAGAAAAACTTTCCAATCCCAGAACGAGAGCAATAAACCAGTGACGCCCGCAGAAAGCGCTACGGCCAATGCAAAAAACAATGCACTACTCTTAATAAGACGATCTTTCTCTTGAGTATCTCTCCAGTTAAGCAATGGAGCCAAGGCCATCGCGATGAGCAGCAACACCGTCATAGGAAAAAACAATGAGTTGAAATATGGAGGTCCAATTGACACTCGACCAAGATCAAATACATCACTAAAAATTGGAAAAAGCGTGCCCAACAAAACTGTCGCGCAGGCCACTAAAAGAAAAATATTATTTAAAATCAAAAAGAATTCTTTGGATAAGAGAGAGAAACCAATTTCACTTTTCAAACGCTCGGCTCTCAAGGCGAAAAGTAATAAAGAACCTCCGACCACTAAACCCAAGAACGCTAAAATAAACATCCCGCGTGCAGGATCGCTCGCGAAGGCATGTACGGATGTAAGCACGCCACTACGCACCAAAAAGGTGCCTAACAAGCTCAGCGAAAATGCGACAATCGATAGGAGCACAGTCCAAACCTTGAAAGTTTGACGTTTCTCCGTCGCCAAAAGCGAATGAATCAAGGCCGCTCCTGCCAACCAAGGCATAAAAGAAGCATTTTCGACCGGGTCCCAAAACCACCAGCCGCCCCAACCTAGCTCGTAGTAGGCCCACCAAGAACCCAAGGCAATACCAATCGTTAAAAACGCCCATGCAGCTTTTGCCCAGGGCCGAGACCAAGAGGCCCATGTCCGATCAAACTCTCCGTGCATCAAGCCGGCAATAGCAAAGGCAAATGGCAGGGCCAGACCAACATAGCCCATATACAACATTGGAGGATGAACAATTAAACCAATATCTTGTAATAAAGGGTTTAGATCCTGTCCATCTAGTGGGAAATCAGGCAGTAAACGCTCAAACGGATCTGAGGTAAAAATGATAAAGGCTAGAAAACCAACCATCACCATCGAAAGCACTGATAAAACGGTGCTTAAAAAATTAAGCGGTAGCTTTTGAGCATTCAAAGCAAGCAAAGACACCCAAACCGCCAAAATCCAGACCCAAAGCAATAAAGAGCCTTCATGTCCACCCCATATTGCAGACACTTTATATTGTGTCGGTAATAAGACATTCGAGTGGGAAGCTACATACTTCACACTAAAATCATTTGCTAAAAAGCTTCCACCCAAACAAATAAGCGCAAGCGAAATAAAAAAGCACTGACCAAAGGACAGACGCCTAACGGCTCGATATAGCTCACGATTCCAGTTTTCGGTTTGCGATCCAAAAAAAACTAGCAAAGGCGCTGCGCTACTAAGCACGGCGAAAAAGATCGCAATAAGTAAACTGGCTTGTCCGATGTCAGGCAGCATATAAAAACCATGAGGAAGAAAGCTTGGCTTAGATCACAGGGCAATGGCCACTATTAACGCTACTCTAAGCTGGGTGCGGAGATTACCATTTAGGGACTATTCCTGAAAGCGATGAACCGTAAAAGTATCGGCACTTAAAACCCCAAAATAATCCGAATAGGGCTATTTTATCCCCTCAAGCCCCCTTATAATGCCCTGCGAATACTGACCACGGGGCTCTAGGCCCTTGGTTTAACCTTTAAACGGATAGAAAAGACACGAATTATGAAACCACCACAGCCCTCCTATACCTACGACGAACTTATTGAACACGGACATGGAATTACATTAGGAGAGGGCAATGCGCGACTTCCACTTCCCCCAATGCTTATGTTCGATAGAATCACCCACATCAGCGCAGATGGCGGCGATCATGGCAAGGGCCTAATCAAAGCTGAGCTAGATATCCGCCCCGACCTTTGGTTTTTCGATTGCCATTTTGAAACCGACCCAGTAATGCCAGGTTGCTTAGGTTTAGATGCGATGTGGCAACTGATTGGATTTTTCCTTGGTTGGAAAGGCAACCCTGGCAAAGGTCGCGCGCTTGGCGCCGGCGAAGTTAAATTCTTTGGCCAAGTATTACCTGGTGCCAAACTTGTCGAATACGAAATTCATATGAACCGTTTAATCGAACGCAAGCTGGTTATGGGCATCGGCGATGCCAGCATGAAAGTGGATGGACGTGAAATTTATACAGGTAAAGATCTTAAAGTAGGCCTATTCAAGTCTACTGACGATTTTTAAACACCTTTTAACACCAAATTTTTAATAGGAATATTTACAAGGGGATCTCATGAAAAGAGTCGTCGTAACAGGAATGGGCATTACATCTTGCCTGGGTATTGATAAAGATACCGTTTTAAACTCTCTTCAAAGCTGTAAATCAGGTATTTCGTTTCAAGAAGACTACAAAGAACTAGGTTTTCGTTCACACGTTGCTGGCTCTATCGATGTAGACTTTAAAGATCACATCGATCGTAAAGTACTTCGCTTTATGGGAGCTGGTGCAGCTTATACCTATATGGCTATGAACCAAGCCATCGAAGACGCTGGTCTGAGCGAAGAACAAGTGTCTAATGTTCGCACTGGACTTGTTGTTGGTTCTGGCGGAGCTTCAACTGAAAACGTGGTTGAGTCAGCAGATATTCTGCGAGAGAAAGGTCTTAAAAAAGTAGGCCCTTATCGCGTAACTCGTACCATGGGGAGTACTACCTCAGCTTGTTTGGCCACGCCTTTTAAAATCAAAGGCGTTAACTACTCAATAACTTCTGCCTGCTCTACCAGCGCCCACTGCATTGGCCACGCTTCTGAACTTATCCAACTCGGCAAACAAGATATCGTCTTTGCCGGTGGAGGCGAGGAGCTACACTGGAGCCAATCGATGATGTTTGACGCCATGGGTGCACTATCAACAAAGTATAATGAGACTCCTGAAAAAGCATCGCGCGCCTACGACGCGGATCGAGATGGTTTCGTTATCGCTGGTGGTGGTGGTGTGCTTGTAATCGAAGAATATGAGCACGCCAAAGCGCGTGGCGCAAAAATTTATGCTGAGCTCGTTGGCTATGGCGCTACTTCTGACGGTCACGATATGGTTGCTCCTTCTGGTGAAGGTGCTGCTCGTTGTATGCAACAAGCAATGGCAACTGTTGATGGTGATATCGACTACATCAATGCCCACGGCACCAGTACTCCAGTTGGAGACGTAGCTGAACTTAAAGCAGTACGTGAAGTATTTGGTGACAATATCCCTCACATCAACTCAACTAAATCGCTTTCTGGCCACTCGCTAGGCGCTGCTGGCGTTCAAGAAGCGATTTATTGTTTGCTAATGATGGAAAATGATTTTATTTGTGAATCAGCCAACGTTGAAAACCTTGAGCCTCTTGCCGAAGGTATTCCGGTCGTTCGCGAAAAAATTAATCAAAAACTCGACAGAGTGATGTCTAACAGCTTTGGTTTCGGTGGTACTAACTGTACTTTAGTATTCCAACGCGTCGTTGACTAAAAGCTTTTAAATAGATGTTAAAAATTTAGCGATTTCCTCGTGGCGCTTTGGCCACGAGGAATGACCACCCTCCTGCTCACAATACTGGACAATCGCCCCGTCAGCACAGCTTGGATAAAGCCAGCAACCGTCCCCTTGATCCACAGCTTCTAGCTCACACTCATTGCAAGCCGCCCACCACTCCGATGCACCGCGACCAAAATCTTTAAAGTGTGTATCACCTTCGTTGTGCAAAACAAAAGCGTTGGCGCCTGGGCGGCACTCATACTCACTTAGATCTTCTTTTCGTAGGCCTGCTGCGCTAGAAATAAAACCAAAATAGCTTTTTTCTAGCTCACCCTCTTTCACTGGCAAAAAGTTTAAAGCTTGGCTAATAGTGCCTCCATTGGAATGTCCAGACAAAACGATTCGCTCAGAATCAATGCACCAGTTTTTTTCTATGTCTTCTATCAAAACATGCAGCTTACCCATGCTTTCAAACGACATAGGAATGGAGTCGACGTAAGCAATAGCATATCCAACCGCAGTTACGCTGTTCGTTAGTCCTGTATAGCGTTCCATAAACGCGCTATCCATAGCCGGCGCAAACACCACTAACAGTGGCCATAATCTATGTTCATCATAATTAGAGGGCACACGCACCTGATAAGCAGTTTTTAATTTTCTATCGAACTTTTCTAACTCGCAAAGCGATTCAGTTGGAACAGTTTGTGCGACAGCGGGCTCTAAGCTGTCGCCCGAATAAAAAATAAAAACAAAGACATAAATTAAAAAAGCAGGAAAAATCAGTACAATACCCGCTAAGAGAATTTGCATGGCTCTCACTAGCCAAAGGCCTGAATTCAACTAAACACTCCAATTAAGCAATTAAATATCTATATGCTGTCTGCCAACGTACACCTGATACTACACTTCTTGATCCCGGCTGTGGTGGCCTGGGTATTCTTTCGGAAAGAATATAAAAAAGCATTCATTATTATGATCGCTACTATGTTAGTGGATATCGACCATATTGTGGCAGACCCACTATACGACCCTCTACGCTGCAGCATCGGCTACCACCCTTTCCACGTATACTACCTACAACCTTTATACCTAGCGCTAAGTGTGTATAAGCCTACCCGCTTAGTAGGTCTAGGTTTAGTGATCCATATGGTCTTGGATGGGCTGGACTGCCTTAAACTGATCTAAATAAGTGCACAACCTAGATCAAATTCATTCAAAAAAACCGACTTTTATTCCCTTTATAGACAATTTTTTTGACGCTTTGTCAAAAAAATAGAATTTGACGTATTCGTCAATTATTTAATGGGCACGACCCCCCCTGTAAATCTTTTTAAACCACTGTTTTTATTGTATTTTTTAAACTACCCCAAGGCTAAAATCCGTCCTGCCCAAACCCGAATATTGGGAACATATCACGACAGTTTCATTGCCGAAACGCCTATCAAAATTGTGCAAATTTTCACAGAATGTAAAGCAAGCATTAAGAAGAGATTTAGTAGGGATAGCCAATCTCATCACTAACCTTTTACTTTTAATCAATTGGAGAACAAACATGTCTACAGTAATGGATGATGTTGTAATTCCTGTTAAAGATAACGAAGGCGATGGACAATCGAAAAAGAAAAATGGTCCTGCCCAATTTACCGCTGACAATGTACCCCGACGCGAAGATGGTCTGCCTAAGATCCCTGCTCGTCGTTTAGCGATCAATGTAATCGTAGGTGTCATTCTATTTACAGCTTATCGCATGTATATCGAACACAACGCGTTTACTGTGGGTCTTGACTACTTCGAGCCCGAATTTCAAATTTACTTTATGAGATTGCTTTACATCCAGCTCCCTCTCATTGCAATGATCGGATTCTTTACCATGGTTTGGATCTGGTTTAGCCGACCTAAAGAACTAAACATGACACCAAAAGATGAGCTCTCTGTTTACTTCTTATTATTTGGCATCTTTGCCATCTCAGGTATTTTCTCAATTCTTATCTTCGGTATCTTCGTAGAAGCAGACGCCGCATGGCATCAAGTTACGATTCGAGATACTGACTTTACCCCTACTCATATCAGCTTGTTCTACATGGCTATTCCATTAGCGCTTGTTGCTATGTGTGCTGGTGCTCTTTGGATTCATACTCGTATGCCAGATTTCCGTAATCGAATTTCTATCCCTCTATTAATGATGTGTTCTGCACCTATTTTGATCATGCCTAACTTAGGTCTTAACGAATGGGGTCACACTTTTTTCTACGCTGAAGAACTATTTGCTGCACCAATCCACTGGGGCTTTGTTGTCCTGGGTTGGGGACTATTTGGACTAGCTGGATTTTTAATGCAATGTATTGCCCGCATTAAGGTCCTCACCGAAATTAGCGAAACTGAACAACAGTCTGCTACTGAGGCCTAGACCACAAAACTTAATTAGCCCTTTTTCTCTTCGAGAAAAAGGGCTTTTTTTTACACTTGATTTATATACGGATACTCAGAGCTAGCTCTGCCCAGGATTAAACTCTCCCTAGGATTCAATTATGTCTTACTCCATTGACGATCCCAATCAGCCCGCACACAATGAAGGTGTAAGCACCGCTTCTGCTTTAACTAATAAAGAACAACAGAATTACGTATATCGCAGCATCGATCTAATGTTGCTTCCTGTACTGTTAATTTTCTTGGGCAGTGTCACCATCTTCCTTATTTCATTAACAGTTGGTGACTGGGACTACTGGGCTGACTGGAGGGATCGTCGCTGGTGGCCATTAGTTACACCTTTCTCATTTATTACCACCCCAGCAGTATTCACTTATTTGTTGTGGAAATACTTTCGCCTACCCATCGCAGCGACTTGTGTAACCATTGGTTATCTCGCAGGTGTATACGTTAGCCGTACCGTTAACTTCCATGAATTTGCAGGCTTCCCTTTCGCCTTTGTTGCACCATCAACTTTTATAGGAATGGCGATTTTACTCGACACAACTATGTTGATTACCCGTAGCTTCTTCTTTGCAGGTGCAATTGGTGCATTTCTATTCGCAATCGTTTGTTATCCATTGAACTGGCCTGTATTTGCGCCCATGCACGTTCCAGTTGAGTACAGCGGTATCATGGTAACGGTAGCTGATTTAATGGGCTTTCAATACATTCGAACAGCCATGCCTGAATACGTAAGAATTATTGAAGAATCCACACTACGTACTTTTGGTGAAGCGGTCACGCCACTGACTGCCTTCTTTGCAGGCTTTGTAACACTTTTACACTTTTATCTCTGGGTTTGGGTTGGCTCTCTATTTGCCAAATCACGCTGGTTAAAATCTGTGATTTAAGCCCTCGGTACTTAACACTAAAAATATTGATAAAGAACTCAGAACCTAGCCAAGTTACTAACAAGACTATGAACAAAACACTTATTCAAACATTAATTGCCGCTTTTGCGATTTATCTAGTGGCCTTATCCACTCCGGTTTATTCACATGGTGAACGTGCACAGCAAGCTGGTTTGCGTATGCGCGCAACCAACTGGTTCGACCTAGAAGTTAGTAAGACAGAAATTAAAGTCAACGAAGAACTGATCGTTACAGGTAAATTTGTTCCGTCGATTTGGTGGCCAGATCATATGCCATCGCCAGAAGGAGCCTCTTACTTGAATGTCGGGATTGCCGGACCAGTTTTTGTCAGACTTGAGTCAACGGTCAACGGCACCCCTACCATTCGCTCGCAACGATATAAGCTAGGGGAAACCTACGAGTTTAAAATTCGCCTGAAAGCACGAACCCCAGGTCGCCACCATCTACACCCAATTATTAATGTTGAAGGCACCGGTCCAGTCATTGGCCCAGGGCGTTGGGTAGAAGTCGTTGGCGACCCCGCTGATTTTGAAAATAAGGTTACCACTCTTACCGGCCAAGAAATCGATTTAGAAAGCTATGGTTTCCAAGAATTCCTATGGACCCACGTATTTTGGATCATAGTTGGCCTTGCTTGGGTACTTTACTGGTTTAGAAAACTCCCTGTTCTTATGCCTCGTTACAAAAAAGTACTTGAGCTAGGTGATAATGCAGGCCAGTTAATCACCATGCAGGACATGATTGTCTCGTTTTTCTTCTTTGTATTCACCCTGGTAATGATTACCGCCGGCTATTTTTGGGCACAAAACAAATACCCAATTACAACCCCTCTGCAAACCAGCACCATTGATATTCCTCTATTAGAGAAGCAAGCCGATCCATTAGATATTAAAATGATCGAAGCACGTTATCGTATTCCTGGGCGCAGCTTTAAAGTAGAAATGGAAATAAACAACAACTCAGAAAACGACTACCGATTAGGTGAGTTTATGACGGCTAACATTCGTTTCATAAACCGTGATGTATTACCAGACGTGAAAAAAGCTGACGATAAAGACCTTGTGGCTTCTGCTGGCTTAGTACTCGAAACTGAGGATGGCTCCAATATCGTTAAGGCTGGCGAGACTACTAAGCTAACCATGTACGCTGACGATGCACTTTGGGAAACCTATCGTTTAACCAGTTTAATCTACGATCCAGATAGCCGCTTCGCGGGGATGTTGTTCTTCTACGATCAAGATGATAATCGCGTGCACTACGAAATTGGCGGCCCAATGCTTCCAACTTTCCACTAATCGTTCTCACCACAAAATAACAAGACCAATACAATATGAAATTGATAAGCAAACTCAGCCTCCTAGGAACACTGCTATTACTTCCTGTGCTTAGTTTTGGGCACGGCGGAGTATCTATGGACCAAGACGTTTGCATCATGAAGCTTGGCAATATGAAAAGCCACTTCACTGGTTATCAGCCCGAGTACCGAGCCACTCAAGAGTTTTGTGAAGACATTCCCGTTGTAGGTAAATCTATTTTCGTGATTGATTTTATCAGCGAAGAGTTGCGCGAAATGATTATTGATTTTCGCGTCATAAAAGATGTGAAGGAAATAGGCAACAATGCCACCTACGAAGATCTAGGTGGAGATGCCGCGATAGAAGCAGCTACCATTTATTATCAAGAAGGTCAGCTATTCCCGCGCGGCACTCTTTCAGCCAACTACAACTTTACTCAAGAAGGCCGTTATGTCGGGATCGTGACTGCTCGCTATGACGATGATTCTCCAGTGTTTAGATCTGTATTCCCTTTTCAGGTTGGGCTATTTGATTACTGGCAATTTGTGATACCTATTTTGATCATTCTCGTGCTTTCGTCGGCTGGCTTTGGTATCTTTTTGGGCATCGCTAAAAACCAAAAGCTAAAAGAGTCCTAAATGAAAAACAAGCTAGCCCTGCTTGCCCTTTTTTTACTTCCAGTTTGTTTCTACTTTGCCATTCCTTTTTATTGGCTGCCTGACAATTTAAAAAAGCAGCATTACCAATGGTTTGGGCTACCTGGCTATCAAAGCGTTGCCTCAGAAGAAAGCCCAGAGCCCGAAACTTTAGAAATCGAGGACAAATGTCCGGTTGATCGCAAAGGCTGGCGAGACGCTCAAACCATCGAAGGCGTGAATATCCAAGCGTCTCAAGCCTGTATTGCCGATAACCCTGCACTGATCGCTGCTGCTGTTAAAGGTACCAACAACGTGTCTCACGGCACTTTGATGAACAGTCGCCTAACCCCAGATGCTATTGAAAAAGGCCGCGACCTTGATGGTGACGGTGACCCAGACGAGATTCATATTCGCTTAGAAGTCGCCGAACTCAACGGCAGCTCGCCCGATTTAAAAGAAGACATTGTGTCCTACGCGATTGCACCCGGATTGCAGCCAGGCATGTGGGTTTTTGTACCTAAGTCTTTTGGCATGGCTACTGAAAACTTCGAATCACTAAAAGCCAACCCTTTGCTGCGCGCACCCTCTCCTTCTATTCGCATCGAACAAGGTGACAAAGTTAAGATTACCTTAGAGAACAGCCATTACATGCCGCACACCATTCACCTACACGGAGTAGATCACCCCTTCGTGGATGAAAATGGCGAAGGCAACGACGGAGTACCTCAAGCTAGCGAGCTTCCCCTAATGCCAGGTCGCGCTCGCACCTACGACCTTCAGCCAAGACAAACCGGCACCATGTTTTATCACTGCCATGTACAACCTCAAGTTCATATCATGATGGGCTTGCAAGGTATGTTGGTGGTTGAAGAAAATCGTCCGAACAATTGGGTGCAAACCATTAACTTAGGTGCCGGCCATGTTCGACATCAATCGGTTGCCTCTAAAGAGCAATACGACAGCGAATACGATCTGCATTACCAAGCCATTGACCAAGGTCTAAACGATTTAATCAAAACCAGTGATGACGCACGACAAACCACCAAGGCTATGCATCGTGACTACGATATCACCGACGCTAAAAATGATTTTTATTTAGTGAACGGCAAATCTTTTCCTTACAGTGCACGCGAATCCATTATCGTGACCGAGCCAGATCAAAATATTAAGTTACGAATTCTTAACGGCTCAGACGAAGGTATCGCCCTGCACACTCATGGTCATAAATTTACCGAAACCCATGCAGACGGTGTTCAGATTCCTGAAGCGGCACAAATTACTCGCGACGTAGGATGGATCGCTCCCGCCCAACGCGCCGATTATTTATTACAAACCAAAAACGACGGATTGCATAGTTACGGTGCCGGTATTTGGCTGATGCACGATCACATCGAAAAAACAGTCACCAATAATGGTATTGCGCCAGGTGGAAGTGGCACGGCAATTGTGTATAAAGAATACCTAAGCGAAGGTGGCTTCCCTCTTGCCCTTGGTGTCGACTGGAACAAGTTTTTTGTCGCTGAGTACTATCGTAAAACAATTCCCGTTTGGCAAAGTTACGACGAGCACGGCAGCTTCGCTGAGATGAAAGCCAATGATCCTAATCATTGGAAAACTGTCCTACTCTTGTCCTTTATCTTAAGCTTATGGCTTTTAAGCCTTATCCAACTTATTAAAAGAGACTAAAGCAATGCGAGCTATTCTCTTTGCTACTTTGACCATTACATCCTTGCATTTGTTTGCAGAGGAAGTTGATCACGATCAAATGGATCACAGTAAGGTGGATCATAGCCAGCATAATATGGATGGTATGGACCATAGTAAAATGGACCATAGCCAACACAATATGGAAGGCATGGATCATTCTTCACATAGTGGACATGGTGGGCACTCTTCACATGGTGGCCACCACGGCGGCCATCATGACCACAAAATGACCTTAGATGCCGAAGGCATGGTGATGAACTGGAACGACGACGAACTTCCTAAAGATTGTGCTGCGATCTCTGATGAAATTGATATCACCGTTAAAGCGGGCACCCACTACAGCCAAGATTTCCCCGGTACTATTTTTGGTTTTGAACAACACCAAATCAACGCTAAGCCTTGTAGCAAAATAAACGTAACCTTTATCAATGAAGATGAAGTGAGACATCAGTGGATGGTGCACGGCTTGCCCAAGTATCTTTATGAGCGTGGAATGTTTCACTTAGAAGCGGCTGGTGGCGCTACCAAAACAGGCAGCTTTATTGTGCCGAGTGACAACAAAACCTATTTAGTTCACTGCGACATCACCCAGCACATGGAAAAAGGCATGAAAGCCCAATTAGTCGTCGGTAAAGGAGATGGCGATCTGCCCAGCGTTCCAGGTATTAGTGGCCCTTGGGAAGCACCTCGATAAGACTTAGCTCTTAAGGTTTAGTTGCAGTACAAATACCATAACGCCAAACCTCATCCATCAATAATGGAAATTGCAATTCAGCAGCTCGAATATTTTTGTGTTGAGCTTCGCTTCTGATTTTTAAGAACAAAGCGATCTTCGCCGGCAAAGATACCCAACGAGCCGTACGCGACATTTTTACCGAGGACGGAATCACTTTTTCAGTGACGTCATCAAAATATCCTTTTTCAAACCCCGCTTCATCAAAAGCATCAACAATCGCCTGCTTACCCGCAAGATTGGGAATCGCCCAGCACGCTAACCATTCTTCTAAATCCGCTTTGTGCTGCTGCATTTTTTCCGCAGGCAAATTCACATCGTTCACAAAACCGTCGGCAATCGCGATTCGACCGCCAGGCTTAAGCACACGAAATGCTTCTTTAACAAAATCGCGTTTGTCAGGTGCGTAGCAAGAGGCTTCCATCGCCCACACCACATCAAAAGTGTTATCTGGAAAATCCAGTTTCATAAAATCCATTTCTTGAAAGTCAGTCAGATCACTTACACCAACCTTTGCAGCTAAAGCACGCGCCTTGTCCAACTGAAAAGGTGTGATGTTAATACCAGTAGCATGAGCACCAATATTTTTAGCAAGCCATACAGAGCTGCCGCCAATACCGCAGCCGCAATCTAATACTTTTTCACCGGGCTTAATCTCAGCACGACGCGCTAATTGATAGTTCATATTTTGCACAGCCATGCGATGACGATGGTTTTCACCATCGTAGTAGCCATAGTGCAAAGAGTTATCGCGGCCCGCTTGCCAAACGATTTGATAATCGATGGCGCTTTCCTTGTAATAATGAATAACGGCTTCGTTTTGTTTCTGTTGATCCATGTCCTGGCTCATAATCAATACGCTGTAAAATTGTGAATGATGTGTAAGGATTTAAGGCTAAAATTTATGGCGCGAATCATAGCAAAATAAAGCTCATTTAGCTTTATTTGAGCACTTTAATCTACATACTTCGCTTTTGCCTGATTAGTTAGTCTGGCGATTGGCTAAAGACTTACGATAAGCACTCGGCGTGCTGCCATACCATTCATTAAAGGCTCGACTAAAACTACGGCGGTTTGAAAAACCCAAAAAGGCGCTGATCTGCTCCATAGCCCAATCACTATTCTCAAGTTTATCCATGGCAAACTCCATTCTCGCTTCTAACTGCAGTTCCGAGAACGACGACTCCTCGGCCTTGAGTTTTCTTTGCAAGCCCCGCACCGACACCTCTAAGTGAGTCGCCAACTCCTGCACATTGGCCCTAGCCATCACAATATCTGAACGCATTAGCGACAAGACCTTAGCCTTATAGCCATGCTTGTCCAAAGCGCCACGAATCAAACGGCGCAAACCCTGCTCTGCTTCTTCATTGGCGGCCGGTAAAGCGTTAACTAAGGGCAAATCCATGATGTCGATATCGAGTATCAAAGCATTACCAATTGCTCCTGCTTCAATCGGAGCGTTAAAAATTTTTTTGTACTCGAACAAAGGACCATTCAAACGTGAGCCCAAGACTAATTTTTTAAGCTGATAGCGCTCTCCCACAATAATACGAGCAAAACGATCGATTACGCTGGATAGCATTTCGATGTAGATCGACTTTAAATCCTCAGGGCATTGCTCGTTCATAGTTAAAATCAGATGCACCTCCTGCTGCGTGGGCTTCTCTTTCAACTCAAAACGATAAAAAGGGCTGAAGCTCTCGAACAGCTCTAATGCCCTAACCGCATCCCTAGCGGTGCTCGCAGTGGTAATAAATCGTTCAAAATCAGGTAGATAGTCAAAACCAACGTCGCTTCCGATATACAGCCCAATGGTCGGTAAATCGCTCAAATCCCGCATAGCGGCAATAAAACGGTTCAAGGTAGAAAACGGAATCACCTCATCAGTGACATCCAATACCGATTCCTCCAGGTCCGACAGCTCCAATAGACGCGGGATACTTAAACCCATGCGAGATGCCACCTTCACCAAGGTGGGTATCACAATAGCCGGGAGATAGATCTCCTTGCTATCCATTGCTGTTTCGTTGGTTTTACTCATGATCCGGATGTAAATGTACTAACTTGATTCGGAGAACCATTATAAGGCACTAAATGCGACAAACATAGAGGCAGAAACAGGTGACTTAGGACCTTGAAAGCCCATAATCAGTAACCATTAAAGCTCTATGCTCTGTCAGTTTGACACTCTATCCATTATGGATTAAAACAGGCTTCCACAGTTAATTTACATCAATATCGAGACCCTTGTTTTCTAAGGCCTCGAGGATAGAACACCAAGCAAAAAGCTCTAAACGAATAGAACTGGCTCTTAAACAAGCTTAGCTTCGCTCCAAACTAGAAAAACCGAGGAAAATCAAATGGTTGCCAACGTTGCAGAATTCGCACAAGCGAATACAGAAATCGAATACCTACATAAGATGCACAAGCTTCAACAAGAAGCCTATCGCAAAGCACCTTATCCTTCTTACGCTCAGCGTAAAGCGAACCTAGCTAAGCTAAAAAATGCGCTTAAAAAATACCAACGTCAGTTGGTAGACGCCATGAACGAAGATTTTGGTGGTCGCGGCATCGTTGAATCTACAATGGCCGACGTAGTGATGGCGCAAAACGCATGTCACCACAACTCAAGCAACCTTAAAAAGTGGATGAAAGACTCCAAGCGCAGCCCGGGCATCATGAACGTTCCTGGTAGCGCGAAAGTAATGTATCAACCACTCGGTGTGATCGGCATCATCTCTCCCTGGAACTACCCTGTTCAATTGGCAGCGATTCCTCTAGCGGGTGCTCTAGCAGCTGGTAACCGTGGCATCATCAAAATGTCTGAGTTCACCCCTAAGACTGGCCAAGTATTTAAAGAAGCGATGGCTAGCGCATTTAACGAAGACGAAGTAGCTGTAATCCTTGGTGAAGCCGACGTAGCGGTAGAGTTTTCTAAGCAACCATGGGATCACCTAGTATTTACTGGCGCTACCTCAATCGCTCACCACGTCATGCGTGCAGCGGCTGAACACCTTACTCCTCTAACCTTAGAGCTTGGTGGTAAGTCTCCAACGATTCTTGATCCTGCTGTCGACATGACCGACGCTTGTGAAAAAATCGCTTTTGGTAAGAGCATGAACGCTGGTCAAACCTGTATTGCTCCAGACTACATCCTTTGCCCAGAAAGCCGTGTCGAAGAGTTTGTAAAAACCATGACTAAAACGGTTGCAGGCATGTATCCAAACATCAAAGACAACAAGTACTACACTTCTGTTGTTAACGAGCGTCAGCATTCACGTCTACAAGACGTTCTTAAAGACGCTGAAGAAAAAGGCGCAGAAATCATTTCAATCAACCCAGCTAACGAAGACCTAAGCGGCACTCGCAAAATGCCTCTTAACCTAGTCGTTAAGGGCACAGACGAAATGAAAGTACTTCAAGACGAAATCTTTGGTCCGATTCTGCCCATCGTTCCATACAAAACCTTAGACGAAGCTATCGACTATGTGAACGACCGTCCTCGTCCACTAGCGCTTTACTACTTCGGTACTAACAAAGCGAACGAAAAGAAAGTTCTTCACCACACTCACTCAGGTGGTGTATCCATTAACGAAACCGTTATTCACGCTAGCGTTGAAAACCTACCATTCGGTGGTATCGGTCCTAGCGGCATGGGTCACTACCATGGCGAAGAAGGTTTCAGAACTTTCAGTAAAGCTAAAGGTATCTACTACAAAGGCAAACTTAACTTTGCTAAATACGTAGCTTACCCTCCATATGACAAAGGCTTTAAAAAGAAAGCAATGGAATTTTTGTCTAAGTAAGTTTTATTTAGACAAACAAAAAATATTAAAAGCCTCGCATTGCGAGGCTTTTTTTTATTCTGCTAAATAAAATTAAGTATCGGTTATCTTTACAAATAGCACAGCCTTAAGCTTCGATTACCTTTTTTAACTCTTCCATATCCGTTAAAAAAGCCTTCTTCATCGAGCCCGCCATAAAAAACAATAAAGGGCTCATCAAATTGCCCCAAAGGCTAATGGCAGTGGCAGAAAACTCGACCGATACGGTAGTGACTCCCTTACGTTCAGAAAAGCTCCATTCTGAAATATAGTGCGCCCCACCCGATCTAGCTTCTTCCTTGATACGTTCGTTAGGTACAAATTCAACGATCTCCATTTCCTCACTAGACTCGCTACCAAACATCACCCTAGTTTCCTTAAACCGAGTGCCCACACCGATTTCACCTTCGGTCAGGGTTTCCATTTTAGTAATAGCTGTCACGTTCTTAGCCAAGCCCTCAAGATCAGAAAAGACCTCAAAAACTTTTTCTTTAGGAGCAGCGATTTCGCAATCTACATTAATTTTCATTTATCTTACTCTCGACAATTTGCTTGAGGCCAAACAGAGCCATCGCCACAAAAGCCAACTCCACTAACCCAATCACCAAGATCACCTCAGATCTAACAGAGCCTCCTTCGAGAAAAAGTGAAATCATTGAAGTGACCAAAATTCCAACCGCCGCATTATATAAAGGTTTTTCACCCGGAATTTTGTTTTTGTGTGCGTGTAAAGCCAAACGAAAAAAAACCACATATACAGCCAGCCAAGCGACAATAATGAAATAGAAAACCATTTCAGAAAAAGACATAGACACCCCCCTCTTTATTCTCCAACAGCCTTAAAAATAAATTCGCTCCGCCCACTATTCCTTTTCAGTGTCTCGACCAGCAATACTCGTGTTCAATGACTCCTGATGACGAGAAAAGTTATCACCCTTTGCCAAACGATCATATAGAACAACATTAACCGTCGCTGCTAAATTCATACAACCATCGGTCGGAATGTAGACCACATCCTCACAAAAATCAGTAATCTTTTTATTTAAGGTACCATCCTCTGGGCCAAAAATATAAAAGGCTCTCGACGGGTGCTTGTAGGTGGTTAATGGTTTAGCACCCGGAACCAGCTCAACAGCTACCGGAACGCAGCCAAAGGGAATAACCTCTTCCAAGTCGTTCACCCCAATCAAGGGAATTGACTCATGGATCTTTTGAGTATCAGTGTAGAAAGGCCTAGCGTAGTTATAGCGATTCCCAGTATAAAAAACGGTATTCACCCCATAGCAGCCCGCAGCGCGCATTACCGAGCCTACATTTTCGGGAGTCTTAGGATTAAATAAACCTATACAGGCGTAGCTATTTTTCATTAATAATAACTCTTTTCAAATGATTCATATCTAATGTCAGCATAGGGGTTTCTTAAACTGTTTACAAAAAGAGCTTAGAAACCGAAGAAAACCTAATTATTTATAGCGCGTATTCGAGGTATACATTGTCTTCTTACCTTGAAACCCATCATACAATGCGCAATGACTCTTTTTTGAAAATGAATCTGTTCTAAGCTCATACTGAGCAATCCAATCAATGAGCATTTCAAGGTTTTGATCCTGAGCTTTTTTTGAAGGGTATTTATGAGGTTCCCAGGGCCTTTTTTTAGCGTTGCTGATACATTCACTAATGGGCAGATTCAAAAAGACGACTTCCTGCGCTTCTTTGATTACCATGGAAAGTAAGTCAGAATAACAACCCTCGACTACCCATGAGCCATTATTCGCCAAGAAGTTATCAATCTTAATCTTTGACTCATTTAACGGCATTCTCACAGGGGGATCAGATTCAAGCCACGCAATCGTATCAATGGACTTCCCAGGGTTTGCTAGACACTTTGTAGCTTCGAAAAATAGTCTTCTTCAAACTTCATTGGCGACACACCACCTGTGTGAGTGTGCCGCTTAATTGGATTGTAAAACATCTCAATAAAATTAAATATCACTGTCTTTGCTTCGTCGCGTGTTGAGTAAATCTTGCGTTGAGTCACTCGTTTTTTAAATGTTGCAAAGAAACTCTCAGCTACCGCATTGTCGTGACAGTTGCCTCGCCTACTCATGGAGGGCTCTAAATTGTTCGACTTCATGAACGATAAGTAATCCGCGCTCCCATATTGACTACCTTGGTCACTGTGAACCAAGACCGTGTCTTTCGGTTGCCGTTGCCAAACGGCCATCATTAAGGCCCGAATAACTAAATGTCTGTCGATATTTTTATCCATCGACCAACCGACAATCTTACGAGAGAATAAATCTAATACAGTGGCGACATACAAAAAGCCTTCATGTGTTCTAACATAAGTAATGTCACTCACCCACGACTTGTTTGGTTCATCAGGGCTAAAGTTCCGTGCTAAAACATTATCTGCAATGGATGCTGTTTTTCCGCCTTTAATATAACGACGCTTATAGCCTATCTGTGCTTTTAGTTTGTTCTCTCGCATAATTTTAGCAACGCGATGCACACTGCAAGTCTCACCTGCATCACGAAGGTCACGATGAATCCATGGGCTGCCATAAGTCCCTCCGCTGGCAATATAAAACTCCCTGATCCTTTTTAATAATCGCTCGTCTTCAATCGCGCGATTGGATAAGGGTTTTTCTAGCCAAGCATAAAAACCACTACGATGTAATTTAAAGACTCGGCACATGGCCTTTACGGAAAATTCATGTCGATGTTCGCGAATGAAGGCGTACTTTACTCGCGGTCGTTGGCAAAGTACGCGGCGGCCTTTTTTAGTATGTCGCGCTCCTCCGTCATTCGGCGTAAATCCGCTTTTAATTTGGCATTCTCGGCAGCAAGGTCGTTTTTATCGACTTCTCGGGGAATCGGCTCACCGTATTTCTTCATCCAAGCATAAAGACTATGGGTAGTTGTGCCGAGTCTCTGAGCAACATCAGCTACTGAATATCCTCGTTCAGTAACTTGTTTGACTGCTTCCTTTTTAAATTCTTCTGTATACCGTTTGCCTTTCATTATCACACCTCATAGAGTTACATATTAACGCTATTTGGTGTCTAGCAAACCCTGGGAAGTCCACAAGGTCAAGATGGCCAACTTCACCATCACCCGATGACTCTTGAGCTAAAGTAGACTTTCCAGAGCCAGAGTTTCCAAATATCACTATTCTCTTCATAATTTTCCTAGATTTTTTATATAGGCAATTGAGCTATTCATTGGTAGCCAAAAATGTTAAATGTCGAAGTTAATACTTATTCCATTATTCAACACTAGCCAACCGGGCTGGAGTCACTGATTTAACGTTTCGATATGAAAAACCAATGACTCTGACCCTTTGATCGTGACTCTGACCCTTTGATCGCTTTGATCGCTTGACCCTTTGATCGCTTGACCCTTTGATCGCCTTGATCGCCAATTATCCCCTGACCCCAATTATCCCCTAGCTTGCCCCAGCCAGTTTGGCCTTGTTAGTTTTACACTGTAAGTTCATCATAATTAAAGCTACCTGATTTCTTTTTAAGCTTCAGTTGATGTACTTCAATAACCTTATCACCCGACCTTATATCACTTATTTTTAGTAAGATTTCACTCAGCTTTTTAGCACTAACATTAGATACCAGTAAAATTTCTTTAGTTTCTCCCTTTTTCAGAGCCAGCGACTCTGAAAGATTAACTTTTTCTCGCCCGTTTACTGTCACTTCCTGGGCTGAATATTTAAGGTTCGTAGTATTGCTAAGATCTACTAACTCAATTGATTTTAAATCAATTATTACATCGTCTTCATTTGAACCAATTTGAATATGAACCACTAATTTTTCTTTATCTAATGCACCAACTGGAACTATTGGTAATGGCCAGATGCCTGTAGTTTTTAAAACTGTATATCCAGTCCAAACCTTTATCGTCACACCATCACTCTCAAAGGTATTAAACGACTTATCAGGGATTGGTACATGCTTAACACTAGGTTGTGACGCTTTTATGAAATCACTTTTCCAAACACCTTGCTCGCCCTGGTAAAAATAATAATCCCTGGTTACGTAAGAACATCCGGTGACAGAGATTAAGATGATTAAACACTGAAGGTATCTCATACAGTAATACTAACGCCCCACGAATGGGCGAACCAAAGCGCAGCTTTGGGAGTCCATTGCATTACGCGGCTGGTTATATTTATCTAATCCAATCACAACTAGCCTTTTTCTATATATCGTTAACAATTAAAAAACTACCAGCCTTAGAAATACTTAGCTCTATTTTGTTTGTCACATCAAGAATATGAATGGAGTTTTTATCGGAATCTAAGTGATTTTCTACCCATGAAATATCAGATGTAAATTTAGAACTTTGAACAATTAGCTCGCCATCATGAAAAAGTCGGTAATGTCTAACACTATCTTCCACATCCTCATGACCAACGTTAATGAAGAAAAGATATTCATTACTTCCGCAATCAAGCGTATAAGTTGCCATGACAGACTCAGAAAGTAAGAAGACTGTGATTAATATAATTATTCTCATAATTTAAAATAAATATAACGCCCTAAGCATGGCGTGCGTTAGCACGTCCGCGCGGCTTAGCTGGTTATGTGTTGCATACTTATTCGCCATAAACAACAGTGCAATACTCAGAATAGACAAAAAGTGTTGTCTTGAATGTTGTATCTACTGTTGCAACTTTAGTAATGCCGCCATTCTTTTTTGCAGCTTCTATTGAAGCGTCACCATTTATAATGAAAAGGCTCTGACTTAAACAAGATTCCCCTCTTTTAGAGGTCCCTGTCTCTTGGCCAACTTGCAGAGGCCCACTAATTGATGCACAGCCTGAGAACACCATTAGTAAGACTGAAAAACACACAACTCTACTTTTAATAATCATTTAATCTCCCCTTTTAATTTAATAAACAAGCACAACATACACATAACAGTTTATTAGTGGGACCCGTCGCTTTCACTCCATAAGCTGAAAACAATTCGCACCCAAGTTATTGATAAATAAGGTTTTAGCACTCCTAACAATCCACTTCAAGTAGATAGTAGGTTTCTCGGTTTACAAAAATAGTAGGGGGTTCCACTTGTATCCTTTGGGAGCCGGTAAAGCATTGATAAACATGGGCTTTATTTTCTAGGGTGGGTAAAAGCGAGCATGCAAACTATACGACTTTATTTCGACTTGGCTTTCTTACCACCATACACCCAAACCAAGAGCGCGGGTGCGAGCAAGATATCCGCCATTAAGGCCATAACAGCAATCATGGCCATGGTTGCACCAAAGGCGAATACGCTGAAGATGCTACTGCCTAGCTCCACCAGCATGGAGCTAGTAAAGATTACTGTAGTCATCACGAGGGCTGGGCCAACATTGGTAAGCGTTGAGCGAATGGAGTTTTGAATATCTCCAGTATCCACATAGCTGTTTTTAACGTGATAAAGGAAATGAAGGCTGTCATCGACCACCAAGCCCATGGCGATAGCGCCTACCATAATGGTGGACATATCGATGGGCCACCCCAGTAGCACCATTATATTTAGGGTCACGACGATTGGCAGTAGGTTAGGAATAATACTGATCAGCCCGATTTTAAAACTGCCGATTAAAATCATTAGAATCAAAATAATCAGCACGCCCGCGATTACATAACTCTTAGACATGGTTTTAATGGCTTTGGGTACTGATTCCGCCACAAGCGCACTTACGCCAGTGATCACGATATCGGTTTCTGGGCCAAAGACCTCGGCGAGTATGATTTCTAGTTCGCGAATCAATACCTCGTACTCCACCCCATCGGCATAAACGGTACGCAGGCTCATACGAGCTTTTTGTTTATTGGTATCGATGACTTCAAACAGATCGTCAGCTTGGCTTAGCTCAAACAATAGAACTTCTTGAGCCAGTAGTTCTCGATCTTGTGGCACGCTATAAAATTCATCGTCGTTGCCGTTGAGTGACTTATGCACTTCTCTCACAATATCGAGCAATGAGTAGGTATCGCCCAAAGCCATATCGGCGATGGTGACGTTAGAGAGACGTACTTCAGCTTCGAGCATTTTCTTCACAAAGTCGTCTTCGTAAATACCGCTGGGTTTGCCGCTATCGATAATCACTTCGAAGTTGGTTACACCATCGTATTGCTGATCGATGCGTTGGTTATCTTGCTTTGCGACCAGTGAATCAGGGAAACCACCAATAGGGTCAAAAGACATCGACAATAATGTGGTTCCCCATAGGCAGAACACAAAGCTTGCTATTGAAAGTATGCTGATGGTTTTGGGATAGCTCATGCCGATTTCGCCGCAGGCGCTTAAAAAGGCAATCACTTTGGTATTGGAACTGTGTTTAACTGGCTTTTGTTTAATCTCAAAAATAGAGATCAGACTCGGTGCCAAGGTGATGGTAAACAAAAGCGCAAAGGTAACCGTAGTCGCAGCGTAGATGCCCAAGTCTGCGGTAGAAGCCAAATCCCCCACCAAGAAAGACAAAAAGCCTATTACCGTAGTTAGTGTAGTTAAGAACACAGCAGGAGCAGAGTGACTCATGGCATAAACAATAGACTCATGCTTATCGCCATTTTGATCAAAGCGCTTATAAAAAATTGAGAGGATATGAACAACGTCTGCCACACCGATACCGAGCACCAAAGGCACTAAGGCGTTAGTACTCAAGGTGTATGGGTCATTATTAAAGGCCATAATGCCAACCGCGCAAAGTACAGAGCCGTAAATTACACTTAAAGGAATCAGTACTCCCGACAAGCGTCTAAAGAACACCGCCATAAATAAGATCACCATCGTCATTACGGTGACCCCTACTACAGCCGAATCTTCTGCAGTCAGCTTATTGGTAACACTCTGTAGGACCGGCTCGCCTCCAATAGCGATATCCAGCTCTGGCTTTTCATCCAGTAAGGCACGCAGTGCTTCATAGCTCTCCGCGCTTTCCACTTCGGTCAGTGGTTGATCAGTACCGGGGACATAGGTTTGCAACTCAATCATGATTGCCAGGTATTCACCATCGTCTGAGATCAAACGATTTAGATACATGGGCTGATTGAGTACATGGGACTTGAGAGTCTCTTCAGTCCACTGATGGTCTGGGTAATTCTCTAATAGATCTTCAACAATCAGATCATCATCTTCACCATAGGTATAGCGCGCATTAATAAGACTGGTGATCTCTTTTATGTGAGGCACCTTTTCATCGATCTCGTTTTGTAGATCGTAAATCTTGGCGATAAATTCTTTATTTAGCGATCCACCTGTAGGCACCGATAAGATCACCACGTCTTCGCGGCCAAAGGTCTTTTTAAAGTCTTGGTAGTTAACCCGTACGGAATCATCTTCTCTCAGCATCGCTTCGGTCGAAATATCGACCCGTAGCTTGAGAAGTTGGCTAGAGGTCGCAATCACCAAAAAGGCACAGATAAATACTGAGAGTTTGGCATGCTTGTAACAGAACTCCGCCCATGCGGCGAAAAATCGATTCAAAAAACGAGTGGGTGAATGGGCTTCGTTCACTGGACTACCTTACTATTTACAAACGGATGTTAACGCTTAAGCATTTCGCGGGTTTTAAGCCTCTGCTCTCTTCGTATGCCGGCGTCCTTGTATCTTTGTTTTTCGATATCCGTTTCGGGGACGAACTCGACCACATCAGTCTTTTGGTCATTTTCGTCAAGTGCTACAAAAGTAAAGTAAGCGGAAACTACGTGGTGCTTTTCTCCGCTGTAGGAATTTTCTGCTTCTACCTTTACGCCGATTTCCATAGAGGAATTCCATGAGCGATTGATCGCTGCATGAAAAATCAAAGTATCGTTCTCTTTAGCGGGTGCTAAAAAGTGCATCGAGTCTACCGAGGCTGTTACACATACCTGGCCACTATGGCGCTCTGCGACCACCAAAGCTAAGCGATCACACTCTGACATAATCACACCACCAAAAGCAGTTCGGTGCGCATTTAAATCGTTAGGGAATACCTTATAGATATGACCGGATATTTCTGAACGGGAGCAGTTATTTTTCATCTTCTTTTCCATAAACCCAAACCAATAATGCAGGAGCAATGATTATATCGGATAACAAGGCAAATACAGCGATCATGGCCATGCTGGTACCAAATACGAACACACTAAAGATAGTACTGGTTAAATCAACCAACATACAGCTAGAGAAGATCGCCGTAGTAATCACCAACGCGGGACCAATGCTGGTCAAAGTCTCACGAATCGACCAGCTCATATTGCCGTTGTCTTTAAAGTGGTTTTTAACATGGTATAAAAAGTGAAGGCTGTCATCCACCACCAATCCCATAGCAATCGCGCCCACCATAATCGTGGACATATCCAGCGGCCAATTTAGCCACACCATAATATTCATGGTCGCTACGATTGGTAGCAGATTAGGAATAATACTGATCATGCCGATTTTAAAACTGCCCACGAGGATCATAAGAATAAAAATAATCAGCACGCCCGCAATCACATAACTCTTAGACATGGTTCGAATCGCTTTAGGTACCGACTCCGCTACCAGCGCACTTACACCAGTAATCACGATGGGAGTTTCTTCACCAAAGATGCTGCGCAACTCCCCTTCGATCTCGCGAATCATAAATTCGTATTCGACCCCATCGGCGTGAGCGGTTTTTAAGGTGATACGTGCTTTTTGCTTATTGTTATCAATCACATCAAACAGATCATCAGCCTGACTGAGTTCGAACAATAGAACTTCTTGGGCTAACAGCTCTCTATCCTCTGGAATTTGATAAAACTCTGGATCGTTACCGTTTAAAGACTTATTCACTTCTCGAACAATATCTAAGACCGAATAAGTATCTCCAAAATCAGCACCATAAAACTGTGTATACGATAAGCGCTCTTCCGCTTGAATCAGCTTCACAACAAAGTCGGCCTCATAAATACCGGTTTGTTTGCCACTGTCGATCACAATCTCAAAATTAGTAATACCGTCATACTGCTGATCGATTGTGTAGTTATCTTGCTTTTCTACAAGGGAATCCGGAAAGGCAGAAATCGGGTCGAAGGACATATTTAAAAAGCTAGTACCCCACAACCCTACTAAGAAAGCAGCAATCGATAGCAAACTAATACTACGGGGATAACGCATACCAAATTCACCACAAGCACTTAAAAAGGCAATCAGGCGTTTGTTGTCACTGCGGGTATTTTCCTTACGCTTGATTTTAAACATCGAGATCAAGCTTGGTCCAAGGGTCACTGTATAGAACAAGGCAAAGATCACCATCAAGGCAGCATAGATGCCTAGCTCGGCAGTCGAAGCTAAATCTCCCACTACGAATGACAAGAAACCAATCATGGTGGTCACGGTCGTTAAAAATACCGCTGGTGCCGAGTGGCTCATGGCATAAAGCATGGCCTCTCGCTTATCGCCCTCTTGATCGTATTTTTTATAAAACAGAGACAAGATATGCACCACATCAGCAGTACCAATACCTAAGATCAATACCACTACCGCACTGCTGGTCATGGTAAATGGCGATCCGAAGAAGCCCATCAAACCCACGGTACCTAAGATAGAACCATTGATCACGACAAACGGAATGAGTACGCCCGACAGCCTTCTAAAAAAGAACACCATAAAGATAATAGCCATAATCAGCGCAGTAATACCTGTGCGCGTGGTGTCTTTAGCGGTTAAGGAGTTGGTCACGGTTAATAGAACCGGCTCACCGCTCATAGCGATATCTAGCTCGGTATGGCTATCCACCAAAGCTCTGAGCGCTTCAAAGGTTTGGGCGCTATGGGTTTCGTTAAGCAGCTCGTTACTTCCATCTTGAGCACTATTTTGTGAATAGGTTTGCAGCTCAACCACTAAAGCAAGGTACTTTCCATCTTCACTGATGATTCTATTTACGTAAGCGGGCTGAGACAGCACGTAGGCATTTAGCTCTTCATCGCTCCACTTGTAATCTGGGTAACCTTCCAGCAAGTCTTCGACAATCAGTTCGTCCTCTTCGCCGTACTCGCTTGTTTCTCCATAAGTGTAACGAGCGTTGAGCAAGCTAGTAATCTTAGAAACGTAAGGAACCTGGTCTTCTATTTCGTTTTGCAGCCTATAAACATCGGCTAGCAATTCTTTGTTAATGCTACCCCCTGTCGGAATCGAAATAACGATCACATCTTCACGGCCAAAGGTTTTTCTAAACTCTTGATAGTTAAGACGCACGGGATCGTCAGCGCGCAGCATCGCCTCGGTAGAGATATCCATTTTTATCTTGGCGGCCTGACTGCCAACACCAAGAATGATCAAAAAACTAATCGCAACGGTAATCTTCGCATTGTCGTAACAGATACGCGCCCAATGATAAAAAAAGCGGCTTAACGAATTATTAGACGATGACTCCACAAGCACTCCTAACTATTACTATCTTTTTTTTATAATTTCTTTTTTTGGGCTTCATATGCATCCAGGTGCAAGCCTGGAATCAATCTCAAGCGAGCGTACTCTTCAACATCGGTAACGCTCATCTCATCTTCACTAGGCAGCATGAGTAAGGACAAGACACTGCGGGACCAATACTCTGTCAGGCCCTTAATATCAGCAGACAGTGACGGGTATTCTTCGAAGACCTCGTTCAAACACAACTCACCAAAATCTTTTAGCGAGTAGCTATCAGGGTCTACATAAGAAAAGAACTCTTTGTTGTTATCCACCAACTCTCTTAGCAAAGGATTAAGAGGTAGGTTTTGAAAAATAAACATCAAACCATGCAAAAACTTATCTTCGATTGCTGGATACTTTGAGGTTTCCTGCGCACAAGCCATCGCTATGCGTGTTCCCTCTCGGGAGAATGCATCTGCCAGCAATTCGGTTTTGTTTTTGTAATGGTTATAAAAAGTCTGACGAGAGGCACCTGAGGCATCGGCCACTTTTTTAATACTGATGCCTGCGATTCCTTCGCTTGCAGCCACAGCCACACAAGCATCCTGCAGACGGTCTTTCATAACCTCCGCAGTACTTGGATAACTTTTGGCTTGAGTGCCTGACTCCATGATCTCCCCTTTTTCTTGCACAAAATAACAATGAGAGTAAATTTTACACATATCGAATTTATGTACAATTTATTTTACATATTTATTGTTTTTGTAAAACCGGCTTGCTAAGCTGCCGAAGGCCTTAAAACGCCAAGAATCAATTAAAGTATATAGAAATCAATAGTTTAGAGATTTTAATATGCAACGACCTATCGGCCCTCTGGGCAAAGCTTTCGAAAAATGGGCTGCCCTTAGCTACGACTACGCTCGCCTGACCTTATTCTTTAGCCTAGTGGTATTGGCAGGGCTAATCAGCCAAATACCCAAGGTTAAGTTCGATATGTCGACCGAGGCCATGCTGCATAAGACCGATCCAGCCCGGGTAAACTATGATCAGTTTAAACAGGAGTTCGGCCGTGAAGACTCCATCATCCTGACTTTTCCCATTTCAGATCCCATCGACCAAAAGGCATTAGACACACTCGATCAGCTTCATACTTTAATTGAAGAACAAGTCCCTCACATCGATAAGATCACTAGTCTTCTTAATGCTCGTTACACCTACGGCGAAGATGATGAAATGATTGTTGAGGAACTGTTAGAAGGATTCCCTGATCATCACTGGAGTAACGAAGAACTAAACGCCTATGTTAAAAGCCAACCTGCTTACCAAAATCGATTGATCAACAAAGCCGGGACCCACCTAGCGATGGTCTTAGATCTACAAACCTTTCAAAGTGACGTCGCTACCCCAACCCTATTGAGCGACCAGCAAAGTGCCAATGCGGTAAACGCCATCAGAAAAATCATTGCAGATAACCCTGAATGGCAGCTGCAGATGACAGGCCAACCGGTTCTACTAGAAACCATTAACTATCTCACCAACCGTGATACTGCTTTTAGTTCCACCGTGGCCTTCGCGGTGGTTCTAATATTGTTGTACTTATTTTTTAGACGACGCTCGGGTATTTTAATTCCGGTAATGGTGATCACAGGATCCATCATTGGCTCCATCGGCGTTATGGGAATCACCGGATCACCCTACACCCTCACTTCGACTGCAACTTATGCACTTATTCTTGGAATGAGTATTGCCGACTCCCTGCATATTTTGACTTTATTTTATCGAGACTATGAAGAGAACGGCGACAAACGCGCTGCATTGATCTACGCCATGGGCCACTCTGCTCCAGCTGTTCTGCTCACGACGCTAACGACTGCCATCGGCTTTTTATCTTTTATGTCTGGCGACCTAGCATCAACCTCTGAGTTGGGCATCTATGCTGCGGCAGCTGTATTCTTTGCACTGTTTTATACCATGAGCTTTGTACCCGCCTTTTTAGCTTTGTTTAATATTCAACGAGTACCGAACAGTAAAGCACCTAACCTTCAACTGGATGCCTTTTTACTCGCTTGTGCGAAGATTTCTACTGACTATCCAAAAAGTATTACTGTGCTCAGTTTATCTGCCTTTGCTTTATGCCTATACGGCACTAGCTTTTTATCTTTCTCGCACAATCCAATTGGTGCATTCCCCGATGACACCCAAGCCAAGATAGAAAACCTGGCGATTGATGACGCCTTTGAAGGACTCAGCGCGATTGAAGTCATCATCGATACAGGAAAAGGCCGTGGCATTTTTGAAAAAGAATTTATCGACAGACTAAAAGCAGCCGAACAAGCGTTGTCCGATACAGATATCGACGGTACCCCCTTGGGAGACAGCTATTCTCTGCTCGATATATTGAGAGAAAGCCACAAGGCCTTAAATAATAACGATCCGGCTTACTTTCTTATAGCCGATGACCAGGAACTCATTGCACAAGAAACCTTATTATTTGAACTCAGCAATGCGGATGATCTCTTTCAGGTTATTGATAGTAACTACAGCAAGGTTCGATTAAGCCTAAACACTCGTTATAACGACGGTGTGGTTTATGAGAAGCTGATTAGGGAATGCAATCAAATCTTGCAAGATACTTTTGGTGATACGGCCACGGTTCATATCACTGGCGCCAATGCGTTAGTTGCAGCCTCGGTACCAAGAGCCCTAAGAACCATGATGAAAAGTTATGTCATCGCCTTGGTGTTAATCGTTGGAGTGATGATGATCGTGGTTCAAAGCGTGCGTATTGGTTTGATCAGCATTATTCCAAATATGCTGCCCATCCTATTAATGATGAACGCTTTGATTGTTCTGAATATTCCTTTAGATATGTCGACCATCTTGGTGGGTGCAATTGCGATGGGAATCGTAGTCGATGACTCTCTACACTTTCTATTTCACTTTAAACACAATCTTGCTCACACAGGTGACGCTCGTCAGGCGATTATTCAAACTCACACCAGTATCGGGCCGGCCTTATTTATTACCACGGTAGTGTTCGCCGCATGTTGTTTGTGCAACGTACTGAGTTCAGTATTCAGCATTAACGTGTTTGGATGGTCACTGGGTATCATCACAGTGCTAGCACTCTTGGCTGACTTACTCATCGCGCCAGCACTCTTGATGATTTTATTTGGTAAGAAACAAACAGCTTAAACGCTTATTCTTCTGCTGCTTGTCCTTCTTCATCTGACTCCGGTACTTGCTCCGCTTGTTGCTCCTGTTCGGGCTCAGTAGCAGCTGCTGGAGCGTTTAATTCTTGGGCCACTTGCCAAGTATTTAAACTACTCTTTTCATAGGCCAAAATGTCGTGCGCCACGAGCACAGTGACATTATCCCTATCATCTTGTTCCTTAAGCCAGACTCGCCACTTCTCAAGTGTTTTTTCATCCTCTGGCACAAGTACGTTACTGTACATCCAGCCCTTGCCTTCATTGTTATAAACATTAGCCATTGCATTGGTTAAGTCACCAGCAAATATCCAATACTGATCATAAACATAAGTAACAAAAATCGTACTACCCGGGGTATGACCTGCCGCACTAATCGCGAACAAACCGGGAAAGCCAGGTACCGGCTTCACTACCTCGTTACCAAGCACTTTTGCTTCACACTTAGATTGATTGACAAGTTCTTGCCCAGCCGCTGTGTGCAGGTTTTGTTGGCTCGACTGCTTTTCAGTCTGATAGATGATCGTCTCACCATTGGTCGCCTCACAAATCGCAGTTAATCCGATAGTGTGATCTGAATGTAGATGGGTAAAAGCCATACCTTTGATGTTGGTAACCGAATCGCCTAATTGCTCTTCTATTGCGCCAAAGGTTTCCGTTGGGCCAGCTCCAAATATTTCTAGGCGTGATCCAAATTCTTGAGCATCTTTGGCACTCATACCTGAATCAATTAAAAACTGGCGACCGTCTGACCAAGTCATCAAGATTCCCACATGACCTAAGGTTCCAAAAGGACCGCCTTGAGTCGCGGTATTGATATAACTTAGATCGATCGGAAAACTTTCCGGACCGTGGTTTCCGGAGAAGAATAGTTCTTCAATGATAGGAGCCTCAGGAAACTCAACCTCAATACCGCGAACCTGTTGATGGGCAGGTAAAAGCGCCAAGAAAATAGCAGCGGCTAACAAGGCTAAAACTAGTACAAAGCCAATAACAATTTTTTTAATCATGAGAGACACCTAAAGTAATGAATGCTTAAGCAGAGCTGATGCTAATCTTCGCTGAGCCGATATTCAATAGGAATCGCGACTCTTAATTCTATTTGATTTAAATCAAAGGGTACTGGAGGTAACGGCAGGGCTCGTTCCAGCATATCAAGGACCGATTGATCAATCACCTTATGCCCTGAGCTAGACACTATTTCAATTGCTGTGGCGGCACCTTGCCTATCTACCGTAAAAGCTATGGTTGCACTACCCTCATAACCTCGTCGTTTTGCTACGCGGCTATATTTTTTGTGCTTGCTCAGGTGTTTCACCAAATCATTAAAATAGCTTTGTTGGTCTCCCTGCTCGCCCCCTTGTTGAACATCCTTAGCTAAGCCTTCGCCACTCACTTCATGCCCCTGCTCCCTTGGATCGAGAGATGACTCTTCTAGTTGAATATCCTGAATAGGTTCTACACTTTTCGAAAGCGATAACTCACTTTGAGTAGAACTAATTAACTCTTCATTTTGCTCAGAACTAGGCTGTTTTTCAGCAACCACAGGCTTTATTACCGATTCAGGCTTAGAAGCCTCGATTACTTCTGGTGCCCCAATAGATAGAGTGACCCCTAAACCTGATTCGAAGCCACTTTGCCCACTATCTTCGGCAGAAGAAAAGATATCCGTAGCAAACCACAGGTAGCCAATAATAAACCCGTGCAAAACTAAGGAAAATGTAAGCGCTGCCAACCAAAGAAAGCGCCGGGAGGAAGATGTCAATATTGATCCACTAGGCCTAATTAACAAGCCTGATTTTAAAATTTAAAGAAGGCTAGCGCTTTGGTAAAAATCAAGCAAGCCAGTATCTTTTAAAAAGGTCACTTGAGCATCGCGTTTTTCTAACTCGTCACGAACATGCAAACGGTTCTTTTCAAAGTGTTTCATCGAACGCGCTTTAAAAGTACCGCGCCCTAAATCTAGCTCAAACTCCTTTTCACCTTTTTTTGCTGCATCAATGCTGGCACGCGCAAACACAAAGTAATTATTCAGAGCAAAAGCACACAGGGCCTTAAGTGTCTCCGGCATCTCCCCTTCCGCAAACCAAGTAGCATTCGCGTCACTAGCCTGAAAACAACGATCGACATAACTTTCAATGATAGCCTCATTCTCCTTTAACCAAGACCTAGGCTCTGGATCTTGTAAGAAGTGCGCTTTGCAGGTTCCCGCTAAGGCAAAGTCAGCCAAACAAGCACGATTACCCAACAAAAACTTATGCTCTTTAAAATGGGCTGCTAGTAGATCCATAAGCTCCGCGTAGTCAGCTTGCATCGCGTCGCATTGATCCATTCCTGCGCCTTGCACTCCGCAAGCTCGCATACCAAAAGAATCCTTCATCACTGATCCAAAATCTTTAATTTGATCCAGTTCGTCATCACTAAAGTCATCGTGAATACTTTTATTTAAAATCATATTCTTCGCAAAATTTATTCCTGCATCGATCACGTTATCTGCATAACACCAACGAGTATGCAAAGCATGTCTTGGTAACCAATGATTAAAGAAATCTTCTAAAATAAAATTGAGAGAGGCCATACCAGGCGACTCAGGGATAACTTTAGCCTCAAAGCGATCATTTAACATAGGACCGATAGAAATCGTGTCGTGAATCATCCAACCATCAGGAGTACTAAGCACAGGAATAAAATGGGTCCCGGCACGTTCTTGGATCTTTTGCGCTTCTTCGCCAGCCTTAAATTTCCAATCGTAGGGAATTCCCTGATAGCACAATTGGGACTCCAGCTTGCGCGTAAACATACTGAGTTCGATACCGATCAGGGTGTACTTACCTTGATACATTATTTGTTCCTCTGGTATTAATTGGTGAAAAAGCAGAAAAATCAGTCTCTCGATGGTGCTGCCTTTTTGATTAAGATACCAATACTTGGGCCTTGAACCAATAGACTAAATAGAACAACGCCGAAGACCATAGACTGGATAGTCCACCAATAGGACAAACTGGTTGGCAACGAAAGCACCAGCGCAATCGCAATCGCTCCTTTGAGCCCGCCCCAGAATTGCACCATTTGCCAAGAGAAAGGAATCGGACGGACATTAACCCGCGTCATAAAACCAATCACAAAGACAACGGCTGCTCGAGCCACTAAGGCTGCAACAATAGCGACCAGCATGGCCAACCATTGCTCCTTAAACATATCGAACTGAATTACTAGCCCCATAATGGCAAAAAGCACCGCGGTAAAAAATAGATTGAGCCACGACCAGGTACTGGCCACCTCCGCGAGCAGACCTTGTTCTTGTTCATGAAGGAGCGACTTTGCCAAAATTGCCGCAGCCATCACCGACATGATGCCCGAGACATGAACCAAATGCTCGGCTACATAAAAACTAGAAAAAGCTAAAAAAATTATAATTACGTTTGCGGCAGAGCGATCAGCCAACAACAAAATCACGAGCGACGCCAACAGAGCCATCATCAAGCCCACTAAGATGCCACCCACAAATACCCAAAAGAATTGTAATAGATATTCAGCTGAACCCGTGTCGCCCTGCTCATTGGTAGCGAAAGCGAGAACCAGCCCGAATAACACTACGGCCGTTGCATCATTAAATAGGCTTTCACTTTCGATCAAAGTTGCCAAATCTTCCGGTGCTCTTAATTTTTGCAAACAAGCAACCACCGCCACCGGATCCGTCGCTGCTATAATTGCACCTGCCAGCAAAGCGGCAATCCACGGAAAGTAATCCGGGTAGCCGATGCCAAGATAAGCGATGCCGGCAAACACAAAACAAGATATCAACACTCCAACACTAGCTAATATCAAAGCTGGCCCAAGCCAACGTCTCAACAAACTAGGTTTTAGATGCCAAGCAGCATCAAAAATCAGAATAGGCAAAATAAAATAAAAGATTAGATCCTGAAGAGTGGCAGCCCTAAGCCCCGTGTCCAAACCTAAAGCAGCAACAGCGATACCGCCCGCAAGTCCTGCTACTAAGCAAGACAGAGTCATCTCAAGCCTAGTCGCGCGACTGATTATCAAACCAAGAATCGCTATCGCTCCCAGCAAAAGAGATTGGGATACTAATGCACTCGTTGCCATCGTTTATATTCGCCGCTCGATTTGCTTAGGGTTTATCTTCGATGATGTGAATATACTTTGGATCGACGTCTTGATCGGGATGCAAAGTTCTAAGCGCCACCGGTTGACTGCGTTCGTTCACAATATGCGCATGTGAACGACTTAATTTACGCGGCTCCGACACGCCACAAGAATGTGCAATCAAACCAATCTCATAGTGCATATTCGTGGCAAAATGAAAGACACGCTCAGTTTTATTGGCTACGTCTAGGCCCTTTTGTAAATCTAAGTTGTGCGTAGTGATACCAGTAGGGCAAGTATTTTTATTGCATTGCAATGCTTGAATACATCCTAAGGCGAACATGAAACCTCGCGCGGAAGTCACAATGTCTGCTCCCATGCACAATGCCCAGGCCACTTCACTAGGGTTAATTAGCTTACCCGACACTACAACTTTAATACGTTTACGCAAACCATAATGATTAAGCTTATCTACCATAAGAGGAAGACTGATCCTAATGGGCAATCCCATAAAGTCCATCAAGCTTTGGGGCGCAGCTCCTGTGCCACCATCGGCGCTATCAATAGTAATAAAGTCCGGCGCATCTTGAAGACCTCTCCGGTGTATCGCATGACACATGTCGTCGATCCATTCGCTATTGCCCACTACTGTTTTAAAACCCACCGGCTTTCCAGTGACATTTCTGACTCGAACAATCATGTCGAGCAAATCGTCGACCGAACGAATATCAGGATGACCATTCGGGCTAATCGAATCTTTTCCTTCGGGTATTCCACGGATATCTGCAATCTCTGCGCTTACTTTTGCGCCAGGAAGTATCCCTCCCTTACCCGGTTTCGCTCCTTGGGAAATTTTAATCTCAAACATCTTTACCTGTTCGTGACTTGCAGCTTTTTTTAAGGACTCATCGCAAAGCTGCCCAGCGCTATCTCTCACTCCATATTTGGCAGTACCAATTTGAAACACGATGTCACAACCACCTTCTAGGTGGTAAGATGATAAACCACCCTCGCCTGTATTCATCCAGATACCCGCTTTCTTTGCGCCCTTTGATAATGCTCTCACGGCTGGCACTGACAAGGCACCAAAGCTCATACCTGAAATGTTAAATAGGGAATTGGTACTATAGGGTTTGTCCGCGTAGCCCCGACCAATGGTTACTTCACTCGTGGGTACGCCATCTTTAGCAAGGGTTGGAAAAAAATGATTAAGGAACAGCACATCGCCCGGCTTATCCAGTGGTCGAGTCGATCCAAAAGCTACCATCGAGTCTTCGTTCTTTGCAGCTCGGTAAGCCCAAGACCGCTGCGCTCGGTTAAAGGGAAGCTCTTCCCTATCCATCGCGAAAAAATACTGACGAAAGAACTCGCCCATATGCTCAAAGAAATAACGAAATCGACCGAAAACTGGATAGTTGCGCCTAATCGCCTGTTTTGTCTGGGTCACATCAGCCAAATACAGGTAGGCCAAAACCAAAATCGCAAGTCCAATCGCCATCACAAATAGCAAGGCGCTAAACTCGAGAATTTGTAAGGCCAAGCTTTTCAGGTAATCAAGCTCTTCGTTGTTCATATTATCTCCCCGGCCATTAAGCAGCCCTTATGACCAAGGAGACTATGAAATGTTCACCGGGAAAGCAATTTGTTTACATCCGATGTTAGCCATTGCTTAGACGCCAAGCTGAAATCCCTCATCTAGCTTCGCTTTGTCTTGCTCGGTCCTATTGACCTGTTTTCCACTAAATAGAGCCGACACCACCAAGGCTAGAGCAAACAGGCTAATTACTGCATAGTTAAGCAAAACAGAAAGCTCATTCAAAAAGAACCAATTAACACCAGCGAGGGCACCAATCGTAAAAGCGCCAAGCCTTAGGCTCAACAAGGCAATCGCTCGCTTACCTTCCATTAACGTCGTATAGCAATAAATGTTAAACAGAATAAAACCGCCGAAGAAATACTTTTGGGTGTCATTAATACTCTCGTAGCTATAAAAGTAAGCGAGTACTAGACCTAGGTTTAAAATCAGTTCTATATGACTCCAGTACCAAATAGGGCTAGATATCTTTGGAGCGTACTTTTCAAAATTATTCACGTCTTGAATCTTATTAACTGGATGTTGTTCTTGCATATCATCTGGGCGCCAGTTAGTTGTACTCACCAAAATCTTGAATCTGTCTTTTATTTTCTTGGTGCGCAACAAGTCCTTAAGCATCAGGCCCCAATGCATAAAATCGATTTTAATAGGATTCCAGGTCTCTACCGGGCGGGTCACGCCATAGACCGGTTCAACACCTTCGATCTTAAGTTGATAGGTGCCGAACATTTGGTCCCAAATGCTAAACCACTGCCCAAAGTTCTTATCGATGTACTCTGGGTTCATCGCATGGTGTATACCATGTTGCTCTGGCGTCACGAGAATACGCTCTAACCAACCCAAGTTGCCAATCAGCTGAGTGTGGTACCAGTATTGGTAATAAAGATGAACTAAACCCACGACAGCAATGATTTCCATGGGAATGCCCAAGATCGCCAGTGGCAAACCAAGAAAGGTGAAAAAACTGATCAACTTGCCGCTTACTGTCTGCCTAAGGGCACAAGGCAGGTTAAACTCTTCGCTGCTGTGATGGACGATATGGGTTTGCCAAAGTAGATTGAATTTATGGCTCCAGCGGTGGCCCCAATAGCCTCCAAAATCTAAGCCCAAAATCACCATCAACCAAACCAAGGGCGAATGGTAATCGAACTGGAAAATCGCAAATTGGCTCAGCATCCAATCGTAGGAGACCAAGCCTATACCAATGCCTATCGAGGCCATGGTGACATTGGCCATGCCGGAACTCAGGCTGCTGATCGCGTCAGGGATATTGCTGTAAATATCCTTCTTTAAATAGATGCCTATCAGCCGCTCGGCCAACATCAGGAGTACAAAACCAGGAATAGCGAGGAATAAAGACTGTTGAAAACTCATAATTTTCTCCAATAAGGGTATTGAGGCTCAAATCGAGGAAAACTATTACAAATCAGCGAGTTAAATACCTATGAATTCTAAAAAAATGATGATGAAAAACTAAAATCGACTATGAAATTCAAGAATTCATAGTGAAACCACATAAATTGCATCGCTAACCGCGATGCTGCTCTCGGTACTCGAGTGGAGTCAGGCCTGTTATCTGCTTAAATGCCTTATGAAAAGTCGATTGATTTGTATAGCCGCAGTCAAGGGATATATTCAGCACCGGCACTTTATTCCCTGGAGCCTCAAGGGCCTTCTTTGCAGCGCCGACTCGATACTCATTGAGGAATTGATTAAAGTTTCGATAGCCAAGACCTCGATTGATGAGACTTCTCAGCTTATATTCGGGAGAACCCATATACTGGGCTAATTTCGCCAGATTCAAGTCACTTTCGGCATACCTTCTGTCCTCAAGCATAACTTGCCGAAGTTGATCAACCATAGCGGTTTCAGGGTCTTTTAGCTGAGTCTCAGGCTTCGGGTTTAAGCTAACCGCACTTGGAGTTTGCTCCTCTTCAAACTGCTCGAATGATATTTGTCCAAATACCGCAATACAAAGAAAGCCTGTACTCAGAATACCTAAACTCACATACAAATTGATATAGGGAACCATGCCTTCGTAGTACAGGGACACATAGTACAAAACAATGCCAATAAGTATCGCCGGGCCTACCACAAAGACAAAAACCGCCCTAGCTCGCCTGCGCAAAAGCAATAGATCATTTTCCCAGGTACGAATGGCGTTCCAATAAGCCCAAAACACGCAAAACGCAGCCAATCCATATTGAGCTGTTAAATGCAGCCTTACAAAGACATTGTCCAGATCAAAAACAAAGGGTCTACCAAACAAAAAAACCAACAATAATCCAGAAAGCATAGCGACCACCAACCACTCTACTCTGCCCACCTCAAACTCGTCGTCAAAGTTAGCCTGCGTGGCAAACATAAACAAAACAGGGATAAAATATTCTAGCGTGTTAAAAAAGTGAGCGGCAACCTGCCAATCACTGACAAGTAATACACGTAATGTATAAGCGACAAAACATAATAGAAACAACAGGTTCCATTTAAAGGCTCGATAATGGATGCCTTTCACGGCAAGTACCACAAACACGAATAGCAAAGTCATCGCCATGACATGAATATTATCGGAGTAGTTCAAAATAACGTCCAAGAAAATAACACCTGATCTCTGTAAAATTCGGTTTGTAAAACCCGAAGTGTACTATCGCCAACTCACTAAGTCTGCACTATAAATCCAGCCATGCTCATCAGCGGATAGGGACAAAAAACCAAGTAATATTCCGAGTGAATTGCCCAAAATTTGAGCAAATAGACTCTTTACAAACTCATGCTCAGCTGAAAGTAATTCCACTGGCCAGCTCCAGCCAAAACCCGAGAATTTTTAGTGTTTTAGAGCACCGCTTATCCTCATCAGGACGCCGCTTATCAGTGACCTGGATCACCTTTTGAAAAAGAATCGGCGAATAATATAATGAGGTTCCTTTCGATCTTAATTATCTAAGTCGTTCATTTTAGATTGGAAACTTTGATGGCAACCCCATATATAAAAACTAAAATCAGTGTTGCAGAACTTAAATTGGGTATGAGGGTATGTGAACTAGACGTACCTTGGGAGCAAACCACCTTTCCCCTTCAAGGCTTTGTAATAAAAAGCGAAGAAGAAATTAATAAAATCGCTAAACAGTGCCAACATGTTTATGTTGACCAAAGCACTATCAAAATTGAACGCAGTGATTCCTTAGTAGGAAGTCGGCGTGATCGCTTGCAAAAAAGCTTTCCAAAAAAACTTAGAAGCTACAAAGACTCTGCCGAATGGAAAACTGAATTCCCAAAGGCAAAAGAAGCTGTTAAAGATTTATCATCATCGATTAAGACCGTATTCTCAGGCTACGCAAAAACTAAAGAACTGAATATTGAAACGATCAAGCAATCTATTGAACCTATGATAGATAGCATCAGCCGAAACCCGGATGCTTGTATCTGGTTAGCGCGGATGAAAAAAGAAGACAACTACATCTACGAGCGTTCACTAAGCACCTCCATTTGGGCCGTTGCCCTAGGTCGCCAGTTGGGATTGAGCAAAGCTGATCTAAAATCACTCGCCATCGGTGCATTGTTGATTGATATCGGCAAACTAGAATTAAACCCTGAAATCCTAAACGCTCAACGAAAACTTGATGCCAAAGAGTACGAAGAGGTTAAAGGTCATGTCGACCATAGTTTGAAACTTATCAAAGATACCAAGGGCTTAAACAAAAATATTATCGCGATGATCGCCGAACACCATGAGCGATTTAATGGCGAAGGATATCCACGCGGTTTAAAAGCCAGTGAAATACATATATTCGGAAGAATAGCCGCCATTGTCGACTGTTACGACGCGATCACTAGCAACCGATCCTACGCCAAAGCGACCCCTCCCTCAGAAGCCATCAAGATGCTGTATGAATGGCGTGACTCCCTTTTTCAATCTGAACTGGTTGAAGAGTTTATTCAAGCAATTGGCATCTATCCCGCAGGCAGTTTAGTAGAACTTAGCTCGGGTGAGGTAGCGGTTGTGCTGGCTGAATATCGTGCAAGGCGGTTACGCCCCGAGGTCATGTTGTTGCTCGACAAAAACAAAAAACCTGTGCGAGACACAGTGATTATTAATCTTTTCGAGAAGACCCATGACGAGCAAGGACAGTCGCTCAATATCGTTCAAAGTTTAGAGCCGAACGCATATGGAATCAAAATGGATTCCATCAACCTGTGATTACCTCAGCCAACCCTTTAAACAGAACAATTATAGACATTAAACGGGCTGAGTTTTTTGAATCTCTAGAAACCTATATTTCGCTATCAAACTCTAGCGGAAAAATGATGTCGTTAATATTAATTGATATCGAAAACTTTGATCAAACAGCCCAAGACTTTGGCTACAAAACGAGCGAGACTTTTTTCCAAGCCGTGTATACCAAAATTGAGGTACTCGCCAAATTTGTCAACTGTGTTTTCCGTCTAGGAGAATCAACAATAGGACTTATTCTACCCGTTATTGAAAACAAAAATATGTTGGTACTGGCTGCCAACAAAATATTGGAAGAACTAAAAGATACTCTCGAATGTGATGGCTTACCGATTAAAGCAATCTTAAGAATAGGAATGGCGGTAAATGAAGAAAAAAGTGTCAAGTCAGAAGCACTGTTCAAACACGCAAATCAATTTCTAAACGCTGCGAGGAAACAGCATAAGAGTTTTCTCATCAACTCTATGGAATTTGATCACCTTGACGAAATAGAAAACTTTGCAGAGAAATTTACCTACGCATTAAACAACAGCCTATTTGAACTGTACTATCAGCCAAAAACACATTTAGGCAGTGGCAAGCATCGCCATGCAGAAGCTCTGCTACGCTGGAAACTAGATGGTGATACTTATATTTCGCCTGAAGATATTATTCGTCACGCAGAAAAGTCCATCGAGCATAATTTTAATCTAACCAAATGGGTGATCAATTCTGCACTGAGACAGCTTAAAGCTTGGTTAGATCAGGATCAAAATATCAGCATTTCGATCAACATATCCGCCAGTCTGATTCACCGCAAAGACGTTGTTACCATGATCAGCGACTCACTGAATATTTGGTCCGTTCCTCCAGAACGCCTAACCCTAGAAATCACCGAAACTGCGTTTATGACCAACAAAGAACAAAGTCATGAAAACCTAAACCGAATACGCGATTTAGGTGTTGCGCTTTCAATAGATGATTTTGGTACCGGTTATTCTTCACTGTCTTATTTCAAGGATATTCCTGCCCAAGAGCTTAAAATAGACAAGTCTTTTATATTCAACCTTCTAGAGTCTTCAGAAAACAAAGTATTGGTCATTTTAATGATCAAAATTGCCCATGCCTTTAGCTTAAAGGTGGTTGCAGAAGGCGTTGAAACTGCGGCCTGTTATGACCATTTAAAAGAATTAGGTTGCGATTATGCTCAGGGATACTATATTGCAAAACCAAAACCCGCGTCTGAATTCTTAGAGTGGCTACAAGAGAATCAATCACTAGCTAATTAATAGGTAGCACCCATGTTTAAAGTCGAATCAACTGAAATCTACAGCCAAGATATAGAGACCATATGGCTCGCTTACACCGACCACGCGCGATGGTCAGAATGGACCAGTATTCCAAAGTCTTCACTGATTGTAGAAGGTAAAGACGAGAAAAATGGTGTGGGCGCGGTTAGGGTATTTGGACCAGGTGGCCCATTTGACGCCCATGAAGAAGTCTTAGTGTTCGAACCCTTAAAGCGACTAGAGTACACAGTGAACAAAGGCCCCTTACCTTTTGTAAATCACAGAGGCGTGGTTCAATTTTCGGAACAAAATGGCGGGACCAAAGTCTATTGGTACTGCACCTATGAAACTCGTTTTAAATTCATGGGCAAAATCATGGAGAAAATTACGCAATATGTCTTTGATTCAAGCCTTAAGGGACTTCATGACTTTCCTTTTGATTCGATACGCAAATAATTAGCTAATATTAAAATGCTATCAATGGCATCTGGATTAAAGACTTAAGCAACATTCTAAATTTCGTATATTTCTATGGTAGAAATTTCAGCTACCTTCATCCTTGTCGGCCCGCTCACTAGCGAACCCCACCATGAGTAAGATCGACAATCCCGGCATGAAAAAATTTGCAGACTTTATTGGATTTGGTCGCCCTTTAGGAGCTCAAGAAGATCTGCTGTTTTTTCGTGAGATTCAAACCCTAAAAATTTGCACAACTTTAAGCATAGTCGTCGGACTTGTTTTTATTCCGGAGTATTATCAGCTGGGTCTTGGCTTTATGTCCGTCGCGGTCACAGGCACTTGCCTATTAGGTATCTTTAACTTATTCCTGATTCACCATACTGGAAAAGTTAAACTGGGGGGACACATCACCGTCTCTGGTTTACTAGCCTTGCTTTTGCTTTCCAACAGCGTTAGTGGCGGCTTTTTTGACCCTAACTTCTCTTTTTTTGGCACCATACCCATTTTGGCGGGCTTACTCTTGGGCATTCGAGCTTTGTTCTTTTACTCTTTTGTCATTTTAATAATCACCTTGGTTTTTTACTCTTTACCTAGCTACGGCATCATTGTGCCCAATCTAATACCCCAGGAACAACATGGGGCTCAAAGCCTAGCTAATAGAATCGGCGCACTGGTTTTATTTACCGCCATTTGTTTTGGTTTTTTATTACAAAGATTAAGAACTGAACAGGCGCTATTAAAACAAAAGAAAATTGCTGAAGACTCTGCGGCAACCAAATCACAATTCTTAGCAAAAATGAGCCACGAAATACGTACACCCTTAAACGGTGTTTTAGGTCTTTCGGAAATCCTAGGTAACACCCGGCTAGATGAGACCCAAGACAAATATCTAAGATCTATCCAGAACTCAGGAAAAACACTCCAAGTCGTCATCAACGACATCCTTCAGTTCTCAAAAATGGAAGCGGATTCACTAACCCTTGTAAAAAAGGAGTTCAGCCCAGCTCAACTTGTTGAAGAAATCGATGAAATATATCGCCTAAGAACGGAAAAAGACCTTAAATTTAATTCAAAAGTAGATGAAACTTTGCCTAAGACCCTGATTGGAGACCCAGTTCGGCTAACACAGGTTATTAACAACCTACTCAACAATGCATTCAAATTTACCCAAAACGGCTTTGTTGAGCTTCAAGTTTCCAAGATAAAGGAGAACTTAAACAGCGTGCTCCTCGAAGTCCGTGTCGTAGACTCGGGCATAGGAATAAATCCAAACCAGCAGGAAAATTTATTTGAGCCCTTCATCCAACTGAATCCAGAATTGCAAATTCAGCAACCGGGCATAGGCTTAGGGCTCTCGATCAGCAAGAATCTTATCGAACTCATGGGTGGCACCATATCTCTGCAAAGCACTCCCGGACAAGGTACTACGTTCTATTTTCAAGTCCTAATGGAGAAACCTGAATTCAAAGAAAGAGAAACCATTAACAAAACTAACTTAAATGGCGAGCTATGTGTTTTGCTAGCAGAAGACAATGAGGTAAACCAAATGGTCGCACTTGAGTGCCTATCAAGGCTGAACGCACACTCTATTCTCGCCAAAGATGGTGCTGAAGCGCTAGAACAAATGAGAACCAAACACGACTCGATTGACTTCGTATTGATGGATTGTGAAATGCCTTACATAAATGGATTTGAAGCAACCCGGGAAATCCGCAGATGGGAGCAAGAACAACAAAAAACACCCCTCTATATTTGCGCGCTAACAGCCCAGGCTATCGAAGAGCAAATTACCAATATCTTTGATTCCGGGATGAATGCTTACATATCCAAACCCTTCGCGCTGGAGGATATCCAGGCTGAAATAAAGAGCGCTCAATCACAAGTTAAAAAACACTCCTAGAGGCCTCAAATCATTGGCTTATTAGCCCCCCCAAGCCGCGCAAGGGCCAATGCCCTGATCTATACCCTATTCGATAATCCGCCAGCTCATTATTTCAGAGCCTCGCTCCTAATATTAATTATTGAATAGGAAAATCACTATGTCCCAAGAGCCAAATTCCAAAGTTGACCCTATGGCTATTGCGCTTTCCACCATGCAGCGTATCTCAAGTTCTGCCCTCGTTGAAAAACTAGGTGCTCAAAAACTGATCGAAAGGCTGGCCTTTCATGGCGTTAAAACAGGCTTTCAAATCGCCACCACCGCCTCTCGCCAGTTTCAAAACTTAGGCGCTGGCGGAGACACAGAACGCTTAGAAAAGCCAAAAAGTAATACCGATCTATTCGACTTAAACGTCAGCGAAGAGCAATTAATGATTCGCGACAGCGTTAAAAGCTTAGCGACCGACGTCCTGCGTCCAGCGGCTGAAACCGCTGACGAGTCTAAAATCACCGCAGCCGATACCCGCGCTAAAGTAGCTGAACTAGGCTTGATGTTTTATGCAATTCCTGAATCTTTAGGCGGTGCTGGTATGGAGCGCTCTCCTCTGACTAGCATGTTGATCGCAGAAGATCTTGCCTACGGTGATATGGGGCAAGCGGTGAGTATATTAAGCAGCATGGGGGTTGCTAATGCCTTAAGTCACTGGGGTAACTCAGAGCAACAAAACAAATACCTTTCTGCCTTTTTGGATGAAGAAAAAGCCTTGCTAGCCACAATCGCAGTTAATGAGCCAAGCGCCCTGTTCGACCCTCTTCAATTGAGCACAACAGCGGCTAGCACTGGTGATGGATATGTTCTTAACGGCGTTAAGAGCCTAGTACCCGTTGCGCAAGAAGCTGAGCTATTTTTAGTAGCCGCTAACCTCGACAACAAAGGTCCACAAATTTTTGTTATCGAAAGCAGCACACAAGGTCTAAGCATCGGCGAAGATACCTGCATGGGCGTACGTGGTGCAGGCCTTGCACAACTTAGCCTAGACAACGTTACCTTAAGCAAAGGCGCTCTTTTGGGCGAAGGCAATAAAGAAGAAGAGACCTTCAATTATCAATCATTCATCGATTATGCGCGCTTATCCTGGTGTGCAATGGCAATCGGTTGTGGGCAAGCGGTGCTTGAATACGTAACCACTTATGCCAACGAGCGTGAAGCTTTTGGTGAGCCTATCAGCCACCGTCAATCGGTTGCATTTATGGTGGCCAACATTGGTATCGAACTCGAAGGTATGAAAGTGATTACTCAACGAGCGGTGAGTCTGGCAGAAAATGGTCAGGACTTTCACCAAGCGGCTTATCTTGCTCGCGTAGCATGTGGCGAAAAAGCAATGGAGATCGGCACCAATGGTGTCCAACTTCTTGGTGGCCACGGCTTCACCAAAGAACACCCTGTAGAAAGATGGTATCGAGACCTTCGGGCCATCGCGATTATGGAAGGCGGCTTACATCTTTAAGCGCTTTCAAAACAAAATCACCTCTTAGCTACAGAAGCTTCTTTAAGGAAAACAATTATGAACTTAGAAACCCCTAAAAAATTTAAAGGCCTAGTCAATCAAGCCAACTTAACTGCGAAAGAAATCTTTCGCCCTATTTCACGTAAGTACGATTTGGCTGAGCATGAATATCCTAAAGAACTGGATATGTTCGCAGCCATTATGGATGGAATGAACGAAGGCAACGCCGACGGCGGCGCCGGTGCAGGTAAATTAAGTAAAAGCGGCAGCAAAACAGAAGGCGTGCAAAATGGTGCCAACATGGCCACCGTATTGGGCCTTATCGAACTTTGCTATGGCGACGTAGGTTTATCTTTAAGCCTACCCCGCCAAGGCCTAGGTAACGCAGCAATTGCTGCCGTTGCAAACGACGAGCAACTTGAGCGCTTCGGTAAAACCTGGGCATCGATGGCCATTACTGAGCCAAGCACCGGCTCAGACTCTTCAGCGATTCGCACCACTGCCAAAAAAGATGGCGATTACTACGTACTCAACGGTGAGAAAATTTTTGTGACTTCTGGTGAGCGTTCTGATTCGGTTGTAGTTTGGGCAACGCTAGACAAATCACTAGGCAAAGCTGCTATTAAATCTTTTGTAGTAGAGAAAGGAACACCGGGTTTAGAAGTCGTTCGCTTAGAAAAGAAACTAGGTATTAAGGCTTCTGACACTGCGACTATTATGTTGACCGATTGCCGAGTGCATAAAGACAACTTACTCGGCAGCCCTGAAGTTGACCCGGTTAAAGGTTTCGGTGGTGTTATGGAAACCTTCGACAACACTCGGCCTGTTGTCGCGGCTATGGCTATCGGTTGTACCAAAGCAGCACTAGAAGAAACAAAAGCCGTGCTTAAGGATGCAATCAACTGCGATTATGGCGCTCCGGTAAATACCGTTACGGCTGCAGAAGCTGAACTTTATAAAATGGAAGCAGACTACGAGATGGCTCGTCTACTTACCATTAAAGCGGCCTGGATGGCAGACAACAAAACACCAAACTCGCTCGAAGCTTCTATGGCAAAAGCAAAAGCTGGTCGTGTATGTAACGCAGTAACCCTTAAATGCGTAGAACTTTGCTCAAGTCTGGGCTACAGCGAAAACAATCTACTAGAGAAGTGGTCTCGCGACTCAAAGATTCTCGATATCTTTGAAGGCACACAACAAATTCAGCAATTGATTGTGGCTCGACGCATCTTAGGCAAGTCTTCTTCTGAACTTAAATAGCTCTTTAGAAACACTATAAGATAAGTAATAAAAAGCCCGGTTCAAATCATTGAACCGGGCTTTTTTTGATTGGACTAATACTTAAAGCTTAGCGTTTACTTTTCAACGATAGCAGTAATACCCTGTCCACCAGCAGCACAAACCGATAATAGTACGCGGCCAGAGCCTTTCTCGTTAAGCAACTTAGCTGCAACACCTAGTAAACGACCACCAGTCGCCGCGAAGGGATGACCCGCCGCTAAGCTGCTACCTTTAACATTAAGCTTACTGCGGTCGATTTCACCTAAGGCTCCATCAAGGCCAAGCTTTTCTTTACAGTAGTCTTCTGATTCCCAGATTTTCAATGTCGCCAATACCTGAGCAGCAAAAGCTTCGTGGATTTCATAGTAATCAAAATCTTGAAGCGTAAGACCTTTCTTCTTAAGCATTTCTGGCACTGCGTAAGCTGGAGCCATCAATAGGCCTTCTTTCTCATCAATAAAGTCAACCGCTGCTGTTTCGCCCAAAGTTAAGTAAGCCATGATCGGTAGATTGTTCGCTTTAGCGTAGTCTTCACTTGCCAATAACACGGCTGACGCGCCATCAGACAATGCGGTTGAGTTCGCAGCAGTCATAGTACCGTTTTCACGATCAAACACTGGCTTTAAAGAAGCCAATTTCTCAGCCTTAGAATCTGGACGCAAAATACCATCACGCTCAACACCTTTATAAGGAGTAACCAAGTCATCCATAAAGCCTTCGTCATAGGCAGCGGCTAAATTATGGTGGCTCGCCAGAGCCAATGCGTCCTGGTCTTCTCGAGAAACGTCTAAGCGCTTAGCAGTGATCTGGCAATGCTCACCCATGGACATACCAGTTCGTGCTTCAGCATTGGCTGGAATCTCAACCAAGTCATTCCACTTAATACCCGCTAGTGCTTTTAAACGCTGACCAGTAGTTTTCGCGCGGCGAGCCTCTAATAGCGCTTTGCGCAAACCATCACCAAAGCCTACAGGTGCATCACTGGTAGTATCAGTACCACCAGCAATACCGACTTCGATCTGGCCTAATGCAATTTTGTTGGCCACTAGAATGGCAGCTTCTAGGCCTGTTCCACAAGCTTGCTGAATATCGTAGCAAGGAGTGTCTGGTGACAAGCTGGTGTCCAATACCGCTTCACGAGTTAGATTAAAGTCGCGAGAATGCTTGATAACTGCTCCCGCAACGACTTCACCTAGGCGCTTACCTTGAAGGTCAAAACGCTCTACTAAGCCTTCTATAGCCGCGTGTAGCATTTCTTGGTTCGAGCACTCGGCGTATGCCGTATCCGAACGTACAAAAGGAATACGATTAGCACCAACAATCGCTACTTTATTAACTTGACCGTTTATCATAGGTAAATTCCTGTATCTTGGAGAATGGATATAGTTCATAGCTAGAAGCTGTGAACTAAAGAAAGCGCGAGTTTACTACCGAATATAAGATGCGCAAGTATGTGGCGCCTGAACCCGCCTAAAAAGCGTAAAATTTTCAGGCGGACGATTTTAAGGATAATATGCTAACTCGCATTGGCATCTGCGTCATAAATTTGATGAACTGAGGTCAATTAATTGCTCCGATACTTGTATATCATGCCGCCCGCGGCTGGTCATACTATATTGATGTCGGCGCTATCTACTACTAACGTCTTACTAACTTAAAGGTCTAAGAAACATGAGCGACGTATATCACTCTCTTGCAAACTCTAACATAGGTCGAAAAATCTTCTCCGCAATTAACTTACCTACCCCGGTAGTACTTGACCGGTGGACAAAAGGCCAAGAGCCCTTTATTCAAGGCAAGGTTGTTTTAGGCGGTGCTAGCAGCAGTGCTCTATTTACAGAAGCGTCCAACATCCTTAAAAACTGTGTACTAGAAACCGACAGTGCTGGAGAGCCGCAAGAAGACGACAAGTTCAAAGGCCTAGTCTTTGACGCTAGCCAAATCGCTGAAACTAAGGAACTTGTTGCGCTACACTCTTTCTTTCATCCAAGAGTACGCAGGGTCGAAAACAATGGTCGTATTGTCGTACTAGCTACTCCTCCAGAGGATTGCGAAAGTGGATCTCAGGCCACAGCTCAACGATCGCTTGAAGGTTTTACCCGCAGCTTATCTAAAGAATTAGGTAAAAAAGGCATTACTACTCACCTGGTTTATGTAAAACCAGGCGCCGAAGATCAATTGGCTTCCCCTCTTCGTTTTTGCCTATCTCCAAAGTCTGCTTTTGTATCCGCTCAAGTTATTCGAGTTGACCAAGCTGACAAGCTCGAGGACGGGTTTAACTGGCACAAGCCATTAAATAATAAAGTCGCGCTTGTGACCGGAGCCTCCCGTGGCATCGGTGAAGCCATTGCCGAAACACTAGCAAGAGATGGCGCTACCGTGGTTGGTTTGGATGTACCTCAAGCGCAAACCGAACTTGAAGCCGTTATGACGCGCCTAAACGGAAAAGCCCTCTGCTTAGATATTACTTCTGAGACTGCTGGTGAAGAAATTAATCAATATTTCCAAGACAACTTCTCAGGCCTGGATGTCATCATTCACAACGCCGGTATCACCCGTGACAAGACCTTAGGCGGTATGCCAGATCATTTCTGGAATTTGGTCATCGACATTAATTTGAGTGCTATTGAACGCATCAACGAAGCCCTACTCTCGAACAACACCATCAACCCTAACGGCCGAATCGTTGCGGTATCCTCAATGAGTGGCATCGCGGGTAACTTTGGTCAAACCAACTATGCGGTATCTAAAGCAGGTGTGATTGGATATGTTGACTCAATGGCTCCTGGTCTAAAAGAGAAAAACATTACCATTAACGCTGTGGCTCCGGGTTTTATTGAAACTCAAATGACGGCGGCTATACCTTTCGGTACCCGCGAAGCGGGACGCCGATTGAATGCGCTTAGCCAAGGTGGTTTACCGGTTGATGTAGCCGAGGCGATTGCCTTCTTTGCTAGTGCTGCCTCAAAAGGAATTAATGGCAACACCATTAGGGTTTGCGGTCAGAACCTATTAGGCGCATAAGCTAAACAGAAGCCTATTAAGCTCCGGTGGACTTTCTATATTCCACCGGAGTTGATCCTTGCCAACGTTTAAAGGCACGGTAAAAAGTTGAGGGTTCTGAAAAGCCGGTTAAATATACGATTTGATCAATGCTTTCGCTGGTATCGGATAGCAAGCGTTTCGCTAACTTACAACGATAGTCACCTAAAATCTGGTTAAAAGTGGTATCCACTTCCGCCAAACGTTTTCTTAGCTCTCGCGGCATCATTTCTAAACGCTCGGCCACTACCTCTAGATTGGCGTGGCCAGATTCCAGCACTTCGGCGATAACCTTAGTGACTTCTCGTACTAGATCCAGCTTTTCTAAACGTGCTACTGAGTCACTCGCCATTTTTTCATGCAAGCTCAAGAGTTCTGGCTCAGCATGGCTCGAAGGATAATTCAGTATCTCAGGGTCGAAATACATTCGCGTGTCACTACTATTTAGCTCAACCGGGCAGCCATAGACTCGCTGATATTCATCGCCAGCAACACGACTATCATGAACGAAAGTCAGTAATTTAGGTTTGAAAGCACCGTCAGTCACAAACTTAAAGAAAGTAATCAAGCCCCCTGCCAAAGCCTCGTTCAAATGCCTTAGCTCAGTGCTTTTGAAAATATTGTGTAGATAAAAGCCCTTATCATCTTCTTGCACCTTCGCTTGAATCACATCACTCAGGAGTCGTTGATAATTTAAAGCTCGATTCAGACCTTCACCAAAGTTCGGGCTGGATAAAAAAAGGTATTCAATAACGTGGCCTCGATAGGGAGGTACTTTTTCAGCGAGGTGCAAACCTATGTTGGGATCACCTGAAATGTCTTCTAAGACCTGCCAAAAGTGAGGCTGAGCGGCATGTGAGGTTCTAAAATGGGTATCAGCCAGCTGTTCCGTATCTAAAGCACAACGCCTAAGCACTTCGTCTGCATCAATACCTAGCTCCTGCATACCTGCATAAGCCAAGCGAATCAGCATCACGGAATCTGTTAAGGCCCTAGCCAAATGTGTCTACCTCAATTTTCTGTATGAATACCCAATAGGGCATAAGCGGATTATAGCTTAAAGGGATTTCTTGGCCCAATATCCTTTTTAATTTAACTGAAATGCCAATCTCAAGCGCCTTAAATGGCGTATAATACGCCGCTTTCGTCTAGCGAAAGTCAATACAAGCTTTGAGAGAGGTCATCATGAGCCAAGTTATCAACCACGATCTAAGTAAACAGCCAAGTTTAGCGAGCCTTTTTAGCCGCGCAGTAAAGCCCAAGCAAAAAGCCAAAGGCGAGCTTCCGATAATTAACGCTCGTTTAAAAAGCCAAAAGGCAGACCCTAAGAAAGTAGAATCCTACTCAAAGGTGTGCGGCTTCAAGGGCCCAAAAGATATTTTGCCAGCTAGTTACCCTCATATCTTGGCTTTCCCCCTTCAGTTAAAGATCCTTACCTCTGACGAATTTCCTTATCCACTTCTGGGCCTAGTCCACGTGTCTAACGAAATCACTCAATACCGAAGCATCAAAGCCAGTGAATCCCTAGACTATGTTTGCTCTTTAACGGGTAAGCGAGATGTGGATAAAGGCGAAGAGTTTGATATTCATACCGAAGTAAAATCTGGTGACGAAGTAGTTTGGGAAAGCGTCAGCACCATGCTTAACCGCAGTAAGTCTGGTGATTCTGGCAAAAAGACTCCTGTCGAGCCCATCGATTTTGGTGCTCAAGACACCCAGCAATGGAAAGTACCTGCCAACATTGGACGAAGTTACGCGAAAGTCTCAGGCGACTTTAACTTTATTCACTTACACAAAATTACCGCGGTATTGTTTGGTTTCAAAACCGCTATCGCTCACGGTATGTGGTCAAAAGCACACACCCTAGCCTGTCTTGAGAAACAGCTACCTGAAAATGGCGCATTTAAGATCCAAGTAAAATTTAAATTACCTATGTTTTTACCTGCATCCGCTCAACTCCAATCCAAAAGTGTTGAATCAGGAAACATTGAATTTCAGTTAATGGATAAAACTGGAGAAAAACCTCACCTCGCTGGAAGCATCACCAGAGTTTAAGGCTCGGGTATAAAACCAAGCTATAGAGCACAAAAAGAGAACAGCAAGCATGAGTAAAGATAATTTTGTATTAAAGTCCTGGGAAACCGCGAACAAGATACCGGGTGGCCGCTGGTTAATGTCAAAGGTCGTTGCCAATCGAGCCCCCTACTTTTCTACAGTTAAACCACAAATACTCGAGATTCGCGAAAACTATTGCAAAATTAAAATCAAAAAACGCCGCTCATTAGAAAACCACATTGGTACGGTTCACGTAATCGCGATCTGTAACGAGCTAGAAATGTGCATGGGCGTACTTGCCGAAGCTTCAGTACCCAAACACTTACGCTGGATTCCAAAAGGTATGGAAGTGAACTATACCGCTAAAGCTGATAGCGATATCACGGGTATAGCATCCGTTGATAGCGAATGGAAGCCAGGCGATCTCTACGTGAAGGTTCAAGCCTTTACAGACGACGGAACGCTAGTTGTTGATGGCCAAATAAAAATTTGGATCAGTGAAAAGCCTAACAGCTAACTAGCCGCCCACATTCCTGTTCCAACAAGCTAGGCCCATTATTCTTCTTATAAAAGGCTGAACTAATTTGGTGATTAGCACCAGATATGGGAGGATGGTCAGCATGAATATTAAAAAGAATATAGAACCCTTTATTTTTCTTAGCTCCAGTCTCTTAGTTTTTTCTTTGGTATTTTTATCTTTTATCGATATCGAAAAACTGGACGCTCTATTAAATCTGTTACGAAACCAAGCTATCGATAAGTTTTCTAGCTTGTTTATTATTGGCGTTACCTTTTTAGTCAGCTATGCACTCTTTCTAATCGTTTCTCGCTACGGAAGCATTCGCCTGGGCGGCGAGAATGAAAAAACTGAATATAGTGTGTTTTCTTGGTTCTCAATGTTGTTCAGCGCAGGAATGGGAATTGGATTAGTCTTTTATGGAATTGCCGAGCCGATCTATCATTTTAATGCGCCTTTAGAGTCCGACCCAAAGACCGTCGAAGCCGTCACCGAAGCATTGCGCATATCTATCTTTCACTGGGGCCTAAGCGCATGGGCTGTGTATGCAGTCTTGGCAGCCGCACTCGCCTTCGCCCACTTTAACCTAGGCCTTCCGCTCGCGATTCGCTCAACTCTTAAACCCTTATTAAAAGATAACTATGACAAAGTACCTGGAAAAGCGATAGAGGTGCTGGCAGTACTAGCGACCCTCTTCGGCCTAGCCACGTCTTTAGGCTTAGGGGCCAGTCAAATAAATTCAGGGCTCAACTATATATTTGGTATTGAATTTTCAAATACTCAGCAGGTTATCATCGTTTTATTTATTACACTCTGCGCTGGAATATCCCTTTTAGTTGGATTAGATAAAGGCATTAAAAGTTTAAGCCAAGCAAATATTCTTGCCGCCTTGGCACTTATGCTTTTTGTTTTAATAGCTGGCCCCACCACCGAACTATTGCATAGTATTCCAGAGAACACCTTTTCCTACGCTAGGCATTTCGTATCCATGAGCTTTTTTAATGACGCTCATCAAGAGGAAAGCTGGTCAAAGTCATGGACCATATTTTATTGGGCCTGGTGGATTTCTTGGTCGCCTTTTGTCGCTATTTTTATTGCACGCATATCCAAAGGTCGAACCCTGCGAGAATTTGTCTTAGGCGTAGTACTCGCCCCTACGCTCGTTGCTATATTTTGGTTTAGTATTTTTGGAGGGGCCGCTTTGCACCAGGAACTGTACGCAAATGGAAGTATAAGTACAGCAGTCAACGAAAATGTATCAACAGCACTGTTTAGCTTTTTAGAAAATTACCCCTTATCAGAACTGAGTAGCCTGTTGGCAATTGTTGTAATTGGAGTGTTTTTTATCAGTTCCTCGGACTCTGGCTCTTATGTCATTGATACCCTTACCTCCAAAGGAGAAGAGCAGCCCCAGGCTTGGAAAAAAATCTATTGGGTATCTTTGGAAGGCTTGGTAGCTATACTTCTAATATCGGCAGGTGGACTGAGCGCTCTACAGGCTGGCGCTGTGGCAACTGGTCTACCCTTTTTGATTGTGTTGATATTAGTCGCCTTTAGCTTTCAGCGAAGTTTAGCTGCCTACCTATACCCGCCAGAAACATCAGAAGTCAAAGACGACAACTAATGAGCTAAAAGAATCTTTTCGAAATCTAATTCGTTCTCTTTTGGTGAGGCTTTGATAGCCCAGACTTCTTTACGTTTATTCAGCAAAATATAGCCAAAGCAGGTCAATATTAAGCCGATAACTAAGGCTCCGACCCACTGTATTTTTAAGAACTCCAATTGGAATAGTAGGGTCAATACAGACATCGCCACCACGTTCCCCAGCATATATTTACCGAGACCCACTTCATGGGCCGTTACTTTAAAGTTATCGGTGTATAAACGAATTAAAGTGTCTAGGGAGTTAATTACAAACAGAACGCCTACAACAGCCATCGCTATTGAAACATAAGTACTCACCTCGATGCCAGCATCAAAATAGGAATATAGAACCGCAAACCAAACCGCAATCAATGTCGATGGCACCACCATCATCGCACCAAGCAACTGCCACGTTTTAAGCCCCCCCACAAAACGGGAAGTAAACTGACCAATCATAATACTCCAGGCAAACCACCAATATAGGTAGAACTCGTGATAGGCATTAATCGGCAACACAAAGTTATGAATCTGTTCAAAATAATCACGCACTAGTGAAAGATTGGCGAGGTAAGCAGCTATACCACCGTCTTCACCTAAAACAAAGGCGGCCAGCATAACGGCCAAAAGCGCAAAAAATAATCCAGTAGAAGCCAGGCTTAGTATGCGCAGATAGCGCAGGTGGGAGCTTGAATACACCGAAGCGGCTATCACAAAAAATACAATAATATAAAAGACAATCGTTACCGATTGGCCGTCACCAATTGGTAAATACCAAGGTAAGTTCACCAAAAACAAATTAGCCGTAAATGCACAGGTGCCAATCACTACTAAGTTATTAATAAATTTAACCCAAGGAATCTCAAAATATTTTACCTGTGGCTCAATCACGCAGAAGTAAAAGCAAGTTAAGAAATACATACTCCAAACTAAAAATCCCCAAAAGCCAAATTCAATTGCTAAGGGGTTACTAAAGGCGTACTCAGGGTTTTTGATTATATTGCTGTATTCCGGAAATTCAGTCAGCGGAAACATAATAAGTCCGACATCGAGGCCCGAGGTGAACAAAATCGCAACAAAACTCACCAACTTAACAGGCGTTACACCAACACATTCAACATTCCACCACTTAGCAAGCACCAAAATAATAGCCGCCAGTGAAAAAAGTACACCTATAGAAAGCCAGATCGTCATTACTATCGTCCTTGTTCGCTACTTTGAGTCCGTTGAGAACTTTGCCAATTATCTACAATATCCACCGGAGCCTTTGATGGCTCTAACAAGCCTTGCCCTTTAATCATATCCGCCGCTCTTTCAGCAAGCATAATGGTTGGCGCGTTAAGATTGCCATTGGTAATACTCGGAAAGATGGAAGAATCAACCACACGCAAGCCCGCGATACCGTGGACCCTAGCTTCTGAATCAACCACTGACATATCATCACTCCCCATCTTACAAGAACAGGAAGGATGGTAGGCACTTTCTACATTTTCTCTTACGAAAGCATCGATTTCTTTATCGCTGGTAATATGCTCACCCGGCTGAATCTCGCTATCCCGATATTCATCCATGGCACTTTGTTCAATAATTTCACGCGTCAGGCGCACGCAAGCTCTAAAACCCTCAATGTCTTCTTGTTCTTGCAAATAGTTAAAACAGATCTTGGGTTTTTGCTCTGGATCGCTGGATACAGCGCGAACATAACCCTTGCTCTTAGGCTTATTATGGCCAATATGTACCTGAAAGCCATGACCATCAAAAGCAGCCTTTCCGTCATAACGCATCGCCGCGGGTAAAAAGTGATATTGCAGGTTTGGCCATTCAAGACCCTCTTTTGATCGAATAAAACCACAAGATTCAAAGTGATTGGTCGCGCCTAAGCCGCTTTTAAAGAAGAACCAACGAGCGCCAATTAAGAACATGCTTAGTGGATCTAATTTAGCATTAAGCGTAATTGGCTTTTTACATCGATACTGAAAATAAAACTCAAGATGGTCTTGAAGATTCTCACCCACCCCCGGCAACTCATGCTTGAGCTCGATACCTGCTTGCTCAAGCACCTCTTTTGGACCTATGCCCGAGAGCTGTAAAAGATGAGGAGAACCAATTGAGCCAGCACTTAGAATAACTTCTTTAGAGGCAAAAACATCGAGTGTATTTTTACCAGGACCTTTTTTGCGAGAAAGCCTTACACCCTTAGCCTGCTTATCATCTACAAGAACTTTCTCGACCAGAACTTTACTCAAGATTGTAAGGTTTTTCCGGTGCTTTAGGTCGTTTAAATAGGCTAATGAGGTCGAACAACGAACACCATTCTTTACCGTCATATGCATCGGGCCAAAACCCTCTTGCAGAGCGCCATTATAATCAGGGGTATAGTTGTAACCCGCTTCAATTCCTGCGTCGACAAAGGCCTGATACAAGGGGTTTTGCATGTTATTGCCCTTGGTAACACTTAAGGGCCCCTGCCCTCCGCGATAATCATCTTCCCCTTCTACCCAAGTCTCTGCTTTTTTAAAGTAAGGCAAACAAGAGGCGTAGTTCCAGCCTTTAGCACCGAGCGCTTCCCACTCATCGAAGTCTCGAGCGTGACCTCGAACATAGACCATACCGTTAATAGAAGAAGAACCGCCGAGCACTTTGCCTCGCGGGCAATCCATCACTCGATTATTTAGATAGGGTTCAGGTTCCGATTCATAAGCCCAATTGTATTTGGGAGTATTCATCGGAAAAGACAAAGCAGTGGGCATGCGAATAAAAATGCTTTTATCACTACCACCCTGCTCCAATAATAAGACGGAAACAGAAGGGTCTTCACTTAAACGCGAAGCTAAAACGCAACCCGCGGAGCCAGCACCAACGATGATGTAATCATACTGCTTGTTTTTAAGGATAATTTCCTCCCCGTTATCCAAACCTTTCCCTAAACAAAGGGCTTAAAAAGGGCTTTCTAGCTTCTCCATGCCCACATAAATACTTTTTACTTGAGTGTAGTGCTTGATGGTTTCGATACCATTCTCACGCCCTATGCCCGATTGCTTATATCCACCAACCGGCATCTCTACCGGTGAAAGCCCATAACTATTGATCCAACAAATACCTGCATCCAGTTGATGCACAACACGGTGAGCCCGAGATATATCCTGAGTAAATACACCCGCTGCCAAACCCAAGTCGGTATCATTGGCACGTTGAATAACGTCCTCCTCTTCAGAAAACTTCAAAAGAGCCAGTACAGGACCAAAAATTTCTTCTTTAACGATGGTCATTGAGTCTTTGCAGTTGCCAAACACGGCTGGCTCGACAAAAAATCCATCAGGGCAAGCTTCTGGACTCAAGGCGCTACCACCAGTTAAAAGTTCAGCGCCTTCTTTGTTGCCGATTTCAATATAACTCAGAACCTTGTCTTGATGTTCCTTAGAAATCAGCGCACCCACATTGGTTTCTGCATTCATTGGATCGCCAACGACTACATTGTTTCTAGTCCGTTCAAGTAAGCGCTCTACAAAGTCCTCATAAATATCATCATGTAGATAAATTCTTGTACAGTTAGTACAAATTTCACCCTGGGTGTAAAAGTTACCGAGCATGGCAGCAGAAATCGCGTTTTCTATATCCGCATCTTCAAAAACAATTAAAGGGGACTTACCGCCTAATTCCATCGTAACTTCTTTTAAGGAACCCGCTGCACTCGCGACTACCTTTTTGCCGGTACCGACTTCTCCGGTAAAAGACACTTTCGCGATATTGGGATCGGCACTTAACCAAGCTCCGGTTTCAGCAGCTCCCTGCACGACGTTAAACACACCCGGAGGCAAACCGGCTTCAATAAAAATCTCAGCCAGCTTAATGGCACCCAGAGGGGTTTCTTCTGAAGGTTTGAAAATCATCGCATTACCTGCCGCTAAGGCTGGGCCTGATTTCCAACAAGCGATTTGCAAAGGGTAATTCCATGCGCCAATACCGGCACAAATACCTAAGGGCTCTCGGCGAGAGTAATAGAAATCCCCACCCAGATCCTGTTGGTTACCCTCTATCGATGGCGCAATACCTGCAAAAAACTCTATCGCATCCGCACCACTGACCACATCAACCACTGATGCCTCCGACCAGGGTTTACCCGTATCTAATACTTCGATTTCAGCTAGCTCATCATTGCGCTCTCGCAAAAGCGCCACAGCCTTCATCAATATACGAGATCGTTCAAGGCCAGACATTCGGCTCCAAATCTTAAAACCAGCCTGGGCGCTTGAAATAGCTTCTTGTTTTACCGCATCGTCAGCGACTTCAACCTCATAGATGGCTTGATTTGTTGCTGGATTAATCACGTCAAAGCACTCACCACTAGCATTGGCGAGAAAACGACCATTCACAAAGTTTTGGTAGCGTTTCAAAAAGAGGGCCCCATTTTTTGCTTAGTTAGATAAGCAAAAACAGCAAAAATGCTGTTTTTATCGTTGTTTTTATTGATTTTGGGCAATGATAGCAAAAAATACAGCTAACTGCCTCCCGCGCTGAAGGCAGCTATAAAGCTAAGCAGGTATAGAAAACAGCTATGGAAACCAGGGTGATCTATGTCAAAGCGCCCTGATCACGTAAAGCGCTGATCTCTTCATCGGAAAAGCCCGCTTCTTTCAATACGGCGTCAGTTTCGGCACCGGCAGGCTTAGGTGCTCGAGGCGTACCCGGCTGGGACTGACCAAACTTAGGTGCTGGCGCTGGTTGATTAACCCCGTTGATTTCAACAAAAGAGCCACGTGCTTTATTGTGAGGATGCTCAGCCACCTCTGACATAGCGAGTACTGGCGCAAAACAAACGTCAGTACCTTCCATAAGCTCACACCATTCATCACGGGTTTTTTGTTTAAAGACTTCAGTTAAGTCTTCTTTTAACTCATCCCACTTACTTGCATCCATGTGGTTGCCAAATTTAGCAGGATCAAGCTCCGCTTTTTCCATTAGCAATGCATAGAACTGAGGCTCGATAGAACCGATAGAAACATACTTACCATCTTTGGTTTCATAGGTGTCATAAAAGTGCGCACCGGTATCCAATAGATTAGTACCGCGATCTTCGCTCCATACACCGATGGCTTTCATGGAATACATCATGTGCATCAAGGCAGCAGAACCCTCAACCATGGATACGTCAACGGTTTGGCCTTTACCAGTTCTTTGTGCTTCGATAATTGCGCAACACATTCCAAAGGCTAAGAACATGCCACCGCCGCCGAAGTCACCCACTAGATTGAGTGGCGCTTGTGGTTTTTGGCCTTTCTTACCAATCGCATGCAAAGCACCGGAAAGGGAAATGTAGTTAATATCATGACCCGCCGCTTGGGCCATGGGTCCATCCTGCCCCCAACCGGTCATTCGGCCATAAACCAATTTAGGATTACGTTCTAAACAAACATCGGGACCTAAACCTAAGCGCTCCATCACGCCGGGGCGAAAACCTTCGAACAAAGCGTCAGCCGATTCAACAAGCTTAAGAACCGTTGCGATGCCCTCTTCAGACTTTAAGTTTAGCGCTATGGGACGTTTGCCACGTTCACTGATATTGACCGCAGACATTTTTTCATCAGCACTCGAAGTTTTGCGATGAATACTGATCACCTCAGCACCCATATCCGCTAGCAACATGCCGGTAAAAGGGCCTGGGCCGATGCCAGCAATTTCAATGATTTTAATTCCAGATAAAGGGCCCATAATGCTTCCTTATAAGATTGACAATTGGACATAATACTAGATTAACGCCCAAAAAAAATCTGTTTGAATACATCTCTTTGAAAAGACGTTTCACAGCTATGTCGCCTATTTTTTATAGCTGCGTTCCCATTAAAACCAAAAAGCTTTAGGCTAGTCATCAAATCATTTCACTAACGCTGAAGGAAACAGAACATGTCATTTACTCTAGAAGACGCACAAGCACTAATCAATATGGAAAGAGAAGAACTACCTGGTAAGTACAGTGATACCGATACGATGTTATATGCGCTTTCCATCGGTATGGGCCGCGATCCCTTTGACGAAAAAGAACTCACTTATGTCAACGAAACCAGCGGCGGGAATGTGCTACCCACCGTTGCTTCAGTACTCGCCAAACCAACTCAAAAAGCTAACAACAGTCCAATGGCTGCGCTCATCGCTAAAATGAACTTTATGATGATGCTTCATGGTGAGCAACGCTTAGAGGTACATCAAACTATTCCTTCGAAAGCGAAAACCATTATCTCTTCAGGAATAAAAAACATTATCGACAAAGGCGAGGGCAAAGGCGCCCTAGTTATTTTAGAAACCCAGCTAAAATTAGAAGACGGGTCCCCCTTATTTACCAGTAGCTCTACCCTATTTTTTAGAGCAGACGGAGGCTTTGGGGGTAGTTCAGAAGGGGCTCCATCACCTCATCCGATTCCTGAGCGGGAGCCCGATGCGGTTTGCGAAATCAAAACTCGCGAAGACCAAGCATTGCTCTATGCTTTAAATGGTGATCGAAATCCGATTCATAGAGATCCGAACATTGCGAAGCAAGCTGGCCTTGAGAAACCGATCAGTCACGGATTATGCAGTTATGGAGTAGCTTGTCATGCGGTCGTAAAAACCATGCTGGACTACGACCAAGCAGCAATTACCGGATTCGACGTAAGGTTTTCTGCCCCTGCGCTCCCTGGAGAAACCCATGTCGTCGAAATGTGGAAAGACGATAAGGTGATCTCATTTCGAACAACGATAAAAGAACGGGGTGTGGTCTCTATCAATAACGGTAAATGCACCTTAAAATAAGGAATTAGCAAAACCTAGCTTATTACACTGCTTTAGCCAAACGCGTAATAGGAAATGGTCGTTTTATAGCAATTCTTTCTTTTGATTCGACTGGATAAATGGTAAAACAAAACTCCATTTATCCAGTTAGAATATATTTGCTATGCTTTTAAATCGACTCACAGCCTTATCAAATAGCTCGCCGAACCTGTTCCTTTTATCCTGTTTAAGCGCCTCGATCTTTCTAACTCTCGGCTGCGAAGAAAAAACCAAAGTAACCCTTGATAGCGAAGCAAGTGCCTACACCCAAAAAGCCAATCAAAAACTCGCAAGCTTTTTAGAGCTTGATCAGGACTTAACTCAACACCCAGACTATATTGATGCCACCACCGGCTTAATTGCCCAAGAGGATAGTATACATGTCTTAACAGAAGGTGAGCGAGTGCTTTGGAGCACCGAAGAATACAACTTTATCAAAGGCGACGCTCCAGACACTGTTAACCCAAGCCTATGGCGTCAAGAGATACTCAATAACATCCATGGCCTATTTAAAGTTGCAGATGGAATCTATCAAGTTCGTGGTTATGACCTAACCAACCTTACTTTTATAAAAGGCGACACCGGTTGGATTATCGTTGACCCCTTGATGACCATTGAAACCTCAAGCAATGCATTGGCCTTTGCTGAAAAACATCTAGGCGAAATCGACATTAAAGCCATTATTTATACCCATAGCCATGGCGATCACTTTGGTGGAGTAGCCGGCGTAGTCACTGAAGAAGAGATCAAAAAAAACAATATTCGCATTATCGCTCCTTTAGGTTTTATGGAAGAAGCGACCAGCGAAAACATCGTTGTTGGCATCGCTATGGCCAGACGAAGTACTTATCAATATGGACAAGCACTAGAGCGCAGCCCGACAGGCCACGTTGGCACTGGCTTAGGTAAGCACCCCACTTTTGCAACCTTTAGCCTATTTGAGCCGAACGAAATTATTGATCACACTGGTCAAACACTAAACATTGATGGCACAGAGTTTATTTTTCAGTACACCCCTGATTCAGAAGCACCAGCGGAGCTAGCCTTCTATCTGCCGGAGCAAAAGGCCTACAACGGAGCGGAGATTGTATCGCGTAATATGCACAACCTTTACACACTACGCGGCGCAAAAGTTAGAGACGCTTTGAAGTGGAGCGGCTATATATTTGAAGCACGCGAGATGTTTCCCGAGACAGAAGTGTATTTTGCGAGCCACCACTGGCCCATGCTTGGCAACGAACGCATTATGGACTTTTTGTCTAAACAAGCAGATACCTATAAATTTATTCACGACCAATCTGTTCGCTATATCAATAAAGGTTACGGACCGGAAGAAATTGCTGAAACGCTTGAGCTACCTGAGTCTTTGGCAAAATCATTCTCAAATCGTGGTTACTATGGAACACTGATTCACAATGCTAAAGCTGTGTATCAGCACTACATGGGCTGGTATGACGCCAACCCTGCCAACTTAAACCCCCTTCCACACAAGGACACGGCGAACCGCTACGTAAAATTGATGGGGGGTAGCGCACAAGTTATTAGCGCAGGAAGAGATGCCTACAACAAAGGCGACTATCGTTGGGCTGCTGAGTTGCTCAATCACTTAGTATTTGCAGAGCCCAATAACAAAGAAGCCAGAAAACTTTTGGCAGAAAGCTATCAACAGCTCGCCTATCAAGCTGAATCAGGCCCCTGGCGTGATGCTTACCTAAGTGGCGCCAACGAATTACTCAATGGCTTCGCAAAGACTCCGGTTAGCCCCAAGCTAGCCAAGAAAATTTTAGAAAAAACGCCTCTTGATTATTTTCTAATTGCAGTAGCGAGTGCTTTAGACGCGAAAAAGGCAGAAGGTGTAGAACTAACCCTCAACTTAAACTTTCAAGATACCAATGAAAACTTCGTAGTACGGATCGAGAACTCAGTTTTTCACCACAAAAAAGCTTCAATGGATAACAATGCGGACGCCAGCATTTATCTAACCAAAGAAGCCTTCATTGGATTAGCCGTGCTTAAAGATGTCGACCCTAGCAAGGTCTTGGGTGGAGATGTTAAGGTCGAAGGTGAGACCTTAAAAGCTCTAAAATTCTTGAGCTTGCTTGACCCACCTAACCCAGAATTTAATATCATTGAGCCCTAAAGCTCCAGCTAAGAGCCTTGCACACTATTTTTCGAAAAGCTTACTAAGCTAAGTGTGACTAGATATATGCACATCATAATCAGCTAAAAAAACATGCGTATAAAAAATTGAGTTCAATCAAATCTAAATAAGCTCATATAGCGTTATATAGCAAGGGATTCATAAACGGCATCAACCAAAGCAATATTCCTTGGGTCTCGCCAAGCGACGCCCTGATTATTCATAACATAACAAAAGCCAAACTCTTCTTCAGGATCCGCAAAAGCTAACAAACCATTATTTCCATAATGCCCAAAGTTTTCTAAGTTAGGTCCCCAGGGCCTTTCCTTAGAAGCAATCATAAAACCCAAACCAAAACGACTAGGTTTATCGATGGTGGCGTCATGACCTTCGACTTGTACTTTGCGGGCTTCTTCAATCACTTGCCTTGAAAGGAGCTGCTTTTGATTTCCCTTTGAATCTACGTATGCACCGCCACAGGATAGAACAGAAAATACTTTAGCTATTGAGCGAGCGTTTGACTGAGCGTTAGCCGATGGAAAACTTGCCCCCCGCCATGCTTGAGTATTGATTCCCGACTCGGGATCAAAAGTTACTGGCGGCAGATAACTAAGATTTCGTCTAAGACTATCCAAATCTATATCTTCTGGCGAGCCACGAACGTTGTTAAAGCTATCTGCTGTAAGGTTTTCAATCAGAGGCCAGATCGTGTCGGCCAATCGCGCACTCTCACTCGCATCAACACCAAAAATACACTCAATTCCTAGGGGTTTAGCTACTCTTTGTTGAAAGAAATTATTAAGTGTTTGACCACTGACTCGCTGAACAATTTCACCCACCAAATTAGCGTAGGTAAATACATGATAGCCGTGCCGAGTTCCTGGCTCCCACCAAGTTTGTTGTTCAGCAAGCATTTGATTAAACTTCTTCCAGTCTTGCCAAATGAGCGGATCGGGCACCTCGCGAAAAGCAGAAGTACCACTTTGATGACTCAGCAGCTGTCTAATGGTTGTAATTTCTTTACCGCCGCAGCCATACTCTGGCCAATAATGGGAAACCTTTTCATTCAGATCTATTTTTTCTTCATCGATCAGAATTAAAGCGCACAAGGCTGTCATCGCCTTGCCTATGGACCAAACCGTACATAAACCATCTTGGGGCCAAACTCTTTGCTTATTCTTGTCTAAATGCCCTCCCCATAGATCAACCAGGACTTCACCGTGCCGAACTAGGCTAAAGGCCGCACCTATTTCATTACGGCTAACGAAGTTTTCTTGAAACGTTTCTTGCACCTTAGCGAAATCGGCGTGACAAAATCCTTGTACTTGGCTTGCGCTCATCTCTTTTCAATCCGTCCAGATAAGTTTTTAGGCATTCTATCAAAATACCCGACTCGCTGGTTGACTTGTAACAAAAATAAAATAGACTGGCCCCAAGTTTTTAATCAGGCCAGTCCAATGATTTCAATAATAGACACATATAAACAGCTTTGTGCCGTTCGACTTAGAACCGCACCCAGTGTTTCTGCTGGTGTGTCTGTTAAGGAACTGATCTAGTCTATAGCGCTTTGCCGCTCTTCCCTACTAGTTACGCTTTTCAGTCACTCCAGAAAACCCTTTTTCTGGTGCCTTGACTCATCTTTACCTACCTTAGACGGGTCTCTCAACTATCAGGCACTTACACTGATCAAGCCATTATTTGGCATGTAGAGATTTAAAAATGAAAGAACATACTCAAGCAAAACAAGAACAACAATCCCTATTCCCTTTGATCATAGAAGTATTAAAAGGTAAGGAATTCGATTACACCAAAGGCAGTCTGCGCCACGCCGTAATCTTACTAGCCATTCCCATGGTGTTAGAGATGAGCATGGAGTCGGTCTTTGCCGTGGTGGACATCTTTTTTGTATCCGGGCTCGGCTCAGAAGCCATTGCTGTAGTCGGCCTAACCGAAGCGGTGATCACGCTAATCTATGCGGTGGCCTTTGGCCTGGGCCTAGGTATTACTGCGGTGGTATCTCGTCGCATCGGTGAAAGCGATTACGAGCGGGCAGCTTTAACGTCAGGACAGGTATTAATCATTGGCTTAGCGCTGTCGGCTTTGGTGGGCATAATCGGCATTCTGTTTCCAAAGGAAATTCTAACCCTAATGGGCGCAGAACAAGGTGTTGCAGAGATGGGCTCCCGTTATATGCAATGGATGTTAGGTGGTAGCGTTACTATCTTTTATCTATTTATTATTTCGGCCATCTTTCGCGGGGCAGGCAACGCCATTATCGCCATGTACGCCTTATGGATAGCGAATGGTATCAATATCCTTCTCGACCCTTGCTTGATTTATGGTTGGTGGATCTTCCCTGAGCTAGGTTTAGACGGCGCGGCCATTGCGACAAATATAGGCCGAGGCATAGGCTCACTGTATTTACTATATCATCTCTTCAAGGGTGAAAATCGCGTTCAACTAACCTTAAAGCATCTCAAATTCTCAGCGCTTGAATCTTTTTCTCTGATCAAGATATCAGCGGGCGGCATTATGCAGTTCTTTTTCGCTACCGCAAGTTGGGTGGTACTAATCCGCTTTGTCGCTGACTTTGGTAGCGAAGCCGTTGCCGCCTATACCATTGCCATGCGCATTGCGACCTTCACTTTCTTACCCGCCTGGGGTTTAAGTAATGCAACCGCGACGCTGGTTGGACAAAACTTAGGAGCAGAGGACCCCAAACGGGCCGAAGAGTCTGTATGGTTAACCAACCAATACAATGCCATATTTATGGGAGTAGTAGGTGTACTGCTCTTGGTATTTGCAAGACCACTAACTGCTATCTTCACCGATAGCGAAATCGTGCTTGATATTGGTATCGATACCCTAAGGATCATTGCTTTAGGTTATCCGTTCTATGCTCTAGGTATGGTTATGACTCAGGCTTTCAACGGAGCCGGTGATACTACTACTCCAACTTGGGTTAATTTTCTTAGCTTTTGGATAATCCAAATACCTTTAGCTTGGGCCTTAGCTTTCGCGATTGAATGGCAAAGCCTGGGTGTGGCTGCTGCCGTTCCTTTAGCGGAAACTATTCTGGCTATTATTGCCTGGTGGCAGTTTAGAAAAGGTCGCTGGAAGCAGACTCAAGTGTAATATGAAGTATTTCTCGCCTAGTTAGCTAAACTGATAATTTACCTAGCTGGACGAAGAAACTTCTTACGCTTTTTCAAACCCAACTTCACACTGCTAAACTCTTTATCTAAAACTACGCCATTCTCAAGCTCAATGGTGATATCCGCACTTAACCACAACGACTGATATTCGTTTAGCATATCGGGAAATGGATAGGATACCGTCGCTCTACTCTCACCCCGCCCTAGCTCAAATACTCTCGGCTTATCATCTGAACGGCTTTCGAAATCATAATCTAAAGCCGTGCTTGGATCTCGAAGCCTAAAATTGGACACTACCAGTCTGCTTATAGCAACTTCCGCAGGCCTAGTAGCAACAAAATCAATATTCAGAGGATATATTTGCTTATTTAAATCGTTATAGGTGTTTTCGATATTTATAGAAAAATTAACATCACCAATCTGATAAGAACTCGAAGGATAGTTATAACTATCATACACAGCGCAAGCGCTGAGGATAAAAATGACAGGGAGTGAAAATATATTTTTCATAAATGAGTTACCATGTCCACTCTCTGGACCATAAGCAAAAAGGGTTGAACCACTTGATAGCTCATGCCCATGGTATAGTTATTCACAGGCTCTTTTTACTATATCTATTGTCAAAGAAATCTAATTTTTATTGTAGTTTAAAAAGTCTTCCCAAATTCGACTCACCCAATTTTGAACACCCGTTGTAATATAAAGATAGATATATACGTTAACTATAAAGGCAGCTCCAGATTCAAGAATAATGTCATGCATCGTGTCAGTTACGCCATTAGCTTGATCTGTGCGCTGCATATTCCCCCCAGTAAACTGATCATAAGCAAATTCATAAATCTCCCAAATAGCACCACAAGCGATTGAGAAACAAAGAGAAAATAGACAAACGATGAGCGCATCGTTTTTAATGCCTCTGATACTCGAAACATACTGAATGAGAATAAATCCTACTAGGGCGAAAGCCGCTCCATAAAAACCATGCAATAGGTCATCCCACCACAAAAAACGTTCATAGAAATCAAAATAGCTACCTAGAACCAAAGACGCGATAATGAATCCTATAAAAATTGATGCAATTCCTGAAGGTATCTTAATACTTAGCTGCTTTTCTAACAGAATCAAAAATAGAATTGAAAATGAAATAATCGCCAAGGGGGGAGAGTTTAGAATTACACCAACACCCAAACATAATATAAAAAAAGTGAGCTTAGTGAACCGAACAGGGTGTTTCATAATCTGGGTCCTCATTCGTACTTATGTTAATAATAAATACCTTATCAATCTTCTAAAGCTAAAAGCAACATCACATGGGTCCTGAATTCCAATAATATAATGATTCCCTTAATGCTACCCACCGTTGCCTGCAAACCTAAGATAGAGAAAACTATCATGTGCTAGGTCGCATACACTGTTAAGATAATTAGGGCCTGAGAAACTCAGGGTGCTCCAGAGTCCAATTAATGCGTATAATGCGTATAATGCGTAGATTAACATCGACACACCGCAGAACAAGCCGTTCGGTTTTAGATAGACCACAGGATAAGTAATAAATGGTGCCCGGGGCCGGAGTCGAACACCAGGCCTAGGTCATTGAATTATATAGTGTTTTCAGAATACACAAGTACTGAGTACCAGCAAAAATACCAACGGTTTATTATGCGTTGAACAAATTTCAGGTCTCGTAAGGCTGGCCTGTTAAGACACAAATAGTTTGTGAAGAAACAGCCCCCGTATCGAAAACTTGGCCCAATAAAAGCTGAGACACATTTAAAGGTAGTTGATTGGATTCTACAAAGTCTTCAATAGATAAGTCACTTTCAACGATATCCTGAGCTATCAATGGGTATCTCAATGATAATATTGTCCAAGCAACTATATCCTCACATACTTTATCATCTAATCGTATTCCACTTGTCATCGCTATCACTGCGTTCACACCAAAGGTATTTACCAAAAGCTTTATAAATCGAGGATTTGGTTGCAGGAAATCGCAATATCTTAATAGTCGATGCTCAATATCCTTTTCGAACTCATCACTAAGCGAATGCTCTAGGGCCATTTTCAAGAGAAATGGATTCTCTAAGTTCATTGAAGAAAAATCTTTATACTTATTTGATTGTTGAACTTTCTCTTTTTCCTGATCTGATAAATTAAACGTTTCCTTCTTACCTTTACCGAGTAATATTTCTAAAAACATTCTTTTGTTTGAGTTTGATATAACCGGTAGGCCAATACTAAGTTGAAATAGCTTTTCAACAAACATAAAGCCCGTTAAACCATTATCGCTTTCATCAACAATATTTTTATATTCATATTGAAAGCAGCTAGAAATCCACTTTTTATCCGCCGCTACAATATAAAAAACTCTCTTATCGTTGAAAAGCAAATGAAGGCTTTCTAGTATTGCTACCACCTCCCCCTCTCTACATCGATCTAGGTCATCAATATAAACCATAATCGGACGATCGATATCGTCTAAGAATTTAGAAAAGTGTCTTCTGACTTTCGACAACGGGTCTTTTGTAAATCTTTGATATAACTCAGCGGAATAAGAAGTATTAGGCAGCAAAGACCTAAAAATCGAAACCAAAAGAGTGATACCAATAGTAATTGTAGTAAGTGGCACTTTTAATTGAGCTAAAGATTCAGACCAGGAAGTGTCTGATGGCAGAAAAGCGAACGCAACCAACGAAAGTAATAAGATCACGCTAAGTGCCCAAAGATCTGCGCCCCATCCGCTAGTCAGCTTTCTTAGAAGCTCTTTTAATTTTAACCAAATTGAGAAACCATTTCTTAACGAAGAATTCTGCTTAATTGCCCCACTGATTATGGTATTCATCAAGGGCCACCAAGTAGGATTGACATGCTGATTCTCCCAAGCATTAAACTCTACAACCACCCAGCCCTTTGAATCTTTTGTACCAACAGCGACAAGCTCGTTCTTGAGCAGTTCTAAAAAAGTGGACTTGCCAGCCCCCCACTCTCCATATAAATGGGTTACAAACCCTTTTTTTACTTCAGAGTCAGAATAATGACTATTCCATAACTTACTAAACTTTAACGCCAAAAAATGAGCGAAAGGCTCTCTATTCAGCAGGTCATCTGAAACGACCGAGTCTGAATTAATTTCCGTATTTATAGAATAGTGTTGTGACTCGCTTCCTGGCTGTTCTGATTCGTTATCCGAACCCTTTGGTGAATCACCAAAAAAAGCCCCAGGATCGCTTTCGATAATTTCTTTACTTTTATCTCTTATTTCACCCCAATTCAAAAAATTTGAAACCATTAAACTGTAATCAATATTACTAAGCTTATGATGAGTAATAAAATATGGTGAGTTAAAACCTATTTGGTCGTACAAGGCAATTAACTTTTCTCTCGACACTCTGCCTCGCCGACCGTGCGACATCAGAAGATTATCAGGAACATTTAAGTCATTATTTTTTATATTTGAAAATTCATAAAATGAATAATTTGCTGTTTGACGCCTTCTATTTTCAGATTCCAATACCACATAAGGATATCCGCTTTTCAACCAATCCACTGCGATATTAAGTACTCGATCCTCTTTACTAAACTGATAAGCACTAGATTTCCAACTGCCTCCTGGAGTTTCATACCTCTTATTCGCAAGCCCTAAAAACTTCCAAGACCCACAGAAATCCCCCTTGGATAAGTTAGACAAAAACCATTCTAAGCTCTTGATAACCTTCTCTTTATCTTCAAAACTTTCTACATTTTTCAAAATCACACCCAACTTCCCTTATCTTTAAATGGAGTAAGGTAGACGATTTGAACTGGGTAAAGTGGAATAAGTTTTATGGCCATCAATAATCACTTTCATCCCAAACAATAGAATACTTCCCTTTATAGCCATTCAGAGCCTGGTGAGACACTTCATACAAGATTCTTTCATCATCACCCTTGTAGTTATTTGACAATGTTAATAAAAGATATAGACAAGAGCCTTCGCCCCCTACTATTTCCAATCTATTCTCGTTAATGAAGGCCTTATCAACAGGGTTGTCTAGCCTTACCTTAATTTTCGCCATCTTTTCTCCAAAGAATTGTTTCCAATCAAGTTTTCACACTAACGCTCTACACTACTTTTCCAAAACAACTAAAAGATGCTTTGCTCTAGAGCATGCTACATAATAATCCGAGTTTTTAAAATTTGGAGAGCCACCTTTAGGTACATCAATCAAAAGCACAGCATCCGCCTCCAAACCCTTGAAAGCCTTAACAGTTGAAAACAAAATCCCCTGCCCTGCCTTCCAAGCTTGCAAATCTTCTGTAATAGAAAGACCTTTGATTTTATCTGCTTTCATAAGGGAACTATTGGACAACTTATTGGGTGAAATTATAGCTATCTGACTAGGCGTCAACTTACCTTTATTAATCCATTCATGAACATAGCGCTCAACGTATTTTTTAATATCACAATTTGAATCCAAGGATTTTAATTGAGGTTTTATACCAATCGGTGCGTCGTCACGCGTAGGAACTGGAACATCCAAAATATTGCTACAATGCTCTGCAATTAATTTTGTATTCCTACAGTTAACTGGCAATTGGAAGGGCTCTCCCAACGCTGGTAAAGAAGTAGCACGATCCACATAGAGGTTCTGTTTGGGGTCGAAGAAAACATACATCGCACCCTCCTCTCCTTCAGCATTGATCATTTCGAGAGGCACCCACCAATTAGGATAAAAGTCTTGAGCCTCGTCTACAATAACGGCATCAAACTTTGATGGAATCATATCAATTGCATCAATAAAGTTTTCGGGCGCTGTTTCCTTCCAGAATTCATCACTATTTTCAAAAGGTGGATTGAAGGGAATCCCAGCCTTCTTGCACCAGTCATAGCAAAGCCCATGAAAGTGCTTAACGGTAATTCTGTCTTTATAAGACTCATCAATAGAATCATTTATCCATTCCGCCAGATTCTTGTTATAACAAACCAATAAAGTAGAAAGCCCCTGATCAGCAAATTTTATCGCCTGTGCTTGAGCAAGCATTGTTTTACCGGAACCAGCAACCCCATTGATACAAGCTTTTTTTCTAGCCGCTAAAAAGTCTAACGCCTGTAATTGAATACCAGTCAACCTAAAAAGCTGTTCCTCTTGTTCCTCAACCTTTCTAAATAAAACTGGTAATAGATTAAAACCTGGTGAAATGGCTTGTTGAATTTTTACCATATCATCTTTTGATAATGGTACAGGATTATCTCGCCTTACCCACTGCATTAAGGCATTTTTAATCTTCCTATCTAAGTAAGGTAAATCATTGGCAGAAAAAATTATGGCCGGCTCAGAACCTGGTGGAGTTGGGCCTGAGTATTCACAATCAGGGAATACTACGGCGTAGCCAAAACCAAAAGGCAAACTCTTTGCTCCCTGATAGCCAAGCTTGAGAATAGCGTTCTTAAGATAGTGTGTATTTCGGTTAGCCTGCTCAAATGGGTCTTGAATTGGCTTCAACCCACCTCCCGAAAGCACTCTATTCCATTGACGCTCGTTAGCATCATAATCAATCTCTCCACCCTTGACCTCTAACACCAACATCCCATGAGAGGGAATCAATATAACAAAATCCGTTTCACCTTCTTTAATAGTTGTATTTCCTCGATCATTACGATCAGTTTTTAACCAAGGGTAACTATGATAAATAACACAATCATCAGGTAATAAATCGACCAAATACCTTGCTACATCTCGCTCAGATTTGATGCTTATGCCTTCTATTTCTACTTTTGGTATCAAACGAGCCATAATGAACTTCCTTATTGCGTTACTTCTACTGCCAATGGATAAAATTCTGCCCACTCAGATTCGGACAGTTTAAAATTCTGTGTTCGTTTAAAACCACGGACCGATACCAAATAAAATTTTTCTTCGGTGTTATTCATATCCTGTTGCCTGGTCCAAGTATATTTACCAACCATCACTTCGCCATCACGCTCAATAACAACCATCGAATTTGCTTTTGGCTTATCTTTATTCTTTTCGCATCGACCAAATACTCGCATTTCTTCTATATCTTGCTTTTCATTTATAAACTGCACAATTGCAGAGTCTGATTGCTCCAATGCTTTTGAGAGCTCTTCCAACGAAATTGGTTTTGGTTGTTTTTCTATAGGCTCTTGATTGATTCTGTTAACCGCATAAGGAACAATTTCCGTACTACTAATCATAGATTTCAATTGACGGTTGATAGCCGAAGGGATATTCCCACCTGAAATCTGAACACCCATCTCAATATTTTTATCAAGCGCAGCCGATGTCAAGTTGGCGCTAGTAACGAAAGCTACATTACTGTCTGCAACTGCACATTTAGCGTGGACACGGGCAAAACTTCCCCCTGCAGTCTCTCTATTTTCTCTAGGCCAAACATAAAGCATGATGCCAGGTATGGTTTCATAGAGTCGTACAACTGTATCTCGAAAGTCATCAGAATTTTCTTTATCCTCCGACTCTATAAGCATTCTTACATCAACGCCCCGCTCTACTGCTTTCGAAATAGCATCTTCAATGGAGGGAACATTAACCAAGACAAATGAAACAATGAAAAGTGATTCGTTAGCAGCATTGATAACATCTAGCAACACCTGCTCAGATCGTCTAACAGGAAACTGTTTTAAATCAGGTCCTGTCCAAACCAACTCTACATTTTCTCTTTTTCTTTCTTCTACATATCCGACAGAGGCACCTACAACCAAACCGGCGAATTCTTCGCTTGAGCACCCAACACGACGCCATTCAACTAGAACATCATCTAATAATTTATTTGCAGTATCTGTAGAAAAGTGCCCTTTTAAAGATGAACTTTTTCCGATTGGTGTTGATTTAATTCGATTGCTTAATGACCTCACCTTAGCAGGATGTTGATCCTGAATTAGGGCAAATATTGCAGCACCCAACTTATCCATTAATCATTATTCCCGAAAAAAGCTGCTGCTGAATTATCAAGTGTGGGGATAACCAATGCCCTATCCAAGTAACGGTTACCTTTCTCACAGGAAGTTTCCGCAGCAAAGGTGCAAGCATGGCAGGCTGCGGCATGCAGTGTTCTATCTTTCTCAGGCTTATGCTCAGAACATAATGGATCAGATGAGCAAACCCTTGCTCTATTGAGAGCTTGACTCAATAGGCGACCTAGATTTTCAGGCTTACCTAATTCGACTAGCCCTCCTAATGTGCCATCAGAATCAGCTGCAGCGGTATAAATCAAAATACCCGCCTGTTTAGACTCTCCACTAGCATCGCCGTAAATACGCTCACGTATACTTGCAGCGTTATAACCACATTCAAGTGCCAGCTCTCGAATTAATAAATGAGAGATGGTGTGTAATAGAAGGTATCGAATACCTGGGTAGCCGTCATCAGCTGATAGTTTCCTGGCATTACGCCAACCTTTATGACCTTCGAATAACGAAGCATCAATGGCTTTCACTGCTGCCTTATCTTCCCACGCTGACAAAGCATCTTCGTCAAACTGAATAAATATACCTTCTCCATGAACCTGACTTGCAGGTACCCAAGTTGGGGAATCATTGCACAAGGCCGCCATTGGAGGTTGTTTCCCAGGTGCGTTACTTTCCTCAGGCGCTTCCACGCGTGTAAAACCAATAAGCGCATTCACCTCTCTCAAACGCTTTAATAACAGTACATTTTTAATTTCTTTTTGATACTGCGCGGGAGTTACTACAGACTCACTTAAAAAATGCGGCCAATCAGTAGGTGGATTAGGCTCAATGAAAACTTCCCATTCAGGGCCTTTTATATCCTCCTGCGTGACATCATCACCTATCTCGCCTTTGTTAATAGCCTCAATAACACTCCAAACCTCATCTGCCGAATATTGATCAATCCCCGGCAAAATCGCGTTCTTCACCAGCACCTTTAAAATCGCTTTTACTTCAATGGCAGATTCAACATCCACGAAATTATCCCAGCCATCCTGAACCAACTGAACAATAGGATCTCGAGTTAAAGGAATTGCTAACGCCGATAACGTAATGGGGAACCAACTATTAGTAGCACCTAACAACACTCCTCTTGGATCTTCATCGCAAGATGCATCGTATTTATCTAAATGAGGATGACGACCTCTACATCCTGGTAGGTTTTCTTTTCCTGCTTTGCCAAACGCCTGGGCCATATTACGCTTGGCATCACAGGCATCACATTTAACCCATAGATTCTCGGTTTGCAAGGAAGCTCCACTTTCAAAAAACCTTAACCCACCCGTACAACCTGACCTTCCTCCATGAACATAATAACGCCATGGAAAGTCATCTAGGTGGCCATTCCGGCAAGCCATCAAAAAACGAGCTGGAACCGCATCAGCATCTTTTGCAGGCTTATCACCTTGCGAACCACGACAAGATTCATGCACAAAACGGGTATTCTCAGGTCGGTATCGACTTTCTTTAATCTTAAACAAGCCTGAATCATATTCAGCTAACATCCCGCACTTTACGCAGCGTAGCCATCGAGGAAAAGGCCTTACCGGCACACCCACTCGCGCCTCAGCAGACCACACATCTGTGTATTCTGTTTGCACAAAAGGTGGCATCCGCATACTTTCTACTTGCGGGCCTAAACGTTGTTTTACTGCCGCCAACAAACGGGCCTCAGTGATCGGCGGGCACCTGTCTAGATCCCAACGGTCTATGCCTTGGGTAACTACCGACAAGCTGGGCATATCTATTAAAGCACCCGGACCATACGTCCAAAGCAGTTGGCTTGGCCTAACCTCACCAACAGGCGTAATACCAGAAGTGTTTTTAATACTAGTCATTATTCACTTCCCTTATCTTTTTTGGTTTTTGATACTCTTGCTTTCCATGCGGGCCCATCGTCTAACTTGCTAGTATTCATCTGTAACTTTACACCAGGCTCAACCTCTCTCATCGACATAGGTACGGTAAAACGATCCCACTCCCTGATGCCAGGAGGTTCAATTAATTTTACCTTTTGATCGATCTTTTCACCTTTTTTCTCATAAGCCAAAGTGACGCCTGGCTTGGAATTTTCCTTAACCCAATGATCGATTCTATCTTTAATGCAACCTTCGGCTAAATCACGGGCTGTTACATCTTCTTCTACCATCCATACTCGATCGGTTACCGACTTAACCGTATCATCTACAACCTGTGCATTTGTTTGTTTCAAGGTTGAGGCACCATCATTAGGATTCAATTCTTCATCACCCAACCTCATCATACTTAACATGGCTCCTGTCAAACCTCGATCCATTGCCCTTGGCGAGAAAGGCGTAACAGACTGCGCCTCAACATGCTTATAAAACGTGGCATGATAATGTTCAAAGGTTTCATAATGCGAAAGATCTCGAGGTCTAGCCCACGTTAGAACTGTACAGACTAAACCAGGGTAACTACGACCCACGCGACTGGTTGCCTGAATATATTCAGCTGTACTCTTTGGCTGCCCATTTACAGCCATTACGCCTAAGCGATTAACATCAACACCAACAGAAAGCATGTTAGTAGCCAACACAACATCAATGGCTCGACTTTCGCCCTCTTCCCAGTTCGTTACATATTTACCTTCTTGCGCATCGTATTCAGCCTTAAATTTGACCTCTAACTGATCAAGATATTTGGGGATGTCCTGGCTAGAAACACGTGAAGTTAGTTCTTTAACATTGTTAACGCTACGCTGAGCTAATCCTGGCCTTTCAACCAAACTCATTTGCACACGGTAAGATCGAGTTTGCACATCATCCTCTGCCAAACGTTTCATACCACCCAATTCACGAAGTGAATTAAAGTAGCCAACACTCGTCATATAAGGATCTGCAACTTGACCAAAGCGATCAAATAACGACTGAGAGGCAGTGAGGAATGCTGTGTAAACACGAATCAATACAGCGGGTCTTGCACTACCGGGAGAACAAACACCCATATAACGACGGCCATAATGCTCTTCTATGGTCCGCTGCACGGAGAAGAAGTTATCTTCTACATCCAAACCATGTGGTGGAAAAACAGAAACCTGACGCATAAAAACACCGCTGACTTGTTCTTTTGCCTTACGCACCGTTGCTGTCGAAGCGATGATTTTCGGCTTAATCGACTTTCCTTCATAATCCCAGGAAGAAAGCTCATCTACAGCCGTTTCATATAAACCGACCATAGTACCTAACGGACCACTGATTAAGTGAAATTCATCTTGAATAATCAGGTCTGGGGGGCGTATTGGTGAAATAGCTTTCGCCTTTGTTGCCGCTCCAATCTTTGATTTAGGATGATTACCGGTACAACATTTTTCATCTTTCCAAATTAAACCATGACGCTCACATTCTAAATTCGCTTTACCAAACAAGGTGCGAGTTTCACCTCGCCAAGCCATCATGGCAAATTTATCAACAGTCGCAATCATCATTGATGGTGGGCGATGATAAATCTCCTCATCCACAACAACTGCGGGAATACCTGGATGCGGCAATTTTGCTGTTTTGCTTTTCGAGAATTCACAGCGCCCTTTCTTGTCACCACAATAGATACTCGTTTGTAGTTTAGCCGTATTAACTTCTATATGTTTGCCCGGATTAATCTCTTCACCACACCAAGGACAACTGGTTAATTGTGCAGGTGAAGTACTGCCCGCATTAAAAGCATTAGGGTCACGAAAATCTTGAATTGCTTTATGGCTAGCTTGCGTTGTACCCGGAGTGACTTTATTACCTACCCATAACCCAATGGTAAATGGCGTTTCCCCAAGCCGAGAATCACCTTCTTCAAATGCATCTCGTCGAATAACTTCCATTGCGCAAATCAGTGCCGTAGCACGTTGAAATTGCTGCAAAGTCAGCAGACGTAGTGTGTATCGCATAATTACAGCTAAACCACGGCTACTATCAAAACCACCTAAGTTACCCTGTAGACGACGTATCGCCATGGTAAATGCAGCAACGCCTAAATAGGCTTCTGTCTTACCACCACCGGTAGGAAACCATAACAAATCGGCAAAAGCCTCAGCAGGGTCAGTTCTATCTTTATGCTCTGGTTTGGCAAGAGCGGGAATTGACAACAATACAAAAGCTAACTGGAAAGAACGCCAAGACCGGTTCTTAGGTACGTTCAACTCATCAACAGTGATTTTTTTATTGCCACGCCTACGTTCAAGCGCATAAATACTTTGAATACGTTGCTTAGCCATAGCTTGGTTAGCAAAACGAAAAGCCTCTAAGGCATTCTCATTTGATTCATCTGCCAAAAGGGCAATACCTTCTTCAAGGCGCTGATTAATAAGCATACACTTTTCTAACGCATTGTTAGCGGCATCATCATGTTGACTAACTTCTTTACCTATACGCTCAGCTTGTTCTTTAATCCAGTCAGAATAGTCTGCTGTCATGATTTTTAGTGATGCGACTAACTCAGCTCTATCCATCTCAGCTAAACGTTGCATATCCAGATAACCGTCTTGCACCATAGTCTTTAATGCAGGCCTATCCCGCTCTCTTAAACCCGGTACCTCAGTCACCGGGACCTCATAATCAGGCAAAACAACGGTTTTTATTTCTGTTGCTAACTCAATATTTTCATCAGCCACATCAGCATGCACGGCTACACCATGTCCAACAGCAAACTCCACCTGCTTACGGTAAATCATCTCGAGTGATTCACGCTCTGGGTCCTTACCATCAGCTTTAATAACCGGCCTACGCCTAAATATGGCATCTTTGGTCTTTTCAATTGAGGAAACTGAAACTTCCGGTTGAAATACCCAAGCCATATCCCTATTTGATTCAGGCTCAGTTTGAGTATTCACCATGAATAAGGTTACCAAACGATCACCGTTTTCATTAGGCTCTCGAACTGTACCCTGTATAACCACAGCAGAATTTTCTTTATCAATAGCTACCGGCTTAATAACACCTGTATCTAATTGAAGGTTAATTGAACCTCCACAAGGTATTCGCTGCCATACCTTAACCTTTTGCCCTTGTTTTTCCTCACCCGTCACAGGGTCCTTGATCTTCTTGTACATCTCATGATCATAAAAGCGTTCATAACGCCCCCACTTGACATCAACAGCGATGCTTTTTTCCTCTTTTGCGACACAAAACGTTAACCCCATACTGGATGGGATTAACGATTGATTACTAGCTGCATCTACTTCTTCACTGGCTTCGGGTTCTGGCTTTACATTCGCTGATGGAGAATCAACTTTTGCTGCCTGGGCTTTTACGACAAAATCTGTTGGCTCTTCATTGTCATCCGCAGAACCATCAACACCATAATCGTCGCCTCTCTCAAAGGAATCACGAGGTGCTAAACGACCAACCAAATAACGATCGCGTACACTCATATCAAATATTTGCTCAAATGGACCATTGGCAGGGCCTAATAAATCATCAGTAACTGACAGTTGCAAAAGCTCTCGCACATAAACTGCATCAGTATCTTTAGAACTATCGTCCTCACCAATTTTTGGTACTTGTGATAACGGCACACCAATTAAGTTAGGTATAGCCTCACAAAAAGTTGTCCATTCGGAACGAGAAATCTGCCCTTTAGCTGGTAAGCTTAAACTGACAGAGTCATCGGCTTTGCGATATCTGTCAAAGTAAAGTGTGGTGCCTTGTAAATCACTACGATGCCTATAAACACGACCAACCCCTAAAACAATATGGCTAGGGTCAACAACTAAAATCCAGTCGCCTTCATTAATTGCAAGATACAAGTTTTTCTGTCCATTCAAGTGCACCATGTATTGCGAATACGACAGCTCATTGGAAAAAGTTTCTTGAATAGCTATATAGGCACTGGATCGTTTACTGTTCTGATTAACCATACTTATAGACCACAGTTATTTAATTACTACCAAAGTTTCAAGGTGCACCTTATTCTCATCTCGACTCTTCTTCGCAAACCCTATATCGTCACACACAGCCTCTATCTTCTGGCACAAAATGTCTGCATTTAAAGGATCCACCCATAGGTCACCAGAGGTTGGCGTTTCACGATTAGTACACTGCCATTGCGCCTCATCATTTAAAGGATGCTCAGGTCTAAAGGGAATAACATTAAAAATCTTATGATCTATTTGCGTAATCCAAGAGGCCCCGACTTCACTGATGGCTCCCCATGAAACTTTTGTATTCTCACTAGTTATGAAAAGTACATATATCTTTTGATCGGAATAACTATCGACAAAAAAATCTCTCAAATAATCGTAAACACTAGCACCCTCAGGAACCCGGCAAACCTCATCATCACAATTAGTGAATAAAATATCATCTGCAGGAACATTATTAAAAAGCAACATTTGATAAATAATATCTGCAAATGGCTTATCTGGATAAGTCTGACTGATTAATATTTTCTTCTTTTGGGAGTCAATAACTGTTTTCAAACCTAAATCCGGGCTGTTTTCGTTAAGCGTACGCGAAACGGCTTCCTGTATTTCATCTCGAGAGAGGCCTGACCCTAAATCAAGCAAGTCATCTGCAACTTTTGCACTTGTTTTTTCCCTGTATTTCTCAACACTCTCTTTAAGTTTATCTTCCTCTTTTTTGAGAGCTTCACTCTGCTTAACTTTTTTATCTGCATTTTTAAGGTCGGTAAAAAGCTCTCTTTTTCTAAGGATTTCTGCAAGAAGCTCATTCCTTACATAGTCAAGTAATTCCACATAACGTTCATCATCAGATTTATAGCCCTGCCTATTGCTCAATGCCATATCAGGAAGCTCAGATAATTCAAAAAGATCAACATGCAATTGACCAACAACATATACCTCATTGAGTTTGTTTTGCCCGACAACAGGAAGAATATTGAACTCACCCATTTTTTCATTTGCAAATATTGAAATAAAATTGTCTGGAAAATCCGTTAAATCTGCTTTTCTTCCTCTCGTTGATTTATAAGTACCGATCCAACCTTTTATTTCCATGGCATATTCACGCTCAATACCGTCTGAGTTTTTCATTTGCACTGGAATCGATTTTTTCTGATGCTGCGAAACCAGCTCGTCGTGCTTCTCAGGAAATTCGCTTGGAACGAGATCAGTCAGTTCTGAAAAGTCATCGCCTAACGTAATTAAAGCACATAATTCAGACATAACATTTCTATCAAAATCCTCAATCAATTCATACTCATCCCCTCTAATGACATGTATCCTAAAGTGAGAATTAATAAGAGGGAAAATTTTTAAGAGGTTACGCTTAACCGCAGAAAGTGTTTTGTGAAGTCTGTACTGTGGATTTTTCATTACAATAGCTGAGCCGTGTTTTTCAGCATACTCAAAAACTATTTCATCTTCTGATATTGGTAACAATTTATTTCCAGCTTCTGGCCTTCTAGTAAGTACAAAACCTGACTTCTCTTCATTAGAAATTGTCAGCACATCAACATTTTCAGAAACCGATAACGCTGCAAGTTTCCCAACGCCTTTACGGCCCATTTTTCTACGTACACCAGATCGGGTAAATGCATTAGATTCATCAGTTCTTGAAACGCCTGCGACATTAAGATAGGAATCTACCTCCCCTTTTTTATAAGACATACCATGCCCGTCATCTTCAACTCGAATACTGTCAGCTTCAGCTATAATGTATACGTTGTTAGCATCAGCATCATATGCATTCGCTATCAGCTCAGCTAAAACATAATAAATATTTGTATAAAGATTTGGACCTAGTAGCTCTAAAATCCTAGGGTCTACGTTCAATTGATACTCTTTCATTTCTTACCCGTAAAAAACTTCCGCATTAAATAGAAAATTCTGATTGTAAAAATTCAGTCACAGCTTCAGCAGTGTTGTAGCCTGCCTTAATCAATATCTCTGCGATATCTCTACCACAGATAAAAATAATGGGATGCCTATCCTCCCTTACCTCTTGATAAGCCTGCTTATGGACTGTAGAGGTAGTCACCAAAACACCAAACTGCCTATGACGAATGCGGGAGATAAGCCTTGATACTTCTTTCACGCCCACTCTATTAGTCTGTAAGCCTTCAATACCTGGCCTATAACACTTAGCCTCTAGTGAAAATTCAGCATAAACAGGGTCATCAGACAGTCCTAACAAATATCGTCCAACTGCATCTCTGCCACCATCGGTAACTCCACGTGTAATTTCATCGACTAATACACGCTGGTCATGCATTTGAAAAATTCGTGCTGAAAAGCGTTCAAATATAAATGCGCGTTTTCTTTTTTCAGCTTCATCATCATGATCAAAGTGCTGCCAAATACTTGAAAGAATTTCAGTCTTCAGAGGCGTATCAGGTAACTGCTCGGACTCACTTCTGATAATAGTTGTTGGTTCACTTTTTAAAGCTTCATAGTGAAAATTATCAACCCAACTCTTCCAAACATCAGGGGCATTATCTGAGTAAGCATTTCCAGCCAAAATATCATTAATCCACTCCCTACTTACCAAAGGAATGTCTAATACAGTAAACACTGAGCGATAATTCTGAAAACGCTGACCATTAGTTGTTTTCCATACTGCAACTAAGTCTTCAGTTGCAGACATACCTGAGCACCCTGGCACCGCAACTCCTTTGAATTGTAGAGAACGAGCACCATGCTCTGTTGGATAGCTTTGAAAAATGAAAAAAGGCGGAATCAATTCACGACCATTATCGTGAGAGTGAAGTAAATCAAAAACTCTGGCTAACAACTTATTACCATTTTTGTCATGTACTTCATGACCTGGGGTTTTGTTGTCACCAAAATATACAAACTGACCAGTATTTAAATCTAAAGCATCAGGCCAATCCTTCTCATTACCTGTGGTAAAAAGGCCCACAAGCCTTTTATCTTTACCTCTTCCAGAAGCTCGAAATCCACCTCTATTCCCTAATCCAGGAATCAACTTCGGTATTGGCTCACCTGCAAGTTGGCCATCATGCGAGCTTTCATATATTGCATCTATTACAAGTTCACTATCGAGCAAATTTTGAAAAGGAATAATACGCATGACTAAAACAAGCTATCCTGTTTTTCATGTGATTGGGTACGAGATCGCGAAGATATATTTCCTCCAGTCTCTAACTCATGTAATTCTTTATTAAGCATTTCCAAACTATTGACCGCCTTATTTCTAACATCTTCATACAAGGTATACCGGAAATTATCCCCCGCTGGCAAGCTAGAAACCTCCTGAAACCCATGTACATCCTCACTCACTGGCAAACCTAATACATTTAACACCCTTATATCTATTTTTGTAATTATTTTCCGTAACTCTTGAATGTCAGCATCTACACAACTTGATGAATGAAGTAGATTATTCATTTCTGTTATTCCAACCCTTCTCTGAACGCAAATCCTTTCCTTGCTTGCGTCAAGAGCCTGTCCTAAAGCATTCAGCTGAAGGTCATTTTTGAACGGTTCTAATGGCAAAGTTTCTAGGCAATCAGACGGAGTAACTCTTAAAGTCTGACCTAAATATGACCCATATTTCATAACCCAGTATTGAACAGGATTAGAATTAAGATAAGCATAAAAACTTAAGTCAGATTCTGAAAAGACAACCAATGCATCTGAATAAATATATTTATTTTTTAAATAAACTGGTGAAAAATATTTTGTATGCCTTCCTACAACAATTACTTTATCCAGGTATTGCTTGTGAACTTTTCTTTTATTGAAGAATTCTCCCCTTCCTATAGCCTCATAAAGCTCCTGTCTAGGTCTCCAATACTTCCACCAGATATCCATTATTTTTGAATATGATTTTTGCTTTGACTTTTCTAACCTTTCTAGATATGCATGCTTCCTTATATACTGAAATGGCTCTTCAAATTTCTCAGCTTGATGCTCGTCCCAATCCCAATAACAAACTATCCATCGCTCAGGCTCTTGATAGAAATGCGTATTAATATCATCTGATCCTATATATCTATAGACAACATCCTCATTAGATTGAGTTTCTAGCATTTCCAAAGCTTCATTATTGGATAATGTAAAACCATCACCAAGAACCAAACTACCCTGATATGCCAAACCCCTATTTTCTTTAAGTTTCTTGATTGCCCAATCTTGACCCGCTGTCAGCCCCTCAGAAATATAATCTGTTTTCATATTGTTTAAATATATATGCCCATTCCAATTTCCTTTCCTCAGGAAAACCTGACTCACAAAAACTGTGGCAGCTCCAGGCCAAGGAATTGATGTTTTAGCTAGGTAAACTACCCCATTAGCCGAAAGAATCTGCCCCAAACCTATTTTTTTTGTTTCACCTTCAGCAATAGTTTTAGAAGAAATCAGGCCCATATTTGAACTATCGTTAAGAAGCGCATACCCCCTCAAAAAGAAATAGGCTACGAAATCTGCTGAGCCCTTTATACCAGGAGATAAACTATTAACCAGATATTCTCTATAAGAAGACCCAAAATTAGAAGATATCTTTTTCCCTCCAATGAAAGGAGGGTTGCCTACAATTGAATCAAACCCCCTATTCTCAAAAACCTCTGGAAACTCTAAACACCAATGAAAAGGTTTCCGTACAGGCTTATCCAAATCAAGATCAGTTTTTAGATTTTTATTAACCTTTACTTTTAGCTCAGCTAACTCACCAGAAGAAAATACATCACCTAAGCTTGCTCCAAGTGAAACCGTTTCAGGCTGTTTACCTTTATTAGCCAGGATTTCTCCTATCAATGCATCCGCCGCCAAACCAGGAAAAACTAATTTTTCTTCAGCCTCTTTCTCCATATTTGCCATCATTTCGACATCATGAATATCACGAATAGGCATTGTTCTAATCTGTTTACGAATATCCAATGCTTCTTCAACAGCCTGTTCAATATCTTGAGCAAAAAGCTGCTTGGCACTACCACCGCCTTCGCTGAGCTTTGAAGGGTTCATATCTAAGTAATAGAGCTGATTTAGATCATGTAAACCTAAGAGGCTATCACCATGTTTCAAGTTATGATCTAGGAATCCAAATGGCCTACCTTTTGAAAGGGTTACCAACCAAATGGATAATTTAGCTAGCTCAACAGCAAGTGGATTAACATCAACTCCATACAAGCAACGCTCAGCAATTAAGCGCTTGGCGATCACCAACCTTTCTTCCGCATCAACAGGCAGAAATTCTTCTGGTTGATTATCAGAAATCTCACCTTCTGTTGAGATAACCTTTCCGCTTTTCTCTTCGATCAACCAAGATTCGCACACTCTTTCCGCTAGCCATCTACAAACTTGAACCAGGAAAGCACCAGAGCCCATTGCCAGGTCACAGATTTTCAAATCCAACAATTCCGCCGATGACTTTAACCGCCATTTATCTTTAGGCTCGCCTTCAGCAGGACCAACATAAACAATGGGTTCTAGGGTCTCCTTAACAATTGATTCGGTAAGCGACTTAGGCGTGTAGTGGGTACCAGTTTCTCGCCTATCAGTTCCTGTTGTTACCATGAAGGCATTTTTAGGGTAAACGAGAGGATTATTCCATGCATCAAGGCGTAAGAAATGATAAAACGGTTTTAAACGATCTCTTAATTCAGTATCGTTATGGCATGCTGCCAGCAATTTATCTAACTGCGTATCCGTTAGCTCTTTATCTAAGTCTGAATTAATTCTGCCCGCTGAACTTTTTGTTCTTTCTTTTAATAGTTTTTTTACTGCAGCATCTCCATCAAGTTCTGCAGAGGCAAGTTCTTTCAGCTCTACCCAAGGCTGCTTAGCAGATTTAGAGCCATTTAGCTCCATAGTAACATCTGGGGCACGTACAACCGTTTTCTCTAGCAAGCCTTCATAGACATAACCAATCTGTTCAACATCTAGGGCTCGATAAGAAAGAGTCCTTCCCTGGTACAACTGTATGGCATCTAAAAACAGTAATACTGTGCGATTATCTATCGGTAACGGTTCGGCTTCTTCCACCTTCCAGTTACTGCCTTTTGCCCTACCTTCTAAAAATGGGAAACGATCAGGATCAAACAGCGAACCACCCAATGCAGGCATACGCATATTTTCATGCTCAACACCTCCGTAAACTGCTCTAAAAATAGCTAATAAACGAGACCACGCATTTTTACGATATGACAGCACTTCTTCACCGTGCAGACCAGCTTCTTCTCTTAGCTTTAATCTCAATGTGGATAAGGCATAGTTTGATTCGTAAGTCTCGTCACCGAGTAAGAACAAACCGCGCTCTTCTGCACATAGCAAGAAAACTAAGCGCATCATCAACGTCAAACCCGCTTCATAAAGCTCCGTGGGCTCCACACCTTCTAACAACTTACCATTATGATCATGATTAATACGATCTAAAGACTGGATTAACACTTCTACCGCACGGCTTACTTGCTCACCTAAGGTCTCAGTCACCTCATCTTGATGCTTTAATGACTCATCCAATAATTCAGTAAGCTTTTTACCAGCTTCAAAACCGTTAAATATCCTACCGATGTTTAGTAGGCTAAAAAACGCCTGAAGGGTTACAGGCTCTTGGCTCCATAACCTTGCATACCAACTAGCGTAAGTTGTAATACCACCTTCAGGTGCATCAATAAACAACCACTGTTCACCGTTTGTGATAACCCCTATCCTAGTACCCACTGCACGGCAAAGTTGCGCCATACGTTCTGCAGGTGTTGTTGCCCAACTTTCTCCTTTTACAGCCTCCTCCAGTTGAGTACCCGCTGGAAAACTGGTTAACAGCAAGTAAGGTTTTTGTTGTTCGTTGGCAAAAACAGCAAATTCAGGCTTTAAGGTGACACCATGCTCAGGGAGTTCTAACAGGACATCAGCAGGTATTGCATCACCTGTTTTTAAGATATCACCGTCTTCGTCTTCATCCCACTCAAGGCCAAACTTGATCACCCAGTTAATCCATTCTTGGTGGATTTTCTCCTTGATGGCTATATCGTCTTCATTATGACTATCAATTATTTCGCGCCATTCATCGTAGGTTTGCCTGAATTGTTTTTTCTTGAAAGGATCAAGCTTTTCTAGGCCCTGTGGAAACGCTTCTTTAAGAATTGACTCTGCTAAAAACGGCCCGGATACCTCAACTAAAGATAACCATTCTGCGTGTTGGCTAAGTTTTAATTGGACACTCATTACTTAGTCTCCACTAGGTCTTCAGGCACTAAGAAAATCACCGCCACAGGGAATGTTCTTGCTACATAGCCTTCGTATCGATGTTCGATTGTTTTAATTTCTTGGTCTTTTTCTTCGGGTATACGCGCCAACCTGGCTTTCAAAGCCTCAACATCTCTGCGTATCTGAGTTCGTTCATCAGGCGTGAATAGCTCAATCTGCTCAGGCTCTTCGGTTTTATTAAGCTCTGAAGTAATCGACTTTTCTAACTCATCAAGCACCGTTGTAATATCGGCTACTTCTTGCGCTTTGCGTTTCTCCAACGTGCTTTCTAAACCTTTCAAACGCTCCTTTGAGCGCGCTTCTACCGTTTGCTGAAGGGAACTCAGCTGACCTTCAAATCTTGAAGTTAATGCATCCTGTAGTGATTTAGGTACATTCGCTGGGTGTGATTGATCCAACCACTCATTGATGACTTTCACGCCTTTTTCGCGGCTATAACCTTTGTCTTTTAAGTGCCCACCTGAATAGGTAATTTCTTCATGTAATCGATGATGATTACCGCCTGTGACGACTAAACGCGAAACCACTAATGCCACTACACCATCTACTTGACCTTTCGGTAGAGACCTAACAGTAACTCGATGAAGCTTCTCATCTTGTTCCCAAACCTTACTTCTTAATAAACGAAGACACATTTGCACCAAACGGTGGTTAAGATGAACAAGCACAACATCGTCTCTACCCTTAGCGACCTCATGATCAAAAGTAATGGGACGAATTTGTTTTGTATAAGGGTGCTGTAAACCTTTGACGCAATCGCCCCAAGTACCTGTTAGCTCAGGCATTGTGAATACAGTACCTTCAGGTGCATCTTTTAGTGTTGCAGGTTTTAGCGCGGGCTTTTCTGCCACTGCCAGGCCTGTTTGAACTGCAGCCAATACATGCTCTGGGGTAAGGTGAAAATCTGTTTGAGTTTCAACTAACTGTTGGTGAAGCTTATGAATTTTTTCATTCAATTGACGTTCAGCCTTCACAAACTTTTTAGCTTTAGCTGTTCTCGCCTCTGCAGCCTCTATATTCAACTCAGTTTTAGAGCCTTCAATCAGACCAGACATCTGAGGCGCGATAACGGGGTTAACACTGCCCATATCTTCTCGCATTGATTCGAGCTTTTTCAATGCACGGATTATGTCGTCTTTGTGGCCACCAACTGTTTTACCCTTTTCTGCACCGGCATCAACAGGATGCCAGATTAGTACTTCAGATGCTTTCTGTCCGTGACGGTCAATACGACCATTACGTTGTTCCATAACGTTTGGGTTATAAGGTATTTCAAGATGAATAAGACAGTTACAATAGTTTTGTAGATCGATACCTTCTGAGGCTGCGTCTGTTGCCAGTAGAATCCTTACCTTGGCATCTTCAGGATTTGTTTGGAACGCTGCTTTAATTTCTTCACGCTCTTCTTGATCCATACCTCCATGAATAATAGCTAGTCTATCTTTACCAAAACCGTTTTCAGTAAGAATCTTTTCAAGCCATTGCTGGGTTGTTCGATATTCAGTGAAGAGGATGACACGCTGATTATTCCATTTACTGCCATCTTTCAGGTTTTTCTTTATCCAGTCATAAATGGCTTTTGATTTGGAGTCTTCCTGATGCTGCGCAGCCTGTGCCCATGATCTTAGATCACTGATTAATTGGCTTTGCTCTGCTGTGAACGGTGCTGTACGTTTACTGACCTCTTCTATTGCTTCATCTTGTGCAATTTCTACATCAGCATCATTAGCATAATCTTCTTCAGCTTTTAACATTGCCTTTCTGAGTATTCGCTCTTCTATAGCAGTAACTTTCTTTTCTAAACCACCCGCATGTACTGTATTAACATGTTTCTCAAGAGTAGAAGCAAAAGCTGCAGGTGAAGAATATAGTCGTTTTTTGAGAAGCCCATTAACGAACTTAATTCCTACTGTGTTTTTTGTCTCATCATTGGATGATTCTCGACTTTTAGCATAATCATCTAGCTTTTTATGGATGGTCCGTTCTTCTTCTGTGTAGTTTATTTCCAATGCTTGCAAATGCCGTTGCGGATAAAGCGGGGTGCCTTCGGAATCAACAAGATCTGTTTTTAATCTTCTGATCATTGCTTGTTGCAATTGTTTTTCTTCCGGAAGAATATTTCGAGCAAAACGCTGATCATCTAATAACTCCAGCAATGAAGTAAAAGACTCTGTATAACCATTGTGCGGTGTTGCCGTTAGAAAAAGCTTGTGCTGGAAATGTGGCGCTATTTCACGAATTAACTGTGTTCGCTGACTCTCTAGCGCATAGTTAGCTGAACCAGCCGGTGCTACATTATGCGCCTCATCAACAACTAAAATATCGAACTTACGAGGGTACGATGTTTTGACAGGGAGGATCTCTCGTAATAAGCGCTGCCCCTCCCCTGTTTTCATCCAATCTTGTGAAGCAATTAGTCGAGGGAATGAGGTCCAAGGATTTGCATGTATCCCTCGATCTCGGCGCAAAGATTTTATGTAATCGGTATTAACGATCTTGAAATCTAAACCAAACTTTTCTTGCATTTCATCATGCCACTTCTGCTGAAGTGATGCAGGGCAAATGATCAATACAGTTCGAGCTCGATGACGCAATAGCAATTCTTGTATAACCAAGCCTGCTTCAATGGTTTTACCCAAACCAACATCATCAGCAATAAGCAGATTCACACGCGCCATATTGATTGCACGTACTAACGGGTCTAGCTGGAAGTCTTCAATACTCACACCTGACCTAAAAGGTGCTTGTAGGAAACCTTTATCGGCATTGGTCGCAGCTCCCCATCTTACAGCATCCAAAAATGCATCTAGCGTGTCTGCATCATCAAAGCCTGTGATTTCAGGCAGGCCGGCTTTTTCAATAATGTGTGCGCCTGGCTCAATTTCCCAAATAACCTGTAACTCTTCACCAAGGCCATCCTCATCAATTGAAGACAAGGTAACTAAATGCTGGGGAGGTATACCGCTGTTTTCAGGCGTAGACGCTAATATAGCCGCTACAACCCATTGGCGACGCCGAACTGAAACAAGCTGTCCAGGTTCTGGTTTGCTATAGATAACCTGTGAAGCATTTCCCGTATTATTCATTCAATTAATGCGCTTCCCAGTTATTTTTCTATATTTTGCAGGCGTCTATATGCTTCATAATGCTTTTTCCAATTATCTGCCCTAGCCTAACAGGTACGGCGTTGCCGATCAGCCTGCCAACTACCCGAAATTCCGGCTCTTCTTCAGGGGATGTGAACTGATAATTGCTTGGAAAACTTTGCAATATAGCCCCTTCCCTGAGCGATATTGCTCTATTCTGACTTGGGTGACCGAAACGGCCATTGCCAAAACCATAAAACTGGGTGGTCATTGTAGGAGACGGTTTATCCCATTCCATTCTTCCGTAAACACTCACGTAGGTGTTCCCAGATTCTTTCTTATGGCAATCTGCTAGTAAGGTATTTGGCCAATCTCTCCACGTACCCCCAGGCTTTGAAGCTTTTATTCTTTTAACATTCATCTCACTTAAGGTAGCGCTTCTATGAAGGCGATCTCTGGAAGACGTTTTCCCAGCCCTTAGTATAGGTTGTGACTTGATAACATCTCTAACAGTCTTATATCTGTCAGGAGAATTATGGGTTGGTTTGACAAGTTGAATTTCACCTAACTTGGACGCTAGCAAGACCAACCTCTTTCTTGTTTGAGGAAGGCCATACTTTTCACATTCCACTACCTGATAGCTAACATAATATTTCATGTCCCGAAGTGAAGACACGAACTCATCGAACACCTCAAAATTTATTAACTGAGGTACATTTTCCATCGTTACGATATCAGGTTTTACCTCTTTAATAAGTCGTTGAAACTCATATAACAACTTCCACTTATCATCTTGGCGACCTCTTGGGCCCTGGCTATACGTTGAAAAAGGCTGACAAGGGGCACAACCAGCCAAAATTTTGACCTCAGCAGAGCCGAACCAACCCTGCATTTCAGCTTTCTTTATCTCATCAACACTTTTCAAGTAGAAATCTGAATCGTTGTTAAACTCAAATGGATATTCACACTTTGGGTCAATATCTACTCCAGCAACAACATTGATTCCCGCTTTTTGCAAGCCATAAGTCAAACCACCCGCGCCGCAGAATAAGTCAATCGCAACGGGGGCCTCTTTTGTTATACTTTTCAATATCTTTCCTTACCGACACCGGAATATGTGCTATATCTACCCAGCTATGAAAAACTAGGAAATCGACAATCATCAGCACTAACTATCTGTTAAATAAGGCGAACCGGTTCTTAACCTGCCTTATCTACAATAGTAACTGAATCATACGAAGTCGGGAAACTCTTAACCCGCATTGGTCAAAAAAGCGTCTATAAATTCCTTGGGAATTACAAATATTCGACTTTCTCCACGTTTCACGATCAATTTGAGCTTCAAATCGTTACCAGTATTCAGGTGCTTATGAGAAGTCAGGTCAACAAACCCGGTCTCTCGATAGGTACATCCGAGACCAGCACAGGATTCCACCTCTCTTGATAAGTCCTTCAGCGGCAACACCTCCTTATCAGTTGTTGCAACACTTACCAAGTACTTCCACTCTGGCTGATAGTAGTTTTCTACCCGTAGGTAATACGAGCCTTTACTGGTTTTAAGCAACTGCACCGCTAGTAAATCCAAAAAGAGGCTGTTGCCAAGGTCTATTTTGATTTTGGGAGAGTTAATGACCTGATCACCAAACTCTGAGTCCCCCGTCACATATATCTTAGATATGACCTCTTCTCTATCCCTAGGGTCTTTCACAAAGCTTTTACTACTAGCACAGCTAGTAACCAGTGATAAAACCAATACAAAGAACAAAACACGCATATAAGCCTCCTTTATTGTCCTCAAACTATCAGAATGGACGATTATCGTCCACAACGGATAGAAAATAACTAAACAATTCAGCTTTAATAGCGGGTTGCAGTTAGTGAATATTATTGGTGAAAAGGTTAGAGAGTTACGAAAGAGCCTAGATTTGGCACAAGTTGACTTGTGCGCTGCTCTCCGGGTTGAACAAAATATAGAGCTTGATAGATCGGACATCTCTGAAATCGAACGTGGAGTAAGAGGTGTCAAAGACTACGAGTTAAAAGCCTTAGCTTCTGTTCTAAACACCACTCCCCACGCTCTACTAAATTGGGGAAAATAAAATTTGCAATCAATTGCAAAGCACTCGTTCAAAAGTCTAAAGAAGTCACTCTTTGAGCGTCCAATCGGACTCAGCCAACACCTCTAGTATCTTAGCCACTGCCTTTTGCGCCCTCACTGAAATCTCTACCTTTCCCTCATTTTCGGGGGACTCTATCGCCCTGCGAAGAAACTCCATTCTTAGCCTACTCCTTGCACTATCGGAGGAACCAACCTCCTTCCAGCGACCCCATAGATCCAACAATCGATCCGCAAATGGATCCTCAGGAGACATATTTAGCCCTTCGCAAAGAACCACACTGGCTCGATGTTTTGACCTATTGATATCCATCGATATCGTATGCCTTATCCGTCCAGCCATCTCCTCATCAACAGTTCTCGATAACACCTCATCCAATCCTACCAATTGGCTAGAGCAACCAGCTCCCTCTAAGTCCACTGGCCACCTCTCTCCCTTCATCATCTCTAAAAAGCCATCTAAACCAAGCTCAGGTAGGGATTTAAGATACCCCTTGTCCCCTTTTTCCCTCATTTTACTTATACGACTCATATACTCTAACCGACTCGATAGATTTGCCTTATTAATTCGAGCAAGCTCTTCCAGCATTCGCTGCTTCCCCATTCCAATTTCTTTATCCACCTTTTACACCCCCTTTTAAAGCAGCTATTAACAATTCAAAATTGATGCCATCATTGTCTGGCTCTATCGCTATACCCTCAATTGCCAAATTTGGAATAGCTGCCTTCTCTAATACAAAGATTGCGGCCTTGAGACGAGTTTGATCATGATCAGACTTAAGCATTAAATCTCTAATTGTTTCTATCGCTTTAAGGGACAATGAAGCAAACACTTGAGTTGATTCATTGAACATATCTCGTCGAAGCTCCTCGAGCGCTGCCAAGAAACTTTCATCCTTCTTCCATTTGCAAATTTGCTGCTCTGAAACTGAGGCCTTCTTGGAAACTTCAGCTGCCGAATGACCTAATGCTAGATAGCCCAATGCCTTCGTTTGCTTAGCTGTTAATGTGGCATATGATCTCTGCAAAACCGTTAACCTTTATTAAACTTTATTACCGAGCTGGCTCTCTAAGTATTGAGCACATATTGCGTCCAAAGCCACCGAGTCATATTCCGTACCCATCTCTTCACGAGCATGCTGAAGTGCTGGCAAAATGATATCTAACTGATCCTCAGCAACTGCATAAAACCTCAACCGATATTTACCAGTCCTTTTTGTCAAACGAATATCAACTTTCCCATTACTCATAATTGGTTACTCTTACTCTATAGATATATAAACGCTCAACCGTGGTTCAGACACTCGCCCCTTACCCCATTTTCAGAAGAGATAAGAGAAAAGCTTGTGTCAAAACCTACGACTGAGCGATCTCAACCGTGGAGCCCGACGCTCAGTAACAAACGCCTTTCTAACTCTTCCACTTCCCACCCCCAACTTCTGCTACTGAAAGGGTGCCCACGCAGTGCTGGAAGAGCGACAACTTGGTTTAGTTGCCGACACTCACACTTGTGACCTGCGCAATAACTTGGCCACTAAAAATTTGATTTTTGATTTGTTTGGATTCGAGACTCAATCCACTCTTGAACATCCGTACTTCGCCAAGCAACTGCTCTAACACCAATTTTGACGGGATGCGGAAAGTCATCATTACTGATTAGCCGATACAACGAAGACCGTGATAAGCCTGTTTGCTTACATACGTCATCTTTTCTCAATAAATACATAGAAGCACCAACAAATCCAAATAAATACTATGGACAAATTGGAACATCATGATTGAAATGGATCTAGCAGCAAAACGGCCAAACGCTATAACGATTTAGATTTATTTGTCTAACAAATCTGACTTGGTAATTGTTCGAATACTTTTCTTGCTTAAAGACATGAAAGCACCCAATCCAAAGTTTTCCTTTTCCAGCATATTCCTTGCCTGAATCCTAGACATACCTTCATTCATCATGCGAATGTAAAGAATTCTGAAAATTAAATTTTTAATTTTCGGTCCAACCCAAGCATAGTGACCGCCTTTCGAGTGACTTCCGTTGAATTCTATCAAGGAAGATGCCCCTATTGCTTCATCATCAATCTTATACTTTACAATATCATCAGGAGTCATTCCCTCAAAAAATCCGTATAAAACCCCATACCTTCTTACTTCACCATATTTAGGGTAATGCTCTACCAATCGCTCTAGCTCTTCAATAGAAGGCTTACCACCTAAAGCTTTAATTACTTTCTCGTGATCAGGAATTTTATATTTGGCCCAATGGTCTACATCGTTGGACTCAAATATCTTGAGGACCTTTTTATCTTTAAAAATTTTAACAGTCACTAGAATCTCCTGTGAGCTGACGATCTAAAAAGTCACCCCACCATTGCATCATTTCCCTACGCTCTGGCAAGTAAGTAGCATGGTTATATGCTGCTCTCACCTTATCTTTCTCTACATGATGCAGCTGGCGCTCTACAGCGTCAGGATTAAACCCCTTTTCATTGAGAACTGACGACGCTGTTGTTCTAAATCCATGTGGCACAGCATGACTCTTTCCAGGAGTATTGCCATCATACCCCATCCTAATCATTGCCCTTCGCATCGTATTATCACTCATGCAATATTTGCGATTCCTTTCTGATGGGAAAAGCAGCTCATAGTTTCCTGAGATTTCCCTAATGCAACCCAACAGATTTAGCGTTTGATTAGACAGAGGAACTAGATGTTCTGACTTTTTACCCTTCATCCTACCTGCTGGAATTCGCCAGATTCTGTCTTCAAGCTCAAATTCACACCAGCGAGCATCAATCAACTCGCCCGGCCGGATAAAAGTAAGTAATAGCAGCTTCAGGGCATACTCAGTTAAAAGTGTTCCCTGGTTCCTATATTGATCCAGGTCTTTTAAAAACAGGTGTAGCTCCGCCTTGGGCAATGAAGGCCTATGCTTGGTTTTTCTAGGTTTAATAACTCCTTGCAAATCACTCGCGGGATTGTATTCAATCTTCCCAACTTGTACTGCATATCTACATACCCGATTGATATCTTGCACAACCCGACTAGCGACATCGAGGGCTCCCCTCGCCTCAATTTGCTTTGCAATTTGAATCACGTCCATCGGCTTAATTTGGTCAATAGGATGAGTACCAATTGTAGGAAATGCGTTATCTTCTAAACGCAACCAAACTCTATTCGCATGATCGCTAGTCCACATATCCTTCTGATATTCCCACCATTCCTTAGCAATGCTAGCGAATGAATCTGACAACTCTCCCTGTTTAATGCGCTTCTCTAACTTTTTAACTAGGGAGGGATCTTTATTTTCCCTTAAATTAGACCTCGCTTGAGTATGTGATTCACGCGCACTCTTAAGGCTTACCTCTGGGTAGATTCCTATAGAAAGAGTCTTCTGCTTGCCACCAAACCTGTAGCTGTACCTCCAGCACTTTGTTCCACTCTTTTTTACCAATAGATACAAGCCACCCCCATCTGCAACCTTATAGTCTTTTTCTTTGGGAGCAGCGTTTTTAACCGCCGTATCGGTAAGCTTATTAATACTCATTTGTTGGTATCAGCCTTTTTTGAACTGGAATACCAACCATGATACCAACATAAGTGGTGGTATTCTATGAGCTTACATGGGACTAAATGAGTCGAAAACCACAGAATATACCAGCAAAAACAATAAGATATATACTTTCTGGGACTTAATGGAATCTTAAGATGGTGCCCGGGGCCGGAGTCGAACCGGCACAGTATTTCTACCGGGGGATTTTAAGTCCCCTGCGTCTACCAATTTCGCCACCCGGGCATGTATAAGGTGGGCTTTAATAACATTGCGTTATTTTAACAAGCCAACGCTTCGCGTTGGTCCTGCGGTCGCTCTCGTACGTCCTGTACTCCGCGACATTCGCGCATCATCTACCAATTTCGCCACCCGAGCATTCGGGGGAGTTTTAAAGTAGGCATTGGTCACCTACTCGCCTGCGCTTGGTGCCGACTTAGATTCCTGCCTTCGCAGGAATGACGTTAGGAAATAATTCACTAACGAAAAATGGAGGCGGATGCCGGAATCGAACCGGCCTAGACGGATTTGCAATCCGCTGCATAGCCACTTTGCTAATCCGCCATGTTCAGGCGCCCTGCCACCTGGGGTACAAGCACAAAGTACTGTATACCTAAAACTAAAAAGCCTCGACTCTTTTCGAAACCGAGGCTTAGAAGTTGGAGCGGAAAACGAGATTCGAACTCGCGACCCCGACCTTGGCAAGGTCGTGCTCTACCAGCTGAGCTATTTCCGCATAAACTTTCAAACTGCACTTAAACAAGCTTTCGCTCACTTACGAGGACCAGCTGACAAGCTTAAGCATCTCTAATAAGGCTTAAAGCCTTAAGATCTGCTGGAAGCTTGCATAAGTGACTCTAAACTGCGTTAAGACTCACTAAAGCTATTTCCGCATAAACTTTCAAACTGCACGTAAACAAGCTTTCGCTTATTTACCAAAGATAAACTCTGGTAAGTATTATCTAGGTCTTACTGTACTACTTTGCCAGTGCCATTGATCAAAATTTGATCGTTTCCGGCGTCTTGATTAGGTCTTTCTGGGCTTGCGCTTCGATTAACGGAGTGGGTCTCAACTCGTTAAATAGAGCCTGTTTCAAGAGGGGGCTATTCTACTCATGAAGCCTTGTGTGTCAATACAAGTCTGCTAATAAAAACAAGGGTTTACTTGTCTTCGCTCTCGTCTTCTTCTTTAGGCTCATCAGCCGATAATAAAAAGGGCAATGCCGCTTTTACATACATGACCATAGACCAAAGGGTGAGCATGGTCGCCACGTAATAAAGGGTGTAGCCAATCACCACTAGGGGGTCGTCGAAATCCGGTTTATGAGCCAATAATATGGAAATTGCGATGATCTGAACCGTAGTTTTGATCTTACCGATGCTGGACACCGCTACATTTGCGCGCTCCCCTATTTCGGCCATCCACTCTCTCAGCGCTGATACGGCCACTTCTCGACCGACAATCACCAACGAAGGGATGGCTAACCAAGGATTCGCATGAACTTCTACCAACAGCACAATCGCAGTCACCACCATCAACTTGTCAGCTACTGGGTCTAAAAATGCACCTAACTTGCTGGTTTGATTGAGTTTTCTGGCTAAATAGCCGTCCAGCCAGTCAGTCGCTCCTGCCACGGCAAATAAGGCTGCAGCAAAGATATAGCTCCACTGGTAAGGCAGATAAAATATGATGACAAAGCCTGGTACTAATGCGATACGGGCAAAGGTCAAAATATTTGGGATGGTATAAACAGGATGTGCCAAAACAACTACTCAGATCAAATTGGGGGGCCTATTGTAGCGGTAGGTAGGCCCTGACTTCAATGCGGCTCAATTAGCGCTCGTGCAAGTATTGGTAGATCTCGTCGGCTAGTACTTTGCTAACCCCTGGAACCTTAGCCAACTCCTCGGCGCTGGCCCCTGACACTTCTTTCCAACCGCCAAAGAAATTCAGTAGGGCTTTACGTCGTTTAGGGCCTACTCCAGGGATATTCTGAAGTGGCGATTCGCTGCGCTTTTTGGCCCTAGCCGCTCGGTGACCACTAATCGCAAAGCGGTGAGATTCGTCACGAATATGCTGAATCAAGTGCAAAGCGGGTGAGTCAGAAGGCAATATCACTTCTTTCATATCCTTGTCTTGTCCTTCGGTATTGGGAAAGTAGCGCCACAAGCTCTCCAGGCCCGCTTTTCGTGTCGTACCTTTAGCAACGCCGATTAGCTCTACTCCTTCGATCTGAAGCTCCTCAAGCACATCTGCGGCCTGGCGCAGTTGGCCCTTACCACCGTCAATAAAGACCAGATCCGGGATCTTACCTTCACCTTTCTTAAGACGAGTAAAACGACGCTCTAAGACCTGCTTCATCGCAGCATAGTCATCCCCGTGGGCGATACCTTCGATATTAAACTTGCGATAATCGCTTTTTAGCGGGCCCTCTTGGTTAAAGACCACACATGACGCCACGGTAGCCTCGCCCATGGTATGGCTAATGTCATAACACTCTAGCCGTTCAGGCAGATCACTTAATTCAAAAGCATTTTGCAGAGTCTCTATGCGCTGGGTCATATTCAGCTTATTCGCTAAATAGGCTTTTAAACTTTGTTCCGCGTTTTTTTGACTGAGCTTGATCCAAGCGGCTTTTTCGCCACGCGCTTTGTGCTGAATTTTAAGTGTGTGATCGAACTGTTCGTTAAAGGCTTCGATTAATGAGCTTGTGGGATCTTCTTCTCCGTCCCAGGATTCTAATTCGTGCGAGAGAAGCAAACTTTTAGGTAACTTTCGTTGCACATTAGACGCCAAATAAAACTGAGGCAAAAAACTGGCGAGCAAATTACTTTCATTCCAGCCACTCTTAAGTTTTGGATAAAAGTTTTTACTACCAAGAATGCGACCGCCTTCGATATGCAATACGTGCACACAAGCGCCTCCCGGTTGAACATATGCTGCGACCACATCTATATCACCTTGCCCACCAAACACATATTGTTGCTCTTGCACTTTGCGCACTGCGACAATTTGGTCCCGATACTTTGCAGCTAGTTCGTAATTTTGATCTTCGGCCGCTTGGTCCATTTTATTGCCAAGCATCGCGTTCACGTCTTGGCTTTTACCTTCTAAAAAAAGGAGCGTGTGTTTTAAATCTTCTTCATAATCTTCGTGTGAAATTTTATCAACACAGGGCCCACTGCAACGACCAATCTGATACTGCAAACAAGGGCGTGATCGGTTTTTAAAAAATACATCCTCGCATTGCCTTACCTTAAATACCTTTTGCATCAAGCTAAGAGTTTCTCGTACCGCACCGCTACTGGGATAAGGACCAAAAAACTTACCCGGCTTATTACGGTTATTCAAACCGCGATGAAAAGATACTCTAGGGTAATCCTTATGATTAGAGACATGTATAAATGGATACGAACGATCATCCCTAAGTACAACGTTATAGTTCGGCCTAAGCTTTTTAATTAAGCTTTGCTCTAGCAGCAAAGCTTCGGTCTCACTTTGGGTGATAGTGATTTCAATGTCATCTATCTGAGAGACAAGCGCCCTAGTTTTAGCGCTCGAATGATTTTGCTTAAAATAACTGCGGACTCTGTTGCGAAGATTTTTAGCCTTACCAACATAAATCACATCCTTTTGTGCGTTCAGCATGCGATACACACCGGGCATGGCGCTCATGTTAGCAAGAATGGATTGAATATGATCGTTCACGCTTAAAGGTATCGCCTAGTATTTAATAATTAACCAAGCTCAGGACTTTGCTCAATTAAACCGTGCTTAACAGCCAAATGAGCTAACTCTACATCATTAGCGATATCTAACTTCTCAAACACTCGGTAGCGATAAGTATTGACCGTTTTAGGGCTTAAAGACAACACTTCAGAAATTTCCGCCACCTTTTTACACTCGGCCACCATCATAGTGATTTGTAGTTCACGTTGTGACAGTTTATCAAATGGATTACTGGTCTCATTATTTTCTTGCAATGACTGAGCCATCTCGGTACTTAAAAAACGCTGACCCGCCTTAACAGATTTAAGTGCTCTCAACATTTCATCCAATTCGGCCCCTTTGCTCAAAAAGCCAGACGCTCCCGCCTTCAATAAACGAGAAGGGAATGGTTCTTCTTCATATACAGAAAGCGCTAATACCTTGACGTCTGGTAAAGCCTTAACTATTTTTTTTGTTGCCTCTATTCCACCAATACCTGGCATTTTTACATCCATCAATACAACGTCTGGTTGTAGGCGGCGAGCAAGGCTAATGGCGTCTTCACCAGTACTGGCCTCGCCCACTACTTCAATGCCGGCCTCGTCAGCCAGCATACGAGTGATGCCCTTACGGACCAATTCGTGATCATCGGCCACCAATACACGTATCAACTGGTTTCCCCCAAAACTTTCCCCCAAAACATAGTTCAAGTGCTTTTCTAAAAGCAGGTTTGAGCAGTATACTCCTGTCCTCTCTAAAAAAAACCATCGCTACAAGCGCCAGCTATCACGGCGTCTAGCTCCATAGAGGTTTACCATGGCAAAAAAAGGCAAATTTGGCAGTCGAAGCAGCGCAGATCAAGTACTAAGAGGCTTAGATCTTTCAAATAAAAACATCCTTATTACCGGCGCTAACACGGGCATTGGCTACGAAACTGCGCGATCTCTCGCCGCTGTAGGAGCAGACGTTATCTTGGCTTGCCGCAGTGATGACAAAGGCCAGGCAGCCGTCAATAAAATTCTTAAGCAGCACCCTGGGGTTAAGGTACGCTATCAAAATCTAGATCTTTCTTCGGTAGCTAACATCAAAGCATTTACTGAGCAATTGGACTGGGATCACGTCGATGTCATTATTGGCAATGCGGGCATCATTCCAACCGACTATAAAGAAACTGAGCAAGGCATTGAACAATGCGTGGGCGTCTGCCATTTCGGGCACTTTGTATTGTGCAAATTATTGATGAACAAACTGATGAAGTCAGATGATCCAAGAGTGATCATGGTGTCCAGCGAATCTCATCGGACTCCATCCAAGCTCAACTTTAATAAGTTTCCATTAAATAAAGACAATTTTAAAACCTTTACTGCCTACGGTCAGGCCAAGCTGGCCAATGCTCTATTCGCAAACGAGTTACAACGTCGATTTGGCGACCAAGGTTTAAGTGCCTGTTCATTACATCCAGGTGCTTTAATCACTACCGATATCGGCAGCAACTCAGGCTCAGCATTTTTCACTATAGGTATGAAACTGGTTAGCCCATTCACCAAGAACCCAAACCAAGGGGCTTCCACCACGGTTTATTGTGCCGCCTACCTCGACGGAAAGGACATTCAAGGGAAATACTTCTCCCACTGCAAAATATCCAAAGCAACTAAAGAGGCGAACAGCCCAGAGGTTGCGAAACGGCTTTGGGATCTTAGCGAAGAGTTTTACGCACAACACGTATAAGTCTTCAAACTCGCATTTTGACAAGCGAGGCAGCTGTAAGTTAGTAATCTTTGCTGACTGGCTTACAATATCAGTCTATTGAACCACTTTATCATTTTGAACAATTAAATTACTCGCTGATATTTTCTTGAGCTAACAAATTGGCTTGAAGGATTTTTCTTATGACCTACGAACTTAAGCGCGATTGCGGAATTTTTAAAAAAGATGGCGACCTACTCATACCCACTGTTTTAGCTCAAGGACCCTGGTATGCCAATAGCTTACACGGTAGCTCGATGATGGGCTTAATGGCGCGCGCCGCCGAGCAACATGAAAGTGATTTGCCTCGCCTGGTCTCTCGCTTAAGCGTGGACATGATGCGCGCAGCCCCGATGGCTCCCCTCACTACTGAAACGGAGGTGGTGCGTAGTGGTAAGAACGTAGAGTTTCTCGACGTACGATTAATGTCGGAAGGCGAGCTATACGTTCGCGCCACTGCGATGCGCATTCGCCAACAAGAGGTCGAAATCGAAGACTATTTTAGAGGTATAGGTGAGAGCCCCAAAGTGCCTCAAGGCGATCCGCGAGCGTTCTTTCAATGGGAAGGTGCAGAGAACCCTGGTTATCATCATGCGATCGACATGCACATGGATGAGCACGAAGGCATACCCATACTCTGGTTTCGTTTAGCGGTGCCTTTAGTGGAAGGGGAAGAAAACTCTAGCTACATACAGATAGGTACCGCTTGCGACTGGACCTATGCAGTACCCAACATTGTGTATCGTCGTAAAAACAATATCGAAATGTCTGATCAAAAGTTTTTTGCCATTAACCCAGACACCACTATTAACGGCTTTAGACCCCACCTTGGTGATTGGGTCGGCTTAAAGGGTCAAGCGACTTATGGAGATATCGGTTCTGGCACCTGTGGTGCACAACTATTTGATGAGCAAGGCCCTTTAGGTTTTAGTTCACAAACCGTTTTGATTCGTGGCAACGAAGCAGCGCCACTGCATGTAAAAGCCCAACAAAAAGGAAGCAAAGCCGACCAAAAGAATAAACAAGCTACCAAGGCCTAGCTTCAGTCCTATGCGCAGCAAGTAACCTTCATTACCGGGCACCTTGCTTATAAATTTTTTATACGCTCCTGCTCAGGCTCATAGCTATGAGGAATATCTAATACTTGATTCACCAATTTTTCGTTATATGTAGCTCCCAAAAACTCATACATGGACTTTAAACGATCCGACTTATTGACCACGTCATCATAATCAATCGTGAAACACATTTTGGGATGAGCCTTAGCGTACTGATTAAACTGACTTTCCAGTTCACGCAAGCCTGCTAGCACGTCCTCTTGTGGAGCATCTTTCCACCATCCACTTTGAGATACCTGCTGAAGATTTCTTGTGTTGAAAATAAAAGCACAGTTAGGAAAAATCTGAGCTAGAAAATCCAAATAAAATGGAAGTTGCTCACCCACATCCCCATATCGAATTTCCTTAAAACCCAAAGTGATATTCTCAGAGTCATTGTGTTGGCCAGCTATTAATATGTCTCGAGCTAAATTACCGAAGTACTCGATCAGTATCTCTTCCTCATAAAACCCAACCCCATACCATGCTTGACTTGGAAGAACGGCATTTTTATGGGCCTGTTTACATTTCATCAATTTGCCATAGCTTTGATAGAAATCAAAAAACACATTATCGTTTTCGCCCCGAATCACCACACCATCTATGGTATTGAGAACCCCTTGCAGTAATGTGGAGCCACTCCTACCATAGGTAATAATCAACACGTGTTTAAAATTAATGCCATATTTGCTGGGTCTGTAAGGCTTTTTAAACCATTCACCTGTTTTTTTATTAGTAGTTTTTTTATTAGTAGCTTTTTTCTGTTTCTTTTGATGCAAACTAGACTTCAAGGCTTGCTCGACCTGCTTTTTGTGTCCGTACCACCAAGGTTTAGCTTTAAGCGGAAATCGCTCGAAACAAAAATCCCACCACCTTAAAGCCTCTCGCCAATCCTTTCTTGCTTCTGCCACCTTCGCTAAACCAATATAAGCGGCTACATTCTCTGGATATTGTTTAGTGCAAAGCTCATAGTCTTGAAAAGCTTGTTTCAAGTCCCCTTGCTCCAACCTACCATCGGCTCGATGAACATACCAAACGGCTTGCTTTCTATTTGGGAATTTTGTTAAACACGCGTCAATCAGCTCAATATTTAATGACCAGTCTTTTTCAATGCGCGCCAATCTAGCCAAACCTAAGTAGCCAATCGGTAAATGTGGATACTGGTGTTTAAGTTTATTAAATACGCTTCTGGCAGAATCTAAATCACCACTAGCAAGCAAAGCCTGGCCATAACTTTGCATCACTTCTTTAGGCTGCATGGGTTTGTCTTCGATAAGAGGTTTTAGGACTTCAACCGCCTGGGTAAACTCAGAATCTCGAACAAGCTTTAAACCGTCATCTAAAGACTTCTGTGCTGGGGCAACAGCGGTATCAGTTACGTCTGAAACAACTTTTTCAGAGGCAAGTTCTTTGGAGACAGCTTCCTTCATATCAACTACTTCATCTAAGGTGTTGGTGGGTGTAAATTTAAAACCCAATGCTTGGTAAAACGTAAACTCTTCTTGATAGCATTTATCAAATATTGCTTTTACCTCTGGTGGGTAAAAACTAGCATAAGACACTTCTCTAAGCTTCTCAGGCAGCATCACCTGCCAAAGCTTTTCGCGTGAAAAAGCACACAGGCTCTTATCGTCTAGCTGGTTACTGTATTTTTGTTGTTTGATATTTTCTTGCCACACATCATGGGCACCACTATGCCCCTCGTAAAACTGCTTAATATTTCGGTAGTGTTTATCTTTACCGATCAGAGCAAGTACTTTCTTGATATTCTGAGGTTTGTGCGTCAAATCCCCCTCGGGAAGCCCTGTTGACGGTAGCATGGACACCAAGTCAAATTTGGGACAATCAAGGCGCTGATAAAAATTCCAACCAATATCATTTTGAACGCTACAAAAATGACCAAAATCAACTTTGCTCTTCATCGCCTCTTTAGTTAAACCTGTACTATTTAGCAAAGCAACAAAATCCGAATAAGTATCTGTGTTTGGCACATCATTCGGCGTAGCAGAATCTGGATTAACATACTTATCAATATAACAAGAGATAATCCGATGATAGGGGTTGCGCCCGAAGAAAACTTTTTTAAAGGAGGTATAATCGACAGACTCGCGCACCCCCTCAAAAACTTCACTTCTAAAATTGGTATTCAATTCTTTATTCGACATACCGGCAATCACATCAGCCGAAAACTCTTCAGAGTTTTTTAGGTAGGTCATCAGCCTTATCAAAGACATGACCCCACTCTTCGGTGCCCAAAAAAATATGATTTGCTGCTGGTGATTTATATTAAACTTCATCAGGTGTTACTTTTTTAGGTGGGCAGGCCTGTGGTTGGTATTCGGAAAATCTTGGTTCGGTACTGGCACATCCAAAAACTCGCACAATTCAGACCAACCATAACCCTCTGTTATTTTAAATTCCATAAAGCAATCGGAAGGCTTATCTTTAAAGAAATTAGAGACCCTTTCATGATAGTGCTCGTGAGCTTGTTCCCAGCTCTCAAACCTTGAATATAAGTTGTGCTCAACCTCCCCTGCCAGCCCGCCATAACGCCCAGCAATTTCTGGTGCAGCTAATTGGTTGGGAGCATCTATACCACGTGCATTTTTGTAGTGAGCAGATACAGATTGCACCCACGAATCCCTTGGACGGGTTGTAAATATAAATTTAGCATTCGGGTATTTTTGATACAGCTCTTCGAAACGATAGCTAACCGAAATATCGGTAAAACCGTCGAACAATGCGAGGTCTTTTTCTTCGATCAGCGACTGCGTTAATGGGTTTGTCCAATGTATAGACTGATAACCGAGCACCTCTAAGGCATCATTTAGTGAGTTAGTTCCTGTTCGGCTCAATCCGATCCCGAATATTTTAGGTGCATTTGAATCAGGAAAACCGGAGAGCTTGCATTTGTCTGCAATTCTATGAAGCTTTTCAAACTCCTCATTAGGGCCATTCATACTTGCTAGTTTATCCACTTGTTTAAGAAAACCATCGTAGTCTTCAAGCGCTAGATAACATTTGGCCAGCTGAATAGTATAACGAGCTAAGGGATGTTTTTCTTGGTCAATAGCTATTTGCAAAGAATTTCTTACTACTTCTAGTTTTGAAGCTCTATCCTCTTTGGCAAAAGCATAATGTATTCCGCGCATCAATTTTCGACATACAGCTGGAGTCGGCATAGGCTCCTGTTCTAATCTAGTGCATATATCCGAGAGGCTTTTCCTATAGCCTTCTAGACCACCGGAATAACTTAATAAATGTGCTTGGCTAACAAGGCCTTCGATATCGTTAGGAAATTTCTCTAATAAGCGATTGGAGTATTCGAGTGAGAGCGCAAAATTTTTCGCGGTGTGAGCAACCACAATCAATCTACGAAAAGCTTGTCTTTGAACCGGCTTATCTGCACTTTCGGTGAGCTCTAAAAGCAAGGCCTCACCCTCAGCCTTTTGGTTATTTTTTAATAGGCGATTAGCCTCTGCAATTTTTTCTTTCATAGTCAAACTTAATCTTAAATAATTATCAGCTCAGGGGTGGCTTCAACTATCGAAACGGTAATTAAACAACTGAATATCTTTTCGATAGATGTTCGCAACCAAAGCCCGTGTCCTTTTATTGTAGAATTTCGTATAGTTCTTTTTCCCTTTAGATATATTCTTGTGCGAAACATTAAAACCCTCAAACCCTAGATGACTAAAAACCTCATCAACATCTTTTTCAAACGTTTCCATTCGCCCTAAATAGTCAAGCTCATTGAGATCAATTAATTCATGCTGGGGCTTAAAGTGCAAATCAAAATCCTGCAAATCAGTCTTAGAACAGAAAGACACAAATTTCCCAAAATGTTGAAATTCTTGATGCTGCTGCTCTGGAAGGTCTAACCTATTAGCCTCTACTATTTTGTTTAACCAGCCGGATACCATACGTTCCCAGGGGTTACGAACAAAAGCAAATTTAAAATAATCTCGATATTCATCAGGTCTGTAGTAACAACCTCTGGGTTCTTCCGCAGCAAGTTGTATACCCATGCCCCTAAACGAATGAAATAAGCTTCTTGTTCCGACTTTAGGATTTCGATACCAAATAAATTTAGGCTCGTCGCAAATAGTTAAGTTGTACCTATATCGGGACGGAACCTTTTTATTTCTCTGCCAGAACTCTTTATGTCGCTCTTGCTCCCTCTGGCTAGGTACGGTCAAAATATTTGATTGACCCAGCATTTTACGATTCTTTTTAGTCTTAATCATATCGACTTGACTCAAATTCTTCCGAGCTAGAAATCAGCTCTAACTCTAAAAGCTGCTGGCTAGATTCAAACTTTACAGAGTGCTCTGTCAAAAAGGATTCATCATCTCCAAAGTTATCTATAGCTCTTAAATACCCCCAATGCCTTCTTTTGCAGGCTGGTGACCTAGTATTAACTTCTAGCTCGCGTTTAAACGACTCTTCAAAATCACCGGCCAACTTAAAATGAAGCAAAACACCACTAATATCGCTAATTTTCGCAGGAGTTACTTGATGGCTACTCATTAGAAACTTAATACCACTCGCCCCCCTAACTATGGGCGTCTTAGTTTGATTTTCAAACATCTCAAAAGTGCGCCGGACTCCACCACCCGTGAATCGATAAGGACAATAAATGCTCTCGATTTCATAGTATTGATTATCAAAATAAGGATAGTCTTCTACAAAACCTTGGTAGTCATTACCTCGAGGGATGGATTTCAAACTAGGCTCAAACATATCCAGCATAAAAGCATACATAGCATCATGACCTTGGTCTGCCATATAGTTTGTAAGCTGTTTTAATCCACGTTTCTCACATCCGGGAAAAATTAGAGCCTCATCCACGTCGACATAAATACACCAGCTCTCTGTCCCATACTGCGACATCAATCCGTTAAGCCACTGCATTGCAGAATAAGACTCAGCGTAGGGCTGATCCGTCCAAAAGACGTGAACGTCATTTTGCTCCAAAAGATATTCTTTTGTTCCGTCATCAGAGTCGTTATCAACAAAAAAGAACCTATCAACGCCTTGTTTGCGGTAGTAATCCAAAAACCAAGGCAAGCGCCACCTTTCGTTTCGAACCGCAGTAAAAATTAATATCGAATCTTTATCTACAGCTGTCGAGCGCTCGTCGACCTTTTGTAAGGTGCCAGGTTCAGGCCTTTGAACTTGGGGAATATGGTACTTGGCATCATACTGACGCCAGAGTTCTTTGGCTTTATCAATATTACCTTTATACGCCTCCGCCCAAATTCGATACTCACTATACTTCCGACCTTTCGAGTGTTTGGCAGACTCAATTTTCTTTAATGCCTCTTCCTTTTTGCCTAGATAAATCAGTAGCACTATCTGCTTATCTTCGAGCGCAGGGTGCTTTGCGCCACGAGCTGCAAAAGCTTGTAAATTTTCCCACGCTTCCTCGATATAAGACCTGTCGCCAGTGGAGCGATACAGTGCCACGTGATAATTTACTTTTTTAACAACAAGCCCAAAGGCCTCTGGGTGTTCACTGATTGCCTTGTTGAGAACTTCAATAGCTATATCTACTTTTAACTCGGTCCAATAAATTTCGGCAAGCAGCTGCTTATACCGAACATTATTCTCAAACTGAGGCAAATACTGCTGGTATTCTTTGTGAGCACGCTCAAACTCAAGCAAATCCAACAAGCAATGTATGTGCTCTGACCTAAAATCATGACTGTGTGGATAAACGTCAGCTAGGTGACTCCAGCGAGAATGCGCGCGATCATACAACCTAGCACTTCGTGCTATCTTCGCGAGTGTAACCAAAACCTCTTTAGAGTCTGGTTCTTTTTTAAGCTGAATCTGCATCAGAGCTTCAGCCTCTTCATATTTCCCTGCATCAATCAGTACATCGGCATACTGGATACTCACAGGCCTTGCGTCTGGAAACTTATCTAATACCAGTTTCCATTGTGCCAAGGCTTCTTTTTGAGTACCTACTGCCTGGGCTATATATGCCAAACCTACATACCCCCACTCCTTGTCGCTGGCTTTATCAGCGATCTTTTTAAACAAGGCTTTGGCTTGCTCATACTCCTCCAATTCTAAGAGCACGTGCGCTTTTCGGTTCAACCAGGAATAATTAATCTGGGACTTTCGGCGCTCTATAGCCTTGTCCCAATTTTCCAAGGCCAGGTGCCAATCTTTTTTTCGTTGAGCCACCTTAGCCAAACCCATGAAGCCTGCCGGTGCGTTCGGCATATTCTTGGTCATGCCAGAATATACCTCATGAGCCTTTTCGATTTGACCTGATCGAAGTAATAAATCCCCATAACGAACCAATTCCTTTCGATTTGGCTTTCGATTTTTATTAATAGACTGTTCTAATTCGTCGAGCTCTAACTTAAGGGAGGGTAGCACTTTATATATTCCTGTTCTGTTCCTTCGCTGGACAAGGCGATGTCGAGCGGCTTCGGTTGGGTGATTCAACACCGAGAGTTCGAGATTTCAATGGAATCACATTTGACGCCGGTAACCAATTAATCGATGGTTTAAAGCCCAAACCACTAAACCCTCGATAAAAGTTTCCGTTGATTTGATTATACTGAAGCAAGTACCTTCTAAAACCATGAAATACCTGCCTATCCACTTCAAATTTTGAAGCGTCACCCCAAAATCTATCAAGTCCCTGGGGGTAAGATAGCCCTTCAAAATCGTAAATTGCGTTACCACAAACTTTGACTGGGCTGTAATGGTGTAAAGCCGACAAACCCACGGTGCTATTGATAGTTACCACTCCTCGAGTGTGCCGAAGCAATACAGGTAGATAGAGGTCGTTCACATAAACAACCCGTCCTTCTAATTCATGTTTTACAGTCAGCTTGTCAATAAATTTTTTGTGAGAATAATAAGCCCTCTCAAAAGGATGATTTTTAAAAACCAAAACGGTTTCCTTTGGTGCATACCGACTAAACGATATCATCACCTCGGATATAAATTCTTCGATACTTTCATAGTTTGAATGGTGTGTAACTTGAGCATCATTCCTCACCTGCAGAGGAACAAAAAAATACTTATCTTCTAGTCTATCGATTAGTTTAAACAGAGTTCGGTACTCGGTAACAACAAAAATGCCTTTTTTAACAAGGCCAAAAAACTCCCTAAAAAAATCGAGCCAATAAATATCACGATGATGTTTATAACCCCCAAAAAAAGGCCTCATACTGATCGAGCTGGCGTAGTACAACAGAGACCAGATCATAGCAACAAACCAACTTCTGCCGACAGGCTTAGCTTCAGGTATATCAACATTGGCATAGGCCCGATAAAACTCTGGATCTTTGGGCAGCGAAGAAAAACCGTTAACACCGTTTTTTTCCAAGGTAATATAGTCGGGTCGAAGATAGCCTTCTTCGTAAACCCAAGTAACTATCTTAAGCTTTGTTGCAATAGCTCTGACTGGTTCGTGTATCGGTCGGCAATCACCAAACAAAAAAACGTCTGATATTTGGTGCTCGAGCAAATATGACTCAAGTTCAGCCGGCCAAGCCTTCATTCCACGTCGATAGATATTTGCACCCAGTGGGTAAAAAAGACAATCACCACCGGTAAAATTGAATTTATGAACAATAGCACCAGAGCGTTTCAACGTTTTTGCTAGTTGAGCGAAAAAAGGGCCATGCGGCCCTTGCAAAAGCAAAACATGCTTTCCCTCAAAAGGTAGTTCTGTGCTCATCAGTAAACGTTATTGTGTGTTTGACCATTGTGTATTTGACTGAGTATCACCAACCCAAAAGATCAACGATATCTAAAAAAATGCGTAGGGAAACGTAACAATCCCATGCTTGCCAATAGTAGTTTAAATTTGACAAAATTTCGAGTTATTTGGCTGCGTCTAAGCCTCACCTTACCGTCAGCATAACTGACTTGTTCACTCAAAGATTGCACACACCGCTCAACGCTAGTATAGCGCTTAGTACTGTAGTTGAAGTAACTTGGGTAGTGTATTAATGCCCCATAAACCAACTCTTCAATCGATAGCGTTTTACCCCTTCTAGAGCAAACATAATCATCTCTGGTTAAGCCCCAACCAGCATAAAAGGGCATACCATAGCAAAACACCGTTTTATTACGTATCAGCGCCTCAAAGCCTGCTAGCGAAGTCATGCAATGCACCTCGTCGCATAGTTCTATTGCGTCCAAGATACTCCCCTCCTCGCCCACTTCGTCGGCCAAGGCGTGAGCGTCAAAACTGTCCAGGCCTGTGCGAGCACCTGCCAGCACATCTGGGTGGGGTCTATAAATGATATAGTCCTCAGGACGGTCATGTCGTACTCTTTCGAGTAGCGCTTGTGAACTAGCAATTGAACGCGTGCCCGCGAGAATTGACGCATCATCATCAACCTGACCCACTACCAAAATACGTTTTCTTGACCCCGATGAATCCCATCGATCAGGGTCTTGTTCTGCTTTTGCCCGCGGAAGATTGTACTTATTTACTCCTTTTTCTAAGATCAGTTCAATCAAAGAAGCGCTGCGGGCTTTCTCCTGGTTGCTCAGCTCAACCTTGTTCAGAAAAACCTCTAAGTCAGATTCTCGCGTCGAATCAAAGTATATGCCTCGACGGTCGAATGCCAATGAGGATGGAAGGTTTAAATCAGCCCCTAAGCCTTTAGACCTGATAAAACCATCCTCGACTCTTATTACATTTTTTTTGATATCTGGGTGCTTAAGCCCCCAGACCATGGACCAACTTTCGCCTAGGCGCGATTCAAAGCGAGCAGGACGAAAATGAAGCTGACCAGGCCCAAACCACAGAGGCAAAAAACATCGCTTCCAAAAAGGAAAGCCAATTGCATAACACTCATTCTCAGGTAAGCGAGGTCTCTTTTGCTCAATTAATAAGGGTAAAAGGTCTAAAAGCTCACAAGGCTGAAGGGTTTCTGGATCTATATAACGGCAATATGAAATTAATGAGTGGTAACAAAGCGTTTCGAGATCAAGCTTTTTTCGTGGTCGTAGCGGTTCTCGTTTGTCCTCGGTTAATCCATAACCGGCATAAAATGGCACTCCATAACACACTACTTTTTTGCCATACCACAGCGCCTCGAAACCAAGCTGAGAACTTATGGTATGTACCTCGTCCACCCGAGCTAATAGGCTCGCGGTGCATACTAAACCATCTAAACGTTCAACCCCTTGTGTGTAAGCATAGTTAAGTGCCTCTTGTGAAAAGCTCCCTTTTTTTCTACCCAGCACTACATCAGGGTGCGGTTTTATTAAAATCTTTTTATCAGGGTTGTCTTGGATGCATTGCCGAAGCATACGATCAAAATCATTAATACTGGATAACGCTCCGGGAATTGACCGCTCGCTCTGGGCTTGATCCACCAATAATACTACCTGCTGGTGAGGGCTATTTAATCGCTGTTGCTCCTCACGAAACGTAGGAATATGATTGTATTTGGCTATTCCATGGGTCTTTAAGATTTCCAATATCTCAAGTATTTGAAGGCGCTGATCCTTTGAAATAGCTTTCTGGTTTAGCAAATATTCAAGATCGGACTCTTGGCGCGAGTCGTAGTAAACACCCCTGCGATCAATGGCAATGCTGAAGCATTTATCACCTAAGCTAGGATGCCCCAAATAACTAACAAACCCATCTTCCAAACGCAGCACCTGAAGACCCGTTAACTTTTTAAAAAAGCCTGCGAACTTTCCCCCTTTACCCCCCCAATCTAGCAGGTAGGAATCACTTTTCTCCTCGTGTATCAGTGAACGAATGAACGGCATAGACTTAGAAGAAATCGCTTGAACACAAGGATCCTGTCTTAAACGCCGATTGCAATATACATTGCCAAACTTCATTTTCGATACTCCTGAAAACGTTCTTTCGATTTGGGGACAAACAATACCGATAGTTTGCGAAGTAACGAAAATCGAGAGTCGAAATAATAAGCATGCGGATCTCTAAATAGCTTTTTAATCCTTTTAAGAGCTCGATCGCATTTTAAAAGAATCAAAAAATAAATGACTTGATCAACATGAGCCGCCCAAGAGGCGTCCATTTGAACCTCGGGGTTTTCAAAGAGCCTTTTAAGCAAATTTTCTAAAGGCGCCTGTGTCCCCGCCCAAGAACGCACGGAGACTTGACTAATATTTTCAACACAAGACTGCCTATAAGCCATATCAGTGCTCAATAGCCGAACTTGCTCCGACCATTGCTCAGGTTGATTCGCTCCTAGATAAACCGCTTTATCTTCGGTTACCTCCCTAAAAACACTGATATCAGTACACACGACTGGGACTGATAATGCAGCCGCCTCGATTAATGGCAGACCATAGCCTTCTGTAAAACTGGGAAACAAAATAGCATTTGCACCTGTCAAGTAACGCAAAAGATCTGCATCTGGCATCTCACTGTATAGCTCAACAAATTGATGGCTATCCACGAACTCTCTTAATTGCTGAAACTCTTGAGCTTGCAACCACCCCCGCTTGCCAATAATAACCAACCTTGGTACGCCCTGCTCAGAATGTCTATCTGCTAGCAGATCGTTCCATGCACTTATCAACACGGCATGATTTTTTCGAGGCTCTAAGGTTCCCAAAACCACAAAATAAGGATCGGCAAGATACTCATTCTGCGCTCTTGTATAGGCTACTGGGGGAGCTAAAAACTCGCTTTTAACCCCGAGAGGAAGCACCTCAACTGAAGTATTCGCAGGTTTCCTCGATGACCAGTACGAAAGCGTTCGTTGTTTAGTATCTTGCGAATTTACTACCACCAAATCAGACAATAGGCGCGCACTCAGCAGTCTCCACTTATGAAGCTTTTTCATCCCAGGGCCTGAAAACTCAGGAAAATCAATGGGTATTAGGTCATGAATAAAAAAGACCATTTTAAACCCGAATTGACGCTTCAAAACGCGCAAACCGTAATAGTTTTCCAGACCGCTATGGGAGATATTTATATAAACCTTATTCGAGTACTCTCTGCTACCTAACTTGGCCTCCAAGCGTCTACAAAGCAAGCTGGATGATTGCCTTCTCTTAGATTCGATCTCAGTCATGATTTCCTGTGAAAGAAGACTCATCTTTTGATGCAAAACCTCAGAGGCATCATTCCAAACTTGATTCAACAATAAAAAAAAATCACTAAATTGCTCAGCATCTACAAGAAAAAAAGCATCATATTTTTGAATGACATATACTGTTTCTACTTGGGATATTTTCTTTATATTGTTTAGTATCTCAATATCCACACGATCAATACCCGTAGGCGAGGATCTGCTACCCAATTTTATTATGCGGCTGACATCATACAGTATCAGCATTATCATCGGCCCCAGCCAATCTTACTAAGAGCAGGCAAATAAACACTCTTGCTAGGAGTCGTATCCAACACTCGCTGTTTAGATACATGCTGATATAACTTTAGATCTTCAGCATTTTCGCGCCTTAGTTGCTCTAGCAAATCTGGAAAATCCCTTTTAAAACGAGCGTTATATTCTGGTTGATTATTATTTAACACGGATAAAGTACTATCAGAAAATTCATGTTCGCTGGCGAGATGTTCACATAACAGCTGCATATTTTCGATAGTGGAAACAATAAATCGATGTCGACGCATGGTTCTCATGGTCGCTCCGAACTGATCAGAACCGCTCAGAAAACGACATTGGGCATTGTTTAGATATTGGTTACTGCCATGGGATTTAAGCATAGTTTCGTGGGGATTTTCTGGATCAAATCCAGAAGCGCTATACTTTCCTTCCTTCGACAACCTAGAATAGTATTCAAAAAGGCTGATCGCACGATCAACAGGGTCTCGAAGAATTGAAATATAAATCGGCTCGCTTTTTAAGTTGTCATATAAAGTAAAGCCCTTGTGGCCACCAATAATCTGCTGGTTTTTAATTTTTGAGCGATCAAAACTATAAGAAACCCTATCAAAATGCGTATTTCCCGGGAAACTGGCCTCACAATAGGAACTAAAAGAGGTTCCCCCGCACTTAGGAATATGTAGATACACAAATTTAGGCTCACTTACTTCTGAATCAAACTCCATATCAGAAAACCTTTGCTCGTTCATCCTAAAATCTTCAGAAGTTCTTAGCCCCTCAACAAGATCCCAGCGCGAAAGCCTCATCTCGGGATCAAATAGGGTCGTTGATTCAGGGTATCGTGCGAGATAGGTCCAATAGGCCAACGCAACATCATCTTTATTAGCTAGGACCTTAGATAATTTTTGTTTTTGTTTTTTTGTGACTTTAGTTCTTTTCTTTTCCACCAAACCCAGCAACTGCCTATAGTTATGAACTTGGTATCTAGCAGCCCAACGCTCACTCACACTCACCTCACCTGTTGCAAGTGAAAGTGCCTGAATTTTTTGACGTTGAGAAAGATAAAAGTTCACTTCGATAGCAACCCTAAAACCTTAGACGATGCTATCCAAAGCAGCTTCCCAGGATTTTTGAATAGCTGGTTCGGCAAAGCGCAATGAGTGCTCTCGAGCACCAAGAGTCATTTTTTCGATTTCGTCTGCAGTGCTATTCACCAGGGCGTCCAAGGCACGCGCCAAGTCTTGCTTTGAATAAGGGTCAAAATAGCGCACCCACTCCCCATAAACCTCTCGATGCACTGGAATATCAGATGCAACTATTGGAGTACTACAACGCATCGCTTCGACGCCGGGATAAGAAAAGCCTTCTGCATAACTCGCAACCACACAAGCTCTAGCTCTGGAATAGAGATCCAGCAACTCATAGGAACCTACTCCATCTAGCAAGAACAGATCTCCACTTTGGCAATAGGCCTTGATTTGATTTTTGAGTATGTCCTCGCCCCAGCCGTCGTTACCAACAATAACAAGTTTAATATCCTTGCCTGTTTTTTTTCTATAAAGGTTCCAGGCTTCAATAATAGTCAAATAGTTTTTGCGTGGCTCCAAGGTACCTACCGCTAAAAAATAATCCTCATTAAATCGCTCTTTAATGAATGTTTTGAACCGTACTAAGTCAAAGAATTGAGATTGATCAATGGCTCGGTGATTAATTCTTTTAGCAACAATGTCACCAACCGCAGATACATCACTCTTAGAGAAAACATCTGGCACGCAACAAGGTACAACATGCGTGCGTTCTTCAAGCCTAGGATAGAGCTGCAATAATTGGTCTCTAGTAGTATGCGAATTGCAGACAAAATACGCATCTTTAACATTATGCCTTAAGGTATTTACCACCGCCTGACTATGCAAGTACGGATTTTTGATCGTGGTGGGGTTTTGAATTGGCACAAGATCATGACACCTAACAATTAATTTAGCCCCACCTTTAATATTTCCAGGGAAGCCAGTTTGAGAAATATAGGCATCCCACCCCGATGCATCTATATCTAAAGGTCCTCTGCCTTTTTCTAACACGCGATTCATCAAAGCTCTGGTACATGATCCGGCAACAAACTCTGAGCTGACCACTTGTTTTTTTTTGTCCGCGGATAAGCTTTTTTCAAACAGAGTTCGCCAAATAAAATCATGGAAAAATTTCGCATCAAAACGATACAAGCGTGGATCTGGTTTCAAATAAGCTCTATCAATAAGGTATCTTGTCGCTCGCCTCCCCCACCTCTTCGACTTAATGAGCTTTAACCAAGCTGCCAACAGCCAAAAGTTTGCCATATCAGAGTCATAACGACGATGCCCTGAATCAAACGCGATAGCATACTCTGACATTTGAGTGATTAGCGCATCCCCCTCGGCAGCAGCATCCCAAGGAAAGCCAGTGGTGCCATGGCTTCGATCAAATAGATGTCCACCTACTGCGTAACGTTCCGAAGCCGTCAATAACGAAAAGCTTACACGGGTATCTTGCGGAATACCTGCATATCCATCCGAACAAGGGTGTAGGTCCATCAAGATTTTTTTCATACCAACATCTTAAACTCGAGTGAAAAAAGATGGAAACGCTACAGTAGAACAGCAACCCGCGCTATCAACGCTATTTGATAGATCACGTTGGTGATATCAATGGCGAATTGAATTTTCTTGGCGTCAATTTTAGGTATGACTAGAATTTCGTCACCTGGATTAACGTAAGCAGCGCGTCGAGACAGCTTTTTACGACCACCTTCAAACGTCCGAACAGTACCGTCCCTCTGAATCACCACGACACGATTTTCGTCATTCCCGTGCGTAAAACCACCAGATAGTTCTATGTAGTCCGCAACCCTCATGCCCTTCTTCCAGACACTGGCCCCAGGAAACATCACTTGTCCATTCACTGACACCAACAAAGACTTGCTAGGCACGTATATGCGGTCAAAGTTTTTTAAAACCAGCTCTTGCTTACTTTCACCCTTGCCCAAAGTAACATGCCCTAATGGCTCAACTGTTTTTGCTCGCTCGATAAATTGACTAAGAAGTTGGGCATCTGATGTGCGAATTTGAGCCTCACCAGTGGTGGCTGAACGGGCCGACAAGGCGACGCTTTCTAAACTTCTTAAAGTCGTGTTCAACATCTCTTTTTGACGTTGAGCCACCTCACGCCTAAAGACTTGAATGTCTTCTACAGCTGAAAGCTCACTAAACTGAATCTGCTCAAGCAGATCGCCGTAAGTCGCTCCATAATCTAAAACGTATTCTGCCCTGCCCGCATGCTCGCCTTCAACGAACACTACAATAGTGCCTTTGGGCTTATCTGCCACCGCTTCTACCTTATCACCGCTACGCAAAACCGCTTCCAGGGAGTCAGCAAGTGCAAGATATTCAACCTCTTCACGAGCGAGATTACCACGGGTAAGCCTTAAGTGTGTGACCTCTGGCTCTAGTCCAATGATATCTAGCGCTTTGTGCAAAGCTAATTCATCGCCAGCAAACTCGAGCTGCACTGGGTTTTCTACCAATCCATCAAACTGCACGGTTGATTTCTTGGGCCCGACCACCAGCACGTCCCCGTCATGTAACTGCTGTTGCGGAATTTCACCTTCAAGAACAAACTGATAAAGATCATAGTTCTGAATTGTCTTGGTATCGCGCTTTAACTGGATATCCAAATAGCTACCACTACTCGAAATAATCCCTCCAGCCTTTTGTATATAGGTCAGGATTGAGTCAGAGGACAATCCTCCATATAAACCTGGCTTACCCACAAAACCTGTTACAAATACGTTCACAGGCTGAGTAGCGTTTAAATTGGCGTAAATCTTGACGTTGCTTTGATAGACGCTAGAAACCTTATCTAAAATAACATCGTTTAAATCCTTATTAGCAACTCCAAGTAGACGTACAGGACCAATATTGGGAATAAATACATTGCCTTGGGCATCGACTGTCAACTGGGTGGTGACTTGATAGCCTCCCCATAGTTGCAAGCTGATCGTATCTCCAACATTGATACGATAATTGGGGTTAAAACCTTGAAAGGAAGGGGTAGTAAAACCACCGTTAAACAGGCTCTGCCCAAACACGGGGGTTTCTGGCTTTTCTTCCACTACTTCAGCTTGTAGCGAAGCTATGTAAAAGAGCGATAGGCAAGAGATAAAAAAAGCAGCAAAAATATTCTTCATTGCCTAATCCTGATGTTGGTTAATGGTGGTAATGGTCATACGAATAATACCGAACAACATTAGCAAAATAACAGCCAAGGTAAACACATTATAGAGTTTACGAGGGTACTTAGCGTCCTCTGCGATATGAGGACTACTGATCACCACCAAGTGCTTGAGTTTTTGACTAGACTCCAAACGAGCCGATTCCAAAGCGGCTAAGGCAGTTGCATAATTTTGTTGCGCCACTTGTACGGCTAACTCTAGGCCTTTAAATTCTGCATAAAATTGATTGAGAGACTCGCTTCCCTGACCACTGACCAAGCGCTTGTTCTCTTTCGATATTTGACTTTCCAGTCCTCGAATCTTGTGCCGCAAAGCCATGACCTCAGGAGAGTCTTTTTGCTGGTACTCCTGTAAAGCACTGAGTGATGCTCTAGTGGCCGACAGCTCTTGTTCCAAAGAAGAAATAATATTGATTACCGTCGCGCCTTTCGCTTCGGGATTGAACATTGTGTGCGTATTTTGAAAGTTATTAAGCGCCAATTGAGCAGACGCCATATGCTCGGCGGATTTAGCAAGCCCCTCTTCAACAAACTCTAGTTGAGACAAGGCCAATTGTTTGCTCTTATCATTCACCATCAGCTCACTTGCAGAAAGAATTTCTTCTAGCAGGCGTTTAGAATAATCGGGGGAGAACGTTTGCACCTCAAGCGTAAGCAAACCTGACAGTTCATCATAAGAGGTGCTGATCATGCCCTGATAATACTCGTGAAAATCTTCTAGGCTAGCTGAGGCCGACATCTTAGAAATAAAATCCGCATCAGGATGTGCACTAAAATGAGAGCGCAGTGCTAACTTATCATCAAGCATCTTAAGCATATCAATTGACAGAATATAATTTTCAATCAGATATTCATCGTTCTCATTCGAAAATCCTGCGGCTGCTGCCAAGGCAGCACTTGGTCCAGCTTCCACAGACTTTGCCCCCCCTTTACTGACCTTAAAACTAGCAGTACTGACATATCGGTCAGCCGCAATGGTGACATAGTAAAAGGACAGTAATAAAACCGGAACCAAGACCACAAACACGAAAGTTTGTGAGCGCGAGGACTCCAACACGCCTTTTAAAGCAGAGTCGTTGCCAAATTGTATTTTTCCCAGCAAATCTTTCTGTGCTTGCGTATTGGTCAACCCCGACATCAGTATGGCGAGGATGCTTCTAATAAATGCTCGTAATCTAAACATCTGTTTCTTTTTCAGCCTTCAATTTTTCCTGATAAACGTCAATTGCGTCATCAACATCATCAAACATAATGAGTTTTTTGTCTTCAATAAACACACCGATATCACAAAGCCGCCTCAACTCATTTAGATTGTGAGACACGTAGATCACGTTAGACCGCTCTGCCCTATCGTTGAGTGCCTCAGCTGCCTTTTCTTTAAACTGAGGATCTCCCACCGCTGTAATCTCATCCATCAAATAATAGTCAAAATCGAAAGCCATACTCATAGCAAAGGTTAGCCTCGATCTCATTCCCGACGAATAGCTTTTGACCGGTTCATAAAAGTAGTCACCAAGCTCAGAAAACTCATGCACGAAAGCTACCTTTTCTCGAACTTCGTGTTCATCTTGACCATAAATGCGGCACACGAACTTTGCACTATCTTTACCTGTTAAACTAGCTTGTAAGCCACTCGCAAGACCCATGGGCCAAGAAATACTATCTTCACTGATGATTCTACCTTTATTAGGGTAGTCTATCCCACCCAGCAAATTTAAAAGGGTCGATTTACCTGTACCGTTTCTACCCAAGATCCCAATACTGAGGTTCGAGGGAAAGACAATGGATACATCTTGTAATACATAATGCCTACCAGATCGTGTGGGATAGTATTTTGTCACATCTTGCAATTCAATCATGTGCCCACCATTTTGTGCCAATTGGCTCGATAGGTGATCATTCCCAAAAATAGCGCACTTATTGACCACACTCCCAGGTAAAACATATTCACCCCCGGTGCGACGTAGTGTTCAAACCAAGATAAGCGCATCAACTCCATCGCGTGTACAAGAGGGTTAAGCAAAAAGTATTCTCGATATTCAGGTGGAACGCTGATTAAAGGAAACAGCACACAAGATGATAAGAACAGTGGCCTGTGCATTAAAGGCGGAATCTTAGTCGCATCCTTAACATACAAGCTTAAAACACAGGCCATAAGCGACAACCCAAAAGCCAACAAGCACAACAACAAAAAAGCCGCCACCATTAATAGAGGGTTGTGTATTGCGACATCCATCCCCCACCAATAAAAGATCCCAATCAAAACAACGAAGGACACTATTCTAATAGCTCCTTCTAAAATAAAACGTGTGAACAACGCATCAAAGGGTTTGACCTGCTTATAAGCAAACAAGCCGGAATTAGCCTGAATGACATTACTACCACCCGTAAAAGTAGAAGAAAAAAACCGAAAAGGCATCACTGCGGCGGTAAAAAACAATGCGAAATCAACCCCTTGATAGCCCGAACGAGTTAAAACTGAAAACACCATGATCAAAATCAGAATCTGGAGCAAAGGCTCTAATAATACCCACGCATAACCCAGGACATAGTCGCCAAACCTAGTTTTCAGCTCTCGAGCCAGTAAGGCTTTAATAACGGATTGTTGTATTTCCCAACTTGAGCGCACGATTCAACACGGTGTAGTTCATTTAGGCCAAAATATACCACAACCCAAACATTGTTTGGGAAATTAGCGTCGATTTTACTCGTCGTAAGACCCTGACTTACAAAGGTTTTTTCGTCAAACACAATAAACCCAAGAGCTCGCAGACAGCATAAACTTGATTAAATAGGAATTACTCTTATTCAGGAATAATTCATACTCCTGGCTTATATTCAATTTTAACACGCCTACTCAGCTACTCAGCGTTTTTGCTCAACATAAAAAGCCATTTCGGAGGTATTTCTGATGCCAAACCAATCAAAAATAATAGTTTTAGCCTTTGTAATAACTTCAGTATTTATGGGCTCTGCCATTGCCGCAAGCAACCATAGCGACGAGGCTAACAAGCCCTTCGCTCAAAAACATAAAATGCTTACCCCAAAACAAATACGTAAAGAAAAGCAAATTCAAGCGAAAATAGATCGTAGAGAAAGGCAAATTGAAAAGAAAAACCAGCGCCGTGAAAAACAGATACAGGCTAAAATTGAGCGCAAAGAGAAACAAATTCAAAAGAAAAACGAACGTCGCGAAAAACAAATTCAGGCTAAGCTCGAACGCAAAGAGAGAGAAATTCAAAAAAAGAACAAGCGTCGCGAGAATCAAATACAGGCTCAGAACAAACGCCTAGAGAAATACCGTCACCAAAATGCCAAAAAAAAGAAAAACTTGTCTAGCTAGCGATACAAATCTTCTCGAGTAAAAGGCAAATGAGAAGGCCCTGTGCGCCTCTTTGAAGCCAGAGTTTGATAGACGCTAACGGTGTTTCTTTCAAAAGAGACAGCGAACAAAGAAAAGTATAAAAGCCAAAGGCGCACTTTTGGCCACCCGATTTCCGCTACAGCCTTCTCTCGATTGTCCCATAGCCTTTTAACCCAGTGCTCTAAAGTCAATTGAAAGTGCTCCCGCCAGCATTCAACATCATGAACCTCAAAGCGGTACCTTTCTAAATTACTGACCGTTAGACCAATGTAATCCAGCTCTCCACCAGGAAATATAAATTTAGTAATAATCTTTTGGTAAGGAGTCACCTTTCTAAATTGAGACAGATCACGAGTCGCCATGCGAGTACTCGCCTGGTGCAAGTATAGTCCACGCGGTCGCAGTAGCTTTTGAATATGCTCAAAGTGTCTATCATGATTGTCGAGCCCTATGTGCTCAAACATCTCTATTTGTACAATTTTGTCGTATGAACCAAAGTCATTAACCTGTCGATAGTCTTTTAGCTCAATATGAACCTTATCTTGCAAACCGAGCTTTTCCACTTTCGCTTGAGCGAAATCCAGCTGTGCCTGAGATAAAGTCACTCCGTAGACTTGCACACCATAATGATGTGCGGCATGACAAGCCAAGCCGCCCCAGCCACACCCGATATCTAGTACACGATCACCTTCTTTAAGGCGAAGCCTCTTGCATATCATGTCAAGCTTATCGATTTGAGCTTGCTCTAAGCTCTGCTCCGGGCTAGTGAAATAGCCACATGAATAAACCATCTCTGGGTCTAAAAATAATTGATAAAACTGATTCGAAACATCGTAGTGAAACTGGATCATATCTAGGTCATTTCGCCCTTTTTCAAAGGCACCCTCAACCGAGCGAGAATAGCTAGTTTGCTGAGCAATAGGGCTCTCAGAATCCGGCTGAACCTTCGTTCCATTTTTCGCTTTGAATAGAAAAGGAAGCAGAGCCCCAATCAACCTGATCCTGCTCAGGGTTTTAGCATAATTGAGGATCTGAATATGATCCCAGCGCCTAGCTGCCTCAAGCGGTGTTCCACCCTCAATATCTAAATAGGCCTGAGAATACAGCTCAAATACCGTCATTAATGTTGGCGAGAAGATCAGCCGACGAATAGCTTCAGGCGAGTTAATACATAGTAAGATTTCAGAGCTACTGTCATCACCTATCGGAATCACCTCTCCGTTCCACAAGCGCAAAGAAACATTGGCTTGAATATTGGGTTTGAGTTCTGTGAGTAACCAATTCTTTAGTGACTCAATCTGTTTATCATTTAAATTCATAGAGGCAACTTGAGCACAAAAAGGCGGTAAAAATTTACAGGCATAATGATTGGGGTCATCCATCATATCCAAAAGCAAAGTCATAGCCAAGGCACTCCTCTACTCGGTACTTTTCGACTAGGCAGTCTGAAACAAGGCATTATAAGATAAGGCACTATGAGACAAGGCCTTCGAAGCCAGTGCATGTCACCCCCATGTTCCGCTAATCGATGCACTCCTGCTCAATACAACAAGGTCTTGCACACGCCCCCAAGTCTTTATATCTTAAAGAATCAATTAACCCCATGATAATCGAACAGACTTAAACAAAGTCCATAACAAGGCAGTCTGATTTTGATATTATCTTAGACCCAAACACATATAAAAGAGGAAAACGCCAGCCATGGCACCATCCGTCAAAGAGCTTAGACAAACAGCCCGTAGCCACCTAGAAACACCATCTGCTAACCCTTATAAACTTAAACAGATATTATCGGACACCAAAGGGCACAAAGAAAAACTGAGCGGATATGAGCGAGGACTTATAGAAATCCGCCTATGGGATGCGCTAAACAAAGGTAAGAAACACGAAGAAAAACTAAAAGAGCTGGTTAAAGAGTACCCTGATGAATGGATGCCCCGTTTTCTTTTGCTCCAGCTGCACGTTCGCAATGAAAAAACCATCCTCGCAAAGAAAATGTGCAGAAGGCTGAAGGATAACGACGATATTCCTGAGCCCTTCTCCTTCATAATCAAGGAGCATGAGCACGCGCTAAATAAACGGTTTGAGACCGCCAAAAAAATGGTTAATCGCGTCCTGCCAATGTTAGAAGGTGCGGACAAAACCAAAGCCTTGGCTCGAAAACTTGATTATGTAGAACAACTCAAGGACGTCAGCGGAACTAAACACTTACTTGAACAATTGGCATCGCATGATGCGCTTACTCGAAAAAGAATTGATCGAATAATGAACTTACTTGTCGATGTAAAAGGAGAGGAGTCGGTAAAGCCAGCGCTATTAGACGCCTTCAAACAGGTTCCGGACAATCGAATACTACTTTCGAGTCTAAGCGATTACCTTTTTTATTCAGATGAGCCTCATAATGTCAACGCATTCTTTACTGACAACATGGAGCAAATAAAACAAACATCCCCTAAAATTTGGGCAAAGTATGAGTTCAAATACAGCAAAAAGCCTTTAAATAATAGAGACACACTCGAGTCTAACGACGCTCGTCAACTAAAAACTCTACTCGAGCAAAACGCATACAATGAAGCAAAAGAATTACTACTCACCAAGCCAGACGATGATGTTAGAAAAGCGAAGTTAGCGCTCATCGACCAAATTCCAAACGATGAAGAGTTACAACGTCCGCTGGTAATCGATGATGGAAGCACCTCCATACTGACCGAAAAAGGAGAAAATGGCCTAGTGATTGCTTTTGCGGGCCTAGACAATGATGTTGTCTTTCCAATACGAGTCATAGACCGTTTCTTTGCAAAACTAGGGCTTCAAGCCTGGTATTTACGTGATGAAACTAAGGATTACTATGTAAGAGGAATCCCTGCGCTAGGCACTAACCTAGAGTCAACTATTAAAAACATGAACACAAAAATTGACTCACTAGCACCAAAAACCCTGTTCACAATAGGTTTTAGCCTTGGGGCAAGCACCGCGATTAGATACGGGGTTCCTCTCGACGCGAAAACCATTTTAGGGTTTAGCGCATTTATCGATGAAAGCTGGTCTGGTGATAAACGAGGTGGGCTCAATCGTATGCTTACCCGCAAAAAAGTAGGTGAGATCGGAAAGGGTGGATCAACCGTAAAAGAAATCATCGAGGACAACCAGCAATCGAATATCCATTTATTCTTTGGAGAAAAAAATAAAATAGACTCGGGGCATGCCCACTCAGTTGCAGACGATGAACTGGTTACCCTTCATCAGCTAGATGGATTTAAAGATCATGAATCCTTTACCGAAGCCTGCCATCGGAAAGGGTTTATTCAACTAATGACCGAGCTTTGCGAGCTTTAATCTTTTTAAGGGTAAATTCCGTTGCGTAAAACGCACAACATACCTGCTGTATCTGACCCGTCGGCAATGGCGAAATACCCCAATGCTCGCAACAACGAGCGCGACACCTTAATTGAAATGGTATCTATTAGTGCAGGAGAATCTGTACTCGACATTTAAGCTGCTGGAGGCTACCTCTCTGACGAGATCTATCGACGCCTCAGGGGGAATATCGACTGCGTTTGTGTCGAACCGGCTGCTGAACTAAGAGCTAGACAAAACCCTAACTTCACTATTATAGACAATCCGGTAGAGCACTTTTCATCAATCGACCACAATACTATCGATACCGCGCTCGGTCTGGCCGCACTGCATCATAGCGAAAGCCACCAAAGTACTATTCACGAAAGCTATCGCGTTTTAAGACCGGGGGGAGAGTTAGCCATATGTGATGTTATCGAGGGATCAAACAACGCCAAATGGCTGAACGAATTTGTCGACAAATATAATCCGTCTGGACATCAAGGGCGCTTTGTTCAAGATACTAAATTAGGCTCTCTGTTCGAAAACAGCGGCTTTGAAGAGGTGAGTGAATTCGTACAGAACATGCCTTGGGTATTCAATTCCAGACCGAACATTTGCGAGTTTTTTACAGGCTTGTTTGCTTTGGAATGTACCTTGGAGCGAATCGACAGTGCTCTAGATCAGTACTTTAAATTAGATCAGCGCTGCGATCAGATCGAAATCGAGTGGCCATTACTATATTGCTATGGGGTAAAACCAACCGACAGTAAATCGTTTACCGAACTTGATAAGGGTTAATCAAACGCCGCTTCTGGTAAATACTATCTCCAATTTTATCCACCTGCTTCACTACAAAACGCTCATCCGCGACGATTGATTGCGCGAGAGCCTCCTGGTATTGATTCACCACTTGATCGGAATCGGCTTCAGATTTAATCACTAGGTTAATCAATAAACTACCGTCAGCCTGCTCAAATACCTGATACTGAATCGCGTCGGGCACTGAATAAAGACAAGTATTAAAAATATGGGCGTTCACACGCAGGCCACTTCTTAAAGTAATCAAATCCTTTATTCGCCCTTCTACTTGTTCAAGCATATGAGTCTGTCTGCCGCAGGCGCAGGGTTCTTCTCGCCAGCGAGCCATATCGCCTAATTCATAGCGAATAATAGGCACGGGAGCCGATGACAAGTCTGTAACTACGACCTTACCACTCTCACCAGGCCCTACAGGCTGGTCATTGTCATCCAACAATTCAACAATCACGTTATCACTATTGATGTGATACCCAGTTCTATGCTCGCACTGCCAAGCAATACCCGAGGCAACTTCTACCGCAGCATATTGATCGACCGGAGCTACCCCTAAGGTCGATTGGAACAACTCATTTGTGGACTCGCTTAAGGTCTCGGCAAAAGTAAATATACGCTTGAGCGATGGAATACTCGGCTTGTTCTCATTAAGCATATACAAACAAATGTTTTCCAATGTAGTGGGTACGACCCGAATCGCATTGGGCTGACTTTCACACACCTGCCGATAAAGATCGGGCACTTTTTCAAACAAGGATAATTCATTAGTGCGCCCATAAGTCGGATAAAAACGACGACCAATATAAGTAATCGGTTGAAAGTGGTCTTGAGGTTTTAAACCGCCGGCTCTCAAAGCTCGGCCCCAGAGGGGAAACACCACACAACGCCCATAATTAATTGAGTTATATACGCTCAATTTCGAACCGGTCGTACCAGAAGTCTCGGTATGAACCGTAGGGAAATCTTCGTTAAATAAACCACTCTGTTTGGGTTCTAGCAGCGTTGATTTATGCAAAAGGGGAATTTCGCTCAAGTCAGACAAACAGTTGACAGCTGCTGGATTAAACCCTACTGACTCAAAAAGATTACGATAGTAATCATTATGATTTTTCGACCAAACGAGCAGCTCTTTGAGACGTTCCAGCTGAATCGACTCGAGATCCCCCCTCGACAACCACTCATTCGCATCAAACTGCTTGGCGCTCGCTAATATATCCCTAGCACCCGCCTTCTCTTTTAGCTCTAACATAGTCATGACACAACTAGCTTAAAAACTGATTGTCCTCAAGCCACGTGGTCAAACTATTGACTGATGTAAAATACTCCATACTAATTTGATCCGGGTCCACTCTTTTGCCAATGGTATTTTCAATGAACACCACCAGATCCAACAAAGTGAAGGAATCCATATAGCCTTCGTTCACCAAATCCAAATCCCGGTCAATTTGAACCCCTTTTAACTTGGACATGTACTCCACAATCGCGATGACAAGTTCTTCTCTACTCATTTAACCATCTATCCATAAACATTTAATCTTAAACATCGAACAGAGGTTTTAGCATACCACTTCTATTCAAGAGCTGTAACACAGAATGTTCATGCCCTTCCTGTGGATAAAACGAGACCTGTGGACAGTCTCTAATGGTAGATACCCTTTCAATATCCGGCTCAAAAATCTCACAATAATAAATACGATAATCCGTTACACCGTTACCATTATTCAAAAATTCACCCAAGTCTCTATGCTGCTTCGGTAAATTCCACTTATCAGGCAACGCAAATTTACGACGATATCGACCCACATCGCTCACCTTAGTCACTGGTGCGAAGGCATACACCCTGTCCACCTTCAAATAATGCCCGTATATCAACGCAGCAAAGCCTGACTCAGAGGAACCAATAAAATTAACGCTCTTCCAGTGCCTTTGGGATATATACCCTGCTAACCACGCCCTCAACTGAGCGAAATTTTTTACATAGTCAGATAACTCACCATGATATAAGCCCTTTTGAGGCGAGCCGGGTTGTCTTAACAGTAAGGTACTGTGATTCATCAAACCTGCGTTCTTTAAGACATTTACACCTGGCTCATCACCAGCAGCAGCGGTAAACATGACATACAGGTGCTGAGAATCGGGATTCAAACGAGATACAAAAAAGGGAGGCTTATTATTCATGTATGCAACTATCTCATAGATTTAAATACACCAAAAGGATCAAGTATCGCTTTCCCTTATCACATAAAAAATATCCTCCGCATTTTCAAACCTTTTCAAACCTTCTGAAATCTGCGCACAAGTTTGTGATGGTATGATCGTGAAACTCGGTCGAAAAACTATTCAGGCTCCTAAGCCCCAGAGTAGACAGTTTAATCTAAACAACTCTCTTAAAAGCACACCACTACTGAATGATTTTGTTTAGAATAGATTTCTGCTCTTCTTGACTCAAGTCGTAAAAGCCTAAAGAACTCAATAATTGTACGAAATGCACTGAGAACTCCGGGTTTCCATGCTTATTATCTTTCTCTTGGGTATTCAATATCTCAAATATCTGAAAATCCCGCTTAACGCCTTTTAGCTCATTGACTTCAATTTTTCGAGAAGCAAATTTATCCCTAACTAATGAATAAGTATTATGCGATACCAAAATCTGACCACCCTGCGCAACACTTCTGATGCGTGCTGCTAGGTTTATTTGCCCACCTATGGCGGTATATCCCATTTTATCTTTAGAGCCAAAACTTCCGACCGTGGAGAAGCCAGTATTAATACCAATTCGAATCTTTAGCGATTGACTCAACTCATTTTGTAGTTGAAGGTTCAACTCTTCAATACGCCTCATCATATCCATCGCCATAGTAACGCAGCTTTCGGCATCCTGGGTGCTCCCTTTGGTAAACGGGTCGCCAAAAAATATCATAACCTCATCACCAATAAACTTATCTATTGTTCCGCCAAAGTACAGCGCTGATTTAGTTATTTCATTCAAATATCGATTCAGTACCTTAAACATTTGATCCTGATTTTCATCTCTAAATAAATTATCAAAATCTTGTAAAGATACAAAACATACAGTGAGATTTTTTCGTGAGGTAGCACTAGCCCCTCCGCTTTCGTTTCCGAAAATAGATTCAATTATCTGAGGGGACAAATAACGCGACAATTTGGAAGTTAAGTTTTCTAATTGAAAATTGATTCTACGATAGCTATTAATATAAGTTCGTGCCAAATACACTAATAAAAATACAGAAAACGGAATCATAAAAAGGTAGGTATAAACCGTAATATGCATATAATGCTGCTCTGTGTAAGAGAGAGACTCAACTAAGGGCCACGCTTTTGTAATTCCGGTGATCGTTGTAACCGCGTTAACAACTACCATAAACAATATTACCAGAAGAGCGGGCAATAATTTTTTGGCTCCAAATACCGCAACATTAATTACGAACGAAATAAGCAATATTAAAAACACTGGTGAAAGAAAGACACCAAGATAGGTACTCAGAATAAAGTAACCAACGTAAAACCCGTAGAACGAGGTTGTCACATAGCTGGACTCACTCTCATCATCCACAAAGTAAATCCCAAGCACACCTAAAACGCCGCAAAACCCTGACACGATAAAAACAAAGGTGTAAAATTGATTGAGCATTTCCCGGTCTAAGCGAAGACTTGGAATCGTAAGGTCCAACCAATAAAAATAGGCTCCAGCACCCAAGGTTACCGGAACCGAAATCAAATTTAGCCAAACCATGGTCATACGAGCATCGAATACATTTGATGCGAACAACTCCAAAAGCCTAGAAAGACCAAATTTACTCACTCGCGCCCCCGTTTACAGCGGCATTAACTAAAGCGATCTGCTCCTCTTGATCCAAACCATTAAATCCGTGACGTTCCAAAAAGCCACGAGCCTGATGCAAAATATCAGCGGGGTCCACGTGAATCTCGGTAAATGGATTCAAAGCATATGAACTATGAGCCGCTGAGACACTTTCTCGGCCTTCATAAGCTCCATCTAGAAACGCCCAAGTGGCTTCAGAAACCAAAACCTCACCAGGCAAACAATCTTGTTCGATTTGCTTGGTTATACCAAGGTTTTTACCCAAAGCAGAATAATCGACTAGCACCTCTGTGCCGTAGTTACCCACTACAAACTCTCCGCTATGAATGCCCATACGAATCGCTAAGGGTTCAACTAATCCCAACCCCATCCAACGTTGATTTAACTCCGCTAGCCGACGCTGCATTTTCAGCGCCATCTCGACACAACTTTTGGCATCTTGTTTTTTTCCTTGACTGATGGGGTCGCCAAAAAAAACCACAACGCTATCCCCAATATATTTATCGATTGTGCCGCCAGCTTCTAGTGCGATTGAGGCCATCGATTGAAGGTATTCATTTAAAAGACTTTCTAAGGCCTCTGACTCCATATTCTCTGTAATACGTGTAAAATCTTTTATGTCGGAGACAAAAGTGGTCAAAAACTTGACCGTACCTTGTGAGCTAACTTGCAGTTCCACATCCTCCTCGCTCAATATCGTCTGATAAATTTGCGGGGAAATATATCGAGTAAGACTTTCCGACACTCGGCTAAAATGGGTGTGCTTATCCTGCGTTGATTGAGTTATGGCATGCACCAAGGAAAAAAACAAAACGAATTGAACTATGCAATGAATAGCAATGCCCGAGACCAAAATCACACGAATTGATTCATCATATAAGGCAATAGAAACTAAAGTTGGTATATAAGGAAACCAATTATTTAAGTACCCGTAACCTACGACAAAAAACATACTTAGAAACACAAGAATATTAAGAGCCAGAACAGTGGGCCTAAGAACAATCGACGAGAACCCAAGTAACAACAAGGGCATCAATATTGCTGGTGAGGTGAACACCCCAAAAAAGAAACAAATATAAAAAGCATGTACGTTAAAGCTAAGGCTCGAGTAGACTTCGTAAAAACCCGCGTCCTTCTCTTTGCGACTTAAATACCACCCAACCAAGACATTTAGTACAATATTTAATGTTAAAAAATGACTACTCTCATAGTAGAGCTGAAGATACTCCGAATTAAAGTAAGCCGGATCAAATGTTGATTCAGTGAACTTGTAGATCACATGAAAAAAATAAGGCAATGGGAGGGTAAATAGATGTACTAAGAATAGTACTCTTGCCTTGTTAGCGCTTCCTGTTGCTACTTCAGCAAGCAAATCATACCTTGTTATATCGGATGTTTTATCTAACACTTCTTATTATTATCCAGGCGAGACTGCTCTCACTCACTTTGTTAGCGTGAGACTCACTCATATTATGTGGAAGGATAATTGAGTCTGCTAGGGCTTTCAAATCAAATAAATACAAGCTAGACAGGAGCCATCAGATACAGAGGAAAGTAAAACCAAGTCCCTTTTGCATAAGCTCACTGAGCTGCACATCGAGCATGCAGAGCCAGAATTCCTTTTCCACCCCTAAATCATTGATTTGTATACGTATAAGTTGGCCTAGCCCCTAATATTCGTCATTGACCTTCACGCACGCTTTATAAATAGGTGAATATCAATGAAGCCAAATTTGCCATCACTGGACTTCCCAGGGTTTGCTAGACACTTTGTAGCTTCGAAAAATAGTCTTCTTCAAACTTCATTGGCGACACACCACCTGTGTGAGTGTGCCGCTTAATTGGATTGTAAAACATCTCAATAAAATTAAATATCACTGTCTTTGCTTCGTCGCGTGTTGAGTAAATCTTGCGTTGAGTCACTCGTTTTTTAAATGTTGCAAAGAAACTCTCAGCTACCGCATTGTCGTGACAGTTGCCTCGCCTACTCATGGAGGGCTCTAAATTGTTCGACTTCATGAACGATAAGTAATCCGCGCTCCCATATTGACTACCTTGGTCACTGTGAACCAAGACCGTGTCTTTCGGTTGCCGTTGCCAAACGGCCATCATTAAGGCCCGAATAACTAAATGTCTGTCGATATTTTTATCCATCGACCAACCGACAATCTTACGAGAGAATAAATCTAATACAGTGGCGACATACAAAAAGCCTTCATGTGTTCTAACATAAGTAATGTCACTCACCCACGACTTGTTTGGTTCATCAGGGCTAAAGTTCCGTGCTAAAACATTATCTGCAATGGATGCTGTTTTTCCGCCTTTAATATAACGACGCTTATAGCCTATCTGTGCTTTTAGTTTGTTCTCTCGCATAATTTTAGCAACGCGATGCACACTGCAAGTCTCACCTGCATCACGAAGGTCACGATGAATCCATGGGCTGCCATAAGTCCCTCCGCTGGCAATATAAAACTCCCTGATCCTTTTTAATAATCGCTCGTCTTCAATCGCGCGATTGGATAAGGGTTTTTCTAGCCAAGCATAAAAACCACTACGATGTAATTTAAAGACTCGGCACATGGCCTTTACGGAAAATTCATGTCGATGTTCGCGAATGAAGGCGTACTTTACTCGCGGTCGTTGGCAAAGTACGCGGCGGCCTTTTTTAGTATGTCGCGCTCCTCCGTCATTCGGCGTAAATCCGCTTTTAATTTGGCATTCTCGGCAGCAAGGTCGTTTTTATCGACTTCTCGGGGAATCGGCTCACCGTATTTCTTCATCCAAGCATAAAGACTATGGGTAGTTGTGCCGAGTCTCTGAGCAACATCAGCTACTGAATATCCTCGTTCAGTAACTTGTTTGACTGCTTCCTTTTTAAATTCTTCTGTATACCGTTTGCCTTTCATTATCACACCTCATAGAGTTACATATTAACGCTATTTGGTGTCTAGCAAACCCTGGGAAGTCCACTATTCAGAATACCAATCACGGTATATCCCGAACCATGATGTTATTCCGCTCTCCAACGATGATTTCTTTACCGTTTGTACTCGTATACGCGAACCAATACTTATTAATAGGCTGATGGAGATAATCCCGTTGATCATAGTACCAATTCACACCATCGTTACTGGCCATCAACCCTCTTGAATCAACCATTATTACAAAGCGCTCACCCCCATCTAAGCGCCCCGGATAAACTCCCATATACCCTGTTTGAAACAATAAATCCGTTGTAAATTCCGGCACATAGTCAGTAAATGTAGGAGTACCCAAATTTGACCAAACCAGACCATCTGAACTAGAAAGTAAAACCATTCCCCCTGTGCTTGTGTTATACCCGAGCAATAAAAACATGCTGTTAGAGTAAGCCACTCCATAATAAACCGTGTCAGTCAAACCTAATGAACTCAGGTCGACATCACTCCAGTTATCTAAATCACTTGAGCTTTTCACACCCATATTCTCTCCCACCGCTATCACTAAGCTTCCATTATCGGCAAAATCCTCTACGGAGTTAGGTAAACTCGTCGCGCGCAAAGTACCATCATTTGCCCTGACTTCTTGAGTATCGGTAACAACTTCCCCATTAAACTCATGCGCCTTTTCAACATCTTTGCTTGGCACGTCTCGACGCTCAATCACCCAAGTCAGGCCATCGCTACTCGTCAAAATTAGACCATTCCGCCCCAGCGCAACGTATTCAGATCCGGTCCAATCCACAGAATATAATCGATCAGTTACCTCGAAAGTTTGAGACAAGTGTGTGTAAGTAGGAACAGGCCTTCGCTGCCAATTATTACCATCATTGGAATATAAAATTACGGTTGGCCCGCCACCAACCGCTACAAAGGAGCTGCCATTTTCTGCAACATCAAACAACATTTCGGTGCCGGTACTTGAAGCCAGGCGAGAAAAAGAATTCACTGCCAAATCAGCCACAATAGTTTGATGATTTTCTGCAATAACGCCCGCATCTCCCGCGAGAATCAAGGTACTTGCCGACGTTTTTAACGCCGTGTTTATCTTGTTATAGGCTACGTCGCCACTATCCCTAAACCCAACATGAGCCCATGTCACCCCGCTATCAGTGCTCACCAAAATTCCGGCATTGTTATTGGTATTAGTCGAGGTAAAAATATCGCTACCACCATAACCAATATATTTGCTATCAAAATATGTCAGCCCTGATTCTGGGTAGGTCAAAGCAGTTACATCAGTACTTATGCTTGACCAAGTTAACCCGTCTGCACTGGTATAAAGCTTAAAGTCTGTACCACCTAGCAATGCGAATTGAGAACCAGTCCAAGTGCCCTGGTAGATCTGATTAGGTAGCGTGCTTTGATCAACCCAGGTTTCACCATTATCTGTTGATGTCGCAACGCCACCCGAGCCCTCTAAGCCGTATGCGACAACAGTCGAACCATTATCCATCAATTTATCCAAATTAAGGACTGCAGGGTTTTTGAAGCTCCAATTTAAACCATCGCTACTTACATAAATTTGATCACCATCATCCAAGGCAACATAAGTATTATTAACATATACCAAATCTAGGAATACCCGCTTGGTGTTCCCCCCTGTCATAGTCATTTGTTCTGAAGCCCACAACGCGCCATCACAACTGACTAAAACAAATTGCTCAGCATCAACGAAACTCAAACTACTATCAATGTCTTGATTTAAAATTCGAGTTACCGCGACAAACGCACTTCCTGTCCAAACGATTTTTTGAATATCATTGGTGTAATTCGAATTTACCGAAGTCCAAATTTGTCGGTCAGCACTGCGCACCATCGAACCAGACTTGCCCCCGATTACTACGACGCCATTGCCTTCAGCCGATGTCAACAAATCCGAGCCACTTGGCAGAGCATTCGCCCAGTTCCAACCATTAACCGAAGGAGCTGAACTATCTCCCGAGCTTGGGCACATATCCACCAACGTCGAGCCTCCACCCGTTGCGGTGCAAGCAATTTGTACGTCGGTAATATTCGCGCCAGAAACCGTGCCTGAGCCGTTACTGACACCACAATTAAAGCCTGTTGGTTGGGTAGTAATTTCTACCGAATAGATTTCACCATCGTTTATGCTACCAAAGCTCACAGCGCCGTTGCCAAAACTACCTGTATTTACCGAAACCCCGGATTGTTTCAAATCAAAACTACCAGTCTCAGCTGCTAAACCTGTTACCGTTCCCGTCACATCAAATGAAACTGGCAAATCGGCACACGTGATGTTGACATCACTCACGCTTGCCCCTGTTAAAGTGCCGCTACCATTTATCACCGAACAGCTTTGATCTGGCGGCGACTGAACACTCACCTCATAAACACTGCCGTCTGCCAAACCACTAAAATTATAAGTCACAGGCCCGTTGCTAAGCGATCCATCGTTGGCAAAGACACCACCAATCTTCAACTCCCATTGCGCAAAAGATGAACTTGTAAAGCCCGAAATTGTTCCGCTTAAATCATAAGTAGCTGGAATATCAGTACACGTAATATCAATAGCGTTAAGGTCCGCTCCGGCAACGGTCCCACTTCCATTGGTCACTATACAGTTTTGATCTGGCGGTGACTGAACAGTCACCTCATAAACACTGCCGTCTGCTAAACTACTAAAGTTATAAGTCACAGGCCCATTGCTGAGCGCTCCATCGTTGGCAAAAACACCACCAACCTTCAATTCCCATTGCGCGAAGGATGAACTTGTAAAACCAGATATTACACCTGACAAATCAAAACTTGTTGGGCCCAGATCAGTACAGCTGATATCGATATTAGTGATATGTTGCGTACCAACAATTCCGATTCCATTGCTAACCACGCAATTTTGATCGGGTGGTGATTGAACGGTCACTTCATAAGAAGCCCCAATGCTCAGACCGCTCAGATTGTAATCAACCACACCATTACCTAGCTGGCCATCATTAGCAAATACACCATTCACCTCGAGCTCCCACTGAGCGAATGACGCGCTGGTAAAACCCGAAATAGCGCCGGACAAATTAAAGTCACTAATAGCTGTCGTGGTACCATTTTGTTTGTCAAGACTACTTTGTAAGTGCGTTAATGCCTGCTCAGTACCCACCAAACTCAAACCTAATGCCGACAACACCGCGGCCTCAAAGTCTGCGACCGATACATCAAAATCTAAATTCACCGTCGGAGAAGCACCCGACACGTCGATGCCATTACTCGGGTCAGAGTCTGCATCTAAAGTCTGTAAAAAACGGGAGATATTTATCACCATCGGGTCACTAATATCGGTAGCACCCGCAATATCTAAGGGTGTTAAAACGCCACTGGCAGCTACTTCAGGGAAAACCACACTACCTAGGGTAAAAGTTACTTTTTCACCATCAGCATATTCATATTGTCCACTCGCATTTGTTATGCCGTTAAAACTAGGCGTAGAAAACCCAATACCAGAGACAGGAGAGTCAATAAAAACACCCTGCTTCGCTTCTACTGAACCTTCATCTGTACCTGGAGATTCAGAATCAGAATCACCACATGCACTCAACAAAGTGGACAGACAAAGCACGAGAGGAAACACAGATCTACGCGATAAAAATAAAGTTCTATACATTCGGCAAACTCCTCAAAGGTATGGGGTATAAACCGAAGCTATCAGCCATTATCAGGCTAGACACTCCCCAAAAGAGGGGGGGGCGATAGTAGAAAAAGGGCATTTTGCCAAAAAATGGCGGTGAGCCAGGGATTCGAACCCCGGGAACCTCTCGGTTCAACGGTTTTCAAGACCGCCGCTTTCGACCACTCAGCCAGCTCACCTTATTCGATATCAGGCCATTTAAAGGGCCTGGGAATTCTGTAGGTCTTATGTGCAAATAGGGACACATCAAGAGAGGCGTGAAGCATACCTTAATCGGCCCGAAGGTCAATAGTTTAGGGAGATTTGGAGTAACTAAAGACCGAAAATCATTGGCTTAGGCAAATTTTGAGATTAGTATCTGCCTATAGACAAATATTCGGCCTAAAGCCCTTTAAAATTGGGCAAAAAGCCTTATATTGAATTAGATACTTTTAAACCAGCATCTTTTATTGAGGAAAGATAATGCAAAACAATATGCAACAAGATCAACTATTTGACGCTCCGGTCAGCACTTCGTCACAAGAAGTCGCTAAGGTGTTAAAAAACACCTACATGCTGCTAGCGAGCACCATCGCCTTTAGCGCACTAACCGCTGGCGCATCAATGGCCCTAAACGTTCCGTACTTAGGCCTTTGGATGCTCATCCCTTACTTTGTCCTATTAGTAGCTATCGAAAAAACCAAAAATAGCGGCTGGGGTTTAGTTTGGACCTTCGCACTTACTGGTTTTATGGGCCTGACTCTTGGACCTATTTTAAGCCACTATCTCGCTCTTAACGGGCCAGAGCCTATTGTGCTTGCCTTAGGAGGTACTTCTGCCATTTTCTTTACGCTTTCTGCTTATGTGTTAGTCACCAAGAAAGACCTAAGCTTTATGACAGGCTTTTTGCTCACTGGTATTTTGGTAGCCTTTATCATGAGTCTAGCGGCTTACTTCTTGCAAATGCCTATGTTGAGCCTAGCGGTTAGTGCTATGTTCTTGGTGCTATCTTCGGGCCTGATCATGTGGCAAACCAGCTCGATCATTCACGGTGGTGAAAGAAACTATATTTCAGCTACCGTGACTTTATTTGTATCGCTATACAACATCTTCACCATCTTGCTTAGCTTTTTAGGTGGCGAAGAATAATCGCACGTCAAAAAGGTAAACACTAGAAACCCCGAGCTAGCCTCGGGGTTTTTGTTTTAGGCTCGCAAAATGAACTATTGTCTGCATGTCACCAGCGCCCCTTACAGTAGCCAAGGGCCCACTAGCGCCTTGAGCTTTGCCGAGGCTGCGATTGAGCGTGGTCATACGGTCAACCGGGTATTCTTTTCTGGTGAAGGAGTACTGGTGGGCAATACTCTGGCTACACCAGCCCAAGATGAATTGTGTTTAGCCCCTGCTTGGCAAAGCTTTGCCGAAGAGAATCAATGCGAGTTAATCCTGTGTGTCGCTAGCGCACTAAAGCATGGCGTAATCAATGAAGACGAAGCTAAGCGCTATGAGAAACCCTCCAGTAACCTACACCGGGGCTTTGAAATTTCTGGCCTTGGACAACTGGTAGAAGCTTATTTGGTCGCTGACCGGGTGCTGAGGTTCTCATGAAAAAGCAATCCATGGTTTTTATATTTGAACACCCACCCCATTCCAGCCTAAGTGCCAAAGAGGGTCTAGATTTCGCCTTAGCTTCATGTGCCTTTGAACAAGATGTCAGTGTGATATTTATGGGTGATGGTATTTTCCAACTCATCAACGGCCAAAATACCGAGACCCTAAATTTAAAAAACCATTCTTTAGGCATTGATGCCTTAAGCCTCTATGGTATTGAAAAATGTTTTTATGCTGATACTGACCGAGAGCATAGACAAGTTAGTGTCAATGAACTGTCTAGCGCAGCTGCTCCTTTGAACGAGGGTGCTATTGAAGAGTATATTAAAACAGCGGACCAAGTTTTCATTTATTAATCGCCTGAATTTAACACATGAGTCTACATATATTTAACAGCGCCAAACAATTTAATGCTAAGCAGTCGTTTATTGACAGCTCTGATGTATGCTTATTAAAAGAAGATGCGGTTTATTTAGCTCGGCAAGCTACAGGCTCAAACATAAAAGTCTTCGCACTTAAAGAAGACCTAGATGCACGAGGTATCAAAGAACCAAGGCTACCCTCTGTTGATTTCGATGGCTTTGTAGAGTTAACTGAACAACACGCACGAATTATCAGCTGGTAGAGCAGAAACAATGGCTGATTTTGATAAAGAAGGTTTTTTAATCGACCTAAGCAAATGGGATGAAGCCCTCGCCCAAGAGCTAGCTCGCAATGAAGGAATCGAACTCAACGAATACCACTGGGAGCTTATTCATTTATGCAGAGGCTTTTACCAGGACTTTGAACGCTCACCCAATATGCGGGCCTTAATCAACTACTACAAAAAAAACTTAGACGAGGGTCTAATTCAAGAAAGAGCCAACAGTATTTACTTGCTCAAACTCTTTCCTGGCAGCCCTGCCAAACTGATCAGCAAAATCGCGGGTCTACCCAAACCAGAAAACTGCTTGTAAGCACCAACCCTAAAACAGCCTAGAAAAAAGAAAGTGTCCGAACATCCTTTTGCACAATATGTACGAATCTTAGGCAAAGGCCGTAAAGCCGCCCGGTCGATGGACTATGAAGAAAGTCAGGCGGCCATGCTACAAATTTTAAAAGGCGAAGTTGAAGAGGTTCAGCTGGGCGCGTTTTTGATGCTACTGAGAATCAAAGAAGAAAGCGCAGAGGAACTGGCAGGATTTGCCCAAGCCACCCGGCAGTCATTAGCTCGAAACTCTCAATCGATAGCCGATATTGACTGGCCGAGTTACGCAGGCAAAAAAGGCAAGCTAGCACACTACATACTTGCAATGATTCTGTTAGCAGACAATGGCAAGCGCATTCTTTGCCATGGGGCTAGAGGCCATACTGAAGGCCGCCTCTACACTGAAGACCTGTTTTTAGAGCTAGGCCTGAGTGTGGCCAGTCACTTAGATCAAGCGAATACCCTGATCCAAAAACAAAATCTATGCTACCTGCCACTCGAGAATTTTTGTCTTCCCTTAAATAATTTAATGAACCTGCGGAATCTCTTTGGTCTGAGATCCCCCGTTCATTCTTTTGCAAAGCTGATCAATCCAGGTAACTGCCCTTATATACTAATTCCCACATTTCACCCCAGCTACAAACCTGTTCACCAGAAAGCCTCGCTTATATTAGGTGAAAAAAATGTAGCTGTATTTAAAGGTGATTCAGGCGAGGCTGAGCGCAGACCTAACGCGATTCTTGCCGTTGATCGCCTAACAAATGGAAAAGAGCAACAAGATAAATGGCCAGCCCTTATTGATACCAACAGCAAACAGGTAACCGAAGGTGGTGCCAAAGAATTAATAAAGATCTGGCGCACTGAGAATCAACAAGAATATTCACAACAAGCGATTATTGGCACTTGCGCATTGGCCTTGCACCTTAGTCAACAAGCATCGAACCAAGAACAGGCGATAGAAATAGCTTCCGAACTTTGGAATAACCGAAGTAAAACCCTTATATAGTTTTAATTACTCAGGAACAACTGTTATGCGTTTAATTGGACATCGCGGTGCCAGAAACGAAGCCCCAGAAAACACCCTCACAGGGTTTAGACATATTCACGCATTAGGTATCCAGAGTGTCGAATTTGACTTACAACTCAGTGCGGACAATCAAATCGTAGTTATTCACGACGACACTTTGGACCGCACTACTAACGCCCAAGGCCCCGTAAGTGCATTAAATGCCATCGATTTAAAAGCATTGGATGCTAGCTCACATTTTTCTCAAGAACTCCCTAAAGACGGCGTTCCTCTTCTAGAAGAAGTTCTTGCATGCTTTGACAAACTGGAACATGCTCAACTCGAAGTAAAACCGCCAAAAGCAGGAGACCATGGTACTTTTTGTAGAAAAATAAAAGAATGCGTAGACGAGCTAAACATCAAGGACCAATGCGTAATCACTTCCAGTGATGTAGAATTTTTAGAAACTTGCAAAAACCAGGCTAAAGATATGCGTCGAGGTTACATTTATTACGACCTAGACCGAAAACCGATAGAAACGGCACTCGAACTAGAATGTAGGCTATTGGTGATCTACTGGAAATTTTGTACTGAAGAGCTAATCAACGAGGCGCACTCGAAAGGCTTAGAAGTATCTGCTTGGACAGTAAACGAAGCTAAGGCGTTTGATCAATTAAACAACTGGGGCATAGATAGTATTATTACCGATTGCCCCAGTGGTTTCCTTTAACTCTGAAGTTTATTTAACTTTAGATTTTTCGTCTTTGACAATCGAAACAGACTCAATAATCACTGCTTCATACGGAACATTTTGATGACCACGTTTATTACCAGTTCTTACACTAGCTATCTTTTCTAGTACATCGTGGCCACCTGACAACCTGCCAAACACTGCATAGCCTGGTTTTCCAGGCAGCGCGTTTAAGAAGGCATTATTTTTATGATTTATAAAAAACTGAGCGGTTGCGCTGTCAGGCGCTTGGGTTCTAGCCATAGCAATCGTGCCATAATCATTTTTTAGACCATTTAATCCTTCGTTCTTTATCGGCTTATTAGTAGACTTCTGAACCATAGCACTGTTAAACCCACCACCCTGGATCATAAAACCCTTAATCACTCGGTGAAAAATAGTGTTGTTATAAAAGCCAGCTTCCGCATAGTCGACAAAATTCTTAACGGTCACCGGTGCTTTTTCATCATCAAGTACTAAATGTAAATCACCCATCGAAGTTTTCATCAGCACTTTCACCTCAGCCAAGGCTATAGTTGGAACCAACGATAAAACCAACCAAGACAAGATAAATACTGTTTTTACATTATTCATTTGATACACCTTATAAAACTAATTACTGAATACATTTGCAAAGCTTATAACTAGCCGCTACTTTAAACAAACTCTATTAAATAAGCCACTCACAGGTATTTACATCAATCATGTCATCAGAAGCCATACAAAAAGTGTTGCTTGATAGCGTCGATTTAATATTTAAGTTGCTTCCTCAAACCACTCCTAGCAAACAGCAACTGGGTGACTGCTTATTAGTTTCCCATCGAGGAGAACGGGATAACAAAACCATAAAGGAAAACACTTTCGCCGCCTTTGACCCAGTGATTGAAAAAAATATTTGGGGCATCGAGTTTGATGTTAGATGGACCAAAGACTTGGTACCCATCGTTGTTCATGATAGCGACGCCAAAAGGGTGTTCGACCAAGACTTTGTCTTCTCAGAAAATACCTGGGAGGAATGCAAAAAAACGGTTCCTGAAATACCTAGTTTGGAACAACTGATTGAGCGTTACGGCAAAAGAAGTCACTTAATGATCGAACTAAAGGATGAAGTGTATCCAGAACTGCAAAGACAGAAAGACATTCTAAAAAATATACTCTCCCCACTTACACCCGGTAAGGACTTTCATATCATCGCCCTAGACACTCAATTATTTGAGCGAGCAGACTTCCTGCCCCCATCGTCAATGCTCCCCGTCTCGACGGTAAACGCTAAACACTTTAGCCAGCTTACGTTAGCAAGCGACTGGGGAGGCATTACCGGCCACTATCTATTTATGAACCAGACCTTGGTAACCAAGCACCACCAGCAAGCCCAGAAAGTCGGTTCGGGTTTCGCCAACTCAAAAAACGCGCTGTTCCGCGAAATCCACAAAGGCACCGATTGGATATTCACCAATGAGGCCCTGGCCATGCAACAAATACTTAAAAACCACCTGTAAACACAGGCCACCCAGCATAATTCGAAACAAATTCCTAAATACTGTTCATATTTACAGTTACTGTGTTAATATCCAGTGATCAAATGAATAGTAGCCCTAATATTTGATCAGATACTCAATACTTAGATAGCTTTTTTCTTGGCGCTAGCAGCGCCTTTAGTTCGGAAAAAAGAAAACGGGGAGAGCCTTATGACTCAAAAGAAGCTCACAAAACTAACTCAACGCCAGAGTGAAGTACTGCAGTTTATTAAGCAGGAAGTAAAAGCTAAAGGTATCGCACCTACCCGCGCAGACATCGCAGAGCATTTTGGTTTCAAGTCAAAGAATGCCGCCACAGACCATATCAAAGCCCTACAACGCAAAGGTTATATCAAAGTCTACAATGATATGTCGCGCGGTATACAGGTCACCAAAAGCCGCAAAAAACCTGAAGCTTCGGAAGATTTTCTACCCATTGTTGGAGCTGTCGCAGCGGGGAGCCCGATCGAGGCCGTCGAAAATATCGAGGATCATGTTGAAGTAGCGCCCGGACTATTTAAACAAAAGCCCACCTATTTATTACGAGTACGTGGCGATAGTATGAAAGATGCCGGCATTCTTGATGGTGATTTAATTGCAGTAAGAAAAACCAATACCGCAAACAACGGAGAAATTGTTGTCGCTCGTATCGATGACGAAGTGACCGTAAAACGTTTAAAAATCAAAAAGACCAGCGCCGCTCTACTGCCAGAAAACAAGGCTTACAAGCCTATTTTAGTGGCTGCTAACGATCTCGTGATTGAAGGTGTTTTTGTCGGTTTAATCCGAGACCAGGTTTAACATCACACGTTTTAAAAAGCAGGCTTAAACTTACTTTTCGATTTGCTGGCACATATCCAACGCAGGTTGAGTAGCATTTGGCTTACCCACCACCTTGGCGGGAACACCAGCGACTGTGACATGAGCTGGAACATTTTCCAGCACCACACTGCCGCCACCCACTTTAGCGCCTTCACCAATTTCAACATTACCAAGCACCTTAGCGCCCGCGCTTATTAATACACCCTTGCGAACTTTCGGGTGACGGTCACCAGAATCTTTACCCGTACCACCTAAGGTGACCGATTGCATCAAAGATACATTGTCTTCGACTACTGCTGTTTCACCCACTACTAGACCTGTCGCGTGATCGATCATTATCCCTTTTCCAATTACTGCGGCAGGATGAATATCCACGCCAAATACTACTGAGATCTGGTTTTGAAGATAAAGCGCCATCTCTTCACGGCCCTGCTTCCATAACCAATTGGCTACTCGATAGGCTTGTAGAGCGTGAAAACCTTTAAAATAAAGAAATGGAGTCGTATAAGAATCACATACTGGGTCACGCTCTCTGACAGCTCGAATGTCCGCCCGAGTTGCATCCATGATGCTTGGGTCATCAATATAAGCATCCTCCATAATCTCGCGAATTAGCATCGCTGGTACATTACTACTACCTAGCTTACTAGCTAGGTGGTAGCTCAAAGCCGCCTCGATAGTGCTGTGATTCAAAATGGTCGCGTGAAAAAAGCTAGCTAATATAGGCTCTAGAACGGATTTGCAGGCAATTTCTTCTTTAATCGCTATCCACAAAGTGTCATCGCCGTTCATCTGTCTAATATTCATGAGCTTTCCTAATTCGATTAAGAGCATATGTTGTGTCCTATAATTGGGTTATATAGGACAGAGCTACCGGAAAATAGTGCCTTATTCTCCAGAAAACAAGGCGCAGCCACCTGTTTTTACAAGTAATTTTGCTAGATTAACGGAATGGCCCCCAAAAACCGAAAATATTCTTTAAATCCAAAGATTTTTATTCGGCTTTAAGCCTACATATCCCTCCAATGTAAAGGTGCATTAACACCTCATTTCATAGTATTATCGCCAACCGAATTTTATGGCGAAAGCCGCGAAAACACTGGAGTAGAACCCGAGTCATGCATGCGATTGTGAAAGAGGAAAATCTCTCGACGGCTTCTCAAGATCCGGTCGGTGGACCAACTCCGCCACTGAGAATATGTCTGCTCGGTTACCGTAGCGCCCCTTTCAGTGGCGGACAAGGTATTTATCTCAAATACCTCAGCGCTGCACTATGCGATCTCGGGCATTCTGTAGACGTCATCTCCGGAGCACCCTACCCCCACCTAGACCCAAGGGTCAATCTAATCAAACTCCCTGGGCTCGGCCTGTTTGAGCAAGAAAGTAAGTTTTGGGGGGTTAAACCAAAGCAGTTGCTATCAAAAACCAATCTCATTGAGTGGCTGGATGCCAACCTTGGAGGCTTCCCTGAGCCCTATACTTTTGGGCGCCGTTTGGTAAAACACATGAAAAAGCACGGTAAGAAGTATGACATCGTCCACGATAATCAAAGCCTTTGTTATGGCCTGCTTGAACTTCAGGATATGGGCATTCCTACCATTGCGACAATCCATCACCCTATCACTAAGGATCGCGAAATAGCCTTAAGCGAAACCGACGACCGCAGCTTGAAGTGGCTTATTCGCCGTTGGTATTCTTTTTTGCACATGCAAAGCAAGGTTGTAAAAAAACTAGAACACATCATCACGGTATCGGAATGTTCGAGACAAGATATCGCGAGCGACTTTGGTATAGATCCAGACGAATTGGATTTGGTTTATAACGGGATTGATACCGAAGCCTTCAAACCAATAACAGGCTTTCAAAGATCTAAACGACGTATTATGGCAACCGCCAGCGCAGATGCACCACTTAAAGGTTTGGATTATTTATTAAAAGCCTTTGCTCAACTGCTAGACACCTACCCTGATCTAGAGTTAGTCGTTGTCGGTAAACCCAAACCTGGTGGACACACTGAGCGCCTAATAAAAGAGTTAAATATTGAAAAGCAATTGCGTTTTGAGCATGGTATTAGCGAAGAACGGATTCGAGAACTCTACGCTGAGGCAACCATAGCGGTGGTTCCTTCTCTTTACGAAGGCTTTGGTTTACCGGCGGGAGAAGCAATGGCATGTGGCGTACCCCTTATTTCTAGCGACGGTGGTTCGTTGCCCGAAGTGGTCGGCGACGCAGGTATTATCGTGCCAAAAGGAGACGCCCCAGCATTAGCTAAAGCAATTGAAAAACTATTAGAAGACGAACATAAACAAAGAGAGCTTGCCAAAAAAGGACGCGAACGAATCCTAGAACAATTTTCTTGGTCTCATGCTGCCAAGCAAATGACTCACTACTATTTAAAAGTCATTGATCAAAAACATCAGTAACATCGAACTTCATAGAACCTAATCAATATGCAAACCGTTAACTTTGAAAAATTTAAACTAGAGCCTGGCGATACAGTCCTGGATTTAGGTGCTGGTGAAGGACGCCATGCAATCACTGCCTACATGCTCGAACATATCCATTCGGTAGCAGTCGACTTAAGCCATGACGATTTGAAAATCACTCAGGAACGTTTTAAAGACTTTAAATCAAATGATAACCAAAAACATTTAAGTATTATCCAAGCCAACGGCATGGTGCTTCCCTTTGCGGATAACAGCTTTGATAAAGTGATTTGCTCAGAAGTCCTAGAACACATTCCCGACTACCACGCCGTTCTCAAAGAAATTAATCGAGTGTTAAAACCTAGCGGCCAATTTGCCGCAAGTGTTCCACGCTACCTGCCAGAAAAAATCTGCTGGGCCTTAAGCGATGAATACCACGCAAACGAAGGCGGCCATATTCGCATATTCACCGAGAGCCAACTTAAAAACTCAATCGTATCCAAGGGCTTTGAGTTTCACGGACGTCATTGGGCACATGCCCTGCATTCCCCGTATTGGTGGCTTAAATGCATGTTCTGGGGCAATGATGACGCCAAACCTGTAAAGCTGTATCATCGCCTGCTAGTGTGGGACATGATGGACAAGCCCAAATTCACCCGTACATTGGATAAGGCGCTCAACCCCCTAATTGGCAAAAGCGTCGTCATGTACTTTAGTAAAGAGCCAGCTTCGTGACTAAAATTTACCTCGCAAAGGGTTATCCCGAAGAGTATTTTCGACCAACGACTGAATATATCGCCTCGGTCCAGCTCGAAAATGGAGCTATCCCCTGGTTTGAAGGCAGCACCATGGACCCTTGGGACCATGTTGAATCCGCTATGGGTTTGAGTATTGGCGGCAAGATTGCCGAAGCGCAACTGGCATTTGAATGGCTTAAAAACGAACAGCTCGAGGACGGTTCATGGTGGGCAGGTTATCAGCACGGAAAAGTCGCTGAAGGGGTGACCCGTAAAGAAACTAACTTTGTGGCCTATGTCGCCACCGGTGTTTGGCACCACTATCTGATTACTGAAGACGCAGAATTCCTTAAAAGCATGTGGAACTGTGTTGAGAATGCCATTGGCTTCGTGCTTGGCTTGCAGAGCGAAGTGGGCGAAATCTATTGGGCTCTGGATTCTAAAAAAGGCGTTGACGAAGACGCGCTACTAACAGGGAACAGCTCCATTTACAAAAGCTTAGAGTGTGCGATCAACATCGCAACGACTCTCGAAATAGAAAAAAACGATTGGGTTAAAGCACGCGATAAACTGCACAACGCAATCATCAACCACCCTGAGCGCTTTGATCGTACTTGGGAAAGCAAAAGCCGATTTTCTATGGACTGGTTCTATCCAGTTCTAACAGGCGTACTCCAAGGCCAAGATGCTAAAGATCGCATCGCGTCTAAGTGGGATACCTTTGTAGAAGATGGTCTAGGCTGCCGTTGTGTATCAGACGAGCCATGGGTGACCATTGCTGAATCCTGCGAGTTAGTCATGGCATTAAATGCTGCTGGCGAAAAACAGAAAGCATCACAACTATTCAGTTGGTTACATGAATACCGTGATAGCACCGACGGCGCGTATTGGACTGGCTGGGTATTTAGAGACCAAGCCATATGGCCAGAAGAAAAGCCGACTTGGACCGCTGGTGCAGTTTTACTTGCAGCTGACGCGCTGACCGAAGCAACGTCTGCGTCTAAGATCTTTGCAGAAATAAACCTACTAGAGCCTTTTCAAGAGACCCAAAGTGTTAACCGTGGGCAAGGCCTCGAATAAACCTGAAGCCAAAGCTAAACGATAAATATCTATCGGCGCTTGGCCCCCTTCATTAGGATCAGGAAATAAATCGTGAATCGCTAGTATGCCTCCCTTCATCACATGGGGCGCCCAAGAACGATAGTCCATCAAGGCCGCTTCCATACTGTGTCCTCCGTCAATAAACACCATAGATAAAGGAATAGACCAGTAGCGACTGGCTTTCTCTGAGCTGGCGACAATCGGTACAACATAATCTTCAACCTCAGCCTTACGTAAGTTTCTGCGAAACTCGATAAAGCTATCCATCAACGCATCGGTTTGGTTATATAAATCAGGGTCATGATACTCCTCACCCAATTGATGCTCCTCAGAACCTCGGTGGTGATCCACTGCATACAACAAACCCCGTTGCTGTTTACAGGCGCTGGCTAAATAGATCGTAGATAAACCACAGTAGCTACCAATCTCTAAGCAAGGGCCTTTAGGGCTTTGTTCTAACGCAGTGTTATACAAAGCCTCTGCTTCATCATCAGCCAAGAAGCCCTTAACACCATCTACATTTATATCTAAGGCCATACTTAATATCCTATTAGTCTCCCACACGCGGGAAAAAAACTGAGCGTAACCAGTGCAAGAAAGAGTTACGGTCTAAGTTATAGTGATCAAAATAATCGATGTCTTTTTGTAAACGCTCATAGTCTACAAACATTTTTTCCCGCTTCACTAACTCCTTATCTGGATCAAGTGGGCGAATAACTTTGCAAGGATTGCCCGCCGCAATCACATTCGGCGGAATATCTTTGGTGACGTTGCTGTAGGAGCCAATGACGCTATTTTCTCCGATGGTTACGCCTTTGTTAACGATGACGCTATCACCTAACCAAACATTATCTTCAAGCAATACCGGTTTTGAGTTACCAATAATTTGAGTACGATCATATATGCCATGCCAATCAGCATCACTGATATAACAGCCATTGGCAATCATGACATTGTCTTTGATGGTAATGCGTTCTGCGGAGCTAATTCTAACTTCAGGACATATCAGCACGTGCTTACCAATATCAATATGGCCTTCTTGATCACCGTGAGTCCAAGTACACAAAACTACAGGTCGACTTGGTGTAGTAATAAGGTGAGAGTAGTCGTCCAGGCGAATATTGGGGCCATTGACCTCAACATTCCAAGGTTTCTGAATATCGAAGCCACTACCCATATAGGTAAAATGCGGTCGAAGAAAGTGCCTGGCCCACCAGCGTTCAAAACGCTTAAATGATCTTTTTAACCAGTAGGGCTTATGATCTCTTTGCACAACAGGTATCCAGACAGAAATTATTCAACGGGCGGCAAGTCTAGCAAATTGACCCGCACACCCAAAGCTTAAATCATAATTGTGATTTAGTTTTTAACCTGAATTGTCACCTTTTCCGAATAGATAGGTGGATTATGCGGTACATGATTTTTATCACCCAACATCAGCTGAAGCGTATGCGTTCCCTCAGGCAGGGTCAAAGTAGTTTCCGTCTGACCTGCACCAAAGTGCATGACATCAGACCCCATTGGCTCACCTTCTGATGGCAACTCCCCATTTACAATTAAGTGGTGGTGACCTGTTCCCTCATCTCCAGTTCCTGCCGGCACTATATCAACGTCACGAGCGCCAAATCGCACGGTAAAGGTGCTTGCAACTGTTTCGCCCTCTTCAGGAGTGCGAATATATACACGCGGGCGTAGTTCTTTCTTAGGTTCTTCAAGCACTTCGTCGACCACTTCTTGGGCCTTTTCCGGTGTTTCGAGCACCTCAACACTAACTTCCGCTTTTACTTTTTCTGATTGAGGTACAGGCTCTTTGGAGCAAGCCTGTAACAACAAAGCCGCAACAATAAACGCTGTACCTAATTTTAAATGACTCATATACCCTCCTAAACACACCAAAATTACCTACCCAACATACCACTAACTACAATCAAATCCAAAGGGCAAAAAAAAAGCGGTGAGGCTCTCGCCTAACCGCTTTTTCGGAATACTTAGTTTACTTACACAACATAAACAAAAATAAACAGGCCAATCCAAACCACGTCTACAAAGTGCCAGTACCAAGAAGCGGCCATAAAGCCAAACTCGTCTTCTTTAGTAAAGTGACCTTTAAGCGCTCTAAAGAAGACAACCGTTACCATAATAGCACCTAAGGTCACGTGCATACCGTGGAAACCAGTCAACAAGTAGAAAGTAGAACCGTAAATACCAGAATTCAGGGTTAGATCCATTTGATTCCAAGCCACGTGATATTCAACCGCTTGCAAGAACAAGAACACAAAACCAAAAATTAGGGTCATAGCCAACCAGCCAATCATTTTTTGACGGTCACCCTTATGCATAGCTTGCTCGGCCCAGTGAATAAATACACTAGAAGCCACTAGCAAACAGGTGTTCCAGAAAGGAATATGCCAAGGATCAACTTGACCAACCATAGGCGGATACTGCTCAGGGTCAGGAGTATGAATTAAAGGCCATACCGCGTCGAAGCATTCCCAAAGAATGTTTGAGCTACCCTTGTCACCTTCTCCTCCCAACCAGGGGATAGACATAGTACGAACATAAAACAAAGAACCAAAGAATGCTGCGAAGAAACACACCTCAGAGAAAATAAACCAAGCCATCCCTATGTAAAAAGACTGCTTTAATTGAGCTGAGGTTTTACCTTCAATGTTTTCGATGACCACTGTTCTTAACCAAAGAAAAACAATGGTACAAATTGCTATCAGACCAGCAACTGAAGAAATCACCGAAAGTGAAGAAACGTCACCGGCGCTCAAACCGTTTACTACATAGCCAAAACCAAACAACATGACGAACATGCTGGCCGACATTAATAGTGGAAATTTACTTTGCTCAGGTACGTAGTAGTTGCTGCTCATTACTTTTTCCTAGTGATTTAATTCAATCGTTTTTAAATTCTACCCAACCAGGTCTAATGCATGCTGTGATCGACTTCGGCCAGAGCCTCATCTTCACTTGGTTCGGTAATATCAAAAATTGTATAATTCAAACTTAGTTTGCTAATACCTTTCGGTAATTCTTTTTCTAAATAAAAACGCAATGGCATTTCTGCCGTCTCACCTGCTGCGATGGTTTGCTGCTCAAAACAAAAGCATTCCATTTTTTTCATGTGATCCGCTGCTTCCAAAGGTGAGACACTCGGTACAGACTGAGTGATGATCTCTCTGTCGCTTAGGTTAGTGGCCAAATAAAAAACCTCTTTAACCTCACCCGGGTAAACCGTGACAGAGCGCTGCTTTGGTTCAAAGCGAAGCGTACTTTCATTATTCACTGACAAAAACTGAACAATAATAGGCCGGCTTTTATCAACGTCGAGAGAGTCACCTCCCTCGTCTAAAACTACTTGGTCGCCAGTCTTACCGTTAAAACCAGTGACTTCGCAAAACACCTCATAAAGAGGTATTAAAGCGAAAGCAAAGCCGCACATTCCGAGAACAACCACGCCTAGCTTCATCGCCAGGCGTTTATTTTTCTGTTGTAACTCTTCGGCTTGCATCAATTACCTTTCCAATCGGAGCTTAGTGCTGATCTGGAATTGTTTCTGGAGCTGGTGGCTCAGAGAACGTGTGGTAAGGAGCCGGAGAAGGCACTTGCCACTCTAGACCTTCAGCACCATCCCAAGGACGCGCTTCCGCTGGACCAGTTCCACCACGGATACAATCGATCACCACCCAAATAAAGAGTAGTTGCGACAGGCCGTATGCAAAACCACCAACACTAGATAACCAGTTAAAATCAGCAAAGGCTAAAGCATAGTCAGGAATACGACGAGGCATACCAGCTAGACCCAAGAAATGCTGAGGGAAGAACAATACGTTAATAGATATAAATGACGTCCAGAAGTGCCACTTACCAATTTTCTCGCTGTACATGTTACCTGTCCACTTAGGTAACCAGTAGTAAGTAGCAGCCATCGCAGAGAACACCGCACCAGGTACGATTACGTAGTGGAAGTGAGCCACAACGAAGTATGAATCGTGGTATTGGAAGTCAGCAGGACCGATTGCCAACATCAAACCGGTGAAACCACCACAGGTGAATAGTACTAAGAAAGCAATAGCGAATAGCATTGGTGTTTCAAAGGTAATAGAACCTTTAAACATGGTGCTCATCCAGTTAAATACTTTCACACCCGTTGGAATCGCAATCAACATAGTGGCGTACATAAAGTAAGCCTCACCCACGAAAGGCATACCCACTAGGAACATGTGGTGAGCCCATACGAAGAAAGACAAAATCGCGATTGCAGCCGTCGCATATACCATTGAGGCATAACCAAACAAAGGCTTACGAGAGAAAGTTGGAAAGATTTGAGAGACCACACCAAACGCCGGAAGAATAATGATGTAAACCTCAGGATGACCAAAGAACCAGAATACATGCTGGAATAAAATCGGATCACCACCACCTGCAGCATTAAAGAAGCTAGTGCCGAAGTGGATATCAAACAACATCATGGTTACCGCACCCGCAAGGATAGGCATAGCCGCAATCAGTAGAAATGCAGTAATTAACCAAGTCCATACGAACAAGGGCATTTTCATCAAAGTCATGCCAGGCGCACGTAGGTTCAAAATAGTCACGATAATGTTGATTGCACCCATAATTGAAGACGCGCCCATCATATGTACAGCAAAGATGAAGAAGGTAGTGCTAGGCGGTGCATAAGTAGTAGAAAGAGGCGCATAGAACGTCCAACCAAAGTTAGGACCGCCGCCTTCCATCAATGTAGTTGATGACAACATGGCAAAAGCAAAAGGAAGAATCCAGAAGCTCCAGTTGTTCATACGTGGTAGAGCCATATCAGGCGCACCAATCATCAGAGGGATCATCCAATTAGCCAGTCCTACAAACGCCGGCATAATCGCACCGAATACCATGATCAAACCATGCAGCGTAATAAACTGGTTGTAGGTGTTAGGATCAAAAAACTGAATACCTGGCTCAAGCAATTCTAGACGAATACACATAGCGTATGTGCCGCCCATGAAGAACATGATCAAGCTTAACCAAAGATACAAAGTACCAATGTCTTTATGGTTGGTAGTGTAAAGCCAACGAGTTATACCCTTAGCTGGACCGTGATGTTCACCCATAATGTTTTTCCGTTACTTAATTAAACTTTTATTAAATAAATTTTTTGTTTTGACTTATCGAGCTGCGGTAACGTCAGCTGGAGCCACTTTCTCACCAGTGTCGTTACCCCAAGCATTACGCTCATAAGTAATTACCGCGGCTAAATCTACATCGCTCAAACCGCTAAAGCCTGGCATCGCGCCTTGGCCTTTTAATACTACTTCAATATGAGCTGGGATATCTTCAGTTACAATTTTGCTGCCTTTGAGCGCAGGGAACACTCCAGCCATGCCTTCACCGTTCACCTGGTGACAAGCTGCACAGTTGGTTTTATAAACTTCTTCGCCCTTTTCCATTAAGTCAGCCAAAGACCAGTCTTTAGTTGCGGCTTCAGCTTCAGCAGCTGCTTCACCTTTTTGAGCAGCTACCCACTTGGCGTAGTCCTCTTTACTCTTAACGATTACTTCAATAGGCATATAACCATGGTTACGGCCACACAACTCAGCACACGCACCTCGGTAGTGGCCTGGCTCTTCCACAACGACCCAGGTTTCATTGATAAAACCGGGGACAGCATCTTTCTTAACACCGAAATCAGGAACCCACCATGCGTGAATCACATCAGCTGCAGTTAACAAGAAACGAACCTTGGTATCAGCAGGAATCACAAGCGGTTTATCTACTTCAATAAGGTAGTGCTCATTTTTCTCAGCAGTACTATTCATTTCAGTCTGTTCGATAGGAGTAGCTAAGTTACTGAAAAAAGCTATATCTTCTTCTAAGTACTTGTAGTGCCATTTCCACTGGTAGCCAGTAATCAAGATATCAATCTCTGACTCACTAGTGTCATATATTTTTCTAAGAGTATCGGTAGCAGGAATGGCTATGATGATTAGAATAAGAGTAGGAACAATCGTCCAAACCAGTTCCCAACCAAGGTGGTGGCTAAATTTAGCTGGCTCATGCCCTTTGGACTTTCTATATGCAACTAGCGTGTAAGCAATACCACCGTATACGACAACACCAATCGCACACACGATCCACAGGATATACATATGAAGATCGTAAATTTCTCTACTGATGGTCGATACACCCACAGGCATATTCAAATCCATAGCAGCAAAAGCGCTAGAAGGAGTCAGAAGGTAAATCGAGAGTAGACTAAGAAGGGAGATCGAACGCTTTCGAATTAGACTCATAATAAAAATCCAAAAATAAAAATTCTCGTGGTCTATGGGCAGCTTTTTAGACGATATCGTCTATTGAAGCCTTTTTAACCCTATCGAAGTAGCCGAAACACATTCAATAGACCGCTAAATGTTTGAAAAACTAGCAATTCTGCTCAATTTTTCTCGGGGCGAAGTATAGGCAGTTTGTTCTTTAATGCCAATAGACATCGTGGGGTTTTTTAAAGATATTTGGGCTGATTTTGATAATAAAGAGCTATCTCAACGAAATCTGTAGATAAGCGGCCGTTGATGCCCTAATTTTCATCAAATAATAAGCGTATAGGCCGCCAACCTAAAGACCTAAGCTCCAGAGTGCTCGTCAGTAGAAGGCTTTTTGCCCAAGGGAAGATGACTGAAAAGAATCCCAAACTCGAATAGCGCATACATAGGTAAAGCAAGCATTATCTGAGAAATCACATCAGGAGGCGTCAGCAACATGCCAAACACAAAACAACCCACCAAAACATAGGGACGTTTTTCCTTCAATGATTCAACGCTCAGCGCCCCACTCCAGACCAAAATGATAGTCGCTACCGGTATTTCAAAGGCCAAGCCAAAAGCAAAAAAGAGCTTTAGTGCGATCGATAGGTATTCATTGATATCAGGCATCACCTGAACCGTGCCAGGGCCGACCGTCATGAGAAAGCCCATCACCAGCGGAAATACGACAAAATAGGCGAAAGCTATGCCGGCATAAAACAAAACCACGCTCAAAAGCAGTAAAGGAATTGCTATTTTCTTTTCGTGACCATAAAGACCCGGAGCAACAAAGCTCCACATCTGATGCAGCACAACAGGCATTGCGGCGAACAGCGCTACAACCAATGTCAGTTTAAATGGCGCCAAAAAAGGAGACACGATGCCCGTCGCAATCATCGTACTGCCCTCGGGTAATTGAGCCTGCAAGGGCAAAGCTAAGAAGTTATAGATATCGTTAGCAAAGTAAAAAAGCCCTAAGAACATAAGGCAAATGGCTAGAAAGGCCTTTAATACTCTTTCACGCAGCTCCACCAAGTGGCCCAGCAAAGGCGTCGCTGCCATTGCGCTCTCCAACTCTTGTTGAGTCGCCTGACTTGGTGAAGAGCTTGGTGAAAGGTCTGGTGGAAGTTTAGGATCGTTCATTGTCGCTTTCAGTGTTCGCCACAGACTCAGTGGGCTGCAGGTCAGAAGGAAGGCTCACCTGTAAGTCCTCCTTAGCTGCGTCGATATCTTTCTTTATCTCAGCTTTTTGAGCTTCTAGGGATTCCCTCATTTCGCTTAAATTAGCTTCGCGCTCAAACTCCCCTTTTAAATGGGCTGCAAAGTGGCGGGAGCGTGTCACCCAATAGGATACCTTCTTAACCACTTGAGGAAGGCGTTCAGGGCCTAACACCAAAAGCCCGATCACCGCGATGACCAAAAGCTCCAAAAAGCCCATATCGAACATTGACTTCCTCCGGTAAGCTAGACCTTAAACCTTAGCTTTTGTTTTGCTCGTCTTCGCTAGAAACCGACTTAGCGCTATCGTCGGCGATTTTGTCTTTCGCCTCAGCATCGCCCTCAGATACGGCGTTCTTAAAACCTTTTACAGCTCCTCCAAGATCGCCACCTAAATTACGCAAACGCTTAGTGCCGAAAATCAACAATACAATCGCTAAAATTAATAATAATGAGCCCGGTCCAATTCCGCTAATACCCATAACCTTTCTCCAATAAGTACATTGGGGAACTGCAATATCTGTTTATAGAGTCAAGGCAGCCCCGTATACCCTCGATTTTAAACAATCTCTCAGCACATAAACAGGAACTTGAAGATATTTTGTCCATTAGTTTTGCAGATAAATCAAAGCACCTGAGCTTTCCAGTACATGATTCAAGTCCGCATTGGCGCTCTCGTTCTGATATTGAGCTTTGATGACCGCATAAGACTTAACACTGTATTTAGCCAGATTCTGCTCAAAGCGACCACCCTCCAGCTCCACCGAAAAGCTACCTTCTCCATTTATTGCTGCGTCAGAATTTGCTTTTGCCCATGGCAAGAACAATTGAGCAATCTCCTCTTTCAACAATGGGAGCAGAGTCTCAGTTAGCTCATCTAAACTTTCCAAGCCCCCCTCATGCTTAGGGTCCAACATACGCAAACACCAATCGCGGGTTAGAGGCGCCCTTTCATCAAGCATGGCCTTACCCACAGGGTCGCAATAATGTTGATAAATTTGCGCATATAAACCGAAATCGGCAAGCACTGGCTTGCCTCCGAACAGGTATTTTCGACCGCTAGAAAAATGTTTTTCCAACAATACCAAAAGATTGGCGTAAGAAGCTTCGATCAAAGGCGCGGTTAATTCTGACGAACCGACCACATGCAGCCGGCCAGTCATTCGTTCCTTGAGCATGCCAAATACTGCCTGCACCTGATCATCAGACGCACTTGAGCCCATCTGCTCCTTTGCTATACGCATGGCACAATCATCGACGTTGTCGGCGTAGGCCCAACGATAATGAAACATGGATTTATTCACCCATTCATCGGCGTACTCTTCGATTAAACGAGACAGAAAAGCCAGGGTTCTATCCTCAGGAACAATACTGTTCTCAGAATGTTCAACCTCAAGCTTATCGATAATCGGAGTTGAGTCTTGCAGCCCTTCATCACTTGGAGTCACCACAGTAGGCACTAATGGCAATTTAGCGTACTTTTGAAAGGTTTCCATCTGATCCATACCGCGAATAATCCACTCATGGTCCAGCTGCTTATAGCGAAAATAAGAACGCACTTTGATGGAATAAGGAGATACTTCCATACCAAAAATTTTATAGGACATCGTACAACTCCAAACAATCAAATAATTAAGAAACCCATGCTACACCTTGCACTTTAAACAAAACAACCAATATCCCTCTTTTGACGCGCGACAAAGCCAGCTCTAGTATTTTGCCTTTAGCCAAACCCACTGCTAGCATCATCCAATATCACCCTGCCCTATTTTCATTAGCAGCACTAAGGAAGAACCATGAGCGACGAACAGATTACTGAAGTCCGTGAAGCCCACCGCATTGACGAACAAGCTTTAGAAAAGTACTTAAGCGAACACATATCTGAATTTGCCGCTAAAGGTCAGCCGAACATGCAAGTAAGGCAATTTGAAGGCGGACAAAGCAACCCGACCTACCTTATCGAAAATCGCGAGCGACGCTACGTACTTAGAAAAAAGCCACCCGGTAAATTACTCGCTTCCGCGCACATGGTGGAACGCGAATATCAGATCATGCACGCCCTCAAAGAATCAGATTGCCCTGTGCCAAACGTAAGACTGTTATGCGAAGACGAAAGCATCATAGGCACTCCATTTTTTGTTATGGACTACGTTGATGGTCGCCTAATCAAAGACCCTACACTTGAAGGCTTTGACAAAGATCAACAGCGAGAGATTTATTTCGAAATGAGCCGAGTGTTAGCATCCTTACACTCTATTCAACCTGCAGATTACGGCTTAGAAAGTTACGGAAAACCCGGCAATTATTTCGAGCGCCAAATTGGACGCTGGACTAAGCAATACCTAGCCGCTAAAACCGACGAGATAGAAAGCATGGAGTCATTAATGAAATGGCTTCCAGAGAATATGCCCAACGACGATTCGGCAGGCATTGTTCACGGAGACTACTTATTGAACAACATGATGTTTGATAAAAACGAAAACAAAATTATCGCGGTTTTTGACTGGGAACTATCCACATTAGGTCATCCGCTTGCTGATCTATCCTACAGCTGCATGCCTTATCACCTAAACCCTTATGGCAAAAAATTAAAAGACCTAACAGACACTGGCATACCTAGCGAACAAGAATATTTAGAGGCCTACTGCAAACAAACCGGTCGAAGTGACATCGAAGGGTGGAACTTTTATTTAGCTTTTTCATTCTTCCGTTTCGCATCAATTATCCAAGGCGTTTACAAACGAGGCCTGGATGGCAACGCCAGCTCTGACAATGCGAAAGCACTGGGCGCTTACGCCAGTTCATTAGGCGATATCGCCTGGGAACGGGCTCAAAGCTAGAAAGCTATCAGTCTTAAAGGTAACCTATGTCTATATTTAAAGCCGTCATCTTTGACCTAGGTGGCGTGGTATTTAACTCTCCCATGCATGCTTTTTCAAAATTAGAAAAAGAACATGGTTTAAAACACAACTTTTTAAATAAAATGATCGTGCGTAATGGCGAAGACAGCGCCTGGTCAAAGTTAGAACGCGGTTTGGTCAGTTTAGATCAAGAATTCTTCGACGCCTTTGACAAAGAAATTGCAGAGGCAGGAGCACCAGGTTTTAGCTCTGAAAAACTCATGCAAGCCGTCAACGATTCTATGGGCGTTAACCAGTGCATGCTCGATGCCATCGAATTGCTGCGCCAAAATAACTTTAAGGTCTCCGCACTCACCAACAATTGGGTCGAAAAAGATAACAAACAAGGTTTTGGCGATCCGATTAAAGATCACTTTGATTTTTTTATTGAATCAGCAGTGGTAGGACTACAAAAGCCAGATCCTCGCATATACGAACTCGCCTTAAACACCCTGGGAGCCAAAGCTGAGGAAACGGTTTTTTTAGATGATATCGGCAGAAACCTTAAATCAGCTCACGCTTTAGGCATACACACTATCAAAGTCGTTGACCCACTTGTTGCCATTCAAGAGCTAGAAAATGTATTAGAAATACCTTTGCAGAAATAAGTGTTCTAAACCAACAATCGAGCCGCATTAACTTCGATAAGACGCTCATTCGATACCATGACGGTGGCAGATAACACGTCACGAATGTTTTTAGCCACACTCAAATCATCATCGTTTTTGAAGCCTGCAATTCCGCACACTTCAAGTGCCTGTATGCACACATCGCGCGCTACCTGAGAAGCATTAAGCTTTAAGGAATTAACAGCTAGGGCAAAGTCTACCTTCCTTAGAGCCTTCTGATCGCCCGCACGCTTACATGCCACATAGTGCAGGGCAAGTTGATTGATTTGCGATTCTAAAGCGAGCAATTCGTTATGCATATAACTCAAAGAGCGGGCGCTGCTGGGTAGCTTATCGCTATCTTTTAAAAACTGTTTACGCGAAACCTTCTTGGCTTTTGCAAACGCATCTTGAGCTAAGCCCAGCCAAACGTGCGCCCAAATAATGTGAGCATCAGGAATCATAGTTTGAGTGGCAATATTGGCGAAAGGCTCTTCAACAATTTGTTCGCTTCGTGCTTGACCACTAACCTCGCAAGCATGACTACAAGTACCGCGCATACCCATCGCATCCCAGGTACGAGTAATGGTTCGCTCCATTTGATCGCTTTTTAAAAGAACCAAACGTTGATCGGAATGCGGAGCATCTTCACTAGCACGACAGGTCAGCAAGATATCATCTGCTTGGCTGACGTAGGACAAACACGGGCTCTTCTTCGTAATTGACAGTGTTTCTTTATCAACCGCTACTGCAGCATTACTCTGGCGAAGGTCACCCCCAATACCCTCCTCTGAGGTCATAGACGCGATAACTCTCTGCTCGGCGTGAACACCTTTTAAATAGTCATTGAAAAAGCTCTGTTCAGAAGCCCACTCGTTTAACGAGTTACATTTAATAAAATGCATACCCAGTACCATGGCACTGGAGGCACATGATTTAGCCAAGATATTACAAAGCTCACCCTGCTCGAGCACGTTTAAACCTTCACCGCCCAGATCAGAACGAATCCCAGCAGAAAAAGCATTCACTGCTTTTAAGGCATCAATGCTTTCGTGAGGAAAGCGAGAGTTATGGTCGACGTCTGCAGCGTTATCAGCAACTACGGTTTTAGCAATTTCTTTTACATCAGCTAACAAAGACATTTAAAAACCTATCGACAAGAGATTAGTAACTTAAGCAAAGAATTCAGCGTCGGCTCCTCAAAAAAATCATCAAAATCGACTTCTAAATCAAAATCCTCTTCTAAGCGAGCTAACATTCTAAACAAATCGACTGATTGCCCTCCTAGGCTCATAAACTCTGCGCTATTGTCGATAGCCTCACCACCATCCAACTTAAGCTGCATCGCCCACAAGGCCCTAAGATAGCTTTCTAGCTCTTCCGAACTCAGGGATTGAAAACCTTTTTGCGCCAAATCTAAACTCATTATTTCACCTTATTATTTTTATAAAAGTCTAAAACTTTCTTAACTCTGTTGCCAGCTACTTAGACCATTGCTAACAAAGCTTTTTTATTCACCTTACCACTCACTAGATAAGGGTATTCATTTAATACGATCACTCGGCTCAACTGGGCATGTTGAGGTAGAGTTTTCTGTAATTGATCATTAATATTTTTAAGATCAAAACTCTCACCTTTCAAAAAGCCAATCAGCTGCGGCTCGCCTTCTCCAACACCACCTTCTGACTTTAGAACCAAGGCATCCAAACAATCTGAAGCACGCTCCAGCTCAAAACGAAGCGCATTCAAATCGATTCGATGCCCACGTAATTTAATTTGCTCATCATTTCGCCCAACGATTCGATAGATATTGAGCGATTCATCATACTCAACCAGATCTCCAGTTTTCATAAAAACTTTTTGGTCGCCATTGCTAGACTCATGATCAAAAAATAGTGAACGATTTTTGGCTCGTTCCACGTCAGAAAATTCCAAATAGCCCGCAAACACTTGATCCCCACCCAGACACAACTCTAGCCCGGAGCTTTGAACTTCGTCTGGTGACAAAAACACCTCAACTGAACCAAAAGCTTTTCCGATAGCAACAATGCCGTTTCGACACGCGCCATCAGACTCAGCACCCTGCCATGCGTAATGAAACAAATTAACCGTAGTCTCCGTTAAACCATACATATTCACCAACAAGCAATCTGGCGCTCGCTCTTGCAAGGATGAAACCACCGCCTGCCCCAGGGGCTCCCCATTGAAAAAGGTATAACGCAAAGTGGATAAATACTTTTCGTTAAAGGAACGTGTTTGTAAGCACATTTTTACAATCGAAGGCAGCGTATTCCAAATCGTAATCCGCTTTTTCTTAATAAAATATTGTGCGCCCAGCCTCTCTGCCTCACTCATAACACAAAGACATGCGCCGCTTAGCCAGGTCATAAACATATCGTGAACACTAGGATCAAAAGTAAATTCAAAAGCCTGAGTGCAACGATCAGTAGGGTCAACCGGATACTCATCACTCATATCTGATAGATAAGCACAGATATTTTTATGACTAATCGGCACGCCTTTAGGTTTGCCTGTGCTACCGGAGGTGAATAACACGTAGGCAATACCATCTTGATCACTTTCGTCAAGGTCCTGCCCGAATTCCGAGTCTAATAGCTCACAGTTCTCTCGATCGAAGACAAGCACCTCATGCTTATCAGCCACGTTCATCTGAGTCGCACAGCTAGCACTGCACACAAACGTACTAGGCTCAAGGCGCGCTTCAATTTGAGCCAGCTTTTCGAGCCCTTCTTCATCCACCACAAAAACCCGACATGCAGAGCTACCAAGCACCTCTATCAAGCGTTCATCACTCGCTTTTAAGTCGATCGGTAAATATGCTTTCCCGTTAAATAAGGTTGCCAAGATACCCAGATATGCATGAATACTTCGCCCTGAAAAAATACCTAGATAAACTTCTCCCTGCAAATGACCTAGCAAGTGCTGAGCCAAAGATTGTGACTCGAGTGCTAGCTCATGGTAGCTCCACTGGTTGTCTTTTATCTCTAAGGCGATGTCTTCCGGCGCCCGGGCTACCGAAGCCAGAAACCCTTGGCATAAAGTACTAAAGCGCCTCATAACTAAGCCCCGAACTCCGCCGCTAGGTCCCGAGCAAAACCCTCTAAATCTTCAATACTTGCAAGGGCTTGGGGAGCCGACATACATAGGCTTAGCCCTTGATCATGGGCTACAAACACACAAGAAAGAGAAACACTTTCGAGAGGAACAGGCACGGCATAAAGATCGGTAGCCCTAAAGCCCTCACAACTTAAATCTGCTAAACTCACGCGACCCACATGCGTTACTACTGCACTGATAAAAGTTTCACCTAAGCGATGGTTTTTTTCCATCAAATTACCTTTTGGGATAAATGTACTCTTAGGCAGAGCACGAGCTAAGACTTGAGACTTATGAAATAAATTTAGATCATACTTCTTCTGTAGACCACTTAATATTTTTCTATATATCTTATTAGCGTCATCATTCGCTCCTATCTCCAGATCCAGCGCAGAAACAACATTAGATAGTTGATAAGGCTGATCCGCAGGTAGCAAACGCCTGAGGTCACTCGGTACACGCACAACGACCTTAGCACCTTCACCATGTATGGCTCGAACCTTTTTTGCCACAAGGGCTATCGTTTTAGGCAAGGCTTTATCGTCCACCTTTTTTAATCGTACAGCAGCCCAAATGCTAGACCCAAGCTCACCTTTAAGCAGCTCTCGGCCCAATTTTGGAAACACGCTATTCCAGGGGCCAACTAAAGGCTTTTGAACAGCACGGCTTTCATATTTCTTTGCTAACTCCCACTCATTAAGCGTGCAATCTGATCCTTGTAATGGCTCGCCCCTTAATGCTCGACACACCTCTTGAATCCAGTAAAGAGTCGCATTGCCATCCATGAGAGCATGATGGGTTCTAAATATAATTCGTGGAGTCTCTCCTTCGAGATAAATAACCTCGGCTGCATACTTACTTTGACAATCCAGTTCGCCTAAATGAAAAGAGGCTCCATCGCTACTTTGACCTGCCCAGTGACTGTGGCCACTACGCACCGCTGGGAACTGCCCCTTATCCTTCCAACCGCGCCAAAAAGATTTCCCAACCAAACTTAGGGTAACGCCCGGATTAGCTTCAGCCGCTTGTGCAACCGCCGACCTAAGCTCAATCAAACTGATTGAGCCAATACCTTCCAGAACATACTGATTGACCATGGCTGAACTAGCGCCTTGATCATAGGCTAGATAGCTACACTCTAAAGGAGAGATTTTTCTTTTAAATACCATAATATGAAGGAACAGTTAACAAACTTATACTCGCTACACCTTTCTACTCAAAAAAGCACTCAACAAGAAAAACCCTTATTGATTAGCTTTTAGATCAAAACAATCATCGCTATAATCTGCGCATAGAAAATACCTGAAGCAGCTCAAAAAGGTAGCAACACAAAAAGGCAAACTGAGTATGTATGTAACACGAATTTTTAAAACCATTTGGGCCGAAGATCCCCCTGAAAGAGGAAGCTTTTCCGATAATGTGGGTTTTTACCCTGAGCATTTAAAAGTTGGTTATGCGCTCAAACTACCTTTCGCCCCATATGTAGGCCTAAGAATATCGGATCACACAGAAAAAGCGAAATTTCGTTGCAGCCCCATTATTGAAGTCACCTGGAACCATCACGATAAGAGCTTTACCTGTTTAGTTGAAGACGAAGCGCCTTTTGACTTTGATGGCTACCACTACGGCTTTGACTGGCTAATCGAAGAGGCTGTAAAAGACGGCTGGAAAAAAATCAAAACTTAAGTTTACTAGCATCGACACTAATACAAAATTTGCACCAACTTACCAAGCGCGTGACGCAATTCAAGCAAGTCTTCGTCACTTAACTCTTTCGCTGCACGATCACTCGCCTTAGCCTCAGCTTCACACAATTGATAAGCCACTTCTCTGCCCTTATCTGTTAGGCCAACCAAAACAGATCGTTTATCGCTAGGACTAGATTCCCTATACAACAGCTCCTGCTTTTCAAGCCTGTTTAAGATTTGACTAGTGCCAGCAGATGCATTCGCTAGCATGCGGGTAAAGAAGCTTGGCTGCATACTCGAACCATTTAACAATAGTGTTCCCAAAATAGCGTATTCGGTATGACTATAACCTAAAGGCTTTAAAGCAGACTTGTGAAATTGATTTCCGAGCGATGAAACAACATCAATTAACGAAAACAGCGGAATAGCCCTCGAAGGCAAATCCGCTAAATGCTCGTTCCACGCCTCTTCAACATAGATATCAGATCTAGATGACAACGGTTTGGGCACAAAGGCCCCAGACGAGCTTGTGGACTGGGCGTTACTCATAAACTCTCAACTCATGTTGAACACGATTAAGACTCAAATTAAGCGTAAGACTTGCTTTTATCTAATAATTTACCTAAAATTTTAGCTAAATTTTTGAATAGTTGCAATTAAAATCAATGTAATTAAAGCCAGTGTAAGTAGACCAATATAATTAACCCAATAGAAAAACAGAGATTATTCCCATGAGCCTCTCCTATGAAATTGTTCCAAGCCTAGTGGTCCTAGCCGGCGTTGTAGGTCTAATGGTCTTCATCAAAATGGTGATACTAAAGATACCCCCCTTTAATCAGACCCATGCCTTCAACAAAGAGGAGAACAAAAAGAAGTGGCGAGCCAAAGATATTTATAAGCTCCGCGTCAAAACCAGCGAACAGGTGTCACTGTACACGAACCTAGTGTTTTTTGTGGCCATACTGCCTTTTTTTGCAACATTTGAAAGTCAGTCGATAGGAAAAATTGCCCTAGACATCTTCTTATTATTAATGATTTATGACTTTTTCTATTATTTAATGCATCGATTCCTCTTTCACGGAAATGGCTATTTCAAACGGGTTCATGGCATCCATCATCAAGCGCGGAAACCAACCTCTGTTGACTCCCTGCTCCTTCATCCTGTTGAGGCCTTCTTGGGCGTAGCCTTATTTATGGTTACCCTGGTGGCACTTGGGCTGATTACTCAGGAACCATTTCACGTCATTACCTTAATCATATCCATGACTATTTATACGCAAATAAACCAACTCAACCACGTCAAGATGGACCTTGTTGGCTTTCCTTTCGGGGCCTTAACCTGGGTGGCCGATAAGCACGCCATCCATCATATAGATATGAGCCATGGCAATTACGCCACCATAACCTTGCTGTTTGACAAGATGTTTGGGACCTACGAATAGGCCCCTATCAGATTTTTGATTTATTAATATAATTTTATTTGACTCCCTTTTCCAAGACTTATACTCTGCTAAATAGCTTGAAAAGTTTTGGTTAAGTAGCTCCATTTCGTCGTATTACTTGTAACACCCGTCCTGAAGTCTCCGCCCCAATTGCTTTACCCAGCTAACCGTCTGTTTACCGAGTGTAGCCCTTGGGTACACAGACATTTTCACCACTAAACACAATTACAATTTCAGGATACACACTATGTCAGACAGAGTTACCGGCACCGTAAAATGGTTTAACGAAGCTAAAGGTTTTGGATTTATTGAACAAGAATCAGGACCTGACGTTTTTGCTCACTTCAGCGCGATTCAAGCTGACGGTTTTAAAACTCTAGCAGAAGGTCAAAAAGTTGAGTTCACCGTGACTCAGAGTGAAAAAGGCCCACAAGCTGAAAACATAGTTGGGGTATAAACGCTACACTCTTTAGTAGCCTACTCTCACCTGTGCATTGGCGCTTAAGAAATCGCGTCAATGCACGGGAATCATCACAAAAAAATGCAGGGATAATACAGGGATATAGCCCTACTCTTTAGCGCCGAATCCATCGTTGGCGACCCCTATTTCAATTTTGTAATATCAATCCGAATCCCCTGCAGAACAATCACTACTGCTTAACAAGCAAAGTATTGATCTCTTGAGGCAACATAGGCTTATAAAATAAATAACCTTGCACAAGATCACAATTGTGCGCTTTCAATATCTCAAACTGCTCTTGGGTTTCGACACACTCGGCCACAATATTCATATTCAAACTATGAGCCAGCACCACAGTGGAAGAGACAATACCTAGGCTTGTTGAATTGCTCTCTAAATCCTGGATAAACATACCGTCTAACTTAAGAGTATCTACTGGCAGTGTCTTAATATACTGAAGCGAAGAATATCCGGTGCCAAAATCATCAATTGAAATTTTTATCCCCAACTCCTGAAGCTCGTTCAGAACCTCAATCGCTCTTTCGGGGTGATCCAAAAATACCTCTTCAGTAATCTCGACCTCGAGCTTGTCAAAACTGACGCTATATTGCGCGCAGGCTGCCTTAATATCATCCACTAAACCAACTTCAATCAGGTGTCGTGCAGATAAATTAATCGCTACCGTAATGTTATGGATTCCCTGTTCAGCCCAGAGGTGAATTTGTCTACAAACCTCATTAATCACCCATAAACCAATTTGGTTAACGATACCAATCTCTTCGGCAGCAGGAATAAAAGTACCGGGAGACACATGACCCAATTTTTTATTCTTCCAACGAATAAGCGCTTCGGCATGCAGCACTTGTCCGCTGGTGACAGTCACTTGAGGCTGATAAACGAGATAAAACTCCTCATTCACTAAAGCGTCTCGAAGCTTGTTTTCTAGATCAAGTCGCCTGCGTGAAGACAGATCCATCTCTTTTCGATAAAAAGCATAGTTGCCTGGCCCACCTTTTTTAGAATGATACATGCTGACATCAGCATTCTTAAGCAGCTCAGTACTCGAAGTCCCATCATCAGGAAATACGCTAATACCCACACTCGTCGACGCGTGCAAAGATCGCTTCTCCAAAAAGAAAGGCTCCTGAAAGACCTCTATGATTCGTTGTGCAACATGGGCAGGATCATTTGGGGATCTGATGTCTTCCATCATAAAAATAAACTCATCCCCTCCCAGGCGCGCTATAGTGTCGATGTCTCGCCCAGCATTCTTTAGGCGATCTGCAACCTGTTTCAGCAATTGATCCCCAACGTCGTGCCCAAGGCTGTCATTGATGATCTTGAATCGATCCAGATCTAAAAACAGTATAGCCAGCTGCTGCCCCTTGCGCTTACTTGTCGAAATCGCGTGATTTAAACGCTCTAGCAATAAAGCCCTATTGGGTAACCCAGTGAGAGTATCAAAGTGCGCTTTCTCATAGAGCTCCTCTGTTCTTAAATTAACCAGGTTTTGAAGATTTTCACCATGATCCTTTAAGCGCTCCTCCCTTTCACTCACCACATCCATAAGATGGTGAACACCATCTAGCAAAACACCTAGCTCATTGTTTTGCTCTAGCTCCAATCGTTTTTTATAGTTTTTGCTTACGCTAATCTCTTTTACGTATTCAACCATTTCTAACAAGGGCTTAGTAATCAATCTCTGGCCAACGCTAGACAACAAGTAAGCCAAAAAAATACCAAAGGCCACCACCAGCCCTAGGACTTGGAGGTATTGTTCTTGGAGATTTTTGATCTCGTCAAAATTCGAGCGAATAAAAATGCAAGCTATTTTTTGTTGATGGTCTTCTATCTCATGAATGACTTCAAGGTAATCAGGACCAACAAAGGACTCTCGATCAACCAAAATCTTGGGAAAAGCCGCTTTCGGGTCCTTTTGGTATTTAGACATTATTGATCCGTCTTCCAAAACAACCGCGACAAACTCAATCAAGGGGTCTTGATTCAATGATTCGACTGTTTTTTGAGCCGTCGCTTCGTCACCAAAAATAACGGCTGAACGAACGCTTTCTGCCATCAGACTCGCTTGGGTTTTAATATGCTTAATCGATGTGTCTTCTACGATCCTTATATGGTTAAAGTAGAAAATGAGCACACAAGCCGCTAGCACTGTAAAACTGACGGCCATGTTTAATAGAATCAATCGATTTTTTAGCGAAAGAGAGTTGCTTTGATTTGACATAATACTACTTCACCTTAGCTATCCTTAGCAGCTCAGAGCTAATGGCGACCTTATCATTTTGAATACTACTTAAATCCACTTCCAAACGAATTCGGTTTTGATCACTGTATAACCGTATCCCTCCCCCCTGCGAAAACAAGACTGGAGAGTCGCTTACCAATAGATATTCTCCTTTGTTCCTCAACATGCGCCAATCTGCTTGGCTGATGCCAGCCTCATCGCTAGAAAATACGATTTCACAACCTGCTACGCCATCAATATCTGTGGGCCTATGGACTTCTACCAACTTTCCAGACCGGTTGGTGGGTCTAGCTTCAAGCATTTGGTCAATATAATTTCCAAAGGGGTCTTCGCCTAAAATACACAAGGTAATAGTTTCAGGCTTGGAGGATGGCCATTCTACATAGGAGGTAAACTGCAATAAAAAGCCCGCTTTAATTCGAAAGCTTTTAGCAGGACTACCGGCATGTGCATTATACGCAAGCAATAGCAGTACAAAAGCAAAAAGCATGTAAGCTCTTGCTCTTAGTTTGAAACCGTTTTGTACTCTGTTGCTCAGTTCAATCATTAAAATGTCGAATTCCAACTAAGGGTTGAATGCATCACTTCCTTATTTTGAATGCCATTTAAATTCTGGTACACAGGCTTACCCACCTCAAAGGCTAAAGCATGATCGCCTAAGGGCAATTCAAATCCGACGCTCGCGTTCACTTTACTACCACCAAAAAAGTCAGGATTGGTGATAGCCGCGGGATAAGGAAACTGCTTATTATTTTCAAGAGTAATTTCGTCATCCTGCCCTTGAACACTATCCCACCACTGATACTGAAGCTTGGCACTTGGGGAAATCACTCGGTCTCTTAGCCACTTGCCCCAAAGGGAAACGCCCAAGCGATGACCTAAGCGATAGTCTCTATCATTCTGCCCAGTACGGATGGTTCCGCTCAAGGTGCTGCCCCAAGACCTCTCCGACTTGTTTTTCTGATACCTTAGACTAAAAGGAAAATCCAAAGTTCCTGAGCCTGTTTGCATGGTATAGGGCAGTTGCTCTTCAGGTTTACCCGAATTACGCGGAGTATCACCCTCTTCATCAATTGATCCGGTGGGAAAGGACATACCGGTACCCAAGGTTAAGGTTTGGCCCTCCCAACGCTTAATCACCTGGTCATAGCCTAGCGTTATATCCCCAATGCCTTCTGACTCAATCAAAAACTCGTCATAGTTTGCAACGCTGCTAATGTGGTCTGTTCCTTGAAAAATATAAGGTACGCTAATATTAATTCGATTATCGGAATCTATAATATAGGAAACGTTGATCAGCCAGACTTCTTGCTCAATAACGGTAGGCACAACTGGAAAATTTTTATCTGTTCGTGTTCCACCACTAAATAGGACATCCTCATTGTCAACTTCATCTGTACCATCTTGATACCCATCCAATTTAAGCTTTTTATACAAAAGCCCAATACGCCAAGCTCCCCCTTTGGCGTCTTCATCATCTGCATCGCTTTCTGCTGGCATTGCTAGCAACTGTTCTAAGCTAAAACCGGCCATCTCCGCCGGTGTATTAGCAAGGGCTGCACTCGCTCCGAAACTCATGACAAAAGCTATCAGCGCGATCAAAAAGTGATGATTTAGGTTGTGGTTATTCATAGGGTCATTCCCAATAGATAGTTAGTTCCTTAACAAAGTCTCAAAGCCGAAGAATTATAGCAAACTAGCGGTGTAGCAAGTACCAAAGCTCGAAGAAACTGGGCTACAGCCCTCTAAGGACACGAGCTACTCAAAATTCGGCGGATTCTACCGACTTTCCATAGCCATTACTGTGCTTTGGGCCACAAAATGAGTTCTTCTCGGGTTCTTTTATTTACCAAACGATCATAGTGGCGTTGAGCCAAAGCGCCGCTTATTTGCTTTTCTCGCTCAGCCTTTTTAACCGCTGGGGCCCTTTCATAGGTCTTGATAAGCGCTTCAAGCAGCTTTAAATGCTCAATTTGGCTTACGTTTGATTCGTCGATGCCTTGATTAAGCGCTTGATCAATGACGGTTTTCCACTGTTTTATGGCTTTTTGCTTATACTGTTGATCATTAGCGGCAAGACCCATTTCCCAAAGAACGAGACCCTGCTCAATCGCCGCATCTATTTGACGATAACTGTCAGGGCCAGTGTTAAGAATATGCTCCATAATTTGGTAACGCTTTTCCCGATATTTCCTTTCTAAGTCTTCGATGCTTTCGATGTTCTTTTCAGCAAGGATCAACCGATAGCGATCACCCACCCGTTTAAGGGTTTCTACCCTTAAGCGATCTTGCTGTTCCAGCGCGAGCTTTGGAAAATACTCATCAAATTTGAAAAATATTCTCCAAGTACGCTGCTGTATTTCGTAAATACGCTCTACGGCAAACAGCAATTCGATGGCTGTCTTAGTTCCTTGTAATCGAGCAGATTGATCAAGAGCGTGATGAAGAAAATCCTCTTTATTCAAGTTTTCCAAATAAAAATCTAAGTAGTGATAGGTTGGATCAGAACTAAAGGTATAAACCAAACGCTCTAAATTTTTTGCGTATAACTCTCGGGTGGCAATAGGCAGATCGCCTTCATTAGGATCATATTGAAAATATCTGCGTATGAACTCAGACATCTGCTGGTTTTTATCCATCGCCAGAGTACGATCAAAAAAACTTTGGCGTTCTTGAAGAGGAAAATTCAAAGGCCCCAAGTTTTTATCACCTTGATGTTCGGCTATGAGCTCTACGCTTAGATCGGCTACCTCATCTGAACGCTGGCTACGATATTGCTCAATGATTTCATTTCGATCTTGGTAGCTATCCAACTGTTCTGGTGCAGCTTTCAAAATATTTTCAAAAGGCTCGTCAATCTTGTGAATAGTGGGAAACACTTCTTTGACCACAATATCTTCGTGCTTTCGGTCACGATAGATATAACGCTCACTGACCCCGGTATTCTCGATAATTTTCTCAAAGGTTTGCTCATAGTCTTGAGAGTAACCTGTGTTTTCTTCAAGGCGATTCAACAGCTCTCCCCACTCATCCGATAATCCCTCTTTGTTTTCATCGAGAGAAGCCTGAGCTTGGCCGCCATCGCCCACACCTTTTAGATCCGTTAAGGTCGCTGCATTTTCCCCTTCGCTCACCAAAGTCGCCTCAATCGATTGACCAGCCCCCTTGTACTGCTGTCCCTGTTGATCTTGCCCGGGAAACAAACGCTGCCACCAGTCAATTGGAAAATAATTAATAAATAAGTAATGGGAAACCAAAGAAAGGAAAAGCAATGCGAGCAAAGAGTTAGAAACTCTTAAGAATGACTTTTTTGGATCTGACCCAGTATTTACGTCTGTCACTTTTACCTCGTTTTGCTAGGCTTTAAACGGAGAAGGGCTAGCACTCAATATGCCGTCATACTTTAAAGAGCTACTCGCCTGAGAGCAATCTAAATCCTAAAGCTCCGGCTATTTCTTTCTATAATAGTAGATAACAAATACAAAAATAATCATGTCCATCCCCCTATAGGGTAGTCGTTTAGACAGGGCCCTAGGGCCCCCATCGTTGGTTTTGGATTAAGCAGTACAGACCCCCTTTGCTTTAATTCTTGCCATAACAGCTTCGGAGCGTTTGGGGGATTGGGTGATACCTGCCTCCTGGATCTTCCTATCCAAGGCATTTGGCGAAAACATAGCTCCCACCTGTTCCATAGATCGCCCCAAATCATCAAAGTGATCCTGCTTCTGCTTAATTCGGTCCAGCGACTCCCTCATATCGACAATTCGCGAGCCAATCGAGTGGGCATTACTCGCTAGAGCATTAGTGGTTTGCTGAGTTACCTCCTTAGCTCGAACGATTCGTAACTCGCGTCGGTAGCTATCGATTTCTTGCAAGGCCTTTTTAAGCGAGACCTCAATCTGAGCTTGCTGTTCTTTTATAAAAGCACGTGCCTTAATCTGCTCTTCGAGATTGGTTTCAGCTTCGGCAATGTGATCGGCGATTTCCTGTAATAGACCTTCCTCGCCAAGTTCTAATGCTTTATGAGCTTGGCCCTCTTTTACTTCAATCCTACTCTGGGACTGCTGGATCTCCTTATCTAATCGCGCGCCTTCTGCCATGACCTTAGCCAGTTCGTGTTTAGCACGGGTCATTGATGTTTCACAATCGTAAATTTCTTGTTCAAAAATCTTGATGGCGTTTGCATCGATTACAGTTTCTGCTGCTTCACGACCGGTACTTTTAAATAATGAAAATAGTTTTCTATGCATGTTCATCGTTTCTCTCCTATTCGGCGTATTCTTTAATCATTTTTGTGGTTTTGGCGCTAGAGATCTGGTTGAGCAGCTTTTGAGACTCATGCTCATCTCGCAGCGTTTTAGACAAGGTAATGGTTGAACTCACCAAGAACAGAGATGCCAGGGCGAAGTAACCTTTAATAATGAAGCTGCCTGGCAAAAGAATGACTCCGCAAATGATTGCCGCAATCGCAACAACAAATGAAGCCTTAACATAAAAGATCCAGCCAGCTGAATTAGTTTGTAGTTCGTAATTTTCCATCAGAATGCTCCTAAAAAGTGATTTGAAGTAAAACGCCTCAATCAGCGTTAGGACCTATTCTGCAAATAGTATTGATTAATACAACGAATAAACCATAAGTCTAAAATAAATGACTATTTAGTATTATATATCAATACTTTTAGAGGATTTCGCTATAAACATCATAGGCCCAAGGGCGTATGGCAAGGATCACCGTTCGAGGTTGGCGCTGGCCAATTGGAAGGGAAGCATCGGCCGAATTTAACTCCTCAAATTCCTGAGCAAGCTTTTCCATCTTGCGCTGAAACACGCTATCCGAGCTTTTAGAGAGAGTGCCGTTTAACACCACCAGCTTCTCAGCCTTATGTTCAAAACGAGATTGAAAAAAGTCAGATTGAATTTGAGTTAAAAAGAATTGTTGAATCGGGCCGTTCTTGATCCAGCTGAAATTAGGCGCAACTAGAAGCTTGATTTTATTTTTAGGTAAGAGATCAATGATTTTTAAGCGATCTAAAGTGGCGAGTTTTTGGACCACCAAATGCTCATCAACTTTATAAGCCTCCAGTATGTCTTCAATCGTCCATCGATTTAAAACCGTCACGGTGACCAAAATCAACATTTTATCTTTGGCGATTTCGACCTCTTGGTCCCACTCGAGTTGAGACAAAAATCGTTTGTTCTCGCGCTCACTCATCTGCGCAACTAGATCTGATATTTCCATACCCATCATTTGGCACACACTATCCAATCGAGCCAAGGATAGGTTCTGCTCTGAAAACAAACGCTTGACACTGGCTTCACTCAAATTCAAATGCTCAGCCACATCAATATAGGTTTTGCCGTGCGCTTTAAGACTGGATTTCAAGGCTTGGATGAGTGCTTTAGTTTGGGCCATGGCGATCTTCAAATACTAATAACAAAAAATGATATCCAGAGCATAATCTATGGATCAAAGAAGTCTAGAAGTGATAACTAATTCAGTGGCCGTTTAAGTTGCTTAACACCGGGCGGGAACGGCGTGTTTAGAAAAGTAGCGATCCAATGAAGCCAAATTACAATCATCAGATCACCAAAACCCATGACCCGACTAAGTCCCATGGCACCAAAAAAGGCAAAAATCACCCACATCAAACGCCAACGCAGGGTAAAGTAATGAATCGCAGCAAAAATAAAATTACTGATCACTACCGCATAAATGGGTTCGATGTAATCAATCAAAAAGCCCGGAATCGCTAGACGAAAAACCCACTCCTCAACAATCGAAATAAATAACAAATAAACAATCCACATCAATTGTTTGCGATTAACCACCTTATCGGACAACTGCGAATAAATTACCAAAAAGACAAACAAGCCCAAAAAAGCTAATAGGTAATAATGAGGCACCTTAAAAAAGCGCTCCATCCCCCAAGAAAAACTGGAACTAGCACTAGGCAACAAAATACAAAGCAAAGCCAATACCAACATCAGCAAACCATGCCTTAGCATCACCTGTTTAAAACTAGTAATCTTTACCCCGTCATTACCGGAGCGCTGAAGACGACCTTGGGCTTCGGTAATTACTTCTTCTAGGTTGGGGTCAGAATCAAGATCGGTGTTGGAAAACATAAATAGCCCTATACCAATTGGAGCCGCCATTTAATGCGAAATGACTCTGCATAGCAACTGATACGGATAATGTATAACTTTGATAGTAGATATTTCACCATGATTGTGAGGACCAAGATGACGATAGATATTTCCCTAGAAACATTCACTAACACTAGTTATAAAGCAGGAAGTACAATATCGCACATGCAACAGGGGTTGAATACCCTCCTACATACTATGCTTTTTGACGCCCAGCACAGCTGTCGGTAAAAGTGTCGTGTAATTGCTCAGCCATTAGAGCGATACTTTTTAAGGTCGGTTTATTCTTCTTGCGAAGGCTTGCTTTTTTTCTTAGTTAAACGATATGAATTTTGTACTTATCTATGAGCATTTTCTGATCAGCCTCTGTCGGAGGGTTATCCTGGCTAAATTTCGAAATGTCTCGTATAAAGCCCTCTGATGGGCCCGAAGGAGCATTGATTACCAGAAGCCTACTATTTGATAGTGCCTCAAACCTTCTTGGAACATTTGGTCCTGCTATTACCAAACCACCTGCTCCAGCGACGAATTCTTCCTGATCCACTCCAGACTCGATCTCCCCTGAAATTATATAGAAAATCTCGTCATCGATTTCATGATAATGCCACGGAGCCGAGTTCCCTTTGGGCAGAATACTATCAAAGATAGAAACCCTATTGTCAGTATCTTCACCTGTGGCTAAAAGTGAGGTAACTTCACCGCCATCAAGCCCCTAGGTTTCGGAACTTCCTGCGCGGACGTGTTTATATCTCATTGTAAACTCCTATTCTCGTTATTCTGATGGCTTAGCGATTCGGGTAAAATATATCGATTTAGTGGTGACTCACTGAGCTAAGCCAGGGAAAAGATACCTAAGCTAGAGCTATTTTTCACCGATAACCGGCAGATGTTTCGTATTTACCCGCGTCTAAATTCAAGCTACAGGGACAGATAAACACAAAGTTTAGGTTTTAGAAAACCACGGAAAAAACCTATTAGTCGCTTCCTGGTAGGCTTTATATCCCGGGCGCTTTCGAACGGAGTAATATTCCGATGGTTCCACGCCGGTTAGGTAAACCAATGTAATGTAAAGCATTAGAGAGGCGCACAAAGCACCTACACCCAAACTGAACCAAACAAACAAAGTTTCAGATGCTTGCAGCCGAAGCCATGAAGGAACCGTAGCAATTACCAGCCCGGTCCAAACCAACCACTCCGAAAAATAATTTGGGTGCCGACTGTATTGCCATAGGCCGATATTACACACGCCTAAACCGCTATCATCTTTAGATATAAATAGTAATTTTTGGGTATCGGCTACCGATTCTAAGGTATAAGCGATCGCCCACAGCGCTAAACCAAGAATTTCCCAAAGATAGATTTCAGAGCTAGGATTAATGGCTATTAAAAACCCAGGTAATGCTAAAACAGTCATGTTTGCAAAACCTTGAGCCATCATTTCGAGTAGGGCGTGTAGCTTAATACGCTTGGTGCCCGACTCTTTCAAAACCATATGGCGGTATTGGTATCGAGGGAATTCTGTTTCAAAGATAACGCCAGTGCGCTTACCCATAACAATGGCACCTACACCCATACGCAAGCCGATAAACAGGTAAACACTACCTACTACAAGTTTTCGGATGAACTCCCCATCAGCAAAGAGAAGTAGCTGAGCGCCAATCAAAGCGACTCCAAAAGGCCATGCGATGTCAACAAAGGACATACGGCCAGTTCGCAAATATGGAATGCAGGCAATAAGAACAAACAGCAGACATTGAACGCCTGCATTAACGAGCAAGAGATCTTTTAACTGCTCAGAATTCGTTCCGAGTGACACCCACAGTATCACCACAAAAAAACCACATAGCACAACACCGATATTCATAAGCTACTCCCTAAAAAGCTAGACTTTTTGCGCAATCAAATAAGCGTGATCGCCTTCTTTTTGATCAAACTCCATATGTTTAATGATGCAACCGTTATCAACAAAGGCTTGGAGAAAACCATTGGTGCCCAGCGAAGAATAGTAAACCTTGGGACCCATATAATCATCCGTATGTTCGTTCTCTTCATCTATGCCACCGAATGAAAAAATAATAATCCCTTCTGGCTTTAGTGCTTTTACCATTTTGGCTACAACAATTTTTTGTTTGGACAGAGGTATATGCCAAAGACTGTCCCAAGCGGTGATAAAGTCATATTGCTTGGGGATACCCCACTGGCAAATATCTTGGTGATGAAAGGTCACCTCCGGGTGCTTTTCTTTTGCTAGTTCCAACATCTTTTTAGATACATCGACGCCCTCGACCTTTAACCCTGCTTTTTGAAGCAAGTCGATAAAACGACCCGTGCAGCCACAACCAATGTCTAATGCCTCACCTTTATTTTTAAGAAAAGCGAGTGCGCGTTTATGCTGAGCAATGCCATTTTCCAGATTAAAGTCTTTGCTTTGCCAAAGGTGTGTAATGCTATCGTAAGCTTTTCCAATATCCTCCGGGCTCATGCTATATCCTTATAAACTTTGCTTAAGAGATTGAGCTTTTGACTCGATCCAACATCCTTGTGTTGGGTAAATGCAAATTGATCGCTTTCGGTTCAACTGCAAAACGAATCTTATCAGTGGTCGTCGGCTCACCATCAAGGTTCACTTGAACAGGCTTTGCCACTTCCATCTCTAGCCATTCCATTTGTTTTTGAATAAACATGCTATCGAGGGTGTAATTTTTTGGATTAAACATCGCTCCCACAGAAACAAGAGCCTCGTTAAAGGGCAACAAACAGACATCAAACAAACCATCGTTGAGCTTGGCAAAAGGGCAAAGCGGCATACCGCCACCAGCCATACGTCCGTTCCCAATAGCTAATACATTAAAGCGCCCTTCCCAATCAAAATCTGGTCCTTTAATCGTGGCTTCAACTGGTTCTAGTTCGCTAAGCTTACGTAACCAGGTAATAAAATAAGCTGCACCACCGATTCGTTTTTTAAGCTCTGGTGAGGTCGATGCGGTGACTTCACTACCAAAGCCGCAACTGGCCATATTCAAAAACTTTCTGTCATTGGCGTCGATCACATCGATGGGAACTGCTTCATTCTCGAGCGCCAATTTCAGAGCATCGACTGGACTATCTAAGGGAATTTCGCAACCTCGAGCAAAGTCGTTTGCTGTACCTAAAGGCAAAACGGCCAGTGAAGGTAATTTGTCTAAGCCCGAGGCCATCATACCACCGACCACTTCGTTTAGGGTGCCATCACCCCCTGCAGCCACGACGATATCAATTTCTTGATCAGCAGCTTCGCTAGCAAACACTGCTGCATCACCTGCCTCCCAGGTTAAGCGCACATCTATGGTGACTCGCGAGCAGCGCAGGCGTGTTACCGCATCTCGAATATCAGCATTCTCAGCGGCTTTGCCGTTAAGAATAATACGCATGGTTGTATGAGTATCCATATTCATACCTAGATATTACCTGTTTGGATAAATTTCACAGTAAGCTTTGCTAACTCTTCGCCCTTATCTTCTTGACAAAAGTGACTCGCTTTTTTGATTTTCTTATGATTTAAAGCAGCGGCTCCGGGCACATGTACTTGAAATAACTTATCCAGTACCGAAGTAATGGGATCTCGATCTCCAAATACTGTAAGAAATGGTTTATCCCACTCCTGTAGTTTTTCCCAAACGACCCTGCACTCATCTGGCTCAGATGGAACCAAACGAGGAAACACTCTAAAACCAGCCTTGTAATGTTTAGTTGGAAAAGGCGCATTGTAGGCCCGCTTCACTTCACTACTAAGTTTGTTAGCGCTTCCCATATCCAACAAGAAACCCGCATCAAGCACTGGGGTTACTTGCGAAAACACATACCAAGAGCCGAACCCTACGCCGGTACGCAGCATAATAAGCGCCATCTTTCGCATCGGCAGGTCCTCATGACTGGGCGCAAAAGGAATAGAAGTATTAGAGGCAACAATACGATCAAAGCGTTTTTGTTCATTCATAGCGACACGAATACCGATCAACCCACCCCAATCTTGGCAAAACAATGTGATGTTTGTTAAATCAAGTTGAGCTAAAAAGCTTTTTATAATGTGGACATGAAAAGTGTAGGAATAATCTTTTTGACGAATTAATTTATCGGACTTACCAAATCCAATTAAGTCTGGAGCAATGGCTCGATAACCGGCCTCAACAATAATCGGAATCATTTTGCGATAAAGATAGGACCACGAAGGCTCTCCGTGGAGCATCAACACCACCTCACCATCCTTAGGCCCCTCATCCACATAGTGCAATCTCAGGCCATCGACTTCGAGATAGTTTGGCTCAAAAGAATAGTCCTCTAGATCCTCAAAATAACGATCAGGGGTCCGCAGTACATTGTGCCCTAACTCATATTCCATCGCGCTCACTGCTCATCTCCTCCCGTTTTAGGCAAATTCTGTATAAGCCTAGGTATGATTGTGCGCTTGCACTTTAGTTAGCTTCCAGTCTATATAGACACTAAACCATTGACACTCAAGAGTACCTATATCGTGATTCCAGGTCCAGAATCCACTAGCTTTGTAGCTAATCCTCCCAAACAGCGTCCAGTGAATTACGCATATCATCGATACTATAAAGGACCGTTTTAGCGATTTCTTTTTCATAATTAGGATTTTCCCTTAAATAGTAATTATGAATCGCTGACTGATGCTGAGTGTAGTAGTTCATCAAGACCCTATGCATTGCTAGCACCCTTTCAGGCTTTTCCTTCGATAAATCTTGTAGCTCACGCGGATCATTTTTAATGTCATAAAGCTCTGGCTGCTTTTCCCGAAAGTTGTATATGTATTTGTAATCATTATCGGCATAGAAAAAGCACATAAAGCGTTCATAACAACTGCCAAAGGCTCTTCCCTGCTCTTTAAGTACTGAATTAAACTCCGAGGGTCCCATTGAGAAACCTAACAAATCCATAGTGCTTGGAAGAACCTGCAATTGAGACACCGTACCTTGATTTCGAGCAGCTACCAATCCCTGGCTCGGATCAAAAATCATAAAGAACACCCTAGCCACTTCGTTATATGCCACATTATTGTGCATCTGCTCACCATGTTCACCAAAGGCTTCGCCGTGATCGCTAATAAAGACGAAAAGCGTATCTTGGTAATCGTCCTGCGCTTTAAATACATTAAACAGCTTTGATAAAAACTGATCTAAGTAAGCAATGGAATTTAAGTAAGCGTTTTCTAGGGGAGCATCTACATAGGCTTTGGTTTTAAAACTAGGTGGCGTTTCGTAGGGATGGTGACTGGTTAAAGTCAGCAAGCTCATTTGGTAGGGCTTATCTTCCTTTTGTTTCAACCAATCATCCACCGCACCCAACAATACCGTGTCCTCAAAACCCAGAGGATTGGAGCGCACTTGATCGGAGCCTTTAAAGTCTTCCGCGGACATTACTTCTTGATAGCCAAACTGTGTCAGCAGCTCTCTACGGTTTTCATATTTGTCGGTCGCCGCCTGCATAAAGACATTTTGATAACCACGCTCAACTAACAGCTCGGGGAAACACTTAACAGGTAAGCCATAAATACTCTCGTAAATGGGCAAATCTAACACAGGCAACAAACCACAATGAATCCCGACCAAGGCTTTACTGGTATGGGGCACGGTTCCATAGGCTTGATCAAACACAACACTTTGTGCTGACAACTCCGCTAAAAAAGGTGTTAATCCGGGAAAGGCGTCATTTTTTCCGCCCAACTGAATTGCCTTGTATTGAGTGGATTCCAAAATAATAAACACAATATTTTTTTGATTGCCCCGACCCTCTTCGACCTTCCAATCTTGATAAGCCGCTTGCTCATCATACTCGACCACATCCTCTTGAGGCATATAACCGCTCTTGAGTAAGTACAAAAGTGTATTATGAGATAAGGAGTACGGTAACTCGGTTTGCATGGGCGGTAAAAACCCTACTAACAAGAATACCCAGGCTAAAACGAAGTTTCTAAAAAAGCGCGGGCTTTGCTCTGCACTTTGTATAGATGATCGAACACAAAACCAATAGACAACCAAAGCAAACAGCACCAATAAGCCCGGCAAAATAAACAATATGAACAGCTGAAAACTTTGATCGTTTAACCAGGGTTTATGAAGGTAGTTTACATAGAACAGTACCTTGTGCATGGGGCCTGCTTCACTCGTCAACTGAGCCACTACCGTTGAGATATGCGCTAACAACAATAGCATAGACAAAAGCATCAGCACCAAGACTCGTCTGAACCACAAAAGCTTGGGTACCGGACTTAAGTAGCAGGCAGAAAAGAATCCCACAAAAAGAAAAAAGCTAGCTTCGGCTCGCAACAAATCTAACGAAGGTAAAACGGGAAAACCGCCGGTGATCAGCTCTAATGTTCCCAACATCAAGGCATAGTTAAGCAGAGCAAAAAGAGCGATTAAGGCGTAAACAAATAGGTTGAAGGTCGGTTTAATCTTCATCCTATAACTCGTCTCAATGAATTGACTCAGCCACCTAACTCAAAGCAGAGCCGTGCTAAGAAGCCTTTATGATTGTGTCGTAAACGGAAACGAACTGTTGTGTAAGGTTATGCTTGGGGTCTAAATAAATAAGTGGTTTACACAATTGATGAGACTCACGCATTTTAACCGAGCTAGTTAACTTAACAGGGACAACAGGATAAGGAGAGCTTTCTAACTCTTGCACCAGTTGCTGAGGTAAGTTGGCACGAGGTTGAAACTGATTCACGATAACACCTTCAATACAAAGATCGGGGTTATGATCTTCGCACACATCTTCAATTGCGTTCGCTACCCTCTCTATAGAACGACGCGAGAAAGCGTCACAATCAAAAGGTATCAACACTCGATCCGCACCAATCAATGCCGACTTGGTAAAAAAGTTAAAGGCCGGAGGCGTATCGATATAAATCTCGTCGTAATAACGGTCCAGTGTTTGTAAGCCTTGCTTCAGTTTATAAATTTTATAAGAGCTTTCTAACTTATGCTCAATCTCGGGTAAGCGATCGCTAGCGGGCATTAGGTATAAATTTTCAAAAGGTGTCTCATACACGAACTGCTCGGCGCCCTGCGCCTTGCTGAAAAATCCTTTCTCCTGATCTAGGTACTCTGCCACCGTCTCATCCACTTCTAGGTCGCCCAATAAATAATGACTAGCGTTATACTGAGGGTCTAAGTCAATAACCAACGTACGTTTACCGCGACTTGCAGATATAGCGGCCAGGTTACAAGTAATACTGGTTTTGCCCACGCCACCTTTTTGATTAAACACGACCCTTTTCACTAGATTTGAACCTCACTCTTGTTGCTATAAAACGTGGGTTGCATCGAACCCATTTCCTTTTCCATACCATCCTTTTGCCCACCTTGGGCAGAAGCTTTCCTACTCATAAAATCTTTTTGATAGGTAGCTGTTCCTAAGATATGAATCTCTTTGTCAATCAGCTCTTTAAGTTCATTAGCAGAGTATGCCTCGTACTCTGGAAAAACACGCAGGCCATGATCTCTGAGATCCTGAATTTGCTTAGCCGCTTTACGCAAAAATTCAATCAACAAATTAGCATCTGTTTGCTCTAAATCTATTTTGGTGAGCCTCAGCGAGTCATTGAAACAAGCCTGATCGATCACCTCTATTTTGCCTACCAATACTTGATGGGCTAAATCGCTGAGTCGCGCTTTAACTAGTAACTTCTGCTCATTGCTATAGCTGTTCCAATCGATTACCTCATGCACAAAACGCTTACAACCACGACATACTTCGTCACCGAAGACCGTGGAGCAGACACCGACACAGGGGGTTTTAACAGCTTTCATATTGGCTAATTGGGGGCAAAACTCATTGAACTGGAAAGCACTGATCTTAGCATAGCCCCAGGCCTGAGAGCCATCAGAACCGAGTAAATTAGCCTAGGCTCCAGACTCACTTTACGCCAGGCATAAAAAACCCCGCAAAGCGGGGCTTTTCAAGGCTTGTAGCGAGGTTTAGGGCTAAGCTAGCGGCAGCTAGATTGCTTGTTTGTAATCCAAAGGAGCCGATAATTCGCCCCAATCAATATCTCCATCAGAATCGAAATTCTCGAACTCATCAAAACCCATATTTTCAAATACCTCTCGCACTGGATCCGTCAATACGCCGATACGCTTGAGATTAGGCAAAATACGTCCCATTAAGGCGGTCATAAAGTCTTGGGCGGTCTGGGTGGCTGTCGCGCTTTGTTCCATATGCGCTTTCACCTCATCCTTGTTCCAGCCCATCTCAGTGATAATGCCTCGCGAACTGGTCTTAGATTGAAATAAGCCCATAAGCGCTTCTGCAGCAAACATACCCCGGTCGGTGCGCTCTTGCTCGGTCAAGGTTTGGCAATATTCCTCAAGGTAATTTACGCCAAAGGTCACATGACGCGCTTCATCACGAATCACCATGTAAATACCTTGTTGAAAAATAGGTAATTGCGAATTCACCATAGCTGTTTTAAAGGCTGCTAAAGCTAAGCCTTCGGCGATAATCTGCATTCCTAGAAATTTGAGATCCCAACGCTCATCGGTCAAAATCTTGTCGAGCAAGCTCTTCAAACCAAAAGTAATGGGATAGGTATAGCCCACTACGGTTTGTAGGTACTTATTAAAAAACTCGACATGACGCGCTTCATCAAAGGTTTGAGATGCGGCATAAAGTTTGGCGTCATAGGTTGGAGCACAACTTACCAGCTGCGATGCAACCAACAGCGCGCCCTGTTCGCCGTGCAAAAAGTCAGAAAGGCCAGCCGCGTGACGCTTCCAATTAAACTCAGCTTTTGCTTCTTTACTTAATGCTTCATAAGGCGCAAAGCCAACATAAGGGTTTGCCTCATCTTTATCTGGGTGCGTATCTCTTGGAACTTTCACACTCCAATCTAAATCAGACTCGACGTTCCAGTTTAGCTCTTTGCCCAACTCATAAATCTTACGAATACGAGAATCACACAAGGTATAGTCCCAGTTGTAGCTACCAGTCAAAGGCGTGTTAAAAATCTCAGCCACCGCTTGCACATCCTCTGGTTTCATTACCGAGGCAATGTCATCGCTCTCAGGGAAATAACGAATTTCTCTAGGTGTCTCGTCTAAAAATTTAAGTTTCATGTGATTTCCTCTCGTCGTGAGTGGCAATAAATTGGAAGCATTTAAGCAACACTGGCGGCAACAAATAGTCGCGGTTTGCTCACTATCTACAATCACTATAGGTGATCCCCTTAGGCATGGCACTGCCAAGCGGTGTCAATATGCTTAGCCGTTGGCGACATATCACAATTCAAAATTGACAGTTGTTGTGGTCTGTATATTAGCGTACTGTCACTGCGACAAATCACCATGATTCTGACATCTTTACCTAATCTGTGCGTAACATGGATCTAAGGCACATCGCTTCCAAAATAGAAAACTAACCTGAGAAGAGTAGTGGATAACTCTGAGCTAAATCCCTTGTTTTATCAGCTGAGTCGACGACAAAAGATTGTGGTCGAGGTGTTGGTATTTTTCAGCTCTATTTCTGTGGCTATCGGGCAAACCATTGTCTTTACTGTTCTTCAACCGGTTGGTCGAGAGCTTGGCTTAGAACCTATCCACGTTGGACTAATCATCGTGGGCTCATCCATCATTTTTGCCACGGGCAACAATATCTGGGGCATGCAAAGCGAGCGCTGGGGGCGCAAAGCGATTATGATGCTTGGCCTTATCGGTTACACGGTTGGCACTATATTATTTACCTCAGTTTTTTATTTCGGGTTTGAAGGTTTACTAACAGGAACCGCACTAATCGCCTGTTTAACTCTGGCGCGCATGTTGCAATCCACTTTAATGTCGGCAACCCCACCTGCGGCCGCTGCCTATATTGCCGATATAACCGACGCCAATACCCGCACCGCAGCTATGGCTCGCGTAGGCTCTGCACACAGCTTGGGGACAATATTGGGCCCTGCTAGCGCTGGTATCCTTGCAAGTTTCGCACTGCTGGCACCTTTATACTTTGCCGCCATATTGCCTTTTATTGCAGCTATTTTTTGCTGGATTGCTTTACCTAAAACCGAAAGCAAAGCAATCAAAAGCAGAGGTATCGCTAGCGTTTCCTACTTTGATAAACGGGTTCGTCGTTTTGTCTTTATCGGTATTTTTATGTTTATCGCTTTTGCCTCAATGAACATGACTCTGGGTTTTTATGTACAAGACCTGATGGGCTTAAACGCCACTAATACCATTAAGATGATGGGCAAGCTCGCTGTCATGTCTGCTCTCGCTTCGGTCAGCAGCCAATGGATACTCGCCAATGCTTTAAAATGGCCATCGCTATGGCTAATCCGCTTAGGTGTTCCTTTGATAGCTCTGGGGGTTATCAATATTATTTTTGCGACTGAGTTTATTCACTTTGCCGTCAGCAATATTTTGATTGGATTTGGCATGGGTATCGTCGGTCCGGGTTATTCTGCCGCTGCATCATTGCAAGTCAGTTCGAGAGAACAAGGGGCTGTTGCTGGACTGATCACCTCTTGCGCACCTATCGGCTTTTCAGTAGGCCCTTTGATTGGACCAGGCTTGTACCAGCTCAATCCACAGTTTCCTTATATTTTTACTAGCGCCGTTATGGTGATATTGAGTGTATACTGCTTAAGCTTTCTCAAAATAGAAAACGTAAAATAGACAGCTCAGACAAGATAACTCGAAATAAAGCTACTAAAAATAATATGAGTACTACTGAATTACCTGCGTCCTGGCGAGCCTTTTTATGGCAACAGGGACTTGCCCTTGGCAGCCTATCGGGCCACAGCATCATAGAAGATTTTCAAAAACAAATGCAGCTTGGACTGAACGTCAAGCCCAAGTTCAAAGCATCGCTTGCAATGCTGCCGGCGTACCTACGAATACCAGCAGAAATTCCCAACGAGAAAACGATTATTGCTATTGACGCGGGCGGGACCAATCTACGCTGCGCCTTAGCCAGCTTTCGTTTAGACAATGGGCAAAGCCATTGCGTGTTTGAACAAAGCCAACATCACCCAATGCCTGGCACTCAAGGTCCAGTTTCAAAGGAAGAGTTTTACCAAACATTATTTAAATACATTGAACCCCTGCTCGACCAATCTGATACTGTAGGCTTTTGTTTTTCTTACCCTTGCGAAATATCCAACGATTATGATGGCCGATTGCTATATTGGACCAAAGAGGTTGACGCTTCCGGAGTAGAAAACACTTGGTTAGGCAAAGAACTTAATCAAATCATCACCAGCAAAGGTTATGACGCTAAACGCTTTGTATTGCTAAATGATACAGTAGCCACCTTGTTGTCCAGCCGCCTGCATCAAAGCAACAAGGATAAGGTAGAATCCAATCAAGCCTATATTGGGCTAATACTAGGCACTGGTATGAACTGTGCCTACAGTGCATCTACCCTACATACCGTGACCAATATCGAATCAGGGGCCTATAACGGGGTATTAAACAACCTAGTAGACTCTGAACTAGACAACAGCTCATTAGACCCTAATCAGTACCCCTTCGAGAAAAAAGTGGCGGGGCGCTACCTAGGCGAACTCGCGCTACGCTTATTCGAAAAAGCCTGTGATACAAATCTACTGAGTGAGCAATGCAAATCGGCGATAGCAGAATATTTAAAAAATGAGTCTTACCAATTAGATACTGCAAACCTAAACACTTTATTAATCCCTGATGCTAAGGGTGACTTCTTTAACGCTAATTCAGAAGACAAATCATTTTTGCGATTTATCGTAGAATCTTTATTGGAGCGTGCGGCTCGGATATGCGCTTATCAGTTAGTTGCCATCAGTAAGCAGTGTTTAGTCGAACAGCTGGGCGACAAAGCCCCTGAGATATTAATCAATATCGAAGGCAGCACTTACTACCAATTACACAGTTACGAACAAAAAATCAGAGATAATCTGGAACGACTCATGTCAAAAGAAGGGTTAGCTTATCAAGTCTACAAAGGCGAAAGCTCTTCTCTCAGCGGCGCGGCTATCGCAGCCTTATCAATTTGACCTTAAAAAGGTGGTTAGTTAGCGCTGTATTCTTCGTCTTGTTTTACCATTAGATTTGATTCAGCAAAAGTGTAAGTCAAAATCATAAAACCAAACCAAGAGTCTTTTCTTTCTACTAGCGGGCTCAAAACATTTTCAGCATCGTGTAGGTCGATATATTCAGCCGAAACGCTGAAACGCCACTTCCCTCGTTTGCGTACCCAGCCAAGCTCTACCCAATGATTCACCAAGCCCTCTTCTGCAATAAAAGGATCTTCGTCAGCCAAATTAAAACCTTCTGGGACACCGTAGAAAAAATTCATATTTTGTTGGGTTGCATATTTAGAGCCGACTTCAAAATCGATCTCATGTTTTACATCTTCGATTTCAAAGAAACGCGTCAGTGTAACTCGCGGACTAAAGGTCCAACCCAAATCTAAAGGTTTATGTATTCGCCAAAGCTCATCCTGATCCTGTAGACCAATACCAGTTGCCTTGCGTACCGGAAACTGCGACTTAAGCTCCCAGGTTTTAGATTTGTAGGGAAGGTATTTAAGTCCTAAACCAACTTCGACAGTGGGGTCTAAATCAGGAAGATTACGCTCCTCACGAACTTCCAAATGCTTATTTTTCGTTGGCAAGGATGCACTCAGTGTTAAACCTAGATCCAACTTATCAGAATTAAACAAACGCGCATTTACCCCGCCGCCACTGGACTGAAGATAGGGACTATTTAGCCTAAAGTTCGGGACTGGTGCTCCAAAGGTTCGTCGAAAATCAGATCCAGGGTAGGCATCTACTGAAATCACAATAAGGTTCATATCTATGGCCCAAAGCGGTACCACTTCATAATGCTCATCTTCCTCTGACTCATCGACTTTGCCATCAGCCATTAACAGCGATGATGAAAGCAACAACATCAAAGAAATAAATATGTGTCTAAGGAGGGCTAACAAAGGCGACATTCTAGTTTTTATTTTCTGCACCGAAACACCTTTATGAATTATTTTACTATGAATAAGAAGCATCATCCGCATCTCGACAATATCGAGACAATATCGAGACAATGAAGCGGCTGGCTTTTGATCAGGTTTCTGAAACTAATGACTGGCCTCGCCTATCTAAACCAAACCGAGCAAGCCTGCATTCTACCTTTATTTAGCTGATATGCTAGCACTGCAAATCGAGGACCAAACAATCTAGGGGTTTGACCACTTAAGTTCAGGGATTAATGCCAGCTTTATAAGATCCTCAGGTTCGTCGATATCCCAACGCTGAGACAGTCGATCGTACCCCACTCCCTCTTCTCGAAGATTGACCTCAAGGCATTGGCAAACCTCAGGTCCACCCCAGGGGATTCCCTTAAAAATATTGGCGTACTCCAAATTTGAACGCAAACCCAAAAGCACAAAGCCACCGTCCTCAGCCGGACCTATTACCGCCTCATGCGCATCTAAACATTCGAAAGCCTGTGCTAAGTAGGGCTGATCAATGGAGACACAATCACCGCCAATGACCACTATTTTAAAAAAGGACTTTGATGACTCTTCAAAAGCATGAGTTAAAGATTCGCCGAGGCCTGGGCCCTGTTGAACATAGCAGCTTAAAGCATAGTCTTTTTCTATTTGATGCTTAAACGCAACAGTGGCTCCTTTAACCAACCAAACTTGTCCCGTCGTCTCCGTCGAGGCATCAAGGTACGCACTCGATGTTGTCAAAGTTTTGGCCAGTAGCTTTTGATATAGTTCAAAAGCACCTTCTTCACCCAGGTCCGGAATCAAACGCGTTTTTACCTTCCCTTTGACCGGCTCCTTCGAAAAAAGCATCAATACACTGGCACTCATGACTAGGCTTCCTTCTGGTAATAGCGGCTGTGTAATACCTTAGGATCAGCCCCTAAGTAAAATAAAAATCGGAGATGCCACATTAATAAAACCGTTTTGAGAGTCCCGTGCTGCTCCCAACGGCGACTTGAGCTAATCACCCGGGAAGCTGGGCGAAATATATCAGAGTGGGCTCTTAAAGCTTTGCTCAGAGCCACGTCCTCCATCAAGGGGATATTCTCAAAGCCATCTACTAGCTTGAAAAGATCTTGCTCAACAAAAATCACCTGATCCCCGGTTGCCACTTTGGTTAAAGCTGACCGATGGTTAATAAACCATTCAATTACCCTAAATACCAAACGCTGGCTATCTAAACGTAGGTCAAACCTACCCCAGCGTTTGTCTTCCTGCTCAGTAAAATCACGAAGCCGCTCAATAAAATCACCGGGCAAATAAGTATCTGCATGTAAGAATACCAATACCTCAGCCCTTGCATGTTCAGCACCCCGGTTCATTTGCTTAGCGCGCCCAGCCTCGCTTTGGACAACCAGGATATCTTGAGCGCCAGAACGTTGATCTGCAAAGCTCTTTAAACACGGAACAGTTTTATCGCTACTACCACCATCTACCAATATGTATTCAATAGATGCATCCTTAGGCAAGGCATCCAAAAATTTAGGCAGTCCCTGCTCTTCATTTAGACAAGGTATGACAACGCTAATCGCGGGGGCTTGGTTCAAAAGCTACAACGCCCCACTGCAAGAGCTGCCTTGGCCTGCGGTACAGCCATAGCAGTGGTCTGCGACTTGTATCGAATTCTTATACAAATCCTGATCCAGTAAATCCCTAAGATGCAAACGTGGACTTTCACCAGACTCGCTCGACGGCAAACGACTATGGATATTCAACATCTGGTTAAAGTCACAATCGTACAAATAGCCTTCCCAACTAACGCTCACCAAGCTTCGACACATGACCGAGGCCAAATTATCTTGTGAAAAATTATCCTTTAGTAAAGTCATATAAGAATCAAATTGATCATGCGCTAACAGCACCGCACCAAAACGGCTAATCGGCATATTGGTAATGGTTAACAGGGAGTTAAATTCAATGCCAAAGTTATCCATCAGAATCTTTTTATAGTCTAGCTCTAAACCCTTTTGCGGTGGCGGCAGATTTGGCCCGAGCGGGTTATATACCAGATCCAAACTCAGGCCTTCGGACTTACCAAAACCCAAAGCATTGAGCTTTTGCAGGCCGGTAATACTGTTCTCGAAGGCACCCTGTCCTCTTTGCTGGTCAACGTTCTCTTGCGAATAACAAGGCAAAGACGCCACAACAGCGACCTTCTGTTCGGCTAAAAATTCAGCAAGATCCTCATAACCTTCCTCATTCAAAATCGCCAAGTTACAACGATCAATTACCTTAACCCCAAGCGCTCTTGCCTCTGTCACCAGGTATCTAAAGTGAGGGTTCATCTCAGGGGCTCCACCCGTTAAATCAAGCGTGGAGATGTTTCTAGCCTTAAGCACATCTATAATCAGTTCGACATGCTCTTTATCCATCAGCTCGGTACGACTAGGACCCGCGTTCACATGGCAATGAACACAACTTAAATTACATAAATAACCTAAATTGACCTGAAGAATATCTAACTCAGCGCGCTGTATTGGAGGAAAAGTGCTGTCTTGATGGATTAAAAGTTGGCGGGTATCTTTCATAGTGCTGGTTAATGTCCTGCTTAATTAATCATAGAATAATATCTGTGCCCACTTGGATAAAGACTTATGTAATAAGTTCCCAAACAGGCGAGCATTTGAGGGCCCTTTCTAACCAATAAAGAGATAAAACGGAAGCGATTTTATTTTGCAAAAGCTCAAGTATAATGAGCATCCCTGTCCCCGTAGCTCAGCTGGATAGAGCAAGCGCCTCCTAAGCGCTAGGTCGGACGTTCGAATCGTCTCGGGGACGCCACCCATTCTTATCCACTGCCAACGTCATTCAAAATTCTCTAAGAAAATATCATCCAAGATCGTGTTCACTTCTTTCACTTGCTCGGCGGCAGAAGGGTGGCCTTGCTCTGATGCTTGTTCGAACCAATGAAGCGCTTGCTCGTAGTCTACCGCCGTGCCCTCGCCTTTTTTAAGCATCAAACCTGCTTGCATCTGCGCTTCTGCAAGCCCCGCTTGGGCAGATTTCTCATACCAGTAAAAGGCGCTCTTAAGCTCTTCAACGTTCCCTTGTGCTTGCTGCGCTTGCGCTTGGTGCCATTGCGCAAGTTTAAATTGTGCTTCTCCTTGACCGGCATCGGCTGCGGACTTGAGCCACATTAAGGCTTGCTGTTCATTAACCGCTTGATCTTGCCCAATGCGAGCGTCGGAGTACAACTGCCCTAGCCTAAGCTGTGCTGGCCCGGAGTTTTTGCTGGCCGCTTTCTTATACCAAAATAAAGCCCGTTTAAAATTAGGCGCGACACCCATTCCATATTCGCACATTTCGCCCACTCTAAACTGAGCATTTTTATCACCCTCCTTCGCTAACATTAGGTCTCGGCGATATCGCTTTTTTAGACTAGGCTCATTCATCAAATACCCGTTTAACCACTTTAGCTTTTTTGAAGCCTTGACAGAACCGAGTTGCTGTGCTTTTTGATAATGCTTGATTGCTAAGGGATAACTCTTTTCTCCTGCATGGCCACTTAAATAGTCTTCAGCTTGGCGAAAATGGCGCTTAGCTTTTACTTGTCGCTCGGTCCCTTCGTTTACTGTCTGATGACTTTCAATTGAGTGCTCACTGCTATTGCCACTATCAATACCACTACCACTGTGATTCTCGAACAGGCTCCTTTCCTTGGCATATAACTGGCCAAGGAATAGCATCAAGAACAGGCTAAACAAGTTTAAATATTGACTATTTAGTTTTAAAATCAAAGTTCTGACCAAGTATCAATGAGTAAACAATTTAATATCTAAAGAGAGAACACCTTATGAAAAAAAACCTCCCCTTGCTAGGTGACGGCTCCGAAGGTCGAACTCAGTTCTTTATCGTTCTCGGATTTATTCTTTTACCAATCATAGGCATGATTGTCGCATTTTATTTCGTTGTTTTAGAGGACTCAGATCCAACAACAGGTCAACGATTAAAAGTCCCCCAAGAAGTCCTGCAAAACCTAGATACAAATAACCAGTAGCTCGGTATTAGCTACACTAGTATTTAGCGACTTCTGCTCGCGCTACCACCATTCGATGCACTTCATCTGGCCCATCGGCTAGGCGTAAGGTTCTCATACTGGTATACATGTGAGCCAAAGGCGTCCATTGTGAAACTCCTGTCGCGCCGTGCATCTGAATCGCTCTATCAATAATCGTACACACCGTTTCAGGCACCATGGCCTTGATCGCGGATACGTAGACTCTCGCTTCGCGATTTCCGTATACATCCATCGCACGAGCCGTTTTCAAAACCATTAATCGGCACGCATCAATTTCCATTCGACTCTTTGCGATTACGTCGAAGTTACCGCCCAACTTAATTAATGGCTTACCGAAAGCCTCTCGAGTCATACCGCGTTTTATCATCATCTCTAACGCTTTTTCTGCTGTACCGATTGCACGCATGCAATGATGAATTCGGCCTGGGCCTAACCGTCCTTGAGATATTTCAAAACCACGGCCTTCACCCAATAAAACGTTTTCTTTGGGCACACGAACATTAGTTAACTTCAAATGCATGTGGCCATGGGGAGCGTCGTCGTGACCAAACACCTCCATTGGACCAAGGATTTCCAAGCCTGGGGCATCCATAGGAACCAAAATCTGGCTTTGTTGGTTATGGGGAGGCGCATCGGGTGAGGTTTTGACCATACAAATCATGATCTTGCAGCGAGAGTCACCCGCTCCCGATATATAATATTTTTCTCCGTTAATGACCCATTCGTCGCCCTCAAGTACGGCCTGGGTTGAAATATTACGAGCATCGGAAGATGCGAGATCCGGCTCCGTCATACCAAAACAAGATCTAATTTCTCCAGCTAAGAGTGGTTCTAGCCACAGCTTTTGCTGTTCGGGAGTACCGTATTTAGCCAGCACTTCCATATTTCCGGTATCTGGAGCCGAGCAATTAAATACTTCTGAGGCCAAGGGGTTTTTTCCCATCTCTCCAGCAAGGTATGCATAATCAAGATTACTAACGCCCTCGCCGTTCCAGTCCGGTAAAAAGAAATTCCACAAGCCAAGTTCTTTGGCTTTAGCTTTAAGGTCATCCAAAATGTCATTTTGAATGTCACTTAATGTCCAACGATCATCTGGATTAAAGGATTCATAAAAACGGTTGGTCACCGGATCAATTTCTGTTTGAATAAAGCGAACCACCTCAGCTAGCACAGGTTTCATGCTTTCCGACAGAGACAATTGAAATAGCTCGCTTTCGTTAAGATAAGAATCCGACATATCGACTCCCTGAATAATTGATAACAATACGACAGTTTAGGTTAGCAAACACCTCGGGAGCAAGGTGTTTATCGCCCCAATCCAAAGCTCAATAAATTTTTGCTTAGTTCTATATCATGACCTATAGTCGAAACGTCTAGTAGTTAGTCGAAACGTCTAGTAGTTAGTCGAAACGTCTAGTAGTTAGTCGAAACGTCTAGTAGTTAGTCGAAACGTCTAGTGGAAAGTATCGCTTAATTCACAAAAAGGGGATCATCATGGCCAAACACTCAGTATGTAAAACTTCAGACCTCAGTTTGAATCAGCAATTTGCTTGTACCGTAGAAGGTGAAAATATTTTAGTGTTTCAATTAGAAAGCGGTTATCACGCTACTCAATCTTCATGCACTCACCTTTTTATGTCTATGAAAAAAGGTAAAGTGGTTGATGGCTGCAAGATTCAGTGTCCTATTCACAGAGCCGAGTTCGATATTGAGAGCGGCGAAGTCGTTAAGTGGGCGAACTTTCCTCCAGGCATCCAATTGCTTAACGCAGTCAGAAAAGAGAAGGCTTTAAAAACCTATCCTGTCAGCGTCGAAAACGACGAGGTATTCGTAGAGGTTTAAGCTTATATTCGGTCGAGAAAAGCCAGCTGCTCGTTATCTTCAATTTCCACTGACAGCACTTGGTCTCGACCAAACTCCTTGGCTCGATATAAAGCAAAATCAGCGCGAGCAATTACTTGCAGATATTCTTCATCCGTTTCTTCTTGCTGCGCAACGCCTGCACTAATAGTAACGCTTACTGGCTCTCCAACTTCGGTCTCAAATACTCTTTTTGATACCCTTTCCCTAAGCCGTTCTAATATTACTGTGGCGACCTTGGCGCTACACTCGGGAAAAACAATCAGAAACTCTTCTCCACCGTAACGACCCACTAGATCATTTTTGCGCCCTATCGAGCGCATTTCTTCAGCCACACCCTGTAAAACCACATCACCAAAGGGATGCCCAAAACTATCATTGACCTTTTTAAAGTGGTCTAAATCTATTATCGCAACAGAAATAGGATAATCCGCTCGTTGCGCTCGACGATACTCCTCTGACAAGCCTTCGAGCACAGCCCTGCGATTAATCAGCCCTGTCAATTCATCTATGTAAGACTTTGAACGAAGATCAACCTCTCGACTTCTCCAGGAACTTAAAAAGAAGTCCACAATCACAATGCCAAGCGCCCCAGCCCATAACAACTGAACCCATTGAAACAGCAATCCATAAAAACCAATATCTTCTAAGCGCATATTAGGAATCAAACGAATTGCTCGAACAGGAAACGGTAAACTGGACTCACTAAAGGTCATGACAATCATGAAAACCAATAGCATCAAGAAGCTGCTCACCACCCAAACTCTATCTAAAAACACTATCAAAGAAGCATTAAATAAAAAGAACAACTGCCAAGTTATGCTATCAAAAAAACCTAGGGTCCCTGTCAAGGTAGCCAAACTTATTACCAAGCAAAATAAGGCATAAACTAATAAGAAATTTTGTAGAGACTCTTTTTTACCAAAGACTGAAGACAAAATGATTGAACTAATCAGCATCAGAAGATTACCAAGCATAAGAATAACCGCCCAACGGACATTTTCGATATCCATACTCAGGCCTTCAGGGTTTGACATAAGCAACACCAAACCTATTACGAGTACAATAGTATTAACAACGAAGGCGACACTCGAAATCAAAAGTGCCTTATCTGCGGCCCTCCAATAATATATATCTCCCAGCATACGCTGATAATAGGAAAGCGACTGCTTTTGAGACACCAGCCAGCTATACCAAACCTTAAGATAAGCTTGAAAAGACGAGGGTATATCCTGGTTATCCATGCAACACCCTATCCCGCCCTGCTCTCTTAGCATTATAAAGCGCTTTATCTGAACGTCCGATAAGGTCCTCGATCTTATCTAAAGCTTCCAATTCTGCTATTCCGGCACTTAAAGTTACTTCCACTTGATCACCGTAGCCTGTCGGCATGGGGTTGTCCTTAATATTCTGACGAAGGCGATCCAGAATTTTTCTGGCTTGCTCTCCCTCGCACTCGGGAAAAACAATTAGAAACTCTTCCCCTCCGTATCGACCACACAAATCTTTTTTTCTCGTAACATCACCCATTTTATCGGCGAGCATCTTTAATACCTTGTCGCCAAAAGGGTGGCCATAACTATCATTCACATTTTTAAAATGGTCCAGATCAAGCATAGCAACACTTAAAGGATATTCGCCGCGTTTGGCACGAAAGAACTCCTCTTTCAATCCGTCCTGAATCGCCCTTCGGTTATATAGTCCGGTTAGCTCATCTATAAAAGATTTTGACTGAAGATCTTCTTCCCGGTATCGCCATGCCCCCATCAAGATATCCAGCACGAAGACACAAAACATTGCCGTTACGATGACCGCCATCCAAGTGGCTGCGACATCCTCTGCGCTCATGGAATGCATATTGATTTCTTGCGTAAACTGGTAAGGCCTTACTGGAAACGGCACATACTCATAAAGAATACTCCACAAAATCATAAAGACCATGATAAACAGCAATGAGCTCCTCACATGGATCCTTTTTAGAAAAATCATGCCAATCGAGGCATAAATCAAATACAACAACCATGAAATACCATCGAACAAACCAATCATCGCGAACAAAATGGATTGAGTAAACGCAATGCTAAATAAGCTAAAGATCAAAACTTGTTGATGGTATCGATCCTTCAGTACACACCAGGTAGCAACCACAGACACAAGCATCATTTGAATCATAATGCTCAAACAAGCGCTCATAGCCTCAACCAGCTCTGATCCGCTAAAAGCAATATAAGACACGCCCATTTCTTGCAGGTAAAGGTAGTGTAGCCCGTACCAAACCATGAACGTAAAAGGTCCCACCGTACTAGCGAGAGATATAAAACATGCTTTCGAGGCGTCATTCCATTGGGCTATCCCTCCCAACTTGTTAAGCAAGCGAGGAATCAAAGGTTCTTTGGCTTCATTCGGTACAGAATGACTCGACAAACTTGTCTCCAATAACAATCAAGGACGGCTCTTGAGGATCTCTCCAAAGCCATCAATAACGCGATTCACCTTTCCTTAGGAAGGGATGCAAGGCCTCCAGCTTTATTCTTGTTCTTTATTGTCTTTTTATTCGATTAGAGGCAGTAGAACAAAGCACCGACAGTGTAACAATCTTTTTACGGATGTTAACTAAAATAGCAGCATAATCAGTCAGTTATTTTACAAAAACCGACATTTGCCAGTATTTCGTGCGCGTACCTTCATGATATAAAATAGGCTCTTGCTAAAGCCAAAACTCTACTGACCTCACTAAAAATACCCTAAAACCTATGACTAACCCAGAAGTCCGCCCTGCCGCCACCCTAATACTGCTACGAGAATTAAGCCCTGGGGCATTGGAGGTATTTATGGTGGTAAGGCACCATCAGATCGATGTTGCTTCTGGAGCCCTTGTATTTCCTGGTGGGAAGGTTGAGGAGCAAGACTATCAGCTCGCTAAAGAATACAAAGATAAATGCGCCATTCCCGCGGAGCTGCTCCCTTTTGCAATTGCGGTTTTGAGGGAAAGTTTTGAAGAAACTGGGGTACTCTTTGCAAAGGCACACGATAGCCAAGACTTGATCACAGCTGATCGTTTAGAAGGTCTAGAGCATTACAGGCAGAAGCTAGTCGACGAAAGCATCAGCTTTGCAGACTGCCTAAAGCTAGAAAACCTGACTCTCGAACTCAACCGACTAAGTCCGTTCGCACACTGGATAACCCCAGAAATGGCATCTAAACGCTTTGATACCCACTTTTTTGTAGCCTTAGCCCCTAGCGACCAGGTCGCCCTTCATGACGGTGAGGAGTCCATCGACTCTATCTGGGTGTCACCGGGCCTACTTCTAGAACAAGCGGATCAAGGGCAGTGGAAACTGGTATTTCCAACTCGCATGAACGTAGAAAAATTAGCGCGCTTTGATAATTTTAACGAAATCACTGCCTACCTAGAACAAAACCCGCCGGTGACCGTTCAACCAGTATTTATTCAAGACGATAAAGGCAAGTTTTTAACCATTCCCCAAAAAGCAGACTACCCACAATGGAAAGTCTCTATAGACAAAGTAATGAATCCCTAAGCAAGGTCAAATCCGCCGGCTTAAATTGAATCCTCTCCATCACAGATAATCTTGTTTCCACCTTGGTCTTTCGCTTCACCTAGCGCTCTATCAGCTCGTGCAATAAGGTTCTCGAACTTATGATCACCTACACGTAGGTGCGAGATTCCGGCACTAAATGTCAACGTCACTCCCTTTTGCGTATCATCAGTCAAAGCGTCGATGGAGAGTTTTAATCTAAAACGCTCTAAGATCTGGTTGACCACATCAGCTTGTGCCCCATGAAAAACAACAATGAACTCTTGGCCACCATAGCGCCCTACCAAATCCTCACTGCGGGTAATATCTTTTAGCAATAAAGCAAAATGCCTCAATAGATGATCACCGAAAATGTGGCCATGTTCTGTGTTAATCGCCTTAAAGCCATCCAAATCTATCACCGCTACAGCCAAATCTTGTTCGTCTCGAGCCGCAGAAATGACCTCATCGTGGAGCGCTTCTAAAACAGCTCTTCGTTTCAAAACCATAGTCAAAGGGTCTAAATGCGCTTGAGAAATATGTTCCATCCCTTGTGCATGCCAATTTCTCAACAAAAAACTCATAATCCACATGCCAGCGAAAGCTGAGGTCGCAGTGATGCTCCAGGCACTCAACAGATCAAGAAACGACATATCTCCCAGGGTATGGCCATTTGCAAACAGATAAGCTTGCAGAGGAAATGGGAATAGCTGCGGATTTACGCTAAGCGCAATCATCATAAAGATAATACCAGTGTTGGTAACCACTACTTGCCGCCAATCCAGCAGCACAAAGCCCAACATGGTGTACAAAAAGAATATAAACCAGGTCAAGCTATCAAAGAAACCAATAAAACTACTGAACAAGGAAAGCGTAAATACCAAACTAGCCAGTACCCAATATAAAATCGCTTTCTCGCTACGCCCGTTCAGTGAGCTCAAGTGAGCGAGTAGAGTCAAAATCAGATAATAACCGGCGCAAGCCATTGTGAAGTAAGCTGTCCATTCAGCGGTTTCAAAATTAATAGACAAACTCTTCGGCCTAACCCAAGCGAAAAACCCCGCGTTAATGCTTACCAAAAAATTGGTCAGCATTGCTGTGATAGCGATCGCCCGTGCCTTTCTGGCAAGAGCCCAATAATAGATATCTCCAAAACGATCAAAAAAGCCTAATAATTGCTCCTTAGCCTCATTTAACTCCTGGGCTAATTCCGGATCAATATCAAATTTTTGCTTGGGCTTCATAGTATATAAGCTTCCTAGCTTGGTCTTAGTGAGCCTGAACATGCAGAGCATCCGCTTACACGAATTCTGCCCAGGCGGGAGACAAAAATTTTACCAGAAAAGCACATTAGATGGGACTCTTAGGCAAATTCAACCAAGGTCAATTGCCGGCCTAAAACCACAGTGCTAGCATGCTGTTTTATGTCGAACCACACACAAGGACAAGCTATGAAAGCGGTATTATGTAAATCCTACGGCTCCCCAGCAAACTTAGTACTAGAAGAAATCAATGACCCTAGCCCAGGGCCTCAACAGGTCTTAGTTGATATCCATTCCGCGGCACTAAACTTCCCTGACACCTTACAAATCAATGGCAAATACCAATTTCAGCCCCCTTTTCCATTTACGCCAGGCTCTGAATGCTCAGGCATCATTAGCGCTATAGGGGATGGCGTAGAAGACTTTCAAATTGGAGATCGCGTCATGGCGATGTGCGGCATTGGGGGAATGGCTGAAAAAGTACTAGTTCCCACTCAAGCCCTTCGAAAACTTCCCGCCAGTATGGATATGAACAGTGCCGCTGGCTTTAACATGATATACGGAACCTCCTACTATGCACTTAAACAACGAGGCCAACTGCAAGCGGGTGAAACACTCCTAGTACTCGGCGCCAGCGGTGGTGTTGGTATCGCGGCAGTCGAACTTGGCAAGGCGATGGGAGCAACGGTCATCGCAGCGGCCAGCTCCGACGAAAAATTGGAGCACGCTAAAAATGCCGGTGCAGATCATCTTATTAACTATGGCGACGGCGAACTTAAAGAAAAAGTAAAAGCGCTTACCGACGGAAAAGGAGCAGACGTCATCTATGACCCAGTTGGTGGAGACCTATTTCACCAAGCCAGCCGCTGCGTCGCCTGGGATGGTCGTATTCTGGTGATAGGTTTTGCCAGTGGCGAGATTCCTTCCTTCAAATTAAACCTCGCACTGCTAAAAAGCTCATCCATCGTAGGTGTTTTTTGGGGCGCTTGGTGCTCGAAATGCGCAGATGAAAATGAGAACAACTTTAAAGAAATATTCGAGCTTTACGAACAAGGAAAAATAAAACCATTGGTAAGCCAGGTCTTTGCATTGAGCGATTATGCGCCTGCACTTAATACCTTTATCGAAAGAAAGGCGGTCGGAAAAGTGGTACTGGAAGTTAAAAAAGAAGCTCAGATTTAGAACACGCACTAGGGTTTTAATAAAACCCTAGCTCCGCTCTTAGACCTAGCTCACCTTTAGGGCTAGGGCGTCAACCACCACTTTGCTGCATGCTAGCTCGGCCTGAAATCCCCATCACCATTTGGTAGTCGTCTTTATTCTCCTGGCGCCAACGCTCTAGTTTTTCCATATGCTCATCGACCACTGGATCCATAATCGAAAACCAAACCTTCGGGAAATATGGTAATAAAAGAGCTTCTGCAAAATTTAATGGCAACTGGGGCGCATCTGGAAAGTTTCTTAAAATCGGATAAGGCCGCCTTGGAAACGCATGGTGGTCAGAATGTCGACTGACATTGATCACAGTAAAATGATCATAGCCCTCGATATTCCAAGAATGCAATGGAGACACCCTTTCGTATCGACCGTTATCCAACTTTTTACGCTGAAGCCCGTAATGCATAAAGTAATTGGCGACCTCGATCTTCAAAATGCTTAATACCGTTTGCACCACAAAAAATACCACTCCATATTTTCCGGCGATCAACCAGGCGGCAGCAAAAATAAGTACCGATAGAAGCGTCAACCACAAGATCCGGTTATAAACACTTATTACCGGCTTTCCTCGGTCTCTAAGACGTTTAGCCTCTGCTTTAAATCCGTTAGGAATATTGTGTGTAAGTGCTCGTGGTAAAAACTGGTAAAGTGTTTGCCCTTTCGGCGCTGAGGATGCATCTAAAGGCGTCGCTACATGTACATGGTGTACCATGCAATGCTCTGACAAAAATGTACCGTAGCAGAAGAAGGACCACAGGGAGCCTCCCAACATCTGATGAAACAAACTCCTACGATGCAAAAACTCATGGCTAAACGCAATCAGAATACCTGAATAGGCGTAACCCCAGCCTAGGGCAAATATTAAGGCCATCACCATGGACTGACTCAGCCCAAGTAAAACCAGAATCGCAAAAAAATTAATGTAATGTGCTGCATGAAAGGCATAAACAATCGCATCATACCAAGGGTCTGCTCGTCGCTCCTGCTCTTCCTCTTTGCTAAACGCATTCTTTACTTTAATCTTTTCATTCAAGGCGATTGGGATATTGTTATCCAACTTATATTTAAACCCCATCAGGCGCTTGTAAACTCCCATATAAAGCGCCCAAACTAAGGCAACACTCCATAGCAAGATTGTCATCTCTCGACCTAGCAGGTAGTACGACACAATACTCGCCATCACCAAGCTAAAGATAAAAACATGTATATATAGGCCGATATAATAAGGCTCTCTTCTTATATTTCTCCAAAATACCGACTTCTCTCTATCAAACGCTGCGATCATGGTTTCTAACCTTTTCTAAAAGACTGACAATGGTTCATAATGAAAGAAAAAATTAACAACAATCTGTTTGCCTGAACATGACGTGCAGTGACAGATTAAACGCCTAAAAAAACAATAACCGTAAATAGCGAAGCTTTATTCAGGAACGATTCAGCCAATGAGCACAAATATCGAACTACCTCTTTGGGTGCTACTAGTTTTAATGGGTGGCTTTATTCATGCCGCCATTTTCGGCTGGTTTATACCCAGTCTTCGTTGGTATGTAAGAAGCGGTAGCATTCGCAAAGCCGACAAAAAGAACTCAGAGCTGCAAATCCAAATAAGACCCTTCTCACGAACCCCAAGGCGTATTTTGGTTGACCGCCTAAAAAACGATACCGAAGTTCTAGCCGAGGTATGATAAACTGGTTCAAGAAAATAAAACAGATCGCAAAACACTCGAAGAAAACGTTCACACCTACGCTCGAGAAATCGTGCCTTACTTTAATGCTCAAATGTACTTTAGCGTTGGCTTTAGACTAGCAAAATTCGTATTAAGGTTTTTATACCGCATCAAAATTTCTGCTAAAGACACTAAACTCCTCGACGAAGTCGACCCCAATGCAACGGTGGTTTTCGTAATGAACCATCGCAGTAATATTGATTATTTGCTCGTTTCCTACCTTGTGGCAGACAAAGTCGCCCTTTCTTACGCCGTCGGGGAATGGGGCACGTATTTTCCCACTAGAACAAGTGGTTAAATCTTTAGGCGCATTTTTTGTACGGCGAAAGTCAAACAACACACTTTACAGAAAAGTTCTCGAACGCTATGTGCATATGGCAACTCAAGAAGGTGTATGTCAGGCCGTCTATCTCGAAGGCGGCCTAAGCAGAGACGGCGGTTTTCAGGGCATTAAACTCGGTTATCTAGACTATATTTTAAGAGGCTTTGACGAGCGAGCTCCAAGAGATGTGGTATTTATTCCGGTAGCCATAAACTATGATCGTGTGCTTGAAGACAGCAACATGCTGAAATGGGACCAACCGCAACGACAAAGCTCAAGTACCAAGCAGATTTGGCGAGTAATTAACTTCATACGTGAGAACGCGTATATCGGTGCCCGACTACGCTATCGCAAATTTGGATACGCAAGCGTTAACTTTGGAGCCCCAGTATCCTGCAAGGATTACCAGAAAAAGAATGGGATTCGCTTTTCAGAACTAAAAGAAGAAAAACGTTTCAAGCAAGTTGAAGCTCTAGGCCAGCAACTCATGGGGGACATCAAACACGTCATGCCAGTCCTTCCCATTCCATTACTATGCTGCGTATTTCTGAATGCGAAAGACAATAGCCTACGCTCATTTGAGCTAAACACCTTGGTTCAAAGCCTAATCCGTACCATGATCGAGAATGGCGCCGCAATGAAAAAGAGAGAACAACCTCGTTTAAAGACCCTACACGAGGCCTTAAAACTAATGGTAGACAGAGGGATGGTACTTGAAGAGGACGACCAATACTCAATCAATCCAGGCAATCTGGACTTAGTTCAATATTACGCTAACTCCATTCAGCACTGGCTGCGTTAATTTCAATTTCAGTTAAATATCACAGACCTAAAAAAGGCGGGATAACCCGCCTTTTTTCTTTAAAACTCTTCTCAATTACTCACTCAAACTCAGCTTCGAACATGCCATCTACGATACTTTCTGCGAGAAAGGGCCAATAGCCCGATACTCAAAAGACTTAGGTATCCGAAGGCACCCGCCGCCGCCACCGCCACCTCCGCTGCTTCCAGAGCTAGATCTACGAGCATTAACGGTCACAGTTTGAACAGCAGTCCCAACGTTGCCTGCTGCGTCGGTAGCGCTCCAAGTAACAGGGTGAACACCTACGGCGAATGGGCCCGTAGTATCTGCTGTTGCAGTCAATAAACCATCTTTTACATCAATTGCAGTAGCAGTACCAAGAGATATAGTCGTTAATGACCCAGTCGCCGTGACTGTTCGATCTGCAGGTGGAGTCACTACTGGCGGGTTATTATCAACCAATGGCTCAGTATCCTCGCTATCTGGAATTACCATCATTATCATCATCGGTATCATCATCGTTCAGCTCGCCATCGTTATCAGTATCATCTAGCGAAGGGTCCTGAGTTAAGCCTGAATTAGTTTCGCAAGTGGCAAGATCACCCCCACATTCATCAAGCTTAAAGGTATCAGGAAATCCATCCTGGTCCTCGTCAAGAGATGCTTCAACGCTGTCTGGAAAAGCGTCTAGCAATACTCCCGCAGCTATAGCCGCTGCTTGGCATGTGGCATCACAACCAGGTAGCCACTCGTCTGCAACCCCGTCACCGTCAGAATCCAAAGCAACTGCATTATTGCCCGGATCAGCAGTTGGGAATGCATCTACAAGGGCAACAGTCGGATCGAATAGCACCTCGGTGTAATTTGGATCATCGGTTAAACTAGAAAAATCGAGGCTTGGATGACCTATTCCGCCCTGGCCAGAAAGATAAGAATACTGTTTCTGATCGAAAGCCGGATCGATTAACACATCAAACGTAACCGTCGCACTTGCATCTGGAGCCAATGTTCCGATAAACACCTCAACGGTGGTGTCCGCTGGATCCTCACCTGTTGTAATTGATCCCTGTGTACTAGTTATCGAATCATTAACTAAGGTAGCGTTAATTATCGCTGGGTGGGCAAAACTAATATTATTAAAACCAGAAGTGCCCTCATTTTTTATCACAGCGGTAAAAGTAACGCGTTCCCCAGCCCCACTAAATCCGTCCAAATCTGCGTCACTTGGAGCTTCTAACGAAGCGCTAGACGTCATTTGAACATCAAAATCAAAGCGGTTTAGCTCAACTGTTGCTTCTGTTGTGTCATGCTCAGCAAACTGATCAGCTTCCAAACTTCCCTTATGGTAATAGTTGGGACTTACAATACCACTCAGGTCAGCGTCCATCTTGGCACGATAACTCAAACTAACAGCGCCCCCATCACCAATCTGAGGATTGAGTATTTCAACCGTGGTGTCACCTGGGTTGTTTCCGACAATGACGCTGCCAAGAGGATTATTGTTTATCATCACAGAGCCTGGTACCAAAGTCGCACCTGGCTCAAAACTCGCTTTGTAAACAACTCCAGTCGCATCGATATCCGATAGATCAGCAGGGTTAGTGAGAGTTACCGTAAACTTCACGGTATCCCCGTCGGTAGGATGGGAATCAATATCGCTGTCTCCATTCACATCACCGACTATCGTAGAGGTAATATTGGTGTTTACCATCTGATTCGCATAAATCGAACCAATCGAAAAAGCATGGTGACCCATATCATATGCATCCGGTGATTGAGTTTCTGGAGAGACTCCCACAACATCAGTTAACTGCGAGAATGCAGTCAGATTAATCGTGCCATCGGTACTACTCGGGGCATTATTTACAAACTCGACTTCGATAGCTTCAACTGAACTAAAGTCGGCTCCGCTTCCTTGATGGATAAAAGAGGAAAGAGGGATATCAAGGACCTGCAAAGAAGAATAGTTAGTATCAGGCACAAGCTGTGTAATTTCGGAGTAGTTATTAACATCTTCATAAATTTTGACTCTGATTTCCCCCTGATCATGGGTAGTCATAATTCGAAAACGCAAAACATTATTTTCGCCAAAATTAAATCCATTCAACCCGAAGGCATTGATCGATGCCGTATCAGGCGCATTAAAGTTATCGTTTCCGTCATAAACCGATAGGAAACTGAGGGAATCACCCGGTAGAGTTAACAACGTCGCCTGTTGTAGACCAAAACCGATTCCACTAACTTGATACCAATTCGCTCGAATATAGGCCAAAGCGTCGTGGGAGTTGGTAACTGGAGCAGAAACAACATAATCATGTTCGCCCCCGGGACCAAAATGCCAATTACTGGTTGACGAGCCACATTGACCTTGATTAGGATGCTCCGCAACTGTCCAACCCGGAGCAAATCGATCAAAATTATGTACACTGCTCGGAAATCCAAGCGAACAAGCTTTGATAACCTGCCGATAGTAATCATCAATTAAAATAGCATTCGAGAAAGCGGTTGGTGACAACATTCCTAGACTCGACACGATCATGACTTGTAAATATTCTCTACGCAGAAAGTTCTTCATATTTCCTCTATTCATCCAGAATACACATTTAGGACATTAAATATGACTATAGTTCGATTCTAGTCCTAATAAAGCCCATGTGAAGCACCTATTGGCCTATTTCTGCCGCCATCTGTCAAAATTATGAACAATTACGACAAATAGTGTGCCGCAGCTCACACTTTAATATCTTTAGATCCTTGATATATTGATACTTATTCGGCATTTAAGGAATAGATAGAAAATGAGCACAGTTTTATTCTTTTTGGTAGGCATCGCCCTCTGGCCCGCCCTCGAATATGGCCTACACTCGGGTTTAGGACACCTGTTTCTGCGCGGTAAGACTGGATTTTCTCGCCAGCATTTAAGACACCATGCGGAAAAAGACTGGTTCGCCCCAACTCACCAAAAAATAGCGGCAGCCATCCCGGTGACCTTGGCTATATTCGGATTACTTTGGTTAATGACAAGCACTGCGAATGCCGCCGCTTTTAGTATTGGCTTCGTAGTGATGTACACCTTCTACGAGGTGACCCATCGCAACGCTCACGTTAAGGGGCCGACCGGGCCCTATAGTCGATGGGTCAGAAGAAATCACTTTTCCCATCATTTTCAAAACCCGAGAAAAAACCATGGAGTGACCACGCCGTTTTTTGACTATATTTTTGGAACCCACGTAGAACCTGGAAAGGTGGTCGTACCAGAACGTTTTGCTATGAGGTGGTTAATTGACCCTGACACAGGCGATGTTTGGGAACATTTAAGTGAAGATTATGAACTCAAAAAAGCCAAAAACCTAGCAAGAAAAACCCAGCAGGATATAGCAAGCGACAAAGCTGCAGCCTACGCTGGTGAGGCACCAGAGCTTTAGATTAAACTCACCGATCACGCTCTCAAGGACTGGATTATGAGCATAAACAAGAAGCTAACAGGGCTATGGTTATTAATGATCGCCTTGAGCGCCTGTGGCTCAGACGACAACAAAGCTGATCAGCCAACTTCAAACACTGGCCCAAGGCATATCGACATTGGAGCCAGCGCGGATGCCGCAATTGTAGCCTCACTGCCCTTTAGCGAAAGAAGTTTTCTAATGGGTACCGCTGGCTTTGTACCCGCCCACTTCAGTGCAGCCCCTGGTGAGTCATCGTCCTCTTTAGAAGATTGGCAATATTTTTTTGATCGTGGAGCTGCCCTTTATGGCGGTCTATTTGGCGTCCACGTATCAGCGAATGAGGACAAAATTAATGCCTCATCCAACGTGCTAGACCAAGCCAAAACAGCTTATGAAACTGTAAAGTTGGTGACCCCTTATTTGGCAATCGGATACGCTCACCACGAAGGTCCCTTTACGATAACAATGGGTGATAACTTAATTAAGGTAGCTCGCGATACCGCTGCACAATATAAACCCGTGTTTCTCTCCATTGGCGTAGAGCTTAATTCCTTTTATCTCCACCAAAATGCTACTTACGATCTTTACGTTCAGTACGCCATTCAAGCCATTCAAGCGGTTAAAACAGCCAGTCCGAACACTCTGGTTATGACTAATTTTCAACTGGACCAAATGAAAGGTGAAGCCAGCTTAACTGGAATTAATGAGCCCAGCCATTGGGAACTGATAGACGACTTCGAAGATCATGTTGATGGTTTTTCTTTTACTGCCTATCCCTATCTTGAGTATACCCAGGTGACTAGCATTCCTAATGACTACTTAAGCGAAATAAGAGACCATACTGATCTCCCAGTCATCATCACCGAGACTGGCTGGCCTAGCGTTAATTTGGTAACAGGTGTTCAAGGATCAGAGCAAGCCCAGATAGATTACCTATTAAAACTCGGCGGCTTTGCCAACGATATAGACCTACAGGCGTTAATGTGGGTTCTTCCCCATGATGCGAATTTTAACGAAGCTGGTGGAGTTTTTGACAACATCAGTTTGTTCACTAACGATGACCAAGAAAAACCTGCCTATGAATACTGGAAAGCGATACACTCGCTTCCGGACACATCCGATTTAAACCTATAAAATCCGAAGGAATTTTTATGTCACGACTTATTTTTGACAGCAAAAATATCAGCGAAGACGCGCTTAAACAAATTAGCGCAATGCAAAGCAGCATTGTAAAAGAAGTCAGCTCTGCCGTAGAAAGTAACGACGTACTTGTGGTGGGCATGAAAGGCAATCCGCACTGCATCCAAGCGGTTAAAACTTTAAAAAGTAAAAACATTAGCCATCAATACTTAGAATATGGAAGCTACCTTAAAGGCTGGCGTAAGCGCTTAAGCTTAAAAATTTGGATTGGTTGGAAAACCTTTCCAATGGTATTTATCAAAGGCACCTTTATCGGTGGCAAAACTGAGCTACTTAAGTACTTAGATAGCCCAGAAGGAAAAGAGCTTGGTTAATGGAGCAGAGTTAATAGAGCGGCCCTACAAAAATAACCTAATAAGGGGAGCTGTAAGCTGAGTAAAGAATTGTGCAACATGGCCAAACAGCTCCTCACAAGAATCAATAAAACTTTCGAAACGAGATGGATGCTTCCTAGCATAGGCAACACTTTGCCCTTCTAGTTCAAAACGATAATTATCTAGCTGACCATAAATTTCTTTATCTAAATCTGGATCGAGCCATCCTCCATTGATTAAGGGAACGCTCGCCACTTTGTTCCCATTCTTCCAAATATGAACCAGATGATTTGAATCCTGATCTAGCTTTTGAGAAGACCAAGTAAAGCCTAGGCCATCAGCGTTTTCCATCAATCCCCGAAGCTTTCCCTGTGAAAACAAGGAATAGCCATCGATATCATCCTCTTCATAACCAATACCCATAAAATCTAAAATAGATGGCGCTAGCACCGTATGGGGATGTGCCTCATACAAACCTGAAAAGCCCTGATTTGTGCTTTCTCTAGTTTGAAGCCGACTATCAACAAATGGCTTATTGCTAGCGATAAACGTTGTTTTTTCACCCAGGGTTTGGGCGCCATGGGTACATCCATTTTTGTCACGCCCATGATCAGTCACGACCATTACCAACCATTCTTCGTTTGTACTTCTGCTTTGTCTCGATTCAACTTCACCAAGCAGTACACCTAACTTACGATCGGCTTCAACAATAGCTGCATCGTATTCATCACTAAAGCAATAGGCGTGTCCCGCATGATCGACTTGATCCAAATGTAAAAAAATAAAATCGAGAGGAGAATAAGCTCTTAATACATCTAAAGTCATTTCAAAATGAACATCATCATGCTCTCCATGGGATTCTAGCTCAAGCAATCCAAGATCATCTTGAAAATAACGGGTATGGGTTTGCTCCCAGCTCGCAAAACCATAAATACCTGCGCTAGGCCTGGCCTTTGCTATGCGTTTGTACAAACTTGGGTAACTTGAATTAGCCCGACCCGAGAAGTTGCTTTCCACACCATGTTTATTGGCCCAAACGCCGGTCATAATGGTAGCCCAAGCGGGGCCGCTAGAGGTTTCCTGTTCGGTATCCTGACCCACTACGCCACCTGTAAAACCTTTCTCTATGTAAAGTCGGTCAAAAGCTGGCGTCGGTAGTGCTTGCAGTGTTTCTAGCTGTACACCATCCACTCCAAGCAACAATATTTTTCTTATTGTTTTGCTCTTTTGGTTCTCCAGCGCAAAAACCTCACCAACAAAAAAGCAAACAACAAATAAAAAGAAAAGCCTAGGCATACGCTATTGCTCTGATGGTTGCTGCGTACGCCCTAAAAGCTCTGACACCGTAACGACTTCGTAACCTTGCTTATAGATTTCTTCTAGCAGTTCTGGAAGCAAATCCACAGTCGCTTGAGGACGTTCTGAATCCGGCTCTTGGTCATCGCCATCATGCAAAATAATAATAGCACCTGGCTCGATAGTACTTAGGGCAATCTTTAGCTGCTCCTCTGCGCTCTTTTTTGGGTGAGGTAAAGGCAATGCCCCGTAAACCACCTCTAAGTTTTGCAAACGAATCTCGCGATACAAAAAGCGCCCCATCTGTGCGCCTGGAGAACGATAAAATATAGGACGCTGGCCGCTGAATTGCTCAATCACGTCTTGGTTTTTTTCTATCGAATCAAGATCTATCCACGAAAACAATTTATTGGACTGGGCCGCAAAGTCATAGGTGTGATTACCTAGTTCATGACCCTCAGCAGCCATGCGGGCTACCACCTCAGGATAGCGTATGACTTCCTGGCCCATTACAAAAAAAGTGGCTTTGGCATCGTGAACTTTTAACTGATCCAAAACTTGAGCCGTATAGGCTGAAGGGCCGTCATCGAAGGTGAGTGATATTTTCTTTTCATTATAACCCTCTCCCGCATCCCAATGGGTATTACCACCCCACTTTGCAGGCCACAACCATTCTACCGGAGCCGCAACCATCCCCAGCAATCCAAACACAGCTAATACTGCAATTAATATTTTCACACCCACCCCTTTAATGAAATGTATAGCGACTCTTCTTGCCTTTTAAGGGTTCGATCAAGTTCTCTAAACCCTCTATTTTTATTTCTAAAGCCAAGGCCATTAGCTCTCCCAGCTTGCCCTCTGGAAAACCCTTATCCTTAAACCAAAGCAAATACTCTTCCGGCAGATCAATAATGACCCGTCCGGAGTATTTGCCAAAGGGCATCGGATAACTGGCTAAATCGAGTAAAAGCTCTTTTTCAAACATAATGATAGCGACGTGCTTATGGCTGAGTTAGGAATTGTAGCAAAGGCACAAATTGTGTACACGTGCCTTATCTTTAGCTTTAGACGCATTGAATCGTCTCACACTCCCCTTTATGATCATTTCGATTAGAGGCTTTCGATTCTAGCTACAAGGATAAATGGGACGAAAATATGTACGACTATATCATCGTAGGTGGCGGTTCAGCGGGCTGCGTATTGGCAAACCGACTATCAGAAAACCCAGACCATAAAGTACTTCTGCTCGAAGCCGGTCCCAGCGACAACAACCCCATGGTAAGAATGCCAATGGGCATGGTTGGCTTATACCAAAGCTCCAAATACAACTGGAAATTCTGGAGCCAACCACAAAAAACTCAAAACAATCGTGAAATCTACTGCCCTCAAGGTAAAACCCTAGGCGGCGGAAGCTCGATAAACGCCATGCTCTATGTTCGAGGTAACGCCTGGGACTACGATCAATGGGAAGCTCAAGGAAACCCTGGCTGGGGCTACCAGGAAATGCTCAAACATTTTAAGGCCTGTGAGCATAATGAAAATTTCAAAGACGACTACCATAGCCAAGATGGCGGTCTAAACGTGCAAAACATTGCCAAGCCCCACACCCATGCTGAACGTTTACTTCTGGCCGCACTTGAAGCCGGCCATGAGTTTAACCCTGACTTTAATGGCGCCAAACAAGAAGGCGTAGGCATGTATCAGGTCACCATCAAAGACACCCAACGTTGCAGTGCCGCCCGGGCATTCTTAGATCCGATAAGATCACGACCCAACCTAGAAATCGTGACCAGCGCACTTACTAAACGTATCGAATTTCATAAAAGTGGAGCACAACCTAAAGCCACAGGCGTTAGCTATTGTTTAAACGGTACCGAAGTTCTCGCTAAAGCAAGCAAAGAAGTCATCGTATCTGCAGGTGCTTTCAACTCACCCAAGCTATTGATGCTTTCTGGCATCGGTCCCAAAAGTGAGTTGGATGCGCACAACATAGAGACCGTTAAAGAGCTTCCCGGCGTTGGAGAAAACCTGCAAGAGCACGTAGACATTGTGATTACCAACAAAAGCAAGATCAAGGACACCATAGCTCTTAACTTTTTCAACCATCTAAAAAGCCTTTGGTCCATGTTTGAATATTGGCGTGGTCAAAGCGGACTAATGTCTAAACCTATTGTTGAATCTGGGGGCTTTATTAAATCCCGCCCAGATGTGGAAGCGCCTGATATTCAACTGCAATCGACCTGCTCGATGATGAACGACCACGGCTTGGATATGCAGATCGTTAAAAACTACGGATACTCCCTGCATATCACCCTGCTAAGGCCCAAAAGCCGGGGCAAGGTCAGTCTGCAAAGTAACAACCCCAACGATGATCCTTTGATCGATTTAAATATGCTCGACCACGAGGACGACCTAAGTGATTTGGCAGAAGGCCTTAAGCTAGGGAGAAAAATATTCGCCCAACCCGCTTACCAAAGGCATCACAAAGAAGAAGTCATACCTGGCCCCAATGTAAACACCGACCAAGAAATTAAAGACATGCTGAAACAAAAAGCTTGTCATATCTATCACCCGGTGGGCACTTGTAAAATGGGCAACGGAGAGGACGCTGTTGTTGACTCAGAACTCAAAGTTCATGGTGTCGACAACTTAAGAGTCATCGACGCGTCCATTATGCCAACGATTGTCAGCGGCAACACCAATGCGCCTACTATGGCTCTAGCATCTAAAGGCGCAGAACTAATACTGAGCAAAACTAGTTAAGGACGGCACAATGAATCACAATTTTGAAAGCCTAAAATTTACCCGCGAGTGCCCCAAGGCTGGCTCGCTAGAGTTCAGCGCCATCGCCCAAGGTGAAGGCGAGATTGTAATCTGTCTACATGGCTTTCCCGACCATGCTTTAAGCTACCGACACCAATTACCTGTGTTCGCCGAAGCCGGTTACCGAGCCATTGCCCCTACCCTTAGAGGTTATGAGCCCAGCTCAATCCCAAAAGACAAAGACTACGGAATGATTCGAATTGCTGAAGACATACTCGCCTGCATCGATCAACTTAGAGCTGAGAAAGTTCATCTAGTTGGTCACGACTGGGGAGCAGTTGTGTCTTATGTGCTGGCCGCCATCGCGCCTGAGCGTTTTTATTCCATGACCACCATGGCGGTACCCCATGTTAAACGCTTTAATCAAAAAGCTTTTAAAGAATACCCTATTCAATTGCGCTATTCCTGGTATATGTTTTTCTTTCAACTCAGGGGCGTTTCTGACTTTGTGGTCGGTCGAAAGGACTTTCAATTTATTCGAAAGCTCTGGCAAAACTGGTGTCCCACTTGGGAACTTCCTGAAGAAGATATCAATGCCGTCATTGAGACTTTAGCTCAGCCCGGCGTTAAAAAAGCAGCTCTTTCCTACTATCGAGACATGTTTAATCTGGCCTCTAAAAGCACCCAACAAAGTGTAAAAGCTGTACAAAAGCGATTAGATGTTCCCACTCTAGCGATTACCGGTGCCGATGACGGCTGCATTCATACTGGAGTGTTTCAAGACTTGATGCTGCCTGATGACTTCTCGCAGGAATTGAGAGTTGAGCAAATTGTTGGTGCAGGACATTTTTTACATCAGGAAAAACCAGAGCAACTCAATGCATTAATGTTAGAATGGTTTAAACAGCACGCCGAATAGCCAAACTATTTAGCTGCGCCTTGTAGTACTGACTTAATTCGCTAAAATTTTTTACTAATCATTTTTTGATCCTAGTACAAAACCCAGCTCCTAATATTGCTTGCGAGATAGCTAAATGCCCGATCAGAAACAGGAAATGAGCAAAGCGCTTGCTCACGTCGTCAAACTCTTGAGCTTAAAAAAAATAGATGACGCCACCTTCGAAGGAGGCACATCTCCCACCAACAGTAACCGTATTTATGGTGGCCAAGCAGTCGCGCAGGCACTGATGGCTGCTAGCCAAACCGTAGAATCAGGCCGCCCTGCGATTTCACTCAAGTCTGATTTTTTGAGGGCCGGTGATCCTGAACAAGCAGTCATTTACACGGTTGAGAACGTGCGCGATGGGCGCAGCTTTAACACGCGTTTTGTAAAAGCCACTCAGCAGCAAAAAGGTAAAGAGCAAATCATCTTTACGCTTTCAGCGAGCTTCCAAGTTCCTGAAAAAGGGCTTAACCATCAGATCGATATGAGCGACTATCCCAAACCTATGGAGCTACCCAGCCCTGCGGAAAACTGGGAACGCATCAAAGATAAGATCCCTGACCACGCCAAAATTTGGTATGAAGACGAACGCGCATTTGAAGAAAGGCCCGTCGTATTTCTCGACCCCACAGCACCTGTAAAAAGCGAACCCCACCATGCGGTTTGGTTCAAAGCGAACGGGAATGCCCCTAGCGAACTCGCTATGCAGCAGGGTTTATTCGCCTATGTATCTGACATGTGTCTATTAGACACCTGCATATTGCCCCATGGAATTTCTTGGATGCACGACAACTTTATCTCTGCAAGCTTAGATCACAGTATTTGGTTTCACCAGGACTTTAAAGTCGATGAATGGATGCTATTTGTTTGCGACAGCCCTATATCTCATGGTTCAAGAGGCTTTAACCGAGCACTGGTGTACCGAGAAAATGGCGACCTAGTCGCATCAGTGATTCAAGAAGGCTTAATTCGAGTCAACGATTAAGTCTAATGTAGGGTTGGGCTAGAGCCGGTTTCAAACAAGCCTCTAACTTCTTCCTGGTCATATAAATAGGCTTGCCTACAAAACTCACAAGCCATATCAATCTGGCCTTGCTCCGCAAGAATAGACTCGAGCTCCTCCTGACCCAAAGAAACCAAAGCCTGATCCATACGAGCTTTAGAACAGCGGCACTTAAACTCAACTGGAGCCTTTTCCAAAAAGCGAACATCAAACTCATGGAATAAACGGTGCATAATGGTTTGCGCATTTAAACCAAAGAGTTCATCCGTTTCTAAGGTTTCTGCCAAAGTCTTAAGGTCATTCCAGGTTTGCTGTCGCTGCTCCGCTTCAGATTCATATTGCGGAGGGAGTTGTTGCAGCATAAAGCCCGATGCCTTGCCGTTGCGAACCGATAGCTGAAAATGACTACCCAATTGCTCAGATTGCTCGAAGTAAAACTGCAAACATTGGGCTAGATCTTGCCCCATCAAAGGTACGATACCTTGATAAGGTTCACCTACCTCTGGCTCTAAGGTCATTGCCAAGGTTCCCTTAGTTAAACTTTCGAAGGAAAAGTCTGAAGATAGCTCCTGGTATTGCGCGTATGCTCTCACTTGAGCGTGATGATTGCATTCAGCCATCAATAACGGTACCTCAGACTGGCTACGCAACTGCAGCACCAAACGGCCTTCAAACTTTAGACTAGAGGACAGCAAGGCAGTCGCCACCATAAATTCAGATAACAGATCTGCCAGCGCTTTAGGATAGGAATGGTGCTTATGATTATCCTGAATGCTCTGTTCTAACTGAACAACGCAGGCACGCACATCCCGCTGATCAAAAATAAAACGTTCGAGTACATCGCCTTGCCAACTATCATCGGCTACAGCCTGAGTTTGGTCATTCATAGACACTTCTAACCTTCGTCAAATAAAAGGGGAATGATACCAATAAACCCTTTATCTTTGATAATATATCCAGCCTTAAATGTAGCCACGATAATACCCACGACCTCATTCTCATGCTTTTTGACCACGCAAATCTATCAAGCCAAGACAAAGTTCAGGTCGTCGCCCTTAGTGACACTCGACAAGAGCGCACTTGGCTTGAGCTTGAGCAAAAGGTATTAAAGCTACGAGAGTTTTTGCTTAGTGAAAAATGCCTACAAGAAAATCAGCACATTGCGCTATTGATCGGTAATCGGGTCGAGTTTATAGAGCTGATGCTCGCGGGCACCTGCTCAGGTCTATGGGTCACCCCCATCAACACCCACCTTAGTCAAGACGAGCGCGAGTATATCGCAAGTGATTGTGATGCCACCCTACTCTTCTATGATCAAGATCATAGCGATATAGCAGAGCTCGATTTGCCATGTGAATGCATTGCCATAGAAGACCTCGAAAAGGCGCTCAGCAATATCGAAGCTAAAGCAATGCCCGAAGACGCCGGTGCTGGCGGCACTATGCTTTACACCAGTGGAACAACCGGCCGACCAAAAGGCGTTAGAAGAAACAAAGCCGCAAAACTCAGTACCGCCCTGCAACAAATGTCAGCAGGTGCTAAGGGCTTTGGCTTGCAAGGCTTAGGCCCTCACTTAGTGACCGGGCCTCTTTATCATGCTGCGCCCATGCTGTTTGCACTCTACGATATGATCAACGGAGCACCCGTTATTATTATGCCTAAGTGGGACAATGCGCGCTTTATTGAACTCGTGAACGAGCACCAGGTCCACACTAGCCATCTAGTGCCAACCATGTTTGTTCGTTTACTCGCCCACCAAGAAAAAGAAACTGTTCATGCGGAACAGCTAAGTTCTTTAAAACTCGTATTACACGGTGCTGCTCCCATTGCCCCCAGTGTTAAGAAAAAAATGATCGACTGGTGGGGCCCTATTCTTTTGGAATATTGGGGAGCTTCTGAAGCGGGAACCTCTACACTCGTTAATAGTGAAGACTGGTTAAAACGACCAGGAACCGTTGGTAAGGCCCTGGCTCATTTAAAGATTTTTGTCGGCGATAAAAACGGAAATCCCAGCGGCGAAAAACAAGGCCTACTGTTTTGCGAGCACCGAGATTTAAAACAGGTTTTTGAATATCACAAAGACCCAGAGAAAACGCGCAAAGCCCACCCCAAAGACCATATCTTTTGTATCGGGGATATCGGTCACGTCGACGAAGACGGCTATGTATTTTTATCCGACCGAGAATCCAACATGATCATTTCTGGCGGGGTAAACATTTATCCCGCCGAGATTGAACAAGTGCTGATCGAGCATCCGGATATCATGGACTTAGTCATTTACGGAATCGAGGACCCTGAATGGGGTGAACAGGTCAAAGCACTGATTGAACTGAGCCCTTCTGCAAAGCTCAGCCAACAAGAAGGACAGCGCTCGCAAGACGATATCGTCTCCACGATAAAAGAATTCGCCAGCAAAAAGATTGCTAAGTACAAAATACCTAGAGAATTTGAATTTACCGAAGCCCTACCTAGAAATGCCGCGGGAAAAGTGCGAGTTAAAGACCTAAAATAACTTAAGACTTTTTATTGGCTCGAACCCTCTGCTCTCTCCTTTAAAGCATAGGCCATGGCATTAAAGCCGTTCTCGATATCTTCAGCGAATAAATGATAGACCAAAGGTGCTAAAAGACCAGTAAACTCATCCACAGTCTCATAACTACACTTATCACCACCAACATTCTTTAGATATTGATCCCTTCGCGCACTTAAAATAAAGGCAGAACCCAAAGTCATAGACCAAGCCATTTGATCTGGCTTACGCATTTCGCAAATGGTTTCTTTTTGCATACGGTCGCCACGTTTGGGCATCCTTACATGCAGTTCTATAGAATCACCTAAACTAAATCCACTAAGGACTTTATGGGTAAAAGGATTCCAATCTGGATAAGCATCGATATCTTCGAGTATTTTCCAAACAGCTTCTCGCTCCGCTTTTATCTCAACTGTTTTAGAACGAACTTCTCGATTAAACACTTCCCGGCCAAACACGGCGCACTCCTCGATTAACCATTAACTTTTAGACCAATACTGATCCAAAGACGAAAAATCCAATTGATGTTTTTTAAACCAACCTTGCAGGGTCTCAAACACTTGTCTCTGTGCCTGCTTATCTTTCAGCTCAGGAGAATACTCATGCGCTTTACAACGACGAAAATACACACCACCCTCAACATCAGCGCTGGCGCAATGTACTTGAGTTTGAGCACCTTGATAGGGGTTCAACAAGATCAGGCGCTCAATCATTGAAAACCTTGATCGCATGATTTGCATCAAGGGCTGGCCTTCCAAACCTTTATGCGCCAGATTGGTATAAACAGAACCCGGATGTAAACAGAATATTTTAATGCCTTTCGGACCATGCAGCGCATCGTGCAAAAAGAAGCTCATATGATTGATACCCAGTTTCGAGCGCCCATAGGCTTTCACAGATTTGTAAGGTTTCAGCCCAGTAAACATTTCTTCATTGTTACAATTATCATGCATATGTGAGGAGACATTTACGATACGAACATCAGCATCTTTCTCGGAAGTCGCCAGCAGCAAATCCATCAATTCAAAACTTAAGTGCATAGTGCCTAGGAAATTAACGCGCCAGTGAATTTCCTCTTGGTCGTCACTCAGTTTTTCTTCAGTCCACTTGCCCATCACGTCAAAATAAATACCGGCGTTATTAAGCAGCACATCTAAGCGAGAAAACTCAGATTTAAACCATTGCGCAAAATTTTGTACTGATTGCACTTCCGCCAAATCGAGAGTTTTGCCCCTCAAGCGCTTATCTTCAGCGCCAATATTTAACTCTTGACGTAGCGCTTCGAGAATTTCAGTCAAACTCTTCTCACTTCGGGCAGTGACACAGACATCAGCACCGAACTGTAACAACTGTTTAGCGCTTTCATAGCCAATAGAACCTAGGCTGGCCCCGGTTACCAAGACCTGTTTTCCACTCATATCAACTTTTTGTGCTACAGGGTGCGGCAACAATAGGTTTGTCACCAAGGCGATAGGAGCTTTAATAAAATCGGGAGTCGCCATAGCTCAATCTGACTTAAGTTAGCTAGCAGGCAAAAAGTCTTTCAGCAAGGCTTCGCTTTGCTGCCATAAGCGCTGTCCACTTTCTTCAGACTCAGCATGAGGCGAAGCCGACTTAGGCTTAAACATATGCAGATAAACGTTTTTAAACTGCTCGCTATCTTCGGTGCAGGCCATCAACACAACGGGGGCACATGCTTTCTCGGGAGAATTAAAAAACAAAGACATGATCGGTGTCACAATAGGCTTCATAAACACTGGAGCCTCGCGCGCAATACTCGAGGCAATGGGACCCGGGCATAAACTGGACACAACCAAATGCTTACCATCGCGATTGGTTTGCCTATGGACTTCTTTAGCCAAAGTACTCATATGCAACTTACTTAATCCGTAATATCTCATTCCATCTTTGATACCAAAGTCTTCGAACTTACCGAAGCGATCAAAATCAATAGGATCAGAAGATTGATGAGCCTCAGATGACACAAAAATCAATCGACTAGGCTCTTCAGATTGAAGATCAATCACTCCGCCATCGATACAACGTGAAACAAACAAACGATTGGCAAGAAAATGCACCGCGAACATAAGCTCATAACCCTGCTTGGACCGGCGAGCATTCAAGGGCATAAGGCCTGCATTCAAAATAGTAATATCTAGCTTAATATTCTTTGCCGCTAGCTCCTCACTCAGCGCGACAACTGAATCCATATCAGAAAGATCAACCTTAAGCATCTCGACCTTATCGCTGCCCGACAAACGCTTTACGTCCTCACCGGCATCAGGATGCCCGCCTCTACAAGCCATAAGCACGTGGGCACCTCGCTTAGCCATTTCAACAGCGGTTGCTTTTCCTAAGCCAGTATTAGAACCGGTAATTAAGCATACTTTGCCATCGACACGAACATCATCAGGCAAAGGTGGCAAACTGCCCTTCTTGCTAAACTGATCATAGATCGCGGTTAAAATAGCCGACGCTACACTATTATGACCCACAGCATTGGCACCAGACTCTTGTTGTTTATCACTCATGTAAATATCCCTTTTCCTATACTTTAAGGCTATTGAATCAGTTTACTCATTAGGAATGCTGTAATGCTCTCGATAGAAGGCATATTTTTCTTCAATGGACCCTACACTTAAATCAAAGTCAGCAATGTCATAGACATGCTTACCATAACGATGCTGTTTATTTTTGGACTGAGTGACCGACATAGCTTGTTTAGAACTTTCTTCTAAAAAAATGCCCGCTTGCTGATACACTTTTTCAATTTCACCCAATGGATCTTTTAGCAGATCATAGTAAGACACATCAGCAAATCTTTCTTTAGGTGCCGATGCTCTTGTTTCGATAGACCTGCGCATCATCAGTTCCACTTTATTGGTCCAGTGGTGTGCAACTTCAACCGGGTCTACCTGGTCACTAAACACGCCACGACCATGGGCGACCATGCTGCAAAAAGAACCCGTCGTTTTTTGAGGATCTCTATGGGTTTGCACTATCGTCGCTTCAGGAAACACTTTCAACAATTGATCAATATGCTCCATATGGTGAGGCGTCTTCAAAACCCAGTTCTTATTGGGCTGATGCCACTCGAGTACTTTTAATACTGTTTTAAGGTAGCGATAGGCAGGTTCGTGGTCCTGCTCCTCTAACCATTTAGCGTAAGTCGGCACATGAAAAGTAGCCTCAGGTGCCTGGCTCATAAAACACAGATCTAAGAGCAAAATATCTTCTTCAGGCGCATCATGCTCGACCGGATGAATGGCAAAAAACTCTGGGGCCATATAGGCCAGTGCCTTTTCGGCCTGCTGAGCAAGTTTGATGCGTTTCTGTGGTTTACCACGCTCCTCCCCCTCTAAAGGCAATGGGTTTAAGGCCTCCCAAGACAAAAGCGAACGCATATTTGGATCAGCAGCAATCAAGCGATGCAGAGTCGTTGTACCGGTTCTTTGCAAGCCTGCAATAACGATCACTCTACCTAAGTCAGCATCCTGGATCTCGACGTGTTTTCTTACCAATTCTTGAATTCTAAGCCGGGTGGATAAAGCGGATACCAAACGTGTTTTTTGAATCAGCTTGCCGAAAGGCGTCAGCTGAGCTTCGTCATTTAAGCATTGCACAAGCTTATGGAAAGCTTGAAAAAAAATATCACCGTCGCCAAATCCAGGACCAAGATCTGTAAGCCCCGTTTTCTTTTTTGCTTGCTCTATTAAGGTATTCGCATCCAAGGAACCAAACAAACCAAAAGATTCTAAGGCCCTGCCACCTGCATTAAATAGCTTGATGGGTAGAGGCCGATAGGGGTTGCGATAATTGTTTGAAGTTTGAACTACTTTGGCCATACGTGTATTTCTACCTGTTCCTTCTACTCTAATCCCGCAAGCTCGCTAAATTTCACCACCCGTGTATTGGGCTGGGGATGTTCTTTCGCCTTAATCCAACGAAAACACATCGTTCCTGACTCATGACCAGTGGTATGAATCCAGTTATCTCGGCCTGGATCTTGATGGGCAACAATAATCCTTACGGAACCGTCGTTACGATAATTAGCTAAGTGTTTATTGGTATGAATTTGAAAATAACGATAGTCCAAAGATTCCATCCAATAGTTATTAAGCTGAAAATTCCAGTGTTCGCATTCTGGTGGCATCGCGTCGATCACCAAGGCCTCATCGGGTGCGAGAGCCCAGTGGCTATGGTAGTAAATAATATTGGGATCACCGCCCGCTGCGTTAGATACATCGGGATCGAACATGGGCAACTCATTGCTATGTTTTTGAAAATCATTGGCCCACTTAGCAAACAAAATAGATGCGCCTGCAACCAGGGTGCTCGTCGATTTAAGTCCTGATTCAATGATAGCTGGATCAAGTTTGCTTTCCTGAACTTTAGATTCCTCTTCTTCGTCTGCAGAAGGGATGCGCTCGATCGTCAGGTCCGCAGGCTGCTCCTGACCGCGATCCAAAAAGGTTTGCCTTAGCACTAAGGTGCCGGTTTCGGGTGTCATCGGCAGCCAGTTTTTATCTTTCTTTTCACAACTTAAAAAAATCTCAAAAAAGCCATCATCGTCTATCTCTATATCAGAAGATTCGATAAAGCCTGTCGGGGGCATGCCCGCACCAGAACCATAGTGACCCGCCTGAGTACCGAAGGATAAATATTTAACCGTATTGCGCTGTCCAAAGATTCGGTACTCGTAAGCACCACTAATGGCCGCAGTTTGATAATAGTTATCAGGGTTGTCTGCACCCATCTTGACAGTCTCATGCACCACTCGATGCAAAACCGGTGCTCGGGGGTCGGCGTGCTCAACAAAAGCCATCAAGCCAGCGCGGGTTAATCGAGTTAAATAACGATAGCCCTCAGCCTGATTAAACGCGTCGTGGGGGGCTCCAGGAAAATTAAGAGAGGCACCCGCCGCTTTCAAGGTATCGCAGAACTCCTCCCAGGCTTTTCCATTAACGATGCGCTCTGAGGCTACATCCGCTTCAGTCTTGCCCTTCAGCTTTAACCAAAACAGGGATAAAGTCCTAAAAATGTTGAGTAGGCCTATAGCGATTTTTCTCATAGCAAGCCCCCATCAGCACTTAAGCATCGATCAGCAAACCGTTTTCAACCAAGTAGGAAAGAATCTGCTGGACTTCTTGTTCCACGCTTAGCTCATCGGCTTTTAAGTGAATCTCTGGGCGCTCGGGAGCTTGGTAAGGATCATCAATACCTGTGAAATTTTTTATCTCACCCGCTCTAGCCTTTTTATACAAGCCTTTTGGGTCTCGCCGTTCAGCTTCTTCCAAACTGCAATCAACAAAAACCTCTAAAAATGCCATACCAGCCTCTTCATGCAGTTTTCGCACCTCGTCTCGATCCTCTTTATAGGGGCTGATAAAGCTTGATAAAGCAATGACACCTGCATCGACAAAAAGCTTAGATACTTCACCAACCCGGCGGATGTTCTCCTTACGATCTTCAGCAGAGAAACCCAGGTTTTGGTTAATTCCCAATCGAATATTATCGCCATCTAGGCGATAACTAAGCTTACCTTTCTCCAACAACGCCTTCTCCAGCGCGACTGCCACCGTGCTTTTACCGCTGGCAGACAAACCTGTAAACCACAAGGTCACTCCTTTTTGTCCAAGGAGTTTACCTCTGTCTTCTCGAGAGATTTCTCCTTCATGCCAAGTAACATTGCTTGCTTTAGCCATAAGTACACCCTTACATTAAAAATCACAGACACTAACTATTACCCAGATTATTCTAGATAACACCCTACAAATGAAGTGGATAGCATACCAGTAAACTAGAGAATTCGAACCGAATGCGCCATGCAGAGCTAGTTGGAGTGTTGGTACTGCTCGTTTTCTAGCTTACCCACAAAGAATAAAGCCAAACCAAAGGCGACGCAGCCAAAAACGACTACTCCAGCAGAATCTCCAAACATCAACCCAGGCAGCCCAAAATGCTCAGAAAACAGATAAGCCATAGGAATTGATCCAAAAAAAGTACGGCCCGCGTTGAATAAAGTAGACCAATGGGCTTTACCAAGATTGTTGAAAGCTGCGTTAGCGACGAACAATAAGCCTGCAAAGATAAAGAATCCCACTAGATAACGAGTATAGGTTTCGAATACCGCTATACCCTGACCTTGCACGGAAAAAATGTCGATAATGAGAGGACCAGAAACAAACAATAGAGCCCAAACAACAATCACATAAATAACGATAACCTGGGCACTACTAATAAGAGCAAACCTCACTCTATCAAACTGATGAGCGCCCGCGTTCTGCCCGACGATGGGCCCTACCGCACCAGAAAGGGAAAACAACGCGCCAAAGGCAAAAGGAATAATACGGCCAAGAACCGCATACGCGGCCACAGCATCGGCGCCATATTTTGCAACAAGGCTCAACACGAAAGCTCCGCCTATCGGGGTCATCAAATTAGTAATAATAGCCGGAACCGCCACCTGCACTATAGCTCGTAGGTCTCCCACAAAAGCCTTCCAGCGAGGGGCTACCGGCAACTTATGCCTAACAAAAAGCGGGTAAACGGTAACCACCAACACCGAGAAGCGAGACGCCACCGAAGCCCAAGCCGCTCCCTCAACACCCCAGCCAAGGGTAAAAATAAAAATAGGGTCAAGCACTGCATTGACCGCTCCCCCCACTAAGGTGCTATACATAGAGCGTTTGGCATCCCCTACAGAACGAAGAGCTGCGCCACCACACATGGATATCGCTACCAACAAAAGCGATGGCAACATTATGCGGCTATAGCTTAGTGCGTGAGCTAAAACTTCTCCTTCTGCACCAATTAGAACCAAGAGATCTTCCAAAAAAAGCCAAGTGACTGCCACCACCACAGACATTACTAAAAAACTGAAAATCCACACGTGGGTACAGTAGCGCCCGGCGAGTTCACGATCTCTCTGCCCCTCAGCCCTGGCAACTAACGCTCCCATCGCTATCTGAATACCGATGCACATAGAAAACAGAGTAAACAGTAGGGTCGCAGAAAAACCCACCCCCGCCACAATTTTGCTATCCCCCAATAGACTTAAAAAGTACATATCTAATAGGTCAACAAAAAACAGAGCGAGCAAGCCCAAAGTACTCGTCGCACTCATCACCAGTACGTGACGCAATATAGAACCTTGAAGAAAAACAGCTTGGGGACTGGTCATAATTAGCTCTTACTGAAAGGAGCCGCATTATAAGCGCTATCGCCTATGAAAGACATTGCTGCCCGATTGAATGGATAGGATTTTATCGATCTTAAATTTTGCTACACTGAAGGGACTAGACTTGCTCACTAAAGTAAGCGAGTTAAACAACCACCAAAAGAAATAAATAACATGATAGATGCTCTTAAAAACTTTATCGAAGAACGATTTGCGCCAAAACAGCAAAACCAAAGCGTTGAAGAAAAAATCAATCTTGCAGCTGCCGCGCTTCTTATCGAAGTTGCCTATTCGGATAACAACATCGCTGAAGTGGAACAAGGTGCTCTTAAAAACCTACTAGTGCAACAATTTGACATCCCAAACAGGCTTATCGACGAATTGGTGGCTCATGCCGAAAGCGAAGTTCGAGAAGCGAGTTCGGCCTATGAGTTCACGCGCGCGATCAACGCTTATTTTGAAACAGAAGAAAAATATGCTCTGGTGCAAGCTATGTGGCAAATCGCCTATGCGGATGGCAACCTCGACCGCTATGAAGAGTCCATGATTCGCAAGCTAGCTGACTTACTTTATGTATCTCATAGCGACTTTATCCGAGCCAAACTATCGATTCAGGAGCAACAATGAGTACCATAGAAATCAGTAAAAATGATGGAATTTGGACCATCATGATCAACCGCCCAGAACTAAAAAATGCTGTTGACCACCCAACGGCTCAGGCACTTGCCGATGCCTTTAGAGAATTTGATCAAGACTCTGAATCTAAGGTCGCAATACTCTGCGGAAATGGAAACTTTTGTGCCGGTGCTGATCTAAAATCAGTTGCTAAAGCAGATGGCACTGCCCCAAAGGTCAAAGAAAAAGGCGACGGCCCGATGGGCCCTAGCCGTATGTTGCTGAACAAACCCGTCATTGCAGCCGTCGAAGGCCATGCTGTCGCTGGAGGCCTAGAGCTTGCTATCTGGTGTGACCTGAGAGTTTGCGCTGAAGACGCCACCTTTGGCGTATTTTGCCGCCGTTTTGGCGTACCCTTGATAGACGGTGGTACAGTGCGCTTGCCGCGCTTGATTGGTATGAGCCGCGCTATGGACCTGATCCTAACTGGGCGAGCGGTGGGCGCAAAAGAAGCGCTAGACATCGGCTTAGCCAATCGCGTCGTTGCGCCTGGAACAGCAATAGAGGAAGCACAAAAGCTGGCTCGCTCCATTGCAGAATTCCCAGAGCACTGCATGCAACAAGACCGACTCAGCGCCTATGAACAATGGGGACTCCCCCTGGACGAAGCCCTACTCGCTGAAACCAAGCGCGGACTGAGCGTGATTCAATCTGGGGAAACCTTGGCGGGCGCCAGTCGTTTTAGAGATGGCGAAGGACGCCACGGTAGCTTCGAAAAAGAATAAAAACGAATAAACTGCGACAATTTGTCGCATCCTCAAGCCTCACGGAATTCAGTACAATCGCGGCGTTTTTGACACACACCGAGGTTTAACATGGCATTCCAAATCAAAACAAGCATCTCGATTCTTACCGCAGCACTTATTAGCGCAGGCTACGTGACAGCCCTAGCTGATGGCAAGTCCCGCCCCGACGCTCACGCTCCTATCAGCGTAATGGCTGAACACAGCCACAGCGAAGGCGAATTTATGTTTTCTTATCGCTTTATGAACATGGAAATGGACGGTAATTTGGATGGCAGTGATAACTTATCCAATAGCGACATTTTAGTCGGCCCTAACAATACTGACGGCTATTTAGTTGCTCCCCTAGATATGACCATGGATATGCACATGCTCGGGATGATGTACGCACCTAGCGACACTACGACGCTGATGCTGATGGTGCCTTACATTGATCTAAGCATGGACCACCTAATCTCCGATGCACACCCTATGGCAGCACTGCAAGGCGAGGAATTTACTACCGAAGCTAGCGGAATCGGCGATGTCAAAATTGGCGGTATTTTCACCTTAGAGAAAACAGCAGAAAGCAGCTTATTGATCAATCTAACTTTAAGCCTTCCTACCGGATCAATTGATGAGGAGGACGAAATTGGATCTGCACCTGCACTAGGCGAAACTCAACTTCCTTTTCCAATGCAAATCGGCTCTGGTACTTATGACTTAATGCCCGGCATCACCTACAACCGAGTTTACGAAAAACGCTCCTGGGGTACCCAAGTGTCTTCCGTGGTGCGCATTGGCGAGAACGATAACGGTTATACTTTAGGCAATCGAGCTCAGGCTCAAGCTTGGCATGCATGGTTAATCAACTCCGAGCTCAGTGTGTCGACACGCCTAGTTCTAGAAACTTGGGATAATATTGACGGCGACGATTCAGAAAGAAAATTACCAGCCGCTATGCCAAATGGTGTTAAAACTGTCCCAACTGTGAACCCACAAAACCATGGTGGTAAACGCGCTGACTTTGGCCTTGGGCTTAATGGGATATACGGAGAAGGCGAGCACAGAGTGGCTCTGGAATTAGTCATCCCCGCTTACCAAAGCCTCGACGGTCCTCAAATGGAAAGAGATCGAACCTTTGTATTTGGCTATCAAAAAGCTTTCTAAGCTAACTTGAGTCAAGAATAAAAAAAGCCGCTAAAAAGCGGCTTTTTTGTTTTAGGACCTACGGTTAATTTCAAGCGGAGCGCAAATATCGACGGTTTTTATCATGAATACTACTCAACTGGCGCCCAGTAGCAGAGAAGGCATCTCGAATAGCTACATATAAATCTTGCTTATCGCCACTAACGCTTACATCTCCCTCTGGAGTAGTGGTGTTTACAGTGACCTGATAAAGCTTGCCCTTATGGTGATGTTTATGGGGGGCATCCACAACGACTCTACAACTGGTAATACGATCATATTGGCGCTCAAGCTTTTCTACTTTCTTATGAATAGCGCCTTCGATGGCATCAGATTGATCAATACCTCGGAATACAATTTGCAATTGGTTTTGCATAGAACGTGCTCCTATCGTTTTATCTAAAATGAAAATGTTTTTAAAAAAAGGGACTAATAACTCCTATAGTTAGAGGCTTCAACAAAGGAAGCCGGCTGAATGTATGTGTCTTTTTAAGCAAACAATGTAAGCAATTAAAAAACACAGCTCTTCTTGTACAAGCCACACTAAACTAGCGAACTCATATAAAGTTAATAAGGTTCTTTTTATAGATTTCAACTAAGCTTTAACTAAGGGGCGTAAAAACCTAGCGACTGATCCTTATCAATTACACCTAATCAATCTAGCATGATTTTTAATCAGTTTCCCATGCACTTCATCGCCAAAATCGAGCCAATCAGGCCAACAAAGATTCGGTGTTAAATAAGCGAATTAAGTCCTTGAATTAAACCGTCAAAAGAATGCCTTAATAACCAGAAAGACCTAAAAGGTTATTTTTAGATAAAATTGGTCTAACGCCCCCTTTGAGGATAGAGACCTATAGCCTAGCGGACCCGCTTAATGGCCTGCTCGACATAAAATGCCACTTCTTTAGGAATAAAGTGGGTTTCTTTATCGGCAGGCTCATTCCTAAATTCACCCAAACGCACCACCACCAAATCATGTTCAGGTACAACGATGACGTATTGCCCGAGGTGCCCCATCATTAGGTAGAACTGAGGCGCATCTTCATCTCGATCGTCAGTCCAAACCGAGTGCCCATAATAATGAACCAAGTCTGGTTCTATCATCCGTTTTACAAAATCCGGCTGAAGCAGCTGCTCATCACCCCACCTTCCCTGCTGGCTCAGCAAAAGGCCAAATTTTGCAAAATTTCGAGCATTGGTATTAATGCAGCAGTACACAAGCTCCATGCCCTCTGCGTCAGTGTGCCAGGTTCCATCATCATTCATACCCATAGGCTGCCAGAAGTGGCGAGAAAGGAAGTCGCTTAGGGTCTCTTCACTTTCAGCTCGTTTTAACGCACGATCTAAGACAATACCGAGGAGCTGGGTCGAGACACTCGCATAATAATATTCAGTACCAGCCTTGATAGGATAGTCTCGATTCAAGGTGTAGCTTTCAACATCATAACCATAAAGCAGCTTGGGTGTTGGCGAAAAAGGAGAGTAGTAATCTTCGTCCCAATCCACACCCGAACTCATCGCTGACAACTGAGCAACCGTCACCTCATCTGCCACCCCTTCTAATTCGCTAACATATATTTTAGCTAGGTCATCAAAATCATTGATCAAACCCTCATCAATAGCTGCTCCTATCATCATCGTCATAACGCTTTTAGCCATTGAAAATGAATTCGTCTTGCTTCGGTCAAAATAAGGTTCAAAGTAGTATTCGGTGTGCAGTTTTCCTTCATGTATTACTAAGTAGGCTGCAGAATTGGTGGATTCCAAAAATGAAGCAAGCTCACCATCGAGTTCTCGGTGATTGTAATTGTCATGAAGAGGCCAAGGCTCTGCTTCTGCCGCCTCAATAATATTTGTACTAAAATCTTGCCCGTCATTTATATTAGCCGTGTCATTCCCTTTCATATATGTAAGCTGCAATGCTCTGAATAAATGATCATTGCCTGTGATTTTTAACCCAAGAGACGCCAGCCCCAGAACTAATACAATAGCTATAACAAGTGCTTTAAAAACTTTGAACATAGATATGCCTCTCTTTTTATTTTTAGGACAAACCTTTTGGTTTCAACCAAAATACAAACGCAAACACTAAAAAGGTTGTTGGTTGAGTATGGTAAAAAGTGCCGTCTATCATCGCAGCTAATACCAAACAGACAATTAACGCCCCGCTAACCAGTGAAATCTCACTAACGCACGAATCTTGAATATTCTTAACGGCACCTTTGACAAAAAAGCCCGTCAACAAAAGTGTCATCGCTAAGAAACCAACAACACCATAATCCAAAAGCATTTGAATAATTAAATTATGAGGATGAGATCCATATATGTGATTGGGTAAAAATCGATAACTATTAGTCCCTAAGCCTAGTAGCCAATGCCCTTCCAGGGCAGAAACTCCAGTCATCCAGATATCGGTACGACCTGTTGTCAAAGCATTGGCACTATCAGCATCTAGCGAACGCATCGAGGCGTTTAACAGACCATTCCAGTCCATAACAGCCGCTGATTCAGCCAGTACAACACCAATCATTAAAGATAAGAAAAAACCACTCGAAAGCCGGGCCACACCCAGCCCTTTATATTTAGCCATAGCAATTAAACACAAACTCGCTAAAAAGGTGGCAATCATGGCTCCTCTACCACCCATCCAAAAATTAAATGCCCACAAAACACTTAAACATAATACAGCCGGCCAAAAAGCAGCCAATTTAGACGAAGACTTTAATAAAAAATATAAACAAAATACCGATGCTACTTCGACGTGATATCCCGCATGCCGAATATGTGAATAACCAGGCGGACGATCAAACCATATATCGGGATCTCGAAAGTCCTCATACAAATTCCAGACGATAAACATATTGCCAATAATGATTAACATCACTCCAATAATGATCTTCAATAGCATTTCGACGGGATAAGAATTTCGATCCAACAGTTGATACAAATACACCGCAAAAATAAAAAAGGATACGATCAAGGCAAGGCGAGTGAGGCTTATCAAGTACATTTGCCCGCTGGCGTCTGAAAAAATAGGTGACAAGGCTACCGATACTAGAGCAAAAAATAACCAAATGAAAAATAGAGCGAATTCTATTTTATTACCCTGAACGAGTTGCACCCATATAAAACCAAACTTCTCTTGACGGTGAATAAATACAGACACGACAAGCAAAAAAAGTGCCATCACAACCGCACTAAAGTCGACACCACCTAATTGCACAAAGCCTACAAAAGCTACCAACACATACAACAGATAGGTCAACGATGTAGAACCGCTGGCCGCTTCGGTTGTATTAGGCCTATCAGGCTGGTGTTGCATTAATGCTCTCTGGTTTTATTGAATTGAATGTCAGGCCAACGCTCTTCTGTCAAAGACAGGTTCACCAAACTAGGAGCTAGATACGTTAAGTATTCGCCGCCATCCACTGATAAGGAGTCATGAGCTTTCTTTTTAAACTCTTCCAGTTTCTTTTCATCATCACAATGAATCCAGCGAGCTGTTGCCACACTTACAGGCTCATACACGCACTCAACTTTATACTCATTGAGAAGTCGATTAGCCACAACATCAAACTGTAAAACACCCACTGCCCCCAGTATCAGATCATTGTTTCGTTTTGGCATGAAAATCTGTGTAGCACCTTCTTCAGCCAACTCCTTTAAGCCTTTAAGCAACTGCTTGCTCTTAAGTGGATCTTTTAAACGTACTCGCTGAAACAGCTCCGGCGCGAAGTGAGGTACGCCTGTAAAATTGAGTTCTTCACCTGCGGTAAACGAGTCACCAATTTGAATAGTTCCATGATTATGCAAACCGATGATATCCCCAGGATAAGCTTCTTCTAAATGATCCCTATCGCCCGCTAGAAAAGTTAAAGCATCTCCCACACGCAAATCCTTATTGATTCGCACGTGTTTCATTTTCATACCTTTTTGGTACTTGCCTGAGCACACGCGCATAAAGGCTATTCGGTCCCGATGCTTGGGATCCATATTCGCCTGAATCTTGAAAACAAAACCTGTAAATTTTTCTTCGTTAGAATCAACAACTCTTTCTATAGCCTCACGGCTTTTCGGACTGGGCGCCCAATCCACCAAACCCTTAAGCATGTGATCTACACCAAAATTGCCTAACGCGGTACCAAAGAAAACCGGCGTTAGTTGACCCTCTAAAAACATTTCTTGATCAAACTCATTGCTAGCGCCTTGCACCAGATCTAACTCCTCACGCAACTGATCGGCCAAACTTCCTACCGCCTCGTCAAGTGCCGGATTGTCCAAACCATCGATAGTTTCTGTTTCAGACAAGACATTCGCTGAGCCTTGCTTATACAGGTACACACGATCCTCAAGGAGGTTATAAACGCCTTTAAAAAACTTACCCATACCAATAGGCCAAGTAATAGGAGCACAAGCGATATTCAACACACCTTCAATTTCGTCGAGCAGCTCAATAGGGTCTCGAATATCCCTATCCATCTTATTCACAAAAGATAAAATAGGCGTATCCCTCAACCGGCACACCTCCATTAATTTAATGGTTCTCGCCTCAACGCCTTTACTGCCATCGATCACCATTAAGGAAGAATCTACAGCCGTGAGTGTACGATACGTATCTTCAGAAAAATCCTCGTGGCCTGGTGTATCCAGCAAGTTCACCGTGTGGTCCATGTAAGGAAATTGCATCACTGAGGTCGTCACCGAAATACCCCGCTCCTTCTCCATTTCCATCCAATCTGAAGTGGCATGCTTTCCTGACTTGCGCCCTTTAACGGTTCCGGCCTCTTGTATGGCTTGCCCGTACAAAAGCACCTTTTCGGTGATCGTGGTTTTACCCGCATCCGGGTGGGAAATAATGGCAAAGGTTCGACGACGGTTAACCGCCTCGATGATTTCACTACTCATAATGACAACTTAATAGATTAGGAGACTTCTTTGAGAGGTATTTTAGCTTGAGACCCTCCAGAAGTCAGGGGATTTCAGTTAGGAAAGCACTTAACTCAGCAATTTCATCATGGTTAGAGCATCTTCTCGTCCTTCGGGGCTCGGATAATAATTTTTACGCAAACCAATAGTTTCGAAACCCAAACTATTATACAAAGCAAGCGCTTGAAGGTTGCTGGGCCTAACCTCCAAGAAGAGTTGACGAATTTTTTCTTTATCTAGGCGTTCAAATAGCCAAAACAAGGTCGCTTTACCTAGCTTTTGTCCTTGCCATTCTTTGGCTATACAAATATTTAAAAGATGAGCCTCGTCCAAAACCACCGAATTGATACAGTAACCGATAAGCTCCCCATGCATCCAAAGCCCATAGCACTGATACTCGCTGTTTAAACAGCTGCTAAATACTTTTTCACTCCAAGGAAAACCATAAACACTGGCTTCGATTTCCAAAACCTTAGACAGGTCAGATTCTTGCAAACGACTAAACTCCAAATACTGGTGCAGGTCGTACTGGCGCATCTTAGTGACTCTTATACTCAAGGAGCTTGTGCCAAAGCTCGCGCTTAAGTTGGCTGCTTTGACTCTCAAGCATGGCCGTCAATGAAGCCCCAGAAATAACAGCCGCATTTTTAAATTGCCTTTCGCTTTCAGATAGATCTAACAAGTCCGCAGCTTCTTTCCCAAGCAACACCAGCAAAGACACTTGATGCTTTTTAAGACGACTATCAACAAAAGCCTTGAAGCTATCTCTAGCAGCGTTTTTACTCACATCAATATGATCCGCTTGATAGTGAGAGTCGAATAAGGGCCATTTGAATTGTTCGGGAATAACCGCCGTGGTACTTGGATTCGCCATCAAACCGTCAATAGACTTGGCGATATTATTCATTAGTACCTGCTCAGCCTGAGTCATTTGGGAACCAACTCGCACATCAGCGACTAGAAGATACTGCCCACGCTTACCTTGAATATTGAAAAGCCCTTCATAGGTTTCAGTACTAGGTTTCGTTAAAGCCTGTTGCCCGGCTTCTTGTTCAGCACCCTGACCTGCCTCTTGCTTGAACTCTTGCTTAACCTTCGCATCAACAACAACGTCAGTAGCAGGCCTTTGGGAGTCAAACGGAGGCCTTATTTCTTCTGTGAGGACTTCAAGATCAGAAGCAACTTGCTCCAATTCTTCTTCATTCAGAGCGTTCTGCTGAAACTCTCTTAGATCGACATATTCACTCTCTTTGGCGTAAGGCAGCTCAGCCTTGGACACCCACTGGGTGAGGTCCAAAGCTTCTAAATATTGCAAACGCTGCACTTCATTCATAGAAAATGACTCTATATTGTTTTATATAGCCTGCGGATGCGCCTTCTCGACGTTATTGCTAAGCAAATTAAGCGCACCCAAGTAAGCCTTAGCTGAGGCAATCACGATATCCGTATCTGCACCCATGCCATTAACCACTCGACCTTCTTTCTCAAGCCGAACCGTTACCTCACCCTGTGAGTCAGTACCTTGAGTAATCGCGTTCACTGAATAAAGCTGTAAGCTAGCACCACTGTTTACGTGTTGCTCAATTGCTTTAAATACCGCGTCAACTGGTCCAGAACCTTCGGCACTACTTTCAACCTCTTGGCCGTCAATAAGAATTTTTAAATACGCTTGAGGAATCTCGCCCATTTTAGAAGTAGTATTTAAATCAACTAATCGAAAGCGCTCATCAACTTGCTCAGTTTCACTGACCAAAGCCTGTAAATCCTCATCAAAAATCTCATGCTTTTTATCAGCAAGCACTTTGAACTGCTCAAAGGCCAAATTAAATTCAGCATTAGACTCAAAACTAATACCCAACTCATCCAAACGTTGACGAAAAGCGGTGCGGCCGGAGTGTTTACCCAAGACCAACTTGTTATTTTTCCAGCCTACATCTTCCGCCTTCATGATTTCATAGGTTTCACGATGCTTAATCACGCCGTCTTGGTGAATACCTGCTTCGTGAGCAAAAGCATTAGCACCCACAATCGCCTTATTAGGCTGAACTGGGAAACCTGTAATCGTTGATACAAGACGAGAAGCGGGAACAATTTCCTCGGCATTAATACGAGTATCAATATCGAAGAAATCCTGGCGAGTACGAATCGCCATCACTGTCTCTTCCAATGAGGCATTACCCGCACGCTCACCTAAGCCGTTAATCGTACACTCTACCTGTCTAGCGCCATTGGCCACAGCCGCGATCGAATTTGCCACAGCCAAACCAAGGTCATTGTGACAATGGACCGAAAACACCGCTTTATCTGAATTAGGAATGGTCTCGATCAACCGCCGAATGGTTTCACCATATTGAGAAGGAATAGCGTAGCCTACGGTATCAGGAATATTGATAGTACTAGCACCGGCGTCAATCGCCGCCTCGATGATTTTGCACAAAAATGGAAACTCTGATCGCCCCGCATCTTCACAGGAAAACTCCACATCATCAACAAGGTTTCTGGCATGCTTGATAGAACCAACAGCGACTTCAATCACCTGCTCAGGGTCCATCATTAACTTGTATTGCATGTGAATAGGAGATGTCGCGATAAAGGTATGAATACGTGCGGCATTAGCGCCCTTCAAGGCCTCTGCGGCCCGGTCGATATCGCCCATATTGGCGCGTGAAAGGCTACATATACGACTATCTTTAACTGCTTCCGCCACGGCTTTAACTGACTCAAAATCACCAGGACTAGCAATCGCAAACCCCGCCTCGATCACATCTACATTCATGCGCTCTAGGGATTTAGCGATACGAATCTTTTCATCCTTGGTCATAGACGCGCCAGGGCTCTGCTCCCCGTCACGCAAGGTTGTATCAAAAATAATTAAAGGTTGGGTACTCATGTTCTGCTCCAAATGGGACTACCGGGCTTATGACCAAAGAGGCGCATTATAGCTTGTAGGAGGGCTTCGATGCCATCTTCCTAATGGCTCTAGACGCAATTAAGCCTATGACCTGAAAGTCCTGAAAAAATAAAAGAAAATGCCTGTGCTGTATTAAATAGAAGTATGTGCCCGCATGGGCAGCAGCAGGTTTAGAGCGAGCGCAGCAGCAAACACAAGCTTAAAATCTTGTGCAGAAACGTAAACTGTTTCGAACTTGCTAACGGGCATAAGAGAATTGAAATATCAGTAAATGAAACCTAACTATAGCTCAGCTTCTTTTTAATGCAAGTTCTCAGGGCTATAATCAAGCTTAAAAAGCTTCCAACACTAATCGCTCATGCAGTTTGATAAAGCTCTTATTAAGTTATCAGAAAAACACCTCACATTAAGCCTAACTTAAAACCGAGATCTATTAAGTTAGTTATCCACGTAACTGCCATTTCAGTTTTTTCTCAATGGCAGAAATCATCAAACTCGCAATATCCTGCTCCGTTGCAGTTTCAATACCCTCAAGACCTGGGGAAGAATTCACCTCTAGCAATAGAGGGCCCTTGTTAGACCGAATAATATCGACACCAGCAACCGACAAACCCATCACCTTTGCCGCTTTAATTGCCAAACTTCGCTCTTCTTTTGTGACTTTAACAATTTTAGCCGAGCCACCCTGATGAATATTGGCCCTAAACTCGCCCGGCGCCGCAGATCGCTCGATGGCCGCCACCACCTTGCCATTAATTACGAAACAGCGGAGATCCTTTCCTTGGGCTTCCTTCACAAATTCCTGAACTAGCAAATTGGCTTTTAGTGATTTAAATGCATTGATAACCGACTCGGCCGCTTTACGAGTTTCAGCTAATACGACCCCCCTTCCTTGCGATCCCTCCAAGAGCTTAACAATCAAGGGCGCACCTCCGACCATATCAATCAAATCATTGGTATCAACAGGCGAATTGGCGAAGCCAGAGGTTGGAATATCTAGGCCTGACTCTTGTAGCAACTGCAAAGAGAATAGTTTGTCCCTTGACTGACTAATCGCTGAAGAGCCATTTAGTGCAAAAATACCCAGGCTTTCAAAGTGCCTAGTTAACGCACAACCATAGAAAGTCACACTCGGCCTGATCCTAGGAATAATTGCATCCAAATCATTTAAAATCCTCCCTCCTCGGTAGTGTACCTCGGGAGTTTCAGCATCAAGTTTCATATAACACTGTTTTATATTGAAAAACTCCATTTCATGCCCCCGAGCAAGCCCTGCTTCCATAATTCTTTGATTACTATAAAGCTCGGGGTTACTAGCCAGAATTCCGATCTTTAAACCGGAAGCAGCAACTGGTTTTTTACCATAAAGGTCAGAAATTTCTTCTTTGTTTTTATCGCCTAAAACAAAGCTGACGGCAGGGTCAACCAGCATGCGATTCTGCATTGCCTCTCGCCCCAAAAGCATTCTATACCCCATTGAATCCCGGTTAGTAAGCGTGACTTCGATGTCAAAAACTTGTTCCCCTATGGCCATTGGCACCTTTATGACAAAACGTTTTTCCGATGTACCCGACGAGCTTTTTACTGATCGCTTGTCAATGACCGGAGCTTCACAGCGAACCGATGTTTTTCTGTTCAACTGCAAAGGATGAACTTCGAAACTAACCCATGTCTGCATATCACGTTTGAAAGTGCGAATATCAAAAGCATGCATAGAAGATGTCTTAGCTCCAGAATCCACCCGAGCTTTTATCGCAGGGATTCCGAGACCAGGAAAAGCACACCATTCCTCGCTACCTACAATGATTTTTTCATTAAACATATTTATCCTCTGCTACAAAATGGTCTGGTTTTGAAAAAGCAATTATTTCGAAAGCAACTAAGCCTAGCAAAGCAGGTCAACCGATAAATATCGAGCTGTACCAGCTATATCCTAAAGCTGTGTACAGCACATCTTCCGAACCAAAAGACAAGGCTTGAACAAAACTCACAATTCCTCTCAAGCGGCTTAAATTCGCGGCGGATTCTATGCTGCTTTATTGGAATTGCAAATTTTTTATTCGACTAGGTGAGTATTAAATCTCAACGCCTTTTATTTCCCTATGGACAAATAAAAGACGCTGTCATTATCACTAAACATCATTGAATATTTATACCCATAATCGGATCGAGCTTGTCGGTCCTACTTGCTGAACCCACCTGCTACACTCACTTAAAACACTATCGACTTAAGGCTTGGCAGGAAAAAACGTTCGCCCCAAATACAAAATTATCAATCCCGCCAAAATACCCGGCAAACCCTCATACACTACCCCATGCAACTCAACAAAACGCCAAAGTAATGCAACCATAAAACCACTTATTACCGAAAGCACAGCTGCTATCTGACTTGTTTGGTTGCCCAGGCACAAATAAATCAGCAATGGTGCAAAGGCACTGGCCAAACCTGACCATGCCATGATCACCAATGAAAACACACTTTGATTGTTTGACAAGGCGATTGCCAGGGCAATACCAGTTATCGCCACTGTGGTGAATTTTAATACCCAAGTTCTTTCACTCTTATAAGGCAGAATATCATGTGTTATTGCAGCCGAGCAGCTCAACAATAACGAATCCGCCGTAGACATAGTTGCAGCAAAAATTCCGGCCAATACCAACCCTACAAAAAATGGCGAAAACAATTGCTGTGCCATTTTAGGCAAGGCAAGTTCTGGATCAAAGTTAGACACATCGACCAAATAAACTCTGGATAACAAACCAACACCAGTAGCCATACAATAAAACAATGTAAACCACAGGTAATACCAGGCTTTTGCGGTTCGAATGTTGGCACTATCGTCTAAAGTCATAAAGCGCACCATTATGTGCGGCTGACCAATGACAGATAACCCTGCAAACAACCAGCTAACCATGAATAACCCCATCCCCAACGCTCCAGGAGCAGCAAGGTCTTTGGGAAACCAGTCAAGAAAGCCCTCTACATCACTCATACGCTCAACAGCGCTAGTAATACCACCAAGATCTGAAAGAGCGAATACCAACAAAGCCCCCATCGCGCCAACCATCACCAATGATTGCGCCGCGTCGGTCCATATCGAGGCTCGAATACCTCCCGCAAAACAATAAAGTGCCACAAGAATTGAGCCCGCCACCGCACCCGACCAAAGAGGCCAATCCAGCAATACATGCAAAGCCTTACTACCAGCAACCAATTGAGCAGCGGCATAGGCCAACAAAAACAACAGTGACACAATTCCAATCAAACGCTGCAGGTGTGTGAAATTTTCGCCAGACCATCGACTCAACACACCCGAATAGCTGACTTCATTAAAGTCCTTGGTGGCTTGGCTAAGACGTTTATGTACATAAAGAGAGGCGAGAAAATCACCTGCAATCCAGCCAATCATTAACCAGATCGATGAAAGACCAGTTGCATATGTGTAACCTATGACTCCGATAAACATATAACCGCTGTTGTTGGTCGCTACGGCAGAAAGTCCTACCAACCAAGGCGGTATCTGACCACTCGCAAGATAATAGTCAGCCTTACTGCCCTGGCTTAGCTTCGCGGAAGATATGCCAACTGCAGCAAAAAGAAATAGAAAAACTACAAAAGAAATAACCATGTCGTATTCACCTAGTACTTATTCGAGTGACTCATAGACAACTTTACGATTAGGAACACTCTTAGCACTCACTGGTCGGTGCAAAATTCATGACTTTTTCGCCTCTTGCCAATCTAGTTATTGAGCTTCCAAAACATAAAGGCTCAAGCAAGTTTCAAAAATTAGATCCCGCGCCTGACCACCGACGCTATAAGACTCATCGACTTGTTCCCTTACTAACCTAGGCCCTTTGGCAAACAGCCCACCATAATGTATTTATTTAGATTTCTAAATACTTTCAGAGGCTCAAACCATCTAAAATACCTTAAATATAGAACCTTACACATAGTAAAAGCCAAACAAAAAATATTAGAGTACTAAGTATTTTAAACAAATCAAGCCCCAGGCGCCAATTCCAGGTGCTATTCCCAGATGCGATCTCAGGCACGAAATAGCCCAACTTTCACCAAAAATTTAGTTAAATTTTTTAATAAGGCTCACTATCAGAGCGTAATGCTAGAGCAAATAACGCAATATTCTGTCAGACCTGCTAACACGCCCATGAACAAGTCATATCACCTGCCAAAACCAAAAAAAGCCATACAAGGCTTCTCAAGAGTCAGTTTTTGTTTAAGAGATGGGGGTTTAGAGTTCATAAGCCCTAAACATTGTCGAAACGTTATGAGTGACGGCTAAATAAGCCAAAGTCAACAAATAGCGAAGCATCTGTGCAGTATGTGAGCATATTGGGACAGCTTTTAACGCCGCATAAGCAAACGCAGCAGCTTCCCAAATAAAAAAGCCCAGACTAGCTGGGCTTTTAAGTATTATTGTATCGCAGCAGGTAGATTTTCGAGTACCTAAACTGTTTTCGAAGCCGGCGCACAATGTACATTAAAGTACATGAGCACCGGAAGTCGAAGACAAACAAAGGTATGGGCGCGAAAGATACCTACTGTGGGGCGAAAATTTACATCATGCCGCCCATACCACCCATGCCGCCCATATCAGGCATAGCAGGCATTGCCGCTCCACCCTCATCAGGAACATCGGTAATCATGGCTTCGGTAGTGATCATAAGACCCGCGATCGACGCTGCATTTTGTAGTGCAGTACGAGTCACTTTAGCAGGATCTAGAATACCAGTTTTAACCATATCAACATATTCGCCAGTGGCAGCGTTGTAACCGTTGTTGCCTTTTAGAGACTTAACTTTGTCACATACCACAGAACCTTCTTCACCAGCGTTAGTGACGATCTGACGAAGTGGCGCTTCCATTGCAGTTAGAGCAATTTCGATACCACGGTTTTGATCAGCGTTATCACCTTCAAGACCAGCAATCTTACCTAGTACACGTACCAGCGCAGTACCACCGCCAGGAACGACACCTTCTTCTACCGCTGCGCGAGTTGAGTGAAGCGCGTCTTCGACACGTGCTTTCTTCTCTTTAAGCTCTACTTCAGTAGCCGCACCCACTTTAATCACTGCAACACCGCCCGCTAGCTTAGCGACACGCTCTTGAAGTTTTTCACGATCATAGTCGGAGGTAGTCTCTTCGATTTGTGCACGAATTTGACCAACACGACCTTTAATGTCGGCTGCTTTACCAGAACCGTCGATGATGGTTGAGTTTTCTTTACCAACAACCGCACGGCCACAAGAACCTAAGTCATCAACAGTCGCACCTTCTAAAGAAAGACCGACTTCTTCAGAGATCACAGTACCACCCGTTAAGATAGCGATGTCTTCAAGCATTGCTTTACGACGATCACCAAAACCTGGTGCTTTAACAGCAGCAACCTTAACGATGCCACGCATGTTATTTACAACCAAAGTCGCTAGCGCTTCGCCTTCGATATCTTCAGCGATAATCAAAAGTGGCTTACCAGCCTTAGCTACCGCTTCTAAGATAGGAAGCAGGTCACGGATGTTAGAGATTTTTTTATCAACTAAAAGAATAAAAGGGTTGTCTAACTCAGCAGACATGTTGTCTTGGTTATTGATAAAGTAAGGAGACAAATAGCCGCGATCAAATTGCATACCTTCTACAACGTCTAGCTCATTCTCTAAGCTGTTACCTTCTTCAACAGTGATAACACCTTCTTTCCCGACTTTATTCATAGCTTCAGCGATGATTTCACCTACTTGAGTATCGCTGTTAGCAGAAATAGTACCAACCTGCGCAATAGCAGTATCGTCAGCACAAGGCTTAGCTAGCTTTTTAATATGGCCAACCGCTTCTGTAACGGCTTTATCAATACCACGCTTAAGGTCCATCGGGTTCATACCCGCTGCAACCGCTTTGAGGCCTTCGTTCAAGATTGCTTGAGCAAGTACGGTAGCTGTTGTAGTACCGTCACCAGCGATGTCCGAAGTTTGTGAAGCAACTTCTTTAACAATTTGAGCACCCATGTTTTCAAACTTATCGGCTAGCTCAATTTCTTTTGCAACCGATACGCCGTCCTTAGTAATAGTCGGCGCGCCGAATGATTTATCTAAAACTACATTTCGACCTTTAGGCCCCAATGTAACTTTTACTGCGTTGGCCAAAGTGTTAACACCGGCAACCATACCTTGGCGAGCTTCATCACCAAATTTTACGTCTTTTGCTGACATGATTCTTTTCCTATATCTATCTATAAATTAAACGAATTGAGTGGCTGGTTGAATTAGCCCACTACTCCAAAAATTTCACCTTCGCTAAGAATAAGCAGCTCTTCGCCGTCTACTTTTACGGTGTTTCCGCCGTATTGACCAAATAGAACTTGATCACCGACTTTAACGTCTACTTCTTTAACTTGACCGTTATCCAAAGTACGGCCATTACCGACTGCAACTACTTCACCTTGAGAAGGTTTTTCAGTCGCTGATCCAGGAAGTACGATACCTCCAGCTGAAGTGGTTTCTTCTTCTACGCGTTTTACGACAACACGATCGCCTAAAGGACGAATTTTCATTCTAGTATCTCCTACAATGTTCATTAAAGAATGAGACAATGTCCAAAACGCTTAAAACCGTTCTAGACATCAGGTATTTATCCTATTAGCACTCTACAGGCGAGAGTGCTAAACAGGGTGCTAATCATAGTTAGCTAGCGCATTTAGTCAAGCCAGCGGATTACAGATCAGCGGCTTACCTTGCACAGGATTGCTAAATGGGGACAGCTCGCGGATATTCAAGCCTTATGAAGACTTATTTTTTTCCTCAATATTTGACCCCTCTTCAGGGGTGCAGACCGCGGCGTCGGGGATGTGGGCCTGAGGATGCGCGTCATCAGGCTCTTCACGCCGCTCATGCTCATAAACACTGCCCTGGGGTTGGTTTTGATTAAAGCCATCTTGGCCAAAGAAGTTGTGAAATTGGCTCTGCTCAAAGCCCTGGGTCGCCTTCAACAAGCCCTGCTGGATCAGATACTGAGCCAACATGGACCTAAAGGGAGGTAACAACAATAAGAAACCTAGGCTATCTGTAACAAAGCCTGGTGTTAGTAAAAAAGCACCCGCGAGTACCAAAAATACTGCCGACAAAAGCTCTTCTGCGGGCAAGTCACCGCTATTTAACTTCTGATTAAAGCTCAGCAAAGTATTCAGCCCCTGATGGCGCAGCATTGCAACCCCCAGCAAGGCGGTGAAGAACACCAGGAACACAGTGGTAAAACTCCCTAAAATACTACCTACCTCAATCAAAACAATCATCTCAAGAACTGGAATCACCAAAAAGATTAAAAATACCCAACGCATAACAGCCCCTCTTAAGAATTCAGTAAGACACTAATATTGGGACATTGTGACAGTTTTCTAGCCTCATACATACTCAAGCCGTAGATTTTGCTCTAGAATAGCGCCTCCTTTTTATCACCCCCCGACTAATGATGGGTGATTTAGAGCTTCATTATTTATCAATACATTTATCAACAGCGAGAATAATTGTGGATCCTAAAAACAAAACTATTGTCATTACTGGCGGAGCAAGAGGCTTAGGTCTTTGCATGGCTGAGACCTTTGCAGCCAAAGGCGCCAACCTAGCCCTTGTCGATATTAACGAAGACGTACTCGCCTCTGCAGTTGAAACCTGTAAAGGCCACGGCGTCGAAGCTAAAGGTTACGCAGTCAACGTCGCTGTTGAAAGCGAAGTGGAACAACTATTTAACCAAATTCAAAATGACTTTGGTTCAGTAGATTGCCTCATTAACAATGCAGGGATTATCCGTGACGGACTTTTGGTGAAAGGTAAAGACGGCGTTGTCGAAAAGAAAATGAGCCTCAACCAATGGCAATCAGTGATTGATGTAAACCTTACCGGTGTTTTCCTTTGCGGTCGTGAAGCAGCTGTCAAAATGATCGAAAACAAAAACGGGGGTGTCATTATTAATATCTCCAGCGTCTCCAAAGATGGCAACATGGGTCAATCTAATTACACATCAGCTAAAGCAGCCGTAGCTGCGATGGCAACTACTTGGGCCAAAGAACTAGCCAAACACCAAGTTCGAGCTGCGGCTATCGCACCAGGGTTCATCAATACTGAAATTCTACAGGACATGAAACCAGAAGCCCTAGAGATGCTTACCAAACAAGTACCGCTAAAACGACTTGGCGAGCCTACCGAGATCGCTAAAACGGCTCTTTATATCTTTGAAAATGATTACCTAAGCGGTCGTACTATTTATGTAGACGGTGGTTTTAGACTATAGATTACCTTAGTCAATCAGCTATATACATTTACTAAAAAGCCCCGAACTCGGGGCTTTTTTTACAAAAATTTTATGAGCAGCAAGATCTAAGAATTTTCTTGTTGCGCAATATTTAAGGAACGACTAGCGAAATGGATCAACAACAAAACAGGAACACCCAAAGCAGAAGCAAATAAAAAGAAATAGGTATAACCCACCGAGTCAACAATACTTCCAGAATAACCGCCTATAATTTTAGGAAAGAGCGTCATAAAGGAACTAAAAATCGCGTATTGAGTAGCAGTAAAACGTACATCAACCAGACTTGATAAAAATGCGATAAATGCCGCTGATGCCAAACCAGCTACAAAGTTATCAACCGCTACGACTAAGTACAAAACTTCTAAATTGTGACCACTGTGGTACAAGAAAATAAATAACAGATTAGTCAGAGCTACCAATAAGGCTCCCGCAAACAACATTCTCATCACACCAAAGCGCATTGAAAAGATACCTCCAGCGAGACCACCAAAAATAGCCATCACTACCCCAAAGGCTTTAACCGCGATACCTATCTCAGTTTTTGTAAACCCCATGTCTTGGTAAAACACGTTGGATATTACACCCAATACGATGTCAGAGATTCGATACAAGCCAATCAAAAGTAGTAAAAGCCCAGCTGTTTTCAATCCGTAGTTTTCGAAGAAATTTTGAATTGGAGCCACATAGCTATAGTGAACCAATTCGATACTGGCTAAACCTAGCCCAATCGCCAACCTCGCCACCAAATACGCCAACACAGCAGAAAAAAACAGCCTCATAGTCTCAACTAAAAAACCAGCTAAATTCCGGTTTTCAAAAAGTGCTGACAAGCTAAGCTTTAGCTCCGAGCTCATGTCAGCAGAAACAACAAAGCCCGCAACAAACGCCACTACCGCTAATGCAAAGACGAATACCAATCGAAAGTAATCCAGATTTCTAAACTGATCAGCCAAGCGCTCTAATTTTGGCTCTCGAATTAACAAGGTGGTACTAACACCCACAAGCATACATAGGGACATTATATGGTAAGTATTTTTCCAAGCTTCATAGCGATACGTATCCATATTGGAGCCAAACGCGTCCGCGATGAACAAAGCCCCGGCGCCGGCGACAATCATTCCTACCCGATACCCCGCGATATAAGTCGCTGACATAATACCTTGCAGCTCTGGGTCAGCGGCTTCAATTCTATATGCATCGATGACTACATCTTGGGTAGCAGAACTAAAGCCCAACAAAACGGCTCCCAAAGCCATTACGGTTAACTGATTCTCCACATTAACTGGATCTGTTAAGGCCATAATTGTCATTGCCACTACAATCATTCCCTGGGAAAGCAGCAACCAAGAACGCCTCTGACCTAGAAAGCTCGTTAAAATTGGTAACGGTAAACGATCGACTAATGGCGCCCAAACAAACTTAAAAGAATAGCCAAGAGCTGCCCAACTAAAATATGTGACGACTGCCCTCTCAACACCGGCCTCTCGTAACCAAAGAGACAAAGAAGAAAAAATCAGCAAGATGGGCAAGCCGGCCGAAAAACCAAGAAATAGCATGGTAATAACTTGAGGTTTCAAGAAAGCCTGAAAGCTTTCTTTCCAAGTGTGTTGAGTATCAGATTGAATCAAGGACAGATCTCGACCTAGGAGCTATTTGAAGTGTTAAAAACTATCATAAAAAGGCCTTCAAAGCAGTTAATCGAAGGCTTTCAATAAAAAGCCTTATATTTTGATAATTGATGCTCATAAAGGGACTTAAAGCCTTGTAAATGCAGGGTTTTATGTTTACTGTCGGATTCACACTGCCGATAGCGCAGACGGGATTACCAAACCCTCATAACACAAAAATTATAAGCATCACGTACTTCAAAACTAAAACATCAAAGTACGGTATAAAATAAGTATGAACACGAGCAAGCTCTCTATTCTCATTGTCGATGACACAAAATTTAGCGCTGCGATTGTAGCTAAAACACTCGCCAGTGCTGGCTACAACGATATACGCACTGCAAAAACAGCAAAAGAAGCGCTAGAAATGATGGAAGAACGCGCCATCGATATTCTACTGGCCGATTGGATGATGCCCGAAATGGATGGACTAGAGCTAACACGCAACATTCGAAAGCTTGATGAAGCCACCGGCAACTACACCTATACTCTGCTTTTAACTGCTAAAGATGGTACAGATAACTTTTCGACCGCCTTTGACGCGGGAGTTGATGATTTTATCAACAAAGCAACGATGAAAGACCAACTGATCCCTCGTGTTATGGCTGCCACTCGCTTGGTTGAAAGGCAAAATAAGCTACTAAAACAAAACCGCCAATTAGCTGTTGCTAAACATAAGTTAGAGACCTTAAATACCGTCGACTGGCTTACCAAGATCGGAAACCAAAAATACGCAGAACGAAGAATCGACGACTCATTAAAGTATGTAGAATCTCGCGGTGGTGCCTTGTGTTACCTGCATTTTGCTATTGTAGGTTTTAACGAAATTAAAGAATCAAACCGCAAGGTAGTGGTTGAACAATTACTGGTTGGACTTTCCAAACGAATCCAACAGCTCGTTCGCCCACTCGACGCTGTGACTCGTACCGGCCAATCCGAATTCGGAGTAGTTCAACATCAAGAGTCTTTAGAAATTTGCCAAGGCAAAATCTTTAAACGCATCCTTGATGGGGTAAACATCAAACCTTACGAAACCGAGGCGGGCTATATTCATCTCAAAATAGCCATGAGCTTAGTCGGTTTAGACAACAAGGTGACCTATTACCCAGAGCCTCTTGAGGTTATCAAGGAAGCCCGCAAGCTACTGAATGCTAGCAACGCAGGCATTCAAATCGACACAATGCACTGGGATCGTTAAACTCCTGGTCCATGACCTCCCCGGCACAAAAAACAACAGCTCTGCAAAATCACTGGCATGTTCTTGGAGCTGGCTCTATTGGCAGCTTGTTTGCCTTTTGGCTTAAAGAGAAGGCTACCTTAATCCAAAGGCCAGAATCCTTTGACAGTTCTATTACCGAATTTCGCTACCAACGGAATGATAAAGAAACCACCTTCGAGTTGCCCTGTGTTCGATCTTCCGATCACTATGAACCTATACAGAGGCTTTTGATTTGCACTAAAGCCAACCAAACCCAAGCAGCCATAAAAAATATAAAGCTCGCAGACAATGCTCAACTCGTATTATTACAAAACGGGATGGGCAACGCCGAGTGGCTAGAGCAAGAATATTCCAATAGCAAAATATTCAGCGCCACCACCACCCATGGCGCCTACCGCCTCAACAAAAACCATGTGGTCCATGCCGGCTTAGGTGACACGTATTTAGGCAGCCTAGACACCTCTTTAAGTACTGCGGCCGAGGATCTTTCTAAGCAACTTAGCACAGACGAACAAAACATATATTTTGATGCTGATATCAAGAAAAGGCTCTGGCTAAAACTCGCTATTAATTGCGCAATCAACCCCTTAACCGCTATTTACCAATGCCAGAATGGTGACTTGCTTAAGCACTCTGAGCGACTTGGGCATATGGAAGCTATCTGCAAGGAGCTGGACCTTGTGCTTAAAGAGCTCAAATTTTTAGCGGCTGACAAGAGCTGCTTTGCTACGACTAAACAGGTAGCCCATGATACGGGAGCTAACTTCTCCTCTATGTATCAAGACAGAAAGCACCAGCAAGCCAGCGAAATAGACTTTATTCAGGGCTACTTGATCACAGAAGCCCAAAAGCTAGGCATTCCTACCCCTCACAACTCAGCCGTACTCGCTACTATTAAAGAAATTGAAGCTGCCTATTAGCTTTTATCACTTGACCTCTGAGCCGCCTCCACTAAACTCCCGCCCCACAGGTGCCGATCACCTTTTCAAAATGACAATTGTGATCAGTTAAACGGGAAGTTGGTGCGTTGGTTTCGGTAGACATCTGCCTTAGCTGACTAAGCCCACGCTGCCCCCGCAACGGTAATCGACTGTTTGATTTAAGTTTTACTCGCCACTGGGTCTTTGATCTGGGAAGGCGAGCAAGGCGCATTATCTCAAACGATCAAGTCGTAAGCCCGGATACCGGCCTGATAACCTAAATTCACTCAATCATGTACGGCGGGTACATTGGAGATTCAAATGACTATTCGTAGCACCCGTATAGGTATCGCTAAGGTATCTTTTTTCACCTCCCTTATTCTAGGAAGCTTAAGCAATCAGGTCTTCGCCGAAACCGAGCCTGAAGCTGTAGAACTCAATACAATTTCTGTTATTGGTTCTAAAGTTTCTAAAGAAAACAAACAACAAGCGGTCGACCTAACCATCATTACTGCTGAAGACATCAGCAAGGGCACCGGAAGCAACCTTGCCGAAGTACTTGCAAATGTAGCAGGCGTAAATGTTAGAACTTTCTTTGGCACCAAAAACACCAACGCAACTGTTGATATGGGGGGCTTCGGCGCTGCGGCAGGTAACAACACTCTCGTATTGCTTGATGGGCAGAGATTAAATGACATCGACCTTGCGGCTGTTGACCTTTCATCAATCCCATTAGAATTTATTGAGCGAATTGAGATTCTGCCAGGGTCCGGCTCTGTTCTCTATGGCAACGGTGCTTCGGGCGGCTCAATAAACATTGTCACTAAGGCCGAGTATAATAAGAAAGCCAAAGTAAGTCTGAGTACCAGCACCCATGCAGAGCCAGGCCAGATTGCCGTATCTCTCGCTAAAAATACTGAGAACACTTCTAACCTAATATCTTTTGACGCAACCAATGGTGACGGGTATAGAGCGAACAGTGAATACAAACAACGGAATTTACTACTAAATTCAAAATATTATGCTGATGAATCGGGGATATTATTTACAACCCTTCAGTTTGACGAGCAAGAAGCACGACTTCCTGGAGTAAGAACAGTTAACCCTAACCCAGATGCTGATCCAGCCACCGATGATGCTCTGAATGAGATCAGCGAAGACCCTAGAAGCACATCCACAGAAAACGATTTTAGTACTCAAAAAGGCTATCGAATCACCAGTGGGTATAAAATATTCACTGGTGAAGACCAAGAACTCAATTTAGTGTTTGGTGTTCGTAAGAAAGAGCAAAGTTCATTTTTTGATGACTACTCCGGCTTTGGCTATACCAGCTACCGAGAAACGGAACTCAGAACGATCTCCGCAACCCCCTATTGGAAAGGAGTCATCAACACTGGATCCGTAAAGAACAATATCACTCTAGGTGCTGACTACTACTTCAGCCAGTACAAATCCTTACGATCTCTCAACCAAGACACAATCAACCAACCTAATCACATCGTAGCTATTGAACAAAGTCTAAACGCAATATACCTACAAAATATTACACAAGTTACGGATCAATTATCTTTTACAGCAGGCTTACGTAGAGAAATCGTTAAGACCGAAGGACTAGATGATTACGATGCCACCGCCCCGGACGTTCCGTTTGCCACCGATACTCAAGCCGACCCTTTAAGTGCGACAGAAAAAGAAAACAGTTACATTGCTGGTGTCAGATACCAATTTAATGACCATTGGGCGACCTATGCTCGACAAGAATCGAGTGTTCGCTTTGGTACTGTCGACGAAATTTATGAGAATCGTTTCGATCAGTTCTTTAACCAATCAAGACTTTTTGACCAGTTAGAACCTCAGACCGGCTCCTCCAATGAGATAGGCATTGATTACACCTCAGAGAACTTCAAGGCTAGATTATCTGGCTACGAAACCAAATTCGAAAATGAAATACATTTCGACCCTAGTATTTTCCAAAATATAAATTTGGATGACACTAAACGCACCGGCGCTCGCCTAAAGCTAAGCTACAAGCCTGTTGAACGTGTAAAGATCAATCTCAATAGCACTTATACCAAAGCCACTTTTGAAGAAGGCGCAAACGAAGGAAAAACCGTACCTATTGTGCCTCGCCAACAACATAACCTAAGCGCGCTATGGGAGCTTAATCAAAATATTTTTGTTACAGCAACCACACGTTACATCGGTAGAAAATACCTAGATAATGACCAAACAAATGAAGCTACTCAGATTCCAGAACAAAAGACAACTGATCTCAAAGTCGCTTGGGACAAAAACGCTGTTAGCGCCTACCTAGCGGTTTACAATATCGCTGACGAAGAAGGTCGCTTTGATTATGGCACTCGCAGCACGTCAAACCCTGAAATCTATAACGGTTATACTTTACCAGGTAGAACCGGAGAGCTCGGAATTTCCTATACCTATTAGATCAAAAGCTAATATAATCTAAATATGACTTATGCTCGCAGTACAGTTTTCTCATTTTTTAGTCTACTGTATTGCGGGCTTTTTCTTATCTTTCTCGCTCCACAGCTTTCTTTGGCAAATGAACTCAACATTCAGGATGACTTGAAAAGAACTGTCAAACTTACTAAACCTGCAAGAAAAATCATCAGCCTCTCCCCCCATATCACCGAATTGCTTTTTTACTTAGAGCAAGGCGACAAGGTTATCGCCATTGATGAGTCTAGCGACTATCCAAGGCAAACATCCTCCCTTCCCAAAATCGGCAATGCCTTTCAAGTAAGTATCGAAGAGGTCATTCGACTAAAGCCTGACCTAATCATTGCTTGGGCGAGTACTGAAAGCACTTCAAAGTCTTTAAAACTTATTCAGGACATGGGTATTCCAATCTTCTATTCTGAGCCTAAGTCTTTAGAAGATATTGCTAGAACCATGGAGAGAATCTCGATTCTGACAGGCAACACTGCTACAAGCCTATCCAAGATCGAAGAATTTAGATCGAAGGTAGAAAGCTTCAGCAAGTCTAATGCAAACACTGAGCAAGCAAGTCCTGTATTTTATCAAGTATGGAACAAGCCACTGATGACTTTAAATGGTGAACATATTGTTTCAGAGATTATCGAGCTTTGTGGTGGTAGAAATATTTTTGAAGAACTCAAAATTACCGCTCCGCAAGTCAACCTTGAAGCTGTTATAGAAAGAAATCCAAGCCTTATCATCAGCAGCGATAACCAGCGTGAGTTTTGGGATAACTGGAAAACGATCGACGCCGTCAAGCAAGGCAATTTTTTAGCGGTCAACCCAGATCACTTAGTCAGGCCAGGGCCGCGTATTTTGTTAGGCGCAGAGAAAATTTGTGAAGCCATAGCTCAGTTAAATTAAACTCAGACCTAGCCAAGACTTGATAACACCTACCACTCTATTCCTTTCTGAGCGCGAATACCTGAATCAAAGGCGTGTTTTACAGCTTGCACCTCACTGACCGTATCAGCCAACTCCATCAATTGCTGCGCAGCAGCACGACCTGTGACAATGACATGCTGATGTTCTGACCTTGAACTAATGGCCTCTAAGACCTCATCCAAAGCTAAATAGCCGTACTTAGTCATATAGGTCAGCTCGTCCAAGACAACCAGATGAATATCAGGGTTGGTCAAAAAGGCTTTAGCCTTTTCCCAGGTTTCTTGAGCGGCCTTGGAATCACTATCTCGGTTTTGAGTTTCCCAGGTAAAATCGGTAGCCATGGCACGATAATGAACCAGATCATTACCTTCTAAAAAATTTCTTTCACCACACTCGCCGCTGCCTTTGATGAATTGAACAATCGCGACCTGGTAGCCATAACCTAAACTACGAATTGCTGTACCAAAGGCAGAGCTGGTCTTTCCTTTACCATTACCAGTCAACACCAAGAGCAAACCCTTATCCTGGTCAGCCTCAGCTATCCTTTGATCTACAATTTCTTTTTGTTTTTGCATCGCCTTTTGATGGCGAGCTTCTCGCTTATCCTGACTCATAGCTGTCCTAAGCAATAATGATTACTTTAAATAATAAGCATGGACCTTAAGGCCTTTAGGACTAGAGAGTCAACAAGGATTCATCCGCCAGTAACTCAGCGAAATATCGGCTAAAACGCGCTGCCTCAGCCCCATCAATCACCCTATGATCGTAGGACAAGGACAAGGGTAACATCAGACGCGGAACAAAGTTCTCGCCATCGTAAACAGGCTTCATTTGCGAACGTGAAACACCGAGTATCCCTACCTCGGGCCAGTTCACAATAGGCGTAAAAGCTGTACCGCCAATGCCGCCTAAAGACGAGATTGAAAAACAAGCACCCTGCATGTCTTGTGGCATTAGTTTTTTAGCCCGAGCTTTTTCGCTGATCTCGCCAAGCTCTTTGGCTATGTCAGTAATGCTTTTTTGGTCGGCCTCTTTTACCACAGGGACTACCAAACCGTCTGGAGTATCAACCGCTACTCCGATATTGAAGTATTTTTTCAACACCAGCTGCTCACCACTCTTGTCAAGCGAAGCATTAAATCGCGGGAACTCTTTCAAGGCCATTGCACTGGCTTTTACCAAAAATGCCAAAGGCGTTAATTTAATACCCTGGTCTTTTAAGACTGCACCCTCGCTTTTTCTAAAGGCCTCTAAATTAGTTATGTCCGCTTCATCAAACTGGGTTACATGAGGAATCGTTAACCAAGAGCGATGTAGATTTTTAGCGCTAACCTTTTTAATACGCGTCAGTTTTTGTTTCTCGATCTCACCAAACTTCGCAAAATCGATATCAGGCAACTCAAGATCCAAAGACGAACCACCGCCACCTTTATTCAAATTAGCACGAACAAAAGCTTTGATATCGTCTTTTAAAATTCGATCCTTTGGACCACTTGGTTTAACTAAGGAAAGATCAACTCCCAACTCGCGAGCTAGACGCCTGGCCGCGGGACCCGCGTGAACATTAGGATTACGATAATTAGAAACCTGGGGCTGCTGAACTTGTTTTTGAGCTTGTGCAGCGGGCGCAGGTTTAGCTGACGCCGAACTAGCGGCTGGTTTTGATTCATGCTGACCCGAATCGCTGTTGCTGTCGCCACCACCGGTAGCAGCATCGCTCGTTTTGAGTTCGCACAAGCGGTCACCCATCTTAAGCTGATCGCCCAGACTCACAAATACTTGAGTCACCTCACCATTAAAGGTCGCCGGAAACTCCATAGTCGCTTTGTCTGACTCCAGCACAAAGAGAATATCGCCTGCGCTAACTTGGTCACCGACTTTACAGGAGATTTCAATCAACTCTGACTCTCCTTCACTACCAGTATCGGGGACTTCTTCTATTTCTAAACGCTCTACTGCTTGTTCTTTCTCTTGGGCTGCTTGTTCATTGGTTTCGTTATTAGCTTCAGTTTCCTCGACTGGCTCAGATTGAGTTTCGGAGCTAGCTGCTTTCTCTTCCGCGCCTTCAGACTCTTCACTTAAATCTGCACTTAAAGTCGCAATAAGATCTCCACTACGAACCTCATCCCCTAGGCTGCGCTCCAAGGAGCTAAGTACACCACTTTGTTCACAGGGGATTTCCATTGTTGCTTTGTCCGATTCCAAAACAACAACAATATCTTCTGCCTGAACTGCATCCCCTTCTTTAAACAGTATTTCGATAACCTCGGCGGCGCCATCATCACCAAGATCGGGAACTAGAATTTGAATATCGCTCATCTTCTTCTCCCTTAAACCTTAGCCGGATTCGCTTTGTCAGCGTTGATCCCTAGCTTTTCGATCGCTTCTGCTAACAGCGTGTTTTCGATATCTCCCTGTTCATAAAGCGCTGTTAAAGCTGCTAGGACCACGAACTTTCTATCAACTTCAAAGAAGTGACGAAGCTTTTCGCGACTATCGCTTCGACCAAAACCATCGGTACCCAAAGTGGTATAGCTATCACTGACAAAAGAGCGAATTTGATCGCCATAGCTCTTCAAATAATCGGTAGCGGTAATCACCGGAGCACCTGTTTTGGGTAAGCACTGTTCAACGTAGCTTTGCTGAGGTTTTTCCATCGGATGTAAACGATTCCAACGCTCTACCTCTAGGCCGTCTTTTCTAAGTTCATTAAAGCTAGTGACGCTCCAGATATCAGAACTCACATTAAAGTCTTTAGCCAGAACTTCAGCCGCAGCTTCCACTTCTCTTAATATCGTTCCGCAACCAAGCAGTCTTACGTGAAGTTTTTCAGGAGCGATTGTTTTGAGTGGATACATGCCTTTAACAATGCCTTCTCGAATTCCATCGATAGAAGTATCCAAAGCAGGATGAGCGTAGTTCTCATTCATGGTTGTTAAGTAATAGAAGACATTCTCTTGCTCTTCGTACATACGGCGCATGCCATCTTCGACAATGACCGCCAGCTCATATGCATAGGTAGGATCATAGGTCACACAATTTGGAATCGTAGCCGCTAACAAATGGCTATGGCCATCTTGGTGCTGCAAACCTTCTCCATTCAGTGTGGTTCGACCAGAGGTTGCACCGATCAAAAAGCCTCGTGCCTGCATATCACCAGCTGCCCATGCAAAGTCACCAATACGCTGAAAACCAAACATGGAGTAGTAAATATAAAACGGCACCATTGGGCAGTCGTTGTTACTGTAGGAAGTAGCCGCTGCTAACCAAGCACAGAAAGCCCCACCTTCGTTAATACCTTCTTCTAGAATCTGTCCCTGTTTATCTTCTCGATAAAACATAAACTGACTGGCATCTTCAGGCTCGTACAGCTGCCCTTCGGTAGAGTAAATACCAAGCTGACGGAACATTGCTTCCATGCCGAAGGTTCTCGCTTCATCCGGAACAATAGGCACAATACGTTTACCGACATTTTTATCTTTGATTAGTGATGACAAGAGTCTAACGAAGGCCATGGTGGTTGAGATCTCTCGATCACCAGTACCTTCGAGGTGAGCATCAAAGACGCTTTTATCAGCCAAAGCTAAGGTGTCTGACTTCTCTCGGCGCTGCGGCAAAAAACCCCCAAGTGAATCACGTCGACCCAAAAGATAACGAATCTCTGGGCTATCTGGACCTGGGTTGTAGTAAGGAAGCGATTCAAGCTCTTCGTCTTTAAATGGAATATCGTAACGATCACGGAAAGCTCGTAAACTTTCCACATCCATTTTTTTCATTTGGTGAGTTTTATTGACGGACTCACCAGCACCTAAGCCATAACCCTTAACAGTTTTAGTTAAGATAACGGTTGGTTTACCGTTTTCTTTCATAGCTTCGGCATAAGCCGCATAAACTTTAAAGGGATCATGTCCACCGCGGTTTAGGTTATAAATTTGCTCGTCGCTTAAATCGGCAACCAGTTCCTCTAACTCAGGATACTTACCGAAGAAATGCTTGCGAGTATAAGCACCCCCATGCATTTTATAGGCTTGGTATTCGCCATCGACCACTTCGTTCATACGCTTGGTCAAAACGCCTGTTTTATCTTTGGCAAAGAGCGCATCCCAATGACGACCCCAAACCACTTTAATTACATTCCAACCCGCACCGCGAAATACGCCTTCGAGTTCTTGAATGATTTTTCCATTACCACGAACAGGGCCATCTAAACGCTGCAAGTTACAGTTAATCACGAAGATTAAGTTATCTAGTTTTTCACGAGCCGCCATAGAAATGCCACCTAAAGACTCTGGCTCGTCCATTTCGCCATCGCCTAAAAAGGCCCACACTTTACGCTCACTTTCAGGTTGCAACTCTCGGTTCTCAAGATACTTCATGATATGCGCTTGATAGATCGCCTGCAGCGGTCCTAAGCCCATCGATACCGTGGGGAATTGCCAAAAATCTGGCATCAACCAGGGATGAGGATAAGAAGACAAACCTTCACCATCGACTTCACGCCGGAAGTTATCCAACTGCGATTCTTGAATACGCCCTTCTAAATACGCTCGCGCATAAATACCCGGTGCACAGTGGCCTTGGATATAAATAAGATCTCCACCAAAATTTTCTGTGGGCGCTCTAAAAAAGTAATTGAAACCAATATCGTACAAGGTAGCTGACGAGGCAAAGGTAGCAATATGCCCGCCTAAATCATCGTCACTTTTATTTGCGCGTAAAACCATCGCCAATGCATTCCAACGAATCAAGGAACGTACTTTACGTTCCATAAACAAATCACCCGGCATATGCGCTTCGCGCTCTGGTGGAATACTATTTACATAAGGAGTGGTCAGACTAGGGATGGGAACTTGGTGGGAGCGTGCTTTTTCAATTAAGGCTTTGAGAATATGCTTTGCCCGATCGGGGCCCTCTTTGTCAATAAGTGATGCAAAAGCATCAAGCCATTCTTGAGTCTCTATTGGGTCAATATCAGAATAAAATTTCTCGCTTGCCATATCCTATCGCCATCTATTTACCGAAGTCTTGGTTTAGGTCTTGGTTTGGATAGACACCAGAAACTTCGTATTAATTCCACGTTATTTAATAAATAAAGCAGACGAAGTGGTGAAGAGTGAGTTAGCGACTTGCTTGCTAAACTACTAAGGCCGAAATGGCTTTTAGGCGAAGCTAAACAAGGATATGTCTAACAAATTTGGATCAATACCAGATTCTGTCTGCTAAAGTTTTAAAATAGCCTTTTGAGCTAAAGGAATACTAACATAGCCCCTAACCAAACACATGCTCTAATTGGATGACGAAGCTAGCAATTTAAAAAAGTTATCCCAATCAAAACCACCACCTGGATCATTCTTTCGTCCAGGAGCAATGTCGCTATGAGCAACGATACGCGAAGTATTTATTCTAGGAAAAGCGTTCATTAAAGTTTGCGTGAGTCTAACCAAAGTTTGATATTGAGCTTCTTCAAAAGTACTTCCTTCCAAGCCTTCTAGCTCGATGCCTATCGAAAAATCATTACAGGCCTCCCTACCTTCAAACGAAGACTGACCCGCATGCCATGCTTTGTCCAACAAACTCACATACTGGGTAACAGTGCCATCGCGACGAACAAGTGCATGAGCGGAAACTTCTAAGCCTTCTAGCTCTTTAAAATAAGGGTGAGCGTCACTATCTAAGCGATTACAGAACAAATCGTCTATAAAGCCGTTTCCATACTCACCGGGAGGCAAGCTAATAGAATGAACAACCAGTAGATCTATATCATCCTGATCCACTCGCTCAGTAAAATTTGGAGATAAACAATGAGTAACGTCCTTTAACCAACCATCCTTGATAAGAAAGTCACTCATAAAAAGTTAAGAACCTTGCTCTCTTAAGTTAACAATTACATTCTCAAGCGCCTGGTCGAATATTGTATTTTCATTAACCACTTTTGAACTCTTCTCTTTTAGCTCTGCAGCTAATTCAACAACCTTTCTTTCTGCGACTTTGGCACCTGCCTTATTTGCGAAAATTAATTTCTCCAAGGTTTTAATATTGGCCACCAATTTACAACGCAAGGCCTGATCGCTACCTACCTGCGGGAGCTCAACCCATGTTCCGATGGCTAGCTCTGAGGCCATGTCGTACCAAGTATCACCAGGAGCAAACTCGGCTTCTACAGCTTCTTCTTGTTGAATTACTTCTTCGACAATATCACCATCGAGGCTATCTAGCGTTTCTTTGATGGCTTCTTCTGGGGCGGCTGCTATTTTTTCTCGCTCTTTGCTGATTTCTTCTTCAATCTCACCATCAACAGTTGCTGCTTCAGCTTGATTCGCCTGCTCCTCCACCCCTTGTTCTGCTGGGCTTTCGTTTGGCGTTTCAGTAGCGCCTTTTTCTGCAACCGCAGTTTTCACTCTAGCCATTGCTGCTGCTTGACCGCCAAAATCGATTAATTCAGCTTCGATCTCCTCGGCGGAAGTCGCCCCTATCTTCTGGTAAGTCTTAGCTAAGTTGCTAAGCAATCTTTTGGTTTCTAATGGATCGTAAGAGATTCTATCAAGCGCTTTTTTTAACAAATTCAAAAGCTCCATTGGAATCTTCATTCGTTTGCCATTCAAGCGAGCTCTCTTTGCCAACAAAATACTTTTCATTAATTTTTTGGTCACTTCGTTATCAGCCTTCCATTGCTTCGAATGTGAGCCAAACCGAAGACAAGTCATGGTTAGCACATCTCGCCAGCCACTATCCAAAAACTCGTCTAGTGCCTTGGAACTAGGCACCCTAGCTCTAAGCCCTGTGTAAAGCTTATCCACCATCTCGTCAGCATGCTCAGCTTTCGCTCGTCCTTTTTCGGCATCAAGCAATCGTTGCTCTAGGACCTGTGTTTTCTTTTCTTGTTTTTCTAAAGCGACTGAAAAACCACCGAGAGCCTCTTCAAATACCGAAGTTTCTTGCTGAAAATTCTCATTCACCTGTTTAACAGTGCCCGAAATCGTCTTCACTGTTTTATCAGCTAACAAATTTCCACTACGTTCTACCGCCATGCCACTGCGTGACAACTCATTAAGCAACTGCCGCGCAGGGTGCTGATTATCACTAAAGAAAGTTTGGTCTAACAAGGCAACTTTAGTTAAAGGAACTTGCAATTCAGAAATAATAGCCTTAACCCCATCGGACAAATAATCGTCCGACAAGATAAAATCGAACAGCATATCAACCAAGTTAACGACGTCATTGCCGCTTTTTGCTAGGGTAGTTTCGGCGCCAAGCTCTTCACTCTTAACTTGTAGTGCGCCTCCAATATTTTCGGCCATGGTCTTTTTCTGAAACTCGCCCTCTAATATAGGTATATCTTCCTCCCTAATATTTTGCGCTTGAAGCTCGTCCAAAATACCTACTAAATCCTCATCCTGAATTTCTTTTTTCTCGGCAAAATTCTGATCACTTAATCCGGCTGATGAGATTCGTGTCTCGGGCCCGTCGTTTGAACTCTCCATCAATTTTTGAAGAACACCGTAACCGTCCTTCTCTAGCATATCGAAAACTTTCTTAACAGCAGGGTCAGAAATGTTGACCATATGATCGGGATTCCCCACAACGGGAGCTTGACTCAGATCGGCGCCGCCGGCAGCGACCTGCTCGACAGCACCTCCCTCTGCTGCTGGTCCCGCATCGCCACTCGCTCCATCGCGCAGCGTTGACTTATGCTGAATTTCAGCGTTGGGCAAAATACCTTGGCTCTTTAAGTATTGATTTGCATTCGAAATAATATTATTCAAAGCCTTAAACCCACTGTTTTCATAGACTCTAAACAACTGGATTTTTTGCGGGATACTGGCGTTTATTTTACGACAAGCCTGACCGACCGACTCGGAAAACATATAGGGGCCGAGCGGATTACTGCGATCATCCACATCTTCACGCTTAAATGCCTTATTAAGTCGCTGGTTAAAAAGGTTTAACTCTAGGGAGACTTGATTAAGCCCTTTATGAGCAATAGTTTCTAAGGCAACCTGCTGCTCAAGGTCATCTTCTTCTACCAAGCTTAGATCATCTGCCGTTAGATTAACTGCGTACTCAGAAGATATTGCGTCTAACGTAGCACCCGAGAGTTCAGTCAACTGGGTTTGAAGACTCGCCATCACTACTTTATCCATATCCTTAGCTACACGGTCAAAACTTTCAATAACAGGCTGAAGCTCCTTCTTTTGTTCGGCATCGGCCTGATCCATTTGCTCATTAAAATAGACCTTAGCTGCCTTCGCAAAGTCAGCGAATGACTTCTTAACCAAGGGATGGATATGTTTCAGTAAGGACTCGATATTCAAACTACATGCACCGCCAATAACGCCTCGTGACCCCGTACCACCGTGTAAGGACTTTGTAAATTTTTCTAATACTTTATATATCAATTACTTAATGATCAAAGGAAAAAATCACTTTAAGTTCCTGTTTTTCCGATAACGGACAAAAATTATACAAATAGAGCCCATTTGTACTGTTTTTACTCCCTCTATACAATTCGCTCAACATAAAACTGGAAAAGCCAGCCTAAAACAGAGCCAAAACTATGGAAAACTTACTCTCAAACCTAAACAGTTTAGTGTGGGGGCCTTATATGCTCGCCCTAATCGGCGGAACAGGCCTTTATCTGAGCGTCGGGTTAAGTTTCCTGCCCCTTCGAAGGCTCCCGTTTGGCATTAAGCAGCTTTTCTTGGCAAAGAAACAAGAGACTGGACAAGGCGACATCTCAGGCTTTAACGCCTTAATGACCTCACTCTCTGCCACCATCGGCACCGGAAACATAGCTGGCGTTGCCACCGCCATATTCCTAGGGGGTCCTGGTGCCATTTTTTGGATGTGGTGCATAGCCCTAGTAGGCATGGCAACCAAATACGCAGAAGCAGTATGTGCAGTTCATTTTCGTGAGCAGGACCCAAACGGCCAACACATTGGCGGACCCATGTATTACATCAAAAATGGCCTATCTTCTAAATGGCATTTCTTAGCTTACGCTTTTGCAGGCTTTGGCTTAATCGCTGGTTTCGGGATAGGCAACGGGGTTCAATCCAATTCAGTAGCCGATGCGCTCAGTCATAGCTTTGGCTTTGACAAAAGACTCTCAGCTCTCATTTTGGGTTCGCTGGTTTTCCTCAGTTTAATAGGCGGCATAAAACGCATAAGCAGTATCGCAGGCAAACTAGTCCCCTTTATGGGCATTGCTTATTTGAGTGCCTGCTCGCTGATTCTCATTATGAATATAAGCGAGCTACCTAGCGTCGTCACACTGATCTTTGAGGACGCATTCACCGGCTCAGCCGCATCTGGTGGTTTTGCCGGCGCTACCGTATGGGCAGCTATTCGCTACGGGGTCGCTCGCGGCGTATTTTCAAACGAAGCGGGTTTAGGTAGTGCTCCGATAGCCCACGCATCCGCAAAAACCGATGATCCAGTGCGCCAAGGCAGTATTGCCATGTTAGGTACTTTTATCGACACCCTAATCATATGCAGCATGACTGCTTTTGTGATTTTATTAAGCGGTCAATGGACCAGCGGAAGCAATGGCGCAGCACTTTCAAGTTTAGCATTTGATCACTCCTTACCTTGGGGGGCAGAAATCGTAAGCATCAGTCTCGCAGTATTTGCCTTCACTACTATTATTGGGTGGAGTGTTTATGGAGAGCGATGTGCCCAATTTCTTTTTGGGCCAAAAAGTATTTTACCCTTTAGAATCCTATGGACCCTCATGGTTCCGGTGGGCGCACTGGTTCAACTTGATTTAATCTGGCTGATTGCAGACACGCTCAATGCTCTGATGGCTTTACCAAACCTAATTGCATTAATTTTGCTATCACCGCTCGTATTCAAACTCAGCAAAGACTACTTTGCTAAAACTTAAATTTTCGTCAAATACTGAAATACCATGAATCTAAGCCTAGAAGATATTCGCCCAAGCATCAGTGAAAGCGTCAGACACGCCATCAAAGAAGACCTGGGAGCTGGAGATATAACTGCCAGTCTAATTCCAGAAGACAAAATTGCATCCGCACAGGTTATTACCCGAGAAAGCGGCGTTCTATGCGGACAAGCCTGGGTGGAGGAGGTTTATCGTCAGATAGACCCTAAAGTAGAAATAGAATGGCTCGCGCAGGATGGAGACCTACTGACAGCTAATCAAACACTGTTCAAACTAAGAGGATCTGCCAGATCTTTACTAACCGGGGAACGCTGCGCATTGAATTTTTTACAAACTCTGTCGGCAACCGCAACGGTAACTAGTGAATACGTTAGCTTGGTAAAAAACACTCAGCTAAAAATCTTAGACACTCGCAAAACAATACCTGGACTAAGACTAGCTCAAAAATATGCTGTCACCTGCGGCGGCGGACACAATCATCGAATTGGTCTATACGACGCATTTCTGATTAAAGAAAATCATATAGCTGCTTGTGGATCGATTGCTCTAGCAATAGAAACCGCTAATAAAAACAACCCTGGTATAAAAGTAGAAGTTGAAGTCGAGTCCCTCGATGAATTCAAGGAAGCATTAATTGCAGGAGCGGATATCATTATGCTCGACAATTTTGATCTTGAAGATATTAAAAAAGCCGTCTCTTTAAACAAGCAGCAATGCAAAATTGAAGTATCAGGCGGCATAACCAAAGACAGCCTTCAAGATATCGCAACCACCGGTGCTGACTTTGTTTCAATCGGTGCGCTAACCAAACATTGCCGGGCTCTTGACCTCTCTTTCCGGCTGAAGACCTAAACTGTCCCGGGCTCTGGATCGACTGCTTATTTATTCAGCCCACAAAAATCTAAAACAAAAAAAAGCCCCTTAAGCAGGGGCTTTTTTATTTTTATATTTAGCCTAAATATTAACTCGGCTAAAATTTCTTACACTATTAAGTTCTAGGTAAGAAACGTCCTTCCATAGTTCCTACCGCGTATGCCCATGAATCATTCAACTGAGGAGTCATGGTAAAGGTAGTACCAGCTACGTCTGTGGACACACCAGCTGCCATGGTCAAAGTTAACACACCACCAGCTGTTGTTACACAAGTGGCCAAGGTATCGGTTGCTACGATTGGACTATTAGTAACAATATCTTCACCAGCAAATGCAATCAAAGTCGGCAAGTTAGCATCTACACCAGGAAGCTGGTCATAACGCGCTGTGTATTCCTCAACAATAAGCGTTAACTCACGGCATCCACCTACTGCAGAAGTCACCTCAGTACGTGCGATGTATTGAGTGTATTGTGGAATCGCAACGGCAGCTAGAATACCGATAATCGCGATTACGATCATTAATTCAATCAAAGTAAAACCTTTTTGATTCATCATTAGATTTCTCCGGTTATGTTGTATTTATAATTATTGGCTAGGCCAAATGGCCTAACCGGGTTTGGCTAAGCCTTGCAATGAATATAAGCACTTTTCATGCCAAATGCACCTAAAAAACATAAGTAATTGTAATATAAACGTAATCTTTTATATTCCTCGCCCGCGCAAAACGATTAGGGCTGAAAAACTAGACTATTCTCGGCTTTAAGTGACAATTTTTGTCAATCTCTCCCTCGACTTACCCCTCAAGCCATTCCTCAATGCACCCTTTAAGCGAAAGGCATCGTAGAAGCATTAAACGCATCTAGCTAAGATCTAAATAATAAATTACTTTAACACATGACAGTAAGCCAATATTTTTATTAGAATGGTCTACAGTATTATCACTCTATTATTAGTGGTTTTCAGGTTAAAGCAGCAATAGCAAATAGAATAAGTAAAAGCCTAGCTGATCAATGAGCTGAATAGTTGCTCACTGAACACGAGAATGAACTTGGCAAATAAAAATCGGGAACCCTTTAAATACTATGAACGCATCACAGCTTTCCGGCCTAGCGCGACAACTGGTCGCCGACGGCATCATAGATGAAGAGTCAGCAATCAATGCTAACGACATCTCTAACAGCGAAAAAAGGCCTTTTATTAGTGTTTTACTTGAGCAATCTAGTGCAACCGCAAAGGATATCGCCGGCTCAGCGTCGCGGGAATTTGGCCTACCCCTTGTGGATATTGCCAGTATCGATCTGAGCGGCTTAGCTGACGATATTGTCTCAGACAAGCTGGTAGAAAAGCATCATGTTATGCCCTTGCACAAGCGCGGTAACCGTTTGTTTTTGGCAGTATCAGACCCTACCAATTTCTCCGCACTCGAAGATGTAAAGTTCCAAACGGGTTTAAACACCGACCCAGTCCTAGTGGAAGAAGACAAACTTGCAAAAGTCATCACCCAATATCTGGACAAAAAACAAGCCACCCTAGGTGACTTAGATGACGAAGATCTGGATGACTTAGATATAGAAGGCGGTGACCCTGAGGACAACGAAGCTGACGACAGCGGAACCGATGATGCCCCTATTGTAAGGTTCATCAACAAGATTCTACTAGATGCCATTAAACTAGGCGCATCTGATCTGCACTTTGAGCCCTACGAAAAAGCCTATCGTATCCGCTTTCGTATCGATGGGATTCTACAAGAAGTTGCACGCCCGCCCGTCAACTTAACTGGCAAAATTGCCGCACGTTTAAAAGTAATGTCTAAGATGGATATCTCTGAAAGGCGTGTCCCTCAAGACGGGCGGATTAAATTAAAACTGTCAAAAAGTAAGGCCATCGATTTCAGGGTAAACACCTGCCCAACCTTGTGGGGTGAAAAACTGTGTTTGCGTATTCTTGATTCCGATAGCGCATCATTAGGTATTGATGTACTCGGTTACGAAGACGATCAAAAGGCGCTGTATCTTGAAGCACTTGAAAAACCACAAGGCATGATTCTAGTAACCGGTCCGACCGGTAGTGGTAAAACTGTATCGCTTTATACTGGGCTCGCTATTCTCAATACAGAAGAGCGAAACATTTCGACTGCCGAAGACCCGGTAGAAATTAACTTAGAAGGCATTAACCAGGTTAACGTTAACCCTAAAGTCGGATTGGATTTTGGGGCGGCCCTTAAATCTTTCTTACGTCAAGACCCTGATATTGTGATGGTCGGTGAGATTCGTGATTTGGAAACTGGTGAGATTGCTGTAAAAGCAGCCCAAACTGGTCACTTAGTGTTATCGACGCTACACACCAACTCAGCTCCTGAAACCCTAACTCGTTTGCGTAATATGGGTGTCCCCTCATTCAACATTGCAACTTCGGTAGCACTAATTATTGCCCAGCGTTTAGCGCGGCGCTTGTGCGATTGCAAAAAGGCTGTCGACGTGCCTAAAGAAGCCTTGCTTGAAGCTGGCTTTACCGAAGAAGATATTGCTACCGAATTCACCGTATACGGCCCTAACGGGTGTGATCGATGCAACGGTGGTTACAAAGGGCGGGTTGGTATATATGAGGTCGTAAAAATTACCGAACCGCTACAAAGATGTATCATGGAAGATGGAAATGCGATCCAGATCGCAGATATCGCCAAAGAAGAAGGCTACCCTGATCTTGCCAGATCGGGTCTAGTGAAAGTAATGAGTGGACTCACCAGTTTAGAAGAAGTAAACAGGGTTACCACCGGTCATTAATATAAGATGGTTTAATTTCGAAACAGAGATTTACTATGGCCCAAGCACAAGCAACTAAAGAAACTCCAGCTAAAATTGGCACCTATCAGTGGAACGGCATTGATAAAAAGGGAGCTAAAATCACCGGCGAAATGCAAGGTAAAAGTATTTCTATTGTCCGTGCTGAGTTACGTAAAAAAGGAATCAATGTAACCAAAGTAAAAAAGAAAGCTGAACCAATTGTTCTTTTTGGAATTGGCGGCGAAAGCAACAAACCCATTGAAGCCGCCGATGTCGCAGTTTTTGCCCGCCAGCTCACAACCATGATGAAAGCAGGTATTCCTCTCGTTCAATCTTTTGAAATCGTTGGTGACAGCTTAGAAAACCCTTCGATGAAAAAACTGGTTCTGGCTCTACAAGTAGAAGTAGAGGCCGGTAACTCTCTAGCTGCAGCGTTACGTAAATTTCCAGAAACCTTCGATGATTTATTCTGTAACCTTGTCGAAGCTGGGGAGCAAGCAGGTGCACTAGAAGAGTTACTGAATCGCGTAGCTATCTACAAAGAAAAATCAGAAGCTCTAAAAAAGAAAGTTAAAAAAGCCTTAACCTATCCTGTATCTGTTTTGGTTATTGCTGCCATCATCACTGGTATCCTATTAGTAAAAGTGGTACCCACCTTCGAAGGTATGTTTAAAAGTTTTGGAGGCGAACTGCCCGCTCTAACCGCTGCGGTGGTAAGCATATCTGAGTTTTTCCAAGCTACTTGGTGGATGATAGTCGGTGGCACTTTTATTCTTGTAAAAGGCTTTCAGATCGGAAAACAAAAATCACAAGCCTTCGCTGACCGTGTAGATGAAATTTCCTTAAAACTGCCGATAATTGGGGACATTATATTCAAGTCCATCGTCGCTAGGTTTGCGAGAACATTATCCACCACATTTGCTGCCGGTGTCCCTATGGTAGAAGCCCTAGAATCTGTAGCAGGTGCCACGGGTAACAGCGTGTATATTAAAGAACTTAAGAAAGTTCAAGACGATGTATCTGCTGGCACCCAGTTAAACGCTTGTTTAGAGTCCTCCGGCCTGTGGCCTGCCATGTTAGTTTCGATGATATCAATCGGTGAAGAATCTGGTGCTCTGGACGAAATGCTTGAGAAAGTGGCAGACTTTTATGAAGGCGAAGTCGATGATGCGGTCGACAATCTCACAGCTTTGTTGGAGCCTATCATGATGTCCTTTCTAGGGGTCGTGGTCGGCGGACTACTCATCGCTATGTACTTACCAATCTTTAAAATGGGAGACGCGATTTAATCGCCAACTCAGAATTTGCTTGATTTACTCCAAAGTTCCCCTAGCTACTTAGGGCTTAGCGCACTTTTATTCGGCTTAGTTGTCGGTAGCTTTTTAAACGTGGTTATCTATCGCCTTCCTATTATGATGGAACGCGATTACAAGTCCCAAGCCATTGACTACCTATCCAGCTTGGAAGATTCCACTTTAAATATTAAACGCCCCGAACCAACCGAAGGCGATGGGGCCGATGATACTTTTAACTTAGTATTACCGCACTCCAGCTGCCCTCACTGTGGCCATAAAATTACTGCGCTAGAAAACATTCCTATTCTTAGTTATTTGTTTCTTCGTGGTAAGTGCAGTAATTGTAAAAACTCGATATCTATCCGTTATCCTCTGGTCGAATTATTTACCGGGCTTATATCTCTATTCCTCGCTTACTACTACGGCTTTTCTTGGCAACTAGGAGCCGCGTTGATACTGACCTATGCGCTTATTAGCCAAGCGCTCATCGACTGGGATACTCAATACTTGTTAGATGACATTACTTATCCGCTGCTTTGGATTGGTTTATTGGTTAACAGCTATGGAGTCTTTGCAAGCTTAGAGGACGCCGTACTAGGAGCGATTTTAGGTTACTTATCACTTTGGAGCGTATTCTGGACCTATAAACAGCTAACAGGTAAGGAAGGCATGGGCCACGGTGACTTTAAACTACTCGCAATGCTGGGAGCTTGGGTGGGGTTTCAACACTTACCTCTGATTATTTTAATGTCTTCTGTGCTGGGCTCGCTTGTTGGAAGCCTGATCCTATTAAGGTCTAAAGAAAATGATTCAGGCACCCCCATTTCCTTTGGCCCTTATCTAGCCATTTCGGGCTGGATAGCTCTACTATGGGGAGAGCGGATAGTAAACGCCTACCTGAGCTTACTGAGTGTCTAACCAACCGGTTTTTAAGAGGGTTTTATGCTTATAATCGGGCTAACAGGTGGCATCGGAAGTGGAAAAACAGCCGCTTCTGACTACTTTGAAACCCTGGGCATCACTGTGGTGGACGCTGATCTAGTCTCTCGGCTAGTGGTTGAACCCGGCTCACCCGCATTGGGAAAAATTGCTGAGCACTTTGGCGCCGACATTTTAGACCAAGATGGAGCGCTAAACCGTACCGCGCTGAGAAAAATTGTTTTTGACACTCCCGATGAAAGAATTTGGCTGGAGGGTCTACTGCACCCCCTAATTGGTGAAGAAATACAACGCCAACTAAACACCAGTCAATCACCATATACCTTGTTGGTTTCACCTATTTTATTTGAATCTGGGCAAAACCTTATGACTCAAAGGGCTCTATTGATCGATGCTCCTGAAGAGTTACAAATTTCCAGAACCTCTGTCCGGGATAATACCGATCCCGAAAGCGTAAAATCTATCATGAAAGCGCAAACCCAAAGAGAAGAACGTCGAAAGCTGGCCGATGACATCATCCTTAATGACAGCGATCTCGAATCCTTACATAAAAAGCTGGATCAACTTCATCAAGAATATTTAGCTCTAGCCGAGCAAAATACAAGCAACTAAACAATATGAGTAAGATCAAAACAAGCAGCACAGTTCAATGTCCACATTGTCAAAATGACGTAGCTTGGAATGAAAACAGTCCCTATCGTCCCTTCTGTTCTAAGCGCTGCAAACTGATTGACTTCGGCGACTGGGCATCAGAAAGCCACAAGATATCCTCTGAACTCACTGAGAACCCAGAAGACTTTGCGAACGACGAGTTCTAATTGATTCTACTTAAAGCAAAGTGAGAAATACCCGCCACACCAAATGCTCCACTTTTTTTCGCCTCACTTAAATCCGCAGGTGAAAGACCGCCTAAAGCAATAACGGGCAATGCAGTCTGGGAACAATATCCGGCTAATGCATTCCAACCTAAAGGCTTAGCATCAGGGTGGCTAGCAGTTTCTTGTACCGGTGATAACAAAATAAAATCACACCGCATATTCTCAGCCAATTTAATTTCCTGTTCATTATGGCAAGCTGCGCTCAACAGTAGAGGATACTGTCGTTCAATATCCAAAACACTTCTATCAAAACCTTCAAGAAGCGCACTCTTAAGATGAAGTCCTCTGACTCCTTTCAGCTCAGACACAAGATTAGGTCTATCCACAAACACCATCGCATCTGACACACCACTTTCTAAGAGCTGAGCTTGGACCTTGTAGTACAGCTGCGTGTAACGCTCATCATTTAAAATAGGTGCCCGTAGCAACACAGCCTGTTTTGGATGGGTTTTGAGTGATTCAATTTGCCCTACACTCAACTCAATTTCACTAAAGTTCTCAGGCAAAATGGACAGCAGTTCCGGGGCGAATAACGCGCTCACAATTTTTTTATTTGCTTCTGGAAAAGAAAACTCATCTAAGTCTGTCAGCGAAACCCAACGAACTTCCTGGCCTTCCTTGCCTATCGCTTCACCTGAAAAGGAATCCACGCGATATACATCTAGCTCGACCCACTTATCACTGTATTTATGTTTTAAGTTTATAAAGGCGGTAGCTGATTCAGCCCCTATATCGATCTCTTCCTTTAACTCACGTTTCAACGCATCAACTGCCGTCTCACCGGACTCTACTTTACCACCGGGGAATTCCCACAAGCCACCTTGATGCTTATCATCAGGCCTTTTAGCAAGAAACAATTCACCCTGCTCATTAAAAATCACAGCAGCTACAACATGGATATGCTTCATAAGTTAAAACAACCTTGTTTTCTAAGCTGGTTTGAAAGACCGGCTTTTATACAAGCCGCGATGCTAGCTACGGTACTCTGCATTAATTTTTACATAGTCGTAGGAAAAATCGCAGGTCCACACTTTGGCATGCGCCTCTCCACGCCCTAAATCAATCGACACAACAATATCCTTTTGATCCATCACCTTTTGCCCTGCGCTTTCGCTATAGTCGCTCACTAATTCACCTGCAAGAATCAAAGAAACGTCCCCTAAGTAGATATCAACTTTAGACAAATCGAGCTCATCAATAGGAGCCCGACCTAAGGCGGCTAGAATTCGACCCCAGTTTGGGTCACTGGCAAAAAAGGCTGTCTTCACCAAAGGGGAATGAGCAATGGTATAAGCTACCTCTTTGCACTCAAGAGCGTCTTTACCGCCCTGAATAGATACTTCGATAAACTTGGTGGCACCCTCTCCATCTCTTACAATAGCCTGAGCAAGTTCGATCGACACTTCATTAAGCATCTCCTGAAATTTTAACTGGTCGTCACTACCAGGAATTAATTCAGCCCCCTTACCTGAAGCTACCAGCATAAAAGCATCGTTAGTCGAGGTATCACCATCCACACTAATACAGTTAAACGACAAGTCTGCTGCATGCTTAAGCATGTCGTCCAGTAAGCTTTGTTCAATTTTTAAGTCAGTCGCCAGATAAGCCAGCATAGTTGCCATGTTGGGCTTAATCATACCAGAGCCCTTTGCAATACCGCTTAAGTGAGCTTGACCATTACTTAGCTCAAACTGTCTACACGATAACTTGGGACGCGTATCGGTCGTCATAATGGCTTGCGCAGCTTGAGGCCACGCAAACTCATCAAAAATCATCTCGTCTATGTTTTTTAGGACCTCATCAAAACGATCCATTGGCAATTGCTCACCAATCACACCAGTAGAAAAAGGCAGTACTTGGACAGGGTTTATTTCAGCACTAGCATCACTAGCCGCAAGCAAAGCACAAGTCTCGAGAGCATTAGCCATACCCCGCTCGCCTGTACCCGCATTAGCGTTTCCTGAGTTAATCAAGAAGTAGGTTTTTTGCTGTGCATCACGCTGGTTTTGATTTTGCTTAGCCACATGCACAGGTGCCGCGCAAAAAGCATTTTGCGTAAACACACCGGATACGCTTGCTCCCTCACAAATTTCAATCACGCAAAGATCTTCTCGCTCTGCATACTTAATACCAGCAGCAAGGCTCGCGAGACGAACACCATCAATGGGATAAATAGATTCCATCTGAGCTCTTCCTAAGCCAACTTTCCGTGACATTGCTTATATTTTTTACCTGAACCACAAGGGCATGGCTCATTGCGCCCGACTTTTGAGCCTTCACGAACAAAAGGCTGAGCATTTTCAGCGGCATCAGACACCGCCACTTGTCCTGCTTGCGATGCAGGGGGTTCACTGTCCATTGCAGAGCTTTCTTCGTGCTGCAGCTCCATATCCACCTGCGAAGCGGCCTCCATTTGAGCTTGCATTTGCTCTACCTCTTCGGCGTTGCGTAATTCAACCACCGATAGAAATTGAACCACCTCATATTTAATACTTTCTAATAAGTTTTGAAAAAGCTCAAAGGACTCTCTTTTATACTCTTGCTTAGGGTTTTTCTGAGCATATCCGCGCAAACCAATACCTTGTCGCAGGTGATCCATTCGAGCCAAATGCTCTTTCCAATGCCTATCAAGCACTTCTAGCATAATTTGCTTTTCTAAAGCTTGCATGACCTCATCACCATACTTGGCATATTTTTCGTCATGGCGCTTATCCAAAGCGCCTCGCACTTGTTCAAGCACTTCGACTTCGCCCGCTTGGGTATCTTCTTTAAGAAACTTAACGACGGAGAAATCCAAGTTGAACTCTTTCTTAAGCTCCTCATCAAGACCCTCAACATCCCATTGCTCATCGACGCTACCTTGGGGAATAAAGTTTGACACTAATGTCTCAACCACATCTTCACGAATGGAGCTGATGTTATCTGAAATCTCTGTCGCTTCGAGAATTTCTTTTCGCTGCTGATAAATCACTAAACGCTGATCATTCGCTACATCATCGTATTCGAGTAAAGATTTGCGGATATCGAAGTTTCGCCCTTCTACTTTCTTCTGAGCATTTTCGATCGCCCTAGAGACCAATCGATGCTGAATCACTTCTCCAGGGGCACCGATGCTGCGCATCATATTTCTCATACCTTCAGGAGCAAAGCGCCTCATAAGGTCATCATCCAAGGAGAGATAAAAACGTGTAGCACCTGGATCACCTTGACGGCCCGAGCGACCTCTAAGCTGATTGTCGATACGGCGAGATTCATGCCTTTCGGTACCAATAATTTGTAAGCCGCCAGCATCTAGCACCTGCTTTTGGCGCGTCTCTTGCTCAAGCCTAAGTTTTTCTAACTGTCGCTCATCTGGATTTTCAAGCTCGGCCGCCTCAGCTTCCCAGTTACCACCTAGAACAATATCGGTACCTCGTCCCGCCATATTAGTAGCAATGGTCACTACTCCAGGACGCCCTGCTTGAGCAATAATTTCTGCTTCCTTTTGGTGAAACTTAGCATTGAGCACTTGGTGCTTAATACCTTGTTTTTTCAGAAATTGAGACAGCAACTCAGAGGTTTCAATCGATACGGTACCCACGAGTACGGGTAAACCTTTTTTCACGCAGTCATTCACATCTTCGACAATCGCTTGAAATTTGTCGTTCTGGTCCAAATAAATAAAATCATCTGAGTCATCACGTATCATCGGCTTATTGGTTGGTATTACCAATACTGAAAGATCGTAAATCTGCTTAAACTCGGAAGCCTCGGTATCCGCTGTACCGGTCATGCCAGATAGTTTTTTGTACAAACGAAAGAAGTTCTGAAATGTGGTCGAAGCAAGCGTTTGGGATTCATTCTGAATCGGGACATTCTCTTTTGCCTCTACCGCCTGATGAATGCCTTCAGACCACCGTCTACCAGGCATTGTTCGACCGGTATGTTCGTCAACAATAACAATTTCTTTGTTCTGTACAATATAGTCCACATTTTTAGCGAAGATCTTATGTGCCTTCAAAGCTGCATGAACATGATGCAATAGACCGAGATTAGTCGCAGAGTACAAACTATCAAATTCATCCAAAAGATTAATATCGCGCAAGGCGTCTTCTATTTTCTCATGCCCCATCTCGGTGAGTTCAACACTTCGTGTTTTCTCATCAATGACGTAATCGGCTCGCTCTATATAGCCCTCTTCACCTTCAGGAATAGCCATTTGCTCCTTATCAGCAAAGGCCTGCTCCTTAAGCCGAGGAATAAGCGTATTAATCTTTTTATATAAGGCAGAACTGTCTTCTACTTGCCCAGAAATAATCAATGGGGTTCTAGCCTCATCAATTAAGATCGAATCGACCTCATCCACAATGGCAAAATTTAATTCACTTTGAAAACGGCCTTCTTTGCTAAACGCCATATTATCGCGTAAAAAATCAAAACCAAATTCATTATTAGTTCCATAAACAATATCTGAAGCATAGGCGTGGCGCTTTTCCTCTGGAGCCTGGTCTGACAAAACCGTACCTACCTGTAAACCCAAAAAACGATAGATAGGCGCCATCCACTCCGCATCGCGCTTTGCCAAATAATCGTTCACCGTAACGATATGAACACCCCCATCTGGCAAGCTATTCAAATAAGCCGGAAGCGTTGCGACTAAGGTCTTACCCTCACCTGTCCTCATCTCTGCGATCATACCCTCATGAAGAGCGATACCACCGATTAACTGAACATCATGGTGCTTGAGGCCAATAGTTCTCACAGAAGTTTCGCGAACAACTGCAAATGCCTCCGGCAAAATATCATCTAAACTTTCACCTTCACTAAGACGGTTTTTAAATTCACTGGTTTTCGCTTTGAGTTGCTCATCACTCAAAGCCTCTAAGGATTCAGCTTGAGCATTAATGACTTGTACAATCTTTCGAATTCGTTTGAGTTCGCGGTCATTTTTTGAGCCAAACACCCGCTTTAGTGCATTTACTATCATGTATTTTTTCAACTAGCTTAGAATTAACGAGCCCAAGAACCCAGCCCTTTTAAGACCGAGCATTTTACATGGAATAGTAGTGATAACCCACCCTTTTTAAAGGGCTCGAAGCTCAATGGCTGAGTTTTAAGGATGAGTTTAAAATAGGAAAGTTAAGGTCTATCGATCTCGTCGGTATACATAGCGCTCAGGGTTTACCTGTTTGCCATGTCGTAATACCTCAAAATGAGTATGGGGCCCGGTAGAACGCCCGGTGCTACCCATTAGAGCGATAGTTTGACCTTTTTTAACGATATCTCCTATTTTTACCTGATTGACCTTATTGTGGGCATACCGAGTCACATAGCCTTGCCCATGATCGATCTCGACCATTTCACCAAAACCATAACGATCACCGCTCCATGTCACCACACCTGAGGCGACAGCAATAATTTCAGCATTTTCCTTGCCTGCAAAATCAACACCCTTATGCATAGCCAGTCGGCCTGAAAAAGGGTCAACACGACGCCCATAAAATGAAGACATCCAGCCTTTCTTAATAGGCCTACCAGCAAGAAACACCTCATCCTCGATCAAACGATTATCCAAAATTGAATCTAAGATCTCTAATTGTTGCTCTTGCTCATCTAATCGGGCGACAAACGCTGACATATCATCAATGAACTGGGGAGCCTGATACACTTCTCCATCAACCAACTCTTGCAAACCTCCTAAGGGAACCGATTGAGAAAAATCGAACTCTCCTCTCTTCATCCGTCCTTTTTCTATGAGTTGACTGCCTAGGGCTTCTAATCGAATTAGCCGAGCTTGGGCCTCGGCCAGCTCAAAGGTCATTGCTGAAAGCTGCCGTTCGCTCTGCTCCTTCAAGTTTGCTGCCTGCAACCGGTCAGATTCCAGCTGCTGATTCCATTGAGCAACAATAGTTTCATTGAGTGGTCTATTATCAAAGCTTTGAAAGGCGTAATAGCTAACCCCTCCAAGTACAACTGGAAACAGTACTAAACATAAAACAAGCCCAACGATCGCTCGAGAACTAAACTCGTAGCGTTGGCGATTACTCTTGGGGCTTGTGATCAATATCAGTTTCATACACTTATTCGTCTACACTAGAAGTTATTAGACGCTGTAATCAAGGCTAGCCAAGAAGATATGACCCACAGAACAAACACACGAAGTATTAGCTACCGGCGTGAAATAACTGGCTTATATGAGCGTCATTTTCTATTTATTCGAGTTATACTGAACACGACACTTCCACCCACAGCGAGCTAGCAATGCTACAGGATACCAAAGCTAAATCACTTAAATCTGCCGACAAATGGTTGAAATCTACAGACAAGCTGCAGGGTTTTCTACTTAGAGCCTCTAAAGAAAAGCATCTGCACCGGCTGATCGAACAGGCTTCTGGAGTCAACTTTTCGGCTTTCAGCATCGTTCGCAGCCAGGGCCAAACACTAATCCTTCAGAGCAGCAATGCCGCTGTGGCGACACAACTTCGCCTAAGCGAAAGTAACATTATTGACGAAGTATATAGATCTCAAGATTGGGCAGGTAGCTTTGCGGAGGTAAAAGTTCAAGTCCGGCCTAGCTATCAAAAATCTTACCGTCAACGAGAACCGCTAAGACGAATCAGTGAAAACAACTCTAAACTGTTAGCGGATACCGCCAAGCACAGCCAAGATCCTAGATTAAAAAGTATTCTAGAGCGCCTAGCCAAACACCGTCGCTAGCTCGTGTGCAAATAGGTACTAACCCTCTTCGGGCACGAGAACAGGCTGAGAATAAGAAATTGGCGCGTTATTGATATCTTCAAAAGTAACCAGTTCCCACGCGTCTTGATCAGCAAGCAAAGCTCTAAGTAGCTTATTGTTCAACTCATGGCCTGATTTATAGCCAACATATTCACCTATCAAACTGTATCCAAGTAGGTATAAATCACCAATAGCATCAAGCATTTTATGCTTCACAAATTCATCATTACTACGGAAACCGTCTTCATTGACAATGTTTTCATCACCAACTGCGATACCATTATCTAAACTGGCTCCAAGCGCCAGGTTATTTTCTCGAAGTTCATCCATCTGACGCATAAAACCAAAGGTACGCGCGCGACTCACCTCTCTGACAAATGAGGTACTTGAAAAATCAACACTTGCTTGAGAAGGACGTTCTTTAAAAACGGGATGATCAAATTCAATGGTGAATGATACTTTAAATCCTTCAAATGGCACGAAGCTGGCTTTTTTGTCATCTCCCTCTACGGCCACTTCTTTTTTAACACGAATAAACTTTTTAGCAGCTTCTTGCTCAAAAATACCAGCTGACTGAAGCAAGAATACAAAGTGGCCAGAGCTACCATCCATAATAGGCACTTCTGGAGCGCTAACGTCAACGTAAGCATTATCGATACCAAGTCCTGCCATCGCTGACAACAAGTGTTCGACTGTCGAGACCTTAACACCTTCTTTCATAATGGTACTTGAAAGCGTCGTTTCGCCAACATTTTCAGCTCTGGCCGGAATCTCGATCACAGGATCAAGATCAACGCGTCTAAAGATAATGCCCGAATCTATAGGGGCAGGTCTAAGAGTAAGGTAAACATCTTGACCGGTATGCAAACCAACCCCTTTAGCTCGAATAATATTTCTGACCGTGCGTTGTTTAATCATGAACGATTCCGTAGAAGGTAATGTTAACTAAAGCGCCCAAAGCTAAAGCAATGAGCTCACTATGATTTGCGACTGCGGTTTGGAACAAGAGCCGGAGAAACACTTACTCCAACCGCAAGTACCGAATAATTGCGCCGAAAAAGCGATCCTTTAGTGCCAAGCAGCGAGGCTGGACCGTACTTTTATATAGGGCGCAAATACTAGCAAAATTTCATATTTGAGTCATGCTTTAGCTTTAGTTGCTTCAAGCCAAATTAATCAGCTTGTTTGCGAATAAAAGCTGGCACATCCAAATAATCCATATTTTCTGCACTCTGTGCCGCTGTAGCCACATTGCCTTGCTGACGAATCACAGTGGGACGATCCAAGCGACCATAATCAACTTCGCCGTCGTTACGACTAGGTACGACTGGATTATCAACAACTAGCGCCATAGCCTCACCAATGCCCGTAGCAACTACGGTTACCTTGATATCATCACCCATCGATGGATCAATAACAGTACCTACCACTACAGTTGCATTGTCAGAAACAAACTCTTCTACAGTGTCGCCTACCTCAGAGAATTCGCCTAAAGACAAGTTCTCGCCAGCAGTAATATTCACAAGAATACCGCGAGCACCTTGGATATTGACGTCTTCCAATAGCGGGCTACGAATAGCCGCTTCTGCTGCCTCAGCCGCTTTATTATCACCTGTAGCAGTACCAGTACCCATCATCGCCATACCCATCTCAGACATAACTGTTCTAACGTCCGCAAAGTCGACGTTGATGAGTCCAGGACGAATAATCAAATCAGCAATACCTTGAACAGCGCCTAGTAGAACATTATTAGCAGCTTCAAAAGCAGCCAACAAGCTAACGTCTTTACCCAATACTGCTAGCAATTTTTCGTTAGGAATAGTGATCAATGAATCAACGTATTGAGAAAGCTCCTCAATACCTTGCTCAGCAATCTTCATACGCTTTTTAGATTCGAAAGAAAAAGGCTTAGTCACAACAGCCACGGTTAAAATACCCATTTCTTTAGCGACTTGCGCAACGATAGGTGCTGCACCAGTTCCGGTACCTCCACCCATACCTGCGGTAATAAAGACCATATCTGCACCGTTCATAGCTTCGGCAATACGTTCTTTATCTTCAAGTGCCGCTTGGCGTCCCATTTCTGGGTTAGCACCTGCACCTAAACCTTTAGTGACTTCACCACCTAATTGCAAAGTGGTTTTTGCCGCTAAACCTTTTAAGGCCTGAGCGTCAGTATTGGCGCAAATAAAATCTACACCTTGTACATCGCTGATGACCATGTGATTGACGGCGTTACCACCGCCCCCGCCTACACCAATTACCTTGATCACCGCATTTTCTGGAGCGCTATCAATAAATTCAAAAGTTGGCATGGTTTATCTCCTAGTTTTACTGCTTTAAGTTAATTATTAATATGAACTACATTTACTACACTGCTGCTTTTTAAAGATGCTCTCGAAACCATTTGATGAAAGTATCTAAAAAACTACCAACACCCGCTTCCTTTGGAAGAGAGGATTGATCCTGTACTTGCTTTTGACCGTACTTAAGCAAGCCTATACCTGTCGAATAGATTGGATTTTCTACTACATCACTTAGGCCACGAATATTGCTTGGGTAACCTAGACGTACAGGTACATGAAAAATTTCTTCGGCTAACTCGATAACACCTTCCATCTTAGAGGTACCACCAGTTAACACGATGCCAGCCGCTATTAGGTCTTCGAAACCACTGCGACGTAATTCTGCTTGAACAAGGGTGAACAGTTCTTCATAGCGTGGCTCAACCACCTCGGCCAAAGATTGCCTAGACAAATCCCTAGCGGCTCGCTCGCCAACACTTGGCACCTTGATAGTTTCTTCAGCACCAGCCAGTTGAGTTAGCGCACAGGCGTATTTGATCTTGATATCTTCCGCGTGCTGAGTCGGTGTACGCAAAGCCATTGCGATATCGTTAGTCACCTGATCACCCGCAATAGGGATCACCGCCGTATGCCGAATAGCGCCATCAGTAAAGATCGCAATATCAGAAGTACCGCCACCAAGATCAACCATGCAAACACCTAGGTCTTTTTCATCATCAGTCAAGGCAGAATATGAAGAAGCTAGCTGCTCCAAAATAATATCGTCTACCTCAAGGCCACACTGGCGAACACATTTCTCGATGTTCTGGGCTGCATTCACAGCACAGGTAACCAAATGAACTTTGGATTCAAGGCGTACGCCTGACATACCTAAAGGTTCTTTCACACCATCCTGATCATCAATCACGTATTCTTGCGGAAGAATGTGAAGTATTTTTTGGTCAGCAGGAATTGCTACCGCTTGCGCCGCATCAATTACTCGATCTATATCAGCCTTGACGACTTCTTTATCTCGAACGGCAACAATGCCGTGAGAATTCATGCTGCGAATATGACTGCCAGCTATTCCACAATAAACCGAATGTATCTGAGCACCCGACATCAGCTCCGCTTCCTCGATCGCCCTCTGGATAGACTGCACGGTTGAGTCAATATTCACGACAACACCTTTTTTAAGGCCTCGCGATGGACTAGAACCAATACCAATGACCTCGATTGTTTCGTCAGGGTTCAACTTACCTACGATCGCGACAACCTTCGAGGTACCAATATCAAGACCGACAATTACTGTATCTTCGTTTGTATTAGCCATGATGTTTTCCTAGTTTTTCGATTGATGTGCTTGGGTCAAAAAAAGTTTTCGTAGTGTTTATCGATTCAATATCTAAGGCAGCACTCGATTTAATATCGCTTGTTTTTTCCTGCTCAGCCAAAGTATCTTCGTCGTGGAACTGGGCAGAAAAGCCATTGCTGTATCTCATATCCACTCTCGCCAAAGCTTTATTTGAATATTTTAATTCCTTGTTATACGCCGCCAAAAAGACCTTTAGAGATTGCTGTTCTCTCCCCTTTGCCATTACCAGTTCGATTCCATTGGCAAACTCCAACTCCCAAAAGTTATTCGCGATCAACGAGAAGCTAGTTATTTTAAAGTCGGAAAGAGAACTTAACTCTGACAAACTGACATAAGTACTCAGCACTAAATCACTGTCTTGATCTGAACCGTGCAAATCAGGCAAGCCCTTTAAAAATACTTTATTGACTGTCTCTGGCTTAAAAACTTTTCCGTACTCATTCACAAAACCATCACCACCCCACATGGCAATCGCTTTATTTTCACGCACCTTTACCTCTATGCTTGCTGGCCATATCTTTCTCACTTCAATAGATTGAACCCACGCAAATTTCATTAAACTTTGCTTAATTTCCTTGATATTTACATCCAAGTAATTACTCCCAACCAAGGGGGCTAAAGTTGCTTCAACTTCAGACTTTTTGATTTGATAAAAATCACCCTTAACAAATACCTTTTCTATAGGCATTTCTTGCTTCAACTGATTAAAGCCAGCAAACAATCCCAACAAAGCCAATAGAGCAACTGACGCTAATAAGTAAACTTGGTTCACCCGCAAAATTCGCGCCAAACTAACAAAAACATCATAACAACGTTTTCTGAGGCCTAAATCGGTTGAAGACCCCAATTCTTTTGCGCTCAAGACTGCTCCACGCGGGCGGGGTTTTTTCCCACGAGCCGGCTTAGCAGGAGCCTTTTGCCGTTCTTGTCTTGGTTTATAAATATCCATCCGCTTTTTACTTACTCATCCAAAGTGGTTTCTAAAATTTTTATCACTAAATCTTCAAAGCTATAGCCCAAGGTTTTTGCTTCTATAGGCACCAAGCTATGCGATGTCATACCCGGAGATGTATTCACCTCAAGAATATAAAAATTACCATCTTGATCTCGCATAAAATCAACACGACCCCAACCTCTGCATTTCAATTCTTTAAACGCGGCTAGAGCCAAAGTACGTAGTTTATCTTCGTCTTTATCCGATAGACCTGAGGGACAAAAATACTCTGTATCTTCGTCAATATATTTGGCCTGATAATCGTAAAACTCTCGCTTCGTCTGAAAACGAACCGAGGGCAACACTTCCTCACCTAAAATCCCAACAGAATATTCTTCGCCGATAACAAATTTTTCGACCAAAACCTCTTGATACTCCAAATCTGCCGCTTGGTAAGCCTTCGCTACCTGATCAAAAGAATTGACTTTAGTAATGCCTACACTCGAACCTTCTAAAGAAGGTTTGAAAATCACCGGCAAACCCAAGTTTTCAGCCGCCTGCATTGCTTCTTCTTGGTCTTTAACAATTAAAGAAGGAGCCAAAGGAAACCCTGCATACTCCCAAAGTCTTTTTGACAAAATTTTATCCATTGCAATCGCAGATGCCGTAACACCGCTACCGGTATACGGAATATTAAGAAATTCCAACAAGGCCTGAACACGGCCGTCTTCACCGAAACTTCCATGCAGTGCAATAAAAGCTCGGTCAAATGTCTTTAATTGGTTTAGATCCAGATGACTAGCGTCAACAAGCTCAGCATCAACAGCATTAGCCTTTAAGGCAGCCAACACTGCATTACCACTTTGCAGAGAAATCTCACGCTCACGAGAATCTCCACCGGCTAGCACAGCGACTCGGCCAAACTGTTGAAAAGTCTCGTTACTCACTCTACTTACTCTGCCTCACTGAAATTTGAGTTCACTAGTCGACTACTGATACGACCAATATTGCCCGCGCCTTGGGTAATCAACACATCGCCTTCGTTAATAACTTCTCGTAAAATCTCTGGGATATCTTCAACCTTGGGTACATAAACAGGGTCCACCTTCCCTCGCTTGCGGATACTGCTGCATAAACTACGAGTATCAGCTCCTGGAATCAGCTCCTCACCTGCGCTATAAACGTCTAACATAAGCAAGCAATCCACCTGACTGAGCACAGAGACAAAATCATCGTAAAGGTCTTCGGTACGGGTATAACGATGAGGTTGGAACAGCATCACTACTTTCTTGTCAGGCCAGCCGGCGCGCAAAGCCTTTAATGTCGCAGCGACTTCAGCCGGGTGATGGCCATAGTCGTCAATCAACATAAACTCTTTGCCATCAATTTTACTTTCTTGATAAATCTCGAAACGACGACCAACGCCCTGAAAATCAGCTAATCCGGCCACGATCGCGCCATCAGAAATATCTTCATCCCCGGATACTGCAATCGCTGCCAGAGCATTGAGCACATTATGCTGTCCAGGCATATTCAAGGTAATAGCTAGGGGCTTTTGATTGCCAGGGCGCAGCACATCAAAGTACGTTTGGTTACCCTTATGGCGAATGTTTTCAGCTCGATAGTCTGCCTTATCATTCAAACCGTAGGTGATCGTTTGTCGCCCAATACGGTCAATGATTCCGATCACATTTTCGTCATCAGAACAAACTACAGCCAAACCATAAAATGGCAGGTTATGTAAAAACTGAACAAAGGTATCTTGCAGTTTAGTGAAATCCCCGCCATAGGTATGCATATGATCAGCATCAATATTCGTGACTACAGTTACTCGAGGCTGCAGATGCAAAAAGCTCGCATCACTCTCATCCGCTTCTGCGATTAAGAATAAACCTTCTCCCAGCTTAGCGTGACTATCAGCACTCTTTAGTTTTCCGCCAATTACAAAGGTAGGATCTAGGCCCGCTGCTCTAAATATCGAAGCAATCAAACTGGTGGTAGTCGTCTTACCATGGGTTCCAGATACAGCGATACCATGACGATAGCGCATTAATTCCGCCAACATCTCTGCTCTAGGAACAATAGGAATTCTATTTGCTTGAGCCTGTTTCAACTCTGGATTGTTTTCATCAACCGCTGTCGAGGTCACTACCACGTCAGCTTTGGCGACGTTTGCTTCACTGTGGCCAATAAATATTTTTAAACCCATTGAAGACAATCGCTCGGTGACAACACTTCGCTGTATATCCGAACCGGTCACTTCATAGCCTTGATTAAAAATTACTTCAGCGATACCGCTCATTCCAGAACCACCGATGCCGACAAAGTGTACGCAACGAATTCTACGCATTGCCTGCATATTTTGAGTAGATTGTCCTAATGCTTCTCTAATCATGCGCGCGCACTCTCTCCAGAAAAGGTTCTAGCGTTAGAAGTCGATCGAGCGATCTTGTCTCGATAACGCTTTTGCTGACTAATTTTTTGCAAATTATTATTCAATTCAAAGTTGGCTCTAAACAAAAAACCCAACATGGTTAAGCTAATAGCCAAACTGGTTCCGCCATAACTCATAAGTGGCAAAGTTAGACCTTTGGTAGGTAATAGACCCGAACAAACACCCATATTGATAAAGGCCTGGACACCGATCAGTACTGATAGCCCATAAGCCACGTAAGCCTGATAAGTTTTTCCAGCTTGCTCAGCACGCTTTCCAATTTGCATACCACAGATAACCAAGATAGAAAAAGCCGAAATAACTGCCAAAGAACCTACCAGACCAAACTCCTCCGCTAATATTGAAAACAAAAAGTCAGTATGAGCTTCGGGCAAATAAAATAACTTTTGAATACTTTCACCGAGACCGGTTCCAAACCATTCGCCACGACCAAAAGCAATCAAACTCTGCGTCAATTGATAGCCACTACCGAACTGGTCTTCCCAAGGGTTGGTATACGCGGTAAGCCTTCTCATACGATATTCTGAGGTAGTTGCAGCCAAAACGGCCAAAACAAGGCTTACTGAAATCAGAGCTATAAATTGCTGCAACTTCACACCGGCTAAAAACAGCATCACCATGACAGCACACATAAGAACAACCACTGCGCCAAAATCAGGCTCCATCAAAAGCAAAAACACCAATATCCCCATGATGGCTAGAGGAATTAAAAAACCAATCCAATCACTTCTCACTTTACTCTGACGTCTCACCAAATAATCTGCTATGTAAAGCACAACAAAAATTTTACAAAGCTCTGAGGGTTGAAAACGAATAAAGCCTAGATTTATCCAACGCTGACTTCCGTTAACCTCCACACCAACACCCGGCATCAGGACCAGAAACAACATGGTCACGCCAATCACTAAAAGCACACCACTAAATTCTTGCCACAAACTTAGTGGAATCTGATAAACGATAAATGCCCCGAGCAGTCCGGGGAGCATTAAAATCAATTGCTTTTTCAATAAATAGAAAGCATCACCATGACGCGATTCAGCGATCTCCATCGACGAAGAGGCCACCATAATCATGCCAACCACCAATATGAAAATTGAGCTCAACAACAAACCCATTCCATAAACGTCGTTAAAGCCGCTTTTATATAGTGAAGTCTTAGCCGCCATAAGACCCCACCTTTTTTTGAACCAAATCTTTGAAGTGATCCCCACGCTCCTGATAGTTTTTAAACATATCCAAACTAGAGCACGCTGGTGACAACAAAACAGTGTCACCATCAATAGCATTAGTTGCTGCTATATCAACCGCCTCTTCTAGGTTAGCAGCCAAAACGCAATCCACCTGGTTTGTATAACGCGCTTTGAATAAAGGCGCGTCTACCCCTATCAATATGAGCTGCTTAACTTTCTGCGAAACCACTTCGTCAAGCAATGATAAATCACCATCCTTACTATCACCGCCGGCGATCAAAACAACCTGAGTATCCAGGGACTCCAATGCCGCTTGGGTAGCACCGACATTGGTTCCCTTAGAATCATTAATCCAAACAACCCCATTGAATTCGGCAACCCATTCGCAACGATGCTCTAAACCTTTAAAAGTTTTTAGAACCTGAACAATGGACTTAAAAGAAATCCCAAAAGTGTGAGCAATTGCCATCGCAGCTAGCGCATTTTGAATATCCGTTTGGGCTTTTTTGGCACAATCATTTGCGGCAATAACCTTCTGATCACCGTAACAAAGAGACAGACCTTCGCCACCATCCTTCAATCCAAAATGACCTTCACTAGCTTGATCCAGACCGAAGCTAGCCAAACCGGCCTCTCCTACTTGTTCCGCTTGAGTTAATACATCATCACGATTAAAAACAATATTTTTTGCTTGCGAATAAATACCCTGCTTTGAACTGGCGTAATGCTCAAAGCTATCGTAACGATCCAAATGATCAGGGCTGATATTTAAAATACTAGCCACGTCGGCTTCTAGGCTTTTGGTAATATCGAGCTGAAAGCTAGAAAGCTCTAATACATATAGCTCTGCCTCATCTTCTAAAATACTGTCTAGCAGGGGCCGACCAATATTGCCCGCTAAAGAAACTTTTAGACCTTCTTCTTTCGCCATAAGATAAAGCAAAGTCACCACTGTACTTTTTGCGTTAGAACCAGTGACCGCTATCACTGCCTGCTTATTTTGGCGTGCAAATAATTCGATATCACCGATAAGCTCTAGCTCTTTTTGTAAAGCGCGATCAAGCAAGGGATGCTTAAACGAAATACCCGGGCTAACAAACAAGGTTTTAACACCCGCAAGCACTTCCTCTAAATCAAAATCCTTATCAAATAATGGAGTAGCATCGGAAATTTCCTTAACCTTCTGTACCTTCTCTTGGCTGAAGGTATCGTCATAAAACTTAGCTGACTCACCTTTTGCATCCAGATAACGCAAACAAGATAGCCCCGTTAGGCCAGCACCGACTACAAGATTCGGTATATGCTGGTGCTGATTCAATGCAATACTAGAAAGGGTCATTATGCCGCCTCCCCTAGATCAACCAGCGCCTGCACGACTTCTTCCATTCCAGCGCTACGAGAACCTTTAACCAAAAACACAGCTGACTCATGCTCCGGTACCAAACTTTGGATACCTGAAAGCAAGGCACTCTTATTCGAATATGAAGAAACCTTAGAATGGTCTTGATAAAAAGCAGAAGCGCTGTGTTGAGCTAACTCACCGCAAGCAACAAAAACATCGATCGCCCTTTCCTTAGCATACGCCCCCACTTCTTGATGCATAGTGATCTCATCGTCACCTAACTCAGCCATATCACCAAGAATCATCACTCGCTTTCTATCGTAAGCTGACAAGACATCAATGGCCGCTTTTACCGATAAGGGATTTGCGTTATAGCTATCATCCAGCACAATATGATTTTGACCAGCTAAGGTAAAAGACAAAACATTCAATCGCCCTTTCGCAGGCTTAGCTTTCTTAAGACCCTCCACCATACTCGACACAGGAATATTTAAGGCAAGAGCCATTGTCAAAGCTACTAACGCGTTTTTAATATTATGGTCACCTAACAAAGCTAACTCAAAAGAAACATCTTCTCCCGCAACACTCACCTTCAAATCAAATCCTGCTGCACTCAATGTTTTCTCTTTCAAAAAAACGACAGCATTTGAATCACTCATCGAGCAAGTAAGCAGCTTTAACCCTTTTTCATCGACCAAAGACCTCCAATACTCAAAGAAGGGCTCATCCAATGATAGAACAGCGAAACCACCTTGCGCGGCACCAGAAAAAATCTCTCCCTTAGCGCGAGCGACGCCTTCAAGTGAACCGAAGCCTTCAATATGAGCGCGATCTGCATTCAATAAGGCAACAACATCAGCTTGAGCCAAACTGCTCAAATAGGCGATCTCGCCAGCATGATTAGCGCCCATCTCGATCACTGCGAATTCATCCGCTTCACTGACCTCTAAAAGAGTTTTGGGTACACCCACTTCATTATTAAAGTTACCTCGGGTCGCGTACACTTCTCCCGATTCGGCCAAAATAGATGACAAAATTTCTTTAACGCTCGTTTTTCCACAACTACCTGTTAATGCAGCCTTCTTAATGGAAAGCGTCGATAAGTAGAGCGAGGCGATTTGTCCATAAGCGATCAACCCGTCGTCAACTACCAAAACGCTAACATCAAGATTCTCAGGCTTAATACCGGACTCTTTCTCGATAACAACTGCGATAGCACCTTTTGTAACTGCTTCTTGAACATAATCGTGTCCATCGAAATTTAAACCTTTGAGCGCCACAAATAAGCTACCAGCATCTATTGCTCGACTGTCAGTTGAACAAGTTTTAAAGCTAAGATCCTCACCATGTAGGGTCGCATTCAATGGCGCTATTAACTGAGAGAGTTTCATTGCAACCCTCCTTGTTGTTCTAGCTTTGCTGCCAAAATTTCTTTGGCCACTTCGAGGTCACTAAAGGCAATCGTTTTATCTTTCAACTCCTGAGTTGTTTCATGCCCTTTTCCAGCCAAGACTACAACGTCACCCGCATTTGCAAGCTCAATACTTAATTCAATGGCCGTTTTACGCTCAGCTTCCACAAAAACCTTATCACTTGGATAAACTTCAAGGCCTTTAAGTGCATCCTCAATAATCGCTTGTGGGTCCTCATTACGAGGATTATCACTCGTTAAAACAACGATATCGGCGTTAGACTCAGCCGCACGAGCCATCATCGGACGTTTTTCTTTATCCTTGTTTCCGCCGCAACCAAATAGCGCAATAGTTCGTTTAGCGTCAAGGGAATTTGCCGCCTTAAGTGACTTTTCCAAAGCATCAGGAGTATGTGCAAAATCAACAAACACCTGAGGCAAACCTAAACCAGCCGATGGCACTTTTTGCATACGACCTGCAGCTGGTTTGACATCACTCAATACTGAACATGCCTGCAGACTGTCGACCCCAAGGCTTTTAAGAGTTAAAAAACTTAACAATAAGTTCTGAGCATTGAAGCCACCTATCAGGTGACTATTTTCAATATTTAGTTGTTCATCTTGAAAAACAAAACTCAGACTCAGTTTTTTATTTTTGTATTCCCAGGAATACTGTCCGATATCTGCATCATCAGAAGAAATAGTGAACACACTTAAGTGTTCTCCCAATGAACCACTAATTGTACGACCACCCTCATCAAGGTTAATTACCGCGTTCTTTAAACCAGGCGTGTGAAACAACCTCTCTTTGCAAGAAAGATAAGTCTCCATATCTCCGTGATAATCTAGGTGATCTTGGCTCAGATTAGAAAAAACGGCAGTTTCAAAACTCAAACCCGCTATTCGTTGCTGATCCAAGCTGTGAGAGGATACCTCAAGGCACACAAACTCGGCCCCTTGACGGGCCAAGTCTGCTATATGCTTATGCAGACTCAAAACATCTTGCGTCGTCATACCAGACATTGTTAACGCCGACATAAATCCGTTACCGTTGGTACCTAAAACCGCCGCTTTAAAACCAAGAGCTTCTAGAGCCTGTGCAATATATTGAGTAATACTGGTTTTACCATTCGTACCAGTAACACCAATCAGCCGAACATTCGACTCATCTATTTTATAAAAATTTAGCGCTAGCTCCCCCAATACTTGCGGCATATCTGCGCAGGAAAAAATTGGGCAACCTGTTTCATGCAGAACAAAAGATTGATCATCATCTTGCTCTTTCAATACAGCGCTAGCACCGCTAGCAATCGCATCCTCTATAAATTTGCGACCATCCAAGTTATAGCCTTGACGAGCAACGAATAGATGGTTTTTTTCGATTGTGCGGCTATCTAAGCTCATACCCACAATAGAAACATCGTAATCATTAGGCACATTGATAGCACTTGGAAAGATTTCACTAAGACGTTTAGGTGTATTTTGAATAATTGAGCTAATCACTTTCTTAACTCCGCTATTCTTTGTTCTAAAGGTGGAAAATCATCCAACTGATCAGGTGCTATATTTTTAACTCTAAGCACACCTTCCATAATTTTAGAAAAAACGGGAGCTGCCACCAAACCACCATAGTAATCATCACCTTTTGGATTATTAATGACTACCACGAGAACCACTTGCGGATCACTCGCAGGTGCCATACCAGCAAACAGCGAGGTGTATTGATCGTCAGCATAAGCGCCATTAACTACTTTATGAACGGTACCGGTCTTACCCGCCACTGAGTAACCCTGCACTCGCGCTTTAGATGCTGTACCGCGCTCGCTTACTACCGTTTCAAGCATCTCGACAATTTTCTTACTGATTTTAGAGTCCAAAACTTGGTAGCCCTGGGGCTTCGACTCGCGTCGCAAAATACTAAGTGGTTTTTCAACACCGTCGTTTGCCAAAATAGTATAGGCATTCGCCAACTGAAGAGCTGTTACCGAAAGCCCATAACCGTAAGACATCGTTGCCAATTCGATCGGCCGTTTTCGATGAGGCATAGGCAAGTAACCTTTGCTTTCTCCAGGCAAACCAATACCCACAGAGTCACCAAAACCGATCTGCTCAAGCGTGCCATGCAACTTCCCATGGGGCATCTCTAACGCTAGCTTTGTCGTTCCCACATTGCTTGATTTAGTCAGCACTGTGGTCATGTCTATAACACCATAATTACGGTGATCACGAATAGTTTTTCTACCAACTTTCATGTAACCAGGGCGAGTATCCAAACGGCTACGTTCTGTAAAGACCTTACTTTCCAAGGCACCTAATACTGTAAACGGCTTAACGGTTGAACCCGGCTCAAACAAATCAGTAACCGCACGATTTCTTAAACTCTGTTGATCAATCTTTTTTCTATTATTTGGGTTAAATGAAGGCTTATTAACCAGCGCCAGGATTTCGCCGCTCTCTACATCTATGGCAATAGCAGAACCCGATTGAGCCCTGAATTTATCAACCGCATACGACAGCTCCTTATAAGCCAAGTACTGAGCTCGTAGATCAATACTCAAAAACACGTCATCACCTGAATGGGCGTGCTGGGTAATGCCAATATCTTTAACTACCCCACCCTTTCTATCCTTGATCACTTTCTTCTTACCAGAGCTACCCTGCAGATCTTCATCCAAACTCAGCTCTATTCCTTCGATACCTTTATCATCGATATTGGTCAAACCAACAACGTGGGCAGTCACATCGGCAGCAGGATAAAAGCGACGATACTCTCCTTCGCTATAAACACCCTCAATATCAAGAGCTAAAATAAGCTCAGCGTCACTAGGAGAAATATGCCGCTTTAAATAAACAAAACCTTTGTTTTGATTGTTTAAAATGCGATCTTCCAAGTCGGCATAGCGCATACCTAATGACTGAGCCAAACTCGACCAGTGCCCTTTGTGCTCTATTATTTTTTTAGGATTCATCCAAAGAGATACGACTGGAGTACTAACCGCCAAGGCTTTACCGTTACGATCAGAGATAATCCCCCTATGGGCTGGAATTTTTTCAGAGCGAATGCTTCTCGCATCAGCTTGCTTACCTAAAAACTCGGTATCCAATACCTGAAGATAAACCACACGGCTGCTCAAAGATGCTGCCAAAACAAACAGGCCGAACATAACCAAAATGAATCGCCAATTGTAATTCACAGGCTTTTGGCGCGAGCGAGATCTTACGCTTCCCGCGTAGGCCTCTTTTTTACTGTTCGATTCTCGCTTTGCCATAACTCTATAACGGTCCAACTCAGTTACTTGAATTTAACTTCACTACTCTTTGTTGCTCTGAATTCGGCATATACATATCCAAATCTTTTACAGCAATAGCCTCAATTCGGTTGTAGCCAGCCAACATATTTATTTCTAACAACAACTGCTCCCACTCCACCTCAAGAGCTGCCTGCTCCCTATTCAGCAGACTTAATTTGCCCACGTGAGCACGGCTCACATGTACAGAATAGGCAGAAAATACCGCCGACAAGAAAACCAATAGAAGCGCCCCCATCAAAATCAATTGCTGCCGCCTGGTCATACTAAGTTCCACAAATAGCACACCAATTATTTCTTAAAGCTTCTCGGCGATGCGCATTACCGCGCTTCTCGCTCGAGGATTTTTTTCTAATTCTTCTTGCCCTGCTTTTACAGCCTTTCCTATAACCTTTACTTTTTGATTCAACTCATTGTGCGTCACAGGTATATAACTAGGGATATCATCACCCTTCTCCATGCGCTTAACCCAAGTTTTAACAATTCGGTCTTCTAGCGAGTGAAAACTAATCACCACCAGTCTTCCGCCGCTAGCTAAGACATCCAAAATGCCATCCAAGACTTCATTTAAATCGTCAAGCTCTTGGTTCACATAAATTCGAATAGCCTGAAACGTGCGAGTCGCCGGATGCTTATGTTTTTCCCACTTAGGAATCGCTTGTGAAACCAGCTCTGCAAGATGATGGGTATCCTCAATCGCTCTTTCTTCACGCTCGGTAACAATGGCGCGTGCAATTCTTTTGGCGAAGCGCTCTTCACCATACTTTTTGATGACATCAGCCAGCTCAGCTTCACCAACCTCAGCAATCCAGTCCTTAGCACTTTGTCCCTCAGAAGTGTTCATGCGCATATCCAAAGGTCCATTACGCATAAAACTAAAACCTCGCTCACCTTCATCCAACTGTGGCGAAGACAAACCCAAGTCCAGCAAAACCCCATCAACCTTTCCCAACAGCTCTTTTCCTTCCAAGATATTTCGCATTTCAGCAAAAGAGCCGTGTAGCACCTCGACCCGAGCGTCCGAATCTCTTAAAGACTCCGCAACCGCTATCGCACTTGGGTCTTTATCGATAACAAACAGCTGAGCGGAGTCAGCTAAACCCTCAAGGATCTTTTTACTATGCCCACCTCTACCAAAGGTGCCATCCACATAAACCCCATCCTCTTTTAAATTAAGAGCAGAGACCGCCTCGTTCAAAAGCACGCTTTCGTGTTTAAACTGGCTTTCAAGCATTGCTTGCTGTGTCATAACTCGACCAATCAGAAGGAAATTGAAGAAATCTTGTCAGAATGCTCAAGCGAAGTTCCGGAGCCACTCGTTAGCCACTCATCGCGACCATCTTCCCAAGCAGCTTCACTCCATAACTCAAGCTTCTTACCTAAACCTATCAACACCACCTTCTTACCCAGCTCTGCGTACTGGCGTAACGGAGGGGGAATGAGAATTCTTTCGTTCGCATCCAGCTCTACATCGGTCGCATGACCAATTAATAGGCGTTTCATCCTAAGAGCCAAGGGATCAAGGCTGGAAAGGTCTGAAATTTGACGTTCAATCGTCTCCCATTCAGCTAAGGGATAGATAGAGAGGCACTTTTGATCCATATCAATGGTAAGCACGAGGTGACCATCACAACTTTCATGCACGAGCTCACGAAAGCGAGTTGGCAAAGCCACTCGACCTTTCGCGTCCATGTTGATGTTGTTAACCCCTCTAAACACAAGCTTACCTTTTGGCGATAGCCATCATTTACGAGGGCCTCGGCACTGAAACCCTCTGATCTAATTAAAAATGTGTAAAAGGCTCTGTAAGGTTTTTAAAAATCCCATAAAAACCCACAAATCGTCACCTTTCACCACATTTGCACACTATATGGAGCAATGGTAAACCGGTCAAGGTAATCAACACTTTTAGAGCAAGTTTTTCCTTTTAAAAACAAGACCTTAGAGAGCAACATAAGAGGAAGACAAAGTGGGAATACAAAACAAAGTTTGTTTAAAAAACAGCTTACTAGAAGCACTAGATTAAGGTAAATCTCGAAGAGTAATAACCAGAAGTAATATTAAAAATATTTTAGGATCAAATAAGTCTATAGAAAACATAACAGACTAGAGAAAACTACCACTTGAGACCTCAAACGGTAGTGATTTCAAAGGAAAAGAGCCGACGCTAATTTAGAATAGGATAAGCTGACTCTTAGGAACCCTAGGTGGCACCGCTCTGTTGATGGTTTAAGTTAGCGGTCACCAACTTAGTAGCAAACCCCAATACACCAAACCTTGCCACGCTGAGCCATCTTGCTAAAACCTAAGCTTGGCTCCCATAGAATACTCAACTAAATCGGTATAAGCCGCCTCGACAGAGAACATCTCATCCAACCTATATTCAATTCCGAGGTGATAAAACTCTTCTGTACCGAACTCCAAGTGAGACTGGAATCGTTTGGTCAACTGAAACTCAGTTTCAAGCATCATCTCCAGCTCTCCCTCATCAGTAATATAAATTTCTGACTCAATTAACATCGGCCAAACATATCTAAGCCCAAACTTTCCATGCTCTTCATTTTCGTCAAACTCACCCCCAACAAAGATATGACTCCAGCGCGAAGTTTTCACAAAGTAATTAAGCTCGAAGGTCTCATACTCATAATCATAACTTTGGGCTTCGAAATCTATTCCGTGTTTCCAATTAAAATACTCTCCATCGAATTGCGCATAATCATTTAGCAGTTTAATGGTTCCTGAAAAATAATAATCAGTATCCATAATATCGTTACTTCTCTTCTTCGCGATTTGCAGCTCTGAGTTTAGTTCGTCCCCATAAGATATGACTCTCGCCATACCTGTTTTTGCGTGATACAAATTATGGCAATGGAAGAACCAATCTTTCTTTTCATTCGCATAAAACTCGATAGTAAGACTTTCTAATGGTGCTATATCAACGGTGTGCTTCACAGGGTCATACTCACCATTCCCAGCAAGTACTCTAAAAAAATGCCCATGCAAATGGATAGGATGGTGCATCATAGTTTCGTTAACGAAGTTAAATCTAACGACTTCACCTCGACTAATTTTTATTTTATCCGCCGCTGACAGCGGAGTATTATTAAACGACCAATTGTAACTTTCCATGTCACCAGTGAGCCTCAACTCTACTTCCCTAAGCTCTCCCTTTGGCAACGAAGACTTCTCCAAACTCTTAAACTGAGAGTATGGTTTCTTCTTCATATGATGGTTATGGTGCCCTCCGCCCATATTCATTTCATGATGACTATGAGACCCATAAAGATTTGGTTTCTCTCTTGGACTTACCTCAAACCTTTCTCCTTCCCCAATAAAAACGCTTGCATAACCTGTGCCATCCTGAGCAGAAGCTCGAAACTTCCCGACGACGGAATGGTTATTAAAAAATCGTATGTTTCTGCTGGTGCGTGTAATAACTCTGAGACGTTAGTTGGTTTAATATCCACCCCATCAAGGGAAATTACTTTCCACTTCAATTCTTGAGCCTTATCTAAGTGAAAGTAGGTAGACGCACCACTGTTCACAACTCTAAGCCTTACTACATCTCCTTCTTTTACATTTGGAAGAATAGTTTGTTCTTTCTGCCCATTAATTAAAAAATGGTCATAAGCTACATCACTAAAATCCATACCTCCCATTCTCATCCATCGAGCATCCAGCCAGTTTTTCAACGCGTCTTGTTTCCAGTAACCCCACAAACTTATAACGGAATCTTTTTTTAACGCGTAGTAATCTCCATCTTTTTTTAGGTTCCTTAGGACTTGATGAGGGTTCTCTTTAGTCCAATCCTGTAGCACGAGAACAGCCTCGTAATCTGGCTTGTACTTTATTTTTCTAGGCTCGATGACAATTGCTCCATGAACACCTGATTGTTCCTGCAAATCGGTGTGGGAGTGATACCAGTATGTACCGCTATGCTTTAACTTAAACTCGTAAACGAACTCACTATGAGGTGCAATAGGAAAGTTTGATAAATAAGGAACCCCATCCTGTTCAGGCGGAACCAATAATCCGTGCCAATGAATCGAAGTATCAACATTCATTTTATTTGTAACGGTTATTTTTGCAGTATCGCCTTCCTTGAAATATAAAGTTGGAGCAGGATATTGACCATTAACCAACATAGCCTCTCCTCCATAAGCTATCTCTCCGTAATCAATTTCCAAATTGAGTTCAACAACATCAGAAAACGCATACTGCGATAAAAAAATTAATAATAAAAAACAGACACGCATGAGTGCCCTCCTAAATAATTAGTTAATAAAAAATGATTCAGTCTTAACTAACTATTGGTGGGCGATACGGAGGAGAGGTTACGCTCGCTTGAACGCTTTCAACTAAACCTACGAAAGTAACCTGAGGATGCTTAACCTCAGAAAATAGTTTCGGTGCATAGGCGACATAGCTACTAGAAAGTACATCGCAATTTATCTTACAAGAACTGGAGAGTTCCGTAGCAATTTCCAGAGCAGCCTCTTGGCAATGGGGTTTCTCTGGTACATCTTTTTCAATGCAAGCAGAAGTAGCAATCGCAAATGTCGATTGTATTAAAAAAAGAAAAACCAGCCCTATTGTCTTTAACCTGCCCATAATCCCAACTATAACACCTGACCTACACTAGTCGAGATTAGACCCAAGTACTGTAAAAAGGTTTGCTTTATTCCACCCCTCCCAATGGGCTGTAAAAAGTGTCCAATTTGTTTATTACACCCTCAACGGAATAAAGCCATAAGTTTGGTGCAATTGTATTTGAAAGGAATCCCCCGCCAGCTTTCGCTTTTGGGGGATAAAATGAGCCAACCGATAAGCCGGGTTCTGTCGTGGGCAATCATTCATCTGGGATGCCTATCGCTAGACACCTCAAGCAACCTACCCGGATCCGAGGCGGGTCACCCCAATGGATCTCTATTTGGTCTTGCTCCAGACGGGGTTTACCATGCCACAAAGTGTTACCACTTGCGCGGTGCGCTCTTACCACACCATTTCACCCTTACCTTGATTGCTCAAGGCGGTTTATTTTCTGCTGCACTTTCCGTAGGCTCGCGCCCCCCAGGCGTTACCTGGCGTCTTACCCTATGGAGCCCGGACTTTCCTCTATAAACCCTTCCATCAGGAAAGGCCTACAGCGACTGCCTAGCCAGCTCGGGGGCAGCTTAACTATATACATAGAAAGATACTAGTTTTTGCCAAACTTTTTTATATTAGCCAAAAACAGAGAATTACTTGCAAAAACAGCGAGTTAAAGCTTAAAATTGAGAAAAAACTATAAGAGTGAAACCATGATTAAACAAACGCTCATCTTATTTCTAGCATTATCAATAACTTACCTGCCTAGCCTAAGCCACGCAGAAGAACCTTTTATTGGTATCGGCGCACTTGGACTAAACCATAAAGAAGACGGTGGAGTATCCGCAAAACCGACGAGCATTAAGGTTACACTAGGCTCGAGGGTCGCTAGGAACTGGATTATGGAGGCGTACTACTTATCCCCTCTTGATGGAGACGATATTACCGCGGATTCAGGTACAGTCTTCGAAGTTAATTACGATAAAGCCTACGGTGCATCACTCAGCTACGCTAAGAGGCTTGGATTGCTCACATTATATGGCGGAATCAATGGCACAGCAGTGGACTTTAAAGCAGAGGTCACTGACGCCAGCGCAAGCGGAGCGAATGCAACAGAAATAGCGGCTTTAAACGCAGCCAACTCTAAAGATACCTTACTAAGCCCTGGCTTTCAGGTGGGTGCAGATTTTAACTTTTATAAAAACGTTTCAGTCGACCTTAAGTTTCAACGTTACTACTGGGACAGTGATGCAACAGGTGATGGTATTGGAGCCGAGCTACGATATCATTTTTAACCTTACCCTTGTTTAAATACCTTAGAAGCCCAAACATAGCCATGCTTGGGCTTCTTTTTTTGGCGCAATATTTTAAATAAATCGCCTGTAGCTTGTACCTAAAAAGCATGTTATTTAACGAGCTCAAGCATTTCAGTATTTAGATAACGGAATATGAGCAATACCCCATCCCCAACTAAGCCCAAACCAGGGAACAAATTGATCAGCTATACCAAAGCAGCGAGCGAGCACAATCTGTCTCAGGCTCAGGTAGATCAGCGAGCGTGTTCTATCATTGAGGTTCTAGAAAACCATGGATACCAAGGATATATCGTGGGTGGAGCCATTCGGGATTTACTTTGCGGTATACAGCCAAAAGACTTTGATATAGCGACAGACGCAAGCCCCGAACAAGTACATAAATTGTTTAAAAATAGTCGAATCATAGGGCGGCGATTTAAGATCGTACACATCTATCACGGTCGAGAAGTATTCGAGGTGGCCACTTTTAGAAAAGATCACGTCCAAGACAAAAGCGACAACAACAAGCAGTCAAGCCGAGTATCTAATTCAGGCCAGTTGCTTAGGGACAATGTTTACGGATCGATAGAAGAAGACGCGCAACGCAGAGACTTTAGCGTTAATGCGCTTTATTACTCCCCGAGCAATGAAAAAATTTATGATTTTTGTAATTCACTCGACGACATTAAAGCAAAAGAAATACGACTGATAGGCAATCCAGCTCAAAGGTACGCAGAAGACCCCGTGCGTATGCTGCGCGCCCTGAGGTTCTCAAACAAGTTGGGATTTAAAATAGAGCCACATACCCTTGCTCAAATTTCTGAAAGCGCACCTCTGATTAGAAAAATCTCCCACGCTCGACTTTTTGATGAGAGTATTAAACTGTTTCATAACCCAAAAGCCTTGGGCTTGTGCGATGACCTCGATAAACAGGGCATTCTCCAGCTGATTTATCCCTCTCACTATTCTAGCCGAGAACATTTTCCGTGGGCTGAATCCATGTTTGAGCTTGCCCTGCAGAATACCGTTGCGAGAATCCAACAAAACAAGCCCGTTACTATTGCTTATTTATACGCTGTGCTTCTATGGCCAGTGATAAAAGAACAGTTTTCAATTGAACCGGGTAGGTCGATCAACTTCCCCCAATTCGCTCAAGCAAGCTTTCAGGTGATGAGGGAGCAGTCACAGTTCACCCTGATCGCAAAGCGGCACGCGTTCGCCATTAAAGATATTTGGGAATTCCAAGTTCGGCTGCAAACCAGGAAACCCAACAAAATCTTATGGCTAATTCAGCAAAAGCGATTTAGAGCTGCCTTTGACTTTTTGCAATTGAGAGAAGCCTGTGGAGAGCTAAAGCAACAAGTCAAAATAGGTGACCAATCCGTGCCTATCGGTGAATGGTGGGAGGTGATCCAATTTGCTCCAGAAAAACAACAAACCGAGATGATTCAAGCACTATCAAAGAATGGCAGTCGCAATCGCAGAAGAAAACGCCAAAAATCACGCCAATCTAAGAGCAGAGCAAGTCAGGGTTAATAAACGACTATGCAAACTATTGCTGAGTGTTACATCGGACTAGGAAGCAATCTTAGCTTTGAAGGCAACCAACCTTTTGACCTGATATGCTCTAGCTTATTTTCCTTACAAACACATACTAAAATTGAGCTTTTAAGCTATTCTTCTTGCTACTTAAGCAAGCCTCAAGGCCCCCAGGATCAAGCAGATTTTCATAATGCCGCAGCAAAAATTAACACCTCTCTGAGCCCTTTATCCCTACTTTACGCTCTACAAGCGATAGAAGCTAACCATGGCTTAGATAGAAACAAAAAGCAGCACTGGGGTCCCAGGGAGCTAGATCTGGATATTCTGCTGTTCAATCGAGAGCATATTCAACAGAAGAACCTGACCATACCGCATCCACAAATTCAGAACCGAAACTTTGTGCTACTGCCTCTCCTTGAGCTAAGCCCCGGCCTCAGCTTACCCTCGGGAAAAAAAGTGAAAAGTCTGGCTGAAAATTGCTCCCGAACTGGCATAATTAAACTTAATCGAGAGCTACAACCTTTGGCGCTATGTAAATAAAACCTATGAATCAGCCCGCGGATACAAATTGTGATACCCCCCAGTTTATAGCGATAGAAGGTGCTATAGGCATAGGCAAAACCACTTTGAGCAAAAAAATTGCTGAAAGCCTAGGAAGCGAGCTATTGCTGGAGCAAGCAGAGCTCAACCCATTCCTAGATAATTTTTATTCAAACCCCAAGCAATACGCTTTTCAGACACAACTATTTTTCCTGATGCAACGGGCTCAACAGGTTAACGAGCTAAGACAATCCGATATGTTTCAAAGTACGCGCGTAGCCGACTTTTTAATAGACAAAGATTGCTTGTTTGCCAAGGTTAACTTAAGTCCTGAGGAGTATGACCTTTATATGCAGGTGTACAACCACCTAACTATTCATGCGCCAAAGCCCGACCTAGTGGTTTATCTTCAAGCACCCTCTGAGGTTCTTATGCAACGCATTCACAAACGAGGCATAAGCTCTGAAAGAAGCATCACACACAACTACCTAACTCAGATCAGTGACGCCTACACCGAGTTCTTTCATTTCTATAATGAAGCACCCCTACTCATTATTAATGCTACCGAAGTGGACTTTATCAACAGCGAACAGGATTATCACAACCTCCTTGACGCAATCTTAAACACTAAAACCGGTCGCCACTTTATCAACCCCCAAGCCCAAACGGCTTAAGCACAAACCATGAAATTTATAGAAACCGTTGTCGAGCTGAGACAGCTTATTCAAAGCACCAAGTCCTCTGGAAAAAGAGTATCTTTCGTACCCACTATGGGCAACTTACATGAAGGGCACTTACAACTAATAGATATAGCTAAACAACATGGCGACCTGGTTGTTTGCAGCATATTCGTAAACCCAACCCAATTTGGAGAAAACGAAGACTTTGGTTCTTATCCACGCACTTTGGACCAGGACAAAGAAAAGCTAGAATCCCGAGATTGTGACCTTCTGTTCTATCCCAACATCTCTGAGATGTATCCCAAGGGCAATGATAAAAACCTATTATCACTTGTCAGCGTACCAACTATAACAGAAAATCTATGCGGACAATCTCGACCTGGTCATTTCGACGGAGTATCTACTGTTGTATCCAAGCTATTCAACATGGTTCAACCTGATGCGGCGATATTTGGAGAAAAAGATTTTCAGCAACTCGCTGTTATCCGAGCATTTACCGAAGACCTAAATTTTCCGGTAGAGATAGTTGGCGCTCCCATTGCTCGAGAGCCCAACGGCTTAGCTATGAGTTCACGTAATGGGTACCTAAGTGATGATGAAAAACAGAAAGCGAGTTTTTTATACCAATTGTTGTGCCAAACAAAAGAAAAGATAACTCAAGGTGAACGAGACTTTCCGAAGCTACAATCGGATGCACACGCTGCTCTTGATTCGCTTGGTTTCAAACCAGACTATTTCGAAATATTTAACAGTCAAACACTGCAAAAAGCGACGAGTAGAGATACACAAATCGTAATTTTGCTTGCAGCTTTTATGGGAAACACCCGACTTATTGACAACCTATGTTTTGAACTCGAGGCTTGAAATGAACCACCAAAAATCATGGAAGGCCCTCGTTGAGCACCAATCCATTATCAGCAAACAAAGCCTTTCAGAGCTCTTTGCCCAAGAGCCAAAACGCGGAGAGCTTTATAGCGCTCGTTTCATCGGCTCAGATTGCGAACTTTTTTTTGATTATTCTAAAAACCATCTAAATGCACACACCATAAGCCACTTTCTAAGCTTAGCCGAAGAATGCGAGCTAAAAGAGAACATCAGCAGTTTGTTCACCGGCAAAGCAGTTAACAAAAGTGAAAATCGCCCTGCTCTACATACAGCTCTTAGAGATATAAAAAACGAAAATGGCATCAGCGCAGAGCTTCATCGAGATATTTCGGATGAACGCAAAAAGATGCTATCCCTCGCAACACAGCTCAAGCAAGAGAAACTACTCAATTCTCAGGGGAAAAAATTCAAACATCTCGTTTGCATCGGAATCGGTGGGTCATACCTAGGGCCAAAGCTTGTCATTGATGCACTGAACTCAAAACAGAACCAACAATCACCTAGCATACATTTTATTGCAAACATCGATCCGGCGGCACTACATGAAACCATTGAGCCATTGAGCCTCGAACATTGTCTATTTTTTATCGCTTCAAAATCGTTCACCACCCTAGAAACCCTGCAAAATGCTCAGGTAGTTAAGAAGCTCTTGCAAGAAAAAGGCCTTCAAGGCCCAGAGCTGAGTCAACACTTCATTGCCGCTACCGAAAACATCGAGGCCGCTCAAGCCTTTGGCTGCACCGCAGAGCGAATTTTGAAGGTTTGGGATTTCGTAGGTGGACGCTATTCACTTTGGTCCAGTATCGGCTTTCCTATCGCCATTGCTCTGGGTGAAAAAGGCTTTTTGAACTTGCTAAGTGGTGCTCAACAAATGGACCAACACTTTGCAGAAACACCCCTAGACAAAAACCTACCGTTTTTGCTCGCGGCTACCTCACTTTGGTATCAAAACTTTTTTTCTGCTCCTAGTCGGGCATTAATACCCTATGATCACAAATTAAAAACCTTACCGGCATTCTTACAACAGCTTGAAATGGAAAGTCTAGGAAAGAATGTCGACACATCCAATCAAAATATAAAAATCAACACTGGCGCTATTATTTGGGGATCTGAAGGCAGCAATAGTCAACATGCCTTTCATCAACTACTGCATCAAGGTAGCCACTTGGTTCCATGTGATTTTATAGTATGCAAACACTCAAAGTACGATCAAAAGCAACACACGGTTTTGCTTGCTCAGTGTCTCGCACAAAGCCGAGCATTGATGATTGGCAACGACGATGGTGAGCCTTATAAAACACTACCAGGAAACAACCCCAGCAACACTTTGATTCTTGATCAGCTTTCTCCGAGCAATCTGGGCGCACTTCTAGCTCTTTTTGAACACAAAGTTTTCACCCAAGCCGCTCTGCTTAACATCAACCCTTTTGACCAATGGGGAGTAGAGTTTGGAAAAAAAATCGCGAAAGAAATATCAGGCAATATGACACCCAACCAAGACTTCGACCCTTCCACCAACTCTCTAATTCGATTCCTTAGATCTTAGCCCCTTCGAATATCTTTCTTTAACCACAATTCAACCCTGACTTATAAAACTAATAAGCAAAAAAAAACCGGCTACTAGCCGGCTTTTTTGTCTATCTACTTGTATTAATCATCATCATTGATAGTTAGCACATAGGATGTGTTACCACCCAAGCTGGCATCATTATCCGGCTGACCCAAGAACAAGGTCATGGATTCAGTCTGCTCTATCAGGGCATCCTGCGTAACATCAAGTTGCACGGTAGTTCGGTAACCACTTGCTGGAGTTAGGGTAATGGTTCCAGCAGATCCTGTAATAGGCGCTGGGTTTGCCACCACATGGTCCCCAACAACATGCCCTGTCACAAAGTAGTTTAGAACAATATCGTTGGCCCAGTTTCCAGTACCAGCAATCGGATCGCCACAATCAGGATCAAAGGATGCCTGATCAACCTGAACATCTACAAACACACTTTGAGTACCGCCTCCATTACCTTCGACAACAGCCTGACCTGTTGTAGCCAATTCAATCGAGTGGAATTGGCATCCAGCAGCTACCGATCGGTTAAAGGCAACGGTATTAGAGGTCTCATTACCCTTAGGCGTCGTTGCTGTAATGGTAATAATACCGTCCTTCTCGCGATCTGGATCTAACTCAACATTAAATGCAAATCCGGTCGGAAGTGAGCTTGAACCAATGGTAAATTCACTATTGCCAAGAATGGTGTAATTTGAGCTTGCAGCAGCACTAATCACGGTGCCTTCTGGCATAGCATTACCATTCAAATCAGTCACCAAACCATAGACAACCGAGGTGGTTTGAGTTGGAGGGTAATCCTGGCTTCTGGTCAAAGAAGTAAAGTCACTAGGAGTAGGTGCACTGGTGAAATCGGGTCGACCAATATTTGCTGTACCAGCATCCATGTAATTGGTGTAATCCAACTCAGCCTGATTTACCGACAAATAGATATTCGCGCTGCTGGTCGATACAGCCATGGTCATGCTGTCCGAAATATTCACTAAGTCAGCACAATGGCCATTTTCTAGAGCGTTGCCTGCGACACTAGAGCATGTAACACCATTGTAAAGCCCATCTGGTCCATCAAAAGTATTATCACCATCGTATTCGACATATGGTTCCAAATATGCGGCTACGCCATCACCTGTTTGACGAGTGCCGTTTTCATTGTAATCCAAAATCACTTCACCTAGGTCAGTGAACGCTTCAGTCGCAGGGAAAGTAGCACTACCGTCATCGTTGTAAACGTTGTCACCGTTAAAGTCGACAAAGGTTTCTTCACCTTGGGTAAAGGCATAGATCACATTACGCCCCTTTCTATCGAAACCAGGTCCAAAGCCAGCTCTACCAAGTCCACCGCCTACAGCATCGTCATAGTGTTGGTAAAGAGTTTCTTCTGGTCCATTACTGTACCAAGTCACCGAGCATGAGCCGGTAGCATCAGTCAAACATACTGCGTCACCTTCACCATCACCGATACGACCCATTTCTGATCTAAAGTAAACAGCGGTTCCAATGGCCACTACACCACCACTTCTATCATTAAGCGAAGCCGTAATTTCGACAGATTCATTAGGGTAATTCCATGCTTCAGGGTTTTGGATCGTAGCGAAAATATTAATACCGTCTGCATCGGCCAAACCTGAAGAAACGCTCAACTCATCCGAAGTTACAATAACGTCATCAGTTGAATTCGCACCCGTAGTACCATTACCTAAGACATCAAAGATGGCTCTCACTTTCAAGGTTCCTGGAACGGTACCTGAAGACACGGTCACTTCAACAATACCGTCTTCATTAGAAGTTGCTAAATTGGTATCCAATACAACACCACCAGGCGCGTTCGATAGCTCTAGAACTACGTTGCGATTTGCTGAAGGGTTGCCATCGGTACCCACGACTCTAAATTGAACCACTGAGTTTTCAACTCGGTTGGCGCCACCGGTACCTTGCAAAGCCAGTACTTGAGGAGTCGCGCTGACAAACTCAATACTACTTACGGCAGGCGTTTCGATATTGAAGGTTACCTGCGCAGCTAGGTTATCTGTACCTACAGTTGCAGTAGCTGTGATTGTATCTTCACCAACACAGCCATCTGCTAGATAGGTTGTGGTGGCCACACCACCGACAGATGTAACTGTAGAAGTAGTAGCCGCGGCACTACCCAAGGTCGCTTTACCTAATTCTGCACACAAAGAGCTAAACTCTACTTGAACAGGGTCAGAGAACAATGCACCAGCCGTTTCGTTGTAGACATGTACTCTAACTGTGGCTGTCACACCAGTTTGCAGTTCACGAGTAACAGGTAAAGCGTTATAAGCATTTGAACCACCCACCTGACAGGCTGTAGTTACTGCCTCGGCAGCATTACCCTTATCTTCGACGTAAATGGCCGTTGCGGTATATCCTGCGTTCCCGTTCTCGTCACAAATATTTGCTTGAGTCCAATCCACACCAAGCGAAATAGTGTCTGCAGTTGCTGGCGTAACACTTGAAGCAAAATTAACGGTATCAGTAAATGGAGAACCTCCTAATACTACCTCTGCAGTAATAGTACCTGCCCCAGTAGCAATTCCCGGATCCAATTGAACCACGGCATTACCAGTAGCATCAGTTAACGCAGTGTCTTGCAGTAAAATACCGTTGTCGTTGCTAATACTAAAGGTCACGAGCTCATCCGGCTGGTTAGTTCCGTTAAGCGTAACATTCGCGACTACAAAACCAGGCGCACCTGTTGTAATTGGGCTACCTGCACCACCATGAGCACTACCACCAGGATACGAATCAAGAATACTCAAACTTAAATCGAATGCTGTTGGAACTGCTGGACCATCACCAAGTGAAGAAACGTTGATCGTGTGAGACAAAGGAGAACTTCCATCCGGATTAGAGGTAATAGTCAAAACACCAGCCCCAGCAACTGCACCAGGAGCTATTTGAACGGTTGCGATACCATTAACATCTGTAACCGCGCTGCTTGCGATTAAGACCCCAGCATCACCGGCTAAGCTAAAGTTTACAACCACATCCGGTTCCGGTGTAACACCGTCATCAGTAGTCACCAAAGCAGTGACAAAACCATTACCATCGGAGTCATTTAGAGGGTCATTGCCATCACCGTAAATGGCTCCTCCAACAGCAGGAGCATCGTTACAACCGCCTAGGTTGGCATCGACACCACCTTTACAAATCTCAGCCGTCATTATGAATGGCACAGAGAACCCGCCTCCGTTAGTAACAAATGATCGACTGTCACTAATATCACCTGTACCACCTGGATTAGCGGTGACAGTTACAGTGCCAATCCCAGCAATTTCGGTAGCCGACAATTGAACAGTCGCCTCACCCGCGTTATCAGTTAGCACACTGGTTTGAGACAAACGACCAAATCCGTTATCAACACTCAAGGTAATCAAAACATTTTGGTTTTGACCAGTGCCTGTATTGTCCGTCAGGCTTACAAACACGTCTGCAGGAACTGCATTGGTAATTTCTTCACCCACAATACCATACAAATCACCCGGTAAAGACGCACAGTCGGTACCTGGATCACAGACCTGAACCGACAATACGAAATCTGCCGCTACTTCTCCATCGCCTGCACTTTCATAGCTTACGCTTTGGCTTAAGGATAAACCTTCATCACCTGGGCTAGCGCTCGCTGTAATCGTTCCAGCCCCACCTACATCTCCAGCGTTTAAGGTCACAATAGCAACACCTTGTGCATTAGTGATTGCACTCACTGTTCCTAAACTTCCTACCGCGTTAGCTAGGCTAAAGCTGACCAACTCACCCACCACTGGATTGTCGGTTTCGTCCAAAACAATCGCATGAGCGAAGCCTGGAGCTGTATTCGAAATTGGAGTACCCGACTGACCAATCTGGGTGCCAGTACATGTTGGAATCGCTGGTGGCGCAAGTACTGTATGCCCCGATGCGTTACACAATAAAGTATTGTCGAAGACCAGTTTGAATGGGAAGGCTTCGCCATCACCCAAGGTCACAAAGTCTTGACTATCAGTCACTGCATTACCACCTGGGCTAGCGCTCACAGTCACAGTACCGTTACCTGGGTTACCACCCGTCAATAATTGAATGGTCGCTTCACCTGAAGCGTCGGTCAAAGCAGTTGTTTGAGATAAACGACCCACTTCATCCAACAAGCTGAAGGTCACCAACACGTTTTGATTTAAGTTATTGCCAGTGTTATCCGTCAAGGTCACAAACACATCCGCTGGCGCACCATCGGCTATTTCATCACCTACAATACCGTATAAGTCACCCGGTAAGGTTGCGCAGTCAGTGCCCGCGTCACACACTTGTACAGAGATAGTGAAGTCAGCAGCCACTTCGCCATCGCCTGCACTTTCGTAGCTGACACTTTGGCTCAATGCTAGGCCTTCGTTACCCGGGCTCGCACTTGCAGTAATGGTACCCGCACCACCCACATCACCAGCGTTCAAGGTCACAATCGCAACACCATCATTATTCGTAATCGCACTGGTCGTGCCTAAGCTACCAACCGCATTAGCAAGATCAAAGGTCACTAACTCACCTGACACTGGATTATTGTTCTCATCCGTAACGATCGCATGTGCAAAACCAGGCGCCGCATTCGAAATCGGAGTACCCGATTGACCAATTTGAGTGCCAGTACAGGTAGGTAATGCTGGCAATACCGGAGTCGTATGACCCGATGCGTTACACAACAAGGTATTGTCGAAGGTCAATTTGAATGGGAAGGCTTCGCCATCACCCAAGGTCACAAAATCTTGACTATCAGTCACTGCATTACCACCTGGGCTAGCGCTCACAGTCACAGTACCGTTACCTGGGTTACCACCCGTCAATAATTGAATGGTCGCTTCACCTGAAGCGTCGGTCAAAGCAGTTGTTTGAGATAAACGACCCACTTCATCCAACAAGCTGAAGGTCACCAACACGTTTTGATTTAAGTTATTGCCAGTGTTATCCGTCAAGGTCACAAACACATCCGCTGGCGCACCATCGGCTATTTCATCACCTACAATACCGTATAAGTCACCCGGTAAGGTCGCGCAGTCAGTGCCCGCGTCACACACTTGTACAGAGATAGTGAAGTCAGCAGCCACTTCGCCATCGCCTGCACTTTCGTAGCTGACACTTTGGCTCAATGCTAGGCCTTCGTTACCCGGGCTCGCACTTGCAGTAATGGTACCCGCACCACCCACATCACCAGCGTTCAAGGTCACAATCGCAACACCATCATTATTCGTAATCGCACTGGTCGTGCCTAAGCTACCAACCGCATTAGCAAGATCAAAGGTCACTAACTCACCTGACACTGGATTATTGTTCTCATCCGTAACGATCGCATGTGCAAAACCAGACGCCGCATTCGAAATCGGAGTACCCGATTGACCAATTTGAGTGCCAGTACAGGTAGGTAATGCTGGCAATACCGGAGTCGTATGACCCGATGCGTTACACAACAAGGTATTGTCGAAGGTCAATTTGAATGGGAAGGCTTCGCCATCACCCAAGGTCACAAAATCTTGACTATCAGTCACTGCATTACCACCTGGGCTAGCGCTCACAGTCACAGTACCGTTACCTGGGTTACCACCCGTCAATAATTGAATGGTCGCTTCACCTGAAGCGTCGGTCAAAGCAGTTGTTTGAGATAAACGACCCACTTCATCCAACAAGCTGAAGGTCACCAACACGTTTTGATTTAAGTTATTGCCAGTGTTATCTGTCAAGGTCACAAACACATCCGCTGGCGCACCATCGGCGATTTCATCACCTACAATACCGTATAAGTCACCCGGTAAGGTCGCACAGTCAGTGCCCGCGTCACACACCTGAACAGAGATATTAAAGTCTGGTAAATCACCTACACCATCGCCAGCACTGACAAAGGCTTGATCCACACTCAACGGTGAGTTGCCGTCGACGTTAACGCTTGCTGATACGACACCTGCGCCGCCAACTTCGCCCACGTTCAATACCACTTCGGCCAGACCGTTCGCGTCCGTTACCGCACTCACGCGACTCAAGGTACCGACTGCTGTCAATAACTCAAAGGTCACAATCGCGTCTTGAACGTTGCTGCTGGTATCTGGAAAGTCCGTTACATGTACGATCACATTACCACTGCCAATCGTGATGCCCGCTCCGTTCGTGGCCACCTCTTTCAATACATCCGCCGTGCTGCCATACACATTACCCGCACCACACGCCGTTGTCGTGGCTCCACCGGCTATGTCGGTATCACACACCGCTATCGAAATCTCATAAGGCACTGGTTGACCGCCACCGCCGGTGACAAATCCAACGCTGTCGGTCACCGCTAGGGCTTGAACACCCACGGTCGCATTCGCTGTCACCGTACCGGTACCCGCATCAACACCTGCGTTTAAGACCACCGACACTTGACCATCAATATCGGTTAAACCGGTGATCGTTTCTAATACACCAAATTCATTCTCTAAACTGAAGTTAACCAATACGTCTGATTGTTCGTTACCGTCTTTATCCAACACCGTCGCCCAAACAAAACCATCACCACCTACTGTTGGGGTTAATGGCGCTGCTAAGGTACCCGCTGCCGCTGGACAGGTTTGTGCGCCGCTGTTATCCGAGGTATCCACTGCGGTGTTACATACTTCAACCGCAATATTAAAGTCTGGTAAATCACCTACACCATCGCCAGCACTGACAAAGGCTTGATCCACACTCAACGGTGAGTTGCCGTCGACGTTAACGCTTGCTGATACGACACCTGCGCCGCCAACTTCGCCCACGTTCAATACCACTTCGGCCAGACCGTTCGCGTCCGTTACCGCACTCACGCGACTCAAGGTACCGACTGCTGTCAATAACTCAAAGGTCACAATCGCGTCTTGAACGTTGCTGCTGGTATCTGGAAAGTCCGTTACATGTACGATCACATTACCACTGCCAATCGTGATGCCCGCTCCGTTCGTGGCCACCTCTTTCAATACATCCGCCGTGCTGCCATACACATTACCCGCACCACACGCCGTTGTCGTGGCTCCACCGGCTATGTCGGTATCACACACCGCTATCGAAATCTCATAAGGCACTGGTTGACCGCCACCGCCGGTGACAAATCCAACGCTGTCGGTCACCGCTAGGGCTTGAACACCCACGGTCGCATTCGCTGTCACCGTACCGGTACCCGCATCAACACCTGCGTTTAAGACCACCGACACTTGACCATCAATATCGGTTAAACCGGTGATCGTTTCTAATACACCAAATTCATTCTCTAAACTGAAGTTAACCAATACGTCTGATTGTTCGTTACCGTCTTTATCCAACACCGTCGCCCAAACAAAACCATCACCACCCACTGTTGGGGTTAATGGCACTGCTAAGGTACCCGCTGCCGCTGGACAGGTTTGTGCGCCGCTGTTATCCGAGGTATCCACTGCGGTGTTACATACTTCAACCGCAATATTAAAGTCTGGTAAATCACCTACACCATCGCCAGCACTGACAAAGGCTTGATCCACACTCAACGGTGAGTTGCCGTCGACGTTAACGCTTGCTGATACGACACCTGCGCCGCCAACTTCGCCCACGTTCAATACCACTTCGGCCAGACCGTTCGCGTCCGTTACCGCACTCACGCGACTCAAGGTACCGACTGCTGTCAATAACTCAAAGGTCACAATCGCGTCTTGAACGTTGCTGCTGGTATCTGGAAAGTCCGTTACATGTACGATCACATTACCACTGCCAATCGTGATGCCCGCTCCGTTCGTGGCCACCTCTTTCAATACATCCGCCGTGCTGCCATACACATTACCCGCACCACACGCCGTTGTCGTGGCTCCACCGGCTATGTCGGTATCACACACCGCTATCGAAATCTCATAAGGCACTGGTTGACCGCCACCGCCGGTGACAAATCCAACGCTGTCGGTCACCGCTAGGGCTTGAACACCCACGGTCGCATTCGCTGTCACCGTACCGGTACCCGCATCAACACCTGCGTTTAAGACCACCGACACTTGACCATCAATATCGGTTAAACCGGTGATCGTTTCTAATACACCAAATTCATTCTCTAAACTGAAGTTAACCAATACGTCTGATTGTTCGTTACCGTCTTTATCCAACACCGTCGCCCAAACAAAACCATCACCACCTACTGTTGGGGTTAATGGCGCTGCTAAGGTACCCGCTGCCGCTGGACAGGTTTGTGCGCCGCTGTTATCCGAGGTATCCACTGCGGTGTTACATACTTCAACCGCAATATTAAAGTCTGGTAAATCACCTACACCATCGCCAGCACTGACAAAGGCTTGATCCACACTCAACGGTGAGTTGCCGTCGACGTTAACGCTTGCTGATACGACACCTGCGCCGCCAACTTCGCCCACGTTCAATACCACTTCGGCCAGACCGTTCGCGTCCGTTACCGCACTCACGCGACTCAAGGTACCGACTGCTGTCAACAACTCAAAGGTCACAATCGCGTCTTGAACGTTGCTGCTGGTATCTGGAAAGTCCGTTACATGTACGATCACATTACCACTGCCAATCGTGATGCCCGCTCCGTTCGTGGCCACCTCTTTCAATACATCCGCCGTGCTGCCATACACATTACCCGCACCACACGCCGTTGTCGTGGCTCCACCGGCTATGTCGGTATCACACACCGCTATCGAAATCTCATAAGGCACTGGTTGACCGCCACCGCCGGTGACAAATCCAACGCTGTCGGTCACCGCTAGGGCTTGAACACCCACGGTCGCATTCGCTGTCACCGTACCGGTACCCGCATCAACACCTGCGTTTAAGACCACCGACACTTGACCATCAATATCGGTTAAACCGGTGATCGTTTCTAATACACCAAATTCATTCTCTAAACTGAAGTTAACCAATACGTCTGATTGTTCGTTACCGTCTTTATCCAACACCGTCGCCCAAACAAAACCATCACCACCTACTGTTGGGGTTAATGGCGCTGCTAAGGTACCCGCTGCCGCTGGACAGGTTTGTGCGCCGCTGTTATCCGAGGTATCCACTGCGGTGTTACATACTTCAACCGCAATATTAAAGTCTGGTAAATCACCTACACCATCGCCAGCACTGACAAAGGCTTGATCCACACTCAACGGTGAGTTGCCGTCGACGTTAACGCTTGCTGATACGACACCTGCGCCGCCAACTTCGCCCACGTTCAATACCACTTCGGCCAGACCGTTCGCGTCCGTTACCGCACTCACGCGACTCAAGGTACCGACTGCTGTCAATAACTCAAAGGTCACAATCGCGTCTTGAACGTTGCTGCTGGTATCTGGAAAGTCCGTTACATGTACGATCACATTACCACTGCCAATCGTGATGCCCGCTCCGTTCGTGGCCACCTCTTTCAATACATCCGCCGTGCTGCCATACACATTACCCGCACCACACGCCGTTGTCGTGGCTCCACCGGCTATGTCGGTATCACACACCGCTATCGAAATCTCATAAGGCACTGGTTGACCGCCACCGCCGGTGACAAATCCAACGCTGTCGGTCACCGCTAGGGCTTGAACACCCACGGTCGCATTCGCTGTCACCGTACCGGTACCCGCATCAACACCTGCGTTTAAGACCACCGACACTTGACCATCAATATCGGTTAAACCGGTGATCGTTTCTAATACACCAAATTCATTCTCTAAACTGAAGTTAACCAATACGTCTGATTGTTCGTTACCGTCTTTATCCAACACCGTCGCCCAAACAAAACCATCACCACCCACTGTTGGGGTTAATGGCACTGCTAAGGTACCCGCTGCCGCTGGACAGGTTTGTGCGCCGCTGTTATCCGAGGTATCCACTGCGGTGTTACATACTTCAACCGCAATATTAAAGTCTGGTAAATCACCTACACCATCGCCAGCACTGACAAAGGCTTGATCCACACTCAACGGTGAGTTGCCGTCGACGTTAACGCTTGCTGATACGACACCTGCGCCGCCAACTTCGCCCACGTTCAATACCACTTCGGCCAGACCGTTCGCGTCCGTTACCGCACTCACGCGACTCAAGGTACCGACTGCTGTCAATAACTCAAAGGTCACAATCGCGTCTTGAACGTTGCTGCTGGTATCTGGAAAGTCCGTTACATGTACGATCACATTACCACTGCCAATCGTGATGCCCGCTCCGTTCGTGGCCACCTCTTTCAATACATCCGCCGTGCTGCCATACACATTACCCGCACCACACGCCGTTGTCGTGGCTCCACCGGCTATGTCGGTATCACACACCGCTATCGAAATCTCATAAGGCACTGGTTGACCGCCACCGCCGGTGACAAATCCAACGCTGTCGGTCACCGCTAGGGCTTGAACACCCACGGTCGCATTCGCTGTCACCGTACCGGTACCCGCATCAACACCTGCGTTTAAGACCACCGACACTTGACCATCAATATCGGTTAAACCGGTGATCGTTTCTAATACACCAAATTCATTCTCTAAACTGAAGTTAACCAATACGTCTGATTGTTCGTTACCGTCTTTATCCAACACCGTCGCCCAAACAAAACCATCACCACCTACTGTTGGGGTTAATGGCGCTGCTAAGGTACCCGCTGCCGCTGGACAGGTTTGTGCGCCGCTGTTATCCGAGGTATCCACTGCGGTGTTACATACTTCAACCGCAATATTAAAGTCTGGTAAATCACCTACACCATCGCCAGCACTGACAAAGGCTTGATCCACACTCAACGGTGAGTTGCCGTCGACGTTAACGCTTGCTGATACGACACCTGCGCCGCCAACTTCGCCCACGTTCAATACCACTTCGGCCAGACCGTTCGCGTCCGTTACCGCACTCACGCGACTCAAGGTACCGACTGCTGTCAATAACTCAAAGGTCACAATCGCGTCTTGAACGTTGCTGCTGGTATCTGGAAAGTCCGTTACATGTACGATCACATTACCACTGCCAATCGTGATGCCCGCTCCGTTCGTGGCCACCTCTTTCAATACATCCGCCGTGCTGCCATACACATTACCCGCACCACACGCCGTTGTCGTGGCTCCACCGGCTATGTCGGTATCACACACCGCTATCGAAATCTCATAAGGCACTGGTTGACCGCCACCGCCGGTGACAAATCCAACGCTGTCGGTCACCGCTAGGGCTTGAACACCCACGGTCGCATTCGCTGTCACCGTACCGGTACCCGCATCAACACCTGCGTTTAAGACCACCGACACTTGACCATCAATATCGGTTAAACCGGTGATCGTTTCTAATACACCAAATTCATTCTCTAAACTGAAGTTAACCAATACGTCTGATTGTTCGTTACCGTCTTTATCCAACACCGTCGCCCAAACAAAACCATCACCACCCACTGTTGGGGTTAATGGCACTGCTAAGGTACCCGCTGCCGCTGGACAGGTTTGTGCGCCGCTGTTATCCGAGGTATCCACTGCGGTGTTACATACTTCAACCGCAATATTAAAGTCTGGTAAATCACCTACACCATCGCCAGCACTGACAAAGGCTTGATCCACACTCAACGGTGAGTTGCCGTCGACGTTAACGCTTGCTGATACGACACCTGCGCCGCCAACTTCGCCCACGTTCAATACCACTTCGGCCAGACCGTTCGCGTCCGTTACCGCACTCACGCGACTCAAGGTACCGACTGCTGTCAATAACTCAAAGGTCACAATCGCGTCTTGAACGTTGCTGCTGGTATCTGGAAAGTCCGTTACATGTACGATCACATTACCACTGCCAATCGTGATGCCCGCTCCGTTCGTGGCCACCTCTTTCAATACATCCGCCGTGCTGCCATACACATTACCCGCACCACACGCCGTTGTCGTGGCTCCACCGGCTATGTCGGTATCACACACCGCTATCGAAATCTCATAAGGCACTGGTTGACCGCCACCGCCGGTGACAAATCCAACGCTGTCGGTCACCGCTAGGGCTTGAACACCCACGGTCGCATTCGCTGTCACCGTACCGGTACCCGCATCAACACCTGCGTTTAAGACCACCGACACTTGACCATCAATATCGGTTAAACCGGTGATCGTTTCTAATACACCAAATTCATTCTCTAAACTGAAGTTAACCAATACGTCTGATTGTTCGTTACCGTCTTTATCCAACACCGTCGCCCAAACAAAACCATCACCACCTACTGTTGGGGTTAATGGCGCTGCTAAGGTACCCGCTGCCGCTGGACAGGTTTGTGCGCCGCTGTTATCCGAGGTATCCACTGCGGTGTTACATACTTCAACCGCAATATTAAAGTCTGGTAAATCACCTACACCATCGCCAGCACTGACAAAGGCTTGATCCACACTCAACGGTGAGTTGCCGTCGACGTTAACGCTTGCTGATACGACACCTGCGCCGCCAACTTCGCCCACGTTCAATACCACTTCGGCCAGACCGTTCGCGTCCGTTACCGCACTCACGCGACTCAAGGTACCGACTGCTGTCAACAACTCAAAGGTCACAATCGCGTCTTGAACGTTGCTGCTGGTATCTGGAAAGTCCGTTACATGTACGATCACATTACCACTGCCAATCGTGATGCCCGCTCCGTTCGTGGCCACCTCTTTCAATACATCCGCCGTGCTGCCATACACATTACCCGCACCACACGCCGTTGTCGTGGCTCCACCGGCTATGTCGGTATCACACACCGCTATCGAAATCTCATAAGGCACTGGTTGACCGCCACCGCCGGTGACAAATCCAACGCTGTCGGTCACCGCTAGGGCTTGAACACCCACGGTCGCATTCGCTGTCACCGTACCGGTACCCGCATCAACACCTGCGTTTAAGACCACCGACACTTGACCATCAATATCGGTTAAACCGGTGATCGTTTCTAATACACCAAATTCATTCTCTAAACTGAAGTTAACCAATACGTCTGATTGTTCGTTACCGTCTTTATCCAACACCGTCGCCCAAACAAAACCATCACCACCTACTGTTGGGGTTAATGGCGCTGCTAAGGTACCCGCTGCCGCTGGACAGGTTTGTGCGCCGCTGTTATCCGAGGTATCCACTGCGGTGTTACATACTTCAACCGCAATATTAAAGTCTGGTAAATCACCTACACCATCGCCAGCACTGACAAAGGCTTGATCCACACTCAACGGTGAGTTGCCGTCGACGTTAACGCTTGCTGATACGACACCTGCGCCGCCAACTTCGCCCACGTTCAATACCACTTCGGCCAGACCGTTCGCGTCCGTTACCGCACTCACGCGACTCAAGGTACCGACTGCTGTCAATAACTCAAAGGTCACAATCGCGTCTTGAACGTTGCTGCTGGTATCTGGAAAGTCCGTTACATGTACGATCACATTACCACTGCCAATCGTGATGCCCGCTCCGTTCGTGGCCACCTCTTTCAATACATCCGCCGTGCTGCCATACACATTACCCGCACCACACGCCGTTGTCGTGGCTCCACCGGCTATGTCGGTATCACACACCGCTATCGAAATCTCATAAGGCACTGGTTGACCGCCACCGCCGGTGACAAATCCAACGCTGTCGGTCACCGCTAGGGCTTGAACACCCACGGTCGCATTCGCTGTCACCGTACCGGTACCCGCATCAACACCTGCGTTTAAGACCACCGACACTTGACCATCAATATCGGTTAAACCGGTGATCGTTTCTAATACACCAAATTCATTCTCTAAACTGAAGTTAACCAATACGTCTGATTGTTCGTTACCGTCTTTATCCAACACCGTCGCCCAAACAAAACCATCACCACCCACTGTTGGGGTTAATGGCACTGCTAAGGTACCCGCTGCCGCTGGACAGGTTTGTGCGCCGCTGTTATCCGAGGTATCCACTGCGGTGTTACATACTTCAACCGCAATATTAAAGTCTGGTAAATCACCTACACCATCGCCAGCACTGACAAAGGCTTGATCCACACTCAACGGTGAGTTGCCGTCGACGTTAACGCTTGCTGATACGACACCTGCGCCGCCAACTTCGCCCACGTTCAATACCACTTCGGCCAGACCGTTCGCGTCCGTTACCGCACTCACGCGACTCAAGGTACCGACTGCTGTCAATAACTCAAAGGTCACAATCGCGTCTTGAACGTTGCTGCTGGTATCTGGAAAGTCCGTTACATGTACGATCACATTACCACTGCCAATCGTGATGCCCGCTCCGTTCGTGGCCACCTCTTTCAATACATCCGCCGTGCTGCCATACACATTACCCGCACCACACGCCGTTGTCGTGGCTCCACCGGCTATGTCGGTATCACACACCGCTATCGAAATCTCATAAGGCACTGGTTGACCGCCACCGCCGGTGACAAATCCAACGCTGTCGGTCACCGCTAGGGCTTGAACACCCACGGTCGCATTCGCTGTCACCGTACCGGTACCCGCATCAACACCTGCGTTTAAGACCACCGACACTTGACCATCAATATCGGTTAAACCGGTGATCGTTTCTAATACACCAAATTCATTCTCTAAACTGAAGTTAACCAATACGTCTGATTGTTCGTTACCGTCTTTATCCAACACCGTCGCCCAAACAAAACCATCACCACCTACTGTTGGGGTTAATGGCGCTGCTAAGGTACCCGCTGCCGCTGGACAGGTTTGTGCGCCGCTGTTATCCGAGGTATCCACTGCGGTGTTACATACTTCAACCGCAATATTAAAGTCTGGTAAATCACCTACACCATCGCCAGCACTGACAAAGGCTTGATCCACACTCAACGGTGAGTTGCCGTCGACGTTAACGCTTGCTGATACGACACCTGCGCCGCCAACTTCGCCCACGTTCAATACCACTTCGGCCAGACCGTTCGCGTCCGTTACCGCACTCACGCGACTCAAGGTACCGACTGCTGTCAATAACTCAAAGGTCACAATCGCGTCTTGAACGTTGCTGCTGGTATCTGGAAAGTCCGTTACATGTACGATCACATTACCACTGCCAATCGTGATGCCCGCTCCGTTCGTGGCCACCTCTTTCAATACATCCGCCGTGCTGCCATACACATTACCCGCACCACACGCCGTTGTCGTGGCTCCACCGGCTATGTCGGTATCACACACCGCTATCGAAATCTCATAAGGCACTGGTTGACCGCCACCGCCGGTGACAAATCCAACGCTGTCGGTCACCGCTAGGGCTTGAACACCCACGGTCGCATTCGCTGTCACCGTACCGGTACCCGCATCAACACCTGCGTTTAAGACCACCGACACTTGACCATCAATATCGGTTAAACCGGTGATCGTTTCTAATACACCAAATTCATTCTCTAAACTGAAGTTAACCAATACGTCTGATTGTTCGTTACCGTCTTTATCCAACACCGTCGCCCAAACAAAACCATCACCACCTACTGTTGGGGTTAATGGCACTGCTAAGGTACCCGCTGCCGCTGGACAGGTTTGTGCGCCGCTGTTATCCGAGGTATCCACTGCGGTGTTACATACTTCAACCGCAATATTAAAGTCTGGTAAATCACCTACACCATCGCCAGCACTGACAAAGGCTTGATCCACACTCAACGGTGAGTTGCCGTCGACGTTAACGCTTGCTGATACGACACCTGCGCCGCCAACTTCGCCCACGTTCAATACCACTTCGGCCAGACCGTTCGCGTCCGTTACCGCACTCACGCGACTCAAGGTACCGACTGCTGTCAATAACTCAAAGGTCACAATCGCGTCTTGAACGTTGCTGCTGGTATCTGGAAAGTCCGTTACATGTACGATCACATTACCACTGCCAATCGTGATGCCCGCTCCGTTCGTGGCCACCTCTTTCAATACATCCGCCGTGCTGCCATACACATTACCCGCACCACACGCCGTTGTCGTGGCTCCACCGGCTATGTCGGTATCACACACCGCTATCGAAATCTCATAAGGCACTGGTTGACCGCCACCGCCGGTTAGGAAAGCTTCACTAGAGCTAACTGCGGTATTATCAGGACCCACATTGGCACTTGCAGTTACTAACCCAGTACCTGGATTAAGACCCGCATTCAATACAACTGAGGCCTGACCCGCGTCATCGGTTAAACCGGTAATCGTTTCTAATACACCGAACTCATTGCTAAGAGCATATGAGACTAGTACTCCGACTTGAGGAACAGAAGGTACGGCCTCCTGATCTTCTATGGTAACAATAACAAAACTATCACCACCCACCGTAGGTGTAAGGGGGGTACCAACTGTACCTGCTAGCGCTCCAACGTCTGAACAAGCCTCCGCGTTAGTGCCATTGGTTGTATCTATATCTGAATCACAAACCTCAATAGTCATCTCATATTTTGGAGGCTCATCTTCGCCATTACCACGGCTTTCAAAGTTAACTGAATCAGTCAAGGTTATATTAACTGTTGGCGACACACTCGCGGTAACCGTTCCTGCACCAGTTGTACTGCCAACGCCAACTATTCCTTCGGCCAACCCTGCGCCATCAGTAACCGTGCTACCAAGCAGTATTGCTCCGACTTCCGACTCAAGAGTAAAAGTCACTACAGCCCCTGGGACCGGGTCAGAATTAGAATCAAGCAGGGTCGCCCAAACATAACCCTCACTAGTAGCATCAAAATCAAGAGCGTTACCTGAATCACCAATAACGCTACAAGCTCCTGCGCTTGCAGCGAAGGTATCATCACAAAGTACTTCAACACCTGATGACTCTTGTATAGAGAACACATAATCGGCTGGCGCTTCTGCACCATTACCCAAGGTTTCGAAATTTGCCGATGCGGTAACTGTAGACCCACCTACAGGTTCTGCGGTCGCTACCACGGTACCGGCACCTGTCGAAGTGCCGGGCCCGAGAGTAATTGTCGCCACACCATTAGTGTCAGTTAAGGCGGTTGTTGTTGTTCCTAACGAACCAACTGAACCATCCAGGCTAAATGTAACTAAAATATCGTTAACTGGATCACTTGTGTGAGTGATCGTAGCCACTACCGTGGAATTGCCAACGCCTTCGTCAAGTGCATTACCAGATTCACCATAAGCGGTACACGGCGTACCAGGGGGCTGCGCACCAAACTGACAAGTTTGAACCGTCATCCCATAAGTACTCGGTGGGGTATTGTCGGCATCATCTCCCAATGTCTGAAATTCTAATTCGATTGTCGCGGTATCCGTCCCTACCTCAGTACTCGCGGTAACAGTCCCCGCCCCAGGTTGATCACCTGCAGAAATACCCACCGTAGCTAAGCCGGTCCCGTCAGTTAAGTCGGTTGCCGGATCAAGCAAGCCCAAATCAGTTGAGAAGGTTACAATTTCACCGGGTTGAGCTACTCCATCAATAGAAACGATAGACTCCAAGACCCCGGCATCAGCCAATGCGAGAGGCCGATCACTGGTACCCAGAGCCAAGCCGTCAGATACCGCCACCATACGCAAAGTAAGTTGAAGCGTACCAGCAGCTGTAGGACTGGTGACCGAGACTGCGGAAATTGTATAGCTTTGTGGCGAAGATACTGAAAGGTTTCCGGAGCTATCAAAAACTGAGACTGTCAAAATACCCGTTCCAGCGACAGCACCTGGGTATACAGGGAAGGTTTGAGAACCATTACTAATGCTTAAAGTTCGGCTGTCTGTTTGGGAAGCCGCTTCCAAGCTACCGATTACACCACCGCCCGTGGTTTGAAGGGTTATAGTTAGATCGCGGGTTGCAGTATCCCTATCGCCGTTACTCAGCAAATTAACACTGACGTCAACCCCACCATCAGTACGAGGCGCTGCCAAAACATTAACATCGAGCGTAAGTTCATCCGACAGATCGACTAGACCATTGTTCGATGAGGAGCCTCCCCCACCGCTGCTGCCGCCTCCACAAGCAACAATGACCATTGTGCTCAACAAAAGAATGGAGAGTTTTTGAAGTTTCGGAATGAACTTTTCTCTGATCGATGACATAAGCACCGGCTCCCTAATGTTTTCTAACTATTTGTTTTTTATTACTTTTTTTATTCTTTTAGGCCTCTATAAAGCCTTAATGAGTATAAAACCAAGCTTAGCCACGCGAGTTTATTTCGATACACACAGCCAAAGCCCACCCTTTATACAGAGCAGGCCTTCCGCTATTGAACACAATAAATACCCGTTAATCAATAGCTTAACTAAGTTTTTGAAAGTTAATTCTGCGACTGATGTCTTTATACTCCACCAAATAACTCCTAAGTCCAAACTGTATTCAGCAAAACTATACTATGCTTAAACGCTTAAACATTCATCGCCACTGGTGCAAGTTATCGAACCTTTGACACAAGATCTGGTGTTGTTTTGCCTACTGGATCACTTTTTCTGGGCTAATAAGGCTTGATACAAGACCTTTTTTGGAACCCCAGTGTATTCAGATACGATTTGAGAAACTTTTTTAGGGGGGAGCTGGCTCGAGAGGTTCTCAAGCAAGCTCAAAATATTAGCATCTAGCTTTTCAACACCACTAATAGCTTTATCAATAGGGGCTGGCGCCACCAAAAGTACACACTCCCCTTTTAACTGATTCTGATCTGAACTTAACCACTCCAACATTTCTCCCGCTTTGCAAAGTTTAATAGTTTCATACCTTTTAGTTAGCTCTCTCGCCAAAGATAACTCCCGGCTTTCACCCATCACTTCAACCAGGTCTTTTACACTGGAGTAAAGCCGATGAGGGGCTTCATAAAATATAAGAGTTTCTTGTGCATCACGTAATTTCTCTAATCGCGCTTTTCTTTGAGATGATTTACTCGCAAGAAAGCCTCCAAAGTAAAATGAATCGGTAGGCAAACCGGATACAGATAACGCTGCTATCAAAGCACTAGGACCAGGCACAGGAACTATCTCGTACCCACTACTCCTTAGGTCAGCCACTAAACGATACCCTGGGTCACTAATCAAAGGCGTTCCTGCGTCAGAGATAAGTGCAATATTTTTACCCTCATCCAAAAGCTCTCTAATCTGAGAAACACGAGCACGTTCGTTGTGCTGATGCAGAGACATCAACCTAGAATTAATATTATAGTTTTCGAGCAAATATCGACTATGGCGTGTATCTTCTGCAGCCACCAAATCCACATCTTTTAAAGTTTCAACCGCCCGATAAGTTATATCTGACAAATTTCCAATGGGTGTTGAAACGATATAAAGTACGCCTTTTAAGTTATCCAAGATAAACCTCTAATTTTGGCGGGATTTATTGCAGCGACAAACGCTTGAAACCCAGCCTAGCAAAACGAATCACTCAAGTATGAATTATTCGAACAAAAAAAATAAACTCAACCTAGTTTACCCTACTGTAATGATAAAACTGACTAAACCACTTCGATTTAAATATTTCTTTTTAAATTGCATTACGCTGCTTGTCATTATTAGTTGTGCGCAAGGCAATCTAAAAGAAACTGATAGCCAGAGTATTCTACCTGAGCTGACGGATAATAATTTGGAGAAAGCCAAAGAACTCGAAAATGCAGCTGAAACAGAACATAAACCAAGAAGAAAAAATCTATTGTTAATTCAGGCTAGCTATCTTTACTTACAAGAAAAAGAATTTAATCAAGCTAGAACTGCTCTCACCGCGGTCAATAAAAATAAAATCAAATCTCCCGAAAAAAATATTTATCATATTTTAAAATCAAAACTATTTTTACAAGAAAGAAAACCCGATCTCGCAGCAACAGAGCTGGATAAAAATCTAAGGCTTGAGCGACTAAACCTAGAGAGCCAAGTTCTTTACAGTCAAACTAAAGCAGAGATCTATTTTTTTGAAACCAATTACATTGACAGCGTAAAACAAAGAATATTTATTTCACCTCTTTTAGACGAAGACGAAAACAAAACTAACAATGAACTAGTTTGGCAAGCACTAACCCTAAGCCCGCTAGATTCCATAAGCGAAAGCCTCAAGTCAGAAAGCGACCCAGAATTAAGAGCATGGCTCGAGCTAAGTCACATTGAAAAAAATTATCAACATGACCTCGAGCTCCAAAATGAAATGCTACAAAACTGGCAGGAGAACAACCCCAATCACCAGGCCAATAAGTCCCTACCTGACACATTAAAACAAATTAAATTCGCTTTAAAAAACAGACCCAAACATATCGCCATTCTATTGCCCGATTCAGGGCCACTGGCTCGAAGCGCAAACGCTATAAAACAAGGGTTTTTAAGTAACTACTATCGTTCACTTGAAACGGGCTCATTTACTCCAAAACTTAGCTTCATTAACAGCAGTGATGAAGCCCTATTAGCCGCATTCACACAAGAACAGGATCGACCAATCGCAAGCTCAACTGAGAGCCTTACAAACACTAAGGATGAAACAACACAACTGCAAACAGAGCCAGAACCAGCACTAGAGCCAGACCACGACCAAAAGCTAAGAATAGGATTCAATATCGTATATCAATCAGCTCGAGATACTGGGGCTGATCTAATTATCGGACCACTCAACAAAAAGCATATCGAGCACTTACACAAGATCACAGACATTAGCACCCCAACACTTACACTGAACTATAGCAAAGAAAAAACCGACGATAGCGGCCAAGCCCAGGAAAACCTTTATGAGTTTGGACTCTCTCCAGAGGACGACATACAATTTCTTAGCGAGCAGGCTAGATTTCGAGGATTTCGCCATGCGGCCATCTTGGCACCACGCACCTCTTGGGGTGAGCGACTTGCTAATTCTTTTGCTAAGGAATGGGACAGTCAAGGTGGGAGGATAGGAACAATAAGTTATTACGAAAACACCCAAGGCCTAACCAAAGTAATAGAGCAAATGCTACAGATAGACCTTAGCGAAAAAAGGTTCAAGAGGCTTTATTACTATAGCGAAGGCGAAACCTTATTCTATTCAAGAAGGCGACAAGATATTGATTTTATATTTTTAGTAAGCCAACCTGATATTGGGCGTCAAATCATTCCTACCTTTTCATTTCACAATGCGGGCGACCTTCCAGTATTTACTACCTCTCTTATTTATGAAGGCGTTCCAAACAAAAAAGACAAGGATCTTAACACAGTAGTATTTAGTGACTTACCCTCCATTATAAACGGAGGTAAGCACAACCAGATGGCCTGGCAAAAACTTGAGCCAAGGTATAGACGATTGGTATCTATGGGAGTTGACACCTATAATTTAGCCGTCCATCTACCCATTTTAAAATCATCAGAAAATACGCAAATGGCAGGCGAAACTGGTCTACTCACAATGAACCCCGACCACCGCATTCAACGTCAGCCTGCGTTAGCCAAATTTCACGGCGCAAGCATTAAACCAGAGGCAAGCATAAGCAAACCAAAACAGAGATGAGCATAAATAAAGGAAAAGTCAGAGAACAGGAAGCAAAAAAATTCTTATTAGACCAAGGACTCAAACTAATCAGTTCGAATTTTTATAGTCGCTGGGGTGAAATCGACCTAATCATGCAGCATCACTCTGAATTAGTATTTATAGAGGTCAGAGAGCGAAACCATACCCAATACGGCGACGCGATAGAAAGTATTAATAAAGCCAAACAAAACCGAATCATCAAAACCTCTAAGCACTTTTTGTCTGAGAATAAACGCTTTCAAAATTCTGCTTGTCGATACGATGTGATAGCCTACTCCCCTTCAAACAAACACGACATTCAATGGGTCCAAGACGCTTTTTGTCTGGATTCAGGCTTTTCGATTTTATGAGCAGCACTATGATCAATTATGACGAAAAAGTTAGAGAAGTTTTCTCGCAAAGCGTTGAGAGTATAATTAATAGCTGTGAAGAGCTTTACTCAGATATCTCTAGAGCAAGTCAATTGATTTCTAACCAACTCGTTGAAGGTAATCGTGTATACGCTTGCGGCAATGGAGGCGGGGCTAGCGATGCACAATATTTCTCATCGCGTTTTTTGAGCCGCTTCGAAAGAGAACGCCCATCTCTACCAGCTATTTGTCTTTCTGCTGATGCAACAACCCTTACCTCGATAGCAAACGACCAAAACTTTAACGACATATATGCCAAACAAATTCGAGCACTAGCTCAAGCGGGGGATGTATTGGTGGTAATCTCTACCAGCGGCAACTCATCCAACCTCATCCAGGCGGTTCAGAGCGCTCACGAAAAACAGATGTTTGTTATCGTATTAAGCGGCAATGACGGCGGTGACCTTGGCAGAATATTAAGTGCTGATGACATCGAGCTTCGAGTTCCTTACGAAAGCAGCGCCCGAATCAAGGAGGTCAACCTAATCACCTTACATTGTATGTGCGAGCTAGTTGATAAGAACTTGTTTGGTGAATAGTTTGTTTTCTAAACAATTCACTTCACCAATTTAAGACCACCTTTCTCGGCCGACTGGCCTTTTTTCTTGGTACTGTCTGGTGATGGGGAGGTTGGAGGAGAATCAGACAGCTCTGCTGGAAAAACCATTCCCTTGCCACATTCTTTTGCAAACAAGGCAATCATCGCCTGGAATGGCACGACAATTGATTCTTCTTTTCCTGAAAAACGAGCTGAGAAATAAATACCATAGTCATCGCTTTCAAAGCCCGCGATAGCAGCGGGATTGATATTCAAGACGACTTGGTCATTTTCAATAACATGGGAGGGAACTTGCACACCGGATTGTCCAGCATCCACCAACAAATGAGGTGTGCAATCATTATCCAGCACCCAGCGGTAAATCGCGTCAAACAGGTAAGGGCGCTGAGAAATCATATCAAAGACTAAAAATCACTATCTCTTTTGCGGATTTCAGCTTCAAACGGAGACAAGCTTGCTTGGAATGACTCACGAGCAAATAAACGCTCCGCATAAGCCAACAAGCCAGCACACTGCTTGGGAGGAAGCTCAATACCCATTAAAGGCAAACGCCATAAGATGGGTGCTAAACAGCAATCTACCAAGGTGAATTCTTCACTCATAAAATAAGGCATTTCTTCAAAAATTGGAGCAATGCCGATTAAACTTTCGCGAAGCTCTTTTTTGCCTTGTTCACACTGCTCACTGCCGTCCATACGTAAAGCATCACGAATGCTCTGGGCCCAGTCACGCTCAATGCGATAAATCAAAAGACGGCTTTGCGCCCTAGCAACTGGGTACACTGGTAGCAGTGGAGGATGAGGAAAACGCTCATCAAGATACTCCATCATCACTTCAGTTTGAAAAAGAACCAAATCTCTATCCACCAAAGTTGGAAGCTCATTATAAGGGTTCAAATCAGCAAGATCCTCTGGCTTATTCGCCGGATCAACTTCTATTACGTCTACCGCAACACCCTTCTCAGCCAACACAATGCGCACTCGATGGCTATAGTGATCAACACCATCTGAATAAAAAGTCATTGATGATCTTTTAGCAACAACACCCATGATAATCCTCGTTTAATCTTCTTAGAGACGAAAAAGGGGCCAACATGTCGCCCCTTTCTCTTAAATATAGAGTTTTGTGAACGTGCTTAGTGAACGTCCTTCCAATACTCATGGTTTAGCCACAAAGTAGCTGGCAAAAATAATAGGATCAAGAAAGCCAATACCCAACGACCGAGAGCAATACGCTCCTTTTTCATTGGCTCTGCCATGTAATCCATGAAGTTAGTCAGGTCATACATCGCTGCATTGAACTCTTCTTCACTTAACTCTTTTTGCAAATCTTCCATCACATGCGGCATACCGACAGAAGGAAATACTTTATTGTTGTAGCCAAAGGGACGGCTTTCATCTGGATAAAAGCCAGTCAAATAGCCATAGACCCAATCAGCTCCTCGAAGGCGTGCCTCAAGAGATAAATCCGGAGGAGTAGCACCAAACCAAGCTTTAGCTTGATCAGGGTCCATTGCAATTGTCATGGGAGAACCAATTTTATCGCTAGTGAACATCAAGTTAGCTTGCATATCTTCAATGCTGATATCCAAATCTTGAGCTATACGCTCGTAGCGCATGTATTTTGCACTATGACAGCCCAAACAATAGTTAACGAAAAGCTTCGCTCCGTTTTGCAAAGACTTAGTACGATGCATTGGATTGATATCAATTTTTGGTAATTCTACTGAACTACCGGCAGCCATTACCGCCGAAGGTAATGACACAGAGGCTAGTAAAATAATGGTCAGTAATTTTTTCATTAGCTGGTCACCCTTTCTGGAACTGGCTTAGTTTTTTCAATACTTGGAATAATCACCAGGCCTGCAAAGTAGGCAAAGTACAAGAACGTACAAATCTGCCCCACCACTTTGTAGTCAAGGAAACTAATGCCTAGGAAAAGTTCATCCGGAGACTTAACACCACACACTCCCAAAATACAGAATACAACTGCAAACACCGCGAGGTTTAACTTACTTAAGATACCTCTGTAACGCATGGATTTTACCGGGCTTCTATCCAACCAAGGCAGAATAAACAGAATAGCGATAGACGCAGCAAAGAACACCACACCAAGACCTTTTGAAGGAATCGCTCTCAAAATGGCGTAGAAAGGTGTGAAGTACCACACTGGAGCAATATGCTCTGGTGTTTTAAGCGGGTTAGCTGGCTCAAAGTTTGGCTTTTCTAAAAAGTATCCTCCACCGTCTGGCATAAAGAATAAGACTGCGCAGAATACGATCAAGAACACCGCGATCCCCACTAAATCGTGTACGGTATAAAACGGGTGAAAAGGAACACTATCTAAGGGCACACCATTCGCATCTTTATTGGCCTTAATTTCAATCCCGTCAGGGTTGTTTGAGCCTACTTCGTGCAAAGCAAGAATATGTACAACGACCAAGCCTAAAAGAATAATAGGCATCGCCACGACATGCAGCGCAAAGAATCGGTTAAGCGTCACCCCAGAAATTACGTAATCACCACGAATCCATAACGAGAGCTCATCACCAACAAAAGGTACGGCACCGGCAAGAGATAAAATCACCTGGGCTCCCCAGTATGACATTTGCCCCCAAGGCAATAGGTAACCCATGAATGCCTCACCCATCAATACGACATAAATTGCCATACCGACCAACCAGATCAATTCACGTGGCTTTTGGTAAGAACCGTACATCAAAGCGCGGAACATATGCAGGTATACTACAACGAAGAATGCTGACGCTCCGGTAGAATGCATATAACGTAGCAACCATCCGTATTCGACATCACGCATAATGTACTCAATGGAATCAAAAGCTCCTTCGCCACTTGGGTTATAAAGCATGGTTAACCAAACACCGGTAAGCAACTGGTTTACCAACACAACCAGAGAAAGCACACCAAAAAAGTACATCACATTGAAGTTTTTAGGTGCATGGTACTCAGACATGTGAGTTTTGAAAGCTCGATCAACGGGCAAACGATCGTTAATCCACTGGTAGCCATCTGAGGCTAAATCTTTAATCATATCTTTCATTATGAGTTCTCCTCATCCACACCCACGACGAGTATGTCTTTGTTTTCCGCTAAATAGGAGTAAGGAGGAATTTCTAAGTTAGTAGGAGCAGGTACACCAGAGAATACACGCCCGGAGAAATCAAACTTAGAACCATGACAAGGGCAAAAGAATCCACCAGCCCAATCAGCGGTAATTTCTGGTCTATAACTTGGTGAACAACCGAGGTGAGTACACAAGCCAACCATGACAATAATATCTTTACGGTCTTCGCGAGCACGATAAACGTTTTTTGCATACACAGGCTGAAGGTCAACGTCAGAGTTAGGGTCTCTCAGCTCCCCTTCAACATCTTTTAAGCGATCCAAAGCCTCTGGTGAACGTTTAACAATCCATACCGGCTTGCTACGCCATTCAACTAACATCTTCTGGCCGACTTCTAATTTACTGATATCAACTGATACCGGAGCACCGGCTGCTTTTGCCTTAGCACTCGGATTCCAGGACTTAACAAAGGGCACAGCAACAAAACCTGCACCTACAGCACCTACGGCTGAGGTAGCACCAATTGCTAACCACCGTCGAGTTTGATCTACGCCATCTTCTTGGCCGCTCATACATTTCCCCTAAAACTTAAAACAAGCCAAGAGCAATGTTTGCCCTGGCCTATCACTGATTTTCGACAAGAATCTCTTTATCAAGAATCTACATTTAGCTGTTTCCGAGCCGGATTTCAGCCGGTGCAGATAGTAATGAAATTGAGCGTCTTAAACAAGGAGAGCAGGCAAAAAAAACGCCTAAAAAGCTGATTTTAGGCGTTTTTTATTTCCCTCAGGGAAAAGCTTAAGAATTGTCTGGATTGAAAGCCCGGAGCAAGAAACCGAAGGCAAAATCCCAAACAAGTATTAGCGTTTTGAAAATTGTGGCTTTTTACGTGCTTTACGTAAACCCACTTTTTTACGCTCAACTCGACGGGCGTCACGTGTCACCCAGCCAGCCTTACGAAGCGGCTCGCGAAGCGCTTCATCATATTCTATCAGTGCTCGGGTAATACCATGACGAATAGCACCTGCCTGACCTGTAGTACCGCCACCTTTAACTGTGATAGCAACATCGAACTTATCAGTCATTTCGACTAGCTCAAGAGGCTGACGCACCACCATTCGAGCGGTTTTACGACCAAAATAGCTATCTAAATCACGACCATTAATAGTGATTGAGCCTGTGCCGCTGTTTAAAAATACGCGGGCTGTTGAAGATTTTCTGCGGCCTGTGCCGTATTGATTATCCAATGTTTAATCCTCTAAGATCTTAAATATTTAATGGTTGAGGTTGTTGTGCAGTGTGCGGATGCTCTGATCCAGCATATACCTTAAGCTTGCTGTACATCGCTCGACCCAAGGGGTTTCGAGGCAACATACCCTTAACCGCCAACTCAATAACACGCTCCGGGCTTTCTTCGATCATGGTTTCGAAGTTTTTAGACTTCAAACCACCGATATAACCCGTGTGATGGTGATACATCTTGTCAGTTGCCTTATTGCCAGTAACCGCTACCTTTTCAGCATTGATCACGACAATATAATCGCCAGTATCAACGTGAGGTGTATAGGTAGGCTTATGCTTACCACGCAAACGACTCGCGATTTCAGTAGATAAACGACCTAATGTTTTATCAGTCGCATCAATCAATAGCCACTCGCGTTTAACTTCAGCGGGCTTAGCACTCACAGTGGTAGTCATGTCTTTACCTTTCTCAAATCTTCTCAATTGGTTACCGAATACACTCCCCTGGGCTAACTATCAACCGGCCCAATAGGGAACACATTCAATCACCTTAATAAAACTAAAAAGTCTTTTAAATCAAAGACTTTTGCTCGTCTTTATCGGCAACCAAGTCAACAACTGATCGCCGAAAGGCCCAAACATAAGCCTAACAATCAAACGAGCTACAATTCGGGAGCGCGAATCTTACCCAAAGACCCCAGTCTTTACAAGGCTTTGAGCGCCAGTTCTTTAATGAAATAGAAGGAATTAATTGAAACCAAGCTAGATTGAGCTCAATCGCAAGAAATTGTGCTACGCAAGATGCTCTTTAGCCAAATACTCCTTGCTCTGCATCTCCAGCAAACGACTTTGCGTGCGCTCAAACTCAAAGGAAAGGCGACCGCCCTCATATAGCGAGTCTATGCCCACTTCGGCCGAAATAATGACTTTTACGCTACGGTCATAAAATTCGTCAATCAAATTAATGAAGCGCCTTGCCTGATCGTCATTTTTTACCGACATAACCGGAACGTTACTAATCAGCACTGCATGATAAAGCTTAGCTAGCTCTATATAGTCGTTTTGACTACGCGGACCATCGCACAACTCGGCAAACTCAAACCAAACCACGTCATCTGCGCAACGAACGCTGCTCAGCTCACGCCCTAGTATCTCAATCACTTCAGCGTCTTTTCCGGGTTCAGGTGCTAAACTATCAAAGCTTTTCAGTAGACTATCTTTCGCACCAGCGTCTAGTGGGTGATGAAACAGCTCAGCCTGCTCCAGTGCTCTCAATCGATAATCTACCCCGCCGTCAACATTGACGACTTCGGTAAAGCCCTCAAGCAGAGCGATTGCCGGTAAAAACTTATCCCGCTGTAAGCCATTTTCGTAGAGACCAGAGGGCACGATATTCGAAGTGGTAACAAGCACTACCCCGCGCTTAAACAGTCCTTTTAACAAACCTGCTAGGATCATAGCATCAGTGATATCCTTTACGAAAAACTCGTCCAGACAAATCACTCTATATTGCTTGGCAAATTTGCTCGCTATCTTTTCTAGGGGGTCGCTCTCCCCCTGCATATCCTGAAGCTCATTATGAACGCGCTGCATAAAACGATGAAAATGCAGCCTTAATTTGCGCTCCATAATTAAACAGTCAAAAAACAAATCCATTAGGTAAGTTTTACCGCGACCAACGCCTCCCCAAAAATACAAGCCTCTGATATCAGGTTCAGCCTCAGAGTCCCTTTTTCGGTTCGCCCTCCACTTGGCAAAGTTGGATTTGGGTCTCTGCAGCTCTCTTTGCTCTATGGCCATGGCCAACCTAGACAAATGCCCGATAGCTGATGCTTGAGCTGAATCAGGCTGTAAATTGCCTGCTTCAATATCGCCTTGATATCGATCGAGCAGTTGATGAACCTTGGCCTTACTAGAGTTGTTAGAATTGGAGTCGATTGCCATATTATAAAGTAGACCTGCTGTTGACCGAGGTTTCAGCCTTTATCATTGCCCAGAGCTAGAATGCGCGAAATCTACAAGCTAAGCCCCTTGGACGCAAGCCCCAGAGACGCCCCAGAAACGCGTAGTGCTGTATATTATAGACCTGTGCTGACTAAAACATTCTCAGACTAGACTCTATAACACCTTGCACCATCTGTTTCAGCTCCGGTAAGCGTCCATGAAAAAAGTGGCCCGCGCCCGCCATAACCTTAATATCGATAATGCCAGCAGATTCACCTAACTCAGCCCACTCACGCACTCTTTTTGAATCAACGACGTCGTCCGCATCGCCCTGTACAACTAAGGTCTGCACCGCTAACGAGTCACTAGTTGGAAAAAAGGAATAACTGACCGGGGGAGCTACCAGCACCAAGCCTTCTGCCGAATGCTCTGCACAGTACCTAGCCGCAATCGATGAACCAAATGAAAAGCCAGCCAATATTAACCGCACATCCTCTCCAAATAGCTCACGAACAAAACTAACCACCGACTTCAAGTCATCAAACTCGCCTCGTCCTTCGTCAAACACCCCCTCGCTTTTTCCTACCCCTCGAAAGTTAAATCGGATAGAGCTAACGCCAATATCTCTAAGCGCTCGAGACAAAGTATGAACAACCTTATTGTCCTTAGTACCTCCATGCAGAGGGTGCGGATGACATACAATAGCCAATACATTCTCTCTATCTACTACCTTTTTAGCCTCGATATAATCATATTCAATATGACCTACTTCACCCGAAATAAAATCAGGAAAATCCATTGCGTCTCCTCTAGCGGAAAATTAAAAATACCTAAGCATAAATCTAAATTTAAGACTCGAGAAATTTCTATATGAGGTTTATGATTAGCAACCTAGTCGAGCCTATCGACCGAGTTTAGTAGTTTACCATTAAGGAGAATCTCTTGAGCTTTTTTAGCATAGAAAACCTGCCCTACACCCTGATATTTGTAGCTATAGGCGTTGTCATTGGCGCGGCCTTGAGCAAGATCTTAAATAGGGGCCCCAGCGTTACAGAGCTACAGGATAAGCTAGATGAAGCCCAAGACCAGCTAAACCAATATCAGCAGCAGGTTGGTAGTCATTTTCAGAAAACTGCAGAACTCGTTAACAGTCTAACCGAAAGCTATCAACAGGTTCACGAACACCTGAGCCAGGGCGCACAAAACCTGGCAGTAAATCATACTGCATTAGAAGGCTCTCAATTTAAAGCCTTAGCTGAATCCAAGTCAGAAGATAGCATCGACGGCGATGCCCAAGCGATGGAAGGCGAAGAGCAAAACACTGACAACCAATCTGAATCAGAGCAAAGTCCCAATGAAACAATAAATGAGGTACCTAACACTGAAGTAGCTGCTCACGAAACCCCAGAAAATGCCGACGATGAGCAAAGGAACAAACACTAAGTTTTGTATTCGACCCTACACTTCAAAAGCCTGAACACTGTTCAGGCTTTTTTTTGAAAGCTCTAAACTGGATTATCTAAATCCACAAAATCGACCGATAAGCCAAATTGCTCAGCTAGGTGCTCTCCTAAGGCCTTCGCGCCATAACGCTCGCTAGCATGGTGACCCAGGGCAAGATAATTACAACCATATTCATTAGCCAAATGAAAATTAGGCTCCGATACTTCGCCACTTAGATAAGCATCAACTCCATGGTTTACGATTGCAGACTCGAACATTGATTGAGCACCCCCAGTACAAAGGGCAACACTTTGAATTTTTCTACCCTCATCCTGAGGCCCTAATACCATCGGTTCGCGACCTAATCTTTCGCTAATTGAACGAATAAGGCTGGATAGCAAAACAGCTTGATCTAAGTGACAAACCAAACCCAGATCATGACGACCATGCTTTTCCAAAGCTTGGACCACAGGCAGCTCTAAAAGATTAGCTAACTGAATATTGTTCCCCAAGCCGGGGTGAGTATCCAAGGGCAAATGATATGCAAAAAGAGAGATATCATGGTCTAGCAAAGCCTTAATCCTTTTCTTTTTAATTTTGGTGATCGCAGCGGCCTCACCCTTCCAGAAATAACCATGATGTACAAGGATGGCCTGAGCCTCGGTTTTAATTGCATACTCAATTAGCGCTTGGCTTGCAGTAACACCTGAAACCACATTTTTAATCTCGTCCGCGCCCTCAACCTGCAATCCATTGGGACAATAATCATTAAATTCATCTATGCTCAAGAACTGAGCAAGGTAGCTTTCTAGCTCGTCACGCAACATAATTAACTCTTTAAGAAATAAACATAGTATTCAGACTCTATGAGCAACCCTATTTCAAGAGCGCCCCTAACACAAGCCTTATGGCCCATACTGTGCGGCCTACTCGCATCTGTGCTGTTAATTTTATTTTTAAACAGGCAGTTGGGAGATTCCAAAACAAACGATATAAGCAGTGCAGAGACTTTAAACGCTGGTTCGTTTAAAAACGCCGTAGCGAGAAGCGCACCTGCCGTGGTTAATATATACACAAGGCAAACAGTGTTACACCTTAGCCATCCGCTGATGAAAAACCCAAAGGCACAAGCCTTATTTGGCACCCAGAATAGAACACAGGAAAGTATTCAAAGCGGTCTAGGCTCCGGTGTCATTATGAATAAGGAAGGTTATATTCTTACCAACTACCATGTAGTAAAAGACGCAGATGAAATACTTGTTGAACTGAGCAACAAAAGAAGCACCCGTGCTAAAGTGATTGGAGCTGATATTGAAACCGATCTAGCGGTTTTAAAAATTTCCCTGGAAAACATTCCCTATATTGAAGAACTCGCAAATGACGTATCGGTCGGCGACATCGCCCTGGCGATAGGCAATCCTTTAGGTATTGGACAAACTGTCACTATGGGAATTGTAAGCGCAACGGGGAGAAGCAATCTAGGCCTAAGTACTTACGAGAGCTTTATTCAAACTGACGCATCAATCAATCGAGGTAATTCTGGAGGGGCGCTGATCGATAGCCAAGGCAGACTTATGGGTATCAACAGTGTAATTTTTTCTAAATCTGGCGGCTCAGATGGTATCGGCTTGGCAATTCCTGCTCCACTAGCCAAACAGGTATTAGATAGCATCATCGAACATGGACGAGTAATAAGGGGCTGGCTTGGTGCCGACTTTCAAAAACTAAATATCGAGCTGGCGAACTACTTGCAAACAGAAGAAAATCATGGCGTCGTGATTGTGAATTTACTAAAAAATGGTCCGGCACAAAACGGTGGGATAGAAGTGGGCGATCTCATTATAGAGATTGACGGAAGAAAAATCGTTCAAGAGAATGACGCTCTGGCAGCTATTGCAGAAGTAAAACCGGGTGAACAAAGTACCCTTAAGATCATTCGGAATCGAAAACCAATCACCTTATCTGTAAACGTAGGCGAACGTCCCAATCCAAGAACAACTAATTAAACATCTCTAAACAGTCGAGAGTATCTGAGCGCTAGCGTAAGCAGCATTAGAAGGCTGAGCACCTTAGACAAAACTCCGCTACTCCCGTCCCCTGGCAAAGCAAAAGGCACGGGGAATGACTTGGCATTGCCCTCTTCGATATCGCCAGACAATTTGCTTAGACCGGTTAAGTTTAAAGTATTGTTGCTGGCGGTGTCTTCGAAAACTAACGCAGCCCCATCAGCACTAAGGCGTAAATAATCTATACCCGCACTCTTATCAGGCCCACCTGTCAGCAGATGACTAATATTTTCCCCTGTGACTGACTCAACCACAAACACCGCTTCTCGGTCTGTAAAATCATTTCCCAAAGCAAGTAAGTCAGCGTCACATACAAAGGCCACTCTTTCACCCTTTTTGGAAACTTGTGGTAATTTGCAAGTACCACTAGCGAGATTAGTTAATTGCTCAAAACCACTAAAGGGCGCACTTGCAGGCACTTTAAAAATTTCCGATGAAGCATCAGCATTGCTAACGCTCAAACTGGTCGAGGTAGAATTGAATACAACCGTAGAGCCGTCGAATGAGATGGCGGCAAATTCAACACCACTGGAGTCAATAACCGTCTCGGTTCCATCATAAAAATAAGCAGTATTATCCAACACATAAACCAGTTTACTGCCAGTTTCATCCAAAGATAAGGACTTCAGCACTCCTGCCGTGCTATTGACTTGGCTCCCATCTAGATAAACATTTTGCGTATTAGAGCCAGCGTCTCGAGCGTAAGCCACTTTTTGATTTTGAGACACCACTAAGGCTCTTGTTTCTATGTCGCCACTAAAGGTATGAGCAGTGCCAGACACATCAACTACTATTCCAGCCTGATCATCATCCAAGTAGGTATCTAAATCAAAACGCTTGAGCACTACTTCTCCACTACCACTGGAAGTTTCACACAGCGCATATAAATGGGTATAGCCGTCACCATCATCCACGTGAGGGGGGCCACAAACTTGACTGCCATTTAGCGTCGTTAATTGATGAGTTTCCGCTTGCAAAGTATCAGGGTCTCGACCAGTAAAAAATATGTCTGAGACACTGGTATTTTTAAGTCCGGTTCTAAGAAGATCTGTACTAGACTTTTGCCCTATGACTGTAGCATCTTCATTCAAGGAAAGCGCTTGAACCGTGATCTCAGCATCATCTATCAAGGGTGACTGATCAATAAAAACGGTTTGAGACTCGACTTCTAAGTAATCCCCGCCACCGATGCGAAACTCGATAAGCTCTCCAGAAACAAATCCGCCAACCTCAGATGATAGGCTAGAAAAAAGTTCATATTCCAAAAGGAATCGCCCTGGATTATTAGCCAAAAGCTGAGCTGAGCCCACATCCACCGTCGAAGTTATCGAACCCGTTAGAACAGGGGCCTCAAAATCGATATCGGAAATATCAGCCACATTCTGTTCAACCTCAAATACATGAGTCAGCTTATTTCCTTCAGCACCGTAGCGCAGACTGCTAGTCAATTTTACGTTTTCAGGTGGACTAAATCTCAAAGCGAAGTTATCACCCCCTCCCGGAAGGGCCGAACGAGCGTTCCCTCTAAACACGGTGATTCCTTCTTCCTCATCAGGGCTTTCGATGCCCAGAGTGTGAAGGCTGTTGTTAGCGACAATTTTTTTGTAATGAAACTCAACCTTATTGTCCACCTGAAAGAGCTTAATTTGAAAAGTGTTGGCATCATCAGTCTCTAAATTGTGAAAATGACGAACTTTATTGTACTGAATAATAAATACATACGAGCCAGCGCTACCAGTCAATTCCGTATATACCTTACCCAGTTCTTCAGCCACCGAGGTCTTGGCCTCTGCTTTCATAGACAGGTCGATCCACCAAGGCGCTAGAACACCGTGAATCGTATCCTCCTGGGGAATACCTCTGCCGTCACAACATCCGAATCGATCACCTAGAATCGGGTTGCTTGCACCAGGGATAACAAATCCATTTGCACTCACATACATATGTGTATAGGTGCGTCCATAAAACGTGAATGGAAACCCTATTTCAACAGCTTTAGCACAATCATCACAATTTTCGAGTAAAACGGTGCCACTGCCACTAATATCTACAAAATCAAAACTTGTCGAAGTTTGGGAGTAAGCCGCCTGGCTATCGACACTATAAACGCCAAACACAACTAGGGTTATGAAACATTTAAGTAGCTTCCAGCTTCGCAATTGGTTTTTCATTAATTCGGCTCTTATTAAGAATAGTTCTAGGGGTATTTTAAACCAAGCTCGACAGATTGACGACCATGCATATTGACGGCTACTCAAGTCCCGACCTAGTATTAGTGACATAAATAACTGCCTGACTATCGTTCTAGACACTCGCAAACATTTTTCGTTCGCTGGACACCTACTTCCGAGCTAACCTTGGGCATCTTCAGTCAACTTCGAACCCAAGGCCCTAACGCTATAAAACCATGGATACCGCTAACAAACCACCTGAATCGGTTCTAAGTGATAAACAAGTATTAATACACGATAAACCTAGCATACTTGCCATTGCTGGCCCGACAGCGGCCAGTAATTTACTGATGTCTTTGGTGGGCATCATCAACATCAAAATGGTGGGAAGCTTAGGAACCGAGGCGATAGCAGCGGTCTCTACAGGAAGTCGCATATTTTTTATTTTCCAAGCCTTTTTTATGGCGGTAAACGCTGGTACAACGGCAATGGTGGCCCGGCATTGGGGTGCAGGTGAATACGATAAGGCCGCCTCTGTTCTTCACCTTGCCATCATCATCAACTTTCTATTCGCCCTAAGCTGTTCCGCATTTCTATTTACCTTCTCTTTTGACCTGGTTAAGTTTTTTGGATTGGATGAACTCACCACTCGACTAGCTGGCGAGTATCTTAGTATTTTTGGCCTATTCGCGGTGGGTTTTGCACTTAATCTCAGTTTTGCAGCCGCTTTAAGAGCTTCAGGGGATTCTTTGACACCGCTTTATCTAGGGGTCTTTGCAAACCTCGTCACAGTTGCAGTGACTTACGTACTCATTTTTGGCTTTTGGGAAATCGAACCCCTTGGCATCATCGGCAGCGCCATCGGTGGAGGTTCCGGATTTTTATTTGCCACTATCGCTTTTTACGTGTTGTGGCAGTTCAATATTCTAAAGGTTAAACGCCCCAGCTCTTGGACCATTGACCAAGAAAAAATAAAACAACTTTTTCAAATTGGATATCCAGCAGGACTCGAACAAATTGTTCAGCAATGCGGCTTTCTTTCTTTTTTATGGGTGATCGCTTTCTACGGTACAGAAGCATTCGCCGCCTACGGAATCGGTGTAACGATTCTCTCTTTTTCTTTTGTTATTGGCGTCGGGTTTTCAATTGCGGGGGCGACTTTAGTAGGCCAAAACTTAGGGGCCAAAAATGTACCAGCGGCTAAGGCTTCGGGCTGGAAAGCTATGAGGTTATCTCTGATGGTTATGAGCGTGCTTGGCATCCTCATTGTTGCCTTTGCCAAACCCCTAGCGAGCTTTCTAGTTGACGACCCCTTAGTCATTCAACACACGGTCACGTTCATCTACGTACTAGGAGTTGTACAGCCTTTGATGGCTATAGATTTTGCAATTGGCGGCTCTCTCAGAGGAGCAGGCGATACTCGATTTCCTTTCTACACCAGCCTAGCTGCGCTGGTGCTAGTACGTATCGGATTGGCTATGCTGTTTTTATATTTAGAGTTGTCAATCGAATGGATTTATAGTGCCTTGGTATTTGATTACATATTAAAAACGATCTTTCTTACCTACCGCTTTCATTCTGAAAAATGGGTTTCGGCCATTAAATAGGCTCTTGCTACTAAGGCTTATTTCTCTGTCTAAGTTTACGCTTTGCTTTGTGCTCTTGCAGCGGCGTGAGTTTCTTTTTCTTACCCGCGTAAGGGTTGTCCCCGCCCTTAAACTCGATTCTCAATGGAGTTCCCTTCAACTTTAGTACTCGGCTATAGGTTTTTTGTAAATAACGTTTGTAGGCTTCTGGAACTTTATCCACCAAGTTTCCATGAATAACGATAATAGGGGGATTGCTACCGCCCATATGTGCATAACGCAGTTTGATACGACGGCCGCGAACCAGAGGCGGCTGATGCTCGGCAACAGCATCTTCCAAAACTTTAGTCAAAAAGCTTGGGCTTTCTTTTTTATTGGCTGACTTAAACGCGCGGTCAATAGAACCGTAAAGATCACCCACACCGGTTCCATGTAAGGCTGATATAAAATGAATCTCAGCGTAGTCGACAAATACCAAGCGGCGTTTTAACTCCTTTTTTACAAATTCCTTTTGTTCTTTTTCTAATCCATCCCATTTGTTAATCACAACCACAAGCGCTCTGCCCTGATCAATAACATGGCCCAGCATATGCAGATCTTGCTCCACCAAACCTTCACTGGCATCAATCACTAGCAAAGCAACCTGAGAATCTGAAATAGCCTGTAAAGCTTTCAAAACAGAAAACTTTTCTACCATTTCCTTAACCTTTCCGCGCTTACGTACCCCGGCTGTATCAATTAGCACATAATCTTTATCGCGGCGTTGATAAGGAATATAAATACTATCCCGTGTGGTTCCGGGCATATCAAAAACGACTACTCTTTCTTCACCCAACATTCGATTAACCAATGTTGATTTCCCGACATTTGGGCGCCCTACTACCGCGATTCGAGTACCTGTCAAACCAGATAAATTTTGATCTTCGGCATCGCTATCAAATGGGGCCAATACTTCGTTGAGCAGAGGCTTTACTCCACGACCATGACTAGCCGCAATCTGAAAAACGTTTTCTAAACCAAGCTGATAAAACTCAGCGCTCGCGCTATCCCCGTCTATACCATCGATTTTATTGGCTACCACATAGGCATTCTTGTTGAGCAACCTGATTTTATGGGCCACTTCCTCATCCGCGGTCATAAGCCCAGCTCTAGCATCCACTAAAAACAACACCACGTCTGCCTCTTGAACTGCCGCCCAAGATTGCTCGGTCATGGACTCGTCAATCTCGGCTTCATTTTCGCCCACCCCGCCGGTATCCACTACGATAAAGTGTTGACCTTCAAAGTGAGCTTCTCCGTATTTGCGATCGCGAGTTAAACCGGGAACATCTGCAACCAGAGCATCTCTTGTTTTCGTGAGGCGATTAAACAAAGTGGACTTACCAACATTAGGTCGGCCGACCAAAGCTATGACAGGTTTCATAAGACTCTCTACGAGCTGGTAAGTTGCTATTCTACTATTTGGTATGCGGCTGCTACGCCATACTGGTTTTGAACATATAGAATGCCATCTTTAACAACAGATTTTGCAAAAATACGGAATTCAGTTGGCTTCTGCGCCTTATGCCTTAAACCTTTAAAGTTCCAACGGCTTTTGTCTGCGATCGGTCCTCGGCCCAGGTACTTTTTAGCCACCACTTCACCGTCACTTTGCCTAACCCAATACAAATAGCCTTCTAAATCACCCACTACCAAGAAATTCAATTGGATGGCAGGAGCACTTAATTCACGACCTTCGAATAGATTTTGTTCCCAAATAGTATTTCCACTCTCAGCTGAATAGGCCTTTAGCCCGCCACCCGCTTCTACACTATAAATTTGGCCCAAGCCTTGCTCCAAACCCAAATAGTTTGAAGCGTTATTTTTCCACAGGGCTCGGCCATTTTGCTTTAACAAAGACACAACCTTTCCTTGATAGCTTGCGGCGTACACTTTTTGGGGGGCAACCAGAAGATTTCCATCAACATCAACGACCTGTTCTAGCTCGGTTCCACCCTCAGGCAGATAAACATTTGACTCCCAGATCGCCGCGCCATTAGAAATATCAAGCGCCACTACTTTTCCATTAGCAAATCCGGCGTACACTACTTGCTTTTCAATCACAGGTGTACTGGTTCCTCTTAGCGTTAAAGCTGGCACAGTAGTTTTATACTGCCAGACAAGTTCACCCGTTCGAAAATTTAACCCATGAATTTCACCATTTGCCATCTGCACAATAGCAAACCGACCGTTACCTTGTGGCGGCGATAATATCTCTCCTAGCAGTTCTTGCTCCCAGACCATATCTCCGTTCTCACTATCTAGGGCATACACTTTACCTTCAGCATTGGCTAGCAACACCATTCCATAGCCTTCAAACACGCCACCGCTTATTTCTTCATAAAGATGATTAGTCCAATAGCGAGGTGAAAAACGTTTATGTTTCCATGCGCTCACCAACCCCGACTCCGAAACTGTATAGATACCTCTTTCAGAGACAGAGGGTGCCAGTTTACTGAATTCCTGCGAGGATTCTGAGCCAACATTTTTAGACCATATTCTCTTTACCTTGATCTGCTTTTTTACCGAAGGGGAAGGAACATAGTCTTCGGCACGCTCATAATCCTTTTTTTCGATATTGATTGCACAAGCACTCAACACGATACAATAGGATAAAAAAACGCCGCGTGTCATAGAGCGAAGGCCAAATCTGGGCTTAGGTAAGCGCTTGAGAGCGGTATCAAAGTTTGGGTACATCGCTTTGCCTAAAACTCGAGTTAAAAAATTAGTTCAATAAGTTGTAGTACTTCATATCCAAAGTAGGTGATACCTGCTCACTGGCTTCTCGAGCTTTTTGGTATGACTCTAAAGCCTTATCTTTATTATCTTTTGAATAATATATATCACCTTGCAATTCTAGTGCCGCCACGTCGTAGGCTGCTGCATTTGATAAGGAGCTGTATTTAAGTGCGTCATCATATTTTTCTAAAGCATATAAAACACGTGCAAGGCGAAGCTGTGCCATTGCCTTAATGCTTCCATGTGGCTTAGCATCAACCAACTGTTTAAGCTCGTCTGCCGCTTCCTCTAACTGATTCTGCTCAACCAAATATTTGGCATTTTGCAACGCAGCATAATAGGCATACTCTGTACCACGGTAATCGGACTTTAGACTTTCAACTGAAGCCAAAAACTCTTTCACCTTTTCTGAGCGCTGACCCTCAACATCTAAGGTATCAATTTCGCCATAGGCCTCGATCATTGTGTAATAGATTGACGAAGCCTCTTCTGCCTTTTGAGTCTGATATCCGGTCCAAAAGTTCCATCCGCCAACGGTAATAATCGCTAGCACTACTCCAGTAATGATGGATTGACCATATTCGGTCCAGAATGCTTTTAGTTCTTCAATTTGTTCGTCGTTATGATTGTCCAAGGAATATCCCCTTTTTGTAGCTATCAATTTGTCATTTGGAAAATAGTGTTTAACAGACTGCGCCCAAGCTGCATATTGTAGGCTGGGTAGTTTACGGTAATTCCGCCAACAAGTCCGCTATGTTCAGTAATCTTGGTTCCCGCTCATCCCTCAAATACCTCAACTCGACCTGATTCGCCTCTCTTGCATTATCAGCGAGTACCAAAGCGTACTCTGCTCTACTTTTATTCGCTTTCTTCATCTGGGATTTGAGAGAAGAGGCCCCACAATTAAGTAACACTTTGTAGGCTGGGTTCGCCCTTCTAACCTGTTCAGCCACGCTGACAGCAAAAGAGGAGTTATTCTGACCTATATAGGCGATAAAAACATCGCAGGGTTCTTGCTGCTCAGGCAGCAAACCCAGCTCTTCTAATAAGAGAATCAAACGCTCTTTGCCTATGGCAAAGCCAACCGCTGGAGTAGCTTTACCACCCAACTTTTCTACTAAACCATCATATCGACCGCCTGCACATACGGTCGCTTGGGCTCCTAGATGTTCTGTTGTCCACTCAAAGACTAAATCGTTATAGTAATCAAGACCTCTCACCAAAGCGGGGTTCTCTATGAACTCTATTTGTAAGTCTTCCAGCGATTGTTTCACTGCCTCGAAGCGTTTAGTCGAAGGCTCGGATAGGAAGTGAGCGAGCTTGGGCGCATCCTGCAATAAAGCCTGAGTATTAGGGTCTTTGCTATCCAAAATACGCATTGGGTTACTATCCATGCGCTTCTGGCTATCTTCATCCAATTTATCTTTATGCGATGATAAATAACCTACTAGGGCTTCGCCAAAAGCAGACCTAGCATCACTATCACCAATAGAGTTAATTTCTAGGCGCAACTTCCCTAACAAACCCAGCTCTCTAAAAATTTGGGCGGAAAGTAATATAAGTTCTAGCTCAATATCTTCTGTCGCTATCCCAAAGGCTTCAACGCCAACTTGGTGAAACTGACGCATGCGACCTTTTTGGGGACGCTCATAACGAAACATAGGGCCTGAATAATAAAGGCGTTGAACCTGGTTATACAGCAAGCCGTGTTGATCTGCAGCTCGCACACAACCGGCGGTGCCTTCAGGACGTAAAGTGACAGACTCTTGATTGCGATCAAGAAAGGTATACATTTCTTTTTCGACAATATCCGTAACAGCTCCAACAGACCTAGCAAACAGCTGAGTCTCCTCTAGTATTGGGAAACGTATCTCTTGATAGCAGTAATTATCCAAGACCTTTTGGCAAATACTTTCAAAATACTGCCAGTTTCCACTCTCAGCAGGAAGAATATCGTTCATACCTCTGATTGAGGTGATTTTTTTACTCACTTGTTTTCTCTTATTTAACTACTATCTCAACAAACTTTTTACTTCGTTTGCTCTTGCTGCCTTGCAAGTTTCTCTCTTACCAAAGCTTCTAGCTCATCAACAATCTCATCGTTGCTGATTTTATGACTCTTTTGGCCTTCTCGATAAATTAAGCTCGAAGGAGACGCACCTGCTAGACCTATGTCCACTTCTTTCGCCTCACCTGGCCCGTTAACTTTGCAACCAATAACGGCAACTTCAATCGGCTCTATAATATCTTCCAGTCGTGCCTCGAGCGCGTTCATAGTTTTTATGACATCGAACTCCTGGCGAGAACAGCTGGGACAGGCGATAAAATTTACACCCTTACTTCGAATGTTGAGGCTTTTTAAAATATCGAATCCCACTCTAATCTCTTCAACGGGATCAGCGGCCAATGACACCCGAATGGTGTCGCCTATACCGTCCATCAACAATGCACCGAGAGCGATCGCAGATTTGATAGAACCGGAACGAAGAACACCTGCCTCCGTCACACCTAAGTGTAATGGCTGCTCAATTTGATTGGCTATTAATCGATAAGAATCAATGGTCATATCAACGCTAGAGGCCTTCAAACTCACTTTAAAATCCTGAAAATCCAATCGATCCAAAATATCGATATGCCTCATCGCGGACTCAACCAGAGCTTCAGCACATGGCTCGTGATATTTTCTTTGCAGGTCTTTTTCTAATGATCCCGCATTCACTCCAATCCGAATCGGTATATTCTTATCTTTTGCGCAATCAACTACTTCGCGTACTTTGTCTTCCTTGCCAATATTACCTGGATTAATCCTTAAACAATCCACGCCTAGTTCGGCAACTCTAAGCGCAATCTTATGATCGAAGTGAATATCTGCTATTAAAGGTACCTTCGCTGATTTTTTAAGATCGCCAAAAGCTTCCGCCGCCTCCATAGTAGGCACAGACACTCTCACAAGATCAGCCCCGACATCTTCAAGTGCTTGGATTTGATTCAGGGTCGCAACGACATCGCAGGTATCGGTATTGGTCATGCTCTGAACAGATATAGGCGCATCACCCCCTACAGGGACGTCACCCACCATAATCTGTCGAGATTTTCGTCGAACGATGTCAACCATTTTGTATACCCACGCTAAATGTTGCCAAATCAATCAATCGGGCGCAGATTATAACACTGTGTAGGCCACTCTATTAAGGGCGTAAGGGGAATATTTCAGGGATTCCACTAGCACAAGGTCTCACTATAGGCTCTCGCAAAAGGGATCTGCAATAGACTCAGCCAGAGAACTCACCCTGAACTAGGGGCTCAACTCAAAGTCATGGAGCTGATCGTCGTCGGTTACTTGTGCGCTAAAATCAATTTGCTGATCGTTAAACGAAAGCACCACTACAGAAGCTTTGCTTAACTGGATATAAAAGGGCGCCTGGCCATTCAAGTTAAGATTTTCGCCGGATTGTTTCCGTGACTGATGAATCAGTTCACCACTCATATCTCGGACTGTCACCCAAGTCGTGCCTGAAAACCTCATGCTTAGCTTATCTTTGATCTCGGCTTCTAGAGCTTCTGGCGAAATAACCGGTGTCACTTGTTCTTTTTCCATCAAATCACGAACAACAATGGAACCATCAGCACCTAAAATTTTGACACGTTCTATCGGTTTTATATTCGCACTCTCTAACTCCCCATCTGAAGCCAAACTAAAAAACAAGGCAGCACCCAGAACTAGGCCTAATAATAGCGACAACAAGTAAAGAGAATATTTATTTTTAAAGGTAATTATAGCATCCGCAAAATCATGAACTTTAGTATCAAAAGCAGGGGCTTGTTTTTTTAAGGCCTCTTGTTGCTGAATTCGCTCTTGTGCTTCTCTATCACGTTTGGTTAGCTCTAATAGCTCCTTGCTTTGACGATAGTCTTTAACCAAACCTTCTGGGTTCAAGCCCAACAAGCCTGCATAACTACGAATATAACCTATGGTATAGGTATCTTCTGGGAATACTTCAAACCTTCGATCTTCTAAAGCTCTAATAATATGCAATGAAATATGCAATGAGTCCGCTACCTCTTTCTGAGACAGGCCCTTTTTCTCTCGGCCAGTGGTCAAAACACTACAAAAAGACTCTGAAACTCTGTCACTGACTACACGCAATTCTGCTCTAGGGAGTTTGTTTTCGCCCTCAGACCGTTCTGATTGTGTGTCCTTATGATCAACCATAATATTAATTAACTAACCGAAGGTATTCTTCATATTCGGGGCTATTGGGAAAGCGCTTTTGTAGATTAAGTCCGTAACTAGAAACCGCATCATTATCTTTCTTTTGCTGGGCAATCTTTACTCCTATAAGCAATGACCTTGGATCCTGTTGGGCTACCCGTGCTACAAATTGTTGGTAGTAGTGGTCTGCTGATGCGATTTCATTTTTATCTAAATATATCTTTGCAAGTTCAATGTAAGGTAAACGTGATTTCGCATTTAAACGCAAAGCTTGCTGAAATGACTTCTCAGCTTCTACTGGCCTTTCGAAGCTAAGTTCACAAACCCCTCTATTTACAAAACTTTCTGCGCGACCTTCATATGAATAATCTTCGGTAGCCTCTCGTAATAACTTCAGGCCCTTCTTAGATTTCTTATGGTAACAAAGGAAGCTTCCAAAATTATTCTTAACCCGAGAGTCGTGCTTATCTTCTCGTAGGGCTTTTTTGTAATAAAATTCTTCTCTCTCACTATCCCCCTCAAGCCGATATAAAAGGGCGTAGGTATGAAAAAGCTCTACCGATTTACTTTGGTAGGTCTCAGCTTTTTTTAAGTGTGACAATGCCTGACGTGTATTATTTTCTTCTATGTAAGCTTTAGCTGCCTCAATATACTTTTGCGCGACTAAATCAGAGTCGACTTCTTTTCCCACTAGGCGCTGGGCGCAACTTGTCATCACGCTCACACACAAAAGTGCGCCACATAAGAAAATAAGCTTTGAATAAGCAATATTAATTTTGTTCAAGCTCAGCACCATATAACGACTTTCATTTCCATCCGTGAACAAGAAAATCGACAGATATCATTATTTTTCTTTATCAGATTTTCATTTACGCTTTAGATACCAGCCCATTGCATAAATTATGATCAGTTTAACTCAGAACCGTCATTTATAAACAAATTGTTGGTTTTCAGCAAGTTAAAAGTGGAATCTGATGTTTTATGTTAAGTTTTTACTCGGAATCCGGGCTTTTTCATTCCTTTTGGCCTGCCATTGCTCCTGACGACGAGTCCTATCCTTAACCTTGCCCACCAATTGACCGCAAGCCGCGTCAATATCGTCACCTCGAGTGGTCCGCAAGGTCACCACATAACCTGCAGACACCAATATATCTCGAAAACGCTCGATCGCTTCTTCACTGGGTCGCTCATAGCCTGAATCAGGGAAGCTATTGAACGGAATTAAGTTAATTTTACTCGGCACGGTTTTTAGCAACTTAGCTAGTTCACGCGCATGGGCTTTGCTATCGTTAACTCCAGCTAGCAGCACATACTCCATGGTAACTCGTCGACGATTTTCACCAAAGTGATCTAGGTAGTGACGGCAAGCATCGAGCAATTCTTTCAAAGGATATTTTTTATTAATAGGTACAAGCTCATCACGCAGCTCATCATTAGGCGCGTGTAATGAAACCGCTAGAGCCACGTCAATCTCTTCGACAAGATCATACATTTTTGGCACTACGCCCGATGTACTAATCGTTACTCGACGTTTAGAAATACCATAACCAAAGTCATGCTTCATTAAGGTCATAGCTTGCACAACTGGCTCAAAATTTAAAAGCGGTTCACCCATACCCATCATTACCACATTGGTGATATAGCGTTCGCTTTCTGCCCAAGTATGTTTTTTTCTGTCTGGCGGATCTTCTTCAAAAGAACGATTGGCAATCCAAAGTTGACCAATGATTTCTGATAACTTTAAATCTCTTTGAAAACCCTGCTTACCTGTTGAACAGAAACTGCAATCTAAAGCACATCCAACTTGGGAAGATACACATAAAGTGCCGCGGTTTTTACCAGGGATAAAAACGGTTTCGACATAATTATTTTTATCAATCTCCAATACCCATTTGCGCGTACCATCTTTGGAGAACTTTTTACTGATGACCTTAGGCGCTTGTATAACAGCGCTTTTTTCTAGCTTTGATCTAAGCGCTTTACTCAGATTGGTCATCTGAGAAAAGTCATTAATTCCCGAATGATGCACCCACTTCATCACTTGATCGGCACGAAAAGGTTTCTCCCCAATATCTTTGAAGAAGGACCTTAGACCATCTGGATCTAAATCAAGTAAGTTAACTGGCTCAGCTTGTTGAGTCATCGGATAACACCCATACGTGAGTGACTTGGACTAATAACTTAAAAAACTTGGACTTCCTTGTCCTTCAAATCCTGCTAACTGCTTTACAGAAAGAAAACTACACAATGAGTAACAAGCAGTCAGTGATTATTAATATCGGCCAAAATTATTAGCGATAAAAAATAATTAACGAGTGCGAGGACAAATCTCGTCGTCGTTAAAGAAGTAAGCTACTTCACGCGCAGCTGATTCAGTTGAATCAGAACCGTGAACAGCATTCTCATCAATAGAGTTTGCGAAATCTGCTCGAATCGTTCCTGCGGCTGCTTCTTGTGGGTTAGTAGCGCCCATAATGTCACGGTGAGCAAGAACAGCATTTTCGCCGCTCAACACCTGAACCATAACAGGACCAGAAGTCATAAAAGCAACCAGGTCATTAAAGAAGGGGCGCCCTTCGTGCTCGGCGTAAAAGCCTTCTGCTTTTTCTTTTGACAAATGAAGCATCTTTGCTGCCAAAACATTTAGGCCAGCCGCTTCAAAACGCGCATAAATTTCACCGATGTGGTTTTTTGATACTGCATCGGGCTTAATGATTGAAAGAGTTTGTTCAATTGCCATACCTGGGCTCCAAGATTGAATCTAAGGGGATAAAATTGCGTGCGGATTATACGCCTCTTTATGGTGCTTTCTCAATAAGAGATCAGTCCATTTCGTCGATCCAGGCCATTTGAATCGCCTCTAAGACCTTTTCTCCGCAACGTTCTGGGGCATCATCAAACTCAGGCAAGGCCATAACCCACTCTCTAAGGTCGGTAAAGCGAACCTCAAGCGGGTTAACATCCGGCTTCTGTTCACTAAGCTCAATGGCAATATCTAATACATCAGTCCATTTAAGAGACATTTATCAGCTCCTCTTAGCACTAGCGGCTATATCTTACGTTCTGACACTTGGTTAATAGTATATCGGGGTAACTCAACGACCAGGTCTTGTTCATCGAGCACGACCTGACAGCTCAATCGAGACTCAGGTTCTAAGCCCCAAGCTTTATCCAGCATATCTTCTTCCAACTCGTCAGCTTCTTCTAGTTCATCAAAGCCTTCGCGAACAATCACGTGACAGGTGGTGCAAGCGCAGGACATTTCACAGGCATGTTCAATATCAATATCATTGCGAAGGGCTGCGTCCAAAATACTTTCGCCAGCTTCCCCTTGCACAACCTTACCATCGGGACACAAGTCTTCGTGTGGAAGAAAAATAATTTGTGGCATAGCTTAATTTACCCTAATTCGTTTTGACTTATTTTTAGTGAAGCGTTTTTAAAAACTATCTTTTCAACTGCTCACGCTCAACTTCTTGTATATTTTTACCACCAAAGGATTTGCGCACTTTATCATCCATACGTCGGGCCGCAAATTGCTCACTGGTTTTATTAAGAATATCAATCAACTCTCTTAATTCAGCTGCACTCGATGACTCAAGCACACCTTCAAGCGCACTCATTTGTTTAACAAGCGCCTGTTGCTCTTCTTGCCCTAAATATTTTGACCCGTCCTGATCCAAGGCTGCTCTTAAAGCCAAAATCATTCGTTGAGCTTCCACCTGCTCTTCTCTTAGAGCGCGCTCATCCATATCGAGCTTAGCGTTACTATAGGAGTCTTTGAGCATACTCTCGACTTTATCAGGGCTAAGACCAAAAGAGGGTTTCACCTCTACTCGAGTTTGTACCCCACTACTCTCTTCGCGAGCACTAACCGTCAATAAACCATCCGCATCAATCTGAAACATCACCTTAACCCGTGCAGCTCCAGCCACCATGGCCGGTATTCCTCGAAGCTCGAAACGTGCAAGTGAACGACAATCTTGAACTCGCTCGCGTTCACCTTGAAGGATATGAATAGACATCGCACTTTGACCATCTTTGTAAGTGGTAAATTCCTGAGCGCGACTAATGGGAATAGAGGTATTGCGATCAATAATTTTTTCGACCAAACCACCCATGGTTTCGATACCTAAAGACAAAGGCGTCACATCCAAGAGCACATTTCCATCTCTTTGGTTGCCTGCCAAGATATCAGCTTGCTTTGCAGCTCCTAAGGCGACCACTTTATCTGGATCAATATCGCATCGGCTTTCTAGCTTAAAAAACTCTTCAACCTGTGCTTTAACGTAAGGCACGCGAGTCGAACCACCCACTAACAGTACATCATCAATATCTTCAACGTCTAAGCCCGAATCTTTTAAGGCGCGCTTACAGATTTTAATAGTTCGCTTCACTTCTTTTTGAATTAAAGCGTTAAAGTCTTCTTGCGTTAAACCTACTGTGACTGGGTCCAAACCATCAATAGCATCTAAAGCGATATTCACTTGCTTGTACTGGCTCAATGCTTGTTTCGCCGCTTTGGCTTTTAGGTTTAGTTGGCGCAAAGCTTTATCACTAAGATCTTCTTGAGATATTCCTAATTGCTCGAGCATCCATTCAAATAGTCTAAAGTCAAAGTCATCCCCACCTAAAGCGCTGTCGCCACCTGTGGCCAGAACCTCAAACACCCCTTTGCTCAAGTGAAGAATAGAAACATCAAAAGTTCCGCCACCCAAATCGTAGATAACGTAGTAGGCTGATTCCTGTCCTTGATCTAAACCATAAGCAACCGCTGCTGCTGTAGGCTCATTAAGCAAGCGATAAACTTCTAGCCCCGCCAACTTGGCAGCAGTCATGGTCGCCTGACGCTGCGCCTCATCAAAATAAGCAGGCACAGTAATCACACAGGCTTCTAACTCGCCAGCAAAAGCTTGTTCTGCACGTGCGCCAAGCACCTTTAATATTTCGGACGAGATTTCTACTGCAGTTTTCTGGCCTTGTTGAGTTTTAAAGAGAACTGATTTTTCCTCTGCACTAACTTGATAGGGAAGTCTAGTTTCCAACCCGCCGAGATCTTCGAAAGACTTTCCCATAAAACTTTTAATCGAGAAAAAAGTGTCCTCCGGATAGGAAGAAGCCTTTTCAACTGCCTCAGAACCCACCAATACTAAATCGGATTCATAACGCACAACAGAAGGTAATATCTGGCTGGAGTCCTCGCCGATAACTAACGCCTCTCCACTGCGCACAGTTGCTACCAAAGAATTACTGGTGCCAAGATCAATACCCACCACGTTTTTTCTTTGATGGGGCGCTAAGGATTCTCCTGGTTCTGCAATTTGCATTAAGGCCATAAACTTTTCTCAAATATTAGAAGGTAAAGCTCTCTAAGGCTTTATCCACTTCAGATATCAACTTATCTAAAAATAACATGCGCGCTAGGAGCTGCTTTAAACCTTCTAGATCTTTATCAGCTAGCTCATTTGAACTACTTTGCTCGCCAAAGGCTTGCTCACAAGATTTAAAGCTTTTTTGCAATTGATCTAACAAAGATTCATAACTTTGTTCTTTTTGATCTTCGTCCGCGATACTGCCCATTTCCTCGAACTCTTCTCGCAAAGACATTTGCTCCATCAAAATCTCTGGATCGATCTTGCGATCTTCTTGCAAGTTCACACCCTGGCGCTCAAGCAAATACTGCGCCCTTTTCACCGGGTGGGAGAGCACTTCATACCCATCATTGAGTAGTGACGACATTTGCACTGCCATCATCTTTTCTCCTTCACTAGCAGAAGAAAATTGATCAGGGTGGTATTGTATCTGAAGCTCTCGATATTTTTGCTTTAGGGATTTTTTATCGACTTGGTAATCCGCTTCAAAAGAAAAAAGCTCAAAAAAATCTCTCTGGGAAGAATGTGAGCTAGACATAGCAGTGGCGTTAACTTAGATAATTTAAATTAAACGGTAAAGCTTTCGCCACAACCGCATTCAGCTTTACTATTGGGGTTTTCAAACTGAAAGCCTTCATTCAAACCTTCTTTAACAAAGTCCATTTGCGTACCATCTAAATAAACAAGACTTTTGGGATCGATGAAAATTTTTACACCTTGAGATTCAAAAACAGTATCTTCTTCTCGTACGTCATCGACATACTCTAATACATAGGCGAGACCTGAACAGCCTGTCGTTTTAACACCCACACGAATACCCTCTCCTTTGCCTCGAGAGTTTAAGTAGGATTGAACGTGGTCCGCTGCTGCGGTGGTCATTGAAATCGCCATAATGTTTTATCTACTACTATTACTGATTGAGCTTTACTGTTTATTTTTTAAATCGTCGATTGCCGCCTTAATGGCGTCTTCAGCTAATACCGAACAGTGAATTTTCACCGGTGGTAGTGCTAGCTCTTCAGCGATATCGGTATTTTTAATTTCTTGCGCTTGATCTAGTGTCTTGCCTTTTAGCCACTCGGTTACCAATGAGCTAGAAGCAATCGCCGAGCCGCAGCCATAGGTCTTAAACTTCGCATCTTCAATTGTGCCGTTGCCATCAACTTTAATTTGAAGCTTCATCACATCACCACAGGCTGGCGCACCCACCATACCGGTTCCTACTTGCTCATCATCTTTATCAAAAGAGCCCACATTTCTAGGGTTTTCGTAATGATCGATTACCTTGTCACTGTATGCCATGTTTTATCCCCAATATTTTTCTTTTATTCAATTAGCTTAGTTAACGTAGTGTATTAGTGTGCTGTCCACTCAACTTTATCGAGATCAACACCGTCTTTGTACATTTCCCAAAGAGGTGATAGCTCTCGTAACTTATTCACCGCTTTTCTAACATTCTCAATCACTTCATCGACTTCTGCTTCAGTAGTAAAACGCCCTACCGAAAAACGAATCGAACTGTGCGCCAACTCATCACTTAGCCCCAGGGCTCGAAGCACGTATGAAGGCTCCAAGCTCGCTGAAGTACAGGCAGAACCGGAAGATACCGCCAAGCCTCCAAGAGACATCATTAAAGACTCGCCTTCGACGTAGGCAAAGCTGATATTTAGATTTGCAGTTACTCGCATATTCAAATCGCCATTTACATAAACCGCTTCCATATCTTCGAAGCCTGCCAACAAACGATCTCTTAAAGCTTGAACATGCTCATTATCTTTTTGCATGTCTTCGCCAGCGATTTTAAAGGCCTCACCCATACCAACAATTTGGTGAGTTGCCAAAGTACCTGAACGCATACCACGCTCATGGCCACCACCGTGCATTTGCGCTTCGATCCGTACACGTGGCTTACGACGCACATAAAGCGCTCCGATACCCTTAGGTCCATAGATTTTATGGGCAGAAAAAGACATCAAATCAACTTTGCTTTTTTCAAGATCAATTTCGATTTTTCCAGCACTTTGAGCCGCATCAACATGAAACATGATTTTGCGAGAGCGCGTTAATTCACCAATCGCATCGATGTCATTAATCACGCCAATCTCGTTATTCACATGCATCAGGCTAACCAAAATGGTGTCTTCGCGAAGAGCTGCCTCGACCGTATCAACACTGATTAAGCCTTTAGCATCTGGCTCTAAATAAGTGACTTCAAAGCCTTCGCGCTCTAGCTGACGACAAGAGTCAAGCACCGCTTTATGCTCAATTTTAGAGGTAACAATGTGCTTACCTTTGCTCTGATAAAAATGAGCTATACCTTTAATCGCCAAATTGTCTGACTCGGTAGCACCAGAAGTCCAAACAATTTCGCGAGGATCAGCGTTAACCAAATCAGCTACATTACGACGAGCCTCTTCAACTAGCTCTTCCGCTTGCCAACCATATAAGTGAGATCGTGAAGCTGGGTTACCAAAAACACCATCCATTTCTAAACATTGGATCATTTTTTTGGCAACACGCGGATCTACCGGTGTGGTTGCTGAATAATCCATATAAACGGGTCGATTTAATTCACTCATTGTCGTTAATCTCTTTTTTAAACTCTTCTTTGCTTAACCTGTAAAACTAAATATTCGTTAAACCTAAACCATCGCCTTGATATCGATTGGCTGAGTATCAAGCTTATCGATATTTTGATGCTGTTGCTTTTCAACCAGGGAACCTAGGGATATCGACTCTAAAAAACCTTTGAGCTGGGTGCTTAAGTCTTCCCAAAGCTGATGGGTCATGCATTGTTGACCCTGAAAGCAATTGCCTGCTCCGCCACAACTAGTGACATCCATCTTTTCGTCGACAGCATGTATCACCTGGGACACCGAAATTTCATAAGCGTCACGACTCAAAACATAACCGCCACCGGGACCCTTAATACTATTCACCAGATCGTTGCGTCTTAATTTAGAAAACAGCTGCTCCAAATAAGACACCGAAATGCCCTGCCTTTCAGAAATCTCTGACAGCTTGGTCGGTGTCCCCTGCCCATACATGCTTAAATCCAGCATGGCAGTCACCGCATATCGGCCTTTGGTGGTTAATTGCATAGCGTTATTAATGCCTTCTCAAATTCTTCTTACTATTAGCCTGATCCGCAATCGCCTGATCCGGACATTTCGCCGTCGCGACCACCCGATAAAGATATCTGAGGAAAATCTGAATTCTGAGGGTGTCGGTTTAAAGCAAATACTTCAGCGAATAAGCGCTATTATCTATTACTTGAGTAAATTGGTCAAGTAATAAGCTCGCCGCCAGCCCTTTAGTGACGTGACTTTTCAACCGCGGTTAAGATCCCACGTAAGATATTTAATTCCATCACATCGAGCTGAGAGCGGTTAAATAGTCGTCTCAGGCGTGTCATTAACTGCCTTGGGTTCTCAGGGTCATGAAAATCCAAATCGACTAGCACTTTTTCTAAGTGTTCATAAAAGCGCTCAATATTTTCATGCTTTGCAAAGGCCTCATCCCACTGATCCATACCACCCACTTGCTCAGACCCCTTTAAATTTATCCTCTTATCAGAAGTGAGCGCTAACATACCCTTGCGTAATTCATAGCAAAACACCTGTACAGCTGCGGCTACGTTCAGTACCGGATACTCTTCATTACCCGGAATCGCCGCATGAAAATTAGCCAATTGAAGCTCTTCGTTGACTAAGCCTCGATCTTCTCGCCCAAATAGAAAGGCCACCTTACCCTCTTGGGCCTGAGCAACTGCCTTTTGCGCACTTTCCTCTGGGTCCAGCATAGGCCATGGGATACGTCGCTGCCTAGCACTAGAGGCAATCACTAGCGAGCAGCCTTCTAGGGCTTCCTCAAGCGAGGCCACCACTTGGGCTTTTTCTACCACATCTTTCGCTCCTGCAGAGCGCCAAATCGCCTTTTGGGCCGGAAAATCCAAGGGATTAACCAATACCAAGTGGGATAGCCCCATTGTTTTCATTGCGCGCGCCGCGGCCCCTATATTACCTGGGGTCTGGGTCTCTACCATGACGATGCGAATATTGTCCAAACTCATTTTTCTCGACCTTACTTACCTAATGCGGGCTGGGGCGCGAATCATAGCAGAACTTAAAGGAGCCTTCAGCGGTATCAAGTGCCTTCAGGGGTATAAACGACCTTAAGCGATTATTAATTCACCCCGATAAAACCCACGCGCTTTTTTGAGTATTTCGATAAAAGGACTAGCGGCGAATAAAGAACCTGCTAGACTTGCGCCCGCGGCAGCTCGGCACTGTTCGCTCGCTCTTTAACTTTCTATCTATCTAAAGCCCTTTAGGATTCCGCTATGAACGCGACATTAAATATTGCTAAAAAAGCTGCTCGAGAAGCAGGACGTATCATTGCTCACTCAGCCGACCGTATAGACCAGGGCGCGATAGAAAGAAAAGGTCCTCATGACTACGTGACTGAGGTTGATCTACGAGCGGAAGCTGTAATCATCGAAATCATCAAAGAAGCTTACCCAGATCATGCCTTTTTAGGCGAAGAAACTGGCCAAAGCGCGTCCGCTGATAATTCTAAGGGTAACGACAACCTATGGATTATTGATCCTCTCGACGGCACCACCAATTTTATTCATGGCATCCCTCAATACGGTGTTTCAATCGCTCTACAACATAAGGGCAAACTAGAAGTTGCCGTGGTTTATGACCCGATCAAACAAGAAGAATTTAGCGCCGCTCGCGGTCAAGGCGCACAACTCAATGGCAAACGCCTACGCGTAAGCCAAACCAAAAATATGCGAGACGCTTTAATCGGTACCGGTTTTCCTTTTCGCCCTGATCAGGAAAACGATATGGATAAATATTTTGCCCAAGCAAAACTTCTTGCAAAAGAGACTGCAGGTATCCGCCGTGCTGGTGCCGCTGCATTAGATCTTGCCTATGTCGCAGCAGGACGCTTAGATGGTTTTTGGGAAAACGGATTACAGGTTTGGGATATGGCTGCTGGCGTATTATTGGTTCAAGAGGCTGGTGGTTTGATCAGTGACCCGCAAGGCGGATCTGACTTCCTTAAGCAGGGCAAACTAGTATGTGCCAACCCTAAATTGTTTAAGCCCTTACTACAGAACTTAAACAAAGCTTAAATAAAAAGACGAAGCCTTAGGGCATATCGTCGACGGCTTCAGGCTTAATTTCGATAAAGTCTTTCTTAGAAATATTTGTCGCCATCAAAATATTACTCGCTACATAAATCGACGAGTAAGTACCAATTAAAACCCCTACAATCAATGCGATTGAAAAGCCTTTAATTGTTTCGCCACCCATAATGAGAAGTGCCAATAGGACAAACAAAGTGGTGAATGAAGTAATTAAGGTACGACCTAAAGTTTGCGAAAGCGACTTATTAACTATATCACTCGGACTTTCTAGTCGTGCCGCTTTAAAGTTTTCACGAATCCTATCAGACACTACGATGGTATCGTTTAGTGAATAACCAATTACCGCTAACACCGCTGCTAATACAGTTAAATCAAAATCAAATTGCAAAACAGAAAAGAATCCAAGCACGATGATCACATCATGAAATAAAGCTACTACGGCTCCAAGAGCAAACTTTGAACTAAAGCGAATAGCCACATATAGCAACATAATAAATAGAGCAACCAGCATCGCTAAACCACTCTGATCCCGAAGCTCATCACCAACCACAGGTCCGATAAAGTCCACGCGTTTTACATCAAAGAAGTTACTCTGCTTTATTTGCTCCAGAAGCTCATTCAAGGTGATTTCAACTTGAGCGGTATCCACATTGGACGAACCAATCACTTTAACCAGTACAGTTTGCTCATTCCCATAGTTTTGTACCAAAGCTTTTTCAAACTGTTCTGATTGTTTTAAGGCGCTACGAATCTCCTCAAGGTTGGCACTTTTCTCAAAGCCTAGTTCGATGGCTACACCGCCTGTAAAATCCAAACCCCAGTTCAAACTTTGGCTAAACAATGAGAATAAGGAGAGAGTCACCAAGATCGCTGATATCGCCACAGCAATCATTCGCTTTCCCATAAAATCAATAATTTTTATTTCTTGTTTCATTTCAGTTATCTTAAAATTTTTAAAATTAACGCTAAATACGTAATGTTTTTAGTTGGCGTCCGCCGTAAATTAAATTAACCAGAGCTCGCGTCACCATGATTGAAGTAAACAAAGAGCTAATAATCCCAAAGAATAAAGTCACTGCAAAACCCTGAACCGAACCTGCAGCCATTAGGAATAACACACCAGCAACAGCAATAGTCGTTAAATTGGCATCAATAATGGCTGAGAACGCTCGATCATAGCCTGCCGCAATTGCCGTCTGAGGCGACTCACCTCTCGCCAGCTCCTCTTTTATACGAGAGAAAATAATTACGTTAGCATCGACAGCCATACCGCCCAAGAGCACAAAACCCGCCATTCCTGGTAAGGTCAAGGTAGCTCCCAACAAAGACATCAATGCAACCAACAGCACCAAGTTTAATACCAAGGCCACATTCGCAATCAAGCCGAAAACTTTGTAATACGCCACCATAAAAATCATCACAGCAACAAAACCAAATATGATTGAATTAAGGCCAGCAGCAATATTCTCTTCACCCAAGCTTGGCCCTACCGTACGCTCTTCAACAAAGTACATAGGAGCCGCTAGCGCACCGGCCCTCAGCAACAAGGCGAGCTCTTGAGACTCAGCCATGCTATCAAGACCGGTAATCCTAAAGTTGTAACCTAGAGCGTCTTTAATAGTCGCGACGTTGATTACATATTTTTCCTCGGTAGTAATTGGCTTTTTAATTAACTCACCGTTGACTTCGATTTCTTTTAGCTTGGTTTTAGACTCAACAAAAATAACCACCATAGCCTTTTCTATATTTTTAGAAGTCACAGCATGCATTTGCTTACCACCACGGCTATCCAAGCGAATGCTGACCTGAGGCTGCCCGTTTTCATCAAATCCACTGCGGGCATCGATCACTCGATCACCTTTAACAATGACGCGCTTTTTAACCAACACTGGTGGTCGAGTCTGATCTTTCCAGTTAAAGCGCTCTGAGCCAGGGGGAGTAGGCCCATATACCGCACTGCGCCCGGTACGTGACGAATCCTCAAGACGAAATTCCAAACTTGCGGTTTTACCAATGATACGCTTCGCAGAGGCGGTATCTTGAATCCCCGGTAGCTCCACCACAATACGACTAGCGCCTTGCCTTTGAACGATGGGCTCAGATACACCTAAGGCATTCACACGATTCCTAAGTGCAGACAAGTTTTGAGTAATAGCGTAATCACGGATTTCTTTTAATTTCACATTTGAAAGTTCCATACGCAGAACATACTCACCATTGAGACTCGCTGGCGTGATGGAAAAATCCGGGAAATTTCGCCCGATAAAAGTTTTAGCGGCTTCTCTTTGTGCTTCTTCTGCAAAACGTACTACCAATTGTTGGGAAGCAGTGTCAATTTTATGATACTTAAGCCCCTCTTCACGCAGCTCTTTTTTGATCGCAGATGAATAGGAATTCAAATGAGAGCTCAACACACGGCTCAAATCCACTTCCAACAGAAAATGCACACCGCCTCTTAAATCTAAACCCAGATTCATGGGGGATGCTCCAATATTTTGTAGCCACTCAGGCGTATTTTGCGCCCGATTTAAGGCCACTAAGTAATCATCACCCAGTGACTCGCTCAGCACTTTCTTAAGATCATTTCTGACCTCGGGGTCTTGAAAACGAATCAGAATAGTACTGCCGTCTAATTCTGCCTGACTGGCTTGCTGCCCATTCTTTTGGATTATTTTCTTTACCTTTCTCAGCGTGCTCGCATTGGGCTGCACAGAAGCATCTGCTCCTGAAATTTGCAAAGCAGGATCCTCAGAAAACAATACGGGCGATGCATAAATCGATGCAAAGGTAACAACAAAAAGAATTAGGAGATATTTCCACAGGGGATATTTATTGAGCATAAATAGTCACTAAGAATTAATATAGGATATGGAACTAAAAACCGGAGTTTAAATGGCTTTAATAGTTCCCTTAGGAAGCGCCGCCGTCACCGATGATTTTTGAACATTTACAGAAACATTGTTCGCGATCTCGATAGTCACAAAGTTATCACTAACCTTGGTGATCTTCCCTAACAATCCACCACTGGTAATCACTTCGTCGCCTTTTTTTAGAGCTGCTACGAGATTTTGGTGCTCTTTTTGCCTTTTGCTTTGTGGTCTCCACAACAAAAAGTAGAAAACAACAACCATGCCGATCATCATGACCAAGGTAATCATTGGATCTCCGCCGGCTGGCGCTGGAGCCGCTGCTGCACCTTCAGCATGGGCTTCACTAATAAAAAAACTCATAATATCTCCGAGTAATAATGGAATCGATAAGAGAACTTAATTGGGCTTACTATAGACTTTTTCAAGCTCGTCTTTGAAGGCCTGCAATCTACCTTCTTCAATCGCGCAACGCAAATCAGACATTAGCTTTTGGTAATAGGCCAAATTGTGAATCGTAGCCAATTGGGCTCCCAGCATTTCATGGCATTTATCCAAATGATGGATATAGGCCCGAGAGAAGTTCTCACAAGTATAACAGTTACAATTAGGGGCTAGGGGAGCTTGATCCATTTTAAACTTGGCATTTCGAAGCCTAAGCACTCCTTGGGAAGTAAATATGTGGCTATTTCGCGCATTTCTAGTTGGCATCACGCAGTCGAACATATCGATTCCACGACTGACCGCGTTCACGATATCTAGTGGCGTCCCCACCCCCATGAGGTACCTAGGGCTCTTCTCTGGCATTACCGGAGACATAGCATCCAGTATATTGAGCATATCCTCTTTCGGCTCACCGACCGACAGACCTCCAATGGCGTAACCGTCAAAACCTATTTCCTCGAGTGCTTTCAGCGATTCCTCTCTAAGCTTGGGATACATTCCGCCTTGAACAATACCAAAAAGCGCAGAAGGGTTATCGCCATGGGCTACCTTCGAACGCTCCGCCCAGCGCAAAGACAATTCCATGGACACCTTAGCCTGTTCCTCAGTCGCAGGATAAGGCGTACATTCGTCAAAGATCATGACGATATCAGACCCTAATTCTCTCTGAACCCTCATGGAAATTTCAGGATCAAGCTCAACTTTACTACCATCGATTGGAGACTTAAACACCACCCCCTGTTCGGTGATTTTTCGAAGATCACCCAAGCTAAATACTTGAAAGCCCCCTGAATCAGTCAAAATAGGTTTATCCCAAGCGATAAAATCATGAAGCGTTCCATGATCTTTAACAATTTGAGTGCCAGGGCGAAGCATAAGATGAAAGGTATTCCCCAAGATAATATCCGCACCAATTTCATGGATATCCCTAGGGGTCATTCCTTTAACAGTACCGTAAGTGCCTACTGGCATAAAAGCAGGCGTTTGGATATCTCCACGGGGGAAACTTATCACCCCTCTTCTCGCTGATCCATCGGTGTGACTGACCTTAAATTTCATATTAGCCATAAACGTTCGACTTAACTCTCTATTCAGATTTCTAGTTAACTATCTAATCGGTTCAAAAACATAGCATCGCCATAAGAAAAGAAACGATACTCTTCTTTCACGGCTTCGGCATAAGCCTGATCTATCTGCTCTTTCCCAGCAAAAGCACTCACCAACATCAACAAAGTCGACTTGGGTAAATGGAAATTGGTAATAAGGGCATCTACGCATTTAAATTGGTAGCCGGGATAAATAAAGATACTCGTTTCTTCTGAGCGAGCAAGTAGCTCACCGGTCTGGCTTGCACTCTCGAGCGCTCTTAAAGAAGTAGTGCCCAGGGCGATCACCCGCCCTCCTCGTTCCCTGCAGGCTTGAACCTGATCAACCAAATGCTGACTGATAACGTAACGCTCGGAATGCATCTTGTGATCTTCTATCTTGTCTACGCGTACCGGCTGAAAAGTACCTGAGCCTACATACAAAGTCGTCTCGCCCACATCAACGCCTAACGCTGCTACTTGCTCAAATAACTCTTCATCAAAATGCAGACCTGCCGTAGGGGCAGCCACAGCACCGGGGTGTTTCGCAAAAACCGTCTGGTAGCGCTGCTCGTCAAAATCTTCGTCTGACCTTTGAATATAGGGCGGCAAGGGTAAATGGCCATAATACTCTATTAGCTCCTCAAGGCTTCTAGACTCATCGGGATCTAACTGCAGTCGGTAAAGCCCGTCATTTTTTTCCAGAACTTTAAAACTAAAACCAGCGTCTTCAGCGTTCTCGTTTTCAACGAAAACACTATCTCCGATCTTCGGTGCTTTGCTGGCTCTGATCTGGCTTAGTACTTGGCGGTCATCTAGAACCCTTTCAAGCATAAACTCCAATTTGCCACCGCTACCCTTGCGCCCAAACAGCCGAGCATTGAGTACCTTCACATCATTCCGCACCAACAAGTCGCCAGGCTCTAAAAGCTGGACGATATCCTTGAATATTAGATGTTCAAGCTCACCAACCTTTTGCCCAACATGCATCAGCCGGCTAGCACTACGCTCATCAGCAGGAAACTGGGCAATTAGTTCTTCAGGCAACTGAAAGTCAAAATCATCAAGATTCACGGCGATCTCGGTGTAGGCGTATTATCTGGGCTTGTAAAAGGCCCGAAGGGTAAAGCAAAAGTGTGCTCAGCTCTAGCTTTTTCCATACCATAAGTCCCAGGAGCATTGACCCCAAAAGCGCCACTGTTATAATGCGCCCCCTGTGCCAGTGTGGTGAAATTGGTAGACACGCCGGATTCAAAATCCGGTTCCTTCACGGGAGTGGCGGTTCGAGTCCGCCCACTGGTACCAACTCAATTCTTATATTCAGCCTATGACTGATTCCCCAAGCCCTGATCCAGCCTCAGAAGCCGCCGGCGTATTTAGGCGAATTTTTGCTCTTGTTTACGATATTTTTTTAATCGGTGCTATTTGGTTTGGCGTTGCAGGTCTGACCGTAATCCTAAATGGTGGCGAAGCCATGTCGGTTGAAGCCAACCAATTTATTCTTCTCCCACTGCTCTTTGGGGCCACTTTCTTTTTTTATCACTGGTTTTGGACCCATGGCGGTCAAACTTTAGGAATGAGAGCTTGGCGTATTAAAATTGTGAATGCCGAGATAGGAAGCATCACTATTGAGCAAAGCTTTAAACGATTTGCCTCAGGTTTACTTTTTTCGGGATTAAGCTTCCTTCATGCCGTGTTTAGAAAGGATGGAAAGTCCTTGCACGATTTATTAAGCGCCACACACATCGTAGTGCTCCCAAAAGAATAAGGTAACACCTACATCAGATAGACATAGCAATTTTGATGGGTGGCAGTGCCTCTAATGCTTGTTAAGAACCGTTCAACCAGCGATTAGGCCGGGATATTTGAGTACCTTCAATTCGATGTGGGAGCTGGCAAGGTACAAGATGCTTTTGTGGTTCAATATTTCTTCGGAAATCACTCGCTTTCTTTAGAACCCTAGAAATCTTTCTATTCTGTCTAAGGGGTGGCACGACACCTACCTTAATACGTAAATCATTATATCTATGTCGAACCATTTTAATAGCGTCACCAAGATCACCATCGTTGGTTACTACTAAAACCTTATCGACTTTGTTACGCCAAGCATCATCGATCATATGAATAGCTAAGTTAACATCCGAACCTTTCTCTTCTTGTTTCCAGACACTAACTTTTGGTCCAAGCTGAGAGTCAACCGGAACCATCTCAGTTTCTTTTTTAAGATAGTACCCGTAGATAATTTCCAATTTTGGGCAAGAAGCTTTTAACGCGCGAAAATATACTTGTTGTCGATTACCTGCATCACCGTCTGTCTTTGCAGTACAGTATTTTAATACTTCAAGTGTTTCGCCCTGTTCCTTATCTAAAAGAGATTCTGCAAATTTTTGAAGGTCCAGCCATTTATAATTGGTGTATTTGAGTACACCGTAATAAAGATTAAATCCATCAATATAAACACCAACTCTCATTTTTCCTTCCTTAAAAAGTCAAAAGGCTTCCAAACCGAAGTTTAAGAAGCCCTTTGTGACCCGCCGACGAAGCAGCGAGCGCTGTGTGAGGAATGATAATCAACTAAATTTAAAATACAAGTACACTGTTAACAAATTTTGAAAAACTGCGCATTCTAACAATCGGATTTAGAAACTCTCACACTCGAGATAAATGCACAATACCGAGAAAACCTAAACATAGTTCCCCAAAAAACCAGCACTCATATTGCAACAGCAATATGCAAAGTCGAACGACAGATAGCTATGCTATCTGGCAGGGAGGGTGAGAACCGCATAAAAAGGCGAATCCTTCCTAGAAAAAAGCGAACAGATCCCGGAAATATAAGCCCCAAAGAACTTGAGAAAGAAAGATGGCGCGCCCGGAAGGATTCGAACCTCCGACCCCTTAGTTCGTAGCCAAGTGCTCTATCCAGCTGAGCTACGGGCGCGTTATTTGGTATCCAAAACAGCAAACTACGCTTTGCTATTTCTTCTTTGCCCCCCAGCTGTACCCCCTTCGGGTATTTAGCCATTCTAAGAGCTAAAGCTCTAAGAAGCGCTAGAAGCTACGGGCGCGTTATCTGATAAAACAACAAAACAGTTTGTTGTTTCTAGTCCTGTAATGGCGGAGAGGGAGGGATTCGAACCCTCGATGAGCTTTAAAACCCATACTCCCTTAGCAGGGGAGCGCCTTCAGCCGCTCGGCCACCTCTCCGAAAGGCGGCAATCATACCATGACTTTTTAAAAAACAAAGCCCAATTAGGCCTTTAAAATCAGTCTTTTACAAAAAGCAGGGGTTATTCTTCGTCACTACCCTTTTCGCGTTGAATACGCTGGTAGATTTCTTCGCGGTGAACAGCGATTTCTTTAGGTGCATCAACCCCGATACGCACTTGGTTTCCTTTCACACCCAAGACTGTAACGGTTACATCGTCACCAATCATCAGAGTTTCACCTACTCTGCGAGTCAAAATTAACATGCTTTTTCTCTCCCAAATTTAAAGCGTTTTTTAAACAGCGCCATGCTAACACACGCCTAAGCATCTGCCTCTTTATCTAGACCAAAGGCATTGTGTAAAGACCGCACTGCCAATTCGAGGTATTTTTCCTCGATGACAACCGAGATCTTAATCTCAGAAGTCGAAATCATCATTATATTGATATTTTCACCAGCCAAGGCCCTAAACATTTGGCTAGCCACACCGGCATGGGAACGCATTCCAACACCAACAATCGACACTTTAGCAATATTATCATCACCAATCACTTCTTTAGCGTCTAATTTGGAAGCCACGCCCTCTAATGTAGACTTGGCGCGCTCATAATCGTTCCTATGAACAGTAAAAGTAAAATCGTTGCTGCCATCAGAGCCAATATTTTGAACAATCATGTCCACTTCGATGTTCGCTTCACCAATCGGGCCCAAAATATCGCTGGCCACTCCTGGGGTGTCTGGCACGCCACGGATAGTCACCTTGGCTTCATCACGGTTAAAGGCGATCCCAGATATAACAGGATTTTCCATCTCTTTATTACCCTCTGTTGTAATTAGTGTGCCAGGTCCTGGCTCAAAACTAGATAATACCCTTAATGGCACATCATACTTGCCCGCAAACTCGACCGAGCGAATTTGAAGTACCTTTGAACCAAGAGATGCCATCTCTAGCATTTCTTCAAAAGTAATTTCTTCCATTCGTTTGGCTTTTTCACAAACCCTTGGGTCAGTGGTATATACGCCATCGACGTCGGTATAGATCTGGCACTCATCCGCTTTTAACGCGGCCGCCATCGCTACCGCCGTGGTGTCGGAACCTCCGCGACCCAGAGTAGTGATGCGCCCAGCTTCACTAACACCCTGGAATCCAGCTACCACCACAACATTTCCGGCTTCTAAATCTTTTTTAACACTAGCGGTATCAATAGTTTGAATACGCGCTTTACCATGAGACTCGTCAGTCAAAATACGAATCTGAGATCCTGTGTAAGATTTAGCCGAGCAGCCAAGTTCAATCAGGGCCATGGATAGCAGAGCAATCGTTACCTGTTCGCCAGTCGATACCAACACATCGCTTTCTTTAACATCAGGGTTATCAGATATCTCTTTCGACAAGCCTAAAAGACGATTAGTTTCACCACTCATGGCAGAAACGGTCACCACCACGTCATCTCCATTATCACGAAAAGCCTTAATTTTTTTCGCAACAGCCTGGATACGCTCAACCGTACCTACCGAAGTACCACCATATTTTTGGACAATTAGAGCCATGGTTAATCTTTCTTAAGTGAATTACACAAACTGATTCAATGCTGAGCAATAAGCCTACAAGTGCCTACAAACCCAGTCCAGCGCGGTCGCGCATTAAACTATAAACGCCACAGAATTGAAATAAGCTGAACCAAATATTCGTCGAATTAGACCTCAAAGGACGTCATTGGGAGCTAGGACTGGTCTTTTACCCAATCACCAGCACTAGCAAGGACCTTTTCAAGCCCATCACTACTAGCAGCACCGGCTTGGGCCATATCGGGTCGACCGCCGCCTTTACCACCTAACTGCTGCGCCAGGAAGTTGACCAACTCGCCCGCTTTAAACTGACCAGTAAGATCTTTGGTGACCCCAGCAATCAAGTTGGCTTTGCCCTGGTTATCGACACCAAGAGCGACCACACCGCTGCCAAGCTTATTTTTGACCTGGTCCAACACATCCCTAAGCGCTTTGGGATCCGCATCAATCTTAGTGGCTAGTACTTTAACACCATTGATTTCTTGAACCTGATCCAAAAGCGTATCGCCCTCGCTCGCCGCCAGTTTAGATTTCAGCTTCTCTATCTCTTTTTCTTGCTGACGACTTTTATCCATCAGAGCCTGTAAGGTTTGAGCCGCTTTTTTGGCATCCGTTTTTAAAAGCGAAGCCACTTTGGCAAATGCTTTGCTTTGCTCGAACAGATATTGGCGAGCTGCCTGACCACTTAGAGCTTCAATTCTGCGCACACCTGAAGACACCGCTCCTTCTGACACGATAACAAACACACCCATATCGCCTGTTTGATTAACGTGGGTTCCTCCACACAATTCCATTGAGAATTGATCCTCACCCATAGTTAACACACGAACAGTATCGTCGTACTTCTCGCCAAAGAGAGCCATTGCGCCTTTTTGTTTAGCGCGTTCAATATCCATTTCCTCAGTCAGGACGGGGGTATTGGCTTGAATATGATGATTCACCAAAGCTTCGACCTGCTCCAACTCTTCAGCACTCAAACCTTCATAGTGAGAAAAATCAAAACGTAACTTATCGCTATCCACTAAAGAACCTTTCTGGCTAACGTGCTCACCTAAAATCTGTTTTAAAGCGGCATGCATTAAGTGAGTCGCAGAATGGTGAGCAGCGATCTGAGTGCGTTCTTCTTTGTTAACGCTGGCGGACAAGCTGGCGCCCGTTTTAAGACTACCCTCAAGTACTTTTACGTGATGAAGGTGTACGCCATCTTGCTTAGTACAGTTGATCACTTGTACCTGAATGCCTGATCCAGAAAGCGTACCCTGATCACCGACCTGACCACCTGATTCACCGTAAAAAGGAGTACTCGCACTAACAAGAATACCCTGCTCGCCCGCACTCAGTTGCTCAACAGAATCTGAATCTTTAAACAGAGTTTGGACCTCGATGTCATTTTGTAGGGAGCTGTACCCAAGGAATTCACTAGCCTGTCCTAAACCCTCAAGCTCACCCGCTCGGTATTCAAAGTTTGAAGCGGAACGAGAGCCTTCTTTTTGAGCTTCCATCGCCTTTTCAAAACCTGGCATATCCATTTTCACGGAACGCTCGCGAGCCACATCAGCGGTCAAATCAGCAGGAAAACCATAGGTATCGTAAAGTTTGAATATCACTCCACCAGGCAAGGTATCACCTTTTAAATTAGAGAATTCGTTCTCTAGTATGCGCATACCTTGATCAAGGGTTCTTAAGAATTGCTCTTCTTCGATACGTAGGGTTTTTTCTACGTGAGCCTGATGATCTTTCAGTATTGGATAGGCCTCAGCCATTTCTTTAACCAAAGCAGGCACAATTCGGTGAAAGAAAACATCTTTTGCTCCAAGCTTATGACCATGACGAATTGCACGACGAATAATTCTTCTTAAAACATATCCACGACCTTCATTAGAAGGCAAAACTCCGTCGGCGATTAAAAATGAGCAGGAACGAATATGATCCGCAATCACTTTCAGTGAGTCGTTTTCCAGATCTTTGCACTCGCACACATCTGCTACCGCTTTAATTAAGTTCTGGAACAAGTCCACGTCATAGTTGGAATGCACCTTTTGCAGAACAGCAGCCAAACGCTCCAAGCCCATGCCAGTGTCAACACAAGGCATCGGTAGATCGTCTAAAGTACCGTCGGCTTGACGATCATACTGCATAAATACCAAGTTCCAGATTTCGATATAGCGATCACCGTCATCATCAGGGCTACCCGGAGGCCCACCCGCGACATTTTCACCGTGATCGTAAAAGATCTCAGTACTAGAACCACAAGGGCCGGTGTCCCCCATGCTCCAGAAATTATCTTCGTCCAGCTTAGAAAAACGACTGGGATCAATACCCATTTCTTTTAGCCAGATATCTTCAGCCTCTTGGTCTTCGATATAAACGGTGACCCACAGTTTTTCTGGTGGTAAGCCTAAGACTTCGGTCAAAAACTCCCAAGCGTATTGAATCGCTTCGCGCTTGAAATAATCACCAAAACTAAAGTTACCAAGCATTTCGAAAAAAGTGTGGTGACGCGCGGTATAACCCACATTGTCCAAATCGTTGTGTTTGCCACCTGCGCGCACAACACGTTGGGTCGAAGTAGCTCGAGTGTAGTCACGCTTTTCTTTGCCAATAAATACATCTTTAAACTGGTTCATACCCGCATTGGTAAACAGCAAGCTCGGGTCGTTCATAGGCACGAGTGAGCTACTCCCAACCTCGCTGTGACCTTTCTCAACAAAGAAATCTATAAATGCCTGACGGATTTCAGCACTTTTCATTGCTCTACCTACTTTCAATAGCTATTGGTTTTAGGATGCATTACTGCAAATATGCGGCGCATTATAATGAGTGCGGCAGACAATAGCTATTCAGGCCCCAGCAAAGCCCCAAAGGAAAAGCTCCCTTAATATAGGGTGCTAGCCGTATACGATGATAGTCTGCTGGCTGAGCGCTAACAGCTGACCAGAGTCGCTCCAGACTTTGGCACTGGTTATACCAAAACCACCTTCGCTGTACTCGATATGAGCCTGATAACCGAGGGGCTTAGCAGGGTCTTGCTCTGCCATAGGTGCTGGAAATTGCATAGTCCAACTGACAGTGCTGCCCGGTGCAAGCTCTTTCATGTGCATCATAGTAGCCGGCGGCCAAACATCGATTAAGGCAACCAGGTGGCAATCTGTGAAGATTTTCGGCGTTTCTCTCAAGCGCATCCAACCTCCTAGATCTAAGCTAGACCCACCAGATAATGGAAAGTCACCCTGTGCCTGAGCCATTTCAAAATATTGGGTAAAGGTCGCACCACCGTGCTGAGGATACTGAAACGAATCCTCAAATGCAGGGATCTCTGGACGCTTAAAGTCGTTGATAGATATAGACGAATCTAAACCACTACCAAAAACCGCATTTATCTGCACACAACAGGTATCATTTTGAATCAATCTTGCTTGCCACTGGGCAATGGTCTTTCCTTCGCGCAGCAACTCGGTCTCGATACTAAAAGCTTTATTCGCCAAGGTAGGAGCAGAGAAAGCCACATTCAGCGCTCTTAACAATTTAGAGCTATCCACTTGGCTTTTAATGGCTCGTAGTAACAAGGCTGCACTTAGCCCGCCATACACTGTTCGGCCTTGGGCCCAGGTATTTGGCACACTTTCAAGTGAACCCGTATCCAGTTGAGCAAATAGCGCATCCAAACTTACTACCGATAGGTTTTCTTCACTCATAAACGACTACTTGGTTTGCTACTTAGTTAAAAAATCGCGTGACAGCTTAATGAACTCATCTAGCTCATCGTGATGCAGCCAGTGGCCCGCTTGTTCGAAGGTATGAAAACTCGCTTTTTGAAAGAACTTAGCTCGATCATCTTTCTCAGGAGCCAGGGCCCAAGATTTACCACCGTACAAGAGAAAAACAGGACAGGAGACTCTAGACCATAATGCCTCTTGATCTTTCGAAGAAATCCGCACGGGCGCCATCAAGCGTAAGTAATTATCAAACTTCCAGGACCAAGTACCATCTTCATTTTGATTCAAACCATGAACACTCAAATGCCTGGCCTGCTCATAACTCAAATGGCTATTTTCCTCGTGCATACGACCAATGGCGGCATCCAAAGACTCATACTTTTTAGGAGTACGTGCAGACAGTTTATGAATTGAATCCATCCAGGTCGTTAAGCGATCTTCCACCTTGGTTTTTTGCATCATTTCGATAAATTGAGGCGGCGGCCCAAGACCCTCTATCGCGATAAGCCTCTCGACCTTATCCGGGAAAATGCCCGCGTAATAAATACCAACACTGCCTCCAAAGGAGTGACACATTATGGATATTTTTTCATCCGGCTTAGTCGTTTGGGACACCAACTGATTAATATCAGCAACAAAGTCCGGGAAGTAATAGCTACCACCGCGCATCCACTCCGAATCCCCATGACCTCGAAGGTCAGGAGCTATGACTCGGTAGTCTTTGGACAAGTCCTTAGCGACCCAGTCCCAATTTCGACAATGGTCGCGCATACCATGAATCATTAACAAAACGGGGGCATCTTTATCGCCCCACTCTACGTAATGCAACTTCAAGCGTTGTGAAAAATAACTATGTGATGCGGGTCCGGCAGTCATAGGAAACCCCTCTAATTTCAACAGAAAATTTCAGCGTGACAAGAGTATAGGCGCTCGATTTAACCTTTTAAAGGTCGAACCCTGGCATTATTCGTCTGATCTGTCGCTCTTTACCTGCTTAATTATTAAGCAGTTTCGTTCTTAAAGGGCAGCAATTCAGAAGCTGCATTTTGGTAAGAGTCGATATGTCTATTCTCTTGATCCAGGAAATTTTCTATCGCTTCTCTAAAGCCAGAATGCGCCACCCAGTGCAAAGAATAGGTTTTAACGGGCTCAAAACCACGGGCTATTTTGTGCTCTCCCTGAGCACCTGAGTTAAAGCATTGCAGATTGTGGTTTATGCAGTATTCAAGACCTTGGTAATAACACAATTCAAAATGCAGGTTGTCATACTCCTCTAGGCAACCCCAATAACGGCCATACAAAGTATGGTTACCAACTATACTTAGGGCACCTGCAACAATCTCTCCCTCTTTCTGAGCCAAAACCAACAAACAACGGTCAGGCATCAAGCGAGACACCTCCAAAAAGAATTCTAGACTCAAGTACTCTGGCATTCCCCGCTTCCAATAGGTCGCTTGATAAAACTTAAAAAAAGTTTGCCAATGCTCTAGGGTGATTTCTTGCCCAGTTAACTGAAGTACCTCAATGCCCTGCTCTTGTACCCGACGTCGCTCGCGTTTAATATTTTTACGTCGCTTGCTAGTGAAGGTATTCAAAAAATCATCGAAGCTTTGGTAAGACTTGTTAAACCATTGGAACTGAACCGCCTCCCGCAACATCAGCTTGTCTGAGGACCAATGTTCAAAATCCTCTCGCTCTGGAAACAAACAATGCCAAGAAGATATTCCATGCTTAGCCGACAAGTTTTCAAAAACAGACAGTAAGCCACTTACAATAGAAGACTCACTAAAACCCAAAGCTGCTAGCTCATGACTAAAGCACAGCCTTGGACCCTGACAGGGAGTAAAAGGAATCGCACTTAACCACTTTGGATAGTACTCCATCCCGTGACGGTAGTAAGCATCCGCCCAACTATGATCAAAGACATACTCCCCCTGAGAATGGCCTTTTAAATACATCGGCATTAAAGCAATTAGTTTATCTTTCTCTCGAACTAGAACATGCTGCGGTTGCCAGCCAGTGTCAGTAGAGACTGCACCGGTACTTTCTAGAGCATAGAGAAACTCCCAGCGAATAAAGGGATACTCATTGCCAGTGAGAGCGTTCCACTCGTCTTGATCAATATCTGATATCGATGTTAAAAATTCTATATCCACTGAAGTTCTTACTAAATAAATAAAAGCAGACAGGAATGTATCACAAACTCTCATCAAATCGGATGAGGCTAAAGCAGATACCTCTACCTAGAATGGTTGGAATTAATGTTAATACCAAGGAGCAAGCCATGAGTGAAGATCTACAGCACTTAGCCGTTCAAGCCAATATAAAGTCGATGAGCAACGCTATGGCTAAAAACAAGGAAGCTTGGCTCGACCTTTTTGCAGATAATGCTGTTGTCAAAGACCCGGTGGGCATTTCTCCTCTGGACCCCGCGGGGCTAGGTCATCAAGGTAAAGAGATCATCGCTCTTTTCTGGGACAACGTTATCGCCAAAGGCGATATGAAGCTGACAGCCAAAAAACGCATCACCAGCGGTGATCGTCATTGTGCGGTAGAAATTGAAGGAAAAAACAGCGCTGGTGGAGTCGAAACCACGGTAGAGATGATGGTGATATATGAAGTGGACGATGCGGGCAAGATTATCGCCTTAAGCGCCCACTGGAGCTTCGATGATTTAATGAAGCAATACCAATAAGCGCTGGCCTAAATTCAGAAAAACCCTCTAAAGAATACCTGGGAAAATAACTTTACGTTCCTTGGGGTAGTCCGGAAATTTTTTGTGGTACCACTCGTGGGTTTGAAATGCTCGCGGAATTAGGTTTGCGGCAGATACGCCGAGTACGAACAGCGCGCCTACAGACCAAGTTGCGATAGCAAAACCAGTAAAAGAAATCAGCTCAGCAAAATAACTGGGGCAAGTTACGTATTTAAACAAACCACCTTCTGGGATGCGATAATTTCTTTCGCCATTGGCTACCTCTTCTTTGGTACGGAGATTCCGAACGATCGAGTCAGAATGGATATTTAGTGTGTAACCTATCGCCCAAATCGCGACCCCTAAGCCAAAGCGGGGATCTGTTAGCCAGTCATTATTTAAGTGCTCACTCAGGTGAGAAATAAATACTGCGTTCAAATAGCCATGTATTGCTGTTACCGCCCAACCGGTGATAACAATAATAATACCAAAGCTTCCTTTATCGCCTTTCGCCACTCTCATAAGCATCGGAAAAATAAAACCACGGTTCCCGTAGTGAACCAACCATATGCCTAAGAAAATCAAGGGCACTAGTTCCATACTGTTTTGGCCTTGAAAATAAAAGAACACAAAACTTAAAGTGGCTGGTAACTCCATGAGGAACCAGCCAAATTGAGGTTGTAAATTAAACTTCGCTTTTTGAGCTGAAAAACGCCCGTAAGGAGACTTTGAAAAAAATGCGCCTACAAAAATTAAGGCCATATAGGCAAAAGCTACATAAAGAACTGTTTGATACGTAGAAGCGCTTATTAAAGATTCCATTGCAATCTCCCTGCTTAAAGCTGAATAATCATTGATCGCCTGTTAAGGTGATAAAGCACTCTAATCGCTCGACTAGCAATCGACATCATCAGTTTAGGTGAGATTCAAAAGGCAGAATGTAAAGAAATAGATCTAAATAGGAATATAATTTACCAATGCCAGAAATTAAAAAGGGCCGCTCCCTGCGACCCTTTCTAAATTCTCCCTGTGCTGCTCCATGCTCAATGTCCCTATTCCAAGACTCCTGTCTCTGTCCATTATCCCGCAATCCATCAGCTAGGTTTCCATCAAGGTCTTCCTGACCCGGTGGCTAATCCATGCCACGAGCGCTAATTTAGCAAAAGAGCTTTTCTGAGCAAGCGGGAAGTCAACAAAAAGGACTACTTTTTTGCCAGTTTTTGAGAATGTATTTTTATCCTTATTTTTCAATATCTTAGGTGATATTAAACCCGGGTATTAGTCGGGGTTTTACAGTTTTGTAGTCCATGTCTTACATGGGTATGGCAGGTCTAAGCATCAGGAATATTGACTAGCAACAAAAACTAGCGTGCTGGTAAGTATTGCTTTGGATTAACAGGTTTACCGTTGCTACGAATTTCAAAATGAAGCTTATTGCGATCGGTGCCGCTTGAGCCCATCTCGGCAATCTTTTGCCCTTGAGTCACTGAATCTCCTTCTTTCACTACCACCCTTCGATTGTGAGCATATGCAGTAAGGAACTGTTTGTTGTGCTTTACGATCACTAGATTGCCATAACCCACCAAACTATCCCCGCTATAAACCACTTTCCCATTAGCGGATGCTTTAATGGTATCCCCTGCGTTCCCAGCGATTTGAATACCTTTCTTTCCGACCGAACTAGTAGAAAAAGATTGAATAACTTTGCCCTGCGCTGGCCAAGCCCAATTAAGTTTCTTGCTGCTATAGGTTTTAGTTGGTGCCTGTTGACGACGGCGTTTGCTGGAATATCGATTAGGAGTACGCGTTCTACTTTTTGAATAGGCCTTGGGACGAGCTGGCTGTTTAACCACTGACTGCCCGGTGTAGCCATATTTTGAAGGGATTTCATCTTGGTACTTAGACAGCTTTAATTTTTGGCCTACGTATATCGTATAAGGAGCACCTATACCATTAATCGAAGCAAGTTCTTTGTAATCGCGTTTGTAACGCCACGCTATCGAATAAAGAGAATCCCCTTTTTCTACCACGTACTCCCCGTGAGTGACGGCACGTTTACTCTGACTTTTGAACAAAGGCCCCTTTTGATTACTGCAGGCAACAAAAAAAGTGCTGGACACACATATCAAGATCAAGAGAATTTTATGCAGTCTTCGAAATAACATGGTGATTCAGCGCCCTAGCTACTCACATTAGCGATGTCTTCCGTAGATTCTTGTCCATCCACCTTCAACAGAAGCCCCTCTAACTTCGACATAGATACTACTAAGACTACTCCAAGAAACGCAAAAAAAACTGCATAAATTAGCTGGTGGGGCTCACCATTTATTTGGGAGAAATACTCTGGGCTAACACTGCGAAACAGCATAGGCTCTTGCTCTCCAGCACTATTAGTACGAAATTGAATTACTTCTTTCCAAGGCCATATTTGATTTAACGAACCCAACATCACACCCGTAAGCAATGCATAAATTTGCCCTGGGAAACGTCTAAACATAAAACTAAGAATATGCGAAAAAGCTAGCACCCCTATTATAGCTCCGGCCATAAATGCGGCGATTACAGAAAACTCCAGCGCCTTAAGTGCTGCCAAAATCGGCGTATAGAGACCCGCTAGCATCAACATAAAACTACCCGACAATCCTGGCATCATCATCGCGCTAATGGTCAGAGCACCCGCCACCAGCGCAACAGGTAAACTCAATTCAATGCGTACAGGTGATGCTAGCGTAATATATAGAGCAAAAGAGAGTCCTACCAAAAACATTAATAAAGTATCCGGGCGTTTCCATTTTGGTATTTGCTTTGCCAACCATAACGAAGATGCAAATATTAACCCAAAGAAAAAAGACCAAATCCAGATCGGATAGTTCTCTAGAGAAAAACTAATACCTTGCACTAATAAGGCCACGCCAGACACCATCCCTAAGGCCAGTAGCACTAGAAAGTTTCCATCGAGATACTGCCAGGTTCCCACCAAACCTTGCTTCTTGAGTACTATAAGTAAAGAAAAATTAACTTTGCGCAACGCATCAAGCAACCTAGGTAAAATGCCAGATATTAATGCAATGGTACCCGCAGACACCCCCGGCACCAATTCAACAGAGCCCATCATCATGCCCTTAACAAAGACAAACTGCCACGAATCTGTTTGCCTATCATTTCGGGAAGATTCAGTTTCTGTATTCATACAGCCAATCTCTCTGAAAAATTAGACTTTTAAGCAATGCCTTTTTTAAAAGGCACAAACATCACTTCTTCTATAACATCGGTTTCGATATTTTCTTCATCTATCTTGGTCACTACTTGCAAAAATTGCTGCTCACCACCCACAGGAATCACCAACCGTCCGCCGACTTTGAGTTGATCTATCAAAGCTTGAGGCACGGTTTCTGGCGCCGCTGTTGAAATAATGGCATCAAATGGAGCTTCCCTTGACCAACCATAATTTCCGTCACTGTATTGAAAGTGTACATTTCTAAGTTCAAGTTCATTCAAACGCTGCTTGGCTTTTTGTTGTAACTGAGATATTCGCTCGGTGCTATACACTCGATCCACTAATTGGCATAGAACAGCCGTTTGATAACCAGAGCCCGTGCCAATTTCCAAAACTCGACGTGGGCGTTCCCCCATCAAAAGTAATTCAGTCATTCTTGCTACGATATAGGGCTGGGAAAGGGTTTGCTGAAAACCAATAGGCAAGGCTGTATCTTCATACGCGCGGGTGGCCAGTGCCTCATCGACAAAAATATGTCTCGGCGTGGAACGAATAACATCTAAAACTTCAAAGTTTCGGATACCTGAATCCATTAGACGTGCGACTAAACGCTCCCTCGTTCTGCGAGATGTCATTCCTATGCCCGGCACTTGATTAACCTTCATGAACAAACCTTCTTATTTTTCTTAATACTCTACTATTTCCCGTACTAGAGAGCTGGCGTAACTACCTGCCTTTAATTCAAAAGAGAGGAGCAAATCATTCTCCTCAAAAGACCATTCCAGGGCTTTGGGATATGCTAACACAGCTCGCCTAGCAGAGCTGACTTTATAATGATTTAGCAGGGCTTCAAAGCTTTCAAAGCTCTTTAAACAGTTTTTTTCTAAACTAAGACTGACGTCTCTCGCCAAGCTTTCTTCAATCCCCATCATTGGTCCGGTAAGCACTAGCTCTCCAGAGCTCAATCGAGAGTTAAACTCATCGCTCCTCGCTTTAAAACCCTGTACAGACCCATGTTTTGAAGACGAAAACAAACTATTCCCATCACTAAACTGTAATACATCTCCGTCTACATAAGTTCTAAATATCGACCGCTCTATCCGGGTTGAAAGATAATAATTAAAGCCCCAGGCCCGCAATGTAGAAATCATTCTAGAACGAAGTGCTCTGCGTTTTTTAAGATTAATGTAATCATTATTTCGATGCTTTTTTAAAGACTCTATATTGGATTGATTGATTCCAAATCTCTGCTCACCGAAATAGTTGGCAAAGCCAAAGGCAGATATATGCTCAAGACGCTGTTCCACTTTAGCTTTATTATTTTTGCTAAGACTGTCCACACCGGAACTTTTTAAGTTACGAATACGTAGCTCAAAACGATTCCCTGCTAACTGACCTATACGAAATTTCTTAGAGTTGCGCGCATAAGACAAAATCTTCACATCAGGGCTATCTGGTACGTCCAAGTCCGGCAACTCAGATAACGACAGAGCCTGTTTCAACAAAACAGGCAAGCGAGCTGTAAAATCGCTTAAATGGTCTTCGGACACTTTACTACCGGCCAAATCAACGCTTAGCCATTGCTGCGTTACCGCGCGCTTATCCTTGAGGCCAAAATATCCAATAGAGGATTGGGATACTTTGAAAAATTTAGATAATACGGCAACTAAATCCGAGGTATTTAAATGACGCTTTTGAATATGGAGGGCTAAATGCTGGCCATCCCCAGTAGGTTCAAATTTACTCAACTCGGAAACAAAAAAGTCCTCAGCTTGATGGCGAAGCGAGCCAGTCACACCTAAAGGGGGGAGCTCTAAACTAAATTTCGTACTAGCTTCGAGCATAAATTAGGGTAACCGCATGGACCGCAATACCTTCTTCCCGTCCGGTATAACCAAGACCCTCGGTGGTGGTCGCTTTAATATTAATAGCTCCTTGCTCTATATCTAAATCGTCTGCGAGATTAGCTTTCATAGCGGATAAGAACTCGGCAAGCCGAGGCTTTTGCGCAATAACAGTAATATCGAAATTCGAAATTTGGTAAGACTGCTCAAGCAAAATATTGTTAACTTTTTGTAATAACTCTCGACTATCGACACCCTTATATTGCTCATCCGTATCAGGGAAATGTTGGCCTATATCACCTAAACCAGCAGCACCTAACAATGCATCAATCAAAGCATGGATTAACACATCACCATCTGAATGCGCCCTAAACTTTTTATGATGAGGAACCTTAACCCCGCCAAGAATCAACGCGTTTCCATCTTCAAATCCATGAACATCGAAACCATGTCCTACTCTTGGAATAATTACATTCATCACAGAAGCTCCTAGCTACGCTTTCAACTGATCTTTTAGAATGGATTCGACAAGGGCTAGATCCCCAGGCACTGTCAGCTTTAAATTCTGGGGGGAACCCTCAATGATCTTCACGGCCAAACCCAAAGCCTCGACCGCTGCTGCCTCGTCACTCGCGGTCTTTTTCTGACTCATTTGTGCCTCTAAGCTATCCATAAGCACATTTAAGCGAAACATCTGAGGAGTTTGCGCGCGCCAGCAGCTGTCCCGGTCAAGGGTTTCTACAACCTGCCCTTCGCTGTCCACTCTCTTTAGAGTATCCACAACGGCTGCGGCCAATAGTCCACCAACAGCGTTGGCTTCTAAGTCAGCTATCAACTGCTTTATATCCGAAACCGATACACAGGGCCGAACGGCATCATGGACCAAAATAAAATCATCTGAGCCCGCTGATAAATCGTCCCGTAGATATTGAAGACCGGCGTAAACCGAGTCCATGCGCTCCGCACCCCCTGATACTCGGTGAACCTTTGAGTTCTGTGCAAGTGAAAGCGCAGGCCAGTATTGATCGTCATCACGGGTAGCGACGATCACCCCTTCGATTACAGGAATACTCAATAGCTTATTGACGGAATGCTCGAGTACCGTTTGATCGAGCAGCGGCAAGTACTGCTTAGGAGTATCACTCCCCATGCGTTGCCCAATACCTGCCGCCGGAACTAAAGCCCAATAGCTTTGTTCTCCTTTCGGACCAACAGTCTGACTATTTTGACTTGGCTTATTCATTCCACTCACTTATTGGATGGCTCTTGCTTACTCTCATCAATAACATGATAAAAGATTTCGTTATTTTTAATCAGCCCGAGATCCTCTCGTGCTCTATGCTCAATCAGCTCTTTTCCGTTTCGAAGCGCTTCAACTTCGTTAATCAATTTCTGATTGCGTTCTTGGAGATGACTATTTTCTTGTTCGAGTTGTCCAATTGAACGCTTTAATTGCCAAACCTCAGCAACACTGCCTTCACCGACCCACAAGATAGCCTGAAGGTAAATAATCATGGCCACCATAATAAACAAAAGCACCCCATATAAACTGGGGCGCTTCATGTGTAGTTGACTGCTGTCTTTTGTTGTCGGCTTAGCGTCACTGGCAGCACTGGTTTTATTCTTCTCTGCTGCCATAACTTTCTCTAATCCCTAGAGGCCCTGTATTATTTAAACTCGGCAAGGCCTTTATAAGGAGCCTCAGCATCAATGGAGTCTTCAATACGTAACAAACGGTTATACTTTGCGACACGATCTGATCGGCACAAAGAACCTGTTTTAATTTGACCTGCGGCTGTTGCGACGGCTAAATCCGCTAGAGTCGTATCTTCGGTCTCGCCGGAACGGTGAGAAATAACAGCAGTATAACCAGCGTCTTTCGCCATCGAGATCGCATCTAAAGTCTCGCTCAAACTACCAATCTGATTAAACTTGATCAGGATGCTATTACCGATACCTTCGTCAATACCACGTTTAAGAATCTTGGTGTTAGTCACAAACAAGTCATCGCCAACCAATTGGACCTTATCACCAATTAGGTCGGTTAATATTTTCCATCCCTCCCAGTCACTTTCGTCAAGGCCGTCTTCAATAGAGATAATGGGGTAACGATCCGCTAGATCAGCTAAATACTCGGCAAAACCTTTTGCATCTAAAACTTTACCCTCGGAAGATAAATGGTATTGACCATCTTTGTAGAATTCAGATGCGGCACAATCCAAAGCCAAGGTAACTTCTGTTCCGGCTTTGTAACCAGCTTTTTCAATCGCTAGCATAATCATTTCTAGCGCCGCTTCATTAGAAGGTAAGTCAGGGGCAAAACCACCCTCATCACCAACCGCGGTGCTTAAACCTTTTTCTTGCAATACTGATTTAAGCGCGTGAAAAATTTCCGCACCACAACGTAGCGCCTCAGCAAAATTCTTAGCACCCACTGGCTGGATCATAAACTCTTGAATATCAACATTGTTATCAGCATGCTCTCCACCGTTAACAATATTCATCATTGGCACAGGCATAGAGTAGGAAGGTGTGCCATTGGTTCTAGCGATGTGCTCGTACAAAGGCTGGGCATTATCTTCTGCAGCCGCTTTAGCGTTCGCTAGCGATACTGCAAGAATAGCGTTAGCACCGTACTTACTTTTGTTTTCGGTGCCATCTAAATCAATCATGATCTGATCAATGGCTCGTTGATCGTTAGCATTTTTACCAATTAGGGCTGAACGAATATCACCATTGATACCAGCAACCGCATTCAAAACACCTTTACCTAGGTAACGCCCTTTATCTTTATCTCTAAGTTCCAATGCCTCTCGTGATCCAGTCGATGCCCCTGAGGGTGCGCATGCACTGCCCATACGACCTGAAGACAAATACACCTCAGCTTCTACAGTAGGATTTCCCCGAGAGTCTAAAACCTCTCTAGCCTTAATATCAACGATCTCACTCATGCTCTAACTAACTCCAACTTTCTTTATTTATCTAAAAACTTATCTAAAAAACTAACTGAATTCTAAATCTTCAAAGCCCTTTACTAATTCATCTAAGATTTTTAACTGAGTCAAAAAGGGCTTTAATTGGTCAAGGGGTAAAGCACATGGCCCATCACACAAAGCTTTGCTCGGATCTGGGTGACACTCTAAAAACAAACCGGCTATTTTTTGTGAAATACCCGCCTTGGCTAATTGTAAAGCTTGCGATCTGCGACCATCGGCTGAATCACTTCGAGCACCCGGTAATTGCAAAGCGTGGGTAACATCGAAAATTAGCGGATAAGCAAAGGACTTCATAGTTTCAAAACCCAACATGTCGACCACCAAGTTGTTATAACCAAACATGGTGCCGCGTTCACACAGCATCAACTTGTCATTACCAGCGTCTTCAAACTTATGAAGAATATGCCCCATTTCGTGAGGCGCAAGAAACTGGGCTTTTTTAATATTAATCACCGCCTGTGTTTTTGCCATCGCCTGCACCAAATCAGTCTGCCGGGACAAGAACGCCGGCAGCTGAATAACGTCAGCCACTTCTGCAGCGGGGGCAGCCTGGTGAGGCTCGTGTACATCGGTAATGACAGGAACAGAAAACTGATCTTTGATTTCCGCAAGAATCTCCAAACCTTTATCTAAACCTGGCCCTCTAAATGAATTTAAAGAGGAGCGATTAGCCTTATCAAAAGAAGCCTTAAACACATAAGCTATATCGAGTTCTTTGCACACTTCAACATGATGCTCAGCAATCTCTAAGGCAAGATCCCTAGACTCAAGAACATTCATGCCCGAAAACAAAGTCATAGGTTTATCATTAGCAACCTGAATCGGTTGATCGGGATTTAGGGTAATGGTTTTAGTATCCATAAACTGGTTTAAGACTCTTTATAGTCTGCTGCGGCTTCAACAAAGGCTTTAAACAGAGGATGACCATCGCGTGGAGTCGATGTAAATTCCGGATGAAACTGACAAGCTACAAACCAAGGGTGATTAGGTACCTCGACCATCTCAACTAATTCGCCGTCTACCGACTCTCCAACCACTTTCAAACCTGCTTCAATAAGCTGTTGCTTATAACTTTGGTTAATTTCATAGCGATGACGGTGACGTTCAACGATACTCGCTTGGCCATAGTGCTTTCTAGACAGACTTCCTTCAGCCAAAACACATTCCTGACCACCAAGGCGCATGGTGCCGCCAATATCCTCATTGGCACTGCGAGTTTCTTTCTCGCCATCACTGGTCAACCATTCGGTCACGAGACCCACAATCGGGTGTGTTACCTCAACGCTAAATTCGGTACTACCAGCACCGTCCAGGCCAGCCACGTTGCGGGCATATTCAACTACTGCCAACTGCATACCTAAACAAATTCCCAAATACGGTACCTTATTCTCTCGAGCATATTGAATAGCTGCTATTTTTCCTTCGGTACCACGCTCACCAAAGCCCCCCGGGACCAAAATGCCATCAAGACCTTCAAGTAATGATAGACCTTGGGCTTCAAGGTTCTCAGCTTCGATATAACGTATCTTTACCTTTTTACTAGTATGAATACCCGCATGTCGAAGTGCCTCGTTAAGAGAGATATAGGCATCCATCAAATCCATGTACTTGCCAACCATACCAATCGTTACTTCGCCTTGAGGATTTAACTCTTGCTCAACTACCCAACTCCACTCAGCCAGATTTGGCTCACCACAATCTAAGCCCAAGCGATCAACAATAAACTGATCAAGACCTTGCTCATGCAGAATCATAGGGACTTGATAGATGGTGTCAGCATCTGGAGCGGATACCACGGCTCGCTCTTCCACGTTAGTAAAGAGAGAGATTTTTCGCACAGCTGAACTTGGGATCATACGATCAGAACGGCACATCAACACATCAGGCTGCAAACCAATTGATCTAAGCTCTTTTACCGAATGCTGAGTAGGCTTAGTTTTAATCTCGCCCGCAGTGGAAATATAAGGAACCAATGTTAAATGGATCAATAGCGAGTGCTGAGCGCCTAATTCAACTTTTAGTTGCCGTACCGCCTCTAAGAAAGGCAAGGACTCAATATCACCAATGGTGCCGCCAATCTCTACTATGGCTATGTCATAGCCTTCGGCACCTTTTTTTACACCATCTTTGATCGCATCAGTAATATGGGGAATCACTTGAACCGTACCACCCTCGTAATCACCCCTACGCTCTTTGCGAATCACCTTTTCGTAAATTTTACCCGTAGTGAAACTGTTACGCTTGGTCATGGTAGTGCGGATAAAGCGCTCATAGTGGCCCAGATCCAAATCAGTCTCAGCGCCATCCTCTGTGACATAGACTTCCCCGTGTTGAAACGGGCTCATGGTACCGGGGTCTACATTAATATAAGGATCCAGCTTTAGCATGGTGACGGACAAGCCTCTGGCCTCTAGCAATGAAGCCAAAGAAGCAGCGGATATACCCTTACCCAGTGAAGACACAACCCCGCCTGTCACAAACAAAAAACGCGTCATATTACTTTCCAAAGACGTATAAAAAAGAAGAGAGATAAACTTTCAGGACGGGAGGAAATATTACCAGATTGCCCCCTTTCGCTCAATCGAAAAGTAGGGAAAAGCTCATGCTTACAATAATTATTTTCGTTCTAAGCCAATCAATTTCAGACAGCTATTTCTATGTTAAGCTTTCGGCTCGACGTAGCTCGTAACATAGCCCGCAAACTCTCCACCCCGAACTACAATGCCACAAGATGATAACGCTGTATTAAGCGTCAAACAGCTCAATGTTCTAGCTAAAGATATCCTAGAATCCAGCTTTCCAAGCGTATTGGTTGAAGGTGAGATTTCTAACCTGGCACAACCCAGATCTGGCCATGTCTATTTTAGCCTAAAGGATGCGGATGCCCAGGTACGCTGCGCACTCTTTGCGGGCCAAAAGAAAAGACTTAACTTCGAACTCGAGAATGGTCAAAAGGTCTTGGTTCGTGGCCAGCTCAGTCTGTTTGCTCCTCGAGGGGATTATCAGCTGATTCTTCGACAGGTGGAATTGGCCGGAGAAGGTGCCCTGCGCAGAGAGTTTGAACAGCTCAAACACAAGCTAGAATCCAAGGGCTGGTTTGACACTACCTTAAAGAAAAATTTACCCCAACACTGCCGGCATCTCGCAGTGATCACTTCGCCCACTGGCGCAGCTATCCGAGATATTCTGCATGTTTTGAATAAGCGGCAACCTATGATGCAGGTCAGCGTAGTTCCAACCTTAGTTCAGGGAAAGGAGGCTGCCGGACAAATCGCGCAAGCCATCGGAGGTTTAAATGAGTTCAGCAACCAGTCCAAGTCCAATCTTGACCTCATTCTGCTCGCTCGAGGTGGAGGATCACTGGAAGACCTATGGCCCTTTAACGAAGAGCAAGTAGCACAAGCCATCTACGAAAGTAAAATACCGGTTATTAGTGGAATCGGCCATGAAACAGACTTTACCATCAGCGACTGGGTAGCAGACTATCGAGCACCAACACCGTCAGCCGCCGCTGAAACCCTAAGCCAGGATCAGGATACCCTGATGGATCAAATTGAAGGCCTGCTTGAAGGCCTAGTTCTTGGTATCGAACGCAAGCTCCAGGAATTAGACAGCAACTTGCACTACCTATCCAAACGAAATCTGAGCCCAAAACAGATATTAATAGAGCAACAACAAAGGCTCGATTATCTGGAACAAGGGCTTCGCTTCTCCCTCTCTGAGCAACTTCATAGTCATCAGCTCGAGCTTTCCCAGGCCTCACACCGACTAAGCATCCTAAGCCCTGCTCATAAGATCGAACTTATTAAACAAAAACAAGAGTACCTGAAAAAGGCCTTAGAAAGCTCTTTGCACAAGCAGATTCAAAAATCTCTCGTTGCGCCCACAAACCAGCTAACAAATCTCGCTAAACGACTCAACAGCGTGAGCCCCTTAAACACTTTAGACCGAGGCTATTCCATTACCCGTGACAAAAATGACTCTGTTCTGGATGAATCTAGTAGTGTTAAGCTGGGCGAAACCATTAGTACCGAATTCAGTCATAGTATTATTGAAAGCCAGGTCACCAAGATCAGTGGCAAAATTCGCTAAACATAGCTCGATAAACACAGCTTGATAAAAAAGATAGGAAATTATTTGTGAATAGTCCTTTACTAAGCTCTTCGTTGAAACCACTTCAATGCCTGCTGTTGAGCCTATGCTTTTTAAGCCTTAATGCCTGCGCGAGCGATCAAGCATCGGACAGTCCTTTATTCCAAAGAGCCACAGAAACAAAACAAGCAAACTATTTCAACCATAGTGACTTACCCAAAGAATCCCTAGTTCCGGGGGGAATCGCTATACTTGAGTTTAAATATGACGGCGCAGACAGCCCCGAAGTCCTGTTTCAAGGCAACAGAGTCTTGGTAGTACAAACAGATGCGAAGCTCTGGAAAGCAGTTATAGGCTTATCACTCACCTTAAAGCCTGGGGAACATCACGCCACTTTTGGCGAACAAAAGTTATCCTTCACCGTGAAGGGTAAAGAATACGAAGCACAATACATCACAATAAAAAACAAAAGCAAAGTGAATCCTTCAGAGGAATCTTTAAAACGTATTCGCAAAGAATCAGCCGCAATGAGAACAGCATTTAAATCATGGACCAGCCAAGCCCCAAGCAGTATTGCTATGGATGCCTACCCAGTTGAAGGACCCCAAAGCAGCCAATTTGGATTGAAACGCTTTTTTAACAATCAAGCACGCAGACCTCACTCTGGACTGGATATTGCCGCTCCTACCGGGACCGAAATCAAAAGCCCCCTGCCAGGTAAAGTGGCTGCCTTAGGAGACTACTACTTTAATGGAAATACGGTTTTGATTGACCACGGACAGGGCTTTGTCAGCATGTATTGCCATATGGATACTTTGAGCGTCAAATTAGGCCAAGAAATCAACGCCGGTGACCTGTTGGGAACAGTGGGATCGACCGGGCGGGCCACAGGCCCGCATCTACACTGGAGCGTTAACCTTAATAACACCAGGGTTGAGCCCTTACTCTTTATGAGAAACCCGTAAAAATTACGACAAACTTACCTTCTCATTTTATTTGTCGTAAAATAGGGGAACACAGGATTGCTTCTGTGCGCCTTTAATCTATAGTCGCATCATTATCCTCCCCGAGTAACAAAGCAAATCTTAGCAGCAACAGGCCCCATATGGACCCCCAAAAAATCCTGATGGTCGATGACCGCCCAGAAAACCTTATTGCTCTTGAGGCGGTGCTCGAGGGAGAGGGTCGCGAACTAATTAAGGCGAATTCAGGCGAAGAAGCCCTTAAGTTAATGATCAAAAATGACTTCTCGTTAATTCTTTTGGACGTTCAAATGCCCGGAATGGATGGTTTTGAAGTAGCCGAGCTTGCGAGAGCCAACAAAAAAATCCAAAAGGTCCCAATTATTTTTGTGACAGCGATCAGCAAAGAAGATCAATACAAGTTTCGTGGCTACGAAGTAGGCGCCGTCGACTATCTTACCAAACCCATCGACCCCATTATCATCGAAAGCAAAGTATCGTTTTTTCTTGACCTTGATAAACAAAAAAGAATTCTAGAAGAGAAAATCCGTATTTCGAGGGAACATATCGAAGCTTACCAGCAAAGCAAAACTTAAGAGACCGCTCGATATGCAAAAGCTAGGAACAATCACAATCCTAGTACCACCAAACCTCACTAAATTAGAATATTTCGTAAGCCCAATGCCAAGGTTCATAGGCAACCCCGGTACTATTATTTTTTGGGTAAGACATTTGAAATCCATACTTATCGCCGTTTCGCTCCAACCAAAGAAAGGCTGGCGTTTCTTCAAAGGCTTCTGTTAAATGGTCACAGCCGCTCGTACCTACATCAATTGCTCGACCGGTATGGTGCTCACTATGCCCCGGAGCAGCACTCACCTCAAGTATTTCATCCATACTCAAGCCTTTCTCTAGCTTGTTTTCAATAATTTGTGTTTGGTAATCAACACTTCGAAAACAAGATACTAAGCTCAACTCTACGAAATCTCTTTGTGCAGCTTTACGCATCACTTTCCAGCGTTTTTCAACTTCGGCAAGTAAAAATTGTTCACGACGGTAGACATCTAAACCTGCGCTAACCAGTTCACTTTCACTGGCCTCTTCCTGTAACCACAATCGATACTGCTTTTCATAATCGTCGGGGATACCTAGGCGAGCATGCAGCGTTCTTATACGATCAATGTATTGTTGAGATAGTGCCAAAATAAACCCTTAAAATAAGCGCTACATTTATTCCATGATAACCGATAGGTATTACGAGCTAAACACTATTTGCTGCAACCCACTTTCCTCTGCCTCACCTTCTTCTCCATCAGCTAAGTCCTTTAGGCTCGCTCGAATCTCTTGCCCGCTCGTAATCGAGCCAGACAATAGCTCCTGGGCCAAAGGGTTTTCCAACTTTCGCTGAATCAAGCGCTTAAGGGGTCTAGCTCCATAAACAGGGTCGTAGCCCTCTCGACCTAAGAATGTTAATACCCCTTGATCGAGATCAAACTGAATATTTTGTTCGGCTAAACGGCCTTTCAACAAATCAATTTGCAAACCAGCTATTTGTTCAATTTCTTTGGCTGACAAGCTTTGGAAGATCACACTTTCATCAATACGATTAATAAACTCGGGCCTAAAATGCTGTAATAAAATAGGTTCGATGGTTTGTTGAAGATTCTCGTAGCTTGAATCAATGGGCAATGCTTGAATCTCATGAGAGCCTATATTGGAGGTCATAACCACAACTGTGTTCTTAAAATCCACGGTTCGGCCTTGGCTATCACTGAGGCGCCCATCATCTAAAACCTGCAACAAGATATTGAACACATCGGGATGCGCTTTTTCTACTTCATCCAATAACACTACGGAGTAAGGCTTTCTTCTGACAGCCTCTGTCAGATAACCACCCTCTTCGTATCCAACATACCCTGGCGGCGCCCCTATCAACTTTGCTACCGCATGCTTTTCCATGAACTCTGACATATCGATACGCACTAACGCATCTTCACTATCAAACAAGAATCCTGCCAGCGCTTTACACAGCTCTGTTTTACCCACGCCTGTTGGGCCTAAAAATAAAAAGGAACCGTTGGGACGATTAGGATCAGACAAGCCCGCTCTAGACCTGCGCACAGCGTTGGCTACTGCAGAGATCGCCCTATCCTGACCAACCACCCTTTCATGCAGGTGCATTTCGATATTGAGCATTTTTTCTTTCTCGCTGCTCAACATTTTATTCACAGGTACACCTGTCCATAACGCGACCACCTCGGCCACTTCATTTTCCGTCACTTTGTTTCGAAGCAATTTTTCTTCTTCGTTATCGCTTTCTTGCACTTCATTTTCAGAAGCTAATCGCTTCTCTAACTCAGCTTCTAGCTCGGGAATACTGCCATATTGCAGTTGCGACATTTGCTCAAGGTTACCGGAGCGTTTCGCCTGCTCGAGTTCGTAGCGTGCTTGTTCAAGCGCTTCTTTTATTTTTTGCGAACCTTCTAAAGAGCTTTTCTCTTTTGATAAGCGCTCTTCATAGACCTGATATTCTTGATCAAGCTTGCTGATTTCATCATTCAATACCTCTAGCCTATCTTTAGAAGCCTGGTCTTTTTCTTTTTTAAGCGCTTCCGCCTCGATCTTAAGCTGAATCAAACGCCTATCAAGCTTATCCATTAACTCAGGCTTAGAGTCGATCTCCATACGAATACGACTCGCCGCCTCATCAATCAGATCGATGGCTTTGTCAGGCAACTGGCGATCGGTGATGTAACGGTTCGACAAACTGGCTGCGGCGATAATGGCCGAGTCAGTAATATCAACTCCGTGATGCACCTCATAACGCTCCTTCAGCCCCCGCAGTATCGCGACCGTATCCTCTACGTTCGGCTCATCGACTAATACTTTTTGAAACCGTCTTTCTAAGGCTGCATCTTTTTCAATGTACTGACGATATTCATCAAGAGTCGTCGCACCGACGCAATGAAGTTCCCCTCGAGCGAGCGCTGGCTTGAGCATATTGCCAGCATCCATAGCGCCATCGCCTTTACCAGCACCCACCATGGTATGCAGTTCATCTATAAACAAGATGATTTGACCTTCTAGTTTACCGAGATCATTAAGTACTGCCTTTAAACGCTCCTCAAATTCACCACGAAACTTCGCACCAGCGATTAGAGCACCCATATCTAAAGACAAGACTCGCTTTTCTTTAAGCCCTTCTGGTACTTCGCCGTTAACAATACGTTGGGCCAAACCTTCGACCACCGCGGTTTTACCTACACCTGGCTGACCGATTAATACTGGATTATTTTTGGTGCGCCTTTGCAAGACCTGGATAGTACGACGAATCTCATCATCACGACCAATGACCGGATCCAGCTTGCCCTGCTCCGCTCTTTCGGTTAAATCGATGGTATATTTTTCTAGCGCCTGCCTAGATTGTTCAGCATTGGGATCACTCACGCTTTCTCCATTTCTTAGGTTTTTAATACTTGCTAAAATAGCGTTTTGATCAACACCAAGATCACTGAATATGGTTGATAATGGCGCACCTTGTTGCGCAAAAGCAAATAACAATAGCTCACTTGCTACAAAATCATCCTTCAACTCTTTGGCCTTTTTATCGGCAACACTTAAGGACTTAAGCAAAGCGGGAGACACCTGAACATCACCTTGATGAGCAGTAACTTTAGCAAAACCCTGTATTTGAATCTCAATCGCTTCACGCAGTTTTTGCAGATTGAAACCTGCTTCCTTAAATACAGGCAACATGCTCGCTGAAGGATCGTCCAGCATGGCTAGAACTACGTGAGCCGCTTCGATTTGATTGTGATCATGAGCGAGCGCCAAAGACTGGGCATCGCTCAGTATGGTTTGCAAATGATGAGTCAATCGTTCTTGTCGCATATCAAACACCTTGAGTAATGTACGCCCTATAAAATAGGCACAATTTTTGGTATTTCAATAGCGAATGGGAAGTAAGGAGTATCGAGGATAGTTTGAACTAAACTCTCCAAATCATTGATGCAAAACGACCTTCGTGCTTGAGATTTTCGTGCGTTGCTCTGCGATGAGAGTAATAATCAGGGTCTTGATAGCTACAGATTCCACTATCTTCGATCAAGTCAATCCCTTGCTTAGTGAGTTGTATGCGCGCAATTAATTTTAGATCAGCCAGATATTTGCCAGCTTCTTGGTCCTTCATGAAAGCTTGTTCATAGCCATTATCCAAGCTCAAAAAACGCTGATAAAACTCCTCTCCTACCTGGTAACACTCCTGAGTAATGGAGGGAGCGATATAAGCACAGAGATCGCCTAGCTCAAGCTTTAAACTTACAGCTTTTTCATAGATTCTATCAACACAGACCTTGATAATCTTAGTGTGTAAGCCTTGCCAGCCAGCGTGAACCGCCGCAACACATAGGCCTTTGTCATCGCTCAACAAAATCGGGAGACAATCAGCTGAGGTCACTACACAAGCTCGGCCAGACTCAAAACTAAAACTAGCATCCGCCTCGGTTTGTTCGTCCGTGTATTCATCTTCCACACAAATTACTCGATTGCCACGCACCTGATTCAGGCGGGCGGGCATCGAGGGTAAACTCAACTCATGCATTAAAAGCTTCCACCGACCATCAACCACCGATGGCTGTTCAGAGCTATGCTTACCTAAGTTAAACCCCCAGACTGAAGCTTCATCATGTTGCAAAGTATGCCGAATGGTCACATAGCTATACACACCTTCTGGAAAGAAGCCTTCGGCTCCAGGCGCCACCGTTTTCATTCAGCGCACTCCGTTTCTATGCACTCTAGCAAGCTTTGAAAATCTTCTGGTGCCTTTTGTTCCCATTCTAGAAAATCACCCGAAATAGGATGTTCTAAGGCGAGATAACAGGAATGAAGCGCTTGGCGTTTAAAAGCCTTAAGCCCTTCTTTAAGAGCATCGCTTGCGCCCTTTGGGAAACGATTCAAGCCTCCATAAACAGGATCACCCACAAGAGGATAGCCGATATGGCTCATATGAACTCGTATTTGGTGAGTTCGACCTGTTTCTAGTTGTGCTGCGACCTGCGTAAAACCCTTGTATCGCTTGACAAGCCTGATATGGGTCAGGGCTTCTTTTCCATTTTCCTCAACGGACATTTTTGTCCTATGAAAAGGGTGGCGACCAATTGGCTCTTCGATGCTTCGGCCCCCTGTCATCTCGCCAAACGCTATGGCCACATATTGGCGAATAAGGTCTTTCTTTTGAATCTTTCTCACTAGCTGAGTATGGGCCGGCAACGATTTCGCAACCACCATCAATCCTGAGGTGTCCTTGTCTAAACGGTGAACAATTCCAGCTCTGGGCAACAAAGCTTGCTCTTCGCGATAAAAAAGCAAGCCATTGAGTAAAGTGCCTTGATAATTACCCGCTGCGGGGTGAACCACAAGACCTGCTTGCTTATTAATGACCAGGATATCTTCGTCTTCATAAACGATATCTAGCGGAATTTCCTCTGCAAGCCACTCACCTTGCTCTTCGTGCTCGACTTCTATATCGACTTGCTCCCCACCAAGTACCTTAAAGCGAGTTTTGGTGGCCACGCCATCGAGCTGAAGCCAGCCCTCCTTAATCCAAGTCTGAATCAATGCCCTAGAAAAATCTGGTAAAAGCTCGCTGACCACCTGATCCAGACGCTTTCCTACCTGGTCTTCGGGGATTGTGAAACTTTTCTGAATAATTTGTTTCATAAGTACTAAGTCACAACACGCCAGGGCGGTATCGAATCATATCCAATTCTAGGATAACTATTGGAGATCGTAGTATACTCGCGCTTCCACAGGCCATCATTAAAAATCGTAGGAAATCTTCTTGCTAGCCTTTGTAAATATCATAAAACTTATAATACTCCTCAGCGTTATGTCCTTAGCCACCCTCTCTTGTAGTAACAGGGACAAGGATGAGCACAGCTCTGAACGAGCGCTATATCAATCCGCGCAAAAAGCCTTGAATAGCTCTCAATACGACTTTGCTATCGAGCAATTTCGCAAGATCGAGTTAAGGTATCCCTTTGGGCGCTACGCCGAGCAAGCTCAGCTAGAATCGATATATGCTTACTATCAAAATGGAGAACTGGCGGCTTCGGCAGTGGCTGCCGAACGCTTTATTAGGCAACACCCTGAACACCCAAACCTCGACTACGCACAATATCTAAAAGGTTTATCGAATTATCATATTGATAGCGGCTTAATCAGCCGCCTAGTATATGACGCGAGCGTAAAACGCGACCTAAATTCCGCCAAACAGGCCTTTGAAGACTTTAAGCTACTCATCGAGCTTTATCCTGAAAGCGACTATGTCGCAGACGCTCGACAACGCATGCTATACATCAGAGATTTAATCGCTCGACAGGAAGTGGAAATTGCCAACTATTATATGGAAAGGGCCGCTTATGTAGGCGCCGTAAACAGGGCAAAATCAGTAGTAGAGAATTATCCTGGTACGACAGCCAGCGCAGATGCATTAGCTATATTAGTGCAGGCCTACCGTGAACTCGGTTCACCAGAGCTTGCACTAGATTCCTTGCAAGTTCTTAAACACAATTTTCCCGACTACGACAAGTTATTGCCCGATGGTAGCCTAGCCCCATATGACCGCCTATATCAGGAAAAGGTTAACTGGCTCAACTTCATCAGCTTTGGCTATCTTGGGAAAACAGAAGCAGAAGAGCCTATCAGCGAAGGGGAACTGCGCAAGGCTATTTCGGACAAGGCTCCCGAACCTCCCACCCATAGTTCCATCCCGCAAGAACTAGAAACCATTGAGCAGGCATCAGAGCTAGATCCGCAATAGACCTATTTACCAATACTCCAACGATGCGTAATCGGATAACGCCTATCCTTTCCAAACGCTTTTTGAGTCAGGCGAGGTCCAAGCGGTGCTTGTTGCCTCTTGTATTCATTAAGATCCACCAAACGTAAGACTTTATATACCATTTCGCGGTCAAAACCTTTTGCAATTATCGCTTCTGCACTTTGGTCTTTCTCGACATAAAGCTCTAATACCTGATCCAAAGTATCGTAATCGGGCAAAGAATCCTCGTCTTTTTGATCAGGTGCTAGCTCTGCAGAGGGCGGTCTTTCAATAACACGATTTGGAATCACTTCATAACCAGCTTGTTCATTTAAATAACGGGCCAGAGCAAATACACGAGTTTTAGAAAGGTCTTTCAGCACGTCATACCCGCCTGCCATATCACCATATAAAGTTGAATAGCCAACAGCCATCTCGCTTTTATTACCGGTTGTTAACACCAACACTCTTTTCTTATTCGAGATCGCCATCAATAGCACACCTCTAGTTCTGGCCTGCAAATTTTCTTCTGTTGTGTCTGGATCTAAACCTTCAAAGCTAGGAGCTAAGCTTGCCATAAACTCACGATACATTCCTTCGATAGCAATAGATTGATAACGTACACCTAAGGTTTCTGCCTGCTCGGCAGCATCCTCTTGACTCATTTGAGAGGTGTAACGAAAAGGCATCATAACCGCCTCTACCTTATCGGCCCCGAGGGCCTCGGCAGCAAGTGCTAGAGTTAGCGCAGAATCAATCCCACCTGACAACCCTAACACCACGCCCTGAAACCCGTTCTTTTGAACATAGTCTCGAATAGCCAAAACAAGCGCCTGGCGCAGCTCTTCCATCAAGGGTAGTTCATTCACTTTATGTTCTTGGTTCGCAATTAAACCTATGGCCTCGCCATTATTCTCCAAACAAAAAGAATAATGCCCTGCTTCAAAACGAGGAGCCTGAAACAAACAATCCCCATCGCTCCCGTACACCATAGAGCCGCCATCAAACACCAGCTCGTCTTGACCACCTACGCAGTGGGCATAAATGATAGGTAAGTTAAATTCATTCGCTCGTTCAGATAACACGCGCTGGCGCTCAGTCATTTTTTCAACATGAAAAGGAGAAGCGTTAATATTGATAAGTAGATCCGCACCCGCATCTTTCGCCTGCTGAGCTGGCTCCTTAAACCAAATATCCTCGCAAACACTTAAAGCTATCTTCCACCCGCCCAGCTCAAACAACGCAGCAGAATCCCCTGCCGAAAAATAGCGTTTTTCATCAAAAACCTGATAGTTCGGTAAGCATTGTTTTCTATAGGTTTGAATCAGCTCGCCTTCATAAACCACACCAGCGCTATTAAACAGTTGCCCCCCTTCACGCTCTGGAAAACCAAAAACCACGTACAAAGCCAACCCCCTACTCGCCTGGCAAATCCGATCTATCTGTTCGCTAACACGAAGTTCTAAACTGGGCCGAAGCAGCAAGTCCTCTGGCGGATAAGCGCTGATCGCTAGCTCAGAAAACACCACCAACTGAGCTTGATACCGCTGGCTTGCTTCTAGCATTGCATCGATGATTTTATCCCCATTGCCCTCAAAATTTCCTACGTGAAAATTTTCCTGGGCGACCATACATTTGAGGGTTCGTTGCTTCATGACTCAACTTAAATCCTATCCGATTAAAAAGACCTGAGATTAAAGCCTGTTATAAATAGATTAAGAGCTTTAATATAGGTCACGTGCATCTGTTATTCTAACCTTTCAAACAGCAATAGCCAAAAAATAGAGACGCAAAAAAGACATAAAGGGGAGCCAAAAATGCTTAGGACAATTGTAGTTATTTTACTATTGGGCATATCGGCGGTGTTATTCAAAAAGCTATTTTTGGACAAAAGCAATCAAGCGACAACGAAAGCTAGCGCCACCATGAAAAAATGCTCGCAATGCGGAATCCATGTCCCGGAGGGCAAAGGAGTCTATCAAGGTGATTTATTTTTTTGCGGCGAAGAGCATAAACAGGATTACCCTCGCTAATGGCAGAATACGCAAAAACCAACATCACCCTAAAAACGTCGCTGCAAATCTATTGTCTTTACCGCTTACTTCAAATTTTAGCGGTGTTAACCATATTTTTAACAGATAGTTCAAATTACTTAGGCACCCAAAACCCTTATTTATTTTTGCTCAGCGCTCTCAGCTACTTGGCTTTCTGCCTTGGCTCGGTAGCCCAAACCTTTATACCTTCACTACCTCAGCCCAAAGCAAGCGGTATATTATTTATATTCTTCATTGATGTCTTAGCTGTTAGCGCTTTTATTCATTTTAGCGGGGGGGTATACGGTAGTTTAGGCGTTATCTTAGTGGTAATCGTCGCTACTTCGGGTGTGCTGCTTGAAGGGCAACTAGTCCTCTTTATCGCGGCTCTTGCCAGCCTATCTATTTTAGGAGAACAAATTTATTTATTTTCTCAACTACAAAGTAACGAAGAAAATTTAGCCCTAACAGGCACTCTAGGGTTAGCCCTATTTGGTGCAGCACTCATAGTACAGCAAGTTGCACAAAGACTACGAGACAGCGAACAATTGGTATCCGAGCAAGCAGCCCAAGTAGAAACTTTAGAAAGGATTAATGAACAAATTATTGAACGGATGCCAAATGGTGTCATTGTTATCGATCGAAACTCCGTTATTCAATTTATGAACACCTCGGCTTGGAGACTATTTGATACCCCAAAAATTCCTGACAACACTCGCCTTAGCGACCTATCCTCGAGCCTCGGAAGACAAGTTCAGGTCTGGCTGGACAATCCTAACAAGGCACCTGAGACCTTCCGCGCCAACTCTTCCGGGCCCTCACTAAATGCATACTTTTCACCATTAAGCGATGATCGATCGAGTAACTCCGGTACCATTATTTTTGTAGAAAATGCTTCTTTTCTTTCAGAGCAAGCACAAAAAATGAAACTCGCGTCTCTTGGTACTTTAACCGCTGGTATTGCTCACGAAATCCGCAATCCGCTCGGTGCTATAAGCCACGCAGCCCAGCTACTTGATGAATCCGACCAACTAGAAGACGCGGACAAACGACTATCAAGTATTATTCAGCAACATTCGATTCGAATGAATAGAATCATAGAAAACGTACTCGAGCTCTCAAGGCAAAAACCAGGCACCCCAGAAGACATCAATATTGACCAATGGCTAAAAGAGTTTGTTAAGGAGTTTAAAACGTCTCAAGCAGATGATATTGAAATCAGCTATCAACTCAGTGGAAGCAAAGAAACACTCAAACAAGTTGACTCTAGTCAACTGTCCCAAGTCCTTACTAACCTTTGTGAAAATGGCATTCGCTACTCTTACGCCAACACAGGTCGCTACCATATTCATCTTGGGTGTAGTTATGACGAATTACATCGTGCATACCACATTGATGTCGTGGACCAGGGTAAAGGGGTCCCCCATGAGCAAGTAGAGCATATTTTTGAACCTTTTTTCACCACTGACGCGCAAGGCAGTGGCTTAGGGCTTTACATTGCCAAAGAGCTTTGTCAAAACAATAGGAGCACTTTAAGTTATCTACCTCGGGATTCTGAGGGCAGCTGCTTCCGGATTAGCTTTATTAACTAGAGCTTTCTGTGTAATAAATCCGCTCAGGCTAAAACACTTAATAATAGACCAAAATAGCTAAGCACTTTAATATTAGTTATCTGCTAAGAAGGATCGAAAAACCAAAATGAGCACACGTAAGAGCGAAAAGCACAAAGTACTAATTGTCGATGATGAGCCTGATATTCGTGAGTTACTGGCTATTACCCTTTCAAGAATGGGTTTAGAAACACAATGCTCAGCAGACTTGAAAGACGCTAAGAAACAGCTTCAAACCTACAACTTCAACTTATGCCTAACCGATATGAGACTGCCGGATGGAACGGGAATAGAACTCGTCAATCATATCCAGGAACAACACACCGAAACCCCTGTAGCGGTTATCACAGCCTTTGGAAGCGTTGAAACAGCCATCGACTCTTTAAAAGCAGGTGCTTTTGATTTTCTCAGTAAGCCCGTCGACATATCTCGACTACGAGAGCTCGTAGGCACCGCGCTCAAACTTGGCGACAAACCTAAAAAGACCGAGCAAGAATCCTTTCAAATCAACCAGGGCTTGATTGGAGAAACAGAATCAATTAAAAATTTGCGAGCCCAAATCAGCAAAATCGCACGCAGCCAGGCGCCCATATATATCAGCGGTGAGTCAGGAGCTGGTAAAGAAATTGTAGCGAAACAAATCCATCTTTTAGGCGCTAGAGCAGAAAAGCCTTTTATAGCAGTTAACTGCGGTGCGATACCAAGTGAACTTATGGAAAGTGAGTTTTTTGGACACATAAAAGGAAGTTTCACTGGAGCCAATCAAGACAAAGAAGGCCTTTTTCAAGCAGCCGACGGTGGTACTTTATTTTTAGATGAAGTCGCGGATTTACCTCTAACAATGCAGGTAAAGCTGCTTCGAGCCATTCAGGAAAAGGCTATTAGACCGGTTGGTAGCGCGCAAGAAAAAAATGTCGATGTACGAATACTTAGTGCTACACATAAAAAATTAGATCTAGAAGTAGAAAATGGAAACTTTAGACAGGACCTTTTCTATAGAATTAATGTAATTGAACTACGCGCTCCTTCATTGCGAGAACGAGTTGAAGACATCCCTTTACTCGCAAACTATTTTATTGAAAAAATTTCAAAGGAATGGGGTATCGACAAACCCAAACTAAGCGCCAAGGCATTAAAGGCCCTTCAAAATTACTCCTTTCCGGGGAATGTACGTGAACTTGAAAATACTCTTGAACGAGCTTTAACCCTGTTTGAAGACAACACCATCGAGGTGGATCACCTGCAGCTCCGGACGATTAACAAGCCCCCTCCTCCAGAACTTATTGCTCAACGCGACAAATCAGAGCCTGTGCCCGAAGGTATTGCACTTGAAGATCATTTAAGCGATATTGAGAAAAAGGCTATCTTGCAAGCCTTAGAAGAAACCAAATGGAATAGGACCGCCGCTGCGAAAAAACTAGGAATGTCTTTTCGGTCTTTACGCTATCGGTTAAAGAAACTAGGACTAGACAAGGAAGATTAAACTAACTAATGAGAACGGCTTACGGATCGAGCCTAGTCCAGCTGATGCTAGTATTAGCAATCATCGCTATGCTAAGTGTAATTGGCGTACCGAGCATGCTCAAACAATTCGAGCGTTCTCAATCTAGGCAAGCTGCTCACCAAATACTCCACGCACTTACTTTAGCTAGACAAAGCGCTCTATCAGAAGGGCGTGAAACTCAACTATGCGGCATAGTCATTGGCAACAATCCGGATGGAAAAAGCTACCCCTGCCTCTCTGATCAATTTACAACCTTGGCAATATTCCAGGATTTAAATAAAAATCGACAGCTAGACCTTAGCTCTGAAATTGTCCACCTTAACTCCTTAAACACCGAAAACGCTACTGTACACCTAAGAGCGAGCTTCGGACGACCATACTTCAGATTCAAAAGTGATGGGGGCAGTCTTGAGGCTGGAAATATCGTCTACTGCCCAATAGAAGACTCTTCTAATCGAGAGCAGCTTATTCAAGTTATCAAAGTCAATTACGCGGGCAGAGCCTATCTAGAACGAAATCGAGAAATACAAAAAACAGCCAAAGCGTGCCGGGAATAAAATAGTAATCTCAAACAACTACCGCAGCTCTTTCGGCAAGGCAAAAGTCATATTTTCATCTATACCCTTTAGCTCACCATTTAACTGACCGCCCCGTTCTTCGACAAATGACACAACATTCTGAACCAGAACTTCCGGAGCCGACGCTCCCGCGGTAATGCCTATCACTTTCTTCCCGCGCAACCACTCTGAATTTATCTCTGTCTCGTTATCAATCAAATAAGCTTCGCTTCCGCAGCGCTCAGCCAGCTCCTTTAGTCTATTAGAGTTTGAACTATTCGGTGAACCAACTACTAATACCAGATCACACTCCATGGCTAATTGCTTCACAGCATCTTGTCTATTTTGTGTGGCATAACAAATATCATCACGACGCGGGCCTTGGATATGAGGAAACTTATTTTTTAATGCTTCAATTATTTCGAGCGTATCATCAACCGATAACGTAGTTTGGGTCACATACTGTAGTTGCTCGGGGAACTTAACATTCAAACATGCTACATCTTCTACGGTTTCCACTAGGTAGATTTGATTTTCACCTAAAGATTCAAAACGCCCCATAGTACCTTCAACTTCTGGGTGGCCTTGGTGACCAATCAATACACATTCGTTATGCTTTTTACTGCCACTCAAAACCTGCATATGAACCTTAGTTACCAAAGGACAGGTCGCGTCAAATACTTTAAGTTTTCTGGCTTCGGCTTCGTTTTCAACCTGTTTAGACACACCATGAGCACTGAATATCACCAAAGAGTCATCAGGAACTTCGTGCAATTCTTCAACAAAAATAGCTCCTTTCTCCCGCAAGCGATCCACTACAAATTTATTATGTACCACCTCATGGCGCACATAGACTGGAGCACCAAACAGCTCTAGAGCTCGATCAACGATATCAATAGCACGATCTACTCCAGCACAAAAACCACGGGGATTAGCTAATTTAATTTCCATAGGGTTTTAATTCAGTTTTTCTAAGAAGAATAACGATGATTGTTTTTTTCGATCCAGTCAATCAGTGTTTCAGCGTTTAAAGCCTCTAGATCGATAATCTCTGCCTCAAATATCAATTCTTTACCGGCCAAAGGATGATTAAAATCAATACGTACGAACTGTTCACTGATACTCAATACAAGACCCGGTAGCTCTTCACCAGAGGCATCTGCAAAGCCAATTAGCACACCTGGCTCTAAAGGTACATCGCCACCAAATTGAGTTCTCGGTATCGATTGAACATTTTCTTCATTGTATTCACCAAAACCTTTCGAGGGCGGTAGTACAAAAGAACGCTGATCTCCTATTTTTAGACCCTGTAACAAGGTTTCAAAACTGGGCAAGATATTGCCGTCGCCAAATACAAAAGTGGCAGGTGCCTTTTCTCGGGTGCTATCAACCTTCTCACCACTTGCCAGCTGAATACTAAAGTGCAAAGTCACCTTAGTATTTGGACCCACCACTAATTCTTGCATTGATCGTTTACTCTTTTAATTGCTAGATCAAACCAGTCTAAATGTGAGTCCTGGATTCACCTTCACCAGCGACATTCTCAACGCAGCGGCCACACAACTCGGGATGTTCACTATTCGCGCCAATATCCTCACGATGATGCCAACAACGAACACACTTCTCGTGCTTTGATGAACTCACTTTTAACTTCAAACCCTTTAATGGAGTATCTAAAGCATCAGCTGGCGCTTGATCAAAGCTATGTAAACGAGCTTCAGAACTGATCAAAGCAAAACGCAGCTCTGTTTCAACTTGGCTCAAGAATTTTTGCAAAGAATCATCACAATATAGATCAAGCTCAGCACTCAAACTTGCACCTATATCACCAGCTCCACGCTTTTCTTCCAAGGCCTTATTCACATGGGTACGCACTTCAAATAGAGTTTGCCAAAAGTCATCATCGAGTGTGCCATTGGCACCACCGATTACCCGTGACAAGTCGTACCACTCTTCCAAAAATACCGAGTCACTGTTTTGGCCCGGCACATGAGCCCAGATTTCTTCAGCAGTAAAACTAAGAATAGGCGACATCCATCTCACTAGGGCTTGAAGCACATGGTACATCGCCGTTTGAGTCGAGCGTCGAGCTGCGCTATCAGCTTGGCAGGTGTACTGTCTATCTTTGATCACATCCAAATAGAAACCACCTAAATCCACAATACAGAAGTTATGCAATTTTTGATAAATGGCGTGGAACTGATAGGCGTCAAAATCCGCTATTATCTCTTCTTGCAGTGATTGAGCTTTTTGAATCACCCACTGATCGATACTGATCAGCTCATCAAAAGGAATCTGATCTTCAGGTGAAAAGCCTTCTAAGTTAGACAGCAAAAAGCGAGAAGTATTTCGAATACGACGATAAGAATCTGCGATACGCTTAAAGATTTCATCAGATACCGCCATCTCTTTGGTGTAATCAGTGGCTGAAATCCAAAGACGAATAATATCAGCACCATACTGCTGAATTACCTTTTGCGGAGAGACCACGTTACCCAAGGACTTAGACATTTTTCTGCCGTCCTTATCAACGGTAAAACAATAAGTCAGTACTGTTTTGTAAGGTGCCTGTTCCTTAATAGCCAAACTACTTAACAATGAACTTTGGAACCATCCTCGATGTTGGTCCGTGCCTTCGAGATATAAGTCTGCTGGCGAGCCCAAACCTTCGCGAGCATCAAGCACTGCAAAGTGAGTTACGCCCGAATCAAACCAAACATCTAAGGTGTCCTGTACCTTTTCATATTGATCCGCTTCATCACCCAGTAACTCACTCAACCCAAGATTAAACCAGGCATCGATGCCCTCCTTTTCAACTTTTTGAGCAACAGTTTCCATCAATTCAACAGTATTGGGATGAAGCTCCCCGGTTGTTTTATGCACGCACAAAGCGATCGGCACACCCCAGGTACGCTGACGCGAGATGCACCAATCGGGCCGTTCTGCAACCATGCTATCAATACGAGCCCTACCCCAATCCGGCAGCCATTCCACTTCAGGAATCGCCTTAGCAGCCATCTTATCAAGACCCATTTGCTGCATACTGATAAACCACTGGGGAGTCGCCCTAAAAATAATAGGCGTTTTATGTCTCCAACAATGGGGATAGCTATGCAAAATTTCTTCATGAGCCACCAGCACCGATCGCTCTTTAAGCATATCGATAATAAAAGGATTAGCCTTGTTTACATGCATTCCTTCTACAAACTCAGTGCCGGGCAAAAAGACTCCATTACTGCCAACTGGGTTATAAACTTCTAGGTCGTATTTTTGACCAACCACGAAGTCATCTTGACCATGACCCGGTGCGGTATGTACAGCACCAGTACCAGCATCGGTAGTCACGTGCTCACCTAAAATAACGGGGACAGTACGCTCCAAGAATGGATGGTTTAGTTGTAAACCTTCTAATGCCTTACCTTTAAAAGAAGCAACTTCCCTCAACGCTTGATCACCGAAACGCTCTGAGCAGGATTCTAAAAGATCCCGAGCAATTACCAATGGCCCTTGAGTCGATTCAGCCAGCATATACTCTAGCTCAGGATGAACACTTACTGCTTGGTTAGCAGGTAAAGTCCAAGGGGTCGTTGTCCAAATAACGACAGCGGCTTTTTCTAGTTCACCTGAATACGAGACAGCCTTTTTAAAAGCATCGATATCACTTAAACCAAACGCCACATCAATCGCGTGGGATTTTTTATCTTCGTATTCAACCTCAGCCTCTGCCAAGGCAGAACCGCAATCGGTACACCAATGAACGGGCTTCGCTCCTTTTAAAAGATGACCGTTATCAACAATACGAGCGAGCGCACGAATAATATTGGCCTCAAAATCAAAGTTCATGGTCAAATAAGGATTATCCCAATCACCCATCACGCCTAGGCGAACAAAATCTTTCTTCTGTCCATCGATTTGTTTTTGAGCGTACTTTCTGCATTCGTTTCTGAACGTTTGCGCGTCGACTTTTTGACCAACTTTGCCAACTTTCTTTTCGACCTTAAGCTCTATTGGCAGACCATGACAATCCCAACCAGGCACATAAGGCGCATCTAAACCGCTCAGCGATTTAGACTTTATAATAATGTCTTTTAAAATCTTATTTACCGAGTGACCAATATGAATATCACCATTTGCATATGGGGGCCCATCATGCAAAATAAATTTATTACGACCATTGCGATTGCTTCTTAAGGTTTGATAAATATCCTTATCCTGCCAAAGCTTTAGAAACTCTGGCTCACGATTAGCCAGATTCGCCTTCATTGGGAATGCTGTTTTAGGAAGATTTAAAGTACTCTTATAGTCTGTCATTTTAATATCTATTGTTTACTAACTTTGGTTTATTAAATTTTTCTAAATATTTTTCGAATCAATTTATTCCTTAATTGGCGATCATTAATTCGAGAAATAATCTTTTGCGATATCAATATCTTGGTAAATTTTTTGCGTCATGCTTTCAATATCTGGAAATTTCTCTTCATCGCGAATTTTCATCAAAGGCCTGACGTGGACCTTACTGCCATAGATCATTCGATCGAAATTAAACAGGTGAACTTCGAGCAACACACCTTTCCCGTTAACGGTTGGACGCGTTCCTAAACTGGACACCCCTTGGTAGATATTTGGATCTCCTTCGATTACCGTTTCCACAACAAAAATCCCGTGGATTGGTGTCTTCTTTCGAGCGATTGGCAAATTGATCGTAGGAACACCGAGTTCTCGCCCCAGCTGCTGACCGTAGCAAACCTTCGCACTAAACTCAAAAGGCCTGCCTAGCATTTTCTCTGCATCTTTAAAGCGTGATTCTTCTAAACTTTTGCGAATCAAAGTACTGCTTACTCGCTCACCATCTACCGTCAAACTGTTGGTATCTTGAACGTCAAAACCGATGGACTTACCCCATTTCTCTAAAAACTCATAATTACCGCCACGATCACGCCCAAAGGTAAAATCGTCACCTACCACTAAAAATTTTACGTTGAGTCGCTGAGACAGCACGCGCTCCACAAAGTCTTTCGGTGATAATTCAGCTAAGCGCTGGTTAAACGGCAAGCAAAGCAAGTAGTCGACCCCCAAGCTTTCCAGATACAAATACTTTTCCCTAAATCGCATAATACGCGCCGGGGCTTGCTCAGGCGCGAAGAATTCTTGAGGCTGGGGCTCAAACAGAATCACGACCGAGGGCACCTTCATGTCTTTTGCCTTAGCAATAACATGCTTAACGATGGACTGATGTCCAACATGAACACCGTCAAAATTGCCAATTGTGGCCACACTGCCCACTTCCAGCGCTGAAGTGGGAGCAATATGGCTAAGACCACGTAAAAGTTGCATCAGATTCTCTTTGAAATGGGCCTAAACTAGACCTTTGGTGAGGTCACCCTGACTTATCGTGGGTAACTGGCTGCGAATTATATAAAAAAGCGCCTCTTGCAGATAGGGCCAAAGGGCCGAATTTGCTTGGTTTTGGAGCAATTTGTACCTGATTTTTACGGCCTTTGGGTTGCACTAAGGTGTCCCGGAACGCAAAGTATTCCATTCACCCACCAAAAGTGGAGTTTTATGCCCTGAGAATCAGGCTTTTTAACTGATTCCGCGTTGACAAAAGACGCCTTCTTCGGCATAGTTGCGCGTCTTTTAGCAGGCCCAATGGGCTTCAGAAACAAGTTTTATTATATAAACACTGAAACAGAAAATAGGTACAAGACATTGGCTAATTCTCCACAAGCAAGAAAAAGAGCTCGTCAAGCTGACAAACGTCGTAAGCACAACGCAGGCCAGCGCTCAGAAGTTCGCACCAGCATCAAAAAGATCGTTGCCGCTATCGCTGCCAACGATAAAGAAGCTGCTCAAGCTGCTTTTAAAGAAGGCGTACCGGTAATCGACAAGATGGCTGACAAAGGCATTATTCATAAGAATAAAGCTGCACGTCATAAGAGTCGCTTAAACGCACAAATCAAGGCGCTTTAAGATCTAGCCAAACAATGGTACAGACAAAAAAGGCTTCCTTAGCTTATCGCTTTGGAAGCCTTTTTTTTGTTTATATAATTTCTAAAACAAACTAACCCAACCACCTAAGCAATAATCAAGTTATCTCGATTAATCAGCTCCGGTTCCACCACAAACCCTAGTATCGCTTCAATTTGATCACTGGCCTGACCCTTAATTTTTTGCGCCTCATCAGAACCATAATTCACTAGACCTTGTGCAATCACTTGGCCATCCGCATCAACACAAGCCACCATATCTCCCCGCACAAAGTCTCCGCGCACCTCATCCACGCCAACCGCCAACAGGCTAGTTTTTTGGCTTTTAAGCACCTTAACTGCACCTTCGTCTAAAACCAGCTCACCGGAGACCTGCAAATGACCCGCAATCCACTGTTTACGCGCAGATTCTTTATCGCTATCAGCCAAAAATAAAGTCCCTAGCCTTTCCCCCTGAGACAGGCGTTGCAAAATAGTCGATTCCAAACCGTGAGCGATCACTGTGGCCGCACCTGATCGAGCTGCAAGGGAAGCAGACTGAACCTTAGTCAGCATACCTCCTCGCCCTAGACCATCCTTACTGCCAGTCGCCATTGACCTTAACGTCGGGTCATCGGGCCTTAAGTTGTCGAGCAGCTCAGCAGAAGGGTTATCACGGGGGTCAGCACTGTACATGCCATTTTGATTAGTAAGAATCACTAAAACATCAGCTTGGACTAGGTTAGTTACCAAAGCCGCCAAGTTGTCATTATCACCAAAACGAATCTCATCGGTAGCCACCGTATCATTTTCATTAATGACAGGAACTACACCCAGCTCAATCAAGGACAGCAAGGTACTACGTGCGTTTAAGTAACGCTTTCGGTTAGAAAGATCATCATGAGTCAACAAGATCTGAGCAGTATGCCGATCCGACTGCTTAAAACAACTTTCATAAAATTGGACTAGGCTCATTTGCCCTACCGCAGCAGCAGCCTGCAGCTCATGAACCGAACTAGGGCGACCCTGCAGACCAAGCTTACTCACACCAGCTGCTACTGCTCCGGAAGACACCAGCACGACTTCTTTGTCCTCACTGAGCAGCCCACAAATATCTTGCACAAGGTTGGCAATGACCTGCTCGTCAATGCCTTCACCATTATTGGTTAACAAGGCACTGCCAATTTTCACCACCCAGCGTTTAGCCGACGAAAGCGATTGTCTAACCTGCTCGCCCTGTAGCTGGGCATCCTGGATATTTTTATTGTCGCTCATGTTTCTTAGCTGTACTGAGTTTATTGTTTATTCTTTGTACTCGACTTCAACATCAAAATCATCTTCATCGAAATCATCATTATCTTGGGCACGTCGTGTCCGATATTCTTCTTTGAGCACCTGAACCTGCTGCCTAACCTCTTCTTCAAGCTGCTCAAAATCCTCTTGCTGAGCCTGGGCCACCGCTTCATCGCTTTCCGCGAGACGCTGTTGCTCTTCAATATGATCCATAATTTTATGGCTAAGCAAAGCAGTACCCTGTTTATTCAAAGCCGATATTTCAAACACAGGTCCTTGCCAGTCTAACCTTTCAATCACTTCTTCACGGATCTTGGTAAGTGTTTGCTCATCGACCAGATCAATTTTATTGAACACTATCCAGCGAGGCTTTTTCGCCAGGTTCTTGCTAAAAATCATCAACTCCTGAACAATGGCTTCCGCCTGATCCGCTGGATTCTTACCATCACTTGGGTAGACATCGACCATATGCAACAACAGACGAGTTCTAACCAAATGCTTAAGAAAACGAATACCTAAGCCCACGCCCTCGGCAGCACCCTCTACCAAACCCGGAATATCGGCCATCACAAAGCTTTTGTGATTATCGACCTTTACCACACCCAGGTTAGGAAGCAAGGTCGTGAATGGATAATCCGCCACCTTAGGACGAGCAGATGATACCGAGCGAATCAGAGAAGATTTACCCGCATTAGGGAAACCCAACAAACCAACATCGGCTAACACTTTAAGCTCTAGACGCAGTTCTCGCGTTTCACCGTCAGCACCTGGAGTGGTTTTTCTTGGCGCTCGGTTAGTACTGGATTTAAAGCGTGCATTACCTAAGCCGCCTTTACCGCCCTTAGCTACCAAAAGCTTAGAACCAATTTGATCTAGGTCCCCAAGGACCTCATCAGTATTCACATCAATAACGGTGGTACCAACAGGTACTTGCAGCACTACGTGATCGGCTTTAGCTCCGGCGCAATTTTTACCACGCCCGCCTTCGCCGCGTTTAGCCCTATGATGACGAGTATAACGATAGTCGACCAGTGTGTTTAATGAAGCACTAGCTTCCAGAAAAACACTACCGCCATCGCCGCCATCGCCGCCATCAGGCCCACCACGGGGTACATATTTCTCGCGACGAAAGCTAAGGGCGCCGTTACCACCAGCTCCTGCTTCCACCTTGATTGTCGCTTCGTCTACAAATTTCATGGCTAAGATTGAATAGGTAAAATATGACCTGTTGTTAAATCTGATTTAAAAGTAGCACAAACAAAAAACCCCGTAAAAACGGGGTTTTGAGTATTGGTCCATTCGCTAGGGAATAACTTAGGCTGGCTCAATGCTCACGTAGTGACGCTTAAGTGGGCCTTTGATAGCAAAGCTCACTCGACCACCTTCTTTAGCAAAAAGAGTGTGATCCTTACCCATACCTACGTTTTCACCCGCGTGGAATTTAGTACCACGTTGACGTACTAGGATGTTACCTGGAACAACAATTTGTCCGCCGAATTTTTTAACACCAAGTCGCTTCGCATTAGAATCGCGACCGTTATTAGTACTACCACCTGCTTTCTTGTGAGCCATTTGTATATCCTCGTGAGATTCCTATTAAGGCTGGCTGCCTTGTCTTTCCTATTTAACTTTCAGTTCTTAGACCGTAAGTTTTAACCAGAACTCTTAACCAGAGATACCAGTGATTTTAACTTCGGTATACCATTGACGATGACCCATTTGCGTACGGGAATGCTTACGTCGTCTAAACTTAACAATTTTTACTTTAGCAGCGCGGCCGTGAGTTAGTACCTCTGCGCTTACTTTGCCACCTTCAACATAAGGCGCGCCTACTTTTAGGTCCTTATCTCCTTTGATCAACAATACTTTATCAAAGTCTAAGGTAGCACCTGCTTCAGATTCTATTAACTCCAAACGCAAAATATCGCCTTCAGCTACTCGATGTTGTTTACCACCACTTTCAAATACCGCGTACATAGTATGCTCCAAATATGTCTTACTGGATCCCCACCAAGCTAGCCGTGATTTGGCATTTCAACCAACACCGCTCATTGTTTGAGCTTAGCGAAAATGAGAGCCCTTTGTTCAGGACGCCGAATTCTACGGGAACCAAAGCCCTACCGCAAGTAAAATCTAGCTATTCTTGACAGCTGGCACTGCCCTCTCTAGCATTCGGGCTTTCCTGTATAGAGTTCTTATTACATGCCTAGCAATACGCAGAGCAGCCATCCAGCCCCCTCCTTGGAATTCGAGCACATTCGCTCCCCCGTAGACCAGGCATTTGACCAAGTCGATCAGCTTATTTTCAGCGAATTAGGCTCTAACGTGCCCTTTATTCACGAGGTTGGCCAATACATTACTAAAAGTGGGGGCAAGCGCCTAAGACCATTGGTCACGCTACTTAGCGCCCTCGCATGCGGCTATCAAGGTAAAGACCACATCAAGGTGGCAGCTATTACGGAATTGCTACACACCGCCACTTTGCTCCATGACGATGTGGTGGACGAGTCCGATTTACGACGCGGCAAAGCCACCGTTAACTCAAGATGGAACAACTCAGCTGCCATTCTGGTAGGCGACTTTTTAGTATCCCGATCATTTCAGATGATTGTGGACGTAGGCAATATCGATTTAATGAAAATCCTAGCCGATGCCGCCAATTACATCACCGAAGGTGAAGTTCTGCAGATGGTCAATGCTCGCAACCCGGACACCACTGAGGAGAGCTACCTTGAAGTCATTCGCTACAAAACCGGTAAAATGTTTGAGGTGGCAGCTCAAGCTGGGCCTGTGCTCGCTGAGTCAGATAAAGCGGTAGAAGAGGCTATGGTATTGTATGCCCATCACCTAGGCGCTGCTTTCCAGTTGATTGACGATTACCTGGATTACTCAAGTGACGCAAAAACCCTGGGCAAAAATGTTGGTGACGACTTAGCCGAAGGTAAACCCACTCTTCCCTTGATTTACGCTATTAAACACGGCAATGAGGATCAAAAGACCTTACTCAAAGATTCGATACGCAATGGCAATATTGAGCACCTAGATGAAGTACTTAGCATCATTGAGACAACAGGGGCTATGGAATATACCAAAAATATGGCGATCTCTGAGTGTGAGCTCGCCATAAAACAATGCGATATTCTTGAAGATTCGATCTACAAGACGGCGCTAAAACAGCTCGCCGAATTTGCGATCTACAGAAAGTTTTAAGCGCACCTAAAGCTTTAGTTCTTTAATCAGAGCAATTACGTCTTCGTGGTGGGTTTTGGTTTTAACCTTATCCATGACATGCTTAACACGACCATCTTTACCGACAATAAAAGTAGTGCGAAGAATACCCATAAATTCTCGACCCATAAACTTTTTCAGATCCCATACGCCGTACTTATCCGCGATCTTATGATCTTCATCAGCTAACAGGGTGAAATTTAATTCATCACGTTGACAAAATTTATCTAAACGAGCCACAGGATCTGGACTAAGGGCCAGCACTTCCGTTTTCAACTTAGCGAATTCTTTTTTAGTATCGCGAATACCTTGGGCTTGAACCGTGCAACCTGGAGTCATCGCTTTAGGATAAAAATAGACGACAACGTTCTTTTTTCCACGAAAGTCTTTCAAACTTACCTTCTTGCCGTTTTGATCCATCAAAGTAAAAGCCGGGGCCATGTTTCCCACTTTAGCTAAAGCCATAATTGCCTCCTAAAAAGTTATCCCTTATAAAATCTATTGGTTGACTGCATCAGAAAGCAGCTTACTCGCCTTTTCGATATAAGGCTTGGCTTCTTCTGACTCTGCAATCACAACCTGCTCGTCTAATATCTCACTCAAAATATCCAAGGTCGTTAGCGGATTTGCTAGCACCACCCTAAATACAGTAATCGAGCTAGCCGGGTATTTTTTTACAGGTATCTTAGTTCTAGATACAAATGACTTCCCACTCGCTCGCTGCGATTTTTGCAAGAACTTAGTCAAGGCATTTAGCTCTTGATTAATATTATCGATCAACTCTTTATCATCATGAGCCAGAGCATGATCAAGCCCCGCTTGTGCAAATCTTGGCACCATGCGGTAGGTTAATATGTTTAACTGAGGCTCAGTCACTAGCTCAAAGTGTGGATTCTCATCAATCATTGCAGCAAAAGCTTTCGCTTTTTCAATACCCTGATCTATCAAGAGCTCATAGCCCTTTCTGCCAATAATTTTCAAGCCAGAATGGACCAGCATGGCCATGCCACCGCGAGACCCTTCTAAAGTATGACTACCCAGATCCTTCGAACCTTTACGAATAATATACTCTGCGTGGTGTTCAATCTTGGCCACTGAGGCAGGATCTTTAAACACCACCATGCCTGCGCCCATTGGCACATAAAGCTGCTTGTGCGCATCAATAGTCACCGAGTCAGCTTGCTCAATACCTTTTAACAGTGGCCCATATTTTTTAGAAAACAAAGTAGGCCCACCCCAGGCAGCATCAACATGAAAATGTGCGCCGTAACGTTTTGAGACCTCTGCCAACTTATCTAAGGGGTCAACGCTACCTGTTTCCGAAGATCCAGCTACACCAATAATAGATACGATTTTGATATTGCTGTTTTTCAGCCTTTCACATTCGCTTTGTAAAACATCAACATCCAGCTGTCCATTCTCATCGGTGGGAATAGCCACGATTGCATCACGCCCAAACCCTAAAACACTGGCTGCTTTGGCGAGCGAATAATGGCCACGTTTAGATACCAATATCGCAGCACCATCGTAGCCATAATGTTTAAAGGCAGCATAAACACCTTCGTTTTCAATACCTGTAAAACCATCCCTAGGGGCAAATTTGCTATTCCTCGCAACCCAAACCGCGGTCAGATTGGCCAAAGTGCCTCCGGAGCAAAATGCTCCTAAGGAGTTATCACTACTATGCATATGCAGCTGATAAAAAGGCTCGTCCATTTTATAAACGAGACGATGAATCATACCTAATACCTGTCGCTCCATCGGAGTGAAAGCCTTCGATGTCTCTATTTTTACCAGGTTTTGATTCAAGGCCATCATGATTTTAGATAACGGCAACATGAAGTATGGAAGCGCCGAGGTCATATGACCAATAAAACTCGGAGAAGAGGTATGGACCGACTGGGACACCAGCTTATCCATCAAAAATTCCGTTTGTTCAGATACGAACATTGGCTCATCAGGAATCTTTGAATCACTGAAATCCTGCTCAAGCTCACTGAGGTCTTTTTCGACCGCCACGATATTATCTTGAAGAAAACCTGTGAGGTTTTCGGAGATACCTTGCTCAATTTGACCCAAGGTAGAATCGGGTGCCTCGGGGACCGTAAAAATTTTGTCTAAATAGTCCAGGCCAGCGAGCGCATGTTTCTTTGGATCGTTCATGAAATGTAGTCAAACTCGCTGTTGGTTTACCGGACCCTAAGGGCACAAGGCCGGCTATCATAACGACTTATTTGGGCTTTTCCAACATTATCGAGCGACTCGGTTTTACAAAAAATATGGGAAGCTAAATTCCAAATAAAACACTTGTTTGAATCTCATCGGAACAAGATTACCTAGCTACTTAAATTTGTCCCCACAGCGACACCATTCATCCACCACATTTCGACTATAAGGCGCAGGACGAGCCAACAAAAACCCTTGAGCAGTATCGCAGCCGAAATTTTTAAGAAGCGCTAAACCCTCTTCATTTTCCACCCCTTCTGCCACCACCTTAAGACCTAAGTCGTGACACATAGCGATAGTTGCTTTCACGATCACTTGGTCATCATGATTCGCAGCCAAATCCTGCACAAAAGAACGATCTATTTTTACTTCACTTATAGGCAGCTGCTTAAGGTATCCCAAAGAAGCATAGCCACTGCCGTAATCGTCTATTGAGATAAGGCAGCCGAGACGGCGCAACTGTAGTAGGCGATTTAGGGCTAACTCTTCATTTTCGATCATACTACTTTCAGTGATTTCAAATTTAACCCTTCTCGCCTCTAAGCCATAAACTTTTAGCTGATCTCTTATGTAAGCAACTAAATCGTCTTCTCTTAGATTAGAGACAGAAAGATTGATCGATACTTGAGCCTCAGGCACTTGAACCTGAACTTCTGCTAAACGCATTAAAGATTGCTTAATCACCCAACGGGTCAGTGGCCTTATCACTCCACAAGATTCCGCCAAAGGAATGAAACTACCTGGATCTATATAGCGCCCATTTGCATCTTTCCACCGAAGCAGAGATTCAAAACCGATTAACTGCAAAGTCTCGATATCAAGTTGCGGCTGAAAATAGACATCCAAACCTTCTTCCAGTACAGCCTGGCGCAAAAGCCCCATAAGCGATAGTTGATCTTCACTGTAAGGGTCGATCAAAGGTGAGTAGACGCCAATATGTTGCTCAAATTTATTCGCCGCAGCCATACCGACTTGCGCCTCATGCACAATGCGTTCTGAATTCTTAGGTTGGGTACCAACATTGGTAGTTACACCAATCAATATTTCCAAATCAAGCATCACGTTTTTAAATTCAATCGTGCCCGACACTTGCTCTTTCAAATTAAGCGCGACGTTCTCAAGACGCCCTGGTTCAGCTTCATTAACGATCGCCGCAAAAGTGAGGCTATCCACCACTGCGACATCGCTCGGTACCCCTTCTGCGTTATTACCTACAGTAAAAATTGGAATCGAGCCATCTGAAAAGACCGAATCAATTTTAAGCGCTAATAGCTTCAACAACTCGTCACCATTTTCATGGCCCAATGTATTATTGATTCTCTTAAAGCCCATGACTTTAAGTAAAATAAGTGAAAAGCTCATATGGCTTTTACTATAAATATCTAACTGTTGTTGTAACTGAGCTCGATTAGGCATACCAGTTCGGGTGTCAACCGAGGCCATCATTTGAGCTTTAGACTTTAACTCAACGCGCTCTGTTTCCAAGATTTCTTTCTCTCGACGCTCTCGATTCATTCGGTCAGCCAACCCTAACGACAGAAGCACCACCTCTAGCGAAGACCCTAACTTCATGCTGTAAACCAATATATCCATATTATGATATAGGCCGAAGAGACCCAAAAGATAAGCAACCGTACCAAGAATCAAAAACAACCATGCAAAAACAAAATACTCAGCTCCTGGCTGCCCGGCACGCAAAGCAATCAGGCCCGCGCAAAACAATAAAATAGTAGTCCAAAGTGAAAGATAAGCGACCAATTTGATTGCTGCACCATCAGTAATCACCGAGAGCACGAAACAGAAGCCCAACAACACCGCTGTTGATATCATTATTTTAAACAACCAAGGGTTGGTCTCTTTCGCGTTCAAGAATTGCGCGCTAAACAACAAGGACAAAATTGCTGAAAGCGCAGAAAAAAACATGAGATCGTATCCGCGAAAAGTCGTAGATTCTCCCCAAATCCAATATCCTAAAGAACCATCTAATGTGGTTTGCAACCCCCCGTAAGACAAAATAAATAATATATAGAATAAATAGCTTCGATCCCGAGTAGAGATATAGATAAATAAATTATAAAAAAACATGATCAGCAAGACGCCAAAATACGCTCCGATCAAAATTACATCAGCATAGTTTTGCAAATAAAAGTCTTGGTAATTCCAAATTTCTAAAGGAAAGATCAAAGAAGTATTAGACTTTCCTCTAACAAGAAAACGTTTTCCATCATGAGGATTTAAATGAAAAACGTAATTATGGTGAGGTATATCCTGGGTGCTTTTTGGCTTTCTATAACCAGATATCTTTTTAATAATCTGACCGTCGTCTGCCTGAACAAACAAACTCACCTCATCTAAGGTCGCTGCATTGATTACAAAAATGAGCTCATCGAGAACATTTGATCGTTCCCAATCAATATCAAAACTCATCCAATAAGCCGAATCGGTAAAACTAAAATTTCCAAACAGAGAATCATTATCAAAGAAAGTGTTATCGTAGAGACCCAAGAATACATCCTCGGGAGTCCACTGCGCGTATTTATCTTCTGCAAATTGCGCGTATTGAGGAACCTGGATGGCCTCTCCTCTCTCGAACTGGACTTTTTCACCGTTTATTTGCAGGTAAGGCGTGCTATCTGATTCTGGGAGATTCAGAGGTCGGTGGGCCTGAGCGGACTGCGCTATCAGCACAACCACTAAAGAACATAACAAGCACAAAAACACCACCACACCACGAGAGTGTTTCAAATTCAAACCTTGAAGAATAGCTTTATTCTTATCGATCAAGACAGAAGCCTCACTACGACTTTAAGTTCAAGCCAAAAGAGCGAATGCCTTCTCGTGATCTGCCCTGATCCAAAATACCTAAGGATTTAACTTAAGTATTTAAAACAGGAACGCACTGCTAAATTTAAATTTACCTACCATTCAACTATAAAGATATGCAATCAACAAGGTAAAGCACACTCGCCGGTTAAAAATACTAGGTTCCAGGAAATTTCTCTAATCGACCTTGCAAATATAAATCCACATCCTCTGCACTAATTCTAGGAATTTCTTCATGTGGGTAATGCCCTACACTTGGATAGCGAATAAACTCAGCATCTACGATATCTTCAACCCATAAATCTAAGTATTCAATCGGCGTCCAGCGATCCTGCTCGCCCCACATAATAAAGGTCGGAACGCTAATATCTTTAATACCTAAGCCCAGATGCTCATTTTTAGAGTGTTCTACAAGCACTTTAAAAAAGCGCGCCGCACTGGTTCGATTACCTTCACGAAGTAGCAGTTGATGATAACGATTAACGATATCATCAGTTAAACGACGTTTACTACCAAAGCCTTGTTGTAAAGACTGTTTCACCAGAGGCTTAGGTACCGATACATTGCTTGCGCTTTCAGCTCCAGGAGCTGCATAAATTTTCACAATAGTAGGAAGTTTCTGTGTGTAACCCACTGGCGCTAAAAGAATCAATCGATTCACATTGTCTGGATTATCCAAGGCGTAATTCCAAGCGGTAAAGCCGCCATAAGAAGACCCAACAAGATTAACGTTTTCCAAACCCAACTCATCAATAAAGCGAGAAATAAAGTCAACAGTTGCCGAACGCCCATAGTCTTGAAGTTCAGCGGCGCCAGTCAAACCAAAACCGGGCAGGTCCATACGCACGATACGATAACGGTCGCCCAACTCTTCCACCCAGATATCCCAACTATGTAAAGAGCCTAATTCGTTATGAATCAATAGCAAAACAGGCCCATCACCTTCATCCCGGTAGTGAACTCTAAGACCATCAATATCAATATAACGGGAGTGCTCATTCTGAAAAGTAGCTTCTAAGGTTTGAACCGGTATCGACTGCACACCCATGTAAGTACAGGCGCCTAAAAACACCGTGCCAACCAGCATAAGCACCTTTGCCAAAGCCTGCCGTTTTGAAAACAAACTCAAAAGATTGAAACGCGCCAACGTATCACGCATAGATAAACTCCATTAAAAAGCCGCCACGGGCATCGATATGCTATTTTTATTAGTTATTTAAAGAGCCGTAGGCAAGATTCCTAGGTTCAGCGTTCTAGCAACAATAAACCGCAAAATCCGAAAATATTCGACTCAATACATATCACCCTAAATAGAGGCGATAAGTAGGGCTGACAGTACCAGACTTTTTAGGCCCAAGGTAGCCCAATTTTAGCCTCTATTCCAAGGAAATATGGCTAATATCCACCTTCGGCTCAGGTGTTTCAGGCTCTGGATCTTTAACATCAGACCCGACAGGGGCCAGATCAATCGAAGACACATCGGGAGGCTCAGGCTCGTTTCTTTCCACAGGATCAGCTACGTCCGCACCTACTGGCGCCAAATCTATCGACGATACATCAGGGGGTGCTGGATCATCGCGTTCTACAGGGTCAGCCACGTCCGAGCCAACAGGAGCTAGATCGATTCCTGCTACATCAGGTAGCTCATCAAAGGTCACGACTTCAGGATTTTCAATAACATCAGCCCCCACCTCTGCCATCGTCATATTGCTAATATCTGGAATTTCAATCGCTTCGATTTCTGACGCTTCCACCAAAATAGTACCCGGAGGGGCTAGGCTCCAATCATCGCCCGACTCAGTCTGAACAGACACCCCAGAACTACTCGCTTCAGGTACTTTTGCGCTTGGAACCTTAGTCTGCTGTGACACCGGGGGCACAGGTTTAGCTGGGGTCGGCGCTGGTTTTGCAGCGGTACTCGATGCGTCAAGAGGTGTACCATGTGTTTGGGCGTAACAAACAGCACCCGCTTTTTTCATCAACGCGCGATATTTCATGGTGGCAGCCTTATCCACACCTTTTTTTATCGCGATAGGCTCCCCGGAAAACAAGCGCGCCAAGACCTTTTCATTAGCCTTAAATAATTTGCCCACATTAGCCTTTACAGCCTGAGCATCTGCCCCCGGGACAATCTCACCCTTAAACACAATGTCGAACTTTTTATCTGACATAAATCCACACCTTTTTAGCTAGCACTGACCGATGCCTCAAAGCCATGCGTCAAATGCGCAAAAAACGAGCACTTTCAACCATCTACGGAAAGATTAGCAAACTTTAGCATTAGCACAAAAGTATTTGGCAAATTGCTCTTTATTCTATTTAATGGATGTCGCTGTTTGAGGAATCTGAAGAATAAATCAAACAAATGGTGAACTTCTTCCAAACAGCTCTGTCAGAGTCATCGTGATCCAGTGATGACACTGCACAACAACGCTGGCAACAGTAACTTGAATATGCCTGAATTTAAGGCGAATTATCTTCCTAAGGAGAAACATATAATGTCTAAATTAACTAACGACAAAAAAAGTATTTTAAATCCTATCACAGCTAGCGTTGGTGCGGCGGCTATGGCAGCAGCCATGACCATGGGCACTGCACAAGCTTCAGAAAGCCCATTCGCAACCACTGACCTAAGCAGCGGCTTTATGCTTGCTGGCAAAAACCACGAAGGCAAATGTGGCGAAGGCAAATGCGGCGAGAGCAAAAAAGGCGGTGAAGGCAAGTGTGGTGAAGGCAAATGCGGCGAAGGTAAGAAAGGCGGCGAAGGCAAATGCGGTGAAGGCAAATGCGGCGGCGACAGCAAAAAAGGTGGTGAAGGCAAATGCGGCGAAGGTAAGTGCGGCGGAGCCTAAAGCTTAGCTCGCTACCCAAGTGATAACCTTTACACAGAAGAGGCGCGATTTCCGATGACTTTAAGCAAACATGCTAAAAATCTTGAAGAAAATCGCGCCTTTCCTGTTTCTGGATCTGGCCTAGGCTTGAGAAGAGAAATTTTGGACGATGTCCTTGAACGCCCCCCAGAGCAGGTTAATTTTTATGAAGTCGCTCCAGAAAACTGGATGCGCCTCGGTGGCAAACTGGCTAAAAAATTTAGAGCCATTACCGAGAAACACGAATTCGTCACCCACGGACTTTCTTTATCCTTGGGCGGCACAACCCCCATAGATGTAGAGTTTGTAAAAGAAGTCAAAAGCTTCCTTAAAACACATCAAATTAAAATCTATACAGAGCATCTATCCTACTGCAGCGATCACGGTCATTTATATGACCTTATGCCCATCCCTTTTACTGAAGACGCAGTGAAATATGTATCTGATCGAATCATGCAAGTACAGGACATTATTGGCGAACAGATCGCGATAGAAAACGTATCCTACTATGCGGCCCCTGGCCAAGAAATGAATGAAATCGAATTCCTAAACCAGATCCTTAAGCAGGCTGACTGCAAATTACTATTGGACGTAAATAACATTTACGTAAATAGCGTTAATCATCGTTACCAAGCCGAACAGTTTCTAAAACAAATACCTGGTGAGCGTATTGCTTATATTCACGTCGCCGGTCATTTTAACGAGGCTGAGGATCTACTCGTCGACACCCACGGAGCCGATGTTAACGATCCAGTATGGGGCTTACTCAAGCAAGCCTACGAGCAATTTGGCTCTATACCCACCTTGCTTGAGCGAGATTTCAACATTCCACCTATGGCTGAACTACTTCAAGAAGTGGATCATATTCGAGATATTCAGAAAGATTTCCAAACCCGCTCTGCCTTGCAAAGCGCCTAAGACTTAGATAGCTGATCCACCTTAGTCATGAGCAAGCACTTCCAAGATATTCAAAAAGAATTTGCAGCCCACATACGCAACCCTGACAAGAATGCTGCGCCCAGTGAAATCGAAGCTAGACGCATGAAAATCTATAGCAATCTTTTTTACAACAATGTGGAAAGCTTTGTATCTCGTGCCTATCCAGTATTAGGCAAAATCTACGGTGAAGAAAAATGGCAAGCCATGGTCAAAGACTTTTTTGAAAACCATGCCTGCTCTAGCCCCTACTTCTCCGACATCGCCAAAGAGTTTTTAGAATTCTTACAAACAGATAGAGACCTTAGCCAAGACCCACCTTTCCTCGTTGAGCTTGCGCACTATGAATGGGTAGAGCTCGCTCTAGAGATTAGCCAGGAAGAAATCCCAAGTACTGGCTTTAACCCTGAAGGAAAGCTACTACACAGTCAGATAGTGGTTTCCCCACTCGCTTGGACTCTGCAATATCAATGGCCCGTTCACCAAATTGGCCCAGATTTTCAACCAGAAAGCAGCGAGCAGGTTTATTTTCTTTTAGTGTATAGAAACGCTCTAGATCAAATTAAGTTTATGGAATTGAATGCAATTACCGCACGCTTATTAAGTATTATTCAAGAAAATCCCCTGTTCACCGGAACTAATGCGATAGAGTTTTTGTCAGAAGAGCTACTTTCGCAGGGTATTGAGAACCTGCCCTTAGAGCTACTGATGGAAAAAGGCGAAGAAGCACTCAACCATCTAAGACAACAAGGCATAATCCTCGGTACTCGATTAGAAAGCATCGAAAACAATTAAGATTAATTACAACAAGCAGGTTTCAGCCTGAATCTAATTAAAATCCGTCAAAATATAGGTGATGCCATGCAAGCCATCGTTAACTTACTCAACCAATTCCAAAACCTTTTGGACAAAACTAAAGCAGCTGACTTTCTCGCCCCCCTGGCCTTAAGGCTATACCTAGCGCCTGTTTTCATCGTGGCTGGTCTACACAAATTCAATCACTTCGAAGACATAGTTGGCTGGTTTGAGCACGGCTTAGGCCTACCTTTTCCAGAGCTTATGGCTTTTCTTGCAGCAGCAGCGGAGCTGTTTGGTGGTCTTGCATTATTGATAGGTATCGCCACCCGCTGGACCGCTATTCCTTTAATGGTCACCATGCTTGTTGCGGCCTTTAGTGCCCACTGGAGTAATGGCTGGTTTGCAATTGCACCCAGCAATGGCGAAACAAGCCCCGCCTACGTCCTGGAAATGGTTGGCTTCCCGGGAGCGAAGGAAAGTTTAGAAAATAGTGAATCAGTCTCTATTCGTTTAAATAAAGCGAAAGAATTATTAAGGGAAAACGGCAATTATAGCTGGCTTACCGAGAAAGGTGGCTTTGCAGTACTTAATAACGGTATCGAATTCGCTGCCACCTACTTCATCATGCTATTGATTTTATTCTTCTGGGGCGCTGGATCTTATTTAAGCGTCGATTATTGGATTGCCAGAAAATTTCGCCAAGAATAATAAGATTAAATAGCAGCGCTCAACATTAATAGTGCGGAGGAGGCTCACTCTCCGCGCTATGCTCTCTTCCCCCATGATTAAGCGTTCGATCATTAATTTTATTTAACTTTCTTTCGAGCAACTCAATGCTCTCACGCTGCTGAATAACGATTTCATTTAGACTCTGCAGAAGATCCTCCTGATAGGCCAGTTTGGTTTCAATTTCCACCATCCTTTCGTGATAAGATTCAGATGACTGCTGCTCGCTCATAAATAAACCCCAAATAAAATAAAGCATGCGTAAGATAGTACACTGCGATTTCGATTGCTTTTATGCTGCCATCGAAATAAGAGACAATCCAGAGTTAAAGGGCCTCCCAATTGCGATTGGAGGACGCTCTGATCGTCGCGGTGTTATTTCCACCTGCAGTTATGAAGCGCGAGCTTACGGGGTTCGCAGCGCCATGGCCAGCGCTACCGCCCTAAAAAAATGCCCAGACCTAATTCTGGTACCGGGCAACATGAGCAAATATAAAGAAGCCTCCAAACAAGCGCACGAAATATTCAATCGTTACAGCACCATTATTGAACCGCTTTCACTAGACGAAGCATTTTTAGATGTTAGTGATAGCGAACTGTTTCAAGGCAGCGCCACTCTTATCGCCAAAGCCATGCGCAATGAGATTCATGAGAAAATCGGAGTCACAGCATCCGCCGGTATCGCCCCTAACAAGTTCTTAGCCAAAGTCGCCAGCGACTGGAACAAACCCAACGGCCAATTTACCGTTCGCCCCGAAGACGTTAACGACTTCGTCGCCCAACTCCCAATCGAAAAAATCTTTGGCGTAGGCAAGGTCACCGAACGAAAGTTAAAAAAAGCCGGAATAAAAACCTGCGGTGATCTAAGACCCTATTCGAAATTGGAATTAAACAAACGCTTTGGCAGTTTGGGTGACAGACTCTACGAACTATGTCGCGGCCAAGACAATCGACCCGTTAACACCAAACGCTCACGCAAATCGATTTCTGTTGAGAACACATTTGCTAACGACATTAGCTCCTACCAAGAAGGCTTAGATAAACTTCAGTCCCTAGAAAATGAACTTGATAAACGCCTCGAGAAAATCCACGAGCATTACCACTGCATTGGACTATTCGTAAAAGTTAAGTTCTCTGACTTTAGTCAAACCACAGTCGAAAAAACCTGCGAACACTACGACAGCGAACTCGCTAAACGCCTATTACAAACCGCATTTGATCGAAAGGATTTGGGAGTGCGTTTAATCGGTCTAGGACTCAAACTTAAACCCAAACTAAATAGCAGCGATCAGCTTGATCTAAATATCTGAGCTCTCACTTGGTCGTGGGCAGCACTGATATTCCAGTAGAATCCAAAGGTGGCTCCAGACCCAAGAGCGAGGTGACACTCGGCGCCACGTCCAGCATACTAACCTCGGCCAAACGCTGGCCAGGTTTTATCCCACGTCCCATCGCAAAAAAGATCGCGCCCATATCAGGATGACGAGGGTTTAAACCGTGTATTCCACCTGTACTCGGTAATAAGGCCTGGGCAAAGTCATAAAAACCCCGTGCGCTGAATCGAAAACCATCCTTCGCCAATAGCACCAGTTCACCACTACGATTAGGGAAAAAAACCTCTAAACCCTCCGGCATACTCTTTGGATAATAAGGAGAAACATGTGGATGCCTTTGAAAATAATCGTAAGCCTTTTTGAAATTTTGCTTATTTTTGAAATTTAAATGTGCAATGGCTGCTGATTTTTTTAAATAAGGATCAATACCTGCTTCAGAAAACATTGCATACAGATCCAGTGGCTTGGTTTTATTCGTCATTCCATGATCAGACACCAGTATAAGCGTTGTTCTGTCCCAGGCTTTTCGCTTATCAACTAAAGCCTGTAGTTCTTGTAGATAATGATCTTGCCGCTTCAATTGCGAAAGCACTTTTGGATCATCAGGTCCTAGCGCATGCCCAACACTGTCAGCGCCATGCCAATAAGCCATAATCAAGCTCGGCCGCGCATCCAAGGGTAAATCCATCCATTCCTCTATTTGACGAAGCTTAACCGCCTCACTACGCACACGCTTAAAGGGTGTTTTGGTATAGCTATGTGTTTCTCCCTTCCAAGGGTATTCCGAACCTAGCCAATAAAAAGTCGCTGCTTTTAGTCCTTGCCGCTCAACAGCCAACCATAGAGGCTCTGCCTCCAACCATTCAGCAATTGCTTCGGTCTCGAAGTTTTTCTTCATGCGGGTGTCGTACATCTTGTTATCGATGATCCCGTGCACACTAGGAGGAGCCCCGGTTGCTAAAGAAATATGTCCAGGAAAGGTATTCGAAGGAAAAGTCGGTATCAATGTCGAGCGCAAACCCTCTCGCTCCATACGCTTAAACCCAGGGAGAGAGCCCTTATCAGGGTAATCATGGCGCACACCATCCATAGAGATCACAATCACCATAGGCACCGCTGTTTTCGACTCTGCCTTTGCTGTAGTCACAAATGCGCACAAAGCCAGCACAGCTATCAAAGACCTAGAGCATCGACCAAAACCAATATTTTTCATGACTTTCAGTTATATGTTCCTTCCTTAAGAGCTGCCTAGCCTATATGATTTCTATGAATTTTAAATAAGAGTTTAAGATGATTTACCGCCTCCTCTTCATCGCAGTCTGCGTCCTGATAGCCCTGCTCTGCTTATACCTTCTAACTCGCAATCGTTGGGACTGGAGCCAGTATGCCCGCCCAATAGCGATTACAGCATCTGTGTTGCTGATTATTCCTTTAGGCCTATTTGCTTGGACCAGCTACGAAAACCGTCTGCAGCCACTGGGCACCTTTGCAGGTGTTGAGCTCGGTTCAAACAGTAAGCAGGTTAAGTATGTTAAAGGCGAGCCTTTTTCTTCCAGTCAAAACGAACTCGGTCAAATCCACTGGCGCTACAACGACCCCATTAGCCCAGGTAACTTCACCGACATATTATTCCGAGATAACAAAGTGGTTGAGATTAGTTTCTCAGGAACATGCGAATACTGCCACCTATTAAGCGGTTTTGGCCTTAACTCCACCTATAGTGAAATCAAAAATCGCTTTGGCGAAAGCGCCGACATCAAATCCACTCAAGGCGGTACACAAAGCCGGGTAAACTACCCCAAATACCAAGTATTTTTTATCCTTGAAGGCGAAAAAGTGGTCAGACAAGGTATCTATCAATGAGCGATTCAATAAACCAAACAAAGGCTAAGCCTATGGAACAAAAAGTAGCCCTAGTCAGCGGAGGAAGTGGTGGTCTAGGTTGGAGCACCAGCGAATACCTAGCCCGGCAAGGTTGGAAGGTTTACGTCAGTGACTGCCAACAAGAGCTACTCACCAATCTACCGACTACTGAAGGTATCCATACCCTAGTGATGGACGTCACCAAGCAAGATTCAATCGACCAAGCCTTTCAATACATACAAAAAGAAACGCCTTACCTAGATGCCATCATCAATTTCGCTGGGATTCTTAAAGTAGGCTCTATGGCTGAAATGCCTGAAGAGACACTCGCACTGTTAATGGACATTAACGTGATGGGCACCTTTCGTGTGAACCAACGTTTCCTACCTCTTCTTTACTCGGCAAGAAAAGGTCGAATAATCAACATCAGCTCAGAAACCGGCTGGCAAAGTGGCGCCCCTTTTAATGGAGCCTATGCAATGAGCAAACACGCGATAGAAGCTTATTCAGACTCCCTGCGACGCGAACTAAGCCTATTGGATATTCCAGTCATTAAAATTCAACCAGGCCCATTTAAGACCAGCATGGTGGCCAGTATAGAAACAAACTTTAATTTAGCTACGGAGCAATCCACCTTGTTTAAAGACTCCCTTGGCAAAATTAAACACCTAGCCATCAACGAACAAGGCAAAGCTCATCCTCCGGAGTTACTTGCCCAGACCATTTACAAAGCACTAGAAGCCAAAAAGCCTAAGGCCGCTTACTCAGTCAAAGCGGATCCAGCTCGTCGATTTCTGGAAATACTCCCTACCTCATGGGCAGACGCTCTACTCAAAGCGGTCATCAAAAAAACCTCTAGCTAGGTCCAAAAGACAAAAAAGCAATTGGTCAGATTATAAAGATGCCAAAATAATCGCTTTCAGTTACATTGGATCAATCGACTGTCTTAGAGGCCTCAAACCCCGTGAACGCGAACACCAAGCGCAAACAAGGCGATTACACTGAAAGAAAAGCGCGAAGAATCGCGATTATCGGCTCTGGCTTTTCTGGTTTATGCTTAGGTATTCAATTAAAAAAAGCGGGGCAAAATAACTTCGTCATTTTCGAAAAGGCTTCTAGCCTCGGAGGCACCTGGCGAGAAAACGTTTACCCAGGCGCCGAGTGTGATATCCCTTCCTCACTCTATTCTTTTTCCTTTGAGCCAAATCCTAACTGGTCTCACAAGTGGTCCGAGCAGCCTGAGATACTGCGCTACATGGAGCATTGCGCAAACAAGCATAATTTAGAAAAACACCTTCGCTTTAATCACGAATGCCTAGCCTTGGAATTTCAAGAACAAAGCAAAACTTGGCTAGTGACAACACAAAACAAAGAACAGAGCAAAAATGGAGAACAGCAAGATGAATTCGATATTGTTGTCAGTGGTGTAGGACAATTACATAAGCCCTTCACACCTAAACTCGAAGGCTCAGAAACTTTTACAGGAACACAATTCCATTCAGCGCGTTGGGATACCCAATGCGATCTCAAGGACAAAACAGTAAACGTTATTGGTAACGCAGCCAGTGCGGTGCAATTTATTCCTCAAATAGCCCCTAAAGTAAAACAACTCAATGTGTTCCAACGCAGCGCCAATTGGATTCTCCCCAAAAACGATAGGGAATACAGCTTTTTGGAGAAATGGCTAGTAAAACATTTACCTTTCTTGCTCAAAGCTTACCGTTTTCATATCTGGTTTATGGCCGACAACTTTATGTATGAAGTTATGAACAGCAACGGCAATCGCTTGATTCGAGGCGCCTCCAAAAAGAAAGCGCTGGATTATATAAAAGACGAAATCGACGACCCCGAATTGCGTAAAAAGCTAGTACCGAAATACCCTATTGGATCAAAACGGGTTTTATTCTCAGACGATATTTATCAGGGCATAAACCGCAGCAACGTCGAAGTCATCACCCAAGGAATCGATTGCATCACGCCCAAAGGTATCTTAGATAAAGACAGAAAGGAGCATCCTTGTGATGTGCTCATCTATGCAACGGGTTTTGAAACCTCAAGTTTTTTAACGCCAATGACCGTCACCGGGACTGACAACTTAGTACTTAACGAGCTATGGCAAGACCAGGGCGCAGAAGCCTATTTAGGCATCACGCACCATCATTTTCCAAACTTTTTTATGATGTATGGACCCAATACCAACCTTGGACACAACTCGATCATCTTAATGATTGAGGCACAAACTCGCTACATCCTGAGCTGCCTAGAAGCGCTTGATGAAAAACAGGCTCAATGCCTAGAAGTTAAAAAAGAAATTCAAGATAAATATAACCAAAAACTCCAAGCTCGCATGCAAAATAAGACCTGGGCAAGCGTAGACCATTCCTGGTACAAATCCCATGGTAAAATCACCAACAACTGGGCCGGAAAAACCTATGAATATCAAAAAATTACCAGAGCCCTAGAAACTCAAGATTACCTTTTCAATTAATTGCCATAGACATATACGGAACCCATAGCTTTATACCGGTCTAAGTGGTACAAAGTGGTATGAAGCATCCAAACGCACACTCCTATTCAGCTCAAGTATTAACCCTCTTTTTAGGGTTCATGATCTCTAATGCTTGGGCTAATGATACGAGGCAATCAGATGATGCAAAAAACTTAAGGTCATTTACTTTAGAGCCTGCGGTTTTAACCTATACTCAAGGTAAACAATCGGTCACTATTAATTCGCGAACCAAAATCAATCACCAAGACATGCTTCAACTATCGACACTACCCCCAGCTCTTCAAAATGATATAAAAAGTGCCTTGGACAAAGATCCAAACATTGATCTTGAACTTTGGCTCTCGATCACCGAGCACATGATCGCTTTAAACGAAGTGCTCGCCGACACCATTGCCGAAGACAAGAAAAAAAGCGAAAAGAAAAAACAATACATCCTAGCCCACTCCTTCACCTCATTTATGTACATGATGGTCGCTGTCGGAGAGCATGCGGCAGCGAACCAACAGGACAAGATCTTTTTTCCTCCTGTCATAGACCTCATCAACATTTTGATCAAGCATGATCTCATCACCGACCACAGTTCGTTCGATCAAATGCTTACCACAATTGACGAGCTCGAAATCAAGAAACAAAAGCAAAACCTCATCATCACCCTAAGAACGCCCACCAGAAAAACGGTGGAAGAAAGCTTTGAAGAGGGCATCCCTTCTCCTCGTTTCGTTATAAGCTCAGTTATCTTTAAGGACGGCGCGCAGTTTATCTTTAGCCCACTCCTAGATAAGCAAAACAAAAGTGAACTGGAAGAGTTCAAAGACGACAGCCAAAAAAACTTTGGCACCGGCGGACTGGTATTAATGGATAAACACAAGGAAAATATTTTATATTTTCTTGAACAGTATCCACGCAATAAAAGCAACCCTCTCATACAACCCCTTTATATCCAGGGTAAAGGCTTTGCCGGAAGAGGCTATTTAAGAGGCCTAAAACTACCCAGCCCATCAGCAAAGATGGAAACCATTTATTTAATACCGGGTCGCGATGGTACACCGGCCTTCGTACGGGCTAAATCTCTGTTCGTAAAACCCTTTGTGGCACTTTAGTTTAGTGTTACTGTGATAATATGTGTTAGTTTCAAAAAAGTCTGTTTATTAAAACAATTAATAAAAAAACGGAGTGAGCCATGAACACTTCAGCAACACAAATCTTAAGCTATTCCAATTTACTCAAAGCTGCAGCTATCGGGTGCCTAGTTCTGTTTACCAGTGCCTGTACACACTATTCTCTCGCCGAAGAGGACAGCACCCAGCTTAGCCTCGCTCCCAGCGAAGGTAACGAACTACTTAACCGCTATGCACCTCTTCTTATCGTTCACGACACACAAGAGAGCTTCAACAAAGTAGGTGAAGTAAAAGCCAAATCTGACGGGAGCGTATACATAGATCCAGACCAAGCCATGTTTTACACCCATGAAGCCAGCTTTGAAGTAGAGGGGCGCAAGTACACAAATTTAGTTTATCGAGTTCACTTCAGCAACATTCCATTTAGCATCATTCCCTTCCATATTTCATGGGGCAAGAACGTTGGTCTGATGTTTGTGGTTACCGTAAACGAAAACCAAGAGCCGGTTCTATTCACCACCGTTCATACCTGCGGCTGCTACAAAGCCTTAATCGGCACCAACCATACACCAGAAGAACTATTCCCTGAAAAATGGATTACAAAAGATTTACTCGATAAAGATCAAGCCGTTTATGGAGAAGACTTACCCCGAAGAATTAATTTTAACAATGGCGCACAAGATATATGCGTCAGCATTCGACCTCAGGAGCACAGAGTCATGGAAGTTACAGCCTGCAACAAACAAAACGTTGCAACGCTTGACCTAAGCCCTAGCAAACCACTGAGTAGTCTAAGAGCAATACCTAGCGAAGAAGGGCCAGTGAGCTTCTTTCATGAAAAAGGCTCCAAAGAAGGCTTTGTAAAAGGAGCAGAAAAACCCTGGGAAACTTTGATGCTAAGCTGGGCAAGCCTAGACCTTTGGGTCGGCACCGACAAAGCCTACCTACGAAATCCTGAGAGCGATAATACCTTCTATACCAGCCTTAAACCCTGGAACAGAAAAAAATCAGACATGGCGGACTTTCCAGCTTTCGTTAACCATTGGGGATGGAGACTCTAGTCAGTCCGAATACTCATGGAAAGCCAAAGTAAAACAACAGCCCGAAAGCGAGCCAAACCTTCCAAAAAAATCAGTAAACTTGCATCGGAAAAAGAACACAAGTTAAGACTAAAAGATGAAGCACTTAATCAAGCGATTTTTGGCCTCATTGCTTACTTCGAAGACACTCAGGTAAGAAAACGCTCAGGTCGACACAGCAGCTTTGTTCAATCAAGTAAAAGCAATAAAACGCGTTCTAGGCTGGGCGTCAATTTCAAACTCCTGGGTCGTACCAGAAAGCTAACAACAACTTCCCCATTAAGGGTGCGAAACCTCGAAGGAGAATGGATCAGCCATATGCATGCCTTCCCAAAAGTGGCAGGCAAAGATGGTAAAACCTTTCTGACCGTACAAGACTCCAACCTGTTTATTACCGGCTTCTGTAGTTATCCTCTGTATTTCTTCTCAGAAAGCGAGCTACCAAGACACCAAAAACATATTCTAAAAATGCTAGAAGCTAGCCAAAAACGAATTCGTTCCTACAAAAGAGGAAGTGCCTTCAACTTTTGGCCAAAACAACCGCCCTATTACGGTACCAGCTCTCGCACAGGGCCTCTGAATATTTGGATTCAGCTTGCCGAAAAAATGGTTAGGGTCTACACCCATCCAAAACTCGATAAAAAAGTTCAAGAAATTAGCGGCCAAATGTCGGTACCTAGCAATGAGTGGGCAAAACGCTGTTTAGATACAACAGAAAATCCGAATGGTGCCGATGCCCTATTCAATCTACCGAATGATGCGGATGATTCATCAATGGCCTTAAGCCTTCAGCATATGCATCATGAATACACGGGTAAGAAAAAAGCAGCGAGTTCCAAAGCCGCTCAAGAAATATTAAAGTTTAGAGATCTTAAACGAGACAAGAGCGATGGGTTCGATCAATGGAAAGGAAAAGATACGGGCGCCTTTCTAACTTGGTTAAAAGATGAAAACACTCCCACCTTTAAACAAGCGAACCAAGGAGTGATTCCGGGAGGCAAAAATAATGTAGACATCGTAGTGAACGCCAATGTGCTTTTCGCCCTTTCCTTGCTTGGTATGGACAAAAGCCCAGGGTTTAAGAACAGCTGTGAATTACTGGCAAAAGCCATCGATGAAAAGCAATGGCCTTATGCTGGCTTGTATTACCCTCAGCTTATGATGTTTCCTTACGCAGTTACCCGAGCCATTCGAGAAGGCAACATTCAACATAAAACCTTACTCAAATCCCGCACAAAACTTTTAAAAGACATTTTGGCTTATCAACAACAAGACAGTCCTGAGCTAATTTATTTTCCAGGCGATGCCGAAGCTTATGTCCCAGAAACCAGCCATCACCTTTCCACAGCATTGGGGCTCAATGCTTTATTAAATCTAGGAGAAGAAGTCGCTACACAAGCCGACCTCCTTGAAGACTACCAGCGTTGCATTAAAGGAAATATCGCTTACCTATTGAATGTCGCTAAATATAAACGCTGTGAGTTTAAAAGCACACGTAAAGCCTTTTTAGCTGGCCGACAAGATAAGATCATTGCGACCTGGGAAGATGGCTTGTTCTTTTCTTCAACCTACTGGGATGTTTGCCATTGGCGCTCTTCTGCGATAAGCAATGCCTGCGTATTAGAAGCGCTTAGCAAATATCTTATGTTGTACGACATAGAGAGCAAGCACAACCACTCTCAGCCCTACAAAAGACTCAGCATAGAGTCTTACGCTCTGTGCGATTTACAGAATGGTGAATGGCTTAAAAGCCACTAAAGATTAATTATTAGGTAGCAAGTGTTAAATGAGCTGGAATATTTCCGGCCGCTTGTAATTCTAACTCGTCCATGCCCTCAAGAATCTCATCCAATGTCTTTCCAATAATAGTCGCATTGCGAATCATCTCAACATTTGGCCAGGTATCGCGTTCGCCCGCTAAAACTAATTTACGAATTTCGGCTTCGTTTTTAAAATCAAACCAAACATGACGCCATTTATAATCTTTTTTATTCAAGATCATATTGATATCCCCGGTATAGTCTTGGTCCAACACCGCGTGCGCCAATAAAATAGCTGGACTAAGTTGGGACAAACCTATTTTCGAAATACGTGTTTCCAAAGTATGCAATGTGTCTTTAGCTGCTGTAAGCACCTGTGCTGCAATCATCTCGCGAATATTTCGCTGTTTAATGCCACGAGAATCATTAGCAAAGAAAACTGAGGCCGGATTAATCATACTCACTAAGTAATGGTTGACACCGTATAAGCGAGACAAACGTTTAGTGGGTAGGTCTTCTGCAAATGAACCATCTACCCATTTACGGGTCGGCAAATACGGCTTAGGCTTTCCATCCGCACCTTTAGCATACAGGGTCACTCCTGGTAGCAAACCAGGTACTGCGCTGGACGCATCAATGGCCGAGCGGATGTAAACATTAGGAGAAGTAATAGCGTTCATCAAACGACTGGTCTGATGCTTTTCAGCAGGAGCAATGGTCACATTGATATAACGGCCCGTATGTTCATAAGCTTCCTGAAAAGTCATATCATTCGAAAAGCTATCAATAACCACTTGCTTAGATTCATTTATATCGATGGCGTTACCATTTTTTATAAAGTCCCAAGTGTTATCGACTAACGGCATGTCGTATATTTTTTTTGAAAAATAGCCGTTTTTTAGCTCATCATCAGTGTGAGTACCGATTTGAGCACACATCCAAGACCCGGCACTAGCGCCCGATAAAACATTCGGCAGCATATCTTGATCGATCAATGTTTGGACCACACCGTGGTGATAATAAATAAGACCTGCACCGCCGCTCATCATCAGAGCAGAGCGGCCATAACAATGACTCGCTCGTCTAAAGAAATCGATCTTATCAGCCAAAGGGATATCTTTATCAGGGGCCTCTGCAATAAGCTTTAAGGCCTCTACGATGATGCCCACATAATCGTTAATAAGCTGCTTGGTGCCGGACCTAGCCTGACGATAAAGCACCGGGCGGCCCATGCCCCCCATATTGCCGTGAATACCTTCATTCAAAGCATATAAAAGCTCGGCATAGCTTTTGCTATCAATAAAATTCTTTAAGTTATCGTGGCGTATTCTGATTTCAGCGCTGTCGTACAAAGAGGTGTTATCCCGCCTCTTCCAATCTCCCATGCCGGACATTTCGTCGTGTTTTAGTGCCGCTACTTTCCAAGAATCAAAGTCCTGAGCCTCGTTCATTTCCCTAGAAATTTTCTTAAGTTTTGAAACACTAGCAATACCTTTAGCCATGAACTACCTCAACCACTCACTCAATTAAAAATGACTTCAATGCGCCTTATTCAAGCTCTCTCAATGCCCAGTCTAAGGGCATAAGACAGGCTAAGAATCATCTAAATGAAGGACACTAAAGATCGGCATAATAACCGGAAAAAATAGCCTTTAATAGCTAACGTACTCGCAACAAAAGAAGTAGATGCCACAGCAACAAGGGAAAACAACAGAACAACATCCACACCCAGCCCAAGTTGCTCAACATCACCCCCGCCATAAAAGACACAAAGGCCTGAACCGAGAAGACCAGAAAGTCATTTAAACCCTGAGCACTGAATTTCTCTTGCTCCGAATGGGTGCTAGGCAACATCACCGTTCCAGCCATGTACAAAAAGTTCCACCCTAATCCTAAGCATACTAGAGCGAGCCAAAACGACATGAGACTTTGATCAAATGCAGCAATCACCAAGGCCCCTCCAAAGGCTACTAAACCAAGAGCCATCATTTTTCTAAACCCTAGAAAGTTAACCAACCAAGCATTGAATAATGAGGGTAAAAACATCGCAGCAATATGACTCTGAATAACCCATTTAGAGTCTTTCAAAGAGTGTTGAAAATGGTCATGCATACTGATCGGAGTCGCAGTCATCACATAAGACATCAAACCATAGGCGACTGCACCCGCACTAAGCGCGAGTATAAACGGCGGACGCTGAATCAGCGACAACGCAGGTACCTTTTGGCCAACCAGCTCCTCAGCAACAATACGACCTTGAACAGGAAAAACAAAAATCGCTCCACATAGGCTAACAATCGCCATTATCAAATAACTGCCTACAAAGCTCTGCTCATGCCAAGTCCTAGCCGCCAAGCCCAATTCAGGCCCTACAAAGGCAGCAACTATTCCGCCCAACAATACCAGGTTAGCGGCTCCCGCTTTGAGATCATCTGACACTATCTCCATCGCGGCAAACCTTAGCTGGCTAAGTGCTGCCAAAGACACTCCGACCAGAAAACTTGCACAGCAAAACATAATGAAAGACTGGAGCGAAACACCTACAGAAGCCAAGACATTTGAAGCCGCCAACATCAACAGAGCAAAAATCAATACTCTGCGCCGACCTAAGGAAGCCATCAAACGTGTAAAAGGTAAAACACCCACAGCCGTACCAATTGGCAGTAAAGCCATCGGCAATGTAGCCCAGGCCGAGGGACCTAATTCTCTGCCTACTATGGTCCCTGAAAACACCATCTGAGTGACACTCGAAAACGCGAGACTTTGACAAATAAACAAGGGCCAGATGTAGCGGATACTCTTTAGCATAAGTGGAATTGTCTGAACATTCGATCTTGATGAAGAGAACACTATGCTAGCAAATTTCACCACTTAATACTGAAATAAAGTCCTTATATCCCACCCCAAGCCACGAGAAATTCCTTAGAATATGCTCGAAGTAGAAACAGACCACAAAAGCAAAGGAATACTATGTACGATTTTATTATCATAGGAGCAGGTTCCGCAGGATGCGTACTTGCAAACCGTTTATCCAAAAACCCTAACACTCAGGTGTGCCTGCTCGAGGCTGGTCCTGAGGACAAAAACCCTTTAATCCACATACCTGCAGGATATCTAGGCTTAGTAGGATTTAACAAGACAGTAAACTGGGCCTTTGAGTCAGAACCAGAACCCAATCTTAATAATCGAAAAATTTTTGTTCCTCGTGGAAAAACCCTGGGCGGGTCTTCAGCGATCAATGGAATGGTTTATATTCGCGGCCACCATAGTGACTACGACGATTGGGAAGCATTGGGTAATACTGGTTGGGGGTTTAAGGACATGCTTCCTGTTTTCAAAGCCTTAGAGCACTACGAACCTGGAGCTGATGATTACCATGGCCAGGGCGGACCTCTCAACATTGCCAACTCAAATCACGCCAACCCCATGTGCAAAGTTTTTATCGAAGCTGGACAAGAACTAGGCTACCCACGCAATGACGATTTTAGCGGCCCGAGCCAAGAAGGCATCGGCTTATTTCAAGGAACCACCAAAGGCGGTAAACGCCATAGTGCCGCTAGTGCTTTTTTAACACCGATAAAACATCGAGAAAACTTAAGCATATTTACCAACGCCCAAGTCAACAAAATCCTTATCAAGGATAAAAAAGCCTATGGCGTCAGCGCAACAATAAAAGGCCAAAACAAAGAACTTTTGTGTCGCAAAGAAATACTCTTGTCCGCAGGCTCTATTAGTTCGCCTCAAATATTAATGCTATCAGGAGTCGGAGCTAAGCAAGAGCTAGACAAACACGGAATAGACCAAGCACACGAGTTGCCAGGAGTTGGCAAAAATCTGCAAGAACATTGGCATGTGAATAAAATTGATCGCAGCTCCAAGAGCCTATCCTACGGCCTTTCTTTGCGTTTTTTATTGCGTAATATTTTGTCGCCCTTTCAATACCTCTTTTTTCGCAAAGGCTTATTCAGCTCCACCTTTATTGAAGCTGGTGGCTTTATTAAATCCCGTTCAGAAGAAACCCGGCCCGATTTACAATTTCACTTCACTGCTGGGCACGGCGAGGACCACGGCCGAAAAATGCCTCCAGGTCACGCTTATACATTACATACCTGTCTACTTAGGCCCAAGAGCCGAGGCCACATCAAACTTCGCAGCAGCGACCCCAGCGATAGCCCAGCTATTCACTTCAATGCGTTAAGCGACCCAGAAGAGCTTTCAACCTTAGTTCGCGGATTTAAGATCGCTCAAAATATCATGAACGCAAAAGCCTTCGACGACTACCGTGCCCATGCCGTCAAACCCAATCGGGAACTTAGCAGCGATGAAGAGATCGAAGCACATATCCGCCAAAACCTAGAGACGGTTTACCACCCCGTGGGGACTTGTAAAATGGGAAACGATGACCAAGCAGTCGTCGACTCCAAACTCAAGGTAAGAGGCCTAGAGGGCTTGCGAGTCATTGATGCCTCAATCATGCCTCTGCTTATTGGCGGCAACACCAATGTTCCGACCATGGCAATCGCCTACAAGGGCGCCAACATGATATTAGAAGAGCATTAGTGTGAACTACTTTGTAGTGAGGGCGGTGCTTTAGTGATAAGCTTCGCCCAAATTTTTATTCGCTTAAAGCAACAAAAACTTATACTAGGAAAATAGCCATGAAAAATGTTCGCAGTCTTTTTTTAGGTCTTAACATCATCCTCATCGGCCTCACACTTAATGCTTGCAACACTCTCACCGAGGTGGCAAAAAAGAACATTAAAGAACCAGAGGTCAACTACAAAAACTTTACCGTAGGCAAGGTCAGCTCAGAAGGGATCGAGCTTATTCCCGTATTTGAGGTAAAAAACAACAACCCATTCACGATCCCCTTAGACAAGCTGGATTACGCACTCAGCTTCAACGAAAAGACTATGCTAGATGGAGCAATAGAGGATATTGGTTCACTACCTGCAAATGGCTCCACCGAAGTTCCCATCAGCTTCATGTTAAACAAAGATGTACTGGCATCATTTAAAGAACTACTAATAAATAACGAAAAACTCGATTTTGAAGTTACAGGCAAGGCCAAGGTACTTGGCCTTTCAGTTCCTTTTGAAAAGAAAGACACTTTTTATCGACCTAAAATCTCGTTTGGTAAACTCGATATCGGTCCCGCAAGTTTTGAAAAGTTAAGCGCGACCGTTAACTTAACAATCGACAACCCAAACAGCTTTGCGTTGCCATTAGGGGCTTTCAATTACAATGTCAGCTCCAAAAACAAAGAACTCATCTCTGGTGAAATCGACACCAAAGAACTGAAACAAGGCTTAAATGAAATACAGGTGCCCATTGCAATCAAACCAGAAGAACTATTTTCAAATTTCTTTAGTCTTTTACGCGACCCAGACCTTCCTCTTGATTTCAGTTTTGACAGCCCGCTCAACTCCTTTCAACAATCTCAGACCATAGATTTGAAAAAGCTCATCCAACTTTAGTTAAATATAAAATGGCATGGGGAACATTTTCCCATGCCAATTCTTTAAGCCGAAATTCCCACCATTTCTTCACTCGCCTCCCATAACTTCAGAGCCAAATCATCATCTTTTGCCTTTTTTGAGGTGCTCGCTACTTTCTTTGCAAAAAAATATTCTCCAGAAACACGAAGATTGTCATCGGATAGATAGAGCAAAGTTTTGGCTGCGGTTTCGGGCTTAATAAGAAAGGCAGTAGCCATATTGGCAAAAAGTTTAGGGATATGCCGAGTGAAGCCAGTATCTACTGCTCCTGGGTGGAAACAATTGATTACTATTCCTTTATCAGAAAATCGTTTAGCAAATTCTCGCGTAAATAATATATTAGCAAGCTTGGCCTGGCCGTAGCCCCATAATGGCCCGATATAGGGAAAAGCTGCATATTTGGGTTTTGTAAAGCTGCCTATATCTAAACCACCCACACGATGCCCTAAAGAGCTTGTAACCACAATACGACTTTTTGAACGCTCAAGCATTTGCATCAATTCGTGTACGAGCAAAAAATGCCCCAAATGTGTTGACGCGATCATCAGCTCATAGCCGCTCGCACCCATTCGGTATTTTGCACCGGTATATAAACCGGCATTTAGCGCAAGTACCTCCAAAGATTCGTATTCTTGTTTATATCGATCCGCAAAGTCTCTAATCGCACCAAAGTCAGCCAGATCGACCGAATATATATCAATATTTTTAGAGCCTACTTTTTTCTCTAAGTCGTCACGAGCTTTCTGCAACTTTGTGACATCTCTCGCAACCAAAATCACCTTAATACCTTGGTTTAAAAACTGCTCGGCGGCTGCTAGACCAATACCGCTACTTCCTCCTGTAATCAAAACATGTTTCATAACTACTCCCTCAAATTTATAGTGTTTAAACCGAAACTCAGATATCCAATAGGCTCACCCGATTAAAACCATCAAACTAAAACTGCGATTATTTGCTATAAAGCTAAACAAGTTTCGCAGCTAAATGCCGTTTAAAGTAAAGCGTCAACATATCGGTAATTTGACGATAGTAATCACGATTCATATCAAATGCGTGTGATAAACCTTGATACATATGAAGTTCCACCGGTACTCCCTTCTCTTCTAAAACTTCATACAATCCCAAACTACTAATATGTGGCACGAGTTCATCTTTGCTACCATGCACCAAGATAGTCGGTGGGTAATGCTCATCAATATAAGTAGCTGGACTCGCTTGCAACTCTTCAGCTTCGCCAGCACCCTCTCCGAGCAATGCTCCAATCAAAGGCGGTGCATGTTCAATTTTGATTTCGCCAGGTGCGTATATCGCGCTGACCGCAGCCACGCTTGTGCTTTCACCAGCATGACCTCCCTCGCCTTCTAATTCAACCACACCAGAGCTGCCACCTAGCACCAGCGCCAAGTGCCCTCCAGCGGAATTTCCCGATACGCAGATCTGTTCAGGGTCGATACCTAAGTCATTCGCATTCGCCCGCATCCAGCGCAGTGCAGCCTTAGCATCATGAATTTGAGCAGGCCAAATAGCCTCACCAATCAAACGATACTCTGAACAAACACATACGAAACCATATCGCGCCAATTGAATAGCGTAGGGCTTTAGTTGCTTACGATCACCTGTCATCCAAGCGCCACCATGAAGCAACAAAATAGCGGGCATGTCTTGCCCCCTCAGAGGAGGAAAGTACACATCGCACTGTAGGTCACGTTTACCGGTGCTACCGAACACCTGATCTTCCTGAACACCAACTTGTCCTTCTTGAGGTACTAATACACGATCCGCTATATCCACTTCGCTGTCTCCAAAAAATTAATGAGCTTCTTTAGCATACAAATAACAACGCGTATTTTATAACCAAAGAAACCCATCAATTAAATGGCCTTAACTGTCCCTAAAGTGGCGCATCTTACCAAAATAACTGGAGTTTTTAGTTAGAACTTTATTTGACCGGCTTGCGCATAATCGCGTACCAATTCAAGTCTATAAGACCTTCTTCTTCAGCACGGATATAAGATTCTGCATTGGCGTGCATACGCTGGATTAACAAGAAGATTTTCTTAGGTAGGACCCTAAACTTCGTTAAACCCTTGAACATATTTTGATAGCTGCGATACAGAGACACCTCTTTCTTGATATTCTCTACCGCCCCTTGCTCTTCAGAGATCAATAGTTCAAAACCAGGCTTTCTAAACGCATCTTCCCAATACTTATAGTGCCAAAAGCCACCAAAAGCTGTGAGCTCTCGGGTATGCTGAATAAGCGTTCGATGATGTTCATTGTCTCGATCGTAATTATCCAACGCAGCTACATCGTTAAAACCAAAATAGCCGCCAGGCTTCAGTACGCGATAGATTTCCTTAAAGGTATGATCATGATCCGAAATATAGGTCATAGGCTGAATCGCGTAAACTGCATCAAAAGAATTATCCGGAAACGGAAACTCTTTGTTGAAATCACTCACTGTAAAGTTTTTCTTTTTAAGCTTTGGATTGAGCCAAGACTTTTCGATCTGCGACACGTCGATATTGGTGCCATACATTTCACAACCTGATATCTCTTGCATACTCGCCGCTATGGCTCCACATCCGCAGCCTATCTCCAGCACTTTAGATTTTGGACCAATCTGAAGATCCTTTGACATGCGCTCTTCTAGAAGTATCTGATTTTCCATAACAGACTTACTGGAATCAATCTCAGGGGGCATGTACATCTTCTCTACCGAACCCAAGGTGCATAATAAATGGATAATTCGGTAGTACTGTTCTAGCTCGGGGCTACTGCCGGGCTGATAGCCTTTCATCGGCACGCCGTTCTCATAATCGGCCTTAGTACTTTCTGGAGAACCCACAAACAGCGCCCCATAAGTCGCCATAAAAGCCTCATACTCATCATCAGTAATTTTTAGTAGGCCGCTCAAAGCCCTCATTCGGTCGCTAAGCCGTGTCATTTTCTGCGCCATAATCCCCCCCTGAAAAAGTGTGTTTGTGACAAAAAACCACAATAAAACTTAGGAGCACACACCGCCTCACCCAAACGCGTAAGCTAAGAGACCTTTCTATAACTTTTAACTAACTTGAAGACGCTGAAAAAAAATACTATCGGCGCAGTCAAATACGCAATTAGGTAGGGAGCCAACTGAGCATAAACATTTGTCTGCCCAATAATACTCCCGGACTCGGTCGCCACATAATCAGGAACGGCAGCTTGAAAAAAAGGTGCTACCCAATGTACCAAGGGAATCACCAGTAAGGCATAAGCTAATAAGACCCAATACAGTTTTGTCTTGTTAATCATCCGAGTCATTGAGCGTTCTTTCCCCCAGTTCTAATTCACCTTCATCAGGAACCTTATCAGCTTCAGAAAACCGAACGTGATTGAAGGCCCACAACATGACAAATCCAAAAGCACTTACTAGATGCCAAAGTGCGTGTAGCGATAAAAAAGGATAAACGATTCTGTCATTAGGTGCTGTGGCTAGCAATAGCCCTATGAAAAACGTGATGGTAGTGCAATACAACAAAGGCATTGCACTGACGGGGATCTGGTCCCGCCTTCGATAAAACAACACAACCACCAATAGCGCAAAAACGATCAAACAGGCTTCACCCGGATAGAACCCACCCCAAGAACCAAGCTCAACCAAATAAGATCTGGGAAAACTTGGGTGACGGTCAATGAAATGCCAACCTACACCAACCAACATTAGTAAAGTTAAAATAATCTGGTTGCGCAAAAGTTTATCTCGATAAAAATCAGAAACTATTGCTAGAGCGATCGCCCACGTTGCCATAATATTGCTACCAGTATCCAAAAAGCCCCAAAACCATCGCGGCCAAAATACTGGATTGGTTTCACCATAACCATGAAGCGTAATGGTAAAAACACCAGTGACTACGATCATCCAATAGGCAAAAATCCACATAGGTGGTTGACGCCGCATGGTGTAGCAAAACATCAAAGCGATAATCCCACAAAAAAGTGTAGCAAAACCGGTCGAGGTGTTTGCCAAACCATAATTAGGCAGATGCTCAGCAAAGTTAGGTAGCTGCTGCTGTAGCTGAATAGAATGATCCAATTGCGCTACTCCTTAAGTAAGCCTTTTGCTCAGGCTGTGAAAATGTTTGCCGACTATAGAAAGCTTATTGTGAACGATTACTTAACACTTATTCAGCTATTAATTTGCGACAATTTAATGACACCTTAAAACCAAATGGAGAAAACCTCAGATAGTCATAACTGGCCCTAAGAAACTCTTTACAAAAGCTTGTCTTTTAAAACCGTCCACAGCTTACATTCCAGACCCAATATTGCTTTCCTGTTAATTCGTTCTTATATAATGCTTCAAGCTAAGCAAAACTTAAATTAGATCCGAGTTAGAAGGGCTACGCCCAAAACTGGAGGATAGATTCGCCACTCCGACCAAGCCCAACTCTGTACAGTGTAAAAATACCTCACTGGAAACACTGGAGCACTAATCAAAAATCGGTATTAAGTACGATATGCACCACCACAAGGAAGATAAAAATAGCTTAATATTCAGTCGAACCAAAGGAGACATTGGCCACGTGAACGGATCTGGCAATACATTCCCATCAATGAAAGCCAAAGTCTTAGGATTATTTCCGCTATATCTAAGGTAGTTAAAGAAGGGGTTTTTACCGAGCGTGTCTAATAAAACCCCTAGTCTCGAGACAATCAGTACAATTATTGCTCAAGCACTGGTTATTGAAAAACAGCAGCCCTGGATTGAAGGGCAATACCAGAAGCTCCTGACGACAAAGCAAATTCAGAATAGCGTTAAGCGCGTGAACGTATCTCTAAGGCCTGGATAAAACCAAAAGGCATCAACATCACAACATCATAAGGTCTGCTATTCGCCGCGGGTTGATAAGCAGTAATAAACAAGAGGTTAATCACCAAGGCCACCACGCCCCACCATTTAAATAGATCGTCAGCATAAGTGTATTCAATTGGAAACATCCAAAATGAAACCGAAAGAATCCAAAACATTACGACCACCGCCTTAAGAAGTACAAACATCATTCTCTCCCTACTACATTAAAATTAGCGACAAATTCAGCGGCGATTCTATTGTCGGATTTTTTATAGACAAGTAAAAAAAAAGAATTCTTTTGGATTTGTGAAACAGCACAAATATTTTTATTGAGGCTTTGCACAATTCGAACGAGGCTAATAAAAACTGATGTTTTTTTCGATTAAGAAACCGCGCGGAAATGGACAAAAAATCGAGTAGAACTCGGACAACAACTCAATTCGAATGGTTAAAAAATCAGGCACCGATACCCAAAAATAAGGGAGACCAAGTGTTCTCGGCAAAATTACGTATACGCTCTTCGGTATTGAGGTGATTGACCCCTCCTTCCATCAACACAAACGAAGCAAATAACCTAGCCGCGGCATCACCCGCACTATCGGCATCTATATGCTGAGCTAATCCCTGCTCTTGCGCTTCCCTCAAAACATTCGCTAATACTCCTGCACCAAGACGCAGCAAGGCAGAATCATTCGCCACACCAATATTCACTAAGACCTGGGGTTCATATTTAGCGGTGCGAGCGATAATCGGGTGGTCCAAAGAGAAGCGCAATGCAACAATAAAACCCTCGATCAAGATCTCCTTCGCCGAGCCGCAGTCCCGTGTTGCACCCTTCATAATTTCGATCAGACGACGACCTTCGAATACCGCTAACTGCACCAAAAGATTTTCTTTACTTTGGAAGCTTCGGTAGATCGTGGTTCGATTAACTCCCGCTGCTTTGGCAACATCCTCCAACGCCAACTTGTTAACACCGCTACTTTCTATTTGTCGCACTGCGGCCTTTAAGATCTTGGCTTGGGTCTTACTAAACTCAACTGATAGATCCGCTTCTAAGATTTCTGCAAAATTAAACATGGGCTTATTCTAAGCTAAATAGTGGAAAGCAATCTAAGCAAATTGCAGCAGTGTTTCCGCACCGCCATCTGTCGCTGCGCGCCGACCTTGACTCGCTACAGGCTCACCGCGCTCTAAAATGGACTCGCGAGGGGACTTTAATCCCGATTCTTTCCAGGCACGATCAGGAGAGAGAACTTCCTCCTTTAAGGGTTTTTTGTTTAAAAACACAGGAGCCATTACCTCAGCAGCACCAGGCGATACTCGACTCAAAATCTTTAATTGCTCTCGCTTGGGCACTCGAGCAAAGCCAAAGTAAAACATTTTCATCAAGACTAAAACCGCAGCATCCTCGACTGGGTTTTGTTGAATACCACCCATCTTTCTCATCCACTTAGGCAGGGTTGCTATGGTAGTTTTTCTAAACAAGTAGTTTATAAACGGTTTAAACGGCTTTACAGGCGCTGGCATATTTTCCAGCAAGAAATTGGCTGATCCCAAAAGATGTTCCACGGTTTCTTGAGTAACTACTCGTGAGGCGAGTTTTGGTTTCATCTCATCAAAGTATCGTTTTACCTCGGCGCGATTTCGGGGAACAGATTCCGGATCAATGGTTTGAAAGGCCGCCGCAGTTCGACAATCAGCCCAATATTGCTCATCTTCTTTTTTGCTTAGCTGACCAGGGCCAAACAACTCGTAGGTGTACAAGACAGAATGCCACTGAGTTAAGTGGATCCATAGTTGGGAGTCCGGGTTATTCGCGTCATATAGCTTTTTACTAATCGGCTCTTCACCCACTATTTTGTCGTGAATGCGATACAGGATCTCTGATGCCTTAACGACCTTTTTACTATCCGCAAAGGCAACCGTGGACACGTATTGCATCGTACGGTCATAACGCAGAGATGGCCTATTCATAACTGCTTGGGTGTCACTCACCGACGCCATTAAAAAGGGTTCAAACATCTCCGTTACGACAGTCCGCTGGAAGCCGACAGAAAATGATGTTGGATATAAAAACACCTTCCAGGTCACAGAATCCGGGCCAAAAAAGCCGTAATCCTCTGGTTGTTCTAAGCTCCTTATAGTCCCTGTGTTTGAATTTCTCATTCGATCTACCTCCATTGGCACCCTTAAAATGCAACATTTAAACATTATTTGTTGCATTTGATCCAAAATAAACAAAATAGTCAATACAAGATCAACCGAAAAAGCCTGACAAACTAACGTTTTGGTTTAATTACCCGCCCTTGGTAGCCTGGCAGCTCCAACAGATTTCAAAGGAAGCGGCGTTCATTTTCCTGCACGCTGAGCACTGCCACTCTTCGCCTTCATCAGGCTCCTTGGCACTCTCAATAAGGAATTCCGCTCTCTGATAATCAGCCTCATTCACCACCCAGAGTTCAAGCCAAGCATCTTGAATCGATACTTCGCCCAGAATGCCACCCACGAACTCATTCTTCAGTTTGGTGCCTATTCCTTCGTTTTCTAAAATATTTCTTAGATTATTAACGTAGATCGAGTTTTCGCTGGTATAGATCAATTTCATATCAAGCACTCTAACACAGGACTTTAACTCAAAAGTAATTTTGCATTTCGCCCTACACTGCGCGATGCTTGTTTTTCTCTAAAGTGAACACCTATGAACTTTTCACAAGTTATTATTGAAAATGAACAAAGTATTCGACTGTGGGTATTCCTCGGTGGGCTTACGGTTTTCTTTCTAATTGGAGTCATTTTGCCCTTTAGGCAAGTTTCCACTAAAGAAATGGCTCAACGCTGGCTTCATAACACCGCCCTAACCTTTTTTAACTCCACTTTGCTCAAACTTATTTTACCGATTGGTTTAGTGGCGCTTGCGCAACAGTATTCCAAGCTCGGCCTACTCAATCAGTTTGATGGCTACTTCATGATCAAAGTCCTATTCGCCATCGTCTTTTTGGACTTCGCAATCTATTGGCAGCATAGAGTCTTTCACCTAATACCAGTTTTTTGGCGCTTACACCGAGTCCACCACACTGACACCGAATACGATGTGACTACCGCACTTAGATTCCATACTTTTGAGATCTTTTTATCCTATGCCATCAAATGCGCTTTGGTACTAATAATGGGGATACCGGCTGTCGCCATAATCATTTTCGAAGTGTTACTAAATTTCTGTGCCATGTTTAATCACGGAAACTATGCCCTACCAAAATTGCTAGAAAAACCAGTCAGATCCTTAATCGTCACACCTAGCATGCACCGGGTACACCATTCAGTCGTTAATCACGAAACCAATTCTAACTACGGCTTTTGCTTGTCAATATGGGATAGGATGTTTGGCAGCTACATAGAAGAGCCTAGCAACGACCCTCTCACAATGGACATAGGTATAGAATCATTTAGAGATAGGTCAGAGCAAAGATTAGATAAACTGCTGATTCAGCCCTTTAGTAAGAGTTAATTCTGAATTTTTTCTAAACTATTAAAAAAGTCTTTCATATAAGGCTCATATCGCTTCCACTTTTGGACTGAGCCCTTGTAAATAGGTTTTCTTACTTGTGAAATGCTGGCCGTTCGAACCAAACGATCAGAGTCATAAAATTTTAAGCATTCGTCTTCCCAAGGAAGACCAATATGTTCAAACATTTTTCTGGAAACTTGCTCTTGGTTAGCTACCAAATCTTCGTATTCGATCTCTAAGATTTGAGAAGGCAGAACCTCACGCCAATGATTCATGACTCGTTGATAATCTTTAAATCGTTCAAGAATATGATCTTGATGGCTGGCCCAACGTATCTCCGCAAACTGAGTTTGCCACTGAGAGAACGCAACATCTCTAAAATCACGCTTACAGTGGATAATTTTAGCATTAGGAAATATCGTCAAGATCCAACCAATGGAGCTGTAATTATCGGGCATTTTATCCACGACCCGCGAGACACCTTCCTTTCCACTCTTTTGAACAAGACCATCCAATATCGATAAGTATTCCTTGCTCACTTCATCAACAAATTCTTGTGAAATATTTTTCAAACCTGCCTGAAGACTCATTTTCTCCTGGTGTAGGGACTGGTTAAACACTCCAAAACTACGTCCAGCATAAGGCCTCTCTCCGATGCCGAGCACCTTGCTATGCCTTCCCAAAATTTGTTCTGTTAGCGTTGTGCCAGACCGAGGCATCCCAACGATAAATACCGGGGTCGCAGATGGATCCCCGATACCATAATGCTTATCAAAAAATTCCTGGCTAAAGCTCATTTTTAGATCGTCGATATATTTCGACTGCTCTGCTGGATTGTACCGCCACCCTCTTACCGATTTGGCCTTCCAATGAAAGTCGTTGGCTTTTACTATCGACTCAGCCGCACGCGAGTATTCACCTTTGCCATCGTAATAATAAGATAAAGCACTATTCAAACTACCTAAGGAGCTATCGTTTAGGTTCCCCTGCTTAAATAATTCAAAGATTCGATCAATAACTCCCTCGTCACACTTTCCTCGTAAATTAGTAGCTAGACCACTGATAGCAGAAACGCACTTGGGATTTTTCTCCAAACCTTTCTTATACATCTCCTCGGCTTTTTTCATATCCCCAGAAGAGGAATAAATTTGTCCCATGCGGGAATAAACGCCAGAGCGCTGGGGCTCAAGTTCCAAGACTCGCTCTAGGCTATTCAAAGCCGTTTCAGCATCACCCTCGTCCCAATAGCATTCAGCGGTAATAAGTAACGCCTCGGCATCGTAATTTATTTCATCCAGCATTGGTTCTAAAAGCTCCAACGCCGCACCTGAGTCTCCTTTTCCGTTAAGCACCTCGGCTGAGCCAAGCGTGGATGCCAAGTTATCTGGTTCGCTTTCAAGTATCTTTTGAAACCAAGTCCATGCTTCTTCATACTCACCCTGAATAATCCAAGATCGCCCTATGGAAGCAAGCAAGGGGAGAAACTCAGGATTAATCTCAAAGCCCTCAGCGTAAATATTCATAGCGTCATTAAAACGTTCACAACTTACATAACAGTCGCCTAAGTTCTTGTAGGCCAAAAGATTCTCTGGCGAATGCTCAATGGCTTGTAAACCATGTTCGATAGCATCTTCGCTTTGACCCAAATGATTTAAAATCGGGCACAAATTAAGATGAGCTTTCGCAAAACTGGGATCTACATCAATAGCTTTTTGATAGTAGCTAATTGCTTTACGCCAGTGGCCTCGATGCCGCTCGCAATCCCCCACCAAAGCCAAATGCGCGGCAGGTATAGTTCTTGCGTCTAGCAAAACAATGCTCACTTGATACGCCTTTTCATATTCTTCACGTTGAATATGAGCGCAAGCTAGATTATAGGATGCCCCCGCATATTTTGGTTCAAGCTCCAATGCGGCCTTAAATTTCTCTATAGCTTTTTTAACATCATTTTTCTGTAGATAAGCATTTCCTAAATTATTCAGCACTACCGCATCTTTAGGGCTCTTCGAGACAACCTTCTCAAAGTAGTTAACTGCTGATCCATAGTCTTTACTGACCGTGCTATAGACACCTTCTAAATAAATGAGATCCAAACTATCATCAGGCATTACCTCTTTTAATGACGTCAACGCAGATTTAGCCGCCATCAAGTCATTTTTTGACAACAGCGACAAAATCAAACTTTTCCTTTCGGCTATATTTAAGTGTTCTAGATTCATATCAAAGGCTTCGTTTGGTCAAAAAAGCCGCTACAAGAGCGGCCTTAAACGCTATACCAGCACAACAACATCAAGAAAAAAAATTTCGTCGTAAATATGCGAGCCCAAACAAGGACGCTAGGAAACTAAAACCGATACTTCCACCGCCACCACTCTTTTTCTTTTTAGAGGCCTTTTTAGGGTCGCTATAATTCAACACCGTAGTTAACTCAGCCTCAGTCATGTCATCGACATAATTCGCCGCTCTAAGCGTTGCCATTGATTCAAAGTCACCAGACGCTGTATCTAATTCAGCGTTAGTTAAACCGAAATAATGAAAATTCATAATTCGAACAGTCTGATTAGCAGGAACAGTTACATCGTAATAGAAGAAATAATTTTTTCTCGCGTTCGATGTGAGAAACTCAAACTCTTCTTTAGCATTTGACAGGCGGCTATTTTTTCCTTGAATACCCAAAATAGTTCCAGGCCTAGAACCAGGGTCACCTAAATTATTATCGGTGACCGTCATCCAAAGGTCGGAGTCCTGTAAAACTGCATCGCCACTACTAGTCGAATATGTGTAAAGCACTGCTGAATTAGTTAAAGAGCCGATAGCCCCTACAGGAAGCGAAATATTGCTCCCAGTAGTATTGGTTAAGATTATCGTTGAGCGCACCGCCACCTTATCGGTATAAAGTCGATATTCAAGATTAGCATTGATACCCGCTTGTATATTTGTTTGGCTGCCAACCGTGATAACGTTTTCAGTAAAATCAACCGACGAATCAGAGTCATCAAAAGTTTCATCGCCAACGACATAGGCACCAAAATAATTATGAATATTTCCGTACGAAGTTGAAGTATCACCAACCGAACTAACAGCAATTCCCAGAATCGAGCCATCGACACTCACCCCGGTAGTATAGTTCGCGATGCAACTAGTAGGCGTCGAGCATGTGATGGAAACACTGTCATTAAAAAGGCCCTCCAGCTCATAGTAATGATTATTGGGTCCAACCCCTTGAACTGTGAGGTTGTCGAAAAAATTATGACTTTGTGTTGCAGCTCGAACACTAGAAGCACCACCAAATAAGCCCGCTGAGGCCACTGCTGCTGTAGCTACAGCTCCCTTCAAACGATTAAAACCTGATCTTGAATGTTCAACTTGAGAGTTTGTACGAGACATTGGTCCACCTTTTATTTCCAAATATTGAATTTCCTGGACCCAAAGGCGACTCAACTAAGAAAAATAGAGCATAGCCAGCCCGACCTAAGTCCAGATTATGCGAATCTTAACCTTTTTTTGGTCTTTTTGGACCATTTTTATATGCTTTTATTGGAATTTTGGTACATAGGTAACATTTTTTGATATTTTTGAGGTTAAAATAGGCAACAAATAGCTACTAGCCCCTGAAGGGCGCTGGCCAGTAAATCTAAAAAAATACTTATGTTTCGCCCAATGAGGTCAACCGTGTCATCCGATAACCCACAACAGGGACATACGCTTTTTAAAGCGATACATGAAACCCTTAGGCCTTTGGTTCGGCTGGCAATTAATCACGGCCTTTCAGTTCAAGATTTCATCACCTCGCTCAAAGTTTTATATGTTGAGGAGGCGGAAAAAAATAAAATCGAAGGCAGAAAGCAAAACACTTCGCGTATTGCGGTAATCACCGGCTTAAGCAGAAAAGAAGTCACCAAACTCAGAAAGCTTGGACAAGAAACCAGTGCCCTTCACGAGCAATATAATCAAAACAGCAACCGCGCTATTAGAGCCGTCAACGGATGGAAAACACGGCCTGAATATCAAGAAAAAGGCGAACCGAAAGTACTACCCATTCGTGGAGAAGAAGAAAGTTTCGAGAATCTAGCAAAACTATATTGTGGTGACGTCACCGCAACTTCTATTCTTTTAGAACTAAAACAATCAGGCATTGTAGAGACCGATAACCAGGGCAACGTTAAGTTAGTTAAGACCAGTTATGTACCCGAAGACATGAGCGAAATATTTTCTATCATGGGGCAAGCCAACTCTGATTTTTTAAATACCGTTACTCACAACGTACAAAGCCCCAGCAATGATTCTCGATTACAGCTGAGCGTTAATTACAACAATGTAAACGCCGAAGTCGCTAATCGGTTCAAAGTTCTAATTAAACGTGACAGCCGAGAATTCTTAGAAAAACTTAACCTCTGGCTAAAAGAAGAAATCCACTCCTATGATGGCGAAGAAACCGATCAACTAGAAAGAATTGGCCTTGGCCTTTACTACTTTGAGAAAAAGAAAGAATCACCTAATGGTGACAAAGAATAAAGAGTCAGCTCTTTTTAAACAATTATGAAACTATTTTATCTCTACATTATTTGTGCATTTCTAATCGCTTGCGATCTTATCGAACCCAGTGATGACGGCGGCATCTCGGGAACAGGAGAAGGTCGAAATGGTAGCGCAATAAAAGGCCCTCTTATTGCGGGCTCTATTATTAGTGCTCAAAAGCTAAAACAGGGTAGTCCTAGCGGTTCAGTTATTGAAGACAAAACCATCTCAAATAAAGGCAACTTTAATATCGAGCTAGAAGACGCCATCTATTCTATCCAAGCCCAAGGTCGATACTATGAGGAGACCACGGGCACCTACTCGACTGGTGAGGCCGAACTTAAAGCGATCATTGATGCGTCCCTGTTCGATTCAAACACACGGTTCTCGATTAACGTTCTAACGGATATTTCTTACGACTACACCTTGGAGTTACTGCAAGCCGGAAATTCCTATGTCAATGCTAAACAAAACGCTCAAACTCGCACACTGAATACCTTGAGCGCACTTACAGGCATCGATTCAAGCTCTCAAGATTTTGAACTGATCCAGCTAAGCAATGACGGGGCTGGTGGTCAGCAAGATTGGGAGCTACTGATCTATCTATCATCCTTACTGGTGCAAACCCAACTGGATAACCGCCATTTAGATATTAACGAGATGCTTGATGATCTCAGCAACGCGGTGACCAACAACACCAATATAGAAGAAGAAACCCTTAACGCGCTGCTCGCGTCTCATGACAATATCGACCCGAGCCTAGTCGCACAAAACATAGATTTTATTTTAGACACCACAGGTAGCGTTGACCTAACTCCACTAATCACAGAACTGGATGTAACCAACCCAGCCCTAGCACAGGCGACTTATGCATTAGCTCCACTTGGTAACTTTCATCGATTCTTTTATGACGGAGCATTTGATAGCGGAGGTGGAAATACCGGCGGCGGCAATATACTTGCGCCCGGCGAAGGAAATTACCACATACAAATTAGTGACTTCGCTGATTTTTCATCCCTAGACATTAACGACCAACCCCGGTCAAACACATACGATGTTCCCGTGGCAAACTGGGCCGGTCCAGTCACAAAATACATACGCGTTAGGCGCGTTAGCGATTCAGGGCAAGTAGGACAATGGTCAACGGCCTTAATGGTTAACATCCTCTAATAGCCATCAAAGAACTTAAAGATGCTTAAGCAGATAACCTATAGCCAGATTATCAAACAGAGCTGAACCAGTAGAAACATAGAGTTTCTGCCTTGACGATTGCATTAATCTTGGTATCTGCGCTTCGTCACTTAAGAGCTTAAATAAATCGGCGATCTGTTTGCGATCAATCAAGCCTTCACTTTGCCACTTTTTTAAATCGCCGTAGTTAAGCGTATCAGGAGTATCGACAAACAAGTCGGACTGCTCGGCCCACAGGTGACTGAGTTCCTGCTGATCATCAGTATCAGCCCCTAAGCTTACAATGAGGTCTACCCTGGTATTGTTTGGTGTGCTAATAACCTCTCTACTCGAGGTCGCTAGGATTAATACGTCGCCATCAAATGAACTACTATCAATACAGCTCACGCTGACATTTGGTAGTACCTCGGCTAGTGCCTTAGCCAGGTTTTCGGCTCGCATTGCGTCAACATCCACTAAGTCCACACGAGTCAATGGACTGATACTATTGGCATACAATAAAGAATAGAAACCCACTCGCCCACAACCTACCAACACGATGTGCGAAGATTGTTTAGCCAAAAGCTTTATACCCAAAGCAGCACACAAACCAGTTCTTGCCGAAGACAACAAACAGGCATCAAAGACATGAGTGATAAAGTTCTCAATTGGATCAATAGCAAAAGCTTTGCCGACCGTAATCTGCCCCGGCACGGTCTCTTGGCGAATATTAGTGCCCACTATTTTTACCGTTTTAACGACATCATCGCCGTGCCGGGTGACGCAAGGCATGACCCTAAAGTCACCATCCTCTTCACTATCGTTAAATAAAGTTTTGGCGGGTTGATCAAGACTGACACGACCAGCAGCAATAGCCCGTAAACGAGTATACGCATAATCAAGAAATTCGTCAGGATGCTCTGTCAGCAGATCATGTACTTGACTATCCTTGATTGCTAAATAAGGTTCCTCGCTTAAACCAAGTACGTTTTCTAAGCTTTCCGAATACTTCATAACTTACCTAAAAAGGGCGGAAAAAAGAGCCAATGAGTATATCAACTACAAAATAAACTAAAAAGGACACCGTCATGCCCATGAAGCACTATTCAAAGAGTTAACATGTGCCAAACCAAACGCACAAAACGACTTGTTTTAAGGCCGCCGGTTAGAGCCTTTCGGTATTATACTTTTATGATCCCCATTTTTGCCGCTTCAATAGTCGCCTCTGCACGGCTATTCACATTAAGCTTTTTATAAATAGATTTAATGTGAAACGAAGTAGTATTTTTAGAAATACCTAAAAGTTCTGACACCTTTTTCACCGTAAATCCTTTTCCTATCAGCTGAAGTACCTCTTGCTCTCTATCGGATAGGACCGGCTCAGAATTGTTTTCACTAGCAAACGACAACAAAATCTTCTTGGCAATTTCGGGCGATAATGGAGGGTTTCCTTTTGCTATACCCTGAAGAAGATCAACAATCATTTCTGGCGTCTGATATTTCAACACATAGCCATCAGCCCCTGCTCTTAGGGCTGAAAACAAAGTGGAGCTGTCATCAAATATGGTAGTCACTACGACATAGGTATCTTTTCTTTCTGATTTTAAATAACGAATAACGTCTATTCCGGAGCCATCGGGCAAGGCCAAATCTATCAACGCAATCTCTGGCTCGTAACTCTTCAGCTCGTTTAAACATGCCTCAATATTTGTCGCGGTACGAATATCTATGCCCGCAAAACTTTCTCGCAACACCTGAACCAACAAGTCCAGGCCATTTGAGTTATCCTCTAATACAAGTGCCGTCTTCATTCTTTGATTACCTCAATCGGGGCATTCAGTTCAATGCTCACCCCGCCATTTTTCTTAGAAGAAATATCAACACAACCATTCAGCTGTTGAACTCGATAACGAATATTTCGCAAGCCGTTTCCAGCGACATTGTCCAAATCCATACCCACTCCATTATCTGATATTTTCAACTCTAGTTGAGTGCCGAAACGATACTGCACAAACACGCTAGAGGCGTGGGAATGCTTGAGTATATTAGTCGTAGCTTCTCTAATAATTCTTCGTAGGTGATAACAGGTTTGTGGTGCCACGGTAATCTCATCTAAAGACGGATCTCGATCAAGCAGCAAATCCATGCGTTTTGATTTAAGCCTAGCCTCCATTTCTGAACATGAGGAAATAATTGCTGCATTTAAGTCATTATTTCTATCATTTGCTTGAGCCACTAGGTCTTTCATAGATATCAAAGCTTCACGGCCTAGTTCCGTTTTTTCGTTTGAATCTGACGAAGACACGATAGAAAACAACTTAGCACCCAAATCGTCATGCAGGTCCCGCATCAGAGCTTGTCGTTCCTCTTCGGCCACTTTGCCTAACTCCAGCCTCTTAGATTCTTCATAATGTTCCCTTAATTGTTCTTTAGCCGTCGATACTTGGTGCTCTAGGCTTTCATTTAAGGCCTTAGATTCATCAATCGCGTCGTTGAATCGTTTTACAATTAAAAGAAAAAAGGTAATCAATAAGAAAAGCACTCCATGCTGCATAAAGGTAAGTTCTGGTGGTGCTGACCATGTCGAAGCTGCCACTCCAAAGCGCACTATATCTATACTGACCAAGAGCATAACCAAGCCCAAACCTATCGAAATCACTTTAGCCTCGAACAAACCCTTGTAATAAGCACTATGAGAAGACTTATACAATGCAAATATAACTAAGCCCGTAGTGTATAGGTGCATAAACATCATCATATAGTGAGCCTCATGAAGAGGAAAAATCACATATACGAGAATCGTTAGTACACACAGAAAAGCACTCAATGCAGCAATTTTTTTGGAGTAAGATTCAAGAAAAAGTGAAATAAAAAAGAATAAAAAGACACCAGACAGCTCAGCAAAAAAATAAGCTACTTTCAGCCAGGTTCCACTTTCTAAAGGTGAAATAGGCAAATAAAGATAAAAAAGCACCGCTGACCAAGAAAAACATAAAAGAGAGAAAAATGCGTAGTGCACATCTTCTCGCCTTTTTAGCCACAATAACAAACCAAAAAGTCCCATGACAATACTGAGCACAGATCCCCACTCAGACACTTTAATCTGCAAAAAATAGCGTTTGAGGTACATGTCATTTAAGACCTGATGATGTCCAATCAAGACTTCGGGCAACATAGCAAATGGCTTGGCATTTTTAAGAACAAAAATAAGCTGGCCTTCGTGATAATTGCTCGGTATATCGACTAATAAAGGACGATTCCAGGCCATCACAGGGTGACCCTCTTTATTAACTCTTGATGCAAGCAATTGTCTGTTTAAGTACACCTCAATATCAAAGGAATGATGACTGATATAGAGGGCGCAGTTTGATTCACAATCCCCCTTCACTAAACTCAAATATTCAACTAAGGGAATTTTAAAAACAAAAAACTGAACGGATTCCAAAGACAAGTTCGATTTAAAGGGTAAGTCTGTTTTGGTCCAGCTCAGATCATCATATCGACGAATATCCGAATGTTCAGCATGAGCAATATAAGACGACTGAATTCTGAGGTAAGAGCCATCGGCGTTTTCTATTAGAGAGCCATCGGCGTTTTCTATTAGAGAGCCCTCGGCGTTTTCTATTAGAGTGCCCTCAGCTTTCTCTAGCAAAGAGCCTTCAGCGTTTTCCAACAACGAACCCGACTCAATGCCTTCGCTTCCCCGGGAGGCGGTACTGAGCGTAAGAGAGAATAGCAACAAGAAACATACGAACGTCTTCATGGGTCTGTATTTCTTGCTCCGCCTTAACTCAATTGAATCTACTCTCAAAAATCATTGAACATGATATCAAAAAAGGGAGGCATTAAGCCCCCCTATTCTTCTATGCCAGAGACTATTTTCCTTTATACAAGCCCATGGCTCTAGCGGTAACATCATTAAACGCTTGTCCAAGCTTGATGGCCTCAGCCTTTAACGCTGCTTCGTCCGCCTCGACCACATATTCGTTTTTAGCACTGCTTATTCCTGCACCACCGATCGCTCTGAAAGCAGAACCCAAAGCATTTGCCGCTGCTGGTGAAACGTCCTTTTTATCTACCACTTTACCTGTGGACACGCCGTTATTTAATCCGTAAGCGTCTTGCTTAAGTGCAATAGCACCTCCGGCTGCTTTAGGATTCAAATAAGCGGTGCTTGCTCCAGCGAATGATACAAGCGGGTCAAAACTCACGCTGGTACTGGCAGTGCGACTACGGCTTTTTTCTTCGGTTTTAAAATTCACAGTATTAATCGTATAAGAAGGAATATAGATATTCGCTTTTTTACTAGACACCACCTTTCTAAACGGCCAAGCAGGACCTTGAATTGGTGGTTTGATAAAATCTTGCCCTTTGGGTAAAGCGATGACGTAGCCAGCTCCACCGCCACCGGCAGCGCTCATTCCTAAGAACTTGCCATCCTTTCGCTCAACCCTTAGGCCTTGACTTAAAGTATTCTTATCCGTTTTTGCCCATTTAACTTTTTTCATTCCTTTGTTGCCCTTAACATCGTCTAAGGTCAACACCTTCCAGCCTTCTGCTTTTAACTTGGCAATCAAATCCTTATGCAGAGTGGTAGCGACCTCTTGCGCTAGTTCAGGGTTGAATGCGACCGACACTGTGGAGCGAGATTGTGACGTTTGCGTCGAGCCGCCACCAAAGCCGCGAGTTTGCGCTACTGCCCCTTGGGTTCCCCAGTTTTGAAGTTTTACTTCAACATAGGGAATAATAATGGTGTCTGACTTTTTAAGGTATTTAAGCTTGCCAAAGTCAATTTGCTTTTTGGGGTTATCGAAAACATCGTTCCCCGCCAGCTTTTTCTCAGGTCCAGCCCAAGCCCAATTGGTACACACTAGCAAACTTGCTGCTAACACGGTTAATAAACGCATATCGATCTCCAGACCACACTATGTGGTTAATAGTTAATATCGAGACCGATAGTACGTTTATTAGCTAAAGCGCAAACCTACCTAAACAGGTAGGTCAAATAGGGAGTTTGTCCTGGGTCGAAATCTATACTGCTGGCTCACCCACTTCTCTAAAGGGCCCTAACTTCTTCTCTTTAAGACGCTCAGTCATTTCCTTTTTGAACTGTTTATTTTTAGTCATCACCATAAACACCATAGCGATATAGCCATAGGGCAGCTTGGGGCTTTCATCAAAAGTACGCAGCATTTGATATGGGCGAGTTGGGTTAGCATGGTGATCCGCATGACGAGTCAGTCCCACTAAACCGTAGTAAGTAAACCACGAATGACTGTCCCAAGAATCCTCTGGCTGCACACGATCATGCGCTCGAGTCAGACCCCAATGCTCAAAGTAATTCACAATCTCTAATAAGCGTGAGGCAAACCAGCTTTGCGCTAAAAACAGGAACAACGAGAAGCCTCCAAAAACCATAAAAATCACAACGGACAAGGCAATCTGCGCCACCATACCTTGGAATACGCGATTTTGTAGCACACGCGCATCAAACAAAGACATGTCCTCATCACCCAAACGTTTGCGTTCGATATTCCAAGCACTCACAAACTGAGCAGGTACCGTTCTAAAGTAAAAAGGCCAGAAGTTCTCATCGAACTTAGCCGTCGCCGGATCACCCTCGGTCGCAACCTTTACGTGGTGACCACGTAAGTGTTCGGTATAGAAGTGCTCATAAAACACCGACACCAATAAACCACGACCGACCATGCGAAAAAAGGGGCTGCGTCTATGGATAAATTCGTGGGCCAAGGTAATGCCTGAGTAACCAGAGCTAGCACCTACCAATACAATGGCAAATACCGTATCCAAAGCAAAAACATCTAGGTTAGAAAACACATACACCAACAAAAAGACATTTAAAAACTGAAAACCAGCCGCAACAAACATCAACAGGTTAAAAGGCCATTCCGGAAAGTTAGGATTAGGTGCTTTAAGCTCTTCTACCTCTTTCTTATCCAAACGGTGTGCAACCGCCACCGGAATAAGAAATAACAAAGTCACATACCAGGGATGCGGAGCCGTTAATAAAAAAGCTGTAGCTAGTACTGGCACATACAAAGCCAGTAGATGTTTTACCCAGCAAGCAAATAAAGACTCAAACTGCTCTTCATTTTCTGTGCTTGTATTCTCGACTAAATTTGAATCACTCATCATCATTTCCTCTATCTATCTTTATCTTCAACTAATTTTCTTGAACCTGTTTTTGCCTCATTAATAAGGTCGCTCTTCTATTCTCAATCAAAAGATTTGCGCCTTCGGCAGTTTTCTTACCATCACGCGCTGCTAAAGACTTCTTAATATCAGCCACCACATCCAACATCGGCCCACTGATCGACCAGGTTAACTCACCACCAAAGGCATGAAGGCTTTCCCCTACGCTCGGGTCCATCGCCTTATAAATCATCTTAAGGACTAGGTTATGACTCGCTTCAATGATCAAATTAAAAATGGCATAAAGCGTGGCGTGTATATTCTGAGGATCGGCAACCGTTAACTCATCGATAAGTTTTAAAGCACGTTTCAACTGCTCTTCAGTCGCGTTTTGCACAGCGATTTCGACAGAACCAATCAACACCAACTGATGTACGTAAAGCATCTGCAAAATGATATCGACGTTAGGCTGATCGTTAATAAACAAGAGATGGCCCAAACCCTGCAGATTCAAGTCATCAATGGCCTGAACCCGAGCACCATCACCCCGGCGAATCGCGATAAAGCCTTCCTGCTCTAAGAGCTTAAGCGCCTCTCGCACCGAAGTACGATTGACCTCTAAACGCTCTGCTAGCTCCCGTTCTGCCGGCAAACGGTCCCCTGCGCGGTAGCGACCTTCCAGGATATCGCCACGAATCTGGCTTGCTACGCCTGCAGTTAGGCTTGTTTTCTCGGCTGTCAGTACTGAAACCATGGGGTTTTTGCCTTAAAACCTATTGGTTGGACCATTTTGGTCCAACCAATAGTAGCTAGAAATTAGGGTTTGGCAAGTTTTTTTTGAAAAGCAGTTTAAAGACTAAGGAGGCAAGAAAGTGGGATATTGAGCTTTAAGAAAGAAATATTACTCTGACCCGAATTATTAAATAGCAGGTAGGTAAGCTGCTCGATCACAGACAGCGGATTGGACACCCCGCCAGACCACATGGTGTCCCAGATTTTATCGACTTTGGATTTAAGTTCTCCGGTTATCATTATACGTTTATACCCCTAATACTACTTGCAATGTTGCATTCATATTCAGCCTTTCCCACTTACCATAAGGACTTAATTAAAACGAAACCGTTAATATAAGCATTAACAAGTTCTTCATGCCTCTGGTATTCGTGATCTCTATTCCTCTCTATTGAATCGAAAATAAATCTATCTAGCTTCTTGGACTCCAATTTATCTTCAAAAAAATCTCGTATAAATTCAAAGGTGTTTTCTTCACTAATGTTTCTCGCATGCCTGCCTAGTAGATATGACGCTGCCAAAACAATATCGCCATTATATTTTTCAAGCAGCTTTTCATTGTTATATACCCCTTCTTTAACTGAAGGAATTTTTTCATACTCACTTAACAAATAAAGAAAATCCGTCGCATCTTTTTTTCTCTTATTTGCATCTCGGTCAGTCCAAGCTATGATTTTTAAAATCGACATACCTGCTGGACTTACGACAGAGACAACTGTGTTTGGGTCTTCGCTAATGATGACAGCAAGCGCATCCTTTTTAGCTTCCTTAAAACCCAATACTGGACTTCCCAGGGTTTGCTAGACACTTTGTAGCTTCGAAAAATAGTCTTCTTCAAACTTCATTGGCGACACACCACCTGTGTGAGTGTGCCGCTTAATTGGATTGTAAAACATCTCAATAAAATTAAATATCACTGTCTTTGCTTCGTCGCGTGTTGAGTAAATCTTGCGTTGAGTCACTCGTTTTTTAAATGTTGCAAAGAAACTCTCAGCTACCGCATTGTCGTGACAGTTGCCTCGCCTACTCATGGAGGGCTCTAAATTGTTCGACTTCATGAACGATAAGTAATCCGCGCTCCCATATTGACTACCTTGGTCACTGTGAACCAAGACCGTGTCTTTCGGTTGCCGTTGCCAAACGGCCATCATTAAGGCCCGAATAACTAAATGTCTGTCGATATTTTTATCCATCGACCAACCGACAATCTTACGAGAGAATAAATCTAATACAGTGGCGACATACAAAAAGCCTTCATGTGTTCTAACATAAGTAATGTCACTCACCCACGACTTGTTTGGTTCATCAGGGCTAAAGTTCCGTGCTAAAACATTATCTGCAATGGATGCTGTTTTTCCGCCTTTAATATAACGACGCTTATAGCCTATCTGTGCTTTTAGTTTGTTCTCTCGCATAATTTTAGCAACGCGATGCACACTGCAAGTCTCACCTGCATCACGAAGGTCACGATGAATCCATGGGCTGCCATAAGTCCCTCCGCTGGCAATATAAAACTCCCTGATCCTTTTTAATAATCGCTCGTCTTCAATCGCGCGATTGGATAAGGGTTTTTCTAGCCAAGCATAAAAACCACTACGATGTAATTTAAAGACTCGGCACATGGCCTTTACGGAAAATTCATGTCGATGTTCGCGAATGAAGGCGTACTTTACTCGCGGTCGTTGGCAAAGTACGCGGCGGCCTTTTTTAGTATGTCGCGCTCCTCCGTCATTCGGCGTAAATCCGCTTTTAATTTGGCATTCTCGGCAGCAAGGTCGTTTTTATCGACTTCTCGGGGAATCGGCTCACCGTATTTCTTCATCCAAGCATAAAGACTATGGGTAGTTGTGCCGAGTCTCTGAGCAACATCAGCTACTGAATATCCTCGTTCAGTAACTTGTTTGACTGCTTCCTTTTTAAATTCTTCTGTATACCGTTTGCCTTTCATTATCACACCTCATAGAGTTACATATTAACGCTATTTGGTGTCTAGCAAACCCTGGGAAGTCCAACCTTCAAGAGTTAATTCGCACCCCTTTCTAAATGTCTTTGAAGGCTTACACGGGTTAATCTTATAGGCGCCCTTTTTATAGAATTTCTCAATAGTTTGATAAACTTGTTCATTGGTTTGTTTTAATAATGGAGTAGTAAACGCAAGTTTATCCAAACCTGCAGATACCACCCTTAGTTCTTTAGTGTCTAACATGTCTTTACCTCAATAATATGGTTTTATAGCTATTAGCCGTTACGTGTGATCTTGATGGCACTTAAGTGGCCGGTTATAGGTAGGAATGGGCAAAATGGGCAATTGCCCACCATGCCCACTTTGTGGATTACTACTTCAGGCGGTAAACTCGTTTGGTGACGCCTTTGATGCTCGTACGCTTCGTAAGGCGCTTCCCGTCACCTGTCGGCAAGTGCAACATACCCAGTCTCGCCAGATACTTGAAAAATGCCGTTTTACTAGCCGGAAGATTTAGATGAATTAGTAGTGACTCACCTACTAGTTCTTCGGGTGATACGGTTGCAACACAATCAAAGTCACCCTGCTCAGACCTCCACCCAACAAAAATTGCCTCCGATTCCTTAAGCTTAGAACGGACGTCCTTGCCATGTTCTTCAAAATAAATTACGCGTTCGTCAATTCGTTTTCTGATTGCAGACCAAATCAGCTCCCTTGGATTTCGCTCTTCTACTATCGCAGATTGGCTTTTTGCTGAATGTAGTAATAACTCAAAATTATGTTCTACAAATCGACGAATCCCCTTCGTCGGTAAAACACGCCTAGCGTTTAAATAGCGAGCATAAACCTCAATACACAAGAGTAATGTGGCAAACTGCTCGGGTTGGCGACTATGGAGATGGGGTGCCTGTTTGCGAAACCGATTTTCATAGCGCGGCTTTTTTATCTTTATCAGTGATTCAAACCTACGCCTGTTGGCTAACGCGAAGGAAATAAAATCAGTAATAAATATTGAGAAGCAGCCATCTTTCTGAAGTTCCTGAAGGTGGGTTAGAACCTTCAAATCAATACCGCTACCTTCCAGATATATGATTCTTTTATGTAAGGAATCATGCGCTTTAATCGGTGTATGTTCGCCAGTTATAACAACCGTAGGGTGATACTTGCTATTTGACCTTTTAGTGGTTTCCTTAATAGTTCTATTCGCAACATTTCTAACGACCTCTTCAATTTTTTCATCAAGTTCACGATCTGACTTAGGGCCATCCTTAGAGACAAAATCGTCAATGAGCATTATGCACCCATCAAGCCCCACAATTGCATCCTGTATTGACGCACTGGTTGACGACCAATTTGAAAAGGATTCTTTAAGCTCCGGCATATAAAATTTTTGCAAAAGAAGAGCAACCTCTGTTTTTTGTGAGCCACTTGGAGCGACGATAAAAAGCGGTGGTGTAGCGAGCTCATCAAAAAAACACATAGCCGACCTAACAATAGTGGCTAACAAAACAGAACCCTTAAAAGGTTCGCCTTTGTATAGGTTGCTAAAAATTAGAGGCTTTGCTGCGACAGACCTGCTTTCTTCCTTAGTGGGAATACTTGAGTGTAGCTTTACCTCAGCTAATTTCCCTTCCGCTCCCAATTCGGCTACGCCTTTTACCTTCGGGGAGCCAACTAATCCACGACCATGTATGAAAAACAATTCCTCACCTAAACTCTGGAAGCCAGAATTAAGGTAGTGGTTTATCTTCTGCGGAGTACTGTTGTCGTGCATGTATTCCGCAACGTTGACAAGATTTTTTGAGATAGGAGGAGTTATCCGACCATCAACACCATAGTGTTGCGCAGGCCAATTTTTGTTGTAAAGCTGCTCCGCAGGCAAAATTACTTCTGGCAACACGTCACCATTTTTACTCGTAGACCGTATTACATATTGAACCTCTCCCTCTTTACCATTTCTTATCTTTGTAATTTGCTTGGCTATTTCTGGGTAAAAATTTGTCACCGTCATTTCGCTCGCACCATCGACGGAGTCCACTAACACCAGAAGTGCATTATTTCTTTCATAGATTACGTTGTTCATTTTCAACACCTCTAATTTGATTCGATTTTTAAAAGTTGATTCAGATGCCAGGTTGAGAAACGAATACAGCCTTGGCCTTTAAGATTTGCGTCACAAAGCGGATGGATTCGGAAATATCCACAATCGGCGATATTCGGGTTATTCCAAATGGAGTTAACCTTTAGCCCTAATTGCTCCGCGAATTGCTCTACTGTTAGTAATGGAAATAAATCTTCTAAGTTTTCAGGAAGCGTTGTGCCTTCCAGCGCGCAGCTCTTGATGAACTTTAGAAGCCCCTCCTTGGGATAAAGAACCTTTCCTTTTTTTCCACCTAGCTTGAAGTGTCTTGGCTCACAGTAATTAAATACCGTCCGCCATTTATAAATTATGCTGATACTCAAACCCAAAATAACTGCTATCTGTTTAGGCGTAAGTAAATCGTCGTAATAGTCTAAATATTTCATATAAATACCTTTGCTTGTTAGTTGCCAAGATATTTACAAGAAGGGTAGAAATGAGATTTTCAGTTTTCTTGGAAAATGCATATAAGCCCTAAACACGCTAAATATTGCGTTTCTAGGCGTAATTTATGCGTTTTTTCAATTTATGAATTTCTTACAAATTTGCTCGTATTAAAGGTTAGCAATAGACATATAGTTACCGGGTAACTTACATATGAGTGCTAAATACTGTAAGTTACCCGGTAACTATAAGGCTTTTAATTGGAACAATATTATGAAAAAGAGCAACGCTGCCGCACTTCTACAAGAAACAGGAATCTCAAATGTCGGAATTTATTTACCCCCAGAAACACAACGCTTGTATAAAAAAATCGTTGGGGAAATAGGAAGCACACAGTATGGTTCAGAAGCCTTTAATCAAACGGTTATCCACTCACTTGCCATTGAGCTTCTTTATGAAGAAGTTTGCATAAAAAAACAAAGACCATTCAAGGAATCTCCTTATGGCTACTTTAAAAAACGATTCTTAGCTGAGAAGTCACTTCTTGGAAGAGAACCAATAAAAGGAAAAAAGTTGCCTAGCGATACTCAGATTAAAAGTGGGCGAAAAAGGCTTTTAGAGGAGCTTGACGAAAAATGGGAAGGAGAGCTTTATAAAAAGCTGAAACGGAGAGGAAGAATCAAACCCAAACCAACCAAAGTCCGTTAATAGTACGGCCTTGAACCTTCATATATTTCGGAAATATAATTTGTAGTAACAATGTAGTAACGGAAAAAGCAAAAATATCAATTAAGCTTAAACCGAAAGAGAATGGTAGCTACGGGTGGACTTGAACCACCGACCCCAGCATTATGAATGCTGTGCTCTAACCAGCTGAGCTACGTAGCCACATAAGACGTGCTTGAGAGCTAAAGGAAATCAGCCCTCGATTGAGAGCGCGCATTCTGCTAATTTGCCCCATAAATGTCAAGGTTGGGAGCCAAAATGGGCAAATTAAGCCTCGAAAATCAATGGGTTCTGGTCACCGGGGCCTCGTCGGGCCTAGGGGCTGAAATGGCCCTCCAGCTGGCCCGTGATCATGGTGCTAAGCTGATTATCAGCGCTCGTCGAGCGGAGCGATTAGAGAGCCTCAAGGCCGAGCTAGAAAGTAATTTTGACTGTGAGTGCAAGGTGGTGAGTGCCGATTTCTCAAACCAGGCTAGCTACGCTGCTTTGTTTGATCAGCTTAAGCAGTGGGATATTAAAGCAGCGATCCTTAATGCTGGCGTTACCTTTTTTGACGAGGACACTCGCCAGCCTTGGGACGAATTCGAAGGCATGCTCAGCACCAATGTCGCCGCGGTGGTTTATTTTACTCGGGCCTTTGTTACTTACTTTGATGAGCAACAAAGCGATGGTGGCATTTTGGCTATTGGCAGTATGGGTGGTTTGGTACCGGTTCCCTATCAAGCGGCTTACTCAGGCACCAAAGCATTTTTGACTCATTACTTTTTGGGTGTCAGCCAAGAGCTAAACCAAAAGCCTTACTCGGTGAGCTTATTTGCACCAGGTGGTATTCGAACAGAAATGAATCAGAAGAGTGGTTTAGGTGATTACTTTAACGATGACTTTGCTTTACAAAGTGTAGAAAGCTGCGCTGCGGAAGCTATTGATACTTTGATAAAGCGTAAGGTCTTGTTTGTACCCCGTTTTACTAATCGTTTGCAGGCGTTGCTGATTAAGCTAATGCCAAGGGCACTGACTTTACCTTTGCTTGCTGGGATTTATCGAAAGGCTTGGTTGGCGACAAAGGGGGGAAGTAATTAGTTTTTACCGGCGGTGGATTCCAGCTTTCGCTGGAATGACAGATGGTATTATTTTCACCTCGCGCCTATCGCAACCCATTAACGAATTCCGACTCAACCCAGGCTACCCTCTCTCGCTACGCGATTCACCTCGTTCGCTGGAATGACAGATGGTAATATTTTCACTTAGCGTCTATCGCAACCCATTAATGAATTCCGGCTCAACCAAGGCTACCAGCTCTCGCTACGCGACTCACCTTGTGAGTTGGAATGACAGGCGTTTTAGACGTTAAATCTAAAGTGAATCACGTCACCGTCGGCGACTAGGTAATCTTTACCTTCTAGTCTCCACTTACCGGCTTCTTTTGCACCTTGCTCGCCTTTGTTGTCGATGTAGTCATCGTAGGCAGTGACTTCGGCGCGGATAAAGCCTTTTTCAAAGTCGGTATGAATTACGCCCGCAGCTTGGGGTGCGCTAGCGCCCTTTCTTACAGTCCAAGCTCGAACCTCTTTAGGGCCGGCAGTAAAGTATGTTTGTAAACCCAATAGGTCGTAACCCTGGCGGATCACTCTATCGAGGCCTGGCTCTTCCATACCTAGGTCAGCTAGGAATTCGTTTTTCTCTTCATCGTCTAGCTCAGCTATCTCTGCTTCGATCTTGGCGCAAATCACAATTACTTGTGCGCCTTCTTCTGCGGCGCGTGCTTTCACTTTATCGAGCTGAGGGTTATTTTCAAAACCGTCTTCATCCACATTAGCCACATACATGGTTGGTTTGATGGTCAGCAAATTGTAAGACTTAAGAGCCAGTTTTTCGTCATCGCTTAATTCCAGCGAGCGCATCACTTTGCCTTCGTTAAGGTGAGCTTGGGCTTTTTCTAAAATCGCTACGAACGCTTGTGCATCTTTATCGCCAGAGCGCGCTAATTTTTGGTTTTTCAGGTGAGCTTTGTCGATGCTCTCTAAATCTGATAGCGCTAGTTCAGTATCGATCACTTCGATATCAGCAATGGGGTCTACTTTGCCGGCTACGTGCACGATGTTTTCGTCTTCGAAGCAACGTACTACGTGAGCGATTGCGTCGGTCTCGCGAATGTTAGCGAGGAATTTGTTACCTAAGCCTTCGCCTTTGGATGCGCCCTCAACAAGACCGGCGATATCCACAAATTCCATAGTGGCGGGCACGGTTCGCTCTGGGCTTACTAATGATTCTAAAGCGTTAACCCGGGGATCGTTTACCGATACCACGCCGGTGTTTGGCTCAATAGTACAAAAAGGAAAGTTCTCTGCCGCAATACCTGATTTGGTGAGCGCGTTAAACAGTGTGGATTTACCCACATTTGGAAGGCCTACAATGCCGCATTTAAATCCCACGTTCTTTCCTCAATTTCGTTTCTATTATTTATAAACTGCTATTGCGTATGAAGAGTCTTCATCGCATTTTGTACATCGCCTTCGAGCACCTGTTCGGTAATGTCTAAGGCATCATCAATACTTCGATCAATTAATATCTGATCATCGCCACTCGGTTTTTTAAGCACATAGCCCGAGACTTTATTTTTGTCTCCGGGATGGCCGATACCAATTCGTAGGCGCGTAAATTCTTTGCTGTTGCCTAAGCGAGAAATGGTATCTCGTAAGCCGTTGTGTCCCCCATGACCACCCCCTTGTTTGAGGCGAGCAATACCTGGCGCTAGGTCCAGTTCATCATGGGCAATTAAAATTTGTTCTGGTTTTATTTTAAAAAAATTAGCCAAGGGCGCGATGCTTTGACCGCTTTCGTTCATATACACCGTTGGCAATACCAATCGAATCTCGCGGCCAGAAATACGTGCTTTAGCCACTTGAGCTTTGTATTTGGTTTCTAATTTAAAATTAGCCGAGTAACGTCTTGCCAGTTGTTCTACATACCACTGGCCAACATTATGGCGGGTCTGAGAATAGTCAGGCCCCGGATTACCGAGGCCTACTATCAATTGAATGTCGTTCGATTGAACTTTTGACATAAGGGTGTCGCGGCGCGAACGGGATGATGATTACTCACCACCCTCTTCGCTATCACCTTCAGCTGCTTCGCCGTCTTCAGACTCAGCTGCTTCATCTTCTTCCTCATCTGAACCACCTTTAGGCTTATGAACAGCCGCAATTGGGTGATCGTGATCAGCACCGTGAGATAGCGCAACAATACTTACGCCCTCTGGTAGAACGATGTCAGACAAGTGAAGCGTTTGCTCCAACTCAGCGTCGATCATATCAACTTCGATGTACTCAGGAAGGTTGGCAGGAAGACAAGAAATCTCAACTTCAGCCATAGCGTGGGTAATTTTACCGCCGCCGATTTTAACGCCAACACACTTCTCTTCGTTGATAAAGTGAAGAGGTACGTTGATGGTGATTTCTTTTTTGTCGTCGATACGTAGCAGGTCGATATGCATAACGTGATCTTTTGCTGGATGACGCTGCATGTCTTTAACAACCGCTTTAACGACTTTGCCGTCTAGGTTGATATCAACGATGGATGAATAAAAAGCTTCGCTCAAAATAGCTTTAGCTACTTCGTTGCCTTTTAGGGTTACCGATACAGGATCTTGTCCTGCACCATACATAATGCCGGGTACTTTACCCTCTAAGCGACGTAGGCGGCGGCTCGCACCTTTCCCTAAGTCATTTCGAGATTCGGCATTGAGTTCAAAATTAGTAGACATAGTCTTCTCCTCAATGTTTTTAAAATGTTCACAACAATTTGCGACCAATCGTTATGAGAACGCTTTTAAGCCCGTTCACGGCTATCTGGCAAGGTTTGGGTTCTTAGAAATTTAAAGAGCGGTCAAACATTGCACTGATAGATTCTTCATTGTTGATACGTCTTACGGTCTCAGACAGCATAGATGCTAAAGACAGTTGACGAATCTTAGGCTCTTTTCTAGCCGCTTCGCTTAAAGCGATGGAGTCGGTCACCACCAACTCGTCTAGTTGAGAGCCAGAAATATTTTCTAGCGCCGCACCCGACAATACAGGGTGAGTACAGTAGGCGATTACTTTTTTAGCGCCTTGCTTTTTAACCGCTTCGGCGGCTTTACATAGAGTACCAGCAGTATCGACCATGTCATCGATGATCACACAGGTACGATCTTTAACGTCACCAATGATGTGCATCACTTCGGACACGTTCGCTTTAGGGCGACGTTTGTCGATGATCGCCAAATCAGTATCATTTAATTGCTTAGCCAAGGCTCTTGCACGCACCACACCACCTACGTCAGGTGATACCACCATTAAATCGTCTTTTAGGTATTTGTCTTCGATATCTTTTAAAAGAATCGGCGTAGCATAAACGTTGTCCACTGGAATATCGAAGAAACCCTGAATCTGGTCCGCGTGAAGATCCACCGTTACTACACGGTCGATACCCGCCGTAGTAATAATATCTGCACATACTTTTGCAGTAATAGGCACACGCGCCGAACGCACTCGGCGATCTTGACGAGCATATCCAAAGTAAGGAATCACTGCAGTAATACGACTGGCTGACGAACGACGAATCGCGTCAGCCATTACCACTAACTCCATAAGATTGTCGTTAGTCGGGGCTGAAGTCGATTGCAAAATAAATACATCTTTGCCGCGAACGTTTTCGTTGATCTCAACATTCACTTCACCATCCGAAAACTTACCCACAACCGCATCACCTAATGCTAAGTGACTTAACTTAGCGACAGCTTGGGACAACTCTGGGTTTGCATTACCTGCGAAGATACAAAGCTTAGACACGGCGGGTTTTCCTTTGGCTTGGGATTAACTCTTGTAGTGGCGATCCTGCAATGCTTGCTTAAATCGCCTTGATAGTTAGTAAACCTCAAAAGGGTTTTAAAAATGGCTGGGGTGGCTGGATTCGAACCAACGCATACCGGCATCAAAAGCCGGGGCCTTACCGCTTGGCGACACCCCAATAATTCTGTTGTAAATCGGCATGTAAAGAAGATGTATTCATTCCCTTTACAAGCTCCGCCTGTTCTAGCCACTGCTGGGATTGCTCATCGCTCAACAGGGCATCGAGTGCTTGCTTAGCTTCACCTTCAGTTTCGAAGGGAGCAAAAACACAAGCGCCTGTACCCGTTAGTTGTGCCTTAGAATATTGACTCAAAGAACTCAGTGCTTGATCAATATTTGGGTACAGCTTCCTGACTAAATTTTCGCAGTCATTTCCGTGGGATATGAGCTGCTGAAGGCCAGTAAAACCGTCGCCTTCGCTCAGAAAGGCGCGTATTGTCCTAGGACTTGAGTCGCGTGTCAATTCCTGATGTTGAAAGATTTTAGCGGTTGAGACCTCTGCCTTGGGCTTAAGCAGCAAAAACCAGTATTCCGGTACTTCAATTGGGGTCAAACGCTCTCCTCGGCCCTCAGCAAAAGCGGCTCGACCTCGCACAAACACAGGCACATCAGCGCCTAAAGCGAGGCCTAGCTCAGCCAAGTCATCTAGACTTAACTCTAAATGCCAAAGCTCATTAAGCACCAAAAGTGCAGTGGCCGCGTTAGAAGAGCCACCGCCTATACCACCAGCCATGGGCAAATTCTTAGCTAAATGGATATCGCAACCCAAAATCCGATCAGGAAATCGAGCCTTTAAAGCCTCTGCAGCTCGGCAAATAAGATTTTGATCATTGTTTAAACCTTCGGGAAAATCGCCAATCAAATTTACCTGTGCATCAGAACGAGTTTGAAAACGAAGCTCATCAGCCAAAGATACAAACTGAAACACCGTTTGAAGATCATGGTAGCCGTCAGCCTGTCGCCCCACTATTTTTAGACAAAGGTTTAATTTAGCAGGTGAAGAAACAATAATTGACCCCTGATCACCCAAAGCATTACTCATAGTTAATCTCTGATTCCCCAGTCTCGAACTATGATTTTGGCACTAAGATCACCATTGGTGAACCTTATTTTTGTCGGCAGGGTCAGACGAGGCCCTTCTGGCTTTTTTCCAATCTCATAACTAAGCGGCTGATACTCCTGATAATCAATCTGCCAGTCGGATTGCTTTAAAGTCTGTATTTGGAACTGCCTATCAGGCATCAGTGTTCTTTCAAAAGGCTTACCCGGCACTGGAATACCTCTTACCCACCACACTAAATCAGACCAGGGAATGGATAAACGGGTTTGCTCATAAAATAAACGCTCTGGGCTACTAGATCGAAACACTTGACCTTCGTGATTAATCAGTTCGGTGACTTCACCGCTCTTTTTTACAATAATCCGTCCAAAACCCAAAGGGCCTGACACGGTTATTTCGAAGTCTTCTTTTTCTTGTAGCCAATCCAGTCGCGCACTGATCGCTTTACGACGCTCATCTTCGTAATAAGCAAAGCCAACCCGCCCATCAAGCGCCCAATCTTTTACCACAGTACGAGCATCAACATATTCTTGCCAGGATTGAGGCTCAGCAATATCTTGCTTACCTTTTAAGTTTTGGCACTGAGACAAGCCCAAGACAACTAAACCCAAAAAAACCACACGGAAAAATTTTGAAACACCACGAGACGCAGTATCTTTTTTTGGAAAAATCATAATTAACTTCAACTAAAACAAATCAACAATACAACACAAATATTACAAAATTACGGCTCTAAAAAACGCTTCATAACACTCTGTAAGATTTCGCTATCTTTTTTGCGCGCTAATGCTTCATCCCAAACCCTTTGGGCCTCGTCTTCTGAACCCGATACCCACAACACTTCGCCTAAATGAGCAGCAATCTCATGATCTGGCTCCAGAGCTATAGCTTCTCGCAAATAGGCAATGGCTTTTTCGTAGTTACCTAAGCGATAATTCACCCAGCCCATGCTATCGATAATGGCAGGTTCATTGGGGGAAATTTCGTAGGCCTTTTCAATATAAACTAAGGCTTCTTCGTGGCGATCGGTCTTATTGGTTAAGGTATAACCTAGTGCATTTAGCGCATTGGCATTTCTAGGCTCTAACTCAATAACCTTTAATAAGTCCTGCTCAACGACATCTAAACGATCCAAGCTTTCAGCCAGCATCGAGCGAGAGTATAAAATGCGGGTAGAGTTTGGACGTTCTTCCAAGGCTTGACTAAGCAAGTCGAATCCTCGCTCGGTTTGCTTTGCCTCATGTAAAAAATCCGCTCCTGCAAAGTAAAAACTCTCAGCATTACCAGGCTGCATGATTCGCGCTTCTTCTAAACTTACCAAAGCCTCCTCTAACAAACCTTGCTCTTTCAAAAGAAACGCTATACGCAAACGCGCTTCTACAAAACCAGCGCCGGGCAGAATACGGTGCAAATACTCTATGGCTTTAGGGTAGTTCCCCAAGTGTTCCTGAATACCACTTAATTGGAAGTTGGCGTCCTCAACTCGGTAGCGATTCTCTACGCTTTCCTGATACAGCTCTAAGGCCTCTTCATTAAATCCAAAAGCGGTGCTTAAGCTTGCCAACCTAAAGGTCATTTCCGGTGAACGATGAAAACGCTCACGCATGGAAGCCACTTGCGCCTTGGCCTGTCTATCTTTTGACATTTTCATCAGGCTTTGGGCATAAAGTAGGTTCAACGAGGGGCTGTCTGGGAAACGCCTCAACCCCCGCTTCATTTCAGACAGAGCCGCTTTTTGATCATTATAGTTAAACTTAAGCTCTGCATTCATCACCAATGGTCGCACATCGTTTCGATCTAACCTGATCGATTTGGCTGAAGTATCAAGCGCCGCTTGCCTTTGGTCCAGCAGAGTATGGACATGAGATCGGGCCAACCAAATCTGACTGTTACGTGGGTGGCGATCGCTTAAGAGCTCAAGTTTGCGCAATGCATCAAGTTGCTCTGGCTTCTCTATTCTCGCCAAAACCTGATTAAACAAATCAAAGTTATAGTCAGCCCCAAGGTCCAATACCCTACCTATGGATGCCAATGCCCCTTTGACCCGATTAAAGGCCAGCTGTTGACGAGCCATATATCGATAAGCATCGGGGTTATCGGGCTCCGCTTCCTGCCAAAGATTAACAAATTCGAGACTCGCTTTATGCGCTTCGAGCCAAGTACTGATTTCTAGCCCACGTTTGATTACCCCAACGTCGCGGGTTTTATAAGCCTCTTCTCGATAATAGTTAAGTGCTAGTTCTGGCATCTGACGATGGAGCGCTAGCTCCCCTAGCATTAGATTTCTAAGCGTTCTAGGGGGAATGTTCGGCTGCTTCGGTTCAGATTCTTCTTTCTTAAGTCTCTTGGAATCATCGGCGGGAGTACCATCGGCCTTTAACACAACCGCTTGCACTTCTTCCAAATAATTATTCTGGGCACAAGCTTGCAGCCCTAGGGTAAAAGATAAAACCAGACCAAGAGCGAAGTGTTTAGTAAGGAAGTTAGAATTATTCAACATCAACAAGTGTAGCCATCCGTTCGTTCAACTTAATACAAACTAGCTATATTCAAAAAGGGCCACAATCCCTCTTCAGCTAACAGCGACTTAAAACAGCTTCATAGTGTAAAGGACTAAGTCTCGCGAGTCATGACTCATAACTCGGCCAATTCTGACCTTTTATCCGCTAATGTGACTTAGCTCCTAAGCGTAAGCGCAATTATCGCATTCCGCCAAGGCAAAAGCGTTGTTTTTAGGCGCTCTTTGCCGCACAATCGCGCGCAATTACGCTCCAAGTGCTTTAAAATAGCGTTTAAAATCAAAGTGTTCAGCCCACAAAGGCAGCAAACTAAGATTTAGCTATACAGACTAAAGCTCCTGGAAATGGTTCCAAGTCGTTCAATCAAGTCGCTAAATATTGATCAATCGGTAAGCAAAATGGCTCTTTTGGTACTCGGTATCAACCACAAGTCCAGCACATTGGCTCTTCGTGAGAAACTAGCCTTTGATGCCGCGCGTCTACCAGAAGCACTCGAATCACTAAGAGCCTTAGACAACGTGCGCGAGGCAGCCATCTTATCAACCTGTAATCGCAGCGAACTTTATTGCGTCTGTGACCAGCAGGATGCGTCCAGTATTTTAAATTGGCTTAGCGAACACCATGACATTCCCCTGCTTCAGTTTTCTGATAAAGCTTATGAGTTTTGGCAAGGCGCCGCCGTTCGACACATGATGGCCGTCGCAAGTGGGCTGGATTCCATGGTACTAGGCGAGCCACAAATTTTTGGCCAAATGAAAAATGCCTACAGCGCCGCACAGCATGCCAACACTGCAGGCCCAGAACTATCTCGCTTATTCCAACAAATATTTTCAACCGCAAAAGAAATCAGAACCGAAACTGAACTGGGCGCACATCCAATTTCTCTAGCGTATATATCCTTAAGTTTAGCCAAACGCATCTTCTCAGACATTAGCCAAAACCGAGTCCTATTAATTGGCGCTGGAGAAATGATCGAGCTGGTCGCCAAACATTTTTTCGAAAACGGTGTCGAACAAATCATTGTCGCAAACCGTACTCTGGAAAAAGCCGACACCATTGCACAACAGGTAAACGGCCACAGTATCACGCTGAGCGAGCTACCGGACCAATTGCATCATGCAGATATTGTAATTACTTCGACCGCGTCTCCTGTACCCGTATTAGGCAAAGGCACAGTAGAAAGCGCTATCAAAAAACGGATGCATAAACCTGTATTTATGGTGGATTTAGCCGTGCCCCGAGATATCGAAGCCGAAGTGGAGCAGCTCCGTGACGTGTACCTTTATACACTAGACGACTTACAAGAAATCATTCACGACAACTTACAAAACCGTGAGAGTGCCAGCGAACAGGCGCAGCTTATTATTGATCGGCGTTCAGCAGAATATAATTTAGTAAAAAAAGAACGCTTAGCTGTCGGCACCTTAAAGGCCTATCGCAGCAAGCTAGAACAACTTAAAGACGCTGAACTCGACAAAGCAAAAAAGGCACTAGAGTCTGGTGAGGATCCTGCTGATGTATTAGACAAGCTTGGCCACAGCCTAATCAACAAAATAATGCACGAGCCAAGCATCACTCTTAAAAAGGCAGGGGCAGAAGAACGCTTTGATCTGCTCAACCTAAGCAAAGAATTATTTGGCCTCCAAGCCAACGAAGTCACCCCCATCGAGCAAGACGAGTCCCATTCCGACCCACGCGTTAATAAGCCCGAAAACGAAACCAAGCATTAGCGTCGCTCGACCTAAAAACTGCCTACCCTTTCGTTTTATCCCTATTTAATAAATTTATTACTATGAAAAATTCTGTACGTGCAAAATTAGAAAACTTAGAAGAACGCTACGAGGAGCTCGGTGCACTAATGAGCGACCCAGACGTTATTGGCGATCAAAATAAATTTCGCTCCTTATCACAAGAGTATGCTGAGATCGAAGACGTAGTGAAATGCTTCGCCCGTTATAAAGATGCTCAATCCGCGATCGACGATGCAAGACTCATGCTAGAAGAAGATGACGCAGAAATGCGCGAGCTAGCGCAAGAAGACCTTAAAACCAACGAGAAATTGCTAGAAGAGCTAGACCTTGAACTGCAAACCCTCATGCTTCCTAAAGACGCCCGCGATAAATGCAACGTGTTTTTAGAGATTCGTGCTGGAACCGGCGGTGACGAGGCCGCTATTTTCTCTGGCGACCTATTCAAAATGTATTCTCGCTATGCCGACAAAAAACGATGGAAAGTAGAAGTACTCAACGAAAACCATGGAGATCATGGGGGCTACAAAGAAATTATCTGCCGCATCGAAGGCAATAGCGTTTATTCTCACTTAAAGTTTGAGTCCGGCGCACATCGGGTACAGCGAGTTCCTGAAACTGAATCTCAAGGGCGCGTCCACACCTCCGCTTGTACTGTCGCGATTATGGCCGAAGCCGAAGACGTAGAAGAAGTCGAAATCAACAAAGCCGACTTACGCATCGATACCTTTAGAGCCTCTGGCGCCGGTGGCCAACACGTTAATAAAACTGACTCTGCAATTCGTATCACACACTTACCAACCGGCGTAGTGGTTGAATGTCAGGAAGAACGTTCACAGCACAAAAACAAAGCCAAAGCCATGTCCCTGTTACAAGCTAAACTCTTTGATAGCGCCCAAGCGCAACAGCAAAGCGAGCTAGCAGAAGAGCGTCGTAACCTCGTCGGTAGTGGTGACCGATCAGAGCGCATTCGCACCTATAACTTTCCACAAGGTCGCATGACTGATCATCGCATCAACCTTACTTTGTACAAACTCCAAGAAATAATGGAAGGTGATTTGGACGTAGTAACTCAGCCACTCAATCAAGAGCACCAAGCCGACCTGCTTGCGTCATTAGGTGAAGAATAATTTTGGCGGACGTCCAGGATTTACTAGCCATAGGAAAAGAGATTCTTTCTCAGTCGGAGCTTGCTAGTATCGAACATGTTAGCGAGCAAGATATTCAATTAGATGCAGAAATCTTACTCGCTCACTGCTTGGATAAAAGCAGAACCTTCATCAAAACCTGGCCTGAGCACAGGCCTAGTGAAGAACAAACAAAAACCTATCTAAACACCATACAACGTAGAGCTGAACTTTACCCTGTCGCCTACATCATTGGGACACAAGAGTTCTGGTCGCTTTCGCTTTCGGTAAACGAAAATGTACTTATCCCAAGGCCCGAGACAGAGTGCTTGATCGAATTTATTCTGGAGCACTTTAAGAATAATGACACGAATGTTAAAGGGTTAGATCTCGGCACTGGATCCGGCGCTATCGTCCTAGCACTAGCAAGCGAACACCAAAACTGGCGTCTACAGGCCTGCGACACAAGTGAAGCGGCGCTTAAAGTAGCCTCCAAAAACGCGAAAGAGCTAAACCTTAAATCAGTAGAGTTTTTTATCAGTGATTGGCTAAACGAGGTAGAACGAAACGACGAAAACCGCTTTGACTTTATAGTGAGCAATCCTCCTTACCTAAGAAATGACGCCATTGAATTGAATTCTGAATCGATTCGCCATGAGCCGGCAAGCGCACTAAGCTCCGGGCACGACGGATTGGTTGATATTCGAACGATTTGCGAGCAAGCCCCGCAATATTTAAAAATCAATGGCCTTTTAACCATTGAACACGGGGCAGATCAAGGTGAAGAGGTGACTGAAATATTTAAACAGCAGGGTTTTTTTGAGGTAGAGTGCCATCAAGACTACGCAGGTCTCGATCGATTTACGACGGGCCTACTTGCCGACAAAACACATGCCGATAAAATACTTGCCAACAAGGCGAAAGGGTAAACACCTTGGACGATTCCAGTCTTCTACGCTACAACCGACAAATCATGCTGCCAGAGATCGACATCACTGGCCAGGAGGCTCTGCTTAATTCTCATGTCATGATAATTGGTCTTGGGGGACTCGGCTCACCTGCTTCCATGTATTTAGCTAGCGCGGGCATCGGTCATCTCAGCTTAGTAGACTTCGACGAAGTAGATCTAAGTAACCTGCAAAGGCAAATTGTTCATGACACAGACTCGATTAACGAACTTAAAGTTGAGTCTGCTAAGCGCAGGCTAGAAGCGCTTAACCCCGAAATTAAAATCAGCACCCACTCAAAAAAAATGAGCGCCGACGACCTAAGCCCGTTATTAAGCAATGTCGACTTAATCCTCGACTGCAGCGACAACTTTGACACGCGCTATGCTCTAAACGATTTAGCGTTCGAAAAAGCTATTCCATTAGTATCTGGCGCGGCCATCGGCTTACAGGGTCAAATTACTAGCTTTGATTTTCGGCAAGACGAGTCTCCTTGCTACCGTTGCCTATATCCAAGCCAAGCAGAAAACGAACAACAAGCAAACTGTGCCGAGAATGGTGTGCTCGGGCCTCTAGTCGGTATTATTGGCAGCATGCAGGCACTGGAAAGCTGCAAGATATTACTTAATATAGGTAAACACCTTCAGGGCAGGTTGCAAGTCTTTGATGGCCTAAGCGGAGAATGGCGCCACCTGACTCTTAATAAAGATCCGCAATGCAGCTGTAGCACAAAAACCAAATGATAAACGCAGAACTCAAAGCAAAACTCAAAGACCACACGTTTTTATTGAACGTTGTGCTATGTCCTGCTGTGTTTTTTTTTATAGCTCTTGCAATTATCTCTGCGCGTCCCGAAGGCCCCCTACTCTTTCGCTATGATCAATATGACGTCACCCAAGGAGAGCTTTGGCGCATCATCAGCGCACACTTTACACATAGAACCTGGGAACATTTTGGCTTGAATATGCTAGGCCTAGGCATACTGAGCGTTCTCTTTGCGCAAGTCGCGACCTGGTCACGCTGGCTTATTATTTTTTTATTTTCTAGTTTATTTTGTAGCGTAGGTTTTTACTTATTTGGCGGCCCCAACTATGCCTATGTTGGCATGTCGGCTGTTTTGCATGGCGTTATTATTGCCTATGCTTTTTTAGACTTTAAACATTTCAAAATAGGAAACCTGATACTGATCGTAGGCGCCTTGGCAAAAGTGCTTTGGGAACAAAGCCCTTGGTATGTCGAAGCGAGTAGCGATTTTATTGGTGGTCGCATTGCCATTGAATCCCATTTATATGGGGCTATTTCAGGATTAATTTTGGGCATCGCTTTTGTCTTGTGGGACAAAACCTTTAATAAAGTAGCTAGCAGTCAAACCAAAGCTTAAACCTAGCTAAGCTGCAAGCAACAACTTAAAATTTCGTCACTATTCAATTCCAATGCCGACGCTTGAGCTGCTTTTTTAAAGCACCTATGATGCCTTTCGCATAAGTTAAAACCACACTCATTAAACCAAAGGTGATTTTATGGCTGGCCCACTCTCAAGTTTAAAGGTACTCGACTTTTCCACCCTGCTTCCTGGACCTTTTGCTTCAATGGTCTTAGCCGATTTGGGAGCTGATGTTGTCCGTGTTGAATCACCTACCCGAGGCGACCCAGTTCAATTTTTACCGCCCCAAGCTGGCAAAGTATCCGCCGCACACACAACCATTAACCGTTCAAAACGATCAATCGCCGTCGACCTTAAAAAAGAAGAAGGCAAAGAGGTCATTAAGGCCTTAGTTAAAGACTTTGACATCGTACTAGAGCAATTTAGACCAGGTGTAATGGATCGCTTAGGCGTTGGTTATGAAGCACTAAAAGAAGTTAAGCCCTCACTGATCTATTGCTCTATTACTGGCTATGGGCAAACTGGCCCCTATAAAGATCGTGCCGGTCATGACATCAACTACTTAGCCATAGCAGGCGCTGCTAGCTATACCGGGCGCAAAGACCAAGGTCCTACGCCCTTCAGTTTACAAGTAGCCGATATTGCTGGCGGTTCTTATCACTCGGTAATGGGGGTTCTTGCAGCGGTGATTCACCGCCAGCAAACAGGCGAAGGTCAACACATCGATATCAGCATGACTGATGCCGCATTCACCATGCATGCGTTGACTGCACCTGGCTTTCTAGCCGAAGGTGGCGAATACGAACCTGATTACGAAACCACGATTCTTAACGGTGGTCATTACTACGACTACTACCCTACCAAAGACGGCCGTTATATTTCGGTCGGAAGCTTAGAACCGCAGTTTTTTAGCCAATTCATTGCGGCAGCCGAACTCAACGACATCATCGGCAACGGCACAATGGACGAGCAAAAAGCCAAAATACGCGATGTCTTTGCATCAAAAACCTTCGATGAGTGGAACGATATTTTTGGAAAACTCGACGCATGTGTTGAGCCGGTACTAAAATTATCTGAAGCTGTGGATCACCCCCACACCCAAGCACGAGAGCTGCTCACCGAAGTACCTGATGGCAATGGTGGAAGCTTCAAGCAAATTGCCTCGGCCTTTAAGTTCTCATCAAGCCAAGCTGAATATAAGTTTGCAGGCGTGCCTGCGGGCACTCACACCAACGAGCTACTTGAAGCGGCTGGCATGGATGAAAACAACATCAGCGATTTGCGCTCAAAGGGAGTGATTGCTTAAATAGTAGCCAGACTTATGAACAAATACTGAGCATTTTGAGGCCATACACACTCAAAGTGCTTAATTTATAAGCAACATTTGTAAGACTTTACTTACAAGTTCGATTTAAGCTAAAAATGATATTAGCATCAAATAAAGAAATTAACTGTAAGTAAGCGCTCACAATCAAAACAAAAGTGTGAAACTGGACACAATTCAGATCAAGTCGATATAATTCGGGACGTAAGAACACGCACTCACATGGATTGGGGCGACTTACTTCAAGTTTTAGGATAGTGTTTAACGTCAAGTTAATTGAATGCTAAAAGCTACTTTAGGGTCCTGTCGAACATCATGACAGTGAAAGCAAGCAGAGCAATCAAAGGCACCTACCCTAACTTGAAAGACGAAGTAAGCTCAAAATATTGAATCCAAAATAAGAACAACAAGCTTCAGTTTACTCTGACGACAAAGGAAGACGAGTCAATGTATTCATCTAAACCTAACACACTAAGCTATCGAGTTTCTCTATTCGCGGCATTCCTGTGTTTGTCTTTTGTTCAAACTGGACAAAGCGCTCCCAAAGTTTTTCAAGCAGAAGTCGATGAAGACGTTCGAATCGAGCGCGTATACGAAGTCCTCGACATCAGCTTTACCATCTTAGAAACCAGCGAAGCCGACTCCTTTTTACAGGGCGGCAAAATCAAAGGTGCCACCGGCCTAGATGCAGTCACAGGCCGAATGATTGTTGAAATCAACGAACTCAGTAAAGCTGGTATGGCAATGGAAGCAGTGGGTTACATCGAGGGCGAAGACAAGCAAAAGGGAATCGATGCCTGTACGCTCTGGCAAACCCGTATGTTTGAAGAATCAAAACTTTGCTATGCAGCCGAAGTACTTAAAGGGACGCAGTTTAAAATCATTATTTCTGTTGATGATGAGTCCGTCCTCCCCCCGGTAGCGGGGCAATAGGCCCCTAACTTAGGCGTAGCGAGTATTCAACTTCTCCGCCATATCCATTCCCAAGATTGAATCGAATACCTTTTCAATTCCCTGATGTTTATCTAAAAACTGACGGAGATCAGCCCTATCCCACTCAAGCACCTTGGACGGCTTAGTTATACGGACTTCTGCACTGGCGGGCTTTCCGGTTAAAAAAGCAAGCTCACCAACAAATCGCCCAGGCATAAGGTGCGCAATCAGCTCCCCATCTACAAGAACATCCGCCTCACCCTCTAGCATAAACATCAGCGTTTCCAGCTCTTCGTCCTTGGAGATTAATACATCACCTTCATCGATATTGGACCAGCTGGCAATATTCAACAAACGTTTCATTTCTCTCTGGGTCAAAGAACGAAACAGTAAATGATACAAACGTTCCTCGTCCTCGCTCATCTTAACCGGCTTACGCTCATAATAGAGAATCGCCAAATTAATACTATTAATAACAATAAACGCCGACTGCCAGAAAATAGCCTCATACAAAGGATCATCTCTAAAATAAAAATAAGGAAAGGTCGAAAAGCACGCGACAATGCTTATCAAACGAAGAAACAAAATATCCTTAACAAGGTAAGACAAACAAAAAAGGATATTCGCCACAAAAAATAGATCAACAACCGTCATAACTTATTCACACCTCTTATTGGTGACAACTAAAATTCGCTAACTACAGACTGAAGAGGGATTATAACGAAAGTTTAAGGTGCCAAAAGAGAAAAAAGGGGAACAAGCCATCCAACATCAATTTATTCGAAAAAGGTTAGAAGTATAGATGCCCATAACCCCATAGCAATGTACCAACCACAACACTTATGGAAAAAATCGCGTACAAGACCTTATCAACCCTTTCAATCGTCATACCATATAACCAGAAAGAACCATCTATTGCACCTTCTTCGAAATAAATCTGACTAAGCCATTCACTGTCTTTACTAAGCACCAACAAAGAGCTCATAAAGCCACGCGTTTTCTTTTCAAGCCCCAGAACTTTTATTCCATTAATACTTAGCGAAAGCTGCTTAGGCTCTGAGTCCTCATGCAATAGTGCTGCGCTGACCTCATGTTTTGACCCGGCTCTAGTCCAACTTTTAAAGGGAAGGCTCTCGTATCGAAACTCAGCAAGCACAATTGCGCATATCAATACTGCGCCGGACGAAGGTATCTCAAACTGAAAAACGTAAGAAATGAAACACCAAGTCCAACCAGCCACAACCAAACTCCAAATCCACTTGTCCAGCCAAAACCACGCAGTTAAGGAACTTCCTGCACAAAGATTCCGTTTAAGGTCGCTATCTAAATCGACAGGATGACCTAAGTACTTCGCGCGAAACACGTGTAAAAGAAAGCCACCCATAAGATCACCTTCGTATAGTGTCCAAAAGATAAATGGCGGGCCCGGCAGGACTCGAACCTGCAACTCTCGGCTTCGAAGGCCGATGCTCTATCCAGTTGAACTACGGACCCGTAGATTATTGGCATAACGAACATCAGCCAATCGAATAGGCTGCGCAGTATAACCAAGACAAGGGTTACGAGCTAGCTTAAGACAAAAAATATCCCTATCACCCGACATTCACTCCTCAACTACGCCGATTTTTACCTAGAAGCCATTCACAATAAGTTATAGATATCCGTAGAACAAGATGTTTCATTAGCTCTTGTCTTTTATCATCGACAACCATGATATTGGTTATCTGTTCATCGGAGAAGAAAAGTCTTACTAGGAGAAAATAAGGAGCAAAGGCTAAAAATATATTTAAAATCATGCCTAAAAATAACACTACAGTTAAAAGTAGCATGGCAATATCAGAAATTGGAGGACAGGCATTCATGTAGGGTATCGCTAGCCAAAACTGAAAAAAACTAAGTCCCAAAAAGCTTACTACCATAAGCAGAAGACCTAATATATTTATCGTAAGCTCTTTATTGCTCATTTGAGATTTTCACTTATCTAGTCTCATGGTTAGTACCTAAATCAAATTACAAAACCCTTTTAAAGGACGCGTAGGTTCCTATTACCTCTAAGGTTACAGTGACCGTTTCATTAGATCGATTTCTCCAAAACCAACCATGGCTTCCATCAAAGGCCGCTTTAATCTCGCCTTTATCCCCTCTTACTGCTTTTCCTTTTTTATAATTAAAATAATCGGTGCTGGGGTTATCGCCGTGGTTGTCAAAGTTAAGATGTCCCTTATCGACGATCCAAGAATATTGGGTTACCTGGCCTTCTTTCATCTCGACCTTCACCTCGGCACCCTGGCCAGTTTTCAGTGTGATTTGAATAGAGTCTGTCGATACAACTGGCTCGCTCACAGGCTCTTCGATTGGCAAGGGCTCCGCCTTTGATTCAGTATCAACTTGAACTTCAGTTTCAGCGTCATCGGTAACTTGGTTCTCTTGAGCAGCTTCTTCTGCCAACTGGGTTTTGATCTCTCCCATTTGCTTTAGGCCAAGTGCTTTACCAATGCCAGTAGGGTCAATGCCATACTCCGCAGGCAGTATGGCAGTAACTAGTAAAATACCGGCAACTACAAAGGCCGCGAAAGTGGATATGAGTAGTTGTTTTGAGCTAGGTAGCTCATTCTCGTTGGGTTGATTTGCGTTATACATGATTGCTCCGAAATTTTTATGACAGCTGATTTTAAGAAAGAACGTAGCCTGTTAATTGCAGTCCAATTAACATAAATCCAGCCGTCATTAATAAGGTATTGGTGTTGTAGGCCTGCTTATAAAAACTATCGCTTTTGCGCCAGAAGCTCATAAAAATAAGGATTCCGGAAAGCGCCAGCAGCTGGCCTATTTCAACACCCACATTAAATGCAATGAGATTAGCCAATAGGCCATCGATGGACATTTCAAACTCTTGAATTTTGGTCGCCAAGCCAAAGCCATGAAACAAACCAAAAACCAAAGTCGCGAGCTTGGTATTGAGTTGCACACCAAACCAGCGCTGATACGCGCCCATATTATCCAACGCCTTATAAACCACGGACAATCCGATAATGGCATCGATCAAATAGGCGTTGGCGGGGATGTCAAAATAGACACCGAGCAACAAAGTGCTTGAATGGCCTATCGCAAAGAGACTGACATAAATACCTATGTCCTTGAGTTTATATAGGAAGAATACAACCCCTACTAAAAAAAGCAGATGATCGTAGCCCGTCACCATATGTTTAGCCCCTAAGTACATAAAGGGGATAATATGTGCGCCTGAAATCTCCTGAATATAACCCTGATCGCCTTGGGCAACCCCATGCGCCAGCGCCAATCCAGAAAAAGACAATAAAAAGATAAAGCCCAAAAGCTTTTTACCGTAAAAGCTCGAGCCAATATTTAACAACATAAGAAAACCCTAATAAATTTTGCTTAGTATATATTGAAGCTAAAAGGGCTTTAAGACTAGATATTTGTAACGTAGGCCTCAGCAAACTCAGGAGGCATACGCTTCGCCTTGCCCTTTTTAAGATCCATGCATACCCATTTAGTTTGCGCTCGCATGAGTGTGCTTTGATCACTCAAGCGCACAATTTGATAGGCTCGGGTAATCATCAGCTTTTGGTCAGATTGAACAATCCACGTAGCTACTTGCAGGTCATCGCCCTCGAATGCCGCCTTGAGATAATCTAATTCATGACGTCTAGCCACCATGGCGCAACCCAATCGTTGATAAGCTTCCCAGTCCATGCCCAGTGCTTCGGAATGACTCCAAGCGCAGCGCTCTAACCAGCGTAGATAAACCACGTTATTCACGTGCCCGATCACATCAATATGCTTAGCTTCGACCTTGATAGGCACAATATGGGGGTTAGGGAAATCCCACTCTACATCCTTAACCCTTTTATCAATCATTTAGCGCATTCCCACTCTTTGAAGAATTGCAGAATCTCATCCTGATCTGCATTTATCTTTTTAAGCTGTGCTTCAATTTTAAACACGCCAAGCTTCATGGTCATTTTTAAAGGAAAGGCTCCTAAGGTCTCAGGCGTGTACCAAACCGTCGGCATATCTTTTTCTTCCATTTCAGGTCGAGGTGTTACCAGCCGCTCGGCGTCTCTTTTCTTTCGATAGTATTTGCTCTTTACGTTTTTATCTTTGCCTTTATACAGGTAATCACTACGCCATCCCTTAGAAGACTGGGCATAGCTAACCACTTTATGCGCCTCTTTCTTTTTGATCGAGGTATACTGATGAGCAAAGAGCGAAGTAAAACCGCTGGGTTCGTGCTCGGCTTGATAGCTAGTATGCAATTCACCATGTCGGTAGTAGTCCACCTTACGACTGGGCCATTCAATTTTTGCGAGCTCGTCCCACTCTTTAGCCCCGACTCGGCTACCCTTTGATTCCACTTCCTGTAACTGCACGCTACAATTTTTTATCAGGGCTTTTTCTTTTTGATCCAAATCAAAAAAAGGGCTTCGTAATTTTACGCTAGCCTGAAATACATTTTCGCCAAGACGCTCTAATTTGATTTTAGAATTCATTGGCAAAGCAAAAAAGCTCGCTTTGATTTGGTAGTCTGCGCTGATAGATGTCTTGCTCTCAGCCATCAGCTGAAGAGGCAGCAAAGCCAATACTGCGACAACACTTAAAATAACTCGTTTGCTTAGTAACATAATTCGCTCCACATACCTCAAGCCCTAAAAACAGGCGCAATATACAGGAAAATAAGTTTTACTTCCTTCAACATTACTCTAGGCATCTTTTTACGTGTCTTAGGCTTAACCCGAGCTTTATGGCATATACAAAATGATCGGCTTGTCAGGTTTTTTTATTCCCCCATCCTCAGATCCTCTATACTGCTTGAGAAAGCTAAAAAACAAGATCGGGGGGTCTATGAAGGACTTTTTAGAAGTCACAGACGAATTATTTGAACAGCAGCTCGAGTTGGTTGCCTCGCAGGTAGAAAACCCTACTCACGGCCTGTACGGCCCTGGTTCAATGATGTGGAAGGTGAGCAAACATGTGCTCTCCGCATTCCATGGTTCGGGCCGAGCTTTACTACTCCAAATTGCTCACCCATGGGTAACCCAAGGTATCGATGAGCACTCAAAAACCCGGGACGACCCAATCGGTCGTGGTCGCCGTACTTTCCGCGCAGTGTTTTCAATCGTCTACGGCAGTTTGGAACAAGCACAAAAAGAAGCTCGCCGTGTAAATCGAGTACACAGCCGCATTAAAGGCCACTTAGAAATTGACAAGGGTGCTTTCCCCCAGGGATCACAATATTTAGCCAACGAAGCACACGCTATGCTTTGGGTACACGCCACGCTGTGGGAAACCCAAATGCTGATGTACGAATTGTTTGTGGGCAAACTCAGCAATGAAGAGAAAGAACAGTATTACCAAGAGACTAAACTCTTCGCTTATATGTTTGGCATTCCAGAGGACATTATTCCACCCAACTGGAACGAGTTTTTAGAGTACAACCAAACCATTTGGGACTCGGATATTCTTCACGTTAACGAGGCGACGCTCGAATTATTTGGTTATCTTTTCGACCCGATTCACCCAAGTGTAGCTGCGCCAATGAATTGGATATCTTTGGTCACCGCAGCGACCTTGCCACCGAAAGTGCGCGAAGCGTTTCAGATTGAATACGGTGCAAAGGAAGAAAAGCGTTTCAAGCGGAATCTAAAAGTGGTGAGCAGCTTGGAATCATTAAGCCCTAAGATCCTACGCTACGGACCCAACTATCTTGAAGCGAACCGTCGCATTAAAGGCTTGGAACCCATTTGGATTACCAAGAAAATGAATAAGATGATTATGGGCCAGGAAGAGCTGGTGTCTTAATCCAGCTCGAACCCTCTACTCAAAAATAAAGTCTTCGTAGTTAGGCTTTTTAAGGTCTGCCCTAAATTTTTGCGGGGTCCAAGGCCAGGTAGCCGAATTACCCTGCTCATCCAGATACCAGCTCGAACAACCGGTTAACCAAATCGTTGAAGACATCGCGTCTTTGATGGATTGGTTATAGGCTTGTGTAGCCTCTTTACTGACCCGCAATACCGGCTTATCTGAGGCCAACTGTTTTTTAATCAACTGCATAATAAAGTTAGTTTGATCTTCAGCCGCTGCAATCACCGAGAAATTACCTACTGGGCTATTTGGTCCCAAGACCATAAAAAAATTAGAAAAGTCTGGCAGCATAACGGTGCGATAGGCTTGAATGCCATGAGCTTCCCACAAGACCTTTAGCTCCAAGCCATGCTCGTTTTTTAAACTCATCGGGCGCATGTAGGCTCGTGGATCAAACCCCGTCGCCATCACGATAAGATCAAGTTCAACCTGCTCACCACTCTTAAGCTGAACACCGCCCTCGTAGATACAATCGATATCCTCAGTACAAAGACGAACATTATCTTTTTGCATAGCTCGATAATATTCATTGGACATTACCAAGCGCTTACAGCCAGGTTCATAGTCCGGCGTCAGTTGTTTTTTTAATTCAGGATCACGAACAGTATTTAGCGTAGCGTGGGTCAGCTTATGCACCAAACGTCGCTGCCAACCATCTTCTAATACTAGATTGGTAAAACTCTCAAAGGTCTTACGGTTCGACCAATACTGAAACAGTTTAAATCCGGGTATAAAACGCAAAGCACGTTTAAAGCCATCGCTATACACTTTATTTTTGACCGGCATAATCCATTGCGCACTACGCTGAAACGAAACCAGGCTCTCTGCCTTTTCTGCCAAACGCGGGATCATTTGTACTCCGGTGGAACCGTTACCAATCACTCCCACGCGTTTACCCTGCCAATCATAATCATCATCCCAGTCACTAGAGTGAAACAACTTGCCCTTAAAAGCATCGATACCTGGAATATTAGGCATCACCGCCTTATGCAAAATGCCACAAGCTGAAATCAAATAACGCGAATTAAAAACATCACCCTTAGAGGTGTAGATAGCCCATTGAGTACCGGTGAACTCAGCCTTAGTGACTTCTGTACCGAACTCGATATAAGGTTCCAAGCCAAATTGCCCAGCGACATCTTTAAAGTATTGGTGAATCTCTGCACCGGGTGCAAACTTTTGGCTCCACTCTGAATTGAGCGCAAAGCTATAACTGTAATAAGGCGCGGGCACATCACAGGCCACGCCTGGATAACGATTGTGATACCAAGTGCCACCCAAATCAGGCGCCTTTTCTAGCACCCTAAAGTTGTTAAAGCCCGCTTGTTTTAGGCGAATCGCCATCAACAATCCTGACATTCCGGCCCCAACGATACAAAAGCTAGGCTCTGATTTTGCCGACTCTGTGCTCATCTCGTTTACCCCTCCAAGGACCACTATTCCTGAGCCTCGTCTTTTTGGGTATTGCCAAATTAAGGCCCGCTCTTTACTCTTTCGTCCAGTTTGACAGGACCGCACCAAAAGCTGAGTAAACAGCTTTACTGGTCTGACCAATTACTATCACAGCGATAGATAGTAAGCTAGTGTACTAATTTAAGCAATGAGCCTAAGGACATTAGCTCTGAACCGTCAGGGTCCACTTAAACCATTGAAACACTAAATTTTGTATACATCGTATACACAGGAGCAAGCATGAGCGATTTAGACGCCTTTCGGACTGAATGCCGAGAATGGATAGCCGAAAACTACCCAGAATCACTAAAGGAGCCTGCAACAGATGCAGACCAGGTATGGGGCGGACGTAAGGCCGTTTACAAAAACCCTGACTCTAAGCTTTGGCTAGACCGTATGGCTGAAAAAGGTTGGACTGCTCCTATGTGGCCAAAAGAATACGGAGGCGGCGGCCTTAGCAGCAAAGAAAATCGAGTGTTACAAAGCGAGCTTAATAAAGCTAACTGCCGCCTTGCCTTAGCAAGCTTCGGTATTTGGATGCTCGGCCCCGTACTGTTGAAATACGGTACCGAAGAACAAAAGAAAGAACATTTACCCAAGATCGTACGCGGCGAAATTCGCTGGTGCCAAGGTTACTCTGAGCCTGGATCAGGCTCTGACCTAGCGAGCCTTCAAACCGCTTGTGAAGATAAAGGCGATCACTGGTTAATCAACGGTTCTAAGATCTGGACCTCTTACGGCAACCATGCCGACTGGATGTTCTGTTTAGTACGCACCGACAAAAGCACTAAACACGACGGCATCAGCTTTGTGCTATTTGATATGGAAAGCGAAGGCGTCGACGTACAACCTATTAAGCTAATCTCGGGTGCTTCTATTTTTTGCCAATCATTTTTTGACGACGTCAAAGTACCTAAAGATCAAATGGTAGGCGAAATCAACAAAGGCTGGACCATCGCTAAAGAACTACTTCAACACGAACGTTCTATGGTGGCAGGTTTTGGATTATCCAAAGGCGGTCTTGACGGTAATGCCGGTGCTTACACCATGGTTAGCATTGCAAAAGACTACACCGGTGAAGAGGACGGCAAAATCGCTGATCCTATCGCTCGTCAAAAAGTCGCGGACTTCGAAATTAAAAACGAAGCCTTTGCACTCACTATGCAACGAACAGCTGAAGAAGCTCAAGCAGGGGGCGCACCCGGTGCAGCCAGTTCTATCTTTAAGTTATACGGCTGCGAACTAAACAAAAAACGCTACGAGTTAATGGTCGAGCTTATGGGCAACCAGGCGCTTGGCTGGGAGGGCGAAGGCTTTAGTCAAACCGAAACCAGCATTACTCGTTCGTGGTTACGCTCCAAAGGAAACTCCATTGAGGGCGGCACCAGCGAAATTCAAAAGAACATTATTGCGCAACGCGTACTTGGCCTACCTAAGTAGCTCAAGTTAAGACAGTTAGGAGAAAATTCATGTCATTAGTATTAAATGAAGAACAAGCGCAACTACAAGATTCTGCGAAAAAATTCATTCAAGAACGTTCGCCAGTATCTGCCTTACGCGCGCTTCGCGATAGCGAATCAGCAGACGGTATTGATCAACAGGTATGGAAAGAAATGGCTGAGCTAGGATGGGCAGGCATTTTAGTTAATGAAGATTTTGGTGGCCTAGGACTTGGTCCCTCTTGGATGGGCTTGATTACCGAAGAATGCGGACGCGGTCTAAGCGCCAACCCTTTACTTTCTAGCGCAATTCTAAGCGCCAGCTTAATTCAGGAGCTAGGCTCAGGCGAGCAAAAAGAAAGCCTACTTGGTGCCATCAGTGCTGGTGAGCTTATCTGTGCTTTAGCCATTGATGAAGGTCCTCATCACCAAACCAGCAAGGTTGCTGTTGAAGCTAAAACTGATGGCGACAACTTTGTATTGAATGGCGAAAAGGTCTTCGTACTCGACGGCCATATTGCTGACAAAGTAATTGTCATTGCACGTACCAGTGGCGACACTAACGATAAAGAAGGTATTTCTGCTTTTATTATCGATAAAGACACCAGCGGATTAGAAATTAGCCGCTCACACATGGTCGACTTTCACAATGCTTCAAAAATAAAACTGAACAATGTAAGCGTAGCAAGCAGCGCTTTACTCGGTGAAGTAGGCCAAGCATTTTCTGGCCTAGAAAAAACCATCGACATTGCGAACGCATGTATCGCTGCAGAAATCCTGGGCGCAACGCAAGAAGCTTTCGAGCGCGTTGTTGAATACTTAAAAACTCGTGTTCAATTTGATGTATTGATTGGAAGCTTTCAAGCCTTACAACATCGTGCGGCCGATATGTTTTCTGAAATTGAGCTAACCAAATCAGCGGTTCGAAAAGCCCTAAGCGCTTTAGAAGAAGGCTCCGACAAGAGCGGGCTTTACGTCAGCATGGCTAAGTCATTGGCAAACGAAACTGGGCAACTCGTCAGCAACGAAGGCATACAAATGTTCGGCGGCATAGGCATGACCGATGAAGAAGAAATTGGCTTCTTTATCAAACGTATCCGAGTGCTTATGCAAACCTTTGGTGGCGCCAGCTATCACAAGAAACGTTACGCCGAGTTATCAGGCTTCTAAAATATAAACTCTTCCATTAGAGACACATAAAAAAGGCCGCTGATGCGGCCTTTTTTATACATCTAATTTATTATCGATTTTTTGGTATATAAAAATCTAACTCTAAACGACGGTTTCTAATTCGATAATCCTCGTCATCAGGACTGTACTTTGGAAAGTGCTCGCCTCGACTGCGAACGATCACACGCTTACTTTCAATACCATTCGCTTGCAAATAAGTTTTCGAACCGTGGGCTCTTAGGCGCGCCAAGTTTTCGTTCAAGTACTCATGACCCTCATCACTCGCATGCCCTGTCAAAATCACAGTAACATCTGGATAAGCATCCATAAAGTACACCAGTTCATCTAAATTACCCATAACACGATCACTTAAAGTCGCCTGACCTTTATCGAACAACAAACTGGGCTCTAAACTATTTTTTAAATCAGCGTAAAGCTGCTCCATGTTGACGGTACTTTCAACCGGATCAAGCTTCTCGATAAACTTATCGATATCACCTGTTTCGTCGACGATCTCTTCGGGAGAATCTTCTACCAACATTTCTTCTACCGGCTCTGGTTTATGTTCTATGATGGCAACCGGCGGAATAATCTCTTCAACGACGGGCTCAGGCTCCTCCTTAGGTTCACCAATACGCATCGCCAAGCCAAGTGACAATAAACGGCTATCTTCGCTAAAGGTTTCATATTCAAATCGAGCCCAATACTTTTGCTGAATGTTGTATTGCAAGCCCAAACCAAGGTTAGGGGAAATTCGATCCTCAACTTCAATATCTAAATCTGATTGAATATCCGCATAGGCAAGACCAGCCTTAGCAAAGGCATACAAATCATTGACTGGCATAAATTTACTAACGGGCAAAGGGTGTCTGTACAAACCCGTCACACCACTATGCTGGTAATTTAGTTCTTCAGTAAACTGCTCAGGAAAAACATTCGTAGCAATCGCACCTTCACTGCCCTCTAAACTACCTGAACCCAAATTGGCATACTCACCTTCTACAAACCACCTGTCACGCAATTCATAACTCAACCACAATTTAAAGCCAACATCGCTTTCGTCTACAGAGCTATACACATTTGAAAAATCTGGGTCTACTCCTGACTGCCCTAACGCAGCTCCTACGTAAAGTTTTTCCAATGCAAGCACGTTACTCGGAGAAAAACGTTGCCAAAACTCGCCACCAAATACCGAAGCACGAACGCTAACATGGCTTAACACAAGCACCGTGAGCAGTAACAAATGCAGAACTGTTGAAAAACTACCAGCCGATCCGACCTTCACCTTGGTACTTCCAGGTTCAAAATCAGCAAAGCGCTCATCAACACCGTCTTCGCTATCATCTTCAATGTCAGTACCAGGAATAACCACATCCCCTTCGAGTGAGGGCACACCCAAGTGACTGATCACTCCGTTTAGATTACCGTCCAAATCATTGAGCCCACCATCGACAATCGTCAGGCGAATACATAAGGCATCGGTAATTAAACCGGATTCAAACACCGGACTAGAACCACATGCTTGAAGAGAACTCTCTAACGCGTCACCACTTTCATCAAAATCGGCCCAACCGCTGGAGGTCAGAACTCGATACCGGCTATTCTCAGGTATACTGGAAAAACCGCCGGTATCAAAAGGAATAATAATTTGAGCACTTTCTCCAACTTGTGCCAAATTTAAAACTTCAAAATGTGCTCTGAGTGTTAGAGCGGTAAAGCCGTCATCGACCAAACTGGCAGCTGCCGGTGCTACCAAAGCCCCATTAGACGCTAAGGATTCGTTGCTAAGAGTCATAGACGCAGGTTGCGAATCAAAGGATCTTAAGACCCCAGTACGAACAAATAAGCCATAAGGGACTTCTATGTCCCCCATGGTGTAGGAACCGGTTCTGCGCTCAACAACCTTCAAATGATCAGCCACCTCATTCGCACATAGACCGTTATGGTCAGCGTCTAGGTCAGCGACACCATCCACCACCTTGACCGAAAATTCAAAGGAACTAACTAAGGCAGACGAACTTTGGCGGGTAACACTCGCCCTAGCAAAATAGCTACCTTCTAAGTTCTCTGGATCAATCGTTAGGGTATCGAAGCCTGTAGCAGAGTTGTTAAAAAGCTCAGTATCCGTAGCGGACCAATCAATAACAGAAATTCCTGTCTGCATATTCGACACCCTGAGGCTCAGTTCCGCAGGACCAAGGTTCTTGTCAATACGGCAAACCGGTACGAATTTCCCTGCTAGACTTTGCTTTAAAACAAAGGTTACCACTGGTTCATCCCTTACAAATGGATTCAAACCAAGGCTCAACTCATCCAAATCATTAACGCCATCGGAATCAGTGTCGGTGCTAGCATCAACAATTGGAGATCCAGGTATTCGTTCAGAAATAAACGTTTCAGGAGAGTCAGCAGTATTCACTCTAGAAGGATCAATAACGTACTCGATGAAATCAGGAATTCCATCGATATCAGCGTCGGCTGAAATATCCAGAGCTCCACCCGCTGCTGCTTCGACACGATCACTTATTCCATCACTATCAATATCAAGCCTATTAAAAGCCAATTCAGGGTCAAGACCTCTGAGGACTTCAAGATAATCTGGAAATATATCCCCATCAAAATCATCAAGCGGACTAGTGTCAGCTCTTTCTAACAAATGATTTAAATAGTACTCAAGTGCATTGCTCACGCCATCGAGGTCATCGTCTAAAGCACCATTAGCAATGGGCGCATCAGCATTATTTGGGTCGAAAACTCCCGGAATACTTCCATTGGAATCCAATACCCACTCCAAGTAGTCTGGCAAGCCATCACCATCGCGATCGACCTGGTCGTCTGATTCATCATTAGGGTCCGCTATCGGTATTGTGCGTAGTAGCTCAGCATAATTAGGAGTCAACCCTTTATCGTCATCCAGCCGGTCGTAGAAATCATTTGGATTCGTATGCTCCAAAACGAGCTCGACATAGTCTGGTACCAAGTCATGATCAGTATCGAGATAACTAGAGGGGTTAGTTTCGTCCGTTAAATCAATATATATCTCAACACTATTAGGTACCAAATCACCATCTATATCATCGACCCCTACCGCCACCAGCTCGCTCGATAATGCGGGGGCTAGCCCCCCAAAAGAGTCGTTAGCACTACCCGCATCGACATTTACTCTAACCGCACCCTCGCCGGCTATATCATTTAAGGTTATGGTGCGGCTCAAACCGACTCCACTAAGCTCAACCGTTGCTACACTCGCAGTTCCCAACAGCTCAAGAGAAATCTGGCTGGTATTCAAAAATATCGTATCAACTCCCTCATAACGAACCTCATAACGCACCGGACCACTAACAGTATAAGAGGTATCAGGCCCTGTAATCGTAGCCGAGAGTGGGGGCGGCTCAGAAATATTAATAACAGGGCTTTGAGTACTAGATATAGAGCCTTGCAAATACTGATCTACCGCAACGTTAGGTGGTATTTCTATAGAAATTTCGCCCTCACCCGTAATGTCTTCAAAACGCACTAAGCGCTCTGTAGTGCTAGATTCAACAAGGGATATAGAGCCGTAAGCCACTGTGCCCGTGGTATTCACCACAACCTGAGATGGCAGCAAACTCACACTCACCGCATCAACAAACTCAACGGGAATATCTGCCGGACCAGTCAATGTATAGAAAGGAACAGGATCACCAAACTCGACCTTAGGACCAATCGTATCAACCCCCGCTCGATCACTTGGACCTGCGGCACTGGCCAGGTCTCCGTCTGCATCAGCGGCGGTTCCGGACACGATTTCAATCCATAGTTCACCTTCTCCATCGATATCTGATATCTCTACCTGATACAAACTAGAACTCACCATCACGACCGTGAGATTCAAACTAATAATACTATCTGTTCTAACAATAACATCTTCAGCCTCAAGTGTAACGGTATCGGCATTATTGTAACTAACCTCAAAAATAACGGTTTCACCATTACTAAAAGCAGGTTGCGGGCTTCCAATTTGGATATCTGGCCCTGAAAAATCCCGCAACTCTACGGCTGGACCTACAATATTTAAAGCAGTCCAAAGCGCATTATCTCTAACAGCGCCTCCGTCAACTTGAATGCCAATATCCCCCTCGTCACCCAGAATATTTTCTAATCGAACGGCATACACACCTCCTGTACGCATAACCGAAATATCCGCCGAAAGAACGTCCTCATCATCAACGCTCGCACCATCCAGCATGAGGGCTATATAGCCACCGGGATCATTCCACACACCCTCTGTAGGAGACATAAAAAAGGTATCAACCTCGGTCAGGCTGCGTTCAGGCTCCGCCAAGTGATCAACAGAAAAATCCACCACATAGTAAGCATCGCCGCCCATCTCTATCAAAGACATCGGGGTAAGCAAGTCAGACTCAAAAGGTCCCGTCACAACCCCGACCGGCCGGGTTTTATCAGCTACAAAAGGATTTCCATCACCAGCGATGGCGAAGCCATTGCCATCTGATGCTGCCCCAGCGAACACATGTAAATGAAAATTGCCTTCGCCTTCAATATTCTGAATCAATATTTCTCGACCCTGAGCACCGAATAAACCTACAAAAATATCAGCATCTACGGGATTATCACTTTCATCTCTTAACTCAAAAAACTGAGGGTCGTCCATGAGGCTAAGCGTCGGAGACTCTTCTTGATATTCAATAAAGTAAGACAAGGGCCCCTCACCCGCAAGCGCATGAAAGTTTAGTCCCGGCGAAGTATTCGGGTCACTGATAGTCCAGGTAACCGCTTGTGACAAGGTTGACAAGCCTAGACCGCATACAAGACTTAGGGTAACAACTAATTTTTTTATCATAGCAATTGCGCTTCGGCCTATATTGAAAAATCAAGTCTCGATCAGAACCAAGATCGCAAGATTGAAGGGCCGATGTATTAATTATTGTAGTTGATCACCCAACTTTAGAGGCTTTAAGCTCAAAAAGACAGCGATTTGCTCAATTTCTGACTGCCATTTACATCGTAAACACCCAGGTTAATCTGGGATGCTTCCCAATCTATTTCGATCATCCCAAAATTAGCCTTATTGTAGTAACCACCGACACGATGCTCGTTAGGACTGACAAGATCCCACTCTTCGCTCAGGCCACTGGCCGTCAACTCCAGCAGCTGAAAGCCCTTGTAATCCAACTGACTGAATTCAGACCAATGAGTATCCCCAGATATCATAAATAAAGCGTTTTGCTCGGATTTAGACAACAAAGAGAACAAGCGATCCCGTTCGTTGGGAAACACCGCCCAAGCTTCCCATCCAGAAGACTCTGGAATAATCTGAAGACTCGACGCAAAAATACGGATAGCCGCTGGTTTTTGTAGCTCGGACTCAAGCCAAGCCCACTGAGCTTCACCCAATATAGTCGCGCCCTCGCCTGTGGTGGGCTCATAAGGCCCTTTGCTGTTCACCAAACTCCACAAATACTGAAAGATGTTTTGCGCCTCTGGCTCAGTTCTATTCCAACGAAGATCACTTAAAATTAGCTGTACCCTTTGGTTCCCTTCACCGAAATAATAGGAAGTATAGATACCTGAGTCTCGAGTGCGTCTAGGTGAATCTGCCGGCTCCTCGAAGAAGTCCAACATAATTTGGCGACTGGCTTCTTTATGAGGGTAGTCCTTGCCTGCGTCGTTTTTTCCATAATCATGATCATCCCATGTGGCAACTACTGGCGTATTAGCTTTAAGTTGTTTAAAACCCTCGTTACTCCCAAGCTTTTGATACTTAGCTTCAAGGACCTTCATATCATTAGTATCGCCATAGATATTGTCACCCAAAAACACCATCAAATCTGGAGACTCAGCATTGATTGCTTTCCAAATAGGTTGAGGGTCATTTTGATGGATACAGGATCCATAAATTATCTTACTGATTGCGGCCGCATTCTCTTCAGGGGGTGCAGCTTGCGAGGCTCCATTGACTAGCAAAGCGCTCAAAAATAAAAGACCGAAAGACGGCTTAACTAAGATACCCATACCAAACCCACTGTTGTTTTTATAATGTAATGGCAAAAAAAAGCCCCGCTCAACCACAAGGCTCGCGGGGCTTTTAAGTTTACTGATAAACGTTCAGATTAAAAGGTTGCAATCACCTTAACCGAATCACTTACCTTGTCACTTGATACATAACCAATGGCATTTGGATCACTGGCCACACGGTCAAGTACATTTTTGCCATTGCCTATTTCTGCAGGGGGAAGCCCTTTACCTGTAAAAATAAGACGCGACCAATAGGCTTTTAGCTGAGATTCATTCTTGCGAACCACGTTCTCATAAAAGTCCTTTCTGGCCATCTGACCCTTAGACTGATCTAAAGGTGTTAAGCGCTTACCCTGCAATGACTTGGACTTATTCAAAAATAAGTTAATCACCTCAGTTTTACTCGCTTCGTCAAGCCCACTATTGGGGTTCACAATAATTGAGACCCCTGCAAAACTCATTTGGGAAAAACTGAGAGCGAGGAGTACGCTAAACATGATCGATAATGATTTTATATTCATGATTTACCCCTCCCTTAAAATGCTGCTTGAATTGAGAAATGAGATACGTAGGTGTTTTCAAGATCACCTCGTCTATCTTCAAAGTCAGTCAGGTTATCAACCTGAAGCTTAGCTGTCGCGCCTGGAGCGAAATCATATCTCACACCAACTGAATAGACTTTGCGAGGACTAGCTAGACCATTAAATGCCGTCTCTAGACCGTCTCGCCCTGCGGCCCCAGCTGCTACCGCGGCTCTTAGAGGTACTAGAGCTGCATTACCTCCAGCTATAGCAGCATCCAGTGTAGCGAGGATTTCATCTCCCACCACAGTATCTAGATTATCTAAAATATCTTGAATATCTCCGTCATCTTCTATTTTAGCTTGCTCGGCTGTTAAGTAAGGCATCCAATCGCCAAAGCGCCGACCAACAGTGATATAAGCTAAATCCATATCGGGGTTATAGGTATCCCAACGTTGTAACACATACTCAGCCATAACCAACCAAGTACCGTTATCAAAGCTTACTCCAGCTCCACTAAACGAGCCTGGCAAATTATCTGACGAATCAGATATGGTAGTACTATCATAGGTCGAGGTGTACGCAGGGCCTAAATTTGCCGTTAGCAGCGCATCAATGCCTGCAACTTGTGTAATCGCACCGTTAATAGCAGTTGTAAGTGTATCAAAGTCAGCCTGCTGAGTATCACCCAATGCAGCGCCAGTCGCTACTGACTGACAGGTAGAACACACTTGGTAATTCACACTAGCTTGACCATAGCCGACTCTGATTCGCCAGGCATCTCGCTCAAAGAGCATGTTCATGCCAACTACTTTATCTAAGTCAAAGCGGGTACTGGTATTACCAGCCACCGGATCTTCATCAACCTCGCCAACATAACCTTTCAACTGCATATTCCAGTCTGCAGGTAAAGTGAAATTCGCTGCCAGATCAATACCATCATAGGGCAAACCACCCAAGAGGTCATAGGCTACTCGTGGTGGAACCACCCAAGGATAGGCGTAACCCACATCGTAGTACTCAGAGATCATATAGATATCAGCTGGGGCACGCCCCATACGTAACTTCAAATCAGTCATAGGGCCTTTATTTTCAAGCAAGGTATGACCGATATAAGCCCAGTTCATCGAGACATTAAAGTTATCATCATAGCCTCGACCTAAAAACTGGCCGACTACATCAGTTTGATCACTGATTTGATAACTGACTTGCAAGCCAAAGCTTTGATGAGCCTGATAGTTCAGGTCGTCACCGATACCTCCAGTTAGATCAGCTGCCCCATCATTATTAGCACTTGAGATGCCCGCATTCACAAACCCGTGAATAGACAGTGGATTAACTTCTGGTGTAGCTGCCGCCGACCAAGATGAGGTTGCCTCTAATTGAGCAATCCTCGCCTCTAGCGCGGCTACTTCTTCATCTGTTATTGCATGAGCAAACGTCGACCCAAGTAGCAACGCTGGTGCCACCGAGAATCGAAATAATGCATTAGCAAACGGTTTCGCTTTAAGCATATTTTCCCCCGAAAATTTTAGGCAACACAACTCGAAGAAGCCTGGTTCAATCAAAATTTAAAAACTGCAAAAATGCAATAGTGCTTCGTTACCCAAAAGTATTGGTTGAATCTTACTCCCTAAGAACCGAATAAAACCTTCTCAGGTAACTTGTTAAGGTTAACCCTGAACGAATAGTAATTAGTTTTTCTTAGGGATTTGTTTTTGTTCTTCTATCACTTGCATAGCAAATGACTACCGATACTTATTCGATAATTGAGCTTATATAAACATAAGAGCTATAGGCTGTCACTCAGTTTAGCAGCTTAAATAGACACGGATAGTCCGCGTGATAATAGAACAGTAAACAGCTGTACACTAAAACCCTTCTCATCAGGCCTAGCACGCACTAAAATAAAGCATCCCTCTTTTCCTCGTCTCAACATTCTCTTTTAACCATTCGTCATCTAGGGGGTAGAGTTTAGATGTATTCCACTTTACAGTTGTTCCTGGCAAGCATTGCTCGATTCAACCTGTACCAAGCCCTGACCTTGTTTTGATCGGCTTATAACTAAAAATAAAAATGCCGCGTATGAACAAAATTAAACAGTTTTTTAAGGATCTTTCCATTTCCTATAAGGTGACAGCTATATCTGTCATCGCCATCGTAAGCTTCCTTACCTTTATTCTTTTCCAGTTCTTTGCAACCAATAAAGTCAATTCTTTGCTAGTTGAAATTGAATCGGTAGATAAACCCATCATGGAACTGATCGATGCCAACTTTCTCTTATTTATGGAAGCTCGCTCGTCTCTGATAGCAGCAAGTGCAGAGCAAGATACAGACGGGCTAAATGAGGCGAAGCGAGGAATATCCAAGATTGTTAGCAACCTAAATGAGATAAAACGGCTAAACCCCACCTTAAGAGAACAAACCGACGAGCAATCACTGCTCGCTGAGCGTTACCTAAATATCGGTGTAAATCTCTCCAACGCATTAATGAGCGACGATATTGATTTCGTAGTAGTTCAAAATAATACCGAAAAATTAAAAGAAACCGAAAAAGGCTTCTTAGACTTACACAACACTTTCAGAATCGAAGAAGACCAAAAATTCAAAGACAAGATCTTCGAATCTAAAGAGAGTGGCGACCAAAGTACCGCACAAGGGGCTGTAATTGCAGCGATATTCTCAGGAGTTCTGGTGCTGCTTACTATTATTCTAGTAAGAACTATTCAGTTGGCACTACAGAACGCCATTAACGTTGCAGAAAACATTGCCAATGGCGAAAGAGATAGCGAAGTTAATATCACCTCACACGATGAAACCGGACAACTACTCCGTGCTATTAACAGGATGCGCGAGGCGCTAAAAATAAAAGAACAAAGCGAAGCCCTTCAAAACAAAGAGCAGAACAACATAGCCGGACTAAACGATGCTATTCGTGGTGAGCATGAAATCAGCGAACTAGGGCAAATCATCCTTAACTATCTAGCACCGGTTCTTAACGCTCAGGTAGCGGCCTTATATCTACTTAAAGATGAAAAACTCCATCTAACCAGTTCCTATGCCTTTACAAGACGTAAGAATTTTTCAGGCACCTTTGAAATAGGTGAAAACTTAGTCGGACAAGCCGCTTTTGAGAAAAAGCAAATTGTCGTTGAAAACGTGCCCGATGATTATGTTGCTGTAAGCTCAGGCCTTGGTAATGCTTCACCTAAAAACATCATTGTTACCCCTATTATTAACGACGACGAACTAGAGGGCGTACTAGAACTAGGGACCATCGAGCATTTTAGTGATACTCAGCTAGGCTTTTTAGAAAAAGTCTCCTCATCCATCGCTATCGCGATTAACTCGACTCTTTCTAGAAACCGCTTAAAAGAAATCCTAGAAGTAACACAAGAGCAGGCCAAAGCCTTAGAAAAATCTGAAGCTGAAATGAAACAGCAGCAAGAAGAATTGCGAGTTTCTAATGAAGAACTAGAAGGTCAAGCGGCCAAATTAAAGGCGTCTGAAGAACACCTTCAAACTCAACAAGAAGAATTACGAGTTATTAATGAGGAACTGGAAGAACAAACCAAAGCTTTAGAAATCCAAAAAGCCAGCCTCGAGCAAAAAAATGTCGACCTGGCCAACTCCCAGCGTGAGCTCGAAGAAAAATCTGACGCGCTACAAAAAAGCAGCCAATACAAATCAGAATTTCTATCGACCATGTCTCACGAACTGAGAACTCCGCTCAACAGTATCTTGATTTTGTCTAAGATGCTTGCAGATAACAAGACTGAAAACTTAACCAACAAGCAAGTTGAACATGTTGAGGTAATTCACTCCGCAGGATCTGATTTATTAGAACTTATTAACGATATTCTCGATCTTTCTAAGATCGAAGAAGGCAAACTGGACTTTGTTGTCGATAGCATCAGCCTTCCGGGCTGGGTAGAAAAGTTAGAGAAAAACTTCACCCACGTTGTAGAAGACAAAGGATTAGAGTTTAAAGTCAACCTTAGCGATGAATTGCCGGCCTCCATGCTCTCAGATGGGCATCGTATCGACCAGGTAATCAAAAATATGATCTCTAACGCGCTCAAGTTTACCGAGTCAGGAAGCATCACCGTTGATGTCAAACCACCTGAAAATAGCGAACACTTTAGAAGCCTTAATTTAAACCGCAATGAATGCGTTAGCTTCTGCGTGACTGACACAGGTATCGGCATCCCCGAAGACAAACAAGCACTTATCTTCGAAGCCTTCCAACAAGCGGACGGCACTACCAGCAGAAAATTCGGCGGTACCGGTTTAGGACTAACCATTTCACGCCAGTTAAGTGTATTCTTAGGCGGCGACTTAATCGTAAGCAGTGACGGTGAAGGACACGGCAGTACATTCGCTTTAACCATTCCTCTAAAAGCACCACAAGCTTTAGAGCTGCCTGCGGAAGTGCTCGACGAGATGCAAGCCGGACATGCAATTTCTATGGACATGGGCAGCGCAAAAATCCCTAGTGCTAGTGTGGCCCCCACGCCTGCTCCTTCTGAAAAAGTGGTTGAAAAAGAAAAGCCTCTCGATAACACCTTGTTAATTATTGAAGATGACGATGCCTTTTCCAGCACCTTAAAAGAGCTCGCTCAGGATTTTGGTTTTAAAACCCTTAGCGCAAGTGACGGCGAAAGCGCCTTCGAGATCATCGACAAAAACCTACCGAGCGCCATAATTCTGGATGTTGGACTACCAGGCATGAGCGGCTGGGATGTCATGGACAAACTAAAAGAATCGGAACGAACCAAGGACATTCCGGTGCACTTTATCTCTGGTCACAACTCAGAAGACAAAGCAATGGAAATGGGTGCTATGGGCTTTTTAATGAAACCCGTTAACCCCGACCAGTTAGCCAGCACCTTTGAGCGTATTGAGTCTGAAGCGCTTAGCGGAATGAAACGACTACTTGTTATTGAAGATAACGAAGTTGAAATTCTCGCTATCAACCAGATGTTTGACAATAAAGACACCTCGGTAACCGTCGTCAAAACCGGCGAGGATGCCATAGCAGAGCTTACCAACAATGTATTCGACTGCATTATTATGGATTTGGATCTTCCCGATATTAATGGCCTTACCCTGTTAGAGACTCTAAACGAATCAGGCGACTTCGAACCAATCCCCGTAATTGTTTACACCGCGAAAGATCTACAACGTGAAGAAGAAGCTATGCTTCGACGCTACGCCAGCCGAATTATTCTTAAGGCCGGCGAGTCCTCTGAGCGCTTACTGAATGAGGTATCGCTATTCCTGCACTGGCTCGAAAGCAACGGTGAAGAAACTTCTCGCCCAGTGGCCCCTGCCGAAGGACGTGATGATTTATTCCAAAGCAAACGTGTCTTGGTGGTTGATGACGACATGCGAAACATCTACTCGCTATCTGCGGTGCTTGAAGGCGTTGGACTTGACTGCGAACTCGCCTCGAATGGTATCGAGTGCTTAGAAGCGTTAGAAGAAGACCCCAACTTTGACGCGATTTTAATGGACATCATGATGCCTGAGATGGACGGCTACGAAACAATGCAAAAAGTACGCGAACAAGAACAATTTAAAGATATGCCTATCATCGCATTGACTGCAAAAGCTATGAAAGACGATAAACAAAAATGCATCGATGCCGGTGCCAACGATTACATCACCAAACCGCTCGACACAGATAAATTGCTGTCGCTACTTCGTGTTTGGCTAAGCCAAACTGAAAAAGTAGCGTAGTGTAAAAAAGGAGCTAAGGATGACCATTGAAAAACAAAAAATTCTGATGGTAGATGACAGACCAGAAAATCTCATCGCCTTGGAGGCGGTGCTAGAAGCACCTGATCGAGAACTGGTCAAAGCTTTTTCCGGTGAGGAGGCACTAAAATGCCTTCTCAAAGACCGCTTTGCCATCGTGCTGCTTGATGTCCAAATGCCAGGCATGGACGGCTTTGAAGTCGCAGAGTTGATGAGAGCCAACAAAAAAATCGCTAAAACTCCGATTATTTTTGTAACTGCAATCAGCAAAGAAGATAAATATAAATTTAAGGGATACGAAGTCGGTGCTGTCGACTATTTGATGAAGCCGATTGAACCCGTGATTTTAACTACTAAAGTAGAATTCTTTTTAGATCTGGATAAACAAAAAAGAATACTTGAGCAAAAACTTGAGCAAGCGAGATCACACATTCAAGCATACGAGACAAACAAAACGGGTATCCCCTAGGACATAAATCTATTGATCAGAGACCACAACAACATTGCGACTCAGATCTTTAGCCTTATATAGGGCTTCGTCAGCCTTCTTAAGCAATCCATTGATATCCTCAATACCCTCAGATGGATAAGCAGCTACACCTAAGCTAGCTGTAACGTTGAGTTTCTTGCCCGCACCAACATCAATCACTACTTCTTCAATATTTGAGCGAATACGTTCCGCAATCATTCGGGCATTTTCCTTATTCGTGTTTGGCAGCAGTACCGCAAATTCTTCTCCGCCATAGCGCCCGACTTCATCATAATCTCTAGCGTTGTCGGCCAATATCTCAGCAACCTTTACCAAGACCGCATCACCTGCCTGATGCCCATGATTGTCATTAATTTGTTTAAAATAATCTAAATCGATCATGATACAGGCGATTGAACCAGGCATACGCTTAAGCTTAGAAAACTCGGCGTTACTGCGATCTATAAAACTTCGACGATTGGTTAAGCGAGTTAAACCATCGGTACTGGACATCTGGCGATATAAATCCTCACGATCACGCCAACGGCGGGTGGTAGGTAAGGTCACAAAAAACAAAATAAAAAATATAGAAAAGGACAGCACGACGCGGGTTAAATGCCAACCAAACACAGGCCGATCTCCATCCATCGCTGAGCCCTCAAACATAGGAGCAAAAGGCAAAAGATTGGCGAAGTCGATAATCAATAAAATGATAAAACCACACCAAGCAAAGACATAGGCTTTAGACAAAATATCCAGGTCAAGCAAAGGCAAACACAAAGCAAAGCCAAAAAGCAGTAACACAATACCATCGCTAAAATAAGTGCCCGTGGCATAGCCCAAACTCAAAACGAGTACTACGTATGCAAAGGCAATCTCGTAACTGAATAATGGCCAATCACTCTGATCTTCGCGCTTTTTAAACGCCACCAAAGTAAAAGCCAAATTCAACAAAGCGTGTGCAAGACAATAAACAACAAAGCCACGCGCCACACTCTCGTTTAACAGTTGAAAAGTATTCCCTTCATTTTGTAGGTATAAGCCTGCCACAATCGTGGCACTAAATAGCAAGCCGACCGCCATACTGATCACGCCCAAGGCGATCGAACGATCAATAAAACACCAATCTAAAGGGTTAGAAAACCAAGAGTGCTCGTGCTCTTGTTCGACAATCAACTGTTTGGTATCAATACGATGTTCTGACATATTCTGCCTATCTAGTAATAACCCTTTTTATTTGGGCAGCCAGAATAGCATCTTTGTTCAGACTTTGAACAGTTTTCAACTTAGCTCTTGAGCAAGTGCGGAAAATTGGTTTGCGCAAAGGCTTTTACAACAAATACCGCCAAAACGGTCGCACAGAACCACTCGAAGACTGAGGTCTGATCATGCTGATGCGCCTGAAGTGTTGAGGTCATATCCCAAGCGTAAATCCCCGCTAAATAATTTAACGCAAAACCAAAGGCAAAAGCACTGAGTACCAACCCGACTATATAGGCTGTCATTGCTCGCCGTCCCAATTCCTTTTTAACAATCATTAAGGTGCCTATATTGCTCGCAGGCCCTAACAGCATAAACACTAAAACTGCACCGGGTGACAAACCCGCTAGCAGAAAGCCTGCCGCAATTGGAGTTGATGCACTAGCGCACACGTACATCGGAATGCCTATCACAGCCATCAACAGCATCGATAAAAAGCCATCACCCAAGACTTTAAAAAAATCATCAGGCAACCATGCTTGCACGACCGCCGCTACTACCAAACCGATCAACAACCAGTTAACGACATCCCTAAGCATTTTGCCAAAGGCAAACTGCAAACCTTCTTGCAAACGCTGAGCTGCACCGGGCTCCGAACTCTGCTCCTGTTTCGAGCTCTCGCAAGAACTGGTTTCTTCTTTTGATGCGCAACAGGAAGTCGCTTCTGACTCTTCCTTATCATCAACTTTAGATTCACTTACTTCAGCCTGGCCAACTAATAGACCCGATACGATCGCGCTAGTAACCGCAGCAATAGGCCTTACAATGGCCATTACAGGCCCCATCAAGGCATAGGTAAAAGAGACCGAATCTACACCCGTCTCTGGAGTCGCTACTAAAAACGATACCGTGGCGTTTTTAGACGCGCCCGCTGATCGCAGCCCCAAAGCTGCAGGCACCACCCCACAGGAACAAAGGGGCAATGGCGCACCAATCAAAGCTGCTTTGATCGTAGCCCAAGGGCCAGTTCCACCCAGGTGCTTATGCATAGCTTCTGTTTGAAAAAAGGCCTTAATAAAAGCAGCCATCACAAAACCAAACACCAACCAAGGGGCCGACAATACAAAGAGATCAACAAAGGCTGTAACAGTAGGCAAAAGATATTTATCCAGGTTTTTATCCATGTTGCACCTCCCCCTCTAAAGCTTGAATAATCGAACAGTAGCGAGCGTCCTCTGGGCCACCACAACATGAGTCATGGAGATCTGCTATAGCTTTTCGAATACTTTGAAGTTGCTCCAAACGCTCATCTACCTCTTTCAGTTGTTGAGCGGTAAAGGTTTTAACATCTTCACAAGAATTCGCTTTTTTGTTGATTTGAATACTCAGCAATTCTTGAATGGTGCTTAATGAGAATCCAAGCTCTTTGGCATTAAGTATAAAGTTCATCGCTACCAGATTTTGCTCACCATACAAGCGATAACCTGCGCTACTGCGACTTTCTGCCTTCAGCAAGCCTAGCTTTTCGTAATAGCGTAAGGTATCTACCGGAACGCCAACACGTTCAGAAAATTCGCCGATCTTAAATATTTGTTCTTTCGCAGCATTACTCATAACAGCTCCTGTAAAAGCCCAAAAACTGTTTGGACTGAGCGCACTATAAGCCTGGAGTAAACTCCAGGGTCAACACTATTATGAGATTTTTTGTATAGAAGGGCTAGGGCTTTGGCTATTAGGCTTGCTGATAGCGCTCTGATAGGCCCTGATACAGCTTTTCTTGAAGATCGGCATCGGAAATATCCAAGGCATCCAGAACTTCGACCAGGTGCTCGTTATCTTCACGTCCTTGCCAGAGCTTCTTATAAGTGCCATCTTGGTAGCCATGATCTTGGCGGAAAAGATTCAAGACATTCTTACCCACATAAATTCGATAAAGCTCGTCGAAATCCATCTCGATACTGACCAAGAGCTGACAAAACAATGGCACCGCAAAAGATTGGGTTTTTAAAGTCTCTAAGGTAAAGCCCTCAAGCAACTCACGAAAGCCTTTGTCAGAGGCCTCTGTAGACCATTGCGACTCGATACTCTTAGCAATTTCTTCGTCGCTGCTTTGCTCACTAAGCATAATACTTAAGGCGAAATGCCAAATGTCCACCAACTCCAATTTCGACTGCTCAACGTCAGGTACCTGATTTTTCCACCACTTCCAACCGTAGTGATCCATCAACTCAGCGCACTCGGTCCAAATCGCTCGATACCATTCAAAATTCTGAGCTCTCCAGTCAGCATGGACTTTGGTGTTCATTTTATTTTGAAGAGACAGCATGGTCATAAGCTGATTTTGCATGGGATTACCTTATAATGGAGTTAAGTAAGAACAATCGAGCGCTGAGCATAAAGTAAGTTACCTAGATATTTAAGCCCCTAGCTCAAAAAACTACTCAACCCATATAAAACATAAAAACCTATGCCCGAATCCTTCCAGCTTATAGACAGTATCAGCACCTATCATGGCGTTGACTGGCTCGCCATGGCCCTTACTCTGGTGGCTATTTATCTTATTGGCAACAAATCCCGTTCGGGCTTTACGCTTATGATTATTGGTAATCTATGCTGGATCGCCCTGGGCATTCTAAGCAACAGCCTGGCGATGATCATTGCCAATGTACTGTTTGCTGGCATGAACCTAAGGGCCATTATTCTCTGGGGAGAAGAAGAGAACGAAAACGTCAGCTAAGATGATTTTTCAGGACCTACATAAAAGCGCTTGATGGTTAGATCAGAGAACATTCGAACGGTTTGTGGCATCCAGCGATTGACCACGGCTAACACCCTAGATGTAGTTCCAATCACAATAATAAACTTGCCTTTTGCAATACCTTTAACGGTCTGAGCAGTCACTTGCTCCACACTCAAAATACCCGCGGTTTTTGCCAACTCTCTGTTTTCGCGGGTGCGACCAGCCTGAATACCATCCACCATCGCACCTTCAAACTCAGGAGGGCACACCACCTGCACCTTCACTCCTTGGGGTTTAAGCTCAGTACGCAATGCTTCGCTAAAACCAAGCACGGCAAATTTAGAGGCGCAGTAAGAGGTATAACCAAAGGTTCCAAAAAATGAAGCCATTGATGCAATATTAACAACACGGCCTTTCGACTCTTTCAAATAGGGCAAGGCCTGACGGGTCATATTCACCAACGAAGAAAAGTTAGTGTGCATCACTCGTTCAAAATCATCTTGGCTGGTATTTTCAAAATAGCCTTCAACTAAAATACCCGCTGAATTAATCAAGATATCTAAGCGACCGAAATGAGAGACTATTTCTTTAACACCCGCTTCAACTTTGTCTGCGTCACCGATATCAATTGAATAAACCTGCACTTGTGCAGATGAGTGCATTGCTTCGATATCAGCTTTTGCATCATTCAGTTTTTCTAAATTTCTAGCGACCAATGCCAGCTTAGCGCCCTGCCCGGCATAATAATGAGCCAACCCTAAGCCTAAACCTGAAGAACCTCCCGTTATTAAAATTACCTTATCCTTAAACATTTATACGCCCTCGCTCTAACCCTTTCTTTTTAAGGTATAACAGGTGTAGGGGATCTCCGCATCTACTGCCTCTTCGTCCAAGACATCAAAGTCTGACCAATCAAATTCTGGAAAAAAAATATCTCCCTCAAAATCACGATCAATCACACTTAGATGAAGCGTATCCGCTTGAGCCATCGTGTCGGCATAAATCTTGCCGCCACCGGCGATCATGATCTCTTCTTCATCATGATATTTCTCCAGTACCTGCTCTATCGAATTCAGAACGACACAGCCCTCTGCCTGAAAAGTCTCATCGCGCGTTAAAATCACGTTGGTGCGATTAGGAAGCGGCCTACCAATAGACTCATGGGTTAAACGCCCCATCACCATCACCTTTCCTGTGGTCAAAGCCTTAAAGCGCAATTGCTCGCCTTTGATTTTCCAGGGGATATCCAAACCGTTGCCAATAACTCGATTTTTGGCCATCGCTACGACCAGAGATAGCTTGGGTTGAGACTTGGTATCAGACATTTTCGTATCAGACATTGCTGCTCCTTAAATTGATCGAGCAAATTAGCACATCAAAGGCCAAGCGGAAACCTGCTAAGTGATGTTGTAAATGACCCAGCCGCTGCCTAAAATTGGTTTCTATAGCTCTAAGCCATATCTAAACCTTATCTAATCAATAGGAAACACTTATGAAAACGCGCGCAGCTGTTGCCTGGGAAGCCGGCAAACCACTCAGCATTGAAGAGATTGATCTAGAAGGCCCAAAAGCCGGTGAAGTACTGGTTCGCATGGTGGCAACAGGAGTGTGCCATACGGATGCATTCACCCTAAGTGGTGAAGACCCAGAGGGCATCTTTCCGTCAGTCCTAGGACACGAAGGCGGTGGCATTGTCGAAGAGATAGGTGAAGGCGTGACCAGCGTAGCTGTCGGTGATCATGTAATCCCTTTATACACACCAGAATGTGGCCAATGTAAGTTCTGCTTATCGGGTAAAACCAATCTGTGCCAAGCTATTCGAAGCACTCAAGGCCAAGGCTTAATGCCCGACGGCACCAGTCGTTTTTCTCAGAATGGAAAACAAATCTTCCACTACATGGGTACTTCTACCTTTTCTGAATACAGTGTCATGCCCGAAATTGCTGTGGCTAAAATCAATAAAGCAGCACCACTAGATAAAGTTTGCTTGTTAGGCTGTGGTGTGACCACTGGTATTGGCGCGGTACTAAATACAGCTAAAGTAGAGCCAGGCTCTACTGTTGCCGTATTTGGTTTGGGCGGCATTGGCCTAAGCGTTATCCAAGGCGCGGTACTGGCTAAAGCCGAACGCATTATTGCCGTGGACATCAACGAAGATAAGTTTGAAATGGCTAAGCAGCTCGGAGCAACGGACTGCGTTAATCCTAAAAACTACGACAGCAACATCCAAGACGTCATTGTCGAACTGACCGATGGTGGCGTGGACTACTCCTTTGAATGTATCGGAAACGTTAACACCATGCGCTCTGCCTTAGAGTGCTGCCACAAAGGTTGGGGAGAATCTGTGATCATTGGTGTTGCAGGCAGCGGCCAAGAAATCAGCACTCGCCCCTTCCAACTGGTGACAGGACGAGTCTGGAGAGGCACCGCTTTTGGCGGCGTAAAAGGTCGCTCTCAGCTGCCCGATTATGTAGAACAATACATGAAGGGCGACATCAAAATTGATGAAATGGTGACCTACTCCATGCCTTTAGATGATATCAACAAAGCCTTTGATCTAATGCACGAAGGCAAAAGTATTCGCTCAGTCATCATTTACTAAATAATCTGTTAAGGCCTAGGCACCCTTGCTTAGGCCTGAGCTGCCTAGACCTTAACTGCCTAGACCTTAGCTCCCTAAACAGTCCCTTCCACAGGCTGCTCCATATAACGCTCACCATTTTCTATAGCCATCGCTCGAACCTTTTCCATATGCGCAATTGCTAGAGGGTTTATTTTCCTAAACCATTTCTTTGGTTGTAGCGCGAGAATAATCATATCGCCATAGTCCCCAGGAAGCTGAGGAGCCTCTTCAAAATGTCGCAAGACTTGATAGCGGCGCGAAGGGTTCGCATGGTGATCAGAATGACGCATCAGATTTAGCATGGTTGCTCTTGCTCGAACGTTCCAAGAATGCAAAGGCGTCACTCGCTCATAACGGCCATTCTCTAACTTAGAACGCTCCAGTCCGTAGTGCTCGATGTAGTTAATAATTTCTAGCAGAACGACCGCTATGACCGCCTGGTAGACAAAAAAGATGCCACCAATGGGACCGCTCACCAAACACGCCAATACAAAAAAGCTAAAGGTTAGCAAAGCATAACGAAGCAACTCGTTTTCCCATGAATACCAGGGAAGATTAAGCTTTTTGAGGCGCTCGTTTTCTAAGCGATAGCCGTTGTACAAGTTACGCACAATAGCTTGAGGTAAAAATTGATATAAAGATTGATTCAACTTAGATGAAGAAGCATCCCCCGGAGTAGACACATGCACATGATGCCCTTTTACATGCTCCACCTTAAACGAAGCGTAGCCAAAGTAAGACAACATTAAACCGCCCATAAAGTTTTCGAACTTATCGTTTCGATGGATCAACTCATGCGCAGTAATAATCGCGACGCCACCCGAATTGCCGATAAAGAAGAAAATAGGAATCAACCAATACCAAGCAGCACCATTACCCACAATCCAACATGCCCAGGCGATCGTTAAGCCCTGCAACACCACATGAAGATAGGTGTTGTACCTGTAAAAGGGATCATCAATCCACTTCTGCTCTTCATCCTCGGGTACATTGCTGCTGTGATAAGCTAGATCATCAATACGTAAGAGATAGAAAATACCAATAAGCCCTGCCAAGATAGCCGCTCCCCACCATTCAAAGGTGTATAATATGGGGACATAGATTGGGCGGGTGGATAACCTAAGAAATCGAAGTTTTTCGCGGGTCACAAAATCAAGAGTCATAGCTAGGGCCTGGTGAGTTAAAACAGCTTATTGATACCGAGCTTAAGTGTAGAAAAATTATCTGAACACTTTATTAACTCTAGCCCCACTGACACTATTAGAAAACGAAAGAATGAGTACATCATGACAGATAGTCACAACCCCAAGCTAAAACGCACTCATCTGGTACTAGGCATGCTGCTTTTCTCAGTCTTTGGCCTCATGATCGAGATCATATTTACAGGGATCTTTGCTTTCTGGTCAGGCAGCTTTAAAGGCCAGGTGTCCTTGCTAATGATTCCCGTTTATTCCTTATCCTATTACCTTGGTTTAAAACTGCTTCCGCTGGTCGAAGATACTCAATTATACGAACTTAAATATCGCCTTCCTGGAATCGTGCTTATCGTCTATACCATCGAATGGATCTTCGGCGCTTTCTACCAAGGCATTGGCTTACTGCCTTGGTATTACGATCATGGCTGGGCTAGTGATTTTAGCAATGGCAACATCACACTTTTATACGTGCCTGCTTGGTTGTTTTTTGCGTGGATTGTCGTGCCCGCGATTAGAACAGTAGAAGGTATAAGCCCCATTCTTTTAGTTCAATTAATTGAAGCGTTCAAAAAGAACTAATTCCAACCCTATGTCCTAGCTACGAAAGCCTGTCATCAGCAACGAAGTATCTAGGGTCTTCGATAACGTTCACTTCAACTAAATCGCCAGCCTTATTTAAAAGACGCTTACACTCTTCGTTCAAATGCACCAAATGAAGCTTTTTGCCGGCACTTAAATAACGCTCAGCTAAAGTATCTATCGCTTCAATACCTGAATGATCTGCCACTCGAGAGCGAGCAAAGTCGATCACCACATCATCATTATCGTCAGCAGGATTAAACCTTTCCAAAAAAGAACTCACGGAGCCAAAAAATAATGGACCAGTAATCGCATAAACAGTGGAGCCTTTGTGGTCTTCTCTAGCTTCAATCTTAATATATTGCGCATGTTCCCAGGCAAACACTAAAGCTGAGACGATCACTCCCACTACTACCGCTACAGCGAGATCAGTAGCTACGGTAACCCCCGAAACCAAAATCAGCACCAAAGCATCCTTCTTGGGTATCTTTCCAATAATACGAAAGCTACTCCACTCAAAGGTGCCTATTACTACGATAAACATCACACCAATCAGAGCCGCCAATGGAATTTTTTCAATCAAACTATAAGCAAATAAAATAAACACCAACAAACTCAGTGCCGCTGTGATACCTGATAAGCGGCCTCGACCACCAGAGTTCACGTTAATCATGCTCTGACCGATCATGGCGCAACCACCCATTCCACCAAAGAAGCCTGTAACGGTATTCGCGACACCTTGACCAATACATTCTTTGTTTCCGCGCCCTCGAGTTTCGGTAATTTCATCAACTAAACGTAAGGTAAGCAAAGACTCAATTAAGCCAATCGCCGCCAACACGACCGAGTAAGGCAGGATAATAAACAAAGTCTCAAGATTAAAAGGCACCGCAGGAATATGAAAATCTGGAAGGCCACCTTTAATAGAAGCGACATCCCCGACCACCTTGGTATCCAGGTCGAGTAAAATAACTAACAAGCTAACAACAATAATCGCAGCCAAAGAAGAAGGGATGACTTTAGTAAAACGAGGCAAGAAATGAATAATCACCATGGTGAGTAAAATCAGCCCACATAACAAAGTAAGGCTATCCTGGTCCAACCAAGCGATATCAATAATGGAGCCTTCCAAGAAGGTACCCGTCGCCCAACCAGGCTCTCCTGGTGTACCAAACTGACTTAACTGTGCTAAAAAAATCACGATCGCAAGACCGTTTACGAAACCCAACATCACCGGATGCGGCACCATACGAATAAACTTACCTAAACGAAAATAACCAGCCAGCATTTGTAAGACGCCCATCAGAACCACCGCGGCAAACAAGTACTCTACGCCATGTTGAGCTACCAAACTCACCATAACCACTGCTAAAGCACCTGTAGCGCCTGATATCATCCCAGGTCGTCCGCCAATACAAGCTGTAATCAAACCCACCATAAAAGCAGCGTACAAACCCACAAGAGGCTCTACTCCAGCTACAAATGCGAATGCAATTGCTTCTGGAACCAAAGCCAAGGCCACTGTTAAACCGGATAGAAGATCGCTACGAATAGTCGCAACTTTATTAGGGTGAATTTCAAACATGTAAAATCTCAGCTAGGTACTTCAAACAATTGCTTAAAAAAGCAGCAAAACAAATCAAAAAGCAGACGCTCAATGAGAAAGGCGCGGATTCTAACCAAGGGTTCTTAGAACATCAATCACAATAATTATTAGCTCTGGTAAAAATAGCTAATTTTAAAAATGATTTATTTTTTAGAGGAAGGCAAAGAAATTAAGTAAGCGGCTACTGCAATAAAAATCAATATAACAGCAACTAAAATAAATTGATGAACAGCGTTATACCAAAGCAATAGCCAACTAAAACTCATAAAAACAATCGCAAAGATTTTAGCGAATGGGGAAACTGCACGATGCTCTTCCCAATCCTTAAGCATCGGACCAAACCTCGGATGCTCGTTTAGCCACTTCTCTGCTTTCGCAGAACCTTTTGGTGCTGCCCAGGCCGCTATTAGGAGAAAAACGAAGCCAGGCATTAGCGGCAAGATAAAACCAGCTATACCTAGACCAATACATAGCCAGGTAAAGATAAACCAGGGCCAGGATCTTATGTCGCTGGTGTCGAGTTTGGGTTTCATAAGTTCAGCTTAAATTGAAGGGTTATAAAACTCTCTTTGAAAGAAATAATACGAGCAACTAAGCTAATTCTCGCTCATACATTCTTAGCTCACATTAACTCAAACAATAAAAACACCAGAAAAAGAAACGCAATTAGAGCCAATCCAAATATAACAAAAAAACTGATCGGTTCTTTTTTAAAGCTTGCTGAGAACTTGTCGTCATCACCTAGCGCCACCTCACCACGTATAAGTGCGAACACTAACGTCCCTCCCGTAATCAGAAGAAAACTTAATAGAATTATTTTTAATATCACTTCTTATCCTTTTTGGTTTCAAAAATTTCACTCTTGAAGCCTGCCGATAACCTTGTGCGAGATTGCTAAGTATTTTTAACTAATTTTTCGAAAAGCTTAAACTTATCGAAGAAACCAAAATTCGAAAAACAACAGCCTTCATATACTTTAGCATACAATTTTATAGTTTATGCCTGACGCCCCTTCGGGCCAACCGTTCGCACGACTGCATGGATACAGGAGGTAGAGTAACGCAGGAGCGGATACCGAGAGCGAACGTCGCTCAAACGGGCCAAAGCTAAACGGTTAGCTTTGGCTATTAACCGTTTTCGCCCTACTCCACATGGGAACCCATGTGAGAGATCCTTAAACGTCAGACATAAAAAAAGCCCACACAAGGTGAGCTTCTTTTATGTTTAATGCCTGACGATGACCTACTCTCACATGGGATCTCCCACACTACCATCGGCGATACGGCGTTTCACTGCTGAGTTCGGGAAGGGATCAGGTGGGTCCACCGCTCTATTGTCGTCAAGCGATTTGTGATGTACAGGGATGTACGAATGTCGCGGTGGCATGGATGCCAAAGAGCGACTTTATGTGTTCCCCATACAAATTCGTTAAATCTGCGTCAACTCTTTACGAGCTCTTTTGCTTAAGTGGTATCAAGCGTACTTGGTATCTTGAATGTGTCATTGTTTGCTTAGGTTAGACAAGCCATCAAACCCCTTAGGGTTATATGGTCAAGCCTCACGGGCAATTAGTATTGGTTAGCTCAACGCCTCGCGGCGCTTCCACATCCAACCTATCAACGTTGTAGTCTTCAACGGCCCTTCAGGGACTTAAAGTCCAGTGAGAATTCATCTTGAGGGAGGCTTCGCGCTTAGATGCTTTCAGCGCTTATCCCGTCCGAACGTAGCTACCCGGCAATGCCACTGGCGTGACAACCGGAACACCAGAGGTTCGTCCACCCCGGTCCTCTCGTACTAGGAGCAGCTCCTCTCAATTCTCAAACGCCCACGGCAGATAGGGACCGAACTGTCTCACGACGTTCTAAACCCAGCTCGCGTACCACTTTAAATGGCGAACAGCCATACCCTTGGGACCGGCTTCAGCCCCAGGATGTGATGAGCCGACATCGAGGTGCCAAACTCCCCCGTCGATATGAACTCTTGGGAGGAATCAGCCTGTTATCCCCGGAGTACCTTTTATCCGTTGAGCGATGGCCCTTCCATACAGAACCACCGGATCACTAAGACCTACTTTCGTACCTGCTCGAGATGTCTCTCTCGCAGTCAAGCGCGCTTTTGCCTTTATACTCATAGCATGATGTCCGACCATGCCGAGCGCACCTTCGTACTCCTCCGTTACTCTTTGGGAGGAGACCGCCCCAGTCAAACTACCCACCACACACTGTCCTCGACCTGGATAACAGGCCAAAGTTAGAACCTCAATATTGTCAGGCTGGTATTTCAAGGTTGGCTCCACTGCAACTGGCGTCACAGTTTCAAAGCCTCCCAGCTATCCTACACAAACAATATCAAAGTCCAGTGTGAAGCTATAGTAAAGGTTCACGGGGTCTTTCCGTCTAGCCGCGGGTACACTGCATCTTCACAGCGATTTCAATTTCACTGAGTCTCGGGTGGAGACAGCGTGGCCATCGTTACGCCATTCGTGCAGGTCGGAACTTACCCGACAAGGAATTTCGCTACCTTAGGACCGTTATAGTTACGGCCGCCGTTTACCGGGGCTTCGATCAAGAGCTTCGCATAAGCTAACCCCATCAATTAACCTTCCGGCACCGGGCAGGCGTCACACCCTATACGTCCACTTTCGTGTTTGCAGAGTGCTGTGTTTTTAATAAACAGTCGCAGCCACCTGGTTTCTTAGACCGCCCTCAGCTTACGGAGTAAATCCGATCACCAAAAGCGGCGTACCTTCTCCCGAAGTTACGGTACCATTTTGCCTAGTTCCTTCACCCGAGTTCTCTCAAGCGCCTTGGTATGCTCTACCCGACCACCTGTGTCGGTTTGGGGTACGGTTCTTTATAACCTGAAGCTTAGAGGCTTTTCCTGGAAGCATGGCATCAATGACTTCTCGGAAACAAAGTTCCAATGGTCTCGACTCTCGGCCTTAAAGGGAACCGGATTTACCTAATTCCCAAGCCTACAATCTTTCCCCGGGACAACCAGCGCCCGGTACATCTAGCCTTCTCCGTCACCCCATCGCAGTTATAAAAAGTACAGGAATATTAACCTGTTTCCCATCGACTACGGCTTTCGCCCTCGCCTTAGGGGCCGACTCACCCTGCGCCGATTAGCGTTGCGCAGGAAACCTTGGTCTTACGGCGTGCGGGTTTTTCACCCGCATTATCGTTACTCATGTCAGCATTCGCACTTCTGATACCTCCAGCAAACTTCTCAGTTCACCTTCAACGGCTTACAGAACGCTCCTCTACCACCCATACTAAGTATGGATCCGCAGCTTCGGTGGATAGTTTTAGCCCCGTTAAATCTTCCGCGCAGGCCGACTCGACTAGTGAGCTGTTACGCTTTCTTTAAAGGATGGCTGCTTCTAAGCCAACCTCCTAGCTGTCTAAGCCTTCCCACATCGTTTCCCACTTAACTATCACTTGGGGACCTTAGCTGGCGGTCTGGGTTGTTTCCCTTTCCACGACGGACGTTAGCACCCGCCGTGTGTCTCCCGCGATTGCACTCTCAGGTATTCGGAGTTTGCATCGGGTTGGTAAGTCGAGATGACCCCCTAGCCGAAACAGTGCTCTACCCCCTGAGGTGAGACGCGAGGCGCTACCTAAATAGCTTTCGAGGAGAACCAGCTATCTCCGGGCTTGATTAGCCTTTCACTCCGATCCACAGGTCATCCGATAATTTTTCAACATTACCCGGTTCGGGCCTCCAGTCAGTGTTACCTAACCTTCACCCTGCCCATGGATAGATCGCCCGGTTTCGGGTCTATTCCCAGCAACTTGACGCCCTATTAAGACTCGCTTTCGCTACGGCTCCACTAAACGCTTAACCTTGCTACTGAAAATAAGTCGCTGACCCATTATACAAAAGGTACGCAGTCACACGTAAACGTGCTCCCACTGCTTGTACGCACACGGTTTCAGGTTCTATTTCACTCCCTTCACCAGGGTTCTTTTCGCCTTTCCCTCACGGTACTAGTTCACTATCGGTCAGTTAGGAGTATTTAGCCTTGGAGGATGGTCCCCCCATGTTCAGTCAACGTTTCACGTGCGCCGACCTACTCGATTTCATCTATGACGCGCTTTCGTGTACGGGGCTATCACCCACTATGGCCGCACTTTCCAGAGCGTTCCACTAACACGTCATAAACTTAAGGGCTAATCCCATTTCGCTCGCCGCTACTTTGGGAATCTCGGTTGATTTCTTTTCCTCCGGGTACTTAGATGTTTCAGTTCCCCGGGTTCGCCTCCGTAACCTATGTATTCAGTTACGGATACCCGCAAGCGGGTGGGTTTCCCCATTCGGACATCTCGGGTTATAACGGTTGTTTGCCACCTTACCCAAGCTTTTCGCAGACTACCACGTCCTTCATCGCCTCTAACTGCCAAGGCATCCACCATGTGCGCTTAGTCACTTGACCATATAAGCCTAAATGATCTGATCAGCTCGTTACACTCATCAATACAACATCATTCAGTGCTGCTTGTTGTTACCTTCGCCAGCTCTGTGTAAACACAGAGTTGTTTTTTTGCCACATTCGTATTGCTACCAAGTTCGCTTTTGATTAACTCACTTAATTATTTTGCAATTTGAGTATTACACCCTCTTCGTACTAACGTACTCGAAGATATAATATTTGACTCAGATTCAACTTGTTAAAGATCTTACCCGCAAAGTCATCCAATGCAGGTTCTGGCATCTCATCCTAAAGGATAAGAGTTACTAAGCGATAAATCGCTAACTACCTCTAAAAAAACCAGATAACAATTCACTGAACAGCGAACTCTTATCTGGATTCTCAAAGCCTCTAAAGAAAGTGGTGGAGCTAAGCGGTAGCGCTTGTGCCCTCGGGTAAACCGCTGACCTCCTGCGTGCAGACGGCGCCTGCTCCGCAGCCCCAGCCTTTCGGCTTAGCCTCAAGGCGTTCGACCGTCACAAAGCATGCTTTGTGTGGCTTCGCCACCCTGTCTCACCCCAGCTGAGCTGTCCTCGCTTCACCCACTCAGTTAAATTGGTGGAGCTAAGCGGGATCGAACCGCTGACCTCCTGCGTGCAAGGCAGGCGCTCTCCCAGCTGAGCTATAGCCCCAATTTAACTTGGGTCTGACTAGGCGCAAGTTTCGACGTTTATTCTTATAAACGACAAACGCAGCAACAACGTCAGGCACGAGTTTGGTAGGCCTGGGCAGACTTGAACTGCCGACCTCACCCTTATCAGGGGTGCGCTCTAACCAGCTGAGCTACAGGCCTATTTTAACTGGTCTTCATTGCGCTTAGCGCCTCGCTAAACTCAATCAATCCGGCGTTAAAAACCCTAGACTAAATCTCAATGCATGCATCTCAAATTAGCGTGGGCCTGCAGGACCCTTACGGGTGATACTCTCTTTAGATAAATAATCAAGTAATTTGTGTGGACACCAAACAGGTAATCGTCACTGTCGGTTAAGGAGGTGATCCAGCCGCAGGTTCCCCTACGGCTACCTTGTTACGACTTCACCCCAGTCATGAATCACAAAGTGGTGACCGTCCTCCCGAAGGTTAGACTAGCCACTTCTTTTGCAACCCACTCCCATGGTGTGACGGGCGGTGTGTACAAGGCCCGGGAACGTATTCACCGCGACATGCTGATTCGCGATTACTAGCGATTCCGGCTTCATGGAGTCGAGTTGCAGACTCCAATCCGGACTACGACCGGTTTTAAGGGATTGGCTCACCATCGCTGGGTCGCTGCCCTCTGTACCGGCCATTGTAGCACGTGTGTAGCCCAGGTCGTAAGGGCCATGATGACTTGACGTCGTCCCCACCTTCCTCCGGTTTGTCACCGGCAGTCTCCTTAGAGTTCCCACCATTATGTGCTGGCAACTAAGGACAAGGGTTGCGCTCGTTACGGGACTTAACCCAACATCTCACGACACGAGCTGACGACAGCCATGCAGCACCTGTCACAGAATTCCCGAAGGCACTCCTCTATCTCTAAAGGATTCTCTGGATGTCAAGACCTGGTAAGGTTCTTCGCGTTGCGTCGAATTAAACCACATGCTCCACCGCTTGTGCGGGCCCCCGTCAATTCATTTGAGTTTTAACCTTGCGGCCGTACTCCCCAGGCGGTCTACTTATCGCGTTAGCTGCGCCACTAAACAGTCAAGCTGCCCAACGGCTAGTAGACATCGTTTACGGCGTGGACTACCAGGGTATCTAATCCTGTTCGCTACCCACGCTTTCGCACATCAGTGTCAGTATCAGTCCAGGGGGCCGCCTTCGCCACTGGTATTCCTTCAGATCTCTACGCATTTCACCGCTACACCTGAAATTCTACCCCCCTCTACTGTACTCTAGTCTGCCAGTTTTGGATGCAGTTCCCAGGTTGAGCCCAGGGCTTTCACATCCAACTTAACAAACCACCTACGCGCGCTTTACGCCCAGTCATTCCGATTAACGCTCGCACCCTCCGTATTACCGCGGCTGCTGGCACGGAGTTAGCCGGTGCTTCTTCTGTAGGTAACGTCACAGTGCAAAGGTATTAACCTTACACCTTTCCTCCCTACTGAAAGTGCTTTACAACCCTAGGGCCTTCTTCACACACGCGGCATGGCTGCGTCAGGGTTGCCCCCATTGCGCAATATTCCCCACTGCTGCCTCCCGTAGGAGTCTGGGCCGTGTCTCAGTCCCAGTGTGGCTGATCATCCTCTCAGACCAGCTATGGATCGTCGCCTTGGTAGGCCTTTACCCCACCAACTAGCTAATCCAACGCGGGCTCATCCAATAGTGCAAGGTCCGAAGAGCCCCTGCTTTCCCCCGTAGGGCGTATGCGGTATTAATCCGGATTTCTCCGGGCTATCCCCCGCTACTGGATAGATTCCCACGCGTTACTCACCCGTCCGCCGCTCGACGCCTGGGAGCAAGCTCCCATCGTTTCCGCTCGACTTGCATGTGTTAGGCCTGCCGCCAGCGTTCAATCTGAGCCATGATCAAACTCTTCAGTTTATATCTTGGCGGTACCTTAGGGTACCAATCTTGTCGACGCTTTAGTTTGCCTATATTCAGTAAATGAATTGTCGGACTCTAAAGGTCTATTCGTTGTGACGAATAGTCCGTTCAGTGCCCACACAAATTACTTGATTCAACTTTTAAAGATCTAATCGTAGCCTCGTCAACTACGATCCCAGCTCTCACCTCGGCTGGGGAGGCGCGTATTCTAGCGATAACCAAAAAAAGGTCAATCGATTTTTAAGCTTTTTTAAAGATTCTGTAAGAAAAAATACAAGAAAACTAAAAACTTAGGGCTAATCTGGGGTTTAGCCTGCAATGCGTCTAAAGACACTCATTCCTGGTCCGGAAAATGAGTACAAAGTAGCCACTATCAACATCACCACTGGCGGGTTAATAAAGAATATCGCCAGGCAGAAAATAGGAGCTAGAATCACTACAAAAGGTACGCGACCCTGCAGGTCGACTTGTTTTGGACTGGCGTACTTAAAGTTACTCACCATCAGCAAACCAGCCCATAGACAAACTAGCAATGCCAGTACTGAAACTAGCCCTTCTGGTAAAAATTCATATTCCACACAAGTCCATACAAAGCCGACTTGCAACAAAGCACTAGCGGGACTACCTAAACCGGTGAAGAACTCTTTATCTTCGTTTTGATTTTGAGAATTAAATCGAGCTAAACGCAAGGCGGCACAAGCCACATACACGAAAGCGACCATCCAACCCAGTTTATTCCACCCTTGGAGCGCCCAAGCATAAATCAAAATAGCGGGCGCTAAACCAAAAGACACGAGATCATGAAGACTGTCATACTGAGCACCAAACTCACTTTGGGTTTTAGTTAAACGTGCGACAGCCCCATCAAGCACATCAAGATTGGCAGCTACGGTAATAGCAATAGCTGCCTTTTCAAATTGCCCATTCATTGCAGCAATTATGGCGTAAAAGCCTGCGAACAAACCTGCGGTGGTAAACAGATTGGGAAGCAGATACACACCTCGACGGGTAACCTGCTTACCATTTTGCAGTTCTGGCTCTTCTACCTCAAAAGTAACGCCTTCATCTTGATCTTGCGACATAGATAGAAACTCTTAGTTTTTAGTTTTATCTACAATTTGGTTAGACGCGATCCAAGGCATCATGCCGCGAAGCTTTTCGCCCACAACTTCAATACCATGCTTCTTCATTTCTTCACGACGCGCTGGAAGACCATCAACATTATTCACAAATTCTTTAGCAAACTCACCGCTTTGAATTTCAGCAAGAATTTTCTTCATTTCAGCTTTAGTATCTTCGTTAACTACACGAGGACCACGAGTCACGTCACCGTACTCGGCTGTGTTTGAAATTGAGTAACGCATGTTAGCGATACCACCTTCATACATAAGGTCAACAATAAGCTTTAATTCGTGCAAACATTCGAAGTAAGCCATTTCAGGTGGGTAGCCACCTTCAACCAAGGTTTCAAAACCAGCTTGTACCAATGCAGTAGTACCACCACAAAGAACGGCTTGTTCACCGAATAGATCAGTTTCAGTTTCGTCTTTAAAAGTGGTTTCGATAATACCAGTACGACCACCACCAATAGCTGATGCATAAGAAAGAGCAATTGCTTTAGCTTGACCTGATTTATCTTGCTTAACAGCGATAAGGTCTGGAATGCCACCACCTTTTACAAACTCGCTACGTACAGTATGACCAGGCGCTTTAGGAGCAATCATGATCACATCAAGATCTTCACGAAGCTCGATCAAATCAAAGTGAACATTAAAACCATGAGCAAAGGCCAAAGCAGCACCCTGCTTTAGGTTAGGCTCAATTTCGTTTTTATAAAGATCAGCTTGAAACTCGTCTGGAGCAAGAATCATCACCACGTCCGCAGTCGCCGCTTCAGCAATTGGCTTAACCGTTAAACCAGCATTTTCAGCTTTTGCTGCAGAACTAGAACCTGGACGCAAGCCAACTACGACTTCTACACCAGAATCTTTTAAGTTATTTGCATGAGCATGGCCTTGAGAACCATAACCAATAATAGCAACGGTCTTACCTTGGATAATAGAAAGATCAGCGTCTTTGTCGTAATAAACTTGCATTGTTTTATTCCACCTTAAATTTAAATTTTACTTTCCAAGTCTCTAAAGCGATCTTTAGAGACTTAAAACTTTTTCGCCACGAGAAATACCGGTAACCCCAGTTCTCGCCACCTCCAACACCACCAACTCACCCAAGGCATCCAAAAATGCGTCAAGTTTATCGGTAGTACCAATTAATTGAACGGTATAAGTTGAGCCCGTAACATCTACCACCTGACCGCGGAAAATATCACTGGTACGCTTCACCTCAGCACGCTGGGCACCAGAAGCTTTCACCTTTACCAACATCAGCTCTCGCTCAATATGTGAGCCTTCAGTCAAATCAACTAGCTTTACAACCTCTACCAGTTTATTGAGCTGCTTTGTAATGCGCTCGATTGTACCTTCATCACCGACAGTAGTTAAGGTTAATCGCGATAAAGAAGGGTCTTCTGTTGGCGCCACAGTCAAAGTATCAATGTTGTAGCCACGCTGAGAAAACAAGCCAACAACCCTTGATAGAGCGCCCGCCTCATTTTCCATTAATATAGAAATAATTCGTCTCATCTTAAGTTCGCTCCGTCTTACTTAGCAGCATATCGCTCATGGCGCCGCCTTTAATTGACATTGGATATACGTGTTCACTTGGGTCTACGTTGACATTCAAGAACACCAAACGATCCTTATGAGAAAAACATTGTTCCATAGCCGCATCAAGATCTTCTAATTTATCAACCTGGATACCAATATGACCGTAGGACTCAGCCAGCTTCATAAAGTCTGGCAGAGACTCCATATAAGACTGGGAGTGACGGCCTTCGTATTCGTTGTCTTGCCATTGCTTAACCATGCCAAGAACACCGTTGTTAATATTAATAATCTTAACTGGCAAACCATATTGCAGGCAGGTAGAAAGCTCCTGAATATTCATTTGAATACTGGCTTCGCCCGTTACACAGGCAACTGTCTCATCTGGATTAGCAATCAATGCTCCCATAGCAGCCGGTAATCCGAAGCCCATGGTTCCCAGTCCACCTGAGTTAATCCACTGGCGCGGTCTATCATACTTATAATAGAGTGCAGCAAACATTTGGTGCTGACCAACATCAGAGGTCACAATCGCTTTACCATCAGTCGCTTTATATAGGGCTTCAACCACTTGCTGCGGCTTAATCGCTTCACCTTTTTCATGCTTATAATCCAAGCATTTCTTTTCGCGCCATAGGTCGATTTGCTTCCACCATTTTTCTAAAGCCTCTTTATCAACGGCTGATTTATTTTGCTGAACGATATCCGCCATATCTTTCAATACATGCTCTACCGCACCAACAATAGGGATGTCGGCCGTAATAATTTTCGAGATAGACGCCGGATCAACATCGATATGGATAATTTTTGCCGAGGGACAGAACAGGCCCGGGTTATTCGTCACCCGATCATCAAAACGAGCGCCAACCGCCAAAATCAAATCCGCATTGTGCATCGCCATATTCGCTTCGTAGGTGCCATGCATCCCCAACATTCCCAAAAACTGAGGATCGGTTGCAGGGAAGCCACCCAAACCCATAAGAGTGTTAGTTACCGGATAACCCAAAGCTCGAGCGATCTTAGTCAACATCTCAGCAGAATTGCCCTGAATAACACCGCCCCCGGTATAAATCATTGGGCGCTTAGCTTTAACGAGCTCTTCAACTGCTTTTTTAATTTGACCAGTATGACCTCGAGTCACGGGTGAATAGGAACGCAACTTAACCTTTTGCGGATATTCGTACTCAAAGCTTTTATTAGGATCAGTACAGTCTTTAGGGATATCAACAACAACCGGACCAGGACGACCGGTAGTCGCAATATAAAAAGCCTTTTTAATAGTCTCGGGAATATCTTCAGGCTTCTTAACTAAGAAACTGTGTTTAACGATAGGGCGAGATACACCCACCATATCGGTCTCTTGGAAAGCGTCCTCACCAATTAAGTTGGTCATTACCTGACCAGAAATGACCACCATTGGAATTGAATCCATATAGGCAGTCGCAATACCCGTAACTGTATTAGTCGCACCCGGACCAGAAGTCACAAGCACCACACCAGGCTTACCTGATGATCTAGCGTAACCGTCCGCTGCGTGCGCAGCTGCTTGCTCATGTCTCACTAAAAAGTGCTTAACTTTTTCCTGTTGAAACAAAGCATCATAAATATGGAGCACCGCCCCACCTGGATAACCGAAAATATGCTCAACCCCTTCATCCGCCAAAGAGCGAATCAGCATTTCCGCACCATTTAACATTTCCACGTTAATTCCCCGATAGTTCTTAAAGTCATCTTTTAGCAAGGCCCGTCATATTAGGCCAATACTGCATTTATACGCACGAATTTATGTCCACCTCGAGAATCTCGAGGACAAACAAAGCCCCGACACGTTCATTCGCAAAACGCATCTGGTTTTTCCTTCAAAGGTTGTTAGAAGGACGGCATGAAATAGCGATAGCTATAATTCAGTTGCACAGGGAGGTCAGGCTTTTCGAATTGAAGGGTTATCAATTACAAAGTGCCCGAAAAAGTAAACTTGATCTCTTAGATCAATAGCGAATGGTGACATAGTTGCCTAGTTTGTCAATACTCACTTTATAGGATAAGCTGCTTAGAAGCCGCTATTTTAAAGGCGGAGGGGCTTATTTGGCCGGTTAAACTCAACCAAGCTAAAAAGAAAGTCTCAAAAAGCCGTTTCCATCAATAATAGGCCCAGAGGTCCCTATGAAGCTACTTCCAAAATCGACTCTTTTAACACTAGGAATCTGTCTTTTTCTTCTATCCACTCCAAGCCATGCGGCAAAGTTTTACAAATGGACGGACGAAAATGGCAATATTCATTTTGGAGACAAAGCACCCGACAAAAGTGATGCTGAATCAGTGCATATCAACTCCAGGGCGCCAAAGCCATCAGGAAAAGCACCGGCAAAATTTGGTCAAGACGATGTTGATGAAGCTAAGGAAAAACAAGCAAAGGCGGAAAAAGACGCCAAAGAAGCCGCTCGTCGCAAGACCCAATGTGATGCAATTCGGAACAATATGAGAACCCTAAATTCCGGGGTTAGAGTAGCTGAACTTGACGATAGCGGAGAGAGGCGCTTTATCGACGATGACGAGCGAGCTTCCAGGGTTAAAGAGACCCAAGCCAAGCTCGATAAGTTCTGCGCAGAATAAGCCCATAAGCGCACCCTTACCTCCCTAAGTTCTTGATTTTTTTAGAAGAGAAGGGTAGTCTCAACGGTACTTTCGTGCTTATAAAAATGTAGAAAAAGAGCTAAACAAAGTAAACGCCATACAAATTGTATTAAGCTTCGTTTAGCAAGCACGTCAACAGAACAAACTATTTAAATTGAGCTAGAAAATCTTTAAGCCTGACAGGTCAGAGAACTCTATGCGCAATTGACTTCTATCCTTGGAGTTTTTTTATGTTTAGCAAGCTCGTTCACAAAAGGCTAATTCGCGCCCTCGCAGTTGCTGGTGCGTCGACAGCCATATTAATTGGCGGGTGCTTGGAACAAGATTTCACAACCTACTCTCTCCAGGTTCAAGCTCGAGGCTTGAACAGCAGCGAATCTATTACCGTAAGCAATGGATCAACCTTAGAGATCACAGGTAACAATTCTTTAACATGGACCGATCCCCAAACGTTTGACCGCGGACATAGAGAAGACGCACCTGGATACACCGTGAGAATTCTTCAACAACCCACGCGAGTTTCTGGTCAGCGCCGATCCCTTAGTAACAAAGTTTGCCGTATACTAAATCCAAGCGGAGAAGCAAGCCGCGGTATTGGCCCCGTTCGAATTGAGTGCGGGTATCAACTTACAATGGCCGGAAACGGAATAGATACCGGCAATGATCTTTTTGTCAGTAACGGGTTTCAGGCCTTATCGCTTAATTCTAGCCTCTCGTTAGTTTCCGGGTTATCACATACGGTTGTGCAAGACCCTGCATCAAGCAACCCAGATGCTCAAGCTCTGAGACTACAAACCATTGATGCCCCAGGCATGTTAGCATTTTCTGAACTTTACCTGCCTGGGGACCCTGTGGTTATCTCCCATTCAAGCACCACACAGGGCTGTCAAATCGAAAACGCTTCAAGTGATTCATTGTTATCCATTCCGTTCCCATCTGAAGGTAGCTTCAATAGCACAGTCAACACTATTTTCTTTGACGTTGACTGGATTGCTCCAACCGACTCTCGTTCTGAAGGTAGGACTTGCGCCGAATTCTCATCAGGCATTACATACTACATGGATTACGCCGCTTCAGAAAATAACACCGGGGGCAGCACGTATTCTGTCGGGTGCTTCCCTCTAAGCCCTATAACAATAAACTGCGGACTAGCACTTCGAATCAGCGTGAACGGCCTCGTAACCGCTGATAGTGATGAGGTCACCATTACTGCGGTTAGAAATGAAGCAGGTGGCGGAACAAGCACACATGTGCTGAGCGTTGACGAAGATAGCACAGTACTTCTTAACCTTGCTTTTGTATCAGGTGAAAGCTACGAAATTAGCACATCCATATCCACGCTATCGCCTCCAAAAAGTTGTGCGTTTGTTTCGACAGGAGGCGACATATCATCTCCAGGCTTAGTGATTAACGCCGACACCACAGAAACTTTAAACTGCTCATAGCAAGTAGGCTTAGTATTTACTTTTTTTATTAAGCCTAAACTCAGCCGAACGAGCGTGTGCCTCTAGGCCTTCAGCCCTAGCCAACACACTGGCTGCTTGAGCCAAGTCATCAATAGATGACTGATTCAAATACACCAGCGAAGTTCTTTTAAAGAAATCATAAACACTCAAGGGCGAAGAAAAACGAGCACTGCCTGCTGTTGGCAATACATGATTCGAACCTGCGCAATAATCACCAAATGCTTCTGCGGTCGCCCGGCCAATAAAAATGGCGCCAGCGTTTATTACCTTTCCAGCCAATTCTTGAGCATAATCATCATCAAACGATAGCTCTAAGTGCTCCGGCGCAACATGGTTAATAACTTGCAGAGCTTGCTCACTGCCGTTCACCTTGATAAAAACACCTCTCCCTTTCAGCGATGCTTCGATCGTTTTTCTACGATCCATTTCAGGCAGCAAGCTCAATATACTTTTTTCAACCTTTGAAATAAACTCGTCGCTCTCACAAACCAGAATCGATTGAGCCATTTCGTCATGTTCGGCCTGAGAAAATAAATCCATAGCAACCCAGTCAGGGTCGCTCTTTTCGTCACAATAAACCAAGATCTCTGACGGGCCAGCTATCATATCAATACCAACCACACCAAACACCTGCTTCTTAGCGCTGGCAACATATTGGTTGCCTGGGCCCACAATTTTATCCACCTTAGGAACAAGCTCAGTTCCATAGGCCAATGCGCCAATTGCCTGCGCCCCACCGACTTTGAACACCCTATCAACACCTGCTATCCAGGCAGCCGCAAGGACCATTTCATTTAATTCGTTACCAGGCGCTGGCACAACCATTACCAACTCTTCAACACCAGCCACTTTCGCAGGAATAGCATTCATCAAAACTGAAGATGGATACGACGCCTTTCCTCCAGGCACATACATTCCTACCTTTTGCATCGGAGTTATTTTTTGCCCCAGTTTATGACCTTGCTCATCTTCAAAAGACCATGGCTGGATAACTTGATTCGAGTGGTATCGCTCGATCCTTTCTTTAGACAATAATAGAGCTTGTTTTTCTCGCACTTCTAAACTCTCAAAAGCCTCTCGCAATTGCTCTTTTTTAATTTCCAACTCTGTGGCAGATCGACAACCTACATCATCAAATTGTTGGGTAAAAGATAAAAGTGCATCATCCCCTTCCAAACGAATAGAATCTAAAATCTTAGCAACACTTTGATCAACCTCGATAGAAGAAGCATTCTCGCTATGAGACAAACGATCATTTAAACGCTTGTAGAAATCAGGCTCAAGAGCATCAAGCCTTAAAATATCAAGAACCATATTCAAGTATTGTATTTAAAAGTGAGAAATTAAGAGTTTTCAACGGCTGTTTCTATCAAAGCAAGCAATTCGCTCAAGGGTTCATGCCTCAATTTAAAACTAGCTGTGTTCACGATCAAGCGGGAACTAATTTGCGCTATCAACTCAGTTGGCTCTAAGCCATTTTCTTTGAGGGTTTTACCAGTATCAACGACATCTACAATTTTATCGGCCAAACCAACAATCGGCGCCAGTTCCATCGAGCCATACAACTTAATAATATCGACTTGCTGGCCTTTATTAGCAAAGTAATGCTTAGCGATATTGGTAAACTTACTGGCCACCTTTATTCTGCGCACGCTAGCTTTGCGTTCAATAGGCTCGGCAACCATAAGTTTACAATTGGCTATTTTTAAATCCAATGCTTCATAATAACCGGAGCCACCATGCTCCATGATCACATCTTTGCCTGCAACACCAATATCTGCAGCACCATGTGCAACATAGGTAGGCACATCTGAAGCACGAATAATCAGGATATCAAGCAAACCATTCGTGCTTGGAAAAACAAGCTTTCTGCTTTTCTCAGGATCTTCTGATAGTTTTATGCCGGCCTTATTCAATAGGGGCAGAGTCTCATCAAGTATGCGACCCTTTGACAACGCCAAGGTTAACTTAGACATGGAATAATAAACCTATAAGTACACTTAGACGTATAGACTATCAAGAGAACTTACTTGATGTGAAGGAATGCGCTTGATATGGGCCCCTAAAAGCTGGAGCTTTTCTTCAATACATTCATAACCACGATCGATATGATAAATACGATCAACCACCGTAGTCCCTCTAGCCACAAGACCTGCAATCACCAAACTAGCAGAAGCTCTTAGATCAGTTGCCATAACGGGAGCACCTGTAAGCTGTTCAACCCCCGTACAGATTGCAGAATGACCCTCTAATGCTATTTGAGCCCCCATGCGATTCAGCTCCTGAACATGCATGAAGCGGTTCTCAAAAACTGTTTCAGTCACGGTTCCGGTCCCCACCGCTACCGAATTTAAGGAGGTAAATTGCGCCTGCATATCAGTAGGCAGCGCAGGATAAGGAGCCGTCTTGACGTTAACTGCCCTTGGTCGCTCCCCCTTCATATCAAGTTCTATCCAGTCTTCTCCAACATTGATATGTGCTCCTGTTTCTTCTAACTTAGACAAAATAGCATCAATATTGTCAGGCTTAGCATCCTTAACCAATACCCGTCCTCTTGTTGCGGCGGCGGCAACCAAATAGGTCCCCGTTTCAATTCGATCCGGGATCACTTGATAATGGGTTCCACTCAAGCGCGGCACGCCATTGATAGTAATTTTATCCGTTCCTGCTCCTTCAATGTTAGCTCCCATTGAAATAAGGCAGTTTGCTAAATCTACTACTTCAGGTTCCCTTGCGGCGTTTTCTATAATGGTTTCACCGTCAGCTAAAGTAGCGGCCATCATCAAGTTTTCTGTTCCGCCTACAGTGACAGTTTCTAAAACTAGGTGAGCACCTTTAAGGCGCCCATCCACCTTGGCATGGACATATCCATTTTCAACACGGATATCTGCTCCCATTGCCTCAAGACCTTTAAGGTGAATATCAACTGGACGGCTCCCTATCGCACAACCACCAGGCAAAGAAACATTAGCCTCACCAAAATGCGCAAGCATCGGACCCAATACTAAAATTGACGCACGCATTGTCCTAACCAACTCGTAGGGAGCATTAAACTCTTTAATGGTATTTGCGTTGATCTCAACATCCAACTTGTCGTTAATCAGCAGCTCTATCCCCATGGTTCCGAGCAACTCGATCATAGTGGTTACGTCTTGCAGATGAGGCAAATTGCCAACGGTTACCGGCTCGTCAGCGAGCAATGTCGCAGCCAGCACTGGCAAGGAAGAGTTTTTAGAACCAGAAATTCGAATGGCACCCGACAATTGCGTGCCGCCTGTAATAAGTAATTTATCCACCAAAAGACCTAACTTTAAAAAATTAAAGCGCAAATTTTTGCTGCTTTTCCCATTCATCAGGCGTAAACAAACGCATAGTTACCGCGTGCATTTCGCCTGATTTGATTTTTTCATCGATGCAGGAGTATACCAACTGTTGTCTTTTCAATGGCCGAAGGCCATTGAAAGCATCAGATACGATTTGCAACATATAGCTGTTGCCGTTTACCTGAACCTCTACCCCTGCTTCAGGGATCTGGTTCAGAACAAGCTCCTGTATTTCGTTTTCTATCATTAGCTAAATCTTAAAATCTATTTAGCTACGGGTGTAGCATCAGGAGTGATATTTGCATTCCAATTAGCAATAACTGAATCTAAATTGCCACCATGCTTATTCATACTCTCAGAAAAATGACTATTGTATGCTTTACCCACATTAACTCCATTCAATACAACATTGACAACTTTCCAGGTACGATCTTCTTTCCCTTGTTTCACCTGAAAGCGCAATGGAAAAATAGTGCCGTCTGAAGTTTTAACTTCCATATCAACGGACTGCACCGACTTGCCTTTATTTTTGTCTGATTTTGGAGGTAAAACTTTGATTTCTTGAGAATCAAAGATCGCCAGCCCTGTAGAGTAGGTCGATACCAAACTATCTGTAAACGCTTCTCTAAAACGATCTCGTTGCTCTGGCGAAGCCGCTAAATAATGGGTCTTACCCATTACTCTTTTTGCTATAGTTTTGAAATCAATAGCAGGGACCAACACCTCATTGACTATCTTTTCATAGCCAGACGGATCTGCCTTAAGCTTCGCTGGATCAGCTGTTAACGCAGCCACCAACCGCTCAGCGGTATTTTGTACAACAAAATGAGGAGTACCTTCTCCAAACTCAGACTTTTCAGCCAAAACTGTTAGAGGGCTCACTAAACAGACAAAAGCCGCCACACTGAAAGCAACCCACTTTTTCAAACCAATCATTTTGTGCGTATTTAGAGACATCACATCACCTTTTAAAATTCTGGAAACATCTTCAGTATGGAGCCATAGGCCTTAACCCAATCTGAATTTGCTAAACCAATATCTCGAACCGAGGTTCAAATTTATTATAATCAGCCGAAACCCTTGGGTCACGGCGTTTTCCGGCCGACACTATACCACGCCGGAGCCATATTCCATATACCAAATTGAAGTAAAACGTTATCATTAGGACTAGGCCCAAAAACGTAACTTTCACTGAGGAAGTAACTCAAAACCATGCATTTAACCACTGACCCAGCGACTTTCGACAAAGCGAAAAACATTAAAATCGTTATCTTTGATATTGATGGAGTGATGACGCAAGGCCAGATTCAATACGCGAGTGACGGTAAAGAGCTGAAGTCCTTCAACGTACAAGACGGGCTAGGAATCAAGCTTCTTCAAAAAGCTGGCATCACCTGCGCAATCATCACCGGACGGTCATCAGAAGTTGTCGCACGAAGGGCCCGTGAACTCAACATCACACACCTAATACAAGGCAGAGATGATAAGCTCATAGCTGCCAATGAACTTCTCAATGAACTCAAATTCAGCACTCAAGAACTGGCCTATATGGGCGACGATTTACCCGATCTATCCATCATTCAATCGGCCAGCTTGGGCTTATGCCCAAACAATGCTGTAGAGGCCGTGAAACAACATGCCGACTACATTTGCGAAAAGCGAGGGGGCGATGGAGCGGTCCGAGAGGTTTCGGAACTTATTCTTCAAGCACAAGACAAACTAGACGCACTAATTGCTCAATACACCCTCTAGGCAACTATGAAATCTCAAACTACTTTTTTCGCGCTGCTTTTTCTTATTTTGATTTCGAGCTCTTTTTTATTTAGCGGGAATGATCCCATTTGGGAACGATTTTCAAATCACTCACCAAATACAAAAAAACACTCTATCGAAAAACCCGAATATCAAATCAAAGGGTTTCATTCAAAGCAATTCAGCCCGGCCGGTGTGCTGGCCTCGACCTTAGAAGCAGAGTCACTGGCATTTTATAAATCGAGCAAGATTTCGACCCTGCAAAATCCATACATCCAGGTTTTCCCCGAAAACTATTCCACGCCGGACACACCACCAGAATGGGTCGCCAGCGCCGTCAGTGCAAGCAGCGTGGAGCCTAATCAACATATCACTTTAAGCAAAAAGGTTAACCTCAAACAACTAACTCCCCCTGCAGGCGAACAACCGTTAGATATCTATTCGGAAAAAATGGATCTATTACTTGATAGAAAAATCGCCAAATCTGATTCAAAAGTCACCATCAAATCTGAGAACAATATTATTAGCGGGAAAATTTTTGAATCACAGCTACAAACCAACTATCTTTCTCTTAAGGCCGACGTAACTAGTCGCTATTTACCTAAAAATGCCAGAGCTGTAGACGCACTAGTGATCCAGTCAAACAGCTTCCTCATCGAAGACAATGGGACAAGAGCTATCTATACTGGAGACGTAAAACTCAGCAAAACGGGGATACATATTTACGCGGAAAAAGTTGAAATCGTTCAGCTCGAAGGAAAAGAAGTCGCTTACGCATATGGTAACCCTACCACCTTCGAGCAACTACCCAGCTCCGGTCAAAAACCAGTTACAGCTCATGCAAAACGCTTTGAATTCGATAGCACCGAAGAGATACTAAAAATGTATGAACAAGCCAAACTAACGCAGGGTAAAGCAACCGTCGAAGGTGACTATTTATTCTACGACACGCAAACAGAAAATATCGGCGCGGAATCAAAGCCCAATAATCGAGTTAAGATGGTACTTCCAAACAACGAGAACAATGACAAATGACCAATCAAATGGATGAAGCCCAAAACACCTTATACGCAAAAAACATCGCAAAAAGTTTTAAAGGAAGACAGGTTGTTAAAGACATATCCATCACAGTAGAGCAAGGACAAGTTGTTGGGCTATTAGGTCCAAACGGTGCAGGCAAAACAACTAGCTTTGATATGATTGTCGGTCAAATTCAAGCAGACCAAGGAAGCATTATGCTAAACGACGAAGACATCACTCGTTTACCAATGCACGGTCGAGCACAGAAAGGCATTAGCTACCTACCCCAACAAGCTTCTATCTTCAGAAAACTAAGCGTTACCGAGAATATTCTTTCGGTCCTAGAGATTAGAAAAGGGCTGAGCAGAAAAGACCGGCACCACTTACTAGAATCACTTATCGAAGAGTTCCAAATTGGACATATTAGAGACAGCTTAGGCATGAGCCTTTCCGGAGGCGAAAGACGCAGAGTAGAAATAGCTCGAGCGCTCGCGATCGAGCCCCTATTTATTCTCCTTGATGAACCCTTTGCAGGAGTAGACCCGATATCCGTAAGCGAGATTAAAAAGATTATTCTTCAACTCAAAGAAAAGTCCATTGGTGTACTAATCACCGACCATGATGTCCGGGAAACTCTCGATATTTGTGAAAAGGCCTATATCGTGAACGCCGGACAGGTTATCGAAGAAGGCAATTCTGATAAGATTCTGTCCAACCCGCTCGTAAAAGAGGTGTACTTAGGCCAGCAATTCCAGCTCTAAGCCTTTTACTCCCCCTGTCACGCCGCTAAACACCCAATTTCTTGGTAGTAGGCACAAAAATTGCTTAAACTATAGTAACAAGCAATTTTTAAGCCACTTTAACAAGAAACATGAAAGCTTCTCTTCAACTCAAACTCAATCAGTCATTAACCATGACACCCCAGCTCCAGCAAGCGATCAAGCTTCTTCAGCTGTCGACTATTGAATTGCAGCAAGAAATACAAAATATGCTTGAAAGCAACCCCATGCTCGAGCAGGAAGAAGCAGACCCGCAACGTCTCGAAAACTCGAGGGAAGATTTCTCACATTCAACTTCAGAGCACAATCTAGAAACCATCGGTCAATTTGCTAACCCTGAACTGGCCGACTCAGCGCCGCGCGACTTGAACGACGAAATAAATAACGACCCCAGCCAGAACACTCAATGGGAAAACGGCCTTGCTCAAAATCAAAACACATCCATCCTTGACTCCAATTCGAATTTTGATAGAGACAGCGATAGCTATACCCTAGAGCAACATCTCAACCAACAACTAGATCTATCAACCTTATCCCATCGAGATAAAGCGCTGGGGGTTTGGATCATTGAATCAGTGAATTCAGATGGATACCTTAGCGAAAGCCCCGAAGATCTGACTCAGAACATTAACAGCATCCTTAATAACACCACTAGAGATACCGAGCTTTATGAAATCGAAGAAACCTATGCGGTATTACACCAAATTCAAAACTTCGACCCGCCAGGCGTCGCGGCTCAAGATTTAAAAGAATGCCTTAGCATACAGCTTCGCCAACTCAGTGACCAAGAGACATATAAAGAGCAAGCGTTATTATTAGTCGGCGAGTATATGGATTTACTAGGCAACCGCGATCTAGCTCAGCTTCGACGTAAGACCAAACTCAGCGAAAATTCACTCAAGGAGGTACTCACCCTTATACGCACTCTAAATCCTTTTCCAGGTAACAGTATTCAAGACGAGAAAGCTGACTACATCATCCCAGACTTGATTATAAAAAAGCGCGATGACATCTGGTATGCGGAACTAAACGAGGACAGCCTACCCAAAATACATATCAACCATCTGTATGCGTCCTACATTAAACGTCCTCAATCTAACGAGGATAAACAATATTTGCGAGAACACCTGCAAGAAGCGAAATGGTTTCTAAAGAGCCTCAATAGCCGCCACGAAACATTGCTGAGAGTCGCCCAGGAGATTCTGGATATACAACAGGAATATTTCAATCGCGGGCCCCAGGCAATGAAACCCCTTGTACTTAATGACATTGCCGAAAGATTGGGTCTACACGAATCCACCATATCGAGAGTCACCAACAACAAATATATGCTAGGCCCCAAGGGAGTCCTAGAGCTCAAATACTTTTTCTCCAGCCATGTTGCAACTAATGCCGGAGGCGAATGCTCTTCAACCGCCATACGAGCACTAATCAAAACACTTATCTCCGAAGAAAACCCCAAAAAGCCACTTAGCGACAACAAATTATCTAAACTACTCGCCGACCAGGGGCTTAAAGTAGCTAGAAGGACCGTAGCCAAGTATAGAGAACTCGAATCAATTCCGCCCTCTAACGAAAGGAAACAACTACTTGTATGACACCGCCAATACAATAGCGATATTAAATCATCAATGGCACAATTAAGAAAAACAAACACCCATCACTTTAACTACATCAATGCCACAACATCAATGCCGAACCCTCAAACACTTCTCAGCCCAGCCAATACACATTGCAACTTGCGGGTTACCAGCAAAAAAGCCCTGCTCGAACATATCGCAAAGTCTCTCCAAGAAGAACTCGGCAACGAATGCTGGGAAACCATTTTCGACGCTCTTGTTGCCCGAGAAAAATATGGCACCACAGGCTTCGGGAAAGGTATTGCTATCCCTCACTGCCGACTGGAATCATGCCATCAAGCCACTGCGTTTTTCGCAAAGCTTAACCCAGCTATCGAATTTGACGCCGTAGACAACGATCCCGTTGACCTTGTATTTACCCTCGTGGTTCCATCAGAAGCCAATGAAGAGCATCTCAACATATTGAGCCGCCTTGCAAGCATCCTCGATAACAATGCATCCAGGATCGCATTGCGTGACGCACCCAGCCATACCGAGCTCTTTAAAAGAATGGACAAAATGCTAAGCTCAAAACTATGAAACTCATTATAGTCAGCGGCCGCTCAGGCTCGGGAAAAAGCACCGCCATTCAGGTATTAGAAGACTTAAACTTCTATTGTGTCGATAATCTGCCGCTAACTCTCCTCACAAAACTTACCAAGCAAATTCAAGAACAAAACAGCACTAACAACGGCAAAAAAATAGACAATATTGCCGTAGGAATCGATGCGCGAAATCTAAATACTCATCTCGAGTCTTTTTCCTACGAATTGACTGAACTAGAAAAGCTCAGTATAGATTGTGAAGTGATATTTTTGGACGCAATAGACGAGATTCTACTTAACCGCTTTCATGCCAGCCGAAGGAAACACCCGCTAAGTAATGAAAACATTTCGTTGATGGAAGCAATAAGCTACGAAGAGAACTTGCTAAAGCCCATAGAAGCAAAAGTAGATCTACATATAGATACAAGCGGACTCACCATCCACCAACTACGAGAGCAAATAAAGCAGCATATTTATCAAGATGCTCAGACCTCGATTCTCATACAGTCCTTCTCTTATAAACATGGTATTCCTATTGACGCCGACCTTGTTTTTGATACCCGCTGTCTCATTAATCCTCACTGGCAAGAAGAACTCAAAACACTCAATGGTCTAGACCAAGAGGTGGTCAACTACCTATCGAAAGACAAAACCTGTCAAAAAATGATTGGCGACCTAAACATGTTTTTAAACTACTGGATTCCTGAGTTCGAAAAAAATGATAGAAGTTATCTCTCTATCGCGATCGGATGTACCGGAGGGCAACATCGTTCAGTATTTGTAAGCGAATCCTTGGCTAAAACTCTTAAACAGCAGTTTTCTAATATACAAATACGCCATCGTGAGCTAAGTTACTAGCGGAACCAATACTGCATATTAACCCCAAGCGATTATTACCATGCAAGAACAGAGCATTACGATCTGCAATCAACTAGGCCTGCACGCACGCTCAGCATCAAAATTAGTGGCCGTCAGCTCAAACTTCTTAAGCGATGTGCACATTATTTATAATGAAAAACAAGCTAACGGAAAAAGCATCATGGACCTTCTGATGTTGGCGGCAAAAAAAGGCGAAAGCCTTAATATCCAATGCACTGGCGAAGACGAAAACGAAGCCATATCGGCCATTATAGACCTAATATCAAATGGCTTTGGCGAAGAATAAGCTCGGTGCTAAGCGATGAAAAACTAGCAAAATTAGAGTAAACTATTCCCAAATTGCCCCATGCAATTTGCTATTTAACGGCAACACAAGACAGTGTACACCTCAAGCTAAACAGCATACTTGGTTAGCACCAGTCTACTCGCGAGCCCACCTATGCCTAAGATATCAGAAAACAAAAAAGCTCAAAGTCGGCTTCACGAACTCAACAAAGCGCTGTCCACCGGTACATTTATCCAAGCTAGACAGATGCTAAACAACATCCCCCCCTCCGAAGTTGCACACTTATGTGAATCCCAACCACCAGCCACTAGAAATGTTCTATGGAAGCTTATTGATGAAGAGGTGAGAGCTGACGTACTGCACGATCTTAGCGAAGAGCTGAGAAACGATTTTCTAAACGCATTAGATGCCGAGGCGCTCGTCGATATCATAGATGACCTAGAAACAGACGATCTTGCCGATATATTGCAGCAACTGCCACGAACAATCTCTAAACAACTGCTTCGCTCAATGGACGAACAAGACCGCCAGCGTGTAGAACGGGTAATTGACTACCCTGACGATACCGCTGGCGGGCTCATGAATACTGACACCATCACCGTTAGGCCTGATCTAAGCTTAGACGTTGTGCTTCGATACCTACGCCGGTTAAAAGAATTGCCCGCCACCACCGACAACGTATGGGTGGTCAACAGAAATGACTTGTTTGTAGGTATTCTCCCTCTTAGTAAACTTTTGACCTCGGACCCTAACATGACGGTTCGAGAAGCAATGAATACTGATTTCGAAGCGATAAATGCCAACCTATCAGATACCGAAGTAGCCAATCGATTTGAACGACAAGACCTGGTATCAGCACCGGTGATCGACGATAAAGGTTTACTGCTAGGACGGATTACCATTGATGACGCCGTAGATGTCATCAGAGATGAAGCCGATCATTCAATGCTCAGCATGGCTGCACTTGATGAAGACGAAAGCACTTTCGCTCCCATCTTAAGAACGAGTAGACGAAGAGCTGTATGGCTGGGTGTATATCTGGCAACCGCTCTACTCGCATCAATGGTCATTGAACAATTTTCGGCGACTATCAGCGAAATCATAGCGCTAGCCGTACTAATGCCCATCGTAGCGAGCATGGGAGGCACTGCGGGAAACCAGACGCTTGCTATCGTTATTCGTGGACTTGCCCTAGGCCACGTAGGAACCGCAAACGCTCGATTGCTGGTATCCAGAGAACTTCAAATTGGCGCGCTCAACAGCGTGTTATGGGCCACGGTCATTGGCGTCGTAACTTTTTTTTGGTTTGATGATCTAAGAATAGCCTATGTAATTAGCATTGCCATGTGCATCAACTTTCTAATCGCTGCACTTGCCGGCTCCAGCCTCCCCCTAGTGCTTAAGCGCTTAGGAATTGATCCAGCCCTATCCGGTAGCGTGCTATTAGTGGCAACCACAGATGTTGTTGGATACTTTGTTTTCTTAGGGCTAGCCGCCCTGTTTTTCACCTAGACTAGCATCAGACAATGAACGAAAAAGCACCCATTGAGCGCGCCGAAAGGCCAAACAAATCTCAACTAAAAAGAGATTTAGAACAAGTCAAAATAAAAGCCAAACAGCTCCTTCAGCTAAAACCGAAACAGTTGGATACTCTTGATTTGGAAAGCGCTCTGCTGGATGCACTAGATGAGATGAAACGAATAAAAAGTGCGAATGCTCAAAATCGCCACCTTCAGTTCATTACAAAGTTACTCGCAGGGCATGACAATCTCGAAGACATAGACGCTCAACTAGAATCGTTCCTAAACCCACATCTGCATTTTCAAAAAATCGACAAACAAGTCGAGCAATGTATGCAATCATTATTTTCGGGGGATCAAAATACACTCGATCAGCTATTACAGAACCCAAAACTGGAAAATAGACAGCAGTTTATGCAAGCGCTTCGCAACGCTCAGAAAGAACAAAAAAACAAAACCAACAAAGAGCCTTTAGCACCAGAGAGCAAACAAACCAAACGTTTCAAAAGTCTGCTCAGAGACTTACTAAAATAAACTCAAGACATCAACCGCCTATGCGACAGCACTGGCATTGCGCTGCGCACCTTCTCCAAACTACTGAAATCTAGCTCAGCACTACAAACGCCCTCCCCGGTCGTAAGCTGAGAAATCACCTCTCCGCTTGGCCCTACGCACATACTGTGACCAAAAGTCATACGACTCTTACCGGTGCTGGACACGTGCTCTCCGCCTTGGTCAGCGGCCAATACAAAGCATTGATTTTCGATAGCCCGACTTTTTAAGAGAGTTTCCCAGTGCATGCTTCCTGTTTTCTGCGTAAAAGCAGCAGGCACTAATAAAACCTGACATCCCTGATCACATAATTGTCGGTACAACTCGGGGAAACGCAGGTCATAGCAAATGGACATGCCCACCTTAACCCCATCCATATCAAAGCAGACCGGCGCGAGTCCGGGCTCTATGGTGTCGGACTCGCGATATCGACCAACAGTATCAGCAACATCTACATCGAACAGATGGATTTTATGATACTCAGCGATTATCACTCCGTTTGGATCATATACCCGAGAGGCAGAAAACACTTTACCATCAGCCGGAGACTTTACAGGCAAAGAGCCGGCTACCAAATAACAGTTACAAAGCTTAGCTCTAGAAGACAAAAAAGTATCTATTTGAGCTTGCTGAGTATCACTTTGGGCAACGCCCAAAAACGCCGAGGCAGAGAACATAAAACAATTCTCCGGCAAAAGAATCAATCTAGCATTCTGCATCGCCAATTGCTGTATGAGCCGATCAGCCTGCCCTAGGTTCTCATCCAAATCAAACCCACTGACCATTTGAACTACACCTGCCAGCAACCTCATATACACTCTCCCTATCATTCCTCGCAAAAGGACGAGGTTCACTAATCGTCTTCGGAATCCTCGTCTTGATCAAAGGCTCCCTCGATTTTTTTCCCAATTTTTTTGAAAATCCTCAAAGTCAGCACATCAGTAATGACACCTAAATTAAATATACCCAGAGCTCTAAATTTTTTAGATGATATATCAACTTCGACAATACTACCGTCAAAAATTTCTAATCCCGCAGTGCCCTTCATAGCATCAGGGTCAAAATCTAAAGGTGAGCCAGGCCAATTTAGATCAACGGCCATTAAACCTCCGCTATTTGCAGACGGCTTCAAGCTAAGCGCACTGAATACTCGGGTCACTGCTGCCGTTCTTAAGTGGCCCTTGAAGCGACTTCTGGAGGAACTTTCAGAATAATCCCAACGGCCCTTACCATTCACAGCCATCAAACCATAGTTAAGCTGATGTATATCAAAGTTAACTCCATCATCATCAGGAGAAAAATCCACTTGCCAGCGTCCATGTTTTTCTTTACCCAAAGTCACTTTAGCGACATCCAGTTTTAAAAACTCAAAATCACTCGGTGTAAATTCCTCTAATTTACCTACGGACTTTTCACCATCACCCTGTTGCACACCTTGTTGAGAACTTGCTCCCATCTGCTCCGGATCAATCTTTAAGTAATCTAACTTTGCTACAATTGGGTTGTCTTTATTGATCCTGTCCTCGTCAGGTACCATCACCAAACCTGCCAGTACTGAATTTTCTAACTCAGCTCGCCAAGCAAAATTTTGCCGAGTGACGAACGCTTTCAGGTCTTTAAGATGCTGATCGAATCCGTAAAAATTACCGAGTGTAATATCGATATGATTTAAAATAGACGCCGAATCATAAACGCCATCAACAGTGGCAACTTGACTTGAGTCGGGACTTTGCCCCTCATCATCAAACAAATTCTTCTCCAGATACTCTAGCCACGAATCAAAATATACCTCTTCAATAAACCCGGTTATCATCAATCCTTTGCTAGGGGGTAAAGGAAAAGCACCTTTCCCAAAATGAATACGGGCTTTCTCAAACCCGTCATCAGAAGTTTGAGCAGAAACACCAACACGATCACCATAAGCCATTCGATAAATCATAGACTCAGGATGAACATCAAGCTGAAATCGACTTGGCAAGGAAATTTCGGATGGCTTTGCGTAAGCACCCGGAAGCTCCACTACGAGACCATTAAAATCGCTTGAGACATCCACTCTAACTACGGATGCCTTTGCTTGATACCTCTCCGAATCTTGTGATAGTTCTTCCGTGGGATCAGAGGTTTGTGAGCTTCTCACGATATTTTTTGACGCTCCTAATAATGGTGACAGCTGATTAACCGCCAACTCTTCGCCTATTGCAATACGGGCCTCAAAATCTGACCCGCCCTCCAAATTGTTAAACAGCCAAAAGTTCTGCCAAGCCCTAAGATCTGCACTCTCAATAAATCCATTCCCTTGGATTTGAATCACATCTTGATCTAGAAACTTCTGAGTTTTAATACTTCCTTTTAATGGACGCCCAAAGAATTCTGCAGAAATAGATTCAGCTTGCAAACCTGTTGTTAATGAATACTCCAAATCAGATTTAAGATTCTTCAGACCCAGACCAATACTCGGAACATCGAGTGACGCGTCTTTTACCGAAAGATCAATCTTCAACTGACTAGGGTAATTTTCACTAGAAGAAGAAATAGGCAAATCCAAATATAATTGACTAGTTTGTTCTCCATCCAATACCCAATCTTCGACCACATGGCCTAAAGATACCTTAAGCTCACTCTCCAAAAATAATTTTCTAACATCCTTCAAATCTCCCTTTATCTCACCATTGAGCTTCACTCTAGGGAGATTTTCGATCAAAAAAGAAGGAATAAACACTTCGGCTGAAGATATCTCACTATCAAAAATCTTCCCCCGAACGGAACTAGCCTTCACTTCATCGTTATGTACTTTTAGTTCAGCGAACACATCATCAATTTTAGGCCACTTACCCGGAAGATAATCTAGCTCCGCATTATTCAAACGAAGGCCTCCACCGATAGTCATAAATGTTTCTGGCAAATGCTTTTTCCCAAAACCAAACAGCAAAAGATCTCCACCGACTTCTCCCTCTAGCAAAAACGCATCTAACCACGACAAAAATGTTTTTGGTAACCGGCCAGGAAAAAAGGCAAGTCCTTTTGTTACCGAAGCTGGCTCAAAATTAATCCTCAAAGACCAAGATGGCTGCTCTTTCAACCCATCTTGATAAAAGCGATTCGGGACATTTAAATCAAAAAAACCAATGGCTTTAATCCAGTCATTCTCGACCTTCAATAAATCACTTTGCACAACAAAATCATCAGGAAGCCTTGCTGCAAATAAATGCCCCTTACCTTTTCTAATAAAAATATCTTCTCTAAATAAATTACCATGTTTCTCTAACAATACATCGGCAGCATCCAACTCCACCCCTATGCCATTAGGTGCAACTTCAACATAGGCATCAATACCGTGCAGGCCTGGGATTTTCTCAAAGCTTGACATACCCACATCAAGAAGATCAGCACTTATATAAAACTCTGGCTTGGCTCCTTCACTTGTATAGTTAATTAACTGAACCTGGTTCAAATAACCCTCTGGTTGAGCCTTAGAGACGAACTCTACTAATCTGGTATTCACAGGCATTAACGGTATTAGCTTTTGGCTCAATTCAATTGGAAAACTATCCAAAACCAGCCGGCGAACCATAGCTCTAGAAGCATTCTCTTCGATGGTATCTACCTCTTTCTCCCATCGAGCATCAAAGTCTAAAACCGAAAAATTAATCCTACGCAGGTCATTCCAATTCCTTTTTAATGGAGCTAGTACTCTTCGAGCCTGCCCTTGGTCGATGATAAAACCCATGGGCAAATACTCTCTTGAACCCCATAAAAGATTCAAGTGACTTACCTTCAAGCTTTGCTCTGATTGGAGAAATGTTTTTAAATAATTTTTATCATTTAACTCTAGTAGCTCCAAGCTCCCTAACCATAAGGCATCAAACGATATCCTATCGACTGTATCAAGAACCTCATCCTGATCGTTGCCAATAATTAGGTTCTCGAAATTAGGCTGCACCTGAAGGCGAACAAGCTGCCCAGATTCGATTTCAGCCCAAACCTTGCCTCCGAGTACCAGCTCCTGAAGCTTTTTATCACTCAACGATACTTTCTCTAACCAGTAAGACCAAGATACTGAATCTGCCTTAATATAAATTCGAGCCGAAAGGTCCTCTATATCAACTGGATTTCCATTAAAGGCGATACCTACATCAACTTTTTTGGGCTCTCCGCTTTGGTCGAATAAATACACTTGAGCCGCTAAATCGTGATTCCACCATTCACTGTCTAAGCTTAGGGTTTTCAAAAATACCTTATCGAGTTTTTCATCAACATCCTTTAGGCCAAGCGCAATACTCTGAAGATAAATTTGCTCGGAGCTTAAGATATATTGATCCAAAATATCTTTGACAAGCGCTTTAGGGTCACTATACGTACTTGTGTTCGCCAGACCCTTCAATACTATTTTTTTTGTTTCGGGGTTTTTCTCTAGTTCGAGTTCTAAACCATCAATCAAAAGGCGCTTTATTCTTGGACTCAGCGTTAGCAAGCTTTCGAGCACGTCCAGCTCAATCGCAACATGCTTGACAGATATCAATGGGGGTTTTTGCTTTGAGTCCTCGTCATTTCCGTTTACCGATTCATAAGGTCCGAACAGACGAATATCTTTTAGTTCGATAATTGGGGAATAAATCAGCCAGCGCCCTGACAGTGAGCCGAGAGTTAAATTAAATTCGCTTTTCTCACTAACAAGCGTTTCAATCTGTGTTTGATATTCTGACAGATCCTTTAGCAGGTAACGCGCCCCAAGCGAAACCACAGCCCAAACCAAAAGAACACACAATAATATATAGCGTAGAGGCTTAGGGTCAGCTGTTCTGCTTTGCTCTTTTTCAGACATAGACTTAACTATTGGATTCGTAAAGTTGAAAACGCGATTTCAAGCCGTCTAAAATCATATGCAGCCAAGGCCAAAGTAAGGCATTTACAAAAACTGGAAGCCAATACAGAACTCCCTTTTCTGCAGTGCTAGCAAAAAAACTTTCCAGCACCAAAATGGACAAAAGATACATAAAACTGAATAAAACAATTCTTGTGACTTGTTGAAAGGTAGACATCACCCTAAAACGATTGTTCAACAATAACTGCAAATAAACCAATGATACTAGTACCACTGCATGCAACCCTAAGACCTGATCAAACAAAACATCAGCACACAAACCCATCACAAAAGCGGACTTGATTCCAAAGCGACTAGGAAATTCTTGAGCCCAAAAAAGAGCAATCAACAAAAACCAGCTTGGTCTAGCATAGCCAAGCCAATCACCCAGAGGCACAATCGAAAACAACATAGCCAAATAAAAAGTGGCAAACATCAATGAAGCCCCCCTACCAAAAACCGAGTCAATCATTCGGGGCCTCTTTTACAGAGGGGTGGTGAGTGCCTTTCCACTGAGCCTCCTCTTTAAAAACTAATAAAACGTGACGAGATCGATCTAACTGCGCCAAAGGCTCAACATAAACTTCTGAGAATTGTTTGCCAGGAATCCTATCAACACTTCGAACTACCCCTACAGGATATCCACGTGGAAAGCGTCCACCCAACCCTGAGCTAACCAAAATATCTTCGGGCTCGATATCGGTAGTATTTGACACATGACTCAGACGAATTTCATCCAAGGAGCCCGTACCCAGTGCTAATACCCTAACTCCATTCCTAACGACTTCCGCGGATATTCCGTGACGAGAATCGGTCACCAACAAGGCTTTACTACTGAATTCGCTGACTGAAATGACTTGTCCCATTAATCCCAGGGCATCAATCAAAGGCATACCGATAAACACGCCATCGCTGCCGCCCTTATTTAAAACCACTTCATGGGAAAACGGATCAGCATCTACGCCAACTATCTCCGCCACTAACACAGAGTCTGATACCAAAGAAGATGAGCCCAACAATTCACGCAAGCGTATATTTTCCGCTGTTAGCGACGCAAAACGCTGAATGCGTCTCTGGGTCATCAAGGATTGATCTTTAAGCCGAGCGTTCTCTCGCAAGAGAGTCTGCCGGCTTTTGGCGTTTTCAGAAAACCACTCGGATAACTGCGAAGGAGCATAAGCAGGGAATTCCACTATAGGCTTCAACCAAGAAAGCCAAAGCCTTGGGGCACTCAGAAGAGAGGTTTGACTGTCGAGCCCGAGCAATAGGCTACCGACGATCAAACAGATAGACAGATTACGATTTAACGAGGAGTCATTAGCAAAAATACTGCTCATAGTTAGACCCTATTCATCATGTCACGTCATGTCTAAAGAGCGAACCTCTTAACAAGCCGACTATCTAGCTCGCGTCATTGGCTCTAATGATTAGACGACAGCATTTCCAAGTTGGACATTTCCAATGCGCGACCACCACCTCTTGCCACGCAAGTCAGAGGGTCTTCAGCCACAATCACTGGCAAACCTGTCTCCTCTGACAAAAGACTGTCCATGCCACGCAAAAGCGCACCGCCACCGGTTAAAACAATACCGCGCTCAGCGATATCAGCTGCCAATTCAGGTGGTGACTGTTCTAGCGCTCCTTTTACAGCACTCACTATACCTGTCAGTGGTTCTTGGAGCGCCTCTAGGATTTCTTCGCTATTCAAAACAAAGGAACGAGGAACACCCTCGGCTAAGTTGCGACCTCTGACATCAATTTCCCTAATTTCAGGCATCGAGAAAGCGCACGCAATTTCCTGCTTTACCCGCTCAGCGGTCGCGTCCCCAATTAAGCTTCCGTATTGGCGCTTAACATAAGTCACAATGGCTTCATCAAAGGTATCACCACCAATGCGAACGCTGTCCGCATAGACCACGCCACCCAAGGAGATAATGGCAATTTCAGTGGTTCCACCACCAATATCAACCACCATAGAGCCTGAAGCATCCTCAACAGGAAGGCCTGCACCAATAGCCGCAGCCATCGGCTCATCAATCAAATACACCTCTCGAGCACCTGCACTTGAGGCAGATTCACGAATCGCTCGCTTCTCAACTTGCGTCGATTGACAAGGCACACAGATTAAAACTCGAGGACTAGGAGCAATCAGCCTAGTCTCATGAACCGATCGAATAAATTCTTGAAGCATTTTTTCAGTCACCTGAAAGTCAGCGATCACACCATCCTTCAATGGACGAATTGCAGTGATATTACCTGGGGTACGGCCCAGCATGCGCTTTGCCCCTTTACCAACTGCGACCACGCTTTTTTGTCCACCAGTTGTACGAATAGCGACCACAGAGGGCTCGTTCAGCACGATACCGCGCTCTTTAACGTAAATAAGGGTATTAGCCGTTCCTAAATCAATAGATAGGTCGGTAGAAAAATAGCCGCGTAAGCGTTTAAACATAGTAAAATCCCAAAAGCAGGCTTAAAGCAGCTTCGAATTAAAATGATTCCGTATAGCCAATTTATATCTAGCGCGTATAATAGCTCGCCTGTCAGATACTGACTAAATTTGTATTGTTTATGTCTCTTGTAATAAGACTTAGCCAGCAGGGTCGGGGCTTAAATTTTAAACTCTGAACTCGCATAAGTTAGCTAATTAGCTAAGAAAAAGCCTCATGTGGATTTGCTGCCCTTTTCTACCCCGATTAAGGTCGATATTGCCAGCAAAAATCGCCATATTCAGTGACTTTTAAAGCTGCGACAAATGTATCAATGCTAGGCATTTTGAGCAAGGGACTAATGGATATATACAGCAATTTCCCCCTGTTTTTTGCGAGTATTTAAAAATATCAGAATCGAGTGAGTTCTATGAGCCAAATAAGCAAATCTCAAATACAGCACGTCGCCGAGTTGGCCAAAATCGAGGTCGGCGGACAAGAAAGTGAAGCTTTGAGTGCCAAACTGAGTGACATACTCGACATGGTCGAAAAAATGCAATCCGTTGACACTGAAAATGTGGAAGCCTTGGCCCATGCTGTCCATCACAACCAGAAGCTTCGGGCTGATCAAAGTACCGCTATCGAAGATAGAGATCGCTACCAAGCCCTGAGCGAAAAAACCGACGACGGGTTTTACCTTGTCCCTAAAGTTATAGACTAATCCCAACGAGCTTAGCTAATTTATGCACCAGAAAAGTTTAAAGGCCCTTTCTCAAGCACTTCAGGCCAAAGAAGTTTCCAGTAAAGAGCTTACCGAGCACTTTATTTCCCGGATAAAACAGTATGACCCTCTCCTCAACTCAGTAGTGAGCCTGTGTGAAGACGAAGCTTTTAAGCAAGCAAGCCTAGCAGATGAGCGAATCAGTGCAGGCGACTCAAACCCTCTATGCGGCGTGCCTATTCTACATAAAGATATTTTCTGCACCCAAGGCATCAAAACCAGCTGCGGTTCAAAAATGCTGGATAACTTCATCTCACCCTATGACGCAGAAGTGGTCAGCCGCTTATCCTCAGCTGGCGCAGTCACTTTAGGCAAACTCAACATGGATGAATTCGCTATGGGTTCATCTAACGAAACAAGCTTTTATGGCGCTGTAAAAAATCCTTGGGACTTAGAGCGGGTTCCAGGCGGCTCATCTGGCGGATCGGCAGCAGCGCTTGCTGCAGGTTTGGCCGCCGCAACCACAGGCACAGACACTGGTGGCTCTATTCGCCAACCCGCTTCTTTATGCGGAATTACAGGCCTAAAACCCACTTATGGGCGGGTATCGCGCTGGGGAATGATTGCCTTTGCGTCTAGCCTGGACCAAGCTGGCCCAATGACCAAAACGGCTGAAGATGCCGCTCTTATGCTGAACAACATGGCAGGGAGTGATGACAAAGATTCAACTAATCTGAGCCTTCCAGAAGAAGACTTTAGCCGGGATCTGAACAAAGATATTAAAGGCTTAAAAATAGGCCTGCCTAAACAATTTTTCTCCGCAGGCTTAGACACTAACATCGAAAAACTTATTCAAGATGCGGTGAAACAATACCAAGCAATGGGCGCTGAAATCGTCGAAGTGGACCTACCGCATATCGATCTATCCATCGCTGCCTATTACATCATCGCACCCGCAGAATGCTCATCCAACTTATCTAGATTTGACGGCGTGCGTTTTGGCTATCAGTGCGAGAACCCTAAAGATCTACAAGATCTCTATAAGCGTTCAAGAAGCGAAGCCTTTGGAGACGAAGTTAAAAAGAGAATCCTAATAGGCACCTACGCTCTTTCCGCTGGCTACTACGATGCTTACTACATTAAAGCCCAAAAAATTAGAAACCTAATCAAACAAGATTTTGATCAAGCCTTTGAGAAAGTAGATGTACTTTTATCTGCAACCTCTCCCTGTACGGCGTTTAAATTAGGCGAAAAAACAGACGATCCAGTATCTATGTATCTATCCGACATCTTCACTATCGGTGCTAATCTAGCAGGACTACCGGCAATGTCGCTACCCTGCGGCTTTTCAGAAAACTTACCCGTAGGCTTACAGTTGATCGCCCCTCATTTAAAAGAGGCGGCGCTTTTAAACTACGCCCACCAATACCAATTAGAGACCGACTGGCACCTACAAAGCCCAGAAGCGTTCCGTTAATTAACCGACTATTGAGATAAACATATGAACTGGGAAAGCGTTATTGGACTAGAAATTCATGTTCAGTTATCCAGCCAATCTAAAATCTTTTCAGCAAGCCCAACGCAATTCGGTGCCGAGCAAAATACTCAAGCGAGCATAATCGACCTTGGGCTTCCTGGTGTATTGCCGGTGCTCAACAAAGAAGTCGTTAATAAGGCCATACAGTTCGGCCTAGCCATTGATGCCGAAATCAGTCGAAACACCATCTTTGCACGTAAAAACTATTTTTACCCAGACTTACCTAAGGGTTATCAAATTAGCCAGCTGGATGATCCAATCGTCGGCAAAGGCGAAATCGAAATCCAGCTCGACTCAGAAACAAAAACCATTGGCGTTACCCGCGCTCATTTAGAAGAAGATGCTGGTAAATCGATACATGACTTGCATAGCGAATACACTGCTATCGACCTCAACCGCGCCGGCACACCATTACTCGAGATCGTATCTGAACCCGATATGCGAAACGCTAAAGAAGCCGTTGCCTATCTCAAACAGATTCACTCCCTAGTTCGATACCTAGGTATTTCTGATGGCAACATGGCAGAAGGCTCATTTCGCTGTGACGCTAATATCTCTATTCGACCCTTAGGCGATGACAAACTCGGAACCCGCACCGAGCTTAAAAACATCAACTCGTTTAAGTTTGTAGAAAAGGCGATCAATCTCGAAATCCAGAGACAAATTGACGTCATCGAAGACGGCGGTTCAGTCGTACAAGAAACACGCCTATACGACGCCAACAAGCATGAAACCCGATCCATGCGCTCAAAAGAAGAAGCCAACGATTACCGCTATTTTGCTGACCCAGACTTACTTCCTCTTCAAATCGAAGAAGCGTTAATCGAGCAGATCAGAAACGAACTGCCTGAACTACCAAAGGATAAAGCCCAGCGATACATGGACACCTTTGGAATCAATCAAGCGGATGCTACTTTTATTGCACAAGATAAATACAGCGCCGCCTTTTTTGAGTCCTGCTGCGACGCCTTATCAAAACAAGAAGACAGCAAACTAGCTGCCAATTGGTTGGTTGGCGAAATCAGCGCCAAACTAAACCAAGATGAAAGCGATTTTGAACACATAAAAATAGAATCAACGCAGTTAGCTCAACTGATTGATCGCGTTAGCGATAACACTATTTCAAACAAAATAGCGAAACAGATTCTAGAAACTCTCTGGAATGAAGACTCTTCACTAAGCGTTGATCAGGTAATCGAAGATCAAGGTTTAAAACAAGTTTCCGACAGTGGTGCTATCGAAAAACTAGTCATTGAAGTATTAGACAACAACCCAGACCAAGTATCGAACTACTTAAATGCAGAAGAGAAAAAACAAGGAAAAATGCTAGGCTTCTTTGTTGGACAGGTTATGAAAGCTTCTCAAGGCAAAGCCAACCCACAACAGCTCAACCAAATTCTTCTAGAAAAACTAAAAGAGCGCGCATAAAAAACCTGTTAGTATTTAAGCGCCAACAGCGCTTTCCTTCAATACAATATCTTTGCGGCTGAACTTAGGACTGTTTTCTTAAAAACACTAAGTTCTTGCTGTCGCTGTCGGTTTTACTAAAACGGTAGCCAGCGGTATCAAAACCTTTAATACCTTCAGGGTCTTCGATCTGGTTTTGAATCAGATAAGCCGTCATCATGCCACGGGCTTTTTTGGCCAAGAAACTGATCATCTTATATTGACCATTCTTGTAGTCCTTGAACACAGGAGTGATTACTTCTGCATCTAAGGCTTTCTTATCAACGGACTTAAAATACTCGTTAGATGCTAAATTAACCAAGTAATCACTTCCAATACCCTTAAGCGAACTATTTAAGTGATCGGTTATACCTTCCTGCCAAAACTCGTATAGGTTTTTACCCTTGGAATTCTTTAAAGGGGTTCCCATTTCTAATCGATAGGCTTGCATCAAATCTTTGGGCCTAAGACAGCCGTACAAACCTGACAAGATTCTCAGGTGTTTTTGAGCATAATCAAAATCCTTCGCACTAAAGGAGTCTGCATCCATACCCTGGTAGACATCACCCTTAAAACTTAATATTGCCGGCTTAGCATTTTGTTTAGTAAAAGGGAGGCTCCATTCTTGATAGCGTTCCTGATTTAGATCAGCAATCTTCTCACTCACACCCATTAGGTTCACAAAATCTTTAGACTTAAATGTCTTTAGATCTTTCACTAATTCCTCAGATCGCTCTGAAAAAAGTGGCTGCGTGCTACGTTTCAGCTCGGTGCTCTGCTCTGCCATATCAAGCTTTTTGGCAGGAGAAATAACAATCATCATGACCCTAGGTCCTCGGTAATTCTCAGGCTATTCGGTGAGCAAGTATAATTTACCCAACAAGCGTTGACGACCCATTATTTTTAACTGATTATCCTCATTCACTCATTTTTCAGGACTCCCCCATGAGCAGCGACAAAATCTATCAGGTTGATAACAGCTTCAAATCTCATCTAAATCAGGAAAGCTATGAATCCATGTATCAAGCATCCATTTCCAACCCTGATGCTTTTTGGGCCGAACAAGCCAAACAAGAACTCACCTGGATCAAAGAGTGGGACACGGTCAGTCAATGGGAGTTTGAGAGCGCTAATATCGAGTGGTTTAAAGGGGGAAAACTCAACGTCTCTGAAAACTGTATCGATCGCCATTTACCACAACGAGCCCAACAGACCGCCATTATTTGGGAAGGCGATGAACCCGATCAAGATCAACATATTAGCTATCAAGAATTACACGATTCAGTATGCAGGCTTGCTAACGCTCTAAAAGCGCGTGGCGTTCAGAAAGGCGACCGTGTATGCATTTATATGCCAATGATTCCCGAAGCGGCCTATGCCATGCTTGCGTGTACTCGCATTGGCGCGATTCACTCTGTGGTCTTTGGGGGCTTTTCACCCGAAGCCCTTAAAGATCGAATTTTGGATTCCGATTGCCGCACTGTTATCACCGCCGACGAAGGCGTGCGCGGCGGCAAAATTATCCCCCTAAAAGCTAACGTCGATAAAGCATTAGAAGCATGCCCCGATGTCTCTTCAGTATTGGTCGTTAAAAGAACGGGGAATCCAATCGACATGATAGATAGCCGAGATATTTGGTATCACGAGGCCACCGAAACCATGGACAGTCACAGTCCAGCTGAACCGATGGATGCTGAAGACTCCTTATTTATCCTTTATACATCAGGTTCTACAGGCAAACCTAAAGGAGTTTTGCACACCACCGCTGGCTACCTATTACAGTCCGCTATGACCCATAAATATGTCCTCAATTATCAAGAAGGGGACGTTTACTGGTGTACCGCCGACGTCGGTTGGATTACCGGGCACAGCTATATTCTCTACGGACCACTTTGTAATGGCGCGACCACCCTAATGTTTGAAGGCGTTCCTACTTACCCTAGCGCAGCTAGGTGCTGGGAAGTTATTGATAAGCATCAGGTTAATACCTTCTACACCGCACCCACAGCAATACGAGCACTCATGGCTGCTGGTGACGATTACGTTAAACAATGCAAACGTACTAGCCTCAAGCTATTAGGAACCGTGGGCGAACCCATTAACCCAGAAGCCTGGGAATGGTATTACCACACGGTAGGCAACACACGCTGCCCCATTGTTGATACCTGGTGGCAAACTGAAACAGGAGCGGTATTAATAGCCCCTATCCCCGGAACAGTGGGCATGAAGCCTGGCGCCGCCACTTTGCCATTCTTTGGTGTAGAACCCGTTATTTTGGATGCCGATGGCAAAGAACAAGAAGGAGCGGTATCAGGTAACCTCGCAATCAAAAGCTCGTGGCCTAGCCAAATACGCTCTGTGTTCGGAGACCATCAACGCTGCATAGATACCTACTTCAGCACCTATAAGGGCTACTACTTTACCGGAGATGGTGCTCGCAGAGATGAAGATGGTTTCTATTGGATTACCGGACGGGTCGATGACGTGCTCAATGTATCGGGGCACAGACTAGGAACCGCTGAAATCGAAAGCGCTTTAGTACTGCATCCTTCAATAGCCGAAGCGGCAGTCGTAGGCTACCCCCACGATATCAAGGGCCAAGGCGTGTACGCTTATATCACCCCTATGGCCGGCCTAGAGATTACCGACGCGCTCAAGAAAGAGCTACTCGCCCTGGTCAACCAAGAGATAGGAGCTATCGCCAAACCAGACCAACTGCAGGCGGCACCTGGTTTACCTAAAACTCGCTCTGGCAAGATTATGAGACGCATTCTGCGCAAAATCGCTGCTAATGAGCTAGATAGCCTTGGAGATACATCAACACTGGCCGATCCAAGTGTCGTGGACAACCTAATAGATGGGCGCCTAAACCGTTAAAAACCGGGGATTTCCGCAGGTCTTTGCCTAGATTCAAGAATCCCGCTAGTATTTGCGTCTGGCGAAGGCAGCTTGCTGCCCAAAAAATAAGATAAGCGCCAACCAGGCTTTCACTGCTTGCACAACTTAAGAAAGCCTATATCCAGCATCAAAAGGAGAGTTATATGCTACTAGGATCTAAGAGCAGCCGTTCGGCTATTGTATTAATTACCATGCTTTTCATAAGCCTCATAAGCTCCCCAGCTTTCGCACGCTTTGGGCAAGGCCTGGATGAAGAGTCGATGAACGCGCTAAAAAAAGAATGGGATAAAGACCCCGGAGCAATTGTAAAAAATGTGCGCGTACTGAGAAAACTATCTGCAAGCCAGATATCAGATCTCATGGAGTACAAAGACACCTCACACTACAGTTTTTTACACGTAACAGTTGTTAAAGGCGAAGAACTTGGAGCGCCAGCACTTGGTAAACCCAATAGCAAATTATCCATCATGGTGCCACGCGATGGCCGCATGGAAGCCATTCCCTTTCAAATAGATGAAGTCGATGTCACGGGACTCACCTTTATCCCCGAAATAAAAAAATACGATATTGATGGCAAAGAGAACATATTTGATAAACAGGATGAAATCGCCTTTATGTATCGTGATGCTGTGTTTGAACGCTACGAGGTAGGTAAAACCCGCTTACCCCGTGGAACCGTCTTAAAAGAAATTGAGCTTAAGTTTCAAGATCGAAAAACTCGTTACGCTTATTTAGTAGAAGGCAGCAATCGACGAAGCGACGTTAGCTACGTCGATATGAATATAGACCAAGGTAATTTCAATTCGACCTATTTCACGATGAGTTGGGACCCCAAAAACTTTTCACAAATGCGTAACATTATTCCTAAAGTAGGACCTGAGCAGGGTAAAAATGTCGTCGACAATATCTACTTCGAAGTGAGCACAGGGCTTTTTAATAAAAATGTTCGCTTTGGTCTTAACTCTAAAAAACATATTTTCGCGAACATCTTGGGCGTCAAGCAAGGGCCGATCAGAGTTAACGCATTAGTGAAAGGTCGCGTGAAGTACGTGGGGATTCCTTCCATGCCCTACTACCTCAATATGATTTTTACCGAGCAGAGCATCAGCTTCAGAAGCCGCTCTACACCTGACGGCTACAAATACGCTAAATACGTTACCAAAATCCTTAAAGAGCCTGGCATCTACGTCAGCATGGATTTCCACAATATTGATAATGCGAAAATCAGCTTTCACTCAATAGCAGACTCTCCTGAAATACCAACCGTTGATGGAAAAATGTCTGCCATCGAACACCGCATCAACGAGGAGCGCCTGCCTGGTGACTGGTTCTGGATAGAGAGTGGACACGGCTGGAGTATTTTCTTATCCAACAACTGGCCAATCATTGAGAATGGCTTATTTGATGCCTTTTTAGAAGGCATGAGTTTTCACATGATCTATGAAGACGACATTACCAAAACCACTAAATATGAACGCTTCCCTGGCGGTGAGCCTAGGGTGGGCGTCGAAGGTAGAGGTTTGCCGAAAATTGCGCTTGAAATGATGAGCGCACTGAGCGAAATCCCTTGGGGAGAAGTTCAATCGATGGATGACATGAGTAACTTCCTGATAGAAAAAAGTGAATCGGGGCGCCTTAAAAACTTAAATAAAATTATTAAAAAGGTCCTTATCTCTCAACGCGAACAAGGAAAAATTACCAACCCACAGGAGTTAGCAGAAGCCTTTATCGCCGATTTCGATCTCGTCGGGTTGCGTGGAGTCGATAGAGACAAACTCAATCAAGCTTTCAGAACCGGCATTGGCAAAATGGGGGCCTTCGAGGACTTTGATATCGGCCATGTGGTAAAAGACGTTAAAGATGCCTCCGACGCTCTGGATATTGATGGTACCTTGATACATTATGCGCCAAGAGACAACGTATTATGGTTCCCAGATTCGATGGGAGACAGCGGCCCAGACGGGTTTAGGGTTGAAGTACAAAACCCTCCTCAATATACAATCAACTCGATAAGTAATTAATAATATCTAAACACATAGAAGCAATAAATAAAAAAGGCCGCTAATGCGGCCTTTTTTAAAATACCTAAGATTTTGTGAATATCTGAGGAATTATTCTGTGCTAGCAAAGCTGTCTCGATAAACACCTACACTCGCAAACTCCTAGAATTGTTTGCCTAGAGCTCTTAAAGGAGCGAAACCTAACAATAATAAAATAACTAGGAAAGAAAGCCTACCGTCCCCGCCACACGACCCACCCGGCCTAACCTCATTAGAGCGAACTCGTATCGAGCTTGCCGAGCTGTTGTAGGTAAATTGCACATCATGAATATCATCCAATGTAGTACTACCATCATCAGTCAGCCTCAGATGAGTTACGCCCACACCTGGAGTCAGGGTCATATCAAAATGCATAGAATAATCAGTGTCTGAAGCCTGAATGGTAGGATTAAAGTCCATCTGAATATTTACTACACCATTGCCCGAATTGCGGGTAAGAGCAATACTATCAATCCTCCAGGACAAAGACTTTAACTGACCTCGAACATGGGCCGTACCACTACCAGTGCTTCCGCCATTTAGGAAATTATCACGTAAATCAGTATTTTTTGAACTACAATCAATCTCACCAAGACCAGAACCTGCAACGCCTAGCTGCCTCGTAAGATCTTCTAGAAGCACAGCTCCACCTCTTTCAACCGCTCCTCTGCCCGTATCCTGGCAGCTGATATCACTTATAGGCGTAATGCTTTCTGAAACAAAACGATTTTGGAAATCAAGCCACTCTACACGATACCGAGTCTCAAACTTCAGCAAGACATCCTCTAAATCTTTCCACTGTCGAAGATAAATTCCATGCAAAGAAATTTTATCTCCGTAGTTACCAATGTATAAAATTACATCATCCCCTAAAATCAAAGGCCGAAGGCTCAGACAACCTCCTCCTATCTTTTCCTCTCCGCCTACAACTGCGTTTACATTTCGAGAGGGGAACGATCCCTGGTCATATGTATAAGCCCAAACATTTCGGGTCGACAAAGGCAGCAAGGTATTCAAATTGATATAAGCAACATTATCAGTCGGTGGATTAGCCGTACTAACATTGAAAGTAACGGGCGCAGCCAAAGCCAATTGTGGCGCAAGCAAGAGCGCGAAGGAATATAAAGCAACACGTAACATTGATTTAAGAGTGATCAACACGTTTTTAACCCTATGTTTTTATTAGACTTTTTTATTTTGTATTATTTTATTCTGCTACCGCGTTTCTGGGACCAAATAATGCAAAATGAACGCAAGTCCTTAATAATACAACAAATCCTATCAAAATGATAAACCAAATTCCGATAAAACCTACGCTTTGCTTACCTAAATTATCCTGTTCCTGCGCGTCACAACTAAAATACTGAATTTGGTTAGTAGCGGAAGCTAAATCATAGGCCATTGAAGAGTTTACCAACTGGTAGCGGTGATCAAACCGCCCACCTAGCTCATTAGAATCCCCATTGATTCTCATGCTTAGCAACCCTATCCCTGGCAGCAAACCGAACTCAAATCTAGCCGCAAAACAGCCAATATCCAAATCACAGGGGCCTGGTATCAACCTAAGATCAAAGCTGAAGTTTTGTATTGTTCCTGCAGAAACCGGAGCTGATACACCCCCAATATCACCACTCAAGGGATCTGATAGCGATGAAAAACTTGCGCTTTTACCCGTTGCAAACCAGGTAACATCGACCGCCTGATTATTGATAATTCGCTGCGTATTATTTTGCTGCGTCGCTAACAGCTCTGACTCAGGTAAACCAGCAAGGGGAACTCCAGCTTCGAACCCAGCATTCTCCCCACCTTGGAAAAAGAAATCAGCAAACTCACCGTTAATAAGGCCTTCAAATCCATAAAAGACAATACGATCATTGTGATTCGCGAGATAAAGTTTAAGTCGACCGTCAGCGAGAATTAGCGGCCTAACACAGAAATCCCCCAAATCTTCGAGAGGGCCCAGGCTCATTGAAACCGAAGCAACGCTTGGTTCTGAACCCGCCAAATCATCAAAGGAATAATTCCAGGTATTCGATTCAGCTAATGGTAGCAAATCATTCGTTAGGTTCTGAGCACCTGCTTCGAGCGCATCAGTTTGCTGCTCAATAGAGGAAACATATTCATCAGTCCAATCAGCCCAAACTGACGCAACGCTCAAACAACCGACAGCTAAAACCAAAGCTGATACGAGTTTTAAAACTCTTTCCGGCCAGCTTTTCATGCTCTGATTTAAAGCCATATCAAGGCCCAAAAATTAAGTCAAAAGCATTCTTTGACTGGTTTGATGTTTTACTATTCTGTTTCACCTGATAACAAAACTGCTTTTTCTAAGTCAAAAGAGCAGGAGCTAGTCTTTCCTTGAGATTTTACCTCAGCGGTCAAATCATTGCCTTTAACGATAAATTTGTAACTGCCCGTCTTCTTATCCACCGACAATTCCACCTTATCCCCCTGCTTCACCAACGCCTGGAACAATACCGATTTGAATGAATCCTTCGGATGGTCCACATAAAACTCAGTGTGCGTTCTGCTTTTCTTTGAATCGAGCACGACATATACAGTATTGGGAGATACAAACAAATCTAGAGTGCAGTCCTTTTTACCACCCGATCTACCAAGTTCGATTTTTCCAACGCCACCAGAAAAAAACTTAATTTGGGCAGCAAGCATACCCTGTAATGCGGAATTTACGGCCCCGTGTTTACGATCTAAACGGATACGTTCTGCCTGAACCACAGAACTAAAACCAATCAACATCGCTGTAACATAAGCTACAAAGATCATGTTTATATTTACACTTTTCATAAATTAACCCTTTGGATACCCTCTACCTAAGATGCGGTACTAAAATCTTAGGAAGCTCCTCGGCGGCATCCGACAATATCAACTCATGTGCTTTTTTATCACCATAGTAAACACGCTTTTGATTCTCTCCCGTGGACGCACTTTCCAACAAAAACTTGCCAGTCGCGAGTACTTTTTCTTGTTTATTAACAACCATTCGATCGGTAGCGTCAATTGGGAACACACTCTCCCGTTGCCAGCGATTATAAAAATTCTTTACGTTGGAAGTTATAACTCTTTTTTTAGCGTTGTCGAGACAAATCACATATTGCTCTTTAGAAATTCTCCCCTGGCAGTAAGCTTCCGTTTTATATACCGCATTCATCCTTGCATCACCCATCCCCATCGGATCGATAGTAATTAAGTATTCAATGTCGCGACCAAGTTTATGAGCAACTTCAGTTGCAGCTAATACAGCTGCTGCCCCACCCTGAGCATATCCAATTAAAATAATTTTAGAGTCTTTAGGTAGCTTTTTAAATTCCTGTTCAAATTGAGCCAAAAACTTCAGCATGGAACCCGATGAGCGATTCACCTTTGCCTCTAAATCATTCCAATTAGCCTCAATATATTTTGCATCGTAGGATTGCACCCAATCTTTAAGCTTAAGAGTTTTTTCTATTCCCTTACCTTTTTTACCCGAAATAACATATACATAACTTTTATAAACAGGCACTTTAGGTGCGGCAGCTTGAGCTTGAGCTTGTTTCCGTTTGGTTATTAAAGCCGCCAGTGATTTAGATTTTTGATCCTTTTGTTTCAGTAGCCTCTTTAATTTTTTATCCTTCGAAAGTGCAGATGTACTTTCCTTGAGCTTCTTTTGGAGCTCGGTAACTTTTTTGGTTTCTGCGTCAAGAGAAGTCTGCATTTCAGCTTGTTCTTTTTCCAAAGCACTGAGTTCGGAGCGGGCTGTAGACCTATTTCCTTGCAAAGTCGCTTTTTTGGTTTCATAGGTTCCGCTGTTCAAGCCTTGCTCAATAGCTCCCAAACCGTTATACCACTCGTCGAGCTCCGAAATATTACTTCCAACAAAGCGATACTGCTCCTCTGCTCGTTCGACTTTCTTTTGGTGACGGTTTATTCGCTTCTGTATGCTTTTCTGAGAGCGCTGTGACTCTTCGAGCTGGGACTCTAATTCAACACTCTCTGAAGAGAGTTGCTGTTTTCTCTGAGCAATAGCTCTATCTATGCCCTTAATTTCCTTTTCTAGATTGGCAATAGCTGCATTAGCGTTAACAAACGCTGGTGCCAACAAAATTAGTATGAAGACTGCTTGCAACAATTTGATCAACTTCAAAACACACCTCAAACCTATCACTACCTAATATGGATCATCAAAACCCGATAGAGATTTGGATAAAATCCATTCTTATCACAGCTTTCCTTATGACCCGGAGTACACGTCAAAAAGCAAAGAGCTACGAAGGACCTAATTAAAAACGATGCGTATATTTCGCAGAGAATAGCAAAACATTCACATCCAATTGACGTTGCTGATACTCAGCACCACGCAAAGTCAAAATCGCCAATGGATCTTCAGCTAAAGTTTTACCTGAGCTAGGAGGAGAGGTCGCATCTAGCTTCATAGACGTTAAGGTCACATCAACCACCTTGTCATGAGTCAGTTTATACTCACTACCTATCGAGAACATCCTGATACCGTATAGAGGAATAAATCCACCCTCACCTAAAAAGGGACGATCCTCTAACCCCATTCTCAAAGCCAAACGTTTATTCCATTGGTGCTCAACGCCATATGCATAGTAAGAAGTATTAACTCCACCTGCTGGAATACCGATCGTATTACCTACGTTGTTAGAGCTCAGCAGCCCGAGCAGGCCTACCGCATTCACCTCAGCACTGGTAATAGTAGCATCCCAATTTTCCCAGTCGGCGTAATTATATCTACGATACTCGATGTTTAATTTGGTTTTCTCAAGAAGCTGCATACTTACACCAGTAGAGAACGCCGCTGGCCATGGTACATTCACATCAACGTCCACCGCATCGCTAGCCGAACCATCAAGAATCAAGGTAGAAAGAGCGCCGAGAACCGGAACTGTTCTCAAACCAGAAAAAATAGAAACAAGGCCTGGGCTATAATAAACCCTACCCGAGGTCTCGTAGACATCATCCTCTTTGGAACGATAGGTAGCCCCCCATTTTAACCAAGGCATTGGCTGCCACTGGACGCCTAAATTCCAAGAGTAAATAAGAGGTGTTTCGCCCTTAACGATTACGTCGGCAACGGAGTCCCAAGGAAGGAAAGGCCAATAGCCAGACTCTCTGGCTTTACCTGCGTCAACACGCTCTTGATGTACCCGGTATAGCTGAGCACAATTAAAGTAATCATCGTACAAACGTTCAGCACCACCATCGGGGCTAAAGGGGCTAGAATTCTTACGACTTTCATTAGTTTTACATAGATCATTGACGGCCGCGTTCAGAAAACCAAACAGCTGGCTTTGACCATCCAAATACACACCAACTTGCAGCCTGGATTTACTGATTCGTAGAGCCCCGCCCACTGAAAGCTTATCGGTTACCTGAAATGCCATCGCCGGCGAAACGGTAAGCCTCTGAATACCAAGGTCGCTCAAAATATTAATCGAACCACCCAAATCCAAAGTAGGTAATGGCGCGTTGGAGAATACTTGTGCTGCAAAAGCGACTCGCGAGTCCTCAGAGGCCTTATAACCAATGTTGGGTAAATAAAAGGGTAACAGCAAAGGGATAGGAACCGTACGATCTAAATCAGAACTCGGGCTATCAAGAGGATCGTTTAAGAATATGCCATTAGGGTTTACTAACTCAGGTCCAAAACAAACATCTCCGGGGATATTGTAGTTTAGACCTGGAACAGAGGGATCTAGACCACCAGATACCGGGTCTCGACCAGGATTAGACGAGATTGAACTAGGAACGCCCACCCCCGCAAAAGGCTTATATGCGGAGTCACACCGGACCGTATAGCCACGATAGAATAAGCTAAACTCTGTAAACTTCGGTGTTAACGTAGGGGAAGTTCTACGAACAACTTGAGCCAGTGGCGCACCCAATAGCTTAAATTCAGTAGAAAAACCGGGCTTTAGATTGATAAGAGCGGCGGGGTTGTATTGAACAGAATCAACACCAACATAGTCCGCAGAGACAGCATTTCCCAGGGCAAAGGCCTTAGGGTTAAGTTGGAGAATATTTTCAACAACCGCGGCTTGGGAGCCGGTGCTAATACCGAGCATCAGGAGAGCAGCAGCAGACTTGCTCAAATAAGACCGACATAGGTCCCAGCAAGCCTTAGCTTTGCGCACAACTGTCACAGGATTAGAGCTGGAGCTCATACTTACCTCAATAACCGCAAACCATTGTTTTTATTATACTTTAACAAGAAAAATCAAAGATAGAACTACCTGACAGACGCGTAAACTTAACGCATCAATTACTCAAAACTACTATCGTTCGAATACCCGAAACAAACCATTCTAGTGGAGCCTAAGCACGGTATCAAACGAAAATGACTAGATCTTCCACCTTTTGTTATTAATTTTTAGGAGGAAGCTGGAGCACCTTTAATTTTTACTTTTTCTAAGACCCATTGTGACCCAAGTCGCACTTCTTTATCAAGGCCACAATCAAAATAAAGCTAAATAAAGCAAGCATTTAGGTGATAATCCTCGCCGGAACTCTAAAAACACCAGTTGAGCATCAAATATTGACATATTTAGGTCCCTGCTGTGGCATTTCCACCTTATTTAAGTAGAGTTAAGCAAGTTTTAGCTCATTGGACGATCAGTCAGAGGAACCAGCGATGATTACAGTAGACGCCCCTATAAGCTTTTTATTAGGTTCAGGACTTGCTTTGGCCGCATCCCGAAAAGAAGGCAGCGACTTTCAATCTGTCTTTACCCAAGGCTTTATTTTACAAAGCTGCGTCCTGTCTCCCGTCATATTATTTTTTATGCTTAGATTTCCCGACTGGGAATGGAACTATTTATTTGACGCTAAGACCTTTTTTTTCGGAGAAGAAAACTTAAGTGCAGGAGCCGCCAGCATTGCCTTACTAATAGCAATATTAAACGCAACTTATTTACTGGGGTTTAAGCTATCCGAATCTCTTATCAAACAAAACAAAGACAGGCTAGTCGCCGGTATTATAGGAGGCACAGCAGCGTCCATATTGATCATTATGTTAATAATGCTAGACCAAACCCTGCATATTGGAACTCTTGCTGAATTTAATCAGGGGCGAGCGCAATTAATCTTTACGAACACTGATTTTCTGATCGCGCAAGCTGGCGCCGGGATTGTCTTAGGAATCGGTTTTTTTATTATACTTAGCAAGCAAAAAGCCTAACCACTATTAGCGACATCAATCAGTTGCCCAACAAAGAGAAGCTCCCAATACGCTACTCTACTGCTTCTGCCTCATCGACACCATCTGGCTCTACGTTCCCGGTAGCTGCTTCGTCACTAATGTTCTCCTGAAGATCTGATACCGGGTCTTCAGGATTATCGACCCATGCGTCCTGCAAATCCTCCGGCAGACCTCTACCTTTATACAATGAGATCGATCCATTTCGATTATCAATTTCTAGTTGCAATTCCCTAATTTTATTATATTTGCCAACACTCAACGACTGCAGAGTACCTCCTTCTCTCAAAATAGTCGGCTTCAAAAACACCATAAGATTAGTCTTTCGGCGTTGTTTCCCAGTACTCCGAAACAACACCCCTAATAAAGGAATATCACCCAATATAGGAACCTTGCTTACGCTCTCGGTGTCATCTTCCCGCACCAGCCCACCTAAAACTATAAACTCTTTATCCTCAGCCAGAATAGTGGTTTTTATTGAGCGTTTCGTGGTTATGGTATTCGCGCCGGCCTCTACTTCACTCGAATCCGTTTGTAAATCAGAAGACTGTTGATCAATCTCCAAACGGATCGCATCCCCTTCATGAATAGAAGGCACCACTTTTAAAGTTAGCCCGACATCCTTCCGCTCGGTAGTGGTCAAAAGCCCGGTACTTCCGCCCGTAGTTTGTTGTCCAGTTGTAATTGGAACCTCTCTACCCACAATAATTTCGGCTTCTTCATTATCCAGGGTGACAATGCTTGGCGTCGACAAAATATTAGTATTTGAGGTAGTGGTAACAGCTTGCAAGAAAGCCCCAAATTCAAAATCCCCATCACTATTCGTTTTACCACCCAACAGCGATAGACCCTCCGCCAGAGAAGGCGCCCCACCTGTTACAACGCTGGCGTCTGCCGAACCAGACGAGGCAGAGGCCGCGGCCAGTGCCAAGGAATTCACACTATTGCCAACATTGGTAGCGTTCACTCCACCGACAGGAGATGTGCCTCCAGAATCCCCAAAACCCCACTGTACTCCAAGCGCATGACCAATATCACCAGTGACCTCAACAATTGCCGCCTCAATCAAAACCTGCTCTCTACGCACATCCAATTGACGAACAATCTCTTCAATTTCTTCCATGCTAGAAGGGTCAGCTTTCACCACCAGAGCGTTAAGACTTTCATCCGCTTGGATAAAGGTCGATACTCTGGTCAGATCGGCAGCATTTTTGCTTCCCTTTGCACCCCGAGATTTATTTGAATCATTCTTACTGATTAACGAAGACAAAATCTCAGCCACTTTGGAAGCGTCAGCATAACGCAGGTAAATCACTCGTGTACTACCGCTGTTACTTTCCGCTGGAGTATCCAATTTTTCAACTAACACACGGACCCGCGCCCTAGCGGACTTTTCGCCTTTTAAAATCAGGCGATTAGTTCGTTCATCAGCCACCACCCTCACGCGACTTGCGCCACCTACCAATGACTTTCCTTTTGCTGATTTTCCCGTTTGCACTGGCGTCAAGCTTTCTAACAACTTAACGATATCAGTGACCCAGGCTTCTTTAAGCTGAATCACCTCGATCTCTTCGCTTTCAGCGCCATCAATTTTATCTATGATCGAAAGTATTCGGTCAATATTGGCACCATGGTCAGAAATAATAATAGAATTCGCAGAAGGCACCGCCGCCAGATGACCATGCTGAGCCACCATAGGTCTCAACACAGGAATCAATTCATTTGCAGAAGAGTTTTTGACAGCGATCACTCGAGTAACTAGCTCTTCGCCATTAACACTATTATTGGAATCTAAGCGAATAGTATCTTTGGTCGCAGTATTACTAGGTACAATTTTTACCAAACCATCAACACTAGGAACAGCCGCAAAATTGTGTACATGCAAAACCGATAAGAAAAGTTCATATACTTCTTCTTGGCTCAAAGAGGCATGAGATATAACCGTAACCTTTCCTTTCACTCTAGGATCAATCACGAAACTTTTTTCTGTAATATCAGCCACCTGAGTAATAAAAGCCCTCATCTCGGCTTCTTTTAAATTAATTTTCCAGGTCTGCTCTTCTTCGGCATTAACAACACCAAGGCTAAACAAGCCAATCAAAAATATACTTCTTAAGTAGAGTTTTTTCACAATCACTAACCGTTGATTTCTGAATTAAAATTTATTTACAAAAAGGATAAGTTAAAACAAAAGTATTCTTTCCTCTAAGCACCTCTATTCTCGCCACACAGCTTTTCATCACCGTATCCAAAGCAGATCTATCGGATTTAAGCGTAGTAACTGGGTAATTATTCACTGACCGTACAACATCACCGGGCCTCAACCCCACTTTGTTCATAAACCCTCTTTGAGAAGAACTACCAAACTTAAACCCATCATTAGTTTCCTCGAGGCCAGCGCCTCTTACTATGGAATCAATATTTCGTTCTAAATCTGCACCATACTGGTCCAAAAGTGCTTCGTAAGCCTCAAAGTTACCCTGACTTACATCATTGAGAGCTGACCCAACCTCCCTTAGCATGGAGCGGCTTTGATTATTTCGCGAACGATAACTCCTTAGCATATTAGAATTATCTATCGAGCCGCGCGATGAGTGGTTGTCCCTCTTACTCGCCCCTAAATTTGCGGACTTAAACTCTTCACTAAAAAACAACGACTCTAGGCGTCCATTCTGCTTAATAACCACCTTGTTCTCATGTACGGAAGAAAGCGTTGCCTTGCCAAGAATTGAATCTCCCACCCAATACAGCTCACCTCCCCCACCTTTCGACTCAGATATGATCGCGCTGGAACTATCTTGATCAGCTCCAAGGGACACTCCCTGCAAAGTTAAAGCTAATTTAGTCTCGGGTGCATCCACATTGACAGGCTCCTGAATCGTTGAAGCTTCTTTTGGGTGACTAAAATCTCCAAAAATCTTCCAGGACATTATTTCCTCTACGTCCTGAGGAAGATTTCCTTCGGAACGAGAGGTAGAAGATAATTTTTGAACGTCAGATGTTGCCGTCGGCAACGGAGCAAATGCACTAAGAGATATTTGCGCAAGTTGATAGGCTAAAGCTATCGTCAACAACAGAACCGATGCGCTTAGGCTTTGATCAGCCACTGGTTTTAGCGCTCCAATATTCATATTCCCAAACCTTCTGCTTGAAAAACTTCACGTTTAATTTCAAACATGACCGCGTCAGCCTGACCTTGTTTAAGCTGTTTTGGTATCTCGACATACTCAGCTACGCGCTCCCTCAAACGAAGATGAGCTCGTCCACCATGACTCAGGTCTATATCCACTAGAGATAAAGGCTTTCCCGATTCGGAAGCCACTCCAGTAACCAGCATTATACCTTGATCGCTTATGCCTAAGTTCGCTTCTAAAGCCGGCAGCTCTACCTCACCTGCCGGCAAACCATCAACCTTTACTACTCCACCATCCCAAAGCGCTTTTCCAGAAGCTTGGCGGAATTCGCCACTGGACCTTTCTAACGATACCCCTTGAAGACGAACATTTTTGTCAAAGCTGACTCCGGCGCCGCTTGCTTTCAAGATTCTTGAAAGCTCCGGACCATTGACCTCACCTTCCAATCGCTCAATTTCAATTCGCTTATAAGATAGAGCTACATTTCCTTTAAAGTCACCCAAGCGCGAACGGAAATAAACTTCGCTTGCTAGCTCCAACCAAAGAAAATTCAAGGCTTTGATATCCCAATCCACAGCAAAACTGTGCCCCTGGCTTTCTGCCTGAATAGAGCCAGCCCAAACCGTACCGGATACTGAATGCACTTGAAGTCGCGAACCTAACTGCTGTTCCAGCCTGCTGGTGATCAGACTAGCTGGAAGTGACGCCAGCACAGTTACCAAATAAACCACAACCGCTAATAGAATGTAGGTACGCGTTTTTAACATATGAATCAAAAGCCAGCCTTGCTCTCAAGTAAATAAGCCTTACTTACCGCGCTTCTGGGTAAGTAAGGCTATGGTATTGAGAAAATGTGCAAAATTTATGAAATTGCCGCTGATCGGACTCAAAATAGACCGAAAGGCCTCCTCCCCCGAACTCTCTAGCTAAGGCCGTCACGGGGAGAAAGATACCCCCTAAAACGGAATATCATCGTCAAAGCTATCCATGTTGTTATCAACCTGAGTGACCTGAGGACCAGGACCGGGAGCATTCATGCTCGAAGAAGGCCCATTAGCAGGAAAGTCTCCCGCTCCCCCACGTGAATCAAGCATTTGCATTTCATTAGCAATGATTTCAGTGGTATAACGATCATTACCGTCCTTGTCTTGCCACTTATTTGTTCGTAAAGAGCCTTCTACGTATACCTTCGATCCTTTTTTAAGGTATTCGCCAGCAATTTCGGCTAAGCGATTAAAGAACACCACTCTATGCCATTCGGTTTGTTCTTGTTGCTGACCCGTATTCTTATCTTTCCAAGAACGACTGGTCGCCAGCGAAACGTTAGTGACAGCAGCACCACTGGGCAAGAAACGAGTTTCTGGATCGTTTCCTAAGTTACCTACCAAAATTACCTTATTAATTCCTCTAGCCATTCCAACCTCCGCGTTATGTGATTAGCCTTCGTTTATGTATGTGTTGTGGAATTTAATTAACCCTCTGGCGAGGGCTGGCGAAACTTTAGCACATGTACAAAGAACCTACCAAGCGCTTTAGGCGTCTAAAGCTAAAGATCGCTTTTGGATTATTTTTACACCAAGAGCGAGCACAAAAACACTCGCACTTAAGCAAGCGCAGAGCGCAAACACTTGAGTAATCGATGCCGACTGCGCCAAATATCCCGCAAACAACCCTCCTAAAAATGCACCAAAAAATTGAAAGCTGGAAAACACACCCATAGCTGTTGCGCGTAGAGACTCATCCACCTTTTGGCTCATCAAGCTAGGTAACAAGGCTTCCAACAAGTTGAAGCTCAAAAAGTACAAACAAAAAACCAGTAACATCGGAGCCAAAGGTAACGATTCGAGCGCCAGAACACCTAGAGCAAAGACCATGACCAGAGTAAAAACTAGATATATTTTCTCCGATTTATTTTCATCTCTTGCCGCTCTGGCGAAAGGGCCCATCAATAAGAGCGCCACAAAGAATACACCTAGATACACCTGCCAATGGGTTTCTCGAGACAACTCATAAGTACCTTCAAGTAACAAAGGAATGACTAAAAAACTAGCTGTCATTATTAGATGCAATACAGCGACACTGAACGCCAGACTCATAATACCCATATTTCCAAACACGCCTTTTAGCTTACTGAGCGCAAAACCTGTTCCAGCCTTTTCAATCCCTGACTCAGATACCTCTAAGCCAAAATAGGCTAGCACCAAGGCGCTCAGGGCCAGAATCGTTGAAAACATAAAAATGGCTCGCAGGCCTAAAATACTCACTAACCACGGTCCCAGCACCAAAGAAAAGACAAACGAAGCGCCTATGGATATACCAACAAACGCCATCACCCGTGATCGGAACTCCGAACGACTGTTGTCGGCCAACAAAGCCATACTAGTACCTGCTATTGCACCTGCCCCCTGAATTGCACGACCAACAATTAGAGCCCAAACCGTATCGGCAAAATAGGTGCACAAGGACCCTAGAAAAAAGATAAAAAGGCCTAACAAAATAATCCTTCGACGTCCGTAGCGATCCGACATCATGGATAAAGGAATTTGTAATAAGGCTTGACTCAAACCATAGGCACCCACAGCGATACCCAGCAAACCGAGGGTTGCCCCCTCTAATTCCTGTCCATATAAACTAATAACGGGCAGCACCATAAATAGGCCCATCATTCTGCACAGAAAAATTACAGCGACGACAGCGGTGGTTCTTTTTTCGAGGGCGTTCATTAGTGTACCTAGTGAAGAGCAACCGGGGTGACTCCCGATTTCGAGCGCGAAGTCTAGCAAATCTTAAGTGCCTTCCCAAGCGGTGTAACGGAACAAAGCTAATAAAAAAGACCTGTGGCAACTACTGGCAATACGTATAGATACCCCCTATAATTTCTGCCCCATTTTTTACTAGGCAAAACAATGAAACAGATTTCTGTTCGCGGCGCTAGAACCCATAATTTAAAAAATATTGAGGTGAATCTGCCTCGCGATAAATTCATTGTGATTACCGGCCTCTCGGGCTCTGGGAAGTCCTCACTCGCCTTTGACACCCTATACGCAGAAGGCCAGCGCCGTTATGTCGAGTCTTTATCAACCTACGCCCGTCAGTTTTTATCGCTGATGGAAAAGCCCGATGTCGACCACATAGAGGGCTTATCTCCAGCGATTTCGATCGAACAAAAGTCGACCTCACATAACCCCAGGTCCACCGTCGGCACCATTACTGAGATATATGATTATCTCAGGCTACTTTTTGCACGAGCTGGCGAGCCCCGCTGCCCTGAACACAATATTTCACTTCAAGCTCAAACGGTCAGCCAAATTGTTGACCAAGTTCTCGACATTAAAGAAGGCAGCAAGGTCATGCTGCTGGCCCCATTGGTCAATGATAAAAAAGGCGAACACTTACACACCCTAAGCGAACTACAATCACAAGGTTTTATTCGAGCACGTATCGACGGCATCGTATGTGAGTTAGACGAAGCGCCCAAACTCGAAAAAAATAAAAAACATACCATTGAAGTCGTCGTTGATCGTTTTTCCATTCGCGATGACATCAGCATTCGTCTAGCTGAATCCATCGAAACCGCTATTTCTCTAACTAACGGCAGTGTCACCTTAGCCAGTATGGATGACAGTTTTGAAGAGCAAAACTATTCCACTCGCTTTGCTTGTCCTAAATGCGGTCATAGCCTTAGCGAACTAGAACCAAGATTATTCTCTTTCAATAATCCAGCAGGCGCCTGTAACAGTTGCGACGGTTTAGGTGTTAGTCAATTTTTTGACCAAGAAAAAATTATTACTTCAAACGAATCGAGCTTAGCAGAAGGTGCAATTCGCGGCTGGGACCGTCGCAATGTTTACTATTTTCACATGCTATCATCTCTTGCCAAACATTATGGTTTTGATGTTGAAACACCGTTTAAAAAACTCAGCAAAAAGCACCAAGGCATTATTTTAAATGGTAGTAAGAAAGAACAAATTTCTTTTAGTTACACCAATGACCGTGGTGACTCTGTCGAAAGGGTTCATACCTTTGAAGGCGTGATCCCAAATCTTGAAAGACGCTTTAAAGAAACCGAATCCACTGCTGTTCGAGAAGAACTCACAAAGTATTTAAATGTATCTACTTGCCCTAGCTGCTCAGGTAGCCGACTTCGTCCAGAAGCACGTAGTGTTTATGTCGACGAAAAATCCCTCCCGGATGTAACCTGTATGTCAGTTGGTGATTGCAGCGAATACATGAACAACTTACACCTCGAAGGTAACCGGGGTGAAATCGCTGAAAAAATACTTAAAGAAATTCGCGATCGATTAAACTTTTTAGTCAACGTTGGATTGGATTACTTAAGCCTAGATCGAACCGCCGACACCCTCTCTGGCGGTGAGGCACAACGCATTCGACTAGCCAGCCAAATCGGTGCCGGACTGGTCGGCGTCATGTATATCCTGGACGAGCCATCTATCGGTTTACACCAAAGGGACAACCAACGCTTGCTCGACACGCTTATCCGACTACGTGATTTAGGCAACACTGTGATAGTTGTAGAACACGATGAAGAAGCGATCGAAGCCGCAGACTATATTCTCGATATAGGTCCAGGTGCCGGTGTACATGGCGGACAAGTCGTTGCAGAAGGTAGCCTTGCCCAAATCAAAAAGAACAAAAACTCCTTAACGGGCCAATACCTATCGGGTAAAAAAACGATACAGATTCCCAAAAAGCGTTACGATTTCAACGCCGAACAAACCCTCAAGATTGAGAACGCCACTGGCAACAATTTAAAAGGTGTGGATATAGAAATACCTTTAGGCTTACTGACCTGCATCACCGGAGTCTCTGGTTCTGGAAAATCCACCTTAATTAACGGTACACTCTACCCGCTGGCCGCCAAGACTTTGAACAAAGCTGTTAACCCAGATGTACAGCCACATAAAAAAGTTACTGGCTTTGAACACCTGGATAAGGTCGTCGATATTGACCAAAGCCCCATTGGACGCACACCCCGCTCTAATCCAGCGACTTACACTGGCTTATTCACGGGCATTCGCGATTTATTCGCAGGTACTCAAGAAGCTCGATCACGTGGCTACAAAGCAGGTCGCTTTAGCTTTAACGTAAAAGGTGGTCGTTGCGAAGCCTGCCAAGGTGATGGCGTTACTAAGGTTGAGATGCATTTCTTAGCCGACGTTTATGTAACCTGTGAAGTCTGCCAGGGTAAACGCTACAACCGTGAGACCTTAGAGATTCGTTACAAAGGAAAAAATATCCATGAAGTATTAGAGATGACAGTAGAAGACGCGCGCGAATTTTTCGATGCCATTCCTGCTTTAGCGAGAAAACTTCAAACCTTATTAGACGTTGGCCTGTCTTATATCAAACTCGGACAAAGCGCTATCACATTATCCGGCGGCGAAGCCCAGCGGGTCAAACTGTCTCGAGAGCTGAGCAAACGGGATACAGGCCAGACGCTTTATATTTTAGATGAGCCAACGACCGGTTTGCATTTCAAGGACATCGATCAACTATTAACGGTACTGCACTCCCTACGTGATGCCGGTAACAGCATCGTAGTCATCGAGCACAACCTTGACGTAATTAAAACCGCAGATTGGATTATCGACTTAGGACCCGAAGGTGGAAAAGGCGGCGGCGAAATTATTGCCACCGGCACACCAGAACAAGTAGCCAAAGTAAAAGGCTCTCATACAGGCAAGTTTTTAAAGCCTATGCTCACAGGCTAAGATTAAATAAGCAGAGCATAGGCTTTAACTTATTTGGCGTAAGCTTGCTCTACCGCAGCAAGCGCTTGAGCTTTTGCTGCATCATCAAATAAAACTTCAGCCAAAGCAGAAATACACAGCTCAACGTTTTCGCACTTCGCCGAATGACCCATCAGACCAATGCGCCAGAGTTTACCCGCTGCAGCGCCAAGGCCGGCGCCAATCTCAAGGTTATAGTCCTTAAGTAGTTTTCCGCGAACTTCTGCGTCATCAACGCCTTCTGGAATGGTCACAGCATTTAATTGAGGGAGACGAATATCCGCCGCCACATCAAACTGAATACCTAAACTTTCTAAACCAGCTCTTAAAGCTGCATGGTGCTTTTCATGCCTAGCCCAAGAAGCTTCCAAGCCCTCTTCTTGAAGAATCACTAAAGATTCATGCAAGCCATACAAAGCATTAACAGGTGCTGTGTGATGATAAGTACGCTTAGCGCCCTCACCCCAATAGCCCATGACAAGGTTTAAGTCTAAGAACCAGCTTTGTACAGGTGTTTTTCGAGCTTTAATTTTTTCAACAGCAGCTTCGCTAAAACTCACAGGGGAAATACCCGGAGCACAACTCAAACATTTTTGAGTACCCGAATAAATTGCATCAATACCCCAGTCATCAACTCGAAGTTCGCAACCACCAAGAGAAGTCACAGCATCAACAATCGTTAAACAGCCATGTTCTTTCGCCAAGGCACACAGTGCTTTTGCGTCTGATCGTGCGCCTGTAGAGGTTTCTGCATGAACAAAGGCTAGAATCTTAATATCTGAATCAGCTTTTAATGCAGCGTCCACTTTAGCCACATCAACCGCATGGCCCCAGTCATCTTCAACCACAATCGCTTCGCCACCCATGCGAGTAATATTTTCTTTCATACGGGTGCCAAACACACCATTGATACACACTAATACTTTTTCACCAGGCTCAAGCAGATTGGCAAAGCATGTCTCCATACCGGCAGATCCAGGAGCAGATACAGGAATTGTTAATTCATTTTTGGTTTGAAAAGCGTATTGAAGCAGCTCTTTGATTTCGTCCATCATGGAAACGAACATTGGGTCTAAGTGACCAATGGTTGGACGCGATAATGCTTCAGAAATCCTAGCATGCACATCAGAAGGACCTGGTCCCATTAATACGCGCTTTGGGGGCATAAAAGATTGAATCGCCATGCTCTGCTCTCCATTATTTCTAGGTTTAATGATTTTGTGAACGTTATTTATTTAAGGCAAAAAAAAGCCGGGCGAACCCGGCTTTTTCAAAAAGATTGTTTTAATCTTCTGTATCTTCGTCGTCATCCTCAACTACTGGGCGATCAACTAACTCAACGTAAGCCATAGGCGCATTATCACCCGCTCTGAAGCCTGCTTTTAGGATACGAACATAACCACCTGGGCGCTCTGAGTAGCGAGGGCCAAGCTCGTTAAATAGTTTCTTAACAACATCTACTTTACCGTCTTTCTCAAACTCACCGTCTTTCGTATAAACGCGAGTCGCGTAAGGTAGGCGAGAATAAGCCAAACGACGATTTGCAACTGAGTCTTCTTTGGCCAAAGTTATTAGTGGCTCAACCACTCTTCTCAACTCTTTAGCTTTAGGCAAAGTTGTTTTGATGACTTCATGTTCGAACAACGACATCGCCATATTGCGATACATAGCTTCACGATGACTACTTGTTCTACCTAAATGGCGACCACTCTTACGATGACGCATGATCTTTAACCTTTTTTATCTTTACTTAATAAAATGCCTTACTTAACAACGCACTAAACGTTGCTAGGTGGCCAGTTTTCTAAACGCATACCTAAAGACAAACCTTTAGAAGCCAAAACGTCTTTGATTTCTGTCAGTGACTTCTTACCTAGATTAGGCGTTTTTAATAGTTCTACTTCAGTTCTCAATACTAGATCACCGATGTAGTAGATATTCTCTGCTTTCAAGCAGTTTGCTGAACGAACAGTAAGCTCAAGATCATCAACAGGACGAAGCAATACTGGATCCACTTCATCTTTAACTTCTTCAGGCTCAACAAAGGCTTCTTTTTCGATATCAACAAACACAGATAACTGTTGCTGAAGAATAGTCGCTGCACGCTTGATCGCTTCTTCAGGATCGATAGAACCGTTAGTTTCAATGTCAATCACTAACTTGTCTAAGTCCGTTCTTTGCTCTAAACGAGCATTCTCAACATTGTAAGACACTTTAACCACCGGACTATAAGAAGCATCAAGCGCTAAAGTACCAATACTACGAGTTTCTTCGTCGTTTTCACGCTGATCAGCTGGCTGATAACCTACTCCAGTTTCAACTTTTAGCTTCATGTTAATAGAAGCGTTGTCACTCAAGTTCGCGATGACCAACTCTGGGTTAACGATTTCGATGTCTTGCAGTGCTTTAATATCGCCTGCAGTCACCGCACCAGGACCCGCCTTACTTAACTCTAAAGTATGGCTAGCGTTGTCTGGTGTTTTAACAGATAGGTTTTTAAGGTTTAAAAGGATTTCGATAACGTCCTCTTGAACACCTTCGATTGAGCTGTACTCATGAAGTACACCATCAATCTCAACTTCAGTAACCGCTGCACCGCCCATGCTAGAAAGCAGGATGCGACGTAAAGCATTACCCAAAGTATGACCAAAGCCACGCTCTAATGGCTCTAAAACCACTTTAGCGTTATTACGATCAACTTCTTGTACCTCAATATTGCGAGGAGTTAAAAGCTCTTGTGATAGCTGCATAGATATAGCCTCAAGCGGTTTTATTTAGAATACAATTCAACAATCAGGTTTTCGTTGATATCTTGTGGCAGATCATCACGCTCAGGTACAGAAACAAAAGTACCTTGCATATTAGCCATATCAACATTAATCCACTCATCAAAACCACGCTGACTAGCTAGGTCCAGAGCTGATTTAATACGTAGTTGGGTCTTAGATTTTTCTCTTACAGAAACGATGTCACCCGCCTTAACTTGGTAAGACGGAATGTTCACGCCTTTGCCGTTAACCAAAATAGCTTTATGGCTAACCAACTGACGAGCTTCCGCACGAGTTGCACCGAATCCCATACGGTATACAACGTTATCCAAACGAGATTCTAAGATTTGTAATAGGTTTTCACCGGTAGAACCTTTACGACGTGCAGCTTCTTTGTAGTAAGATAAAAACTGTTTCTCTAACATACCGTAAGTACGACGTACTTTTTGCTTTTCACGTAACTGAACACCGTAGTCAGAAAGACGACCACGACGATCTCCGTGCTGACCAGGAAGTTTTTCTGAACGACATTTGTCGTCATGTGGTTTAACACCACTCTTTAAACCTAAATCAACGCCTTCACGACGAGATAGTTTACATTTGGGTCCAAGATATCTTGCCATTATATTTCTCCAAACTCTCCCGACTTACACGCGACGTTTCTTAGGTGGGCGACAACCATTATGTGGAATAGGTGTCACATCAGTAATGCTGGTTACTTTAAAACCAACTGCATTTAATGCACGAACCGCAGATTCGCGACCAGGTCCAGGGCCTTTTACCAATACATCGACATTTTTAAGTCCATATTCTTTTGCCGCTTCGCCAGCACGCTCAGAAGCAACCTGGGCAGCAAAAGGAGTACTTTTACGTGAACCACGGAATCCGCTACCACCAGCTGTTGCCCAACTTAGTGCATTACCTTGACGGTCTGTGATGGTGATGATGGTATTGTTAAAAGACGCGTGAATGTGAGCGATACCGTCAACCACTGTCTTTTTAACTTTCTTTTTACCTGAGCCTGTAGCCATGTTTTTTAAACCTTCTTTAACTCAATCTAGCTTAGATTAATGTTCGTCTATCTCTTACTTATCTTTTAATCGGCTTGCGAGGACCCTTACGAGTACGCGCATTGGTCTTACTACGCTGACCACGAACCGGCAAGCTGTGACGATGTCTCAAACCACGGTAGGTTTTAAGGTCCATCAAACGCTTGATGTTCATAGATACTTCACGACGCAAATCACCTTCTACCGTGTATTTGCCAACTTCTGTACGTAATAGATCAAGCTCGGCCTCTGTTAAGTCAGATAGTTTACGAGCTTCTTCTACGCCTGTTTTCTCACAAATAGATTTTGCTGTAGTGCTGCCAATACCATAGATATAGGTCAACGCAATAACCGTGTGCTTCTTATCAGGAACGTTTACGCCTGCAATACGGGCCATGGATATCTCCGCCTTGTTTGTTTATCTCTTGGTTTTTGAGACCGAATCTCTTAAACCTTTACCTTGTTAATTACTACTTCAACTTTTGTACTATCTAAGCACCGTATTTATTGGGCTAGGGCCCTAAAAAAGGGGCGCAAGGATAGCTGCATAAGCCTTAAAAATCAATTCTTTATCGATCTAGGCTCGGCAAAGATTAACCTTGACGCTGCTTATGCTTAGGATCGCTACAAATTACTCGAACACTGCCGTTTCGACGAATCACTTTGCAGTTACGACACATTTTCTTTACTGATGCTCTTACTTTCATGCTCTTTTACCTATTTCCTAGCGGTTATTGCCCGCTGATTTACCCTTTAAGTTCGCCTTTTTCATAAGCGACTCATACTGAGACGACATCAGGTGCGACTGAACTTGAGACATAAAGTCCATTACCACCACTACGACGATCAACATTGAAGTTCCGCCAAAGTAAAAAGGTGTACCGGTATAAACTACAGCCATCTCTGGCAATAAACACACGCCGGTAATATACAAACCACCAACCAAGGTCAAACGGTTTAAAACTTTATCAATATACTTTGCTGACTGCTCACCTGGACGAATACCGGGTATAAACGCTCCTGACTTTTTCAAGTTGTCAGCAATTTCATCGGGGTTAAATTGAATGGCTGTATAAAAGTAGCAAAAGAAAATAATCCCGATTGCAAACAAAATCATATACAGGGGCTGACCCGGAGAAAGCGCCAAAGCAATGCTTTGCAACCATTCCATACCCTCTTCGTTACCAAACCAAGTACCAATACTAGCTGGGAACAACAAAATACTTGAGGCGAAAATCGCCGGAATCACACCTGCCATATTTACTTTTAGAGGCAAGTGAGACTGCTGAGCCGCAAACACCTTTCGACCCTGCTGACGTTTAGCATAGTTAACAGTAATACGACGTTGGCCGCGCTCTACAAACACCACGAACCAAGCCAAACCCACAACACCGATCCCAATCATTGCCAAAACTAGAGGATTCAACTCACCTTGGCGGGCCGACTCTACGGATTGACCTATAGCGCCCGGTATACCTGCGACAATACCCGCAAAGATAATTAACGAAATACCGTTGCCGATGCCGTACTCAGTAATTTGCTCGCCTAACCACATCAAAAACATCGTTCCAGTCGCTAGGGTGATAACTGCTACAAAGTAAAACTGCCAGGTGGCTTCAGCTATACCACTACCCGTTAAAGTTCGCGCATAAGCGATACCTTGAACCGTACATAAAGCTAAGGCTAAGTAGCGAGTGTATTGAGTAATCTTACGACGACCTTCTACGCCTTCTTTTTTCATTTGTTCAAGCTGAGGGGTTACCGCTGTCATCAACTGCATCACAATCGAAGCAGAGATATAAGGCATAATCCCCATAGCAGTAATACTCATACGTTCTAGGGATCCACCCGAGAACATATTGAACAAACTGAGGAATGTCCCACTGTTTTGGTCGAATAAACGAGCCAATTGCAGGGTATCTATACCCGGTAAAGGCACGTGTGAAGCTACGCGGAAAATAAAAATAGCAAACAACACGAAGAAAATACGACTCCACAGTTCGCTCAAACCGTTCTGCGCTCCGCTATTTTCTAATATGTTTGCTGCTTCTTTCTTAGCCATATGCTTGCTCTAATCGCCCTAGTACTCTTGTCTTAGTACCTAGGCTTCTACCGCTCCGCCTGCTGCTTCAATCGCTGCAGTAGCACCTTTTGTTGCTTTAATACCTTTTAAGGTGATTTTTTTGCTGAGCTCACCAGAAAGGACCACTTTAGCGAATTTAACGTTTTTACGAAGAACACCTGCGCTTTTCAGGGTATCCATATCAGCCACATCACCTTCTACTAGGTTTAGTTCAGATAAACGAATTTCTGCTGAAACTAAAGACTTACGAGAAGTAAAACCGTATTTCGGTACGCGCTGCTTAAGTGGCATTTGACCACCTTCAAAACCCGCTTTAACGCGTCCACCACTACGTGATTTCAAACCCTTGTGGCCGCGCCCACAAGTTTTACCTGAGCCGCTACCAATCCCTCGACCAACACGCTTCTTAGCAGGCTTTGAGCCAGTCGCGGGACGCAGAGAATTTAAACGTAGACCATTTTCTGTAGACATGACTTAATCCTCTACTCGAACCATATAACTAACTTTATTTACCATGCCGCGAGTCGAAGGCGTATCTTCAACTTCAACGGTTTGGCCAATTTTACGAAGACCCAAACCGTGCACACAATCTTGATGGCTTTTTAAGCGACCATACTTGCTCTTAAAAAGCGTTACTTTCATACTTTTTTTGTCAGCCTTAGCCATGACTTATTACCTTTCGTTTCGTCTTCTAACGATCTGCTTACGCAGTAATTTCTTCAACTGTCTTACCGCGCTTAGCCGCTACAGACTCGGGGGTAGACATATTTTGTAAACCTTTAAATGTCGCTCTCACAACGTTTGTTGGATTAGTCGAGCCGTAACATTTAGCCAGTACATTTTGCACACCAGCTACTTCTAATACTGCACGCATTGCGCCACCTGCAATTACACCAGTACCTTCAGAAGCAGGCTGCATGAAAATTTTAGACGCTCCATGATTAGCTTTAATAGTGTGCTGAAGAGTGGTGCCATCAAGTTCAACTTGAATCATGTTGCGCTTAGCTGACTCAATTGCTTTTTGGATAGCCAAAGGTACCTCGCGCGCTTTACCGCGACCATAACCAATACGACCATTACCATCACCCACTACAGTCAATGCAGTGAAACCAAAAATGCGACCACCTTTAACCACTTTAGCAACACGGTTAACGTGAACTAGCTTTTCAACTAAACCGTCATCTTGTGGCTTTTCTGTACGGGTTTGTTTGTCTTTGCTCATTTTTTTACCTTCAGCCTAATGTTAGGACCAAACTTCTCTTCAATTAGTTTCTAGAATTTCAAACCGCTTTCGCGGGCCGCCTCAGCAAGCGCCTTAACGCGACCGTGGTACTTAAAACCTGAACGGTCAAAGGCTACTTCTTCAATGCCAGCAGCTTTAGCACGCTCTGCAATCAACTTACCCACTTGAGCAGCCGCTTCAACATTTCCTGTTGAACCAGAGCGAAGGTCTTTCTCAACAGTCGCCGCAGCAGCTAGCACGCTATCTCCTGCTGGAGAAATAACTTGCGCATAAATATGCTGCGAGCTTCTATTCACTACCAAACGATGCTTACCTAGAACGCGCATCTTAATGCGATTCTTTTTAGCCCGTCTTAATCTAGATACTTTTTTGTCGCTCATTGTTCTGCTCTTTTCTGTTTACTCTTCTGACATATATATCAGAATGATTAACTTAATTAATTGACTTACTTTTTCTTCGCTTCTTTACGACGTACATACTCGTCAGCATAGCGTACGCCTTTACCTTTATATGGCTCTGGCGGCCTAAACGCTCGAATATCAGCAGCTGCCTGACCTACTTTTTGCTTATCAATACCAGCCACTACGATTTCAGTTTGGCTCGGGGTTGATATCTCAAGACCTTCGGGAACCTCAAACACCACTGGGTGTGAAAAACCAAGAGTCAAGTTCAAAGCTTTACCCTTTGATTCTGCACGATAACCGACACCATTCAGTTGAAGCTTCTTCTCAAAACCAGTGCTAACGCCTGTTACCATGTTATTGATAAGAGTACGTGCTGTTCCTGCTTGAGCCCATGCCGCCTTGCTTTCTTTAGCAACTTTAACCTGCAAGCCGTCTTCGTTTTGTTCTACAGCTACTAGCTCATTAATTTCTCGGCTAAGCTCGCCTTTAGAACCTTTTACCTTGATCACATTGCCTGTCAAAGATACCTCTATTCCTTGTGGAAGTGAGATGGGGCTTTTTGCAATACGTGACATGATTACCTACCTATTAACTATTAACTACTAATGCCGTTAAACTTTCTCGGTACCGTTGTTAAGAAACAGTACACAAAATTTCGCCGCCTACACCTTGCTGTCGAGCTTTAGCGTCAGACATGATGCCTTTAGGTGTAGACACAACCGCAATACCTAAACCATCTTTTACTCTTGGCAATTCTTTATTGCCTTTGTACACACGCAAACCTGGACGACTTACACGTTGAATCTCTTCAATCACGGGCTTCTCGTTGTAATACTTTAAGTCAACGCGAAGTACTGGTTTTTTATCTTCTTGCTCGTCAGCGATTCCAGAGATATAGCCTTCGTCCAATAAAACTTGGGCGATCGCTTTCTTAGTCTTTGACGCTGGAATACGAACAGAAATCTTTTCTGACATTTGGCCGTTACGAATACGGGTCAACAAATCAGCGATTGGATCTTGCATACTCATTATTTATATCTCCACTACCAACTGCTTTTAACAAGACCAGGTACATCACCGCGCATGGCGGCTTCACGTAGCTTGTTACGGCCTAAACCAAACTTTCTGTAATAGCCATGAGGGCGGCCTGTAACACCACAACGATTCATAAGACGAACAGGAGAAGCGTCACGTGGAAGTTTTTGCAGCGCCATTTGTGCGTCCCACTTATCTTCTTCGCTAGCATTTACATCAGCAATGATCGCTTTAAGTGCCTTACGCTTAGCAGAATATTTTGCTACTGCTTTCTCGCGTCTTTTTTCTCTCTCTAACATAGAGCGTTTAGCCATCTTTAAACCCTCAGCTCTTAAGCTATTTTCTTAATTGGGAAGTTAAAGGCGTACAACAATGCTCGGCCTTCTTCATCAGTTTTCGCCGTAGTGGTAATAGAAATATCCATACCGCGAATTTTGTCGATTTGATCGTAATCAATCTCTGGAAATACGATTTGCTCAGTAACACCCATGCTGTAGTTACCATGCCCGTCGAAAGACTTAGGACTTAAACCACGAAAGTCACGGATACGAGGAATAGCAATTGTCACTAAACGATCCAAAAACTCGTACATACGCTCTTGGCGCAAAGTCACCTTACAACCAATAGGCCAACCTTCACGAACTTTAAAGCCAGCAATTGATTTGCGAGCTTTAGTTACTACAGGTTTTTGACCTGAAATCTTTTCCATATCAGCTAATGCGCCTTCAAGTGCCTTCTTGTCTTGAAGCGCCTCACCCACACCCATATTAATGGTGATTTTGGTGATACGAGGGATTTCCATAGCACTTTTATACTCAAACTGCTCTTGCAGTTTTGGAGCTACCTCGCTTTGATAAATATCTTTCATTCTGCTCATGATTTTTTCTCTATCAGCAATGGTTAACAGTCTTATTGACTAACCTGCTCTCCGCTTGATTTGAAAATACGTACTTTTTTACCGTCTTCTAACTTATAACCTACGCGATCCGCTTTATCGGTGCTCGGGTTATAAATAGCTACGTTAGACAGGTCCAATGCGGCTTCTTGTTCAACGATCCCACCTTGAACATTTGCTTGAGGGTTAGGACGAACATGCTTTTTAACCATGTTGATCCCGCCCACTAAGACTTTACCTTTCTCAGGAAGAATTTTTAAAATTTTACCGCGACGCCCTTTATCTTTACCGGCAATCACAATTACTTCGTCATCACTTTTTAACTTGGCCATGTTTCTAACCCTTAAAGCACTTCTGGCGCTAAAGAAATAATTTTCATAAATTGCTCGCCGCGCAATTCACGAGTCACAGGACCAAAAATACGAGTCCCGATTGGCTGCTTAGAAGCGTTTAATAACACTGCAGCATTTTCATCAAATCGAATCACTGAACCATCAGGGCGACGAACACCTTTCTTGGTACGCACAACCACTGCGTTCATTACGTCACCTTTTTTTACTTTGCCGCGAGGAATCGCTTCTTTAATAGCGACTTTAATCACGTCACCAACTCGCGCGTAGCGTCTGTGAGAACCACCAAGTACCTTAATGCACTGCACTCTTCTCGCACCGGAGTTATCTGCTACTGCCAAATTGCTTTCTGTCTGGATCATTGCTCTTCTCTAATCTTCTACGATTGCTCTTACTAACTTAGCTCGCTTGCTTTTCAACAACAGCTTGCAAAGTCCATGATTTGTTTTTTGAAAGAGGACGACTTTCAGCGATTACAACAACATCGCCTATTGAGCAGCTGTTCTCTTCATCATGAGCCAACACCTTAGTCGACTTCTTGATAAACTTACCGTAAAGAGGGTGCTTCACCTTTCTTTCGATTAAAACTTTGATGGACTTATCCATCTTGTCGCTAACAACCGTTCCGGTTAGCGTTCTTACCTTATTCTCAGCACTAGACATGCTTATTCACCCTGCTTTTCATGGATAAGTGTATTAAAACGTGCAATCTCACGACGAACTTGCTTAAAACGATGGGGACGAACGATTTGTCCAGTCGCATTTTGCATACGCATGTTAAATTGCTCTTCTAACAAACCTTTAAGGTCTTGCTTAAGCTCGTCAACTGACTTGTTTCTTAACTCTGATGCTTTCATTACATTACCGTCCGCGTCACAATTTTAGTTGCCACTGGCAATTTAGCCGCCGCTAGTTCAAAGGCTCGACGAGCAACAGCTTCATCAACACCTTCCATTTCGAAAAGCATACGACCTGGTTGAATTTGGGCCACCCAATATTCCACATTACCTTTACCTTTACCTTGACGAACTTCCAAAGGCTTACTGGTAATTGGCTTATCAGGAAATATTCGAATCCAGATTTTTCCACCACGTTTTACGTGGCGAGTCATCGCTCGACGCGCTGATTCGATTTGCCTTGCAGTGATTCGACCTTGCTCTGTCGACTTCAAACCAATTGTTCCAAATGAAACTTTGTTGCCACGATGGGCTAGTCCGCGGTTACGGCCCTTCATTTGTTTTCTAAATTTCGTTCTTTTTGGTTGTAGCATTTTACTTGCCTTGCTTAAGCTCTTTTAAACGTCTTAAATTTAGCCAGCCTGCTTTTTGCCGGCTTCTGCTTTGTTCGCATATAGATCTTCATAAACTTCACCCTTAAAGATCCAAACCTTCACACCAATCACACCATAAGTGGTATGAGCTTCGTGAGTTGCGTAATCAATATCAGCACGTAGGGTATGAAGAGGCACACGACCTTCTTTGTACCACTCAGTACGAGCAATCTCTGCACCACCTAAACGACCAGATACTTGAATACGAATACCTTCAGCGCCAGCACGCATAGCGTTTTGCTGACCACGCTTCATCGCACGACGAAACATTACACGTCGCTCTAATTGTTGGGCGATGTTAGCGGCTACCAATTTGGCGTCTAACTCAGGCTTACGAATTTCTTCGATATTCACCTGAACTGAACAACCCATGCGCTTGGCGATCTCACGGCGTAGGGCTTCAACATCCTCACCTTTCTTACCAATAACGATACCTGGACGAGCTGTATGAATGGTTACTCGAGCACTTTCAGAAGGACGTTGAATCTCAACCTTACTTACTGAAGCATTCGCTAGCTTTTTCATTACAAATTCACGAACTTCCAAGTCTGCAAGTAAATTACTCGCGTACGTCTTTGGATTCGCGTACCAAATAGAGTTGTGCTTTTTAACAATACCCAATCTGATACCAGTCGGATGTACTTTTTGACCCATCTGGTTTCTCCTACGCTTCCGCCACTTTTACAGTGATATGGCAACTTCTCTTTAAAATTCTATCAGCACGACCTTTAGCTCGTGGCTTGATACGCTTCATGGTCATACCTTCGTCAACAAAGATGGTAGACACTTTTAACTCGTCAATATCTGCGCCTTCGTTGTTCTCAGCGTTAGCTATAGCTGACTCAAGCACTTTCTTAACTAAGTGAGCAGCTTTCTTGCTGCTAAAGTTCAACAGGTTCAACGCCTCCTCAACAGGTAAGCCACGAACTTGGTCAGCAACCAAACGAGCTTTCTGTGCTGAAATACGCGCACCTTTTAGTCTTGCACTCACTTCCATCACTTCTTACCTCTTAGCCTTTTTATCTGCAGCATGGCCACGGTAGGTACGAGTAGCAGCGAATTCGCCAAGCTTATGACCAACCATTTGCTCAGTAACAAAAACAGGCACGTGCTGTCTTCCGTTATGTACCGCTAGAGTCAAACCAACCATTTCAGGCAAGATCATTGAGCGTCGAGACCAAGTCTTGATAGGTTTCTTTGAATTATTCGCCGCAGCATCTTCCACCTTTTTTAATAGGTGCAAATCAACAAATGGGCCTTTTTTTAATGAACGTGGCACTGTTGCCTCCTCATTACCTTAATAAATACGTCTAAATTATTTTCTGCGATCTCTAACAATCATCTTGTTAGTACGCTTGTTCTTACGAGTCTTATAACCTTTAGTTGGCACACCCCAAGGAGTAACAGGATGACGACCACCAGAAGTACGACCCTCACCACCACCATGAGGGTGATCCACTGGGTTCATAACCACACCACGAACGGTAGGACGAACACCTCTCCAACGAGTAGCGCCAGCTTTACCCAAGCTTTTTAAGCTGTGTTCTCCGTTGCTTACTTCGCCAATCACAGCAGTACACTCAGCATGAACCTTTCTCATTTCACCTGAACGCAAACGCAAAGTTACGTATTGGCCTTCTTTCGCCAACAATTGAGCAGAAGTACCTGCACTACGAGCCATTTGAGCACCTTTGCCTAGTTTCAGCTCGATGCAGTGAATAGTAGTACCCTGAGGAATGTTTCTTAGCGGCAAGCAGTTACCCACTTTAATAGGCGCCTCTTCACTGGCTTGAATTTGATCACCTGCTTTAAGACCTTTAGGAGCAATAATGTAACGGCGCTCACCGTCAAGGTACTTAATCAAAGCAATATGAGCTGAACGATTAGGGTCGTATTCTAGACGCTCTACTTCACCCGGAATTCCAAGCTTGTTGCGACGAAAGTCAATTTTTCTATAAAGCTTCTTGTGACCACCACCGATATGACGAGTAGTGATGCGACCTTTATTGTTACGACCACCAGTCTTTGACTGAGACTCAGTTAAAGGCGCATAAGGTCTGCCTTTATAGAGTTCAGGTGAAGTGATTTTTACAACAAATCTTCGACCTGGTGATGTAGGTTTTGCTTTTACAATAGCCATCTCTTATCTAACTCCTACTTACTCGGCAGACATGAAGTCAATATCATGGCCTTCATGCAAGCTTACGAAAGCCTTTTTCCAGTTAGGTCGTTTACCTAAACGCTGGCCAAAACGCTTCACCTTACCTTTAACGTTTGAAACTTGAACCGACTTAACTTTTACTTTGAAAAGTTGCTCTACTGCCTCTTTGATTTGAGGCTTAGTCGCTTCAGGCGCAACCTTAAATACGAACTGGTTATTTAACTCACCAATCATGGTCGCTTTTTCAGTGATTTTTGGTGCTAACAACACCTTATAAACTTGTTGATCCATTAGACTAATTTCTCCTCAAGTTTTTTAAGCGCATCAACGGTCATCAAAACTTTATCAAAAGACACAAGACCAAGAGGATCACAGCCCTGAACGTCTCGAACATCAACATGAGGAATGTTACGCGCTGACAGGTATAAGTTTTGATCGTCAGACTCAGTCACAATCAAAACATTTTCTAGATTTAAATCTTTAAGCTGAGCAGTCAATGCTTTAGTTTTTGGAGCATCAACTTTGATATCATCGATAAGAACAAGACGCTCTTGACGAACCAATTCAGAAAGAATGCACTGCATCGCACCGCGATACATTTTACGGTTTACTTTTTGCTCAAAGCTACGTGGAGTAGCCGCAAAAGTAACACCACCCGAGCGCCAGATTGGGCTTCGGATAGTACCAGCACGAGCTCGGCCAGTACCTTTTTGACGCCACGGCTTTTTACCGCCACCAGATACCGCAGACCGGTTCTTTTGGGCTTTGCTACCTTGTCTAGCTCCCGCCAAGTAAGCGTTAACTACTTGATGAACTAGAGATTCATTATATTCTCGACCAAAAGCAACTTCAGATACGGTTACTTGTTGTCCAGAGGTTGTATTGATATTCATAATTTATACCCCTCCCGAACTACGCGCTCGCCTTAACGGCGGGACGAACAATCACTTCAGAACCTGTTGAGCCAGGAACAGCGCCTTTAACCAACAGTAGGTTGCGCTCGGCATCAACTCTAACCAACTCTAATGACTGGACAGTAACTTGCTTGTTACCCATTTGCCCTGCCATTTTCTTTCCTTTAAATACACGACCTGGTGTTTGACACTGGCCGATAGAGCCTGGAGCTCTGTGAGAAATCGAGTTACCGTGAGTAGCATCTTGCATATGGAAATTCCAACGCTTAACACCACCCTGAAAACCTTTACCTTTAGAGACACCAGTTACGTCAACGCTTTGACCATCCTCAAAGATATCCAAACCGACCGTGGCACCTACTTCTAACTCAGTGCTTTCGCCTTCACCTAAACGGAACTCGATAGGACTTTGACCAGCATCAACACCCGCTTTAGCAAAAAGACCTGCTTCAGCTTTGTTTACACGGTTCGCTTTGCGAGTTCCGTAGGTGATCTGAACTGCCTGATACCCATCTTTTTCTTGGGTCATAACTTGAGTGACACGGTTATCACTGATTTCAATAACGGAAACAGGAATCGATTGACCTTCTTCAGTGAAGATACGAGTCATACCCTGTTTGCGTCCTACTAAGCCGATAGCCATTACAGCAACCTCTAATGTTTAAATTCTTTTTTTACTAAATCTATTCTTTTGTGAATTAGCCCAAGCTAATTTGCACATCAACACCTGCTGAAAGATCAAGCTTCATCAAGGCGTCAACTGTCTTGTCTGTTGGATCTACAATATCGACAAGACGTTTAAATGTTCTGATTTCGTATTGGTCTCGAGCATCTTTGTTAACGTGCGGAGAAATCAATACAGTAAATTTTTCTTTACGAGTAGGTAGCGGAATTGGACCTCGTACTTGCGCACCGGTACGTTTTGCGGTCTCTACAATCTCTTCTGAGGACTGATCAATAAGACGATGATCAAAGGCCTTTAGCCTAATTCGAATTCGTTGGTTAGCCATCGCTACCTAACTCCAATTTTTTAAAGAAATTTTTAACGTAAAAAGACCCACTCCCGTTTCAAATAGCGGCTATCTAAACAAGCCTCAACAGGAATAGATCGAATCTTCTCACCTTGAACGTTGCCAAGGCTGTTCCCCGACAGAACTTTACATACGCTCTTTCAGGGCGGCGTAATATACGCTTTTGAGGCTACTAAAACAATACCTAGAAAGCCTTTTTTCAATAAAAACCGGAAATAGTATCAATCTATTCCCAGTTTTTTGATTTGTCTCAAAATATGAGCTGAAACAAAGGCTTAGCACATATTTTTGATCAAATAATAAGCAGCTCTACTATCTTCTATGCTATTTCTCAGCTTCTCTTTTCGCTTTAGTCTCTTCGATTACCGCCTCAGCCACATTTTGCGGACAAGCCATATAGTGCGAGAACTCCATAGAGAACTGACCACGACCAGAGGTAATGGTACGTAGATGGCCAATGTAACCAAACATTTCAGCAAGAGGTACATCAGCTTTAATGCGCACACCAGTAGTACCTGCTTCTTGGTCTTTAATCATGCCGCGACGACGGTTTAGGTCACCAATAACATCACCCACATTATCGTCAGGGGTAAACACATCAACCTTCATGATTGGCTCAAGCAACTGAGGACCAGCTTTCGTCATAGATTGTCGATATGCGCCTTTAGCCGCCAACTCAAAGGCTACCGCAGAGGAGTCAACCGCATGGTGAGCACCATCATAAAGCTCAATTTCGACATCTAACAATGGGAAACCCGCCAATGGGCCTGTTTCCATCATGGTTGCAAACCCTTTCTCAATAGCTGAGAAGAATTCCTTCGGTACGTTGCCACCCACAACCGTAGACTCAAAAACGAAACCAGAGTTAGTTTCACCAGGGCGAATCCGGTAGTCAATTTTACCAAACTGACCCGAACCACCAGACTGCTTCTTATGCGTGTAAGTATCTTCAACCGGCTGAGTAATCGTTTCACGATAGGCCACCTGCGGCTTACCCACATCAAGCTCAACACCATAAGTACGTCTTAAGATGTCAATCTTAATATCCAAGTGAAGCTCGCCCATACCCTTAAGAATGGTCTCACCAGAATCTTCGTCAGTTTCAACACGGAAAGACGGATCCTCAGCAACCAGCTTACCGATTGCGATACCCATTTTCTCAACACCCGCTTTATCCTTAGGCGCTACCGCGATCGAGATTACAGGCTCTGGGAATACCATAGCCTCCAAAGTACAGGGATTATTCGGATCACATAAAGTATGACCAGTTTGAACATTCTTCATACCAACAACGGCAATAATGTCACCCGCTTGTGCGCTATCTAACTCTGATCTCTCATCCGCATGCATTTCCACCATTCGACCAATACGCTCGGTTTTACCGGTGAAGGAGTTCAGTATGGTGTCACCTTTATTAAGTACACCAGAGTAAATTCGAATAAAGGTTAAAGCCCCATAACGATCATCCATAATTTTGAACGCCAAAGCACGCAATGGCTCTTCTGGAGATACAATCGCCTTTTCGCCCGTGGGCTCACCTTCTTCATCCGTTAAATCTTGAGGATCAACTTCAGTCGGGCTTGGCAAATAATCAACAACCGCATCCAAAACCAGCTGGACACCCTTGTTCTTAAATGCAGAGCCACAATAAGTTGGGAAGAAGTCCAGTTTACGAGTACCTTCACGAATACAACGCTTAAGATCTTCTTCAGATGGCTCCTCGCCACCCAAGTAGGCTTCTAACAGGTCATCATCTTGCTCAACCGCTGTTTCGATCAATTGCTCACGGTACTCAGCAGCTTTATCCTTTAAATCATCCGGGATATCAGTAACTTCGTAGTTTTCAGGAAGACCTGTGTCATCCCAGATATAAGCTTTCTGACTTAGAATATCGACAACACCAGTGAAGTCATCTTCGATACCAATAGGCAGAGTCATAACGAGTGGATTAGCGCCCAATACTTTTTTAACCTGCTCTACCACACGGTAAAAATCAGCACCCATACGATCTAACTTGTTGACGAAAATGAGTCGTGCAACTTCAGACTCATTTGCGTAACGCCAGTTAGTTTCAGATTGGGGCTCAACACCACCAGAGCCACAGAATACCCCTACACCACCGTCTAATACTTTTAAAGAACGATAAACCTCAACAGTAAAGTCAACGTGCCCTGGAGTATCGATAATATTTAAACGATGATCCTTCCAGAAGCATGTAGTAGCCGCTGATTGAATGGTAATACCACGCTCAGCTTCCTGTTCCATGAAGTCAGTAGTGGATTCACCATCATGAACCTCACCCGTTTTATGGATCTTTCCGGTTAATTTCAGGATACGTTCTGTACTGGTGGTCTTACCAGCATCAACGTGAGCGAAGATTCCGATATTTCGATAGTTAGCTAAGTCAGTCATGGTATTTACGTCTTGGTTTGATTTTAGGGGATTCAAAAAACGGGCGATTATACCCGTGAGATGGCGCTTTGGGTACTACGCTAATTTTCAAGCACCCAAAAACAAAAGAAAGCCGAACCCCTAAAAAGAGGCCGGCCAGCTTTTGATTTGATCAAAAATTACTCAATAATTTTAGCAACAACGCCCGCGCCTACAGTACGTCCACCCTCACGGATCGCAAAGCGTAGACCCTCTTCCATCGCAATTGGCGCAATCATTTCAACCTTCATTTGAACGTTGTCACCTGGCATGACCATTTCAACGCCTTCAGGTAACTCACAAGCACCGGTTACGTCAGTTGTACGGAAGTAAAACTGTGGGCGGTAACCTTTAAAGAATGGAGTGTGACGGCCACCCTCGTCTTTCGACAAGATGTAAACCTCTGCCTCAAATTTTGTGTGAGGAGTAATGGTGCCTGGCTTAGCCAGTACTTGACCACGCTCTACTTCTTCACGTTTAGTACCACGTAATAGAACACCAACGTTCTCACCTGCACGACCTTCGTCTAGCAACTTACGGAACATTTCTACACCTGTACAAGTAGTGGTAGTGGTGTCTTTAATACCAACGATTTCGATTTCTTCACCAACGTTGATGATGCCACGCTCTACACGGCCTGTTACCACTGTACCACGACCAGAGATTGAGAATACGTCTTCGATTGGCATCAAGAATGGTTGATCAATCGCACGCTCTGGCTCAGGAATGTAGCTATCTAAAGTTTCAACAAGCTCTTTTACTGACTCAACAAAGCCTGCGTCACCTTCTAGGGCTTTAAGTGCAGAACCTTTGATGATCGGTGTGTCGTCACCTGGAAATTCGTACTGGTCTAGAAGTTCACGTACTTCCATCTCAACCAATTCTAATAGCTCTTCGTCGTCAACCATGTCGCATTTGTTTAGGAATACAACGATGTAAGGTACACCTACCTGACGTGAAAGAAGGATGTGCTCACGGGTCTGTGGCATTGGGCCGTCAGCAGCTGAACACACTAGGATAGCGCCGTCCATTTGAGCAGCACCAGTAATCATGTTCTTAACGTAGTCGGCGTGCCCTGGGCAGTCAACGTGTGCATAGTGACGCACAGGTGAATCATACTCAACGTGAGAAGTCGCAATAGTAATACCACGCTCTCTTTCTTCTGGAGCATTATCAATACCGTCAAAGGCTACTGCGTCACCACCCCATACTTCGGCACATACTTTCGTTAATGCGGCTGTTAATGTGGTTTTACCGTGGTCAACGTGACCAATGGTTCCAACGTTAACGTGTGGTTTATTACGTTCAAACTTTTCCTTTGACACTGTTCTGCCCTCTCGTTATTGATTAATTAAAAGTTGATTGATTAAAAGCTAAATTAATAAATTAAGCGCCTTTGCTAATGATTGCTTCGGCAATGTTATTTGGAGCTTCGGCGTATTTTGAAAATTCCATTGAGAAAGTCGCACGACCCTGGCTCATAGAACGCATATCAGTTGCGTAACCAAACATCTCTGCTAAAGGTACTTCGGCACGTACGATTTTGCCCGCTGGGCCTTCATCCATGCCTTCGATCATGCCGCGACGACGATTTAAGTCACCGACAACATCACCCATGTAATCTTCAGGTGTTACCACTTCAACACTCATCATCGGCTCAAGCAATACTGGATCTGCGTCTAAACAACCTGCCTTAAAGGCCATTGCACCCGCCATACGGAAAGCGTTTTCGTTAGAATCAACATCATGGTAAGAACCATCATAAAGAGTCGCTTTAACATCAACTACCGGGTAGCCCGCTAAAATACCAGTTTCGATCTGCTGCTGAATACCTTTATCAATTGCGTTAAAGAATTCCTTAGGTACAACACCGCCAGAAATTTCTTCTGCAAATTCGTACTCTTCACCTTCAGCCACAGGCTCGATACGCAACCAAACATGACCGTATTGGCCACGACCACCTGACTGCTTAACAAACTTACCTTCAGCTTCAATAGACTTACGAATGGTTTCGCGGTAGGCCACTTGAGGCTTACCAATATTGGCTTCAACGTCGAACTCACGACGCATACGATCAACCAGCACATCAAGGTGAAGCTCACCCATACCGGAGATAATGGTTTGGCCTGATTCTTCGTCACTTTGTACTCGGAAAGATGGATCTTCTTTAGCCAAACGACCCAGTGCAATACTCATCTTCTCTTGGTCAGCTTTTGTTTTAGGCTCAACCGCTACAGAGATTACCGGCTCAGGGAATTCCATACGCTCAAGAGTAATCTTGTTAGCTTCATCACAAAGTGTATCACCAGTAGTGACCTCTTTAAGACCTACTGCCGCAGCAATATCACCGGCACGCACTTCTTTAATTTCTTCACGAGAATTGGCATGCATCTGAAGAATACGCCCGATACGCTCTTTCTTCCCTTTGACTGGGTTATAAACTGAATCGCCCGATTTCAAGACTCCGGAATAAACACGGAAGAAGGTTAAGTTACCCACAAAAGGGTCGTTAGCGATTTTAAATGCCAATGCAGCAAATGGCTCATCGTCAGATGAAGGACGCTCAGCTTCAGTCTCATCTTTATCATCCAGCACACCTTTAATAGCAGGTACGTCTGGAGGCGCTGGCAAAAACTCAACCACGGCGTCAAGCACCGCTTGAACACCTTTGTTCTTAAATGCAGTACCACAAAGAGACAACACAATTTCGTTAGCCAATACTTGTTTACGTAGACCAGCTTTGATGTCTTCTTCGCTCAAATCACCTTCTTCAAGGTATTTTTCCATCAATTCCTCTGACGCTTCAGCGGCAGACTCAAGCATTTGCTCACGATATTCAGCAGCAAGGTCTTGCATGTCAGCAGGAATATCTTCTAGGTAGAATTCCTGGCCCATGTTTTCTTCTTTCCAGTACACGGCCTTCATTTTAATAAGGTCAACAATACCTTTAAAATTTTCTTCTGCACCAATCGCTAATTGAATAGGTACAGGGTTAGCACCCAAACGATCTTTAATTTGCTTAACGACGCGAAGGTAATCAGCACCGGCGCGATCCATTTTGTTTACAAATACGATACGAGGGACTTCATAGCGGTCAGCCTGACGCCATACCGTTTCAGACTGAGGCTCAACACCAGAAGAGCCACAGAAAACAACGACCGCACCATCAAGAACACGTAAAGAACGCTCAACCTCAATAGTGAAATCAACGTGTCCAGGGGTGTCGATAATGTTAATACGGTGCTCTTTAAATTGCTGGTCCATGCCTTTCCAGAAACAAGTCGTCGCAGCAGAGGTGATGGTAATACCACGCTCTTGCTCTTGCTCCATCCAGTCCATAGTCGCAGCGCCATCATGCACCTCACCAACCTTATGAGAAATACCGGTGTAGTATAAGATACGTTCTGTAGTCGTAGTCTTACCTGCGTCTACGTGAGCACATATGCCAATATTTCTGTAAAGATCTAGCTTGGTATCACGAGCCACTATCTTATCCTCGAGTTAAAGTGCTTTAAAAATATTGCGCTTAAAGCGAAAAAGACCCATGCCAAAAAGCGATGAGCCTAATTCTGAAATAACGTTTTCTAAAAAACTTTTGTAACTTTTTTTATTAAAAACGGTAATGAGAGAAGGCTTTGTTAGCTTCTGCCATGCGATGCACGTCTTCCTTCTTCTTGAAAGCTGCACCTTTACCGGCGGCCGCATCTAGCATTTCGTTTGCTAGGCGTTGAGCCATAGATTTTTCACCACGCTTACGAGCTGAATCCACCAGCCAACGCATAGCCAAAGCAGTACGGCGAGAAGGACGTACTTCAACAGGCACTTGGTAAGTAGCACCACCCACACGGCGGGATTTAACCTCAACCATAGGGCGAACAGCTTCTAGTGCATTTTCAAAAGTTTCGAGTGGGTCACCTGGGTTCTTCTCTTCGATTATTTCCAAGGCACCATAAACGATACGCTCAGCTAGCGCTTTTTTACCACTAACCATCACGTGATTCATAAACTTAGCTAGGGTTTGATCCCCAAATTTAGGATCAGGTAGGATTTCGCGTTTTGCAACGACTCTTCTTCTAGACATATTTTTCTCTCTTCAGGTTAATCTGGAATAACTCCAGCCTTACTTAGGCATGGTTTAGAAAGGAGCTAAATCATGCCAACTGTAATAATTTTTAAGACTTAGGACGCTTAGTACCGTATTTAGAACGACCTTGCTTACGATCAGCAACACCGGCGGTATCCAAGGTTCCACGAACAGTGTGATAACGAACACCTGGTAAGTCTTTTACACGGCCGCCACGAATTAACACAACGCTGTGTTCTTGTAGGTTATGGCCTTCACCGCCAATGTAAGAGCTCACTTCGTAGCCATTAGTCAAACGTACACGACATACTTTACGTAGCGCAGAGTTTGGCTTCTTAGGAGTGGTTGTATATACGCGAGTACATACACCACGACGCTGTGGACAACTTTGTAATGCAGGCACTTTACTATCTACTACCTGACGCTTTCGAGCACCTCGAATCAACTGGTTAACTGTTGACATTCAACAACCTCTAATTTTGCTATTTAATTTGACCAATTTAGGCCAAGTAATGCGATTTACTGTGAAAGTCATCAATAAACCGCTGTTCTCGTTATACCTTCCTACTTCTTACTAACTTCTTACAACCAGAACTCGCCCTTTTAAGGGAGCGAGATTCTAGTTATGAGAGCGGCCCAAGTCAATAGCCGAGGGCCAGTCTCTAATTTTCTTGATCGAATTGATCAAATTTGGGCTTATTCTTCTGCTGCCGGTGCGTCTTCTAGCACTTCTTCAGGAGAATTTAGAGCCTCACTCAAGGCCGCCTCTACTTCAGATGCTGATACTTCAGGCTCTGCAGCCACTTCACTCGCCGCCAATCGAGCATTTCTGCGCTCTTGGTGGTAAGCAAAACCAGTACCCGCTGGAATCAAACGACCCACAACTACGTTTTCTTTCAGACCACGTAGATCATCGCGCTTACCAGTTACGGCAGCCTCGGTAAGTACACGTGTAGTTTCCTGGAAAGAAGCCGCCGAAATAAAGGACTCTGTCGCCAACGAAGCTTTGGTAATACCAAGCAGCAAACGCTCAAACGTTGCTGGCGCCTTATCTTCAGGGATCAATGTATCGTTCATATCCAAGATGCGAGCGTATTCAGCTTGCTCACCTTGAATGAACGAAGAATCACCAGCGTCCTCAACTTCAACTTTTCTAAGCATTTGACGAACAATCACTTCAATGTGCTTATCGTTAATTTTTACACCTTGAAGCCGGTAAACTTCTTGCACTTCGTCAACAATATAGTTCGCTAAAGCACTTACACCCAATAAACGTAAAATATCATGTGGGTTGAATGGACCATCGGCGATTACCTCACCTTTAACCACGCTTTCACCCTCAAACACGTTCAAGTTGCGCCATTTCGGAATTAATACTTCGTAATGCTCCGAACCGTCAGTTGGAGTAATCACCAAACGCTTCTTACCTTTGGTTTCTTTACCCCAGCTAACGATGCCGCTGATCTCAGCCATGATGCATGACTCTTTGGGTTTACGCGCTTCGAACAAGTCTGCAACACGCGGTAGACCACCTGTAATATCGCGAGTTTTCGAACTCTCTTGAGGAATACGAGCAACCACATCACCAATAGCCAAAGCTTGTCCGTCTGCCACCTGCGTAATTGAGCTTGCTGGCAAAGCATATTGAACGGGTGTCTCAGTATTAGGAATACATACCGGTTCCCCCTTATCGTTAACCAACTTAACCAAAGGACGAATATCTTTACCCGCCGCTGGGCGATCTTTAGGATCGATAATCACGATATTACTCAAGCCTGTTAGATCATCAGTTTGAGTCGTTACCGTAATGCCTTCTTCAAATCCTTCGAGTACCGCTTTACCCTCAACCTCGGTAATAATTGGGTGAGTGTGCGGATCCCAGTTCGCTAAGATTGCGCCAGCATCAGCTGAGTCACCGTCTTTAATCGAAAGAATGGTTCCGTATGGAATCTTATAACGCTCACGTTCACGTCCTTTTTCATCAGCAACCGCTAATTCACCAGAACGAGAAACCGCTACCAAGTTACCGTTAGCTTGTTGAACGGTTTTAACATTGTGTAAACGAACCGTACCTGCATTTTTAATTTGAACATTAGAAACCGCTGAAGCACGTGATGCCGCACCACCAATGTGGAAAGTACGCATGGTTAACTGTGTACCCGGCTCACCAATAGATTGAGCAGCCATAACCCCTACTGCCTCACCAATGTTTACTAGGTGACCACGAGCTAGATCACGCCCATAACATTTGGAACATACACCGTAGCGAGTTTCACAAGTAATCGCTGAACGAACCAAGATCTCATCAACACCAGCAGCTTCTACAACATCTACCAAAGTTTCATCTAGCATAGTGCCAGCTTCAACCAGTACTTTTTCAGTACCCGGCTCAACCACGTCGTTAAGCACAACACGACCCAGCACACGTTCACGAAGCGGCTCAACAATATCACCGCCCTCAATATGAGGCGTCATAGTCAAACCGTTTTCAGTACCACAATCTACTTCCGCAACCACTAAGTCCTGTGCAACATCCACTAGACGACGAGTTAGGTAACCCGAGTTCGCTGTTTTAAGTGCGGTATCCGCCAAACCTTTACGAGCACCGTGAGTAGAAATAAAGTACTGAAGTACTGACAAACCTTCACGGAAATTCGCTTTAATTGGCGTTTCAATAATAGAGCCATCTGGCTTAGCCATTAGTCCACGCATACCAGCTAGCTGACGAATCTGAGCAGCACTACCACGAGCACCGGAATCCGCCATCATATAAATTGAGTTGAAAGATTGTTGCTCAACGTCATTGCCTTCTCGGTCTTTAACGGTATCGCTACCTAAACCGTCCATCATCGCACGCGCAACCTTATCGTTAGTACGAGACCAGATATCAACTACTTTGTTGTAGCGCTCGCCTTGAGTCACAAGACCAGATACGTATTGATCTTCAATCTCACGAACTTCTAGCTCAGCCGCGCCGATAATTTCTTTCTTCGCGTCTGGGATCACCATATCATTAATACCAACCGATGAACCAGAAGCAGTCGCTTCTTTAAAGCCCATATACATTAATTGGTCAGCAAAAATAACAGTAGGCTTAAGACCTAGGCGACGGTAACAAGTGTTTATCAAACCAGATATGTTTTTCTTAGTCATCGGCTGGTTAACTTGACCAAAGCTCATACCCTTAGGCACGATGCTCCATAATAACAGGCGACCAACAGTCGTCTCGACAATATGAGTTTTTTCTACGTACTCGCCTGACTCATCTTTAACATAGTCATTGATACGCACTTTAATCACGGAATGAGTTTCAACCGCTTTGTTATAAAGAGCACGCAAAGCTTCCTTATAATCAGTAAAGATAGTGCCTTCACCCTTAGCATTTACTTTTGAACGAGTCATGTAATAAAGACCCAATACCACATCCTGAGAAGGAACGATGATTGGCTCACCGTTTGCAGGTGACAGAATATTATTACTAGACATCATTAAAGCACGAGCTTCTAATTGAGCTTCAAGAGTCAAAGGAATGTGAACCGCCATTTGGTCGCCGTCGAAGTCAGCGTTAAAGGCCGCACATACTAATGGGTGCAACTGAATCGCTTTACCTTCAATCAACAGAGGCTCAAATGCCTGGATACCCAAACGGTGAAGTGTAGGCGCACGGTTAAGCATGATGGGATGCTCACGAATGACTTCAGCAAGAATATCCCAAACTTCTGAGGTTTCTTTCTCAACCATTTTCTTAGAAGCTTTAATAGTGGTTGATAAACCACGTGCTTCTAACTTAGCGAAAATAAATGGCTTAAATAATTCAAGAGCCATCTTCTTAGGAAGTCCACACTCATGCAAACGCAAAGTAGGACCTACCACGATTACAGAACGACCCGAGTAGTCAACACGCTTACCCAAAAGGTTTTGACGGAAACGACCTTGCTTACCTTTGATCATATCAGCCAAAGATTTAAGAGGACGTTTGTTGGAACCCGTAATCGCTCTACCACGACGACCGTTATCTAACAACGCATCTACGGACTCTTGCAGCATACGCTTTTCGTTACGCACAATAATGTCGGGGGCGTTAAGATCTAATAGACGACGCAAACGGTTATTACGGTTAATAACACGACGGTATAAATCGTTTAGATCAGAAGTTGCAAAACGACCACCTTCTAGTGGTACTAGAGGACGAAGATCAGGTGGTAGAATAGGCAGCACATTAAATACCATCCACTCTGGCTTATTACCCGAGTCAATAAACGCTTCTAATAACTTAAGACGCTTGGTGAATTTTTTAATCTTGGTTTCAGAAGACGTGTTAGGCATTTCTTCACGAATAGTGGCAGCTTCGCCTTCAAGATCTAAATCTTTCAATAGCGCTTGGATGGCTTCTGCACCCATACGCGCATCAAACTCGTCACCAAATTCTTCTAGCGCATCGTAGTATTGCTCATCCGTTAAGATTTGGTATTGCTCCAAAGTAGTCATACCTGGATCAACCACAACAAACGATTCGAAATACAATACACGCTCAATATCACGCAAGGTCATATCCAAAAGAAGACCAATACGAGACGGTAAAGATTTTAGGAACCAGATGTGAGCAACCGGTGTTGCTAGCTCAATGTGACCCATGCGCTCACGACGCACTTTAGCTTGAGTTACCTCAACGCCACATTTCTCACAAATCACACCACGGTGCTTTAAGCGCTTATATTTACCACATAGGCACTCATAGTCCTTAACAGGACCAAAGATTTTTGCACAGAACAAACCTTCGCGCTCTGGCTTAAAAGTACGGTAGTTAATAGTCTCTGGCTTTTTAACTTCACCAAAGGACCATGAACGAATCATTTCTGGTGGCGCCAATCCGATTTTGATTTTTTCAAATTCGTCGTTTTGGCCTTGTGCTTTTAATATGTTAAGTAAGTCTTTCAAGGTCTTTCCTCCAAGGAAGTTCCAATAAATGGGTCTACTCTAAAAATAAATACTGATCTATTCGCCTTCGAATTCGATATCGATACCAAGAGAGCGAATCTCTTTAACTAATACGTTAAAGGACTCTGGCATTCCTGGTTCCATTCGATGATCGCCATCCACAATATTCTTGTAGATGCGAGTACGACCATGAACGTCATCGGATTTCACAGTAAGCATTTCTTGCAGGGTGTATGCAGCACCATAAGCTTCTAAAGCCCAGACCTCCATCTCACCAAAACGCTGACCACCAAACTGTGCTTTACCACCCAGCGGCTGCTGAGTAACAAGGCTGTACGAACCGGTTGAACGAGCATGCATTTTGTCATCAACCAAGTGGTTAAGTTTCAAAATATACATGTAGCCAACGGTTACAGGGCGATCGAACTGACGACCGGTCCGTCCATCATATAAAGTTTGCTGTCCAGATTCTGGAAGATCAGCTAACTTTAACAACTCTTTAATATGAGCTTCGTGTGCACCATCAAAAGCAGAGGTTCCCATTGGCACACCTTCGCGAAGGTTATTCGCAAGAGTAATAATTTCTTGATCGCTTAAGCCTTTAAGATCTTCGTCTTTGTCCGCCACTTTGTTGTAAATAGCATCTAGGTAAGAACGAAGCTCTTTCATACTCGCCTCAGCTTTCAACATTTTATCGATCTTAACGCCCAGGCCTTTAGCAGCGAAACCTAAGTGGGTCTCAAGCACCTGACCGACGTTCATACGAGACGGTACGCCGAGCGGGTTCAATACGATATCCACTGGCTCTCCATTCTCGTCATAAGGCATATCTTCTACTGGCATTACCACAGAGATAACACCTTTGTTTCCATGACGACCCGCCATCTTATCGCCTGGCTGCAAGCTTCGCTTAATCGCCAAGTAAACTTTAACGAGCTTTAACACGCCGTGGGCAAGATCATCACCACCGGTGATTTTGCCTTTTTTAATTTCAAACTTCTTATCAAGCTCAACCTGCTTCTCTTCGATAAAGGCATTCGCTTTTTCGATTTTATCAGCCAGTTTAGCGTCAGACATACGTAGCTCGAACCATTGAGCAGGTTCTAATCCAGCCAACACTTCATCGCTAAGCACGGTACCTTTAGCAAGACCAGCACCGCCGTTGACTTTTTTACCAGCGATGGACTCACGAAGACGAGCGATCGCAGCTTCTTGGAAGATACGGAACTCATCTTTAAGGTCTTTGCGGTAGGTATCTAATTGACTCTTCTCGATAGAAAGAGCACGCTGGTCCTTGTCCACACCTTCACGGGTGAAAACTTGAACATCAATAACCGTACCTTTAACACCAGCAGCAACACGTAGAGAAGTATCTTTAACCTCAGAAGCTTTCTCACCGAAGATTGCTCTCAATAGTTTTTCTTCAGGGGTAAGCTGGGTTTCACCTTTAGGTGTTACTTTACCTACAAGAATATCGCCAGCTTTAACTTCTGCACCGATGTAAACGATACCGGTTTCATCTAACTTAGATAAAGCAGACTCACCAACGTTTGGAATATCAGCAGTTACTTCTTCAGGTCCAAGCTTGGTATCACGAGTGATACAAGTTAGTTCTTGAATATGAATCGTCGTAAAACGATCTTCTTTAACCACACGCTCAGAAATAAGGATTGAATCCTCAAAGTTGTAGCCATTCCAAGGCATGAAAGCCACGCGCATGTTTTGACCTAAGGCAAGCTCACCCAAATCGACAGAAGGACCGTCAGCCAGCACATCGCCGCGCTCAACCACATCGCCTTTTTTCACTAAAGGACGTTGGTTAATGCAGGTGTTTTGGTTAGAACGTGTGTATTTAGTTAAATTGTAAATATCAACACCCGCCTCACCTTGGGTAGATTCAGAATCGTTAATTCGAACCACGATACGGGAAGCGTCAACAAAATCGATGACACCGCCGTGATCAGCAACCACACAAACCCCTGAATCGCGAGCAACAACCGCTTCCATACCTGTTCCCACTAAAGGCTTTTCAGACTTCAATGTTGGAACTGCTTGACGCTGCATGTTTGACCCCATCAACGCACGGTTTGCATCATCGTGCTCTAAGAACGGAATCAATGATGCCGCTACCGATACAACCTGACGAGCACTCACATCCATATAGTCAATGGCGTCAGATGGCTTAACGGTAAATTCATTTTGAAAACGCACCGCAATCAAGTCTTCAACAAACTTGTTCTTCTTATCAAGCGGAGAGTCAGCCTGTGCAATCACGTATTTAGACTCTTCAATCGCTGATAGGTAATCAATATCATCAGTGACCACACCGTTAACCACTTTACGGTAAGGGCTTTCCAAGAAACCGTAATCGTTAGTGCGAGCAAATGATGCCAAAGAGTTAATCAAACCAATGTTTGGACCCTCTGGAGTTTCAATCGGACATACTCGACCGTAGTGCGTTGGATGCACATCACGCACCTCAAAACCAGCCCGTTCACGAGTCAATCCGCCGGGGCCTAAAGCCGATACACGACGCTTGTGAGTCACTTCAGAAAGCGGATTGTTTTGATCCATAAACTGGGACAACTGACCACTACCAAAAAATTCTTTAACCGCAGCAGCTACAGGCTTAGCGTTAATCAAATCTTGAGGCATAAGACCTTCAGATTCAGCAAGACTTAAACGCTCTTTAACTGCCTTTTCAACACGAACAAGGCCAATACGGAATTGATTCTCTGTCATCTCACCGACCGAGCGGATACGACGGTTACCTAAGTGGTCGATATCATCAACAGTGCCTAGACCGTTACGAATATCTACCAAGGTTTTCATAACCTCTAAAATATCGTCATTAGATAGTGTGCCTTCACCCGTCTCAACTTCACGTCCAAGACGCTTGTTGAACTTCATGCGTCCAACTGCAGATAGATCATAACGATCCGAGCTGAAGAATAAGTTTTTGAATAGCGCCTCAGCTGCTTCTTTTGTCGGTGGTTCACCAGGACGCATCATGCGATAAATTTCTACCAAAGCTTCCAAGCGGTTGCTAGTAGGGTCGATCGCCATAGTGTCTGAAATGTAAGGACCACGATCAAGATCGTTGGTGTAAAGTGTTTCGAACTCACTAATACCTGACTCAAGTAAAGCAGCCACTAACTCAGGAGTTAATTCAGCGTTACACTCAGCGATAAACTCACCAGTTTCTTCATCAACAATATTTTTAGCTAGGACTTTACCTTCTAGGTATTCAAGAGGTACTTCGATTTTATCAATTTTCGCTTTTTCTAATTCGCGAATATGACGAGCCGTAATACGACGTCCCGCTTCCACGATCACCTTGCTCTTCGCTTTAATCTCGAAGCTGATGGTTTCACCACGTAGACGTTCAGGAATCACCTCAAAACTAACGTTTTGATCACCATCAATATAGAAAGTGTTGGTATCGAAGAAGGTTTCAAGAATTTCTTCCGACTCCATACCCAGAGCACGAAGTAAAATAGTGGCCGGCAGTTTACGACGGCGGTCAATACGTACAAATACGCAATCTTTTGGATCAAATTCGAAATCCAACCATGAACCACGGTAAGGAATAACACGCGCAGAATAGAGCAACTTACCAGAAGAGTGAGTTTTACCCTTGTCGTGATCGAAAAACACACCTGGTGAACGGTGTAACTGAGAAACAATAACACGCTCAGTACCATTGATAACAAACGTTCCGGTATCAGTCATCAAAGGAAGCTCACCCATGTAGACGTCTTGCTCTTTAACTTCTTTAACAGCCTTGGAGTTATCTTTTTCGTAAATTTTTAAACGAATAGTTACGCGAAGAGGCGCAGCATAAGTCACACCACGCAAGATACACTCTTTTACATCGAATACTGGATCACCTAAATGGTAGTCCACATACTCTAGCGCTGCGGTTCCTGAATAGCTTTCAATCGGAAAAACGGATTTGAAAGATGCTTGTAAGCCCTGATCAACCTTCTTACCTGCCTGGGCATCACTTTGTAAAAACTTGCGATAAGAATCTAACTGAATCGCCAATAAGTAAGGTATCTCTTTTACTTCTGGCAGCTTAGCAAAATCCTTTCGAATACGTTTTTTCTCAGTATATGAATAAGCCATCGGTATTCCTCTTTGCACTCTTAAATTTGTAATCGCGATCTAAAATCGCCAATACGTTTGTACTTCTTGTGCCATCACTGTCGATCAAAAAACTAAATCGGCTGTAATGACAAAAGGCTAGCATCAGAAACCCGATGCCAGCCCAATGTTTTGTTGCTTAAAAGAAGCCTTATTTAACTTCAACAACACCACCAGCTTCTTCAAGCTGCTTCTTGATGTCTTCCGCTTCTTCTTTGCTAACGCCTTCTTTAATAGCAGCAGGTGCACCTTCAACCATTTCTTTAGCTTCTTTCAAGCCAAGACCAGTTACGCCGCGAACAGCTTTAATAACACCAACTTTCTTGTCGCCGAAGCTAGAAAGAACCACGTCGAATTCAGTCTTTTCTTCAGCAGCGCCACCAGCGTCGCCACCACCAGCTGCCGCTGGAGCAACAGCTACTGCAGCTGCAGCAGATACGCCAAATTTTTCTTCCATTGCTTCGATTAGCTCAACAACTTCCATTACGCTCATCTCAGCAATTGCATTCAATACATCATCTTTAGAAAGAGCCATAGCTCACACTCCTAATTTTCAAGTTAAACTTTAATTCACCAATCTCTACAAAATAGCTGCCTTATGCAGCTTCTTTTTGATCTTTAACTGCCGCAATAACGCGTACCGCTTTGCTAGGTACTTCGTTAAGGGTAGTCGCCAATTTAGCGATTGGTGCCTGCATTACAGACATCAACTGGGCAAGGGCTTCATCACGAGTCGGTAGTTTCGCAAGAGCATCAATATCTGATGCAGCTAGCAACTTACCGCCAACAGCCAATGCTTTAACTTCAAGTTGCTCATGATCTTTCGCAAAATCTTTAACAACTCGAGCCGCAGATCCCGGATCCTCTTGAGAGAACGCCAAAATGGTAGGGCCAACTAAAGCCTCATTTAGACATTCATACTCACTTCCCTCAATCGCTCGCTTAAGCAAAGTGTTTCTTACAACACGTAAGTAAACACCTTGTGCGCGCGCTTGATTACGAAGCTCCGTCATCTCATCAACAGTTAAGCCGTGGTAATCCGCGACTACTGCTGATAAAGCACTGGATGCTACTTCTGCAACATCCGCCACAATTGCCTGCTTGTCTTCCAGTCTTAAAGCCATAGGTTTCTCCTGGATAGTTCAAACATTTGATAAACCAAAAACCGAAGCTCTCGATTTACCAGCTTAAGACCAAGCCTTTCAGCTCGATCCCTTTTACGGTTGCCTATCCAGTTCTTGAAAGGGCTCACATTGTGAGCGAATCAATGACTGAACACACCCCCGCGTCTGCGTAGGCTGTAGTTTTAACTTCTTTTCGTATTTGGTTTCCTTACGGAGCCAGCTACTCTAAGAAGGCCTACGGTCTTTGACGCCTGAGCCTTTCGTTAAAAAACAAAATGCTCAGGGGCCTCAAAGTCTTTTAGTGCGCCATTAAATCAGCGCCGAATGATCTAGTGCCAAGCCAGGACCCATCGTGCTCGATACGGTCACTTTCTTGATATAAACACCTTTAGAAGAAGCAGGTTTTGCTTTCTTCAAATCTGCCAACAAATGAACCAAGTTTTCTTTAAGCGCATTAGGCTCAAAGCCAACTTGACCAATTGAACAGTGAACAATTCCACCTTTGTCTGCACGGTAACGAACCTGACCAGATTTAGCATTAGTTACTGCCTGAGCCACGTCTGGAGTCACAGTACCTACTTTAGGGTTAGGCATTAAGCCTCGCGGGCCTAAGATCGTTCCTAGACGGCCGACCACACGCATAGCGTCTGGGCTCGCGATCACAACATCAAAGTCGAACTCGCCTTTTTGAACTTCTTCAGCAAGATCGTCCATGCCTACTACGTCAGCACCAGCTGCTTTAGCAGCTTCTGCGTTTTCACCTTGGGTGAACACAGCTACCTTAACGCTTTTACCAGTACCGTTTGGAAGAACACTTGCGCCACGTACAACCTGGTCAGATTTACGAGGATCAATACCCAAGTTAACAGCCACGTCTACGGATTCTTTGAACTTCACTTTTGATAATTCGTTAATCAAGGCAATCGCTTCTTCAGCTTCGTATACCTTGCCTAGTTCAACCTTCTCTGCAATCAATTTTGCTCGTTTTGATAACTTAGCCATTACACAACCCCCTCAGTTTCCAAACCCATGCTACGAGCAGTACCCGCGATGGTTCGAACCGCAGCGTCCATATCGGCAGCTGTTAAGTCAGGCTCTTTCATTTTGGCAATTTCTTCGAGCTGAGCGCGGGTCACTTTACCTACTTTCTCAGTATTGGGGCGACCACTACCACTCTTAAGTTTTGCTGCTTTCAACAACAATACCGCCGCTGGTGGAGTTTTCATTACGAATGAGAAACTACGATCACCATAAACAGTAATAACAACAGGAATAGGAAGGCCCTGCTCCATACTTTGAGTTTGAGCGTTAAACGCTTTACAAAACTCCATGATATTCACACCATGCTGACCAAGAGCTGGACCAACCGGTGGGCTAGGGTTCGCCTGACCAGCAGGCACTTGCAGCTTAATATAAGCTTCGATTTTCTTAGCCATGTTTATCTCCTCGGGTTCAAGCGACCTACTGTGTGAGCAAGCTCAACACTTCAATCTCCCCATCTGGCTCAGTTTTTACAAGGGACTCAGTTATCGCCGAATCCGTTCACTTTAAGTCTTTAGCCTTTTTCTACCTGACTAAACTCCAACTCCACAGGGGTTGAACGACCAAAAATCATTACAGCCACGTTCAAGCGGCTTTTTTCATAATTTACTTTCTCGACTACACCACTAAAGTCAGCAAAAGGGCCATCAGTTACACGAACCATCTCACCCACTTCAAACAAACGAGCTGGCTTAGGCTTGGTAACGCCTTCTTCGATACGATTCAGAATCGCATCCGCTTCTTTTTGGGTAATAGGCGCTGGCTTATCAGCAGTTCCGCCGATAAAACCTAATACCTTTGGACACTCTTTTACTAAGTGCCAACTTTCGTCATTCATTTCCATAGATACAAGCACATAACCAGGAAAGAACTTACGTTCGCTTTTACGCTTCTGCCCACCACGCATTTCAACTACTTCTTCAGTAGGCACCAAAATCTCACCAAAGAGATCTTGTAAATTATTTAATGCAATACGTTCTTCTAAAGAACGTTTGACTGATTTTTCAAAGCCTGAGTAAGCGTGTACAACATACCAACGTTTTGACATTCGTTTCCCCTTAACCCAAAAACAGCTTCGCTAGAAACGACAAGAATGAGTCCAAGCCCCAAAGCACTACCGACATAACAGCAACCACTACCGCTACAATCAAAGTAGACTGGTTAGTCTCACCACGGGTAGGCCAAACGACCTTTCTAGCTTCAACGCGCGCTTCTTTTAATAACTCAACAAAGGCCCTGCCTTTTTCAGTGAAATAGGCTATACCCATTGCCACAGCAGCCAATACGATTAGAGCGATGGCTCGGTAAAGCACACTATACTCTTCAGCATAGTAGGTATTACCAAATACACCTGCGCCAATAATCGCTACCACCAATATCCACTTAACGATATCCAGCGGTGATGAATTTTCTTGGACCTTTGCGTTCATCTTCGTTTCTCGTTATTCATTCTGTTAAGTGACAAGCCCACCTAACATCCTTTACTGCTTACTTTTAGCGCCTACCGAGCCTTAGAAAAGTTCTTAAAGCTTGGCAGGCCAGGAGGGAATCGAACCCCCAACCTGCGGTTTTGGAGACCGCTGCTCTGCCAATTGAGCTACTGGCCTAATATCTTTTTTGACCTTATGTCCTCATTTAAATATGAGTCAGACACTTATTTGACACACCTAAAGTGCAACGCTAATTTTCAAGCACCCAAAAACAAAAGAAAGCCGAACCCCTAAAAAGAGGCCGGCCAGCTTTTGATTTGATCAAAAATTACTCAATAATTTTAGCAACAACGCCCGCGCCTACAGTACGTCCACCCTCACGGATCGCAAAGCGTAGACCCTCTTCCATCGCAATTGGCGCAATCATTTCAACCTTCATTTGAACGTTGTCACCTGGCATGACCATTTCAACGCCTTCAGGTAACTCACAAGCACCGGTTACGTCAGTTGTACGGAAGTAAAACTGTGGGCGGTAACCTTTAAAGAATGGAGTGTGACGGCCACCCTCGTCTTTCGACAAGATGTAAACCTCTGCCTCAAATTTTGTGTGAGGAGTAATGGTGCCTGGCTTAGCCAGTACTTGACCACGCTCTACTTCTTCACGTTTAGTACCACGTAATAGAACACCAACGTTCTCACCTGCACGACCTTCGTCTAGCAACTTACGGAACATTTCTACACCTGTACAAGTAGTGGTAGTGGTGTCTTTAATACCAACGATTTCGATTTCTTCACCAACGTTGATGATGCCACGCTCTACACGGCCTGTTACCACTGTACCACGACCAGAGATTGAGAATACGTCTTCGATTGGCATCAAGAATGGTTGATCAATCGCACGCTCTGGCTCAGGAATGTAGCTATCTAAAGTTTCAACAAGCTCTTTTACTGACTCAACAAAGCCTGCGTCACCTTCTAGGGCTTTAAGTGCAGAACCTTTGATGATCGGTGTGTCGTCACCTGGAAATTCGTACTGGTCTAGAAGTTCACGTACTTCCATCTCAACCAATTCTAATAGCTCTTCGTCGTCAACCATGTCGCATTTGTTTAGGAATACAACGATGTAAGGTACACCTACCTGACGTGAAAGAAGGATGTGCTCACGGGTCTGTGGCATTGGGCCGTCAGCAGCTGAACACACTAGGATAGCGCCGTCCATTTGAGCAGCACCAGTAATCATGTTCTTAACGTAGTCGGCGTGCCCTGGGCAGTCAACGTGTGCATAGTGACGCACAGGTGAATCATACTCAACGTGAGAAGTCGCAATAGTAATACCACGCTCTCTTTCTTCTGGAGCATTATCAATACCGTCAAAGGCTACTGCGTCACCACCCCATACTTCGGCACATACTTTCGTTAATGCGGCTGTTAATGTGGTTTTACCGTGGTCAACGTGACCAATGGTTCCAACGTTAACGTGTGGTTTATTACGTTCAAACTTTTCCTTTGACATCTCTTTTACCCCCTTACCACTATTGGTAAGTTTTCAGTTTCACTAATTAGTTCTATCAAATGCAGCTGCAGCTAAACACCTGGGCCACACATTTACTTCACACTTACTGTTACTTCACTTCTAAAAGCGACTTCAGACAATCTCTCTAACCATCAAGCCAATCATCAAAGCCACTTAAAAACTGGAGCTCATAACCGGATTTGAACCGGTGACCTCTTCCTTACCAAGGAAGTGCTCTACCGACTGAGCTATATGAGCCTAAGCATTTTCTGGTCCCGAAATTTGGAGCGGGCAGCGGGAATCGAACCCGCATCATCAGCTTGGAAGGCTGAGGTTCTACCACTAAACTATGCCCGCGCAATCTCGCGCTCATTAAGCTCAAACCAGATACAAAAAAACAGCACGAATGACCGGTATGATCACTATCTATGCTGCGCTTTTAAATTCAGTCTTCACTCTTCGTTCAGAGCCTTTCAAACCAAAAAAGCTCTAACCACACTTACTGCCTTAAACCGCTTTCTTCGCCAAATTTACTAAATTAGTAAAAGTGGTGGAGGGGGGAGGATTCGAACCTCCGAAGGCGGAGCCGTCAGATTTACAGTCTGATCCCTTTGGCCACTCGGGAACCCCTCCATTTTGAGAGGGCGTATATTCTGCTTACACCCATTTTCAAAGTCAACCATTAATCATTGAATTTAAACCATTTTTTGGTTTGCAAATCCGCTAACTTAAGAGCGAAAAACTCAATGAATTGGAGCTGATGAGAGGAGTCGAACCCCCGACCGGCTGATTACAAATCAGCTGCTCTACCAACTGAGCTACATCAGCTTTAATTCACTTCGAAACCAGCCTCTTACTACCTAAACACGCCAGCAATAAGGTGCCGCAAAAAAAGAGGCGCGATTCTAAGCAATTTATTGGGAGAGCGCAACGACTTTACAAGGAGAATCGACCCTAGTTAGGCCTTTTATCTCGGATAGTGTGGACACAACTACTTGATCCGCTTTTTCCGGCGCTCTAGCAGCATCAACATCTAGCCAAAAAGCCGTTGTTTTTAAACTTGTGGGCGTCATTTCAGCAAAATAGCCACTAGAGTTCATCTTCTTAACCAATCCTAGAGCGCTCTCTTTGCTAGAGAATATTCCTAATGAAATCGCGTTCTCTAGCGGCGGCGTGGACATAATATAGCTGTCGATCTTTTTAGCCCGAAGCCTCTTTAACTCACCAGCTGCCTCTTCCCTGGTCTCAAACGGCGGAATAAATACGCGATATTTCTCACCAGAATCAGTCTCCACACTTCGCACCGCAACCTTAAAGCCTTTAGAAGCAATCTGCTTGCCAACGGTTTTCATCTGCTCTCTATCTTTAAAAGGCCCAATCGACGGGCATGATGCTCCCGAGCTATCGTAAATCACTGACGCCTCAGACCGCACATCAAGCCTGGGCGGCTCTGCAGCAGCTAACTGCTCTCCCTCCCCTTGCTCAGCGGCTTCAACACCGGCGCTATCGATGGATTCACCAACCGAGGCCCCATTCGCTTCAGGTACCTCACTCAGCAGCACAATTTTTTCGCCCTTCAAAGGCACAGCCTGGGATTGCTTAGATACCTCTGAACCAGAGCTTATCGCCCACACAAAATAGGCCACATTAAAAAATATTAAAACTAGTGCCAACCATTTAAACGTACTACCCATTCACCACCCACATTGAAATTAATTACCTTCAATCGAAGCCTTATATGCCAAGCACAAGCCCTCTAAAACCAAATCTTCTCTTAACTCTTGCCCCAAGTCCAAGCCTGAACAAATTTGTTCAGCATCTCCACCGGTAATCACCAAACTTGTAGAGTGAAAATCCTCTAATAAATTACAATCCTCCCAAACCCTAGCAATCGTCGCCTGAGCCTGTAGAAGCACACCATTTTGAACGGCGCTAGCGGAGTTCTTTCCTAAGCCTGTTTCCTTGGGCCATTCTTCCAAGCTGAAGCGAACAGAATCTGTTTTCCCTAGCAGAGCCGCACGTGACATACGAAGACCCGGCAAGATATAGCCACCCATATGCATGCCAGCGTTATTTACCACATCCACCGTCAGCGCGCTACCGCAGTCTATCACACAAACGCTCTTTTGATTTTTTGAGTAAGCTGCCAAGATCGCCAACCAGCGGTCCACCCCAAAGCGGCTGACGTCCTCATAAATACAGGTAAGCCCCAAGAGCTGCTTTTTAACCTTAGCCACAAATACAGGTATATGGGTGCCAAAATATTCCTGTAAAGCCAACTCTAGCATCTTTGTTTTATCGCCCCTCAAAACTGAAGACACCGCAATAAACTCGACCAGCTCATTCTTTCCAGACGCACATGCATCTTGGCTTAATTGAGCTACAGCTGCATGCAAATCACCACCATGTACAACGAAACCTTTAGCAAAGCATGTGCAGTTCTCGCTAAGCTGCCACTTTAACCGGGTATTCCCGGCATCAATCAACAACCCCACACTCATTGCTTAAGCTCCTTTTGTTGCGGCCTAAGACTGATCTCGCCTCCAAAAAAATGCTGTCTTTCTCCTCTTATATCCATCACTAAAGCCCCTTGCGAATTCACTCCGCAAACAAGGCCTTCCTGACGCTTGTCGCCGGAAATTAATTGGACTACTTGACTCGAATAAGCATCACGCTGATTCCACTCTTCCACAAAGTAGGCAAAGCCCTTTTGCTCAAATAGTGACAAGTCTTCAGCCAGCTCACTCAAAACACTGGCAATCAGAGGGTTTCTATCTAGGCGCTCTTCCGCCAATTCAGCTAGGCCAATCCAAGGCTGATCAATCGCGTGAGCCGCTTCGTTCAACATATTCACATTGATACCAAAACCAATAACCACATCACTGTAGGCATCCACATCTCCTCGCAATTCCAAAAGCACGCCAGCTAATTTGCGCCCTCTAGCCAAGATATCATTGGGCCATTTTAGTTTTAGGTCGCTAATCCCTTGTTTTTCAATTGCCTTGGTAATAGCGAGACCCACCACCAAACTCAAACCCTCAAGCGCCGCCATACCTGTATCAAAGCGCCAAAGAACAGAGCAATAAATGTTTTGGGCGAAAGGGGAGACCCAAGACCTTCCTCTGCGCCCACGGCCAGCGCTTTGCTGCTCCGCTAAACATATCGCCCCATGCTGCCCTCTCCCGCGGTCAAGCTCGTCTAGCAAATACTGATTAGTTGAGTCAATCTGCTTAAACACTTCTAGCTTATGAAAACTGTTGTGAGCCCGCTCAGACATCGCACTCCCTATCCCTTCACTGCTCAGCAGTTTAAGCCCACCCGATATCCTGTAGCCCTTACCGCGAACTGAATCCACTTTAAGACCTAAATCCTCGATAGATTGAACCAGCTTCCATATCGCTGCGCGGGACACCTCTAAGCTTTCACCTAGAGACTCCCCCGAATGAAACTCACCGTCCGCCAGAAGATCTAGAAGCCTATGCACTCGCTCTGCTTTTTTCGCTCCTTTACTCTTAGTCATAAACCAACCTAAGCTTGTTCTTAATCACTAGATAAACACTTCAAATAGAGGTAGAGAGGAAGACTGACACAATCACCCAAGTGATTCAATTTATTGGTATTTCATCGTTTTTTTCTTCAACTCAGAACCAAGAGCTTTGCGCACTGCAAGGGAACATGTCAGCATTGAGAATTAAAAGAAATGCAATAAATTTAGCAACCAAAAGCACCTCCTTATGAGCAAACTCAATCTTAAAAAAGTCAGCCTATTCTTCGCACTTACCGCATCTATGATCGCCATAAGCTATAACAATGCTCTAGCCAAGGGGGCAAGCTCTCCAGATGGACTGTGGCAAGCCGAATACACACCTTCCTCTTCTATGGCCCGACCTAGTAGTGCAGTTGAAATCGCTAATGATAATTCCAAGCTCGACTACGCTACTTATAGCTTGAGCTCGACACAGCTGACAGACGCGCTATCCGAGGCACCACTGTTAGAAACGCGTTCGACTGGTCAATCCGGCGTGCGCATTTGGCTACCCTCACAAAACCAAGAGTTCATCCAGATTGAAGTTTATGAAAATCCTATCATGGAACCCCTCTTGGCTAACAAATACCCTATGATCAAAAGCTACAGAGGATTTGGTCTTGAAAATCCCAACATCGAATTCGCCTTGAGTTTAGGATCACGCGGCTTTCAGGCAATGACTAGGCACAAGGGCAATACCATCTACATTGATCCGAATAGGAGCCATACTAACGATACTCAAGCTCGCCCATCGGGTGAGACTAGATCATATAGACTGATAGACGAAATAGGCCCGCGAGACTTCAACTGCGGCTTTGAACACGACGGGGAACATGGTTTTCACCTCCACCCTTCTAGCGTAGGTCAGCGCGCAGCATCAGCCAGGCAAAATGGGGGCACCCTAAGAACCTATAAATTAGCAGTGGCAACGGTGGGAGAATACTCAGCCGCCGTGAGTTCTGGTGCCGCTAACACAACGGATACTTTATCTGCTATCAACGCAGCGGTTACTCGGATTAATGAGATTTATCGGCAAGACCTAGCAATCGAGTTCAGCTTAATTGCTAACAACGACGCCATTATTTTTCTTAATTCCGCTAGTGATGGTTTTAACAACGACGCCGGAGACGATATCGACCTTGTAACGACCGCAATCAATGCCAAACTGGAAGAGCGCAGCCCTGGCAGCCCAGAAGACTATGACATAGGTCACTTATTTACAGTTAATGGTGGCGGACTTGCTCGATTACAGAGCGTATGCGATGACACTCACAAAGGAGCAGGGGTTACGGGTATAAGCGCAGCACTTCTGCAAAGCGATGCTTTTTATGTCGACTATGTGGCTCATGAAATAGGCCACCAATTTGGCGCCACTCACACCTACAACGGAACCACTGGCTTCTGCGGAACCAACCGAACCAGCTCTAGCGCCTTCGAGCCAGGAAGTGGCTCCACTATTATGGGCTATGCCAGCTTATGTGGCGAAGAGAACATCCAAAATAGCTCCGACCCTTATTTTCATGCTGGAAGTATCGAGCAAATGCTTAGCTTTATCGAAGACAGCAACCCCAACGGTGGCAGTTCGTGTCTCGACGCCTCGGACATAACCTCACCCACCACAGATAATCCACCAAACGTGAACGCTGGTATTGATTACTATATTCCCGCGGGGACCCCGTTTTTATTAACCGCTAGTGGATCTGATTCAGATGGCGGTAGCATAAGCTACACTTGGGAACAAATGGACCTTGGAAATGCTACTTCTTCAGCAAGCCAAATTAACAGCGATAATGGCAATGGGCCTTTATTCAGATCCAAAACCGGAACTACTGACGGAATAAGGTACTTTCCAGAATACAATACAGTACTCACTGGCTCTCAAGTTTTTGGGGAAACCCTACCTAGCACCTCACGGGTACTGAATTTTAAATCCACCGCTCGCTCTGCTCCCTATGGCATGAGTACCGATGACATGACGGTCACAGTTACTGCAGGCTCTGGGGCTTTTGAAGTGCTGGAACCCCAACTCAACAGTTACCATACCGAGTTGGGACCAATGACAGTGCTTTGGAATACTGGGGGCTCCGAAAATGCTCCGACCAACTGCAGCGCAGTAAACATTCTTTTAGCAAGCGATGGCGGAGCTACGCCGGCGTCATTCACGCAAACACTTGCGAGTGCGACCGCAAATGACGGAACAGAGCTTGTCACTCTCCCTGCCGGAGTAGGCAATAGCAATCGATTATGGGTTCAATGTGACGGCGGCATTTTTTACAACGTAAATAATGGTAACTTCAGCACGGTGGCTGCAGGTTCAACATTTTTTTCTATCAGCCTTGCTAGCAGCCCCGTTTCTGAAGGCACAGGAACAGATGGTGTCTTCGTATTTACGGTCACACGCAGCGGAGGCTTAAGTCAGGAAAACACTATTAACTTCGCCGTTGAGCAACATGGAACCCAATCCGCTGAGACCTCTGATTTTGCACCTGGCACCACTGGCGCACTAACCTTCGCTACCGGCGAAACAGAAAAAACTATTAACATCACAGTATTTGGCGATGTTCTCCACGAACCAGACGAGAGCTTTAAGGTAACTCTGAGCAACCCAAGTGGCGGCGCTTACCTATCAACACTGAGCGCTTATGCGGAAATAAAAAATGACGACCCTGTTCCTGGTGAGACTCGAACCAGAAAATCGAGCTCAGGTAGCCTCAACCTTGCAGGTGTCTTATCATTACTTCTCTTTTTAATTCGACGCCGGGTAGTTAAGATGCCTAAACCATTATTATTTTTTCCCCTTGCACTCTGCATATCTGCTTGCAGCCAGCTTAGCGATTCAGACGCACTTACCAATGAAATAAAAGAGCAAAGCGACAGTAAGGAAGCGGAGCACCCTGCGATATCAACGCTGCGAAAATATAGCTCTGCAAACGCGCAAGATGATGTAAAGCAGGCCATTGAAAACAAGGATTTTAAGTTCTTTGCTTCCGCACCTCGCGGCAGCGTTAAATACTTAGGCTTAAATGATAAAGCTTCAAAGCTTGCTGAAGAATATGGCTACAAAGTCCCAGATGGTATGGGCGACTTTATTATTAACGACGAGCACAGCGAATTAAGAAAAAAGTTTAAATCTTATGCAAGCGACTATAACCAGGCCCTCGCTGAGCACTTAGGGTTTTAAATATCTCCGCGATCTTCTTCATCCCAGCGCGGCTCATAAATATCTGAGCCGCCAAACATTTCTTTGACAATTTCCGGGCCACGGGACACTTTATCGTAAAATTGTTCACGCTTTTGCATGCGAGACACGCGACGATTATCAAGTCCTTCTTCAATCATACCTTCCATGATATCAATCATTCGTTCGTTTAACTTTTTAAGGATTTTCGGATCATCTGCAGCTTCAGGACCGTAGCCTAGATCCACCGCCTCTCCTACCTTATAACGATATTGAACAGGAATTGGCAAAGCACCAATACCCATCCAAAGTGGCACGCGATATTTATCATGCTTCATAAACTTTTGCAGCAAACGTGCTGGTGCGTACTGCGCCGTTTCTTCTGCGGTCTTTAACTGAAAAACCAAATCGTCTAAACCAATACAGGAGACCGGAATAATCGGAACCTGGGCCTTCAATGCCACTTTAATATACCCGAAGTGGTCTTCCCAAAACTGACGCACCTGATACTTTTCATGGGGTGCTTTGACGGTCTCGGCATAGCCGCCTGGGTAGACAGAGCACAATTCACCCGCCTTCATAATATCAATAGCTTGCTTAGCTTCGCCCTCCAGCACTCCCACCGTATTTAACATCACGCGCACCAACGGGATCTTAAACAACAAGCGATCGCCTAAAGGTCGGACCACGCGGCCACCTTCCTCATAGACGTGCTTAACAACAAAGGCACCATCGATTCCGAAGGGGCCATGATTCCCTATCAGTAAGGCTCCGCCGCTGGCGGGAATATTTTCCATACCATCAAAGGTGACTCGAAAATACCTATCTAAAGGCGTTAACTCCTTCAAGCGACGCTCAAAACTTTTTAGATCCAAACTTTTTACGTAACCATGTTTGCTTCCATAAAACACGGGGAAATATTGTTCAAAACTCATGAAACCGCCTCTAGCGCCTAAATTTCTTCGCTGACTTTGTTGCCCTGACTGCTGACCATAACAAACCGCAGGTCACAAGGGAGGTTAATTGGGCGGGCAAAACTTCGCCCTGAACCCACATTGTATAAGCCATAGCTCCTGTTCCCGATGCAAGCAACATGGAAACAAACTGCTGAAATAAATAATAATGCAAATAGCGCCGTTTGCGCTCATCTTTTACATTAATCTGTAACTCGCCACGTTTAGCCTTATCAATTACATAACGGGCATTATCAACTGTTTGTAAAGCACCCATGCCTACACTGAATACATTATCGCGCACCGTGCTTTGCCAGTCACCACTGCCGCTGATAATAAATTTCTGCAAATAGGGCCTAATTACGTCAAAGGGCTTAATTTGGGGGTCGATTTCGTAAACGAGTCCGCCCAGCATCATAAGCATGCGACTCATCAACATTACATCTTCAGGTAACTGAAATGAATCTTGTATCTCCCGATAGGAAATATCCAAATGATGCAAATCTTTTAGAATCATTGGCACAAGTTCCTTATCAAACTCCACATTCTCTAAGGAAAAGTTCTCTAAGCTCAAGCCACCTTCCAACAAAAAGTCATAGGTGTAATCGATCAATCTTTCGACCAGCCCCTCATCGGCCTGAGGAGTTAAATACTTAACTTTACGTAGCCCACTCATAATCCGACGGGTATTGCGAGTCAAGCCCCCAAACACCAAATCAATCACACCTTGTCGTATAATAGGATTTAGCTCTACAACAGAGCCAAAATCGATCATCGTGATCGAGGCATCATCATTGACCAAGATATTCCCAGGGTGCGGATCACCGTGAATCAAGCCATCCTTAAATACCATCTGACAAAAAGCTTCGATGATTCGTCGAGCAACGAGTTTACGATCTATATCCAACTCATCTAGCTTTTTGTAGTCATTAGCTTTTATTCCTTCAACGTAGTCCATAACAAGCACATGTTCACTACAGTATTTGCTATAAACCTTGGGAATATGAATGTGCTTTTGGCCCTTATAATTTTCGTAGAACTCAGCTAAGTTTTTTTCTTCCTTTGCGTAATCGAGCTCACTCATTATAGACTCGGTGATCTGGTCTTGAGCCTCACGCAGGCCATTTATATTCAAAAAGAAATCGGCAATTTTAGAAATTTGATTAAAAGTCCGAAGATCTGCCTTAACCTCTTGCTCAACACCGATATGTTGAACTTTAACTGCTACTCGCTCTCCGCTAACAAGCGTTGCATCATGCACTTGAGCCAAAGATGCAGCGGCTATCGCCTCCGCATTAAAGTGAGAAAACACCCGATCAATAGGTCGTCCCAAATCCGATTCGATACGCTTAATAATGTTTTCAACAGGACGCTGGGGGACTTTATCCTGCAGTGTTTCCAGCTCTTTACGAAAATCCTCTGGAACAGCAAAACTCATGATGCTGACCATCTGCCCAAACTTTACAAAGAGCCCTTGGATCTTAACGATGTTTTTATAGATTCGCTGGCCATTTCGTTTCAACAATGGCTTGTAAGCTTCTTTTCGCCACTCTTTGCTACGAAATAGGGAAACGAATTCAAAAAATAAAAAGCTAGAAATAACTATTAGTGTGGTGCGATGGGCTCTCAAAGCCCTAAACCGAACCGGTTTGACCGACTCAGCTGCTTCTTTCTTTAAACGAATATAATCCGTTTCAGAGTATTCTGGAGCACTACCTCGATCCTGAATAGCCTCACGGCGAGCGGCGATGCGATTTTTTTGAAAACGCTTTAAGGCTTCCTCGTATTCGACAGAAGTTACCTTTCTATGCGCGGTAAAATCTCGAAAATTGCGTTTGTCTCTATTTTCGACCGAAAAGCGATAATCTACCTTAGGCCGAACAAAGGCTTTCTGAGCTTTTTGTTTTTCAGACTTTTGTCGCTTACTTTCTTCGGCTGGTTTTGGCCGCTCGAAGGTGGTTTCTACTGAGACTTTGGGTTCTAAGATTGCTTTTTTAGCTTTGGGTTTTGATTTGCTCTTAGAACCGGCCTTTTGCGCCTCTCTTTCTTCCTTGTCTTTCCGTGACTTGGCTTTCGTCTTCGATGCCCCAGGCGCAAGACTGTCTCTTATATTAGAAACAAGCTCCTGCTTATCAGTCTCAGCATCCAGAGGAGTGGAATCCTGCTCTTGCTGGGAGGAATGTGGATTATGACTTCCGTCAGAGGGCATCAACAGCTCCTAAAATCTGGCCCCTAACGGCCTTTCGCGAGCTGCTAGTTTATCACCAATTAGCTTAAGAAAAGAATCGGCAATTCAACTATCTAAGAGCTTAGACTCCCGGTTTTCACCACCCCAAAACCAAAAAAAGCACAACAAGCTAACCTGTCGTGCTTTTTAGGAATATCTAGCCAGCCAATCTCTCAGCTAACCGTATTTTTGGTGCTTAGCTAGCCGCTTTTACCGCTTTTTTTGCTGCTGGCTTCTTAGCTGCTGCTTTCTTAGCCGCTGGCTTCTTAGCTGCTGCTTTTTTAGCCGCTGGCTTTTTAGCTGCTTTTTTCTTGGTAGCAGGCTTCTTTTTAGCAGGCTTTTTAGCCGCAGGTTTTACGCCAGCTTTCTTTAAAAGCTCTTTTTCACGCTTTTCAACTTTCTTAGTCACGTCTTTAACGTTCTTTTCAAGTTTCTTTTGGTAGTCCTTAAGCTTCTTACCATACTTGTTTTCTAGCGCTTTGTTGATTTGAGCTTTTGCTTTCTCAACTTGAGCATCTACTTCTTCTTCGATACGACCACGCAGCTCTTCTTCACGCTCATTTAGCTTTTCACGCACCTTAGCTTCGGTGTCCGAAACACGAGCCCTAAGCTTTTGAATCTCTTCTTCTAGCTTAGCCTCTTTCATTTCTTCACGACGCTTTTCAACTGCTTCTTTAGCTGATTCAAACGCTTCTTTAGCTTCTTCTAAAGCGACTTCGCTAGTCGCTGTGGCACGAGCTTGCGCACGCTTTCTAGCTACTTGTACTCTGTCACGTTGCTTTTTTGCACGCTCTTGAGCTTTTTCCAATTGATCTTCTAACTTCTCTACCAAATCGCTAGCGCGGTCTAAGGCAGATTTTGCTCGTTTGTTCGCTTTCTTTGCGGCCATTGTCTTGTCTCCGATGAATAAATCTTCAATTAGTCGTTCACTGTCATACACACACTGCTTCCACCCCAAAACAGCTAATTAGTCCCTGAACAGTCCGAATTAAACAATTTTGAGTACCTGAATTTGCTCAAATTTTGCTCACTGAGCATCCTCAAGTGCGCGCATTATGCCAGAAAATTTCTGGATGGGAAGAGTTTGTACTACAAAAAATTCGATTTATTTTAAAAGCGTTGATTTTAAAGGGCTACAGAGGAGAAATTTATTCGAAAAATTACCGACAACACAGCACTTCATCCCCAATTATGTACCACTTATCTTTAATTTAGCCCCAAAAGTAGTACATTTTCAAGCATTGGGGATGCCCAAAACTGGCTAAGCAAGGTCATCCAAAAGCCCCTTGACCTGCCCCACATCTAGGGCGGATGATAGCCCAATAAGGACCTAATAACTGATACTAGAATTGAAGGAGGATGCTATGTTGCCATCTATCGCTGCTAGAGAATGCATGAGTGATGTTGCACACACCGTGAAGCCCGATAGCAGTATTTTTGAAGCTATTGAGAAACTCATTGAGCATAAAATCTCAGGGCTGAGCGTTGTTGACGAAAATAATAACCTGCTAGGTGTGGTTTCAGAGGTAGATTGCCTGCGAGCTATACTGGACAGCAGTTACTACGGCGATTCGGGAGGCTACGTATCCGAAATCATGACTCAGAACGTCGATAGCGTTTCACTGGAAATGAGCATTCTCGATATTGCTAAGTCTATCTTAGATAATAACCGCAGGCGCATGCCTGTGGTGGAAAACGGTAAGCTTCAAGGCCAATTTAGTATCCGCAGTATTTTAAACGCAATTTTAGAAGCTCAGAAGCAGTCCTAGGGCTGCTTCTGTACCGAGCTAACAGACTGAGCCAGTAAGAGTGGGCTAATTACCAATCTTGCTTATCGGTTTTCCAGCCTCTAGCTAAGTAGATAAAGGGAGTATCAATTATGGCTATCAGTATCTTAAAAACATATTTAGCCATGGCTAAGCCTATAGCTGTCTGCAAGTCAACAATGCCCCACCAAACCACTAAACCATAAATAGCGGTATCCACTAGCTGAGACAACATGGTGGACACATTGTTTCTTAACCAAAGGTGTCTACCCTGAGTTTGATTTTTAAGCTTATGGAAAATCCATACATCCAAAGTCTGACTGATCAAATAAGCAAGCAGGGAACCCATCACGAAGCGCGGTGTAAAATCGAAAATCGTACCCATGGATTCATGGATGTTTTGAGAAAAATCAGCGACTTTAGGTGAGGTAGCTGGAGCGAACTGAAGACTTAAAGAGATCATAACAATGATCATCACGCTCACTGCAAAACCCAGCAAAACCGCCCGATTAGCTTCTCGCCGACCGTATCTTTCGCTCAATAAGTCAGTAGAAAAATAAATCCCTGAATAAATAATAACCCCAACACTGGTGGTCATTCCCATGACTTCGATCAGTTTAGGACCCTGAAGGTTTGCCAGCAGCAAACTAAAAATAACGCTGGCATATAGACCCTGCTTACCAAAAAGACGAAACAATAAAATAGCAAAGCCCAAATCCACACACAGGGTCAGTAGCCATAGCAAGCTTTGCGAATCCATCATTTTTCTCCTTTTTACGTTCCTTTAAACCTCGGCAAAAAAAAGAGCGCTTATAGCGCTCTTTTTTATCACAGAGTTCAATACAGTCGATAATTAAAGTGCTCTCACCTTAATAACACCTTCGACTCCTGCTATCTTCTCAATCACAGCGGCACTAGGCTGGGTATCAACATCAATAATATTATAGGCTACATCCCCTCGGCTTTTGTTCAACATGTCAATCACGTTTAGATTTTCATCCGCCAGAATTGAAAGCACATTACCCAACATTTTAGGTACATTATTGTTAGAGAAGGTAATACGATAACCGCTACTACGCTCCAAACTCAAAGCCGGGAAGTTGACTGAATTCTTAATGTTTCCATTTTCTAAAAAGTCCATCAACTGATCCGCAGCCATTACCGCACAGTTATCTTCTGCCTCAGCTGTACTTGCACCTAAGTGCGGCATAGAAATACAATCTTCACGACCAATCAATTCTGGACGAGGAAAGTCAGAAATATAAGCAGCGATCTTCTTATCATCCAGAGCCGCAACAACAGCCTCCGCATCAACAATTTCATCACGGGCAAAGTTCAAAAGCTTTAAACCTTGTTTTGCTGAGGCCAACACATCCGCATTGATCATGCCGCGAGTTGCGTCCAAAGCAGGCACGTGAATACTGACAAAGTCAGACTTAGCAAACAAAGAATGTAAATTCTCCATTTTCTTAACCTGGCTTGGCAAGCGCCAAGCGGCATCGATAGACAGTGCGGGGTCGTAACCCACTACTTGCATACCCATATCCAATGCCATGCTCGCCACTAGGGAACCGATAGCACCTAGGCCCACAACACCTAAAGTCTTACCAGCAATTTCACCGCCTTTAAAACGCTTTTTCTCAGCTTCTAAAAGCTTACCCATGGCCGCAGCATCTTTCTCTTCGGTAAGACTTCCTACGTAGTCAATGCCGTCAACAATTCCGCGCGAACCTAACAACAAACCGGTAAGCACTAGCTCTTTTACAGCATTCGCATTTGCGCCTGGAGTGTTAAAAACAACAATGCCTTTCTCGGTGTAAGCATCAACAGGGATATTATTAACACCCGCACCCGCACGTCCCACAGCCTGCAAGCTATCAACAACATCATCCATAGACATTTTGTATGAGCGCAACATAATCGCATCGGGAGTGGCTATGTCGCTTGCCACTTCGTAAGCATCACGAGGGAAACGTTCTAAGCCGTTTACAGAAATTGCATTATGGGTTTTAACTTTAAACATCGTCTATCTCTTTTTAAATTCCAATTATTTATTCAGCTTACTATTTAACTTCTTGGTAGGCCCAAGCTAACCAAGGCATCAAAGCTTCGAGATCCGAAGCCTCTACCGTAGCACCACACCAAATACGCAAACCATCTGGAGCGTCACGGTAAGCACCAATATCGTAAGCAACACCTTCGCTATCTAGCAATTTAGTCAGTGCTTTGATCTGATCACCATCAAGGTCTAGCTTTAAACATACGCTGGTATTTGAGCGAACATTTTTATCGCCTGCCAAAAACTCAATCCAGTCATTGGCTTCAACAAATTTCTCAATCACCGCCAAGTTAGCATTAGATCTTGCAATCATGGCAGGTAACCCACCTTCGGCTTCAACCCAGCCAAGCGCGTCGTTGTAATCTTCTACCGCCAACATAGATGGGGTATTGATAGTAGCGCCGGTAAAAATACCTTCGATCAGCTTTCCACCTTTGGTTATTCTAAAGATTTTTGGTAAAGCTCTATCAGGCGTATAGCTTTCTAAGCGAGCAACCGCACGAGGACTTAAAATCAAAACACCGTGTGCGCCTTCGCCACCTAATACTTTTTGCCAGCTGTAGGTGGCCACATCAATTTTGTTCCAAGGGATATCCATAGCAAAGACCGCAGAGGTGGCGTCACAAATGGTTAGTCCTTCGCGATCATCCGCAATCCAGTCGGCGTTATCTACTTTCACTCCAGAGGTGGTGCCATTCCAAGTAAACACAATATCGTTAGCGCTATTGGTCTGAGATAAGTCGGGTAGCTCACCATAGTCCGCTCTAATTTCATTTACATTGTCGAGCTTTAATTGCTTAACAATGTCAGTTAACCAACCTTGACCAAAAGATTCCCAATAACAAACGTCAACGGCGCGTTCGCCCAACATCGACCACATAGCCATTTCCATTGCTCCCGTATCTGAGGCTGGAACAATGCCTAACAAATAGCCCTCTGGTAAACCTAGCAAACGTTTAGAATCTTCAATGGCTTTTTTAAGTGCCGCTTTGCCAATGCTAGAGCGATGAGAGCGCCCAAGTGTCTCGGTGCTTAACTTGCTGAGGTCATAACCCGGACGTTTGCTGCAAGGGCCAGAAGAAAAATTAGGATTACTTGGTTTAGTTAGGGGTTTAGTTTGGGGTTTTACTTGAGGTGTCGCGTTGCTCATTTTCTTACGTCTCTTAAATCTAAGGTTCTACTGTTTTGCTTAGTCCATCATATGCCCTAGCTTGTCTTTCTTAGTCGCTAGGTAGTTTTCGTTGTGGGGATTTTGCCCGGTTTGAAGTGGTACTCGCTCGGCGATTTTGACGCCCGCTTCTTCAAGTGCAGCTACTTTGCGAGGATTGTTGGTCATCAATCGTAAACTCGATACGCCAATATGCTCCAACATAGGTTTACACATTTCGTAAGTTCGCTGGTCTGCTTCAAAGCCTAGTTGTTCATTCGCCTCTACCGTGTCGGCTCCTTGATCCTGAACATGATAGGCGCGGATTTTATTGAGCAGACCAATATCGCGTCCTTCTTGGCGCAAATAAAGCACAGCACCTTGGCCTTCTTCAGCGATATTTTTTAAAGCGGCCTGTAATTGCGAGCCACAATCACAACGAACACTAAACAAGGCGTCTCCTGTTAAACATTCTGAATGGACACGCACAAGAGGCGTTTGGGTATCCGACAGGTTCCCCATCTTCAAAATCACATGTTCCTTGCCCGTGCTTTTGTCTAGAAAGCCAAGCAATTCAAACTCTCCCCACTGAGTAGGAAGCTGTGAAGATGCAACAAATTGAACCGGCATGAATTAATCCAAAGTAACCAGGAAACCAATGTTAGGGCCATAACTTTAAGTAATGGCCCCAATTTAGGGAGCGAGAGTGTACCAAAAAGCTGAGCTGGGGCGAAGTGAAGCCTACTCAAATCACATTGAAAACAACTAATCTTATGAAAATGTCAGGCCTTATAAGAAGTAATAGGCTAGAGGGAACAATATCAGCCAGGAGAATATCCCCGCGATGATATCGTCAAGCATGATACCTAAGCCGCCATCTACTTGTTTATCAAAATAGCTTATGGGCCAAGGTTTCCAGATATCAAACAGTCTAAACAGTAAAAACCCAATCAAAATGCTCCAAAAGCTTACAGGAACAGCGATCATGGTAATCAGAAAGCCTGCTATTTCGTCCCATACGATACCAGAGTGATCATGTACTCCCAGATCCTTGGCACATCGCTCACAGATATACACTCCCACCGCACATACCACCACCACCACTGCAAGGTAGGCCCACAGAGGCAAACTAGAAAAAACTAGAAATATAGGAATTGCCACCACCGTTCCTACGGTTCCAGGGGCCTTGGGGCTAGCTCCGGAGCCAAAACCAAAAGCAAGAACGTGTATTGGCTTTTTCCAGCTACTGGCTGGCATATTCGACTTCATAGTAATTTCCTTAACTTAAATAGCAGCCTAGCTAGTAATGAGTTAGAACGGCTTATTTGAAGTGGCTCATTTGAAATGATTATAACCCTTTTGCGCCAATTCTAATAAAGCCCCATTTGGACCTCGAATAGACCTTTCTCCATCTTCGACAAATTCACCTAGCACTGAAAGCGGCAAACCCACTTTCTCGAAATAGCGCTCAAGCTCTGGCAGGGTTGAGGGGCAAATAGCAAAACACAGCTCATAATCATCACCGCCGGCAAGCATCATATTGTGACTAGTTGAGCTCTCTAGATGACTAAGTTCAGGATGCAGCATGGCTTGATTGATATCTAAAACCGCCCCTAATTGGCTGGCCTGACATAAATGATTTAACTCCGCTAACAGACCGTCGGACACATCGATACAAGCTTTGACACCTAGCTCATATAAGCCAGCTGCTAGCTCAACTCTAGGCTCTGGACGCAGAAATCGCTGTTTTGCGCTGGGGTAGCTCTCAATATCACCATCCTGCCAAACCTTTAAGCCTAAAGATCCCAAACCTAAGTAAGCGCTCACACATATTAAATCCCCGGGCTTCGCGGCTGAGCGCGTCAGCTGCTCGCCCTGAGCTAAAGTGCCGTTGATCTGAACGCTAATACTCAAGGGCCCTCGGCTCATGTCACCACCAATCAGAGCCAAGCCAAACGTATTGGAAATCTCAAACATCCCCTCGGCAAACTCCTCTAGCCAAATCTGATTGATCTCAGGTAAAGTCAAAGACATTAGGTAGGAATGGGGCTCGGCACCCATGGCAGCGAGATCACTTAAGTTCACCGCCAAGGATTTATAGGCAATATCTCCAGCGGGAGTATCTTGAGGAAAATGCACCCCTTCAAGCAAAGTATCCATCGAACTCACCAGGCTTAGGCCTGGTGCCAAATCGAATACTGCCGCATCGTCCCCCGGGCCAATACGAATATTTTTATCCTTAAATAGAGCCTGGTTCTCAGCGTTATAAAAGTAAGACTTGATTAGGGAAAACTCATCCATAGGACGGGCCACTTAACTTGGGTTTAGCTGACTTTGAATGGACTTTGTAATGAGAACTTATTTGGCTTGGGTCTCAGCTTCGCGCAATACTTTAGCAAGCTTATCAAGCACACCATTCACATATCGGTGACTGTCCTCACTACCAAAGTCTTTAGCCAGTTCAATGCCTTCATTGATAGCTATTTTGTAAGGTATATCAATACGATCTTTTAGTTCAAAGCTACTAAGGCGCAAAATGGCCTGGGTCACCGGATCTAAGTCAGATCCTTTTCGGTCGAGAAAAGACTCATAGGCTTGATCCAATTCATCGACTTGTTTCACGACACCCGACATAAGCTCTCTGAAAAAGGTCATATCGACCTTTTTCATATCGTTCTCTTCAAGGAACTGACTTTCTATATCGCGAATCGAGGTGCCAGTCATTTGCCACTGATACAAACCTTGCATGGCAAAGCGGCGCGCCTTTCGGCGAGCTGAGGGTTTTATTTCACTCATAGGTTTTTAAGCAAGCTTACCATTTCAATAGCGCCTAAAGTCGCCTCTGCACCTTTGTTGCCGGCCTTGGTACCAGAACGTTCAATAGCTTGCTCGATAGAATCTACCGTCAATACACCAAAGCTCACAGGAATATCAAACTCTAAAGAAACAGTCGCAATACCCTTAACGCACTCACCCGCAACATAGTCAAAGTGTGGGGTACCACCACGAATAACAGCACCCAAACCAACAATTGCGTCGTAGTTGCCACTGGCTGCTAATTTTTTAACCGCTACTGGCATTTCAAAAGCACCGGGTACACGAACGATGGTGATATCTTTTTCACTCACTCCATGACGGCGCAAAGTATCAATCGATCCTTCAAGCAGGCTTTCAACCACAAAGCTGTTAAAGCGCGCAACGACCAATGCATAACGACCAGAACAGTTTTTAAAATCACCTTCGATGGTTTTTATATTACTCATGACATTCTCTCTTAATTTTTACAAACTTTCGTTTCGAACTTGCGACCCGATTTTTCAACTACAAGCTCTCAATATACTCTACGATTTCTAAATCAAATCCTGATAAAGCATTAAAGCGCATAGGCGAACTCAATAGACGCATTTTCTTAACGCCCAACTCTCGTAAAATCTGAGAACCGGTACCAATGCGTTTGCTGGCTTCATTCGCGGTCATCACGTTACCCATCAAGGTAAACATCTCTTGAGATGAAACCGTGTGACCTAACAGCATCAATACTCCTGCACCCTCTTTCGCAATAAATTCGAGTGCGTGATGGGTACTCCAGGAAAAACGATCGGGTAATTCTACACCTAAGGCGTCACGCCATACATCTAAATATTGTGCTCTCACTACTGGTGGCTTGTCCGAGTTAGCCAAATCACCCTTAGTGATCACAAGGTGGCGCTCATTATCGACCAGATCCTGATACACCACCGACTGGAATTCACCATACTGGGTTTGAATAGTCTCTTCAGAAATACGCTCGACCGTTTTCTCGTTAAACAAACGGTAATGAATAAGATCCGCGATGGTACCAATTTTTAAATCGTGTTTTTCTGCAAAGGTTTCCAAATCCGGGCGACGCGCCATAGTGCCATCTTCGTTCATAATCTCTACTATCATTGCCGCAGGCTCTAGGCCCGCAAGACGAGCAAGATCACAACCCGCTTCGGTATGCCCTGCACGATGTAATACTCCACCTGGTTCAGCCATCAAAGGGAAAATATGGCCGGGCTGCACAATATCACTTGGCTTTGCATTAGGGGCTACAGCTGCCTGAACTGTAACCGCTCGATCTGCGGCAGAGATTCCAGTGGTCACCCCCTCTGCTGCCTCAATTGACATCGTAAAATTAGTACCATGCTGAGCGTTATTACTAGACACCATTAATGGCAAGTCCAATTGTTTACAGCGATCTTCGCTCAAGGTTAGGCAAATCAATCCACGCCCTTCTTTCGCCATAAAGTTTACATCTTCTGGACGCACCTGTGAGGCCGCCATAACAAGATCTCCTTCGTTCTCACGATCTTCGTCGTCCATCAATACCACCATTTTTCCTAGGCGAATATCTTCGATCAATTCTTCTGGTGTATTCAGTTTCATCATTTAAACCTTTTTACTATGTGTTCGCTCGACAAATGGCCAAGCTTCTTACTTCATAAAACCTAGCTTTTTATAAAACCATTTTCGGCCAAAAAACCTTCGGTGATATTGCTTTCTTTTGATTGGCTTTCACCGCTCAATAAGCGCTCTAAATATCGCGCAATAACATCAACTTCTAAATTTACTTTTACCCCAGGTTTCCAATCGCTCGCTGTGGTTTGTTCCGCCGTATGGGGAATTACATTCAAAACAAACTTAGCGCCATCGACATCATTCACAGTCAAACTAATGCCGTCGACACAAATAGAACCTTTAGCAGCAATATATTTAGCCAACTCTGCTGGAGCCTGAATAACAAAACGCACCGCTCGAGCATCGGCATAGCTTTCTACTATTTCTCCTAAACCATCCACATGGCCACTTACCAAATGCCCACCTAGACGAGAGCTTGGGGTTAATGCTTTTTCAAGATTAACCGGATCACCTGCTTTTAACTGACCCAATGAACTATGCCTGATGGTTTCCATAGAAACATCGGCACTAAAACTCTGACCAGACAACTGAGTAGCCGTTAAGCAAACGCCATTCACTGCAATGCTGTCGCCAATTTTTACATCAGACATATCCAAAGTTGCACAATCTACTTTAAGCGCAAAATCCTCACCCTGCTGATCGATTGCCAATACGCTGCCTAAACTTTCAATAATACCTGTAAACACTTTGCTTTCTCTTATCTCTTGGTGTCTATGTGACTTTTAAATCAAATAACTCAATCTTGCTTGTCAGCAAAAGCAAACACCATCTTTAGGTCTTCGCCGAGTTTTCTATTCTCTATTAGCTTGAGTTGAAGCTTATCTTGCATACTCTCCAAGGCTTTCATATCAAATAAGCCTTGCGCTTTGTCGCCTAATAAAACCGGAGCCATATAAACGATTAATTCATCAACCAAACCTTGCTCTACAAAAGCTCCCGATAAAGTTGAACCGGCTTCCACCCAAACTTCATTCACTTCTTGCTCAGCCAATCGATTGAGCAACTTAGACAAATCTACCTTGCCCTGGGCATCCAAATCGATTTGCCAATCGTTGTTCTCGTTTGCACCGACTGAAAAGCATCGCCCATCTTCTCCGACGATTTTAGCGCTTTTATCTAAGCGCCCTTTACTATCTAGCACCACACGCAATGGTTGCACCAAATCATCTGCCTCAATCCGCGCCGTCATTTGCGGATCATCGGCCAGCACCGTTTGAATACCAGTCACTATCGCATGAGAGCGCGCCCGATAGCGGTGCACATCATTCCTCGCAGCTTCGCCAGTAATCCATTTGCTCTCTCCATTATTAAGAGCGGTTTTACCATCCAAGCTCATGGCCATTTTTAAGCGAACATATGGCCTGCCTTGTTCGGCGCGTTTTATAAAACCCGGATTCAGCGCTCGGGCTTCTGCCTCTAACAAACCCGAGTCAACATCCACGCCCGCTTCTTCTAATCGTTTTATCCCACGGCCAGACACATGAGCTGCAGGATCAACCATCGCACATACAACACGACTTACTCCCGCTTGAATCAGAGCTTCAGCACAAGGTCCTGTTTTACCTTGGTGACTGCAGGGTTCTAAGCTGACATAGGCAGTCGCTCCTTGAGCCAAAGATGCGTCACTTAGCTTATTAAGAGCATCCACTTCCGCATGGGCCTGTCCAGCTTGCTGGTGCCAGCCTTCACTTAGAACTTCACCATTTTTTACCAGCACACAACCAACAAGAGGATTTTTCTCAACGCTATAAGCGCCCCGGCGTGCTAGCTTGATCGCTTGAGCTAAATAAGCGCAATCCTGTTGCTCCTGGGAAGCCATGGCACTTAGTCCGCAGCGCTCTTCTTAGGAGTATCATCACGCACAATACGTTCTACTTCAGCAGTAAAGTCACTGATATCTTCGAAGCTTCTGTAGACCGAAGCGAAACGAACATAAGCCACTTTATCCAACTCGCGCAAAGCATCCATCACTAGTTCACCCACCTTTCGACTCGGCACTTCGCGCTCGCCGCTAGCTCTCAGGCTGTGCTTAATTCGATTCACAGCAGCGTCTCGCTGATCCACATCGACCGGTCTTTTTTCAAGAGCTCGGATGATCCCCGCCGTTAGCTTAGCTTCATCAAAGGGCTCACGCTTGTCATCGCCTTTGATGATGTTAGGCATCACTAATTCAGCTCTTTCGTAAGTCGTGTAACGCTCACCACAAGTCAAACACTCCCTTCTGCGGCGTACTTCGCCACCATCCGCCACTAAGCGCGAATCAATCACTTTAGTATCAAGAGCTCCACAGAAAGGACAATGCATGAGATAAACGCCTCTTAGTTTCTAGCTTCTAACCTTTATATACGGGGAAACGTGCACAAAGATCAGCGACTTTGCCACGCACTTCATCAAGCACACTTTGGTTTTCGATATCATCAAGAATGTCAGCAATCCAGTTTGCCAATTGCTCTGCCTCCGTTTCTTTAAAACCACGGCGAGTCATTGCTGGCGTACCAATTCTCAAACCACTGGTCACAAAAGGTGAAAGTGGATCGTTAGGGACTGCATTTTTGTTCACCGTAATGTGAGCTGAACCCAAAGCAGCATCTGCTTCTTTACCGGTAATACCCTTACCAATCAGGCTTAATAAAAATAGGTGGTTATCGGTACCGTCTGACACGATATCGTAAGAGCGACTCTTTAAAGTATTCGCCATCGCTTGAGCATTTTTAACCACTTGCTTTTGATAATCCTTAAACTCATCAGACATAGCTTCTTTAAAGCACACAGCTTTTGCTGCGATGATGTGCATCAAAGGGCCGCCTTGACCTCCGGGGAATACAGCAGAATTTAATTTCTTTTCAATCGCTTCATTGGCTTTCGCAAGGATCAAACCGCCACGAGGTCCACCCAAAGTTTTGTGGGTAGTGGTAGTGGTTACGTCAGCAATTTGCACTGGGTTGGGATACTCGCCCGCAGCAATAAGGCCAGCAACGTGAGCCATATCGACCACTAAGTATGCACCAACGCTGTCGGCGATTTCACGGAACTTGTTCCAATCCACCACGCGTGAATATGCAGAAAAACCAGCCATGATCATTTTAGGCTTATGCTCTTTCGCAAGGCTTTCAACTTGAGCGTAATCAATCTCGCCTGTTTCATTATTAAGACCATACTGATAAGCCTTATACATTTTTCCTGAGAAGCTAACGCTGGCACCGTGGGTTAAGTGACCGCCGTCAGCCAAGCTCATACCCAAAACTGTGTCACCCGGCTCAAGCAGCGCCATATAGACCGCTGAGTTAGCTTGAGAACCAGAATGAGGCTGCACGTTGGCGTAATCTGCGCCAAATAGCTCTTTAGCACGAGCAATCGCTAGATCCTCGGCCACATCCACATGCTCGCAACCGCCGTAATAGCGTTTACCGGGGTAACCCTCAGCATATTTATTAGTGAGCTGTGAGCCTTGAGCCTGCATCACACGAGGGCTGGCATAGTTTTCAGAGGCAATTAGCTCAATATGAGCTTCTTGTCGTTTTTCCTCTTCTTGCATAGCTGACCATAGTTCTGGATCAAAGCTTTCAATGGTCATATCTCGTGTAAACATAGTGTTCCTCGCTTAGGGCGCTTTAGGGTGGAATAAATTGAGGCCTAGGCTTTACAACCAGGGCTCTGGTTTAGGGCGGCTATTCTAACCGATTCACAGCAGGTATAAATACATACTTTCTCAAACAGGGCTGAGAAAAACTCATCTTGGGTTTTTAGGCCTGATCAGGCTAAAATCGCTGCCAGTTTTTACATTATCAGTCCCCATTATTAATCGCTATTAACAGCCCCTAGCTTAGAGGTCCCATGGCTCAGTACATCTATACCATGAACCAGGTCGGTAAAACCGTCCCTCCTGGTCGTCATATTCTTAAAAATATCTCCCTATCCTTCTTTCCCGGCGCCAAAATCGGCGTACTAGGCCTAAACGGAGCCGGTAAATCCACCTTGCTAAAAATCATGGCCGGGCTAGATACCGAAATCGAGGGTGAAGCCAGACCTCAAGCAGGCATTAAAGTGGGCTACCTACCCCAGGAGCCAGTGCTCGATAATGATGCGGATGTGCGCACTAACGTCGAACAAGGAATCGCCGAGGTAAAGCAGCTACTGGTCGATTTTGACGATATCAATGCCAAATTCGCCGAACCCATGAGCGATGAGGAGATGAACGAACTTCTAGAAAAGCAAGCCGAACTGCAAAATGCCATTGATGCAGCCAACGCTTGGGATCTGGATCGAACTTTAGAAATCGCTGCGGATGCACTTAGACTACCTCCCTGGGATGCTAAGGTTGGAGTACTATCAGGAGGCGAACAACGCCGAGTTGCCCTATGCAAACTGTTACTTTCAAATCCAGACATGATCTTACTGGACGAGCCCACCAACCATTTGGATGCAGAAAGCGTCGCTTGGTTAGAGAAATTCCTATGCGAATTCCCAGGAACAGTGGTGGCGATTACTCACGATCGCTACTTCTTAGATAATGCAGCGGAATGGATCTTAGAACTGGATCGCGGTGAAGGCATCCCTTACGAAGGCAATTACTCTTCGTGGTTAGAACAAAAAGAAGCTCGTCTTGAAATGGAGCAACGTCAACAAGCTTCACATCAGAAAGCCATCAAAGCAGAATTGGAATGGGTACGTTCCAACGCCAAAGGTCGACAAAGCAAAAGTAAGGCACGTTTAGCACGCTTCGACGAATTAAATTCAAAAGACTTTCAAACTCGAAATGAAACCCAAGAGATTTATATTCCACCTGGACCACGATTAGGCGACCAGGTCATAGAAGTCAAAGGACTAAAAAAGTCTTTTGAAGACAAAGTGCTTTATGAAGACATGAACTTTAGCGTTCCTGCCGGTGCAATTGTCGGTGTAGTCGGTGCCAACGGCGCTGGTAAATCCACCCTGTTCAAAATTTTAACTGAAAATGAAAAGCCTGATGCAGGCGAAGTCATTATTGGCGAAACCGTGAAATTCGCTTATGTCGACCAAAGCCGTGAAGACTTGGACGGTGATAAAACTGTTTGGGAAGAAGTATCTGAAGGTTTAGACACCATCATGATTGGCTCCTACGAAATCGCTACTCGCTCTTATGTTGGCAAGTTCAACTTCAAAGGCGGTGACCAACAAAAGCATGTAAAAGACCTTTCAGGGGGTGAACGCAACCGTTTACACCTTGCAAAACTGCTGAAACAAGGGGCTAATGTATTATTGCTGGACGAACCAACCAATGATTTAGACGTAGAAACCTTGCGCGCTCTAGAAGAAGCCTTGCTCGCTTTCCCAGGATGTGCCATCGTTATCTCTCACGATCGTTGGTTTTTGGATCGTATTGCGACACATATACTTTCTTTTGAAGGCGATAGTGCCACCGAGTTTTACGAAGGCAGCTACACAGAATTTGAAGCCTGGAGAAAGAAAAAACTGGGTGACGATAGCGGACCCAAACGAATTAAGTATAAAAAGCTAAAATAAGACCAATTTAAAACATAAAAAAAAAGCGGAGCTCTTACCCCATGACCGAACAAGAACGCAGACAGTTTACGCGCTTTCCTTTTGACGGCCAGGTAACCTTCGCTTTAAAAAACGAACTTTACCAAGCCAAGCTTATTGATATATCACTTCAAGGCGCCCTGATAGAAACCAAAGAGGAATGGATACTGGGACAAGCTGAAGATATTTCTTTTCAGCTATCTTTAAGTGATCACTCGGTTGAGATTGAATTTAAGGGCAATATCGTTCACATCGAAGGCAAACAAGTGGGCGTTAGCTGTGAACATATTGATATCGAAAGTGCCAGTCATTTGAAACGACTGGTTGAGTTAAACCTTGGCGATTCTTTATTACTTGCACGCGAACTTAACGCGATGTGCTAGACGCCCCACCTTCCTTACGCCAAACCCAAAACTAAGCCAAACAAGCCCTCATATATTTTTGTACCACATCGCATATATCCTGCAGAGACGCGGATTTATTTTGCGCATACCAATAAATGCTTAGCTTTAGTGCCGCTTTAACACCAGCGACTTGAACCTGCGCATTAAGCTCCTTCTCATTAAGCACGACTTGAAAGCTTGCTTTTAATTGGTTCAAAGCCGCGGTAATTTGGTCAGCATCCACTGGACGTTGCTGATCAGACCATTCCAACACGAGTTTAGTGCTAGACTCAACAATACTCGCTTGAGGATTACTTTGCAGAGCTTGGGAGATTAAATCATCCATTTTTAAGTCCTTCGTTAGGCTTTTAAGAATTTTCTAAGACAACTCTTTATATCAATGCTTTATGACAACAAGAACTTAACACTTTGCGAAACGTCGTCTTTAATGATTCGTGTTTTATTCGCAGGCACCGACTCATCCTCATAACCGAAACTCAAACCAAAAAGAATCGCGTGGTTTTCCTCGATACCTAAGACCTTTCGAGGCACATCGGGATAATGGCGCATACTCCCCATTGCACAGGATCCAATACCATGAGCAGTCATCGCCAGCATCAGATTTTGAGCGTACATTCCAACATCAACCGCGACAGAAACGCCAAAATGCTTTTCCATACAAATAAATGCGATATAGGGCGCATCGAACAATTCGTGGTTTCTCAACAAGGCACGTAGACGCCCTTCTTTATCGTCACGAGCAATCCCCATGTTGTTGTATAACTCAACAGCACAATCAACTTGGCGTTTTCTGTACTCACCTTGATGCGCAGGTGTTGGAGGAAACTCTGAATTGGTGGGTTGACCGGAACTAGCTAGTTCTACCAACTCTTTCGAAATTTGATCACGCTTCTCACCCGTCGCCACATACACCTTCCACGGCATGATATTGCAATTTGATGGTGTCTGCTGCGCGAGTTCAAAGATATTTTTTAAGGTCTCTTCTGGTATTTCTTTATCTAAATAACCTCGAACCGAACGTCTGGTTCGAATCGCTTCAGCTAAAGACATACTTGGATCAGAATTGCTCGTTTTCATTTCTATTCCCTAAAATCGTATTAGCTCATACAGACATCATCAAAAATCCACAAAAGGCCGCATTGCTTGAGCGCAGGCTCGGGTCCACTTGAGACTTCATATCTAAAATAATTTCACGATAGCGCTGATAAAATTCCCAGCTAGGTCTTGGCTTATATTTGATTTCATCAATCGCAAAAGCCGCAAGCACACCTTTAGTGGTCGTAGGCTTAACAAAGATCTCATCATCAGGGCGATAATAAGCACCAAATACACTAATCAAAGACCACTTAGCTAATTTCCCACTCGATAGCACATCGAGCATAGCGTTAAAGCCTTTCTCTTGATTACCGTGCAAAAACTTCTTTAAACCTTCACTCAAGGCAACTTGGTCGCCCGCACTAAGCGAGCGCACAAAATCACGGAATTTGGGTTTTTCAAACAGAGAAACCATTGAGGAACGGCTGACCAGCTTAATCATGTCCTCGACTATTTGAGCCGGTACTTGAAAGTTCTTTTTAGCAAAGGCCTCTTGAGCAAATTCACACATCTGTTCCATCTTGTGCTTTTTGCCCATCTCTTTCATTTCAGGGCTATCAAAGCCGCCAGGGTATCGACTTAGAAATTGATCTTCTAGAGCTTGAAGCTTTGTGTACTCCATGTCTTAACTTCCTTGTTTCAAAATTGAGATAAGGATTGGTTTATGCGACTTCAAGTGCTGCGATACGCTCCTCTAAAGGGGGGTGAGTCATAAACAATTTAGAAGCGCTCAGCTTGCCACGTATACCAAAGGCGGTCATTTGACCATCTAGCTCACTATCAGCTTGGTTGCCCTGCAAACGTCTAAGAGCTGCGATCATTTTTTGTTTGGAGGCTAATTCAGCACCACCTGCATCGGCTCTAAATTCACGTTGTCTCGAAAACCACATTACAATAACGCTTGCCAAGACACCAAAGACAACTTGAAACAACATCACCAACATAAACTCCATAGCACGACTATCGTTTCCGCGACTCAGAGCAGAGGCCGCAATACGCGCAAAGAAAAACACAAAGGTGTTCAATACACCTTGAATCAAAGTCAAGGTCACCATATCGCCATTAGCCACGTGGCTCACCTCATGACCAAGCACTGCTTCCGCTTCATCTTCACTCATAGATCTAAGCAGACCGGTACTCACCGCTACCAGTGCGTTATTCTTGCTCATACCTGTGGCAAAAGCATTGATCTCAGGAGAGTCATAGATCGCCACCTCAGGCATACCGATACCGGCTTGCTGAGCCTGTCGCTCAACGGTTCTCATTAACCAAGACTCCATGTTATTGCTAGGTTGTTCAATCACATGGGCTCCGACGCTGCGTTTCGCTAGCCATTTGGACATGGCTAAAGAAATAAAAGAGCCACCCATACCAAAGACAGCAGAAATAAACAGTAAACCTGCATATCCATCAGAAGGGATACCCAGTAATGGCATAGCTACTGCCAAAACCACACCCAACACCAACATAATGGCAAAGTTAGTCGCTACAAATAACAACACGCGTTTCATCGCTTTTCCTCATAAATATTAATGATATAAATCTCTTAAACACCCAATATCATGCGGTTTAAACGTAAAATTTAAAGGGCTATAAAGACTTTTTTCGCGCTTTTGGCGTCATATGCATAGAAGTAAATCGAGGTGAAAGCCTTGAAATAGGCTAGAGCTGCTCTAAGGCCTCGCGTAAGCGCTTAGCCCCTATCACTTCCATGCCCTCTATGCGCTCTTTCGGAAGGTTGCTCTCTGGTACGATCGCACGCTTAAAGCCATGCTTTGCCGCTTCGTATAAGCGCTCCTGACCCGAAGGAACCGGACGAATTTCACCGGACAGTCCCACCTCGCCAAAAACAATCAAATCTTGAGGCAACACCTTATCCCTAAAGCTTGATACGACTGATAACAGCAGCGCTAAATCGGCAGAGGTTTCGCTGACTTTTACGCCACCCACCACATTCACAAAAACATCTTGATCGCCAACCTGAATACCACCATGTCGATGCAATACCGCCAAAAGCATACCTAAACGATTTTGATCTAGACCGACCGCCACCCTTCTCGGGTTACCCAGATTACTGTCATCAACTAAAGCTTGTATCTCTACTAAGAGCGGGCGCGTTCCTTCCCAAACGACCATTACGAGACTGCCACTGGCTTGGTCTTCACTTCTATTTAAAAATATCGCCGATGGGTTTTTCACTTCCATCATGCCTTGGCCGGTCATCGCAAAAATACCCAACTCGTTTACTGCTCCAAAGCGGTTTTTAGTACCACGCAAAGTTCGATAACGACTGTCGCTCGAACTATCCAACAAGATTGACGTATCAATCATATGCTCGAGCACTTTAGGACCAGCCAGACTGCCGTCTTTAGTGACATGACCCACCAAAAGTAGAATGGTGTTGGTCAGTTTTGCGAATCGCAAAAGATAAGCTGTGCATTCTTTAACTTGGGCAACACCACCGGGAGTAGAAGCAATTTCAGCACTGTGCATCACCTGCACCGAATCAACCACCATAAGCTTGGGCTTAATATCTTGTGCTTTATTTACGATTCGCTCAACGTTGGTTTCAGCCAACATATGCAGCTTTTCACGAGGTAAGCCCAAACGGTCCGCTCTCATCGCTACCTGTTGTAAAGATTCCTCACCCGTCACATAGAGTGCGGGATGCTGCTCTGCGAGCGTGCACATCACTTGCAACAATAAAGTACTCTTTCCAGCACCGGGTTGGCCGCCAACCAATACAGAAGAGCCTGGTACTAAACCGCCACCTAACACACGATCAAGCTCACTGACACCGCTTAAAATTCTAGGAAGCTCAGCAAGATCAACATCCGACAGCAGCGTGACATCGGTTTGACTAGCGGCGTAGCCTTTTAGGGAGTCATTAAGGGATTCGGTAATCGTAGTACTAGGGTTGCCTTTGCTTGAACTTAAGACAATCTCACTCAATGTATTCCAAGCTTTGCAGTCTTTACATTGGCCCTGCCAATTACTGTGCTCTGAGCCACAGTCATTACATACGTATGCGGTTTTTCGTTTAGCCATTAATCCTTAAACTCTCGTTCAACCCGCTTAGTAATACCACAAAGTAACTCATAAGAAATAGTGTCAGCGTGCTTGGCAATGATATCAACTGACAATTGCCCGCCGTCAAATTGCCCCCAAAGTAACACTCGATCACCAACGTTAGCCTCAGGAGACAGCTCACTAATATCAACCGTAATCATATCCATCGACACCGTACCAACTAAGGGGCAGCTATGCCCATTAACTATGACTGGCGTACCTGACTTTGCATGCCGAGGATAACCATCTCCGTAGCCCACACCAACCACCGCCACTTGGGATTTTTTATTAGCACACCAAGTCGAGCCATAACCAACGCACTCGCCTGCTTCAACATCGCGTATAGCGATAATAGTTGAACTAAAACTCATCACTGCTTGAAAAGTTAAATCAGTTTGAGAAGGAATAGACGCACCATAAAGCGCTATTCCTGGCCTATTCCATTGCATATGAGTTTCGGGAAATTGAATCAAGGCTGCTGAATTAGCCAAACTGTAATCACCGATTTCTGGAATGAGTGAACGCGCTTCAGCAAATCTTTCTAATGGCTTCTGCTGATCATTCGGCTGGCCAGAGTCAGCATTGGCAAGGTGAGTCATCATCACTTCAACGCTCACTTTGCTGTATGCTGATAAGCTTTCATAGGCCTGCCGTAAATTCTGTAAGGAGAAACCTAAACGGTTCATGCCAGTATTCACTTTAATCCAGGCATCTAATCTCAGTCCCGAATCAGGCAAAGCATCTAAATAAGCTAGCTGACTATCATCGTGAAACACACAAGTTAATTGTAGATTTCGCGCGAGCTCTAGTTCTTCAGGAGAAGTAACTCCTTCAAGTAATACAATACTTTGTTTTACACCTGCGTCTCTTAGGGAAATCGCTTCTGCGATTCTCGCGACCGCTAAACCATCGGCATGAGCAAGCGCTTTCGCACTTTCCAACAAACCATGACCATAGGCATCAGCTTTGATAACCGCAAGGGTCTTCGAGCCAGGCGCTAGATCTTTTAGGATTTGATAATTATTACGCAGAGCGGATAAATCAATAAGCACTTTTGCCATGCTTACTCTCCCATAACATCCTCGTAATTGTCGTATTGATTTGCCGCCAGATTAACAAAGCGCGTAAAGCGACCTTGGAAACCAAGTGGGCAGCCACCAATAGGACCATTCCTTTGTTTACCAATATTAATTTCTGCGATTCCTTTCATCTCAACATTATCGGGGTGATAAACCTCATCACGATAGATGAACATGATAACGTCCGCATCCTGCTCAATCGCTCCCGATTCCCTTAAGTCCGACATCACTGGACGCTTATTGGGACGTTGCTCCAAACCACGGTTTAGCTGAGAAAGCGCAATGACTGGGACATTCATTTCTTTGGCAAGCGCTTTAAGGTTTCGCGAGATCTCTGAAATCTCTTCTACACGATTGCTTTGACCAGGTACCTGCATCAACTGAAGGTAATCCACCATGATCAAACCCAAAGAACCGCCATGATCGCGTGCAGCACGTCGCGCGCGCGCTCTTACCTCAGTCGGCGACAAAGCGGGAGTATCATCAATCAGCAACTTACTATCGTTTAGCATATTCATAGCCGAGGTCACTTTCGGCCAACTATCGTCACTCAAGTTACCAGAGCGCACTTCGGTCTGGTCCACCATACCCAATGAGGAAATCATCCTCATAACAATGGATTCAGCTGGCATCTCCATACTAAATACAAGTACCGGCAACTGCTCTTTGATCAGAGCGTTCTCAGCCAGATTCATGGCAAAGGTGGTTTTACCCATTGAAGGACGACCGGCGACAATAATTAAATCTCCTGGCTGAAGGCCAGAAGTCATTTCGTCCAACTTATCAAAACCCGTGCTCACACCCGTCAGAGGATCATCAGAGGCATAAAGCTCCTCAAGGTTTTGCATCACCGACACAACGACGTCTTGAACTTTTTGCGGGCCGGTCTGTTTGTTGCCTTGTTCGGCAATTTCAAATACTTCGCGTTCAGCTTCATCCAGTACATCGGAAGACTTACGGCCATCAGGGAAATAAGCACTATCGGCGATTCTATTTGAAACTTGAATCAATCGTCTAAAGACCGAGCGCTCTTTAACGATATCGGCATAAGCCAGAATATTAGCCGCGCTAGGTGTGTTGTTAGCCAGCTCGACTAGATAGCTCATACCGCCGGCGTCTTCTAACTGTGAGCGACTTTCCAAGGCCTCACTCACAGTCACCGCGTCCATGGGCTTATCGTCACGGGTAAGTTCTTGAATCACCCCAAAAATCAATCGATGTTCCGGCTTATAAAAATCACCTTCGTCAATCCTATCCATCACATCATCCCAGGCGCGATTAGCCAACATTAAGCCGCCTAGTACCGACTGCTCAGCCTCTACTGAATGAGGCGGAGTCTTGATGGCAGCTATATCATTATCAGCTTTGACGCTTTCTAGTATGGGTCCTGACATGAGTCTTGGTTCGAGTCCTGATTTGTTGTAATTATTAGCTTTCTAAAAGGGGAATTTATACTACCAGAAGTGACTCGAAATCGTGAGAAGGAAATCAAATTTTAATAATGCATTTGGCCAGATTCAGCGCACAATGCTTAGCAAAGCCATATTCCAAAAAGCACAAAACCCCAGGCCCAATAAAGGGACCTGAGGTTAGTAGGCATACACTCTTTCTAAACGCCTGGTTAAAAGCGCCGCAGTTAAACTGCGAGAAAAGAGTTTTTAGTCTTCTGGAACTACCGCAACGTTGATAGCCACTTGTACGTCGCTGTGCAACTGTAAAGTCACTTCGTACTCACCAGTCTGACGAATAGAACCTTCAGGAAGTTGAACTTCTTTCTTCTCAACCGCTTCGCCCGCTTTAGTGATCGCATCAGCGATATCACGAGTACCGATTGATCCAAAAAGCTTACCTTCATCACCAGACTTAGAAGCGATCACGATGTTAAGCGCAGATACTTTCGCTTTTCTTTCCTCGGCCACTTTTAAGCTTTCAGCAGCAGCGGCTTCTAATTCAGCACGACGTTGCTCAAAAACTTCAAGGTTAGCGGCAGTTGCAGGAACTGCTTTGCCTTGAGGGATCAAAAAGTTACGGCCATAGCCAGCTTTAACATTTACCTTGTCACCAAGGTCGCCCAAGTTACGGGTTTTTTCTAATAAAATGACTTCCATCGTAGTCACCTCTCTTTAATAAAATTCTTTTACCTACTCTTCCTCGTCACTGGCTTTTGAACGCCTAAAACGAGACCTAAAATCCATCGCCACATCCAGCATCGCGGCCACCATTACGGGCAAATAAATCAAATGCCCAACAATCACAAAGGCTACATAAAACATGCCCAACCAATGAGCACTCACCCCTGCTATGGCCACTAAACCGTGCACCAGCGCTATACCTGAAAGTAAGATCGGGATGCTTAGCATGGGTGCTACCACCAGCCCTAAATTATTTTCAGTCACAGCATTTAAGCCTTGGCTTAAAAATACCATGCCGGCAAAGATGATAATCATTTGGCCCCAAGTTAAACGCAGTGCGTGAAACTCGCCTTGAAACGCTCCTGGCTTATACAGCAGCGATTGCCACCATCTCGCCAAGAGCAGGACCAAAGAGGCACTTAGTGCCGTCACCCAAGCAAACATAATGTTTGCCAGCATTAAGAACATCTCTTCGAGGTTATTCTCGAGACTGCTGTTCTTATCGAGGGCGACTCCCTCTTTGCCAATAGATGCTTCACTTAACTTTTCAACATCTACCTTGTCGGATGCTTCCATAGCACCCCCAATCACACCGGCAAATTTCTCCAGGCCTGGCGACATAATGTCGTGTACTAGCAAAAAGCCCGGAATATTTAATATTACCGCCACCAGTATTGCTAAAGCCAAAGATCGACTTGCTTCTAAAACTATGGCTGCCAAAAAAACCGACAGCACTAGCAGGAGATAACTTGGATCACCAAGCGCCAACCAAGCAATGCCCGGTAAAACCGCCCAAGGCAATACTTTTATAGCTTGACTAAGTCCAAGGTGTAATACCACCAAAGCTAATCCCGCTACCGCGAACCAAGGTCCTACTAAAGGCACAAAACCAAAGCCGAGACAAAATATCGACGCTTGTTTTGGCCCCGCCATGACATACTCTGCAAGTACCTTCATGGTCTTAACTCAATCGAATCCGAGGATTCGAAGCCTTTACTTATGGCTATCTGTGTAAGGGATAAGTGCTAAATAACGAGCTTGCTTAATAGCAGTCGCCAACTGACGTTGGTATTTAGCTTTAGTACCAGTAATACGGCTAGGTACGATTTTCCCAGTTTCAGTAACGTAAGCTTTCAAGGTATCTAGATCTTTATAATCGATGTAGTCGATACCTTCGGCTGTGAACTTGCAATATTTTCTTCTTCGGTAGAAACGTGACATAACTTAGTCCTTTCTATTATTGAATTGGATAAGCGCGCTAATGCTACTATTCAGCAGCTTCAGCGCTTGGCTCTTCTGATGCTTTTGCTGCAGGAGCAGGAGTAGACTCAGCCTTAGGCTCTGGACGTCTCTCTGCTGCACGACGCTCATCTCGCTCTTTATTCTTAGCAAGAATAGATTCTTCAGTAATCGCTTCATCACGACGGATTACCAAATTACGAATCACCGCATCATTGAATTTAAAGGCATTAGTTAACTCGTCGATAACTTCTTGGCCACATTCAATATTCAAAAGAACATAGTGTGCTTTGTGAATCTTATTAATAGGATAGGCTAATTGACGACGACCCCAGTCTTCTAGACGGTGAATAACGCCGTTGCCTTCAGTGATGGTTGCCTTGTAGCGATCTAACATCGCTGGCACCTGTTCGCTCTGATCAGGGTGGACCAGAAACACGATTTCGTAGTGTCTCATAGTGACTCCTTACGGTTACGCCCCCTGCCTAAGCAGTGGAGCAAGGAGAAAAAACAGGCCATTTGATCTAATTGACCCTGCCTGCCCTTTCGGGGAGCGCAATTCTAATGAAACACCCCGTGCCATGCAAGGGCTAAAGGGTTTTATAGACGATTTTGGCTAAAAGCTAGAGGTTTTCTCTTTGGCGCAGGGCTTCAAAAAGACAAATTCCGGTAGCCACCGAGACATTTAGGCTCTGCATCGGTCCTAACATCGGCAAAAAGCACAGAAAATCGCATTTTTCTTGGGTTAGACGTCGCAAACCCTGACCTTCTGAGCCCATCACAATAGCCAAAGGGCCCTTAAGGTCGCTTTGATAGAGACTGCTCGCCTTTTCATCCAGCGCGGTGCCAAGGAGCCAAACACCTGACTGCTTCATGGAATCTAGTGCCCTAGCCAGATTAGTCACCACGTAGATATCTACACTTTCCACCCCTCCCGCGGCTACTTTACGCACGGTAGCGTTGATCGGAGCCGATTTATCTTTAGGCAGAATCACCCCATCCACGTTAGCCGCTGCGGCACTGCGCAAACAAGCGCCCAGGTTATGGGGATCGGTAATATTATCCAACACCAAATACAAAGGCGTCGACTCTTGTTCCATCTTAGCTTTTAAATCCTTATCTAGCTGCTTTTCGTTTTTGGCCTGAAACGCTTTGCATTGCAAAACAACACCTTGGTGATTGCCTGAGTTAGACACTTCATCAAGTTTACGCTTTTGAAACTGATGCACAGGCAAATGCTCAAGACCTGGTAACTCGTCAATTAAACGCGAACTGGCGTTGCCTTCTTGCAACCACACTTCCAAAACCCGGTCTGGATGCTGCTCTAGCATTTGTTTGGCGGCATGGACGCCAAAGATAATGTCGTTTTTCATAGTTAGATAAAGATACTAATCTTCTCTGCGCTTAGCATTAGATTTTTTCTTAGGTTTGCGTTTAGCTTTTTTTGGTGCATCCGCTGATGCTTTTTTCTTACTAGGCTTAGCTTTTGATTTACCGGCGTTCGATTTACCGGCTTTCGCTTTGCTGGTTTTTTTCTTGGCTTTCTTAACCTTGGCCTTTTTAGATTTTCCTTCAGCGCTCCCTTCTTCCCTCCCTTCTGCACTTGTTTCTTGATCAGCCCCTCGCTTTTTTCTTCCCAATCTAGCGGCTGGCTTCTTTTTCCTGGTAGGACGAGCACTGACTCGAGACAATTTATCAAAGGATTGCTCAGCACCCTCTTCAGGTTCAATCAGGAATTCTATTTTCTTTTCGTCAAGACTCACTCGAGCTACACGAATAGTCAGAGGATCGGCAAGCCTAAAGACTTTAGAGCTTCGCTCAGCGACCAGCTCATGACGCCTGTCATCGTACTGATAATAGTCGTCATCCAGGTCTGTAATATGCACTAAGCCCTCAATATAAATATCATCGAGCAATACAAACAAACCAAAGCCTGTCACCGAAGATATTTTACCAGTGAATACTTCGCCAACTTTGTCTTGCATGAATTCGCATTTAAGCCAATCAACTGCATCTCGGGTGGCCAGATCAGCTCGACGCTCGGTGAAAGATAAATACTGACCGCGCTCCAGCAACTCGCCTTCATTTTGAATCAACATCGCTTTCTTAGTAAGGGCCTTCACCCCCTTCACTTTAAGCACATCTTTTGTCGATGATTTAGAACGTATCCAATATTTTAATGCGCGATGCACGATCAAATCGGGATAACGTCTAATGGGCGAAGTAAAGTGGGCATATTCCTCATAGGCTAGCCCAAAGTGCTGACTGCACTCGGCTGAATAAATAGCTTGCTGCATCGAGCGCAGAACGATGGTGTTAATTAGCTCCTGATCGGTTCGACCTAAAGAAAACGCAATCGCCTCTTGGAAATGTTCAGGACCAAGATCAGGTCCAGATGAGCTAAAGCGAAACCCCAAGGGCTGTAGATATTCTTTTAGATCGTTAATTTTTTCGGCAGTCGGTGCATCGTGGGTACGATAAAGTGCTGGCAGCTCTCGTTTATTTAATAAATTAGCCGCACAAATATTGGCTAGCAACATCGCCTCTTCGATCATTTGGTGAGCCACGTTACGCACAACAGGCACAACACCGTCGATCTTTTTTTGCTCGTTAAAAATAAAACGGCTTTCAGTGGTTTCTACATTAATTGCTCCACGCTCATCACGCTTAGCTTTTAATTTTTCAAACAGCTCATAAAAGCAAACGATATCCTCACACAAACCTTCCAAAGCCGGTGACACGGAACCATCATCTAAAAACGCAGCCACTTCGGTATAGGTCAGACGTGATTGCGAATGAATACAGCTTTCCATAAAACGGTATGAACTCAGCTCGCCCTCAGTATCCACTCGCATTTCGCAGCACAGCGTTAACCGGTCTTCGTCTGGGTTTAAGGAGCACAAGCCGTTGGATAATACTTCCGGCAACATGGGAATCACACGCTGAGGAAAGTAAACAGAATTGCCTCTACTCAATGCTTCGTCATCCAAAGCTGTTCCGGAATGTACGTAGTGCGCCACATCGGCGATAGCGACCCAAAGGGCCCAACCATCTTCATTCCGTTGGCAACAAATCGCGTCATCAAAATCACGCGCATCCTCACCATCAATAGTAAAAAAAGCATGGGCGCGCAGATCAACCCGATGTTCTAAATCCGCCTTCGTAATTTTATTCGGCAAGGACTTTAATTCCCGCTCAAGATCATGGGGCCATAAGTGAGGAAGATTATGAGAGCGAATGGCCACTTCAATTTCCATCCCCGGTGCCATATGCGCACCTAAGACTTCTTTTATTTTGCCCATCGCAGGCGAGCGATAGTCTGGCTGACGGGTCAGCTCTAGCACCACTAACTGAGAACTATCGATCTCACTAAGATCGTCATCTTCCAGCAAAATATCTTGTGTAATCTTTTTACTTTCTGCTTTTAAAAAGTGCACGCCACTTTCGTAATACACACGACCTACCACCTCATGAGTATGGCGCTCGAGTATTTCTTCTACCCGGCCTTCTTTTCGCCCACGACGATCAATGCCGGAGACTTTAGCCAGAATAATATCGCCATCAAAAAGAGCTTTCATTTGGCCAGGGCTTAAGAACAGGTCGTCACCACCCTCTTCTGGAATCAGGAAACCAAAGCCTGAAGCATTTGCACTCACACGCCCTTTAACCAGTTCATCAGGTTCCGCTAAGGCGTAAGCACCTCTCCTTAGTTGAATAATTTGCCCATCCCGTTGCATGGCACGAAGACGCCTTTGTAGGGCTTCTTCTTGATCAGGGTCATCATTTGGAATCACCAGTAGCTTTGTCAGCTTTAAAAAACTCAGTGGTTTATTCGCGTCTTTTAAACACTCGAGGATATATTCTCGACTGGCGATGGGCTGTCCATACTTACGCGCTTCACGCTGGGCATGAGGATCGTCAATCACTAGGGGATCGGCCTTTTTTGAGCGGGGCTTTTTTGTACGGGATTCGTTACGAGCTTTATCCGTAGAGGGACGTCTGCGCTTAGATTTAACGCCAGACGAAGACCGAGAACCAGTTTTATTTTTAGCCATACCGGTTCTCGTAGTGATGGGTTACGTTAGTCAAAGGCGTGACGCAATACAATGGTTTCTTCCCGGTCTGGGCCTGTTGAAATAATATCAACGCTAACCCCAACCAACTCTTCGAGTCGTTTAATATAGGCTTGAGCCGCTGCAGGTAGTTTATCTTGCTCTTTCACACCGATGGTTGATTCACTCCAACCAGGCATAGATTCATAAACTGGCTCGATCTCATCAAACACTTCGATTTCATCCGGAAGAGAAGTAATCAAATCGCCCGCTTTATTTCTATAGGCAGTACAAATTTTAACTTCGTCTAAACCATCAAGAACATCCAGTTTAGTTAAGCACAAACCTGATAGGGAATTGATGTAGGCCGCACGACGTAGAGCTACCGCATCAAACCAACCACAACGTCGGGCACGACCTGTAGTCGCTCCGAACTCATGACCTTTTTCTGCAAGGTGCTTACCCACTTCGCAATCTAGCTCGGTTGGGAAGGGACCAGAGCCCACACGTGTGGTGTAAGCCTTGGTAATACCCAATACGTAATCGAGATAAAGAGGACCAAAACCACTACCAGTCGCGGTACCACCAGCCGTGGTGTTTGAAGAAGTTACATAAGGATAAGTGCCGTGATCGATATCTAGTAATGTACCTTGAGCACCTTCGAATAAAATATTGTCACCGTTCTCACGATAGGATTGGAGAACGCTTGGCACATCACACATCAAATCTTTAAGCTGTTCAGCATGCCCAAGGGCTTCGTCGTAAGTCGCTTGAAAATCCACAGTATCAGCTTTGTAGTAGTTACTTAGTACGAAGTTATGATATTCCAGTATGCCTTTTAGCTTTTCAGCAAAAGCACTTTCATTGAACATTTCACCAAGACGCAAACCACGACGCGCGATCTTATCTTCATAAGCAGGGCCGATACCTCGACCAGTCGTTCCAATCGCTGTTTTACCTCGTGCTTTTTCTCGCGCTAAATCAAGACTGACGTGATAAGGCAAAAGCAAAGGGCTGGCTGGGCTCAAACGCAAGCGGTCACGAACCGGCACACCTTCGTCTTCTAGCTCTTTCATTTCTTTTAAAAGCGCTTGAGGAGAAATCACCACACCGTTGCCGATCAAGCACATGACGTTATCACGCAAGATGCCAGAAGGAATTAAATGTAAAACGGTTTTCTTACCGTTAATCACAAGGGTGTGACCCGCATTGTGTCCACCTTGAAAGCGTGCGACGCAAGCAGCCTTGTCGGTTAACAAATCGACAATTTTACCTTTTCCTTCGTCTCCCCACTGAGTCCCCAAGATGACAACGTTCTTACCCATGTGACTTTTTACCTTCTGTGTGTGTAAATTTTAAATTGTTTAAAAATAGCTTAAAGACTTTTGACGACCCAACTAGCACCGTCTTTTACTAGCTCTCTATCGCAAACTTCTTGTTTAAGGATGTCTTCATCCCCACCCAAGGCCTGCACTAGTGTTTCACCTTGCGTTCTTAAGTCAGCAACCGTTTGAGCTAGCTCTGAATCATCAAACGCTGGCACTAAAATAGCGCTAACACCTTGGTTTGAATCTGTGAAACATACGAGCTTTCTAAGATCGCTCGAGAATCCTGTAGCGGGTCGAGAGCGACCAAAACACTCTCCGATAGAATCGTAACGACCGCCTTTAGCTAAAGCATAGGCGTAACCTTCTTTATAAACAGCAAAGACTAGACCTGTGTGATAGTCATAACCTCTTAACTCACCAAGATCGAAATAACATTCTAGATCTGGGAACGCGGCTGACATGCGCTTAGAAATATTTTCTAGCTGAGTCAGTGCAGCCAAAAGCGCTTGGGACAGATTAGAGTCTTTTATCCCAGAGAATAAAGCTTGGGCTTTTTCTAGCACAGAACCAGATCCACACAGCGATGGAAGCACAGCTAAAAGATCAGCTATCTCACTGTCTTTTACATTCGCTTCAATAAACTCAGCCAGCTCTACTCCAGCTTTACGCTGTAGAATTTCGCACAGCTCACGTTCAAGATCATCACTTAAGCCGGCGGAGCGAGCCAAGGCTCTATAAATTTCAACGTTACCTAGATCCAACTTCACCTTGCCGGTAGCGCTTAAGCCACCAGCCACTTCAACCGTTTGCAGCATCAGTTGAATTACTTCCCAATCGGCATCCACTGAAGGTGACCCGAACAGCTCAATACCAATTTGATCAAGCTCTCTTGCTCCAGAAAGCTCGGTGGAACTGCTATGTAAAACCGGAGCGCAATAACAAAGACGTGTGGGCGCTTCGCGCTTCAAACTATGAGCATCCATTCTAGCCACTTGAGGAGTTAGATCAGCCCGCAGGCCAAGCAAACGACCAGACAGTTGATCAGTCAGAGTGAAAGTTTGAAGAGCCAGGTCATGGCCAGTGCCAACCTTTAGGGACTCTAGGAATTCAACCATAGGAGGTTTAACTAACTCATAACCCCAACGCCGATATGTATCCAATAATTTTAGGCGCAATGCTTCGGCCGCTTCCGCCTGCTGGGGAAGCAACTCATCAATGCCATCAGGTAATAGCCAACGGTCTGCACTCGTCATTTTGTCTACCTTTTGAGCCCTTTATGCTCTTACAAAATACAATAGGGCCAAGCCCGCCCCCATGCTCATCGCCGCAACGGTACGTATACTTTTCTCGTCACTTTGTTGAACTAACTCCGCCAGCTTTTTCATTCTGCCAGGCCAAATAAAAGGGCTTAAACCTTCAAACACCAACATTAACGCGAGCGCTGTTCCAAAATCCTGCCAATCCACTGTTACTCTCAGCTTTATTTAAGAAAATGGGAAAAGATGTTTGAAAGGGTTCATTCGTAGATACACGACCCAAGATGACCTGTGGCGGGAGGCTTACGCAGAGACCTAACCCCACGTGCTTGCCACAAAAAAGCCGGGGCGATTCCCGGCCTTTCTTTCGGAGCAATGATAACAAAGCTAGGTAGCTTACACTACATGCTTTGCCTACTTTTTCGGCAAATTTGAGCTGGGGCTTGCTACTTTTTGCGAGAGCCATTCATATAGTCAAAGAACTCTGACTCTGGATCGATCAACAGAATGTCTGACTTATTCTTAAAGCTCGATTTATAGGCGTTCAAGCTTCGGTAAAACTCGTAAAACTTAGGGTCTTTGCCATAGGCTTGGGCGTAAAGGCTCGCTGCCTTAGCATCCCCTTCACCGCGGATTTTCTCTGCTTCTTTATAGGATTCTGCAAGAATAATTCTCTCTTGCTTATCAGCATCCGCTCGAATCCCCTCAGCCATTTCACGACCTTGAGATCTATGCTCAGCCGCATCCCTGTTACGTTCGGTACGCATTTGCTGATAAACCGTCTCGCTCACTTCTTCAGAGAACTCTACACTTTTGACTCGAATATCAACCACTTCGATACCTAGCTCATCTTCAAAAATTACGTTCAGCTCCTGTTGAAGCTCAGCCATGATTTGCTCACGCTCGTCAGTCACCACTTCGACCAAGGTTCTAGAAGCAATTTTGTCTTTTAGGCCACCATTCACACGAGGTGACATCAGGATTTGAGCCATCGTACTTCGACCTTGGGTGCGGGTGTAGAAACGCTCCACATCCTTAATCTTCCACATAATGAAAGAGTCCACGATCATGCGTTTTTTCTCTGATGTCAAAAACTCGCCTGGCTCGGCATCCATAACTTGAAGCCTTGCATCAAAGGTAATCACCTGCTCAATCATAGGAATCTTAAAATGGATTCCGGGCTGGATATCTGCCTCAACCACCTTACCAAATTGCAGTTGTACCGCTCTTTGGGTTTCTTTAACGATATAGACCGAACCACTCGCAACTAGAAGAGCGATCAGAGCAAGACCCAGGCCTAAGCCCATCAATATATTAGTACGAGCATTCATTATCTTAAGCCCTCCCTACGTTGATCCCTCTGTTGGCGAATACGGTTCACCTGTCTGCTAGAGCGCACGGTATCTTCTGCCCTTTTTAACACTTCCTGAGTAGTCTGTTTAGCTTCACTGTCACCCATTCGAGAATCACCTTGGCTTACTATTTTATCAAGAGGTAGATAAAGAAGGTTATTGCCACCTTCCACATCGATCATCACTTTGGAAGTATTACTGAAGACCTCTTCCATCGTTTCCAAATACATACGCTTGCGAGTCACTTCTGGCGCTCGCTTGTATTCCCTTAAAAGTTTCGAAAACCGCTCAGCCTCACCTTCTGCTCGAGCAATGACAGACTGTTTATAGCCTTCAGCCTCTTCTAGTTGACGCTTAGCCAAACCACGAGCCACTGGAATAATTCCGTTGGCATAGGCTTCTGCTTCGTTCTTCAATTGCTTTTCTTCTTCCTTGGCCTTGTTCACATCATCAAAAGCCGCTCTAACCGCTGATGGAGCTACTGCTTCTTGCAAAGCCACCTCGGTAATAAATAAGCCGGTTTCAAAGCGATTTAAAGACCCTTGCAAAAGCCCTTTTACCTGCCCCGCAACCAAGTCACGTTTCTCGGTTAAAATTTCATCCAAAGTCATAACACCAACCACATGCCTTAAGGCACTTTCAGTTGCGTGGTGCAAGCCTTCTTCCACCTGTGCTACTTCGAGCAAATAAGACTTAGGGTCTGCGATTTGGTATTGCACCACCAAAGAGATATAAACTATGTTGATATCAGAAGTCAGCATTTCTGCTTCTAGCTTCATAGGGCGAACCGCTTGGGTATTAACCTTGACCACTTCATCAAAAATTGGAAGTTTCCAACGCAAACCCGGTTTTTCAATACTATGAAACTTTCCTACACGCAATACCACCGCTTCCTCGGCTTGTTGTACCTGGTAAAAAGTAGCATTTAGTAGAAAACCAACAAGAATCAAGCCGCCAATCAAAATAAAAGGGATGGGGTTAAAGTCGTCAGAGCCACCATTACTGCCGCCGCTGCTGCCTTTACCGCCAAACATCTTGCTTAGGTTGTCTTGAAGCTTTTTAAAGGCCTCATCCAAATCGGGAGGACCTTGTTGATCATTACGACCGCCCCAGGGATCTTTATCTTTTCCGTTTCCGGGTTCATTCCAGGACATTTCGCTCCCGGAGCGCTCAGACTTTGAGCTTTTTCTCCAAAACATTTTATTACCCTTATATTGTGTAATCTTTGTTATTTAATTCGTTGTTTAAACTGTATTTCAAACGCACCCGCGCATATTAGTCAGTTTTGAGCCAAGAATAAATCATCTTGCTGATCAACCTGCCTTATCAATAAGCTGTTCCAAGCTCAGCTCATTCGCTTTTAGGGCTTGATTTAAGTCTCGTCTCGGCAAACTAACCGTCAACAAGCTATTACCCTGCTCATCCACTTCTTCATTTAATACTGCCTGCTGTTTAAAACACCAAGCTCTAAACTTTCCCCAGGCTGGCTGAATTCGAAGAGTCTCATTAAACATATCCTGCTCTAGAAACTCGCTCACCACCTCTTTTAGGTCTTCCAGGCCCCAACGTTCTTGAGCTGAAAGCCAGATTCGCAGTGCCTTGCCCTGCTCGTCCCGGTCGATACGAGCTCGGCCCTCGTCATCCCGAAAACTCCCCTCTAAACGATCCACTTTATTGTACACCAGCAAAGTCGGCACTTTGTCCGCCCCGATTTGCTTGAGCACCACATCGACATCGCGAATGTTTTCATAGCTTTCAGCAGCTGAAGCATCTACCACATGTAAGAGCAGGTCCGCTTCACGGGTCTCCTCTAAAGTTGCACTAAAAGCTTCAACCAAGTCATGGGGTAAGTGGCGAATAAAACCCACCGTATCAGCAAAGACCACTTCACCAACTCGGGATATATCCAATCGTCTGAAGGTGGGGTCAAGGGTGGCAAATAACAAGTCTTGGGCAAAAACATCTGACGAAGTTAAGGAATTAAACAGTGTCGACTTACCGGCATTGGTGTAGCCGACCAAGGATACGGTTGGAACAGAGGATCGTTTTCGGGCTCGCCTGCCTTGTTGGCGTTGAAGCCCCACTTTACCCAAGCGTTTTTGAATACTATTAATACGGCCTCGAATAAGGCGACGGTCTGTTTCAAGCTGGGATTCACCAGGACCACGCAGACCAATACCACCCTTTTGTCTTTCAAGGTGAGTCCAGCCCCGAACCAATCGAGTCGACAAATGCCTCAATTGCGCCAACTCAACCTGAAGCTTACCTTCAAAGGTGCGTGCTCGTTGCGCAAAGATATCCAAAATCAAGCCCGTGCGATCAATCACACGGGTGCATAGTTCGGCTTCCAAGTTACGCTCCTGGGTCGGAGACAAACTATGATTGAACAACACCAACTCGATCTTATGGTGCTCAACCAGCTGCTTAATCTCTTGCAGCTTGCCAGAACTGACAAAGGTCTTCGGATTTATTTGTCGACGCCTAGAGCTATAAGTATCGAGCACTAGAGCACCTGCCGAGTCAACCAGCTGCAGAAACTCATCAAAGTCTTCCTGTGCGTCAGCCTCTCGAACAACATCGAAACTATGAGCATAAAGATGAACGGCGAGGGCCCTTTCCCCAGCTTCTGCGCGCTCAAAAAACAAAGACTTTAAACCTCAATACTTGAACCGAGGCTCGATAAGATAAAGCGAAAATGAAAAATAATGAGAGCAAATAATCCTCAAACTGACGTAATTATTCTACATAGCCCGCGTCATCGTCGTGAATTTTCGGATTTCTTGAGGGCACAACCGTAGAAATCGCATGCTTGTACACCATCTGACTAGTAGCGTTTTTTAGCATCACAACGTATTGATCAAAGGATTCGATTTGGCCCTGCAACTTAATACCGTTTACCAAAAAAATGGCAACGGGCACTCGATCTTTTCTTAGACTATTTAAAAATGGGTCCTGCAATGAATGTCCTTTCGACATAAGAACTCTCCTAGCTATTAAATTAAGTACATCAAACAACACAACGCGGCTAGAACTCTTCACCAAGCGCATACTTCATCATGCTTGCTTAGTGTGTATTTACCGAAATAAGTTTCTTAAGTCGGTGAATAGTCGTATCCGCAACGAAACGCCCCAAATAAGGGCAGTAAACAGTGGCATCCAAGCCATATACGAGAAGTGTGAGGGTTCAGGTTTTTATTTCAAGTAAATCTCTTACCTTTTTTGACAGATTTTGATCTAGATCACTCGAATCTATCTCAAAACTAGTCAAATTCGGCCAGCTTCGCAGCCAGGTAATTTGTCTTTTGGCTAACTGCCGCGTTGCCGCAGTACCTCGTTGCAGCATTTCCTGCTCATCAAACTCGCCCTCAAGAAACTGCCAAACCTGGCGGTATCCCACGGCACGCATAGCTGGGAGGTTCGCTTTATCTGGGTATTGAGCCTTTAGTGCTTTAACTTCCTCAACCAAACCTTTCTTAACCATCTGTTTAAAACGACCCTCGATACGTCTATGTAACAGGGCTCTATTTTCAGTCATTAAGGCAAGAGACACCGGATTAAAGTGAAGCTCTTGTTGCCCGCCCCAAGCGCCGCTGGCCTGCAGCTCACTTAAAGGTTTACCACTAAGCTCAAAGACCTCCAAAGCACGCTGCAACCTTTGACTGTCATTGGGGTGAATTCTTTCTGCGGCGACCGGATCGACCTTCTGTAAATCTTCGTGTACTGCTGACCAACCCTGTTTAAGCGCCTTATCCACGATGCGGGCTCGAATACCTTCATCGGCTTCTGGCATATCGGCAATGCCTTCGATTAATACTTTGAAATACATCATGGTGCCACCCACCAAAAGGGGCACTTTACCCTCCTGCCAGATCTGATCCATGATCGGCAATACATCATCTCTAAAATCCGATGCCGAATAAGGTTCATCAGGATTCCGTATATCAATCAGGTGGTGGGGATAACGCTCAAGTATTTCCGGCTCGGGTTTTGCCGAGCCGATATCCATCCCCCGATACACCAAGGAGGAATCCACGCTAATTAAGGTCACCGGAAATTCATCAGCTAGATTTAAAGCCAAATCGGTTTTGCCCGAAGCCGTAGGGCCCATCAGGCAGATGGCTAAGGATTTTTCATTAAGCTTGGTTTCAGAATCAGGCATAGGTGCTACTAATAAGGGACACTCAAAGTTATTGGCCGCGCATAAACCACTTATCAATCTCAGCAACAGAAAACTGCGTCCAAGTTGGGCGGCCGTGATTGCATTGACCACTGCGTTCGGTGCTTTCAATATCTCTGAGTAGCGCGTTCATTTCTGGAATACTTAAAGCGCGGTTAGCTCGAACCGAGCCATGACAAGCCATACTCGACAGCAACTCATTACTTTTCTCTTCTAGCAAAGAACTAGAACCATGAGTAAGCAAATCACTTACCACATCACGCAGTAACTGCTCGGTATTAGCATTCTTTAAAAGTGCCGGAATTGATCGAATCGCAACTGACTCTTCTGACATACTTTGCACCTCTAAACCAAAACTTTTTAGAGTGTCTTGATTCTCTTCAATGCACTTCACTTCTTTTTCGCTAAGAGCAACGCTCTCGGGAACCAAGAGCGGCTGGCTCACTAAATTTTTATCATCAAAACTTTGCTTCAAGCGCTCATAGGTGATGCGCTCATGGGCTGCATGCATATCAACCACGATCATCCCGTGTTCGTTTTGAGCAAGAATATAAATACCGTGCAGTTGCGCGATAGCAAAACCAAGAGGGGGCATTTCCTCGTTACGAGTATCTAAAACACTGACACTTCCTCTGTCACCAACACTAGGTGACGGGCTTTGATATAGGCTACCGTAGTTTTTAATCTGCTCACCCACCTGCTGAGGGCGGCCCGACTCTCTCTCATAAACATAAGAATTGTTAGAGCCCGTATCAGATGCGAATTGATTCAGTGATAAGTTGTTCTGAGCAGGTGCTGGCTCATTACTCGCCGAAATACCGGCCTGATCTTGTATCTGTTGCTGTATCTGCTGATCTGGACTGGCATCCGCAATGACACGATGGAGCGCTTTATAAATAAAACCATGCACGCTACGTTGCTCTCTGAAACGAACTTCGTGCTTGGTAGGATGCACGTTGACATCAACGCCCGCCGGATCAAGACTCAAATACAAAACATAGGCCGGATGACGACCATGATAGAGCACATCTTGATAGGCCTGGCGCACGGCGTGACTCACTACCTTGTCCTTAATAATGCGCCTATTAACAAAAAAGTACTGCATATCAGCCTGACTTCTCGAGAAAGTCGGCAAAGCCATCCAACCCTGAATACGCAAAAGACCCGCGTCAGTGTTTAACTCAGTATCTAAATGCAGAGCATTTTCGATAAACGCAGGACCACAAATTGCAGCAACTCTGCGCTCCTGTTCCACCTGAGAATTAGCAGGTCGAAACTGATGAATCACCCGCTGGTTATGAATTAGGGTGAAACCTACATCGAAATGGCTAAGTGCTAACTTCTTAATCACGTCATCGATGTGATTAAACTCAGTTTTTTCTGTTTTTAAAAACTTCCTGCGGGCTGGCGTGTTAAAAAATAAATCTCGAATCTCGATCACTGTTCCTCGAGGCTGGGCACACTCCTCGACCTTTGGCGCCATATCTTTACCAGACACACTCACTTGCCAACCTAAGCCATTGTCATCGGTTGATGACCTAAGCTTTAAACGAGACACCGAGCTAATACTTGCTAAAGCCTCCCCCCTAAAACCTAAACTACCTAAACTCTCAAGATCTTCAAAAGCCGCAATCTTACTTGTGGCGTGACGGCTCAAAGCCAAGGGTAAGTCTTCTTTATCAATACCCCGGCCATTGTCTCTGATTTTGATTTTTTTTATACCGCCCTGCTCAACATCAACCTCGATATCGGTCGCACCTGCGTCCAAACAATTCTCCAAGCATTCCTTTACGACGGAAGCTGGGCGTTCAACCACCTCTCCCGCTGCAATTTGGTTTGCCAAACGAGAATCAAGAATTTGAATACGAGACATATCTCTGAACCAATTTAACCAGTAGGGATTTTCAGTTTTTGACCCAGCTTGACTCGATCAGAAGACATTTTATTAACCTTACGCACGGATGACATGCTGACTCCGTAGCGTTGCGCAATACCCGATAAGGTATCTCCTCTCTCTACTACATGAGTTCGCGTTTTTTTCTTGAGGGTAGCGTAATAACTACCAGGTATCGGATACTGTTTTAGGTAATTATCCAAACCAACCGTGATCGCCTCAGCCAGTTTTTTCTGATAAGCAGGAGTCGCAAGTCGCCGCGCTTCTTTAGGATTAGAAATAAAACCCGTTTCGACCAGGACCGAAATCATGTCAGCACGCTTCAATACCCGAAAGCCTGCCTGTTCAACTCTAGTCTTGTGCAAACGCCCTACGTGTTTCATTTGAGCAAGAAAACGGTCACCCATATAGATGCTATGTTCCAAGCTTCCTTCCATAATCAAATCGGCAATTACGTTGCGCACCATACTGTCTTGCTCATCGATACGAACACCACCAATTAAGTCAGACTGGTTTTCTTTTTCAGCCAGGTAAGCAGCTGCACTACTCGTTGCACCTTTTCTAGACAAGGCATAAACCGATGAACCATGAGCACGAGGATCAGTAAAAGCGTCAGCATGGATTGAAATAAAGATATCAGCCTTGTGCTTCTTTTTCGCCAAATTGGGTCGCTCAGATAAACTTAAATAATAATCCCCTGTACGAACCAAGACTGGTTTTATTCCACGGGTTTTCTTCAATCGTTTATAAAGCGTTTTTGCTATCTGAAGCACAATATCTTTTTCACGCAAACCACCCGGCCCAGAAGCTCCAGGGTCCTCACCTCCATGACCCGCATCAATAGCAACGATCACCGTGCGGCCGCGTCTAGTTTTAGGCGCGATATCCTTCTCCACCTTCACCACCGACTTCAGATTATCTTTTAGATCAATAACCAATCGATGGCCGTACTTTTCATTAGGGGGCAAAACAAAGCTCTGGGGTTTCAAAGGGCTCTTCAAATCAAAGACGATTCTAAAGTCTTGATTTTCTTTCGGGGCTCCACGAACAGAAGTAATTTTTGAGCCCTTTTGAGCCAGCTGACTAAGGTCTTCGTTGATCTTGATGTTCTTTAAATCAACAACTAATCGGTCCGGATCCTTTAGGGAAAAAATTTGATGCTCAACCGGAGCTTTTAAGTCAAATACGATGCGGGTATTAGTGGGCGACTCCCAAAGACGAAGGCTACTCACTTCATTTTGAGCAGATACCAGGGGCGAAGTTAAAAGCAGGATTAAAATGCCTGCTAAACACCAAACAAGGCTTTTCAGAGAGTTATTGTGTGTTTGGAAAACAAGCATAAATCTTATTTATTTAATTCCAAATTCTGTTGTAAGAAGAGCCAAGTGATCCTGGCTCAAACCATTAATATGTGCCTTTCGACCGGCTTCACTTCGACCCGGTTCAAGATAGGCTATTCTAAGCGCTATATCTTCTGTGGGCAAAATTGATCTCGCCTTTTGCGGCCACTCTATCAAACAAAGATTAGCCTTTTCTGAACAAGGTTGTTGAGCCGACTCAAAATAATCATCACAGCCCAAAAACAATAACTCTTCCTCATCCTGCAAACGGTACAGGTCAAAATGATAGATATTGCGAGCGGGCAATTCGTAGGGCTCTAGCAAGGTATAGGTCGGGCTTTTAACCCTTCCCTCATAACCCGCGCCACGTATCAGCGCCTGACTAAAACAGGTCTTTCCGGCCCCTAAATCACCTTCCAGGTACATCACACCATGATCCACATTTTTTGCAAACCAAGAACCCAAAGCTTGGGTATCGCTCTCTTCGTTCAGAACCAAGCTTATTGTATTTGTTTGAGACACCTGAAAATCCGACGCAATAGTAATATTTCGTAAAGCCAGCTTAAAAACGCTATATTAAGCTTTTTAGCCAGCCTATCCTAGCTCAACAGCATGCAAGACACTGCAAATAATTCGGAGAGCATTGCCCCGCCTAAGCTCTCTCAGCCTGACCTACAAAATCTGATGATCAAGATTAAGTCTCAGGCTTTAAATCTTGGCTTTCAGGAATGCAGTGTGAGCGATGTCGATCTGGGAAAAAGCGAAGACTATCTAAATGAGTGGCTAGAGAAACAGTATCATGGCGAAATGCACTATATGCAGGCCCATGGCAGCAAACGAAGCCGGCCAAACGAACTAGTGCCCGGAACCCTAAGATCCATCAATTTACGCATGGACTATCTGATTGACGACGAACCCCAGGGACTAGAAGAAATTGAGAGACTAGACCAGGAGGGAAAAGCGTATATTGCTCGCTACGCCCTAGGCAGGGATTACCACAAACTGATTCGAAAACGCCTTCAGCACCTGGCCAACTTTATTGAACAAGAAATTGGCCCTTTCAATTACCGAGTATTTGTAGACAGCGCTCCGGTACTTGAGCGCGCCTTAGCTGAAAAGTCAGGACTAGGCTGGGTGGGCAAAAACACCATGATTTTAAACCGTCACGCAGGCTCCTGGTTTTTCTTAGCGGAACTATTTACCGATCTGCCCTTGCCGACTGACGAGCCCACAACAAGCCATTGCGGCTCATGTACAGCTTGCATGGATTTATGTCCAACCAAGGCCTTCGTTAAGGAAAAAGAACTCGACGCGCGCAAGTGCATTTCTTATTTAACCATCGAGCACAAAAGCAGCATTCCAGAAGAGTTAAGAAAACCCATGGGAAACCGAGTCTTTGGTTGCGACGACTGCCAATTGGTCTGCCCTTGGAATCGTTATGCCCAGCACAGCCAAGAACAAGACTTCAACCCTCGTAATCGCTTGCACGATATCGAATTAATAGAGCTTTTTAGTTGGAGCGAAGAGGAGTTTTTAGAAAAAACCGCAGGCTCACCCATCCGTCGAATTGGCTATGAACGCTGGCTCAGAAACATTGCGATAGGCTTAGGCAATGCTCGAAGCAATAACAGCATCATTCAAGCACTACTCAACAAAAAGGAACATCCCAGCGAACTCGTTCGGGAACATGTGACTTGGGCACTGGAGCAACATCAAGCCTGATCTTTAAAGTTAGTACTTAAGGTTAACACTTAGGGCTAGTATTTAAGAAAGTGCTCCCGGTAGTACTGCAGCTCTTCAATGGATTCAATAATATCGTCCAAGGCCTGATGGGTCCCCTTTTTTTGGAATCCGTCCAATACATCAGGAGCCCAGCGTCTCGCCAGCTCTTTCAGTGTACTCACATCCAGATTGCGATAATGAAAATAGGCTTCCAATTTAGGCATATATTTCACTAAGAAACGTCTATCCTGACCGATACTATTTCCGCAAATAGGAGACGCACCTTCATCAACCCATTCCTTTAGAAAAGCGATCGTCTCATCCTCCGCTGCAGCATCACTGTATTGGCTGTTTTTAACTCTCTCAACCAAACCAGACTCTCCATGGGTGCGGGTATTCCATTCATCCATAGCATCCAGTGCCGCATCACTTTGATGGACCGCTATAACGGGCCCTTGAGCCAAAATATTCAACTCGGAATCGGTGACAATACTCGCTATTTCGATAATTAGATCAGTCTCCGGCTCAAGACCTGTCATCTCTAGGTCTACCCAAATTAAGTTACTACTACGATCACCTTTGGTGCTCATATCTTTCCTCTTATAGGCTTTGTTTTATAGGCTTTGTGCCAGCCCTCTTTCAAATATTCTGTTTTGGGCTCGATTCAGCCCACTTAGCTGTTAAAATCACTTCGTCTCGCCCCCTGGGCTAAATTGTCGCTAGGACGGATGCCTCAAGGGTTTTATGATTAAACCCTAATCATAAGTGCTAAGCAAAAAATCCAAGAAAAAACATGTCTAAACGCAAACTCACAAGACGGCAAAAATGGCGAATTGAAAAAATTCAGTCCGAAAAACAGCGCCGCCTGCAACAAAATGAAAGTGAGATTGCAGAGTTAAGTAGCGAAGTACAGCAAGATACTCGTATTGGTTTAGTTATAGCCAAACATGGCAAGCAAATCGAAATCGAAGATTTAAGCGAAAACAGCGGACAATACCTGTGCCATATGAGGGCCAACATACCCGACATGGTCGTTGGCGACGAAGTGATCTGGACTCATCTGGAAGAATCAGAAGACAAAAATCTTGGCATTATCGAATCCCTGCGCGAACGAGACAGCCTACTCAGCCGGCGCGACAAACATGGCAACGAAAAAATCATTGCGGCCAACATCAGCCGAGTATTCTTGGTACTAGCAACAGAGCCCGAAACGCCTCCCGCGGTACTCGACCGTTATCTTTGCGCATGCGAGCTACTCGACTTAGAAGTCACGCTACTAGTTAATAAATCAGACCTAGAAGGCAACAAGGAACTACTGCTTAGTCTGCAATCACACTATTCAGATGTAGTGCGACAAATTCTAGTCTGCTCTAAGAAAAATCCAGAGCAGTTGCAGCAACTCGCCGAAGCCTTAGCTGATGAAAACAGCGTATTCATTGGTCAGTCGGGCGTTGGCAAAAGCTCCCTGGTCAAACACATTATTCAAGACTATTCGATTAAGACTCAATCCCTATCGGATCGTAGCGGGCTCGGTCAACATACAACCTCCACCTCCCGTTTATATACTTTAGAAAACGGCGGCTGCATCATCGACTCTCCAGGAATACGGGATTTCGACCTTGACGAAATCACCCTGGAGCAGTTACAGCAAGGTTTTAAAGAATTCGCCCAAATCAACGAGGCCTGCAAATTCAGAGACTGTGTCCACAACACCGAGCCTGGCTGCAAAATACGAGAAGCGGTTGAACAAGGATCATTTTCAACGCTACGTTACGAAAACTATTTAGAGCTTGCTGATCAGCTCGATTTAATCAAATAAGGTTATGCTATGAATACATCGCTATTAGAAGGCGTAAGAGTCATTGATTTTGGTCGCTACATTGCAGGTCCATACGCTGGATGGCTACTGGCTAGTTTAGGTGCCGAGGTGATCCGTATCGAAAAACTTGGCGGAAGCGAAGATCGCTTTGTCTCCCCTCTTTATCAAAATGAAGACGGCAGCGATGGCGACGGCGCCATGTTCTACCAAAACAATTCCCTTAAAAAAGTCATAGGACTTAATCCAAAAAGCGAAGAAGGTAAAAAAATTCAGCGCTCACTCATCAAAAGCGCGGACGTCGTTATCGCCAACATGCCCGAGGCTGGCCTAAAAAAAATGGGCCTTGATTACGATAGTTTAAAAGCAATCAAACCAGACATCATTTTCACCTGGGTAACCGCCTTAGGTAGCGAAGGACCCTGGGCACAAAAAGCAGGTTTTGACGGTATCGCTCAAGCAATGTCCGGCACCATGTATTTTACCGGTTCGCCCGGTGAGCCAATCAAAACCTCTGCCGCCTATGTCGACAACAGCACTGCAATGACCGCAGCTATGGGAACACTCGCTGCGCTTTGGCATAAAGAGAAAACCGGCGAAGGCCAAAAAGTCGAAGCTAGCCTACTCGCCAGCGCAGTATCTATCTTTGGTCCCATGCTATGCGAACAGGGTGCTACACAAATCAACCGTCAGCCAAGCGCCAGTCGTTCACAAACTTCTGGACCCTCTGATGTTTTTAAAACAAAAGACGGACACGTGATTATTCACGTAGTGGGTAATGCGCTATTTAAACGACTCGCAACAGCCGTTGGCAAAGAACATTGGCTTGAAGACGAGAGTTTAAACAGCGACGATAAACGCGGACAAAACCGCGACCGTATTTGCGAAGAAGTTCAACCTTGGTTTTTAGAGCGCACTAATGAAGAAGTACTCGAAATTCTTGGCGAGATGAGCGTACCCGCAGGCCCGGTACTCAACATGCAAGAAGCTATTGATCATCCGCAAATCAGAGGCATGAACTTACAAGTCGAAGTTGAGGGGCCAGGTCTAAAACAAGCAGCTCCTGTGAGCCGAGCACCTTTTCGTTTAGAAAAAACTCAAGTTAACGCACCAAAAACTCCAGCAAGCATCGGACAGCATAGCGATGAAATTCTAAACAGCATTGGCTACGACGCTGAGCAAATTGCACAACTCAAAGAAAAGGGCGTTATCGAATAGGCGTTCTATTCAGCCGCTTCCGTTTCTAAAAGCTTGGATGAACTTGCACTGCCCTGCTTAACCACAAGCGTACCAGCTAGTTTGTCGTGCCATCCCTGCTTTCGTTTATCGAAACCGACCCAGATAATTCCTAAAAATAAAGGAATCATAGAAACGTAATAACCAAAGTATCGACCTATCAGCTGTCCAGTTCTGGCTTTTCCACCTGTTTCGGCATCGACAATTTCGATCTTGGTAATCATTTTTCCAGGGGTAGCCGATTTATAAACCCAAAACATAATCACCGCGACTGCCGGGAGAATATAGTTCAACAGAAAGTCCCAGGTACCAAAAAACAACTGCTCACCCACCCAATAGTCAGCCCCATAAATTGCGGTCAATAGCGGGCCAAGCACCATCAGCAATAGAATCGAATCGATAATGGCAGCAGCCGTTCTAATCCAAAATCCTGCGTATTCAACTTGCTTCATTATTAAGTCCTTTGTGTACAACTATATTCACGTCAGATTTGATAGTACGCCTTTCTCTAAGCATCACAAGTAGTACATTCGTTTAAAGCTCGCTTGTCATATCCTTCAATCTGTCAGCCCTCCAAACAGCCTAGATCCTTGGTAGCCACCTAGGGCCATGATAGATTCAGTACACCTAATTTAGACCAGTGATACATTTTCAAGGAGGCACCATCATGTCAACAGAAGCTCAAACTGCGTCATTACCTGCGGTTAATTATTTAAAAATGCCTGAAGGCGGCGAGCCATATTTAGAAGGACTAAAATGTGACAACTGCGGATCGGTCTTTACTGACCAACGTAGCGCATGCGCAAAATGCGGAATTAGGAATCAACTAAACCCTTTCAAACTATCAAACAAAGGGAAGGTATATTCCTACTCGATCGTTCATAGAACCTTCCCCGGAATCGAAACCCCCTTTGTATCAGCGGTGGTCGATCTCGAAGGTGGCGGAACCCTTAAGGGAAACCTAATCGGGATTGAACCTACACCAGAAAACATCCCCTTTGGCCTTGAAGTTGAAGTTGTTTTTAAAGATGCACTTGGCCGAAAGGACAAAGAAAACAACGAATATACCTGCTTCTTTTTTCAAGCAAGCGCATAAGAAGCCAAACTAATTAAGGAGAAGAACAATGAGTGACGTTTATATAATGGGAATCGACATGCTTAAGTTTGGCCGCTTTCCTGACAAAAGTGTACCAGAGCTTGGTGCCGATGCAGCCTTAATGGCTTTAGATGACGCAGGTCTGACTATCCAAGATATTCAAGCGCTGTATTGCGGGAACTTGTACCAATCCAACGCGATGGTAGGACAGAAAATTTTGCAGCGTATTGGCCAAACAGGCATTAGTGTTGTGAATGTCGCCAACGCCTGCGCAACAGGCGCTACAGCTTTTCGTGAAGCTTGGATGGCAGTCAAAGCTGGCGTATGCGATGTGGTATTAGCCGTCGGTGTAGAACAAATGGGCAAAGGTTTATTAGGCGGCACTGGCGGTCGTAAAGGCATCCCTAAAGAAGGCCTGCTCGGTTCTGGCACTATGCCTTGTGTATTTGCAGAAGCAGGTATGGAGCACGCAAACAAGTACGGTACAACTTTTGAGCAATTCGCCAAAGTGTCAGTAAAAAATCACCTACATTCCACTAAAAACCCTAAGTCCATGTATCAAATCGAAACACCATTGGACATGGTGATGAATGCAGAAATGATTTCTTACCCAAACACAAAGTTAATGTGCTCGGTGAATGTTGATGGCGCAGCGGCTGCAGTACTAGTTTCTGAAAAGAAAGCCAAAGAACTCGGTATGTCTCGTGCGGTTAAAGTGAGAGCATCAGCACTCACCACCGACCCCTACTCTGAGCGCAACTTAACCATGCCAGACATAAACACTTGTACGCGTATGGCAGCCAGCCAAGCTTATGAGATGGCAGGAGTTGGACCTGAAGATTTAGACCTGGTCGAACTGCATGATTGTTTTGCCACAGCAGAAATTCTGCACTATGAAAACCTGAGCTTATGTGGCGACGGCGAAGCCGGTCAATTTATTGATAGCGGCGCATCTGCCCACGGCGGTAAAACACCGGTTAATGTTTCTGGTGGCCTCTTATCAAAAGGCCACCCTCTTGGCGCTACCGGTATCGCAAACATCTATGAGGTTTGCACCCACTTACGAGGAGAAGCTGGCGAACGGCAAGTCGAGAACGCACGTATCGGTCTTACCCATGTAATTGGCTTAGGCTCCTGCTGTGGTATTCATGTGATGGAAAAGGTCGCTTAAGAGATCCAAGCTCATAAACAAAAAGTCCGTCTAACTGAGAAGCTAGACGGGCTTTTTTATTTGAAAGCTATTATTTATTTAAGAGCTATTAACAACAAGAGGAACTTGAGTCCGCTTTCTTAGCTGCACCAATTCTATGCTCTTGCCCCTTGTTATCAGCAGCAGAACGTAAGGCCCCAGGCGCAAGCTCGTAGGCACTCGCGCAACAGGATTTACCAGGAATCGCTATAAAGTGCTCAGCCAATTCACCTTGAGTAACTTCAGCAAAGGTCTGCTCACTGACCGCCATTCGACTGCCCCGATAATACTCCTGACCTTGGTCGTCCATAATTACCGCAAATGGACCTTTGTAGATTAATGCATGTCCGGCGTCAGTGTGCGCCTCGTCTTCACTTAATGGCTTTTGCGCTACCACAGTGGCTGACCTAAATTCGTAACCCTCAACCACCTGCCAAGGTTCAGAATCCCATTTGTCATAGGCTACTGATACAAAACCCGCTTCAAGAAAGGCGTCCAAAAAAGCCTCTTCCTGAAAGGCACCGGATATACAACCGCTCCAAAGCTCAGAATCATTTTTAAGATGCTCTGGTACATATTCATCAGCGATAATATCTGAAATAGCAATACGCCCGCCTGGCTTTAAGACTCTATAAATCTCGTCAAGCATTTTACGTCGATCATCTTCAGCTACTAGGTTCAAAACGCAGTTGGATACCACGATATCAACGCTATCGCTTTCTACTAATGGCTGTCTCGCACTTTGTTTTGCTTTCCAGTCATTCAGCGCGTCGAGGCTATCGATATCTTTCACCGGATTTTGGTCAAGGTAAGACTCCATCTCGGCTACATTGAGAGCAAGGTCTTGAATATAGCCTTTTCTAAAATCAACCAAATCCGCGCCAAGCTTTTCAGCCATCTCAGACTGAAAAGATCTGGCAAGGCCCAGCATGTCGTCGTTCATATCAACGCCAATTACCTTGCCTTCTGTGCCCACGATTTGTGCTGCCATATAGCAGATTTTTCCACCACCGCTGCCTAAGTCGAGTACTGTCTCCCCTTCTCGAACATAACGCGAAGGGTCGCCACAACCGTAATCGCGATCAATGATCTCTTTCGGAAGAATTTTCAATAGCGCTGTATCGTAATCTACCGGGCAGCAAAGTGCTGACTGCACCTCTTTTGCACCCTCAGAATAACGCTCTAGCACACTCTCTTTTACATTTAACGCTTCGCTCATTGCTTCCTCATTCCTCGTTATTAAAGATACAACCCATATCCACCTATTATGGGCGAGTCCTATGTTGCCATATAAAAGACAAAATGAGCGTCCCAAAGTTCAACGGCTAGAGAAAATAAGAGCTGTTTCGCTCTAAGGCCCTCAATGCTAGAATGCTCAGCAAAATAACCAGGTTACTCCTTTTGGCACATAGCAAATCAGACAACAAAACACACAGCAAAAACAGTCAACAAGACAAGCAAGCAGATAAGCAATGGTCTCTCTCCGATTTTAAAGTGGACCCCGTTGCCGACAAAACCCGGTTCCACGACTTAAGTCTTCGTGACGAGCTAATGCATGCCATCCAAGATCTAGGCTTTGAATATTGCTCTCCCATCCAAGCAGCGTCTTTGCCTTATACCTTAAGAGGAAAGGACACCATTGGAAAAGCTCAAACTGGAACCGGAAAAAGCGCAGCTTTTCTAATAACCGTTATTGATGACCTTCTTCTAAACCCAATTGAAGAAGAGCGCTTTCTGAGAGAGCCTAGAGCCCTAATCATTGCCCCCACACGTGAACTTGTTGTTCAAATCGCCTCTGACGCCAAAAACCTAGCCAAATACTGCAACCTAAATATTTGCACCTTGATCGGCGGAGAAAACTACGACAAACAAAAACGTAGCATGGACAACCGTTATGTTGATATCGTTGTTGCCACTCCAGGTCGCTTATTAGACTTTATCAGCCGCGGTGACCTCTACGTCGACTTGGTCGAAAGCTTGGTCTTAGATGAAGCCGATCGTATGCTAGACATGGGTTTTATCCCGCAAATCAAACGCATTATTGGTCGCGTGCCGGACTGTGACTCTCGCCAAACACAATTATTTAGCGCCACCTTTACCCAAGACATCCTTAATCTAGCCAAGCGCTGGACTAAAGACGCGGTCTTTGTTGAGGTAGAACCTGAGCGCGTCGCCACCGACAGCGTCGAACAAAAAGTATTTTTAATTTCAAAAGAGCAAAAATTAAAAGTCCTATTAAATATTCTCAACGAAGAACACACCCATAGCGCCATCGTGTTTACCAATCGCCGAGACCAAAGCCAAAGGCTGTACGATTCAATTAAAAATAAGGGAATTAAAGTTGGCGTACTCACTGGAGAAATCTCTCAACAAAAACGTAGTCGCACCTTAGAAGATTTTAAACAAGGTAAAATTAAAGTATTGGTCGCCACTGATGTTGTAGGACGAGGTATTCACATTAACGACGTCAGTCATGTAATTAACTATAACCTTCCAGAAGACCCAGAAGACTATGTACACCGCATAGGAAGAACTGGACGTGCCGATGCAGAAGGCGTTTCGATCAGTCTAGCTTGCGAAGATGAGTCTTTTGAACTACCAGCCATTGAAGATCTTCTAGGGCATAAACTGAAGTGCGAAATCCCACCTGAGAGCTATTTTAAATAGCCAATGTAAAGCGGCTTTCTTAGCGCTTAGAGTCTTCGGCAAAATACCAAGAAAAACTTAAAGCCTGACTGGCAATATCCTCATCGTCGAACTCTGACCAATATATATCGTAACGCCAGGCGTAGGCTTTTTTACTTTTGTATTCCATGCCCAGCCCATATTTAAGCACTAAGCCCCTATCGTTTTGAACGTTGATATTCGGCGATATAGCATTCAAAAATTCCTCTCGAACAAGTTCATCTTGTCCACCCACTATGCTCACACCTGGCACCCGCTCAACCAACACGAGAGACAAACCTGCGGAAGCATTGACCTGAAACCCACCCCAGCTCAATTTAGGTTTAATCAACGCGTCAAATGATTGATAGTCTAGGTCACTATCAACGTTGACCTGAATTTGTTTCGAGGCATCAACATACTTTATGCTGTGATCAAAACCTCCTAACTGATGATAACGTAGCTCGATATCATAATGCTCGTGGTACTGCATACCGGCTAGCAGCCAAAACGAAACCGCACTATTATCTCCACTAAATGAAACAATGGTATCGCCGCTCGTTCGACTTCCGCTTTGAAAGCCAACCTCACTATTGCTAATTCCCAACCCTAAATACCAAGGTTTATCGAAATCAAATTTCGTCTCTTGAGCTCCAAGCTGAGAACTCATAAAAACCATCATTAAAACCGCCTGCCAAACAACAAGTTTACGCACCGTGATTCACCTTAAGCTCCACGCACATCAATCGAGTTGGTCGTTTCGCCACGCTTAAGCAGCTGTACGCTAAGCCTTAAAGCAATCTCTTGATAGCGTTGTGCTAAATCCCCAATCGGATCTTTAGCAACGGTCGGGAAACCACTATCGCAATCTTCTCGAATGGTTGCATCCAAAGGAACCGCCCCAAGAAACGGGCTATTATAAGCGTCCGCCAATAGCTCACCTCCGCCCTGGCCAAAGATTGCTTCTTCGTGCCCACAAGCGCTGCAAATATGCGTACTCATATTTTCTACTAAACCTAAAACTGGGATATTTACTTTATTAAACATCTCGATCCCTTTCTTAGCATCTTGTGTCGCCATGTTTTGAGGAGTGGTTACGATCAAGGCACCGTTAACTGGAACACTTTGCCCCATAGTCAACTGAATATCGCCAGTGCCTGGGGGCATGTCGATTAAGAGATAGTCTAATTCTCGCCACAGGGTAGATGTCAGGAGTTGGGTAAAAGCTCCCGATGCTTTAGGTCCGCGCCACACCATAGGAGTGTTCTCAGTAGTAACATAGCTCATTGACATACTTTGCAAGCCTTGAGCATCAAGAGGCACAAAGTATTTCTGCTCTTCAATTTCCGGACGAAGATCTTCGGGCACACCTAACATCAATGCTAAGTTAGGTCCATAAATATCCCCATCCAAAATACCCACTTTTGCACCTAGGTCTTTAAGTGCTAAAGCCAAATTCACGGCGGTGGAAGATTTGCCTACCCCACCTTTTCCAGACGCGACGGCGATAACATGCTTCACACCATTTAACGGTTTAACTCCGTTAGTAGCTTCTCTCTGCTGAATCAATGTAGAGAACTGCATATTCCAAGAAGCGCCTTCGACAGATTGCTCTATACACTCATCCACCAGCTCTCTATATTCCGCTTCTAGCGGTTCAAAAAAGAAAGGTAGCTCAAAAAAAAGCCGATATGAGTCACCTACTTTCTCAACCCGTTTTAGCACGTTCGCAAAGCTGAGATCCAAACTAGGAATCATCAACTGATCTAGCGCATCTCGAATCGGCTGTTCTAAAGAAAAATCTGTTTGGCTCATAAACAATTAACGTCGGAATAAAATCTGGTATACGGAAGTATACCCTTTCAAGGAGCAATGGTAAGACTAGATTTCGGCGCGAATTTGGCTAAAACCAAGCTCTGAGGCCACCTTTGCTACTCGCTCACTCATCGGATACAACGGTAACGCGCGCAGGGCAGTTTTTTGATCTGTGTTTGAGCGAGCTAAAAGGTGTTCGAGCACCTTGCCACTGGCTCCATATACGCCATGAAGCTGGCCTAGAGCCAGCTCTTCCTCACCTTCAAATGCTTGCCTACGATACAAATCCACAACTTTGAGCTTAGCTCCCCGCTCTGCACAGACATTTTCAATATAATCTAAACCCTCTTCGCCCTTGCAAATTAGAACCTGCTTACCGTCTAAGTTTTGAAACTCTCTTAGAGATAATAGACTTTCTCCGTCAGCTTTTGAGGGACACTTGACCGGCATTTCTGGTTCAAAAAAAACTTTAGCACTGGGGCCTACAGCATAGAGGCCTGCAGACTCTAAAATACTTAAAGGTAAAAACAGACGCCCTAGTAGAGCTGCATGCTTACTTACAAACACAAGCAGATCTGGCTTAAAAACTTCGGACGGTTCAGCGAGATTTTCTACAGTGCAGAGCGGGGCAATATTAGTGACGGGAACCACCTGCAAAGCGAGGTTATTCTGTTTGCAAAATTGCGACAAACGTTGCTCAAGAGCACTTTGATTTAATAATTGCCTAAGATCATCGAGCCGCTGATCAGACAAATTCAAGCGAGTAATACAAGGGTGATTTAGGCTAAGCTCCGCTCGAGGCAGTATCAGTGTCTGCATATTTCGACCCTATTGAAACCTAGCTCTAATCCCATTCAACGACTTTATAAATGGACGGCATCCAGCAACCTTTGCGCACCCTGGGATAATAAATCCTGTGCGACACCCTCACCTATATCCCAAGCGCGGGCACTATCCCCTTTTCCCTCGGCTGCAAGCACTTCCTTGCCATCAACAGAAGCCACTAAAGCTTTGATACTTAATTGACCACCCACTTGCTGACAATGCACAGCAATAGGTACTTGGCAGCCACCCATTAATTTTGTATTTACTGCTCTTTCTGCCATCACACAATCAGCTGTTCGTTGGTGATTTAATTGTCTAAGCAAAGTATTGATTGCCACATCATCGGAACGGGACTCGATACCGACTGCGCCCTGACCACCTGCTGGCAAACTCAAGGAAAAATCCAATGACTCTCTAATTCGATCCGAAAAACCCAGCCTTATAAGGCCAGCACTCGCGAGAATAATGGCATCGAACTCGCCATCATCTAACTTTTGGAGGCGAGTATTCACGTTACCTCGCAAATCAACAAAATCTAAATCTGGGCGAGCGTTCATCAGCAGTGCTTTTCTACGAAGGCTCGACGTCCCCACTTTAGCTCCCTTGGGCAAGTCAGAAAAACTTGGAAAATGATTAGACACGAAAGCATCACTGGGGTCTTCTCGTTCACAAATTGCACTAAGTTGGAGCCCTTCTGGAAACTCCATAGGCACATCTTTCATTGAGTGTACTGCGATGTCGGCACGCCCTTCTAACATGGCGCTTTCCAACTCTTTAAGAAACAGCCCTTTGCCACCAATTTTTGCCAAGGGAACATCTAGGATCTTGTCTCCTTTCGTGCTTATCGGGAGTAATTCCACCTGAACAGACCGGTCTAGTTTTTCGAGCTTTTCCTTGACGTATTCTGCCTGCCAAAGAGCCAGCTGACTCTTACGTGTAGCTATAATAATTTTCATAAGATATAGGAGTTGTTTTAAAGGTTTTGCATCACCTTACGTAAGGCTGCTATGTGGCGCCGACTGACAACGAGCTTGTCTTCAACACCCTTTAATTTTACCTGATAATGCCCTGGTGTGTTTAATTCCATTCCATCCAGGTACTTAGCAGCCACCAGAGAGTTACGGTGGATTCGCACAAACATATCACCGAATTCGTTTTCTAGATTCTTAAGGGTTTCATCAATCAAAAGTTCGCCACCAGAATGCCTAACTGAAACGTACTTTTGATCAGCTCGGAAATATCGCACGTCCTCGATCGGAACAAGCTCAATACCTTTATGAGTCTTAGCGCTAATATGGCTGCGGCGTCTAGATTCTTCTTCCCGTGCCGCAGCATTCAAAGATTGGATTTGCGATTTATTAAGTTTAGTGGCCTTACCTAAAGCTTCTTCCAAATCGCTAGCCCTGACTGGTTTCATTAGGTAGCCAATTGCGTCAACCTTAAACGCCTCCAACGCATATTCATCATAAGCGGTGCAAAAAATGATCGCGGGAGGTTCTTCTTTACCGCTTAAGTGATGCGCCGCTTCGATGCCATCCATACCTGGCATACGAACATCCAATAATACAATATCTGGGTCATGCTGATTCACTTGCTCAATAGCCTCAGCGCCATTTCCAGCCTCGGCTATGACTTCTAGATTATCCATGTCCGAAATAAATCGTTTCAGGCGATCTCTTGCGAGTGGCTCATCATCACAAATCAATACTTTCATTTTCTGCCCCTGTACCCTGTGCCGCTATCCATTTATGGCTTCGCGCTTAAACTCAAGAAACTAGCCTTGATCATACCCTAGAGTGCTTTTTGGAAATGATAACACGGTAACAAATTTCTCATCTATTTGATCTTGCACCAATATACCTTCTCCTTGATAGATGGCCTCTAAACGGTGACGAATGTTCTTAATCGCCATTTGATTACCTTTATGGTGTTTTGGTTCCTTATTATTTGAACCAGAATGATAAGTCGCTGCAGGCAAAGGGTTGGTCATTTGAATCTTGAACAAATCGCCTTCGTTATCCAAAACTATTTCTACTAAACCACCCTCGGGCCTGGGCTGGATACCATGATAAATTGCATTTTCTAATAAGGGCTGTAACAACAGCATTGGAATCTCAACCTGCTGGTAAGTCTGTTCATCAAAACCCAATTCAAGCCATTGCACTTCCAAACGATCACCAAGCCGCAATTGTTCGATACCGGCGTACTTTCGACAAAGTTCTATTTCATCATTCAAAGGCACCACATTCGCTGTCTCTTTTAAGCTCGCCCTAAAAAGCTCCGCCAAATCCTCAACAACCGATTCAGCCTTATCAGGATCTACCGCAATAAGGCTGGCAATAATATTCATACTGTTGAACAAAAAGTGAGGGCGGATTCTAGATTGCAGGGATTGAAGCCGAGCGTTAAGTTCTGCTCTTTCCTTTTGGCGCAAACGGTGCTGAACTAAAAAATACCGAAAAACCATCCCGCCTATTAACGCACTAATAAGCAAACTCTGAGCAACGGACCAATAATCTATGTTATACCATACCGACTCAGCCAAAAATTCTGGCGTCAAGGCCCATTCACCCACCAAACTAAATACCGCAGTATCTATCATCACCACGAGCAAACAAACCACAAGTGCAATCATAGGGTGCATCGCTCTTAACCAAGGGCGGAGACCACAAACTATACCCGCCGAGCTCAAAGTCACCCATTGGGTTAACAAAGAAACTTTAGCCATTGCAAGCCAATTAAAATTAGGCAGAGGATTGGAAACGATAACCACCACCAAGGCAAAAAGCTCACTTGCGAGCACCAGTGTTAAGACTGAACGCGTATTGCACAGGTCAGGGATGAAAAAATCGTCGATTTCAGCCCCTAAGGCCTTATTTTCGGTGCTTTTAGTGTTTTTTTCAGCCTTATTCATTTATCCTTCACCGATTCGCCTAAGCCTGTGTAAAAGCCTTCATAAAAGCCCTAAAAATGGCTTCATCATCGGCTAAATAGCTTTGGTAAGAGTCCAGGATAGTAACACCTAGTCCACCGAGCGAAAACACTAATAAATATTCGAAACCATAGCAAAATTAAAGAAAGAGATACGCAATGACTAAGCAGCAAAGCAATCAATCATGGGGTGGCCGTTTTTCAGGCTCAACCGATGCCTTTGTTCAAGAATTTACCGCCTCAATCCAGTTCGATCAGATCCTCTATCGCATGGACATTGAAGGCTCACTTGCGCACTCTCAAATGCTCTGCGAAGTCGGCGTTCTGACTACGGATGAAAAAGATCAAATTCACCAGGGTTTAAATAAAATCCTCAAAGCAATCGAAGCGGGTGATTTTGAATGGAGCATTGAGCTCGAAGATATTCATATGAATATCGAAGCTAGGTTGATCCAAGAAATTGGTGATATCGGCAAAAAACTGCATACCGGTCGATCCAGAAACGACCAAGTTGCGACCGATATCAGACTTTATCTAAGAGAGATTATCGATTTAGCCAGCCAAGAACTCTTACGATTACAAGAAGGCCTACTGACTCAAGCTGAAAAACACAGCGCTACCATCATGCCCGGCTTTACTCACTTACAAGTTGCTCAGCCCATCAGCTTTGGCCATCATATGATGGCTTGGTTTGAAATGCTAAAAAGAGACTGGCAACGACTACAAGACTGCCGCAGCCGAGTGAACATTATGCCGCTGGGTGCTGCCGCGCTTGCGGGAACCACCTATCCAATCGATAGGAGCATTACCGCCAAACTTCTTAAATTTGACGGTATCGCGGAAAACTCTTTAGACGCGGTTAGTGACAGAGACTTTGCGATTGAGTTTTGTTCCGACGTTGCTTTGGTGCTTATGCACTTATCAAGATTTTCTGAAGAGCTGGTACTTTGGTCTTCGGCCCAATTTGATTTTATTGAACTGCCTGATCGTTTTTGCACTGGCTCATCGATCATGCCGCAAAAGAAAAACCCAGATGTACCTGAGCTAGTGCGAGGCAAAAGTGGTCGAGCCAATGGAAACTTAATCAGCTTACTAACACTAATGAAGTCTCAAGCTCTGGCTTACAACAAAGACAACCAAGAAGATAAAGAACCACTATTCGATAGCGCAGAGACCTTACTAAATTGTTTAAGAGCCTACGCGGATATGATGCCTGCGGTAGAAGTTAAAACAGAAAACATGTACGAAGCGGCTAAAGCTGGCTATTCAACCGCTACCGATCTTGCAGATTATTTGGTTAAGAACGGCGTAGCTTTCAGAGACTCTCACGAGATCGTTGGCAAGACGGTTGCCTTTGCTATTAAAGAGCAAAAAGATTTTTCTGAACTAAGCCTCGAACAACTACAAAGTTTCGCACCTGGGTTTATCAACGACGACGTGCAAGAAGTACTGAGCCTCGAAGGTTCTATCAACGCTAGAAGCCATTTTGGCGGGACAGCCCCTGCTCAGGTAGCAGAAGCCGTAAAGCGTGGTAGCGAATGGCTAAACAGCAAAAAGAACTAAACTAAAATGTCTAAATTCTTACATACATTTTACTGCTTATTGCTTGGTGCAAGTTTTTTGGTATTAGCTAGCTGCGGACAAAAAGGGCCCCTCTACTTAGAAGAGGAAAAACCTGTTGCGGCTGAACAGCCTATTGCGGAGGAGCCTTCAGCCAGTAAAGAGCCTTCAGCGGGCGAGAAGCCTTCAGCTGATAAAGAGCCCTCAGCGGATAAAGAGCCTTCATCAAATAAAGAAGCCTCTTCTAAAGAATAAGCACTCAGCTTAAGCAACATCCTTTTTAATATACTTTTTTAAACACAAACTATCATGAGCGCATTAAACTCTTTTATACGTTACGAAAACGACGAACTTTATATTGAAGGTCTCGATCTAAATTCCATTGCTGAAACACATGGTACACCCTGCTATGTTTATTCGCGCGCAGCGCTAGAGCAACACTGGACCGATCTTGACCAAGCTTTTGGAAACCAAGCCCATTTAATATGTTACGCAGTTAAAGCCAATTCAAACATTGCCGTGCTTAACGTACTCGCAAAACTAGGATCTGGATTTGATATCGTTTCTGTAGGAGAGTTAGAGCGCGTGCTTCTCGCCCAAGGCGACCCCAAAAAAGTGGTGTTTTCTGGCCTGGGCAAACAAGCTCATGAAATCAGAAGAGCACTCGAAGTGGGCATTCACTGCTTTAATATTGAATCCGAAGTTGAAATTGATCTTATCAACGAAGTTGCAAAAGACATGGACTGCATTGCTCCGGTATCCGTGCGCGTAAACCCAGATGTTGATCCTCAAACACACCCTTACATTTCAACTGGACTAAAAGAAAACAAATTCGGTCTACCTTTTGATGAAGCGCCCCGTATCTATCAAAAAATTATCGCAGCAGAGCACCTGGATCCAATCGGAGTAGACTGCCACATTGGTTCCCAGCTAACCAAACTCGATCCATTTTTAGACGCTCTGGATTTAATGCTTAATTTAATCCAAGAGCTAAGAGGTCTTGGTGCCAACATACGCCATCTAGATTTTGGCGGAGGCCTTGGCGTATGCTACAAAGATGAAGAAGTACCTAGCGCTCAAGAATATGTACAAACGCTCCTTGATAGAATCGCCGACCCAGACTTAGAAATCATGCTGGAGCCGGGTAGATCTATTGCTGCTAATGCAGGTGTATTTGTCAGCGAAGTAAAGTTTCTAAAAAGTAATGGCGACAAGCACTTTGCCGTGGTTGATGGCGCGATGAACGATTTAATTCGCCCCGCTCTCTATGAAGCCTGGCAGGATATCCTTCCCTTGAAAAAGAGAGAAGGCTCCACCACTAATATGGACATCGTTGGCCCAGTCTGTGAAAGCGGCGACTTTTTAGGTAAAAATCGAGACTTAAACCTAGAAGCAGGCGATAAATTAGCAGTTTGCTCCGCCGGAGCCTATGGTTTTGTCATGAGTTCGAACTACAATAGCCGTAACCGTCCACCCGAGATCATGGTGGACAAAGACAGCGCCCACCTAATTCGTGAGCGTGAAACTTACGACTATCAGTTCCAGTTAGAACAGCTGCTACCTGAATAAGGTCAGCCATTAAAGAAACAAACACAATGAATCTACGCTTTAGCAAAATGCATGGCTTAGGTAATGACTTTATGGTCATCGATGCCGTTCGCCAAAACTTTGAGCTGGCTAGCTTAAATATCGCCGCGCTTGCTAATCGCAATAAAGGTATTGGCTTCGATCAGCTATTAATTGTTGAAAGCAGCGACCATAACGGTGTGGATTTTCGCTACCGAATCTTCAACGCCGACGGCGGTGAAGTGCAGCAATGCGGCAATGGCGCACGCTGTTTTGCCCGCTTTGTGCATGAACAAGGTTTAACGGATAAAAATCCGGTCGTGGTGGAAACATGTAGCGGTATTATTTCCCTTGAGATACTTGAAAATAACCAAGTACTGGTGGACATGGGCGTGCCTATTTTTGAAGGACCCCAGATTCCCGTTCAAGGCGAATTAAACGAGCAAAACCTCACTCTAAGCCTCGATCAAGATAGGACATTTACCGTACTGTCGATGGGCAATCCCCATGCGGTCTTAACAGTCTATGAGCATGATGACCAGGAAATCGAATCCATTGGCAAAACACTGCAAGAGCATCCTGCTTTTCCAGAGCGAGTCAATGTAGGCTTTATGCGTATCGATAACCCTAAAGAATTCACGCTTAGAGTCTTCGAGCGAGGCGTCGGGGAAACCCAAGCCTGCGGCACCGGAGCATGCGCGGCGGCGGTTGCAGGTATTCTACAAGGCCAACTTGCCCCAGAAGTCACTACCCATTTACTGGGCGGAGACCTTATGATCTCCTGGCAAGGCCCGGGACAGCCGGTACTTATGCAAGGAGATGCCAGCTTAGTCTATAATGGCGAGCTAAGCATTTAAGCCAAACCAGTTTCAGACGCCGAGCGTCTTCCAATAATACATTTACAAACACGAACACCTTTGGGTGAAAATTATGAGTGATGACATCAAAATCTATAGCGAACAAATAGGGCAACAGGCACGCGCGGCTTCTCGCGAAATCGCCAAAGCGGACACCCATACCAAAAACTTGGCGCTTAACTTAATTGCCGATGAATTGATTGCACAGAAAAAACAGATCCTCGAAGCCAATCAAATCGATATTAAAAATGGCGAAGAGAAAGAACTTTCCTCTGCCCTACTCGATCGCTTAGAACTTACTGATGGCCGCTTTGACGGCATGATCGAAGGTCTACACCAAGTCGCCTCACTCAATGATCCTGTGGGCGAAATCAGCGATATGAAATATTTACCTAGCGGTATTCAAGTCGGCCAGATGCGCGTACCTCTTGGTGTGGTTGGCATTATTTATGAAAGCCGCCCTAACGTAACCGTTGAAGCAGCAAGCCTATGTTTAAAATCAGGCAATGCCGTTATTCTGCGCGGCGGCTCTGAAGCTCTGCACTCTAACCAGGCGATTGCTAAGTGCATTCAAGCAGGCATCGCTAAAGCCGGTTTGCCCGAAGCCATTGTTCAGGTGGTTAATACTCCTGATCGTGCAGTCGTGGGCCATATGATTACTATGCCTGATTACGTAGACGTTATCGTCCCTCGTGGCGGCAAGGGTTTAATCGAGCGCATCAGCAACGACGCTCGTGTACCTGTTATCAAGCATCTAGATGGTATCTGCCACGTTTATATCGATAACAAAGCTGATCAAGAAAAAGCCTTTAATGTTGCACTCAATGCTAAAACTCAACGTTATGGCACTTGCAACACCATGGAAACTCTTTTGGTCGCAGAGGGCATAGCCAGCGATATTTTACCTCGCCTTGCCAGCGCCTACTTAGAAAAAGGTGTTGAGCTTCGGGGCTGCGAAAAAGCTCAAGCGCTTGTTAGCGATATCAGCGCAGCAACAGAAGAAGATTGGAACACTGAATACCTTGCGCCAATCTTATCGATCAAAATCGTAGAGGACTGCGATGAGGCAATCGCTTTTATCAATAAATACAGCTCGGCTCATACCGACAGCATCATCACCGAAGACTACACTCTAGCTCAAAAGTTTTTACGCGAGGTAGATTCCAGCTCGGTCATGGTGAATACATCGACTCGTTTTGCTGACGGCTTTGAGTATGGTTTGGGAGCAGAGATTGGTATATCTACCGATAAGTTTCACGCTCGCGGCCCTGTTGGCTTGAACGGTTTGAGCTCGCAAAAGTTCATCGTCCTAGGCGATGGACATATTCGACAGTAGCACCCAAATTTAAGTAAGTTAGTTTTGAGCGAAAACGAAAAAGAAAGCGCCGACCCCAAACCAAAAGCCACTGGGCTTATGGGCGGCACGTTCGACCCTGTACACACTGGGCATCTTGCTTGTGCCTTAAGCGCCAAAGACCACTTAGAGCTTGAGCAAATAAAGCTGATCCCCTGTGCGATCACCCCACATAGGGATCAACCAGGACGCAGCCCACAACAGCGCAGCGAAATGTTACAGCTAGCCTGTAAAGAGCTAGAAGGTTTTAGCGTAGACACCAGAGAACTCGAACGGGAAGGACCTTCCTATACCGTTGATACATTAGAGTCTCTGAGAGAAGAACTGGGTAAAAACAGCCCAATTATATTTATCCTAGGCACTGACGCCTTTGAGAATATTTTAAGCTGGCACAAGGCACAAGAGATATTAAATCTGGCCCATTTGCTGGTACTGCAACGACCTGGTTACCAACTACCACAAGATGGCCCACTTAAAGACTATATTGGCACCCATCAATGTAAAGAAAGCACAGAGCTGAAACAAAGCCCCTGTGGTAAACTCCACTTTATGACGGGGCCGCTAGTTGATATTTCAGCTAGCGAGCTAAGAGAATGCTTTGATTTCAGCATGGGCGGCAACGTGGCTCAAAAAATTCAAACCATCAGCCAGTATTTACCGGAATCGGTGAAAGATTACATTCATCAAAACGGCCTTTACCAAGAACGATGCTAAACGCAACTAACAATAGCGGCCAGAACACAGGACCAGGAACACAGGACTAGGAACATAGCATGACAACAGCAATACCCGATCTCAGTCATTTGCCAGAAGATCAAGAAACTCAAAACCTAAGCAAATTGGTTGCTGACGCCCTCGATGACATGAAAGCGCTCGATCTGCGCTTTCTAAACGTTAAGGGGGTTTCGTCCGTTTGTGATGTCATGGTGGTCGCCAGTGGTAGTTCGAATCGTCATGTAAAATCGATAGCTGATAACGTCATTGAAAAATGCAAAAAGAACGACATCGAAATCCTGGGTAGCGAAGGTCAAGATTCTTCAGAGTGGGTATTGGTCGACCTAGGCATCGCACTAGTGCACATTATGCAGGAACAAACCCGTAGTTTTTATGAACTAGAAAAGTTGTGGAACCATCGCCCAAGCGATCTTGAGAACCAAGAAAACGAATTTGATGAAGATGACCTACTGGGTCGTGAATTTGATGAGGAAGAATAGACTTTGAAAATGAAAGTCATCTCGCCCGCCAACCGCATGCCCGATTGGGTACGCCAAGGCAGTGAAGAATTTCAAAAGCGTTTAAGCGATAACTGCACCCTCGATTTTATCGACATCCCCCTCAACACCCGTTCAAAAAACGCCGACATTAAGCGACTCATCGCCAAAGAAAGTAAAGCAATGCTCGCAGCCACCAACAAAGATGATTGGGTGATTGCGCTTACCATTGATGGCAAACGACTCTCAAGCGAAGGACTCGCAAAGCAACTCAAAAACTGGCAAAACCTCGGTAAAAATATCGTGTTCTTTTTAGGTGGGCCCGAAGGTCTATCGCAAGAATGTTTAGAGCGCGCCAATCAAAAAATTTCTTTGTCTGACCTGACCCTGCCTCACCCTTTGGTCCGAGTAGTATTGGCTGAGCAGCTGTATCGTGCCCAGTGTATTAACAAGGGCCATCCTTACCACAAATAAGCAGAGCTTATTTCAGCCGAGCCGCGTCCACATAGGCCCAAGCCTTTAAACCAGATTCAAACTCCGCTTCGATTCTAGCGTATTCCTCAACCTCGTATTCATCAGCCTGCGCTAACTCTTGTGCGGTGATTTCAAAAATCGTTCCTTCAACTCGATCAGATGACTTGCCTGTAGCTTTTAGGATTGGATGGAATTCCTTACCGCTTTTTCGAAGCACCTCTTTGTCTTTAATCTTAATATCTGACACTTTATAACCTACTAAAACATCGGGCTCACCCTGTAATAAACGCCCAAAAGTTTCTTCCTGAACAGAACTCAATTGCAAAGTACCGTAAGAAAATAACCTTTCCACAAACAATCCTAACGTTAACCCTATCTATTTAAATACTTTTCCAGCCGGCTTAAGTCGGCGCCTTCCCAGGCTTGGTTTAAAGCATCAATATCATAATAATAATCCTTATCGTAGACCAATTTACCGCCTTTCACTTCCAGCGAACTCATGACTGAATTCTCAAAGGTTTTCCCAAAACGATTGGTGTATTTAACATCAACCTCGGTGGCGAGCTTGTTGCTCAAGCCCAAGGAAAAGATATTATCGATATAGGAGTTCTTGGTGGTGAATTCAAGCTCTGGAAATTGCTCCATATAAATCTCAAAGAATACGGTCAGCATTTCGCGGCCACGAATTTCGCCACTAAAAGGAAGATTCCCAGGATAAATAAGCACAGCATCATCAGACCAGTGGGACAACAGCTCTTCGACATTGCGACTATTAATAGGAGAGCTGCCCGTGCGCTCCAACATGGTTTTTAAAATAATGGCGCCGATCATCTAACTATTTCCTACTTACAATTGAGAGACCTGATAGCCAGCCTTGCGCAAAAGATTCAGCAAGCCGTCTTCATCATATAAATGCAATGTACCGACCAATACGAATTCGACTTCCTCACTACGTGCATATGCCTCCAGATCTTTCATCCATCGTAAGTTCCTATCAGAAACAAGAGTCTTATAAAAGTCAGGAAAGTCTCTTTTCATGTTCTTAATCATGTTATTAGAGGTCAAGACCTCAATATCACCTTTTCTCCAGGCACTTTTCATCGTACTCACAAAACCTGGTAACCCAGCAAGGTCCTCTAATGTAAACGAAACTAAAACATTTGAGTCGATTTGCTCCATCGATTGCAGATAACTTATCTGTTCGCTAATTGTCTCGAGTTCCCCCACAGGCTTCTTGTCAGACCTGGCTTGGTGATCAAAGAAAGCCTCCACTCCATATTGAGGCAGCATGCCCATCCGCTGATATTCTAATAGGCTGATCGTTAAAGTTACCGCCCAAGGCTTAAACTGTGAAAAATTCTCAACCGGTATTCCTCTAGCTTGTAAAAATCGAGATAATTGCTCATAACTTTCCGGCTTTAGACTCTCCTGCAGAGAATGCCCAGGTTTAACCATCATCGCGGAAGCGAAAAGCTGTTGAGATTCTGGCATGTTCGCTTTTTGAGGATCGACTTCAAAAATAATCTTATCCGCTTGGTGGTACGCGTTCGTAAACTCTATAGGTAAAGGATAGTCTTGGGGATTAAGCAAGTGAATAGTGCCTCCTAAGTAGAAATACTTCTCTCCTTTGCTAACTTTCCATACCGAAGACTCAGCAAAAGATGATGGAGCCACCGAACAAAGAAAAAACAACATAAGTAAATTCAATACTACTTTGAGATGCATTCCGCCCCCTTTATTTGCTCAACATATGAATAAGCCTAAAAACCTGACAACTTGATGTGTGTGTTGACTATACCCCTTCACTATAGGACTCTGCCAGGATATACTTTGCCCATATAGTCAACATTGTTGACTATATTTATACCCAAGACAAAGCTCCAAATTCATTAGGGCTTGAATAGGTATAAGCTCCTACAGGGCTTGGTATATAGGCCCTACAACGAATACAGCCGGAGAAGATCATGGATTTAGGGCCAGACGCGACAATAAGACTTGAGCCACAAGACGAGTACAACCACCCGATTGAAGAGGAAACCAACTTCAACGAAAGCATGTACATCAACCTTTTCGACCACGAAAAGAAGATGGGTGGCTGGTTTAGAGTTGGTAACCGCCCTAACGAAGGCTATGCAGAGGTCTCTTACTGCGTATATTTGCCAGATGGCCGTGTCGCCTTTATGTACCAACGCCCCAAGATTGAAGGTAACGACGAGCTAAATGCCGGTGGTATGCACTTCGAAGTCATTGAGCCCTTTAAGCATTTGCGCTTAACCTTTAAAGGTGAGGTATGCCTGCTCGACAACCCATTAGAAATGGCCAACCCAAAAGAAGCCTTTAACAACAACCCTCACATCGAGTCAGAAGTCAGTATCGACTTTTATGGTGCCTCTCCCATCTTTGGCGGTGAAAAGGTCAACAAAGACGGCAGCAAGTACATCGAAAAGCCTGACGAAGCCTTTGCCCGAGCTCACTATGAAGCGCATATGCATGGCGAAGGGACTATTCGCATTGGCGATGAGTCTTGGGACTTAAACGGCCTTGGCTTAAGAGATCACTCCTGGGGCCCACGCTACTGGCAAAATCTATATTGGTATCGTTGGATGCCGATGAACTTTCATAAAGACTTTGCTTTAAACATCTCTATCGTCACCATGGCTAATGGCAGCCAACACGTATGGGGAATGGTGTTAAAGAAAGATGAAAACGGTGAGCAAGAATATATCGAAGTCACCGATGGCAATATCGAGACTGACTATGATGACCAGTATTATCACAAGACAATGACTATTACGGCCAAAACCGCCGAGCGCGATTACGTGGTGACAGGCAATACTTTATCGCTAATTCCACTGCGTAATCGCAGACAATCACCCGATGGCGAACTGTTAAACACTCGCATCACCGAAGCAATGATGGAATATGAATGCGATGGTTTTAAAGGTATGGGCATGTCCGAATACCTTGACCAAATTGTCGATGGAGAACCTGTGGGCAAAGCCTGCTAGACTCTACTCATGGCTGACGCACATTCTGTACACGCTGCTCTGCTGGCGATATTCACTCGCCTGCAAGGCGAAGACGTAGAAATACAAAAGCTTAGCCCTCTATCAGGTGGTGCTTCTGCGGATACTTGGCTTTTTGATGTAAAAAGCTCTGAGGGAAACCAAGAACTCATTCTCCGATCCAGCAGCACTGGTGATGTAGCCTTTGGCGCAGGAATTGATAAAAACACCGAAGCTTTATTGCAAAGTGAAGCTTACGAGCGCCAAGTACCGGTTGCTAAAGTTGTTTATACGCTTAAAGACAATGACAACTTAGGAATGGGCTACATTATGGAGCGCCATCTCGGTGAAACCATAGCCCGAAAAATCCTCCGCGATGAAACCTTTGCTAAAGCGCGCCCTGCCATGGCCACCCAGTGCGGAGAGATTCTCGCAAGAATTCATAGCATTCCATTAGAAAACCTACCTAAACTTCCCGATCAAAGAGCCGAGTTACAACTCGATCAATTGGAAGAGCAATATCGATCTTATGGCGAAGCCATTCCAGTAATTGATTTAGCGATTCAATGGCTAAGAGATCACCTGCCCCAATCGCCACGCTTTACTTTGGTCCATGGTGACTTTCGTAACGGTAATTTCATCGTCGATGAAAACGGTATTAAAACCGTACTAGACTGGGAACTCAGTCATTTAGGTGATCCTATGGAAGATCTAGGTTGGCTTTGCGTAAACTCCTGGCGCTTTGGCGAGATCGATAAACCCGTCGGCGGTTTTGGGCAGCTAGACAAGCTCTTTGAAGCCTATCAACAAAGCAGTGGTCACACCGTTGATGCTGACGCGGTAAAATTTTGGGAAGTATTTGGCACTTTCAAATGGGGCGTGATTTGTTTGTATCAAACCTTTGCTCACCTCGACGGCCAAGTGCGTTCAGTAGAACGCGCAGCTATTGGCCGGCGCGTGTCTGAAACAGAAATCGATATTTTACGCTTAATCGCACCGCGTTAACTGTATTTCAAACTTGAGAAATCATTATGCCCTTCGACAGACCGACAAAAAATGAATTACTCGAAGCCGTAAAAGAGTTTATGCAGGATAAGTTATTGCCTGAACTCGAAGGCCATTTAAATTTCAATACTCGTGTTGCGATTAACGTGCTTAAAACCCTAGAGCGAGAATTAGAGCTTGGCGAATCAATAACTATTCAAAGCAAAGAGCGTCTACTGGGCTTATTGAACGAAACCGATACTTCTTTAGGCGCACAAGAGCTCAACAAAATCCTAAGCAAAAAGATCCGAAACAGAGAACTGGATTACCAAGATAAGGGCTTAAATGAGCACCTTTGGAAAACGACTATGGATAAACTCTCGGTTGATAACCCACGCTACGTGAGCTATCAACAAGAGTTAAATAAGTAAGCGCTAAAAGGTATATGACAAGGACACACCGCTAGTCCTAAAATCATCCGAACCTAAGTCGTAGCGACTAAACTCAAACCCAGCCTTCATATTATCATTAAGCTGATAGTCCATACCCAAACCGTAAAAGAAGTCACTACCGTCCTCGAAGACTTTCACATTACCAACTTCGGTTTCACTTTCCCAAACGTGCTCACCTAGCTCAACAAAGAACCGAGTACGATCACCCACCATCAAAGACGGCAATATAGATAAAGCATTAGAACTTAGTTCACTGCTAAAGTTCTGAGTAGGCTCGCCCTCGACAGTATAACGACCACTGCGCGAGCCAAATTCACTACGAGATACCTGAAAAGATAAAAAACGACTTAACTGTAGACCTGCCCCCAAAGTCCAGCTATCACTAACCTTCTTCTCATTAACACTTGCACCTCCTGGCGCATCAAAACCCGAAAATGTACTAGAGCCCACCTGACCCTTTAAATAAAAACCTTCTTCTTTGACCTCGGCTAAAGCCGGCGCAGATAGCGCTAAGCCAAATAAAGATGCAAAAACCATGTGCTTAAAACTTTTTGTTTTCATAATTTCACTCCTACAAATATAAGCATGAAATCAGTATGAAAAATTTGGGTTAACGCAAACTGAACTGATCTAAATTTTCTCATTAAAAACAAAAAAAGGCGCTAAGGGCGCCTTTTTTATAAACAGTAGCTTAAGCCTAGGTTAATCCAGCTTAAACACCTTCATCGCGTTTTCTCTTAAGAACTTAGGCCAAACCTCATCTTTAAAAGGAACATTAGGCATATCCTTAAAGATACGATCCAAACTCAAACCCATTGGGAAATAACCCGCGTACATAATTTTGTCAGCACCACGAGTGTTAGCAAAATTAATAATATCTTCTGGATAGTGCTTAGGTGCAAATGCGGAAGTCATGTAATAAAGATTTGGATACTTAAGCATTAATTTAACCGCAAGGTCCGTCCAAGGCTCAGCACCATGGCGCATCACGATTTTTAGCTCCGGGAAGAACCAGCAAATCTCATCAAGCTGCTCAACATGTTGAGGCATCATAGGTAAACGAGGACCAGGCACACCCACACATGGACAAAAAGGAATATCTAATTCAACACAAGCTGCGTAAATCGGATACCATTTCTTATCACCTAAAGGTACTTGTGGACATAAACCTGAAGGGAAAGCCGTTACCGCTTTAATACCCACTTCTTTGTGAAGACGCTTTATCTTTCTAACTTCTTCCATACCCAAATTAGGATTGGCTTCGTAAGATGCAAAGAAGCGATCTGGATAGCGCTTAAGTGCTTCTTTTGTGACTTCATTATGATCATCATAGCCAGTCATTGCTTTTTCAATATTGAACTTATCCAACAGCTCAATCGTGTAAGCGATGTAATCGTCCTTTTTGCCAGTAGTAGGAATATCCTTAAACATATATTGCGCCGGCATCTTGAACATTTGACGAGATTCTTCATCCATCAATAGCGGCTTAATAAAGTCATACCATGCGCTGTTATCTTCTCCAGGCACATTCAGCATTAAGTCGATTACTTTTACATCAGTAGGCATACTCATAATAGTGTCTCTTGTTTCTATTTTTCTAACTTATTTTATCTTACTTACTTTTTTAAACTTCTGGATCAAAGGTAATCTTCATTTCTTTTATTGCATTCACAAAGAAAGATTTTACATACTTTGGCTCTGCAGCAAATTTAGGATTACGCAGGCGAGGAATAATCTCTTCAAACATAACTCTTAGTTCTAAACGAGCCAAGTGAGAACCAATGCAAAAATGCTGGCCAATACCGAAAGCCCTATGGCGATTAGCTAGATCTGGCATACGTTCCGCTCTACGAACATCAAAGGTCAGGGCATCATCACCAAATACTCGCTCATCGTGCGATGCCGAATGGTAATGAAGAACCACTTTGTCGCCAGCCTTAATTTGCTTACCACCAACGTCAACATCTTCGGTAGCGGTACGGCGCATTGCAATAAAGGCAGTATTATAGCGCAACATTTCTTCTACTGCGTCTTTGATTTTATCTGGATTTTCGATTAGATACTCAAGTTGATCCGGGTGTTCCATTAACAGGCGCATACCTTGTGCTATCACAGTTCGAGTCGACTCGTTGCCACCAACCAGCAACAAAATAAAAAAGAACTGGAATTCCAAATCAGTTAGAGCCTCACCATCAATCGAAGCATCTAATAACGACGTAAGTACAAGATTCTGTGGGTTTGCCTTATGATTCTCCGCAAGTTGTTGCGCATATAAAAATACGTGCATTGACGCTTCAAGACCATCCGCTTCCGTCGTAGCCATATCTGGGTCGTCCGCGAAGATCATGGTATTAGTCCAGTCAAAAAACTGCTTACGATCTTCAGGGTCGACACCTAGTAACTCAAGAATAGCGAATAGCGGTAGCTCCGCTGCTACCTCCTCTAAAAACTCACACTCACCTCGCTTAGCCACCGCATCCACGATATTTTTAGCGTGTTGGCGAAAGCGCTCTTCACAGGCTTCAACGGCATTTGGAGTAAATGCTCGCCTTACAATTTTTCTGAACTGAATATGATCTGGCGGATCCATATTGATAAACATCGCACTTTGCACGTTATCAACATTGTCTTGGTCGTACTCCATCGGAAAGGCGGTACGCTTTTTAGATGAAAACAGCTTGGGATTTTTGGACACGAAATCCATCTCTTCCACACCCAATATTGCCCAGTAAGGTACGCCAGTAATCGGATCTTCCATACGCTGAACAGGATCATCCGCTCGCATGCGAGCAAGCTCCTCATAAGGCATACCCTCTGCGTAGGTCATTGGGTCAACAAGATTTTTAAATGGACAGCCACTCATACAAACACCTCGAAATAAAAAATGACGATTCGTCAAAAACTGCCCGAATATTAGCACACAGGTGCTATGGGTCTAGCGCAAATGGGTGATAAGAAATTGACGCTAGTGTCAACATAGCCCTTTAAAACTAAGGGCTTAAGGCATTTTTTATCCGCTCCTTAATTAGCGGGAGGCTCTCATGCTCAAACCAAGGATTCTTCTTTAGCCAAATGTTATTTCTTGGACTCGGATGAGGCAAAGGTACGCACGCACCAAAGGAGTCTGGCGTTGTTAACCAAGCTTTTAATAGCTCAGTCGCGCTCTGTTTCTTGTAGTCAGGAAAGTGATAGGCCTGAGCGTGGTTTCCAATGGCCAGACTCAGACTTATGTTAGCTAAGCTTTGTAAGACCTTATCCCGCCAGAGCTCAGCACATAATTTAGGGGGAGGGATATCGCCAGATCTACCACGGCCAGGGTAGCAAAAGGCCATAGGAACAATAGCAAAGACATCAGGGTCGTAAAATTGCCCAGAACTAACGCCCAGCCAATCTCTTAGTCTATCTCCGCTCGCATCATTAAAAGGAATTCCACTCTCGTGAACTTTCAGACCAGGCGCCTGCCCTGCAATCAAAATCTTTGCGTCTGAATATGCCTGAAGGACTGGACGAGGATCTAAACGATCCTCGCAAGCTCTGCATTGGGATATTTCTTCTAAAAGCGCAATATTGCTCACAACTTAAAAGAGGTTTTTAAGCTTCTCTTTTGCCGCTTCTTGAGCTTTCTTTTTAGCGCGCTCTTTCTCTGCTTTTTTCTTTGCTTCTAATTTGGCTTTTTCTTCCGCTTTTTTCTTTGCGAGCTCTGCTTCCTGTTGCTCTTTCCAAGTCGTCAGCTTCGTATTTGCTAAGTTTTCTATTTCATCTTTTTTAGCATCTAACGCCTTACCACCCTTAAGCATCTCCTGAATATCACCGCTGTACTTTCCCGCTTTGTCATCCAGTTTTTTAGCTAGCTTTGCTTTTAGCTCGGCCTCAATCTCAGCCTGCTTAGCGTCGATCTTATTATCGAAAGCAATTTTTAATTGCTTGTCTAAAGAAGAGTCAATCGAGGTATCCAGATCTTTTAGGTTTCCTTTCGCTTCGACATCAATAGTGAACTGGCGAATCTCTTCCATCAGCTCTCCTACTTGACGAGCAAAGCCAGACTTAGCTGAGCTTTCGAAATAAGCCTCGCTAAACTTGGTATCAACTTTTAGATCTAGCTTCTGATTTTTGACGATGCCTTTACCCGTAATATTGGCATTAGCTTTCGCTAACTTGAGAGCGAAATCATTATCTTTAGATACATTAAAATCACTGACTTCCATTTTTTTAACTTGAAAATCAACTACATCAAAACTGTTTTCTGGATCAACATGATTAAATTCGCCTTGGATATGAATAGACTCATATCCTGTTAACTCATTTCCATTTACTACTAATTTTGCTGGTCGGCGCAATACTTCGGGCTGATGGGTTAAGTCGGTTAACTTACCATCCAAATGTCCTGCCTCGAGCAAGACATCAATGCGAGCCTCTCTTAGCAAAAATTCAGGTAAAGCTTCCACTCCTCCATAATGGATGTAGCGCCCCTTCTTACGAACCACTTTTACTTTCTCATCGCCCTTGGTGGCTTCTAGGTAAGGCTTAGCCTTCTCATACCAGCTCAGAGTCGTTGTAGTCCATTGGGCTGCCTGCTCACCAAAAAGCAAACGACTTAAGTTTGTTGCACCTGCACCATCCAAACGATATTTAGACTTAAGATCTTTTAAGTCCTGTGACGGTGCACCCTTTAACTCTTTAAGCTTAGCATTCAGCTCTTTATAGCTAGAGCTATAGGCTTCCTTAGCTTGACTAATTTTTTCTTTTTCTTGTTTAAGCTCTTTATTTATTTGAGACAAACGTTCTTTGCGTTGCTTAAAGTCCTCCAAAGATTTGAGTTTTCCTGAGCTCAACTCTTCGATTTCTTCTTGATAGGCTTTTAGTTTCTCTTCTGACATCAAGCCCTGGGTAAGCTCATCAATTTTAGCTTTTCGCTCGTCATACAAAACTTGCAACTGCTCAGAAACAATATCGGTTTGAAGTGGCTCACGAGCTAACATTTCATCAGTCGAGGGGAGTTCTTCAACTGCCTCGTCTAAAACACTAGGCTCACTGTTTTTCTCTTCTTCCTTAGCCTTTTTAACCAAAGCACCTGAGGTAGAACGAGGTGTATTAAAACGAACACCATCGACGCTCATTTCATCGATCACAAACTGCCCCATCCATAGGCTCCAAAACTCCACCTCAAAAGCGATTGCTTTAATTTCTGCCGCATTAGTCATCGGTGCATCAGGGTTGGTAACCTGCACTCGGCCAACATTAAACCCTAAGGGGCTCAAACTCAGTCGCACGTAGTCCACATTAATTTGAGCACCTAAGCCCTCACTACCGTATTCCTCAATCGCACTCTTAATCAGCATTCCGGCAAAGAACACCATCAAAACAGAAAAACCACCAACTATAGCAATAAATGCAAGGAAACCAGGCCAACGTATCCACTTTAACATTAGAGCAAGCCCTCCGAACTAAGAGAACTATATATTCGGTAAAAGCGATTCGCTTTTAACATATGCATTAACTTAGATTTTTGAATCGCAGCAAGCACTCGGTCTCGGTACTGCCTAATCAAATAGTTAAATATAAAGTAAGCAGGAATGGCCGCGATCAGTGATACAGCTAAGCTCCCCATCACCAAGGTATTATTGAAGCGCGTAACTCTCCAAGCATCAGAGAGATACATACTACTCCAGAGCGACTGCAAATCAGGGTGAGTTAATATCGTTTCACCCAAGCTGTTAAAGACAGGATCTAGAAGATAAGCAAATCCGGAAAAGACACCCCAAGCCAGTAAAAAACCTGTTAGGTTAATCTTTAAAATTAGGGCTAAAAATAGAATCAATAAATTATGCGGCGTTCCGAGCGGGGTAAAACCGATAATCATTCCCAAAATAAATGCGATGGATATTTGCGAAGGGCTCGCTTCAGAGTTGAGCGCCTTCAGCAATTTAGCAAGCATCGTTAACACAAGATAATCCTCTAATTGTATGCTGTCCGAAAATCACAACCTTACTACGTTTGAAGCACCTGGTATAGCGTAAGGTATATATGGTTTGGACTCGAAAAAATACCAATAATTCCCTCGGAATTTGACCTTGTCTAAGAGACAAATTAACCCACTAAGAAGGTGACCAATAGCTGATTCGTCAGGGCCGCAATTGTTTTGGCCTAAAACCTTTGATTATACTGACCAGCCCCATTAAACAGGCAAGTTTAGGGGCCTAAAAATAATCACAATTGGAGAGAAGTTATGTCCCAAGTCGGAGCCAAAGACACCCCCGAACAAGCAGAATTTAGAGAATATTGCCGTAACTGGCTTAAAGATAATCTCCCGCCCGAGCCTCCAGTGCGTCTGCCTCAATCTGCCTTAGAAATCATGACTACCGATCAGCTGGATTATCTATGCGCTTGGCAAAAAGCTGCCTACGATGCAGGTCTGGTAGGCTGCGATTACCCAGAATCCCATGGCGGAGGTGGCCGCAAAGACTGCCAACGCATCGCTAACCAAGAGATGCAAGCAGTTGCTACCCCTTTCCTACCTAATGTAATCGGTCTGGGCATGGCTGCCCCTACGGTTTTCCATCATGCACGAGAAGAAGTCAAAGAAGAACTACTGCCCAAATTACTATCTGGGGAAGAAATCTGGTGCCAGGGTTTTAGCGAACCTGGAGCAGGTTCCGACTTAGCGAGTGTACAAACTTTCGCCGAACGCAAAGGCGACAAATGGATAATCAATGGTCACAAGGTATGGACTTCGCTGGCGCACTTCGCCAGCTATATGATTTTATTATTACGAACAGACAAATCAGATAAGTACAAAGGGCTTTCTTATTTTGTAGTGCCTATCAAGTCAGCTTTAGGTAAAGGCGTGACTGTTCGCCCACTCATTAAGATCACCGGCGAAACTGGATTTAACGAAGTAATTTTTGACAATCTAGAAGTTGACGACAAATACCGCTTAGATGAAGTGGGCAATGGCTGGCAAGTGGCCATGACCACGCTACTTCATGAGCGCGGAGCAGGCCCCCTTGTCACTCCTGCATCGGGTGGCAAAGGAAAAAAAGACGAAAGCGAGGAAAGCACCGCGGGTGCCTATGGCCTAATCAGCCTAGCTCGCAAATCTCACTACAACGGCAAAGCTTCTTCTGAAAGCGAAGTGCTTCGAGATGAAATGATGAAGCTGATCGTTCGTCAAGAAGGCCATAAGCAAGCTGCTCGCAGAAGTCGCGTTCCAGCCTTAACCGACCACCCCATGCGCATTCCCCTGCAAGGAAAGCTTGTTGTTACCGAACTGATGCAAGACACCGCTAACTGCGCTCTCAGCATCGAGGGAGCCTCAAGCTCACTTTACCTTGCAGATAAAAATGCCCCCGATGGTGGTCAATGGCCTCTGGCTTATATGAACTCCTTCGGGGGCACGATTGCCGCGGGTACCAGCGAAGTACAAAGAAACATTTTGGGTGAGCGCGTGCTCGGCATGCCTAAATCCAAATAAACGCGTCTTACGCACAAACCAAAACACATCAGTATTTAAGGAAAATATCATGACACAACCTACTAACTTTGGTTTCGGCGAAGAAGAGCAAATGCTTCGAGACGCCGCAAAAAAATTCTTTCAAGACAATGTCACTATCGACAAACTGCACGCTAGCAACGCCGCCAACCCTGACCCAGATCGCGCACCAGAATGCGTTTGGGACCAAGACCTTTGGAAAAAAATGGTTGAACTCGGTTGGACTGGTGTCGCCGTTCCCGAAGCTTCGGGCGGTATCGGTATGCCGGTGGTCGCTGTGGCTGCACTGGCCGAGGAAGCAGGGCGAGTAGCTCTTCCCTCTCCTTTAATCACCACCATCAATAGCAGTTACGTTCTAGCCGCGTGCAGCAGTGAGGAAGCTAACCAAGCCTGTGAAAAAATCATGGAAGGCGCCGCCGCAACCTTAGCCATCACGAATGCACAAGGCTCTTGGAAGCACAGCGACACAGATGTAAACGCCGATGGAGATACATTGAACGGCTGCTCATACTACGTGCAAGACGCCCAAAAGGCGGACTTCTTCATTGTAAAGGCTAAAGACTCAGCCGGTATAGGTTTATATCTTGTAGAAGCGAATGCCGAAGGTCTTAGTATCGAGGCCGATGCCATCGTAGATCTAACCCGCGATCAAGCTCGAGTTAGCTTTAACAACACTAAAGCAAGCTCTATCCTAGCCGCACCCGGGCAAGGCGAAGCCGCGTTAGAAAAAGCTGAACCTGCAATACTTACCATCGTTGCTGCTGATATGGTAGGCGCTGCCGAATGGCAACTGCAAACCTCTGTCGAGTACGCTAACACTAGAACTCAATTTGACAGGCCTATTGGCTTTTTCCAAGCAGTTAAGCACCCCTTGGTAGATTTAATGATTGGTATCGACCAAGCCAAGTCCCACGTCTATAACGCGGCGTGCGCATTTGACCATGAGCCAGAAAAAGCAGCACAATTCGCACGTATGGCAAACGCTGCTGCAAGTGATACCGCCGACTTTGGTTCAAGTCGGTCTGTGCAATATCATGGTGGAATCGGTTTTACTTGGGAATGCTTTGTTCACATCTTCTTTAAGAGACAGAAGCACAATCAGTTCTTATTTGGGGACGGGCACTACCAACGCGCAAGACTCGCTGATATTTTAGTGGGCCCCCTCGCCTAAATCAGCATCTTAAATCAACAATAAGTAAAACTATAAAAAAGCCAGGTTAATCCTGGCTTTTTTATTATTCCTCTAAAGACTATTGCTCAGAAGGAAGAGATTCTGCGAGCTCTACGAGTTTTCTTTCGCGCATATACAAAAACAAGGGCGCCGCAAAAGCAATCGCTATACAGCCACTCAAAATGGGATACAGCCACCAATTTGTCATACCTAAACGCTTAGCTTCGAGAAACGACCAGAACAAAAAAGCCAAACCAAAAACCACAATATCAACCGCTATACTTCTCGCCGCATCATTAGCGGTAGCACCGGCAATAAAATCATCCAAACCACTGCCGTTAGCCATCATAAACTGGATATTGAAATACCAAGTAGACACCGCACCCAAAATGGTAAGTACTAGATACACAAACTGTTTCTTATCACTGGTCATTATTCTTCTCCCAATTAGAGTTTTACCTTACAAAAATTTTGGCTTATTAAACATCACTTGCAAGAATTAAAGTGATCGGCCACCTAACCTTCACAAACTCAGACCGTCCCCAATGAGGCTGCAAATCTTTTTTTACGCTCGTCCAGTCAAAGTCCGGGTTTACTTTTAAGTAGGACTGATAAGCAGACCAAGACTTGATATAGCCCAAGACCTGCTCTAAGGACAAAGCACCTTTAATTTCAAACTCGTTAATTCTATCCACTCGCTCAAAAGGGAATTCAATATCTTTATAGCTGTCTTCGACTAATTGCCTTTCAGGAGGCCAATACTTAGCCAATTCACCTTGGTAAACAATTTCATCCGCTTCGGGGTTGATCTCCAGAGGGCCGTAGGTCCAAACTGCTAACAGCCCTCTAGGCCTAAGCACCCGCTTGCACTCGTCGAAAAAACGCCCTCTCTCAAACCAATGTAAAGCTTGAGCAACACTAATAAGATCGACACTCTGATTCTCAAAGGGACTATTTTCTGCAGGAAAGCATTCAAAACAGACATTAGCTGGCCCTTCTGCTTGCTCCAGCTGGCCCTGACTGGCGTCACTGGCCACGACCCTATGAAAGGCTTTAGCCAATCCTCGCGCAGCTTGGCCCGTGCCACAGGCACAATCCCAAGCTAGATCTTTTGCACTACAGTGTTCGAAAATATAGTCATACAGAGCAGGAGGATAATCAGGCCGAAAGCCACTATAAGTACTCGATTGCTTAGAAAAATGGTCTTTAAATGTCATTTTAAGCACCCTCTACCTTATTATTCCATGTCATAATAGAGCCGATAAAAAATACTATAAACATCAACACCCAAGCTGTCCTAAACAATATACCGAACATATCCCTCAAAAATGGATGAAGAACTAAAACACCGACAAACCAGCACCGATATCAGTACACTTGTGCCAGCGCTAAGCTTTTTAAAGCCCTACAAGAAGCAAATGCTAGGAGCCGCTGCCGCCTTGCTATTCACCTCTGGTTTGTCCTTATCTTTTGGACAAGGTTTAAAGATCGTTATTGATCAGGGTTATATGACCTCCACACCTGAGTTGCTGAACAAAAGTGTCCTCGCTTTTGTCTGCATAATGCTCTTAGTGGCACTTGGAACATTTATTCGATTTAATCTAGTGTTATGGATTGGAGAACGTGTCAGTGCAGATATACGTAAATCCGTTTTTAAACACGTAGTTGATTTACACCCAAGTTTTTTTGATGAAAACCTAAGTGGTGAGATACAAACCAGAATCACCACCGACACCGCAATTATTCAATCAGTAATATCGGTATCTATTTCTATTGCTTTGCGTAACTTTATCATGCTAGTAGGCGGCATCATCCTCATGATGGTAAGCAATGCCAAGCTAAGCCTAATCGTTTTCACACTCATTATTTTAGTGGTCTTTCCTGTGAGATATTTTGGTAAAAAAGTGAGGGAATTCTCTCGTAGCAGTCAGGATCGCATCGCCAATGCAGGAGCCTACGTTGGCGAAACCCTTCAAAACATTAAGTCTGTTCATGCGTTTAACCACCAGGACTTAGACAAAGAGATTTTTGATAAACATATCGAAGCCACATTCAGAGCGGGTGTTCGACATGTGCGCATGCGCGCCACTATGGTGACCACTATTTTAACCCTGGTTGCCTTTTCTATGGGCTGCATGCTGTGGGTTGGCGGAAATGACGTTATGGCAGGCACGATTAGCTCTGGAGAATTAGCTGCCTTTGCCTTTTACGCAGCTGCGGTCGGTGTCGCTGTCGCAACCATTGCCGAAGTCATTGGCGACATCATGCGAGCAGCTGGCGCGATGGAAAGATTATTAGAATTGCTATCTGCTAAAAACACCCTACAACTTGAACAAGCCGCAGGTGTTAACGAAACTCAAGCCACAAAGGGCAATATCGACATTAAACAACTTGAATTTTCTTACCCCACTCGCCCCGACAAAAAAGCAATTAAAGACCTGAGCTTAAAGATAAAAGCTGGTGAAACCGTGGCCCTGGTAGGACACTCAGGCGCAGGAAAATCTACTCTATTCGATCTATTGATGCGCTTTTATGATCCACAATATGGCTCGATTGAAATTGATGGACAAGATATTAAAAACCTAAAACTAGAAGACCTCCGATCAAAACTATCTTTAGTGCCACAAAGCCCGACCATGTTTACCGGCAACCTCCTAGACAATATACGTTATGGCAAACCAGACGCCAGTATAGAAGAAGTGAAAGCGGCTGCAGAAGGAGCCTACGCAACAGAGTTTATCGATTTACTACCCGAGCAATATGAAACATTTATTGGTGAATCAGGCGCTCAACTGTCAGGCGGACAACGTCAACGCATCGCCATCGCCCGAGCAATACTGCGCGATCCAAAAATTTTGTTACTTGATGAGGCCACCAGCGCTCTGGATGCGAAAAGCGAGCACATAGTACAACTCGCTTTAGAAAAATTAATGAAAGACAGAACCAGCCTAGTGATCGCCCACCGTTTGGCCACAGTTAAAAATGCTGATCGAATTGCTGTGATTGATGATGGAGAAATAATTGCTATCGGGCAGCACCAAGATCTACTAGAAACCTGCCCGCTTTATAAGCGTTTAGCCGAGCTTCAATTTAATCATCAATGAGCCCAGCCTCTATTTCCATACTACTTTAATTCAAAAGCGACTTTGACTCGCATGCGAATATCAAGCTTACCTGGGGACACTATTTCTGGACTTGCCATTTCCGCATCTGCAGAAAAGCTTCTCTGCATTTTCATCGCCATAGGCTGAGAAGAACGCACATCGTCGGTATAACTTAGATCTTCAATCAAAATTGGCTTGCCCAACCTAGCACCCAGGGCCTCTGCCATAACTTTGGCTTTTTGCTGCGCCGCTTTTAGCGCCTTGATTCGAGTTTGTTGTTGAACCGGAATAGGGTCTTCCAAAATAAAATAACTTCCATTCACACTCAACCCTGGTTGAGCACTCAAACCAGTCCATAGTTGCGTATAACTTTTAATATCACTCGGAAAGCTTAAACTGCTCGACGCGACATAACCTTTTTTAACACGCTTTCCATTCCGATAATCCCAATTTTCCGAAAGATTCATATATTGAGTTTTGATTTTACTTTTTTTAATGTTCTGCTGTTTAAGATACAGCAACAAATTATCAAGACGCTTCGCATGTTCTTTAGAAAGCTTCGCTGCATCTTTGCCTTCAGTACGCAAAGATACTCGCCACTGGGTAGTATCAGGATCAACCTCAGTTACTGCACTGCCGCTGACCGACACCCTCGGAGTCTCAGCTTCATACGCATGAGCGCTTGCACTAAAAAATAAGGCAGCGCAAAGGCTCACCAAAAACATGTTTATTCGTTTTAAATTCATAACATTCTCCTAACTAGCTATATAGGTGTTTTAAATAACTCTCTAAAATTTTAAACTAAATTGCGTTCTTACTATGTAACGTGGTGCTTGTATGTCCGTATCTTCGATTGTAGCTGTGATCGGGTCCGCCCCCTGAGTGGTCACGAAAGGCGGCACATTATCTAAGGCACCATCAGGGATATTAAGTTCCCCATCCGCTACCCTATCAGCCGTTTCTGCTATCACATCACTATCAGCATCCAAGGGGTTGAAAGTACCGCTACCACCGGTAAACACAATCAAATTAGATGAAAAGCTTAAATCTTGGAACGGCTTAAAGCCAAAGCTTGCAATAACAGCTCCCGATGTATCAGAAAGATTTTTAATATATTGCAAACCATAACTCTGGGATGAACTCCCTAAGCCGGCTCGAGTAAATCCAACTGCTAGATAGCGCCGACTAAAATATAAAGGGTCAAAAGCTGCCGGATTTTGCAGCAACAATAAAGTTAATACATCACTATTGTCGTAGCCTTTTTCGTTATAAAAGAACTCACCATTCAAAATCAGCTGCGAATTATCTTCGAAGCTTTTTATATAGATCAAACCTGTCGAAACCTGCTTAAGAATCTCGTTGCTACGATCCACCGGAGTCAATACTGCATTTTCCGGCACAGCGTCAGGGTCCGCGTCAACACCTGCCTGCAATAAACCTAATAAATCATCGGAACTTAAGTTATCTGCTCCAGGCGGCGCCTCAAAAAAAACATCTTGGTCATTTTTGGTCGCGGCAAAATTAAAATAAACATCAAACCATTTTAGACCTGTCGAAAAATCAAAGCCCGCTTGCAGTTCCTCATTAGCTTGTGAGGCGAAAGTTAAAGCTACTTCCGATTGCTCAAAGACCTTTTCTGCGCGTACTAAACTCTTGATCTCACCTATTGTAGACGCTTCATTGGTCTGAAATACGCTATATAAATTGATTCCTTTTGCGTCCATCGGGTACTGAAACTTAACTAAACTCACGCCAAGCCTTTGGTCAGATAGACTAAAAGGGCTCTCCGTTTCTTCGTTTAAGAAATCAGTTGGAGCCCAAACGAATCCCGAGCCCCAAGATGTTGGCTGCTTACCTAAAGTCATGTAAAGGGAGTTTTGATAGTTAAATTTGAGCCACATTTGATCAATAGAGGTAGTCGCGGGCGCCCCGCCAAAATCAACAACACCTCCCGCACCATCTCCACTAAAATTCTGCTGGATTTTTTGTTTCATAAAGAAACGAACACCATCATCCAAGGCAGCGTCAAAATATATATCCGCTATACCATCACTGGAGAAACCCGTGTCCCTTGCTTTTTGATTATCAAAACCTAATAAGCTAACACTGTGGTAATAACGGCCGCCGATAAAAAACTGATTATCTTGTGACTCGATTTTTGAACTCAATAACTCTTTTAATGAATGGTTGGCTGACAAAGCTGGACGTTCTACATCATCCAGTTCAGAAGACTCACTTGAGCCAAATAGCTCCGCTTCAAGGTCACTGCCGCCAGAAAATCCATCTGACTCCGACTCACCTTCGTCAACGATAGTCTCAGAACCAAACAACTCTGCTTCTAGATCACTATTGGAAGTTTCCTGAAACTCAGGAGAATTGGCTTCTACCTCGATGGGCTCGGGGCTCCCAAATAGCTCAGCCTCCAGTTCTGCATTGGCGAACACAGGTGAAACTGCCATCACCAGGCAAATAAACAAGAACCTTGAGCGAAAACTAGCTGTCAGAGAATTAGACATGGATTGACTTTATACCCATATCGCCCCAGGCGGTAGCGATAATTGAGCGCTAACGGCTGGTATCATAGCGCTAACGGCTGGTATCATAGCGCTAACGGCTTTTACTCTCTAACCATGCTTTGGTGAAGATATTGGCAGCCAAAGGCTTGGTGTCAATTTGCTCAAGCAGCATAGTGGTTTGATTACCCTTCTCGACCTCATCGATCACGATCGATTTCATCGGCACATACTGGCTATTACCTTTTCCATCGGAGAATTTCTTATAACTGGTTCGATAGGTTGTACGCAGCAAACGCCCCGACAAGGCATAATCTTTTTGCATAAGTACGTTATTGTTTTTGCTCTCTACCCAAATTTCAATAACGTCATCATCCTTATCCTCGTTACTCTTTGCAGTCAGTTTAATTCTCGCCACTTCATGCTTTCCTAGCTTTTCATAAGCAACAAAAGACCCTGAATAACGTTCAGAGAAATTAAATCCGTCAAAGTTTGCTCTATTCAACGCACTGCCGCCTACACGCTCATCGCTTACGCGGGTCCAACCGCCCGTTGAGGGCTCATAAGAAAAGAAATTCCTATCGATCATCAAATAACCCTTCCCAGCATCAGACTTAGGCTGCAAAAACAAAAGCATCAAACGCTTATCGGCGTCTCTACGATAAATCGCCATCTTTTGAACCGTTTCGCCTTTCTCTCGGTTTTTAGAATGCGCCAACGCAACAGCCTTATAATCACCCTCGAAGCGAGTTTTGGCATCCAGCTCTAACATCAAAGCATCGACTTGCTCTTGAGTCATGGTCTTTACGTCAGCCAACGCCAAGGAACTAAGAAGAGATCCAACGGCAAACAGAACCGAGACCAACACCTTTAAATTATTATTGTTACGCATATATAACCCCTTCTCCGCTTTTTACTTAAGTCTTAATTTAATGGGCCGCATTGATGGCTTGGATGGGCTCAATTTGAGAAGCTCTCAAAGCCGGGAATAAAGCAGCCAGACCAGTAATACTAGAAAACAAAATAATAGCTAAAACCATATCAGACCAAAACACAGCTAAATTCACTTTATTAGTGAACAAAACCAAACTCAGTGCCTGACTGTGAATAGGAATCTCTGCACTACTCACTGAATTAACAGTTACCCAAGCTACCAAAGCGCCCAGAGTAGAAAAGAAAATACCAAGCATCAATGACTCCAACATGAACAAAAACAACACTGCTCTGGAAGACATGCCAATCGCTCGAATACAGCCAATTTCGTTGGATCGCTCTTGAACGCTGATCCAACAGGTGTTGATAATTCCTATTGCAATAATGATCGACAGAATGGTTAACAGTACAAAGCTAATGGCATCGATACTTTTTACCACGATCTCGGCATCCTTGACGTTATCCTCCCAGGTTACGGTATCTATTTTTTGCCCCAACCAAGATTGACGCTCTAAGGTCCCCCAGCGCTTAATCAAGGAGACACCTTCGTAGTCACTAAGACTGTAGTCGTGTTCTTCTAGTACCTGACGTATATCAAATAGAGTTTGTTGGGCACTTTCTTTATCATCGAGGTAGACCAAAATATTGCCAGACACTTCAGCGCTAACATTCATCGCAGCGGCTGCAGTCTCTCGAGACATAAAGGTAAAGAAAGAGCTAATTGCGCCCACATCCTCTACCACAGCCACAACGCGCATATTAGTCACGTTAATTCCAGTGATACTAAAAGCACGGAAAGCTACCTCATCACCCACTTTCACACCCAAGGTCTTAGCCTGGGAACTAAACAACACAACCGTGTTTAGCTCTTGAAGCTGACTGATATCACCAAATACCTCTTCTCGACCACCCTCGACATAAGAAGACTCTCTTGATAAGACCAAGGTATCTTGCAATCCAACTTCTTTCTCGTAGTCGATTCCCTGTACCAAAACAATGCGCGAATTAAAGTCACCGATTAATCGGCCAGGACCTCCGTTACGCACATAGACTTTTTCAATATTAGGGGCCGCATCTTCGATTAGACTCATAACTTCATCGGCGTTCTCTAAAAACGGAGCCATTTCGCCCTGACGCATTTTATACAGACCAACCACATTGACGTGACCAGAGGTTAAGGCTGTCGTTCCTTCCTCAAGGTTTTCCATATAGCCATTGCCTACACTTTGCAGCATAACCTGCAAAAAGGTAACCATAGCAATAGCGGTTCCCAATAATAGGGTACGCCGTTTTGCTTGTAATAGATTTCTAAACGCAATAGTAAAGTAAATCGACATAGTCCTACTCCTTGGCGTTCATCGCCACGACAGGCGGAATTTTTGTTGCATAAATCGCGGGGTAAAGTGTTGCACCGACACTCACCACAAATACCACGAATAAACCAAGGTAAATATTTTCTAAACCAATCGATGGATACAAATGATTACCACCGAATACAAAGTGTACTTCTGGTTTAGGAGCGGCAATACCGACCTCACCCAAGTATGTAATAAAGCCCGCAGCACCTGCCAAGCCTAAAAAGCCTGCTATTAATGCCAAGAGGATGCTTTCACACAAAAACATACCCATGATGACGCTGCGACCCGCACCAATTGCACGTAAGGTTCCGATTTCGGTAAAACGTTGCATAGTCGCCATAAACATAGCGTTATTAATAATGACAGTCGCTACCGCAAACACGAACACAATAAAGGTATAGAGCACTACCTGCATCACGGTAATCATTTGTCCGACAAAACCTGCTGCTTCTTGCCAATCAATAATTTGAATCTCTAGACCTTCAGCTTGAATAGTTTGCTCTAGCTCCTGCATCGTTTGCTTTAACTTCGAGCGATCATGCAAAATCAATGACGCGCTCAAGGTGGGTCCGTTTTCTAATTGTTCCTGAGTGTAACGCTCGGCCTCAAGCGCCTGCATGCGTTCTTCAATATTAATAACCTGGATTTCTTCTATCGCATTAAAGGCTTCATCCACAGGCTTGAGATCTTCATGCATCTCAATATCAACACCTTCTCCGAACAAATCATCGACCAGTGAATCAGACTGAAAATCCTCAACTCCAGCACTTTCCTTGATAGAGGCGATTTCGGCCAATTCTTCCGCTGTTGAGAAACCGTGCATTTCTCTAAAGCTGGTTAAATCGATCAAATTATAGAAACCACTAAACCCACTATGCTCGATACGATCAAAAGTATAGGTTCCATAAAAACGCAAACGAATTGAGGAGCCAATACCAAATTTATTCAAGGTAATCATATCCCCAACCTTGATTGGAAATAGATCAATGTGAGGTGCTAACTTTTCATAAAAGAAAGCTTTTCTTTCCAAAAAGTTTTCATCATTGATTCCAATAAACTCTACAAAAAGATTTTCTAAACTGTCTTCACGACCAAAATACTCGCTAAGAATATTTGTCATAGCCTGAGCCTCCTTCGCACCCAGATCTAAGAGCCACTCCGACACCTCGGACTGTCGTCGCTTTATACGGCCTTGAATACTGTAGTTATCCGCGATCGGGCCATCTTCTTTAATGAATAATTCGTACTCAGTGCGATCAAATAGGCGAGCCATACGATCTTTAAAGACTAAGTCATATTGCTCCTGGTTAATCAGCAAGCCTCGACCACCCTCTGGAATTCGTTCACCTTGTACCATGCGAAACAGAGGAAAGGCCTCTTCATAACGATCCACATCTGTCGCCAGAAATTGTAAAAACATAGGATTATTACCCTTAACCATCGGGGCAATCTTTGTCTCCATAAACAAAAATCGAGACTCTGGATCATCATCAAATTGGGACCAAAACTCTTCACTTAAGGCTTCGCTTAGGACTTCCATATTTTCTCGGACTTTATCCTGGTTCTTTACGATACCTACACGATATTCCATTTGCGTATTTATCTTTTCAAAAACACCGGAGAGTTTGCTTTTGGTTAAATCAAAAACCTCTTGATCACTTTTCTCATGGGCTTCGCGCAAAGTAGTCACGAGTTTATCAACGGTATTGCCGCCAAATATAAAAGCATAATCAGTACCCATGGGCACTACTTGTTTAACATTAGGATGCTGCTCAAGAACCTGTTTTACCTCAGCGAAATTTTCAATACGACCTACGTTAGGGTCTGCACCCAAGCTTCCCGCCATACCAAGCATGGTCAGTTTATCTCGAGCTTTTTCGTCGTAAACTTGCAAATGACCAGTAATACTCCAGGTTAAGCTTTTTTCCATACCCAGATTAATACTAGACATCATCGCATCACTGAGCACCAATAGAAAAACACCAATAAAAATAATGCAGCCAACCACCAAACTTTTAATTCGATGGCTCCAGATGCTGCGCCAAGATAATTTGATCAGTAGATTTAAAAAACCTAAATTAAACATAGGACCAGTCCTAAGCGTGATCGCTTTTTATCAAACCATCTTCGATGGGAATAATTCTTTCTACTCGAGATACCACTCGATCATCATGAGTAGAAAAGATAAAGGTAGTTTTCTGCTGCTCATTAATCTCTTTCATAAGGTCAATGATTTCTTTACCGGTCTTGGAGTCTAAGTTGGCAGTTGGCTCATCAGCTAACACAATTCGTGGGTTGGTAATTAATGCACGCGCTATGGATACCCTTTGACGTTGGCCGCCCGACAATTCATTGGGACGGTGATTGATAAATTTGGTAAGACCTACTCGATCCACAATATTACGGATCTTCTGATCACGTTCTTCTTTCGAAAAACGGCCTTGCAATAGCAAGGGCATCTCCACATTTTGATAAACAGACAGTACGTTAATCAAATTAAATGACTGAAAAATAAAACCGAGCTTCTCCAAACGTAACTGGGTGAGTTCTTTTTCTTTAAGTTCAGAAATATTATGCTCATCAATCAGTACTTTTCCAGAGGTCGGCACATCAACGCAGCCAATCATATTGAGGAGGGTACTTTTACCACTTCCCGAAGGCCCCACCAGCGCTGCAAACTCTCCGGCGTACAGTTCCATATTAACCCCTCTTAAGGCGTCGACACTGACTTTTCCCAAGGGATAGCTTTTGCGAACATCTTGGATTTTAACGATCACATCCCTGCTTTGCGGGGAAGGTATGGACTGAGTCATGAGAGGCTCCTAAACAATAACGTCTAAAATTTCGAAAAAGCACTGGGCCAGCATTATGGTTTCTAGTTAGCAAGGTTTAATACTGACTTGGATTAGAATCTTTCAGCGCAGGTCCTATCAGTTACTTCATCACATCAAAAGTGCTGGCCAAGAGCTTATCTAACTTAGCCGCGCGATACCGCAGACTATTTTCAAATCAGCTCTCAAACAAGCGTTTGAATTAAGACACCCTAAGACAGTTAATCCGAAGAATCAATTTTTATCGCTAAATTCAGGCCTTAAGCCGTTGACGCAAGGTTTCAAGGCGCTCAGGGGTCCCCACGTCCATCCATTCCCCCTGATACAGCTCTCCCTCAACCAGCCCCCGCTCAATCAGCGGTTGCCAGAGATCAGCAAGTCGAGGAACATCCTGTCCTTCAGCAAAAAGCTTAGGGGACAATACGCTAATACCACTAAAAGTGTATAGAGCCTTTGAATCATCCAAAGAGATTTTGCCCTGATCCAAAGAGTAGTCCCCTCGTTCATAGTATTCGGGGACCGGGACCATGTATAGATAGGCCAAATTGGGCTCTTGCAAAGGCTGGGCACGCCGAAGTGCGGACAAATCCATATCGACCCAAACATCGCCGTTTAATACTAAAAATGGCTCTTTTCCCAGCAAAGGCAAAGCCTTACGGATGCCACCTGCCGTCTCAAGCGGCTCTTCCTCGCGCGAAAACTCAATATCCAAAGCCAAACTCTTGGCAAAGCCTTTTTCATCTTCTAAATAATCAATGATTTTATCCGCAAGGTGGGAGACATTAATCACTACCTCAGAAAAACCCGCCAGAGCCAATCGCTCAAGATGAAGCTCAATCAGCGTAAGCCGGCCAAGAGAGAGCAAGGGTTTCGGGGTATGATCGGTCAAAGGGCGCATCCTTGTTCCAAGACCAGCAGCTAAAATCATCGCTTTCATAGGGTCGGACCCTTATGTGGCTGTCCACTTTGAGTCAGCAGCAGCGCCTCTTGTGCAAAAAAGGCCTCTTTGATCTTTCCACAAAAGAGTGTGGAGAAACTTTCCAACTCAGGGAATTCCTGGAGCGCCTCTTCTACATAGCGAAAGGTCAAAGGCAAATCCTTAAGATAGCCATCTTTGCCATCACGAATGCTAAGTCGCGCAAAAACACCCAAGACCTTCAAATGCCGCTGTAGACCCATCCAATGAAAATCTTGTAAGAAAGCATCAAAGTTTTGTCCTTCAACAACCCCTTGCTCACTTAATTGCCCAAAATAGACCCTCAAACAGCGTTCCCTTAACCCAGGAGACCATTCAACATAACAGTCCTTTAGCAGAGACACTGCGTCATAACTAAGCGGTCCAAATAATGCATCCTGAAAATCAATCATGGCGATGGACCAATCATCATGCTGGCCAAGCAACATCAGATTTCGAGAATGAAAGTCCCTATGTACCAGCACCTGCTTTTGCTGCAACACCCGTTCAATAATTTGCTCCTGTGCGCTGCGAAGAAGTTCCAGATCACTCTCGTCCAGCTCCAAGCCCAAAAAGCGACCTAAAAACCACTCATCAAAAAGGGTAATTTCGGCCCACAACTTATCGCGGTCGTAATCCTCAATTAGGCCTTTAACGGCAGACTCAGAGGCAGCTTGCAGCCTAACTAATTCTTTTAGCGCCAAATTATACAAGGCCTCAACATTGCTCTCATTAAGCTCATGGGAAAGCATGGTATCCCCCAAATCACTAAGCAACATAAAACCTTGTTCATAGTCGGTAGCCAAAACCTCGGGCACATGAACCCCTTGGGCTGTGAACAAGGCAGCGACCTGGACAAAAAGTCTGGAATTTTCGTGCTCAGGAGGCGCATCGACCGCAATATAAGTCTTTTCCACACCCTCGTTGCGAACAAGCAGTCTAAAATAGCGCCTAAAGCTGGCATCTCCCGAGATCATAAAGAAATCAAAAGACTCCCTATCCGCTAAGACCTGTTGTTCCGCACACCAAATTTCTAGGTGCCTCGCACGTTCATTCATTCAATCAATCTTCTTTTATAAAAATCTGCAATCAGCCACTATTTAATCAACAAGCAATGTATACTTATGACCCAATATTGTTAACACCCTCGATAGACGTGGACTCGAGCAGCAAAGCGCTCTCGAGGCACATTACCTATCCCCTAATTGTTTTACAAACCTTTTACATGAATAGAGCGCATATAGCCTTAATCAGTTTCTTTTTGACCGGGTTCAGCCTCACCCCCTTGTATGCTGAGTATGCTGAGAACGAAACCAGCGAGCAAAAAGCGCAGCTATCAAAGTATTGGTTCGAAGCAGATCAGATCGGCGAACAAAACCCATACCGCGCACAGCTGAGCCCCCAATGCAGTGGCACCTTTGTTCCCCCTCAAACATCAAAAGACAGCGCTGATATAACAAACGAAGAGGATGGGACAGACGGAAATAAAAATCAGCAAACGATCAGTGCTGACAAGGTTTTATATGAAGCTGACGGAACGGCCAGCTTCGAGGGAAACGTGTTGGTTGAAAACGGTGAGCAAAGCATCTCCAGTGACTTCCTGCGTTACCACCAAGAGACCAACGCACTCGAAATTCGCGGTGACGTCCTGATCGAACAAGATGGCCTGCTCATCACTAGTAACCAAGCCCAATACGATAACACCACTAAAAGCTCAGTCTTAAGCCGAGCAGAGTTTTTAATGTTTGAAAACCAGCTCAATGGCTTTGCTGACAACATCAGCATTTCCCAAAGCAACACTGAGGTAAACAAAAGCCAAATCAGCTCATGTCCTCCGGACGATGAAAGCTGGCAACTCAGAAGTAAAGAACTGCATCTCGATCAAGAAAAAGGTTGGGGTTATGCCAAACATGCTTCACTAAGAATTGCCAAAGTACCTGTGCTGTACGCCCCGTATTTCACCTTCCCCTTGAATGATGACAGAAAGACAGGTTTTCTTTACCCCTCGCTCGGCTCAGATAGCGTTAACGGTACCGATATCGGCCTTCCCTTTTATATCAACATTGCTCCTAATTACGATGCCACCCTAACCCCCCGCATCCTGAGTAAACGTGGCGAGCAAATCGCAGGAGAATTTCGTTATCTGAACACCTTGGGCACCGGGTACATCAGCGGCGACTATCTAGGAAACGACAAAATCAATGAAACTTTCTCTGAGCGCAAACAAGCGCAATGGCGTCATCAGAAACAATTTTCCGAGAGCTGGAGTTTTAATTCAGACTATTTCTATGTCTCCGACAGCGATTACTTTGATGATCTTAACTCATTCTCTCGCACCACCTCACTGGGCTACTTGGAGCGCAAAGCAATAGTATCCTACCTTAAAGCAGACACCTATTTCAGCGTGCTCACCCAAGATTTTCAAGTCTTGGATACCATCGATGATGTGGATCAACCCTACCGACTAATGCCACGAGTATCCGCCGGGTACAGCCACGATATTTCCATAGCCACACTATCTCTCGATACTCAAACCAGTCGATTTGAACGTGACCTGAACCCTGATGATATAGGCGCGACTGCGGTCGCCGAAGGCGAATTGAGCACTGGCATTAGAGCGGTACAGGAACCAAAACTCCTACTCGATTTTTCGTCAGACGCCTACTTTTTAAGACCTAGCGCCCGGCTCCACCTTCGTCAATATCGACTTGAGGATTACCAAACTATAGACCAAGAAAAGTCTCTGAACTACGCCATTCCGACCTACAGCCTAGATAGCGGTCTCATATTTGAACGCCCCCTAAAATTAAACCAAACAGCCTACACACAAACCCTTGAACCTAGAATCAAACTCATCAAAACCCCTTATAAGGAGCAATCCGAAGCCCCTAACTTTGACTCATCATTATTGAGTTTTAATAGCGCACAGGTATTCAGGGATCGACGCTACGCAGGGCACGATTTATTGGGCGATACCGAACAATTAAGCTTAGGCTTAAGTTCAAAGCTGTACGATTCAAGACAGAATCAAAAGGCCGTTTTTAGCCTCGGACAGATCGTGTATTTAGAAGACCGAAGGGTTCAGCTCAATAACACCGAAGACCCAACGGCAAAACTGTCCCCCGCGGTTGCCTCTGCCCAAATCAAACTGATTCCAAATTGGACTTTCAACCAGTCAATACAATGGAGCAGTGAAGAAAATGTATTGAATCAATATTCTACCGGCGTCCAATATAAGAACAGCGCGCGTAAAATTGCTAACCTAGAGTTTAGATATCGACCCGCTATCGAGGGCGCCGCTCAAAAAGAGACTCGAACCTCGTTCTATTGGCCAATATCCAATCGTTGGGCTGCGCTTTCTTTTTGGAACTTTGACCTAAACCAACACTCTACAATTGAACTGGCCTCTGGAATAGAATATGAGAACTGCTGTATCGTTGTTAAAGCCCTAAACCAGAAATGGTTAAGAAAAATTAATAGTGAAGAGAGCTATCAAAGCGCCAACAAACAAAGCCTAGAGATACAATTGAAGGGCTTAGGCAACTTAAACACTCAAGTCTCAGACTATCTAAGAGCCAAAATCCCCGGATTTGAGTAAAACTGAATCATCAAAGAAATATTATGCGCAAAAAAAATACTCGAGCGACTTTAAAGTCATTAACCGCAAAGTACCTAGCCCCAAAGTTCCTGGCCGCTGGTGTCTTATGCCTGTACAGCTCTTTTGCATTTTCAGAGTTTCAAAGCCTCGATAGTGTTGTTGCTGTAGTCGAAGATGGTGTCATATTAAAAAGCCAACTAGACAAACGCGTTAACGATATTACTTCCGAAATAGTACGCTCAGCTCAACCCATGCCTCCTTATAAAGTCATTCAAGAGCAAATTCTAGACAAACTAATATTAGAAACAATCCAGCTCCAATTAGCCAAAAAAAATGGAATTCGAGTTAGTGACAACACCCTCAGCGACACCATGGAAAAAATCGCAAGGCAAAATGGAAAGAACTTGAGTGAATTTAAACAGACTGTCGAAGCAGAAGGTATTAATTACCGCGATTTACGAAAACGAATTCGAAATGATTTAATCGTCAGTCGGCTCAGGCAAAAAATGGTTGCAAACCGCATTACAATTACCGCTCAAGATGTCACCAACTACCTAAACTCGCCAGAGGGAAAAAACAAACTGTCTGCGTCATTCCGTTTGGGGCATATTCTACTAAGCGAAGCGGATGAGGATCAGGCCAATGCCTTCTACGAAGCGCTAATGGCCAACAACAATTTCGAAGAAGAAGCACAAAAAACCGGCAAGCCATATGATCTCGGGCTCAGAAAACTCGAGCAGCTACCAACATTATTTGTCGAACCCGCGCAAGAGCTTGAAATCAACGAAATAGCCAGACCCATAAAAAGTGGCAGTGGCTACCACATCATAAAATTACTCGACAAACAGGGTGGAGACCATAAAGTCGTCGCCCAAACACGTGCTCGCCACATATTAATCAAGCCCAATGAAATTCGTGGAAAAGAAGAGGCCAAACAAACCATTGACGATATTCGCGCACAAATACTTGCCGGAAAGAGCTTTGCTGATATGGCAAGAACCTACTCAGAAGATCCCGTATCAGCAAACGATGGTGGCAACCTGGGCTGGGCGCAGGCTGGCGATTTTGTTCCGGCATTTGACAGAGTAATGTCCGACCTTGAAATCGGAAAAATCAGCGAACCTTTCTACTCTACATTTGGCTGGCACATCATGGAAGTCTTAGAGCGGCGCAACGAGAACATAGGCAAAGAACACCAACTCAATCAAGCTCGAGCAATTCTGCAACAAAAACAATTTGAAGAAGAAATTCAGTTATGGCTAAGAGAAATCAGAGAAAATGCCTATGTCGAAATTAAAATAGATACCAAGCTAGATGATGACCAGAGATCAGAAAAAAGTTCAGTAGAGAACTCATGAATCGCAAAAAAATAGTAATCACTAGCGGGGAACCATCAGGTATCGGTCCGGATCTAACACTAGAGCTTCCCAAATTACTAAAATCAAAAGAGCTCAAGGACATTGACTGCCTAGTCCTTGCTGACCCAGAGTTAATTAAAGACCGCGCAAAAAGACTGAATAAAACCATCGAGATTGAGCAGATTACAAAAGATGGTATTAGCAAAGACTTTGACTCCAGCAAGCTTAACATCTTGCCAGTCCCCGAACTGGATAGCATTACCCCAGGTAAGCTCAACGTAAAAAACTCACCTTATGTCATGAATATGCTCGACACGGCGATTGAGCTTTGCCTTAGCAATACTTGCGACTCGATGCTTACCTGCCCCATCCAAAAAAGCATCTTGATTGAAGCGGGCTATTCGCTGCAAGGGCATACCGAATATCTAGCAGAAAAATGTGAGGTCGACCAGGTCGTTATGATGTTAGCGAACCAACATCTTCGTGTCGCATTGGTTAGTACTCATATCCCATTAAACCAGGTCAGCACCTTCCTGAGCAAAGACAAAATACAACGCGTAATTCGCATTTTGAACCAAGATCTACAATCAAAATTTAAAATTGCACAGCCCAACATCTATGTGTGCGGCTTAAACCCGCATGCAGGTGAAAACGGGCATTTAGGAACTGAAGAGCAAGAGTTTATAGAACCTGCTTTGGAAGAACTTAGAAACGAGGGCATTAAATGCATAGGCCCCTTGCCTGCCGACACTGCCTTTAGCCTAGATAATAGAAAAAACGCCGATGCCTTTGTCGCCATGTATCACGATCAAGGCTTGCCTGTGTTAAAAGCACTTGGGTTTGGCGACTCTATCAACATCACTTTGGGTCTACCTATAATACGCACCTCTGTTGATCACGGTACTGCTTTAGATCTCGCCGGTACAAATAAGACTAATCATGGCAGTTTTATTGCCGCGCTCGAACAAGCTGCCGAGCTTAGCTAGCTTAGGAATATCACACTTATGCATAAAGCTAAGAAAAAATTTGGTCAGAATTTTTTACAAGACCAATACATTATCGACCATATAATTCAGGCGTGTCATATTACCCCCGATGAGCAAGTGTTAGAAATCGGTCCAGGTCTAGGTGCCTTAAGCCAAAACATAATTTCGTTAGCCAGACATCTGCATGTAATTGAGATCGATCGCGATGTCATTCCGAAGCTTGAAAAAATCTTAGCAAAGAGTAACAACCGAGAAACCAGCAACTGGACTATCACACAAGGCGATGCGCTCGAGTTTCAACTGAATACTTTAGCCAGTGAGCAAAAAATTAAGGTCGTAGGGAACCTTCCCTACAATATTTCGACACCTCTGCTCTTTCACTTTATCGAGCAACTCAAACACATCAAAGATATGCACTTTATGCTACAAAAAGAAGTGGTCGAACGGATTTGTGCCGAGCCCAATAACAAATCCTATGGTCGCCTTTCGGTCATGTTGCAATATCATTGTCGCTGCGAAATGCTTTTTGAGGTTCCACCAGAAAGCTTTGACCCACAGCCCAAGGTAGACTCCGCGATAATACGACTCACACCTCATGCCGAACCCCCCTTTCCCTGCTCGGATGAAACACTGCTAAGCAAAATCGTAAGTCAGGCCTTTGCCCAACGCAGAAAAACACTACGCAACAATTTAAAATCATTAAATATCCAAGACGCTATAGACGCTTCTGGCATAGACGCATCTTTACGTGCCGAAAACATCTCTGTTGCGGAATACGTCAAGCTCTGTAATATAATTAGTGACTCTTCAGAAAAAATTAAAGAATAGGCAAATAGGTAAGACGCGTGAACACTGAAATATCGGATGACAGTTCTAACAAAGTAAATGTCCATGTTCGGAGCGAGTTTTTACCCGATCAGTCTGACCCAGATAAGCAACGTTATGTTCACGCTTACCACGTCACCATTACCAATGACGGCGACGAAAGCGCGCAACTGCTGAATCGCCACTGGCTTATTATTGATGGCAACGAAGACGTTCAAGAAGTCCAAGGCGAAGGCGTCATAGGTCAACAACCCATTCTTGAACCCGGCGAAAGCTACCAATACACCAGTGGCACCATCATCAAAACCGAAGTCGGCTGTATGCACGGCAGTTATGAAATGCTTTCAGCCAGTGGCGATCACTTTCTAGCCGATATACCCGCCTTTACCCTCGCGCTTCCCGGCACCATCCAGTAAGCAACGATGGCGAATTATGCGATCGGCGACATTCAAGGTTGCTTTGACTCACTACAAGCCCTGCTCGAAAAAATTAAATTTAGCGAACAATCCGATACACTGTGGATTGCTGGAGACCTAGTCAACCGAGGGCCCAAATCCTTAGAGACCTTGCGCTTCTTAAAGCAATTAGAACACGAGCGCTGCAAAGTAGTCCTAGGCAATCACGACTTGCATTTGCTAGCCGTCGCCTACGGCGGTCTAAATGTTAAACATAAAGACACCCTAAGCGAAATCTTGGACGCCGCCGATAGTGCAGAACTGCTCGAGTGGCTAAACAAGCAATGTTTAGTCCATCTCGTATCATGTGAAAACAAACGCTTTCTCATTTCTCATGCCGGTTTAGCTCCCAATTTCTCTTTTGAGCAGGCGAAAGCACTTAGCCAAGAGCTAGAAGATGTTTTAAACAGCAACCAAGGCCATTTGTTCTACCAGAACATGTACGGCAACCTACCTGATCAGTGGAGCGACGGTCTCGAAGGTCAAGACCGGCTTCGTCTCATCACAAACTATTTCACACGCATGCGCTTTTGCACTCAGAACGCTCAATTAGAGCTCACCCATAAAGGACTCCCTAGCGATGAACCAGACGGCTTTAAACCCTGGTTTCAATTTGAAAACACCAAACTACAAGAAAATGACCACATTGTGTTTGGCCACTGGGCAGCCCTAGAAGGCATAACCAACAAACCTAAAGTTCATGCGATCGACACTGGCTGCGTTTGGGGAAGATCGCTGAGCGCCCTCCGGCTAGAAGATACCCAGCGTTTCTCCGTTCCCGCACAGGAATAAACCTAATAAAATAAGCTAAGAATCACTCGCGAATTTCTGATAAAGCTCAGCACCAAACTGAAAGATCAACAAACTGAGCAAAACCAAAGCGGCTCCGATCAAGACCATCAAGCTCAAGACCTCACCGTTTAGATAGACCCCCAAAAACATCGCAATCACAGGTGCCAATAATGTAATCAAGGACACCAAACTTGCCGAAGTTTTAGCTAACACTAAATAAAAGCAGTAAGGCGCCAGTATCGAACCGAATACCGCCAAGTACACAGTGACACCCATAGAGCGACTATTCAAATGCACCTGCTCCCAGTTGACACCACTAAAGATCACCACCAAGAAATACCAAGGCAAAGAAAACAACAAACTGCCCATGGTCATCGCCAAGGGATGTATCTCTAAATCTTGCCCCAAGGACTTGACCCAAATATTGCTAATACAAAACAACAATACAGCTACGGACATCGCACAAAAAGCCAGTAACATGCGCTTAAAGCTTTGATCCATCGCCCCATCCAACCCATTAGCCAAGCCATAACCAAAGCTATCACCAAAGCCCGACCAGCTTTTGGAAAACACGAGGGCCAAACCCAAAACGCCCACTAATACTCCCGCCACTTGAAAACCGGACAAACGTTCACGGTAAAAGGCCCATAACAATACGCCAGTTAATAAGGGGCTCATACCAAACATCAAAGAGACAACGCTCGACATCAAATAAGTTGAAGACCAGTAAACCAACAACATAGCAAACCCTTGACCAAGAGTCGCGACCATATAAACACGGCGAGCCGCCTTAGAGAACGGAACACTGATACCTGAGACGCGCAGTAAAGCAGCCAACAATGTGAAGGCTAACAACATACGAAACAAAGCACCGACAAAGGGCGAAAGCTCCTGTCCGCTCCATTGCACACTGATTGGCGTGGTTCCCCAAATTAATACTATTGTAAAATAGGCTATCGGATTCATAACTTAGTCCCTATCCGAAGCGAGGCAAAAACCACAGCCCTAAAACGAAAAAAGCCGTGGTTTTTAGGCCACGGCTTCAAGAATTCGTTAACTATTGTTTATCTAATTCATCTCTTACCATGACCTAAGCTAAGTGCCAGCACTGCGCGTTTGGCAGCACAAAGAACCGCCTTTGCAAGGACTGCGCGCACAGACATACCCCATGCTTGCGGCATGCTAATACTCTGAGCAATTGTCATTACAGAGTGTTGGTTCATATCGTTAATGATAGTCTTGGCTAGTTTTAGCTAGTAATCGGGTAAAAAATACTCTCTTTTCTTGCTTTGAGAGATCAATTGATTTTGAATGGAAACCAAAAATGAAGCAAGCAACTTTTTCCGTTTGCCTTAAAATATTTTATAGCTCACTCCAACATCATGAAAACCTACCTAGTCGGCGGCGCCGTCAGAGACAAATTACTTGGCCTTAAGGTCAAAGAAAAAGACTGGCTGGTGGTTGGTGCTACCCCAGAGCAAATGCTGGATAAAGGCTTCACCCCCGTGGGAAAAGATTTTCCTGTATTCCTTCACCCCGAAACCAAAGAAGAATACGCCCTTGCCCGTACAGAACGAAAATCAGGTACAGGATACAAAGGCTTTACGGTATATGCCGCCCCAACGGTCAGCGTAGAAGAAGACCTATTCCGCCGCGACCTCACCATCAACGCCATAGCCAAAGGCGCAAACGACAACATAATCGACCCCTATAATGGCCAACAGGACTTGGACAACAGAATCCTACGCCATGTTTCACCCGCTTTTATCGAGGACCCTTTGCGGGTTCTGCGCCTCGCCCGCTTCGCCGCCCAATTTAAACATTTGGGATTTACAGTGGCAGAGGAAACAGTTGATCTTGTAAAGGAAATCGCACGCTCGGGCGAGCTGGACACTTTAGTGCCCGAGCGTATTTGGCAAGAATTGAAAAAAGCTTTAGATAGCAAACACCCCGATGTATTTATCGAAGTATTAAGACAAGGCGAGGCACTCGCAGTAATTTTTCCAGAAATAGACGCCCTATTCGGTGTTGAACAAAGAGCTGACTACCACCCAGAAATAGATACCGGCACACATTTGCTGATGTGTTTACAACAAGCTGAAAAACTAGGGGCAAACACACGAACACGCTATGCCGTACTCGGACATGACTTAGGTAAGGCCAACACTCCTAAAGATATTCTGCCGAGGCATATCGGGCATGAGGCCCGCAGCAAACGTTTAGTCGACAAACTTAGCAAAAGATTGCGCGCACCCAAAGATTTTAGTCGCCTTGCAAGCCTTGTTGCTGAACACCATTTACTTTGCCATACCGCTATGGAGCTAAAAGCTTCGACTGTTCTTAAATTATTTAAGAACTTATCAGCGCTTAAAGAACCTACTCACCTTGAAGAATTTTTATGTGCTTGCGAAGCGGACGCTCGAGGCCGTTTGGGTTTTGAAGATCGTGACTACCCACAAAAACAATATCTAATCAGCTTACTGGATGCTGCTCGCTCGGTAAACAATGATCAAATTGACTCCAGTCAATTCAAGGGCGCAGCCTTTGGTGTAGAACTCGATAGACTGCGCACTCAGGCTATTCAGTCTGCCAAAAACCAACGTAAAGAAAAACACTATGAGTAATGCAGAAACCAAATCCTGGGCTCTGATCACGGGCGGCGCGAAACGACTTGGCAAAGCCATGGCAGAAGAACTTCATAAGCAAGGCTATGGCATTGTTATTCAATACCGAAACTCATCACACGACGCTGAAGAACTGTGTGACAGTATGAACGCGCGCTGCCCTAACTCCGCTTTCAGCTTTCAATGTGATTTAAGCCAAAGCTCAGAGCTAGATCAGCTGATCAAATTTGTAAACCAAAATGCATCTAAGCTCAGTCTTTTAGTCAATAACGCTTCTAGCTTTTATCCAACCCCTGTGGCCGACAGCAACGAAATCCAATGGCTAGACTTGATGGACACTAACCTAAAGGCTCCCTACTTTTTATCCAAGGGCCTATATCCCTTGCTGGCTAAAAATGGCGGTAATATTGTTAATATGGTCGATATATATGGAGAGCGGCCTTTAAAAGAGCACACTATTTATTCTATTTCTAAAGCTGGGCTGATCATGCTCACCCAATCTTTAGCGGTAGAGTTTGGGCCAGAAGTCAGGGTGAATGGAATAGCACCCGGAGCCATTCTTTGGCCCAACGAAGGCCAAGATAACATCCAAGAAATACTTGATAAAACGGCGCTTAAAAAACAAGGTAGCCCAGCAGACATTTGCAAGGCATTAACATTTATCAATGACTCACCCTATCTTTCTGGTACAATCACGCCAATCGATGCCGGCAGAAGGCTATATATCTAAGTTAACAATTCTAACATTCGAACCACCTTCGTTCTCTGCAACTAAAGCCAAAGCACCCACCAGGAAATTCCTATGAAAAAAATCAAAATATTATCTTTTGTATCACTTTTTATTTTCTCAAACAGCGTTTATTCGGAAACCGAAAACAAGACGACCAGTGTATATTTGGGCCTAAGCTCAGGTAAGGCGGACTACAGGGATTCGAAGTTAGACGACAGTTCTCGTACGATCTTTATCGGTATTCCAATATTAAATAACTCATCGCTCCTCGAATTCAGTGTAAATGATTATGGTGAGCCAAGCTCTTCACTCGCTCCCGATTTTCCAAATGTTGACCTAACATTAATCTTGTCGGGATACGAAGTTGCTTACCTTGGCAAAATCCCGACCAAAAGCAATCTAAACATTACCTTAGGTATGGGACTTCTAATGTTCGATTTCGAGTCTGATTTTGACGGGGCTGTGTCTGGCCAATCGGTAAATTTTGAGGGGCCTAATGATAGTAATGTCGCCATCACCTTTCAGGCGGGCTTAATGTATCCTTTTGACAATGGGCTACTACTGCGAGGTGATTTCGAGATATTCAACGCCACCGTTGACTTTGGTGAAGAAGAAGCGGAAGAATCGATGTCCAACTTATCAGTTGGTCTAGGCTACCAATTCTAATATTGAAAGCCTGATAACCATAATTTCTGCTCCGTCATCTCGGTGGAGCAGTTTTCCCAAAGCTCATTCATAGAAAGGCCCGATTCAGGGTCTACAAGCTCAGGGGCCATATCCTTGAGCGGTAATAACACATAAGCATTTTTCCTTAGCTCGTCTCTGGGCAACACAATTCCCGCATACTCCCCACATAAATCATCAAAGAGCACGATATCCATATCAATAACCCTGGGGCTAAATTTTGGTCCACCGCGCACACGACCCAATTGATCTTCCATCGTTTTTAATTCCACGATCAGTTCAGATAAATCCTGCTCGCAAGCAATTGCCACCATTAAATTTAAAAAGTTATCACCCTCAAAACCAAGCGCCTCGCTCTCATAAATAGGGGACACCTCTATAGAACCGAAACACTGCTCTAAGGAAGATAAAGCATTTTTTATGTTTTGCTCAGCATTTATATTACTGCCTAAACTCAGGTAAACCTTGTGCATCAAACCTGCCCTTCAAACCGACAATGCTACTGCCTACGTTCAATAATAACGCCAACATCTTTCGAGCCACGAACCGCCCCTGGTTTACTCAGACGCAAGCGCATCCAGGGCACGCTAAACTCATTTAAAACAATATCGGCAATCTGCTCCGCCATGGTCTCTATCAACTGAAACTCGCTCCCTTCAATAAATGCGATTAAACGTTTAGCGATTTTCTTATAATCCAAAGCCTGATCGATATGATCCGTCTTCGCTGCGGCTGCTATATCACTTTGCATTTCAAGATCGAGACTCACGATCTGCTTTATCTTTCGCTCCCAGTCAAAAATACCGATGACGGTTTCTACCTCGAGCTCTTTGATATAGACGATATCCATTTATCTTCCTTCATACTTTTATTTTGAGGCGCCATTGAACATGTAATGGCACTACCGGGTCAAGCAGGCTAAAATGTGCCCACATTCAACATCAATCAAACTCTTATGCTAACAAGTCTATTGTTAATTATCGCCTCTTATCTATTGGGTTCAATCTGTACCGCCATTTTGGTATGCAAGGCTTTGGGTTTCCCCGACCCTAGAGATCAAGGCTCCAGTAATCCAGGCACCACCAATGTGCTACGTATCGCTGGCAAAGGCCCAGCGGCGCTCACACTAGCGGGAGACGTTCTTAAATGTGTGATACCCGTTTTAGTCGGCCACAGTTTGGATCTCAGCTGGTTAATACTAGGGATGGTTGGTTTGGCTGCCTTTATGGGGCACTTATTTCCACTATTTTTTAAATTCGAAGGCGGCAAAGGTGTAGCCACAGCTTTTGGATTTGCTCTTGCCCTGCATTGGCAACTAGGACTTGCCTGTATTATTTGTTGGTTAAGTATCGCCGCAATTACTCGCTACTCTTCTCTTGCCGCTTTGATTACCTGGTCGCTAGCTCCTGGAATGGCGTGGTACTTGGTATCACCCGATTTAATTTATAGCTTAGCACCGATGAGCTTGATGCTTATTTACCGCCATAAAGAAAACATTCAAAAATTGCGAGCGGGCACCGAAAGCAAACTCGGTGAAAAAAAAGAAGATAACGACACCGAAGAAAATTAAGCCTCTAAACACGCCTTACAATATTCATCCAAGGGCCAGCGCGGTTTTACTTTTACTTCCTTCAGATAGCTGTCCGCCAACAAGCGTTGACAACCAGCGTAAGCAATCATAGCGCCATTATCAGTGCAAAACTCAATACGAGGATAATACAAAGCAACGTTTCGCTTTTCACATTCTTGAGCTAATCGCTCTCTCAAAAAACGATTAGCCCCTACACCGCCGGCTATCACCAACTGCTTCGCTTCGCTTTGTTCAAGTGCCCTGCGACATTTAATCACCAAAGTTTCTACTACCGCCTTTTGAAAAGCATGCGCAATATCGGCTTTACACTGCTCATCATAGATGCCTTTGTCTTTGCACTGGCTAACCGTGTTGAGGCAAAAGGTTTTTAAACCACTAAAGCTCATATCCAAGCCGGGACGGTCACACATAGGTTTAGGAAATACAAAACGGCCATCCTCGCCCCGTTCTGCCAATCGAGCAATTGCAGGGCCACCGGGGTAACCTAGTTCCAACATTTTTGCGGCCTTATCAAAGGCTTCACCAGCCGCATCATCCAGCGACTCACCTATGATTTCGTAATCACCCAAAGAGTTAATCTCGATGATTTGGCTATGACCACCGCTTACCAATAATGCTAAGAATGGAAACGTAGGCGCCTCATGCTCCAACATAGGAGCCAATAAATGCCCTTCTAAATGGTGCACCGGCACGGCAGGAATTTCCAAGGCTTGAGCAAAGCTTCGAGCAAAACAATCACCCACCAACAAAGCACCAATTAAGCCAGGGCCTAAGGTATACGCTACCGCATCCAGGTCCTTTTGCACGCAATGGGCATCAGCCAGCACTTTCTCTACAAGAGGAGCTATTTTGCGAATATGGTCTCTGGACGCCAGCTCAGGAACAACACCCCCGTATTCAGCGTGTAAGTCGACCTGGCTAAATAGGGTGTGAGACAATAAGCCGCGCTCACTGTCATACACCGCTACTGCGGTTTCGTCACAAGATGTCTCTATACCTAGTACTCTCACATCAACCTTCTTAAAATCAGACACAATAGCAAGCACAATAGCCTGGAGACCGCGAATCATAACACTCTAAGCTCTATTTATCCTCGTACCCTAGCCTCCCAATCAAACTCAATAGAACCAAAAACCCGTAAAAACAAGGATCTTTGCATTTTGAAAATTTTGACAGTAAAATGCACGCCCTTTTGGGCAGCTAGGACTTGTTCCTACCCCAATAACCGGATTTACACACCATATTTACAAACTATAAAAGGTATCTACTGTGCCAGACGTTAAATTAAGAGAAGGCGAACCATTTGACATCGCTCTTCGTCGTTTCAAACGCGCTTGTGAAAAAGCAGGCATCATTGCTGAAGTTCGTCGTCGTGAGTTTTACGAGAAGCCAACTCAAGTACGTAAACGAAAAAAAGCAGCTGCCGTTAAGCGTCACGCTAAAAAGGTGAGCCGCGAAAACTTGCGTATGAAGCGTCTATACTAGAACGCTTTTATAGGACTGCATAATCCCAGTTCTTATTTACAGTTTTTAATGAAAAAAGCCGACTTGTCGGCTTTTTTCATTTGTGCCCCAGGGACTTATCCCCTTACACTGTCAGCCTCAAGATAGTGATGCCTTTTCAAATAAAGAGACAAGAACACAGGAAATATTATGGCCGATTCAGCCACAAAAACCGCCCTTACCGAAGCCATGAAAGAAGCCATGCGCAACAAAGATAAAGACCGCCTAGGCGTAATCCGCATGGCCCTGGCAGCGTTTAAACAAGTAGAAGTAGATGAGAGAATTGAGGTAGACGAAGCCCGCTCCGTCACCCTACTCGACAAAATGCTTAAGCAAAGAAAAGACTCCTATCAGCAATACAGCGACGCAGGCCGTGACGACCTTGCTCAAGTAGAAGCCTTCGAAATGACTATCATTAAAGAGTTTTTACCTGAAGCCTTAAGTGACGAAGAGATCGATCAACTTATCCAAGACACTCTAGCACAGACTGGCGCGAGTGAAATGAAAGACATGGGCAAAGTCATGGGTATCCTCAAGGCCCAAGTTCAAGGCAAAGCAGATATGGGCGAAGTCAGCAAAAAAATTAAAACAGCCCTCAGTTAAACGAGCAAACGACCGTGGCTATGATTCCTCGTTATTTTATCGATGACCTAATAGCCAGGGTCGATATTGTCGAGCTAATTGATTCGGCGGTTCCGCTAAAACGCAGCGGAAAAAACTACTCCGCTTGCTGCCCCTTCCACAAAGAGAAAACCCCATCATTTACCGTCAGCCCTGATAAGCAGTTTTACCATTGCTTTGGCTGCGGTCAGAGCGGTAACGCTGTTGGCTTTATGATGGAATATTACCGTTATGACTTTGTAGAAGCGGTAGAGAACCTCGCGGCACGCCTTGGCTTAGAAGTACCTAGGGAGCGAGACGACAAAAGGGCAGAACAACAGTCGCTAAATAAAGCTCTTTACGAACTGTTAGAAACAGCTAACCAGCATTATCAACAGCAGTTACGTCAAGCGCCTGACAAAGAGCGAGCCGTTGCCTACTTAAAAGGTCGAGGCTTAAGCGGACAAATCGCCAAACAATTCCAGCTAGGTTATGCCCCCCCAGGTTGGAACCATCTAATAAACAGCGAAACCCTGCGCGATTACAAAGCCGAGCAACTGGTCCTAGCCGGGCTCAGCATCGCCAAAAATGAAGAAGGCAGCAAAGACCGCGCCCTTCAATATGACCGTTTTAGAGACCGAATTATTTACCCAATTCGCGACAGCCGTGGGCGCTGTATTGGCTTTGGTGGACGCGTGCTTGGTGACGATAAACCCAAATACTTAAACTCGCCTGAGACCCCCGTCTTTAACAAAGGCAAAGAGCTATACGGCTTTTACGAGGCCAAACAAGCCAATAAAAAACTGGATAAAGTGATCGTCGTTGAAGGCTATATGGACGTCATAGCTCTGGCCCAGATGGGCGTCAACTATGCAGTAGCTACACTAGGCACAGCGATAGGAAGTGATCACTTACATTTATTATTTAAGAGCGTGAGCGAAGTTATATTCTGCTTTGATGGCGACCTCGCCGGACGCCAAGCCGCCGAACGAGCACTGCATAATACTTTGCCGTTTTTGCAAGACGGACGCCAAGTTAGATTCCTATTTTTAGACGATGGTGAAGACCCAGATACCGTGGTCAGAAAAGATGGCCCAGAACTGTTTGAGCACAAAGTCAGCTCAGCCACTCCCTTCTCAGAATATCTGTTTGAACACCTTGGGGAGTCTCTGGACCTGAGCTCAATGGACGGTCGAGCCAGTCTTGCCAAACAAGCGACCCCACTGATTAATCAAATGCCCAAAGGCCTGTTTTACGAAATGATGATCGGGCGTTTGGCTGAAATTACCCAGCTCAGCCATGAGGTCATCGCCAAATCCCTGCAAGATGCAGAAGCACTAGCTGAGCAAAAAGCAGCCGAGCGAGCAGCCTTCAGCCAAACGCCCAACCCTTCGGCCAGCAAGCCAAGGACAACGCAAACGTCGCCGATAAGCCAAAAACCGCCAAGCAGCTTGCAATCCGAGGCCTCACAAGGCTACACAGAAGCGCCACCAATGGACTATTACCCAGAAGATATGCCAAGTGAAGCTTACGAGTCAGGCTTCGAAGACTCGTATGAGCCAGGTTATAAGGACCAAGATGAAGCACCCGAACCCCGTATCTCGACAGTGAACAAAGTGTTGAGCTACCTATTACGACAACCCCAGCTCGCTTTAAACGCCGAAATCCCAGACGAAGTCTACAAACTAAACGTTCATAATATCGACCTACTGGTTGAGCTTCTGAGCTACATCAAAAGTTCAGAAGACGACAACCCGGTCAGCACCGCGATGATTCTAGGTCATTGGCATAACTCCAAAGAAGGCATCTTGCTCGCCTCCTTAGCAGCCGCTGAGCCCTTACTCAACAACCAAGCTTGGGAACAGGAGTTTAATGATGCACTGCAAAGCCTGATCAAACAATTTTTCCATCAAGAAATCAGCCTCATTCGAGGCACCAGTGATGAAGAAAAAGCCCGCCTAAAACAACTCTTAGAGGAAAAAACTCGCTTTCAAAACGCTTAAAAAAATTCGCAAACGACTCGAATTTAGACCTTAACAAAGGTGGAAAAAACACGCTAAATGCCTGATTTTTAGCCAAAAAGCTTTCTAATCCAGGTATAGGGGAGTATAATCCGCGGTTTTCCGAAAAACAGATTCGATGCCTCAAGCCGAGCGCCTCATAAATACAAGAGGCTAGAGAACACAGGCTCTGCAAAAACGGAAGGACAAACGAATCTCAATCGCTACCCAGCCCACGTCATCCTCACCTTTAACCGGGTAGGTCGTTGGCGGCGGAAAAAGCGACGGTACACACACTAACACAAACGGTATTTTAGATTTATGTCAGAGATCGAAACCCAACAGTCTCGCTTAAAGCAGCTGATTAACCGCGGTAAAGAGCAAAGTTATTTGACCTATGCCGAGGTAAACGATCACCTGCCAGCGGACATTACCGACCCAGACCAAGTTGAAGATATCATCAGCATGATCAACGACATGGGTATTCCCGTGTTCGAACGCGCACCTGACACCGAGCAACTTCGCATGACTCAGGAAGAGGATGCGGACACTGACGAAATCGCCGCCGAGGAAGCTGTTGCCGCCTTAGCCTCTGTTGAAACAGAGCCTGGGCGTACCACCGATCCAGTGCGTATGTACATGCGCGAAATGGGAACCGTTGAACTATTAACCCGTGAAGGCGAAATTGAAATCGCCAAACGTATTGAAGAAGGCTCTCGCCAGGTACTTAGTACCTTGATCTATTGGCCAAATACCATTGAATTTGCAATCGGTGAATACCTAAAAACTATTCCGGCAAAAGGTGAAGAAGAAGCCGAGCGAAAAATCCCTGATTTAATTTCAGGCTTCATGGACATCGAAGAAGAAGTCGAGGTTGTCGCAGAAGAGCCAGAACAAGTCGAAGAAGAAAAAGCCGATGACGCAGAAGACAGCGATGATGATGAAGAAGTAGGCCTACTCGACGAAGAAGCCGCCAAAGAACGCTTTGAACTTCTAGTTAAACAATACAAAAAAACACGCCGCGCGTTAGACAAGCACGGCATGACTGATAAAAAATCCCTTAAGGCCATTAACGATCTTAACGAAGCTTTTATCTACTTTAAGTTTACACCAAAAATTTACGACCACATGGTAAGACAAGCTCGTCGCTACATCGACGAAGTACGTCGTCTAGAGCGCTCCATCATGGAGATCTGCACACGCCAAGTGCGCATGCCTAAAAAGGAATTCATAAAAAAATTCCAAGGTAACGAAACTAACCTTAAGTGGGTCGACGCCTTAATCAAAGAAAAACCAAGCTATAAAGACGGTTTAGTCGAATATAAATACGACATCGTAGAAACCCAAGAACGCCTAGCATCAATTACTGAATCACTAGGAATGGAAGTCGCGCATATCAAAGATGTTAACCGCGTACTCTCTATCGGTGAAGCAAAAGCACGTCGCGCCAAAAAAGAAATGGTCGAGGCAAACTTACGCCTAGTTATATCAATCGCGAAAAAATACACTAACCGCGGATTACAGTTCCTTGACCTTATTCAAGAAGGCAACATCGGCCTAATGAAAGCCGTTGATAAGTTCGAATATCGCCGTGGTTATAAGTTTTCTACCTACGCAACTTGGTGGATTCGCCAGGCGATTACTCGCTCTATTGCTGACCAAGCACGTACGATTCGTATTCCAGTACATATGATCGAGACGATCAACAAACTGAACAGAATCTCACGTCAAATGCTACAGGAGAAAGGGCGCGAACCTACTCCAGAAGAGCTAGGCATCCGCTTAGACATGCCTGAAGATAAAGTTCGTAAAGTACTTAAGATTGCTAAAGAGCCCATCTCAATGGAAACCCCAATCGGTGACGATGAAGATTCGCATCTTGGCGATTTTATCGAGGATCCAAATATCGACTCACCTGTTGATTCAGCGACCTTTACCGGACTTAGCGAAGCAACACGTGACGTACTATCCGGCCTAACTGCTCGCGAAGCCAAAGTACTCAGCATGCGCTTTGGTATCGACATGAATACCGACCACACTCTTGAAGAAGTTGGTAAACAATTTGACGTAACCCGTGAGCGAATTCGTCAGATTGAAGCAAAAGCACTTCGAAAACTACGTCATCCTTCTCGTTCAGAGAACCTACGTAGCTTTATCGATAACGATAATTAAAATTTATTCCCTGTGTTTGGACGCAGGGATTTTTTGTGAGTGCGAGGCGTCCCGCAAAAAATCGAAGGAGCATACATCAAGTATGTGACTGAGATTTTTGAGGACACAACAAAGCAAACACAAAAAAGAACCAGTCCAAGGGCCTGTAGCTCAGTTGGTTAGAGCATCCGACTCATAATCGGCAGGTCGACAGTTCGAGTCTGTCCAGGCCCACCACTCCTTGAATCATGCAGTGTCTTGCAATATTCACCTAGGCACGTTTCCTCCCTTACCAGCAAAATAGAGTTCCCCTACCTCAAAAGCTTGGGCACCAAGACCCCTGGACTTTTTCATAGATTTTTCAAAGATGAACACGAAGTGAAGGATCATTGTCCAGAGAATTTAAAAGCTGTGAACTTTAGAACAACACTACTGCTGGGAGAAATCTAGATTTTTAAATCTCGCTCGCTGCGGCATGAAGTCAATTTTCATACCGAAAAATTTTCCCTCACTTCATAAAATCGATTTTCATCGGTCAGGTGAACTCCACCTATCCAGTCATCAACCCCTATTAAATCGATTAAATTCTCCTGACCCTTGAGTACTGCCAAACCTAATTCAGTAATTTCTACTTTTGTTTCTCGCAATCCCAAGAAATCTTCGTTCAACTTAACCAACTGATGCTTATTGGAAGAAAGCCCCATCTTCTTTATTTCAGCTAATACTGATGTATCTCCTATTAAATCTAAACCATCTATGGACTCACCTAAAACCCCGCCAACAATTCGAGCTGTATTAGGCTGATATGTATAAGTAATTTCTAATATATGTTTCTGCCAAACGGATAGACCTGTTTGCTTATCAGGATATCTATTCACCAGAGTACGCAAGGCTGGTATAAGAAAAGGTAATTCGGATTGATCCTTAGCAATAAAGTCTAAATAATTATCTGGTGAATTCGATGACACCACGCTCCATGATTTTTTTAGTAGCTCCTTTTGATTATAAGATAATTGAAATACATCGCCTGAGTTAGGCAAATTCTCTGACTTCACTAATCCAGGATTTGGTAATTTAAAGTTTTCCTTTCTGCAGATTGATAGTTGATGAACATACACCTTGGAAAAATCGAGGTTAATATTGTCAAAAAACATTACCAAAAATGACAATGTAATTTGATCGCCTAATGACGTACCCACCCAAATATCAATTCGATTTGCATTATCAAGCTCGGGGTAAGAAAAGTAGAAATCCCGACGAAACTCCGACATTCCCATAGGTGCTAGACCACAAAGCTTCCAAATATTACCCCAGTAGCCCTCTCTTAAACCTACCCATTCCTCGATAGTGGTAAAACCACCTAACGGTCCAAAAGAGAGCAGATCGTTGACTGGCAGAATATCGTTTTTTGTCAATTCGAATGCTTTTTTAACAACTTCAGCAGCTGAAGAACCATTTGTAATATGCATTTAAAGTTAAACTCAAGTTATTGCTAGTTAACTAAGATAGTATCAAAATAATTTGGGCAGGCACCAACTTCTATAAATTCATTAACTTTCGGAGTAAACATGACAGAGCGTGATTTAGGAAAGGAAGAAGAATAAAAACTTTAGTTTTTATAACACACCTAGCGATGCCAGTTTGGACTTCCCAGGGTTTGCTAGACACTTTCTAGCTTCGAATTGGACTACCTCTACAAATCAACTTCCCTCGCAAATATCACCAGCATATTACCGCGCAAAAAAATATTATTGCCTATTGTTTGAAGTATTTTCCCGCATTGCTGGATCCAGAAAGATAGCTTAAATCAATTTCTTTACGAGGATATTCGGCCGAGACATTGATTGCAGCCTTACCAGAAACAGGACATGCCGTTTCACACAAACCACAACCAGTGCATCGGGAGGCATCTACAACGGGATATAGTAATTCATCTTCCCAAGGCAAAACCTCTCCCTTGCTAACCCATGAAATTGCGTCATATGGGCAGACAGCAACACATGAAGAACATGGTGTTCCGGAAGAATAAGGAATGCAAGTCGCTTCATTAATCTTTGCAGAACCCATTTTCAACTTTTGTTTTTCTTCAACTTCTAGCTCTTGAATTGCACCCGTCGGACATGCCTCACCACAATCATTGCACTCATAAAGACACCCTCCCGCTCGGGGATCAAGAACGGGTGTGCCATATGCTAGAACTGGTCTGGAAAAATCTGATGGTACCAAGGTACTCGTTGGACATGCTCTGAAACAAGCATTGCAGCGGATACATCTATTGATGAAGTCTTTTTCTATCACAGCACCGGGGGGTCTAACAATATCAGGCATGTTATCAGCATGAGCATTATTTTCTTTCAAGGACACACCAACTAGAACACTACCAATTCCCGTTGGAACGTATGTCGAAACTTGAGCTAAACCTATTGCACTACCTGATAAAAATTGACGACGTGTTTTATCTACCTCTTTATGATTTTCTTCAATATTCACGACAGGAATAATGCTTGACGTGGCTTTGGAGTTATTTGTTGAGACTGAAGCGATTTTTTTTCTTAATCCATATTTAAATGAAATAGAATCTTCAGGACAAATTGTTTCACACTCGCGGCACTGGAAACATTCGGCGCTATTATATCTTTCAGGTTGATCGACAATTGCAAAACTTCGATTATTAATTACACATAAATTGCAATGTGTGCAGGTGTTCAAATCTAACACCCTTTCAAATACAGAAAATTTTGCAATCACACCCAATCCAGCACCTAAAGGGCAAAGTATCCGGCAAAATGCCCTTCGACCATAGAGAAAGTGAAACCCAATAAAAGCGATGGAAAAAATGACGAACAAATTAAAATCAATATAGCGCAATGAAAAAATACCTAGAATCCTGGTACTCCAGGTTAAGGGGTCGAGCATCCATGCTATTGAAATACCTAAAGCTGCCATTATGACTGACACTAGTAAAATATGATATTTCACTACTTCTAGTCTTTGTCCTTTCGTTTTGAAATGAAAAATATAATCCAGAAAATCAGCAAGAGTTCCCAGAGGGCAAGCCCAGCCACAAAATATTCGTCCGAAAAATAAAGTAATTACAACTAATAAAAGTGAACTTGTTAAAGCGAAAATAAACGTCGAAGTGGAAAGCGCAGCTGAACCTACGGTAAGGAAATCCCAGCGAAACATCTGGTCGCCACCGGGCAATAAATTTGGCCACGCGCCGAATACAACAAACACAATCAAAATAATATTTGTACTATTTTTCGGTTTGTTTGTGTCATACCTTGTTTTCCATAGGTTTAAATACTCTTATACCATCAACAGCACAAGCCATTTGGCAATAGCCACAACTAATACATTTATCATCACTGGCAATGATACCTCCCCCGACAACTTCAATCGCAAAAGTTGGACAAACTGAGGCGCAGCCAGTACATCCTACGCAATTATCTGTAACCACAATCCTCTTGTCAGGAATTTTATTATTTGAAATAAAACGGTAGCTAACACCAATGAAAGAAATTGATACACCAAAAAGACCAAGCGCTCTTATAAAATTTCGCCTACCTACATCTCTTACTTTTCTGTAGGGTTTTCTCGTTGTTGCACTCTCTGGTTCTTTTTCAATCATAAGGAGTCACCAGCAAATTCCTTTGTTTGTAATTTAGACAAGTATTCCTTGCTCAGCTCATCATAAATGAGTTCTAGTGAATTAAGGTATCCAGATAAGTTTATTGCCGTTAGAGGCTGACTTTTATTCATAACGTAATAATCTGCTGCCACCTTACCGGAGAAAACGGCTTGCCATAACCCTTCACCGTAAATGGAACTTGTCAGCCACGCAGCACCACCTACCACCAGCAAGCCATCGTCATACGGCTTTGCCATGGGAGCAGTCGAAGGGGTCCATCCAATAACTTCTTGGTCAATCTGACAGCTGGATAGTAAATGAAATTGTTTTATGCAGTTGTCGAGATATGATTTCCCCAGATGCCCTCTATAGCCAGCCATACCCAAACCAACATTTGCGGTATGCTCACCATTTGGAAAAATCCAGAAGTAGAAAGGGCTCAATTGAGGGAATTTAAAAACACCCAACTTCAGGGGATTTAATTTTTCAGTAGATGAAATCTGATAGCCATAGTATGAAATTACTTGTCCAGGGCTCAAAAATTCTTCCGGTCTGACATAACGTACAATAGTCGAAGATGGTCCATCAGCAGCAAAAATTATACGAGCGCTCGATTTGAATACTTCCCCTCGACTGTTAATACTTACAACTCTATGATCATCTTTCCATTCAGAAACGCCGTTTACAGAGGCGTTTTCTAATACATAAGCCCCTTTTTCACTGAGAATCCTTGAGGCCTCAAACTCACTTTTCTGGCGATCAACAATAATCTTAGAAATTGAAACGTAAGGTGCATTGATATACTCTGATTCAGAAGAATACGGCCTTATATGTAAATCTTTATATCTAAGCCACCCTTCCCTAGGCTCAATACCAAAATAATCAAAATATTCAGCTCGGGTTAGTTCTCCGCAACGAAGTGGATGCCCAATTTTTTCTCTGGCATCAACTATTAATACCTCTACGCCTTTATCTACAAGTGCGTTTGCTGCCGCTATACCCGCCGGGCCACAACCAACAACAATTGCTTCGATTTGTTCTGGCGGTTTCTTGATAAGAGGCATCACTAATCTCTACAGATAATTGTAATAATGAGTATTTAACCGTATTCAAAATAATGGCTTTATTGTGAGAACTTGATTCGCTCCTTATTTACAGGCCCTCCCCCTACTTCAATCATAGTTAGAGCAAGATAACTAGTAAAACATAAAATTTAGATTGTAGCTAATAAATAGCTGAGGGCAGAGGAATATCCCACTCATTAAAGCTACTGGAAAGGAACACGGAACTAACTTGCTTCCTCGATCTATCTCACGAAATTTGTAGCTGCAAGCCATCGGCCACTGGGCCTCATTCCCAATACACTCACTTCGCTCGTGGGGCAGCCTCTAATCGGCCGCTCGGCAGGTTTAGTGTGGCTTTGAGCTTCAGCTCTTAGCCAAACTTATGCAAAGCCAATTCTACCCGAAGGTCATTTATGCTCGTAACGAAAAAGCGTTCAGAACTTTATGCCCTTGGGCGCATCATTCTCTTCATATTTCTGAGTTAACCCATCGGATTCCAACTGACCGCCCAACAAAATCACAATGCACATTCCCTTACCAAAACATATGCATTAAGATTAATAATGTTTGTAGCCATAACACACAGATCTCAAACATTTACTTCCTCAGATTAAAACAACTCATAACAAAATCCCAGGTCAAAGCCATGAAATCTGAGCACCCAAAAAAAATCACCGTTGTAGGAATGGGTTATGTAGGGCTATCTCTGGCAACACTGCTGGCTAAAAAACATGAGGTGCTGGCTTACGATAACGATGAGGCAAAGGTCAATAGTGTCAAGCTAAGACAAGCTCCCATACAGGACGAATTGATTGAGCAATATTTAAATAGCGAGAGCCTTAATTTAAAAACTAGCACCGATAAAAATATTGCCTACCAACAAGCCGATTTTATTATCATAGCAACCCCTACAGATTACAGTCCTAACACCAATAAATTCGACACACGATCCATTGATGAAGTTATCAATGATATTGTTGAGATAAACGCCAAAGCAGCAATCGTCATAAAATCCACTCTTCCATTAGGCTATACAGAACAACTCAATACTCACTACCAAACAGATCGCATATTCTATTCGCCCGAGTTCCTCCGGGAGGGGTATGCTTTATATGACAATCTTTTTCCGTCTAGGATTGTAGTCGGCAGCAACTCCCCAGTAGGAAAGGAGTTCGCCCAAATATTAGTAGCTTGCGCCGAGAAAGATAATATTGAACTTATACTCACTTCTTCTACTGAAGCCGAAGCGATTAAACTATTTTCCAACACCTATTTAGCCCTTCGGGTTGCATTCTTTAATGAGTTGGATACCTACTGCGAAAGCCACTCCCTTAGCACTAGTGACGTTATTAAAGGAGTTTGTGCAGACTCGAGAATAATGGATTTATATAACAATCCATCATTTGGCTACGGTGGATACTGCCTACCAAAAGACACCAAACAGCTATTAGCAAACTTTGACTCAATTCCAAATAATTTGATCACCGCCATTATTGATTCAAACGAGACTAGAAAAACATTTATAGCCCAACAAGTAGAAAATCATAAGCCCGACATTGTCGGTGTTTATCGCTTAACCATGAAAGCTTCATCAGATAATTTTAGAAATTCAGCAATTCTTGATGTGATCAATATTTTAAAAAACAAAGGCCTAAAAGTGGTCATATATGAACCCTTGCTGGCTCAGTCTTTTGATCCATCATTTGAGTTAATCAATGATCTCGAAAAATTCAAAAAGGATTCCGACCTTATACTGTGCAACCGAGTTGATGATTCGATTTCAGAGGTCTCTCACAAGGTTTACACCCGGGATCTCTTTAATAGGGACTAAATTAAAGCCTAACACCAAGCGTCCCTAAGAAAAGAAAACCGCATAGTCTTCAACGTTCGCAAGGCCTTACCTAAGGTCGGTCATTTTCCTCGACGATCGGCACCATTTTCCCTCCACATAGCCTGCTCAATTTTGACTAAACCTTTTATAAAAACTAGAATAATTCGACTTATATCAGAGAGTTAGCAAAGCTCTGTCAGCCACATAGACCGGATACTTGGTTTGGATAGCATTCTCATTACAGGCGGAGCCGGCTTCATCGGATCGCATTTGTGCTCATTTCTGCTAGAAGCGGGAATGAAGGTCATTTGCATAGATAACTTAACAACTGGCTCACTAGAAAATATCCGTGAACTGCAAAAGCATGACCACTTTTCTTTTATCAATCATGATGTAGCTATTAAGCTTCCAGAAATCAAGACCGACTACATTATAAACCTTGCCTCCCCTGCGAGCCCCGTTCAGTACAAAATAAACCCTGTATATACCATTAAAACCAATGTGCTTGGCGCCATCAATGTTTTAGAGCTGGCGACAAAAACTTCTGCTCGCGTACTCCAGGCATCAACCAGTGAGATCTACGGCGACCCACTAGTCCACCCTCAGCACGAAGGCTATTACGGAAATGTAAATACCATCGGAAGCCGCAGTTGTTATGATGAAGGAAAGCGCTGCGCGGAGACTTTGTTCGCAGATTATTCAAGACGATATGGAACCGATGTAAGAATTGCGAGAATTTTTAACACCTACGGACCCAAGATGGCTATTGATGATGGCAGGGTCGTCAGCAACTTTATTATTTCAGCACTCAAAAATGAACCCCTATCGATTAACGGAGATGGCGCACAAACACGCTCTTTTTGCTATGTGGAAGACCAAATACAGGCACTTTCTGCATTGCTGTTTACTGCCAAAGCGGATTTTTCGCCAATCAATCTAGGGAATCCAGCCGAAATAAGCATCATAGAGCTTGCACAAATGGTGATCGATCTTTGCGAGTCAAATTCTGAAATTATTTTTATGCCCGAAGGTGAAGATGATCCCAAAAAAAGAAAACCTGATATTGAAAAAGCCAAAGCACTGTTAGATTGGCAACCTCAAATTCACATTGATGAAGGGTTAACAAAAACGATTTCCTACTTCAGGAAAATTTTGGAAAAGCCATGATTCTCTCAATTCTTATCCCTTGTTATAACGAAGAGAAAACGGTCGAAGAGCTTATAAAAAGAGTTCGATCTGTCAAAATTGACAATATAGAGTTCGAAATTATTGCTATTGACGACTGCTCTACCGATACAACGCTTCAAATACTTAATCGACTTAAAAGCGAATACCCCGAGCTGAAAGTAAAATCACAAGAGAGAAACCAAGGAAAAGGTTCAGCGCTTAAGGCCGGTATTATACTCGCGTCAGGCGACTTTGTGATATTCCAAGATGCGGATCTTGAATACAACCCGCAAAACTATCACTCTCTTCTAAAGCCGTTGACTGATGGCTCCGCTGATATTGTTTATGGGAGCAGATTTCATGATAAAAGCAGTTACAAAGGAGCATCATTTCTCCATATCGCCGCAAACTTATTCTTAACCCGCTTTTCTAATCTATTAAATGGCCTCAGAATTTCTGACATGGAAACCTGTTACAAGGTATTTAGAGCGGATATAGTAAAAAAAATAGAAATAGAAGAACGTGGATTCAGCGTTGAGCCCGAAATTACAGCCAAGGTGGCCGCGTTGATCAGGGGCGGACAAGCCACCATTACCGAAGTCCCAATCGATTACAATCCGCGCAGCTACGGACAAGGCAAAAAAATCGGATTTTCAGATGGTATAAAGGCCTTATACTGTATCATCAAATATCGATTAAAATAAAAAGTACCAGAAAATAAAATTCATAAAACCTATGTACAAGTACATGACTCATAGCACGGACTTACATTTCCTCTCAAACCCAATGAGAAGATAAAGGCATGACTGCTAATCAACGACACCTTTATGCCTTTGGTTTTTTTCTGGCGTTTTTTTTAACGCTATTTTTGCAGTTTCCACTACAAAAAGCCTTACCTGGAAACTGCGATACCTGGCTCGCCATCGCCCTTTCGAACACTTATTTCTCAGAGATCGCCTCGTTCGTTAGTGGGACCGAATCCGGTAGAGCCATGTACCCTGCAAAGCATGTGTTTGCTTATGGAGAATCTTCCATCGCAGTCGGATTAATTTTTATTTTTTTTAAGTTAATCGCAGGCACTGACTATCTTGCTTATTACTTTTTTATAAGCTTTCTATTCACATTGAGCGGATTTGGCGTTTATCTATTCTCGAGCCTACTCTTGAAAAACTGGACATCATCACTATTTGCTGGCTTTGTGTTTTCCTGCTCCAACATGATGTTTGCCCATATTGATGACTCCATCATCATATTTTTCTTCATTTCAGCACTGTCCCTATACTTTTTTTTGAAATTTTTTAAAAACAATAAATCCAAATATCTATATTTTACGGCTCTAAGTGCGTCGTTTCAGATTTATTGCTCCGTCTACATGTTTATCTATCTTTCGATAATGCTATCTATTGTTGCCTGTCTAAACCACCAGGGGATACGGGATCACTTCAGAAAATTTATTGCCCCAGTACTACTGGGCTTGCTTTTAATAAGCCCTTGGTGCTTTTTTTATATAACAATCTTAAAAGAAGTAGCTGTAGCAACACCTTTTGAACCCTTATATACGATAAAGATGACGAGTTTGAATCTAATTGATCTCGTTCTCGCCCTACCTGGAAATATTATTTATGGTGGCATTATCGACATCCCTATGAACTGGGGCTTTGTAAGACATCACAACTTTCATGGTTTGCTTATATTATCTCTTGCTTTCTACGCACTTCTAAAATGGAACAAGGAAAACAGAAAGCTACTCGCAATCATAGCGATCGGAGGAGTCCTTCTATCCCTTGGACCAATGCTAATGGTAGGTACCGATGAAATCATACCAACACCGCTTTATCCGCTTTATCATCACCTGCCCATCCTGGAATATCTAAGAGTCACATCCCGCGCATTCTTTATTTTCTCATTCGCTATCGCAGTATTAGCCGCGATGAGCTTTGAAAAGATCACCCAGAATCTAGATCCACGAAAATTCTTAGCAGTATCACTTTTGTTTTTTTTGGCACACTTTATAGAAAACACCCCCATGCCTTTTAAGGCTTTCAAATATGAAGGACTCTATGAGCCCCCCGCGATCTATGAACAAATTAGAGCTGAGAACAACAACGACACACTCATTCTTGACCTACCTTCCTATTTTAGTCTGGATTATCCAAACTGGACTGACTCAGCATTTAGAAACCCTGAATCACATATATTCAAACAGGAAGGGAAAGAAAAGATTGAAATTGTAAACCAGGGAATGTTTGTGTCTTCGTGGGACGATGTATTCGAATATAATCGAGAGATTATTTACCTTAATTGGCAAACAAGCCATAAACTGAATACCATCAACGGCGTGAACGGGTACTTTCCTGAACCTCGGCTCATTTATCAATACCACATTAATAAGCTACCTGACCCTGACTCATTGATCACACTGAAAAATATGGGGATAACACATATTGTTTTTCACAAAAAACTTCGATTAAAGAATGAACTTGACTACCTAGACCAGCTCAGACAATCAACCTATCTAAAAATTTACCAAGAAGATGAAGAGACCGTACTATTTAAGTTTAACAGAATGAATAAAACCCCTGACCCAGCTTCGAATAGAAAAGAAGAAGCTATTCAAGTGGCGCAATAGGTCTGAGTAAAAGTTTCACTATTTGGATAACCATATGCAAAACGCATTTCATACATTCAAATTACTAGTTTCTGTTCTGCGACTGGGTGAAATAACTCTAATGACTGGCTTTCTTATCATTGGCTTCTTCTGCGCCGTCGGCTTGGGCGCCCAGTTTTCTCTCCTTAAACTTACTATTTTATCGTCAGCGGTATTCATGCACTTTTCATCGATTTATTTCTTTAACTCCTACGCAGGGTTTTCTGAGGATAAATATAACGATCGTATCAATCACGGAATGGAAGTGGGAATTAGTGATAAGCATTTTTTGTTTATGTCAGTCATTATTCTTTTTATTTCGCTAAGTTTATACGCCTATCTAAATAGGCTACTGCCTATCCTAGCTTTCGTGAGTTATGTTGGATGGCTTATTTATTCTTCGAAAAAAAGCGGCTTAAAACAAGTACCCTTCGCCGGTACAGCTGTTCATTTTTTTAGCCAAGTCCTTCACTTCTCAATGGGTTGGATCGCACTATCAACTTTTAGCTATGAAGTGCTATTAGAGGGTTTGTATTTCGCGTTGTTATTCGCTGCAGGACATCTCAATCACGAACTCATCGACTATGAAGCCGATAAAAAAACCAAGGTAAATACCGGAGCAGTAACTCTAGGAAAGAATAGAATCGAAACGATCTACCAAATTATTTCTGTACTAACGCTAATATATATCTGTCATTTCTTTTTATATCTAGATCATTACAAATACTTTCTCGTGTTTGCTCCTGCTTCCGTCATTCAGGTGATTGCCGCATTTTTATTGAAAGAAAATCCGCTTAAAAGGCGGGCAGTGTATAGACTGACATTTTTGCTATCGGGCTTGTTATTTATTTTTCTTACACTCAACTTATCTCACTGGACTTGATATTTACTCATGCCTCAACATTGCACAAAAATAGTGATCATCGGTGCGGGGGCCGCCGGGCTTTTGAGTGCGATACTCCTAGCCAAACAAGGGAAACAAGTTCACCTTATTGAGTCCAGAGCCAAGCCATTTAGCTCGCCCCTTCCCCAATATGGTCACGTTCATAACCTTTTGCTCGAGAGTCAGTACGCACTTATCGAAGCCTTGCCTGAAATAGAAGCTATTCTTAAACAACTAGGTGCCCTGCGCGTAGACTGGAATGGCGATTTTCCTCGCTCAACCCCCGCCGGATTGGGAGCAGCAGCTCCCTCATCAGACAAAATATTGGTAGCAGGGCGCGAGGAATGGGACAAGGCACTATGGCAAATTGCTGAAAACACCCCGGGACTGACAATACTTACGGGACACCAAGTTGTTGGACTTGAGGGCGGCCTTCAAACCATTGAAATTCAACTATCTAGTTATTCAGGTATACAAACCAAGCCACAGGAACACGCCATCCAAGCAGATCTTTGTATAGACGCTTCTGGACGCATGCAGATTGGATATCATCTGTTAAAAGAAAAGGGACTAAAAATAGACACTGAAACTTACAAGACACCCATGCACTATCGGAGCAAAACCTTTAAGAAAGATGTTGACGAAAACCAACACCAGTTGCACTTAGAAAAAGAGATTACTAAAGCTCTCGCTGCGGTTGAAGTTGAGTACACCAGCAAAGGCGGTATACGCGGTGCAATGCTATTACCATCGAACTCTACTCATGTTCTAGTATCGGCTGTTTCTTCTGATCGAGCAGACCTTGAGCGCTTTGCTCAATCACCAAAGGCTTGGCTTCAAGGGCTCAACGAGGGGTTAGTAGCGGACGCCAGTTCTCAGCTTCTTGAAGAACCTGAAAGTGAGCGAAGGTACGGATGGAGCCAAAACTATCTCCACCAATTCGAATCGCTAGACCTCCAGCTACCAATCATCATGGTGGGAGATGCTTTATGCGCCACAGCTCCGATCTTAGGCCTCGGCATGAGCCGTTCAATTCTCGACGCTCTACTTGTGAGTTCAAATTTGAGCCAATTCGACCAAGCAATCACAGAGTCCCGACGCAATGACCTTGTCCACAGGATACACAAATCCCTGGCCCAGCAAGCCAAACGCGATATGGAAATTGCTAAAATGCTCGCCTTCGAAATGGGCACACTCGAAAACGTGCCCTACCTACTTCGAGCAAAAGTAATGTTTCGCGATTTCTTTCTGGCAGCCGCAACAAAAGACCCGGTTCTGCACCAAATATATATTGATGTACGCAATCGAACCCGCTCAAACATCGCGATATTGTCACCCACCTCACTAGTCGGTTTAGTAAAGTACACATTGGGTAGGCTAATTAATGGCTAAGCCCTGTACTTTCGCCGCTACCTAGCCACTGATATGATGGAAATATAGAAAGATTTAGAGATCTAAGCTAGAGCGCACAAGCGCAGCTCTGCGGATCTCGTCACTGTGCTAGAGGACTGTACATGCTAATAGCGTTGATCGCTCATCTCTTTCATATTGGTGTAGCCGTGTTAGTCGGCATTATTGCCTTGCGAACGGACAATCGTAGACTTATTTTCATCGGACTTTTCGGGCTCAGCCTTGGCGCCGGATTCGAATATGCCAATGCCTTGGCCCGCTCGAATATGGATCAACTCTACGTCGTCTACTCGCCGCAATTCATTATGGACTTCAGTATTGCGAACGTGCCACTTCTGATCCCAATCGGGTATTTTGCCTACGTGGGAACAGTTCGACTGCTGGCGTTAAAATTACGAAATTCCAAAATATGGCACTGGGGCCCAGTCGCCGATGTCATCATCGCGATATGCGTTGCCACTGCCTTTGAAACCTTCATGGTTTTCACGGGCGCATGGGAGTGGATCGCTGCGAGCGAATTTTCGGGTGCGCCCCCGATAGTCATTGGTATTATTTCACTTTTTGCAGTCTATCTTTATGGTTGGCTTATGGGCTCGATACTCGACTCCTTGCTTCCTAGCTCCGAACACCAGCACCAGGACCAAACTGAATCGTTATGAAAGTGAATCGTCGCGAATTTCTGAGACGCTCCCTATGGGGAGTCGCATCTCCTCTCTTAATCGGCAGCACTGGCCTCGCCCTCAAGGGATGCGACAGCAAAAAAACAACTGCCACAAAGTTCTCGTCCTTGGATGAGCATCTTATTGCTCCCGTAGAGAATGACTTTGGTGGCATCTTCATTAAAACTCCGAAAAACTCTTATAAAGATCTTTCGCTCACGGAGTTCCAGACACTGCTAAAAACTGCACAGCAAACTCAAACTCCAGTTCGTTTACAGGGGAGACGACACACCAGTTGGGGACAGAGCCTGATCAAAGATGGCTATACTGCAACGATCAAACTTGAACAATCATTGAATCAAGGTATCAGCACAGATCATACGATCGTTGTACCTTCGAATTACTTATGGCAACACGTCTCAGAGGAGCTAGCCGAAACACCACGTAATATCGCAGTCTATACCGATAACCTCATGACCACGGTGGGCGGTACACTTGCGGTAGGTGGCATCGGTGTTTCTTCAATTAGATACGGCACACAAATTGATCAGCTTCGATCATTCGGACTCTTAACTCCCGACGGGGTTCATAGACGCTGTGCTCCAGATGAAAACGCAGAGCTTTTCTATCATGCCCCTGGAGCCGCCGGGTGTCTTGGCTGGATGACAGATATCGAACTGGCAACCATTGATCGTCCGAGCCCTCGTAGTCGAACAAGCAATAGTTATTCGTCACTTAAAGAGTTGCTTCTCAGAGTAAAAAAACTCAGCGAATCAGACCAACATCCAGAAGAAGTGCGCTGGAATATGACAAGTAATGGTGGGTTTTTTACCGAAGCCAAAGAGGATTCTTCAGACACTCAAACCAGTGCCTCACCCGCATATAACAACCCGAATGAGAAAAAGGTAAGCTCACAAGCTAACCATTATTTAGAAAGCCTAGGCGGAAGCCAACGTATATGGTGTGACTACTTTTTACCTGCGAAACAATACATTGAATTTGTTCAAAATTTTGCCCCACGCTGGTTCGCCCAATCACTAGAGCACCAAGTACTACTGGGATCTGTTGCGATACGAAGTCAAAACCGCTTCCCGCTCGCACCAAATTATTCTTTGCAAGACCAAATGTTCTATAGCGCAGGCGTATACACTTTTATCAATGACTCAGCGACTACGCCAATCGAAACACACCTCAATCTATATAATCAAATGCTAGCGAAATGCCTAGAACTTGGCGGTCGAGTTTACAGGCACGGATATGCAGCAATGAATGAGGCACAACTAGAACAACAATTTGGATCTAGCCTCGCACATCTTCGAAAACTCTCTTCGACCGTCGATCCCTCTGCGATAGCCTGGAACAATATTTGGGGTTCACGTAGCTGACGCAGCAGTCACCGAGCGAAAACGCAATCGTTAATCCTAGCTCATCACAAGTGCAAGTTTTTTAAGTAACCCCGCTCTTTTAGTGTAAAAAACAGACATAAAAACGACGGATTATGCTAGATAATTTTCTTTCAATTCCCCTATTCTGCTTTTTTCTATTCAGGGAGGTCTTATCATGTCTTTTTTATCTAGGTTGAAAACCGACCCCTATTGGATCTCTATGATCCCGCAAGCTCTATTTGCTCTGATCTTACTCGGCAGTTTTTACTGGGGGGAATGGTTTTTATGCACCGCTTTGGGACTATTACTGTACGGCTTGTTTTTCGGTTTGAACAAACGGGTTGATTCGCTTTACGATCAAGCAAAAGAAAAAGACCCCAAGGGTCAATTTAAAGTTGAGAATTTTAAAATCATCTTTAAAGGCTCTCCCTGGTTGCCCGAGCGTTTTACTTTAGAACAAGATGCGAAACGCGCTAAAGATAGCTACTTTGATTTTTGGGTTTATGCTTTTTTAATCAGCCATTTTATTTTGCTGTTTGCTTCTATGTTTATTGTACAGGCACATCCCAGCATCTTGACCGCAGTTTCCTTAGGTATTTTATGGTTTATTTTAAGCCCGATTATGGAAGCCATTAGCCACGAGTTTATTCATCGGCGCTCTTATTTCCAGCAAATGTTTGGCGGTGCTGTTTGGGCTAGCTTTTTCTATGGCACATTTTTACCCGAACACTGCATGGGGCATCATGTGCATGTATCCACACCAGAAGACGCCTCTTCTGCACCCAAAAATATGAGCATCTATCAGTTTTTACCTCGCGCAATGCTGTTAAACCCTATCAACGGTTTTAAGTTAGAAGCCAAACGCTTACGCGATCGAAACCTTTCCCTATACGGTAGGCACAATCGCCTTATTTGGCTAACGCTTATTTCCTTTGCTCTACTTGGCCTTAGCTATTTAGTCGCTGGCGGTGTTGGTATTTTATTTTACTTGGCCTACACCCTTATCTGTATCTTAACCATAGAAGTCGCCAACTACGGCATGCATTACGGCTTAGAGCGAAAGAAACAGGATAACGGTCGTTATGAACGAGTGTCACCTTTGCACTCATGGAATCGCGAATCACCAGGCCATATTTTTTCGGCCAACCTTACCCGGCACTCAGATCATCATGCCTTTCCGCGGAGACCTTATCAGATACTGAGGAACTTTCCTGATGCTCCCCAGCTTCCAATACCCTACTTTGCAGTATTAACACTGCCCTTTTTTACGGATCGTTGGTTTAGGTTAATGAATCCTTTTGTCGATGCTCATATGCAAAAACTAGAGCGATGGAGAGCCGAAGGGATTGACGATTACCAAATGATAATGGGCATGGATGGCAGTAAAATTGCCAGCGAATAAAAAGAAAAGAAGCTAAAGAAGAGCGCGACCCACTCGGAAGGTGGGGCACGATAATATTCTATATTAATTTACGGCAACGTTGTTTACTTTAAGTTTTTCCTGGAGCTTAAATCGGACGCCAAGGTTAAAACCATTAGACTCATCTGTTTGAACAAAAAGTGCTCTCACAGCAGCTCTTTTGCCAGTGTTGGCATTAAACCCAAAATAGATATTTTGAAAGTCTCTTTCGTAAATCGATGCTCTTTCCAAACCTAGAAGAAAATCCAACTTTTCTCCGCGAGGCACAATAATACCACCACCATAAGTAGTGCCAGTATCATCATCTGAACCTGTAAAGCTTCCAGCTACGGTTACTTCAACATCGCCTGCCATCAAGCCTAAATACCCAAAAGCCTTGGCACCCGGTTTTCCGTCTTCCCGCTTCTCTTCAAAAAACTTGCCAAGCGACAAAGATACATTTCTAACTGTGACATCGATTCCAACAGGTATACCATTCACAAAACTGGTACCGTCAATATCATACTCTCGGTGCTCTACATCCGCCCGAAAAAACGTATTGTCTAAAGGATTCTTTTTAACAGGATCGGCCGATTCACCCGTTTTAACCATGACGGGACCAATATTCTTCACAAATTCAAATTCCAAACCCGCGCTTTCACCGAGAAGTGTCTTATCATCTTCGTAATAAGCGATGCCAGTATAAAAATCGTTAAACCCATACTCCGCGTGGGCAAAAGTGCTCAAAGCAAGCAAAACTAAAGCAATTGTTATTCTCATAATATCCCTGCTATTTTTTAGAAACCTTTGTTTATAAACCTTAGTAAGGCCGAAAACATATCATATGTATTTTCGGATTTAAACCAGAGGGTCCTCCTTACATATCCCGTAAACAAGGGGGTACAGACAGAATCTGAGAGCCTAGCAGCCTACTTACAAACCCAGTTCCTGCCGGTCAACTTGGCCCGCATATTGAATACTCAAAGATTCCAATAAGCTTATCAACTCTGAGTAAGAATAAGGGCCTGCTTTACCACAATTATCCGATACTCCTGCCCAGCTTGCCTGTGCTTGAACAGCGGCTGCTTGCGACATCGCGACCAAAATGACCGTGTTGGCCGCTCCATTCAGCTTCACCACCCCTAGACGCCCATTTATATTCGGAAGCAATTCAAAATACCCTTTAGCATTTAGCGACTGGTTGGCACCCAAGGCCAAGCAGGACGAGGAATGCAGCGCTAGCAGCCGATCTCCCGTCTTCGCAAAGATAAAGAGACTGTCGTTTAAAGGTGCACTTAGTACGAATCCAAAACAACTTGGTCTCTGAGCTAGAAGCGCACTATCCACCCAGCCCTGAGACCAGGGATTGCTGGCTTGGCAAAGCTCTTCAAATGGGGGGGACACTACATTAAAGTAGCTAATTCTTGAACTGACCGCTGGCGATGGGGCTACAGTGCTCACGGATTCAGTAACAAGCGCGGGCTGGACTTGCTGCGTAACAACGGGAATGTTAGCGGGGGCGGTTGTATTCGTGCTAGACGCTTTAGCTGCTGGTTTTGGTTCTGGTTTTGACGCAGGGCTTTTCACCTTTTTAGGCCTGCTAACCGGTTTCGCCACCTTGGTTTTATGCAAGCTACCTTGCCCACCAAGAGCGCCTTCACCTATTCGCAGCACCTCCTTTGATAAACTAATCAGAGACTGATCACCTGCCCGCAAATTTACACCCTGGAGCTTCGCTTGGATTTTGCGAAGCTGAGCATCATCTGTTGCATTCACCGCACTACTAACGCTTTGTATCGCTCCGCTGGCCGTTTGTTTCATCTCCTGGGCGTAACGGCCTTCGGCACTTTTTGCACTACCCAAAGCGTGCAAGGCACCTACCACCTCCGCTATCGCACCACTAATTATGAGCTTATTTTGCTTATCTGCACTAGCAGGGTCTGTATGCAAAATACTGCCCTGGGTGCGCTCAAGAAATGAAAAGTCACTGGCTCCCCGGTGAGAGGTTTTATTCATCAATTCTTCATTAGCGACCAAATGACATTGATAACAGTTTTGCGCAAAGCCCAAGTAATTTGCAGGCCTTACCATGCCTGCATCTTCAATCACCTTTATTCGCTGGGCTTTATGAGCAGCACTTTCACTACTTTTGGTAGCCGTATCTGAGCCATAATCGTTATGAGCCTCAAGCCAATCAGCGCCTGCTCCATGACAGCTCTGGCAAGAGATACCCTGCACCACACGATGAGCACCATTCTTGGTACCCACTGTATAGTGACAGCCCGCACATACACTATCTGGCTTTCTAATCTTAGTGGTGGACAGACCAAACTCAGTGGCTATTTCTTTCGCACGCTTTCCCTTATGTAAGTTACCGTAGGTAGCAAAGTGTTCAGTGCTCTTCCAAACATCCGCCTCATCCTGATGACAACGGATACATTCTTTGGTTGGAACCACTTTTTCGGGGGTCCATTCTTGCGATTTTGGAAAAGCCGATACCTGGGACAGTGTACAAAGCTGAGCAACAACAATGATCATCAAGGCCCTAATATTATTCTTCATGTAATATCCACTCACGAGCAATTATTTGCTTTGATAGATGCGTAATTTTTCAAAGCGGAATAAGCATAACATAGGCAAGCTTCATGAAAAGATTGGATTTGTTATTCAATCTGAAAAAACCTTATACTGCCTAGCATTAAAATAACTATAAGCACACTCAGACTTCAAGGAAATTAGAATGAAAGCTCGTCTAAAGTTAACAGTTCAACTAGTGTTTGTTCTTCTAGCCAGCGGACTTTCTAACTTTGGATTTGCAAATCAAGAAAATGCAGACCCTCATTTAAAACTTTATAGCGAGTCCGACTTTCCTAGCGCCCAAGAATGCGCTGGATGCCACGAGCAAATTTTCGATGAATGGTCATCCTCTGCCCATGCCTATGCGGCAATCTCACCTATGTTTCACAAGTTCGAGCAAGCGATAAATAATCTGGCGCCCACCGTTGATAGTTTCTGCTCGCGCTGTCATATCAGTGTAGGAACCACTCTAGGTGAAGCGCGAGACACTCCTATATGGGAAAGAAGCAAAGTCGCACGCGAAGGTATTACCTGCGTCACATGCCACCGTGTTAACACACCTTACAACAAAGCAAACGGCGAACGACGAATGGAGGGAGGCGCGTTAAACGATTCAATTTACGGCACTTCAGATGGTTCGGGCCTAGAACAAGTACTCGCCAAAAAAGATTTTTATAAAGTACGAACTAGCGATAAAGGCCGGGGGCAAAAAATTCACAAACAAGCCATTCAATTTGAACAGCTCGGGCAGTCAGAGTTTTGTGTTAGCTGTCACCAAGTAGCCGTTAACCAGGGTATCGCCTTAGAAGTGGTTTGGAACCAGTACATAGCAAGTCCAGCGTACGAAGAAGGTATCACTTGCCAGGATTGTCATACTGGCAAAGTGCCTGGCAAAGCAGAAGGCTACGAACAAGCACCCGCCGCAGTTGTTTCAGGAAAAGCCACAGCACCAAGAAAGCACACCAACCACGCTTTTTACGGGCCTGGATACTCCATTGCGCACCCAGGCATATTCCCTCACTCAAAAGAAGACTCCAATTGGGATGTAAAAGAGCTACTGGCATTCGACTGGCGTTCTGATTGGGGAAGCGCTGAGTTCGAAGAGGACGTTGAAGACGGTCGTATCGAGGCAAGCTTTAACGAAACCTGGAGCGACCCAATCGACCGTGAGGAAGCTCGCGAATTGATTGATGAGAATTTAGATCGCCTAGCGCAACGTAATAAAATGCGCCGGGATCTTATGGAAAATGCCACACACCTGACAGGGCCGTTCTTTAAGGGCAAACAAGAGACAGGGAGAGCTTTAAAGTTTGAATATAATCTTAAAAATATCAACAAGGGCCATAACGTGCCCTCAGGTTCATTAGGTGCACAGCCTCAACTTTGGTTAAACGTGGTACTAACAGGACCTAACAATGAACGCATTTGGGAAAGTGGCTACGTCGATAGCAACGGCGATATGGCAGACATTCATTCGCTAGACGTCAGGGCAAATAAAATTCCATTTGACGAGCAGTTGTTTAGCTTACAAACGAAGTTTCTAACCACCAATATTAAAGGAACTGATCGCGAAATGTATCTACCGGTGAACTTTGATATTGACCAGCTACCTTTCTTACGACCGGCACCTCAACCAGTCACACTTATGAATCACCCGCCGGGGGTTCGTATGGAAGCAAGAAGTATTCCGCCACTTGGTTCAAAAACTGCTCAATATAAAGTGCCAGGTAAATTAATCAAAGAACCTGGTAAATATACATTATCGGTGCGCTTAAGATATCGAGCAGAACCCATTTACTTTATGCGCTTTGTTGGTGCCACTGAAGACATGATTCAATCAATGAATGAAGGCATGCTCGACATCCACCCATACAGCGTTTCATTTACCGTTAAATAATAAGGAGGACTGCAAACATGAATCATGTGAAAACCAAAATCAGTTTACTTTCGCTCCTTGTTATTTCTACTTGTAATCTACAGGCAGCCGAACTTGAAGCGTCTGATAATGTGTCGAAAGCGACTTATCGCGCAAGTGCATTTAAAGCTGACCCCTTTTACGATAACCGGGAATACGATGAGCGTTCTCAGCTAGGTATATATGGTGGCAAGAGCCCGGTAGATACTCCTCGAGCATTATTAGAACTTGGCTATCCAATTTATCAAAATGGCCCTATTCCTGAAGCCAGTTACTGGCTAGGGAAAAACAATCCAGTAACCTCGCAGTTCACTGTTTATGGCGACATGCGCCTATCTGCTACTTCCTTAGGAGAAAGTGATTCAACCCTATCGGCCGACATGAACCTAGAGATCGACTGGAAACTGACCGGTACTGAAAGAATACATTTAACCTTAAGCCCATTGCGCGACGAAGACGCTGGTGAGTTTACTCGGATCGAATCGATCAACGATGAAGATGAATCAAACACAGAACTCAACTTCAAAGCTGAGGGCTTATTTTTTGAAGGTGACATTGGTTCCATCACTGGCGGATACAGCGACGAGCCTCACAGCTGGAACATGCCCATCGCCTTCGGAAAAATGCCATTGGTATTTCAAAACGGTTATTTTTTAGACGATGCTATTACCGGTGTCGCATTTGCTGTTATTTCTCGCAACAGCCCCAAGCTAAACATAAGCAATTATGATATTAGTTTATTCGCAGGCTTTGAAGATGTTGAACAAGCATTCCCGGATGACTCAAGCTCAGCGGTTGGTGTTAGTGCTTACTTAGACGCCACCTCAGGACATTGGGAATTAAACGCGGGCTCATCGACTTCCGATATTGTTGACTTTACGTCAATCGCGGTCGGATTTACTCGCCGCTATGGTAACTGGTTATCTAACAGTGTTCGTATTTTAAATAGCTCGGGGAGCTTCACCGACGACGCGCCCGCTGATCAAGCCGATGAACTACTATCCGGTACTTTATTAGTACTTGAAAATTCATTAATCACATCAAAGCCATCAACCTTAATTCCTTACCTAAACCTGTTTGCAGCTGACGGTAGCCCCCAACAACTTGCGGGCAAAAATAATATTTTAGATAAAGTCGGCATAACCTTTGAATCGAATCCAGTGACCCTTTTCTCAGGCATCGACCCGGTCGCACGCAACAACGCTGGCCTTGCATTAGGTTTAGAATACCTATTCAGCTTGGATCAACAGTTTATCATTGAACTAGGTTATTCAGACGTACTTGATGACAAAGACACCGACAGCCCAGCACAAATTACCGACACCAATCTCGCACTGGGCTTACGTTACCAAAAAAATATCAATACTGCCTGGGCTTACAAAGTGGATTTCGTACATGCAGACAAGGGTGAAAATAAAAACGGCGAATCCGAAGATAGCACCCACGTTAAACTTGAGATATTTACTAAATTTTAAATTATGAGCACTTTTCTCTCTGCAGCACTAAGCGATATTGGAACCTCAAGAAGTAACAACGAGGACTACGTACTAAGCGCGCCAGCAGAAAATATTTGGGTTCTTGCAGACGGGGTTGGCGGCCACGATGCGGGAGAGATCGCCAGCGAACTCGCTTGCACCACTATCATGGAGAACCTCACCAAAAACCGATCAATAGAAGACGCTATTATCGCCGCTCACCAAGCTATATTAAGCGCGCCTTCCCAAGGAATCGGCAAAAAAGGTATGGCCAGCACAATCGTTGTTCTGGTAGCTGACGAAGGTCAATGCAAAATTTCTTGGGTGGGGGATAGCCGCGCCTACCACCTAAGCTCCTCCAGTTGTGAGCAGCTAACAAAGGATCACTCGCTGGTTCAAAGGCTGGTTGATTCAGGAGACATCAGCGAATCTGAAGCGCAAGTTCACCCGTCAAAAAATGTCGTTTTGCAAGTGCTTGGCATGGACCCTGCGTCGAAGCTATCGGTGTCATCCACTCAAGTGTTCTTGGAGCCTGGCGACAAAATACTAATGTGCAGCGACGGTTTAACAGACACACTAAGCAAACAAACCCTGTTTAACAGTGTTCATAGTGCAAAAAATTTGAACGAAGCGCTTGAAAAACTAATCGAGCAAGCTAAAGCCAGTGGTGCCAAAGATAATATCACCGCTTTAATTGTGGAAAAACTTGCCAGCACACGCCCAAGCGAAGAAACCGAAGACTTAGATCAAAAAACAAAAATTCATAAAGACAACAAATTGAACGCTCTCTTTAAACGATTTTTTAATTAGGTCACAAAATCTCATGCACGATAACCCAACCATTATTCGAGGCGAAGAAGCAACCTCTTTCTCCCTACAAAATATTCAGACCAATGAAGTATTTGCTATCGAAAATGAAGTATCTATTGGTCGGCAGCAAGGATGTGACATCGAATTACTCCAGGGCCATGTCTCTCGCCTACATGCGATCGTGTCCATCGAAGGGCTTAGCCTAAAAGTTAAAGATCAAGGTTCAGCAAATGGCACTTATCTTAACGGGGAAAAAATAACGGAAGCGATCCTAAACAATGGCGATTTGCTCAGCTTCGATATGCACGAATTTTTGGTATTAATCGAAGAGCCCGAAAAAAACATCCACGAACAAGCCACGCAAATACGAAGCGAAACTCTTCAAAAATCTGAGGACATTCTCGACCTAGGTGCAGACCAAGCCCCAGAACAAGAACAAGACGCTACTTTAGTCCAAACAGAAGCGCCTCAAGTAGACTCCGACGCCACCTTAATTCAGGAAGCAAATTCGGCTGAAAACGCTCCTGCTCCTAAAGAGCAAGCTGCACCAAAAGCCCAAGAACCACAAGAAAGAACAGCGATCTGGAGTGCATCCGAACAGACCGAGGGCGGTACCGTATTATTGGACACTGAGAGCCTAGCAGCACAGAAGTCTGCAATACCCATTCAACACCTGTTTGGCTACAACTCAGATATAAAGGGTAAAAAATTCTCCCTTAACAAAGACAAGTTAGTGCTAGGGAAATCTTCTTTAGCGGACATCATCATCAAGGACTCTTCAGTTTCTTCCCGGCATGCGGAGATATCTTTTGAACGGGGCCAATGGAGTTTATCTGACCTCAACTCCACCAATGGAAGCTACATAAATAACACTAGGCTTAAACATAAAACCTTGCTTAATCCGGGCGACTTGCTTCAATTTGGCGTAGTGCAACTTGTGTTTGGGCAAGAACTTCCTGCTGGCGCTTCCGCTTCCAAGTTTCTTAAGCCATTAAAAATAGCTTTAGGTTCTGCATTAGCTTTAAGTTTTATTTTCTTTGTCGCTTATTTTATAAATACTCAAGTCCAGTTCTCATCCGGACAAGAGTGGCTTGCTAACCTACCCAAGAATGAAACCTTGCGAGCTTCAAACGCTGCTGAAAGCGAAAGTCTTTTACTTCATTCTTTAAACACCGTTTATGACCTCGACATTGATTCCGGCAAACAACTAAGTTCGCTAACAACGACTCAAGGTATATGTGCAGCTCACAAAAGCGATAACCAATACTTCGTATTAAACTTTCAGGGTAAATTAGAGATTCTGAATGGCGGCGCTCAACACTATTTAAACGGCCCTGGTTTAGCAAGCATGTGCCACATACAAACCTTAAACTACCAAGGCAACAAACGCTTGGTGATCAGCCACAACAATGGCCATGCCTTATTCGACCCAAGCCACAACCGAATCACTTGGCAAGAAAGCAACTCTCCTGCGAGCGCCACATTCAGCCTACTCATTTTAAACGATCAATCCAAGCTTGTGCTTGCAGACTTAGACGGAACAGTGTCCGCAAAAACCCTACAGGGAGAAAGTCTAGCTCCTCTTTGGTCATTAAGCTTGGACCGACTGCAGGGACCTTATCTCCTAAAAGAGTTTAATAACATTGTTGTGGCTTACAACCCCGCGGGTTCACTGACTGTTATTGACAGTAATAGCGGCTCGCCACTTTGGAACAAGAGGTTTCCCTTGGCCATCACAGATATTACGGTGGGCCCTACAGGCATTTATCTTGCAAGCCAGAATAAAATTAGCAAACACAATCTCTCAACAGGTGTACAAGAGAAGCAACTAGAACTTAATAAAAAGATTTACGGCCTACACCTGTCACAAAATAGCGACAACATAAAAGCGATAGTAGAAGGCCCTGATCTCGTCATAATGGATACTGATCTTGTCATAAGCAGCCAAGAGGCCCTGAACGATATTAGTACACCAGAAACAATCGCTTCGAGTCGAAACGGGCTGGTGTTAATTGATGCAAACAAGCAGGTCGCTTTCTTTGAGTAAACAATTTACAGAAAAGAAAGCTTAGCCAGTTATCGTTAATACCCTAATTGAATACGTCCGCCGGAATCCTTATCTATCTCTTTACTTGACGCTCTGTGTAGTGGCAATTTAAGAAGCGACTTTGCATCCGACTGCCAAGCTATTGCTAAACGGATTTTTTTATTGGTTTCTAACTCGGAGATAATAGCCACATAAGCGTTATCTAAACGCTTGTGAGCTCGGGCAACTCCCGGGCTATTGGGGTCAATATCTTTTGCATCTAACAAAGTCTGGTGAATGGATTTAAACCTTTCGCGCTCGTCTCGATCATGCCTTCCTTGTGGACCGCTATAGGCCATATCCATTGCTTCGTTAGCTTTTTGAACCAACTTATCGGCCTGCTTCACAAGCGCTTTGACATCATTTAACGACTCTTGCACATCCAGTTTATAACTTTCGTTTTCTTTCACGTAAGGATTCCAGGCCTCAATCACCCTGCCCGCTTTTGCAAAGCTTCTATTCGATATTTGGTGATTCACCTCTTCGCTGTAGAGATTATCTAACAACTCCCGAGCCGCTAATGCATCTTCATGACCCGGCGATTCTTGTTCGAGCGATAGCATTAACTCTTCAATACGCGCAGTATCTTTAAAGCCTGGCTGGCTCGCAAGCATTCGACTTAACTCACCGGCGCTATCTTTAATCTGGGGGTTAGGCTGAGGGGCAGGAGCTTGCGGCTGAGCGGGCTGTGGCTTGGGCTGAGGTTTGGGCTGAGCCACTACCACCTTAGGCTGCTGGCGCCTTGAAGACTCCAATGCTTTCTTAGCCTCTTCGAGCTTGCGTTGCTCTAAGGCGAGTAAGGCTTGTCTAGCTTCAAAGTTATTTGGATCAAGTGCCAGCACTTTTTGATAACTTTCCTTGGCGTTATCTCCCAGAGGTGTATCTAATTTACCTTCCAAGAACTGACGGCGAGCCAGACTAAACAACTCCTCTATTTGTTGCTCCAGCCCTGAACTTGCCTCTTCTGAAGAGCCAAGCTTATTAAGCAATATCGGAGTAAAATACGCACCCCCTCCTATCAACACAACAAACAATACCAATGCCGCCGCCCATTTAAGATAAGCACCTCCAGAACCAGCACTTTGGGGCTTAGATGGCTCGCTCACAGCACTCGCACCTAGAACGGCGTTGCGAATCTCTTGTTCACTCAACACTACTGTTGCTTCATTAACCTCAGCTCCGACGTGCTTCTCAAGTAACTCAAGCGCGGCAATCATTTCATTACCGTTGACAAAACGATCTTCGGGGTTTTTAGCTAAGGCCTTATCAATAAAGCCTTGGTAAGCTTTGAATTGCTCAGGTAACTCTGGCGGAGGTTGAGTGATATGCATAGCCCCTACGCTAATAGCAGAGTCGCCTTTAAAGGGAGGAGCGCCCGCTAAAATCTCATAAACCACAACACCTAGCGAATACAAATCCGTTCGATGATCCAAGGGTTTGGCGGACGCCTGCTCTGGGCTCATATATCTAGGGGTTCCAATGGCACTGCCTGCGACCGTCATACCCGCATCTGCCTCGAGGCTCTTTGCGATACCAAAATCGGAAATCACCGCTCGACCGTCTTCTCCAAACAAAATATTGTCGGGCTTGATATCTCGATGAATAAAATTCTTGTCAGAGGCGTACTGCAGACCGGCAGCCACATCTTTCACGTAATTTAGAGCCTCAGGAATACTGACTCCCGACTTAAGTCTGCCAGACATGTCATCGCCAGGAAGGTACTCCATCGCCAAATAATGTAAATCACCGTGAGAACCAACGTCATAAACGTTCACGATATTTCTGTGTGAAAAGCCAGCGGCAATTTTAGCCTCTTGTACAAATCGTTCAGCAAAGGACTCATCTTGCAACAACTCGACTGCCATAACCTTTAACGCAACATAACGATCAAGCTTTCGATCCACCGCCAAATATACGGATGCCATCGCTCCCTGACCTAGTTTTTTTTCTATGGTGTAGCCCGGTATTGCATTAACGTCCAAAATTTCACCTATTTATTTTATCATAGATTCTAAAAATTGTAGCCAAATGATACGACACTTTGCGGTAGCTCAGCCAGCACTCAAATCAATCGATCGCGTGATAGTTATGACAACTTGAGCACTCTGACAGCTGCTCATCTTTCAGGTGGCATGAAAAACACATGTCACTTTCCAAATTGGTTTTAAATGAATCCACAGTGCCATGGCAGGTCTCACAGCTTCCATCGACCAAGTTCTCATGGACATCATGACTAAAGCCCAAGTAGCTATGCACTTCTTGGGTACTGAATTTTGGTAAGTGTTTGCTAGAAAGCTGATGGCATTTTAAACACAAGCCCTCTTCTTCAGAAAATAATTGCGCTTTGGCACTGTCTTGCAGCTCAGGAACGATACGCCCTTTTGAAGAGCTTGATTCCAGTACTTCTAACCAAGACAGCACGAACTCATCTTTATGCTCTTTAGCTCGAGCCATAATTTTATTGCCTTCGAGGGACCAGTTACTCTTAGCGTCTTGAGTCACCTCCAAACTTGAAAGCTGTAAATTAGCCAAGGGCTGCCCCGATCGTATGGAAATCAACTCTTGCTCTAAATTCGGGAATAACAACGAGACAAGTCCAGCAAGTTTTTCCTGCTCAAAGGTATCATCCTGAAAATCAATCTCCCCAATCACCCGGGTGGGATGAGAGCTTAGCAGGTATAGGTACTCCTTAAACGCGAACAAAAGACTTTGCACTTGTCTTAATTCATCATCACTGACCTCGCTAAGATCAGACAGGTCTAAATCATCACTTCTTAATTTTGAAACCAAAGGTCTAAGTTCAGATCGCTGACTTAGATAAGCTAAAGTCATATTAGACAGATAGGGTTCATCCATATCTGCGGGCCACTGGCCTATTCCAATTCCTTTTGCCGACAATGTTTCCGTATCTAACAGAGGAATAGCAATAAACTCAGCGACGTTATTTTCGACACCAATATCTTGTTCATGGCAATCTCTACAAACATTCAACTCGAGATCCCGCTTAACCCCCTTATCATCGGTATGGCAGCTTAAACAAGCTAAACCCCTTCTTTGATCTTTAGGGATGTATTTAGAAAAATGTTTAGCATGATCGAACTTTAGCCCTTGTTGACTACCTACTTTAAACTTCTGAGCGTGTGCACTTACCAAGTCATCTACATGCTTTTCGTGGCATGTACTGCACTGCTGAGATCCAGAATGAAGTACATCAAGCCCCTCATGCAACTGATGACAAGAGCCACATGCGAGTGCACCACCTGCTAACCCTGAGGTTTGAAACTGGTTATGAGCTAGGGTCTCATTTCCTTCAAAGTCATGACATGTTGTGCAGGTGGTCGTAGGCAAGCTATTGATTAATGCAGATCCCAAAGCAATATCAGCATGATCCAACAAGTGACATTGCCGACAGTCATCATTTCCTTTTACTGCATGAGCTGGACTTAAAGGCCCCGGGGAAAAGAAGGTGTTATCCACGCCAAAATTAAATAGAAGTACAAGAGCAGCCAACATGAGCGCAGAAAAAAGAATAAGGCTAGTTTTTCTACTACTTCTGTAGTTTCTTTCCGGGATACATACTATCTGATGGCAACATTGACCGCTCGGCGAAGGACCCTCTTCACAAGGCTTACCCGCGCGGGCACAATGCCATCTATCTTGCTCTTGCCGCGGCACACATTCTGTACCACCTTGGCAGCCGCCATTTTCTGTCGGTCCCATAGAACAAGGGGGAGCACACTGTTCCCCGCAACGGTATTTTGCAGTAGGTCGATCGTAGCTTCCTAACCAAAACCTTCGTTTATTTTCTCTCATAGGAGCCTTTCCGAACGCCAACCCACTTAACTTTAGAAGTATCCACTAAAACATCACTACTAGCGCAATGTGAAACAGAATAAGAAAAAAGCACAAAAACGCACTGACCAGATGAAATGACAAAAGCGACTTTAACCATCTTTGTTCCGCAATCTGGCTATTAACCATCAACAATTGACCCATTAAATGATTAAACTCTATTGGATCATCAAGCTCCGATTCAATTGACTGTAAAAGCTCAGAGAACTCGGTTTTATTTGTTCGAGCGCGAATAAAAGATGGCGACCTTTGTTCGAACATAAGCTGAAGATCCAGCAACGAATCCAACAAACGGGTACTCGGAATTAATTCCAATAGACCAACAGACCACTCATCCAAATCACGCACTAACTGCCCCCGACGACTCATAAGCGCACCTAGCGATGCTCTATCCTGCGCATATTTTTCTCTAAAGAAGGGAGGGGTCAATCGATTCAATAGAGTGAGCACTACACCGCTCAAAATGAGTAACAAGAAACTGAGATACAATACACTGTTAAACCAACCCTTAGGCAAATCTGTGTCGGTATGAAAAACAACAAAGTAGCAGAAAGCACTGATTGCTAGCATGTGGTGAACAACATTCCAAACATGCGCACTACCCAAGGCCAAAGTCGATAAGCGCTTACGAACATAGAACAACAAGGAAAGAATAAAAAACACAAACAGAAACCAACCACCTAACGCTTCGTTGTTTGCAAAACCCAAGACATCGACAAGAAAATCCACTGACACGGAAAGCACAATCGATACAATCAGCAACAATGATATATAAATATAATTCAACGCCGGGCTCATGCTTTCACCCAACTCGAGGCCTGCTGGTCAATGTCTTCGATATCAACCCGCTTTAAGGCACCATTCGGGCAAGCTCTTTCACAAGCAGGACCGGTTTTTTGGTCTACACACAAATCACACTTGGTCGCCTTTACGATGGGTTTATGTTGTTCGTCAACGACCAAACGACCCTGTTCATCAACAATATTAGTCATTTGAATATTGCCATATGGACAACTGTTTGCACAGGAAGAGCAGCCAATACACAGTTGATCGCTAATCAACACAGTGCCTTCGGCCGAGCTACGACGAATTGCCCCAGTGGGACACCCGATCGTGCATACTGGATCTTTGCAATGCATACAGGCATTGGCGGTCATAAATTGGGCCACTGACGGCCCTTGCCTTACAAATCTGGGATTACCTCCATGGGCATTGGCACATGCGGTAACACAGTCATCACACTCAGTACACTTATCCAAATTAATTAACATTGACTTACGGCCATTCACCAAAAGGTTTTCTCCGTAAAGCTGCGTGACCGCTATCTTGTTCTTAGAATGATTTTTTTTATCATCAGCAAGAACATATTTCTTTAACAGGGCTTTAGGCACTTTAACAAGTTCGGCAAAAGTAAGCGCATGAACGTCGACATCCAAAATATCGCTCTGCCAACTTTCCTCATTTAAACCTATCACTGCACCCCTAGTTTTATAGCTAGCCGATTGTCCATCATCAATTGAAACGAAGCCACTTCGAACCAAAAACACTTGCTCTGAGCAATCACCTTTAAGCGCAATCTCAATTTTGTTAGCCAATAATGTGTCACTTGCCCCATTAAATTGTTTCTTAAACGACAGGTTCCAATCGGGGCGGCCATAGGTTTCAAAACTAGCTTGAGCTATCAACTCATCAAGCTCACGGCTCGCGCATTGCGATAACTCTGGAATAGTTCGCAAAAAACTCTTTAAACCATATTGCTTATAATCAAGCTCAATCAATTCTCTAAGACCGGGAGCATTGCGATGCAACTCTCTTAGAACCTGCCATTTTAGCTCTAACAATTCACTATTGCCTTTTGAGACTACAAGTTCGTATCGCGGAGTGCGAGCAACTGCAGATATGTGACCCAACAAATCACTCGGCTGATACATTCTAGATAATACAAAGTCATGATCTAATATGATTTTCTCATCCAAGACCTGTCGAGAACTCGGCCCGGATGCCAAGCCTCTGTCTTTGGTTGACATATAAAGCGAAAGATCTCTGCGTTCCTTCAAATTATGAGAGTCAAATAACTGGCAAAATGCCGACCACAAAGACCGCTTAGCATGTGAACGATCTAAAAGATTACTATTTGATTCACTATTTTTAGGTAAGTAAGAATCAACCTGGCCAGACAGAAGTATAAAACAAGAATCGCCATAGGCCTCCTCGCTGTATAAAACCTCTCTATCCTTCAAACGAACAATGCGACTCTCAGTCCTCAGTAACGCTCGCAAATCAAGATTCGTCTCCCGCCCCTCTTCACGGAATCTTTTGAGTGGCTGGGTAAGCAATAGACGATCTATATCCTTTTGCTGCAAAGACATATCAAAGGCTTTCTCGCCTTTTTGTTGCCGTTTAATAACTCTAAGTGCTGACACCTCTGATCCCTATGCGTCGATAATTAAGTTATCGGTCGGTCTCGCAACACAAGCCAAGCAACATCCCTCGCTGATCGGAAAATCAACGTCCTGATCATAGCTCACCTCGCCATCAACGATAGCCACTTCGCAGGAACCACAAGACCCGGCCCTGCACCCAAAATCCATCGACACGCCTTCACCCTCTGCAATTTCTAACAAACTCAGTTGATTACTTGCGCTCACCTTCTTACCTGACTTTTTAAACTGCAAAGAAACGTTCTTGGCATCAGCGTTTGAAGCTTCTTTCTTTTTCACACTCGAAGGACCAAAAGCTTCTAAATATATATCGTCCTCGGGAACGCCCCATTGCTCAAGAGAGCTGTTAAGGTCTTCCATAAAAGCGCCAGGGCCACATAGAAAAAATTGATAGTTGCTAGAACCTAGCTTTTCTTTAAGCAAGGTAAGATCTACTCGCCCTACATGATCGAAATCGCGTCCTAACACATCTCCATCTTTAGGCTTACTAAAACAGATACAGACCTTAATATTTTTATGGCTGCTAGCAAGTGATCGAATGTGTTGGATTTGAGTCAACTCACCTTGATCACGAACACCATAGAAAAGCCAAACGGGGTGCGTCACCTGCGCTTCCACTAGCACATCCAGCATTGAGAGCATAGGTGTAATACCTATTCCTCCAGCCAACAGTACGCTTGCTTTGGTCTTTTCAATATCCAGATAAAAGCTGCCCGACGGACTTTTCAGATCAACGAAATCCCCCACCTGCACTGAATCATGCATATAGCTCGAACCTAGACCCTGAGGTAAATCAGGTCCAGCCGCTCCGATCCTCTTAATAGACACTCGGTAATACTCGCTATTCGGACCGCAGGATAGGGAATAGCATCGCACAGCTGGCCTTTCTTGGCCTGGGATAGATAACCTAATGGTAAGAAACTGGCCCGGGTAAAACCTTGGTATGCCTTTGCCATCGTGGGGAGAAAGGTAAAAGGAAGTAATTTCTGAGTTTTCTTGAACCTTATCCAGGACCTTAAATTTTCTATAACCTTGCCAGGCGTGCTCGTCTAACATCGTTTGGCGCTCAAGCGACAATCTTTGTTGCTCCAGCCAAGTGCTAAGCCTCTGCTTTTTAAAGGCAAAATAAGCATCCTCGGCCTGTTTACGCCTGAAGCCAGACAACATTTCCAACACAAGGAAAGTCATCGCCAACATAAGCGTAGCTGAAGCCAACACAGCGCTTATCCCTCTAGGGTAAAAATACGCCAGACCAACAAGCCCCAAAACAATAAACAAGCCACCTACTGTGAGAGCCATACCCAAACCGCGGCCAAACCCGCGAGGAACAGCCAAGCTGGACTCATCTATATTTAGAAAATATGCAATAAAATCGATGGATTCTAGCTGATAAGCACCCAAACTCACCTTATCCGAAAAGCCAAACACCCCTTTATCAACGCGCTCACCATTAATGAATGTTCCATTAGTACTCCCTAAGTCCTTGATGGCGAAGGTTAAGGATTGAGCGTCCACCAAAGTTATCTCGGCGTGGACCGACGACAGATAGGGGGAATTGACCAAAATATCGCTACTGGGTTCGCGTCCTATTGTTAGTGCTCTTTGCGACACAGATGCTCCATCAAAAGCCTAAGGGTTTATTGTTATCTAGCGCACCCACCAGCACACTGTATGTCGGGACATTATCACAGCTGTTTTGGTCAAAAAAGCTCATATTAAAGCTGGTACCAATCTCTATATATCTTTCCGCATGTTGCCCCCCCTAAACTAGGGGGGGCGGCATATATGAAAATATCTCTGAAAGCCTTGTATTAAAGCGCTGGGAGAGTAATATATTGCGCCATGCGAGCGTTACACACCCGTTGGCTCGCGTTCCCAATAAATAATTAAAAGATCAGGTATGACACTATGAAAAAAGCGAGTCGGATTATTGCTGGCGCTTTAGCCCTAGCACTAACAGGCGGAACCGTTGGTACTACTTTTGCTGAAGAGATTCCAACTAGCCAAGAAATTTACAAATTAACTAACCAAAAGTTTCTCGAAGACACTGTTTCTCAACTAGATGTAGTTGGAGTTATTAAAGGAACCATTCCTAAGTCTTCTTTGCTTGCACTTCGCAACATGGAAACAGAAGGAACAACCGACAAAAAAATCGTTGCTCTAGTTGAAGACCAATTGATCACTCAACTAGTAGGCGCTGGATACAAAGTAGCCGAGCGTGATGACAACGCTATTCGCCGAGCTTTAGAAGAAAGATCAGCGGGACGTAGCTACTCATTGATTAGAACTGACTTATCTAAGCCGCAAGATCCTACTAAAGATATTTCTATTTCTGAGTACTCTCCTAGTACTAAGAACTCTAAGATCACTGTTGATCGTATCAAGCTAGAAGACAACACTAGCCACATGGTTCGAACTCACCTTCAGGGTGCGGACTTCATCATCAGCTACCGTATTCAAGAACTTGGTATTAACTACACCGAGTCATTGTTTGAAGGTAAAAATGACGTTTCTGACCGTGCTGCTATTGCTCGTCTTCACGTTCGTGTAGAAAGCGCAGTAACTGGTAAGATCGTTAAGTCTGAAAACATCGAAGCTTACCAAGTTGACCAAGTTTCACGTGAGCTTTTCGCGACACTTGCTAAGTATAAGTTCAGCCAATTCCATAACGGCTATCCGACAAACAACCCAGACGAAGGTCGCATCTATCGCTATGATAACCGTCAAATGTACATCGAGTACGCTGTGATCGGTTCTCAAGATAGCGCAGACAAATTCCAAATCGGTGTTAAGTCTGGTCCAAACCGTTTAGCAATCGAGAAAGTAGACCTCACTAAAGAAGAAGACAATAAAGCTGACGTCACTTTCGACGGTACATTACTTGTATTCGGTAAAGACCTAGGCACTATTAAGTCTTCTACGTGGGGCGACATCGACATCATCGGTGAGCTTGGTCTTGGTGAAGCGGACGCTCAAGATGACAAAGGCGAAGCAAACGACGAAAACTTAGGTGCCAAAGCTGGTATCGGTCTAGAAAGTGGCCTCGGCTGGGGCTTCAGCGCAAAAGCTGGTCTTGATCTATACGCTACAGATGCGGGCGCAATTGAGAATCTTTACCTGTCAGTTCTATACTCGTTCTAATCCTTCGGGTACATACAAAAAAAAGAGGGCTTATGCCCTCTTTTTTTTGCTTTTAATTTTACTTTGACACTAGATAGCCCGTGGTTTTGAAAGGCGCTATATTTGCCCCGCACCTTATAAAAGCATCACTCACAAAACATTATAAGCGTTTATTTTTTTTCTTCGCCGCCTCTGCAAACAAGGCCGCCATTCCACCCTCTTGCTGAGTAGCATTATTATTTTTGCGCGCAGTGTTATTGGATCGACGAGGGCTTTTATTTGGTTTACGCTCAACCCTCGGATTTGCCTTTTCAGCTTGGTAATCAGCGGCACTATCGGACATTCGCATTGACAACGCTATGCGTTTCCTAGCGACTTCAACCTCCATAACTTTCACTTTTACTACATCACCTGTTTTAACTACTTCTCTGGGGTCAGTAATAAAACGATCGGCCATCATACTGATATGCACTAAACCATCTTGGTGTACTCCAACATCAACAAAGGCTCCAAAAGCAGCCACGTTGCTAACAACACCTTCTAGAACAAGGTCATCACTTAAATCGGATATCTTCTCTACGCCTTCTTTAAATTCAGCACTGATAAATTCTGGCCGAGGATCTCGTCCTGGCTTCTCCAGCTCTTCGAGTATATCTTTTATTGTGGGTAAGCCGACTCCATCACTCACGAAGTCTTGCGCATTTACAGATTTTAAAAAATGCTTGTCACCGATAATAGAGCTTAAGTCTTTTCCAGAGCCTGCTGCGATTTGAGCGACCACAGAGTATGACTCGGGGTGAACTGAGCTGGCGTCCAAGGGGTTATCGCCGCCACTGATTTTTAAAAAGCCAGCTGCTTGTTCAAAGGTCTTATCACCTAATCTCGGCACCTTGCTTAAGTCTTGACGATTTTGGTAAGCGCCATTGGTCTCACGAAACTCGACAATATTATTTGCTATGCTCGTGTTCAATCCAGACACACGGCTCAACAAAGGCGCTGAGGCCGTATTTAGATCGACCCCGACGGCATTGACACAATCTTCAACAACGGCATCAAGAGAACGCGCGAGAGATAGCTGACTCACGTCATGCTGATATTGGCCGACACCTATCGCCTTAGGCTCAATCTTAACTAACTCTGCCAAGGGATCTTGTAAACGGCGTGCAATAGATATCGCACCGCGAATTGTCACATCTAATTCTGGAAACTCTTTTGCTGCCAACTCCGAAGCTGAGTAAACAGAAGCACCGGCCTCACTCACCACAATACGTTGCAACTTTAATTCCGGCGTCTCTTTCATTAACTCAGCTACCAAACGGTCGGTCTCGCGGCTGGCGGTTCCATTTCCTATCGCAACCAACTGTACGGAATGCTTAAGGCATAGAGCACAAAGAGTGTCTTTTGCTTCACGTGATTTATTTTGCGGCGGGTGAGGAAAGATTGCGCCGTGGTCTAGAACTTTTCCTGTTTCATCAACCACCGCGACTTTAACCCCAGTTCTAAAACCAGGATCCAATCCTAGAGTCACCTTGGGACCTGCGGGTGCAGCCATTAATAGATCGCTAAGGTTAGTCGCAAATACGTTTATGGCCTCGGTTTCAGCGCTTTCCCGGACTCGGGACATTAATTCGGTATCTAAGTGTGTTAACAATTTTACTTTCCAAGTCCAGCGGACAACCTCCGCTAACCAAAGATCCCCTGGCCGCTTTTCATTTTTAATATTATAAAATTGACCAACTAATGCCTCACAAGGGTCTGTCCGTTTGATATCGCTATCTTTCAGAGCCAGCACACTAATATTGGTCGACAGAACCCCTTCATTGCGCCCTCTTAAAATCGCTAAAGCCCGATGACTAGGTACTTTGCGCAAAAGCTCTTCATGATCAAAATAATCTTGAAATTTCTCGCCTTCCGCTTCTTTGCCTTTAATCACCTTGACTTGAAGATAAGCATCCTCCCATAAATAAGTTCTAAGCTTTTCTATAAGATCCGCATTCTCAGCCCAACGCTCCATCAATATAAATTTAGCACCATCTAAAGCGGCCTTACTATCCTCAACACCTTTATCAGCATTTATATACTGACTCGCTTGTTCTTCAGGCACTAAATTCGGATCGTTCAACAAGGCATCAGCTAAAGGTTCCAGACCTGCCTCAATAGCTATTTGACCTTTAGTTCTGCGCTTTTGTTTATAGGGGAGATAAAGATCCTCCAGACGATTCTTAGTATCAGCCGATTTAATTTGAGCTGCCAGCTCATCACTTAACTTTCCCTGTTCATCGATACTTTTTAGAATACTCTCACGCCTCTCTTCTAGCTCTCTAAGATAGCGTAAGCGCTCTTCCAGATTCCGTAATTGAACATCATCTAAACCGCCAGTTACCTCTTTGCGGTATCGAGAAATAAAGGGAACACTAGCCCCTTCATCGAGCAAAGAAACCGTGGCTGATATTTTTGATATAGGGGCGCCTATCTCTTTCGATAGAGTTGAGAAAATTTTATCCATTGAATAGCCTACAAAACGCTGATTACATCAAGGGTACAAACGCACCCAGCTTCGAAGAGGCCGGATTATAGACGAGGTAAAGTGAAAATCTGAGGGTTTTTTTTGGTTAAATTTTGGCCATTTTTATGACCCACTTATCAGTTTAAAGAGAATCGTATTCCCCACAGCCGAAACGGATGATATTGTTATTTGGCCTACAACAATAACAACGAGCAATTAAAAGGGACTTTTCAATTGAGGCTTAAGAATTCAGAGGCAGCTGACCTCCCTGGTAGTTTTCAAGATGAAGTCATCGAAAGCGCCTTCAATACTTATCATCCATCCCAACGATTTAGCGACAAAGCTACCGAAAAAGCATTTGAGAAACATTTCGCCGAAAAATATTTAAACCAAGTCCGCCTTAGTATTTTCGTTGGGCTAATTGGGTTTTTACTATTTTATGCTATCGCCTTTTATGTTGATCAAGATCCTACTGGGCAAGCAATGGTATTTATGAATGCAATTCCTTTATACATAACTCCATTATTCATTGCCTTCTTTCTAGTCACGCTACACTCATCAGCAATACCCAGGTTTCAACTTTACCTGTCGATAGGCGTGAACCTGGTTAACCTGATCTGGGTTCACTCTATCTACAAGCACATGCCACCTGGAACCGGAGCGACACTGGGACTTGGCGTATTTATAATTATCATGACCTTTAACTATGTTGCTTTAAGGCTCAGATTTTATTGGTCACTCGCGTCTGGATTGATCTTAAGTTTAAATTTTCTAATCCCTTCTTATGGCTTGCTAGTAGCTGGCGTCCAGTCAGGCGCTTTTTCTGCCCAACACTATTGGCTTAGCTCCCACTTTTCTCATTCGGGCCCCTATTTTTATCAAGTTGGAATTATTGTGGTGTTCAATGCTATTGGGGCCGTCAGCGCTTACTTTTTCGGCCGATTAGAACGACAAAGCTATTTACGCAAAACCATAGTGGAAGATCAAAAAAAGCTGCTACAGGCAGAGCAACAGCGATCAGAGTCGTTACTACTCAATATTTTGCCAAGGCATGTTGCCAAACAACTTTTGCATTCGCAGGAAAAGGTGATTGAGCACTACGATTCGCTCAGTATTTTATTTGTAGGGATAGCGGGTTTTAGCCAACTCTTCAAACCTTACAGTTCAAAAGAACTGGTCAGATTAGTTAACGAGATATTCGGCGAGTTCGATAAAATAGTCGAGAAGCACAACGGCGAAAAAATTAAAACTATTGGCGATACCTATATGGCTGTTTGCGGTCTCTATGGTCGCGAAAACCATTGCGAGCTTGCCGCCCAAATCGCGTTGGATATTCAAAAGTACATCTCTAAACTTCGAGACAAAAATGGCAAGCCCATTCAGATAAGAATTGGCATGCATTGTGGACCTGCAGTAGCGGGTGTTATCGGTTCGCACAAATTTGCTTTTGATATATGGGGCAGCTCAGTCAACATAGCATCAAGGATGGAGTCTCAAGGTGAACCAGGGAAAACCCAACTAAGCGACACCATACACAAACACCTTTCGCATTCTTTTCTCACTGAAAGGCGCGGTAATATCACCATCAAAGGCAAAGGTGAAATGGATACCTGGTGGCTGAAGCATCAAACGTCCTCATAAACAGCTGAGGCTAGGCATGATTAAAAACCTCAAAGAAGATACTGACTGGCTTGGGCTTGGATCTGATCGGAGCGATTATAGTAATTTTTCGATTGGCACCATAAGCCAACGCTTTAGAGACAATGCTACTGAACTCGCATTTCAAAGTTATTTTGCAAGCCGCTATATTAATCAAGTTAAAACAGCTGTCGCAGTTGGGTTTTTAGGCTTTTTAGCATTTTACTTAATCGCTTTTTACTCCATCGATACCGTCAGTAGCGACGATTTGAAATTCTTAAACATCATACCTTTTGTCATTCTTCCGATTTTATTTTTATTTTATTTGTGGAATGAATTTAGCGCTAGTTTTATCGACTACTTTCAGGAGCATATCGTTCTAGGTATCAATATCATTAATATTCTTTGGGTCTACATCTATTATCATTTCCCCGCGGGTACCGCAGCAACATTAGGCATGGGCATTGCCGTTATAATCTTAACCTTTAACTATATTTTGCTAAAACTACGTTTTGTCTGGTCAATTATTTCTGGCTTACTCATCACCTTAGTTTTTCTAGTTCCTTCCTTATTATTATTAGCTAAGGGGGCAGAGAACCAAGCGTTTCCGCAGGAGTATTTCTGGCACAGCAGGTTCTTCCCTGAGACCGGACCCTTTTTATATCAGGCGGGAATATTATTGGTCTCGAACCTGCTCGGCGCCCTAGGCACTTTTGCCTTTGGTAGACTGGAACGACAAAACTATGCAAGAAGAGTGTTACTAGACGAACAACGAACTCAAATTTTACTGGAGCAAGAAAAGTCTAAAGAACTACTACTTAATATTTTACCCAAACATGTTGAAGAAGCATTGAGTCAAAACGATCCCAACGACGGACTTGTTGAAAACTATGATTCCGTCAGCATTATGTTTGTCGATATCGTAGGTTTCACCACTCTATCAGAGTCATATTCCCCAGAGGATCTTGCAGACCTACTGAATTACATCTTCACTCACATTGACAAAATCACCTTAAAACATGGCGTCGAGAAAATAAAAACCATTGGAGACGCTTATATGGCGGTTGGAGGTCTATATGGTCGAAGGAACCATATGCAACTACTCGCTAGAGTAGCATTGGATATTATTTCGTTCTCCAACGAATTAAAGGACAGGCATGGAAACAAAATTGATTTTCGAATTGGCCTTAACATGGGTCCAGCCGTCGCAGGTGTGATAGGTATACACAAGTTTGCCTTCGACCTCTGGGGCAGCTCAGTCAACATCGCCTCTAAAATGGAATCGAGCGGAGAAGCAGGAAAAATTCAAGTCAGCGAATCCTCTTACGAAGCCTTAAGAGATAATTTCGAATTACAAGCTCGCGGCACGGTAGAGGTTAAAAACCGAGGTGAAGTTAAAACCTGGTGGCTGCTGTCAGAGATCGAGTTTTAACTAGCGAGTTAGTGTTTAGCAACTACCTTCAAGGGTCGTTCTGACCGATTAGCATCGTTTGGATCAAATTTAAAGGTATCAAACCAAACCCTGAATTCCTCTAACGTCTTATCCGTTTGATGAGGATAACTATCAGGCTCTTGGACTTTTCGGTTGTTCCATACTGGGGCATCCTCATAGGTTGCGTACCATGAGCCTGCATAACCCACTGCGTTCTCCAACCACTTAAGTGGATTCAAACTTTTACAACCTATACCTACTTGAGTCAGCAAGCATTTATTACCTTCGATAATAGTAAGAAAATTACAAAGGTCAGAAGTACGTCCACCTATGTCAGCCTGCAAGCAGGTATTCAAGGGACCATCAAACTGAGTAATGACCTTACTTTCATTAGAAGTAACATATGATAAAGGTGGAGTAATTTCAGTGGACATAGTACCCAAAGCCTTGTGTCCCTCCGGCTTAAACTCTCCATCCACAATATGTTTACCAAACATAGAGTGAGTAAATTCAAAATGCCTTGGATCAACGGCATTGTCCATGGGCACGCTGAAGTGATGCAAACTGAGTTCACGACTATGTCGCCACAATATATCTGGACAAGTCTCTTCGCTTAGAAACCCAGGAGCATCCCACTCAGGCTCCAGGCCCTCTTGATCAAAATAGGCAAATGCCAGTCCGCGATTTTCTGAAATAGGATAAGAACGAATCGAGCGATGTTTAGCATTTTGACCTGTTCCATCACCGTTAAACATGCGCCCGTGCATAGGGCATTGGATACAATCTCTGATTATTTTTCCTGTGGCCATGTTAACACCAAAGTGAGAACAAAATGCCTCGGTCATATTTAATTGGCCGGACTCACCTCTGAATAGCAGACATTCTTCATGCATTAAGGTCTTGGAAATAATTTTACCGACCGGAAAATCTTTTGATAATCCGACAAACATCCAACCTTTGTAATATGAATGAGTGTTCATCACTCCCCCTGACTAGATAGCTTAAATGTGAGGCTAGCGCTTAAAGCAAAGAACGAATAGAGAAGCTTATAGCCTACTAGTGAATTCTTATTAAATACAATCCTTTAAGAACTCACATTCTCCATTTGAATGATCAGGGGCTTTGATCACAAAAGTATCGACTGATTCCATTCCGTAAATACCATTGGAATCAATGGCTTGCAAAACAGCCTGATAGACACCAGGTTCTAGGCGCATGGTTTCGATTTCATATACTGTGCGCCAGACCACTGAATTAGCAAAGGTCTTAAAACGATCTCCAGCTTCTTTACGCAATTCCAAACTATAGTGGTCAGCACCTCTCACCGCTTCCCATTCAATATTACTGCGTTTGCTACCCTCGGGTGATGGATAAATATAAGGTGTTTCTAGCATTTTAATAGGGTCACTGGGCAAGCCACCTTCAAGAACCACTGAAGCGTAACCTTTTTCTAGAGATACAACCTTTTCTTCAGTACCAACATCAACTTGTCCCGACAAGACCTCTCCAAACATTTTTTTATCCGAGACTCGAACCGCAAAATCCGTCCCTCTCACCGCCGCGACAGCATAAGGTGTTAACACTTCAAACTGAGATTTTCGCTTATTGGGATTTACTAACGACCTAACTTGCCCTTGCTCCAGAAAAATTTGACCATGACTACCTAGTTTTTTAATAGTCACTTTACTGTCAGCAAAAATTCTTATCTTAGTTTCATCTTCTAGCAACAAAAGGGCAAATGAGTTTGGATCAGTAGTTATTACATCCCCTACTTGTAATGCAATAGCTGAATTAAAATTAGACTCTGTCAGCACCTTTGTTTGGCCCTTCTGCTTAAGTATTACCTTGCCGCTGATTGCATCTAAACTAGCTGAGCCACTACCGTTCCATTCCTCAGGAATCACCACCACCGTTCCGACACTCAAGCGATTCGGTTGTAAAAATTTATTTGTTTTTGACAACTCTGGCCAACAGGTTTCAGGTTTTTGCTTAAAGCGTTTACATAAATGCCAAAGCGTATCTCCTTTTTGCAAGGTATAAGTACCTTCATTTGACTGTTCTGCCGAAGCGCTCATCGACAAAAGCAACCCAAAAACTAATCCCAAAATTACTACTAACTTATATTTCATGCTCGATATCCAAACCACTTAAGTGAATAAAGAAGTGAAATGGCTCTTCCTTAAGAAAACCAACTAGCCACAATAACCACAAAGAATTTAGGGCGAATATTATCCAAATTCTATCTTTGAAAAAAGAATTCGTTCACACCCTATGCTCTATTCCGAATAATATTTGACCTAACAACAGCCCTTAAAGAGATTACTCTCTTTACCTAGTTTTAGCTAATCTTGCTCGCGCTATGATTTCGTAAGGGCAATAAAGCTAACAAGCACACTAAGCCCATCATCCATACCACCGTAGCACCACTGGGTAAATCCAACCAGGTTGAGCACAAAAGACCGAGAAAGTAAGACACCACACCCAAAGCCAAACCAATAAACAATGCAGGCTTAGCTGCTAGCTCTCGTGTCACCAGTGCAGGTAAAATCAAACTAGCAAATACCAAATACACGCCAACCAACTGGACCGCTTGAGTAATCGCGATAGCAAAGAAAAAATAGAACCACTTTCCTTGGAAAATGGCTGGCTTTATTAGCCAAAGAAAAAAAATAGTAAGACTGACAACAAAAGGAAATATAAGTTGTGACCACTCCACCCAAAGTACCTGACCGATCAAGACTTTTTGTAGGTGCTCGCCCCCTTGAGGATTTCCACTCAATAATAAAATGGCTGCAGTTGCGGCTAGCACAAATACACTACCGATGAGTGCTTCTTGATAAACATTGTCCAGCTTATCGCTAAGACTTAATAAGCCTGCACCCAACAAAGCACTTGCTAGCGCCACAAGCTGTAACTCCCAACCGTGAGCATGGAGGCCCCAAAACCCTGCCAAAATAATACCGGTCGCAGCGAATTGAGCGATGGCTAGATCAAGAAAGATTATTCCTCGCCTAATAACCTCTCGCCCCAATGGAATATGAGTCGCCAAAACCACAAGGCCCGCACAAAAGGCGGGCCATAGGATTTCTAGGTATAAGGAGAGATCATCCATCAAGATTTTGCATCAATAAATCAATGGTAGTTTGATAGAGGCTGAACAAGTCCTTGGACTCTTCGTTACCACCCACCGTAAAAGGTAATACTACCACAGGAATATTGCTTCTTTCAGATAACCAATTCGCCCCCTTCTGATTATGAAAAGGCGTCATTAGAATCCAGTCCGCTTTTTCATTGTCTAAAGTCGCGAGCAAAGATACGAGATGTTTAGTCGTAGGTGGAACACCTGGTTTCGGCTCAATATCTCCGATTTTTTCAATCCCTAACCAAACCAAAAGATAGGTCCAATTTTTGTGGTAAACCACCGCCTTCTTACCTTTTAGCTCCTTTGCCTGAGCTTCCCATTTGGCGATAGCTTCCCGCCACTTGCTAGCAAATTCACTTTGTCGAGTTTGATAAAATTCCTTCGAATTAGGATCGACTTCTTCCAAGCGCTCAGATAGCACTTTAGAGATCTTCAATAGGCGATAAGGGCCCAAATGCACGTGTGGGTTCCCTTCCGCATGAATGTCCCCCATGCTGCGGTCCAATTTTTCAGGAATCTCCAGGCGCTCAACAAAATCCGAGAGCAAGAGCAAACCAGGAGTACCTTGAACCACCTTGCTATTACCCGCTTGACGAAGCAATACATCCAACCAAGCGCTCTCTAAAGAAGCGCCAGTACAAATCACCAAATCAGCTTTACGCACCTTAGCGATCAATGAAGGCCTTGCTTCAATATAGTGAGGATCTTGAAATGCAGTGGTTGCTGAAAAAGCATCAACCCTTTCACCACCAACCTCCTCTACGAGCGCCTTCCATTCCGGTTCACAAGCAAAGACACGCAAGGGCTTAGGTGATTGAGCCTGAGTCTGAGCGCTAACAAGCGCCAGACCCATAAACACAAGACATAAGTTAAAAAAACTTTTCATGTTTGACTCTAATTAACGATTAGTAGGAGTGAGCAGCGTGCGCACCCAAACTCATAACATATTGTAGACCAACCACATCAATCGATTCCTCACCCTCATGGCCTGACTCTTGAGTAGAGTACTGTAAACGAATACGACTAAAGTGGCTTGGAGAGTAGTCAACCATCATGGTTTGACGGTTTGGATCATCACCCGACTCTAGGCCCGATTCTTCTGCAAACTCTTCTTCATCTAAAGAACCCATGAAGTTAGTGATTTCGTTATCAGCGCTTAACTGATCGAAACGAAGGCCAACGCGCCACATTGGACGGAATTGATACACCGCTTGAACATAAAAGCCATCTTGCTCGCCTTTATAGTCAGCTTCGCCTGTTTCTGTACCACCCATACCATCAGGCTCACTAAACTCAGCTGCACCTTCTTCGTTACGAACAAAGTACTCGCCTTGTATGATTAGGTTACGCTCTTTTTTATTTCCATTTGGCGCCCACTTATAGACAAAGTCTAAGCCGGCAACATCGACTTCAGCGTTTTTAAGTTCGTTATCAGCAGTCGCTTCTTCACCACCGTGGGCATGACCACCCGCTTCACGCACATCAAATTCAGTTTGATAAAAACTAAGACCGGCGCGCCAGCTTGAGCTTTCGTTAAAGTCGCCACCAATTTTGGTAAATACGGTTACTGCATCGCTTCCATCTTCGTTTTCACCGCCAGGGAAAGACTTACCTGAAGTGACTTCAGCACCTGTGCTCCAGTACAAATCAGTTGGAGCCAACCAGCGCACTTGTAGACCAGTATCGACCAAGTGACCACCAAACATCGCATCGTAAATTAAAGGCTTGTCAGTGAAATCGTGTGCGTGATCATGTACTTCATTCAAGTAACCAAAACCTGAGAAAAACTTACCACCCTTGATAGTAAATCCGTTGCCTAGCTTTAAGGTTTCTAAATAAGCCTCTTCCAATTCAACAACCACTTCACCTTCTTCTTCAACGATGGCCATGGTGGCGGATCCAAAAAATTTATCATCGATGTTAGATGAAATACCTAACTCGTTGTGCCCGGTTGAAAAACCTTGTTCGGGCAACCCAGCTTCGCCTCCAATCTGAAAACCGGAAAGTTCCAGGTCGCCTTCGTCACGATCAACGTAGCCACCGTTTAAAATCAAACTAACGGCAGGATTGCCTTCGTTTCCTGTCACATTGGGAGTACTTTCGTTAGCGAAAGCAAGGGTAGAAAATAAAATAGGGGCACATAGACTTAGGCCCAATAATGGCTTCTTCATAATAAGATCCTTAAAAAATATAATAACCGGAGCAGCAGCGCCCCCGAGTTTACACACTAACTAATTGATACAACTAAACGTTGAGAGCGGGAGGTGCTCGAGAGGAAAAGTGGCGGGACGCAGTCCCAGGAACACTAGTTAGATTGTGTAAACCTAAATCAGTACTGAATATCGCAATACTGTCTAAGTTAAAATCAGAGGCTTCACAGTCATCGATTTTCGTCGCCAGCAGCGCCATACATAGCTCAGTAATTTCGTGATGATCATCATGATCATGCTCGAAATCGTGACCTAAAACGCTTAACTGCGCCCACACGAAAAGCGCCCCAAAACTGAGGATCAAAAAGCTTTTCTTAAAGGTGGAGGTGAAAATCATCGCGCATATATAATCTTTCAAATTAATAATGTCAATAAATCCCTGAAAATAGCGGCTTTACTATCCCATTTTTTCACAGATAGCTTGTTGTCTAAGTTGATCAAAATCAGAGGCGGACTGATCGCCCAGATAGTAGCGCATCAGAATTAAGCCATACGGGGTATCAGTCTCCACCAGCTCAGCACCCACTGGCAACGAGACACGGCCACCTTTCTTAGCTAACACCAGGTCTATACCCTCTGGGGAATCTCGATCATTCATTGCTAAAAAATTATCCGTGTTATGCGCGAAAAATGACACGGACATATAGGAGTCCATCGCAGGCATTGAAATTCTATAAGGCCCCTCATCCATATCAAAAGCACAGGCGGAATACAAAAGATCAGGGCTAGTACGAACGATCACATCCTCACCAGCAATAGCCTGCGGCTTTATTAAAAGTTTACCGTAACCCTCGGTTTGACCAAGATTCCAGTTAGTCGCCGCCATCATAAAATAAGGAGTAAACAGCAGAACTATGACATGTGTTAGCACAGTGCTAATAAGCAATGTAATCAACCAAGACTTGAACTTCATAGACAAGCCTCCTTAGTAAGCGTCGGCAATGGCATTGTCGCTGTATTATTCTTAAAAGTCTCTGAGGGGTTATACATTCGTAAGGTTAAATCAAACAAGCTGTCTACTTGTATGGGAATCCAATTCCCTGTTTGTTCTTGTGCTGACACTCTAAAACTAAAGCTACCATCTTCATTTAACTCAATATTGTCGCCATTAAACGAATATCGATTTTTATTATTTTCGATGAGTTTACTGGTCACTGTGTTGTACACAGTAATACTCCACCAGCGCGCGTCTTCGGCATCAAACTTTCCATCAACACGATAGGTACACTCGCCAGTTAACAATTCACCGTTCCCATCTTCTCTCGCGATAAAATAAATACTTTCATCACGAGTCATACCCAAAAAACCAATAATAGATATCGCCGCACGTGTATATCCGCTCGCCTCGCTACTACCGACATAAACATTGTGATTCCACACACCATTTTTTATGGAAGTTTGAGTCATCACGAGATTGAGCACCAAGGCGACGCTAGCAAGCCCTAGCGCGAAGCCAAGCAAAATAGCCGATAAAGAAATTACTAGTTTTTTCAACAAAAGACCCCATAAATCCATTTGATTAGAAACGATACGCAATACCGCCCGTTGCACTATGTACCAACTCATCCCTAAAGATTAAAAAATCATTTATCTCGAAATCAGCATTAAACATTTCGTAATGAGCCAAGATATAGACATCACGAGTCAGTAAACGTGAAAACCCAAAACCCATGACAATAGCTATGTCTCTATTAGTATCGGAACGACCTAAACTACTTTCAACCTCACTTTCATATAACTTCAAGCCAATCCCTGCGTCAAAAGCAGTCTTTTTGTTCAACTCAAACAAAGCCTTATAACTCACCTCTACAGAAGAAAGCTTTACACTAAAATCCTGAGTCAGTCCGGAGAATTTTGCCTCACCATAATTCTGAAAACTAATCTCAATAGCAGTACCACTGCCATAAAGATACTTACCTGCGAAAACCTTTAGGGTGCCATCCCTATCTCCCATATCACGGTAGCGTGCTTGTCCGGCACTGGCCCCAACATAATATTTGGGCAAAGAAGAGTAAATTCGATCATTAATCTTTTCTGCACTTTCTTGATTTGGTACTGGAGTTTGTGCAAATAAAAAACCCGCAACAAACCATAAGCTAGGAAGTAACACCAACTGCTTTAACGATAACTTAAATTTCATAAGAATTTTTATTGGATTGCTTACTTAGTTTGCTCTTAAGCGCTGGGTCTTAAAGGTTCTAAAACCGGAGGTGATAGCCACCTTTAAAAACGACATCAAGGCATTTTCATTTGGCTTAGTCGGCTTACCTTTTGAAATACGACTAAGTTGACGCCCATACCAAGCGACTTCCATCAATGCCATATTATCGATGGCCTTAATACCCGTCTTGATTGGGTTAACGTTAATATCATTCGGTTCACCAGCCAGGGCTTTATTAGAGTAGTTTGGATCCACTGCAAGAGGACGAGCAAGACCCACCATATCTAGGCTATCGCCTGCTAGCGCCTTATTCATGGCATCGGCGCTACGAAAGCCTCCGGTAACAGCGAGAGGAACACTCACTTCTTTTCTTACTTTTTCTGCGAACCCCAAAAAGTAAGCTTCACGCTGCTTGGTAGACTCACGAATATCTTTACCGCTCATAGTTGGCTCTTCATAAGTTCCACCTGATATTTCCACCATATCAATACCAGCAGCTTCGAGTGCCTTTATCACTTCCATAGACTCTTCTTCAGTAAAACCACCTTTTTGAAAGTCAGCTGAATTTAATTTAATACCAACCGGAAAGTCTTCCCCCACTTTTTCGCGAATTTTTTGATAAACCGCCAAGACAAAAGCACGACGTTTTGCTGCACTACCACCCCATTGATCATCTCTTTGATTATGATGCGGTGATAAAAACTGATTAACTAGATAGCCATGAGCGCCATGAATCTGCACACCGCTAAAACCAGCTTTTTTGATGATCTCGGCTGAACGACCAAAGCGTTCGATGACCTCTTCAATTTCTTCAGGCTCAAAGGCACGAGGTGTAGCAAAAAATTGCTGCATATCTTTTTTGAAAGGAATGGCAGAAGGCGACACCGTTTCTTTATTCAAACCTTTTGGTGATTGTTTACCAGGATGATTGAGTTGTACCCAACATTGAGTACCGTTTTCAGTGGCAGCTGCAGCCCACTCTTTTAGAAGGTCCATGTCGCTTTCATCCTCAACCGCGACATTATTAGGCTCACCCAAGGCGCGTCGATCTATCATCACGTTTCCGGTAATCACTAAACCAGTTCCGCCCTGAGCCCAAGCTCTGTAAAGCCGCGGATATGCTTTGGTCGCGTGGTTGTCGGTGCTGCCTAAAGCTTCAGACATCGCCGATTTTAGAATACGGTTTTTGATCGCTGGACCTCGTTTAAGCTTAATTGAATCATTAATGCTAGCTGTCATTGTTAATACTCCTGATCGAACGATTTATTCGGTCTTTAGATAAATTTTTTACTTGGCAAACCTTTATTTAGAAATCATCGCCGGAAGAAACGCCCTAATCGCCGCTTTGCTTCGTGAAACTTTGGTTTTAATAGGGAAATTTGTTTGGGATTCGAGCAAGACAATTCGATCAACCGCCGCCATAAAGCCCTCAATCAAAAGCGCGTTGGATTCACCAAAGCCATCTCGCTCAATCGACTGCGCAATATTCTTTGCAAAATTTTGTAAGGCCTTCTCTCGGATTTCACGATAGCGCGGCAAAGCCAATGACTCCTGCATTAGAATGGGTAAAAGTTCTTCTTTAGAGAAGCAGGCTAGTAAATAGTGCTCTAGCAAAAAGTCAGCGCGCTCAAGACTCGTCATATTTTTTGAACCCTCTTCACGAGCCACTTCCATCCCAGCTTGAAGATTAGCTAAACTATGACTAAACAAGGCTTCGAACACCGATTCTTTATTCTTAAAAAAGCGGTAAAAATTAGTCCTGGATACACCGGTTTCTTGAAGGATATGCTCCACCGTGCATCCATGATAGCCGTGTTTAACAAAAGCCGCTCCTGCCTTGTCCACAACATCTTCGCAGACATTACTTCCCCTAGGTCGCCCTCGACTCGCTTTCGCTTGTTTAACCTCTTTAGTACTCATAGCGATAGTCACTTTCCATATAGGCACTTTCCACTTTCATATCTAAGCAACTTTCTTGCCTTTTGGTTTAGAATCAATATTATTTGGAATAGAAGTATTCCAAATAATAAGGCGCTTTTCAACACTCTTTGATCATGTGCCAGGAGAAGCAATATGATCAAAAAGGCATTCATAGGACTCGCTGTCTTTATCCTTGTTTTGTTTGTGTTTTTCCAAATAGCCCAGGAGACCCTAGTTTCTCGACTCATGGAGCGAGTAATCGAAAGAAACTTCCAAGCCAATATCTTAGACGAGCTACCTGACGGGCTTCATGTATTACTTTGTGGATCTGGTTCACCTATGCCCGATCCCACGCGCGCAGGGCCCTGCACCGCAGTCATTGCTGGCGAACAGCTGTACATTGTGGATACCGGTGCCGGGGCTTCAAAAAACCTAAGCCTATTTAAGGTACCCCAAGGTGAGATCGATGCCGTGCTACTCACCCACTTTCACTCCGATCATATCGACGGTCTAGGCGAGCTGACCCTGCAACGCTGGGTCAACGGCTTAGACAAAAAGCCTTTGACAATTTACGGACCGAGCGGAGTCGAACAGGTAGTTAGGGGCTTTAACGATGCTTATGCCCAAGACGATGTATATCGCATAACACACCATGGCGCAGAAACTTTAATCGCTGAAGGTAATGGCGCCGAGGCTTTCAGTTTTACCCAACCTGAGCCTGGTGAACTTAAAAAGGTGCTCGCAAAAGAAAGGCTCACTATTAGTGCTCTTAAGGTGGATCACCAACCCGTTGACCCTGCTGTAGGTTATCGCTTTGATTACAAAGGGCGAAGCCTTGTCATCAGCGGTGACACCTCCAAATCAAAAAACCTAGAGCAACTGTCTCAAAACGTTGACTTACTGTTACACGACTCTTTAAATCCAGAACTAGTCGATAATCTAACCAAAGCGGCAAGAAAGATGGGCAACAAAGTCATCGAAAAAATATCCATCGATATACTGGATTATCATGCTTCTCCTGTCGAAGCAGCGGAAATAGCACGAGACGCCAATATAAAACACTTAGTCTTTACTCATGTGGTACCACCACTGCCCTTTCCTCCTATGGAAAAAGTCTTTGTGAAAGGTGTCGATGAAGTTTATTCTGGCGGGGTTACGGTTGGGCGAGACGGCATGCTCATCAGTTTAAAAACCAACTCAGATTCTATTAAGGTAAGCCAAGCCAACTCTTTTATTTCGCCCTAAAGTTTTAAAATGGACGTAAAAACCCAACCTAAAAACTATGGCACTTGGACACTTTACCGCTCCAAGATCTCTTATTTCAGTGGCAAGATAGAAGCCTTTTTAAAATACAAAGGCATCCCCTTTGACATTACCGAAGTCGATGGTCAGGGGAAATTTAGAAAAATCTACAAACATACCGGCGTCATGAAAATGCCCGCAATGGCAGCAGAAGACGGCACTTGGCTATTTGACACAACACCCATGATGGCCTGGCTAGATGAGGAATATCCCGAACATTCGATTTATCCACACGATCCTGCGCTGCGTTTTTTAGCTTTATTAATAGAAGACTATGCCGACGAATGGCTTTGGCGCCCAGCGATGTGGTGGCGCTGGGTGCCTAAAAATAGCAGGCGCACTTTGGGCTGGACCATCGGAGAAGAAATCATCGATAAACGTATTGGCAGACAAGCCGGTTGGTTTTTTGCCAAACGTCAAATGCAAGAGTGGCTTTGGCGAGACGGGGTTAACTCAAAAAATGAAGACGATGTTCGCGATATGCTATTTCGCGAATTCGAATTCTTAGAGCCTTTGCTAGAAGAACAGCCTTATATATTAGGCTCTCATCCTAGCGCGGCTGACTTCGGCTATTTTGCCTCGATGTTCCGCCACTTTGGTAATGACCCAGACTCAGCCGAAGTTATGCGCATGAATGCTCCGAATACATACGAATGGCTAGCTCGACTTTGGAACGCCAAACCTCATAAGCTAGGCTCCTTTGAATGGCAGTGGCCTAAAAAAGACTATTGGCAAGCACTGCTTAACCGAATCGCACAGGACTACCTTCCCTATTTAGAACAAAATGCCCAAGCCTTTGAGCAAGGTGAAAAGCGCTTTGACTTCGAAGGCCTCACTATTGGTTTCCCTAATACCAAAACCACCCACTATCGAGCCTATTGCCTAGAACAGTTACATGCTCGCTATCGAGAACTCAACCCAGAGCACCAGGAACAAGTAAAACAGGTTTTCAAAGACCCAGAGAGCGTGGCCAATATAAATAAATTAGGATAGGGCGAGCCCTATATTAGCGGGCTGCACGAGCACTACCAGCAACCTGTTAAGGCTGGCGAAAAGCGCAAAGGTTCTATTGCTCTAAGCAAGTTAGCATTAGGCCAACCACGAAATTAGTCACTTCTAACACCCTATCCATTCGCCCTTCATTCATAATGGATTCATTCTGTGCTACTAATCTAGGCAAGCTTTTAATACTATCAATATAGCTAATCCTAAGGGTCTCGCGTCAGTAATGAATCAAGCTAAAGCCTTAATCAAGCAGATATATCATTTTGATATTCACCAGGTATCTGATCAGATACCCAAGCCAGTTGTATCGATTCTCATCGGCATATCTTTGCTCGTGCCTCCGCTAATCATCATGGGCGGCTTTTTTATCTCCATGCCCGAACTAAATAATTTTAAATACGCATTTGCAGGGTTCAGCAAATCTGAAGCACTACCTATAGAAGGGAGCAAAACTTTACTATTGGTTTTACTCGGACTGATCTTCTTCCGCTTTTTTTTAAATGCAATACTCGCACCGATTGACCTTGTTGTACGCGCCAAGCGGGAAAAAAAACCCATCGCCTGGGAAGACTGCTTTGTTTTCTCACTCGCCAGCGTCGTGATTGCGCTTGCAGGTTTGCTGATTATTGATGCTCCAGTGGCAGAATGGTTACGCAGTTTAGTGCTAGGGCTATTTAGCTTTTTGGACAATATTAATCCAATTATATCCATGCCCTTTCTATTAGTAGCGGTGCTGGTATATTTTTTTGACGATATCTTTTTTTATATCGGCCATAGACTCTCACACAATGTACGATTTATGTGGAAACTCGGTCACATGCAGCATCACCGACCCACCAATCTAACTACCGCGACTCAGACTGGTGATTTTACTGCTTTCTTTTTAAACGGTGGTGGTGGTTCTTTCGTGACTAGTATTATCGGAAAAACATTTTTCTTTAAACTATTTTCAGACGTAGACACCAGCACAGCGATTTGGGGCGCGATGCTTGTCGCCGTATTTAACGTTATCAATCACACCATGTCTCACTCTTACTCGACTTACTTTTTATTTTCGAAATACAAGCCTTTAGCCTGGCTAGAGCAAGTATTTGTAACGGGGCGTATTCACTACGTACACCACTCTAAACTGCCCGAACATAACGTTGCGGCAGGGTGCAATTTTGCAGCGCAATTTACATTTATTGATCGTATAATGGGCACTTATGCTAAGCCTTCCCATGAAATTCCACCCACAGGCTTATTTCACGAACCGATCCCGCCGGGCAACCCAATTAAGTTTGCTTTAGATCAATGGATTAAGATGGGACGAGAGCTTTACTTTAATTCGCCCAAGCATTGGCCAAAAATCCTTTTTGCCGATCCAAGTTACGAGCCGCCAATACCTGCTTATTCTTAAGTATTTTTTAATCTGTTTTTAAGCGAGAAGGCTCTGATTTTTTAGATAGAAAAAACACCAAGACGTTTATCATAAAAGCCAGTGTTGAGCAGATACAAAAGCCTAAGACAAGTGGAAGCACACCACCATCGAAGGAATAACCAATCACACCCCCAACACCAACAGAAACAAGTGTTTGCAAGGACGCGATCACCGAAGATGCCGTACCTGCTATATGAGACAAAGGCTGCAGCGCTAAGGTATTAAGATTACCAAACAATATGCCTGTATTTAAAAAAATAAAAGCTAGATAAACCATAAAAACATTAAGCAAAGGTAATCCGCCTAAGCTTGAAGCATAAAAGTAAAATCCGAAACTGGCCAAAGCGATAAGACCTAATGCCCCCATGCATAAAATTTGCATCGAAAGATATGCCAAAAGTTTAGAGTTCAGCAGTGAAGAGACACCTATAGCAAGCGCCAGTAGACCAAAGGCCATGGCAAAATTATCACCCAATTGATAGACATCCTGCAGCAGCGGTTGCGCGGTACTCAGATAGCCAATGAAAGCACCAAACACAATGCCCGCACCCAAGGTATAGGCAAAACTCACGGGGTGTGTAATGGTTTCGAACAGCGCCCCGCCAATAACCTTGGTAGAAAACTCAAGACGATTCTCCGGCGCCAAGGTTTCACCTTGCCTAAACTGCAACCAAACGACAGTAACTAAGGCGAAAAAAAAGATAAAAACAAAAATGCCTCGCCAATCAGAAAATACAAGAATCGTCTGACCAACCGAGGGCGCTAAAGCCGGAACCATAATAAAGACCATCATAATCAGCGACATGATCTTAGCCATTTCTTGACCTTCAAATCGATCACTGATCATCGCCATGGCTGACACTCGGCAGGACGAAGCACCAAAACCCTGTAAAAAGCGCCCAATCAAAAGCACTTCGTAACTTTTAGAAAATATGGCAATCAAACTACCAACAAGAAAAACCCCAACACCTAAAAAGATCGAAAATTTACGACCGTATGCATCAGAGAGTGGGCCATATATCATTAAACCAAAAGACATACCCAAAAAGATAGCGGACAATATCAACTGGGTATCCTGAGTATTCTCTAAATTAAAGTTTGCACCCATTTCACCCAAAGCAGGCAGCAAAGCATCGATGGAAAGCGCGACCAAAGACATCACCGCAGCCATTAACGCGATAAATTCTTTCCGGCCTGTTTGCGGCCCTTGAAGTTGTGCTCTTTGTACTTCCATCTTCATAAATATCTTTTTTTATTTTTCTACTATTTTATCTAACGCAGATTCAAATTCATTTCGAAGCTCCGTATTACTAATATATCCACCTTCAAGATCAAAATTTTCGTAAAAACTAGGTAAAGAGAAATTCGCCTTTACATGCGCCCCAAAGAAATGCGCCGAAGCAATCGCTGAGGCCAGAACACTACTAGCACCACCAGGGCCAAGAGAGGTCGCTAGATATATCGCACTTTTGTCCTGAAATACCTTCATATTAACTCGTGAAGCCCAATCGAACAGATTTTTATAAGCTGCTGTATAACTTCCATTATGCTCCGCGTAAGAAATCAACAAAGCATCAGCACCAGAAATTTTGTTATAGAAGTCATGAGCCAGTTGAGGAACACCACCAGATTCTTCGCGATCAGAACTATACAAAGGCATTTCATAGTCATTAATGTCGATCAACTCAACTTCATGTTCGTTCAAATAATCCGCTGCACAACCAAGCAACTGTTTATTAATTGATTTAGAACTGCTACTTGCAGCAAGGGCTAAAATTTTCAATTCACTACTCCTATTTGTTTTATAACTTAATCATAACCTAGTCGGCTAAATCCTTTCAGTCGCCCAGATCTTTGTACTAACAAAACCAATCCGTATCTCTATAAAAATTCTTAACAAAAATGAGACAAATCTTGGCTGGGCCAGCAATCCATCACTTAACGGAATATTTCTTCCTGTCCAGGTATTTGAGCACCCCTACTGGTTCCGGCTCAGACTCTGGCTCCAAAGGCAGGGCAATATATTTAACCCATGAATCGGCGAAAACGCTCTGACGGTCTCGAAATCACTGACCCGAACCCAAATACGACTTACTTGACTGATCGGCTAAATAAACAACCATTCAATATTTCGCCGCGCATAATCTAGATACGGGCCTATTGTAGTTAATTCCAATTAATAATTAATAGCTATATTATTAAAACACTATTTCCATATAGTTAATAATAATCGATCATGAACTAAATAGCATATGAGCCATAAATTAGACCTATTAAATGGTATCGCGGTATTTGTCGAAGTAGTCAACAATGGCAGCTTCACCAAAACTGCTGAACGCACCGGTCATTCAAGCTCGCACATTAGCAAACAAATCAACAAGCTAGAGGATCGTTTGGGCGTGCGCCTACTCAACCGCACAACCAGGGTTCTCAGCCTTAGCCCTGAAGGAGAACATTACTTCCAACAGTGTCAGCAAATCCTGCATGATGCTGAACAAGCAGAAAATACTATCAGCGGCAAGAACACCCAGCCTCGCGGCACTTTGAGAATCAGTTGCCCTGTTAGTTTTGGCCTTTCCCGGTTAGCACCAGTCCTGTCAAAATTTAGCGCGGCCTATCCAGACATCAAACTGGATTTAGAGTTGAATGATCAGCGCATAGATATGATTGCCGAAGGTTTTGACTTGTTAGTGCGCGCATCAGCCACTCCCCTCGAGGACTCTAACCTAATCAGTCGGCCGTTTTTTCGATCCCAGGGTGTGGTGATTGCCTCGCCAGAATATTTGAAACAATACGGAACTCCCTTACACCCTAAAGAGTTAGCTCAACATAAAACCATTAGCTACAGCAACCTTAAGCAGCCCAACACCTGGAACTTTATCGATCAGGATAACAAGCGCTTCAGCATAAAAGTCGATAGCCACATCCTAAGCAATAGTTCACAAATGGAAATCGCACTTTGTACCTCAGGGCAAGGTATCGCCATCATGCCTAGCTTTAACCTAAATGGTGAGATTGAAAGGGGAGAACTCGTGGAGTTATTTGCCGATTTCCCAAAGCCGCCTATTGATATTCATTTGGTGTACCCAAGCAAAAAACACCTATCTCCTAAAGTACGCAGTTTTATAGACTTCGTGGTTGAAGCTTTTGAGGCCTAAGCCTGGATATATAATTGGATGCAAATACTTTAAACTCTCAACACTCTATAAAAACACTATAAGAACAATAAAAATAATTATTATGAAACCATCATCGATTTTTAAAGCGTTATTCCTAGCCCTTATTTTACTTTGCTTCATATTAGGCATTAACACCTATCAAACCACAAGCAATCAAATTGCTAGCAAAGGCCTAGAAAAAATTACACTCAACAAAGACACCATCATTCCTCGCCTGCAAAAAGCCATCCAAGCTAAAACAATTTCTTATGAAGACCCCGAGCTTTTTGACGACGAAGCTTTTAAAGGCTATCGCGAACATATTTATGCGAGTTTCCCAACTGTCATCGAAAATTTAAAGCTTGAACTCTATAACGAGAAGACCATGATCTTTAAGTGGCAGGGAACCAATAGTTCTCTGAAACCTGTCGCCATGCTTAACCATATTGACGTAGTACCAGTACAAGAGATCAATTTAGATAAATGGCTAGCACCTCCTTTCTCAGGAGAAGTGATCGATGGCTATATCTTTGGCCGCGGCACATTGGACACAAAAGCAGGTGCGGTCGCGAACCTTGAAGCAGTAAGCTTATTGCTAGAAGAAGGCTTTCAGCCGGAGCGAACGATTTATGTCATTCACGGCCATGACGAAGAAGTCGGCGGCCCCGAAGGAAACAAAGCCTTAGTTAAAACTTTCGCTGAGAAAGGTATTCAATTTGAGTTTGTGATCGATGAAGGCGGCGCGATTATCGAAAACGTTTTACCTGGAATCACGAACCCAACAGCAATGATCGGTGTGGCTGAAAAGGGCTATGTATCCTTGCGCCTACGCATTGAAACCGAAGCAGGACATTCTTCATCGCCACCAAAAGAAACCGCTATCGGTATTATGAGTAAAGCCTTGGTAAAAATTGAACAGAACCCTGTACCTGCAAAATTAATCAAACCCGTTGAATTAAATTTTTCTTACTTAGCCGCTGAGTTTCAATTTCCTTTAAATGTGATCATGTCGAACCTTTGGCTATTCGATTCGTTACTGGTCAATATACTTGCCGGCGAGAGAGCCAGCGCACCAATGATTCGCACCACTAGCGCACTCACTGTTTTTAATAGCGGTATTAAAGATAACGTTATTCCCTCTGAAGCCGAGGCCATTGTTAACTTTCGTATTCTTCCAGGTGATGATAAGGATTCCATCAAAGCACGCGTTATCGACTTAATTGATGACGAACGCATCAGCGTTAACTTTACTGACAGTTTTGGCAATAACCCCTCAAGAGTTTCCAGTCATGAGTCCAAGGCCTTTAAGCTAATAGAACAAAGCATCCGCGATACGTTTAACCAAGGTGACACTAGAGTCTATACAACACCTTATATGTTAATGGGGGGAACTGATTCTCGTTACTACGACGAGGTCGCTGACAATGTCTATCGTTTTAACCCTATTCTTTTGAAACGTGATGACATGAAGCGTTTCCATGGAATTAACGAGCGGATCGGTGTTAATGAGTACTTAGATATGATTCGTTTCTTCCATCGCTTTATTCAAAATATCAATACGCTGGAATCTGAATAGACTTTAGTTGTTATCACTCGAGCATAGGCTTTATGAGTGTACGCAATTGTTCTAGCTTCGCGTTAGATAGCTGGCGATAATCAAAATAAGGACAAAGGATTATTTTACGATCCTGATTGATCGCAAAGCAGTCATCGATCCATTGCAACTCTTGCTCATCCACCAAGCTAAGACCATGGGTTTTTCCGCATAAGATATGCGCACAACGGCCTTCCTGCAGCAAAGAGTCACCAAACAAAAGCGCCTGCTCTGAGCCCTTTTGCAATAAGCACTTATCGCGATACTCCTGCCAAGTGCCAAAACCTCGGTGATCGAGTGCGAAAGCTAACTTGGCATAGACGTTAAATACTTTGCGCCAGTGATTACTTGTCTGGCTGACAATTGAATTAAGCTCTCCCGAAACAGCAGCCCGCAACCCAGAGCGATCTTCGTACTCCCTCAAAGGGGGCCGATTCGCGATATAAACCGCTAAGCTGAACCTGTTATCTCCAATACCTATCACTTCAACGACTCATCTCAATCACACACCGCCATTCCCATACCAAGCAACACCTAAAAAAAACCTAAAACACTGATTTTAGTCAATTTTTCAACAATCAGTCAGAGTTTTTAAAAAATCGCATAGCCCAGATGCAGCCAAAACCTATGCTAGAGGCATCAAAAAAAGAGGTCTTAAGCATGGTCCAATCGATTCACACATTCGGACAGTGGTGTGCCAATACGGAAGTTCGCCCTAGCGAAAAGCTTAGAGGCTTATTCACCCTAGTGATGGTTATATATGCAGGCGCAGCCACCACCTACGGCAGTATGCATTACTTTGCCATTGTAGGAGAAGCCAGCTTGCGCTCGGTCGACCATGGCATCGGCCCCATACTAGCCTTTATGTTGGACCCTGGCGTTTTAATCACTCTACTTTGCTTGGCGATCTTCGTTCGCTACTTTATTACCCTCGCCGGCTACACCAAGCAAAAGCAGGAATTTGGCGACGAGATGCCTTTAGAATATGCCGCTTACCAACTCACCAATCTAGTGATGATCGTCTTTGCGGCAACCGTAGTAATGATCCCCGCCCTGATACTCGCTGGTGTCTTTGGCTGGGATATGGACCAGGCTCAAAGCTGGCTATTTAATATGGAAGCCTATCTAAAAGCCTTGCCAGAAAAACTAGACCAGATTCCTACCCTGATTCACTTCTCACCTTTTATTGCTTATTTCTCTAGCCGCATAGTGTTTGGTTTTATCGCCTATTGGTGGCACAGACTGTGTCACGAATGGCGACCATTGTGGTTATTGGTGCATCGACCTCACCATACTCCGGAACGTATTTCGGAAATGACTTCTATCGTCGCTGACGATGTCGGTATTGGTTTTATCCTTAAGAAATTTGCCATGCCTTTTCTTTACGGCATGTTCGCCAAACTGTTTAGCCATGATTCCACCAGTATTGTTGAAATCGTACTTATCGTTACTTTGATCGAGTTGATCTATAACGTAGCTCTAGGTGCTATTGGTCACACTCTCACTATGTACCAATGGGCGGTCAACAACAGATGGGTTAAGTGGGGCTTCTTTGTCACCGCAGGCGGCCCTTTTCACTTAATGCATCACTCATCGAAGCAAGAACACCAAGTGGTTAACCTTGGCTTTTGCCCTTTATATTTTTGGGACATTCTTTTCGGCACTTTTGTTTGGCCCAGTAAAGAAACACCAAAGACTGGCCTGACCAATAATCCCGAAGTTCATTTAAACCCTTTGCGCTTAGCCTTTGGCGGCTTCGCAGAAATGTATATGGAGTTCAAGCACAACAAGAGCTGGAAAGATCGTTTCTTAATTTTGTTTGGCTCTAGTCAATACAATCCGCCGATTCGTTTTCACTATCATAAGAAAGTAAAAGCCGTAGCATAAAACCGAAATCATTATCTAGCTAAGCTTCAGATAAGGCTTCAACAAACCAACGCAAAGCTTTTCCTTTGTTATTGCTTTTCCAAGCAATATAACTTTGAAATTCATTGGAGCCGCCTTCTATTTCAAGGCTCAATAAATCGCCCGACTCCAGACAATCTTTAACACGATGCTCTGGCAAAAAGCCAACGCCCAAGCCTTGTCTTTGCGCTTCTATTTTATAACTCAAACTACTCACCTTAAGCGCGGATTGTTTTTCAAACACTCGCCGATTAAAAGCCGGCATATGTTTGGAGGAATCTTTGACCACCACACCTCGATACTGACTCACGTCGTCTTCAGTTAAGGGTCGTTTTAATTCACCAAGGGGATGCCCCTTAGGCACCAAAAAATGCCAGGCGAATTTTTTAAACTCCTGAATGCATATACCTTGAGTGTTAAAACTCAAATCCGGCTCACCAACGCCAACAATTAAATCAGCTTCGTCATCGATCAAGCTTTCCCAAGTTCCGGCTAGCACCTCTTCTACCACACTAATCTCAACATCAGAATTCAATTGATAAAAACGATCAAGATAAGGAGCCAGTACATGAAATTCGAATGCGGACTCGAGGGCGATTTTTAAATAAGGCTCCCAGCCTGAGTTTACCTGTCGCGTACTTTCCTCTAGGCGCCGCGCCGCTTCTAGTAGCTCACGCCCTTGCTCAACCAGATGTCGGCCTGCTGGCGTTAGCTCCGACTTGCGGCCCACCTTTCGAAACAAAACCAACCCAAGATCTTCTTCCAATTTTTGAATGGTGTAGGTCAGAGCTGAGGGTACACGATAAAGGCTGGCCGCCGCGGCGGCAAAACTGCCCTTTCTGTCGATTGCGTCTAGTACCTCTAAGGCTTCTAGGCTTAGCTTTCCAGTCACGGCTCTTATTCTCCACTCTATTTCCAATTATTCAAATATTTTGAATATATTAGTCACTATATTCCGATTTTTAAAGCCTAGCCTTTAAATATAATAAGGCTAACAAACAAATTAATTGAATGGAGAATAGCTATGGGCTTATTAATCGACGGTAAATGGCATGACCAATGGTACGACACCAAAAACAGCAACGGCGAGTTTGTTAGAGCCGATTCGGTGTTTAGAAGCATCATCGAAAAAGATGGAGAGTTTGAGCCCGAGGCAGGCCGCTACCATTTATACGTTTCTCTAGCCTGCCCCTGGGCCCACCGCGCTATTATCTTTCGCAAGCTCAAAGGCCTAGAGAACATTATCAGCATGAGCATCGTCAAAGCTGAGATGTTAGAACAAGGCTGGGAGCTATCAGAAGCAGGCGACCCTAGTCCCGTGCAAGGTATCAATTACCTGCATCAGGTTTACACCCACGCTGAGCCGAAGTTTAGCGGTCGCGTTACCGTACCAGTACTTTGGGATAAGAAAACCCAAAAAATCGTAAACAACGAATCGGCAGAAATAATTCGTATACTGAATTCAGCCTTTAACGAACTAGCGGAACACCCAGAGTTGGATTTGTACCCCAAAGCACTACGCAGCGAGATCGATTCTATCAACGACAAGATCTATCACAATATTAACAACGGTGTTTACAAAGCAGGCTTTGCCACCACTCAAGCCGCTTACGATAAAGCTTTTGTTAACTTATTTAACACCCTCGATGAGTTAGATCAACGTTTGGAACAACAACGATTTTTATGTGGCTCTCAAATTACCGAGGCGGACTGGCGTTTATTCACCACACTAGTACGTTTTGACAGTGTGTACGTGGGACACTTTAAATGTAATTTAAAACGCATCAGCGACTACCCAAACCTAGCACCCTACCTTAGGGACTTATATCAACAGAAAGGTGTCGCCGAGACCGTTGATATGGATTACATTAAAACTCACTACTATTACAGCCATGACACCATCAATCCGCATCGCATCGTGCCTTTAGGGCCTGAATTAAACCTAGAGGCAGCGCACAATCGAGAACAGTTAAGCGCATAACATTTATTCAGAAACCATTTATCTAGCAAGCAATGCATACAGGAAGCATCATGAACGCACATCACAACACCCAACGACAAGCTCTTGAGGTTAAAACCGCCCAAGAAGTAATGGACGGCGACGGCGTAAGAATTCGTCGCTCACTAGGCCTAGCTGGTGACAATCGCGTTGATCCCTTTTTGTTATTAGACGAGTTTGTATCTGATGACGCCGCCGACTACATCGGTGGCTTTCCCGAACATCCTCACAGAGGATTCGAAACCGTTACCTACATGCTAGAAGGAAAAATGCGCCATCGTGACCACCTAGGCAACGAAGGCTTATTGCAAGACGGCGGCGTCCAATGGATGACCGCTGGTAGAGGGGTTTTACACTCAGAAATGCCCGAGCAGAGCGAAGGCAAAATGCATGGTTTCCAACTTTGGGTCAACCTAGCAGCCAAAGACAAAATGGTCGATGCCAATTATCAGGAGTTTTCGCCTGAGCAAATTCCTACAGTAGACCTTGGCGAAGGTAGCCAGGTTAAAGTCATCGCCGGCTCCTTTGCAGACACCACTGGCCCAGTACAAGATACAGGTACCCAACCCGATTATTTTGACTTTCACCTAAGTAAAGAAAAACAATTAAACATCCCTATCAAGGCGGACAAAAATGCTTTAATTTATGTCTACAAAGGCGAGGTATCGCTAAACGATGGCGCTCAACTAAGCCGCCAGCAATACGGCCAATTGAGTGAAGGAGACAGTATTGATGTCAAAGCTAACAAAAACAGTCGATTCTTAATCATTGCAGGCAAGGCCATCAACGAACCGGTCGTACAATGGGGACCCTTTGTGATGAATACCATGGAAGAAGTTGACCAAGCCATACGTGACTTTAGAAATGGCGAACTAGTATAAAAATAAATTTTTGCGTAACAAAACGAGCTAAAAGGGACAAAAATGAGCAATCCAATTATCGCAGACAACAAACCCGTTAAAGTAGAACTGGAAAAAGACACAGAATATTATTTTTGTGCCTGTGGCAAATCAAAGAACCAACCTTTTTGCGATGGCTCACATAAGGGTACCGACTTCACACCCAAAAAATTTACCGCAGAAGAAAGTGGAGACGCCTATCTTTGTGCTTGTAAGCAAACCGGCAATGCTCCCTTCTGCGATGGCACTCATAAAAAATTCACCGCCGATCAAGTCGGGAAAGAAGGCCCAGATAAAAATATCGCCGTTGACGCTATGCCCGAGGCTGAACCAACTCCCGAAGAGCCCAACGTTGCCTTTATTCACCAGCTCGCCAAAGAAGGTCTTAGCAAAATCGGTCACCACGGACCAATGGAGGCCATGGGCGTATCCAGAGAAAAACTTCCTAAGTGGGACGATATTCAAATCATGGTGGGGCAACTTGATCGCAAACCTTTGCAAGAAGATGTTCAGGTCGGCACCAATCTAGTTATCGGCCCCGAATGTAAAAAACCTCTTGAGTTAGATATTCCTATCTTCGTATCAGACATGAGCTTTGGCGCTTTATCAGAAGAAGCCAAAACCGCATTATCCAAAGGCGCCGAGCTGGCCGGTACAGGCATTTGCTCTGGCGAAGGCGGCATGCTACCCGAAGAACAACAAGCTAACAGCCGTTACTTTTACGAGCTTGCCAGCGCTATGTTCGGCTACTCCGAAGAGCACCTAGAAAAAGTCCAAGCCTTTCACTTTAAGTGTGGGCAAGGAGCGAAAACAGGTACAGGTGGACACCTACCCGCCGCAAAAAACGTCGGTAAGATCGCAGAGGTTCGCGGCATACCCGAGGGGCAATCTGCAGTATCACCACCAACCTTTGCTAATCTAAACACACCGGCCGACTACAAAAAATTTGCTGATCGCGTACGCGAAGTCAGTGGCGGCATTCCCGTTGGCTTTAAACTAAGCGCCAACCACATTGAACGCGATATTGAATTCGCTCTTCAAGGCAGCGCCGACTATATTATTTTAGATGGACGCGGTGGCGGTACCGGTGCAGCACCTTTAATGTTTAGGGATCATATTAGTGTTCCAACGATTCCTGCATTAGCGCGCGCAAGAGCCTACCTTGATAAACAAAAAGCCTCTGGACGCGTTAGCCTGATTATTACTGGCGGCCTAAGAACCCATACAGATTTCTACAAGGCAATGGCCCTAGGTGCAGACGGTATTGCTGTATCCAATAGTGCGATCCAAGCGGTAGGATGCGTAGGCGCGAGAATCTGCAACACCAACAACTGTCCTGCGGGGGTTGCCACCCAAAAAGCAGAGCTTAGGAAAAAACTAAACGTCGATCGTTCAGCACAACAGCTCGCTAATTATTTTTCGGCAACAGTGGAGTTAATGCAAGTGCTGGCTAGAGCCTGTGGCCATGATCATTTAAATCAAATCGAGCATCAGGATATTGCGACCTTTGATAAAGTCATGGCAGAACTATCCGGAATTAGTTTTAGTGGATATCACAAGCCTCATTAAGCTAACACCAAGCGTTATACTAGCATTTGGTTAAAAGCCGGGGCTTTTCTTCATGGAACAGCAATAACACAACTCTGGGAAAATACCCAAGGGAAAATGCACCCAAACGCCGGGCGCTGCCCCTACACCACCAACTAAACACCAACTAAAACCCAAGACACTTGGCACTTGGCACTTGGCACTTGGCCAATATAAGCATTACCCACAAAAATAATACTCATCGCCGTCTTACCTAGCCTTTGCCCGAGGTGACCCAAAATCATGCTAATTACAGATATACCCCGCAGCTCCAATCACTTCAAAACCCAACAACTTATGTAAAGATTATGTAAATCAATGGCTTACACTGCACATATTCACCTGATAACGATGATTGCAAATACAAAATAGCTGGTGAAATCATTCATTTTTGTTGCTATATTTCAAGTAGTGAGCATGGGCATAAAATAAGTTTTAAATGCTCAGGCAATCAATATTCCAATCTCCTAAAACAATAGGTACAGCAACTATGTCACAAGGGCCGTCAAATAAAAAAAATAAAAGTAAACTCAGTATTGCTGCCGCAGCCACTGTAGTGGGCGTCTCTACTCACGCACCAGCTGCATTAGCCTGCCAAGATATCACTATTTCGAGCAACCAAGATGACGTAACCACAGCTCCTGTGGGCAGTTTGCGCGAAGCAGTAAACACCATTAATGCTGCTGGCCCTTGCTCAACTGGGGATTTTTTTCACAGCATCACAATCCCTGCCTCCATTACCAGTATCGAGCTTATGGGTATGCTGCAAACGGGTTATAGCACTAAAATCATTGGCCCTGGAAAAGATGTTCTGACCGTTTCAGCGTCATCTAGCTCAAGCGGTGATGCAACCTTTAATGTTGGCGGAGGGGATCTGCAACTGTCAGACTTTACCATTTCAGATATGGACCGACATATCTACGCCTATACCGGACATGTGACAGTCGATAATATGCGTTTTAAAGATATCAGCTATTCATCTGGTAGCGGCGGCGCAATTTATATTTGGAATGGTAACTTAACCATTTCTAACTCTAATTTTGAGAATAACTCAGCGAGTTATGGTGGTGCAATAAACGGTTACAGCACCAACGTAAGCATCACTGATAGCACCTTTGAAGGCAACTCTTCAACCTACTACGGAGGCGCAGCAAACCTTCATATCTCAGGGGGTGATACAGTGTCCATTACAGGCAGTAATTTTGACAACAATACTGCTGGCTACGGTGGCGGAGCTATTCGCTTGGACGCAAGCAATTCGGGAGGTGCTGATATCTCCGCAAGCTCTCTCACTAATAACACAGCATCCACTCGCGAAGGTGGTGCCCTCTATATGCATGACACAGGTGGCGGCACACCTCTTGTCGTGCAGATAGATAACACCACAATTTCGGGTAATTCAGCGTCCACAAATGGTGGCGGTATTTCTCTTAATTCTGGTTCGTTAGATATTAATTCAGCAACCATAATGAATAACGATGCTCCCACTGGCGGAGGAATAAATTCTACAACAAGTGGTACCATCGATTTAGAAAATAGCATCCTAGCTAAAAACACTGCTAGCTCAGCAGGCCCAAATGCAAGCGGGACTTTAGACTCTATTAGCTACACTTTAATTGGAGATGCTTCTGCTATAAACATCACTACCCAAAGCAACAGTACAGCGGGGGTCAGTGATAGTGACTTAAACATGAATGCCCTGGCAGATAATGGTGGGCTAGGCCTAACGCATCTTCCCAACGACTGCGACGTTGTTAACTCAGGGGACACTACCAGCTCATTAAGCACTGACCAAGTAGGCAATACTCGTGTATTCGGTAGCAATGCGGACCTTGGAGCGCTCGAGCTACAAAACGCGCTAGATTGCAAAACAGATGATGATAAAACTGACAGCGACTCCTCCGGGGGCGGTGGAAGCGGCTCCTTAGGTGCAGGGATCATTGCATTTATTACGGCTCTATCTTTATTCAGACGTAAGTATAAATAAGCCTTAATCACGCAAAAAATCCCGCCCAGGACCTTCCTCGGCGGGATTTTTTTTCACTATGAACCATATATTTGTCGGCGGAAGCCAACGCTCAGGGACCACTTTACTTAATAAGTTTCTGTGCTTGGATCAACACACAAACTCAAAAATTGCTGAGGCCTCATACCTTCGCGAACTCATGACCGCCTACAAAAACGCGCTATTGGATTTTGATCACGATACTGCGGACTACTTCGACGACACACATGATCTAAAACAATTTCACAGTTCAATTATTAATTTGTTTCTACACCGATGCGTCAATCGCCTCAGCAATAATTCAAGATTGGTATTAAAGGAACCCCATCTTACACAACTATTTCCAGAGTTATTCGACCTAGTCCCCCACTCCTTATTTATTTTAATCGCTCGAGACCCTAGGGATATCATCAGCTCAATGTTGCAGGTCGGGGAACGAATGAAAGCACAAGGCCAAAGCCACTTCTTTCAACAAAGAAATATAGAATTGCTGTGTCAGCATATACTGTCCTTTTACGCTCCTAGCTTAAACTATCAAAACGAGGGTTTTCGTAAGCGCTTAATGATTATTAAGTATGAAGATCTAATACTAGACACAACCAATGTACAAACAGCACTAGCTAATTTTACCCAACTAGATTTGAACTTTGACAGCAACACCAACCCTAATGAATCCATGCTCGGTAAAAAAAGCGAAAAAATAGATCCTGATCATCCCGGCAAGAAACGCTACCAAGCCTGGATTACACCCAATAATTCGAAAACAATAAACGACTCATCAATAGAATCTTACAAGCATGTTTTAAGCAAAGAAGAAATAATCAAGATCAATCACCATATGAAAAGCTATATGGATATTTTTGACTATGAGTATTAGTCAGAGCGACACCAAATCCCAAGAGCTAAAGGCTCTGCAAAAAGCCCTAAGCAGACAAGATTATCCTGAAGCGGTGAATCTATGCCATCTATTGCTATCAGGTTTCTTGGAGATCAGTCAATCACATGAAAGCCCAGAGGATTTTTATCTAAGCCTTGCCAACTCAATCAGCCAACTCATGGTTGATAAGCGCTTTGAAATGTCTAACCAACACTTTCAAATACTTAGCGCACACCATGCCAACATTGCAATGACCTATGTTTTAGCAGGGTTCGCAAATGCCGATCATGTTTTTTATCAAATCGCAAACTGTGACGACATCAATAATATTGAGTTCCCAGATTTAAACAGTGCCTTTAAATGTTTACTACTATACAGCTTAAATAGTCGATTTGACTTGGATATACATGGATTCTCCGAAGAATATCCCAAAATTGTGACGCCTATATTACTTGGCCTACTTGGAACACGGTGCTTAATAACAAAGAATACCGAGGAACGTTTTAACGAAATATTGGATCTTGATTGGAGCCACCTTGAGGAGTACGAACCAACACTAAGCAATATGCTGAGCATGTCCAATGCCTGGATGTTTTGTAGTTATGGACATATCGAAAACAAACATCAGATCAAAAAAACACTTAACAAAATTCTTTTTAATTGGCACAACACAGGGGCCGAACGAGTTCATAATTTTGAACTCAAAATCAATCGACCTAAACATAAAAAAGTTATTCTAATTCCTCTCGAAATGATGAGACATAATCATGCCATGTTCAGGTGCTTTTCGAGAATACTCGCCAAACTAAAAGAGCATTTTCACACCGTTGCATTAAGCGCACCCCACTTGATCGACGAAATCAGTAGCCGATACTTTTCGGAGGTAATAACGTTTAATCCTGCCACTATGATCCAACATAGTCGAAGCTTTATTAATCAAATCAAAAAGCTAGAGGCGGACGCGGTATACTATCCCAGTCTAGGCATGGCCAATACCATATTAATTTTGGCAAATCACCGGATAGCCCCAATTCAACTATATACACTCGGCCATCCTGCAACTACCCATATTGATTGCATGGACTATGCGGTCATACAAGAACAAGATCTTTGCCGACCTAGAACGGAACTCAGAAACATCTTTTCTGAAAAGATTTTAGTAATTGGCAACGAGACTTCTTCTACCCTAAGCGAACTTGACAAACCTAGTAACGGGGAAGACACCAGAACTGAAAAACATCCCCTTAATAAGGACATTCTAAATATTGCGATTACCTCAACGCATATGAAGATAAACTATACTTTTTTTGAAACTTGCCGAACAATCGCCTCATTAAGCAAAAAGACAATATGCTACTATGTTTTTCCGGGGGCTTCAGGCCCCACTCTCGATTACTTAAGCCTTGAGTTCAAACACCTTCTTGGAAATTGCAAAGTATTTTCAACCATGAGCTACCAGGACTACATGAAAAGATTATCAGAGTGTTCATTGCGCCTAGGAACCTTTCCATTTGGAGGCGCCAATTCAAACATGGACTGCTTCTCGTTAGGTATACCTTTTATCGCGCTTGATGGAAATGAAGTTCACTCTCAGTCGGATGTAGGCCAACTAATACAAGCGGGACTATATGAGCTAGTAGCAAAATCTCGTGCAGATTACATCGACAAAGCGTCAAAGCTCATCGAAGATGAAAGCTATAGAAACGAAATAAAAGGGAAAATGCTTAAACTTAAAAGTCATCCATTTTTCAACGGATCAATCAGCGAGCAAGGCGACTTTGCAAAAACGCTACATAGACTCTTTAAAGAACATAAAAATATTCAATCTAGCCCACAGCAAATATGGGATCTCCGTTAATATAATAACAATATGATGCACAAACGAATCGCAGTAAACCACCCCTATTTTTTTCCTTATGCTGGATACTTTAGGCTCATGGCACACGCCGACATCATGGTTTTATTTGATTGCGTTCAATTTCCAAGAAGAGGATACGTGCATCGAAACCAGCTGCCGAACCATCAGGGAAAATTAGACTGGTTCAGTCTAAATTTAAAAAAACAAAAAAGGGGTGTATTGATCAAGGACATTGAATTTGTTGACAACATTAACCAAGAAATACATAAAAATATTAAAAAATTTCCCAGCCTAAAAAACCATTCATATAGCCATTCACACTTAAATTTCTTGGAACAACTAAAAGAACTCAATACAACAACAAAACCCTGCGACTATCTTTGCGACAGTTTAGAAAAAATAAACAATATCATGGATTTTGGATGTCAATTGATTAGATCCAGCTCCCTTAATTTGGACTCAAGCACAAAGGGAGAGAACCGAGTTCTTGCCATTTTAGAAATATTGGGTGCAACAGAATATATCAACGCCCCAGGTGGCAGGAAGCTTTATAATAAACAAAGGTTTGAAGAACGATCAATCGATCTTAAATTTTTACGTCCTTATAGACATAATAGTTTACAAAAACAATCAAGTCTGCTGCATCGATTGTATACTGAAGACATAGATGCTATTCGACAAGACATAATGGAACAAATTCAATGGCAGATCTAATAATATTTGGCACAAATGATACCGCGCAACTTGCACATTACTACCTGTGCGAAGATTCGGAACACAGAGTAATTGCTTTCACGGTACATAGGAATTATATCGAAGAATCTGAATTTTGTGGGCTACCTGTTATACCTTTCGAAGACATTAAAAAAAAATATTCCAATGACGAAGTGAAAATGTTTGCACCGATGACCGCACAAAATATGAATGAGCAGCGGAAGAATATTTATTTAAAAATTAAAGAAGCTGGTTTCGAACTAATTTCATATATCAGCACTCAGGCGAGTGTTCATAGCACAAATATTGGCGAAAATTGCTTTATTTTAGAAGACAACACCATTCAGCCATTTGTTGAAATAGGCAACAATGTCGTACTGTGGAGTGGTAATCATATTGGTCACCATAGCAAAATCGACAACCACGCCTTTATTAGTTCACATGCTGTCATCTCTGGTCATTGCCACGTGCAAGAACAGGTGTTCATCGGTGTTAATGCCACACTTCGCGACGGTATCACGTTAAAACCTGGTACGTTTATTGGCATGGGGGCCTGTGTCCATAAGTCGACTGAACCGTGGAGTGCTTATATAGGAAGCCCCGCCAAAAAAATGGCGAAATCTAGTCGTGACATCAACATCTATCACAACCAAAGTAACCAAAAATGAACTGGCAAGACCACGGAATAATTTTTAGTAAAGCTAAAGGAGACTACAGCTCTCACTGCCAATTGCCCGTGGTGTGCGAAAGCGACCCAGGAATTTGGCGCATCTATTTTTCGAGCCGAAACCAACATAACGAATCCCAGGCTTTTTTTATCGAGGTCGAGGCAGGTTGCCCTCAAAATATTATTTTCGAATCCACCTTACCCCTATTGCCTTCAGGAAAACCAGGGGCATTTGATCAACACGGAATAATGCCGACGGAGAGCATCAGGCATGAGGACGAGGAATTCCTCTACTATATTGGGTGGAATAAAGACAACGAAAAACCTTTTTGTAACAGCATAGGTCTTGCAAGACAACATACACCAGAAAAATGGCAGAAATATGAGAACAGTGTATTGTCTGCCAAAGACTCTGCTCTCTATACCGGGACCCTTGGGGTAATCCTAGAGCAAGGCCTTTATCAAGGCTTTTACTTAGCATGTGATGAATGGAAAGAATCCGATCAAGGTCTCGACCCATGCTACGACATAGCTAGTGCTAGCTCCTTCGACGGAATTCACTGGTGCAACCATAAAAGTAAGGTCATACCTCGATTAGAGCACGAGGGCGGCATAGCCAGCGCTCGAGTTATCAAACACCAATCCATGTTTCATATGTGGTACTGCGTACGAGGCTATCGGAATTTTAGAGGTGGAGAGGAAAGCTATCGTATCGGTTATGCCCAGTCTTCAGATCTAAAGACCTGGATTCGTAAAGATCAATTAATGGATTCCTTTAATCAAAAAATGAGTAACGTGCACAATATGCTTTGCTATCCCTATTTGGTAGTTTATGAAGATTATTTATTTATGTTCTACAATGGGAGCAACTTTGGAGAGACGGGAATCGCCTATGCAACCCTTAATCTTAAAGAACTGCCTAAACCAAATATCTAAGTAGAGTAATTTCGAGTATGAGCGACCGTCCATCCAATCCAGCCATTGATGCTCTGTATGAACAGGGTTACTGTCGTCTTGATCAGTTAATTGCTAAAAAGAAAATTGATTCTGCGCTACAATTAACAAAATTTCTTCATAATAAGTCCTCTCACAAACCTATAAAGTCGACACCTTCTTTAGACCAAGGTCAGGAGATAGTTTATAACCTCCAGAATAAAAGCATTGATTTACTAAAACTCGTTATAGGAAATGAAAGTATTAAGGCAATATTAAACGCAACATTAAATGATCAATGGCATAAGGCCATTCCACTTAATCGAGCAAATTATATTTTAAGGTCTTTTTTGGCACGCAACAATCAAGCGGCCACTCCAATGCACATCGATTCTTACATTCCTTATCAGGGAGACTTTCCCTTGTCGATACAAGTATCAATAATACTTGAAGACCAAAACAAAGATAATGGCTGTACAATATTGGTACCAAAATCTCATCAAAGTGGTGAGTATGTCGACCAAATACAACGGGACAAAGCAATTGCTTTAGAATCAAACGCGGGGGACGTTATTATTTGGGATAGCAGGATTTGGCACGGCACTGGCGAGAATAAAACAGGGGTAAGCCGTTGGTCGCTTATTGCCACTTTTGTCCGTTGGTGGATAAAACAGGGGTACCAAATTACTGAACAACTACCCGATAAAATCTATCAAGAACTCGATAACGAACAAAAGGCCATAATGGGGTTTTGTTCCCGTCCTATGAAAGATGAGTACGAAGGTATAGATTTCAAAACTGGATTTTCAAACCTCCCAAGCAAGCTACCTAAATAATATATGAACATCATCGTAACTGGAGGCTGCGGCTTTATCGGCTCGCACCTAATCAAACAGCTTTTAAAAATTCACGAGCATTGCTCGATTGCGAATATTGACAAACTTGCTTACTCAGCAAATCTGAAAAATTTAGAAGAATTCAACAATGATGAACGGCTTAGTTTTTTTCAGGCAGATATTTGCGACGAAGGTGCTATTAGAGAGATTTTCCACAACTTCAAACCCAATGTGATATTTAATTTGGCGGCCGAAAGCCATGTTGACCGCTCGATTGATAGTCCAGTTCAAAGTGTGAATACCAACTTTCTAGGCACGCTTAACCTATTAGAGCGGGCAAGGGAATATATATCTAACACTCGGGAACCGAATTTTCGATTTATTCAAGTATCCACCGATGAGGTTTTTGGTGATCTAAACACTACCGATCCAGCATGGACAGAGTCAAGCCCCTACATTCCTAGTTCACCCTATTCAGCGTCTAAAGCTGGCGCAAATCATTTGGTTCAAGCATGGCACAGAACTTATCAACTACCCTGCATCATCACTCATGCATCAAACAATTATGGCGCCTTCCAACTGACAGAGAAATTAATTCCATTGATGTGCATGAAAGCAATAAACAATCAACCACTACCCGTTTATGGAGATGGCAGCCAAATCAGAGATTGGATTCATGTTGAGGACCATGCCCGCGCATTAGATATGGTTATGTGCAAAGGTCAAATAGGCCATACTTACAATATAGGGGGCAATCAAGAAATTAGTAATATCACGCTAGTCACGCAGCTGCTCGAGGTAATCAAAGATTACCAAAAAATTAAAGGGTTCGAACCGAGCAAAAGTAAAATTAGTTTTGTTAACGACCGACCTGGCCATGATTTCCGCTACTCATTAAACAGCAGAAAAATAAAAAATGAACTAGGCTGGTCTCCACAATTAAATTTCGATCAAGGGCTTAAAAACACTATACAATGGTATTTTGATCACAGAAGTTGGTACATAGAAAAATCAGAGCACCTACAACGGCAAGGCTTACAAAAATGAAAGGTATCATCATGGCAGGCGGACTGGGGACACGCCTATACCCAACAACATTAGCGACCTCAAAGCAGTTAATTCCGGTTTATGATAAACCGATGATTTATTACCCTCTTTCTGTTCTCATGCTTGCAGACATTCGAGATATTCTGATTATTACTCGCCCGGAGGACCTGGAAAGCTTTCAACATCTTTTGGGGAATGGCTCTCACTATGGTCTAGCTATTAGCTATGAGCAGCAAAAACAACCAAAAGGAATCGCCGAAGCCTTTACAATAGCTAAAGGTTTTATTGGTAAAGACGCTGTTTGTTTAATACTAGGAGATAACATTTTCTTTGGACAAAATTTTTCGAATATATTACAAAACACACTTCAAATTCATGAAAAACAAAGTGATCTTGCCACAATATTCGCCTACCCAGTCAGCGACCCACGACCATTCGGAGCCGTTGATTTTGACCACAAGCTTAGAATTAAATCAGTCGAAGAAAAGCCTATAAAAAATACCGCGCGCTATAAACATGCCATTACCGGCCTGTATTTTTATGGCAACGATGTACTTAGTATTGCAGAGTCTTGCCTTAAAGGGAGCCTAGATGAATGGGGAATTACTACGCTTAACCAGTACTACTTGGAGCAAAAAAAACTGAATCTCTATTTGCTAGGGCGTGGATTTACTTGGTTGGACTCAGGCACACCCGACAGTCTTTTAGAAGCCAGTCAATTTGTACAAGCCATTGAGCACAGACAAGGGCTAAAAATCGCTTGCCTAGAGGAAATTGCGCTTTCCAAACATTGGATTGACGAGCAAGGCCTTCAAAAGAGAATAGATCTCTTGGGTAACAACAACGACTACTCCAAGTATCTTAGCTCCTTACTTAACTAATGGTTTTTAATCATCAGAAATCACTAGCGGAATCAAAAAAGCAAACAATGCACCAGTAAAAAACATAAGTAAACTGTACATCGCTGGGGCTATAGTCATAACATCATTCTGCAAAATCGTGCCTGTCACCAACATAGCCGTGGTGCCGTTTTGCAAACCAACCTCATAAGCAATAGTGACTGATTGCGCACGATTTAATCTAAGCGCTAAAGCGAGACCCAAACCTAAAGCCATCGCCATCGCACTGAGCAAAGCTGCTGCCAATCCAATTTGATCTAGGTAGGACGCCAAGTTATCCAAATTTTTACTAATGATCCCCGCGATAATTAAAAATAGAAAGGCTACAGAAAATATCTTTACGCCTTTTTCTGATTTATCGCACAACTCTGGCTGCCATTTTCTTAGCAACATACCCAAACCTACCGGCAGTGCAGTGATGGCGACCAAAGTCAGCAATGTCTCCTTTAAGGGAAGCACAAAGGGATTCCCCGCTCCCAACAAGTACTCCATGCTAAGATTGGCCAAAAAGGGGATGGTAAACGGCGCAACAACACTCACCACGGCAGTAAGGGTGATCGATAATGCTACATCGCCCTTGATGAGAAAGGTCATCATATTGGAAACGGTTCCACCAGGGCAAAAAGACAGAATCATCAAACCCACTGCTAGTAGCGGATCCATTTCGATCACGCTCACAACAATCAATGCTAATAAGGGAAGCAGTAGCATTTGGGCTGAGAATCCCACGGCAAAAGCCTTAGGCTGGGAGAAAATACGAGTAAAGTCTTCCACAACTAAAGACATACCCATACCAAACATAATAAAGAAAAGTGAGATAGGTAGTACCACGCTCACCAATACATCAGCTTCCATAGGGCTAAGCTCCCTAGCAATAAAGTTATTTAAGTGGCTAAGGAGGCTAGCATTTGTCTATAGCGCTGTAAATCTACAGCAATCCACGCTTAGATAAAGAAGTCTTGGTTCTCACCACCCAGAGCCAAGGCCCCAAGATTTCGTGCAAAGCCAAGTGGGTTATTGGCCACGTGTGCTCTTGCGGTATGGATATCTAAAAAGCGTTGCTGAATATCAGAACCCTCAAATACCGAGCTGCCGCCAGCCATTGCGAACAAGCTATCCACCAGTGCCATGCTCTTGTCGATCACCAAAGCCGCTTGATAACGATAAAGCGCTCTATCATCAATACTGATAGTTTCACCTTGGGCAATGGCCTTCATCATTTGATCAAAGTTGCTCATCATCACCACTTCCATTTCTCTCACCTCGTTTAAAGCATGAGAAATCCGCTCTAAAGTCGCAGGGTCACCACCGTGCTTGGATTCATCCATGGTCATTTTCTTACCCACAATTTCTTTATACAGATTAATGGCATCCTTACAGGCACCAATGGCCGGGGTGGAAACGACACGAATAAATAACTGGGCCCAAGGCATGCGATATAAATCGGCAGAACTGTCATCTACACCCGGATTAGTCAGTAAAAAGCCATCCATCTGTTTATGGGTTCTATGCTCTGGTACAAAAGCACCTTCAACCACAATATCGTTACTGCCTGTGCCTCTTAAACCCATCGAATGCCAGGTATCAACTATTTGGTAATCGCTCTTAGGTAATAAGAAAGTGCGATAACCTTCGCCTGGAATAATGCCGCCGAGAAGCACCCACTCACAGTGATCACAACCTGAGGACCAACCCCAACGACCTGAAAATTTAAAACCACCATCAACGACCTCTACTTTGCCCATAGGCGCGTAGGAAGACGAAATTCGAGTATGAATATTATCTGCCCAAACATCCTCTTGCGCTTGCTTGTCCATCAAAGCAATTTGAAATGCATGAACCGCTACAATACCTGAGGCCCAAGCGGTAGACATACAGGCTTCAGCAATCGCTAAGTGCATCCTAAAAAAGTCTTGGGGGTCTAATTCATAGCCACCGTGCGCTTTTTGCTGTAAAGCAAGAAAAAAGCCTACATCCTGCAAGGCCTGAATATTTTCAGCAGGCACTTTACGAATGGTTTTAGCCTCTTCTGCCCTAGCTCTTATGTCATCTTGCAGCCCAATAACGGCCTCAAGCATTTGCGCTGCAATTTCTTGCTTAGATAAGTTTTCGTATTTCGCTAAACTGGACATGATTTTTCCTCTTTTATCTAATCTTTTGTAGTCGGTCTTTTTTGTTATAGATCTATTTATTATTAATCAATCTGATTGGATTCAATTGCGCCAGGCACGAGCTTGTCAAAATAGTGTGTTCTGAAAAAAGCTATTGGTTTATCGAGCACCAACAAATGCTCCTTCATATCTGGATGAATTTCTTTTGGAGTTTGACTAAGAACCACTGACTCATCTTCTTCGAGTATTCTTTTATTAAACACCGGCGAAGCTTTTAAAATAAAACGTTTAACAGAACGCAAGGATTTGCCTTTTAAATAAGTACGCAGGTACAAGCGTGTGTTTTCTTCATCTATCGGGACAAAGGCGACATAGAGAAACAAAAATGGGCTTAAATTCAGCAGCCAAGAGTTAGGAAATAAAAACTTAAAAGACGTGTTTTTATTATTACTCTCATTTTTCATATTAGCCTTAATTTGCTCACCCTCAAAATCCACCTTAAGGCGCTTTGACACATCTTCGCCCGAAGCCGGTGAGAAGCCTCGACCAATGGTTTTGCTATGCACAAAAGGTAAGTGGTAATAATCCAGTTGATTCTCTATCGCGCGGCTGTAATGGGTATTCCACTCCTTTCGAGTGGTGTGATATGCGTAGCCCCTATCAAGCTCACCAAAGATACTTGGTTCGACCTGTGGCTCTTGATCACCATTCCACAACCAAACAAAGCCGTACTTTTCAGTCACCTTAAAAGATTTAACCCTCAGCTTTAATTTCACTGAAACTTCATCAAAGTAAGGAACCTCTTGGCATGTTCCTGATCCGTCAAATCGAATTCCATGAAAAGGACAAGACAAACAATCGTCTTTAATAAAGCCTTGGGACAGTGATGCACCCCTATGGGGACAACGATCATCTAAGGCAAAGATCTTACCTTTGGGGTTCCTCCAAAGAGCGATATTCTGAGCAAAGCGCTTAACTTTGATCGGCTTATTTACTTTAAGCTCTCGGCTCTCTAGGACAATGTACCAATAATTATTAAGCAGCTTCATTGTCCTTTCCACACCAAACTCTAGGAGCGAAAGCTCGCCAAACTGGCTTGGGGCTTAGCCATCAAATATTGAACGGTACTGATAGCACGCTCCTGGAAACCACCTTCGCAATAACATAGGTAGTAGTCCCACATGCGGCAGAATATTTCGTTATAGCCCTGGGCTTTAATCTCATCTTTCTTTTGATAAAAGTTGTGACGCCAATGCCAAATGGTTTTGGCATAGTCGAGCCCGATATCATGTTGATCAGCAATCTGAAGATCGGTGTGCTCTGACAAATTATTTGAGATAACTTGATTGCTAGGCAAACGACCACCAGGAAAAATATATTTTTGAATAAAGTCGACGCTTTTTAAACTAGCTTTATAACGCTGATCGGGAATGGTAATCGCTTGAATTAACATCAAACCATCTTCTTTTAAAAGTGACGAACACTTTTCAAAATAGGTGGAGTAGTGCTCTTTACCCACCGCCTCAATCATTTCGATAGATACCAGTTTGTCATAGCGACCACTTAATTCACGATAATCCTTTTTCAGAACAGTGACCCTATCCTCCAGACCTAATTCAATCACTTTATTGTGCGCATAGTCATACTGCTCTTCGGATATAGTAGTGGTAGTTACCTTACAGCCATAGTGACTCGCTGCGTAAACAGCCATACCACCCCAACCTGTTCCAATTTCGACCAGGTGATCACTAGGCTGAAGATTTAATTTTTTACAGATCAGATCTAGCTTGTACTCTGATGCCTCAAACAATGACTCGTGTTCATCCTTAAAAATTGCTGAGGAGTACATCATGCTTTGATCAAGAAAAGACTCAAAGAAGCCGTTACCCAAATCATAGTGAGCGCCAATATTACGTTTGGAACCCTCTTTAGAATTTAGATTAAGACGATGAAAAACACTGAGAGCCATTCTTTTAATAAACGATTGCTTCGAATCGATTTGGCTAAGCACAGAAATATTTTTACCCAGCAAGCGCGTGACCTGTAATAGATCCGGTGTATCCCAGTACGAAAGAATATAGGCCTCCGCACCCCCGACATTACCACCAAAGGCGAATTCACGATAAGCCTTAGGGCTATTTACTTTGACGCGGGCTCTTGGTTCTTGATCTTGACGACCAAAACAATACAACTCATCACCGTCTTGAATTTCTAAGTAGCCATATTCAATCGCTTCTAGCGCTTGCAGAATGCTTTTTTTAGCGATCTTGTCCAGACGACTAGAACCCTCTTTAGAAAGCTTGCCGGCTAGATTTTCACTCAGTTGACTGATTCGCTCAGGGCGATATTCCTTTGCACCCGAGGTATGTTCAAAGGTTTGGTCAAACGCTTGCTGATACGAGGCATTACTCATAGTTCACCCTTTTCTTATTAACTCACTTTATCCTTAGCACCGAGCTTTTGTGGATGCTTAAAAACAGGCACCCGCTTAATCAGAAGCTTTAAAGCTTGCCAATGAATTCCTATAGCTACTTTTACGGTCATCAAGGGAAAACGGATCAAAATTTTATTTAAGGAGCTAGCACTGATCTCTTCGCGCGCCAAACTGACATTGGCCTCCATCACCACAGAACCCTCTTTAAGCACATCCAAATTGACATATACCTTTTTATTAGGGGTATTTGAATGCCAACGATAGGTCATATTCATCGGGTTGAATGGCGATACATGCATTTCCTTCTGAAACTCGCACATCAGCTGGTTATTACCCCCTTCCAGCTTCAAAACGTAATTAACACGCTCGCCCCATGGAGTATTGGTGACTTCTGCGATCACATATTTAAGTCCTTGCGTTTTATCAAAACAGTAATAGCAAGAAATCGGATTAATCAGGTAAGAAAAGTAGCGGACATTGGTCAGCAATCGAACCGAACCCCTAAAGCTTTCACCCGTTTGTTCGTAAATGCAATCTTGGACCGCTTTTTTAAGAGGGACTTTCGGGTCCCCTAAGTAATCGTCTCGATTAAAACTGGCGGGAGCAAAGCGAGAAGATAAGGACCAAAAGGCAGACTTAGCAAAGACCTGATCGATTTCATCCAGGTCCAGATACATCATAAAGACAGGGTATTTGAAATAATGATTACGAGGTTGATGACGTGTGTGCTCGACCCAGCCGCTATAAATAGCGCTGCTCAAGCCCAGCTGCAATTCAGCTGATGCGGCACTGCCTCTAGCCTCAAGTTCGGCGCCCGCTGCCTTAGTAATTTCTTTACGCTGAATAAGCACTACCAATCAACTCCTAAAGCATTCGCGACTCGCAAAGCGCTGGAGAAACCATCTTCATGAAAACCATTAGCCCAGTAAGCACCGCAAAACCAGGTCTTATTAGTGCCATTAACCTCAGACCAACGTTGGGTCGCGGCTACAGATTCAAGAGAAAACACCGGATGGGCGTAGCGATAGCGGCCCAAAATTTTATTAGGATCAATCGTTTCTTCAGTGTTTAGACTGACACAAAATGTGGTATCACTCTCTATACCCTGGAGGATATTCATATTGTAAGTCAGGATGGCATTCTGGTCGGTCGCACTCACCAAACCATAGTTCCACGCAGACCAGGCCAATCGACGATTAGGCAACAGGCTAATATCCGTATGCAAAATGACATCATTCTCTTGATAAGGCATAGCACCCAAAACGCTTTGTTCAGCATCACTGGCATCGCCCAACATAGCCAAAGCTTGATCGCTGTGGCAGCCAAATATCACCTGATCAAAACGTTCTGGCTCTTTACCTTCCTGGCCCTCGAACTGAATACTGACGCCCTGCTCGTCTCGTGTTACCGACTGGATATTTACACCGGTTCTGATCCGATCTTTGAAAGAGTCGCATAAAGGAGCCAAATAACTTTTTGAACCACCTTTAATCACTCGCCACTGGGGGCGATTTTTAATACTTAACAGACCATGGTTTTTAAAAAAGCGCACAAAAAATAACAGTGGAAAGGCTTCCATACTGGAAAGAGTTGCCGACCAGATTGCACTCCCCATAGGTACTAAATAGTGGCTTTTAAATAGCTCACCATAGTTATTTTGAGCCAGGTACTCACCCAAAGTCATATCCCCTTCAATACGACCTTTTTCTAAATCCTCTATCGACTCCTTATTAAAACGCACAATATCTTTAAGCATTTTTAAATAGCTAGGCGACAATAAATTTTTACGCTGTGCGAACAAAGTATTTAGACTACTACCGGCATATTCCAAATCTCGAACATCCGATTTAACACTAAAACTCATGCGCGTATCTTGCGACTCCACCCCCAACTCATCTAAAAGCTTAATAAAGTTTGGGTAGGTCCAATCATTAAACACAATAAAACCCGTATCGATATCGTAACTGCGACCATTATGCTCAACGGTTTTAGTCGCGGTATGACCGCCCACTGAATTTTCTTTTTCAAAAACGGTGACATCATGATCCTTTTGCAGAAGATAGGCTGCGCCTAAACCAGAAATACCACCACCGATAATTGCTATTTTCATATTTAATCTTTAATAAATTTATTCTTAATTTTTATTATTTCGTTTTTTAATCAACCAAGCTGTTACTTCGCGAGCTTAGGCGCTATCCAATCGAACCAGATATTAGGCCTCGCAAATGCCAAGCGCAAAAAAGCCGAAAACAAAAAGGGAAAACGAATTCTAAATGGACGTTTATCCAGCTTCGCCAAAATAATATTGGCCGCTTTTTCACTGCTCATTAAAAAAGGCATAGGAAAATCATTCCGCTCTGTTAAAGGTGTATCAATAAAGCCTGGTTCCACAATGGTGACGTCGATGTTTTGTTCACGCAGATCCACCTTCATGCAAGATATAAAATAATTTAGAGCTGCCTTTGACGCACCATAGGCTTGGGCTTTTGGAAAAGGACTAAGGGTCGCAATGGAGCTAGTGACGACTATGTGACTGCCTGAGCCCAACAGGGGCCAAACCGCCTCTAAGGAATTCACCGCCCCAAAATAGTTAACATCCATAACCCGACGCATCATGTCCCAATCAGGATTTTTAATATCTAAGTATTCGCAATTGCCGGCGTTCAAAATTATCTGGTCTAACCTCGGGGTATGGCTTTCGATTTGCTGTTTGACCAAAGTCATCTGAGAACGGTCACTCACATCAAAAATCAATGGGATGATATTCGAATACTGCTCCGCCAGCTCACGCAAAGGGGCTTGAGACCGAGCACTAGCAAACACTTGATGTCCTTGTTTAGCCAAACCGATAGCCAACTCTCTACCCAAGCCTGTACTCGCTCCGGTGATCCAAATACTTTTAGGCTGAGGGTCATTAGTCTCTACTTTCTTCACGATTGTTCACCCTTTTTGTCACCCTCCTGATCACTCAGGCGAATCTTGAGCCAGGATATAATTCTTCCTATTAAAGGAACGTTCTCGTAGATCATTTGACCCATATCGTAGACGTCTTCTTGATAGTAAATCTGACTGTGGTAATAAATCTGAGTACAGCCCCTAACCTTATGCACACCTGCTTTCAGGCTAGGATGAGAAAAATGCATATCCCACTTAATAAAGCACTTACCCTCAGAATGGACCTGGTCCAGGTATTCAAAACGGCACACGTCCACATCGCCACATAGCCTCTGCATATAGTCTTTAAGCGCCTTACGCCCCTGAATTTGGTGGATGGGATCAATAAACTCCACATCTTCAGCATATATCGAGTCCAAACGGCTTAGATCCAGGTTTGCGGTGTCTTTAAAGGTCTCTTTAAAGCGCTCTAGCACGTGATCTACCACCAAAGGCTGAGTATTTTTGAAAATATCTTGTTTCATGCTCTTTGATACGGGGTAAACTCACAAGTGGATCAGCTTAATTGGTTTAAATAAAAAGTGATCTAAAGCACTCATAACTGCGTATACCCTGATAAATCAAGCCATTAACAAAAATCTATGGTCAATCATACTCAAACACAAAAAGATCCAGAGCAGCTTAAACGCGAACAAGCTGCCCAGCGATCGCTACTGGAAAAGATTGCTCAAGATAGAGACGAGCAGGCTTTTGCTGAGTTGTTTGATATCTATGCCCCCAAGATCAAGGCCTTTGGACTTAAATCGAGCCCTGGGGCTGAGCTAATGGCCGAAGATTTAGTGCAAGAGGTAATGATTAAAGTCTGGAACAAAGCCCACTTATTTAATGGGGAATTAGCTGGGGCCAGTACTTGGATTTTTACCATGGCGAGAAACACCCGTATTGATCAAATACGCAAAAACAAACACGCGGCCAGCGAAATCGACGCTGATGATTTATACGAGGTATTAGAAGACGATCAACCTGGACCTTTTCAGTCCAGTCACAATAAACAGACCGAAGACATGATCCGTGAACATTTAAATGATCTGCCTAAAGAGCAAGCGCAGGTAATCGCAAAAACCTACTTAGAAGGCAAAAGTCACTCTGAAGCCGCCGCCGAACTCGGCTTACCGCTGGGCACGGTGAAATCCAGAGTGCGTATCGCCATTGAAAAACTCTCTATCTCCTTAAGAGGGCTAAACAATGATTAAACACCACCCTACCCCCGAACAATTAAGCGCATTTAGCTCTGGTAGCTTAGCAATTCACCAAGCCGCCGCTATCTCTGTGCACTTAGAAAACTGCAGCCAATGCCAAGAGAACGTTAGAAAGCTACAAAATATTGGCGGCGTTGTTTTCGAACAGCTAGACAGTCAAAGTGTCAGCCAGGATTTAAAATCCAAAGTATTGGGTAAAATAGCTTCTCAAGACTCTGCACAAAAAGGCGAAGAGCCAAGCAAAGATAACAGCGCCACAAACAAATGTGGCTCAGTATTGGATAAGTTTATCCCTGAAGATTTTGATCAACTGGATTGGAAATGGACCGGTTCTGGCATTCATGTTGCTAAACTTGAAAGCCTGGATAAAGGCAGTCAGCTAAGCCTGCTTAAGATTGCGCCTGGAAAAGCCATTGCTTCTCATACCCATAAAAGCGACGAGATTACTGTATTGTTAAAAGGCAGTTTATCCGACGAGCTAGGCGTGTATCACAAAGGTGACTACATTGTGATGGATGAAAATCACGAACATCGCCCAGTTGCTAGCAGCGATGAAGAATGTATCTGCCTAACGGTTATTGAAACACCACTGCACTTCACCGGATTTTTTATGAGCCTATTAAATCCAATTATCTCTAAGCATCTGGCATAGATTTGCATCTAGCCTAGTTTAAAGCTTAAACACACGCTTAGCGTTTTCAGATAAGAACAAGGATTTGTTTTCTTCCGGCAGGTCTAAACTATCCAAATGCTCTAAAGCCTTATCGGCGGTCATCATTGGATAGTTAGTCCCGAACATGACTTTATGCTTACCATGACCTTTGATAAATTTTACGATCTCATCGGGATAGCGTTTAGTAGTATAGGCTGAGGTATCGATATAAACATTTTCATGTTTAGTAACGACCGCAATCGCTTCTTCAGTCCAAGGGTAACCAATATGTCCGCCAACGATTTTTAGTTCCGGAAAATCCAAAGCCACTTGATCTAGATATATAGGTCGCCCTACTTCTGAAGGCATCAAAGGTCCGGTGTGACCAATCTGAGTACAAAAAGGAATATCCAACTCACAGCAAGCAACATAAACGGGATAGAAACGTCTATCGGTGGGCGGCACAGACCATAACCACGGTAGAACTCTAACACCTTTAAAGTCATGTTCTTCAACATAACGACGGATTTGCTGCACAGCTTGCATGGGCTTAGTAATATCGACCGAGGCTATGCCTGCTAAACGATCAGGCGCTTCGGCTACAAAACCGGCTACCTCTTCGTTGGAGATCATGCTCTTATTAGGCGCCTCCCAAGCACAGATCAAACTTTTACTAACACCGGCCTTATCCATCTGCGCTAAAGTAAAAGCGACGGGGATTTCTTCGGTGGGTGCTTCTGATTTAGACCAACGACGCAAACTATCAAAAATAGGATCACTAATATGCCTTAAGGTTGGGTGCTGGGCCCATACATCAATAATTTCAGTCGTCATTACCTTGTACCTAAATGCTGTGCCTGCAAATTGCCGCTATCAAATTGAGAGCGGATTATAGTTTAAACAGGGCTAGTCTAAAATGGCTCTGTCATTTAAGGTAAAGGAATGAAAACGATACCTGTATACCAACAAATACCCAAAAACCCTGGCAATCCCCAGTCCCGATGGCCCTTCACCTCTTATCCCAAAAGCTGGTACGCGGTCGCTCATACAGACTCCCTAGCCTCAGGAGAGGTAAAGCCTCTACAGTACTTTGGTCAAGATTTAGTTCTGTATCGAACGGAAGATGGCGAAGCCCAATTGCTCGACGCATTTTGCCCTCATATGGGCGCACATCTTGGTCATGGTGGAAAAGTTGAAGGCGATGATATTCGTTGCCCTTTCCATGCTTGGAAGTTCGACGGCCAAGGCCAATGTACTGAAGTACCCTACGGCACCAAGATTCCAGGTCGCGCAAAAATTCAGCCCTGGCAAGTCGCCGAGAAGAACGGTTTTATTTTTGCCTGGAATGATATCGAAGGCCATGAACCCGCATGGGAATTACCTGATGTCGAAGAAGTCGGCAGCGGCGATTGGCACTATCTGCAAAAGCACCAATGGTTTATTAAATCCCACTGTTTAGAAATGGGAGAGAACCAAGTCGATACTGCACACTTTCGTTATCTGCATGGGGTGCCGGATTTACCCGAGAACGAACTCACCATTGACGGCCCAGTGATGAACTCCCGTTCGCAAACCGATATGACTACGCCTACTGGCTTAATTGAGTCAGTGATCGAATCCACCAACTGGGGTTTTGGTTTTTCTAAGGTTCAGTTCTCTGGATTAACTGACTTAATGATTTTAAGTTCGATGACACCGATGGACGGCGAGCAAGTACATGTGCGCTTTGACTTTTTAACTAAAGATCAAAATAGCCAGGATGAGCAACGCGGTGTTGGACGCGCCTTTATGGAAGAAGTGGTGCGCCAGTTCGAACAAGACTTAGAAATCTGGGAACATAAAATTTATATCCAACCACCTAACCTTTGTGACGGTGATGGCCCAGTGCCCACCTATCGCCGTTGGGCAGCGCAGTTTTTCCCCGGTGGGAAAATCATTCGCTAGTCAGTACGGTTTAAAATAAAAAAGGCTCCTAAGGAGCCCTTTTACATTTATGTCAGAAAAGAATAAAACTAAGAAAATATCTCGCGAGAAATAATTTCCTTCATAATTTCTGAACTGCCAGCATAGATTCTAGAAATACGCGCGTTGGCATAGAGTCTGCAAATCTCATACTCCTCCATATAACCCGCACCGCCGTGCAGCTGCACACCTAGATCAACCATACGACACTCAAGCTCGCTTAAAAATAGTTTACCTTTGGCAGCCATATCTGGGGTTAATAAACCTTGGTTATGCATATCAACACAATGGTCCAGATAGACTTGACCGACATCGAGCTCGGTTTTCATCTCAGCCATTTTAAAACGAGTATTTTGAAAATCTGCTACGCGCTGCCCAAAGGCTTTTCTTTCCATCACAAATTCCTTAGTCACTTCAAAAGCACGATTAGCTTGGGACATATAACCTACGCCACCGATTAAACGCTCTTCGGCTAAGCCTTGCATAAGATAATGAAAACCTTTTTGAGCGTCGCCCAGTACATTTTCTTTAGGTATTTTTACACTGTTAAAAAATAACTCAGCAGTATCCTGTGCTTTTAAACCAAGTTTTTTGAGATTACGACCACGCTCAAAACCTTCCATACCTCGTTCAACTATAAACAAACCGATTTGGCGTGGATTATCAGGATTGGTTTTAGCCGCAACAATCACCAAGTCCGCGTTAATACCATTGGATATATAGGTCTTTGAGCCATTTAATTCCCAATAGTCGCCTTTATCCTCTGCGCGGGTTTTCATTCCGCCTAGATCACTACCCACATCAGGCTCGGTCATTGCTACCGCTAAAATACTCTCCCCGCTCACGCATTTGGGTAAGAAACGGGCACACTGTTCCTCATTACCAAAATGCTTGATATAAGGAGCTACCAAACGACTATGCAAAGTATGGAAGAAACCAGCCTCACCATAGGTAGCATCTTCCTCAATCATGATCTGCTGATAACGAAAATCTTCGATACCTAAACCACCGTATTGCTCATCGGCCCAGGTCAACAAAAAGCCTTGAGCACCCATAAGCTCAAACATTTCACGAGGTACAATGCCTGCTTCACGCCACGCTTCTCGATGGGGTTCAATTTCCTTTTGTAAAAACTTTCTGTATTGATCACGAAAGAGATCGTGCTCTTCGTCGAATAAAGTACGAGGCATGAGAGACTCCTAAAGATAAGATGAACATCACCCGGACCCCCAATACGGGACAGTCTAGGTATTAATATATGGAGCGGGCGCCAGTGTACTCGTATCTGTATCCCAAAAACAGTGACAGCTTAAGAAAAACGTTAAGATTCTCTTCATACCCTTTTCTCATTCTCCTTTATCAGGAGAGGCCAGACAGATCGTCCTGAATAGACCTCGCAAAGCTAATACGAGTCAGCTTTGGTTCATGTTCAAAACCCTAAATTAAACTCCCTTTAAAAATCAGTCGACCCGCCCTTGTCCACACCCACTGACACACCGAGCCCTCGACCCTCGATTCGCCTGCTGGCCTGGTACTCCAGCGGCAATGCGGCTAATGGTATTTATGGTGCGTGCGCAGCTATACTGGTGTTCTACTACAACCAAGTATTAGGTGTGTCCGCTTCGCTTATTGGCCTCACCCTATTGGCCGCATCGATATTTGACGCGGTCAGCGACCCCATCATTGGTGGTATATCTGATCGAACCCGCAGTCGACTGGGTCGACGACACCCCTACATGCTGCTATCAGCCCTGCCCCTTGGCTTAATTTTTTATTTTATTTGGGTACCGCCGGAATACCTGATCAACAGCAGTTATGGAACGAGCGCTGTGCTCAGCTGGTTGGTATTTTGGTTATTTATGCAAAGGCTATTCAGTACCTTTTATAACGTACCCTACATGGCCTTTGGTGCGGAGATCAGCCATGACTATCAGGAACGTACCTTAATATCGAACCTAAGAGCCAACTTAGGTAACATCGGCGCTGCGTCATCCAGCGCCTTGCTGTTTTTATTCTTTCTTGCTCCGACTGCTGAATACGCTAACGGCCAACTTAACCCCGAGGGTTATCCCAGATTCGCGTTGGCATTTGGTATCACGATTGCTGTTCTGTTTTTCTTCGGCGCTTGGAAAACTCGCTCAATCGGCGCCAAACTAAGCACACCTCGAACTACAAAAATATCTATTTTCAGTATCGCGCTTGAGCCTTTTTTAGAAGTCATCAGCGCGCTGAAGTACCGCTCCTTTCGATCAATCACCTTCGCAGCCATTTTAAATGGAATCTCGGGCGGCGTAGCCACTTCGCTCGGTTTGTATATGGCCACCTTCTTTTGGCAAGTGCCTTTAGAGGTACTCTTTTTATTTGGGGTCGGCATGTTTGGGGGTAATTTCGTTGGCTACGCGATCTGGCAGAAAGCTAGCCACTATTTTGAAAAAAAGACCATCTATATCATAGGAGCCGCTGGTTACTTAATCGCATTTGTCGGCCCCTATTTTTTACGAACTCTAGAATGGTGGCCACCAGTCGGCACGCCTTGGTATACGATTTTTTATATTTTGATCACAGGTTTTATTGCCCATATTTTTGTATCCGCATGCACCATCATGACCAGCTCGATGCTAGGGGATGTGACTGACGAGGATGAACTAGCGACAGGAAAAAGACGTGAAGGAATCATCTTTGGTGCCGAGTCCCTATCGATCAAAATGGTTAATGGGCTAGGTCCGGTGCTTGCAGGAATCATTATCGACTTTGCTGGGATCACCGCAAACACACAGGTACACGAAGTATCCCATGGCATTATCACGCTATTAGGTTTGGGCCTAGGTATTAGTTGCGGTATTTTATTCTTGCTCAGTATTTTATTTGTAAGCTTCTATGACCTAAATCGAAACAAACACCAAAACATTCTTAAGCAATTGGCCGCTTAATTGGGCCAACTAATTAACGCGCTTATCTTTTCCTTCCCAGTAAGGCTCACGCAAAATATTTTTAAGGATTTTTCCGGCACCACTAGTAGGCAACTCATCCAGAAACTTAACCTGTCTCGGACATTTATAGCCCGCGATCTTTTCCTTACAGAAAGCAATAATATCGGCTTCGGTTGATTCATCAGCACTCTGCCCTTCGTGCAACATCGCGATAGCAATCACCTCTTCACCCCATTGATCGCTTGGGATACCTATCACCGCACAAGAAGCTACGGCAGGATGTTGATGCACAACATTTTCCACCTCAACGGAATAAACATTTTCACCACCGGAGATAATCATGTCTTTTACGCGATCAGCGATAAATACAAAACCATCATCGTCCATGTAACCGGCATCACCGGTATGCATCCAACCGTTCTTTAAAGCTTCAGCGGTTTCTTTCTCTCGTTTCCAATAGCCTTTCATCACGGTAGGGCCGCGAGCGATGACCTCACCAATCTCTCCTCGAGGAAGCTCCACATCGCTTTCATCAACGACTTTTATTTCGCCAGTTAACACCACCTGCCCTGCAGAGCGAATCTTGCCCGCCTTAGGGCCATCAAAACAGTGGTATTCAGAATCCAAGAGCGTAATGATCGGAGAAAGTTCGGTCATGCCATAGGCTTGCTTCAAGTTCACATGGGGCAGTAATTCTAAACATTGAGCAAGCACCGCCTCGGGCATAGGTGCACCACCGTAGCCAATTAAACGCAGTTTAGATAAATCATAGTCTTTGATTGAGGAAGTATTCACGATGGCGTTAATCATCACCGGTACCATAGTAACGTTGGTAACCTGATGGTTTTGTAAGGCTTCGAGTACAGGCTCAGGCTCGAACTTGGGTACAAAAATATGAGTGCCGCCCAACATGGTCAATGCTATATTGGCCGCTGCATCGGCCGCATGAAACATAGGTGCAGTATGCAAGTAACGACTCTGTTCATCAAAGCTAAAACCGTAAACCGTGTTTAAAGCGTTCGCGACTAAGTTATTGTGAGTGAGCATCACGCCTTTAGGTAAACCAGTAGTGCCACCCGTATAGTAAATGCCTGCGGTATCATCGTGGCCCGCGTTAGCATCGGGCAACGCTTCGCTTTGCACCAAGTCCTCATAAGCCACGAGGCCTTCTGTACCCTCGTCTTCCATCAACACAACATGCTCAACACTTTCAAGCTTCCCTTCAAAGGCTGGCAACATCGCAGAGAAGGTTTGATCAACACATAAAACTTTTGTGCCAGAGTCATTGAGTAAAAAAATCAACTCGTCCGGAGCTAAACGAATATTTAAAGGAACAGACACTAAGCCCGCCCAAGGTAAGGCATACACCAATTCAAAGTAGCGATCGCTATTCAGTGCCAAAATAGCCACTCGATCCTGCTCATTCAAACCTAAAGCGCGTAATCCACCAGCAAGGCCTGCGATTCTGTCTTTGAATTGTCTCCAGGTTCTTTGGCGCCCACCATCAATGGTGGCGATTCCATCAGGATTGAGTTGCAAAACACGGCTTAAACTTTGAGTAATATGCATAACAATTCTCTCTTATTTTGGTTCCTTGTATCGGTTCCTTGTATTAGTTTCTTTTATCGGCTCGCCCAAAACTCTACAAACGCTATCGAGAAAATAAGCTACTAAAAATGCCCTTCATAAATCTGCCGCCGGTGCTAGTCCAATCAAAATAATCACGCCATTCGCTAATCAAACCATCTCGAACCACAAACACGCCCATCAACTCAATATCCGCTGCGCCTCGGCCAGTATCGATGGTATCGATTCGTTCCGTAAGTACTACTCCGTCTGCTTCAGAAATATGAATCATCTCTACCTCAAAGCGCTTAACCCTGGCCATCATGGCCCTAAGGTCACGCTCTACCTTGCGTTTACCGTTAGCCACATGAAAAGGCATATTTTTATAAACACAATCCTCGCGCACCAGCTCCATAGCCGCATCTAAATCCAAGGCTTCAAGGTGCTCTACAAACTGCTCTACGGCTTCTATGGCGCTCATATTCACTTCCCGACATTCATTAAAAGAAGCACTGTTGTACACGCTCCACGCAGCAATGGGAAGTCTATCAGCGGACAACAGCCCAATATGACCATTACACCTTTTAAGCTCCTTGTTTTCGCCTGCCTAAATTTCGTCGTGTTTTACTTAGCAATCGCGATATAGCTATTTAAAATAGCCATCAAACAGGATAACAATAAGGACAAAAGCAATGGCGAGCCTATACGACAACTCATCAAGGGAAATGACCATTGAAGTCGGCTGCCCCTGGTATGAAGCCCAACAAAGCTTCGGCGCCCCTAACGTCAACTGGTGCGAAGAAACGACCTGCGCTTATATCAATGAACCCGCCAATACCTGGTCTAATCTGGGATTTATTCTAGTTGGCGTATTTGTAATCGCTAAGCTCAACCAACTAAAAGAAAACGTCGTTAAACACTTCGCTTGGGCGGTAATTGTGATGGGCGCACTCTCCTTTGTTTATCACGCTACGAACAACTACCTGACCCAGTTTTTTGATTTTTTTGGTATGTACTTGATGACCAGCTTCGTTATTGCCTTCGGTTTACAACGAGTATTAGGAAATGACCCACGCAGGCTCTACAGTCTATTTTGGTTTATCGTCGCCCTTAACACAGGTCTTTTTATCGTCTTCGACATTGCTGACATTGCCGTACAACATACCGTAGCCATCAACGTGGTATTTATGCTGGTATTTGAATTGTGGGCTGGCTTCAAAAGCAAGACACTTAGACATTACCTTTATTTCGGACTAGCGCTCGGAGTTATGGGGGCGGCACAAACCGTATCTCAACTTGATTTAAAGCGCGTTTGGTGTGAACCAGACAATACCCTGATGCATGGCCATGCCATATGGCACATGCTATCTGCTCTTGGCATGTTATTAATATCCATTCACCTTTACAAAATGCTTAAGCTGATTCCTAAAAAAGAACCGTAGCACAGCTATTGGGTGTTCATCTTGTACTGTGCAGCATCGGTAAGATATTCAGCTTTACCGTCCAAATCCAACTGTTCACGCAGCGTCTTAACAGCAAAACGATCCACCCATGAGCCTCCAGGCAAGAAGCCCAACAGACTTAACAAAGCGATGTTCAAACCAGCAGGAGCAGAGATCGCTAGAAAGGCCAAGGCGTCCACAATATTAGAAGTTACGCCCATTTGCTTGGTCGCTTTTTTACCAAACAAAGTGGTGTACAGAAATGCCGACGACTTTACCTCCAAGGTATGCACCCAACGATTCCATATCGATTCACTCGGACGAGTGTAAGCTTCTAATGTCGCGATATTAAGATCTTTAGTTCGCGGATCAAACTTATGCTTTAAGGTAGCCTGGCACATTTGCCAAGTATCGACTATCTGCTGCGGGTCATCACTTAAAAACTGATCGTGCATACCTAACAAATAAGCCAGATAACGAGTCTGGTTAATCGTTTTTAATTCACGCTTAGTAAAGGGGCGTTTTTTCTTAAGGGCACGTTTGGCCAACATATAATTGGGCATAAGCGCTGCACCCATTTGATCAACTTGGGGAATAGGCACGCCATAAACCGGATAGTCCCACTTATCTTGACGCTTTAATAGATTAGTTCTCACCATAGCGTGCATCAAACGAACCATGGCCGCGGAACGAAAGGCTTCGCCATTTCTGCGCATGGCACCCGGCAATAATGCGATACGAAAGGTACTGGTAGTTTCTTTCATGCGCTTGGCTGCTGATTCACTCGACAAGGTGCCTGTCATAATCATAGGCAAACCCTGATAGCCGTTAAAATAAGTCAGCATAAAGGCCACTCGAATACCTATATTAAAACCAATAGCCGCCGGTAAGCGCATATCTTTTGCGGTAGATTCAATGCTTTCCCAATCTAACCATTCAGGCTCTTCTTCTAAGGCTGCGATAAAGTCTTTCAACTCCTTGGGGGCGTCTTCAACACTATCGATACCATTGTCAATTGCTTGCTCGAGCATGCCACGAATTTTTTTCATTCCAAGCTCAGGAATTAAGGTGGCATAGGCATCCGCTACCGGGTCCCCCATTAGCGTAAGCTGACGAAAAAACTCTACTTCTTGCTCATTATTTAGCTTAGCTTCAACGTGCTTGTCGCCCTTCTTTTGACTGTTCTCGCCCAAGGTGGTGCGAAAGCGCTCAGGCTGCAATTCTAAATCAAGGTCCTGATAAACCGATGGTGCGATAGCACGCTGCATTTCACTGACATTACGTGTTGAATAAGACATAAGCTAAATCCACAAAATTCTACAAAACAAAAATTATCACCCATACTAGTTGGATCAAAAAATTTAACAGTTTACAAAAGACCCTTTTGTAAACGAATCACGGAAAAAACTAACACTTAAGCATTTTGTATAAGTTCTAGTATCTCATCTTTTTTCTGAAAATCTTGGAACCGGTGTTTGTGCTGGACACGATCGCCGATGGCAATAAAGTTGTAATCAAGATCCTTGCATGCTTTTTGGTCCCAAATTGCATCACCAAAATACCAATTAGAGTCGTCACTTTGGTCATCTATTTGACGATGAGCAATAGTCATTATCTCCGTTCTATCGTAGTGATCATTAGCGCTGGCTAACGGGATTTGTTCAAAATATAAACCAGCTGAGTCTAATTTTAAGATAGCGCTTTCTTTCCAACCACCCGTCGCAATACTAAGAGAGACATCTTTTTGTGCTAGCAAAAAATCTAAAAAGTTCTTGGCGCCTGGAACCTCTTCAATAACTTCTGTTGCAAGATAGCTATCCAGCTTTTTGAGAAAGCGCCTTTTCACGCCCTGTTCTATTTCTTTTGATGATGAGGCTAAACCCGCGTTTTCACAAATTTCCAAAAGGATTCCCGAATCACTAACGTGGCGATAATTTTCCCAGCGTTGATCCATAGTTATTTGCAGCTCATCTTCCACCGCCTCTACAAATAACTCCGCATCACAATCGTAGGACTGAAGCAAAGTACCATCGACATCAAACATTATAGATCGCATCTTTAGACCCCAAATTGAATAAAAACCAGGCATAGAGCAGCTTACACTTTATTGCTATGATTAGGCTAATTCCACTTGCCTTTGGGAAACCATTATGAAAAAGCTCTTAATCTTTACTTGTATAGCCCTAATAAGTCTCGGTGCTTGCTCAAAATCTGAAAAACCAAAAGGCGAAGCTATAGAACAAATCGCCTTAACCGTGTACAAAGATCCCAACTGCGGCTGCTGCGGAAAATGGATTGATCACTTAGAGGACAATAAGTTTTTAATCAAACCCGTCAACCATAACGAAATGTTTAAAATTAAAGAACAATATGGTGTTGATGGTAGCTTTCAATCCTGCCATACGGGAATCTCAAAGGATGGTTTTGTTTTCGAGGGTCATATTCCTGCAAAATATATCCAAAGGTTTTTAAAGGAACGTCCAGAAAATGCACTAGGACTTACCGTTCCTTCAATGCCTTTAGGCACCCCTGGTATGGAAAAGGGACAGGAATTTCAACCTTATAAGATATACCTACTCAGGGCTGACGGATATGCAGAGGTCTACGCTGACATAAGCAGTATAGAAATGCAGTATTAAGCCAAAAACTTTTCTCCGCCCATGCCTAGCTTGCTGTTTGCTTTTAGTTTTATTTTTATTGGAGCCTTAGGCGGCATCATCATAGGAGTCCTAGGAACGGGCAGCAGCTTAATCATCTTGCCCACTTTAAACTGGGTACTCCCAAATATATTCCCCGCTGACTTAGCAATGCGCTTTGCAGTTGGCACTTGTATTGCAAGTTTAAGTGTAGGCGCCCTTTCAGGATCACTCACGTACATTAGGCAAAAACAATTTAATTCCAAAATTTTCGTTTTAGGTTTACCTGCTGTAACCTTCGGATCATTTCTCGCACCACAACTGTCTTTACTTATTCCAAGTAGCCTACTGAAGATTTATATCGGGCTTTTTTTGATGGTGATCAGTGTTTATAAATTGCTATCCAAAACAAACGACAGATCAGCTAGTACCACACCTAATGGCTTATATATTCTAGCAACATGTTTTATAAGCGCTCTAGCGAGTGGGCTCGCGGGGGTCGCTTTAGGAATTCTACTTATTCCAGCTCTTACGCGCTTTCTCAACCACCGAGAAGCAGTAGGTACCAGCATCGTATTAGCTGCTATTTACGCTATTTTGACAACTTTAGGTTATATATTGGCGGGACTAGGGGAGCAGAGACATAGTATTGAAATAGCAGAAAGCGTATTGCCGGCGAATATTGGCTATGTATATTTACCGGCGTTTATTTTAATTGCTTTGCCCATTTTCATATTCCCAGTGCTAGGAGAAAAAATCAGCAGAGCTTTACCCACTAAACGCTTAGAACAAACTTTCTACAGTTTTCTATTCTTAGCAGGTAGTAGCTTTTTAATAAATTAATTTTTAACCTTCTCGACAAAGAATAAACCAGTTAGGCATCCATTTATCTTTAGCCGCATTGGCTTTTTTAGCACGACCAATGGTGACATGCTCACTGACACGACGCATGTAGTCGTAGTTACCATGATAAACAAAGCGCCCTAAACGCTCTTTACATGGAGCAATGCTTGGCCATTCTTCTGCTTTTTCTGTAGGCACTTGCGTGTAGTCAACCACAATACCGTGATCATCAGCGTCGTTCTGATCGGTTTCTCTTAGAATAAAATAGCCATTGCCTACAATAGAAGCCATCGAGGAGGCATTTATTCCGGCGTGAGCTTTGGGATCAGAGGTACGGCACATCACTTTTTCAAAGATACTGAAAACAGGCAAAGAATTTACCCCCCAATGGATCACGGGCTTTAAAGCCGGGGTATCGGCTGGAACAAAATAATCCATAGTTAAACGCTCGCTGCCCTCAGAAGCTTTCCATAATATTTTTTGTTTTGAGGCATTCAAGCTCAATGCTTCTTTTTTTCGATCCTCAGCATTCAACCCATCAAGGTAAGCGCCGAGCTCCTCGAACTGACATGAATCTTTTGTAAAAAATTGATTAATACTCATTAGGCATATCTCCGGAATCAAAAGAAAAGGATTCTAGCAAAGTTAGCAGACGGCATCCCTGGTATTTTCAGCCTGATTTAAACGGAATTAGGTTTTCTCGCACAAAAAAAAGCGGGCCTCAGCCCGCTTTTTAAACTACCTAAAGCGTCTAATGCAGCTCTTTAATCACAATTTGGCGAGCACCTTTTCCAATACCAGTACTTGAGCCACCAGTCGTTTGTGTTTGATACCAAACATCAATATTGTAAGGACCACCAGCGGTCAAATGAAGCATAAAGGTAGTACTATTCGCTGCACTGTATTCACTCGCGCCCGTTTGTTCAAAACGAGACACCGCATATGAACCGGTGACATTCGTACTATCCAATTCAACCCAAGTTTGAACAACTGCACCTTGGCCATCATCCGAGCTACCAAACTGGTAACTAATAAGGTAATCAGTATCAACCGTAGGAGTTAAAACCATATTCAGATCAGCAACCTTATCAGCTGTTACTGAGGTCAAAGGCATTGTTCCCACTCCATCTTTAATCTGTGCAGGAGGTGAACTACCTGCAGGACCTTGAGGGCCCTGAGGACCTGTCGCACCATCAGCTCCGTTACAGATATATCGGGTAACGTCGATTTCACCGGCTTGAAGGGTTCCGTCAGCTGAGTCATCAACACCGACATCAATCTTATGACCACCAGGAGACGGAGCCACACAATTAGAACCTTGTGGTTCCGCGGTGACTACCATCAAGGTCGACAGGCCATCAGAGCCGTTAGTACCAGCCGGACCCTGTGGTCCTGCTGCACCATCGGTCCCTCCGCCGCCATTGCACACATAACGGGTATATGCAATTTCAGCTGGATCCAATATTAAGTTTACGGGGTTATTATCAAAGCCTTTGTCTATGCGCTGACCACCGTCAGTACAGTTCACACCTGGGCCTTCAACATTCACTTCAACCAATGTCGTTTCCCCGTCAGTACCGTTACTCCCGGCGGGGCCGGCGGGGCCTTGAGGGCCGACCGCGCCATCAGAGCCTGCGGCACCAGCAACCCCTTGGCCACCATTACAAACGTAATTCGTGGAGTTAATTTCGATCGCATCTAATGTTCCATTGGTTGGATTATTATCCAAACCACTATCAATGCGTTGGCCGCCATCTGGACAATTGGGACCTGCTGATTCAGGAGTTGCTGCCACCAAAGTAGTAAAACCATTGCTACCATCAGTTCCGTTAGAACCATTGGTACCCGCAATACCGTTGGCGCCATTACATACATAAGTCGTTGAATTGATTTCTATTGCATCTAATGTGCCATTTGTGGGGTTGCTGTCTAAGCCACTATCAATGCGTTGGCCGCCATCCGGGCAGTTCGGGCCTGCAGATTCAGGAGTTGCTGCCACCAAAGTTGTAAAACCATTGCTACCATCAGCACCATCAGTTCCGTTAGAACCATTGGTACCCGCAATACCGTTAGAGCCATTACACACATAGGTAGTGGAGTTAATTTCTATCGCATCTAATGTTCCGTTGGTTGGATTGTTATCCAAACCACTATCAATGCGTTGGCCGCCATCAGGACAATTCGGACCTGCTGATTCGGGAGTTGCCGCGACTAAAGTAGTAAATCCATTGCTACCGTCTGCGCCATCAGCTCCAGCAGTGCCAGCCGGACCTTGCGGTCCTACCGCGCCATCATTACCCGCGGGGCCTTGAGGGCCTGCAGCACCATCAACACCATTACAAATATCAATACCATCAACACTAATACCACCGTTTGGACACAATAGATGAGAGCTTACTAAAGGCGAAACTCCATCTGCACCGTCATTTCCCGCGGGGCCTTGGGGACCGGCTGGGCCTTGCGGGCCTGTCGCACCATCAGCGCCATCTAAACCTGCTAGGCCTTGTGGACCAGCAGGCCCTTGAATGCCCTGTGCTCCATTACAAACGTAGTGGGTACCCGTAATTTCTAAAATATCTAAGCTCCCATTCGTGGGGTTGTCGTCCAAACCGACATCGACTCGCTGGCCGCCTAATAAGCAGTTCAAGCCAGGCAGTTCAGTAGTAAATGTAATAAGCGTATCTAGTCCATCAGAGCCATTTGTACCGTCGGTACCCGCCGGACCTGTTAAACCAATTGGACCCTGGGGACCCACAGCACCGTCAGCACCTGTTAAACCGATTGGACCTTGAGGACCCACTGGACCCGCCGGACCTGTTAAACCAATTGGGCCTTGAGGACCCACAGCACCGTCAGCACCTGTTAAACCGATTGGACCTTGAGGACCCACAGCACCATCAGCACCTGTTAAACCGATTGGACCTTGAGGACCCACTGGACCCGCCGGACCTGTTAAACCAATTGGGCCTTGAGGACCCACAGCACCGTCAGCACCTGTTAAACCAATCGGGCCTTGAGGACCCACAGCACCATCAGCACCTGTTAAACCGATTGGACCTTGAGGACCCACAGCACCATCAGCACCTGTTAAACCAATTGGACCCTGGGGACCCACTGGACCCGCCGGACCTGTTAAACCAATTGGACCCTGGGGACCAACAGCACCGTCAGCACCTGTTAAACCAATTGGGCCTTGAGGACCCACAGCACCGTCAGCACCTGTTAAACCAATTGGGCCTTGAGGACCCACAGCACCGTCAGCACCTGTTAAACCAATTGGACCTTGGGGACCAACAGCACCATCAGCACCTGTTAAACCAATTGGACCTTGAGGACCCACTGGACCCGCCGGACCTGTTAAACCAATCGGGCCTTGAGGACCAACAGCACCGTCAGCACCTGTTAAACCGATTGGACCTTGAGGACCCACAGCACCATCAGCACCTGTTAAACCGATTGGACCTTGAGGACCCACTGGACCCGCCGGACCTGTTAAACCGATTGGACCTTGAGGACCCACAGCACCATCAGCACCTGTTAAACCGATTGGACCTTGAGGACCCACTGGACCCGCCGGACCTGTTAAACCAATTGGGCCTTGAGGACCCACAGCACCATCAGCACCTGTTAAACCAATTGGACCTTGAGGACCCACTGGACCCTGCGGACCTGTCACGCCACCAAGACCAATCCACGCGCCCGTTTCATCAATCACAGGAACAAGATTACCCAGTGCATCCATAATCGAAATTGAAGTCGGCGTAATATCACCTACCGCATTAGCAGCGACATCACTTTCTTTAGCCCGAATCGCATAAGGTACGCTGCCCACAATAATTCTCGGCGTCATCTCTGGATCACTATTAACGCTAATCCCTAACTCAAGCGTGCCACTATCAGAAATATCGTCAGGCAAGGGGTTAAGTGCATCAGCCCCCAAAATAGCGCTGTAATATCCCGCTTCAAAACTCAAACTTTGAGTTTCTTGCCACAACACCACTGAGCCTCCAGGTCCTTCGTATAAAGTGAACTGAACCGACTGATTGCCTTCGAGCGCTACACTGCTATTAGCGTCCTGAACCAGGCCTTCGACATTTAGAGTCCCGGGCACCTCCCCCGCAAGGGACAAACCGCTTGTTAATAGAAGCAAAAACGCGAACGCATGTTTTAATATGTGCTGAAGAGTATTTTTCACTGAGGTCACCCTATTTTTTTTATTTTTTAACGACTGGGTACTCGCCACTAATTAAAGGGCAGAGCTTTTATTTAACGCTTACCAACATTCGATACTGAGTACTGCTCATCACCGCTTTAGGAGCAATATTCAATTCATGCTTAGCAACATAATTCTGAGATTGACTTTGGGCTGCACCGGGCACCACCCGCCCAGGAATCTCACCTTCCCAACCTAAAAAGATGGGAGATATTGTGACATTCCCTACCTTCGATCCTTCGGTCGAATCACTACAAGCATGTAATCCAATCGTTAGAGGCAACGTTAGTAAAAAACATCGTCTGAGAGATTTACTACTTCGAATCATAATATTCTCTGTTTTATTGTTATTTTTTTTCAGACAAACCTAAAATGGGCCTAAAATATCGCCCTCTCCTTTCCGTCCTACTCCCCTTTTATTAGCGCCGGGTGGCGGGACACTAGGTTTTGGAATGCATCATATTCCCAGAGAGTATACCGAAAAAAGCTCGTATAAAAAGGAACTTGATCACTGTTCTGGATTAAGGCCAGGTTATCGACTTTATTTGTGGGCGTACAAAAACAATAAATGACACCCTAAATTGAGCTATAATCGACTGAAAAAATGAGCTATATACTCTTTACCAAGCCATTTATAGCAACCTTAAATATATGGTATTTCAGCAAAAGTTGACGTCATTTTAACTACAGGTTTACCTATGTCTAAAAACCCCCGTTTTTCATCTTTACTTGACCAACCTATCATTGTCGACAAATGGATTGAGGACAACGTTCTTGGACTAGACGCCAATGCCGACGCATCTAGCTGGAAAGATACCCAGCTCTTTCGAGATAGCGTTCATTTCGGCGTTTCTTTGCTGGGTGAAGCCGCGGGTGTTGCCAGAATGGGGCCAGGCTGGCTTAAGGAAATGTTTAAAAACGGGGTCTACCCAGACCGCATGACCCATCGCAAACTGCGCTATCTACCTGAACATGCCGACTTAGGCATGCTTAAAAAAAATAACCCTGACTGGACCTTTAGGGACAACTTCAACCCCGCTGACATGGTGATTGTGTTTTTGCACGGTTACATTGACAATACTGGTGCCGATCGCGTTGCTTTTCAGTTAGCTAAACTAGGTTACCAAGTATACGCTGTACGCTACCCTTTCTTTCGAGGTGTCGACAAGCTAGCAGAAGAGCTGGCGGATACTCTCGATGTGATCAGTCGCAAAGAAGGCGGCAAGCAAGTCATTCCTATCGGCCACAGCTTGGGCGGATTTGTCTGGGACCAACTTCTGCATAGCTACCCTGAGCTCGTGAAAGAACACAACATGCCATTATATATCCCTATGGGAAGCCCACATTTTGGCACGCTTGTTGCCCGAGTAGGTCCTGGTAAAAGCGCGCGCCAAATGCAGGTAAACAGCGACATGGTTAAATTTAATTTATCCAAACGCTTCCATAAGGACCTGGAGCTATACCCCTTTGTGAGCCGATTCGACCTTTTGGTAATACCCATTGAAACAGCCCTATTGCGTAACGGGATCAACTATCTCTTTACCGAAACAGGACATATAGGTCAGGTCGTTAAAAATGAAACCGTATGCGCGATCGAAGAGATCATCTCCACCCCTCAAGAGGTATTAAAAGAACGCTCCCAATACCGAGAATTCTACCTATCAAGCTTTGCACGGATGCTATCAAAATTACCCAAAAACACCCAAGAACGGCTTGGTGTTGATGGCGTATTCGAGTACCTGGGTTTAGGCAGCGACCAACCTACCCAGTTCCATATGCGAATCGTGCACCAAGAGATCCGCCTAGGCCTAATGCCAACCTTGAAAAGAGACTAGAACTGGTTCACAACCTAGGCCATAGACGCTTTCCAATAGTATCTCAATCTTTATAATCCGAATAATTTTTGACTTGCTGATCTTATTTCAGCCACTTAAACTGCGTTGCCTGAAAGATAAGTGAGAAGCACTAAAGTCTCCAGTGCACAACCAGTACATTAGCTTGTAGTTTGTCCTACATATAGACCGGAATAGACTTAATGGAAAGACGCGCGCACGTTAGACAAACCACCGACTTTGAGGTGGTTATTTCCTCGAATTCAATTCAAAACCAGAGATGTCGAGTTAAAGATTTCTGCATTGGTGGAATGCTCCTTTCATGGGAAGAGCAAGGCTCTAATCTGAGCCAATTGGTCAGAAACGACCCCATTCAGGTGACGGTTAATATCCCAACCCATATAAATAGCTCCAGCAGACAATATTCTTTGCAAGCTAAAGCTGCTCGCGTGTCAGGAAACAATATGGGTGTAGCTTTTGTTCACCCAGATAGTCAAGCCTTAGCCAGCATCCAACAACTAGCACAAAGCACCGCCCCTAAAGCCAATATTAAAAATGACAGTGGACTGGCGACACATGCTAGCCAAGAAAACCCTCACTTTGATGGCAACGCTAGACGTAAAGCAAAGGAAAAATACTCCGATGCACAAGTACGAGACATATTAAAGTCTTGCTTGAGCGATATAGAATATTTCTGCGACAGCAAAATCGACGAGTATTTCGGCGCCTTAAACGAAACTCTACAAGAAGCTTTAGATACCGCTAAGAGCAACGCGGAACAAAATCTACTATTCGACGAACTCAACAAATATCGAAAGTCGGAGAATGGTGTTAAACAAAAAATAAAAGCCGATATTCCTGTTCCTTTTGCGGACTTTACTCATCAGGGCAACTTCGACCTAGCATTTCTAAGAAAAGACTCTGGTGACAGCAAGATTGGACTCATCGACAAAGATGAATTTGAGGACTGGCTCGTGGTCAAGGTGATGGCCAGCAAAGTGGAGACCGACTTCCATGAAATGCTCCTTGAATTTCAACTTCGCCTAGAAGAGTTATGCGGAGTCAGACCCGGTGTGCAAAATAACCCTATTTCACCAGCAGTAATTTGCAACGCTTTTAACGAAGCGATGAGTCGACTCCCATTAGACACATCGATGAAAAAAATCATCTATCGTGTATTTGAAACTGAAGTAGTGGCAAACCTGGATAAGCTGTATGCGCAATTGAACCAGTCCATGAGTGACGCCGGAATTCTAAGAGACATTGACGTCGTCGAACATATGGCTCGCAACAACCCTATCCTAAACAGCAACGCGGCTAACTCAAAGCCCGAGCCTGAACAAAGCGATGAAATCGAACAGAGCCGCGAGGTAGCAGGGCACAACTCACAACCCGTTGACACTAATTTTGAGAGCACAGAGCAAGGCCTCCCGCAAAATAATATGGCTGGAGGAACCCCCAATCATGCTCCTCGAAGCGCAAGGTATCAGGCCGTAAACGACCTTGGCGCTCTGCAAAATAACGTAGAGTTTTCCCCTCAAGCGTTGAAAGTAGCCCTTCAAAAGTCATCTAGCTACCAGGCAGCCAACCCCGCTCAAGCCACAAATGAAGTTAGCTCTATTACCGAGCCCACCAACTCAAATGGAGTCCAAGCCGCCGATGCTCAAGAATATTTGACCTCAGGCTCAGGTAATGCACCGTATGCTGGCACTAATCCACTTGGTTTCTCCAACAAGGGCTTTTCCGCTCAGGCACAAGTTGCTCGAAATGCAGTTACGACCGCAAAGCAACTTATTTCAAATTATCGAGACAGCTCCAGCCCAATCTTTGACCAGCAATCTTTCGATGAAAGCATTCCGGTTGTAGAGCCAAACGTACTCAGTAGTAAGCTAACGATAATGCAACAGGCTGGGGGTATAGAAGATGGCCGCAGTTTAAGTGAAAGAGTGTATCAAGAGCTTAAAGAAGGGGACGAAGAACAGCGACTAGAATCAAGTGACTCCGCTGCACTCAACGTCATTGAGCGGTTATTTGAATCGATCTTAGACCTAGACAATGTAGATGAACAAACCCAAAAATGGCTTCGCCATTTAGAGATACCCTTCCTAAGATTATTAATGAAGGATGAAGCCTTCCTTCAAAACATCGACCACCCAGCACGACTGGTGGTAAACACCATAGCTAAACTAGGGCAAAGCGGTGTTATCAAAAACAAACAAAACGCCGACAAAGTTACAGAAGTTGTCAAGAAGGTATCAGAAGAATTCGAAGACGATATATCTGCTTTTAACAGCGCAAACCATGAACTCAAAGCTTTACAAGAACGTCAAGAACGAATCTACCAAAAAAATGTAGAGCGAGTTTTGGATGCAGCCAAGGGCCAAAATCAAAAGAAATCATCCAAACGCTACGTAGACCAAGTGTTGGAAGGCGCGCTTTCTGGAAAAACAGTTCCCAAAGCTATCGTCACCTTATTGGATGCAGGCTGGCGAGAGCTACTAAACTTAACTTCTATCCGTTTTGGAAACGAAAGCGAACTATTTAAAGAATACGAAAGCGTAATCTACAAATTGCTGCAAGCAGGAGAACCGGGGGCAGCGAAACCCGATCTCCGCGCTTTGCTAACCAGTATAAAAACCGGCCTAAACACCGTTAGTACCGGCGGAGATTTTAATGACGAGAGAACACTGAGTGAATTAAAAGACCTGCTCATGAATGCTGGGAAGGATACTATTAGCTCAGTCCCCACCGTCGACTTACCCCTGGGTATCTACGATTCAAGTATCAATAACGAGCCGGTCAATGCAAATGACATTTGGCTTCGACGCGCCAAGAAAATTCAGGTTGGAGATTGGCTCGAAGTAGACGCGTCAGCAGAAATATTTAGTAGCAATAGCGAGGCTCAAACTAATGAAGAAGGTGAGATTCTAGAGAAAATACACATGCGTCTCGCGTGGGTTGATCTAAGCGGTGATGAACTACTATTTGTAAACCATCAAGGAATGAAAATCGTTGATATTGACGCCAGAATACTTGCGGACCTCTTACGCCAAGGTAAAGCGGTTCGAATCGAAGATCAAGACCAGCCGATCGTCAACCTAGGGCTCGATAAAATGGTGCACAAATTCTACGAGCAGTTAGTTGACTATGCATCACGAGACAATGATAGCGGGCTCATCAATCTAAAAGAATTTAAGAAGCAAATAAAAAAATACCTGAAGCTCACTAGAAAAACCCACCGCCCCCACGCACTGGTCCACATCGATATCGATGTAGAAGAACAAAAAGAAGAACTTCGCCTACAATTGATTCAAAATATTGCCTCAAGCATGCGAGCGAACACGCCCGATAATGCACAACTTGCCAGAACTGACGAGACTAGTTTCGGGGTATTTTTCGTACAAGCAACCGACAAACAAGCAAACACACACATTAAAAAGCTTAGTAGCGCTTTGGATAAAATTGCTAATGACGAAACTCTCGGCCAACCAAGCTTCCACCTTGGCATAGCCTATATCAACCAGTTCAGTTCCGATGCAGACGCTTTACTAAATGGCGTAATGCTAGCCAGCCAACAGGCGAAAGAACAAGACCTAGCACAGTCTGTTTCTGACCGAGGCCCAACCCACCACGCAAAAACCATAGATATCGGTGACCTTGTTAAACGCGGTTTATTTCAGCTTTCCTGTCAAAAAATCAAACCCCTCGAGCACAGCGAAGAAAGCGCTCGCTATGAAATTCTACTCTCCTTACAGGGAGATGAATATCGACTGAGAGATGTTATTCAGAATGCCGAGATGGATGACAAAATGCGCATCATCGATCGATGGGTAATTAAAAATATTTTCGAGTGGATCCACCACTCTCCAGACAAAGCGGCACTAATCAATAACATCGGGATCAATCTTAGCCCTGACTCATTAAACGACGAAAGTTTGCTTTATTATATTTTTGAAAATTTTGTAAACCTTGACCAAATCCCTCGAGACAAAATCTGTTTTGAAGTCAGCGAAAGTACCGCTGTCTCGAACATTGACGACTTAGCAGATTTTATACAGGAAATGCAGAATATCGGCTGCCAGTTTTCACTGGATGATTTCGGCTCAGAAGCCCGATCATATAACTTCCTTAAAAACCTTCCCCTTGACTACATCAAAATTGACGGAGATTTCATTAAAGACATTGCCTATGACGATACAAGTTTCGCAATGGTAAAATCCATCAATGAAATGATTCACTTTATGGGCAAAAAGACCATTGCAAAACAAGTGGACAGGCCCGAGCTACTAAGCAAACTGCACGAGATTGGCGTCGACTTCGTTCAAGGGGACGCGGTGGAGGCCTCTCGATCAATCAGCGCTATTTAGCGAGAGCGTGAGGAAACTAACCACCCAGCTTACCTTGCTACAATACGCTTCATTACCTACTCTAAATCGATGAAACGTTTATAGTAATATTTACGCGCCAATAGTGAGCCTCGTCTATAGCTATTGCGCCCGTCCTTATGGCCCGACAATTTTAAATAAGAGTCATTCAATGCACTGAGGCCTCCCTTAAAAGCAAAGGTCTTTACATTGCGCCAATCTTCAGCCCAGCACTCTAAATCAGCGACTATCCTCGAGTTAATGTTTTTTGGAGGATTTTTACGCCACAAATTTAATAAACCAATATATTGTAAACGAGCATCGCTTGATTCAAACAATGTCTGCATTGCGAGCAGATTTGCGCCCGCTTCACTAGCAAAACCGTTGAGATGAGCTCGCTCATGAGCCATTACAATCGGTTTATAAAAAGTAGGTATATTCCTAGCGATATTGGGCTGACCTGTTAAAAATTGATACTGTCCAGAAACACCTAAACCTGACCATATACCACTAACTAAAAAATATTTTACTTCAGCGGAGCTCACCCAAGGTAAACCAACAGACTCTAAAAATCTTGCTTGTTCACTAGCTACCAGCACATCATAATTATCTAAGGCAAACGATAATTCACTGCAAGCACGCCAATCCCTTTGAAAACCATCAACCAAAATATTCGCTCGCTCAACGCTATGCTGATCAATTTGCTGATTCATCTCATCAGTCAAACTAAAGTCCAAGCCAAATAGCTGTTCTTCGGAGTACCGCTTGTGATTAAGAAAAAAGGTAATCATAAATAAAAACAACATGAGCCCTAAATAAGCAAGCACCCCAAGCGAAACATTATAGAAATATAATTTTAAGCCGTGATGATAGAGAGTATCCCGGTGTCGAATCGGGATCCACAACAGAATCCCAAACATAACTAGCCAGCCTATACCCACTGAAGACATTGGCAACAAAGAACCAATAATCGCTAAAACACTTGCCAAATAGATATAGAAAAATCGCGAGTACTGAAACTCTATAAAGCCTGGGAAAGCAGAAGCAAGCTGCCACATAAGCAAAGCAAGCAACCCCAGTAACAATCCTATCAAACGTTTTCGGCTTAAAAAGTTCATGATTTTATTTGCGAGTACGACAAGCTATTGATAAAGCTTTACACCTACAAGCCTGCCATTTTGGTTATTAAATTCAAAAAACATCACACTCTGGCGATCATCAGAACCTACCTCATACTGACAGCTCGCAGTGATGGTATTGCCAGCTGCAAGTACTTTGGTGAAACAAAACTGACCCACACCTTGATTTAACCAAGCTTTAAATGATTCATTAGTCTCAGATAAAAAAGCCTCGTCGATGTATAAATTATCCAACAACTTAAATAACTCGATTTCATTTTTAGATTTAAGTGCGCCCTCTATTTTCGCAACCAAGTCCTTTTCTTTTTTACCCACGCCAAAAGCCGCTTTACAAAAACCAAGCATCCCCGATATTTTTTGAAACTTGAACATACGCATCGTTAACCCGGACAAAACTGGCAGACAAGCAAACCCCTTTGAAAATATTTGAGCCATCATCGGCATCAGTTCCCAATGAGCAGCTAGACGTTGAATTCGCCATTCATCGGAACCCTTTTCTTGGCAAAGTTCGTATAACAAATGCATGGGTACCGTTGCGCTCAGCTTATCGGACATTTCAATATGGATATTTAGATCTCGAACCACATGATGGCCATAGACAATATCATTCAGCACTTCAAAGCGAATTTTATTGGGCGCAATAAAGGTGTCATAAAAGCGATCCAAGGCTCCATCGCCCCTTTGGCCAGATACCGGATCATAGATACCACCATAATGGGGCCGAGAGCCCACTGGGTCCTCAACCACGTGATAACGGGCAAATATAGATTTCCATGCTGCCTTATCGTGAACAGCCACCGCTTGTGGAGATTGCTCAACAGTATCAAGTAGCAGTTGTTTGGAGATTGCTTGCTCCGACATAAAAAACACCTCAAATAGAAATAGGGCCAAGCCTCAGCCCCCTAAAAACATGCAAGATTCTATCGGTAAGCTATACTATTCACCAACAAAATTAATGAATATTGGTCACATAATTCACCAAAAGATCTTAAGGTTCTAACCATGAGTATATCCGCGCCCTCGACAGATGCAGTCCAAGATCAAATTGTCTCAGAGCTAGTCAACGCTCAAGAGATTTACAAGCAAATTATTGATTTTATGCTGGCCTATAGTGCTCAAGCTTTGGGAGCTGTGCTGATTTTAATCATAGGCTTTTTTGTTGCACGCAAAGCCTCGAACATTTTTGTTGGCCTACTCGAAAAGCGAAACATAGATATCACCCTCAGGACCTACACGGGCCATGTGGTTAATCTACTGATCTTATTTTGTTTTATAGTCATCGCTCTAGGTAAGTTTGGAATCACGATCGCCCCTTTTGTTGCCGCTCTCGGCGCACTCACAGTGGTCGCTGGTTTAGCCCTGCAGGGGCTAGTAGCAAACTATGCCGCAGGCATTTCCATTATCGCCACCCGCCCATTTAAGGTGGGGGACACTCTTACAGTTATCGGCGTATCAGGCATAGTGAAAGAAATTAAGCTCGCAATGACCATTATAGAGACCGAGGACCTCGAAGAGATCATGATCCCTAATAAGCACATCGTGGGAGAGGTCTTGCTTAATACCTTCGAAAACCGCTTAGTTGAATCAACCGTAGGCATCTCCTACAACAACGACCCCGAAATCGCCAAAGAAGCTATTCTTAAAGCCCTAAGCGAACTTAGCTTTGTGAGCCAAAAGCCGGTCCCCCAAGTAGGAATCGAGAACTTTGGCGATTCAGCCATCGAAATTGGTGTGCGCGCCTGGGTGCCCACCTATACCTATATGGAATCAAAATACTTGCTCAATAAGGCGATCTACCAGGCGATCCAGGATGCTAATTTGACCATTCCTTATCCTCAACTGGATATCCATCAAAAAACAGGGGCCTAGCAATTAGAACCCCCCTTACTAGTTGGCATTTGGTACTTACTAGCTATAATGTCAGACCCCCCAGAACAGGGTTTCTTGGGGTTATAAAAAAACACTCGATCGAGCCAGAGCCGAATCGAGGCTAAAATAATAAGCTGACACCAGAAGATCATTAATTTAGATGATAAAGCCCGCCACCAAGAGCGGTACTATCCGTGCAGCATAAAAAAATAATTCAACCAGCAAAAATACGAGAACCTTATGAGCGAAGTAGCAAAGCATAACTCCACATTTACCAAGCCAAGGCCGGCCCGTCGCGAAAATGATAAAAAAATCGAACCTTTAGGCCGCTGCATGGTAACGGGTGGAGCTGGCTTTCTAGGTACGCGTCTTGTTCAATCCCTGCTAGATCAAGGCATAGAAGTAGTGGTATTGGACCGAGTCGAATCATCCATTCAACACAAAAATCTTATTCCTGTGGTAGCTGACCTCGCTGATAAAGAGGCGCTACTTGAAGCCTGTGAAGGTGTCGATTGCGTGTTTCACACAGCTTCAATCATCGAACTCGCTGGTGGTTTTGGTGTCACCAAAGCATACAAAGAACTATCCTATAAAGTGAACGTACAAGGCACGCAAGACCTGTTGGATGCTGCTAAAAAAGCAGGCGTTAAGCGTTTCCTATACACCAGCTCGAACTCGGTGTGCTTTGATAGCAAGCCCATCACCATGATGGACTCGGACACGCCTTACGCTAAAAACCTCATCGACATGTACACCGAAACAAAAATCGCCGCTGAAAAAATTGTCCTAGCGCAAAATGGCAAAGATGGCATGCAAACTGGAGCGATTCGTCCCTGTGGTATTTACGGCCCGGGTAGCAACATCATGCTAGATAGTTTTGTTGAAGAACTAGCAGCCGGCAAGGTGGTAGTAACTTTAGGTAATCTTAACGCCACCCACGAGAATACCTTTGTTGACAATCTTGTTCACGGCCACGTACTCGCTGCTGAGCGTTTGGTCGAAGGCAACCGCTGCTGTGGCCGCGGCTACTTCATTACCGACCACGAGCCACAAAACTATTTTGAGTTTTTTCGCCCATTAATTGAAGGGCTAGGTTATGACTTTCCAAAAGTATCTCTACCCGTAGGCTTGATGGTTAAATTTTTATCTTTATGGCAGATCCTGCATTTCCGTTTAGGTTTTCCAAAACCTACTCTACTCCCTATGCAAGTCATTAAAATCACAGTGACTCATCTAAGCGATACTAACGAGCCCTATCAAGATTTAGACTACAAACCGCTGTATACAGTAAAAGAGGCAATGGAAATCTGCCTACCTTACTGCCAAGAACTACACGATAAGTTCAAAAACAGTTAGATACCTGAGCCATGACTGACCTTCGAATACAGTATGGCGAATGGGCAATTATTGCAGGCGCAACGGAAGGGATTGGCGAACAGTTCTCCCTTCAGCTTGCCGCCAAAGGTTTCAATATACTATTGATCGCACGCAAACAAAGTGGTCTTGATCGTGTTCAAAGCATTCTTTCAGAACGATTTCCAAATATCCAAAGCGACACTCTTTCTCAAGATCTATCCGACCCTGATCTTAAAAATAAAATTCAAGACTTTGCCGCTGGCAAAGACATAGGCCTAATAGTTTACAACGCTGTTTATTCCTATATAGGAAACTTTGTTGACGATAATCTTGAATCTCAGCAACTATGTTTGGATGTAAACTGTAAAGGACCCCTGTCCTTTATTTGTGCTTTTAAAGATCAGATGCTAGAAAAAAAACGTGGGGCCATACTCCTGGTATCATCTATGTCTGGCTTTCAAGGTTCAGCCATGGTCAGTACATATGCTGCAAGCAAAGCCTTTGTTACCGTACTAGCCGAAGGTCTTTGGCACGAAATGAAAGATCACAACATTCACGTCATGGCTTGCGTTGCCGGTGCGACCCTAACGCCCAATTTTGAACAACAAACACCAACAGAAAAAATTGCTTCAGTTATGCCAATGACACCAGAATCTGTAGTCAAAGAAGCAATACAAGCCCTAGAAAAGCGCAAAGGTCCAACGATTATTGTTGGCCGCATGAACAAATTCGTTAGCTTTTTGTTTGGTCGTTTACTCTCTAGAAAAATGGCAGTCTCCACCATAAGCAAAGCCACTCGAAACTTGTATCAGGATAAATAAATTAACATGAAGCTTCTGTTTTTACTTTGGCCAGAAAAACCATTCAGCAAAGCAGAGCGACGCCAAGTATTACTAGAGCGATGCGCACCAGAAATCCTCAAACACCCTATCAACACCCTACGCATAAATATTGATGACGACTTATCAACAGTGCCCTCACCCGCCCCCAAGTGGTACAAAGGCGATGCATTGGTCGCAACAGTTTCTGTAGATGGCGATGTAGAGCTAACAGACGAAATTAAAAAGCTAATAAACGATTGTGGTTTCAAAGTGGGCGCTTACCAAGTCGACGAAAGCATCTATAAGGACTATGGGGACAACGAACATTATCGCAAACGCGATTGGCCAGATGGCGAGCGTTCGCCCACAGAGCAAGCTGTAACGTTATTAACTAAACCTAACAAATATCAGCACGCAGAATGGATACAACGTTGGCATGGAAGAATGTCACCGGTGTCAGAAGAGGTGCAGCCAAGAGCCCGATACGTAAGAAACGTAATCACCAAGAACTTAGACAAAAGCCCTGCTTTTGATGGTGTAGTAGAAGAGGCCTGGCCCACCCCCGAGCACATCACCAACCCTTATTTATTCTACTGCGCTGAGGGCTCGAGCTGGCGCCTAATAAAAAACATTATTCGTTTATTAAGCGCCGTCATGCATTTTCATCAATTACATAAAATACGCACAGTAACGATGAGCGAATATTTTATTAAATCTTAGTTCGCTGTTTATACTGAACCTAAGACACCAAACCTAAGACAAGGGCACCGGCGATTCCTCAATCAAATTCAGAACGCCTCGAGCTATTCGGTACAAGACCCAAAGCCCAGTAAAAATAATAATCACAATCGATAGTGGAATTAACACCACAGTGATAAACAAAGCACCGGCAACCACAAGCGCTATCAGAGCATACCAAAAGGTAGTGATCATCCACTCGAAATGGGATTCTAGGTAAGTGCCTCTAACCTCATCGCGCTTGGCATAGCTTAAGATCACGGCAATGATGGATGGCCAACCAGTCAAAAAGGCGGTAACAACAAGAGCGGAAGTCATAACACCTGTGATTGCGCTAAAGCCATGTAGCGCATAAATAATATAAGCCAGTGTCACCATTCCAGAAGTGGGTTCACGTCCAATAAAAAGCTCTTTGTTTGTCATAGTTTGGTCCTATTTAGTTTTCCAATTCAATTAATTTCTTTAGACTTAAGCTCACAGTCTTTACACCATTACCAAGCGCTAAATCTCTATACACTCCTAATATGTCAGAGTCCAACTTTTCATCCAGTTCTCAATCTAATTCTCAGGCCAGCAAAACTATCGCCTCCCCCTGCGTGGATATCTGCGCCTTAGATGAGAACGATGTTTGCATCGGCTGTTTTCGACACGGAAATGAGATTTCCCGATGGGGAACCTACAACAATGACGAAAAAATCGAAGTTCTCAAGCGCAGCCATTTACGTAGCCAAGGCTACACGGGGATTTAATGCATAGCACCACCTTCTTGCACCCCTATCTGACACCATCTTCTGTTACGGGGCGTTAACCTAAGATGAATTCTAGCTCTCAGGCCTCATCAAACCTTAAGCCACTGCACTTCTTAATCGTTGGTGCTGGCATTGCCGGGCTTAGCTGTGCAATTGCACTTTACCGTGCCGGGCACAAAGTCACTCTAATCGAAAAAAAACGCGAGCTACATGCCCTTGGAGCGGGCATTCAACTCAGTCCCAACGCCTGCCATATTCTTAAACAATGGGGGCTTTTAGAACAAATTAAAGAAAAAGCCTTTCTACCCAAAGGTGTTCACATGTCCCATTGGCGCACAGGCCAAGTCATTGCGAACTTTGCACTTAATCAGAACCCGGACAGCGAGCCCTATTTACACATTCATCGCGGCGACCTCTACCGATGCCTAGCTGAGGCACTCCCTGACAATTCACTGCATTTAGGACTTAGCTATCAAAGTTTTGAACTAGTAAATAACAGGCTTATTGCCTTAGACGAGAGTGGCACACAGCAAAGTTTTGAAGGCGACTTTCTAATCGGTGCAGACGGAGTTCATTCAAAGTGCCTAGATTTAATCTCTAAAAAACACCCAAAGACGCGTTTTACTCATAACGTCGCTTGGCGTGGATTGATCCCTATCGAAAAACTCGCTGACACACCAGAGCCCATGGCTCACTTAGCCATGGCCCCTGGTGCGCATTTGGTTTTTTACTATGTAAAAGGTGGTAGCACGCTGAACTACGTGGCGATACAAGAGAAACCGAACTTTACCGACAACCTCGAAGCCGACACCTGGACCCAGAAAGGTGAGTTAAGAGAACTATTAGATGATTTTAAAGATTGGCACCCCAGGTTTTTGGACATCCTAAAGCACAGTGACCCTAGCGAATGTTACCAATGGGCCTTGCACGATCGAGAACCGCTGAATAGCTGGTTTAAAGGCCAAGTTATATTGGTTGGCGATGCCGCCCATCCTGTTCTGCCCTTCCTAGCTCAGGGTGGGGCGCTTTCGATTGAAGATGCGCATTGCTTAGCCGCTTGCTTTGAACAGCACCCTTCAGATCAAGCAGCACAACAATTTTTCGACAAACGCCAGGAACGTTGCAGCAAAGTCTTAACAGCCTCACAGAAAAACATGCGCATCTATCACGAACGTAATCCGCTCAAATCGATCATCAGAAACTTAGGTCTAAAAACCCTATCGATTTTTTATCCGAACTTTTTAAACAAGAATTTAGCTTGGCTTTACGAACACAAAGAATAAAGAATTAAAGCACTTTTACAAAAATATCCAAAGACTCTCTATCTGTTCGAAGCTCATTCACCTTCGCGCTTTCATCAGCATAACCCAAGGCCATACCACAAAAGAAAGTTTCTTGCTCCGGTGCTTTAACAAAATTTTGCACACTTTGAGCGCGCATAGCCCATGCCTCCTGTGCGCAGGTGTCCAATCCAGCCTCTTTTGCCAAGAGCATAAATGTTTGCAAAAACATACCCAGATCAGACCACTGGGGCTTACCCATTTGTTCATCAACAAAACAAAATAAACCGACAGGCGCACCAAAGAAACGAAAATTTTCTAATAGAAAATTAAACCGCCCTGCTTTGTCATCACGATCAACACCTAAAAGCTTATACATATCTTCACCCACTTTGTAGCGAGAACTGCGATATGGTTCTTTTAGTTTCGGAGGATAAATTTCATAGGGAGGCACATCCGCCGCTTCAGAACTTGCCAGGTGCGCCAAAAACTCGGGCATTTTTTCGCCGTTGACAACGTAAATACGCCAAGGTTGTAAATTACCACCCGAGGGAGCACGCGCTGCTTTTTCTAAGAGTTCCAACACCAGCTCATTACTCACTGGCTTATCTAAAAACGCTCGTATCGAACGTCGTTGTGCAACGGCTTCACTAACCTGCATTATTTTCTCCTTAGCCCTTCTATCTCTATTCTAGAGAGATTACGCGAACCGGCAGATCGAGAGAGCCTGGAGAGTAAACCATTTGCTCAGCTGATCGCCTTTTAGTTTGAGTATGCCATGGACCCGCATAATTACTATGTAAATTAAATGCCGGAAAGTTCGAAGATGACACATCTAAACGTAATCGATTACCTGCTTTTAGGGTCCAATAAATGGTCCACATATCAATCTTAACATTCACTTGAGACTCAGGAATATAAGTCACCGGTGAAGTAAAACCGTTTCTCAAGGTTAAAGTAGTCGCACTATCACGTATATTTACTGCATCGCCATTAGGCTGAACATCCAAAAGCTTAGCAGTAAACATTGTGTCATCCGCATCACTACTGACTTTTAAATAGACCGATACTTCGCCAGCTATCGTAACATCTTGGTCCAATGGCTCTGATACAAAGCTAAGTACATCATCGCGTTCGCAATCTCTACCTTGAATTAATGCTCCAGGTCCAATCTCATCACTCACCGGCATAATAAACCCTGCACCACCCTGAGTCATTACAGGGTTTTCGGGATCAAAGGTATAAGACACCGACTCAAGGACATCACCCGCGTCTTGTGCAAGCGAACCGCCCTCGCAATTCTTGGATGCCTCAAAGCCGCTCAAATAAAAACGAAGCATTTCTGTTTGAGGGGGCCATGTATCAAACTGCTGCCACTCGGTTGCTCCCATGTCATAGATTTTAATGTAGGACTCATCCCAATCTTCTGATTTATTGCCACGCAGGTGATAGTCAAACCATTGCAAGCTCATTTGCATCGACATGGAGCCTGCATCTTGAGTGTCATCAGGCAGCAAATCGCCTGCCGTTTCTTGCAGGTGATTCCAGGGACCAATCACCATCACACTTTTATCCCTAGAACCTAAGTCCAAATAGTCTTGAAACAAGGACCCAAAAAATGGGTCGTACCAACCATCAAAAATCAAAACAGGAATATCCAAGTTTTGAGCGACCTGGCTTAATTTTACTGCATCCCATCTTTCCCAGATAGGCGCACTCTTATTAGTTGAGCTCATCCATAGGTTGTACCAACCCAAATCCTGCTCCGTGTAAATATCATCGACTTCGGTATGGGGCATATGACGGGTTGCCTCTAAAAAACGATCTTCACTAGCATTCGCAATATCAGGATCGCTATCCGGGATCACCATCATCCACCAGGTTACAAAATGCCTAAAGGTACCATTTTCAAAAAGGGTTTTATGAAAATCGGTTCCCATCGAGATAGGTACGATTGTTTTTAGCTCAGGCGGATAATCAAATGCCGCAGCCCATTGCACCAGTGCAAGATAAGATACGCCCCACATACCAATATTGCCGTCAACCCACTCTTGTTCAGCCAGCCAATACAAAGTTTGAGATCCATCTTTTGGTTCATTAACCAATGGTTCCCATTCTCCCTCAGATTCACCTTGACCGCGCGTATGCTGAATCACGCAACCATAACCGTAACGAACAAACATTTTACAGGTAGGCGTTAAAAGTTTGTCTAACATTGGATAAGGGTTGCGCATCAAGACTACGGGCCAAGCATCTTGTCCTGCGGGCAAACGAATACGGGTATTGAGTTTAATACCGTCTTGCATAACCACCTGTTCGACGAAATACTCACCTTCGCTATGGGTAAAAGGAGGAAGATCATTTTTAATGCGCAAAAAATGATGGGCATTAAGATAGCCAACCAACACTAATACCAACACCAGAGAAAGTCCGAGTAATATCTTTTTAATCATGGAACAGCCTTTTTATTCAAATGGAAGAGCTGCGCCAGTATTGTCAGGGAAGGTTAATAAAGCCTTAACAGAATACGCCTACAAGCCTCATAAATGATGCAGCAGGCGCATCCTATCAACAGCAACTGTATTTCGACAAATCATTTATTCGAATCGATAGTCATTTTTAGGAAAGTGTCCTGCTCTCCACAATGCAGTAACTGTGCTAGTCGGCCTTAGTAGATTGGCCTCTCCGCGCCCATTGAAATAATAGCTGTTAGAGGTAGCACAATTAGCATTTACAAAAATAGAGTTTTCTAAACGCTCGCGCATATCTTCAACGAATTGAGCTTGAGCGCTTTCTTTCACCTCAAAGCTTTTGGCGCCTAAGGCCCTCATCTCAGTTAAGCATCGATTGATATGTTTCATCTGGCCCTCGATAGTGAAAAAGTATGACAAGCCAGTAAAAGCATATGGGCTAGCCAGATTAAAAAAGTTGGGAAAGCCTTCAATGGTGATACCGTCATAACTTTGATAACCATTCTCTAGCCAGTAATCACGTAAACCTTGTTGACTCTTACCTATTACCTCACAGGCAGGAAAGTTGCCTTCTTCCCACATTTTAAAACCGGTAGCTAAAATCAAGGTGTCGACCTCTTTCAACTCCTCATCGCCATTTTCCTTAAGCGTAACAATGCCGTTTTTCTCAATTCGCAATATACGATCAACCACTAGGTCCACATTATCCCGATTAAAGGTTGGGTAATAGTGGTTGGAAAAAGTCGGACGTTTGCAGCCAAAGTTGTAATCAGGAGTTAACTTCTTGCGCAGGTCTGGGTCTTTAATTTGGCGACGCAAATGCGCTTTACATACCGCCTCAGCTCGCTTAGTTATAGAAGGAAATTGCTTGTTGTATAAAGCACCAATCACCATCGCGATTTCAAGGATGCTAGAGCCCACCAGTCGAACTGTCTTTTGTACCAAGGGAATATTAGCAAAGGCTTTTTTAGTCCAGTCTGAAACTCTTCTGTCTAACTTAGGTGTTACCCAAATCGGCGTGCGCTGATACACATTAAGCTGTTCCAGCTCAGGCGCAATTTCTGGCAAGAGCTGAACCGAGGTCGCACCCGTTCCAATCACCGATGCGCGTTTACCTTTAAGGTCATAATCGTGATCCCAAGCGGCGGTGTGCATGGTCTTGCCTTCAAAGTTCTCAAGACCAGGAATATCAGGATATTTGGGCTGGGATAAAAAGCCAGTGGCCATCACTAAAAACTGGGCGCGGTAGCTTTCGCTTTTGCCCGTCGTAATATCGACACAATCAACTGCCCAGTTTTGATTCTCTTCATCGTAGACCGCTTTTTTAACTTCACGGCCGTAACGCATGTACTGCCTTAGCTCATATTTATCTGCGACATGTTCGGCGTAAGATTTTAACTCATCACCTGGCGCATACAAACGCGACCAGTTGGGGTTAGGCTCAAACGAATAACTATAAGTAGAAGAAGGAATATCCACAGCAATACCCGGGTATTGGTTGATATGCCAAGTGCCACCAAGGTCATCCATGCGATCAAGAATCACCAAATCCTTGTAGCCCAATTTATTAAGCTCAATAGCAGCTCCCATGCCACCAAAGCCCGCACCCACTAACACCACCTGAACATCTTGTACCATCTTTACCTTCCTCTTTTAGCCTTTTACATAGCTTTTTTACTGAGCCCCGCGCAAGACAATCAATATGGCACCAGGGTTATCGTTAAAGTTAGTGTACGTGCCTAAACATGCAGGGCAGATGGTCTTTTGCCAATAATTGATGATTTACTGCCATTAATAGGCATAATTAAACCATGAACACCTTCGATCGCCCCGTTATTTACGCCAACTACTTCGATTACCTGGTCAAATACCTCCGCCAACAGGGCTTAAGCCGTGAGCAGGTATTACATGGCAGCTCAATCGAGAAAAACATCGACACCCCTAGCCAGATAAGCGATCGAGATCTTGGCATTGTCCTAAACAATGCCCATCAAGTGCTGGGCTACCAGGCTTATCAAATTGGTTTTAATTTAGGCGTCACCTTGAACAGCACCGACCATGGACTCGTAGGCCTCGCTAGCATTTGCGCGGATACTGTGGGCGACGCGATACGAACCTATGGTGATTACTTTCCAATCATTTCACCCATATTCAGCTTATATTGCCATGAAGAAGAGAATTACTTCGTTGCAGAGGTCATTGCACTCAACGAAATCTCAACACCCTGCCATGATTTTTTAATCGCTCTAGGAATCGCAAACGCAGGCTTGATTGGCCTCAACATAATTCAGCTTGATCCACGCCGACATAAGCAAAGGTCTATTATAGAAGTCTCTTCTTACCCTCCTCCTAATATGGAGATGTGGCAACTGTTTAGCCGCGTTTCCAAACTAAGCTTCGACCACAGCCACCACAAAATAAAAATCCCCTCGAACCTTACCCGGCTCGCTATGCGCAGTGCCAACGCCCAGACGCGCCAGGTTATTTTAAGTTTGTGCCAACAAGAGCTCGATAAAATAGAAAATAGTTTTATCGGTCGGGTAAAAAACCTGATCGAAGCGAATTTAGACCAAAAGCTAAACGCGAAAGAGGCCGCATTATACTTCGCCATGTCAGAGCGGAGTTTTCATCGAAAACTAAAACAACAGGGCAGCCACTATGGCGGGCTCTACCAGTCTATAAAGATGCAAAAAGCCAAACACTGGCTGCGACACGACACCAGCCCCATATCAGAAATAGCCCTGGCACTCGGCTATTCTGAATTCACCAACTTTTCAGCCGCATTTAAGCGCCACGAAGGCGTGAGCCCCAGCCAATACCGCTCACAGCATTGTTCATAACTCATCTCATAAGCTCCCTCGCAATACAAAACCCTTAAGCTATCTAATCAACGCGCTTGACAGTCCGACTGGTCGGACGGTATCTTAACCAGATCCCGAGCAAGGCTCGATTTGTCTTTTCTAGCTTCTAACATTCCGACCAGGTGAACCATGATATCCAAGTTCCTCGAATGGCTTAACCAGCTATTTCAACAACTTCCTGCAAACGCATTCAGATTACGCTGGATTATTCTGCCCTGTTTTTTCGCTCTAACGGGGTTAATGGTGTTTGGTGCCATTACCAAATTCAACATGGACATGTCTTTCGAGACCATGTTTTCCAAAGAGGACCCCGTTAGAAAAACCCTCGATCAATTTAGGCATCAATTTGGTAGTGATGATGGTCTATATATTGTTTACGAGGCCAAAGACGGTGATGTATTTTCTGAGGAGTCCGTCGCGACCATCGCCAAACTCCATCAGGCATTAGATGACGCGAGAGTCGCACGCGGAGAAGAAGCCACAGAGCTAACTCGAATCGAAAAAATAGACAGCCTTTACAATGTGCGATTACAGGTCGTCGATCAAGACACTTTGATCTCACAAAAATTATTAGCCACAGACTTCCCTCAAAGTAAGGAAGAGCGCGAAGCCAAACGTGCTGCAGCCTTAACACAAGATACTTTTCGACTGGCTTATTTCTCAGACGACTATCGTTACGGCGGCATCCGTATAAAAACTGACTTTGGAACCATTCCAGTACAGAAAGAAAAAACTATTGAGAGTGCAGACGACCTCTTAAGCGACGACTTACTCAATGACGATCTTCTCGATAGCAATCTAGGGGGCGACTACAACAGCCAGCTTGAAGATGATTTTAATTCAGACTTTGGTCCTGGTATAGGCGACGACGCTTATTCAGGTCTTGCTTATGATGAAAGCATAGAAGAAGAAGTCATTGAGTACGAATCGACACAAATGATGGAATACTTAGCTTTTATGAGTGACGTTCGTAAGATCACCGAACAAGAGGAATACAAACACTTTAGTTTCCATTATTCCGGCAACCCGGCGATGATGGAATTTGCATTAAAAACTTTCGAACAAGGCAGCGCTCTAATCGGACTTATGGTCGTGGTATTTATTGGCCTACTTTGGCTGTTATTTAAATCATTTAGTGCGGTGGTTTGGCCTATCTCGGTAATCGGTATAAGCACCATCTGGGCAGTTGGATTTTTCTCCTTACTTGAAATCACCCTTTCTAATTTGGTCATGTTAACGGTGATGTTGATAATGGCTGTAGGTGTAGCAGCTTGTGTACATGTATTAAGTACTTATGGCATTTATCGAAAGGAAGGCCAAGCCCATGAAGAAGCCATCGCTTCAGCTTATCGACAAACAGGCGTACCTATCTTTTTAACAACCATTACGACTATGGCAGGAATGATTTCATTACAAGTGAGCGACATTCCTCAGATCGCGACGTTCGGCCTGTTATCTGCCTTCGGTGTTTTTATTGCCTTTTGGCTCATCATGCTTATTTTGCCCAGCTGTTTAGCTTACTGGCGCCCTTACAGCAACCTAGAGCAAAAAGCGGAAGCCGGTAATCGCGATGTAAATCTACATTGGCTAAAGCCTTTTCTTGATAAAGTTCCCGGTTTCGTAGAACGCCACGCAAAAACCATATTGGCAGGATATGTTGCCGCTTTTGCGTTATTTATTTACGGCACATCCATTGTAAAAGTAGACACGAACATAACAGAGTCAACGCGAGAAGGCAGTGAAATTCGTGAGGCTGCTCATATCATCGACAACTACATGATGGGCGGCCAAACCATGGAAGTCATTCTAGACTTTGGCGAGAGCAATGCAGTGAAGCAACCCGAAGTGCTAAAAGCGATTGAAGGGTTTCAAACTCATATCTTGAAAACCTACCCCCAATATATCCTTAAGTCATTTTCTATCTCCGACTATGTAAAAGACACCAACAAAGCTATGAATGAAGATCGTGATGAATTCAAAGTAATTCCCGACGACTCAAGAATGGCCGCTCAACTTCTCTACATGTTTAACAATTCTAATCCCGAAGACCGCAGAAACTTGGTTAGCGATGATTACAGCAGCACGCACATCACCATACAACTTAAAAACGCAGGCACCTACGAATACTCAAGTATTTTTGACCAACTGGATGCTGACATCCAAGGGTACTTTGGCCCACTAGAACAACGTTTTGAAAACACAAAAATTAGTAGCACAGGCTCTCTGCCCATGATGATGCGTTTACTAGACAAGATGAACTGGGCTCAAATTAAGAGCTTCGGTCTAGCAATCGCGATTATCTCTCTTTTTTTAATCATCGCCCTGAACAGTCTAAAAGGTGGCGCTATCTCAATGCTACCTAACGTCCTCCCGTCTATTTCGACCTTTGGCTTGATGGGGCTTTTAGGTGTATCTCTCGATACAGACACTCTAATTGTTGCACCACTCATCATTGGCATAGCTGTCGACGACACCATCCACTTTATGTCCCACTACCGCGACGCTTGGTTTAGAACTGGCGACATGCGCGAGTCTTTAAAAGAAACCATTTTTGAGGTTGGTCAAGCCGTAACCTTCACCACGATTATTCTTGCTACCGGTTTTGCGGTATTAGTATTTTCAGACTTTTTGGGTATTGCAAAAATCGGTGGCTTCGGAGCACTCGCCATTGTCGTAGCCTTAAGTTGCGACTTATTACTACTTCCGGCATCTATCGTAGTACTAAAGCCTGATCTTGGTCGAACTAAATACTTAGCCAGCCTAGAAAAAGACTCAGCCGCACAAACTAGCTAACACAAAAATTTTAATATTGTAAAAAGGTCTATCACTATGTTTATTAAACTTACACGAAAGAAAAGCCTTAACTATCTAATACTCACATCATCTTTAGTGCTAACTAGCTCGACCGGCTTCGCCATGAGCGCAGCCGAGATTATGGAAAAGGTTGATACTCAACAAAGAGAAACTAACGACTCCACCTACAGTAAAAACCGCCTATCGACTTGCAAATTTGCAATCAAAGAAAAGCGCCCGATCTGTACTGAAAAACCCAGACTGAAAGTTATCGAAACCACCCAAAAGCAATATGGACCCGAAAAAAAAGACGGCAAGTCAGTATCCATTGTATTGGAACCTGCTAACGAAAAAGGTATCGGTATGCTGACCTACAGCTACGATGACGAAGACAAAGACACCGAAAGCTGGCTTTATCTTTCAGCACTTGGAAAAGTAAAGCGTATGGTATCCGGGGGTAAAGAAGAACAAGAACCTGTTGCATTTTTCGGTTCAGAATTCACCACTGAAGATATGGAAAACGGAAAAATCGACGAGTACACCCACAAAATCATCAAAGAAGGCAAGTACGGAAAGTTTGATGTTTGGATTATTGAATCCATTCCTAATGAAAAACGCCTAAAAAAAACCCGCTATAGCAAGACCCTCACTTGGGTGGACAAAGAAAAATTCGTCATGGTGAAAACTCAAAATTATGACAAGCGCGGCAATGTTTGGAAGAAAATTTACGCAAAGAACTTCTTACCCTCAAATGGAAATTGGAAAGCGCAAGAAACCACAATCATGAACGTAAAAGACAAACGCCTTTCAACCATTCAAACCGATCAAATTGCGATTAATGTAGAAATTGACGAAGAATTCTTAGGACAGCGTACGCTAACGGACTTTGCATTTAGGGAAAAGAACCTAGGCGAACTAAGAACCACTGCAGTCGACATTCAGTAATCGCTTATGAATAAAAAAATACTAAAACACATGACTCTGGCAGGCCTTGTCGGTCTATCGTCTATTGCACATGCCGAAGAAGACTTGCTACTCGAAGACGATTTTGATTTTTCAGCACCCAGCATGGAAAAAAAAGAAAGTTCTTGGAGAGATTACTTCGTAACCAGCTTATCACATGACCAAACACGCAATGACAAAGGCGATTCGAGTTATCATCGCTATGCAGTACGAGTCGAATACGAGCAAGCCTTAGCACCAAGCTGGTTTAGCCGAGTGGATTTAAAAGCAACTAGCTTTCGAAGCCCTGACAAGCAAGCCAAACAACGTAATGAAACTTACGAAAAATTGAAATTACAACAAGCTTGGCTTCAATACAGCAAAAACACCTGTGCCCATAAAGTGGGGCAACAAACTTTAATCTGGGGACAAGTAGACGGCACCTTTGCGGTTGACGACATCACTCCTTTTGATTTTACCGAGCAACTCTTAACGGATTACAGCAATGTTCGACTCGCCCAATTAATGTGGGTATCGGAGTGTTATATCGACAAGAGTCAGGTGCAGGTTTTCTATAACCCTCGGGCAGAACTGCATTTGGATCGTCATATTAGTGATTCCTATGGTTTAAACGCGACGAATAATATAAATGAGGACGATTTAGATGATGAATGGGGCGGGCGCTTCAAAACCATCTTTGGGAAATTAGAATTGGCTTGGATGTTTGCTCAACTGATCAGCAACCAGCCCTCTCAAGTACTTCGTTCGAACGGCCCAATGGCTCTTCCCAGCTTGGTCTCTTCTCTATCCGAATATGATCTCTATGGTATCAGTGCTAACTATTCCTCAGGTGCATGGCAATTCAAAACAGACTTCGCACTAAAAACCAACCAACTGGTTAACGGGACTTTTAGCGAGACCAGTGACGTAATCGATGCAGCTGCAGGTTTAGAATATCTGTCGCCGACTAATCACAATATCAGCCTAGGCATTTGGGGTACTTACGCACTGGATGATGACTTTACCGAAAATCAAAATAAATCTACGCCACTGGTCACACTACGTTGGAGTAAGAGCTACCTAAACGATGACCTTGATCTCAGTTTATTAAGTAATAGCAGAGAGAGCCCGCGCTCACTGACTAGTACCGCCCAAGCCACTTACCAATATGATGACAATTGGCAATTTACCGGCGCATTCAGCGTCAATGATTTAAGCGAAGGAGCTGTCGCTTTAAACCCGCTCAGCAGCGCAGAGAACGAAGCCTCTATTCAGATCAAATACCAATTCTAGGATGAGCGAGACAAATATGGATTTTAAGGACGACAAAAAGCTCAAGATACTTGAAGCCGGTATCAAAGTGCTGAGCGAACAAGGTGTTTCTAACAGCAGCATGAATGACATTATTCGCGAATCCGGCGTCAGTAAAGGCGGTGTTTACCACTACTTTTCAAGTAAAAACGACCTCTTGGTGGCGCTTTGCCAGTTTTTCTTTGAGCGTTATGCGCTCTCTTCTATAGAGCAGCTTCAAACCAATCCAGAGATCCAAAAGCTAAGCTCTGATCAAAAAATCATCTCACTGATTGAGCAACATGAAACCACGCTTGATGAAATGGGTAAGGATATCAGCCTAATGATGGACCTTTACGTTGAGGGCATTCGTAACCCTGAGCTGAACGAGTTACTAAACCAGCAATACCAACTGGTTTTCGGGGTGATAAACAGTTTAATTTCCGAGGCCCAATCACAAGGAGCCTTTACTAACGAGTTGAGCAGTGAAATGCTCAGCGCTACATTGCTCGCCGTTTTTGATGGATTTTCTCTATCCAGCAGAATCCTTAAAGATGATACTGATTATTTGCGTATGGCACTCGATGCTGCTCGCTTTGTACTCAAAAGCGCAAAAACGCCCTAACCCCCCTATTTATGGGGGCCTAGAACCAAATTTAGACACATTTTTAAACTTTTACTAGCTAGCCTCCATTTCACTACAGAAAAACGGTCTAATTCACTGATAAAACAGTAAAAAAACACTTCGAACCGAGCCTTCTCCTTGCTACACTCAGAACTCGTCTGCCGGCAGTATTCCAAGCCTATTAGAATTTAAGGATACAGACCTACAGAACCCTAAAAAATATAAAAAAATGGGATCAGGTGTGAACAAGCAAAACTTTTGGAAAAAGGACTGGTTTCTCGGTCTTTTAATCATATTGGCCTTTGTCGGCCTTTACCCAACAGGAATTACTCAAGGAATTGAGCGCTGGGCTTATGACATGGGGCTTAACGCCACCTCTGCAGAACCAAGTGAACAAATCGCAGTACTTACGATCGATGAAAAGAGCCTAGAAACTGTTGGGCGCTGGCCTTGGTCAAGGCACATCCACGCCCAGGCGATTGCCAAACTCAACGCAGCTGGTGCAAAAGTTATTGGCCATACCGCTTTCTTTTTCGAGCCCCAAGAGGACCCCGGTCTCGCAGTAGTCTTAGATATCGACGAATACATGACCAGCACCGGCCTAAGCCGTATCGATATGGACCCTGAGACTGGCGAAGAATTCAGCGCTCCCGGTGAAGAGTTTGACCGCCTAATCGAAGAAGCTAGTGCTTTAAAAAATAGCGACTCTTTGATCGAGGGAATAGACTTTGTAGGTAGCTCAGTGCTTGGGATTCAAGATAAGATTCAGCAAGCAAAGATTTTATTAGATGGCGACAAGGCACTCGGCGATGTAGTGGCCGAGACGGGAAATGTTGTATTACCCACCTTCATGTTTCTTGGGGAAACTTATGGCAAACCGGATTTCGAAACACCTGAGTACGTAAAACAATTTGCCCTAACCAGCACACTTAAACAGAACGAACAATATCCTGAAACCGCTTACGCTATGCAGTTCCCTACTGAAAAAGTCTCTAGCTTTGCTGCAGGCATGGGGCACCTGAACGCTATTTTAGATGTAGACGGCTCTGCTCGAAGCGAAGCACTTGTGGTCGATTACTACGGAGAACTCTATCCAAGCATGTCCCTAATGCTTGCGGCCAAATCGCTTAACTTGGATATTTCAGAAATTTTAGTAACCGGCACGCCTTCGGTTAAAGTAGGCAAACTCAACATTGTGACCGACAACTCGCTAAAGATGCACGCGTTTTATTACAGTGGAGAGCAGGGTCAACAGCCCTTCTCGGTGAATTCATTTTCAGATTTTTTCTTTGATGTTATTCCGGCTGAGCAATTTGCAGGCAAAACAGTTCTTATCGGTGCTACCGCGGCTGGATTAGGCACCACCCTAGTAACACCAGTAAGTTCCGAAATGGCCCCTGTTATGGCTCTCGCCCACAACCTTTCGAGTATTTTACAAGAGGACTTTTTTACCAAGCCTGGCTGGACCATTTGGGTCGAACTATTCAGCTTTATCCTGGTTGCGCTATTTTTGATGGCGCTACTACCAAGGCTTAACGCACAGAATGGTGCTCTGGTTTCGCTTGCAATTATCGTTCTTTGTATCGGAACCCATTTTATTTTAATGACGACTCAACGCATGTGGATTCCCTTGATGACACCTGTGGTTATGTTGGTGCTTGGATACATATTATTAACTACCAAGCGTTTCTTTGTTTCAGAAAAAGGTAAAGAAAGCGCCGACCAAGAGTCTGCAGAAAGCAATCGCATGTTAGGCCTTGCTTTTCAGGGTCAAGGCCAACTCGACATGGCCTTTGAAAAATTCCGCAAGTGTCCTAAGGACGAACAGCTAGCAGAAGCGCTATTTAACTTAGCCTTAGATTATGAACGCAAGAGGCAATTTGCAAAATCAGCCAACGTTTACAATTATATTTATGACTTTGCTCCCAAATTTAAAGACGTTGCTGAACGCCTTGATCGCAGCAAGAAAATGGAAGAAACCATTATTATCGGTCCTGGTGGCGGCAACCTTGGGCCTAGCCTCATGGCGTCGGGTGACGATGTAGAAAAACCTCAACTCGGGCGTTATGAAATTATCAAGGAGCTTGGTAAAGGTGCCATGGGCATGGTTTACCTAGGTAACGACCCGAAAATATCTCGTGAGGTCGCAATTAAAACAATGGCGCTTAGCCAAGAATTTGAAGGCGACGCCTTGCAAGATGCGAAAGACCGTTTCTTCCGCGAGGCTGAAACCGCCGGCCGACTTAATCACCCCAATATCGTAGTAATGCTTGATGCAGGTGAGGAACATGATCTCGCCTTTATCGCCATGGAATTCCTCAAGGGCAGCGATTTAGCCGATAACGTTAAAAAAGATACATTACTCGCTCCAGCGCTTGTGTTTGATATTTTATTTAAATGCGCAAGTGCTCTTGATTACGCGCACTCATTGAATGTTGTGCACAGGGATATCAAACCAGCCAACATCATGTACGAGCCAAATGAAAAAGAAGTTAAAATCACCGACTTTGGTATCGCGCGTATTACTGATTCTAACCAAACTAAAACTGGCACCATTTTGGGAACACCTTCTTATATGTCGCCCGAACAACTCGCAGGCAAGCATGTAGACGGGCGCTCTGATTTATTTTCTTTGGCAGTGATGGCCTTCCAAATGCTATCGGGGGAATTGCCTTTTCAAGGTGACTCTATGGCCTCGTTGATGTTCCAAATTGCCAATGAACCTCATCCAAAACTTCGCTCTATTAATCCAAAGCTACCTCCAGAATTGGAGAAGTTTTTCGATAAAGGCTTAGCTAAGGACCCGGATCAACGTTTTGCAACAGGGAAAGCCTTTGCTAACGGTTTAAAGACCTGTCTAGCAGCAGCGAAGAAAAGACAAGCAGGAAGCGCCGCTTCTTAATTTAGGTAGACAATATGTTTGAATGGCTCATTAGTGGAAAAACCGACGTAGGACGCGTAAGACAGTTAAACGAAGACTGCATTCACGTCAACAAAGAGCTCGGCTTTGCAGTACTCGCAGATGGAATGGGAGGACACCAAGGTGGTGAGATCGCAAGCGCGATGGCAGTCTCGGGCATAACCCAAGATCTTGAAGATGCCGCTGGCACGATTGATTCGGGTAGCGAAGACGATCAGTCCTTGGTTATCGGGCAACTATTAGACTCCTCAATCAGCAAAACCAACGAAGAGATTTTTGTTACCGCTGAGTCTAACGACCAATACAAAGGTATGGGCACTACCGTGGTGGTTGCACTAACCCACAACAACAAACTTCACTATGCCCATGTAGGCGATTCTAGACTGTACCGCTTAAGAGCCGGTGAATTCACTCAGCTCACCGACGATCACTCCCTAGTAAACGAATTACTCGCGCAAGGCTATTATAAAACTCGCGCCGAGGCAGAGAAAGCCGGTCAGAAAAATGTCATTACTCGAGCAGTGGGCATTGGAAAAGAAGTTAATGTCGACGTGGCTGAAGTTGAAGTAGAAGAAAATGATTTATTTTTACTTTGCTCTGACGGGCTCAATGACATGATCAGTGATCACGCAATTGCTGAGTGCCTCAAAAGTTCAACCGAACACGAAGAGGTTCTTGAAACTTTAATCGACGAAGCCTGTAAGGCTGGTGGCAGAGATAACGTCTCGGTTATGTTGGTACAAGCTAAAAAAGGAAGCTTGTTAAAGAAATCGCTTAACTGGCTGTTTAAAAGTTAAAACCTAGTACTCGAATGGGATAAAACAATGGCTTCAAAACTCATCGTTACAAAAAATAATCAGGAAATTACTCAGGTTCATCTTGAGAGAACAGTGTTAACGCTCGGCCGCAAACACATCAACGACCTACACTTAGATGATCCAGGTGTTAGCGGTAGCCACGCAAAAGTCTTAACGGTAGGCAATGACTCATTTCTTGAGGACCTTAATAGCACTAACGGTACCTTCATCAATAATAAGCGCATTCAAAAGGCACCTTTAAGGGATCAAGATCTGATTCGTATTGGAGAATTTGAGTTGCGCTACTTGTCCGATGTGTCCTCGGTCGACGACGACATGGAAAAGACAGTTATTTTGCAGGCTGGGTCTGTGACGATGCAAGATCCAGAGCAAAAACCTGCAGCACCAGCAACACCTGCATCTGCTGCACCCACTCCTGCCGCACCCAGTCCTGCTGCCCCGACCTCTGAAGCAAAACTGACCGTAGTTGATGGGCCTAGCAAAGGAAAGTCCTTATCGCTTTCCAAACTACTTACCCGAGTAAAAGGCCCCAATGGTCAAAGCAGTGTCATTTCTAAAAAAGAGGATGGGTACTACATGCTCAACACTCTTACCGAAGACATGGCACCTCTCGTCAATGGAAGCCCCGTTCCCGTGGGCTCAACCAAGTTAAACGACGGTGACGTAATTGCTATGGGTAACAATCAGCTTAAGTTCACCTCTTAGTTCTTCGAAATGCCATCTATTGAAGCTCATTATGATCAGGTGAGTGATGCCTGGCATCTGATCATGGGCGACAACTTACACTACGGCTTATTCAAACAAAACGATGACTCTCTTGAACTAGCAACGCAACATCTCATGGATGCGATGTTTGAGCTCGTTGAGCTGCAACCAAAGCTCACTGTACTGGATGTCGGCTGCGGTGTTGGCGGGCCAGCCTTTTACTTAAACCAGTTATGTAAAGCTCGAATCACCGGTATTGCCTTAAGCCAGCAAGAAATTAATATTGCCAATCGACTCGCCTCAGAAAAGAAGCTAGACCAAGATATGACTTTTCTGGTGGCTGACGGGCAAAACAATCAGCTCGATGACTCCTCGTTTGATTTGGTGATTATGATGGAGTCTTCCTTATTAATCCCCGACAAAGAAAAACTGTTTAGCGAGAACTTTAGAGTATTAAAACCTGGGGGGGAAATCGTTATTTGCGATCAAATAAAAGTTAACGCGCTAAAACCCGCCGAAATGTACCGTATGGGCCCTCAGCTTGAAGCGTTGCAAAATACTTTTGGGCAAACAAAAACTGAAACCCTGGATGAATATCAAACCTTATATGAAAAAGCAGGCTTCACTGGCATCGAAACCCGCGATGTCACAAAAGAGGTCAGCCAAACTCCGGTTCGCTGGAAGCAGAGCTGCCTAGAGCAAAAAGAAGCCATTCTTAAACATATTACAGCCGAGCGTTTCCAAAACTTCCTTGATGCCTGTGATGCCCTATCACTCATGCTAGAAAAAAGCGTGCTCGGCTACGGAATTATCAAAGGCCGAAAGGCTAGCTAGGGGATTTCCGCTTAAACCTAAATGAGAACCAATTTCATTTAGATTGCCAAATCTAAGCTTTCACGGTATATTGCCCAGCTCAATTTAGACCCTGACTACCCAATCTAAAGACAACGACCGCAAACGCAACCCACTATGAGCGATCAAACATCAGCAACAGGCCCAAAGAACAGTGCAGAACTGACACTATGGGAGCTAGCAACGCAAGAGAGCTGCCAAATCAGTGGATTTCGCGACGATCTTGATGCTCGCTATAAAGATCGCGTACTTGAGCTAGGCTTTCGACCCAAGACTCTAGTAACTTGCTTGAAGCGCCCTTCGTTTGGTGCACCCAGGGTATACCAAGTGAATAATTCGGTGTTCTGCCTTGAGTCGGTGGTTGCATCTAATATATTGATCGAGAGTCTATCCAAATCACCATGAAGCAAATCATCCTGATAGGCAGCCCCAACTCAGGCAAAAGTTTATTGTTTAACCGCTTGACTGGGCTTAATCAAAAAGTCGCGAATTTTCCAGGCATTACGGTAGATGTAGGCTCGGGGCCAATATCCAATATGCCTGATCACCGGCTACTCGACTTTCCAGGTGCGTATTCTCTGCGTCCCATCTCTGGCGAAGAAAAAGTCAGCGCTGACAAATTTGACGAACTAATTGCGCAAGAGGACACCCAGCAAGTGTTGTGTATTCTGGACGCAAGCCGCCTAGAGAAAAGCCTTCAACTTTGCTTAGACGTGATTCAAAAAGCCCACGCTAAGGGTAAGCCGGTATTGGTACTGGCCAACATGATCGACGTACTTAAGAAACATGGCGTAAAATTTGACACGCAAGGCCTGGCGGAAAAATTAGGCGCTCCTGTCATCGCCATCTCGGCCAGAAGCGGGCAAGGCATCGACACACTGATTCAATCCTTAAAAGAAGACAACAAGCTCAAGCAAGCATCCCCAGTTGCCGAACTCAGTGAAAAAGGCCTTATTGATTTTGCCTTTGAGCTCACCGAAGAATTTGGACCTAAAACTGACTTAATACTTAAAACCTCTAACCGCTTAGATGATTTTTTTCTTCATTCTTTCATCGGCGGATTCGCATTCTTTGCCATCATGTTCGTCTTATTCCAATCTATCTTTACTTGGGCAGCCCCTTTAATGGATGGCATAGAAAGCGCCCTGAGCTTGGGAGCGGAGACGGTGATCCCCTTATTTCCAAATGAGCATGTTCAAAATTTTATAGGCGACGCACTTTTTGGCGGAATAGGATCTTTTCTTGTTTTTGTTCCACAAATATTTGTCCTTACATTTATCGTCGGTTTACTAGAAGACAGCGGCTACATGGCCCGAGCCGCACTAATTTGCCACCGCCCTTTGAGAATATTTGGCCTCACCGGCAAAAGTTTTATTCCAATGCTCAGCGGAGTAGCATGCGCCATTCCTGGTATTTACGCAGCCAGAAATATCGACTCTCCTAAGAAGCGTTTTTTAACCTATCTAGCCGTTCCCTTAATGCCTTGTTCGGCTCGTCTTCCTGTTTACACTTTACTAATCGCAACCTTTATCCCAAGCGAAACTGCTTTGGGTGGTCTTGTAGGCCTCCAAGGTTTGGCCATGTTCTTGCTTTACTTCTTAGGTTTATTTGCCGCATTAATGGTGACCGCTTTAGTTTCTAGCACAAAAAAAGATTTAGGCGGAGATTTACCCTTTGTATTGGAGATGCCTCCTTATCGAGTGCCATCCTGGGTACCTTTGTTGAGACATTCCTGGAACCGTTGCAAGCACTTCGTCACCAAAGCAGGCAGCATTATTTTTGCGGTGACTTTAGTCGTTTGGGTCTTAGGTTACTTTCCTAATTACGGAGCAGATCTTAGCGAGTCTTGGCTAGCAAGTTTGGGCAAAATTATCGAACCAATATTTGCTCCTATCGGCTTAGACTGGCGCTATGGCGTGGCGATTCTCGCCTCTTTCTTAGCGAGAGAAGTATTCGTTGGCACCCTAGGCACGCTATTTGGAATCGAAGGCGCAGAAGATGACTTTGTACCCTTAGCCGATTACATTCAAGCGAGTGGTTTAGTACTAGGCTCAGGGTTTGCCTTACTGATTTTTTACGCAATCGCTCTGCAATGTGTATCAACACTGGCGGTACTAAAGCAGGAATCCCGATCCTGGAAACTGCCCTTAGGAATGTTTGCAGCTTACCTTGTTTTGGCTTACGTACTGGCCTTTCTCACCTTCCATTTAGTATCCTTTCTAAGCTAACGCTAGGGCCAAAAGGAGCTAAACTGAAAACCACACACCCGCGCTCGCTAATACTAGAACCACAAGCAGCTCAACCCAAACCCAGAACCATTGACGCCGATGTGAGCCCTCTAAAAAGATCCCTATCAATCTTGCAATCAAAATACCTAAGGTCGCTGCCGTAGCTAACACAAAGAAACCGACCAAATAAGAGTTGATAGAAGGCAAGGAAAAACAAAAAAGACCCAAACCAATTAAAAGACCCCACCACGCTCTTCTTTCAACCGCACGAAAAACGTCCTCAGGTTTAGGCTTTTTGTTTACAAATTCCGGCCTTACCACCAACAAAAACCCAAAAGCCATCGACAACAGCCCAAAGGAATAAACAATTGTATTATTCATTACTGACAAACCTTCTAAAAAAATTGACTCAGAACTTTTAAATCTGGCTGCACAAATTCTTTTCTAGCCTGATCAGAAAACAATAATCCGTGACTATAGTATTGAAGGGGTAGTTTGGAATCCATTAGCTGAGAGCTAGTCTGGATAAAATCATCAAAGCTCTCTATACCTTCTAACCCGGTCATGGAATTCGCTAGCAAACCCACCCAAACACAGGTCAAGGTCTCATGATATTTCTCATCTGGATCAATTCCAGCCTTATTCAGCAAACCGAGTAAAGATTGCTTAACTTGGGAAATACTATTTTCTATATCAAATGAGCATAAGTAGATATATGCCAGGCGTAGATGCGCGCGATGATCAAATTCATCCGCAGGAAATTCTCGAGACTCAACTTGGTCTAAAAATATTGAATCTGACGCAGAATAAAATAACAAACCGTGCTCCTAAACAAACAGTAATGTTAAATTTTTACTCGGGATATAAGTCCGACTCTCGATCATTGAATTTAATATCCGAGAAGTCGATATAATCAGGATCACTTGAGCGGAACTTTGGCTTGGGCTTAACCTTAGCCACTGGCCGGTAACTATTTAAACTATCCCTAACACTCAAAGGTAAACGACACACTTCCTGTTCTTGCTCATAAGCATACAAAGTCTCACCGTATTTCAAACGACCAAGACAGCCTTGCCCGACATTTTCGCGCTTAAAATAAATAATGTCTGGCATCGATGCACCGGCTTCCCAAACCAATTCATAGGACTTTTGATTGAAATGAGCCATACCTAAGAATCGGTAACGCTTATTGTTAAGGTGCTTAAAAATATAATTTTCACACCAACCCTTAACACATCGCGCTCCCACTACCGTTTCCAACTCTCCATCACGGTCAAAGTCATTCTGAAACTCAAAGATATAGGGACTCGCGGTAACTTCCTTAACTTGCTGCCTTGGAGGACTGGTACTAACGGAATCCAACTTTATCGTTAATGGCTTCTGTGCATAAATATCGCTCGACAAAAAAAACATCGATGAGCAGAAAAATATAGATAAGCGTTTAGCCGGCAAAAGGTTTAAGCCAAACATTAACTTACACCTCATCAAAAGCAGGGTGATAAAAAGCGAAGCCCTCTACCTTTTTAAGAAAACCTTTTTTCAGCTCTTTAATCATAAAATAATCTAAAAGCTCAAGCTTCTTATCAGAGTTACCCGACCAAAAAATATTATACTGGGCTGCATTTTCAAAACCAAAGCGCTGATAATACTCTGGTTCACCTAAGACCACTACCGCTTGAAAAAAGTCTTCCGCATACTCTTCAAACCAATGTCTAACAATTAAGGATCCTAAACCTTGAGATTGGAATCTTGGCGATACAGCAACTGGAGCTAATCCCAAAGCTTGTCGTGCTTTTCCTTCTGAGCTCTCTATCGTGACAGGACTAAGCGCTAGGTAGGCGGCAATTTCTTCTGTGCCTTTATCAAGCACCAATAATGAAAATAAAAGCGCTCCGTGATCCCTCAAGTTTTTTACTAAATGTGCTTCAGCCTCGGTTTCAAAAGCTGCTTTCAATAAATTATCAATAGCCTCAATATCAGACACCTTCTCCGACCGAATAAGCCATTGATTGGAACCCATACTCATCAACCAAACTCGACACTAATGAGGCATGTTGTCAGTACGAGCGGCACGACCCAAATAGCCACCGTGGTGTCGCTTACCATACTCTTCCTTGGTAAATCCTTTGCTTTCCATAAGCGCTACTGCAATTGAATCGCTGATCGCTAGCATGACCGCCGTGCTATTGGTGGGCGTTAAACCAAAAACACAGGCCTCACCGGTTTCCCCCATATCTAATACGAGCTCACAATGCTGTCGTAGTTCAGAGTCTGGATGAGAAGTCACCCCGATCAAATGCACTACTCCTAAGTGCCGGGCCATTTCAAGAATCTCTAGCACTTCCCTAGATTTTCCACTTGTCGAAAACGCTATCATGACATCTTGATCATGCACGATACCCAGATCCCCATGAGCGGCCTCTGCAGCGTGAAGGAAAACAGCAGGTGTTCCCGTGGAACATAAGGTAGCGGCAAACTTATTTGCGATATGACCAGCTTTTCCAATCCCAGTGGTCAGCACCTTACCTTTACAATCTTTCAACACTTCAACTGCTTTTATAAAGTCTTCCGTTACCTGTACGGATTGTATCGCTTTTGCCTCGGCCTCAATTACGGCTTCTATTCTTTCTCGAACATTCATTGATTTATTCTTCACTTGTTTATTCTACGCTTGCTTCGTTTGCCTGCGGCGCATTCTCTATGACTCGGCCTTGATCATCAACCACTTTAACATTAGAAGCTTGCTTAGTAGGCTCATCATTTGCTTTGGAGGCTTGCTCGTTCTCCAAGAGTGCCTTTAGGTTGCTCAAACCTTCTTCGTACTTCGGGCCGATCCAAGCATCAAGCATTAAACCCAGGTAACGGGTTAAAAGGTTTTCGCCATGCACACTCTTAAAGCTCCAAGTCACCTCAGTGCTCGCCTCATTAACAGGCTTTAGGTCAAAAAAAGCTTCTGCATCTCCCTGCCCTTCAAAGCTTAGCTGAATATGCAGGTGCTCAGGGTAAACGCTTTTAATAATCTCTTGGCTGCCATTTCCAACCTCAGGATGACTACTGCGCCAAGACATTTTTGCCCCTCCATCACTGACAGAGCCTTCGTGGATCACTTTCATATCGGGATCCATTTGCGCCCAGGGGGACCAGCGCTGGCTATCGCGGAAGTTATTTATTTTTGAGAAGACTGCCTCTGGGCTTTGATCGATAACAATACTTCTCGAGAGCTGGCTTTCTTTGGGTAGCAAAAAAGCAATCCCAAATATCAACACAGGCAATACAAATAGTGCAATCACAATCTTTTTAAACATTTATGACTCCTATAACAGGTTCTCTCCAAAGTAGGATCTAGTATAGCGTCTCGATAATCGATAGCCAGCGGCTTCAACCTTCCCACAGCAATTGAGTCGGTACTTGATCTTTAAGGTCGAACAGATAGTCTCCATTTAAGTACTCTATCAGCTCTGAGATATAGCCAAAGTTATTAGCATTTAAAAGCTCTTGGTACTTTTTACTCAATGTTGCTTTTTGCTCTTCTGACAGAACCAATAGACCTTGTTCCTCAAAGATAGCTCGGTCCCTTTTAAATTCCTTAGCAGCCTGCTGCCCCAAGAATTGCTCACTAAAACCCTCAAAAGCTTGCAAAGCTTGCTTAGCATCTTGCGGCCGCTTAGCTAGGCTGGCCAAAGGAATTTGGCTCAAAAAAGCCTCATTCATCGGATTAACAGCACAGCCTGCTACCCATTCATCATGACAATGCTCTCGGCCATTAGTTTGGCTTAAATGTAAAAATGGACTCATACGTGCACCATCGTTCACCGGGTAGTTGTCCCAGATAAAGGGCTTGCGCCTAAGTAGTTGGCTGACTTGTGCTAAGTGTTCAGGTGAGTACTCTTCGGAACACACTTTCTCTCCAGTCCAGAAGACATCAATATCTGAATCAAGACCATGCCCTAAATCCTCAAGGTAGTTTGAGGGCATGGTCCCGAATACTTGTTCTAATATTGGATCAAAACAGTAATAACTGGGGCACATGAGTAGGCGATCGAAATCCACATATTCCTTAACGAAATGACAAATCTCTATTTGCCTGTCGGCCAAATCCTCAAAGTCACCTTTCATGTCATCAAAGAGGATCGCCAGCCAATCAACCTGCAGGGCTTGAATTTGGTCCAATTTTCGACGCAAAGCCTCTTTCGCTTGCTTATCAAAATTCAGATGCAGCTCGAAAGGACTAAGCCCAACACCCCAGTGTATGCTCTGTGCCCTTAATTCAGCCCCAAACTGAGCTAGTTTGGCTAATAACTCATCGGGGACAGGCTCTTGCCAGCGCTCCCTCAAGAAAGGGTCTGCCTTTGGGGCATATATATAAAAAGAAAAACCATATTCCTTCAAAAAGGGAATAGACCCCTGACGCTTATCGAAGCCCCAAGGGCGACCATAGAAGCCTTCTATTATGCCTAATGTTCTGCTCAAAGGACTTTTTACCCGTTTTCTTAAAAGCCCTATTAGAATTCATTTTCGTGTCAATGTATAATCCGCAGCTCTGAAATAGCTCCGGGACCACACCCGGAAAGCGATATAGCCCTTTCAGGCCTTGTATTTAGGTCAGGTGTTTTGCTCGAGTAGCTAAACATAAGCAGGGATCAGTTTTAAATTAACCAGCAACGAGTGAACTAGAGATGAGCTTAAACGACGTACCTGCAGGTAAAGATCTGCCCAATGACATTAATGTAGTGATTGAAATACCAGCGAACCATGATCCTATTAAATACGAAATTGATAAGGATACTGGTGAAGTATTCGTAGACCGTTTTATGGCTACCCCAATGTTTTACCCTTGCAATTACGGTTACATCCCTAACACTTTATCTGAAGACGGCGACCCGCTCGACGTATTAGTAGTAACACCTTACCCACTAGTACCTGGATGCGTTATTCGATCTAGAGCAGTTGGTATTCTTCAAATGTCTGATGAAGCCGGCCAAGACGCTAAACTAGTAGCAGTACCAGCCGACAAGTTGACTCCAATTTACAAAGACGTAAAAGACGTAAACGACTTACCTCCACTTCTTCTCAAACAAATCCAACACTTCTTTGAAAACTACAAAGATCTAGAAGAAGGCAAATGGGTCAAAGTAGACGGATGGGCTGGAGCTGACGAAGCGCTTGCCGAAATCGAAAAGGCTGCTGCTGCAGTTAAATAGCCGGCCAGCACAGTCAGCAATAAAAAAGCCAGCTATATGCTGGCTTTTTTTATTGACGGACTTATCAATCATATTACCCATGTTTAAAAATCGAACTCAAAAACCCCTTCCCAAGTACTGAACCCCTCCGGATAAACTGAGTCAAGTTGACTCGAAGCACTGATGGCATTACTTCTCCAATCACCTGGATCAGAGCCCTGATTTCCCTCTTGATCGTACTCCCCTAGATCATAAACAGCATTGATAAAATCGGTACAATCAGCGCCAGGCACATCACAGAAATTATCAAAATAATCCCCACCCAAACCCAACAAGGATTCTACAAGATCTAGTGTTATCGACGAAACGTTTCTATCGCTGCCTCTCAACTCAGCGCTATCAAAGGTTTTATAAATCCATTCCCAATTCGACTGCGCATCAAACACATAAGTATCGACTTTATTAGAAATATAATTACCTAGATGGTTTGATACATCTATTTCTAAGGGGAAAGCCAAATCTGAAATCTCCGCAAGCGCAGCGCCATCACCAGAGGCATTAGATACTGTAAAAACATCAATCACTGGAATTTCACTGACACCACTAATCGGTCCCTCAAACTGCTCAATCATGTTCAATTTACTAATAGCAGTAAACACGTGCTCATCGCTATTAGCTTGCAAATCTTTAGTCACCTGAATTCGAAATCCATCACTAAAGTTATTGTTTTCATCAAAAGAAAAATACATATCGACCTTCTTTTGTGTGTCGCCGTATTCAAAGTCCATCCGTGTCTTCACTGGGTCTTCTGGATCTGAGCCGTCTAAAGCTTGGGTATCAATAATCATACGCCCTGTGGTTTTTGAATCTGATTCTAACCAAGCATAATAAAAGCCCGCTTGTGCATCGCTAGGCAGACTCAAGCCATGCGCATAACTGTAATAAAGGTGAAGAGTGAATTTATTATCACCAACTCTAGTCAATCGATAATGACTTGGTTCGCTGGGATCGTAATCAACCGCTGCCCCATCATGCTCCGTTTCATACACTTTTCCATCATCCGGGATAAAGACACTAATCTCGACAATACGATCACCAATACATGTCCATGTTCCTACCGCAGAAAGCATGAACTTGCTCATGTTATATCCGTTACGAAAGATTTCCTCATTTTCTGGACCCGTGTAAGCGCAGTCAAAGTCATCTCCTCCGTCCCGCGCGAAAGCACCACCAAGCTCTCGGCCTCCGACCGAGGCCCTCGGGCCGGTCAAACTTTCTGGTAAATTCAAATCCGCTTGAACAGCATTAGAATTTCGCTGATGCCCAGCGTCACTGCCATCTTCACAAGCGATTAAAAGGTAAGAAATAAAAACAGAAAGCAGCAAGCATCTAATTTGAGAACACCGCTGTTTAAGAACCAACACTTATTTATCTCCCGGCTATCACTGACACACATTCACCTATCGACCACAATTCTGTGGTACGGCGTGAAGATATACTGACAAAAAGTCGGGAATAATACCGTGAAGAAGCTCTCCTTTTTTGTGAGAACCCTAGCCCTCTTTTAACAAATTCCTTAAATCGATGATCGCAGCATTGGCTCTAGAGATATAATTAGCCATCACAAGGGAGTGATTAGCCCACAAGCCAAAACCAGAGCCTGACAATATTATCGGGCTCCATATGGTCTTTTGAGTGGCTTCTAATTCACGAATAATTTGTTGAAGACTCGCCAGAGCATTTTTCTTTTTAAGCACATCATGAAAGTCGACTTCGATCGCTTTTAAAAAATGCAGCAGAGCCCAACAAGAACCTCTTGCCTCATAAAACACATCGTCAATTTCTAAAAAAGGCGTTTGAACCGATTGTAATTTGGGTGTTGGGGTTGACTGCTTAGCTGCACTATCGCCAGCCAGATCGGTATCAACCCGAACACCAGCAACACTCGCGCTTAAACGCTGAGACATACTACCTAAACGAGTCGACACATCGTTAAGCCAATTAGTTAAATTGTCCGCTCGGGCATAAAACTGAGCGTTGTATTCGTCTTCATCCGACAAACGTAGCTCGTAATTATTTAAGTGCTTTAAGGTATCATCCATCTTTGTTTCAAATGCTGGCAACATAAAAAACAAATGGTCATTATGAATTGCGGGTTCAGCCGCTGATAAATCTGCGTCCTGAATAGACTGGGATTGTGAACGACTAAAATCCTTACGCAATGCCCGAGTAATATCCCGCGCCTGAACGATGACACCAAATTCCCAATTCGGCATATTATCCAACGCAATACCTGGGGGTGCGTAATCATTACTAAGGTAACCGCCTGGCTTACTGCGCAATGTTTCAATTACTTGGATCAAAGTAGTAACCGTCACCTCGCCTACTTTGGCATCTGGTTGCTGTTGAATAGCAAATGTATCTGGTTCTTGGCTCCACCAAATACCCAAACCAATATTCACCAATAAAAACACCGACAAAACAGCAAGAGCAACACGTATCGGCTTTCTTGAACTCGGTGTTGATTCAACCCCTGCGATATTATCCTTAATTTGCTCAGAAACCTTTCCCATAATTCAATCTCTACAATAATCAACCATTTTAGGTATGCGCTACTTGTTGTTTAAAATATCTAACGATATCTGAGGACTCGTACATCCAGTCTACATCACCGTTTTCATGCTCAATTCGCAAGCAAGGTACCTGCTTTTTACCGCCACCCTGAACCAAAGCCAGCTTGTACTCCGGGTGCCTCTTAATATTACGTAAAGGCAGCTTGAAACCCATCAGAGTTAGCTGCGTAATTGCTTTAATACAATATGGGCACGATGCAAAATAATACAACTGGTGCTTGGGGAATTCAGAATCCATGACCTCACCTTTAAACTTCGACCAGGGCAAAATCCTAGTGTACACTTCGCTCGAGGTATTTACGATGGCAAAAATTCTAGTAATCAATGGTCCTAATCTAAACTTATTGGGTGATCGCGAGCCTGACCAATACGGTTCAACGACACTAGAAAGTATTATCGACTCCCTCTCAGCAGAAAGTACCAGCCTGGGCCATGAGCTTGAGCATTTTCAAAGTAACGCCGAAGCTGAGCTAATCGAAAGAATTCATCAGGCCAAACAAGATCAAGTAGCGTTTATTTTGATCAATCCTGCGGCCTACACACATACCAGCGTTGCTCTGCGAGACGCTCTATCTGGCGTCAACATTCCATTTATTGAAATTCACCTATCTAACGTTCACGCTAGAGAAGCGTTTCGGAAAGATTCCTATTTTTCTGATATCGCCGTTGGCGTTATTAGTGGTCTTGGAGCACGCGGATACCATTATGCGCTGCTAGCCGCCGACAACCATCTAAAATAATGGCCTGGTTGGAATTTTCAATCCAGGCTCGAATCTCTGAGGCCGAGGCGCTAGAAGATTTTTTAATTGAGCAAGGTGCTCAAGCTGTCACTATCAAAGACCTTAGCGACGTACCGATTTTTGAACCTGATCCAGGAACCACCCCTCTTTGGGATCTCAATCAAATAACCGGGTTATTCGATGATTCCGTCGACGGCGAACAACTTTTATCGAAAATCCAGCTAAGATTTGCTGAAAAAGCACCTAAGGATTTTAAACTAGAAGTTTTAGAAGATAGGGACTGGGAACGGGAATGGTTAAAGTATTATGAAAGTATGTGCTTTGGTTCAAAGCTATGGGTTGTTCCTAGCGAAAACTTACTCGGCTCACCCTCACTTCCAAACGATATAAGCCCAGAGCATGTAGTATTACGCCTAGACCCAGGTCTCGCCTTCGGTACCGGCACCCATGAAACCACATCACTATGCCTACAGTGGCTTGCTCAAAACGATTTGAAAAATAAGCAGGTTATCGATTACGGCTGCGGGTCTGGGATTTTAGGCCTAGCAGCTCACTTACTAGGCGCAAAAGAGGTAATAGGCTGTGACCTCGACCCCCAAGCGGTGATCGCCAGCCATGAAAACGCGAGAAGAAACGGCATAGACACCCACTTTGAAATGTATGATGTACCAAGTTTTAGGGAAATCGTTCAAAATAGACCCAAAGCTGACCTGGTGCTGGCTAATATACTTGCCGGACCATTAGAAAAACTTTGCCCAGAACTTGCCAATTTGCTGGATAGCGGTGGTATTATAGTCCTGTCCGGGGTATTAAAAACCCAAGCGGATACCATTAAAACTGCCTATCAGCACTACTTTACAAACATAGACATTGAGTCAAAAAACGATTGGATAAGGCTAGTCGCCACCAAACAATAAGAACAGAGAACTATGAGCGAAATCCAAGCTAACTGCCCCCATTGTGGCACCTCGTTTACTGTTGCAGAAGAACAGCTCAGCATCGCTAACGGTCACGTGCGTTGCGGCGTTTGTATGAAAGTATTCAAGGCAATTGACGACGATTCCAACAGCATAAATACCACCGAGTCTCCCAATCAACCCTCTACCGTTCAGGGTCTAGATGATGACGCAAGCATTGAAGCCTGGATAAAGAAAAATCAAAAAACTGGTAACGCTAATATTCAGAGCGGCCCGGTCGAAGCACCAGAAGGCGACATCCCCTTGGAGTCGCTACAGTTTGACGACGAAATATCTGACGATTTCCAAGACTTGATGACCAAAAGTGAAGGGGAAGCACCCGACTTTTCTCTTGAAGACGATGACGATATCGATTCAGTACCCGCATTTGCCGCCACCATGGACAAAGACCAAAGTCTGGATGACCAGCTCTCCAACTTAGTCAGCGAAGGCCACGGGCAGTTGCAATCCCGCGATATAGAACACAACGCAGATGATAATTCTGTACTGGATGATTTCGACGACGCCTTTGGAAGCGATTTAGATGATGACCCCTTCGCAATGGACGACGAACCCGTAGTTCATGTCGCCCTGGGAAGCGCCGAAATTGAAGAAGAGGAAACTCTCGAATCTCGCCTACAACCCAAAATACTCTGGCCCAGTTTAATTGCAGCGTTTTCGCTCATATTATGCACACAAGTATTAGTCAAAAACTTCGACACTCTTGCTCTGGACAGTTCCTACCGAAGTTTTTACAGCCCATTTTGTGCCATAGGTATCTGTGACCTTCCTACCCAAAAAAATCTAGCCAGTATAAGGGCCAGTAATCTTATCGTTAGGCCACACCCTCACCGAGACAACGCACTGCTAGTGGACGCCATTATTAATAACAAAGCCCCGTTTAACCAAGAGCTACCACTACTGCAATTGAGTTTCTCCGATACGCAAGGGAGTCCCGTGGCGGCTCGTCAATTCACACCTAAAGAATACTTGCAAGGCGAGCTCGCCGGGCTCAAAAGCCTTCCGTCCCACTCCCCCCTACATATTTCTCTAGAAATAGTAGACCCAGGCGAAACTGCAGTGGGCTACCGGATCGACTTTATTGACGGTTAATAGTTAGCTCTGTCCCCAAAATCAGGGCCTTGACCGTTGCGCGCAACACAAGCTCTGGTAGAATTCGTCCCCCTTTACAACACTGCCTACCCCATCTCCAAGGCAAGACTTTCAACCATGAAAATAGGCCCTTATCAATTCGACAACCAGGTCATCTTAGCCCCCATGGCGGGGGTCACTGATCTGCCCTACCGACGTCTATGCCGAGAGCATGGAGCAGGTGCTGTTGTGGGCGAAATGTTGACTTCCAACCAAACACTTTGGTCATCCAGAAAATCAAGCTTTCGGAAAATTCAAAAAAGTGAGCAAGGGATTAGATGGATTCAGATTTTAGGCAATAATCCGCAACAAATGGCGGAGGCGGCGATGAGTTGCGCAGAACAAGGAGCTCATATCGTTGACATCAATATGGGTTGTCCTGCAAAAAAAGTTTGCAAAAAAGCGGCTGGCTCAGCCTTGCTTCAGGACGAAAGCCTAGTCGCGGATATTTTGGAATCCGTTGTTAAGGCAGTAGACATTCCCGTGACTTTGAAATTTCGAACAGGGTGGGACAAAGAAAATAAAAACTTTTTGACCATCGGCAAGATCGCCGAACAAAGTGGCATAGCCGCAGTAAGCATTCACGGACGCACAAGGCGTTGTAAATACGATGAAAATGCCGAGCATGAAAGCGGCACATTGTTAAAACAAAACTTGACAATTCCGGTAATCATAAATGGCGACATTAAAGATGCAAAAAAAGCGAAATCAGTGCTAGACCAGAGCAAAGCAGATGGTATTATGATCGGCCGCTCAGCACTGGGTAACCCCTGGCTGTTTCGAGAGATTGATCGCTACATTAATCATCACGAAGTCATTGCTAAGCCGGACCTTTCACAGGTGTATCAAACCGTTTCAAAACACATCAATAGCTTGCATGAGTTTTATGGTGAACATCTTGGTGTAAGAATTGCTAGAAAGCATCTAAGTTGGTACGAAGAAAATTTCTCTGAACACCTTCAATTTAAAAAAGAATTTAATAGGCTAGATAACTGCCAAGATCAAATGGACATGATCGAACGTTTTCTTAACAGTGGAAAACAACAAGCAGCCTAATAGCCCTGACAGCATGATGGACTCAAGAAGTATTATGAAAAAAACTGCAACACAATTTATGCCCGCCGAGAAAACTAACTTTGCAGGAAGCCCACAGCCAGCATCATCAAAGGACAGCACTCAAGACAGCACTATTGTTGAATTAGCTCTTAATACAGGCAGTGAACGAACCGAAGCTCAAGATATCAGCATAAAAGACGCCGTTAGCCGAGCAATGGAGCAATACTTTAATCACCTAGGTGACCAAAACGCTACAAAGCTATACGACATGGTGCTGCACCAAGTCGAGCCCGCCTTGCTAAGCTCAGTGCTCAATCACACAGGCGGAAACCAATCCAAGGCCGCACAAGCACTTGGCTTAAACCGAGGGACTTTGCGCAAAAAATTACTTCAATACGGCCTAAGCTAATGCTCCGACCCATTTAAATGAGAGAAAGGCGCCTTAGGCGCCTTTTTTATGTACATAAGAAGCAAAAACTTCCAACAAAAAAGCAATCTGACCTCACACTTTACAAGCACATTCCTTTATAATCGCCTTCCTTTTCTAGACTCAAAACTCAACGAAGGTAATTACTCATTATGGGCGACTCAGCTTACCCCGTTAAACGTGCTCTCATCAGCGTTTCAGATAAAACTGGCCTCATCGATTTCGCCCAAGAGCTGTCTAAGCTTGGCGTTGAAATTCTCTCAACCGGTGGGACCTACAAACAGCTGCTGGCAAACAATATTCCTGCTGTCGAGGTTTCTGAATATACGGGCTCTCCAGAAATTATGGACGGGCGAGTCAAAACCCTGCACCCAAAAATCCACGGTGGAATCCTTGCTCGCCGTGATATTGACCAAGCGGTAATGGCCGAGAACGACATACACGGTATCGACTTAATCATTGTTAACCTTTACCCCTTTCAAGAAACAATCGCTAAGGAAGACTGCAGCCTGCCCGTCGCAATCGAAAACATTGATATTGGTGGCCCCACCATGGTCAGAGCTGCCGCTAAAAATCACGCCTTTACCGGGATCGTGGTCGACCATCACGACTATCCAGCGATACTGTCAGAACTAAACTCGCTACAATGCGTACTTAGCCAAGAAACACGTTACCGGCTAGCAGTTAAAGCATTTAAACACACCGCCCAATACGACGGTGCGATTGCCAACTACCTCACAGGCACTGATCATAATGGTGAGAAGCAAGAGTTCTCTGAGTCATTAAACCTGCAATTCGAGAAAGTAGCTGACATGCGCTATGGTGAAAATCCGCATCAAAAAGCCGCCTTTTACAAAGAAAGTAAACTGGTTGAGAACAGCGTTTCCTCAGCTACCCAGCTTCAAGGCAAGGAGCTTTCATACAACAACATCGCAGATACCGACGCTGCTCTTGAATGCGTACGAAGCTTCAACGACTGTGCCTGCGTTATCGTCAAACACGCTAACCCCTGCGGCGTCGCCATTGGCGAAGATTGCTTAGACGCCTATCTAAAAGCTTACCAGACCGACCCTACATCTGCTTTTGGTGGCATCATCGCTTTTAATCGCGAGCTTGATTTAGAGTGCGCACAAAAAATGATTGGCCAACAATTTATCGAAGTCGTCATCGCGCCATCACTTAGCAACGAAGCAAAACAAGCTTTCGAACAAAAAGCTAACGTGCGTGTGATGGTAACTGGCGATCTGGGCAACAATCTTCCCGCAATGGATTACAAACGCGTGAATGGCGGTATTTTGGTTCAAGACAGAGACTTAGGACACATCACCAAAGACGACCTAAAAGTCGTCAGTAAACGCGCTCCAAGTGAAGACGAAATCCGCGACCTTCTCTTTACCTGGAAAGTCGCTAAGTTCACAAAATCCAACGCCATTGTTTACGCTAAAAACCAACAAACCATTGGTGTCGGCGCTGGACAAATGAGCCGCGTATACAGCGCCAAAATCGCTGGCATTAAAGCTCAAGATGAAAACCTTCAAGTAGAAGGCTCCGTGATGGCCTCTGACGCGTTCTTCCCGTTTAGAGACGGTATCGATGCCGCTGCTGCTGCAGGAATAAAAGCAATTATCCAGCCAGGTGGCTCAATGCGTGATGCAGAAGTCATCGCAGCTGCCGACGAAGCTGACATCGCTATGGTATTCACCGGCATGCGTCACTTCAGGCACTAAGCAGATAAAATAACGACAGAAAACTCTAGGAACCCGCTATGAAAATACTCGTAATAGGCAGTGGTGGTCGCGAACATGCTCTTGCGTGGAAATGTGCACAAGCCTCTTCAGTTGACCAAGTATTTGTTGCCCCCGGCAACGCCGGAACCGCTCAAGAAGCAAAGATAGAGAACGTTAATATTGATGTCCTAGACAATAAAGCGTTGTTAGAGTTCGCGCAAAATACGCAAATTGACCTCACCATCGTTGGACCCGAAGCCCCGCTGGTAAATGCATTGGTGGATGAGTTCAACGCCGCCAACTTAGCGTGTTTTGGCCCTACTCAACAAGCCGCTCAATTGGAAGGCTCAAAAGCCTTCACCAAAGATTTTCTAGCACGACACAAGATCCCAACTGCCGCCTATCAAAACTTCACAGAGATTGACCCGGCTGTGGCCTACATTAAAGAAATGGGTGCTCCCATTGTCGTTAAAGCCGACGGCTTAGCCGCAGGCAAAGGCGTTATCGTGGCCCAAAGTGAAGAAGAAGCGATTGCGGCTGTGAATGACATGCTTGCCGACAACCGTTTTGGCGACGCCGGCAGTCGCGTGGTCATCGAAGAGTTCCTAACAGGCGAAGAAGCAAGCTTTATCTGTATGGTCGACGGCAAAAACATACTACCAATGGCTAGTTCACAAGATCATAAAGCTCGAGACGACGGCGACAAAGGTCCTAACACCGGCGGCATGGGGGCGTACTCACCCGCTCCAGTGGTTACCCAAGACATTCACGATAAAATCATGGAACAAGTCATGCGACCTACCGTTGATGGCATGGCTGCGGAAGGCAATACCTACCTAGGTTTTTTATATGCTGGCATCATGGTCAGCCCCGAAGGCGAAATTAAAGTTTTAGAATTCAACTGCCGCTTTGGTGACCCAGAAACCCAACCCATCATGATGCGCCTTAACTCAGACCTTCCAGAATTATGCCTCAGTGCGATCGCAGGTAAGTTAGATGAAAGCAGCATTGACTGGGACCCCCGAGTAGCCCTTGGCGTCGTAATGGCAGCAGGAGGCTACCCCGAGAGCTATGACAAAGGCCATGCGATTTCTGGCCTAGATTCAGCCTCGAATGACGAAAAAGTATTTATCGCAGGAGCGGTAAACGATGGCGAGTCCGTAGTGACAAGCGGTGGCCGTGTGTTATGCGTCTGCGCCCTTGGCCACAAAGTAAGCGAAGCCCAGAGCAAAGCCTACACTTTAGCCAAGCAAATAGATTGGAAAGACGCGTTCTACCGCACGGATATTGGCTACAGGGCCATTCAGCGCGAAAGCTAGTACTCCAGTCATTGAAGCAGACTTTTTTCTTGCCATCAGCTATGGCTAAAGCTAGCATCAATGACTACATTGACACACTTGTAGCAAGCCCCTCAGGTGATATCTAGATTGACCTAGCAGTAAGGGGATGGCCATTGGAAAGGCCGAGCAGAAAGACGCTCAATTGGAGAACCTGAAATGAACTGCTTTTTTTGTAAAATCGCCAATAAAGAAGCCGATACCGAATTTCTATACGAAGATAATGACGTCGTCGCTTTTAAAGACATTAACCCTCAAGCACCTACCCATGTACTTATTATCCCGAAAAAGCACATAGCAACCACGAACGACATCGAGGCAGAAGACGCCGAAATAATTGGCAAATTACAATTGGTGGCCGCGAAAATCGCCAATGAGCTTGGTCACGCCAAAGATGGATACCGCACAGTTATGAACTGTAATGTACATGGTGGACAAACAGTGTTTCACATCCATCTACATTTGCTAGCTGGCAGACAAATGGGTTGGCCTCCAGGCTAATAGATTCGCTACAAACTAGGCTCATTTGGCAAACCCATCACCCCAGGGTTTTCATAAAACACATAGCTCGTTGAGAAATCACTAAACTCAAAATAGACTTTTTTCTCGCCAGGATCGACCCGATAGTTTTGGTTTGAATCAAGAAAACCGTAGCCGTACCGGTAAGCCCTCGCTTTAGAATCGCCCGTACCCAATGCTGTCGAAAGCTTATCGATCTGAATAAAACGTTTTACCAGGCGCTCACCTGCATAGATATCTAATACGCCATCAGTGCCTGTCCAATTTTGAACAGCGCGTCCTACTTGGTTTTGCACCTCTTGGGTGCAAGAACTTAAAGCTAGTAGAGATATTGTTAACATTAGTATTTTTTTAATCATGTTTACCATTACCTTTCTGAAATTCGAGCATTTAGATGAGCCATCTTAATAGCCAAAGTCGTCACCGAAAGACACTGTTACATTTTGAAAAACAACATACAATAGTGTTTTACATAACCAACACTTTATTGCGCACATGCGAAAGCTTTCCAAACTCGACCAATTACTAAAACAAAGTGACCAAGTACTAAGAGCAGTATCGGGTAATACCCAGCATCCTAAACGAATTTCACCTTCTCAAGACATAGAATCTAGCCAGACCACAGAACTGAGCGAAAGCAAACGAAAGCATATCGCGGGCTTAATGCGAGTAAATCACACTGGCGAAGTCTGCGCCCAGGCCTTATACCAAGGGCAGGCACTTTTCGCTCGCAGTGAGCGGGTCAAACAAAGCATGGTTGACGCAGCCAACGAAGAAATCGACCATTTAGTTTGGTGCGAACAAAGGCTTAAAGAACTCAATGATCACGTTAGTTATTTGAACCCTATGTGGTATGCAACCTCTTTTTCACTAGGCGCACTAGCCGGAATCCTGGGCGACCAATGGAGCCTTGGATTTGTAAAAGAAACCGAAGATCAAGTCTGCCGCCACCTAAGCGAACATCTCGACCAAATACCCTTAGAAGACCAGGCTACTAGAGCAATTCTAAAGCAAATGCATGATGACGAAGCCAAACATGCACACATGGCTAACGAAGAAGGCGCTGCTCCTTTGCCCCAGCCGGTAAAAGATGGCATGAGCGTTGTTTCCAAGTTAATGACTCGCTCTACCTACCACATCTAGCCCCAAGAAGAACAAACTCCCTGTTTTAAGCAACGGTACCTGCAATTTCGTGGCTATGGGTAATTTCCACACCGGCCTTACCTAGCATAATAGAGGCAGAACAATACTTTTCAGCCGAAAGCTCAACTGCTCGCTTTACTTGGTTTTCCTTAAGCTTATTGCCCTGAACAATAAAGTGAATATGAATTTTATCAAAGACTGCTGGCACCTCATCCACTCGTGTCGCTTCTATTTGAGCCTGGCAATCCGTCACATCCTGGCGCGATTTTTTGAGGATATGAACCACATCAAAGGCTGAACAACCACCCACGCCCAATAAAAGCATTTCCATAGGTCTGGGCCCTTGGTTTTTTCCACCGTGGTCTTCCGGACCATCCATCGTAATGGTATGACCAGTTCCAGATTCTGCATCAAAACGGGCCTCGCCCCTCCAAGTAACAGTGCATTGCATAGTAGTACCTATAATTCTCTATAGTTGGATCATTTAAGCCGGGCAATCATACTGTAATCCTTGCCGAAAATACTATCTTATTGTCTGCTTTTGTTAATTCCGGCCAATCAAATACTGGATATCTGCAAAAATAAAATAGATAATTGATAGTTACAGGGAACGAAGAACTATAAATAAAGTGAATTTATAAGAGATTTTTTATGTCTAACGCTAGTGAAGCGAGCGCTACTGAAATATTTTTAGACCGATGCCACCGCCACAAATATCCTGCCAAAAGCACGATCCTATTTGCCGGTGACAACGCGGATGCGATCTACTACATCATTAAAGGCTCAGTAAGTGTCATCCTTGAAGACGACGACGGCCATGAAATGGTAATTTCTTACTTAAATGAAGGCGAGTTTTTTGGAGAGCTTGGCTTATTCGGCCAAGATGATCGGTCAGCCTTGATCAAAGCTAAAACAGAATGTGAAGTAGGCGAGATGAGCTACACGACTTTCCGTGAGATCTCACAGGAATTCCCTCAGGTACTCCTTTTACTTTGCGAACAGCTCGCCACCCGCTTGAAAGAGACGACTCGCAAAGTGGGCGACCTCGCCTTTGTTGATGTGACTGGCCGAGTAGCAAGCACCCTACTGGCACTTAGCAAAGAGCCAGACGCAGTCACTCACCCTGACGGCATGCAAATTAAAGTAACCCGTCAAGAGATTGGCCGGATTGTCGGTTGCTCGCGCGAGATGGCTGGGCGAGTTCTAAAAACTTTGGAGGCCCAAGGCTTATTAAGCGCCAAGGGCAAAACCATGGTTATTTACGGAACACGCGATTAACAAAAAAGCTTCCGCATTTTTGCCTTTAGGCTTTTGCTTATATTCTTCCTTGAAAAAGAGACTCTAATTCAAGTCCAGGGTTTTCTGCGCGCATAAACGCCTCACCCACTAAAAAACCGTAGACATCTGACTCAATCATGCGCTCTACATCTTGTTGAGAATGAATACCGCTCTCGGTAATCACGATTCGATCGTCGGGTATACCTTTTAACAAGTCGATCGTAGTATCTAAACTCGTTTCAAAAGTTTTTAAATTTCGATTATTGATTCCGATTAAACGAGTACCTAGCTCGAGTGCGATATCCAATTCTTCCTGATCGTGCACTTCGACTAAAACATCAAGATCAAAATACTGAGCACACTGATACAAATCGGTCAGTTCTTGTTTATCCAAAGCGGCAACTATCAGCAAAATACAATCGGCACCAATACTTCTTGACTCGGCAATCTGATATTCATCCACCATAAAATCTTTGCGCAAGACAGGGATATCACACACTTTCCGAGCCGCTTCTAAATAGGCATCATCGCCTTGGAAAAAATCGATATCGGTTAACACCGACAAACACGCGGCTCCATGAGCAGAATACGCACGAGCAATTTCAACCGGATCAAACAGCTCACGAATCACACCTTTGCTAGGCGACGCTTTTTTAACTTCAGCAATAACTGCCGCTTGCTTTTGCGCAATGCGTTTTTCAATCGCCTTAACAAAGCCTCGTGGTGCTTCTCGCTTGTTTTCCCGCTCAATACGAGCTTCAAGTTTAGACAAGGACACGGAAGACAGCCTCTCTTCTACTTCCTCTCGCTTACGATCAACAATTTTTTGTAGGATATCACTCATAAACCAACCTGCTAGCAAGCTTCGCTAAATTCAACCAACTCTTGTAGTTTTTGCTTAGCCTGACCACTAGCCAAAAGGTCTTTTGCCATAGCAACACCTTGCTCCAAGCTATCAACAACACCTGCTGCGTAAATCGCGGCGGCACTGTTTAAAGCAACGATATCGGCTGCGGCACTATCTTCACCCGAGAGCACGCCATGAATCATCGCTAAACTTTCTTCTGCTGTACTCACCGATAAACTGTCTAAAGACTGGCTTTTTAAACCAAACTCCTCTGGCTTAACCGTGTACTCACTGATATCACCCTGTTTCAGTTCAGCAACGTATGTCTCACTCGCAATACTGATCTCGTCCAAACCATCGGCTGCTGCCACTAATAGCACATGCTCACTACCCAAGTTGCGTAGAACTTCAGCCAAGGGAACTAGCAAATTTTTATCAAAAACTCCGAGCACTTGATTCGGAGCACCCGCTGGATTGGTTAAGGGACCTAACACATTAAAGATGGTGCGGACGGCCATTTCTTTTCGTGGACCAATAGCATGCTTCATCGCACTGTGATGCGCTGGCGCAAACATAAAACCTAAGCCAACATCTTGAATCGATCTTGCCACCTGTTCTGGATTCAGATCCAACTTTACTCCTGCTGCTTCAAGCACATCGGCGCTACCACAGGAGCTGGAGACAGAACGATTACCATGTTTCGCCACATGACATCCAGCAGCGGCTGCAACAAAGGCCGTACAGGTAGAAATATTAAAGGTATTTTTACCATCACCCCCGGTACCACAAGTATCAACCAGATGATCACTTGTGACTGGAACCTTAGTCGATAACTCGCGCATGACTTTAGCTGCACCAGTGATTTCTGATACCGACTCACCTTTCATACGCAGAGCAATTAAGAATCCACCAATTTGAGCGGGCGTTGCTTCGCCAGTCATAATTAGTTTCATAACGGACAACATTTCTTCTTCGCTAAGATCTTGCTTAGCTAATAATCTATTGAGTGCTTCACCAATATTCATTTGATTCACCTCTTTCAAATATAAAATGTATATTTGAATTAAATATCTAAAAAGTTTTTTAACAGGGCGTGGCCATGCTCGGTCAAAATAGATTCTGGATGAAACTGCACCCCGTGAATCTCGAGCTCTTTATGACGCAAACCCATAATTTCATCAATCTTGCCATCTTTTTTTTCAGTCCACGCAGTGACCTCCAAACAATCAGGCAAGGTCGCTTGGTCAACTACCAGCGAGTGATAACGAGTGGCTGTGTATTCTTTGGGCAAGCCTGCAAACACACTTTTACCTTCGTGAATGATGGTTGAGGTTTTGCCATGCATCACTTCACTGGCTCGCACAATATCTCCACCAAACGCTTGGCCGATACTCTGATGCCCCAAACAAATTCCTAAAACTGGAAGCTTGCCTGCAAAACTTTCTATAGCCGCCAAAGACACTCCAGCTTTATCGGGATTACAAGGCCCAGGAGAAATCACCAGATGACTTGGCGCTTTTTGTTTTATTTCTTCAACAGAAATTTCATCGTTACGATAAACCTCTACGTCTGCACCCAGCTCACCTAGGTATTGCACAACGTTGTAGGTAAAGGAATCGTAATTATCAATCATTAATAACATGGTCTTTTTCCTAATACTTTGATGACATTTTAAGTTCAACTATTTAGGAGCCAAACCTTTTAAGGCCATTTCTACTGCCCTAAAAATCGCTCGACCCTTGTTCATTGTTTCTTTCCATTCTAATTTTGGAATGGAATCTGCCACCAAACCTCCACCTGCTTGAATATATAATTTTTTGTCTTTAATCACCGCAGTACGTATGGCTATAGCAGTATCCATATTACCGTGCCATGAAAGATAACCCACAGCTCCGCCATAAATTCCACGACGCACTGGCTCTAATTCTTCAATGATTTCCATTGCTCGTACTTTTGGCGCTCCACTCAATGTACCGGCTGGAAGAGTCGCTCTTAACAAATCAATCGCGCTCTTACCTTTTTTTATTTCTCCGGTCACATTGGACACGATATGCATCACGTGAGAATAACGCTCTACAATCATCTTATCGCTCAGTTCGACTGTACCAGTCTTCGCGACACGACCGACATCATTTCTGCCAAGATCAATCAGCATCAAGTGCTCGGCAATTTCTTTAGGATCAGCGAGCAATTCGTCTTCCATTGCCTTATCTTCGGCTTCATCTTTTCCACGCTTACGGGTCCCGGCAATTGGTCTTAAACTGACTGTTCCATTTTCTAAGCGAGATAATATTTCAGGGGAGGAGCCAACGATATGAAACTCGTCTAAATTGAAATAATACAAATAAGGCGATGGATTCAAATAACGTAAAGCTCTGTACAGGCTTAGCGGCTCAGCCTCAAAATCAATTTCCATACGTTGAGACAACACCACTTGCATGACATCTCCGTCAAGTATGTATTCTTTTACACGCTCAACAGCCTTGGCATGATCAGGTTCTTTAAAGCCAGAAATAAAATCACTCTCACTAGGCACTGAGTAAACAGCCGCTTTCTCGCGCTCGACTTGAGACATCAAACGTTGCTCGAGCTGATCGAGGCGCGTTTGGGCGTTTTCAAAACTGCCCCCAGCGCTTGGATCTTCATGCACGATTAAAAACAAGGCCCCACTAAGATTATCAAACACCACCAGCTCATCAGACACCATCAAAAGAATATCCGGCGTACCGATTGGATCAGGCAAATCGCTTTTCGCTAAGCTTTTTTCAATATAGCGAATGGTGTCATAGGCAAAATAGCCAACTAGGCCGCCGTTAAATAATGGCAAGCCTTCTATTTCGGGCACTCGATAACGCTTTTGAAACTCTTCGACAAAGGCAAGAGGATCTTCACATTGATGCTCTTCAACAAGCTCATCACCTTCTTCCAAACGAACTTCATTGCCCTCTACTTTCAAAGTGGTTTTGCAGGGTAAACCTATAATGGAATAACGCCCCCATTTCTCTCCACCCTGGACAGACTCGAGCAAATAAGAATATGGGCCATCAGCTAATTTCTGATAACAGCTTAAAGGGGTATCTAAATCAGCCAGCACTTCACGCACAACAGGGATGCGGTTATATTGCTGATCAGCAAAGCTTTTAAAAATTTCGGGGTTCATGTGGATCTCTTTAACATGTGAATTCAGGTTAGGGCACCTGCATAACGCGCAGGCAATCTTACAACAGTGGGTCTATCGCCACCATCGCCAAGACCAGTTTCGAACTAACTGGGCAACCTGCATGTTAAAAAGATTCTCTAGGTACACAAAAATACTCACTTTTTAGCGCCAGAATCGCTTGGGATCTGACTTGAGCTTCATATTGAAGCGCAAAACTAATTGATATTAGCCTTTAAATCAACATCCATCCGAGAAATGGTCTTAGCCAAGCTCTAAATAGAGGCCAGCGCTGTTCTCATATCAGCGATTTCTTTAGCATAATCATCCTTACCGAAAATCGCTGACCCAGCAACAAAGGTATCAGCGCCGGCTTTAGCTATATCGGCAATATTAGCACTACTGACACCACCATCAATTTCCAGGCGGATGGCCTTGCCACTGGCATCGATACGCTCTCTCGCTTCTTTAAGCTTATTCAGAGTATTAGGAATGAACTTCTGACCGCCGAAACCAGGATTCACCGACATCAATAGGATCATATCCAATTCGTCAATGATGTGATCAAGATAGTGGAAGGGAGTCGCCGGGTTAAACACCAAACCCGCTTTACAGCCACCATCTTTAATCATCTTAACGCTTCGGTCGATATGCTCTGAAGCTTCCGGATGAAAGGTTATATAGTCCGCTCCCGCGTTCAAAAATTCAGAAATCAAACTATCAACTGGCTTAACCATTAAATGCACATCAATTGGCGCTTGAATTCCGTAGTTTTTTAAGGACTGACACACCATAGGACCGAAAGTTAAGTTGGGTACATAGTGATTATCCATGACATCAAAGTGAACGATATCAGCACCCGCCTTAAGCACACTATCGACATCATCTCCCAAACGAGCCAGATCTGCTGCAAGAATGGAAGGAGCAATTAAATAATCTTGTTTCATAAAATCAGTGGCCTACTCAGTAAACGGTGAATCAAATTGGTAGCCAAGTATAGCACCCTTTAAAGGCGAGAGGCTTACTCAACGTCAGCCGTATATTCAATACTGAAACTTTGCCCACCGGTAAGTGAACCACCCATAATTAAGTTCCAGTTTATAATGTCGCCATCGGACCCTGTTGTAAATGTTGGAGTCCCCATGGTCACCCCAGAAGAAGGGCAACCCGCTGAGCATGAAAAGCTGCCTGTATTGATATCGGTAAATTGACTCGGCGTATCATCCAACACAATGTTTTCAGCAAAACCTAATCCTGAGTTACTCACCGTAATGGTATAAGTGATGGTCTCGCCCGGGTCCGCTGTCCCTGGGTTGGTAGTGGTCGCCGTCTTCACCACGGCTAAACTCGGTGGAGCCATAACCAAGAGGTCAATAAAGTTACTGTGAGTAATACCCTCTGAGGCAGCTCCCTCTACAGCTGTGACATCGATCCGCCAATCTCCAAGCACCGGAAAAGGTGGAATCGTATAGGCAAACTCATAGAGCTTCTGTGCATCAGCAACATTATCAACAACCGTCGTCGTAGCGATATTGGTTGCCTGAACCGTTGGTGTTGGATCGGATATCTGGTTATTCAAAGCCGTAATATCAAAGGTACCAAAAGGATCACTCACCTGCGCCCTAATATAAACGGTATCCCCCGCTTGGGCGTTGGTGATAGGTGCTGCAGCAGGGTCAGTCGCGTAATCCACATCATAAACGTTCATAACATCGACGTTAATGATTGTGCTCGTCGGCAAAAACACAACTGAACGGTTCGCGACAGGATTGGCGGGAATTATTCGAACACGTCGATTGCCACTGCCAGTCGTATTATTGGTCACCGTTAGCGTAATGGTCTCACCATCTACCAAGGTTGCAGGAGCTCCTCCCGAATAAACCATATTCACATTGTACAAAGTTGAAGCGCCAGTCAAAGCAAAGGTCTGAGTATGAGTTGCCAAGGTCCCAGAAACCGAACCCGCCACTGTGAATGTGATGTTTCTTTGATTACCCGTCCCTAGTTCTCGCATATACAAACTTAGGGATATTGGTGTCGCAAAGTTAATATCTAAATCACTTTCCAGTGCCGGGGTCATTGTCCAAGTTCGAGTCACGCCTTCACCAAAGTTAATCTCATTTTGAGCAGTCGTCGGTATAACCCGTGACAAGCTCAAATCGTTATAGAGATACAAAGGTTTAGCTGCGGCACCTGGTAGCACATTACTAACGTTTACGTTAATCGTTTCATCGGTAAAAATGGTCTCTGTATTGGGGAAGTTCGGCGGCGAATTTCCTCGGATAGTTACATCAGCTGTGGCGATAGTAGTACCCACAAAGAATGGGCTAGAGCCAGCTGGAAAAGGGCCGAAGTTTACGGTTTGCGAATCTCCCGCATTGTAGTTGCCCTCTAGGCTAGACAGGTCGTTACCTAGGCTATCGTTCCAATCACCAGCTGACAATGTAAAAGCCTCATCACCTGGATTAGCCAAGGTATAGCAGACATAGAGATTAGTGCCCGTGTACTCACTTAAAGCATCCACTTGGTCTGAACAGGTAGGATTGGTGCTCACCCATTGATCAAAGGTCACCGCCGCTGCTGAGATTACCAGACAGGCCTCATTCATTGAGCCTGTATCTAAATCAATCGGGTCAAAAAAGTTGAAGTCCCAAACGCCAGTGGGGTTCTCGCCATCAAAAGCAGATAAGTTGTTAGGAGCCACGTCATGGGGTTGATGGCTGCCGCTATAAGCCGGATTATTACCGCAAGTAGCATTCTCAATGGGGCCAGCAACAGCTTCATCGTCAAACAAAACATCAAGATCATTACCAGGGCAACCATAAGGTCCAGCGTTCACCGTTGCCCCCTGTGTAGTACCCGGTCTAGAGAACAAAACCACATTGGTACCACCACCATTGGGGCTGGTTACGCTCGCCGTCAGATCACCCATCCAGGTATGAGTGATATCCACGTCAACGTCGATATCGAGTAAATAGCCTACATCACCAAAATTATAGTCGATCTGGATCGTAGTATTAGAACCGTCGTTAATAGGCCAACCTGACCCGCCATTATCGTTACAAATCGTCTGAGCTGCATGAGCCGTCTGGCTGACCGAAACAGCCATAAAGCTTAACACCAACGCTAAAACTAAATAGCTTTTGAGCACTCTTGACGCCGTATACACCGACTTCCCCAACATGTAAGCAAACTGTACAAAAAATTTACAGGAGCTTTACACAGGCTCACCATTGAGTAAAGGCGCTTAATACCAATAGATCCGTTTATCCGTCAGGTTTACGACACAGTTCACGGTATTATTTAGGACTTAGATAAGATCCTAAAGGTCTACCAACCTTCGGTCTTATGCACGTGCTTCCATATTTGAGCAGGCATCCAGCGACGTACTCGATAACCCCAAACCGTGTCCTTACCAGGAAACACCCAAAAATCACCCTTGTCTAAGCTTTTCTCAATCGCGTCGATCACCTCAGAAGGCTCTAAATGAGGATTCTCATCCAGAATTTTAGGCCAAACCGTGTCTTTGGCTTGCTTTAATAAAGGTGTTGCCACTACAGGTGGACAAACACAGGCAAAGCGCACGCCTTTGTTCTGGTTTTCATGGGCTAAGATTTCGGCATAGCACGAAGTCGCAAACTTACTGGCACAATATGCGCCTGCGCTCAAAACAGGCATTTGACCTAGCATAGAAGAAAAAATAACACAGTCGCCACCACCGTTTTCAATCATGTTAGGTAGAGCCGCTTTGGTGACATTAACAGTGCCGCCATAGTTGATATCCATTACAAGCTTCATATTGGCAGCATCATGATCCAAGATTTTGCCAAAGGGCATAATCGCGGCGCAGATAAAAATACGGTCAATATTGCCTTGCTCAGCAATTATTTTAGCTACAACCTCATTGACCTGTTCGATATTCGTCACATCTAGGGAGTAAGGAGTAATATTGTCATGCCCCTCGGCAGTCTCCTTAAGTCCTGCTTCATTAATATCTACAGCGGCTACTTTTGCTCCTTGCTGACTAAAACGCTGAGCCGCCAAACGACCCATACCACTTCCAGCACCGGTAATTAGTGCTACTTTTCCTGCTAGACTCATAGTAGTCCCCCTATGACAAAACCTATCAAATAATTTGACTGAAATTAATATTGTCTAGGAATACTATGGAATTTCACCTAGCACCGCCTACCTCAATTATAGGACTCAGCTGTTGGTTGCCCCAATACCAAATGACAAAGCCCGAGGCGATACCTCTCCAGCCCTTGATTCCACTGAGTAAACAGTGAACTATTAGCAGCTAAGAGAATAACAATAATCCTTTAGGAAGCTCACATGAAAACAGCCTTATCCATCTCCGCACTTAAACTATCCAAAAACCCTCGAGTATCTATTAGCGGCTTCATCCTTTCAGCATGCCTCCTGCTTTCAAACCCTGCCCATGCCGAGGCACCCGGTGGCCCCGACTGCGGCTGGGGCAACATGCTATTTCAAGGCGATAGAGGCTTTGTGCCACACACAGCAGCCTATCTGACCAACGGCTTAACCTCCTTTAACGCATTCTTTGGAATAGTATCGGGCACCAATGGTTGTGAAACCGATGGCGTAATATCGTATAGCGGCACCCCTATGCTCGGGCTGAATCATATAATAGACGAGCTTGCTGAAGATATCGCCCGCGGCGAGGGCGAGGCTCTAAACGCGCTAAGCGTTGCTTTTAAAGTCGAAAAAGAAGACCGAAAACACTTTGACCAAGTGATGCATAAGAACTTTAGTAAGATTTTTAAACATGAAGATATGCAAGCAAAAGATCTCATGAAGAACATCGTAAAAGTTATGCAAGAAGACGAGCGTCTAAACGTATATCTAGTCTCTTAAATCTGTCATTTACAACGAGCCGATCGCTCCTGGATAGGCTCCAAAGCTTTTCACAGCCATGAATTTCACGCTGCACTCCCTCTCCCTCCTGTTTCTTTTTTTTGTTTACCTGTGCAATCCGCTAACCATCCAAGCTCAAACTATTCCGGATCTACTCCAACTCGCGCAAGATAAGAATCTTGCAAAATCCAAACAATGGCTAGGCCTGCTACACTACAATCAAGGTGGAACACTGCACTCTCGCAATCAAAGCTATATCAAGGACTCAGATTTCTTTTTATCGAATAATGGACACCTTAACTCGAAGGCGGAACTTAACGAGAGCATTCGTCTTTTATTTTCAGAGAACTCCCCCGAACGCTGCCGATTTCCGGCAAGGTATCGCTGGCTATCCGAGCAATTGAATATAGAAGGCTATCAGATTGGTTTACAGCACTGTGGAGAGTTTTTAAAAATTCAAAAAGAAGTAGCCGCGGAATCACTCACTTTAATTTTTCCTTCGGCCTATCTAAATAGCGCTTCCTCGTTCTTCGGCCATACACTGTTGCGTATTGATAGCCAAGCAAACAGTGATGCCGTAGTACTAAATTGGGCTATTAACTACGGAGCAAAATTTGATCCCCAAGATGGCATGCTGGAATACGCAACCAAAGGAATCTTCGGACAATACCCTGGTCAGTATTTTGTTGTACCTTATGCTCAAAAAATAAAAGAATACGGCCAAATCGAAAATCGCGATATTTGGGAATACCCACTAGCTTTGACCCAAGAGGAAGTTAGCTTCATCACCGAACATCTTTGGGAACTTCAAAATATCGATTTCGATTATTATTTTTTTGACGAAAATTGTTCTTACCGATTATTAGAGCTTATCGAAATTGCTCGACCTCAATTAGAACTCAGTCAGCATTTTCGCCTAACCGAGATTCCTATCAACACAGTAAAGTTGCTACACGAACAAGAATTGATTAACGAAAGCATCCTTCGCCCATCAAAAGAACGCTTACTAATCGAAAGCTTCGACAATTTGAAAAAAAATGAACAAGAACTAGTACGTAAACTAAGCAAGGATTTAGAATCCCACCGAACGAAACTGGATAGCCTAGAACCAGAAAAACAATTTGAGATCCTACACGTCTCTTACCAAAACCTACGCTTTCAACAGTCACAAGCTCAACGTGACAAAAATATGGCGAAAAACAGCCTAAGGCTCCTAAGCTCTATCAACGAGCTGTCACGTCAAGGTTACAAAGTTAAAAAAGCCTCTAGCTCACGCGACGAAGAATTTTTATCCATCTTAAATACCCACGATAGCCAACGGGTGAGCGTAGGGTTTGAAAAAAACAAAGATGGCGGGCACTCTAAACTCTTACAATATCGTATGACCTATCACGGCATGATTGATAACCCTCTAGGCTTTGCACAAGGCGCTCACGTTGAAGGCCCTAGCTTTTTAATCAAGCAAAACGAAGACGGGACCTTGGTAGATGAAATAGAGTTATTAGACATCATCTCTCTCGACCCAATCAGCCCGGCTCGACGAGGTTTATCTTGGACCTTGAGCGCCAAAGCCAGTCGCTCTGACGAGTTAAACACTCATTTACATTCTTACCTACAAGGTGGCGGTGGTTACACCCTTAACATTGCCGATGTTTATGTATTCGCCCTATTCAACCCAAGGATTGAAGCAGCTCCTAGGTACGAGAAAAACTTAAAAGGCGGGCTCCAATCCAATCTAGGTTTCACTTACCGCTTGGGACGACACCCCGGCTTATTCAGCGCGCAAGCGATAAAACTCGATAGCGAAAAAGAAAAATACTTAATCGATTGGGGGCAGCAATGGACGCTATCTAAAAATCATGGATTAGGGGGCAACATTGATTACGTGAAGCAAGGCGAGTTAGAACGAACCCGAGGTAGCCTTAGCTACCATCTTTATTTTTAAAAACTAGCTTTGCTTGTCTTCCCCGCGCTCCCATTCTGGCGGAGCCCAAAGATGCTTCAAACGGGCCAATACCGGACCAGGTTTGGCCATATCTTTAAACAGATCAATCCATTCGTGGAAATTAATTTTTAAAATATTCAAAGTATGGATCTGCTTGACGATGCCGTAGTCGACAGGATTTTTTTCCATATCCTCTTCAACAAAGGTGCCAAAGATTCGATCGAAAATAATCACTGCACCACCGTAGTTCTTATCAATGTATTCAGGATTACGTCCATGATGCACCCGGTGATGAGAAGGCGTATTAAAGAAAAACTCAAACCATCTTGGTAGCTTCCCTACTGCTTGCGTATGCACGAAGTACTGGTAAAACAAATCCAAAGCATACAAAGACATTACCACCTCAGGTGGGTAGCCAATAAAAATTAAAGGGGAGAAAAAAAACACCACGCCACCACTAACCGCGTAGGTCATGCTTTGGCGGGTAGCTGTACTCAAATTCATACCCTCTGAGGAATGATGAACCACATGAGAACACCACAAATAACGAATACGATGATTGGCGCGGTGATACCAGTAATACAAAAACTCTAAAGCAAAAAAGCCAATCACTAAGTTAACAACCGTGAGCTCGACTTCGTAAAATCGGAAGCCCCAGAGCCAATGCATAAAGGCACCTATAAACAAAAAGTGCAAAACCACTTCAACTCCCTGGTAGGCGAATCCCAAGCCGAAATTGCACAAAATTTCTTTCAGTTTAAAAATTCCAGAGCGACTTCGAAGCACATACATCTCGATCGCCAGCGCCCCAAAGAACAAAGGGGTAGCCAAACCCAAAATCAACTCCTTCCAATCAAAGCGATAGCCCATGGAATCGATATGAGCCACAACAGCCTCCACATACTGATGCAGACCTTGGGGTGTATTTTCGAGCATTAACTGTAGAGTCGTATCGAGCATAGGCGCCTTTCTATTTTTAGGTTTGTGCTTATATTTGAGCCGGTTCTTAACCAACCTTATTGATAAAACTGTCGACCCTATCGACCAAACCCGCAATTCTAAAGACCTCTGAGCCAATAGCAACCGAAGCCGATACGAGTTATTTCGTTCATATTTGGTTCAGATTTCTGGCCAAGAGTGCTAATATCCGCCTGACTTCGCGGCCTAAACCGCAGTTTGACGCCCAAAAGGCACATATTAATAACCTTACCTTAAGAATTCAGGGGAACACTATGGATACTTCAGTCTTAGCTGGATTGGTTGATTACCTATTTAGATGGGGTCACTTTCTATTCGGCATTACATGGATTGGCATGCTTTACTATTTCAACTTCGTTCAAGGCGAATACTTTAAAGAAGCTGAGCCAGATGCCAAAAGCGACGCCGTCAAAAAATTGGCGCCACGAGCCCTTTGGTGGTTTCGATGGGGTGCCATGGGCACATTCCTGACAGGACTCGCACTTTGGGGTCACATGTATGACCGCGCAAACATTTACATTTACGCTGGCATGCTAATGGGCACTTTGATGTTCCTTAACGTTTGGCTGATCATTTGGCCTGCACAAAAAATCGTTTGCGGCCTAGTCGAAGGCGACGCAGCGGCAGCAGCTCCGAAGGCGCTACTAGCTTCACGTACCAACACATTGTTCTCAGGACCCATGTTGTTCTTTATGGGGGCTTCTGCCCACTTAGGCGGTACAGCAGCGCTTCCATTTATGGCTGACAACGTTGCTAGTATCTCTTTTATCGGAGTCTTCGGTCTAATTGCAGCCTTAGAAGTTAATGCCATCATCGGTAAGTTAGGCCCCTTAGCTACCGTTAAAGGTGTAATCCACTGTAGTATCGCACTAACGGCAGTAATGCTTGGTCTAACTATGCTTTAATAGCTAGTCTTAGAAAGCTCAGAAAAAGCCAGGCTAAGCCCTGGCTTTTTTTTGCCTGCTATTTCTACAATAATAAAAGCGTTTAGCACCGAAACGTAAAGCTAGATACTACAAATCATTATGAACAATGACGACAACACCATCGATTTCGAGAAGGCAAAAGCGCCTTACCTACATAAGCGTCGAGAAGAAAAGCTAAAGAAGGTGCAAAGCGCGTTTAAAAAAGCTTTACCTTTAAAAGAGAAGAAAAAGAAAAGTCAAAAACGCAGCAAAAAGAAAACTTAGTAGGCCTTGCCCTTAATCAGCAAAAACCTTATGAGCTTTGCACCGCCACCCGGCTGCATAATTAGATCACCGCCGCCGACCTTGAGATCACTGGCATCAAAACACGCCAACCAGTCAGAACTGGTCTCAACACATTCACCGCCTCCATGCCAAAGCGCGCCTGTAGGTATTTTTGAACGGACCTGAGCCAAAGTCTGACCCACCCTAAGCCCCGGAACAGGAGAAAAACCTGGGTCACTACTATGCACAAAACGGGTGTATACGACCCTTCCTTTAAAGCCGTTATGGGGAATAGTACTGCAGTCGTCAAACCCCGATGGGTCGTTGCAATTCACCGCAATAAGGTATTTTCGGCCATTTAGCACCGCCTCATAAGCGGGGTGAGCAAAACTCTTTCTCAGATAGGGAATTAAACGAATATTGGGAGCCCGTCCCGGAATAATTTTTTCTTCCAACTTTGGCAGTCGATTTAAAGTTAAGGGCTTAGCCTGCTCACGATACACCACAAGATCCGAGTACTCCCGAGGTTTGATGAGCGGCTTGTATTGCTCAAGTATCTTTTGTTGCTCTTCCAATGGAGTTAACTTTTTGATCGGCTGCTCTTTTTTCGCTTCTAACTTTTGCATCTTAGTCGGAACGGGTTTTATTTCTTCAGCAGATATCGTTAACACAAAAAAAACACCCACGATGACCAAGAGAAAGCTCATATTTTTAATTGTAAATGCTGCCTTAGTCATTTTTAGGCTCCAAGGACATTAGAGGCATAGGGCAATCCAAGAGCGCAGCAACAGTTCGAAGCAATTCAAACTGAATCAACTTCACTTGTTGATCCGCTTGAATACACGCCGCACAAGCTTTAAGTAACAAAGGCTTTTGGAGAGGGTACAAATGCATAAAATGGTGAACGCTATGACTCAGATCTTGTACTTTAAGTTGATCCCTAGGAACAATAGCAGTGGTACCTAAATCCAGTACAGAAAAACCCTTCTCAAACACTTTTTGATAATTTGCTTGACCTTGTTCCGCTCCAACATAACTTAAATGTGATAACAAATACTTCGCCTCATTTCGAAGTTTATTAAAATTTCGATATTTCGCAGGGGGGACCTTTACCTTTTCAAATTGTGGCTTGAGGTAATGCATCAGCAGTCGATGTAAAAGCCATTCGTGAACCTCTATCTTTTGATCCACTTTTATTAGATAAAGCAAAACACTTTTAAAATCAGAAAACTCATGTGGACTTAGGTTTTTCAAGGCGGGAATACACAGCTCGAGAATATTCAAACGCTCTATCTTAGGCATAGCAAGTAAGTTAGGGCGGAGCGAGTCGAGTAAATGGTTTAGCTCTGCACTTTCGTTTTTACCAAGATAGATGCGTTGTTTCTTAAGCACATCGTCGTGCTCAGACAAGAGCATCCAATAAATAATTGCTTTGGCCGATACACTCGCATGACAGGCCAACCTCAGCTCATCACCCAAGGTTTCAAGATGATGTTGAGCCTCATTGATTAACTCAGGATTTAATTCTCCAGCATGCTGGACACTCTCTGCAAGGTCGCTCGCAAGGGGCGCCGTCCCAGTAAAGCCTGCTGCCCTATCATCCACTGCCGGCGCACTAACAGCGCTTGCTGATTGATTCGCGGTTTGTCTTACTGGCTGCGCGGCTTCCAAATATTGCCCATCCCACCTCGGTTCAATTCTACGGATGCGATCATCAAGTGGTGGGTGCGTAGCAAACCAAGAAGCTTTGTAACGTGCTAAGCGATGGCTAAAAGCTGAGCTAAAAAACAGATGGCTCATTTCTTCGGTTTTTGATGCATTTACTCTCGACCCTCTCGATGATCCGCCAATCATTTTCAGCGCACCAGAAATCCCCTCAGGGTTTCTCGTAAACTGAACTGCACTGGCGTCCGCTAAGAATTCCCGCTGACGGCTAACTGCAGATTTAATCAGTTGGCCAAAAAAGCTACCAATCGCACCCACCGCGACCAAAGCTAAACCAACCAGAGCCACTGCACTGGTTGAATTGTTTCGGGAACGATAGCGGCGGCCACCCCCAAACATACGAATTAAAAACCAGCCACTATGTCCGATAAACATAATTCCGGCCAAGACAGCAATCAGATTTATATTTAAACGCATATCACCGTTTAATATATGACTAAATTCGTGAGCCACTACACCCTGAAGCTGATCTCGATCAAGCTGCTCTATCGCTCCCTGGGAAATACCTATGACCGCATCGTTTGGAGAGAAACCCGCAGCAAAAGCATTAATACCTGCTTCTGGTAAAACGTAAATAGGAGGGACAGGAACTCCAGAGGCTAAAGCCATTTCTTCAACCACGTTTAAAGCGATTTTTTCGCGATGATTCCCAGTGTTTAAATCAAGCCTACTGCCCCCGAGTTGTTCAGCAACGATTTTGCCGCCACCAGATAGCGCCTGCCTTTTTGAAAAAATAACCGCACCAATAACACTCACAACAACAACGCTGACTAGAGCAATCCTGCGCCAATCAAAATAATCCCAGATTTGAATAATAAACTCGGGGCTCTGACTGAGATTTCCAAGCTCTACAACAGCCTGATGCTTTTGAAAGATGTTAGCGTCAAAAAACCACAACGCACCAATCAACACTATATTGGTAAGAATAATAAGAAAGAAAACCGCTAAGGAAAATAACAATACAAGATGACGCGTACTTCGTCTCGCGTCATCCTGATGTTCAAAAAAATTCACAATAGAGGGGGGCTTCTAAATTAAAATGAAACCTTGGGGGCAGCCTGAATCGCGGCACTATCTTCAAACTCTAATAGTGATGCATCTTTACCATGACCAAAGAATCCCGCGAAAAATACTGGGGGGAAACTTTGTCTATAAGTATTGTATTCGGTCACCGCATCATTAAACGCTTGACGCGAAAAAGCCACTTTGTTTTCGGTTGATTTTAGCTCCTCGCTGAGCTGCATCATATTTTCGTTCGCCTTAAGGTCTGGATAAGCCTCAACGATAACGTTTAACCGCCCTAATGCTGCTCCAAGCTCACCCTCGGCTCCTTTTAAACTACGCATGGCTTTTGCATCAGTCGGGTCCTTAGATGCATTCGACAAACCATTAGCAGCCGCATTTCTTGCTTGAATAACGGCTTCAAGCGTTTCGCCTTCATGCTTAAGATAACCTTTTGCGGTTTCTACTAAATTAGGTATTAGATCGTAACGACGCTTCAATTGAACTTCAATTTGAGAAAAAGCATTTTCAAATCGGTTTTTTAATTGCACCAGGCGATTAAAAATTGTCACAACGTAGACTACGCCACCAATCACTACGGCCCAAAATATAATAGTAGAAATTTCCATAGCTTTACCTGCCTAATTGCTTAAGATGAAACACCGGCTCAGAAGGTACTCCGCCGTAAATACGCTAGGATAATGGAGATTTGGACCCTAAATTGCAAGCAAAACCCAGGCGTTTTAGCTCTAAAAACGCTAGGTTTCAGCGCGGCCCTTAAAACCTAAGTAATTCATCAGAATCAGTAACGCCATTAATAAGGCCCCTACTCCATTGTGCGCAGTCGCCACGGAAATAGGCAGACTGAATATCACGTTACTCAGACCCAGTAATACCTGGATGAGCAACAGGGCGAAAAGAGCGAGCGCCAGTTTTTTAGTAGCCGCATGAGTACTCTGCATCGCCTGAAAGATAAGAACTAAAGCCACAAGAGAAAATATAGCTGCAAAGATTCGATGCAAAATATGAATAGTGACCCTGGCGTCATGGCTTAACAATCCAAACTCATAGTCCTGGCCCGATTCATATGGAGCAGAGAAGGCCTCGGCTAAAGCGATTTTATTCGACCAGCCCGCTTCACAAATGGGAAGATCAGTACACACTAGTGCCGCATAGTTTGCACTCATCCATCCACCCAGACCTATCTGGATAAGCAATACAATCAAACAAAATAAAGACAAACCACGTAGCTGCTGCCAACGAGTATCTCTAAGTAAGGGCTCCCACTGGAACACCTTAAGCGTCAACAAGCTCAAAAGCGAAAACGTTAAGAACCCGCCATATAGGTGCGCCACAACAGTAGGAGGGTAAAGCTTCATCGTCACGGTCCATGCCCCCAGTAAACCCTGGAAGCAGACCAACACAAACAAAACAACCGGCAAACGCCCCCAGCTCTTTGCCTCAACAATGTTCTTACGAGAGACCCAAAACGCACCTATCATAAGCATCACAATTAACAGGCCTAAACTTGACGCAAAATAGCGATGAACCATTTCCGGCCAGGTTTTATGTGATTCTCTTAGGGCACCAGGCTGTGCTGCGTTCACCTGATCCACGTGCTCTATCGCATCTCGAAAATCGATAAAGCCGTAGCACCCCGGCCAATCTGGACACCCTAATCCTGCATCACTCAAGCGAGTAAATGCACCCAAAGGTATAACCACGGTAACGATTAATAATGCCGTTACTAAAATAATTTTCAGCGAAGTGTTCATGCCTTGATCTCTTTTAGATTAGGTCTAAAGGGCCAACAAAAGAAGCTGAGCCCGCTAAATTTCGGCAAGACTACCTCTGCGCCCTAGCAGGGTCAACTCTTTAGCCTTAAGGGTTTGAGGCCCTTGGCAAATTGCTGTACAGTCCGCCCCCGATCTCAGTTTGCACACTATTTGAGCAAGTTTTCTAGCCAACGAGCCCTTAATATGAGCGCCCCTGTCTCAAAACGCTTTCAGACCACGTGGTATTCGACCCTTGCGATGCTCATCGCAGTCGCAATCTGCCTCAGCCTGTCCCACTGGCAAAGTGGCCGAGTTGAGGAGAAAAAAGCCCTAGAGGCGCGTTATCAGCAGATGCAGCAAGCTCCGGCCCTCGACCTGAACAACTATATAGCGAGCCACGAAGATGCACCAAACAGTTTGTCTGAACTTATTTGGCAGCCTATCAAAGTCAGAGGCGAATTCCTTCAGGACCAGCAGTTTTTACTAGATAGCCAATCCTATCGAGGCCAAGCAGGCTATAACGTTATCTCGCCGCTCCAACTCGAAGGCAGAAGCGAGTTTGTTCTGGTCAATCGCGGCTGGATTCCAGCAGGCCCCGATCGAAAAATTGTTCCTAAAATTCCCAAATTGACCGAAGGGAATCTAATTCAAGGCCAACTCGCGAAACCTAATCCAGCTCTACCGGGTTTTGAGGCCATAGACATTAACGAAAGAGTCCAACTCTTTGTCGATATTGACGCCATATCTGCTAAACTCGCCGCCCCAGTGCTGCCGATGCTAATTCAACTGGACGAACGAGCTTTGGGGGAACTTCCTAGGGAATGGCCCAAGTATCAGGCCAAAATCGAAATGCATGAGTTTTATGTCGCGCACTGGCTTATCGCCGCTGTGATTGCCTTACTCATATACATCTATTTTGGATTTAAAGGCAAAAAGACAAGCACCGATAAAAAAGAAGAGATAGAAGCAGAACTATGAACGCAGGCCCCGATCAAAATACCCACTCTAACACCAAAGCCTATACAGTGGTGGGCCTCATGTTTGCCATGTTCGTATTGCCATACACCTATGTGCTTTACGTATATAACTCCGGTGAACTACCAACCGCTGGCACCAACGAGCGCGGTGCTTTTTTTAAGCCCTTCCTAAGCCTAAATGAGGAGCCACTCAAAGCACTAGACGGATCAGCATGGGACAATGAAGTGCTTGGCGAACAGTGGGTCTTGATGAATTTTGCTGATCAAAACTGCGAACAAGACTGCCTAGAGCGTATTTTCAACACCCAACAGGCGATCGCGTCACTCACAAGAAACAAGGGCAAGGTTGACCAGCTCGTAGTAATTCGCAACACAGAGCCTTTAAGTGAGGACTTACAAACAATTGTAAATTTAAAAGACTATAGCCACGCAGCCTTTAACGACACACTCTTTACAAAGACTGCAGAGCAAATGAAAATACAAGGTTCTCTATCGCAGCACCTTGCCATCGTCGCACCAGATCGCTCGACTTTACTGCTCTTTACCCCTGAGCAATCATTACAAGATGTGCTACGCGACCTGAAGCGTTTGCTTAAGGCCTCGGTCAGCGGATATTCAAGTTAAACACATTCAACGCCCGGTAAGATTATGAGTAAGGCACAAGACACCTTAGACATAGACAAAGATCTAAACGAAACCGCAGATATCCCGCTCTGGAAGCGATATTTAGAGTTAACCAAGCCCAAAGTGGTATTACTGATCGTCTTTACTGCGGTAGTGGGCATGCTCTTATCAACACCTGGCGCGATTCCCTGGGAAATTTTTATTTTCGGTAATCTCGGCATCGCTCTAGCTGCTGGCTCAGGTGCTGCTGTCAACCATTATGTCGATCAACAAATCGACCAACAAATGGCAAGAACCGCAAACCGCCCTCTTGCCGAAGGTGATATTAGTGGTGCCTCCGCCCTAACCTTTGCTATTGCTCTGGGTGTTATCGGCCTTGGCATGTTGTACATCTTCACCAATGTTCTTACCACTATACTGACCTTCTTTTCAGCCATCGGTTATGCGGTCATCTATACCATATACCTTAAGCGTTCAACGCCTCAGAATATTGTCTGGGGCGGAGCAGCGGGCGCAGCACCCCCTATACTTGGATGGGCTGCAGTCACAGGCGATGTACCTACAGAAGCCTTATTGCTGTTTCTCATTATTTTTGTTTGGACCCCGCCCCACTTTTGGGCCCTAGCTATCAAGCGGGTTGATGAATACCGCCAAGTAGATGTGCCCATGCTGCCAGTCACACACGGGATCCCCTTTACTAAACAGCACATTTTTCTTTATACCCTAATGCTGTTTGCAGTCACCCTTATGCCCTTCGTGATTCAAATGAGCGGATTGATTTACCTAGCCGGTGCAATCGCTTTAGGCATTGGTTTTATTGTGAGCGCCTGGAAGCTATTGACCCGGGAAGACGAAGCACAACCTATGAAAACCTTCGCCTACTCAATTATATATTTATCGGCCCTTTTTGCCTTTTTCTTGGCCGACCACTACGCCCGAGTATTAGTGCGTATATTTCTATAAGCGGTTAATCCGCTATTCAGATAAACCCGCCAGAATAGCCGGTCTAAAATCAGGGCAGACCTAAATCCAGACTCAAATCTAGAATAGTTCTCGGATACGACAGATGTAAATGTCGCCGGACAGAATCAAGCTAGCGTTACAGCTATGCTTTAATCTTAGGCCTGAATACCGAGACCTGTATTACTAAATGCTTAACGCTTGTCGGTCACAGCCCAAACCTGTGCCAGACTTTTGATTGACCGGAGACATACCATGAATGATGCAGTTACCGCCAACAGCCAAAACGAGGCTAGCACCCTGGAATCCACGAACTTCGATGAATTTGACACCCAGCTTAAAGAGTTCGGACTACTGAATTATTTGAAGACTGAAAAAGGCAAAAAATTACTCAAATACCGCCTATTTAGAGAACCTTATTGGTTAGGCTACATGTCCATCCTGTCGGTTACCTTTTACGCGCTGATCGCGATTGGCCTTTCGTTTACTCCTTTAAAAATATTAGCAATGCCCATCATCGCTGTTCTTTTTTACCTACAAATAAAAGGTATTTACAGTTTCGTAAAAGACTACATTGACGAACAAGAAGAGAAGCTTCGAGAAAACCCTGATCACGTGTATGAAACACGCCCGCACCAATCGTTTATTACCTCAAGCTTTACTAAAGAGCAGGAAAGAGCGCGCTCAGAAAACAAATACTTCGACGCGCTCGTTTATGGTTACCACGCGCTCTACTTTATTACCGCAATATTATGTATGTACGCAGCCTACGCTACCGAATCATTTGTTATTGCCATTTCACTAGCGATCCTTTGGGGCTTTTTAACTTCGCTCGTTGCTGAAAGCTGGAGCCATGAATTCATTCACCGTCGCTCCTTACACCAACAGATGTTAGGTGCGAGCTTGTGGGCAACGTTTTTCTACGGCACCTTCTTACCAGAGCACACTATGGGCCACCATGTTCACGTATCTACTCCCGAGGATCCCTCCTCTGCACCTAAAGGCATGACCCTATACGAATTCTTACCTCAAGCAATTTTGAGAAATCCAATTAACGGCTTCAAGTTAGAAGCAAAGCGTCTGCGTGATCGTGGCGTTAGCGTTTGGAGTCCGCGCAACCGACTAATCTGGCTAACTAGCTTTTCAGTACTGTGGGCCTGGGGTTCTTATTGGCTAGGCGGCGTTTATGGTTTTACCTTTTGGCTAGTTGCTGCCATCGGCAGCATTATCACTATCGAACTTGCTAACTACGTGATGCATTACGGCCTTAGCCGCAAAAAAATGGAAAATGGTCGCTACGAAAGAGTGTCTCCTTTGCATTCTTGGAATGTTGAAGGCCCACTTCATATGATCGTAATAAACCTTACTCGACATTCAGATCACCACGCCTTCCCAAGACGCCCTTATCAAATCCTAAGACATTTTCCAGATGCACCTCAACTTCCTATCAGCTATGAACGTCTAATCTTTATGGCCTGGGTTCCAAAATATTTCTTTAAAGTTATGGACCCCCAAGTTGACTTACATATGGCTAAGCTTCAAGAATGGCAGGACAACAACATCGATGACTACAAAAAAGTAATGGATATCAACGTACCGCCTTCTGCTTAAAGAAGCTCTCAAAAAAAAGGCTCACAATGTGAGCCTTTTTTATTGCCTAATAGGAAACTAAAAATACCGAAAGCTTAATCGTCTAGTTTTTCTTTATTTCGAATCGATTGAATCATGATCACCATAAACATGACACCTGCAATCACAGCAAAACCACCACCTGCACCCATCATACCCATACCGATAACAATCTCGATATCTTGCTCCACCTGCGTGGATTTTCTTTGAGCGCCGTAGCCTCCAGACCAAGCTAAGCCAATGACATGCATCATCTGACCGACTAAATAAATATACATTTGCCACTTAGCCGCTTTCGCATTCACCGGGGAATAACCTAAAAAGGGCATCAACAAGTAGGACAAACCCATAAAGGCCAGAGTCACAGCAACTACAGAACCATGGTAGTGAGCAGGAATGACCACGTTCACCCCCTCAATTAGGAATCCAATAATACCTCCCGTTAAAAACAAGGTAGCCGAGGCCACCAAAATAGAGGTGATCAATGGGCTTTGCCTTAATTGGGACCAAGAGCTAAACACTAAGTAAGCTAGATAGACGCCTAAAGGTAAGGTGGTAAGTCCACCAAATTTCATTAGCTGGGTAAACGCAAAGCGATGTTCAGCACTGTAGGTGTCGTGAAGCGCATAGATTCTTATCGCGTCTATCACTGGTAGCAAAGTGAAGGAACTCATAATAAGTAGTTGCTTGCCACTTAAATTAACTTGAACTCCCGCCAACAAAATAAGGATTAGCCAAACCAAAAGCATCAATAAAGAATGATTAAATTGAAGAATATGCCCACCACCCCAATACAAGAACTCATAATAAGACTGACCCGTCACTCCAGAGGGAATACCTTTGTAAGAAATATACAAGGCTAGTATCGAAAACAAACACACGATAGAACAGAGCCAAACAGCCACCCTAATCGCGTCAGGAATAGTTAATCCCGAGAATTTAATCCGAGTTCCTAAAAAATTTACAAATAGACGAAAAAAAACTCCCGCGCCAAACAATGCCAATGCAATAAAAAACACTGGGTGGTCTAAAGTCGGAATATAGTTATTGATTATCGGATTGCCGACTCCGAAAAAAGGACAAACAACTAATAGCAAAGTACCAGCCAAACCCAAGTAGAAAGACAAACGCGCCAAAGGCATCATGGTTTCTTCGGCTATTAAGGTAAAAATCACACAGGCGAAAGACATAAACCATATCAACACACTTAGATTGACGTGAACCACCAGGGCCACGTGAAAGAAATCCACAAAAGGAATAATTTCTTGAATCGCTGGAGTGCGCGACATCACTAATAAAATAGAAAACAAACCCGCCGCGACTAAGGCAAAAAGACCTAGCAGCAACCACTGACGAGCCAGTTTCAGACTAAGTTCACTGCGATCCGGAAAGATTTCTGACAATTGCACAAGCACACCCTCTATAGATTACGACAAGCCCGTCTAGGCTAAAAAACATAAGTATACGCTTAGACCTAAAAAAAAATAAGACAAAGTCAAAGTTAACTTTGTAGAATAAGTTTATGAACATATTCTGTTATAACGCCCTTATATGGCCAGATATCTGGCGTCATACTGTACGCAATGACTACGCAAGCGTAGAGGCTCACATCCGCGGCTTTCATTGCCGAAAGGTAAAAAAAGAGAACTACCCTGCACTGGTTCGCAGCCGCAGCAAAAGCCCTGAGAGCGATCAAGTGCCTGGGAAGCTATATTTTGACATAAGCGCCAGCGACTTTTTGCGAGCAAAAGACTTTATTGGCAAAGAGTTCGAAGTACTAGAGGGTGTATGTTTCACCGAGGACAGCGATATACCTCAGAGCGCCAAAGTATTTATATTCAAGGCCGAATATAGGACCCTGCTTTCAAATGAGCCGTGGACCAAAGAATGGTTTGAAGAAAAAGCATTAAAACTAGTACGTCAGGATATCAATAGCGCCTTGCTGTAAGAGGGATAAAGCCAACAAAGCGCTATCATATTTTATACCAATCCTAGAACAGCGCCTCTTCTATATCCATCAACGCAGATGCTCCATTTTTAATATTTTCCAGCAGTGAAGCGCTCTTAGGCATCATTTTTTGTAGATAGAAATCAGCAGTCTTGATCTTACTTTGATAAAAATCAGATTCACTGTCATTTTGAGCGACTTTCTCTTGAGCAATCTCCACCATGCGCGCCCACATATAAGTATAGAGGCTGATACCCGTCAGCTTTAAGAAGTCAGCAGCCGACGCCCCAACCACAGCGGGATCTTCTTTAGCCTGAGAAATCACAAAATCAGCCGCTTCCTGCAAGCGAGCCAACACAGTTGCCAAAGCCTGTTTAAACTCATCATTATTTAACGTGGCCGCAAAAGCTTCGATCTCTTCGACTAAGACCTTAAGGTTCTTACCTTGGTTAAACACCACTTTGCGCCCCATCAAATCCATCGACTGAATACCATTGGTACCTTCATAGATTTGTGCGATACGCACGTCACGTACCATTTGCTCCATACCCCATTCGGCAATATAACCATGACCACCGAACACCAATTGAGCATTAAGACAACCTTCTAATCCATTGTCCGAGAAAAAGGCTTTTGCTACTGGAGTTAGCAATTCCGCCAATCCTTGAGCACGGGCTTTACCCTCATCATCACTGGCATTTTTAGCAAGATCCAATTGCATTGCAATATAAGCCGCCAATGCGCGCCCAGCTTCATTGTTTGCTTTCTGCTCTAACAACATACGGCGTACATCAGGATGCACCAAAATAGAATCAGCAACTTGCTCTGGTTGCTTAACACCAGTTGGCGAGCGACTTTGCAAACGCTCTGTGGCATACATTAAGGAGTTTTGATAAGCGACTTCTCCCGCTCCCAAGCCTTGGATACCAATAGATAGTCGCTCGTAATTCATCATAGTAAACATATAGGCCAAACCTTGGTTTTCTTCGCCTACCAAATAACCCTTAGCGCCATCAAAATTCATTACACAGGTTGGAGAACCCTTAATACCCATTTTATGCTCGATAGATCCGCAACTAAGCGTATTACGATTGCCGAGACTTCCATCATCATTCACTAAAAACTTAGGCACAATGAACAAAGAGATGCCTTTAGGGCCTTTCGGTGCATCAGGTAACTTCGCCAGCACTAGATGTATAATATTGTCACACATCTCATGCTCACCACCCGTAATAAAAATCTTAGTACCGCTGATAGAAAAAGAACCATCGGCCTGAGGAACAGCTTTGGTTTTAATAATCCCCAAATCAGTACCGGCGTGAGACTCAGTCAAACACATAGTGCCTGCCCATTCACCGGAGTACATTTTAGGCAGATAAGTATTTTTTAATTCTTCACTGGCATGTGAACTGACAGCTAAGGCATTGCCGTTAGTCAGTGTTGGAAATAATGCAAAGCTTGGATTACTCGCCATGACCATTTCTTCAAAAGGAACAGTCAACATCTTAGGTAATCCTTGACCGCCAAAATCGACACTGCCACCTAAAGACTGCCAACCACCTTCGGCAAATTGATTAAAGGCTTCGGTGAAGCCATTAGGTACCGTTACCTTGCCGTCGTCATATTGACACTGTTCTTGATCTGCCGTGTGTAGCAAAGGTAATAACACTTGCTCAGAAATTTTCGCTCCTTCAGATAAGATAGCCATACTGGTCTCTTGATCCAGATCGAACTCTAGACCTAAATCTTTCCAGAGCTCTTCAGCAGAAAATAATTCGAACAAAACAAATTGCATATCACGCAATGGAACTTGATAATGAGCCATGACTTACCTTACTTTTGGTTTTTAAAAAATGAATTTTAGAAATAAGTTGTAAATAATTTTTAAATATTAAACTTTAAAACTAACAATACTTTCATCCACCATGTTGGGCGAAAGGTTATTCAAACAGTCCAAATGCTTAAGCGGGCATTCGCGCTCAAAACAAGGACTGCAAGACAAATTAAGAGATAGCGCTTGCGCCTGATCACTTAAAGGCGGTGTAAAACTTGGAGTACTTGAACCATATAAAACAACCAGCTTTCTACCCAGCGCCGCACTCACATGCATAAGACCAGAATCGTTGCTCACCACCATCGAAGCCTGTGATAAAAGATCCACAGCATCTAAAAGCTTAGTCTTACCTGCCAAATTTTTACAAAACTCTTTTTGCTCGATCAAGCCTTCGATGCGCCCTGTTATCTCTACATCTTTGGGGCCACCGAAGATATGCACTTGCCAGCCCTCGACAATCTTTTTATTAGCAAGCTCAGCGAAATGATGTGCTGGCCACTGCTTAGCAGGGCCGTATTCAGCACCTGGGCAAAAAGCGAGCACAGGGCGTTCATCATTTAAACCAAACTGCTCGCGTAAGCTTTTAAGATTATCTTGATCAACACTTAAATTTGGATTTTGATGAGCGGTGGCTTTTTCACCTTTCCCAACACTTAAAGCCAAATACTGATCCACCATTAAGGGCAACGCCTTTTTATCCAAGGCTCGCATATCATTGATCAAGCCGTAACGCATTTCGCCACGCCAGGCAGTCCTAACCGGCACCTTTGCAAAAAAAGGAATCAAAGCTGACTTTAACGAACCAGGCAAAATAATCGCCTGATCAAATTTTGATCGAAGCGATCTTCCCATTTCGCGATGAGAAGATAAATTTAATTTCCCGTGCGCAATAGGAGAAAGAATGCCTTCTTTAACTTCGGGCATTCTCTCCAAAATAGGATGAGTCGCTGCAGGAGCGAGTACTGAAATATCGGCTTCAGTATCTTTTTGGCACAAGGCTTTAAACAAGCTCTGCGCCATCACCATATCTCCTACCCACGACGGGCCAACAATTAAATAGCGCACTTTATATTGCTACAAACTATTTAACTGGGCTTAACCATTCAGGGTGCGAGGTGTTTCTTCCATACACATGGTCAAAATAAAGACTTTGGAATTTTTCAGTAATTGGACCACGCTTGCCGCTACCAATAATACGACCATCAAGTTCACGAATGGGTAGAACCTCGGCCGCTGTTCCAGTAAAGAACGCTTCGTCGGCGACGTAAACTTCATCTCGAGTGATGCGCTTTTCGCGAATCTCGTAACCTAAATCTTCCGCCATTGTAAAAATAGCATTTCGAGTAATACCGTCTAAGCAGGATGTCAGTTCTGGGGTATAAAGCACGCCGTTATAAACGATAAAAATATTTTCACCGGAGCCTTCTGCAACGTAACCCTCGTTATCTAAAAGCAATGCTTCATCAGCACCCCCGCTCAAAGCTTCTTTCAGCGCAAGCATGGAATTTATGTAATGTCCATTGGCTTTAGCCTTACACATAGAAATATTTACATGATGGCGCGTATAAGAAGATGTTCTTACTTTAATGCCCTGCTCCAAAGCTTCTGGAGACATATAGCTGGGCCACGACCAAGCAGCGACGGTAACATGAACCTTCAGGCCCTCAGCTCTTAAACCCATGCCTTCTGATCCGTAAAAAACCATTGGGCGAATGTAAGCGTCAGGCAAATCGTTTTGCTTAACTGCTTGTATTTGAGCTTCCTTAATTTCTTCTTTAGAAAAAGGAATCTCCATATTCATAATATGTGCAGAACGAAACAAACGATCCGTGTGCTCTTCAAGACGAAAAATCGCAGTTCCTTGCTCTGTGTTATAAGCACGCACACCTTCAAATACACCCATGCCGTAATGCAATGTATGAGTTAAGACGTGAACTTTAGCATCACGCCAAGGAACCATCTCTCCGTCAAACCAAATAAGACCATCTCGGTCGGCCATGGACATATCGTTACTCCTAGGTAGTTTTCAGACCCCGTCGGGCGCTGCTTAAAAAAGGGACACAATTATAAAGGAATTTAGCTGTAAAACAGAAGGTTTCTGGGCCTCAGCTGGTTAATAGAGCCCATTCACACAAGAAATATACTTAGATAATCATCCTGAATGAGCCGGGGTCACCCTCATGACCTCTTCGATCGTGGTATGCCCATTCGCAACTTTTTGCGCACCACTCAAACGAAGCGTTCTCATACCCTCTTTGTATGCCAACCTACGCAAATCTGCCAATTTGCCGTCATCTTCCACCAAGGCCTTCACATCATCAGATACCGTAAGCATTTCATAGATACCCATACGACCTTGATAGCCAGTATTACGGCACTCTAAACAACCAGCAGGTCGGTACATCTGCTTAGGAGGTTTAGCTTTCCAAGGTTTAACCAACTGCTCCCAACCTGAGACATCCGTTTCGACTGCCTCTTTGCAATGGGGACATAATGTTCTGACTAAACGCTGTGCCATAATCCCGGTTAAGGTCGAGGTCAACAGATAGGAAGGAACTCCCAAATCTATCAAACGCGTCAAAGAAGAAGGTGCATCATTGGTGTGCAAGGTTGATAACACCAAGTGACCCGTCAAGGATGCCTGAATAGCCATATCAGCGGTTTCTAAATCCCTGATCTCACCAATCATAATGATGTCCGGGTCTTGACGCATCAGCGCTCGCACACCGGCTGCAAAGTCGGTTTCTTTCTTTTTCTGGACCTGCATTTGATTAAACGCGGGCTCCACCATCTCTATAGGGTCTTCAATGGTACAAACGTTCACTTGTTCAGTAGCCAAAGTACGCAAAGTTGAATAAAGCGTGGTGGTCTTACCGGAGCCTGTTGGTCCCGTTACCAGAATGATTCCATTCGGGTTTTTAATCCAAGCCTGCCAGGTATCGTATTCATCATTAGCAAGACCTAACTCCTGAAAAGAGCGCAGCAGAACATCAGGGTCAAAAATCCTCATTACTAATTTTTCACCAAAAGCCGTCGGCAAGGTCGACAAGCGAAGTTCAACCTCATCCCCGGTTGCTGTCACGGTTTTTAAACGACCATCTTGCGGCTGGCGCTTCTCTGCGACATCCATACGACCTAATATTTTTATCCTACTTGTCACCGCAGCCGTTACGTTCGCGGGCAGTTCATAGATATTATGCAAGACGCCATCAATTCTAAAACGGAGGGTTCCAATCTCACGTCGAGGTTCTAGGTGGATATCACTCGCTCTTTGATCAAAAGCATACTGCAATAGCCAATCTACGATATTAACGATATGTTGATCATTAGCATCAGGGTTTTTGAGCGTACCGATCTCTAACAACTGCTCAAAGTTACCCACTTTCGATGCATGCTGAGCACTTTCACTGGCACCAAATACCGACTTAGCCAGGTTATAAAACTCAATTCGAAAGCGATACATATCTTCAGGGTTAACTAAAACCCGCTTAATAAGCTTGTCACCCAGGATCTGCTTTAGACCTTCTTGCCAATCTGTGTAATAGGGCTGAGTGGTCGCAATGGTCACTTCTTCTTCGTTTACGTCGACAGCTAGAATATGATGACGCTCCGAAAAATTATAGGACATCACCGAAGTTACTGCAGGCACATCAATTTTCAGTGGATCGATATGAAAACGCGGCATCCCACACACACCCTCAAACCACTCAGTCAGTGTCGCGGTGTTGAATATTTGAGAGGGATTCTTTAAGTCCTTTAATTTGGCATCTGCAATAATTTGCAAACCATGGTACTGCAATTGTTCTTTAGTACGAGGCGTGCCTGCCACTAGATTAGCATCTTGGTGATCCAAGCGTTCGTCGCTGACTAGTTGATCAAGCAACCAACGCGTATCGACCTGTATACTGGGCATTTTTTCAAAATGAAAAGGCTGATCCCCAGTTTGCGCTAATTGTTCCACTCCGTACCCTCTAAGCTTTTTATTACATTCAGATTACTCAGTTTCGCAAAAAAGGTCTAATTAAATGACAAAATTATTAGCTACTGATTAGGACAAGCTTACACTTCAGAACGTGTTAAGGTCGGCCCGCTCAAACGAGAACACGATATGCCAAAAACACCATGAATCAACACTCAGTAGACAGCTTTTCAGAGGGGCAAAAAATACGAGACCCACGAAGGCTCTCTAGTATTTGGATACTCGCTTGGCCGGCACTCATCAATATGGGCAGCCACACACTATTGTCGGTTGTGGACCTCTATTGGGTGCACACCTTTGGTACAGAAGCCGTTGCTGCTGTATCACTCGATGGCAACATCATCTTCTGTATGTTTGGTTTAAGCCAAATTTTATATACTGGCGCACTTGCAATGATCGCTCGCCGAGTCGGCGCAGGCGCGAATAATAATCAAGATGGTGCCGGCCCTATTTCAGTTCAAAGCTTTCAGCTGTCTCTATTATTAGGCTCACTTATTGCCGGCAGTGGTGCCTTATTGAGCAGTTCAATTATTGCGCTCTTTGAAGTGAATGAGACACTGAGTTTTCATGCTATCGAATATTTAGAACCCATGATGTGGAGCTTCCTACCTTTATTCCCCTCGATGGTGATAGCAGCAATCTTTACTGCCTCAGGAGACACGCGGACCCCCATGATCATTGGAGTATTAGGGAACCTGGTCAACGGAGTCCTGGACCCTTTTCTTATTTTTGGCTGGGCCGGTTTCCCAGAACTCGGTGTAAAAGGGGCCGGTATCGCCACGCTTATCGCCGAGTGCTTTGCTCTCTGTTTAGCGATGCTCGCCTTCAAAACGAAAAGACTCCCCTTCGAAAAGCAGTCACTTTTAAGCTACCAGGGCTTTTCCAATTGGCCTACGCTGCTGAAAATAGGCGTTCCCAGTGGCGCAGCCGCTATCACCAGACCCCTGAGTACTTTGTTTCTGCTAAAAGTCATCTCATCGTTTGGAGCTGAAGGGGTCGCCGCCTTTGGAATTACCATTCGGGCCATGTCTTTTATGTGGCTTTACCATGGCGCGCTGGGTACCGCCGTTAGCACCTTGACAGGCCAAAGCCTGGGCGCGCGCGATCTGGATGGCGTACACTCACTGGTATCAAAGGGCGTCAAAATATCCCTCCTTACAAGCTTCATTTTAGGAGCCACCTACTGGATATTTGCGAATGAAATACTGCAACTTTTTGAGAAGGACAACGAACTGGTCATCAGCTTGGGTCTGCAATTTTTTTATTTGTTAGTAATTGCCAACTTACTATACTCTCCAGCAGTTGTATGGGCCTCGGTAATGGTTGGGGCAGGGGAAACGCGAAGCCCCATGACCATCGCGATCTGGGCGAACTGGGTCATTAAACTCCCGTTAGCCTGGCTATTAGGGGTATCCTTCGACCAAGGAGTAGAGGGCATTTGGTATGCGATGTTTATTTCAATTGTCTTCGAAGCTCTCGCGATCTTCCTGGCTTATGGCAAGAAAAAGTGGGAAAAAATCAAAATTTAAGCTCAAGGACCTCTGACCTAAATCAAGCCTGAGCCCTTGCAACATGCGGCTTGCTTACATACACTGTAGGGTCATAGCAAAAAAAGATTAATGGGTAACGCTCCCTGAGCTCTACTCAAAGTTAAGAAAATAATAATAATCACGTAATACCTTTACTTAAACAATCAACAGGTGTTGCTCGGCTCTGGAATCCATTTATGGACAAGCAAGTTGTTAGCTTAAAAGTTTTAAATGTCCAACCTAAACCGCTCGTTAGGGTTCTTGGTTTTAGTCTTTTATTGTTCGCGCTAAACGCCTGCGATTTTTTAGATAAGACCTCTTCTCCGTTTATCCCGCAAGATGACCCAGGTGCTAATGTTAATTTAGGCACCAGCTATCCTGCCGCTCGACCGGTGACGTTTGACGGAGACGGGAACATTGAACAAGAAAGCATTTCGGTAGCCCTTGCCCCATCAAGCAACTCTTTTAGAATGACCAGTGCTCAAAGACAAAATCGAAGTTGCCCGGATGGACTATCTTGCACTTCATCTGATCTCGAGCTGATCGAATACGCCTATACACTCGGTGGCTTACTAGACACTGCTTCAGAATATAGATCCGGACCGGGTAGTGAACTCGTCACATTCAGGCAGTACTTCTACAACGGAAACCGACTTGATCGCGTTGCAGTCAGTGGATCTGGAGATTTTCATACACTGCATCATTATTTTTACGACGATGAAGATGACCCTAGCGACGTTTGGGCCGACGTAGAAGATGCCCAAGACCAAAATTCTTCAAACGATAATGATGGATACAACCGTAAAACCAATTTAACAAACCCTAAGCTTCGTAGAGAGTACATATGCGATATCGACACAGCAGCCCCTGCCGCTGTTTTATGTGACCGAAGCAACGCTAGCGAAGTTATTGATTATGTTTATTACGACAATGGGATTCTTTATCGCAAAGAATTCGATATAGATAATAATAATACAATTGACCATCAGAAAATTTACTATTATCAAGGAAACGCTCTTGAGCGAGTAGAGGTGGACAATTTTTACAATGGCGATCTCGACGAGATCTACACCTATACACGAGGTGGCGATGCATCAGGGGAAGGTCTTGAGGTAGCAATAGACAATGACCATATATCGCCACGGACGCGAGGTCCAAATATATTCGTGACCTACGAACTTGACGCCAACGAAGCGGTAGTTCGTGAATGTTACTTCGAGCCTGATTACCCTAGAACAGAAGAAGGTACAGCGATAAAAACCTGTAGTTCTGCAAGCCGACATAACTTCCAGTGGATCTTCACCTGGACAGCGGGTAATTGCTGGGCAGGAGGCATTGATGACATTGACCCAGAAGCTCGCGCAATTGACTATCTATGCAAACAGCCCTAGGCGCCCAATTAGAATCGATACTAAAAAAGGCGCTATAAGCGCCTTTTTTTATGAACAAACACTGGATGCAGTTAGCCCTGAATATTGAACTCATTTAAGCTAACACGCGTTGAAACATAATTTGGACAAAGTCGTGGACAAAGATACACAGCACTACATCGAATGGTTTAGACACTCTACACCCTATATTAACAACCATAGATACAAAACCTTTGTGATTTGGTTGGGCGGCGAAGCAGTCGCACACAACAACTTTTCCAATATAATTCACGACCTCAACTTGCTAAGCAGCCTCGGCATTAAGCTGCTCGTAGTACATGGCTCTCGACCGCAAATTGACCAAGAACTCGAGCAACAGAAGCTAAGCGCCAAATATCATGAGCAATTACGAATTACAGAGGGGGGCAGCCTCGACGCTGTCTGCAAAGCCTCGGCGCGAGTCAGAACAAAAATTGAATCTCAACTTTCAATGGGATTAGCGAATTCTCCTATGCATGGAGCAAAAATTAAAGTTAGCTCTGGTAATTATGTTAGCGCAAAACCTATCGGCGTCATTGATGGTATTGATCATGAACATACCGGCGAGGTAAGAAGTATTAATACCCAAGCCATTCAGGAACTACTCGATGCTAACCACATTGTTTTACTGTCCAATCTCGCTTACTCCTCAACTGGCGATATCTTTAATTTAAATTCAGAGCACGTTGCCAAAGCCTGTGCGATTGCTTTACAAGCTGACAAGCTCATTTACTTTTCGGAACATGAAGGGCTACTGGACACACACAAACAGCTCATTAGAGAAACAAACACTCAGCATTTACTAGAGCATATTCACCTAGATCAGCAGCACCTATTTCAAGCAGCAAGCGAAGCTTGTGAACAAGGTGTAAAGCGCGCACATATTGTCAGCCACATTATTGACGGAGCGCTCATCGAAGAATTGTTTACCAGAGACGGCAGTGGCAGCCTGATTAGCGAAGGGGCTTATGAGGCTCTTCGACAGGCCACCATCGAAGATGTGCAAGGTATCCTTGAACTTATCAGCCCACTTGAAGATGCCGGGATTTTGGTTAAACGATCAAGAGAAGCCTTAGAGAACGAAATCGACTGCTTTAACGTCATCGAGCGAGACGGCCATGTAGTTGCCTGTGCCGCACTATATATATACCAAGAGCAAAGTATGGCAGAGCTTGCGTGCATATGCGTACACCCAAACTACCAAAAAGGCGAACGAGGCGAACTCTTGCTATCTTTTATTGAAAAACAAGCACAATTCCTTGGAATCGAAAGACTGTTTGTACTTACCACACAAACTGCACATTGGTTTTTGGAGCGAGGATTTAAAGCAGCGGAGTTAGACGCTCTTCCGATAGAAAAACAAGGCCTCTACAACTATCAAAGAAACTCTAAAATATTCCAAAAATCGATAAAATAGCCCTCGGTCTTTATGAAAGATCGAGTAATTAATATAGAATAACGATCTAAGTTTTCGATTGGCCAATGGCTATCAAATCACACCAACCCAGTTATTAATCAAGGCAATCCAATGAGCAAGAACGATACCCGCAAATTTTCCAGCCCCGTAGTAGACGGGGTTGAACAAGCCCCTAGCCGTGCAATGTTACGTGCTGTTGGTTTTTCTACCGAGGACTTTAAAAAACCTCAAGTGGGAATCGCCTCGACCTGGAGCATGGTAACTCCGTGCAATATGCACATCAACGAGTTAGCAGAGGAAGCAGCTAAGGGTGCCGACGGTGCCGGAGGCAAAGCGGTCATCTTTAATACCATCACAATTTCAGACGGCATCTCCATGGGTACTGAAGGTATGAAATATTCTCTTGTCAGCCGAGAAGTCATCGCTGACTCAATCGAAACCGTAGCTGGCTGCCAAGGCTTCGATGGAGTTATTGCTATCGGGGGTTGCGATAAAAACATGCCTGGCTGTTTAATCGGTCTCGCTCGCCTGAATCGACCATCAGTGTTCGTTTATGGCGGAACGATCCAACCAGGAAAAAACCGCAGCGATGTTATTTCAGTATTCGAAGCGGTGGGCGCACATGCCAAAGGCAGCATCAGCGATATAGAACTCGTACAGGTAGAAGAAAGTGCAATCCCTGGCCCAGGCTCCTGCGGAGGCATGTACACCGCTAATACCATGGCATCTGCAATCGAAGCCTTAGGCATGAGCCTGCCCGATAGCTCTGCTCAAGATGCTGTGTCTGATCACAAGCGACAAGATTGCCAGCAAGCTGGCGAAGCAGTTCTGAACTTGCTCGAAAAAGATATCAAACCTTCAGATATCATGACCAAAGAGGCCTTCGAGAATGCCATCACAGTGGTCATCGCACTAGGTGGCTCAACCAATGCTGTACTTCACCTAATCGCCATGGCTCACGCAATTGGTGTAGAACTTGGCCTAGAAGATTTCGAACGTATTGGCGACAAAACTCCTCTTCTTGCTGACCTTAGACCAAGCGGCACTTACTTAATGTCTGAATTAATAGCTATTGGTGGCATCAGACCATTAATGAAAATGCTCTTAGATGAAGGCTATCTGCACGGTGACTGCATAACAGTAACCGGCAAAACCCTGGCGGAAAACCTAGCCAACGTTAAGCCCTATGGTGACGATCAAGACATCGTTCAACCATTAGATAAGCCAATCAAAAAAGACAGCCATTTGGTTATCCTTAGAGGCAACTTAGCTCCTACCGGTGCTGTTGCCAAAATCACGGGTAAAGAAGGTCTATCCTTTACAGGTAGTGCTCGCGTTTTCCACTCTGAAGAGGAAACATTGTCAGCGATCTTAGACGGCACCGTGGTCTCAGGTGATGTGATTGTTATCCGTTACGAAGGACCTAAAGGCGGGCCTGGCATGCGTGAGATGCTAAGCCCCACTTCTGCCATCATGGGCAAAGGTCTCGGTGACGAAGTTGCTTTGATCACAGACGGCCGCTTCTCAGGAGGCAGCCACGGTTTCGTTGTCGGACACGTAACTCCCGAGGCTTATGAAGGCGGACCTATCGCCCTAGTAAAAGATGGTGACCAAATTACCATCGATGCACAAAGCAAACAGCTTTACGTTGACCTAGATGAAAACGAAATAAAAAAACGCCAGGAAGAATGGACTCAGCCAGCTCCGCGTTATACTAAAGGCGTGCTGGCCAAGTACGCTAAAACCGTTAGCTCTGCCTCTGAAGGTGCAGTTACCGATAAAATCAATTAGGTAAAAATATGTCACTAGCCAATCGCATTGCTCCCTACCTGACATCCGCTGTCAGTTCACAGCGGACCTTAGAGCTGCAACGGGCTTGGCAAGAGATAAAAAGGAAACGTCGCGGACAAACCCATGAGGTTCTGCTGTTCCACAAAGTCGACGATCCTTACAGCCACCTTTTACTACAAATGTTGCAGCGCTTGCGTGGTGACTTTGATATTAAAGTAAAACCCCAGATCATCCATACCCTTGACGAACGCATGTTTCCTGAACCTGGTCTACTTGAGGAATGGTCCTTACGGGATGCATCACAACTAGCCAAGGCTTTTAATTTAGACTTTCCTACGGTTAAAAAACTACCAGACCCAGAATTGTGCGCACGGGCAGAAAAGATATTATTAAGCAATGAAAAATCAGACAGCTTTGTGAGTTTTGCCATCGATGTAAACAATGCACTTTGGAACAAGGGCGAATCATCTATCGAAGCCCTCGAACAAGAGGTTGGTAGGGTCAGCGATGAACAAAGACTGCATTTACTAGCCAAGAGCGAGCATATTCTTAAGAAAAAAGGCCATTATTTGGGCGGCACTTTGTTTTACGGTGGCGAGTGGTATTGGGGCGTAGACCGCATCTTGCATTTAGCGCAACGCCTAAAAAGCTTAGGGATTGCAAAAACCTCTGTGGATATAGACCAATACGACCACCCCAAGAATGATCTTAGCTCAATCTCAAGCTCTGCTCCTTTGGATTTTTATTTCTCATTCCGCAGCCCTTATTCTTACCTTGCTTGCCAAAGAATAAAAAAGCTTAAAGATACACATGATATTGACCTTAATATCAAACCCGTTCTTCCAATGGTTATGCGAGGCCTACCGGTTCCGAGTACAAAACGCCTGTACATTTTTTTGGACACCAAAAGAGAATGCGAAAGACACGGTATCCCTTTTGGCAAGACCGTCGACCCCTTAGGTGAAGGAGTTAACCGGTGCATGTCTATTTACCCTTACGCGAAATCTCAAGGTAAAGAGCTCGATTACATAGCCAGCGTATCAAGAGGTATTTGGGCCGAAGGTCAAGACGTCACTCAAGACTCTGCTTTACAAGCTCTATGCGAAAGGGCGCAATTAAACTGGGACGATGCAAGGCTTTATCTACAAAAAAGCGAATGGCAGACAATGGCCGAAAGCAATCGCAGCGATATGATTAACCTAGGATTCTGGGGAGTACCTTCCTTCCAATATAAAAATAAAAGTTTTTGGGGACAAGATAGATTATGGGCGATAGAACAATGTCTAGTCGAAAATTCCCAAGGCGCCAAGAAAACTGATTAGTTCCAGATCGTGAGCTTATTTAGAAAAAATCTTTTTGTTGTTAACGCATTAATTAGTTTAGTCTTTTTTTTCCTAGTTCTGGCTTGGCTAGCCCTTAAGCTCAAGGTTGCACAAGAGTTATCTGCCCCCTTAAGCTTTTTTTCAATCATAGATTTAGTCCGCAGCCAGCTTTCAATAGACTTAGCATTCTTTTTTCTTTTCACTTTAAGCGTATTAGCCCCCCAAAGCTTAGGACGAACTCTGGCAAACACCTTGCTTTTTTTATTAATGAGCTTTTACTTTTTAAAACTCACAGGACTCTATGCCTATACTCGCGACGCCACACCCTATTCGATGATTGAGTTTGGTAGTTATCTTCTAAACCTTCCCTTTGCAGGTGCCACTTTGACAGCCCTAGCATTTATCGTGTTACCTATATCGCTGAGCATCTTCCTGCTGACTCACTCTTTACGATCTAACAACTTACATCCAAAGCTGAGCAATGCCCTAATAATTTTGGTACCTCTATTGATAATCATAGGCTTAATACCTCCTTTACAAAAACAGTTTTACTCTAGCCTTTCCTTTCACCCTTACATATACAGTTTACACAGCATATGGAATAAAAAACTAAACAACGCTAATGAAGACCTAGTCAAACGACCTGCAAGCTTAAAAGCCGAGCTAAGCGAAGTTAATGGTAAAAACATAGTGTTCATCACTCTGGAATCTCTCCGAAAAGATGCCGTCAATCAAGAAGTCATGCCTTTTTTACACAAGCTAAGTAAAGCCTCAACTGTTTATAATAACGCTTTTGCCAGTATCCCTCACACATCAAAGGCACTAGTGGCCATTCATTGCGGGCAGGCCTATATCAGCCCTTACCTTTTTGAATCGACATTAGGGCTCCCTCAGAACTGTATCGCCCACAGACTGAAAAACTCAAATTACGCAAGCGCCTTCTTTCAATCCGCGACAGGACATTTCGAAAATCGTGGTCAATTAATTAAACAGCTAGGATTTGACAACTTCTACTCTGTAGAAAACATGGACCAACAGGGTTTCGAGATCGTTAACTACTTCTCATTTGAAGATGACATCATGCTCAACAAGTCTAAGGAATGGCTACTGGAACATTTAAACCAAGGCACCATTTTAACCAGTTATTTGACAGGTACTACTCACCACAATTACAACGTCCCATCAGACTTTAAAGCCAAGAAGTTTAGCCTAAACAGGCAACGAAATAAGTACTTAAATGCGGCATCCTACACGGATCAATTTATTCAAAAGCTGATTCAACAATACAAAGATCTTGGGCTTTATGAAAATACAATTTTCCTTATAAGCTCCGATCATGGAGAGGGTTTTGGCGAGCATAGACCCCTGCTTCACAACAATAATTTATATAACGAAGCTCTCGCCATTCCTCTTATAATACATAAAGGATATGCACCCTTAGGGAAGCAAATAAACACCTTAGTATCTCAAACAGAGATTTCTGGTATCGCTCAAGCAGTTAATGCTCTAAGCAGCGACAACTCAGAGGCAAAAACCATCCTATCTTCATGCTGGTATAGTGAGTTTTGCTATGCTCTCCTCCAGCAAGAAGAAGATCAAATATTTAAGTTAATTCTAGATCTAGCTAATGAGCGCCGAGAACTCTACCAAATAAAGCAAGACCCATATGAAAAATCCAACCTCGTAAATACCCATTCTGCACTGTCAAAGCACCTAGAAAAAGTTCTGATTCAAAAAGTCTCTGTAGAAAAAAAGTACTATAACGATTTTTACCAAAGCATTAATGGTGAATTTCTTGGTAACAAAGCAAATACCTTCTCGACCTTTAAGTCCCTAGACTAGGTCCTGCTTTATGAAACGATTAGCCTACAGCTGCATCATCTTAACGATTGTTTTTGCTATTAGCGCTCTCATTGGAATAGCCAGTATCTTCGTCGCATTTAACAACGACGACTTGTTTAAATCCTTAGGCAATTTCTTCTTAGCTGACCAAAATTTTGTAATAAAAGAATCCCAAGGCGTTAGCCTAAGCCCCCTAGCATTTAGCTTTGACAACTTAGTACTTTCTATGAACAACATTCAAATAAACATAGAAGAGGGGCAACTCATATCCGCTTTTCTGTCAGAGGAAAGAGAGGAAAATCTACTTACTTTAAAATCACTGACTTTACACCTCAACGGGAGCAATCAGTCTAACCGCACTTCGCTTATAGACTATTCATCCATACTTCCCAGTACGCTGGCTGACCAATTAAAAGGGAACAACATTTACATTTCTCGACTGAAAATTAACGCACCCACTATTTTAAAAAAGGGGTTATTTTTCAAGGATATGAAAATCAAAAATGTAAGCGAAGGACTGATTGGAGAAATCTTTTTCAACGATGCACATAGCCAGTCAAGCCCCAAGATTGAGATTACATTCGATCAAAAAAATCATTTAGACCTTAAGGTAGAATTAAACAAAGAGGAACACCTTCAACTTAGCAGTGTAATGAAAATTGAGGGCGACAAGCTGAACTTAAGCTTAAAAGGTAAGCTTCGTTTTGCCAATCAAGCTACGAACTATCTAAAAACCCACCTTAACAATTCAGAAAATATTCAGACTATACGCAGCAATATTAGTTTCGAAAGTAAGCATCTACTTAATCAAGACCTAAATACTCAAATCGAAGAGCAGGCACTGACGCTAATAAATTTTCTAAGCATGAACAATCAAACAACCATACAATTTAGAAACGAGATTATTCATTCACTACAGCTAAAAACTCGATTTCGAACCAAGACCGATCAAAGTAGTACTTTATTCATAAGCATGGACGATTATGCACTCAATATTGATTTCAATAAGAACAACCCTTTTTGTGATAGTTATCAAAATTTAAAGTTCTTATGCGAGATGACCTTAAAAATTAGACCCGGTGACATATCAAAAACATATATTTTTCCGGATAAAGTCCTAGCTGAAGATCTTAATATATCTTGGTCCGAACAACAGGATCCCGCTTACCTCGATTTAAATATCGACAACTTCTTACTCAATGCAAACGGACTTCCCAACTGGAATGTCAGGCTTAACTACTCCTTTAACGGGCGCTGGAACCGTAAGTTACTAAGTAGGCATAAAGGCGAACTAAAACTCCTGAAAAATCACTCACAGATAAACGGAGATATTCAAATCGATGACAATTCGTTACATACTAGCTTGTCTAGCAAATTCACCGTTATAGATGGGTTACCGACGGGTACATTCAGTTTAACCACAAAGGATTTTCAGTTTAGCCCTCTACGCTTAAACCGTTTTATCTCAAACTGGCAACCAGATTTAAAATTAATTTCTGGCGAGATATTAAACACAGGCACTTACACTTTTTACCAGACCACCAAACAAGACTGGGAAATCAAACATACACTTAAATCATGGATAAAGGATTTAAGTGTTGATTTTGATGGCTACATAATTAAAAAGATAAATGCTAGACCAAGCTTTGTTGGCTTCAATGATTCCTTCTATACACCAAAGGCTTTTGACATCGAAATAAAGGAGGTTGATACAGGCACACTTGTAGAAAATATTAGCTTAGAGTCTTCTGTCCAAATAAATCTTTCTTCCTACTCTAAACTAAAGTTTTTCGATCTTAGCGGTGAGTTGTTAGAAGGAGGCTTTGAGTCTCGCTACTTTTATATTGAGCTACCACCGGCCTTAGAAGGTGAGCAACAGAAGTATTCCGGCTCCCTAAATATATCTATGAGGGATCTACAGCTAAAAGAAATTCTAAAGCTAACCGACAACCCCGAGATCCAAGGTGATGGCCTTCTTTATGGTCAGCTTCCGATATACCTTGACCAAGACAACACCCTGATCCAAAACGGCTGGATTAAGAACCAGAACAAGGGGCGTATTCAGTACACACCCAACAAAGAAATACAGAAAAGCTTAAAAAAAGACCAAGAGATGGAGTTATTGCTTAGCATATTGCAGCAGCTGGATTACCACGAGCTTATAAGCGAGGTTGAGTTAGACGCTAAAGGCATGATGAGATTGAAAACTCACATTGAGGGAAAAAATTCCAATTTCCAAGAGGGCTTTCCCATAATCTTCAACCCCGATATATCCTTAGATTTCACTGATATGATGAAAAGTTTAAGGATCAGTGATGATATAAGCAAAACCCTAAGCGAGAAAATCACAGAAAAAAACCTTGACTGAGCCAGTGTCGACCGTTAAATAGTAAGAAAAAATAAAGGATATTTATGAATAAATTCAGCCACTCGATAATTTTCGCAGTCACCGTTCTCGCGCTCTCCTGCTCTCCTAAAGTAGAAGTAGAGGTGCCAGACAAGCCTATTACGATTAACCTTAACGTGAAAGTTGAACACGAGATCCGAGTACAAGTAGATCAACAGCTCGAATCATTATTCGAAGACGAAGATCTTTTTTAATACAATTTATATGGAGGCATCATGTATACATTAAAACAATTCAAAGTTTCTCTATTCAACATTATTTTTTTAGCCCTATTTTCTAGTACCGTTTTTGCAATGGACCTAAGTGAGGCTAAAGATGCAGGCCTTATTGGCGAACAAGCTAATGGGTACTTAGGCTTGGTAAGTAAGCCGGCTTCAGAACAGGTTAAGAATCTGGTAAAACAAGTTAATACCAAAAGAAAAACGAAATACTTAGAGATAGCCGCGGAAAACGGTATCGATTTGAAAGTTGTTGAAAAGCAAGCCGGCGACCAAGTTATTGAGAAGACCGTACCTGGAAACTATATCAATACTGGTAGCGGCTGGACTAAAAAATAAAAGCTTATAAATCGTCCAGCAAACCTTCACCGAACAAAGCTGTTCCGTGCGCTGGATAAATCGCTGTAGGGTTGAGCTTTCTTAATTTACGAATACTTCTGCGCATCTGGAACGGATTAGTATAGATCGCGGGCATCACTACTTTGTTTTGTTTTTTGCTACACAATAAAGTATCGCCGGTAATCAACTCTCGACTAGGGATATGGAAAAAACACATGCTGTCCCAAGAATGACCCGGCGTATGTAATATTTGCCAATCCTCAAATCCAGGTACCAACATCTTATGGTACAAGAGAAAATCAGCACTTTTTCCTACCACATTTCCTGACACGGCTGGGCCCTCGGCAACCCCTAAGATGGGTTCAATTTCAGAAGCTTTGGCCGTGGGCCTCTCTTCTGCAGCTGCGCTCCGACTCGGATTCATATACATGGACCACATTCTCGGCCTAAAACTTTCGATAAGAATCGTGGCAGGCGCCACAACTACGCCTAGAGGGTTATTTAGATTCTTCAGCAACAAAGAGTTCGACGCAAAAGGCATCGCGACCTGTGCGTCGCAGGCCTTAGCCAAAGCATGTATTCCGCCAATATGATCAGGATCGTCGTGAGTACATACGACCAGCTCAACGTCCTTAACACTGCGCTCCATCACCTGTTCGATATAGCCTAGGACAAACTTCTCGCCCCCACGCATCGCAACATCAATCACAAAGAGCTTATCGCCCTCCTCGATGACATAACTGTTAACATAACGGCCTTTTACAAAGTGAACTGCCATAAACTCCAAGATCCTATTTCAGGCCCTGATCAGCGCTGACTCAATTATCATGGCCTCCGGGCTTCAATACAAGGAGAGAACCTTATTTTAATCGAGCTCTTACCAAATAGGCGCTTTGCCGCTATGATTGCGCCTATTCTGTGCCACAACCCAGTCTGCGCCACGACCCAAGCTCTTCAAGGACCCTACATTGATTACCCACGAAATTACTAAAGCCTCTCCGTCAAATCTAAAACTCATCTGTTGGCCATGCGACAAACCTAAAGCGGTTGTTCATATTTTGCACGGTATGGGAGAGCATAAATACCGATATCAACATTTCGCAGAGTTTCTAAATCGACAGGGCATACAAGTCTACGCTCACGACCATCTCGGCCACGGCGAATCCATAAACGACGCCAGCCCTATGGGCCACTATGGCGACGACGAAGGCTTTGAGCAGGTCATCGCAAACGTCAAACACACACAAGATTTCATCCAAGAACGGCACTTTGGCCTGCCCAACTACATTTTGGGACACAGTATGGGATCTTTTATCGCTCAAAACTACGTACTCAAAAACCCAGAGATTAAATTGAGCGGGCTGATCTTAACCGGCTCTGCACTGACCCCGCCTCTATTGGTGAAGGGCTTAAACCTTATATCCAAGCTCGAACAGTGGCGACTAGGAAAAAGAGGCACTAGTAAAATTTTGCATTTCTTGAGTTTTGGCTCATTTAATGATGCATTTAAACCCGTCCGCACTGAGTCTGACTGGTTAAGCCGCGACGAAGCCCAGGTCGACAAGTATATCAATGATCCACTGTGCGGCTTTGTCTGCACCACTGCGGTATGGGAGCAACTATCCCGAGGCATGCTAGAAATCTCCACCGCCGAAGCCTTAAAACAAATACCCAGCGAGCTTCCAGTACTCTTAATTAGCGGCGATAAAGACCCCGTAGGAGGTGCTGGTAAGTATGTAAAAGCTCTTGATAAGCTCTGGAGGCAATCGGGACATACCAAAGTGGATACACATTTAATAGCTGACGCAAGACACGAAGTGCTGAATGAAAGTGATAAAGAAACTACTTATAATCTCGTCCTTCAATGGATAGGAGATCAGCAATGAGCGAAGTAAGCAAAGACCAATTAGTAAATAGAACTTACGATGAACTAGAGGTGGGCGATTCTGCGGAATATCATCGCGAGTGCAGCGAGCAAGACATCATTCTTATGGCCGCCACTTCCGGGGACGAAAACCCTATCCACTTGGACAAAGGTTTTGCTGAAGAATCACAATTTGGCGGACGAATTGCCCACGGCATTTGGACAGGTTCTCTAGTATCAGCCGCGGTAGGACTGCACCTGCCAGGACCAGGCACGATCTATTTAAGACAAGAATTTAACTTTAAACGCCCGGTGATGATTGGTGACTCCCTTACCGCCAAGGTAAGCGTTGCAGAAAAACGAGAGAAAAACCAAATCTTGTTGGATGTATTGGTGACAAACCAAAAAAATAAAACGGTATTAGATGGTACATCTTTAGTCATCGCGCCTAGCGAAAAAATCATTGCAGACAAACCTACAATGCCCAAAGTAACTTTGAGCTAACTGGAAATTCAGAGTCGAACTAGCAAAACTTAACCAGCTTTTCTTTTAACTGTCGAAGGTCAACTGGCTTGAATAGGTAATCATCCATGCCACTCGCATAGCAACGATCAATGCTTTCCTGCACCGCATGACCAGTTAAGGCAACGATGGGAATATCCGAGTAAAGCTTTTCGCTGCTTCGAATCTTTCCTGTGGTTGCCCAACCGTCCAATCTAGGCATTTCGCAATCCATTAATACCAAATCAAAACTTTCATCGCCACCCTCAGCTGCTTCCAATAAAGCAATCGCATCTAAGCCATTTTCTGCAACCACTGCGGTATGACCCAACTTATCAATCAATCCGCAGATGACCATCTGATTGGTTTCATTGTCCTCAGCCACCAAGATACTTAACGCTTTATTTTCATCGCTCCCTTCATTTTTTTCGCTTTGCTTAGCACTCACCTCCCCGCCCTTCACTTGTTCCAGAGCAGCAAGTAGAGTTGAGCTACACCATGGCTTTTGTACAAATGTACAATCTTGTCGATCAAGCTCTGATTTATAGTGATCGAGCACTTGAGCGTAAGACACCCACAAAATACGATGATCAACTTTCAGTGACGCCAAATGATTTGCAAAAGACCGGTCATTGCCAGGAATACTTGAGCTATCAACCACCAGAAGCGCTTTGCTTCTATCCTTATGCGATAAGCTATTGATCACTTCAAAATAATCGCCAATATCATCGTAGACCTTGTATTTTAGTTTCACTGAACTCAACAGACGCTGATATTGAATACTTAACACAGGGTCCAATACTAGGAGGTATGCAAACTGCCGAGTTCTCGAGAATGAGAGCGCAGGCTTATTAGATTCTTGAAATTCCAAATTCACAGAAAAGTAGAACCTAGAACCTTTGCCAACCTCACTCTCGACAGAAATAGCCCCCCCCATCAAACCTACTAACTGCTGACTAATGGAAAGCCCTAAACCCGTGCCACCGAATTTTCTTTGCGTAGACACGTGCCCCTGAGAGAAAGAATCAAACAAAACCCCTCTTTGGTCAGAAGAAATCCCAATACCCGTATCCTTAATGGTAAACAATAAAGAACCATATCCCCTACCTTTTTCAATACTTAGAGTCACGTAACCTTTATCCGTAAACTTAATCGCATTCCCCAAAATATTTAAAATAACCTGCTCTAATCGGATCGGATCGCCTACTACCTTAGTCGGCACATCTTTATCAATCACACAAATCAGCTCAAGATGTTTTTCATAGGCCCTTACCATAAATAGGCCGGCGATATTCTCTACCAACTTACCCAAATCAAAGGACACCGACTCCAGTTCCATTTTTCCGGCGACGATTTTTGAATAGTCCAAGACATCATTAATCATCGTTAACAGATAGTTTCCTGACGAATGGATTACCTCGTTATAATGATATTGAGTAGTACTTAGATCAGTATCTCGCAAGAGCTGAGACATACCCAAGATTCCATTCATGGGCGTGCGTATCTCGTGACTCATACGCGCCAAAAACTCACTCTTAGCCTTATTATCAGAGGTCGCCTGTACCTCAGCCACTTGCAAGCGACTAATACGACTTGCTAAGAGCAAAGACAATAAGGTGACTTCCGATACATGCCCTACTAAAATGATATTCTGGGTAAAGAAGTTCAGCGGTAACAAACCAAAAGTAGCCCCAATTAAAATCAGCGTAGAAACCAAAAAGAAAGTCCAAGAAAGACCATATAACAAAGCCGTGCGATCCCGCATAGCAATCAGTACATAACTCATGATAAGAAGGAAAGAGGCCGTAATAACCGTCGAAATCATCGCCATATAAATTAGGCTAGAAGTATCGAGAAAGGTCACAGAAAACAGCTGAAAAATATTAACTATCAGCAAAACCCGAAGCCCTAAATCAAATACCGGTAGTTTCTTAGGTATTTCCAAAACCTCCCTAGCAAACAACAAAGCCGTTACTAGACTTAAAAAAATAAAAAAAGGATCGGCTGTGTCAACCCAAGTGGTCGATTTAGGCCAAAGATACTGTGTTGCAAAACCTTTTTGGATTGAAATATAAGTCGTCGTTGACGCAACAAAGAAAATATAAAACAAATAGCTACGATCACGGGTAAAGAGAAAAATAAAAGTGTTATACACAAACATAATGAGCATTACACCTAAATATATAGCAAAGCCCATTAAGAACTTTTGATCTTCTACGATAAAAGCACCGCTCTCATACACAGTTACACCAAACCAGTGGACATCACTCGACCAGACTCGATAATATAAATCGAGTTGCTCATCATTATTGAGATAAATCTCTTGGATAAAATTTCTGTGCTCTAAAGGGCGTGCATTAAAACCAACACTGTCTCCAGATTTAACACTGTCTCGATCACCACGCCCATAAAACAAATAGACATCCATCTCGTCCAAAAGAGGGAACGGGGTTTCTAAGATAAAATTTTGAGCCAACCCAGTTTTATTTTTTACTGATACGCGATACCAAAAGTTAGAAAGATTCAAACCCCAATCAAAAGTATCACTGTCGTGGCTCGACCACTGGACCTTGCGAGTACCCTCATCTATCACTGCATTCAAACCAAGAGATCGAGCGGGGTCCTCAAAATATTGCATGTGGGCGCTTAAGCTTTTTTTAGAAAAACCCGGCTCAAGAACCACTACCTTTCCGAGGGTTTTAGTTTCAGCAAGAGCGGGATTCGAGAACAGAAGAACCAACAAAACCAGCACGTATTGCAAACACAAGCAATCACACCAATACCTGGACCTGCTATTCAAGTTTTCTAGGAGCGTGCAAAAAGACATATAGGAACCGCCGCTACGAGCAAAGCTCGCGCTCATCAATCCGATGACATTTGTTATTGTTGTTTTTTGGTGCTTCTTAAGGCTATTGGCGAGAATAGCCAATCGCTGACAAGGGTACAACTTGCATTAATTACTTATCGATTCGCGAAGTCATAAAAAGTCGAACATTATCCGAATTATAACGACCAAAAGGCGTTAAGGCCCTATTATAGGTGCCTAAAGACGCATTTCTATGCCCTGTTGAGCCATGTAACTCTTGGCCTCGCCAACTGTATATTCACCAAAATGGAAGATACTGGCGGCAAGCACCGCGTCCGCCCCCCCTTTAAGCACGCCATCGGCTAAGTGCTCAAGGTTTCCAACGCCACCCGAGGCAATAATAGGTACAGCTACTGCGTCGCTAATAGCCTTAGTAAGTTCTAGGTCGAAGCCGATCTTGGTGCCATCTCGGTCCATACTGGTCAATAGAATTTCACCAGCGCCAAAATCCACCATTTTCTCTGCCCATTCAACAGCATTTATTCCGGTTTCCTTACGCCCACCATGTGTAAAGATTTCCCAACGATCCTGTTCGCCTTCTTGGCTCACTTTTTTAGCATCAATTGCCACCACTATACATTGAGAGCCAAAACGATCAGCCGCTTGTGCCACAAACTTGGGCTCATAAATAGCCGCTGTGTTGATACCGACCTTATCTGCACCAGCATTTAGCATGTTGCGAATATCGTCGACCTTGCGGATTCCTCCACCGACAGTCAAAGGAATAAAGACCTCACTCGCCATTTTTTCAACAGTCTTGATCGTGGTTTCTCGACCTTCATGACTAGCAGTGATATCTAAAAAAGTAATCTCATCGGCACCGGCGTCATTATATTTTTTGGCAATCTCAACCGGATCGCCCGCATCTTTGATATCAACAAACTGCACGCCTTTAACGACACGCCCTTTGTCGACGTCCAAGCAAGGAATAATGCGTTTAGCTAAAGCCATTAGCTTGCTGCTCCTGTTTTTTGATCAGCAAGTTCCTGAGCAGACTTAAGGTCCAAACCACCTTCGTAAATAGCGCGGCCGGTAATTGCACCGGAGATACCGCTATCCACATGTTCACAAAGGTTTTCGATGTCTTGAATATCAGTCACACCGCCAGATGCAATCACTGGAATATCAATTGCTTCAGCAAGATTGCGAGTCGCTTCTATGTTCACACCCTGCATCATACCGTCTCGACTAATGTCGGTATAAACAATCGCGCTAACACCATCGCCTTGAAACTGTTTAGCCAAGTCCACTGCTTTCACCTCAGATACTTTAGCCCAACCATCGGTTGCAACCCAACCATCTTTCGCATCGATGCCAACAATAATGTGGCCAGGAAATTTTGCGCAGGCTTCTGTGACAAAGCTTGGCTCTTCCACGGCTTTGGTTCCAATAATGACGTAATCAACGCCCGCATCTAAATAGGATTGAATAGTATCGAAATCACGAATACCACCACCAATCTGAATATCATGTTCGGGATAACGATCAGCAATTTCTTTTACCACTTCGCCATTTACTGGTTTCCCTTCAAAGGCACCGTTTAAATCCACCAAGTGCAAACGACGAGCACCCTGCTCAAACCACTGGGCCGCCATATCTACAGGACGATCCGAAAACACAGTCTCATCGTCCATACGCCCCTGACGCAGTCTTACGCACTTGCCGTCTTTTAAATCAATTGCAGGGATTACTAACATAGCTTGTTCCAAAGAGGTTTTTAGTTAGATTGAACTAGGAATTGGATTATGAATCGCCATTCCAGGTCGAAAAGTTCTTTAACAGTTGCAAGCCAACTCTGTGACTTTTTTCAGGGTGAAACTGTACCGCGAAAATTTTATCGCCCGCCACAGCGCTAGAAAAACGCAAACCGTATTCACTTTCCCCTACCACCTGAGTTTCGTCACCCGCTTCCACATAATAGCTATGCACAAAGTAGCAACGCTCATTCGACTCAATGTCTTTCCACATAGGGTGAGCTTGTTTTTGTACAACTTGGTTCCAGCCCATATGCGGCACTTTTAATTTTTCAGCGCCTTCAAATTCAGAGCCCTGAAACAAACGAACATGACCGGGCAAAATATTTAGACAATCAACCCCACCGTTTTCTTCACTCGAAGTCATCAGCGCTTGTAAGCCAACACAAATACCGAGCACTGGTTTTTGTCCGCTTAATTGTACAAGCACCTTGTCAAACTCACGGCGTTTAATTTCGGCCACGCAATCGCGTATAGCGCCAACACCCGGAAAGATTACCCGATCTGCATTTAAAATTTGCTCAGCTTGATCGCTGACCAAAACTTTAGCGTCAGGCGCTACTAGCTCCACCGCTTTACTCACGGAATGGAGATTGCCCATACCATAGTCAATGATTGCTATCGTGTTAGTCATAGGAAATAAAACTTAAATAAAAGCACTTAGCTTTTTAAAACTACAAAGCACCCTTGGTAGATGGAATACCAGGCATGCGCTCGTCCGCTTCGACCGCCATGCGCAAAGCACGGCCAAAGGCTTTAAACACCGTTTCAATTTGGTGATGAGCATTTTTACCACGCAAGTTATCGATGTGCAGAGTCACCTGAGCGTGGTTTACAAAACCCTGGAAAAACTCAGAGAACAATTCCACGTCAAACTGCCCAACACTTTTCTTGGTAAAAGGAATCTCATAGATCAATCCAGGGCGACCGGAAAAATCCAGCACCACGCGTGACAAAGCTTCATCCAAAGGCACATAAGAGTGACCATAACGACGAATGCCTTTTTTATCGCCAATCGCCTCTTTCATTGCTTGGCCTAAGGTAATACCGATATCCTCAACCGTGTGGTGAGCATCTATCTCTAAATCGCCATTCGCTTTAATATCCAAATCCACCAAACCGTGGCGACAGATCTGATCAAGCATGTGCTCAAGAAAGGGCACACCCGTATCAAAATTAGCCTTTCCTGTTCCATCCAAGTTTAGAGAAACAGTAATTTGGGTTTCAGAAGTATTGCGTTCAATAGTTGCACTGCGCATGAGAAATCGACTCATTAAGAAAAAAAAGCATTATAATGCGAGCGTGCGCCAGTCTCCAGCCATAAGCGGCACAAATCGTCGAATTATTAGCCTTTCAAGTCCTCAAGCCATGCCCAAAAAGCCAAAACAAGATTCAAGCTTTAGCCAAGCCATGATTGAATGGCACAAAGTCCATGGCCGCAAAGACCTACCCTGGCAACTCGACAACAGTGCTTATCACACCTGGTTATCGGAAGTGATGCTGCAGCAAACCCAGGTCAAAACCGTTATTCCTTATTACCAAAGCTTTACCGAACGCTTTCCCAACGTGCATGAGCTAGCCAAAGCTCCCATAGATGAAGTGCTACACCTTTGGACTGGTCTGGGTTACTACAGCCGAGCCCGCAATCTGCACAAATGCGCCCAGGTTCTGAGCCAGGACTACCAGGGAGAATTTCCAAAAACTGTCGAAGAGCTCGAAGCGCTTCCCGGCATTGGGCGATCGACCGCAGGAGCCATCCTATCCCTAGGCATGCAAATTCCTGCACCAATCTTAGACGGTAATGTAAAACGAGTATTCGCACGTTTTTACTGTGTGGAAGGCTGGCCCGGGGAAGGCAAAGTGCAAAAACAACTCTGGGAAATCAGTGAAAACCTACGCCCAGAAAAGGACTGCAAAACCTACAATCAAAGCCTAATGGACTTAGGGGCCACCGTCTGCAAACGCTCCAAACCCCTATGCGAACTGTGCCCGCTCTCGCCCCAGTGCCAGGCCTACGCCGAGCATCGCCAAAGCGAACTACCCCACTCTAAACCTAAAAAAGACAAGCCAACCAAACATTGCCACATGCTGATCCTACAAACACGCGACGGCAAACTCTTGCTAGAACAACGCCCGGCCCAAGGCATATGGGGCGGACTATGGAGCTTTCCAGAATTCGCTGATCAACAAGCCCTAAACAAGCACCTCACCAAAGAAAAGATCAAAGCCAAAAGCCAAGATCTTGAGCCAATCAAGCACACCTTTAGCCACTACCACTTAATGATTCAGCCAGTTCTTTGCCAGATCAAAAGCCCAGCTGCTAAAATTGGCGAAAAGGCGGAGCTTTGGTATGAACCAAATGGCAAAAACCAGCAAAAAGTTGGCCTAGCCAGCCCCGTCAAAAAACTGATCCAAGAAGTGAAAAACACCCTATGAGAACCGTATTCTGTAAAAAACTGCAAAAAGAGCTCGAAGGCCTAGAAAAAGCGCCTTTTCCAGGACCCAAAGGCCAAGATATCTACGACAATGTCTCCAAAGAAGCCTGGCAAGCCTGGCTACAGCATCAAACCATGCTGATTAACGAGAACGAGCTCAACCTAATGGAACCCAGCACCAAAGTGTTTTTGGACGAACAACTGCAGAAATACCTGAGCGGCGAAGACTACGAGCGCCCTAAAGGCTACGTACCACCCTCAAAATAGCCTTAAGCGTGTGAAATAGCCTTAAGCCTATGAATTGTAAGGCTAAGCCCTTGACTCAAAAGGCGAACGCGGGTTTAATACCGCCTCTTTTGAGGGCCTCCAGCTCTTGAACGAAGCCCCAAGCACGTATAGCTCAGTTGGGTGAGGCTCACAAAGTGAGCAAACATAGCAAAGCTTAAAATTACGTGATCAGAATATGGCCGAATAGCTCAGTCGGTAGAGCAGAGGATTGAAAATCCTCGTGTCCCTGGTTCGATTCCGGGTTCGGCCACCACTTTCTCCAGTCACTCAGTTACTCTTTACTACACTACCGCTTACAATCGACCTCGATGCCAGCCCTGCGTCAAAGCATCCAGTCGCTTAGGTGTATCGGGATGAGAGCCAGAGCTCGTAAAACTAAAATTTGACCTTAATGCACGGGTCGACTGCTCTAGACTTGCACCCATGCGCGCCATAGCAAATCCAGAGACAAAATCTGCTTGTAACTCTTTAGTCCACGGGTGTTTAAATTGGCCGTAGAAAGAAGTATCAAAATTCATATGATGCCCATACTCGTGAGCGATAATACTTACCGGCGCCCAAGAACTCGCTTGCTGACCCATTGAATTTAAAAATTGAGAGCTATAAACGATGACGGGACTGTTATTAATCACTGTCGCTGACGCATTAGGCACTCCACCTCGATAAATGTTTATAGGCGCGACCCCCAACACATTTGCCACACGTTGAGAAATCTGTAAGGCGTAAGAAGTAGGCTGAAAAAGCCCATTCCCAAAACCACCACCAGACCACGAACACAATAAAGGATAACTCTGGGCCTGAGCTATTAATGGTGTAATCAATAGTATTAAAATTAACGCTTTTAACTTTTTCATAAAAAATCCCTCTTTTCTAATTATCAAAACTCAGTGCGCTGACCTTTTATGGAATACTTTTGGTCATTTTCTTGTAATGCTCTGGATAACCCGCTAGTTCAAACACCAACTTTAAACCTTCTCTAAAGTCATCGTAATTGAACTCTTTAAAATCAAATATATTTTGCCCTAAAGAATGTGATTCTCGATTCATATAGCGGCAAAAAGCCTGAAATCGAGTACTGTTTTTAAACTCATTCTTACCAAACACATTATTTAAATCTAACTTTTCGACAAAATTAAAAAAGTACTCGACAATATTTCTCATGCAATTCGCGATAAGCGCTGGGTGCTGATCTTTGTCGTTGATCACTGACCAGTAGGATTGGTAATCGTTCTGAATTTGTTCATAGCTCATTTCTTGAATACTAGACCCAACATCATTTTTTGATAACCGAAACAGACATTGTTTTTCATGCCGACGCGTATGATTAGAATCAGCCAACTCATAAAAGAAATACAAACTGTGGGTCAAAACAAAAATCTGTTCAAAGCGATCTGAATCAAAAAAATCCTGCTTCAACATCCTACCTACATTGTATACATAGATATGGGAGAGACTGGATACAGGGTCATCAAATACAACCACCTTTTTCTTAGGTGTGTCCGTTGCTTCTAGCTTACCTTTACAGACCTCGCAAAAATACAAAAGACTGATGATCATCTTTTCCCCCTCACTCAAAGAAGAAAAGACCTCTCCATCAGTGTCAGAACGGGCGATTCGATATCTCGCGTCACCATGCTTTAGAATAGAAAAAGAAGTGATACCAAGATTCACCAATCCAGAATTAATATTAGAAACAGCCTCCTCAATATTCACCGTTGATGTTTGCAAGTCGACGATTCTGCTTCTGGCCTCCTGATCAGCTTTGACGATATTCGCCATTCTTTCTTCAGCCTCCTGCAGCAGCTTATCTGAGACCGTCTTATCAGATACGTACGAACTGATCATCTGGTCGTAATCCCAGCGCATGAGCAACCAAAATTCATTTTTAAGAGCAGCTAATTCATTTTCTATATTATCGAAACGCTCATTATGTTTTTCTATATCTTGATTGATCAAATTTAGGCAGGCCTGAAATGCCGCTACCAGCTCAGTCGTATCGTTCAAACTAAGTTTTACACTTGGGTCTTTCTGCTTTTCGTGAATGGTTCTTATATTGGCCTCGAGAGCTTGTTTAAGGTCACTATGCGCCTGACTTAATGCTGTTAAGTGTTTTTCTACCAATGCGTTGGAATTATAACTATCCAGTGGTAGCAAAGCTTGAGCCGCGTTTTCATACTGACTCAATAAACCCGCTATAGAGTCAACAGCTTCTGCATAGGAATCATCAAAATAACCTTTTATCTCCTCCGCCAGCGACTGAGTAATGGTATCTTCCTGACAAAATGGACATTTTACTGGATCTTCACCAATTTCCCCAGGGATAAATTCAAGCCCCTCTTTAACCCAATTAGAATTTCCCAATTCGCTAATCAAAGACGCTACCGGGCTATCGGCACTGCCTACGATAAGTTCAGAAAAAATTTCTGCCCCCTCTACACCATGACCATCAAATTCCAACATGGGTAACAACTCATACTTCTTAGCGTCATCTCCATTTAAAGCCTCCACCTCGCTCTTGATTTGGTCAACATTCTTGCTTGGTTTAACTGCTGGTTTAGGTGTAGCGATCATATGCTTAAAAAGAGGGTCCTTTGTTTTCAATCTTTCTAGACAATATTCTAATACCCTATCGCCACCGGTATACGATCTTTTGATAGCGAATAATTTTTCCTTAACCCCTTCAAACAAGGTGTTTTGCTTACCCTTCTCTTCGTTGATTTTTATCTGCTCATTCTCTTTTTGAGTCTCAATCAAAGCCAAACCCTTGGTTTCAGCACTGATTTTCTCTTCAATTTCTTTATTCTCCTTGGACAAACTAAACACGCCTCTCAGGCTGTCGGCATCAAAAAAGTTTTCATGAATAAACTTCTGGTTATAAACCAGAAGCTCCTCACTGGGATCAATATCAACTGAACAAGACTTAAATCGAATATCCTGACGATTAAACAAATAGTTCGACAAAGTACTTTTTCCAGCGCCATTGAGACCATAAATAATATTGACTTTTTTATCAGTTTCGAGAGTAACGGGAGAAGTATAGCTAGCGACTTGATCTATCCTTATTTCAGAAATCATCCTAATTCCCTTTGATTTATAATTATTATTTTTAGTTACGATCTATATTTTTAGATCTGTTTTTATTATTCTGAAATTATCATAGGCCTATTTTTGTTAGTTTGGAATATTTTTCTGATCAAAAATAAAAAACTGAAAAATATCCAATTTTTATTAAGGGTTTAGGCGTAAGTCAGCCTACCACACAAAGACTTTAAAACCGGCGTCACTCAGTGGTCGGAAGCTCCTTGGTCGCGGCCACAAAATACAAAACTCTTCCTTCACGTTTAGTGTCTACAAATGGGAACACAGCGTTGAATATCTCGATCATATGGTCTTCGGTATCATCGAGATTCGAAAAAACTTTAGATCGGTTGTAAACGCCCAGCAAAAAGCTCCCCAGCAAATTGTAACTGTCATCATTAACTAGCGTACTTCCAAACAATACGCCATCCTCAGCCATATGCGTTTTAATCCGCTCTAAGACAGCTTGTTTGTCTCCTTCTAGACAATGCAAAACATAGTTAAAACCAATGGACTGGTATCGTTTGCCTAAATCAAATGGCTCATAAAGATCCAAGCTTACAGGGCTTACATTCGCCCCTTTTTTTATTAACTTGGCCTCTACCATACTTAAGGTGTTAGGGTTTACATCAGCGATATCAATATTGCTAGAACTATCAACCTGGGGTTCTAGAAAAAGCCCCGTACCCACCCCTATCTCAAGATGGTTTTTCTTATCTAAATAATTCCTATAAAGCTGGTGCATATTGTTAACGTCTACCTTCCAGGCAAAACGAGCACTCAACGAATGAACTACAAAGTCGTAGAACCAAAGAGTAAAATTAGAATAAACCCAGGCACTTCCAGGCACCTTAGCCATAATTTAATTCCTTATAAGCTAACAATACATTTTTAACACCTAATGCGACTGGGTAAGCCATACCATCATAAGATGTTCCCTTATACCTCATATCATCATATAAACCGGTAATCATCTGAATTCTAGAATCACTCAAACGCGTCAACACAAAAGCTAGTGACCTCAACTTAACTGAGTACTGTCTAGGAGGCGTTAGCAAAAACACAGGAAAACAATCTAGCAAATCAGAAAACGCCAATAGTTCTGAGCAGCGAAGATTCCCATTCAAACACAAAGTGTCGAATCGATAGCTACCAATACCGGCTCTTTCTATAAAACGCTTCTTAAACCTTGAATCTTTGCATACAAAATAATGAAGAAGCTCCCCCTGAAATTGATAATCGGGCATTTGCTTAATATTACTTTGTTTATGAAGGAGATCTCTGTATCTCAGATTACCAATATACGCCTTATTAATCCCGACGCGACTATCTCCTGGGCCTTCGCCTAGATCAAATAAGGGCATAAAGTAATCCAGCTCCTCGCCCTCTGATTCATAATCCAAGTTAAACATTCTTATGCACGTTGGTATATCCTCTAAAGGAGCCGCGATCAAAATATCGAACACATCGATTTTAAAAAAATGCGATAGCTTTACCAAATCCATACTAGTCGGATCTGCTTTTCTAAATAACTCCAAGCGAGTTTTACGCTGAACACCCAAGTAAGTGTCCAAAGCAGCTTTTTCTCCCCGCTCCAATCCATTAAGGCACTGCCTTAACAAGGCTGCTCTTTTCTCTTCCATGTGAAACGTTACCAAATCCAGCAATATTAAATCTTAATAGATGAATTATTTTAAATCAGGTAACGAAACAAATGATATATTTTTTAAATGAGGAGTTAAAAAAGTTTTTCGGATATGGAGCTTATATGAAGAGTGATATCAATAAATTTCTAATACGATTTCCCATAGAGACTAGAGAGCAAGTACATATCTCGGCGAATCGATCCAGACGAAGTATCAACAAAGAAATCACTATACGTTTGGAACATAGTCTAAAATATTTTCCCTCGCTAAATCACGACAGTTTTCCCGTAGAATCACCAAGAGAAAGCACCCAAAATTTGTACGGAAACTTCTATCAATCCCATGAGCAAAGTGACATCGACAGTTTAAAACAGAGGCTAATTCATCGCCTTAAGAATAAAATCAAGGGGATGAGTAGAGACCAAATATTGATATTGATTCAGTTATTAGATAGTTAATCAATCCGAGAAGGATTATTTCGATATTCAACTATTACAAACCGCCCTCACAAGCCACCCGTATCCTTTCAGCGGGCACTCGCAATTGCTCAATCAAATAGGTTTTAAAAGAGTCTTCATAAGGCTGTTCATCCACCGCTTTTTGCATACAGAGAATCCAAGCTTCTCTTTCATCAACCCCAATTGGTAAATGTTTATGTGCGGCAGGAATAGTAATCTTGCCAAAATTTTTCGAATACAACTTGGGACCGCCCAACCAACCTGATAAAAAGTAAGCCAATTTGGTTCGTGATTCTGTTAAATTTTCACCATGCATTTCCAAAATAGTTTTAGCCTCAGGGAGAGATTCCATATAATCATAGAAAGCGTTTACCAATTTGGTAATACCTTCCAATTCGCCTGCTGCTATAAATGATGCATCTTCAACGCCATAATTTTGGTTTTCAGAATTCATAAACTTTAATGCTCTCGATTTAAATTCATAGGCACTTAGAGCCTAGGTCTGATCGCTAGAATACTCGATTTAGTATTTACTTTAACACCTAAAAATTCTTATTTTCTTATTGAACCCGATCCATTTTAGTCGCTTTGGTATTCGATAATGGTGATTCTAACTAGCAAACCCCAAAGGACTGTGCTTATCTCTTTACCGTTTTTAGTTGAGTAGGGGAGAGGTTGAGGTTTGCTATGAGGAAAGGAACGCATCCATCGTGCATTAATGGTGATCGACGAACTTATTTGGGTTAACCAATAGCGGTGTTTATTTGCCTTTGCTCTTAATAAATGGGGGTAATTTTGAGTTTCATTATGACGACGCTTTTTGAGCGAGTGACCGACACAGCCTGAACGGATGTCGGTCTGCTCAACACTTTAATAAAACGCTGCTAGTAAAGGTATGCTGCTCCTTCACCCGCCTGATTACGCGCGCCCACAAAGAGCGCGCTCTCATCGTCACTGATCGCTATAGAGGTGCCAAAATTATCACCTGAAGCCGTATTACTCGCCTTAATATAGTTCACGCTCTCCCACCCAGAAGCGCCTTTTTTCAACAAAGACACTGCACCTGCGTTTGGCGCAGATGTATTCGTTTCGTCACCATCTAAACCAATTGCAGCACTTGCCTCAGCTAAATACCCTAAAGCGAGCGTGTCACCACTAGCACTCAAACTAGCCGTAAAGAAAGGAGTAAAGGTTGCTTGCTCACTCCATGTGCCAAGGTCTCTCTCAAAAATGTAAGCTTTTGAACCTGAGCCTGTGACCACCGCAAAAGTATCACCATCTGCACTGACACTTAGCACCCGACCGAATTCACGGTTAGCCGCATTATCACTTGCCTTGATGTAAGCCGTTTGCGCCCAGGCGCTGCCAGAATTATCGAACACGTAAACCGCACCAGAGATAGTGGTGTTATTATTATTTTGAGCGCCGTTGATGCCCGTTGCCGAGCTACTTTCAAAAGATGCGCCTACCACTAACGTACTGCCATCGTCATTGAGCGCAACCGATATCCCAAATTGATCCGTTTGATCAGGGTTACTGGCTTTAATATATTCAGTATTTGACCAGGAAGGCCCACTTTTCTCAAAGACCTGTACCGCGCCAGCAAAGCTCATGGACGTATTTTGTTGTTGAGCTGCCGTCGCACCCAAACCAGCAAAGTTACTCGAATCTCCGATATTTCCAACAGCGATGACATTGCCATCACCACTGATGCTCACTGCAAAACCAAATCGATCTGACGGTACAAAACCCGCATTACTAGAAATCAAGGTGTGTGCCAGAGACCAAGTACTACCCGTTCGCTCAAATACATAAACTTCACTTAAACCTATACCCCCTACCACGATGGTATTTCCGTCATTGCTCATACTGTGATCAAACCCAAATTGCTCACCAGATGCTGGGGTTGGCGCTTTCAAATAAGCCTGTTGCAACCAACCACTTCCGTTTTTTTGATAAACATAGACAGCACCTGAACTTCCAAGCGAATTGTCCGCCTCGGTACCATTACTGTCTTCAGCCGTCGCACTGACTGCTAAAGTCGAGCCATCAGCGCTTATGGTCACTTTTGAGCCGAAAAAATCACCCGAACCTGCATTGCTTGCCTTTATTAAGCCGATACCTGCATTAATTTGAGCACCTACACTCACCGTATTCGATTCCTCACACTCGGTAGGATTACAGGCTTCAAGAATGTACTGAGCATTGACGCGATCATATAAAGGAGCCGTCAAAGTTTGACTTACCACCCCACTGGCTATGTCAGAGCCCACTTGAGTAAACCCACTGGCGCCATCCGCATTTTCCAATAAGCGATAGTGCGTGGTATCTGAATCAGCATTTTCCCAGGTAAATTCAAAGACCTTTGTGGCAGAAATATTCAAAAGCAGTGTGAATTCGGGAGGCTGGGGTGCTCCCGGTTCTGGGTTAGTACTACTCCCGCCACCACCGCAAGCCATTAATACTATCGATGAAAAAATGCTTAATGCTTTCAGCTTCATTTAGCCAATCCTCTTAAATTTTAAAAAAACTAAGCTTACTCTTTTTTTGGTCCTTTTGGACCATTTTTAGCTCTATTTTTTGATAACCTGTTAACATTTTTGAAATATTTGGGCCTAAAATGAACAGAAAGGCGTGTTTGCTAGGCAAAAGACTTGCTTAAACATACGGTATTACGCCCTAAGAGCTTTTCACTTGAGCACGCAGCACAGGAAGGCGTGATTCTTAATAACGACAGAAACCAGGGGAGGGGGAGCTAAATTTAGAACGAAAAGTAAGCAGTTACACATTAACAAGCTAGAAGGTTCAGGATGAGGCAAGAGTCGCTCTTCCCTTTAGCCACCCTTTTAGTCGCCCTCTGCCACGCGGGTGATTTCGCTAAAACAATTTTTAGCGAAAAACCGGGTATCGTTCATAGCCATAGAAAGCCAAAGGAGTGTTCACACTTTTTTGAACTGGCGTGGCCAGAAAAACGCAGTGGCGATTAGGATAACTCCCAATACACGCTGGAAAATGCCACAGGTCCCTTTAAGTACCGCAACACCACTTTTAATACCATTTGAGTAAACAATATCGATACCCTGAAACGAACTAAGTAATAGCTTCAAAAGTTCTGGCCTGGTTGTGAAGCTAATCAAATCCTTTCTCTTGGCCTAATCTAAATTCTTTTTCTTTAGCAGTTAGTTGTCCAAGAATTTTCAAAGCTTTCAGTGCATCCTGAATCTACGTGTTTGAACGCTTTTTAAAACTCAACAACATCTCCATCAACAGCATAACCATTAACAACCAGATTATAGATGATAATGCCGACCAATTTACCTATTAGCAAAGTTGGGAGAGTTATTGCAACAGTCTTGTTAAAAATATGCCGTCAGTGATTCCAGAAAGGGGGCCGGTCGCCGCGCCCCGCTTTCTCGATTTGATAAAATTATTTTGCCGCCGCCCTTACTTGTTGCAGCTTAACTTCAGCTTCAACTTTCTGTGTTTCGGCTTCCGTCTTCTTAAGTTGAATTTCTAAAAGTTCTTTAGTTGATGCCATAAGGGCATCTATTTTTGCAATATATTCATCACCCGAGAGATACCCATTGAGCGCAGCCTCACACAGTCGATACGACATCGCATGTGTGTATTGCAAAATACTCGAAACTTCATACATTTGAGCAATAGACTCGGTGTTTTTTGATATAACACTTAACTCAGCATCCGTTACTTTATCATTGCCACCTTTTACGGTCGTTGAGAAGTTCGAGTCATTTAAAAGTGCTGCTGGTCCCGGCGCTTCTAAACATCTTTTTAAAGGCGGTGTCGCGCCATAATCCACTACAAAAGTTCTCTCTGCGTTGCTGACCTTTGCTACACCAGCACTTTTATCATAATTTATTCCATCGAATGTGCCACACGCTGATAAGCTTAAAATACTTGCTAAAATTATTGTTTTTTTCATTTCCATAATTCCTTTGTAGGTAAATTAAAATTCTAACAGTTTATTAGTTAGTCCCCTCTTATGTTTACCTGAGATTCTCCCTTAATCAACTGCAATATTTGGTTTTTTATTAGCGGTATATCATAAACTCAATAATACTTTTTAAGTAGATACTAGAATTGGCGCGCAAGGCCAGCTAATTATCTGGTCTTTATCACTTTTTAACCAAACAAGTCGACAATATTCACTTTACAGCCCATCAATCCCGTATTACTTTAGAAACATGAACGAAACCCCAAAAGGCCAGGACAAGATATTCCTAGAAGATACGGACACTCCACTTCCAGAGAGTGTGCGCAATACCGACATGCGCTATACGGAATACAAGTTGCTGGCTAAGGGTGGCAAAGCGATCATTCAGACTTGTAAGGATAACTACCTAGGTCGTGTGGTTTGCCATAAAAGCCTACGTAAGGAATTTATTGGCAATAAAGAGGAAGAAGCTCGGTTTTTACGTGAGGCTCGTGTAACAGCGATGTTACAACACCCTAACACCATCCCGATTTATGATATTAGCCGCAACAATCAAGGCCACTACTTTTTCACCATGAAGCTAGTCAAGGGTCGTACCCTTGAGGCCATTATTCTTGCTTTGCAAAGCGAGCAAGAAAGTACGGTAGAAGAATTTAAGCTTGAACGTTTTATCGGCATGTTGATCCAACTAGGCAATGCGCTGTCCTATGCCCATGCCCACGGCGTGATTCATCGTGATATTAAACCCGCCAATATCGTTATCGGTCCTTTTGGTGAGGTTTGGGTTCTGGACTGGGGCTTGGCCAAAGTCTGGAAAATGGATAAGGACGAAGACGAAGATCTATCGAATTATAGCTTGTTGAGCAGCAATAAGGATTTATCTTTAACAGGTCATGGCAAAATTGAAGCTACTCCTTTGTATATGTCACCAGAACAAATCACCAGCTCTCGCAGTGTCGATTTCAGAAGTGACATTTATAATTTCGGCGCTTTGTTTTATGAGATCTTAACCTTAGAAGCAATGGCTGGTGGCGGTACGATTCCTGAGATTTTTGAGCGCACCAAAAACGAACTGCCTGAGCTACCTTCCAAAAAAAGCCCTCAACGTTTGATTCCAAAAGAGTTGGAAGAGATTTGCATGAAGTGCGTGCAAAAAGATCCAGAAGATCGTTATCAAACGATTAAAGAAGTGGTTAAAGATCTTCGAGCCTTTAGGGAAAATAAATATATATCTAAGTAAGCACCAATCGCCTTATCGGCTTAAACAGTTACGTCCTTTCTTTTTAGCTCGGTATAAAGCCTCGTCCGCGCCTTTAATTACTTGCTCTGGTGTTTTCATATCACCTTCACGACAGGCAATACCAATACTGATAGTACAAGATAAGGTCTGTGGCTGGCCCTTGGGTTTCTTTTTAGTCTTTGGGGCTTCTTTGGGTCGATCTTTACTACGAACAATCAGTGGGTAGTCTTCAATCTCTTCTCTTAGCTCTTGTAGATAGGGTTCAACATCTTCCAGTGATTTACGCGGAAAAACCACGGTAAATTCTTCACCTCCATACCGAAAAGGCGTACCGCCTCCTCTAACGCGAGCAATACGACTTGCTACCAGTTGAAGCATTTGATCGCCAATATCGTGGCCATGGTTGTCGTTAAATTTTTTAAAGTGGTCGATATCCATCATGGCAATGGTGTACTTGCGCCCAAGGCCTGTCAGATACTGATTTAAAGCACGGCGGGAACGCAGCCCCGTTAGTTCGTCTCGATAGGCCATGGTATGAGAATCAAATAAAACCGCCAAGAACACACTAATTGCTAGAGCCAAGCCCAAAGCTATCACCAAAGGCTGTGGACTAATCGATCCCAGCAAACCGGTCAAAGCAAAAATAAAAATCGTATGGGCAGCAAGAATAGGATTTGGTTGAAAAATAAAACGTACACTTGTTACCAATAGCGCAAGTGCGCTAACAATAATCAATACCCAAGAAAAATTAGACCACTCTGGCGGCGCACCTAAAAAGGTGCTGTAGAAAAACTTTTCAGCCCACAAGAACTGATAAACCAGAATATACCAACTCAACAAAGCTTGAATGCCAAATATAGAGAGCTTGATTACGCTATGAACCGACAACACAGAACGCTCAGGTACGTTTGCGAGTACAGCAATATTGATCAGTGCCCAGAAAAACAAGACAAACTCATAAAGTCTAAGAATAGAAAACTGCAAACTATGCAGCACTAAATAGACACAAAAAACATTGAACAGAGAAAACAGCATTCGGCTTTGATTAAACTGCACACAAAGCAAAGCGCTCACGCCAAAAAAGAAATAAGGGAGATAGGCAAAAACAAAAAGAGCGTTAGGCGATAAATTTTTTAAAAAGTCACCCAGCCAAAAGCCAGCTAAGACCGTTATTACCGGAACTGCCAGGTGTCTCAAGTAGCTAAGCGTTACGCTCATGAACCTTCCGTTTTATTATTTTTATATCCAGTGGTGTTTTGTCACCAACTTATAACTTGTACATTTTTTATCGATTACGGTATTTGTTTTTATTGCGTTGTCCAACTTTATATAAAAGAGGACGGGTGGCCCGACGTAAGCGCGGAAACAAATACGACAAAGTCGTTAGCTTACCACTAACGGCCGGCATGGCAATTTCTACCCGCTCTCCTTTGGCAACTGATATCACCGCGCTAGCAACTTGCTCAGCCGTACTCATTGGCTGCGAATAAACGATGTCCTCAACCTCATCAATATTATCCATAATAAAACCGGTATCGATTGGTCCTGGCGAAACTACGCCCACGTAAATACCTTGTTCCCGCAGTTCGTCGGCGGCTGCATGAGCGAAAGTTCTCAATCCTGCTTTGGTCGCCGAATAGGTAGCCGCCCCCTGCAAGGGTGCGCGGCCAGCCAATGAGCCAACCATAACGATGGCTCCACCTTTTTTGATATGAGGTAAGGCCTCAGCGCTTAGGTATAAAGGTGCTCGAAAGTTTACATCAGCCATTTCGGCCAACTCTTCAGGACTGCGGCTCAGAACATCGCCTCGATAGTGGCTACCCGCGTTATTGACCAGCACGTCGACCCCACCAAAACTATCTAAGGCCTTTTGAACCAGCTTTTTACAATCCTCGATAGAACCCACGTCCATAGCCAAGGTTTCCACCTTAGTAGACCCAGCGAGTTCAGCCTGAATCTTATCCAAACCAGCCTGCCCCCTAGCGCTCAATACCAGATTTGCCCTCTGAGCCGCGAAAGCCCTGGCACAAGCGGCCCCGACGCCGGCTGATGCGCCGGTAATAACGACCGTTTTTGACCCAAAATCACCCATAAATCTCTCCAATCCTGTCTACTTTCGCCCCTTTGGATGAGGGGAAGAGCCGATTATATGCCTAGAATAGGCAAAGATAACTAGAATTATACGAGGGTAAGCAATGAAAGTTTTAATTACCGGTAGCTTCGGCAACATTGGCGAAAAGACCGTCACCGAGCTGCTCAAACAAGGCCACGAGGTTATTTGCCTAGATCTTAAAAACCCCACTAACGAAAAAGTAGCTAAGCAATTTGCCGGCAAAGTAGAGTGCATTTGGGGTGATATCACCAATGCAGAACAAGTAGCAGACGCGGTAGGTAAATCCGATGCTGTAATTCATATGGCTGCCATGCTCCCTGCTACCGTTGATGTCAACCCAGAGCTAGGTCAGCGCGTTAACGTTGGCGGCACCCAAAATATTGTCGATGGAATAAAAGCCAGTGGCCGTGATATTCAATTAGTGTTTTGCTCATCCATCAGTGTTCATGGTAACAATATGCCTGACGGTCCAAGCCCCCGCAAAATTGATTCACCTTATAAAAAAGAAGACCACTACGCTGGCCACAAAATCGAATGTGAACAGCTAATTGATGCAGCAGGCATTACCGCGACCACCGTGCGCATCGGCGCTTGTATGGATGCCGAGTCAGATATTGGCGGCGACCCAAAAGACGCTTTAAGTCTGCTGTATAAAGTCCACGCCGATTGCCGAATTGAATATATACACCCGAAAGACGTAGCACTAGCCTTAGTCAATGCTGTTGGCAATCAAGAAGCCTTTGGCAACAAATACTTTTTAGGCGCAGGGAAAGAAGGTCAAACAACTTGGAGTGCTTACGCCTCTATAATTTTTGAAGCATTAGGCCTGGGCAAAGCCCCAAAACGCCTATTTGGCAACGAGCCCTTCTATACTGAATTTATGGACACCGAAGAAGCCCAGCGAGTATTACAATATCAACGTTTTACGCTAAAAGATTTTAAAAACGAAATGAATGATAAATTTAAATGGATTAAATTGCTGATCATTCCTGTTAGGCCGCTGGTTCGTTACTATATTTACTCTAAGTCTCCAAATGCCTAAAAGAGTATTAAAGCCCCTCTGCACACTGAGGGGCTTCAAACTAACGCCAATTGTTTAGGTCATTGCACCGACTGTTAGAAATACGTTTTTTAGACAAGGTCGCTTCATAAGCCTTCCCTGCACACTCCCCCACTTTTGTCCCCCAATGGGTACCGTCTTTAGGCTGCACTAAAACGTTTGGGATTTGATCTTCGAACTGCTTCAAACACACTCTGGTAGAAGCAGCAGCGACATCTTCGCACTCAGTTGCGGTAACTTCAAAGCATTGCCTAAAATATTGCTGGGACTGGCAAAAGGCCACGGGTAAAGCGCTCTTCATCGAACCAAGCCAATCTTCCTTAGCCACCTCGACCGCAAATAATGGAAATGACACCGTTGCCAAAATTGCACTCAATACTAGTTGTCTCATAACCACTCTCCTTTTTATACTTTATCAACTCTGATCTGAATTCGATATAAAAAAGGGCGTACATCCATAGATGGCCGCCCTTTCAAAACTCCAAGATCTTTTCTTAGTCAGTAATCATATGTACATCACGCTGTGGGAATGGAATTTCGATTCCATTTTCGTCAAATGCGATTTTCACTTTCTCGGTAATATCAAAGTACACACCCCAGTAATCAGATACTTTACACCAAGGGCGAACCGCTAAGTTGATTGAGCTATCAGCCAGCTCCAACACACCTACAAATGCAGAGCCGTCTTTGAGCACACGTTCGTCATCCTCAAATACTTTACGTACGATATCTTTCGCTTTAGCGATGTCAGATTTGTAAGCAATACCAATAACCAAATCAACACGCAGGCTACCTTCAGCACTGTAGTTAATTAAAGAGCCATTGGTGATCGCGCCGTTAGGAATAATAATACGCTTATTGTTTGGGTTGACCATAATAGTGTTAAAGATCTGGATGCTACGCACAGTACCTAAGTGGCCTTGCATCTCCACTAAATCACCCACTTTGTAAGGCTTAAAGATCAACAACAACACACCACCAGCAAGATTACTTAAGCTGCCCTGCAAGGCCAAACCTACAGCTAGACCAGCTGCACCAAACATCGCTAGGAATGAGGTAGTTTCAATTCCGATCATGCTTGCAACAGTAAGCAGCAACAGACACTTTAAGGCAATGCTAACTGCATTGGATAAAAAGTGAGTTAACTCGTCACCCGCTTTTTGTTTTTCTAAAGCCACTTCCATGACATGGACAATGCGCTTTATAATCCAAAAACCAACAATCAGAGTAACTAAAGCCAATAATACCTTCGGCGCGTACTCAATGCTTAAGCTAATCAGCTGATCACTATACTTATCTAGATTCTCTTGTATTTCATCTGGGTTCATTACTACTCTCCTTTATTGAACAACTATTTGGATTGGGGGGACTCAAGCTCAGGAAGTACTTCCTGTTTTAGCATACGTAGATGTGGTGAAGCGATCTCAAGACCTGCTTGGTCAAACACATCAAGTATTCGTTGATTCATGTCAGAATAAATTTTTGCCATTAGTTCAGGCTTATGGGTATAGGCATTAACTTCATATTCAACGTAAAAATCATTTAATGCTTTTTGCAAAACAAATGGACCGGGATCTTTTTCTAAATGCTCTACCGTACTCACCGCGTCAATTAATAGGGTTTGTACCTTTTGCCAAGGAATATCGTAACCAAGTGTAAGGGATATATTCAAAATCAAGCCGCGCTTTTTAGCCTGGTTACTATAATTAATAATATGATTATTCAAAACCATAGAGTTAGGAATTGAGATTCCAACGTTTTTAATGGTACGAATACGGGTAACAAACAATGACTTTTCAACGACTTCGCCTTCGGTGTCTGCAATGCGTACTCGATCACCAACTGTGAATGCGCGCATGTATGTCAAAACAATTCCTGAGATAATATTGGTCACAGCTCCACTAGAACCAATGGACAGCAACACACCTAAAAAAATAGATAAACCTTGGAAAGCCGGGGAATCCGATCCAGGCAAATAAGGAAAAGCCAACACCAAGAAGAAGATAATAACGAACAGTTTGGTAATTTTTTGAGTGGGATCAGCCCACTCAGGATAAAATCCATTAATAAAAATTCGCTTGTGTTCGATTCCCGAAAAAAAATGCTGCAGGATACGAATCACTCCTCGCGCCATAAAAAAGAACAGAATTAATACAACAATGTTAGGCAAATAATTGACTACCGACATCATAACGTCGCTCATTGAGCCGGTCACCGAACTCAATAGAGATTCTGCAACATCTTTGGTCTTGGGAAAGATCAGAAAAATATTAAGGACATAAAAATAGAATATCGGTAGATAAACCAGCAAGGTGACCACTTTAACCAAACCACCTAGATATTTTTTTACATCTTTAGTAGGAACCAAAATCTGATCTTGAAATTTTATCGCCGTTATATAGTCGGCAAAGCGATGTTCCGTTTTCCTAAAAATAAAACGGATACAGAAACGTAGCACAAACAGAAATAGTAAAAAAACAGCCGTTACAAAGGCAGCGTCCATGAGGTTTTGCACTAGCTCATTCCCCACATCAAAGGGAAGCGAAATATCCTTAAACATAAACCAGCCTATTCGTTAACAATTCCAATTAAAAATCGATGGTTGAAAATTGACGCAGATTTTACACAAAAAGCCTGGTACTAACTATGACTCAACAGGGATATTAACCGACTATTTCTCCACTTTTTGAGGTGGATCACATCCTGCCAGCACATCTTCGCCATGTTCCGACAATGCCTCAAAGTACTTTACGTAGGGGCTCTCTAGTCTAGCTCGCAAATCCTTTAAAACCTCGTCATCCTTCACTGCACGATCCCAATTTTCAGAACGGTGATCAATCAAACCTGTGGTATTACCCAAGCCAGGCACTCGGGTTGAAAGGCGCGCCAAGCTGTTAACCTCCTTGGCATGAGCTTGTTCCGCCCATTGGTCATCAAGATCCATAGGTAATAAGCCTTCGTAATCGGACCATGCTTCAATAAAAGTGATCTCTCCCTGATCATTAAAAGTAAACTCCTCATAAATCGGACAGAGCTTACCGCCATAGTTAAATACCACATGACAACGACCAAAGGGCTGGGTATCAAAACCACGGCAGTCCAGCTTGTCATAAGCTGTCGGAAACAACTTAAGCAGCACATCGGTCCAAATCAAATTAAAACGCGTGTAGCCAGTTAAGAGTAACCAAGGCGGCCATTCCCAACGAATTACCTTATCTGAGTAATGAGGCTGCACAAAGGGACTGACTGTGGACTCCATGGTTCTAAAATAGAGCTCGCTTTGCTTTGCATAGTACTCGGCGGAAAACTTTGGGCTAAGACAAGGAGATAAAGCAGCTTCACTCGCGCAGGCATCATCACTCACCTCTTGGGCGAATACCAAGGAGCTCGCCCACAAACAACTACTAGCAAACAAACATAAAACTAATCTTTTGCTCACACATCAATCTCAGCAGTCATATACAGAACCGACTTACCAGACAGCACCACACGATCGCCCTTCAATTCACAACCAACTTCGCCACCACGAGCGGAGATCTGTTTAGCACTTAAAGAGTTTTTGCCAAACCTCTCAGCCCAGTAAGGTGTTAACTGTGTGTGGGCCGAACCAGTCACAGGATCTTCCATAATGCCGTACTTTGGCGCGAAGAACCGTGAGACAAAGTCATAGTGTTCAGAGGGAGCAGTCGCAATTACCCCTCTTAGATCGAGCTCTGCCAAAGCGGAAAAATTCAGTTCTAAGTTCGCTAGCGCATTTTCGTTTTCGAGCACCGCAACATAGTCTTCGCAGGCTAGGCAAGCTTCGAGCTTCACCCCCAAACCCTTTTCAAGCGCCTCTGGGCACTCACAAGGCTCAGGTTTTTGCGCAGGAAAATCCATACTCAAAGCATCACCCTGGCGTTTTACATACAATGGACCAGACAAAGACTCGAAACAAACCTCATCCTTTTGTTCACCAAGATGCTTAAACAGAACAAAAGCGCTTGCTAAGGTAGCATGACCACATAGCTTCACCTCACGTTTAGGCGTAAACCAGCGAATATGATAGCCACCCTCTATCGGCACGAAATATACGGTTTCAGACAGGTTATTTTCTTCAGCGATCTGCTGCATTAAACCTTCGTCGAGCCATTGTTCCAATGGAATAACAGCCGCAGGGTTTCCTTCAAATGCTAAATTTGCAAAAGCATCCACTTGATACATCTTAAGTTTCATACAAAATCCTTTTTCTTTATTTGAAAAATCAAACGGGAGTTAGTAGCGTAAATTGATTTCGATGGTTTTATCATCACTGAGCAATAATTTTGCCTTTTTGTAGTCGGGAGGCCCCATTCGAAAAATGTTGTTACTCACCCCCACTCCCTCTTTGGGTTTAGGTGGGAAAAACTGAAAATCCATTTTCCCATTCCGGTTAGCATCATGTGTAACCGAAACAGCATATTCAAGGCCTGGCGTAAGATTCTCGAAGGCCAAAGACAGGCTTTCTTCATTGTTTAAATCAATTTTTCTTTGCTCAAAGTACTTTTCTTGATCGAGCCAGTTTTCCTCGCCTTTGAACAAGGTGACTAACATCTGGCCTTTATCGTCTTTCTCAATACCTAAGATATTTACACTTAGCGTTAGCGAATTTACTTCTTGTGCGCTGACAGCAGACGCAGCCAAAGCGAAGAAAAGAAATAAAGATCTTACCAATAGAGAACGCATAAAAACTCCTACACAAGCTATTAAACCCATATTGCACCTTTGAGCTATATATTTGTTAGTATAAAGCTATATGAGCAAAGCAACACCCTGGACACAAGATAATTTTTGGCAAGATATCGATACCGTTCTACTCGATATGGACGGCACCCTACTTGACCTTTATTTTGACAATTACTTTTGGCAGGACCTGCTACCACGCCGCTACTCTGAGAAAATGGGCATAGACCAAGCCCTTAGTTTTAAAGAGCTAAGCTCACAGTACACAGAAAAGGCGGGGACTCTGGATTGGTACTGTGTGGATTTCTGGGCAGATACACTTGAGTTGGATCTGGTAGGGCTAAAATACGAATGCGCACATTTAATCCAGTTTCGCCCAGGGGTCAAAAGATTTTTAGATTTTCTAAATACAAAAAATATCGATGCGGTATTGGCTACTAATGCTCACCGCAAAGCTTTAGATATTAAAATGGAGCGCTGCTCTTTGTCTCCCTGGATCGAGCATATGCATTCTAGCCACGACTTCGGCTTTGCCAAAGAACACCAACAGTTTTGGCACGAATTAGAAAAAGTTCAGACTTTCGACAAAAGCAGATGCCTTCTGATCGACGACAATGAGGCTGTACTAGACTCTGCTAAGGAATATGGCCTAGCTCATGTGTTCTCAATTGAGCAACCTGATAGCCAACGCACCGAATTAAACCAATCCAAATATCCAATCATTCAACACTTTGACGATATTTACCCTAAGGGTTAATTCATGGGCAAAGAGCAAGACAGTAATACTGACAAGAACGCCAATAAAGTACGTTTGGATAAGTGGCTTTGGGCCGCTCGTTTTTTTAAAACCCGCAGTCTTTGCAAAACCGCAATCGACGGTGGCAAGGTTCAGTACCTTAGTTCAGAATCCAGAACCCAAAGGGTTAAAGCCAACAAAATAGTGAATCTCGGCGACATGATCGAAATTCGCCAAGGCTGGGACACTAAAGTAGTGATAGTCGAAGGACTGAGTGAAAAACGAGACAAGGCGGCCGTAGCTCAAACCCTTTATCGGGAAACAGAAGAAAGCCAAGAAAAACGAAAACAAAATACACTCATGCGCCAAGCAGCAAGAGACTCAGTGGTTTACGATAACAAGAAGCCAGACAAGCGAGATCGTCGTCGCATGTTTAAGTTTAACGACGACAACCATTAGAACCTACAAACTAAGAGAACTGCTCGCGTAGGATAAACTTCTGTACTTTACCTGTTGCGTTTAGAGGCAGCTCATCTAAAAAAGCCACCTTTCTAGGCACTTTATAGTTCGCCATATTTTCCCGCGACCAGGCGTATAGACTATCTTCATCCAAAGTTGAGTCGGCAGTTTTGACGATACAGGCCATCGCAACCTCACCCATGCGCTCATCGGGTACACCGATTACTGCGACTTGCGCGATCTCAGCATGAGAAGCTAACAGGTTTTCAATCTCGGCAGGATAAACATTAAAGCCACCAACGATAAACATATCTTTTATACGATCGGTGATTCGAATATTGCCCTGCTCATCCATAATGCCGATATCACCGGTGTGCAACCAGCCGTCTTCATCGATGGTTTTTTTGGTTTCTTCTTCGTTTTGAAAGTAACCCGTCATGATGTTGTACCCACGAACGACGATTTCACCTGCTTCACCACGGGGTACTTCGTTGTTCTCGGTATCGACACAACGCACTTCAACATTTGGAATCGCTCGACCAGAAGTATTCGCGATGATTTCTGCGTCATCCCCTTCTCGGCACATAGTTACCACGCCACAACTCTCGGTTAAGCCATAAGCGGTAAGTACTGTTTCAAAATGAAGCTCATCGCGCATTTGATGGATCAAAGACACCGGAATTGCTGCAGCGCCAGTCACTGCCAAGCGCAAACAACTGACATCAAAATCCTTAAACTGCGGATGGGCCAAAATAGATTGATATAAAGTGGGAGGTCCAGGCAACACCGACACGCGATCTTTCGCCACGCGCTCCATCACCTCTGCCGCATCAAATACTGCGTGAGGCAGTATGCAAGCACCTTGAATCAAAGCCGCCAACCAGCCAGCTTTGTAACCAAAGGAATGGAAAAAAGGATTCACAATCAAATAGCGATCCTCATCACTCAAACCCACTAGCTCACCCCAGGTTCTAAACACTTGAATGTTTTGCTGGTGAGTACTCATCACACCTTTTGGATGGCCAGTAGTACCGGAGGTAAATAATAAATCCGCAAGGTCATCGGCTGTGTAAGAATTTTCTGCAGCCGCCAAATCCTCATCACTCACACTCTCACCTAGAGACAAAAAATCATTCCATGAAGTGTTAGCACCAGCCTTACCACGAAGCACGACTATTTTCTCAAGCTCAGGCAAATCTTCGCCATCAAGCATGGCGGGATAATCAAAACCTAGAAAGCCAGAAACGGTACACAATACTCGCGCACCACTGGCAGACAAAACATAAGCCGCCTCTGATCCTTTCATACGGGTATTTACCGGCACCAAAACCGCACCAATACTTTGCAATCCCAAGGTGGCTACTATCCACTCGTAAACGTTCGGTGCCCATACCGCTATTCGATCGCCCTTATTGATTCCTAGGGACAGAAAGCTTTTTGCCGCTTTGATACGCAAAGCATTCAATTCAGCATAGGAGATATGCTCTCCATCTTCGATGGCAATTTTATCGGCATTGGCCTCGGCAGCACGTACTACGAGATCTGGTATTCTGAGGTCTGTCCCACTCATGGAAAGGCTCCTAATTAAAGCACCTAAAAATGATGCCTCGCCCTCTTAGGCATAAAAAGAGATATGTAAAATGCCCTTTGAAAAGCCGAGCATTAAGGTAGAAAATCACGCTTTCTTATAAAAAGCAGCTTAACTTAAGTTTGCAATACAGCAACTGCAAGCATATTAAGGGATCGCCAAGCGTATTAAAAACGTCCTTTTGGACGATGAAAGGCCATGCGCAAAAGCGTCCAATACACCTGCAATTGAGACCCTCAATCGGAGCCATAAAAGGAAGCCAATATCATGGGCACAAACACCAGCTATCAAAACCCAAGCTACCAGACCCTGGATTTTAACGTCGAAGACGGCGTCGCTATCATCAGCCTAAATCGTCCAGAGGCCGCCAATGGCTTAGATATGGAGATGGGTCGCGAACTTATGCAGGCCTCAATCCAATGCATTGAAAACGCCGATATTCGCTGCGTCATGCTTACCGGAAATGGCAAAATGTTTAGCGCCGGTGGCGACCTTAAATCCTTTGCCAGCTTTGGTGAAGATCTACCTAAGGCCATTCAAGAATTAACCGCCTATCTACACAGCGCGATCAGCCGCTTTAGTCGAATGAACGCTCCTTTGGTTGTCGCGGTAAACGGTATGGCTGCTGGCGCAGGCATGAGTATGGCGGTTTGTGGAGACTATGTGCTTGCTGCTAAATCGGCCAAATTCACCATGGCGTATACCGCCGCGGGACTTTCTCCCGATGGCAGCTCAAGTTACTTTTTACCCCGACTGATCGGCGTGAGAAAAACCCAAGAGCTAATGCTCACCAACCGACGCCTGAGTGCTGACGAAGCGTTAGACTGGGGTATGATCAACCAAGTATGTGAAGATGATAAGCTACACGAGGAAACACTAGCACTTGCGAAGAAATTAGCCAGCGGCCCCACCCAAGCTTTGGGGCAGGTGAAAAAACTTTTGCTCGCCAGCTTTGATAACGGATTAGAAACTCAAATGGAACTAGAAGCACAAGGCATCGCAGGCATGACCAATATCGCCGATGGCAAAGAAGGCATCCAAGCCTTTTTAGAAAAACGTGCCCCAGACTTTAAAGGTCAATAAGCAAACACTAAATTAGAAATTCCAGCTAAGAACGGCAAAAATATGAGCGCACTTTCAGAGATCCAAGAACAACTAAATTTTTCCAATAAGACCGTCCTGATTACCGGCGGCGGTAAAGGTGTAGGCCTTGGCATCACCCAACGTTTTTTAGCCTGTGGCGCCAATGTGGTTTTTTGCGGAAGAAACGAACCAGAAACTTTGCCGGAAGTTGATGGCAATCAAGCAGTGTTCAAAGCCTGCGATGTAAGGGATGTCGATCAAGTACAAGAGCTGGTTGATTTCTGCGTAGAAAAATTCTCCAGCTTAGATGTTCTTATTAATAATGCGGGCGGCGCTCCTTTTGCAGATTCGGCTACCGCTTCTCCTCGCTTTTCAGAATCTATTATTCGTTTAAATTTATTAGCTCCTTTAAATCTTGCACAAGCCGCCAATGCCGTGATGCAAACCCAAGAAAGCGGCGGCGCGATTGTTAACATAGCCAGTGTTAGCGGCGAACGTCCTTCACCCGGCACTGCAGCTTACGGCGCGGCAAAAGCTGGGCTTTTAAATTTAACCTCTTCACTCGCGGTCGAGTGGGCACCTAAGGTTCGTTTAAACTGCATTACCGCAGGCCTAATTAAAACCGAACAAAGCCATCTGCATTATGGAGACGAGGCAGGCATCCAGGCGGTTTCTAACACTGTGCCGTTAGGCAGAATGGCCATTCCTGAAGATATCGGCGAGGCTTGTCTTTTCTTGTCCTCTCCTCTTTCATCCTATGTCACCGGTACTAGCATTACCTTACACGGTGGCGGTGAGAAGCCTGCCTTTTTAGAAGCGGCCAACACCAATAAAGATTAAAAGCCTGTTATTAAAAACAAAAAAAGCCCCGCTCAGTATCGAAACTCAGCAGGGCTTTTTTATGGATTAGTTATTGAGAAGTACTAACTATTCAGGATAGTAACGACTGATAGTATCAATCACGCAAGCCGGTCGTTCGCCATCCTCAATCTCAACCGTAACTCGAATCGTGGCTTGCACACCGCCTTTCACTTCCTCAACAGCGATCAACTCACCCGCTCCTCTAAGCTTGGAGCCAACCGGCACTGGTGCTGGAAAACGAACTTTATCGCAGCCGTAGTTCACTCCCATTTTAATACCCTGAACATCAATAATCTGAGGCAAGAACATATTCACCAAAGACAAGCTTAAATAGCCGTGAGCAATACAGGCACCAAATGGTCCGTCTTTTGCTTTTTCAGGATCAACGTGAATCCATTGGTGATCCCCTGTCGCATCAGCAAATAAATTAATGCGCTCTTGGTCAACTTGCAGCCATTCGCTGTAACCCAAATGTTTGCCTACGTTTTCAAGTAATTCGTTTGGAGTTTTAAATACGGTGGTCATATGTGCTGTTCCTACTAAAAGTTCTTTTATTGAGAAGTGTTCTCAGGGCCCCAGTAAGCTTTCATAGAGACAACCTTACCCGCGTCGTTAAATTCAAATACATCGATTGGCTGAATTTTCATTTCACCAACGGTCACAGTAAAAGAAAACGCAACAGCATTGCCGGCACAACGCGGCTCTTCGTTTAAAGACAACTTGGCGTTCATAGAAAAACCCTGTTCATAAAAAGCACAAATTTCATCAATGCCATTATGGGCGTCGCTACCTACGGGATCTTCTACACGGGCGTTGTCTGCAAAGATCTCACGAATCAAGTTCATATCCGCTTTATCAAAAGCTTCTACATACTTATTTACTACTGCAATTTTGTCAGCTGCTTCCATTGGTCTATTCCTCTATTTGCTTATATTTAGCTTATTAGATTGAAAAAAGTATAACTGCGCCAGCACTGATCCCCATCACCTCTTTGGATGATCAACGCTTCAAGCTCATTTGAAAATATTGGGGTAAGCCTGAACCAAATCATCTATAAGCTTTTCAGCCATACCCTGACTGTCATCGATCACCGATTTTGCCTGCTCGCCCAGCTTTGCGCGCTGCTCTTGATTTTGTAACAAAGACTCAAGTTCATTTTTCAAAGACTGCTGCCATTCCTGCTCGATTATCTGAATAGCCCCGCCTTTTTCTTGAATCAAATCATGAAAGCCTGGCTGCTTAAATATCCAAGGTCCATAAACCGCGGGCTTTGCATAAAAGCCCGGCTCAAAAATATTATGCCCACCGACCTTATCGGTAAAGGAGCCCGCTACTACTGCGACAGAACAAAGAGCATAGATATCCATCAACACTCCCATCTCATCCAGCAACAAACAATCTTTAGCTTGCAGAGGACGCTCTGAAGACTTATTAAAATCTAGTCCCGCTCCAGACAATAGACCTTCCACCTCTTTAAAGCGCTCTGGGTGCCTTGGCACAAAGACCACCTGTAAGTCGCTCAGCGACCTTTTAAGATCTTGATAGATACTAATAAAGCCCTGCTCTTCGCCAGGGTGCGAAGATGCAAACACTAAAATAGGTCTTTGCAGATTCAGACCCAATGTTTGCGACAAAGTTGTTAACTCTTGATCCGTTTTACTGGAATAACTTCGATCAAGTTTAAGATTACCGCTCACCAAGCGCCGTTGTTTTTCAACACCTAGCTTTTCAAACCTTTGATCATAGGCATTGCACTGCACATAAAAATGCTCAACAGGATCCAATAAGCGAGACGCTATAAATGGCATACGCTGATAATTATTAAAGGTAGACTCTGAAATCTTTGCATTCATCAAGCTAACTGGAATCGAACGCTTATCGGCCTCTGCCAACATATTTGGCCAAAGGTCGGTCTCCATAACAATAATAGCTTTAGGTTTTAAGCGATTAAAAATTCGCTTAACCAAAAACAAAAAGTCAAAGGGGTAATAAAAACTAAAATCGATAGCCTGACTATTAATCAACACCTCTTGGCCAGTTTCAGTGCAGGAACTCGCGACAATATAAGACTCGGGAAAACGTTGCTTTAGTGCCTGCGCAAACTGATCAGAAATCTGACTCTCACCGAGAGACACCGAGTGCATCCAAATCACTTGCTTGTGATTCAACTTTGGCAGACTCTGAAAACCTAATCGAGCAAAGGTGCTTTGCTTATACTTGCCTTGGGCAAGTACGCGATACAAATAGATGGGTGACAACAGAAGCAGCGCCACCAACCAAAGCAAATGATAAGCCAGTTGAAACATTCTTTACCCAAGCGCCCTATTCATCGGTTAACCGCCCTAATCAAAAACCTAAGAGATCTGGATTAATGTATTCAGCGGCTTTTTTAATTCTTTCGTCTTCATCCGCGTGGTTCATATAAGGAATGCTGGCCAAACAAGGCACTCCAATCATGTTTTCGATAGTAGCAACATTTTCTACATAGCGCCTATCTTGATCAGGATCATCCATGACATGATTAGCCACCCAGCCAGCTAGTTTCAAACCGGAATCCTGAATCGCTTTTGCGCTTAACAAAGCATGATTAATACAACCCAAACGAATTGCCACGACCAGAATCACCGGGCAGCCTAAGCCCACCGCATAGTCTTCTAATGTTTCTTTATCATTTAAAGGCACAAACCAGCCACCCGCCCCTTCGAACAAGCGAAGGTCGGCGTCTTGCTCACGGAATTTTTGGCTATAGGCTAACAAGTCGGCTACATTCAAATCGATTCCCGCTTCTTGGGCCGCGATATGAGGTGCAATCGCTGGCTCAAATGAAAGAGGATTAATTAGCTCATAGGGAAGCGTCTCAGAGGCATGCCTCTGCAAGTTAAGCGCATCTGAATTGCGCAACACCTTACCCGCTCCATCCTTTCCATCGACCCACTCGCAGCCAGAAGCAGCAGATTTCATTCCGATGCTTTTTTTACCCTGCAAAGCGCAAGCACGAAGAATGGCCGCACTCACCAGGGTTTTGCCCGCGTCAGTATCGGTTCCCGTTATGTAAAATTCTAAACTCTTGCTCATAGTCACTGCTTTTGTAAGCCGATGAAGTAACTTTGATAAGTTAAGGAATAAGCACCCGAGAACTTAGATTGCTCCCTGAACGCATCACTGAACTGTTTGTAGCGCTCTTTGCCCATCAAATGCTTTGGCCTTTCACGATCCAAATTGTGTGCACCAATACCTTTAATATGATTTAAGGCAGACCTCTGATCTTCGAAAGAAAGCGCATGGGTATCAGAAAGAAAATGCAGGCACTTAAAACCTAGTTTCTCGCTCAGTTCTAAGAGATTCTCTTTTTTCTCAAAGCTATGCACATGAATCTCTTGGTCCACTTCTGACCAAGCTTTTTCCAGTTCAATAAAAGTACCTGGAGCGGGCACAGAGAAAAACGCCATACCGCCAGGTTTGAGCACTCTATTAAGCTCACTAAATAAAGTTTCGAAGTCCTTCGCCCACTGGAAAGCATAACTACTCACACATAGATCAAAACTTTCATCCTGAAAAGGCAGTGATTCAAAATCAGCACAAATATTTTCACTTGCTGGATTTTGGCGAAGCATGTCTTCAGACAAATCTAAAGAAAAAATATTTCCTAAACCACCCTTATCATAAAAATGATCTTTTACAAAACCGGTACCACAACCAAGATCCAAAATGTTGGATGCCTCATTAGTAAACGCAAAAGGTAAATATTGACTAACAAGCGCTTCGGACACCGCAGCCTGATGGGCGGCTTCATCTCGATAACTGAGAGCTGCTCTCGAGAAAGATTGTCGTATCTGTAGAAGCGATGAAAGCGTCACGATAGCACCTATGAACCTTGATCATTCAAACTTGAAAAAAAGATTTCCGCCACCTTATCCGCATGAGACAGATGAGCCGCATGGCTAGCACCTTCGACCACATGTACAGATACATGCTCACCAGCAGCATCAAGTGTGTCAGCCAAAGCACCAGGTACCAAGGTGTCGTATTGGCCCAAGATAAATACCAAAGGTACTTTTATTTCTTTCAACTGTTCACGTAAATCATTATCGCCAAGGATATTTAATCCTTCACGTAAAGATTTCGTCGCTGGAAGACCATGATGAAATAAATATTCACGCAGTTTTCTGGTGTCTTCTTTGATGCTTTCACTACCTTTGCATTGCAAGGTTAGAAAACGAATCAAAGTCCCTTGCCAATCTTCCTCTAGTAAACTTTGAAACTTCTCAAAGGTTGCTTGAGGCATAGCCAAGGACCAATCATCACTAGCGGTAAATTTAGGTGTTGAAGCAATTAGAAAGCCCTGCTCTACTCGTTCAGGATAAATCAAGACAATCTTTTGTAATAACAAACCACCCAAAGACCAACCAATCCAAATTGCGTTCTGAGGAGCAACCTCAAGTACTTGTTCCATAACACTTTGTAAGTCGTAATCACCCGATGATATTGGACTTCGACCAAAACCTGGCAGATCAATAACACAAACTTGAAAATCGTTAATTAACAGGGGAATCAGATCGTCCCACACCAAACTGTTCATACCCCAACCATGTAAAAGTACAATAGTTTTGGGGTTCTCTACTTCGCCCTGACACCTATAAGTGTCATGATATAAAGCCAAACACATTATGCCGCCTCCTGTTGAATCTGAGCATCTAGTGCTTCAAGCAATCTGTCGACCTGCTCTGCGCTATGGGAAGCACTTAGGGCAATTCTTAAACGCGCCGTATTGGGTGGCACGGTGGGCGGGCGAATTGCTCCAATTAATATTCCCTTTTGGGTAAGGTCTTCCGACCATTGCATCGCCCTCTCGGCACTTCCTAAAAGAATCGGCTGAATCGCGGTATCTGAATCGAGCAGATCAAATCCAAGGCCTTTAGCACCCTGCTTGAATTGAGCGATGCGTTCTTTAAGCTGTTCCATGCGCCAAGACTCTTCGCTTAAAAGCTTTAAGGAATAACGAGTCGTACTCGCTAACGCCGGTGGCATGGCTGTGCTGTAAATATAGTGACGACAAAATTGTATTAGACTCTCAATTAAAGTCTCACTGCCAGCAACAAATGCGCCGCTAGTTCCAAGTGCTTTACCAAAAGTCGCCATGTAAACATCTACATCACTCGCTGCTACTTGTTGATGAGCCAAACTGCCCTTGCCTTGTTCACCGAGCACCCCAAAGCCATGAGCATCATCCAACATAAGCCAGGCATCTTGTTTCTTTTTAGTTTCAACCAAAGCAGGAATATCAGTTTGGTCGCCGTCCATGCTAAAAACAGCATCGCTAACGATTAGCTTATTTACGTCGTCAGATATCAGGGATATTTTTTTATTTAAGCTGTCGATATCATTGTGCAAATAACGCTTAAAGTGGGCACCACTCGCCAGGGCGCCATCCAAAAGGGAAGCATGATTCAGCTTGTCTTCAAACACCCAATCATCTTTTTCAAGTATCGTGTTTAGAACACCAGTATTTGCTGTAAAGCCGCTTCCAAAGACCAGAGCCCGTTCAAAACCGAGAAGCTCTGCCAACTCTTCTTCAAGCGCACGGTGTTCTTGGTGATGCCCAATGACTAGATGAGAAGCACCACTACCGACACCATAGAGATCAACACTATTTTGAAAGTGTTTTTTAAGGCCTTCGTGATTAGCCAGCCCAAGGTAATCGTTACTACAAAAATTCAGAAATTCATTAGAGTTTCCATCCAAACGAATACGCTCCGCTTGAGCAGAGGCCAGTACCTTTCTTGAACGGTAGAGATGGGCCTCCCGCCGTTCAGATAGTCTCTGTTCCAGCCGTGAATAAAAACTCATACTAAGTAAAGCGCTCGGAAACTAGCTACTAGCCTTTCCACTTGCGTCGTAATAAAGCTTGCTTTCTTTATTCGCAACGATGGTATCTAGGAGTTCTTCTTCTAAACCTTCATCCGCATGAGGGGTTTCGATTTCTAGTGGAGAGATGCCCAGCTTAGTTAGCAGAGCCATATCACTGTTTACATCAGCATTGGCGGTGGTCAGTAACTTCTCTCCATAAAAAATAGAGTTTGCACCAGCAAAATAACAAAGTGCCTGGGTTTGCTCATTCATGCTTTCTCGTCCAGCTGACAAACGAACGAAAGAGTAAGGCATGATGATACGCGCTACCGCGATGGTACGAATAAAATCAAAGTCATCCAAAGTATCAACGTTCTCTAAAGGTGTTCCCTGAATTTTAACTAGCATGTTGATGGGCACACTTTCAGGGTGCTCAGGAAGATTAGCCAGCTCAAGCAAAAGGCCCAAACGATCGTCTTCGCTCTCGCCCATACCAATAATGCCACCACAGCAAACTTTCATCCCAGCTTCGCGCACATTCTCTAGCGTGTCCAAACGATCTTGAAAGTTACGAGTGGTAATAATTTCTTTGTAGTAGGCTTTCGAGGTATCAAGGTTATGGTTGTAATAATCCAAACCTGCTTCAGCTAAATCTTGAGCCTGATTTTCATTAAGCATTCCTAAGGTCATACAGGTTTCCATACCCAATGACTTCACACCCTTCACCATCTCTAGTACCTGTGGCCAATCCTTCTCAGTTGGTGAGCGCCACGCAGCTCCCATACAAAAACGTGAAGCTCCTGCGGCTTTAGCCCGCTCGGCATCTTCGAGTACTTTTTGTACTTCTAAAAATTTCTCCTTTTCGAGCCCCGTATTGTGATGACCACTTTGAGAGCAGTACTTACAATCCTCGGGACAAGCACCTGTTTTGATGCTCATCAGCGTGCTAATCTGAACCTGGTTGTGCGCTTGGCTTTGACGGTGAATTGAATGGGCCTGATAAAGCAAATCCATAAAAGGAAGTTGGTACAGCGCACGAATTTCAGCAAGGCTCCAATCGTGACGAAGAACTGGATCAGTGTTTAGGGCTTGTGAATGGGTCATAACTGTTTCCTTTCAATAAATAGCCAATCAGCGGATACTGATAGGGGGCTAAAGATCTTGGTTAAATCGAGTAAAGGCCCAGCAAGACAAGGGCTCTAGCCTATTAAAGGGCCAATTCTAAGCTCTAAAGGTACTCTGTCAACCCAAGGAAGGGTCTAATGGTTTACAAATGGTTAAATATTGATCAGTTTAGGCGAGGTATAATAACAAACTGCCAATTTTGCCAAGGCAGCCTAGGCCCTAAGGCCTCTGAATGTGCCGGTGTGTGCAAATACTGTCTCGCTGCCTTACCCTTTATAAAGCATGCCTGCTTTGCCTGTAGCTTGCCTCTCACCTCAGGATCATCGGATCGAGTGTTATGTGGGCAATGTCTGGCGAATCCAGGACCTCAACATAGAAGCGTCTCCTGCTTTGAATATCATTTCCCCCTGCCAGAAATCATGTACGCCTTAAAATTTCGACGAGAGCTTACCTACACCAGAGCTCTCTCTGAACTTTGCGCCGAACGAATCCGCCAGCTATACCAGGGTGATAATCTTCCTGAGCTAGTCATACCTGTGCCCCTCCACCCTCGACGCGAGTTCGAGCGCAGCTTTAACCAATCAGAATTACTATTAAAACCGATCACTAAACAACTCGAAGTTAAAATCGCTCCTAGAATGGTTCGGCGACTTAAATATACCGAGGCCCAAGCCTCATTAAAAAATAAAGACCGGGAGAAGAATGTACAGGGCGCCTTCGAATGGATCGATCTACCTAAGCAAAAACATATTGCTTTGTTTGACGATGTGATGACTACAGGTGCAACGCTGCAAGCAATGACTAAAGGGTTGAAAGGCAGCGAAGTAGAACGTATTGATTTTTGGAGTCTGTGCCGAACACCTAAACCCGACTAGAACCAGCCCCACCAAAACCAAAGTAAATAAGCCTTTATTAGCACTCTGGTTTATACTCTGGATATAAATCAATTCACAACAAAAAAACTAGCGTGCAAAAAGATTATCAAGCTCTCAGTCCGGATCTAATTCTCGATGCTATCGAATCACAAGGCTACGAGGTCAATGCACGTATATTAAGTCTGAACTCTTACGAAAATCGCGTGTTTCAGATCGGCTTAGAAGAAAACGATGATGGCATTGAAGAAACCGTCATCGCTAAGTTTTATCGCCCAGAGCGCTGGAGCAATGAGCAAATACTAGAAGAACATCGTTTTGCTTTTCAGCTCGCCCAACAAGAGATACCCATTGTTCCGCCAAAGCTCAATGCAAACGACCAAAGCTTATTCGAATACCAAGGTTATCGCTTTGCGCTTTTCGAGCGTAAAGGCGGATATGCTCCCGAGCCAGGGCGGCACGAACATTTAGAACGCCTGGGCGGACTTCTTGGCCGGATTCATCAATATGCGCAGGAACAACGCTTTGAAACTCGAGACACTTTGTCCATCGAAAGAAACTTCGTTGAGCCTTATCAATTTTTACTAGAGCAATTTATCCCGAAGGATTTGAGCAGCTCTTATCAAGAACTATGCATACAGCTGCTCGAAAAAATCAATCAACGTTGGTCCAGTCTTCCTAGTTTAAAGATCATTAAGTGCCACGGGGATTGGCACCTAGGCAATATACTTTGGCGCGAAGAAAGCGGCGGGCACATTGTAGATTTAGATGACTGCTTAAATGCTCCTGCGGTACAGGATATGTGGATGATGTTGTCGGGCGAACAGCATGAACAACAGTCTCAACTAGAAACTATATTAAAAGGCTATCAGCAATTTTGTTTTTTTGACCGAAACGAATTCAAAATGATTGAGAGTTTAAGAGCTATGCGGATCGTTTACTACACAGCGTGGCTGGCAAAACGCTGGGAAGACCCCGCCTTTCCAAAAAATTTTCCCTGGTTTAATACTCAAGCATTTTGGTTACAACATATGCGCGAACTCCAAGACCAAATACCTTTGATTGACTCAGATATTCTAACGTCACATTAAAAGCTTATGAGCATCACTACTCAAGACAACACGATTCAATCCCCCTGTATCAATCATTGTTGCTTAGACGATAAAGATGTGTGTATAGGATGTTACCGGCATCTTGATGAAATACTTGCCTGGTCAAAATCCTCTAATGAGGAAAGACTCGGCATACTAAATAAAAGCAAAGAGCGAAGGAACTCGTGAATTATTTAGCCCATTTTTATTTTGCCAACCTTAGCGAGGGTATAAATAAAGAACTGAATCAAGACAGCGAGGCTAGAATCATTGGGCACTACCTCGGCGATTTCATCAAAGGAAAATTAGAAAACCTAAATCTCGACGAAAACTTAATCTCCGGCATAGTTATGCACCGAGAGCTTGACAAGAAAGCCGACAGCAAGATATTAGAACTGCTTCAAAACGGATCAATAGATTTTGAACAACGTCGCTATGCCGGTATTACCTTTGATCTGAGCTGCGATCATTTTCTAGCTAAACATTGGCAAAACTATCATCACATCGAACAAAAGGATTTTGCTAAAGATCAAATCTCTTTAATAAATAGATATCAAGAACAATTACCAGAACGAGCCTTATTCGTACTCGACAGAATGGAGCATTATCGCTGGCTGGAAAACTACCAAGACCTGGGTTTCTTAGCTCAAGTCTTCGCTGGTATAGAGCGACGCTTTCGAAGAAAAAACAGTATTAGCGAGGCATTTCTTGATCTTAAGAACAACTACCCGCTATTGGAACAACAGTGCTTGCTATATTTAGAACACCTTAGAAGAGAATACTCCGAAGCCACTACTGACAAGGTTTAGCGACCAGCAAAGCTGCAATCCTGGATTAAGGCTTGAAACACGGTGAAACAGCCTCAAATTAAATTAGATAGTTTTTCGCACTTAAAATCAGCTACAATAGAGCAAAGTTCAAGCAGAGGCAGGTCACATGATCGTTTCCCACGGAAAATTTGTTATCAAACCAGAACAAATAGATCGGGCTCAAGCGCTTATGGCTGAGATGGTCGAGCACTCTATCCAGGAGCCAGGCTGCATCAGCTACGACTACTACATTAGCATGCACAAGCCCAATGTGATTATGCTTTTTCAAGAATGGGATTCCATCGACGCTGTCAACGAGCATTTCGCTACACCCCACATGCATGAGTTTTTGGAGGCCTTACCTGAGCTGCTCGAGAGCGAAGTGGTAACACACCGTTATGCAATTCAAGACGAAGAGCACCACGAAGATGCCTTCGGTCAATTTAAAGACGCCGAAAGCCTGGGTGAAATTGAATTCGAAGTAGAAGACGAAGCGGTTACCCTCCACTAAAGCTATCTTCCGCTTAACGAGCCACCAAAGTTTCCTCGCCTTCACTGCGGGCAACAATTACCGAGGCACACGAATCGCCGAAGACATTTACCGAAGTTCGGCACATGTCTAATATTCTATCGGTGACCAAAATCAACCCCACTGCCTCTAAAGGCAAACCAATAGCGGCAAGAATAATCGTAATTGCTACCAAACTCGCCGCGGGAATTCCCGCTACCCCAATCGAAGTTAGCAGCGCGATTAAAACAATCGTAAATTGAGTACCTAGACCCAAATCAATTCCATAGGCCTGGGCCAAAAACATCGCGGCAACACATTCATACAGAGCCGTTCCATCCATATTGACCGTTGCACCTAAAGGCAAGACAAAGCTACTGGTTTCCTTAGAGACACCTGCGTTTTCTTCAACGGATTTTAAAGTTAAAGGTAGAGTAGAAGAGGATGAAGCGGTAGAAAAAGCGGTGAGCAAGGCAGGCATCATGGCGGCGAAATGCTTTCTAGGTGACACACCCATCACCAATAACAAGCTGGGATAAACCACAAACATATGTAGAGCTAAGGCGATCACCACCGAAGCAAAGAACCAAAGCAATGGAACAAAAGCCTCAAAGCCCGTCATGGCAACGGTTTTTGCCACTAAAGCGAACACACCAATGGGTGTGAACTTAATGACAAATAAAGTCATCGCCATCATCGTTTCGTATACACCTTGGGTCAGACTCAATAATCGATCACCATGCTCACGCGTTATGCGCGTCAAAAAAAAGCCAAAAAGCAAACTAAATACGATAAGGCCCAGCATTTGGCCCTGCGCAGCAGCTTGAATCACATTGGTAGGAATCATACGAATAAATACCTGGGCAACATCACCAACACCTCGACCTTCAACCTTTTGCAAGACCGTATCGGTGTTATCACTAAGCGCCAAAGCTTCTTTAGCCGGCTGCCCATCACTAATACCGGGCTCCATGACATTAACTACCGTAAGACCAATCATGATCGCTAGAAAGCTACTCAGGGTGTAAATGCCCAAGGTTTTTAAACCCAAACGACCTAGGTTGTCATTGCGACCAATACCGGCAATACCCACAATAATAGAAGAGACCACCAAGGGGGACCACAATCATTTTTAAAGCGTTTAAGAATAAAGTGCCTACAAAGGCATAGGCATCGAAGAAACGAAGGCCTAAAAATTCACTATCAGTACCAGTAAGATGACCAGCAACAACTGCAGCAAGCATGGCAATCAATATTTGCCAATGTAATTTTAGTTTTAACACAAGCTTCACTCCCCTTGTTGGCCTAGCTCTTTTTAACCAGTACCAAATATTAGTGAACGCCGTTTAGTGGTATTGAGCGCTCAACTCATGCACAGCATCAATAAAAGCAGCTGCGTGATCTGGATTCACCCCCGGAGTAATTCCGTGACCCAGGTTAAAAACATGGCCATTACCCTTACCAAACGCTTTTAAAATACTCGCCACTTCTTCGCGGATGCGTTTTGGGCTGGCATAAAGCATGTTCGGATCTAAATTTCCTTGCAGGGCAACTCGATCACCTACTTGTTGGCGGGCACGACCAATATCAATCGTCCAATCTAAGCCAAGCGCATCACAACCACTGCTAGCAATATCGTTTAACCAAAGTCCGCCATTTTTAGTGAATAAAATACACGGCACTCGTCGACCATCATGCTCTTTAATCAGGCCATCGACAATTTTCTGCATGTATTTGAGAGAAAATTCTTTGTAAGCAGCCTCACTAAGAATGCCGCCCCAAGTATCAAATATTTGTACCGCCTGGGCACCAGCCTTAATTTGCGCGTTTAGATAGTCGATAACCGACAAGCTCAATTTCTCTAATAACTGATGGGCAAGCTCTGGCTGATTAAACAGCATACTTTTAATACGCTGGTAATCTTTACTGGGACCACCTTCAACCATGTAGGTAGCCAAAGTCCAAGGGCTACCTGAAAAACCTAACAGGGGCGTGCGACCATTTAACTCTTTACGAATCAAACTCACCGCGTCCGTGACATAAGTAAGATCTTTCTCGGTGTTAATAACTTCTAGGCTTTCAATGTCGTTTTTCGTGTGAACCGGCTTTTTAAATCGAGGGCCTTCTCCTTCTTCAAAGTAAAGACCTAAACCCATCGCATCCGGAATCGTTAGAATGTCAGAAAATAAAATGGTGACATCCAGAGGGAAGCGCTCAATCGGCTGCAAACTAATTTCGCAAGCCATTTGTGGATTTTGGCACATGGCCATAAAGCCACCCGCTTGCTTACGTAACTCGCGATACTCAGGCAAGTAGCGCCCCGCTTGACGCATCATCCACACTGGGGTGACGTCTACATCTTCTCTTAACAATGCTCTCAAAAATCGATCGTTTTTTAACTCTGACAAAGTAACTACCTACAAAAATTTAAAGTGAATCTTGGATGCTTTTAAAGCTTCTTATCCATGGAGAATAACTGGTTAAATAGTCTGGCAAGCGTTCACGCGCTTCGCTAGCAAATTGATGGGTTTCGTATACTCCATAAATGACAACATGCCAGGGCTTACCATCTTTAGTGGTTGTATAGACAGCGTACTGACTGTTAACACCGTAACCTGTCAAAAAATCCCGTATACCTTGATCATTGTGAGAAGCCATCAGTTGAAGCGTGTAGTACTTTGAGTCAAGCCCTTTAATCCACGCAGCACTCTGATATGGTCTCCAATCGAAACCTTGTTTCACCGTGACTTGAGGAGCCTCCTTAGAATTCGGCCCAGGCTTGGGCTTTGACACAGACTTGGGCTTTGACACAGGCTTGGGTGTTGATTGAGGCTTTGATTCTTCAGGTTTAATTACTTGTGCCGTTCCATCAACCAGCACAAGCTCAGTAATTTCCGATGTAGATAGCATTTCCTCTTCGGTAAGGCTTTCAGTGCCTAGATCTTCGTCAGTCTGAGATGGGGCATCTGAACCTGCAACACTTTGCACCTCATCTTGCTCGATTGCTTTTTGCTCAAATGTCGCATTTAAATCTAAGCTCTCTTCTTTCCGCTGACCAATATCCATTTGCCAAAGAGCGATTACAAACAATATAAGCAAGGCTGCTACTGCCAAGTGGTATTTAGGTATGAGTTGATACCAAACCTTAGGTTTATTTCCATTTACGTCAGGATCAACGACTGCTTCCTCTTGCTCAAAATCTGGTTCCAACCCTGCACCGGATCCAATGGGAGAACTAACACTTTGATCAACCAAAACCGCTGCTCTAGTCGCTAGTACATCCCATAGCCGTTGATTGCTTTGTACATCAAATGCCTGCCCCACGTTAACCAATAACTTAAATGTTTTGCTAACGATAATTAATTCAAGCAGGGAGGCTTGCGCATCATCACCGCATTCATCAAAACCTTCGACGACTAAAAGGCATTGGTTAATTTCACCAATTTCATCCTCTAGAGCATCAATAAGGTCTAGAACGTTTTTATCAGCATCAGGAAGCTCTTCAAACACAACCTGGTATAAACCTTGTAGTATGCTTAGCTGACTAATCAGATCCTCTTCTTCTAATCGAATAATGGAATATTGAGGAGCGTCATCAATATATTGGTATATCTGATCAAAGCCTTGTCCTTCGGTGCTAACGAAAACATCTATACTGCCATGGTCTTGTTCTAAAACATCAATTAGGTCTTCGCTCGAATACTGATCAATATTTTGCATAGGGCTCACCACTTATTAGACCTAAGGCATACATGCCTGCATGGAAGCACGCATGGATTCTAAGGGGAAATCATCGCTGACACGGGCTTTGCCTAAGCTTTCTAACAAAACCAAGCGCACATTCCCACTTTGCGCTTTTTTGTCCACTTTCATAAACCTTTCCAGTATAGCGATATCTATTTTCTCTTCTAGCTCTACTGGCAAATTGGCTGCTTTCATAAGGTCTACACCAAGTTTTCGTTCATCGGATGAAATATTCCCCATTTGCTCAGAAAGCCTAAGCGCCATATGCATTCCAATTGCCACAGCTTCTCCATGCAAAAATTGTTTATATTTATAATGAGCTTCTATTGCATGTCCAAAAGTATGTCCTAAGTTTAAGATGGCTCGGAGTCCTTTTTCTTTTTCATCCTCACCCACGACCCAGGCCTTACACTCACAAGATTTAGCAACAGCTTCGATCAATGCCGCCTCGTCCATTGCCAGTAGAGAATTCATATACTCCTGCAACCATGTAATAAACTCGGGCCTCGCAATGAAACCATATTTGATAACTTCTGCTAAGCCTGCGGAAAGCTCCCTAGGGGGTAAAGTTTTCAATAATTCGACGTCAGCCAAAACACACTTAGGTTGATAAAATGCGCCTATCATGTTCTTGCCTAGAGGATGATTGACTCCCGTTTTACCACCTACCGATGAGTCCACCTGAGATAAAAGCGTACTAGGAATCTGGATGAAATCCACACCACGCATAAAACTTGAGGCTGCAAAACCCGTCATATCTCCTACGACCCCTCCCCCCAATGCAATCAATGTCACATCACGGCTACAGGAGTTTTTTAGCAGAGTGTCGAAAATCAGACTCAAGTGCTCTAAGTTTTTATACTGTTCCCCGTCAGGTAACAGCACCGTACACACTTGATAGTGAGGCACAAGTTGGGATTCTAAGGTGCTGAGATACAAGGGCGCAATTGTTTCATTGCTCACGATACAAACTTGCTTTCCAGCGATATAGGGTGAGAGATGCTGATAAGCTTTTTTTAACAAACCTTTATCGATAATAACTGGGTATGAGCGATCGCCTAAATCTATTGTCAATTGCACGTCAAGTCCTCATAAAAGATGAGTGCATTATAGTAGCGGATTGGCTATTTGTCGCTCTCTCAATTTAAGCTATTGGAGATTTTCGAAATGATCTGCTTGGAGCTATTCTCGAAGCTAGAGACGCTAAGGTTAGCCACCTCTTCATAAAGCGCTTGGCGCTCATCGAGAATTTTTTTAAAACGTGCTTCTGGATCTTCCACTTGAAGCAATGGTCTAGACTTATCCTGAGAAGTTCGCTCCAAAAGCGCCTTAAGAGGAGCGTGAATATATACTGTAAAGCCCTTGGCGTTAAGTAAACGACGAGTTTCTGGGCTTAAGATGGCTCCGCCACCTGTGGCTATGACCGACCTACTGCCCGCAGCTAATTCAGCAATTACAGCCCCCTCTCTTTTGCGAAAGCCAGCTTCTCCCTCAACATCAAAAATCCATGAAACATCGGCTCCAGCTCGTCGTTCAATCTCACGATCTGAGTCGTAAAAGTCGTAGGATAAATCCGCCGCAAGCGCCTTGCCTATGGTCGTTTTACCAGCCCCCATCGGGCCCACCAGAAAGATGTTGGTCATGACACTTGCTTAATCAGGAGGATTAATTTTCAGCCAGAAGGTCTTCCACAATCTTCGGAGTAATAAAGACTAGCAGCTCTTGCTTATTATTCGCTGATGTAGTCCTACGGAATAACCTGCCAACTATGGGAAGATCACCGAAGAATGGAGTTTTAAATACTTGATTAGAGTCAACCGTTTGGAACACACCGCCGAGGACGATGGTATCTCCATTAGCTACTAGCACATGGGTTGTAATTTGGTTTACATCAATCACCGGATCACCAGAGTCTAAGAATCTAGCGATACTGTCTTGCGACAACTCCAAATCCATCAAAATACGATCGTCAGGAGTGATATGCGGAGTTACTTTCAAGCCTAACACAGCATCGATATATGAAACCGCGGTCGCACCACTTGATGTCGCGACACGAATAGGGACTTTCTGACCAGATAGAATCTCTGCTTCACTAGAATCTGCCGTCAATACTTTCGGCGTCGAGATCACCTCAGCTTCACCTTCGGCCTCAATTGCTGAAAGCTCGACCTCTAAAATTCCATCGCTGCCCACGAACCCAATAGCACCTTGAGTAGCACTCGGATCAGTGGAACCAAAGTCAACTACATAGTTACCACCGCCAGCTCCAAAATCTACCTCGATTGGACCCCGAGCTCCTGTCGTTGGGTTTACAGTACCCGCATCTTCAATAGTGTCTGCCAAACGGTCTGCATCACCACTTAGGAAGGTTGAAAAAGAGTCATTGAATACTGCACCGCCCCATCGAATACCCAAATCATCTGAGATGTTTGAAGCAGCCACTACAACCCTTGCTTCGATAAGTACTTGGCGCACGGGTATATCAAGCTCTCCAATAATATCTCTTATTTCTTCGAGCTTGTTAGCAGTATCTTGAATTAATAGCGTGTTAGTTCGGGAATCAAGAACAACACCTCCTCGGTCGGAGCTTATCTTCGATCCCTCCGCTGTCAGAAAGTCCTTTATGTCAGATGCCGATGCATACTTAATAGTAAAAAACTCTGACTGTAAGGGTGCTAGTGCTGCGACCTGACGATTAGCCTCAAGCTCTAGCTTTTCGCGCGCGGCAATTTCGTCCGCGGGCGCCACCAACATAACATTACCCACCTTACGCTTTGCCAGACCTTTCGTCTTTAGGATCAGATCAAGGGCCTGGTCCCAAGGAACATTCTGCAAACGCAATGTTATCTTGCCACCAACGGTATCACTGGCTACCAAATTTAGTTCTGTAAAATCTGCGATCAACTGGAGTACCGCTCGAACCTCGATATCTTGGAAGTTCAAAGACAATTTTTCGCCGGTATAAGAAAATGCTTTTTTCTTTTTCTTTTCCTTATCTTCTGCTGATAAAGGTTTCACACTAATGATATAAGTATTGTCAGTTTGATAAGCTAAATGCTCATACTCTCCGTAGGGCTTAATCGCAATCAAAGCCCCATCAGATTCGTTGGTCGCGTCAATCTCTTTAACTGGTGTTGCAAAATCGATAACATCCAGGCGTCTAACTAAATCATCCGGGAGTACCACATCGGAAAATTTAATATGAATCCGATCTCCTTCTTTCTTCATGTTCGCCTGAACATGAGGATTTGTTAGAGAAATAATAATCTTACCTTCGCCCTCCACGCCTCGTTGGAAATCAACGGCACTTACTTCTTTGTTAGTTGTCGATTTGGGGCTTGCGCTCGCCGGGGAGCGAATCTGGTCAGCAGCAGAAGCCGTTCCTGTATCAGCACCATCAGCTAATACCGACCCATCAGAATCCCCTTCACCCAGAACCACTAATAGCTGGTTATCCCTAACTTCAGTGGTATAAGCCTCAAGCTGGGTTAAACTAATGATTAAACGGGTACGAGTTCCGGCTTCAACAACGGTTAAGTTTCTAGCATTTCCCAAACCAAGGTCATGGTATTTGGAGTTAAGCAAGCTACTCACACCATCAAGGTCGAGTGCGATACGAGCCGGCTTCTCAATATTGTAGCCCCGAGGCTTAGGCGGCATCGAATCAAATGAAAATCGTAACTCTACCTTGCCACCAGGAAGGCTAGAAAAGTCAACATTCGTTAACTTCGCAGCACTTGCTATCGACGGAACCAATAACAAGCATAGTGAGATAATTGCCCCAAAAGGAAAGCTCAAAGTAGAGCGAATAATTTTTATCATCGAGTGTTTATTCATAACCTATCAACTCTCTTTAGTCTTCTCTCAGCACCAAATTTCTTGGTCGCTCGATCCACAATTTCTCACCATCATCATCCAATTGACCGCTAGGAATGATTTCAAGTAGTTCTATTCTTCGATCCGTAATATTCAAAATACGCCCGTGGTTTTGCCCTAAGAAATCTCCAGATTCCACTCGATGCACTCCACCATTCCCGTCATCGATTATGGCAAAAAGGGCATCACCTTCTTCCTCTTTTGACAAGGTACCAACAAAAGCCATCGCATCTAAACTAAACTTCTCAAGGGTTTCTTTTCGCCTTTGTAAATCAGGAGTAACAGATTTTCCAACTTCGATTTTTGTTTCAATTATTACTTCAACTGGTCTCTCGAATGGACTGCGTTTTCCTGCAGACTGATAAGTGAAGGTTTCAAATGCTTTAAACTCGGGAGGAGGAGGAATCCTGCCTTTCGGCTTTGCTTCAATATCGTCCATGCGCTTACGGAGATCAGACATGTCTCCACCAGATCCACACGAAATAAGAATCGTGCTAACCAACACAGCGGAGAAAATCTTGATAAATTCAGAGGTCTTGTAGTACATCTAGCCTTCACCTCCATCACTTTTGTAACGATAGGTTTTAGCTTTAATTTTCATTTGAAGCTTAGTTCCCAGCGCTCTTGACTCAGTGTTTTGAGCCTCAATCACAAAATCGTGAAGGGTAACAATTCGAGGTAGGGCGGCAACCCCACTCATAAAGCCTGCTAAACCATGGAATCCGCCGCGCACCTCCAGATCAATAGGAAGAACGGAATAAAACTCCACTTCTTCTTCAGCACCTGGATCAATTTTGTCAAATATAAGACCGCTACCTAAGCCTGTATGGGTAATATCATCAAGCAAGCCAGGTACTTCTGTCTTTTGAGGAAGCTGGCGAAGTAAAGCTTCGTAACTACCATCTAAATCTTCCATTTGTTTGCGGAATTCTTCTAAGTTTGCCGCCTTAAAAGATTTATCCTCAAACTCTTTAATCAATTTTGACTCTTCTGTTTGAGCACGCGACAATTTAGTCCGTAAATCATTGACGAGAAAATAGTTCCCTGCCACAAACACCACCACGAAAACGATCAAATAAATACCATTCTTTACAAAGGCCGGCCAGGAACCGATATTCTCGGGATCGAGGTTTTGTAGGGTTTCTTGAATTTCTTCGAAATCTATCTTCACTACACGCCTCCAGAGCCATCAGAATCTTCTTCCTGATTAGGCGTTTCTTGATAGACAGTTAGCTCAAAAACAATTTTTTTATCATCTTCGCCATCACCACGTCTGGCGCTTTCATTTCCAACAACATCTAGGTTAGCACCGCGGAACCATTCTGAGCTGTCCAAGTTGCGCATCAATTTAGATATCTTGTTATTGGTTTCAGCAACCCCATACATACGATATACGTTGCCTTTCTTTTCGATCTTAGTGTAGTAGACCCCTTCTGGGACCGTGGACGCAATAGCACCCATCGCATGCACGATTACAGGCCTATTACCTTGGAGCTCCTGAATAACCTTCATACTTTCAACGATTTGATCTCTGCGCTGCTGAAGCTCTTGAATTTCGCTTATTCTTGTTTCCAAGTTTGCTGTTTCACTGGTAATAAACTTATTACGAGCATTTTGATAATCAATCTGGCTATTAAAATATCCATAAACCAAATAAACACACAGGGCGCTGATGATACCCACCCCAACTGCCACAACAATAAACTGTCGCTGCAGCTCTTGCCTACGTTCTTCACGCCACGGGAGTAAATTAATCTTTGTCATTAATCAAAGCTCCTCAAGGCGAGCCCACACGCTATCATCAGTGCTGGTGCATCATTACTTAGTGCGCCAGCGCTCACCTTAGAAGAAAGGCTCATATCTACAAAGGGATTTCCGACAATTGTTGGTGTACCTACTTTTTCTTCGACAAGTTCTGCAAGGCCATCAATCGAGGCAGACCCACCGGCAAGAATAATTTGATCAATATCATTAAACTGACTAGAGGAGAAAAAGAACTGTAGCGAGCGAGAAACTTGCTGTACCACCGCGTCCTTAAAGGGAAGCAACACTTCCGCTTCGTAATCATCCGGTAAACCGCCCTGTTTTTTTGCCAAGCCAGCTTCCTCTACGGAAAGACCATATCGCCTCTGAATTTCTTCAGTTAATTGCTTACCGCCGAATAATTGCTCACGGGTGTATATAGTATTACCTTCGTTGATAACACTTAGCGTAGTCATGGTCGCGCCAATATCGATCACTGCAACCGTGGTTCGATTTGCTTCGTCTATTTGAGATGCAATTAAAGAGTAGGCTCGCTCCATCGCATAAATCTCAACATCCATGACCTTTGCAACCATTCCGGCCATTTCAACAGCTTCTTGTTTCAACTCAATGGTTTCATTTCGACAAGCTGCCAATAATACTTCTACCAACTCGGAATTTCCGTCTACTTCCCCGATCACATCAAAATCAATACTGACTTCGTCAAGCTGATAGGGAATATACTGATCCGCCTCAACACGAATCTGCATCTCCATATCATCTTCACTAAGAGATGCGTCTAGTTCAATGGTTTTGGTAATAACAGCAGAACCTGCAACTGCAACTGCAACGTTTTTAGTACCCGCTTTTATGCGGCTCAACAAATTGGTAATAGCAATACTGACGCCTTCAACGTCATTAATATTTTTTTCAACTACCGCATTAGCAGGCAAAGGCTCAACACCATAAGACTCTACACGGTAACTACCACCCTGCTTAGAGAGCTCCAGTAGCTTCACAGAGGTAGAGCTAATATCCAGCCCTACGAGCGATATCGACCGTGGGCCAAAAATACCCGCTAATTGTGCTTTTAAATCTGAAAGTTGCATCGGAATTAGGATCTCGAAATAAGTAATTTTTCTATTTTTAATATATACTTACGCGACATTCATACGAGAATACATTAAATACAAAGGCAAATACAACTGCTATTGAGAGAAATAGTGCCAAAGAAGAGTATATTACGTCAACAAAATAATAAGGCTCTTTAAATTTCCGATATAAGTGATTGTTTTTAAAGAAATAAATATGAATTTGCTGTCTTTTTTAAAGTTTATGCTTGTTAGCGCTCTTTTCGGCCTATTTGCTGTGTTTATGGTAGTCGCAGGGGTATATTTCTATTTAAAACCCGAGCTTCCCAGCATGGAGGCATTACAAGACGTTCGTTTTCACATCCCCCTTAAGGTTTATTCCCGCGACGAGAAGCTAATCGCTGAGTTCGGAGAACAAAGACGCACCCCTATAAGATACGAAGAAGTACCAGATTTGTTTATCAAAGCCGTGATGGCCGCAGAGGACCAAAACTTCTTTAAACATAAAGGCGTTGATATTAAGGCGCTGACGAGAGCTGTTAAGCTAATGATAGAAAACAGGGGGTCGATCCGAGGCGGAGGTGGAAGCACGATCACTATGCAATTGACCCGTGCCTTATTTCTAAATAAAGACCGAAAATTCAAACGCAAATTCAAGGAAATAATTCTAACCATTCAACTAGAAAGAGAGCTAAGCAAAGAAGAAATCCTTGAACTCTACTTCAATGAAATTTTTTTAGGCAAACGCGCATACGGTATTCAAGCCGCTGCTAACGTTTATTACGACAAAAATATCGACCAACTTTCTTTGGCTCAATTAGCCATGATAGCCGGCCTCCCTAAGGCACCTGCAGCTAATAATCCCGTAAACAATCCTAGTCGAGCACTTACCCGTCGCAACTGGATTCTTGGGCGCATGCTCAGCCTTCAGTTTATAAACCAACTACAATACGACGAAGCTATTCAAGAACCCGTTACCGCTAAAGACCATGGGCAAGCCAATGAGTTAGAAGCCCCCTACCTTGCTGAAATGGTGCGCAATGAACTATACCAAAAGTACGGGCCAAAAATTTATACCGGCGGCTACAAAGCCTATACCACCTTAGATAGCAACTACCAACACTACGCCAACCAAGCCTTAACGGAAGGCGTACATAGTTATAACGAACGCCATGGTTACAAAGGCGTTGTGGCAAGCATTCAAGAGCCTGACTTTTCTTCACTCGGTGAAGAATTTCTTAAACAAAATAAAGAGCATTTTTCCTTAGCAAGCACGCAGTTAAAAAACTTGATGGCACACGAAAAAACTGATCAAGAAAATGCCACACAAGATAAACACTATGATTTTGAGCTGCTAACAAAACTCTTAGAACAACAAGAAATTGATTTAACGGCTCTACTTAAAGAACACAAACCCTCAACTCATTTAAAACCCGCTTTGGTTTTATTGGTCGATGAAGAAAACCAAGTGGCGATTTGTGCTTTAAAGAATGGCAGTGTTTTTTCGTTGCCCGCTGAAGAAATATTGTGGGCTGCTCCTTTTTTAGACCAGAATGCACAAGGTGAGCGTCCAGAAAAAATCAGTCAAGTATTCAAAGCTGGGGACGTTATCCATGTCAGAAAAAAACCAAACCAAGAGTGGCGTTTAGCTCAAGAAACACAAGTACAAAGTGCCTTTGTCGCCTTAAATCCAAACGATGGCGCAATACTCGCGCTTGTTGGTGGATACGACTATTACGAAAGCAAATATAACAGAGTTATCCAAAGCGATCGCCAGGCTGGCTCTAGCTTCAAACCTTTTATTTATACTAAGGCGCTCGAAACAGGTCACACCGCAGCCTCATTGATTAATGATGCACCTGTCGTTTTTGAAGACGCCGCGCTCGAGGAAACTTGGAAACCCGAAAACTCAAGTGGGAAATTCTATGGCCCCACACGTTTACGCCAAGCCCTCTATCGTTCCCGCAACCTTGTCTCTATTCGCATCCTACGCAAACTAGGTATACAAGATACAATTGCGTCCCTTGATCGATTCGGCTTCCCGAGAAGCCAACTACCAGCGAACCTTTCTTTGTCTTTAGGCTCCGCCAGCCTCACCCCCATGCAGGTAGTTACTGGTTATAGCACTTTCGCGAACGGAGGCTATCGAATTGAACCTTACTACCTACAAAGCCTTGTTGGGCCAGATGGGACAATACTACAAGAAGCCGACCCACTAATAGCGTGTATCCCTTGCTTAAATAAGTCGGCAAAGGCAGACGAGCAAAAAGCCAAAGAAATCACCAATCCAGGAGTCGATACATCGATTATGGAACCTGGCGCTATTGAACAAGACACCGGCACATTAAGTGAAAACACAGTAAACGACAAAACAATGAAATCACATCGACAGGCAGAAGCGATTATTGAACCGAGAGTTAACTACATCATCGATAGTATACTAGCCGATGTAGTCGTACGCGGAACAGGCTATAAAGCTAGAGAATTAGGAAGAAAGGATATTCGAGGCAAAACAGGAACCACCAACGATCAAATCGACGCTTGGTTTACAGGTTACAACGGCGACATCGTTGCTAGTGCTTGGGTAGGCTTCGACTCGCCGCAATCCTTAGGTAGAGGGGAATATGGTGCGAGTACCGCCCTACCAATTTGGTATGATTTCATGGCACAAGCTTTAAAAGACAAAGAGGAAAACGTTCTTCCTCGTCCTGACAAATTAGTCACGGTGAAAATCGATGCACAAACCGGAGAGGCAGCTAAACCGGGTGACCTCGGCGCTATTTTTGAAATCTTTCGTGAAGAGTTTGCACCGCAACTGAGTGAGGCGCAAAAAAACATCACCAACACACCAGGACAAAAGGAAGAAGAAATAGAGTTGCTAGATTTATTTTAGTAAACGCAAAATAAATCAAATAACTCAATATAGCCTCCGAAAACTAAGACGCTAAAGCAATTCCATTTTTAGATCTAGGGAAAATTTCCTTCAGGCTTTGCAAAGGATAATGTTCTGGATAATCAGCTTGCGCCACACCAGAATCAACCGCTGCTTTAGCTACTGCCGCAGATACCTCAGACAACAAACGCTCATCCATCGGTTTAGGAATAATGTATTCTGGGCCAAACTCTAAGTTCTCACCATCATAGGCTTTCATCACCTCAACAGGTACTTCTAGTTTTGCGATACCAGCAATCGCTTTAACCGCTGCGATTTTCATTTCTTCATTGATTGCCGTTGCACGAACATCAAGTGCACCTCGGAATATAAAAGGAAAACCCAACACGTTGTTTACTTGGTTGGGGTAATCACTTCGGCCCGTTGCAATAATTAAATCATCACGCACTTCCTTAGCTAATTCAGGGGAAATTTCCGGATCAGGATTAGCCAAAGCAAAAACAATCGGCTTATCGGCCATCGACTTGAGCAGCTCTGGACTTAATAAATCAGCTCCCGATACACCAATAAACACATCAGCACCAGCCATGGCGTCTTCTAAACTTCGTTTGTCGGTATCAATCGCGAACTTTTGTTTGTGTGCGTTTAGATCATCTCTTTTAGAATGAATCACACCCTTGGAGTCCAACATCAAAACGTTTTCTCGTTTAGCACCCATAGAAATCATAAGCTCAATGGAAGCAACACCCGCGGCACCTGCACCAAGACAAATGATTTGAACATCTTCGATATTTTTGTCTTGCAACTCTAATGCGTTCAACAAACCAGCACACGCAATGATAGCCGTACCGTGTTGATCATCGTGAAACACAGGAATATCACAGCGCTCTTTTAGTGCTGTCTCAATCTCAAAACATTCGGGTGCTTTTAAATCTTCTAGGTTGACACCGCCGAAAGTACAAGAAATATTAGCCACCGTATCAATAAAAGCTTGGGTATCATCAACATCAACTTCAATGTCAAAAACATCGACACCCGCAAAACGTTTAAACAATACCCCTTTACCTTCCATCACGGGCTTGCTCGCCAAAGCGCCTAAATTACCCAGGCCTAAAATCGCGGAGCCATTGCTGATAACTGCTACTAGATTGCCTTTCGATGTGTAGCGGTACGCATTCTCAGGATTGTCTGCAATTTCTCTGACCGGTTCAGCCACACCTGGGCTATAGGCCAAAGCCAAGTCCTTTGCTGACTCGGTCGACTTGGTTAACTCGACACTGATCTTTCCTGGTCGATCTTGCTCATGGTAATCCAAGGCTGCTTGACGCAACTGTTCATTTCTTAATTCATTCACGGTATCTACCTCTGTAAAAGAGCCAACACTTCTAATAAAAAGTTTTGGCCTAAACAAATCAAAATATTTGCAGGTCAGCTTGTGTCACCTTCAAAGAAATCAATTCTCAAAGAACACATAGGCACTGAGCAAACAAACTACGGATATTAGCCGATTGAGGCGGAGCTTTATGAGCGTAGGATTTGAAAAGCACTCGATAGAGAGCAATCCAAATAAAGAAGCTTTTGATTGTGTAGGTTTCACTAGCTGCCTTGGTGTGGAGCCGAAAAACATCAAAAGCGAAAACTTAGCAAAGGGTGATCACTAAGCCCTAGAAAATTTTACCTAAGCTATCCAAATCGTCATTTGGTATCTAGCTAAGCAATTTCTAGGCTGGGAATTCTATTGAAAGGCCGTCAATAAAACTATGATAAATAAGGACCTTTTTGAGTGAGACTGGGGACATTCGGCATAAAACAGGCATAAAAAAAGCGCGATTAAGCGCTTTTTTATTCAAACGGCCTTAAGATACCATTCAATGTGCTGTCGATAGGCCGCCCTACTTAGTCGTGCGACGAGCGCCAAAACGCTTATTGAACTTATCAATACGACCTGCGGTATCCATAATTTTTTGCTGCCCAGTATAAAAAGGGTGGCAAGCTGAACAGATATCTAAATGGATATCTTTGCCTACAGTGGAACGAGTCTCAATCACGTTACCGCAACTGCAGGTAGCTTTAATGTCTGTGTATGCTGGATGAATATCTTTTTTCATAATAATTGCCTCATTAACCTTTTATTTATGTCGCCACCCAATCCGAAAGCCTTTGCTGGCTCATGTTGGGCACCACATGCCGGTTGCTCCTGCTACAAACTAAGACACTTAGCCCTAGTCGAAGGATCGCGCATCATATCAGAGAAAAACGGATAAGCAAGGCCTATATAGCACCCTTGGCCGCTGACAAGCGCGTTCGACCAAGAAATTGCCCTTTTTCATATCTTCTATAAGGGGACTTGGGTAGCATAGCCTGCCTAATGCAGTAACTAGCTAGTAAGTAATAAATCAAGAAATAACAAGATAAGCAACCATGGCCAGCCCGAGCATTCTACATATCGCGCTCAACACTCCGCTACGCAGCCTCTTCGACTACAAGGCTCCCACCCGAGAGCGGATCGAGCCCGGACAAAGGGTCGAGGTCCCTTTTGGCACACGCAAAGCTGTGGGCCTAGTAGTTAGGGGGAGCGATGCCAGCGAAATCCCGGCGGCTAAACTTAAGCCCATTAAGCAAATTATTGACTCTGAACCAAGCATTTCTAAGGAGCTTCTAGACTTTATCCTGTGGTCAGCTAACTACTACCACCACCCCATTGGTGAAGCCCTGTTCCACGCCCTTCCTTCTCGACTAAGGGAAAACAAAGCCCTTGGGCACAAAGACTTCTTTCTCTGGAAGCCTACTGAGAAGGGCGCTGTCATTAACTTAGACAAACTATCAGGCGCTCCTAAGCAGGCTGAGGCGCTCAAAGCCATCCAAGATCACCCCGAGGGTCTTGGTCCGCAAACTTGTAAGGCTTTAGGTATTAATAGCCAGAGCCTCAAAGCGCTAGCATCAAAAGAACTTGTCTATTGTGACGAGAGCCCCCAGCCTAGAGAAAAACCCGTCCTCCAAAATGTACTCCGCAACAGCCCCTTAAAACTTAACGAAGAACAGTCTCTAGCCCTTCGCGCTATCAATCAAAGCCAAGGGCAATATAAAAGTTTTTTGTTAGAGGGAGTGACTGGCAGCGGCAAAACCGAGGTTTACCTTCAAACCATTGAACACGTGCTTAGCGAAGGAAAACAAGCGCTCGTTCTGGTGCCCGAAATCGGTCTAACTCCACAAACCCTGCAGCGCTTTCAACAGCGCTTTAGCTGTGAGATTACAAGCTTGCATTCGGGTCTTACCGAATCGCAACGCTATAAAAACTGGCATCAAGCCAAAAATGGGCAAGCATCGATAGTAATTGGAACCCGGTCAGCAATATTTTCCGACTTGCCCAAGCTTGGCATCATCATCGTCGACGAAGAACATGACCTCAGCTACAAACAGCAAGAAGGCTTTCGCTATTCAGCTAGAGATCTTGCCTTAGTAAGAGCCCAACGAGAAAAAATACCGGTACTACTGGGAAGCGCAACCCCCTCTTTTGAAAGCCTAGCCAATGCCAGCCAGGGCCGTTATCAAACACTCACTCTGACTCAAAGAGCGACACAAGCTAGCGAACCTAAGCTGCAAATGATCGATATCAGAGGAAAAGAACGCCAGGGCGGACTTAGCCAGAAAACCATTCAAGGGATTCGTAAACACCTTGAACAAGGTGAGCAAGTGCTAGTATTCATTAATAGGCGCGGTTACACCCCCGTACAAATTTGTTCAGAATGTAGCTGGACAGCCACTTGCCCCTATTGCGATGCCCGTTTCACCTACCACAAATCTAAAAACCTACTTTGGTGTCATCACTGTAACTTCAAACAAGCCCCTTTAAATACTTGCCCACAATGCCACGAGGGCGATATGCAAGCGATCGGCCAAGGCACAGAAAAAGTAGAAGAAGTACTACAACAACACTTTAAAAAAATACCGATCATTCGCGTCGACAAAGACAGCACAGAGAAACGCCGCGCTTTAGAAGAAAGGCTAGCTGTTGTACATAAGGGAGAGCCCTGCATTTTAGTAGGCACTCAAATGTTAGCTAAAGGCCATCACTTCCCTAAAGTAAACCTAGTGAGTGTCCTCGATTTTGATCAAGGTTTTTACAGCTCGGACTTTCGCGCACTAGAGCGCATGGCTCAAACCTTAATTCAAATTGCTGGACGAGCCGGGAGAGAAAGCCAACATGGCGAATTATTACTGCAAACAGAATTACCCGACCACCCCGCCCTTCAAACTTTATTAAGCAGTGGCTATAGAGCATTTGCCGAAGAAGCTCTCGAAGAAAGAAAGCTTTTAAACTACCCGCCTTTTGGTCACCTATGTTTGCTGCGGGCCGATGCCATGCATATAGAAGAAAGCCTAGGCTTCCTCAAAGTTCTGAAAGAACAGCTAGAATCCATCAATATACAGCGAAAATGCCGAATTCTTGGCCCTGCTCCTGCACCCATGCAAAAGCGAGCGGGCCGACAACGAGCGCAGCTGCTATTACAAAGCCAAAGTCGCGCCCAACTTCACCAAATACTGAATCAAGCTTTGGATCAAAGCAGTCAAATACCCACGGCTAACAAAGTCCGTTGGTCAATTGACGTCGACCCATTAGAGCTATTTTAACGACGAAGGCCTTTGCGCTCTTTGACCCGCAGCGTTAAAATGCCCGACAAGCACATTCGCCGAGCAGTAGAGATCCATGGCCCACGATTACGCAAAAAAGAAAAAAGCCCCCACCAAGAAAAAGAAGCCCGCTAACAAGGGGCTTCCTGCGTGGTTTTGGCTTTTTACCGGAATCGCCACAGGCCTATTCATTGCCTTTCTAATTTACTTATCTAACGTCGCTATAAGCAAAGACCCTAACGAACGTTCGGAACTTGAGAACGAGGCTAACGAACTGAGCAAACAGATCAAAGAGCAAGCGGACCGAATGCGCGAAGGACAAGAAGCTCTGAGAAAGCCAACCTTCGAGTTTTATCAGCGTCTTCCCGAAATGAAGATCGAGACCCCTAAACCTAGCCAAACTGCTAAACCACGAACCGACGGGGATAAAAACTACGTGCTGCAAGTGGGCTCGTTCCGATCCTTCCAAGATGCTGACGCGCTCAAAGCTCAACTGATTATGCAGGGACTCGACGTACAAATAAATAAGGCCAAAGACGATAAAGGCAGTGACTGGCATCGAGTACATGTTGGCCCTTACACTACAGAGCACAGTCTAAACAAAGCAAAAGATATCCTGGCCGACAATGACATCCCCAGCATGGTCTTGACCATAAAATAAGCTACGCGGCACGCGCTTGAAATATCAGGTCCGCCCCCCATTGTTGTCGGTCTAACTCACACGCACTTAGATAGAAAGAGGCTTCCGTGGACCAATATAGAGGAACAACCATAGTATCCGCTCGTCGCAATGGACAAGTCGTCATAGGTGGCGATGGTCAAGTCACAATGGGCAATACCGTTATGAAGGGAAATGCCCGCAAAGTAAGACGCCTATATAAAGATAAAGTGATCGCAGGCTTTGCAGGCGGAACCGCTGACGCATTTACACTGTTCGAGCGCTTTGAAGGTAAATTAGAAAAGCACCAAGGGCATTTAGTACGCTCAGCCGTAGAAATGGCCAAAGATTGGCGCACGGATCGCGTGCTCCGAAAACTGGATGCCTTACTTGCGGTAGCCGATGAAACTGCCTCACTCATCATTACAGGCAATGGCGATGTTGTAGAGCCCGAAGACAATTTAATTGCCATTGGCTCAGGCGGGCCATTCGCCCAATCCGCAGCAAAGGCCTTACTCGATAATACTGAACTCGACGCAGAAGCTATCGTTAGGAAAAGCCTAGGTATCGCTGGTGACATTTGCATCTACACTAATCACGAACACACCGTTGAAGTTCTAAACTACTAAAAAGTAGGCAAGGCTCAATAGAGAATTTGTAAGGAATAAACATGTCAAACATGACCCCCCGAGAAATCGTTAGCGAACTCGACAAACATATTGTTGGTCAAGCACAGGCGAAAAAATCCGTTGCTCTGGCCTTGAGGAACCGCTGGCGTCGTATGAAACTGGATGAATCTTTACGCAATGAGATTTCGCCCAAAAACATACTAATGATTGGCCCAACTGGAGTCGGGAAAACCGAAATTGCCCGAAGGCTTGCGAAGCTAGCTAACGCTCCCTTTTTAAAAGTTGAAGCAACCAAATTCACCGAGGTCGGTTATGTTGGCCGAGATGTTGAATCGATTGTCAGAGATCTAGCAGACATTTCGGTAAAAATGTTTCGCGAGCAAGCAATAGAAAAAGTTCAACTAGGAGCGTCCGATGCTGCCGAAGAAAAAATTCTCGATGCCCTATTAACACCCGCTCGAGTAGGTGAAGAAAGAGCTGTCGACGCAGCAGAATCCGATTCTCGCCAGATCTTTCGAAAGAAACTACGCGAAGGTGATCTAGACGAAAAAGAAATTGAAATCGAAGTAAGCACAAGTGGCGTTGGCGTCGAAATTATGGCACCTCCTGGAATGGAAGAAATGACTGGCCAACTACAAAATATGTTTTCTAACCTAGGTGGCAATAAAAGTAAACGTAAGCGCATGAAAGTTAAAGATGCGCTTAAGCAGCTAAAAGATGACGAGGCCGCTAAACTCGTTAACGAAGACGATCTTAAAACCAAGGCAATCGATGCTGTTGAGCAAACAGGTATTATTTTTATCGATGAACTGGATAAAGTCGCCAAACGCTCCGAGAACTCTGGAACTGACGTTTCACGCGAAGGCGTACAACGCGACCTACTCCCATTAATAGAAGGCAGTACCGTCAGCACAAAACATGGCATGGTAAAAACCGACCACATTCTGTTTATTGCCTCGGGGGCTTTCCATTTAGCCAAACCAAGCGATCTAATTCCAGAGCTTCAAGGTCGCCTACCTATTCGCGTCGAATTAAGCGCTTTAAACCCAGAAGATTTTGAGCGTATTCTTACCGAGCCTCATGCCTCTTTAACCGAGCAATACCAAGCGCTTTTGAAAACAGAAGGTTTGAATATAGAATTTGACAAAAGTGGTATTGAGCGCATTGCCGAAATTGCTTGGCAGGTAAATGAAAAAACTGAAAACATTGGAGCACGCAGACTTCATACCATCGTTGAGAAACTACTGGAACTAATTTCTTTTGATGCCTCTGAACTCGCAATGAAAGATAAAACTATTACCATCGATAAAGCTTATGTTAACGGAAATCTAGCTGAGCTAGCTATGGATGAGGATTTAAGCCGGTATATCCTCTAGTTTAAAGCTAACATAACATTATGATCCCAAAGGCTATGCTAAAAACATAGCCTTTTTTATTTTAACTACAAACATCCTTCTGGCAGCTGGTCTGGCCCATTGCAAAAAACTTCCGGGTTATAAACGTCGATGGTTATGTTTAAACGCCCTTCATCGGTCCATATATCACCAAAATCCATCTGTGCGCCCAACAACTCAGGAAAAGGAATATCAAACTGACCCGTGCCGACAACTTGAGAAAACACCAGATCAAAGATATTACTTAACTGACTTTGATTTAAAAATTGCCAATCTGTACCAAGCTCCCTTACCGATACTTCTAAATTAGAAACGGTAGAGACTCGTAAGGCATCACTTCCCTCTGGTGAGCTTAAATCTAAATAGACATTTAGATCAGCTACCATAAACGCGAAATTATAATCTTCTATAACTGGCTTAGGAAAATGACGTGTACCCGTAAGCGACACTCTCAGATCAGGAATAAACAAATGCATATCTCCCTTCGGGTCGTTGTCTGGAAGCAGGTCAATTTCCCAAGGACTTGCACTGGCAAAAGCGAATGTTATATCACTTAAAAATGCGTTAAGTGGAACGATACCCCCGTCAAACTGAATAGCCTGCTCTAGGTATAAAATCCCTGATTCCCAAAGTCCCATCAATAGCTGATTGATAAAATTCTCGCTTAATACCATGCCCACGGTTCTATCATTCATTTCGGTATTATCGACCGACATTCCGGGTACGGTTAAAGTGGCCGCTTCGTATTTAGATCCTAGCGAAGGGATTCGATTAACCCCCTGCCCTAAAGAGTGAAAACCTAGACTCATCCCCCACTTAACATTGTAACTCTCGTCCCCAGGCGAGCCGCTATTATCCCAACTATTTTGAACTCCAAAAAAGTGGCTAGCCACAGGGTTCAAGGTTAGAAATGCGGGACCAAACAACAAGTCATCCTCTGGACCGATACGAATCACCAAGCGCAGCAATGGCAGGTCTACATTGAAAACAGTCTCAACAATATCGCCTATAGCATCAACAACCATTCCGCTAAATAGATCACTGACAGCCACTTCAACTATTTGACACAGTGGATTACCACCAATTAGCCCTCCCAGGTCAAGCGAATCATTATCCATAGTAATAGTTGTAATTTCGGAATCATCAACAGAAAAAATAATGTTTGAAGCATATTCAATATTGGAATTATTCAAGGAGCACTCGATGAGGCCATCTTGGACTTCCACTCGACTGCCAGGCCCTAAGCGAATTGGAACGAAAGCATCAACCCAAATATCACCAGTCTCGATATTATCCTGGACAGGGGTTTCTAGTGTGACTGCTGAGTTCTCAAAATACATATCCATTAAATATACAGAAGCTGTTATGTCTTGCTCCAAACCCAAACAGGCGTCACCGAGGCTAAGACCAAAACAAACATCCTCTGCTAAAACGATGTCTTCTAAAATAATGGTATCTTCAATCTGGTTAATCGCATCAGCCAAACCATTACCTAAACTCTTTAAGGCGACTTGGTCAAAGGCGAGAGAAAGCGCACCACCGTTGGCTATTCTCTGATTACTTAAAGGAATATTCGAACGTAAATAGTTTTTGGTATAGCTTCCAAATTGGTCACTAACGGTGATACCGATCAGATCAGCATCTTCCATATCATACAGGCCGTCATTATTACCACCGTCATAAGCGATAAAACTAAAAGTATAATCAGGATTAAAAGTTAAACTAAAATCTCCATAGACCTGCTCAACCCCGTCAGGCGCTGCACTCATATCAGTCCCATCACCCGAATTAGCCACAAACGATCCATCGTAATCAATGGCAAACGTTTTTATCCTAATTTGAGATAGGGCTGAATAATCTCCTTGATCTAAATATCCTTCAACAGCAATACTACCCGACTTAGGAGTATTCATATCCCCGTCCCATTGGTCGTCGACTTGCGTGATATGAATCGTTGCGCCTGGCATGTCCATATAAAAATAGAAGTAGCTCTTAGCAGGTTTGGTCACCTGAAAAATATTACGACCGTCTCTAAGGGCTGCATAAAAAATCGGCGTATTTAGACTATTAATCGCCTGAGTGATTTCAACAACATTTGGATCTGCATCACCACTAAAACTATCACCCCAATCATCAAATTCGGAGCTAACATCTGCACCATTAATGGTAATGATGACATCGTCCCGATCAGGCAATCCATTTGGAAATTCAAGTTTTGGCTTAAATGTATTTACCACATATTCGCCCTGAGAATTAGGTTCGTGGTAAATAATCGGCACATAGCTTTCGCCAACGCAAGAAGCCAATACAGCAAATAAAGCTAAGAAACTGGTCAGCTTAAATAAGACTCTTGATACCGAATAGAAACGAACATCCTTGCTCATAATAGATCCCTCTATAACAGAAAAAATACAGGTATTTATTCCTATATTTATTTCTTTTTTGTGAATTCCTTTTCACTTTACAACCGATAATTCTAATTAGTATTTCAAACACTTAATCTAAAGTGTAAGCCGATAATAATCAGCTTTTATCAGTGTGTTTTTTATTTTTAAACATTCTAAAAGATCATAAAAATTATATTTTTATATGGCACATCACAAGATTTATTTTAAGAAAATAAAACCTGGGTCACAAAAATTTACCCGATAAAAATCGATTATTATTCTTTAGAATTCAGAAAAATATTCAGACGATTTTTTAAATCACCAATCACTTCAGGGTGAGATAAAAAAATCTCAAAAGCCATCATCTTCCAATACTGGCCTTCATCACCAAAGACAATATTATCAACCTCGACTTGCCGACCTTCAATGACAAAAAAATATGAGACACCGTCTCTAGCATGATTGGGAACTTGGATTTTATAGATCAACCGAGATTCAGAAAGGTGTAAACCAAACTCTTCTCCCAATTCTCTTAGGGCGCATTGCTCGGGGGTTTCATCATTCTCCCGGCCTCCGCCGGGTAAATCCCACATATTGGGGAAAATAATATCTGGGATATTATCGCGTTTATAAACGAGAATTTTCTGGCCAAGAAGATAAGCTATTTTACTGCCGCTGAAATCTTCCATTTATTTCGAGAGGCTACTTACTGTGTCTGCTTACTACGACTGGCTTTTTCTTCTAATCCCGACATATCGAAACGTCGAGCTAGCTCTTCAAGCACTTGATCGGAACTTGCACCCAAATCAGAAAGCATAACCAGGGTGTGAAACCAGAGATCCGCGGTCTCATAGACTAGAGGCTTTACATCCCCGCTATCCTTGACATCCTTTGCTGCAAGTACAACTTCGGTAGCCTCTTCGCCAACTTTTTCTAAGATTTTATTTAATCCTTTTGCATGCAAGCTGGCTACATAGGAAGAGTCCGGCGAAGCATTTTTTCTATCCGCTAGAATCTGATCTAATTGTTTGAGTACTGTTTCTAATTGTATTTCGCTCATGGGACTCTCTTAGGCCTGTATTTCTCTATTTCCTATATAAGGTACTGGGGTCAACCTTAACCTCATCAATCACTTGCCAGTTGTGATCTTCTGCTTTTCTGTAGAAACAGCTTTCTCTTCCGGTATGGCATGCAATGCCCCCGATCTGCTCCACCTCAAGCACTATAGCGTCACCATCACAGTCAAGATAAACGCCTTTCAAACCTTGGACATTGCCTGACTCTTCACCCTTGCGCCAAAGCTTTTGTCTTGAACGGGACCAATAGATTGCTCGCCCTTCCTTTAAGCTCAAACGCAGTGATTCTTCATTCATCCAGGCTAGCATCAATACCCGCTTATTTTCATGATCCTGGGCGACCGCCGTTACGAGACCGTCTTCATTCCATTTTATTTGATCAAACAGTTGCTCTGACATGAAGCTACCTATTTTTTAATCGACTGATATACCAGTATACCGAAGCCTAATCCTACAAGAGTCAGAGGCTCAGCTCCAATAGAAGCCACGCTCAATCCACTAGCCATAAAGCCTGCTGCACCCACAAAACTGAATGCCAATAAACTGAGCCTCCGGGAAGATCGCTGTTCAGCCTGTAACTTTTGCATTTCCGCTACTAAACCAGCCTCTTCTCGAGCCGCCACTCCACGGTTACGATCTAAGCTACTCAATATTAAGGATGGTAGCTCAGGCAACTGCTGCATCAACTGGGGCGCACTTTCGCTTATCGCCTCGAACAATTTACTCGGGCTTAGCAAACTTCGTATCCACTCTTCAATGAGCGGTCTGCCAACCTCCCAAACATTGAGCTCTGGGTACAACTGCTTGCCAAGACCTTCTATATGAATCAATGTCTTTTGGAACAACAGAAAATTGGGATTCACCTTGATCCTAAACTCTCGAGCCATGGTTAATAGCTCAAACAAAATAGGCGCGAACTCGATTTCGCTCATCGCTTGATCGAAAATCGGCTCAACTATTTTCTGCAGTCTAAGCGCCAATTCTTCCTTGTGAATATCTTGCGTAACCCAACCAGCATCAATAAAGAGTTGAGCATTACGAGAATAATTCTTTTGTATCAAAGCTAACAGCTGCTGAGCTAAGAACACTTGGTCCTCTCGACTCAAACTACCAGCAATCGCACAATCAACCGAAACGTATTGATTCGCATCAGGCTGAGCGGTATTCACAAAAATATTACCAGGGTGCATATCGGCGTGGAAGAAATTATCGCGAAACACCTGGCCAAAAAATATCTTCACACCGTTTTCAGCCAACTTTTTAAGATCGGTGCCTTGGGCTTGGATCTTATCTGCCTGATTAACAGGAATACCGTAGATACGTTCGCTACACATTACGCGTCGACTCGACAACTCTAGGTGTACTCTAGGAATATATAAATAGTTATGGCGCAAAGCGTTCTTACGCATCTTGATCGTATTCGCAGCTTCACGATGAAGATTAATTTCGCCCATGATTACATGATGATAGTTCTCGACTAAAGCTTGCAGATGGAACAATCGGCTATCGGGAATCCAAGCTTCGATAGTAGTGGCAATCCAAGCCATCAAAGCTATATCACGCTTTACAGTTTTTTCTATCCCAGGTCGCAAGACCTTAAGCACTACCTCTTCACCTGAGTGCAACCGAGCAGCGTGAACCTGGGCGATAGATGCTGAAGCCATCGGCTCCTTATCAAAGCTCTTAAATAGCTCCGAAATAGAACCTGACAATTCAGATTCAATAATCGCCTGGGCTCCTTCAGCGGAAAATGGAGGCACATTCTCAGTTAAAGTTTCTAGTTCATTAGCCAGGTCATCGTCGAGCAGGTCTCGACGAGTAGCTAACAACTGACCCAGCTTGATAAAAATAGGACCCAGGGCCACTAGTGCTAAACGACTTCGTTCTTCGGCACGGTATTTGCCCAAGCCTTTTAAATAAAAAAGCCAGTAAGAGGGTAAGAACTTAAATAAGAGCCTAGGCAACCAACTATGGGGCAAAGGCTTAATCAGATCATCGAGATGATAGAGCGCAAGCACATGCACTATTTGCAATAAGCGCAGGTCCGCTCTCATTTTACTCTCCCTTAGCCTTGGCGAGGTTATCGACTCGCTCTTCTAAAGACTCTTGCATAGCGCCGAGTTCAGTTAAGTCTTCTTCAAAGTTTTCCATCTCCTCATCAACCGAAGATCTTCGCTTAGATCGAAAGCTTCTTTCCTTAGGCAGCTCCCCTTTCAAAGCGCTATCGACCAAAGATGAGATCAATCCACCAGAATTTTTGATCAAAGACCTAGCATCCTGAGCTACACGAGACACCTCTCGCGCTACGACGTCACCAGTGACTCGAGATAGGGGCTCTTCCCAATCCAAGTCTAAATTAAATAGAATACTTTCGACCTCGCTTACTAAACTACGATCGCCAAAGATCAAAATACGCTCATCTTCTAGCAGACCACGTTGACGCAAAAGCTGAGCAAAGAGTCTAAAGCTGGATACACGGATGCTGGCATCCGCATCCATAATGGATTCATCCATAGGCGCAGAAAAAATCAATCCGCTTTCGTTAAACTGAATATCAAAACAGAATTCAAAATCGGCAGGACCAAGTTTTAAAAAAGTTTGTACGTTGAGCGTGCGACCTTCAAGATCAGCAAACGCTTGTCGAGAAGCTTCATCAAAGCTTAGCGCGCGATTACACAACTCTTCAAAACCTGACAACAACATATATTGCAGCTCTTTAAAACGGCTACTGCTTAAGGAAAAACGATCCATAAAACTAATTACCTAAATTCTTCTATAACACTTCAACGACTAGTATTTAAAACCGCGATGTACCGCGACAATACCACCCGTCATATTAAAATAATCACAGTCTTCAAAACCCGCATCGACCATCATCCCCTTCAAAGTTTCTTGATCAGGATGTTTGCGAATAGATTCAGCGAGATATTGATAACTATCTGCATCCCCTGCCACTATTTGCCCAATTTTTGGAATGGCCGCAAAGGAATAAAAATCATATAGCTTAGACAACAAGGGGCTGGTCGGCGTAGAAAACTCTAACACCAATAAACGGCCACCAGGCTTTAAGCATTTTAAAATAGCGCGTAGGGCTTTTTCTTTGTCGGTGAAATTTCTTAAACCAAACCCAATCGAAATCAAATCAAAACTATTTTCTGGGAAAGGCAATTGCTCTCCGTTAAGAATCGCGTACTGAATATTTTCAAAATAACCTTTATCAGTTAATCGATCTCGACCTACCGACAGCATCGATTCGTTAATATCGGTCAACACCACTCGGCCACTGCTACCGACTACGTCAGCAAACAGCATACTCAGATCACCAGTACCACCTGCTAGATCCAACACTTCGTATCCAGGTCTAAGCCCTGATAGCTCACGCGCGACCCGCTTCCAAATTCTGTGAATACCAAAAGACATCAAATCGTTCATGATGTCGTACTGGGTCGCCACAGAATGGAATACCTGACCCACCCTTTCTTGCTTTTGCTCTAGCGGAACCTGCTGGTAGCCAAAATGGGTCTGAGCCTGATTTTGTGAAGGGCTATTTTCTTTAGATGAACCTTGATCAGTCATAGCTTTTAATAGCATCAGCGAAAATTCGCTAAATAATTGATTTAGAAGCAAATTGAAGCGCTATTGTAATGCCTAAATGAACACTTGTCTGTTCTATATAGCCTTAAAAGCGCTATGAGCCCTGGGCTAGGCCTTTAACTAGACCTCTAAAAGGAAGGTCACAGGTCCATCGTTGCATAGAGATACTTTCATATCCGCAGCAAAAATCCCAGATTGGGTACCTGGATGTAAGTTTTGAGCGATATTGAGCAAATAATTGTAAAGCTCTTCAGCGTACTCAGGCTTCGCCGCCGAACTAAAACTAGGTCTCTGTCCCTTTTTGGTATCGGCGGCTAAAGTAAATTGAGACACCAAAAGTAATTCACCCTGAATATCCTTAAGGCCAAGGTTCATCTTGCCTTCTTCATCAGAAAAGATGCGATAGGACAGAATTTTTTGCAGCAGCCGATCGGCTAACTCTGGGCTATCTTCTTTCTCAATACCGATCAGCGCCAGGATACCCTGTTGAATATCGGCAACGCGTTCACCGTCGACATCAACGGAAGCTTGACTCACTCTTTGGATTAGCGCTTTCACGAGCTTGCCAAAGCTGCCTTAACCCCGGGAAGAACCCGCGCGCTTACGCTCATGCTCTTTTAAGAACTTTTTACGAATTCGAATATTCTCTGGTGTTACTTCTACCAGTTCATCGTCTTCAATAAAGTCGAGAGCTTGCTCAAGGGTATAACGAAGCGGTGGTGTTAAGTTAATGTTCTCATCCGTTCCCGACGCTCGCACGTTAGTCAGCTGTTTGTTTTTGGTAGGGTTAACCACCAAATCGTTATTGCGTGAGTGAATACCAACCACCATGCCTTCGTACACTTCGATATTCGGATCGATCATCAAACGACCACGCTCTTGTAAGTTAAACAATGAAAAGCCCATCGCTTTTCCATTAACCATAGAGATCAGCACACCATTATTACGAGTGGCTGGACCATCAGATTGCAAATCCCCGTAGTGAGAAAAACTACTGGCCATAATCCCGTTACCAGAAGTCAGGGTTAAAAACAGTGAACGAAAACCAATCAAACCACGAGAAGGAATAACAAAGTCTAAACGCACACGACCTTTACCGTCGGGAGACATGTCTTTTAGCTGACCTTTGCGGAGGCCAATTTCTTCCATAATAGAACCTTGATATTCATCAGGGATATCAATGGTTAAATCTTCATAAGGTTCTTCGGTAACGCCGTTCTCCTCACGAAAAATAACTTCTGGCCGACTAACGCCTAACTCAAAACCTTCTCGACGCATGGTTTCGATCAATACCGACAAGTGCAATTCACCACGGCCACTGACTTTAAATTTATCAGGGCTATCAGTGTCTTCGACACGGAGCGCTACGTTATGGATTAATTCTTGATCCAAACGCTCGCGAATATTTCTTGAAGTCACCAACTTACCTTCTTGGCCAGCAAAAGGGGAGTTATTTACTTGGAAGGTCATGCTTACCGTTGGCTCATCCACAGAAAGTGGCGGCAAAGCCTCAACATTTTCTGGGTCACAAATGGTGTCAGAAATGTTTAAACCATCGATACCGGTAATACACACAATATCACCTGCGCTAGCTTCTGCCGCGTCAATACGCTCAAGACCTAAGTGAGTCATCAGCTTACCAATTTTTCCGGTGCGCACATTGCCTTCGGCATCAACCACTTTAACTGCGGTTTTTTCTTTTAATACACCACGGGTAATTCGACCAATTCCGATAACGCCTAAAAAGCTAGAGTAATCTAAAGTGGTAACCTGCATTTGCAATGGACCATCAATGTCTACTTGCGGTGCTGGCACTTTATCTACAATGGTTTGGAATAGAGCTTCCATGTTGCCTGGATTTTCTTCCGGATCTTCCGTAGCAAATCCATTTAAAGCAGACGCATAGATCACAGGAAAATCGAGTTGCTCATCGGTAGCACCTAAATTATCGAACAAATCGAACACTTGATCCATAACCCAATCAGGGCGTGCACCAGGGCGGTCAATTTTGTTAATAACAACGATAGGCTTAAGACCTTTTTCGAAAGCTTTTTGCGTTACAAAACGAGTTTGTGGCATAGGACCATCAACTGCATCCACCAACAAACATACGCAGTCCACCATCGACATCACGCGCTCTACCTCGCCACCGAAGTCGGCGTGTCCCGGTGTGTCGACAATATTGATATGGTAGTCATTCCAATGAATCGCGGTGTTTTTAGATAAGATGGTAATGCCACGCTCTTTCTCAAGATCGTTGGAATCCATCACACGCTCAACCAGTTCAGCGCGCTCGTCAAAGGTACCCGACTGTTGAAGTAGTTTGTCCACGAGTGTCGTTTTACCGTGGTCAACGTGGGCAATAATGCCGATATTTCGAATGTGATCTGACGAGGCCATAATAGATGCCGCCTTTAAGTTGGAATGACTATCGAGCCCAATTTCACTGAGGGCCCAAATTTAAAGGCGGCAAGTATACTTAAATCACGGCGAAACGCTATGTTTTAAGCATTTTAGTGCTGTTTGGGTCTACTTATTGATACTAAAGTTTTTAATCTTGAAGTGCGGGATAAATTATGGACTGAAGCTGACCTCTAAAATTAAAGGTGGCCGAAGGCATAAACTGAGTCATGAAAATCACCACCAAATCCTCTTTGGGATCGACCCAAAAGATGGTGCTGGCAGCCCCTCCCCAAAAAAACTCGCCCTCACTACCCAAATTGGCGTTTTTTGCCGCGTCCAGCTTGGTGGCGAAGCCCAAACCAAAACCCACGCCCTCGTAGGCGGTTTCGCTAAAGGTACCAGTGGCAAAGACCGACATATCCTGGTTGTCAGGCAAGTGATTGCGAGTCATATAGTCCAAAGTGCGGGAACCGATAATACGCTGGCCATTAAGTTCGCCACGATTTCTGAGCATTTCGCAAAACTTCAGATAGTCCTGCATGCTGGAGATCAAGCCACCCCCACCAGAATAGAAAATGCGGTCTTGGAATTCACTGTCTTGACCGTCATCTTGAAGATTGAGTTTTTTATCAGCCCCTCGGAAATAGCAGCTAGCAAAGCGCTCTTGCTTATCTTTGGGAATCGAGAAAAAGGTATCTTCCATACCCAAGGGTTTCAGAATGTGCTCATCAAAATAATCCGGCAAACTTTGATCGGATATCTTTTCGATTAGATAGCCCATTACATCCACCGAGACCGAGTAGTTCCAACGGGTCCCTGGTTCGTACACCAGAGGCAACTTGGCCAAGTCGTCGATCATAGTTTGCAGGGTATTATCTTTGTATGGCCATCCAATATGACGCTTGCGGTAGGCATGATCAATATTAGTCGCGCGCAAAAAGTCGTAAGTCAGACCCGAGGTATGCATAAAGAGATCTTTAATGGTCATTGGGTTCCGACAGGGCGTGCTTTCGAACAAAGGAAAGGAACCCGCCTTATACACCCCTAAATGCTTCCACTCAGGTATATATTTATATACCGGGTCAGTAAGTGCAAACTTACCTTTCTCAAATAGCTGCATTAGCGCGACCGAGGTAATGGGCTTAGTCATGGAATAAATTCGGAACAAAGTGTCTTCAGTCATGGGGCTTTGCCGCTCCAAATCCCTCATGCCTTGCTGTTTGAAATAGCAGACCTTGCCACTACGAGCGATCAGAGTTGAACAACCCGCAATCTTTTCCTTATCGATATATTGACCCTGTAGGTGGTGCTCAATGTGTTCCAGCTGCTCACTGCTCATACCCACTTCTTCGGGCGAACATAACTCAAGTTTACTCATAAGCTATCCTCAATATTCCCCGTTATTACAACGCGATTGGACAAAAAAAAGGCCTCAATCGAGGCCTCTTTATTAACTAGTTTAACTTAGGTGAAGTACATGGTTAGCCATTCCGCGACTAGCGCTGGCTTATCTTCGCCTTCGATCTCTACGCGGTACTCAACGCTTACCAAGATGCGACCGCCATCTTTATAGTCAACGCTTTTCAGCACTGCTACCGCGCGAACCTTTTTACCTCGAAGCACCGGTGCAACAAAACGAACCTTGTCAAAACCGTAGTTCATGCCCATTTTAACGCCTTCAGGGGCTACACTGCCTTCAACACTGCTAGATAGTTTTACCAACAAAGACAAAGTCAAAAAGCCGTGGGCAATAGTACCCCCAAATAGAGGTTTAGCCTGCTCTTCATTCACGTGAATAAATTGATGATCTTCGGTGACATCAGCAAATTGGTTGATACGGTCTTGATTAATTTCCAACCACTCGCCTTTACCGAGTTCTTGACCAACATAGTTTTTTAGCTCTTCAGCAGGAACCAACTTCATGGCTTTCTCCTTAATTATCAGTTTTTAGCTCAAATCCCAGCGAATATCCCCGCCTAGACTCAAAAAGGTCGATTAACTTAGCATAATTCCTGTGGTTTCGCGTATAATTTTAGGCCGAATTTCCGTGTCAATATGATGACCTAATATAAAGACCCATGACATTTTGGCCTTATGAAGACAAACCCTAGCTTTCCTAATGTTCGCATGCGCCGTATGCGTGCCCACCCCTTTTCCAGAACCCTGATGGCTGAAAACAGCCTGAGCGCTTCGGACCTGATCTATCCGGTTTTTGTCACCGAGGGCACTAATCAGCGAGAAGCTGTACCGTCCATGCCAGGGGTAGAACGAGTCAGCATCGACCAACTAATAAAAGAAGGTGAGGAGCTATTAGAGCTAGGTGTACCAGCCATGGCGCTTTTCCCAGTCATCGATGAGGACAGAAAAACAGAGGACGGCCGCGAAGCCTACAACCATGACGGCCTGGCCCAACGCGCTCTTTCAGAGCTCAAAGCCAAACTTCCAGAATTGGGCTTAATTGCAGACGTAGCACTGGACCCATTTACCTCCCACGGCCAAGACGGGATCATCGATGAGCAAGGATACGTACTAAACGACGAAACCAAATCCGTGCTAGTGAAGCAGGCAATAAGTCTGGCGAAAGCCGGTGCCGATATTGTAGCGCCATCCGATATGATGGATGGACGCGTGGGTGCCATACGTGAACAGTTTGAAGAAGAACACCTGCACAATACTTTGATTCTTGCCTATTCCGCTAAATACGCGTCGCACTTTTATGGGCCCTTTAGAGACGCTGTCGGCTCTGCAGGTAGTCTAGGTAAGAGTGACAAAAAGAACTACCAAATGGATTTTGCCAATAGTGATGAAGCTTTAAGGGAAGTGGCCCTCGATTTAGAAGAAGGCGCCGACATGGTCATGATCAAACCCGGTATGCCTTATTTAGATATCGTGCGCCGAGTTAAAGATGAATTTTCCGCCCCTACCTTTGTCTATCAAGTCAGTGGAGAGTACGCGATGCTGCAAGCCGCCGCTGAAAGAGGTTGGCTTGACGGAGATTCCGTCATGATGGAATCTCTACTCGCCTTTAAACGGGCTGGCGCAGATGGAATCCTGACCTATTTTGCCAAAGACGCCGCACGCTTATTAAAAGCCGGGCGCTAAAAGACGAAATATTCTTAGTTAGACGATTGAAAAAATCTCAAAATACCCCACTATGCACACACGCGAGCGCCTCGATTTTGTATGAAGATGTTCGCAGCTATTTATATTGGAGACTCAAATGAGCGAAATTAAACACATTACTGATGAAAACTTTGAACAAGAAGTACTTAAAGCCGACGGCCCTGTGTTGGTCGACTTTTGGGCCGAGTGGTGCGGCCCATGTAAAATGATCGGCCCTATTCTTGAAGACATCGTGGGCGACTACGATGGCAAGTTGACCATTGCCAAACTAAACGTTGACGACAGCCCAGCCACCCCAGAAAAATACGGCGTACGTGGTATTCCAACTTTAACTATCTTTAAAAACGGTAATGTTGAGGCCAATAAAGTGGGCGCGCTTTCCCGCTCTCAACTAACCGCGTTTATCGATAGCACCATATAGTGAGTTAAAAATTGGTAGTTAAAAGCTGGTAGTTAAAAACGGGTTTTGGCACCTTGCTTTAAAACCTTTACAAAGCGGCTCATCAAACTTGGTTTAAAAGATGGCCAAGAAAAGTGATCAGCCGCTTTTTCATATCCCAATTTGGCCGACAAACTGGACCATAAATACTGGACAAAAGGCCCAGAATCCTTATAGTTAGGCTATAAGAAAAAAGCAGCTCTGCATTTCCTTCCCAAAATTGCTTCTCCATTGATTTATATACATAGGCTGTACTCATAGAGTTAGCCCGTAAGCAATTCAATTTTAAATCGAAAGAAATGTAGCCAACTTAAACGCTCCATTGAAACTATCCGTTTTCCGGCCCTGCTGCTGAACTCTCTTTACACCATTAATTGTTAATCTTTGGCTGGACCTGGTCCACCGACTATCAACTTATTTTTCAAATTACTTTTATCAACCCGAAGAAAATATTATGTCTGGAATGCACCTCTCTGAATTAAAAAAAATGCCCATTAGCAAACTTCTTAAGCTGGCTCAAGAAGCTGGATTAGAAAATACTGGGCGCGCCAAAAAACAATCCATTATTTTCTCCCTACTTAAAAAACACGCTAAAAGTGGCGACGATATTTATGGCGACGGCGTATTAGAGATCTTACAAGACGGCTTTGGCTTTTTACGTTCTACCGAAGGATCTTACCTAGCCGGCCCGGACGATATTTATGTATCACCCAGCCAAGTACGTCGCTTTAACCTTCGCACCGGCGATACCATTTCTGGAAAAATTCGCCCACCTAAAGATGGCGAGCGTTACTTCGCTTTATTAAAAGTAGACGAAGTTAACTTCGATAAATCAGAAAACGCTAAGAACAAAATTTTATTTGAAAACTTAACACCTTTGTTCCCAACAGAACGCTTAATGATGGAGCAAGGTAACGGCAGTTCAGAAGATATTACTGGCCGTGTTATTGACCTAGTCGCTCCTGTAGGTAAAGGCCAACGTGGCTTGATCGTATCGCCACCGAAGGCGGGTAAAACCTTGATGCTGCAAAACATCGCTTTCAATATTACTAAGAACAACCCAGAGGCTCACCTAATCGTTTTACTGATTGACGAACGTCCAGAAGAGGTAACAGAGATGAGCCGCTCAGTGAAAGGCGAAGTAGTAGCCAGTACTTTTGACGAGCCACCAGCGCGTCACGTACAAGTAGCTGAAATGGTTTTAGAAAAAGCCAAACGTTTAGTTGAGCACAAACAAGACGTGATTATTCTTCTTGACTCAATTACTCGTCTTGCCCGCGCCTACAACACCGTAATCCCTTCTTCAGGCAAGGTATTAACCGGTGGTGTTGATGCTCACGCGCTTGAACGTCCTAAGCGTTTCTTTGGCGCTGCCCGTAACATCGAAGAAGGCGGCAGCTTAACCATTTTAGCAACCGCTCTTGTGGATACCGGTTCCAAAATGGACGAAGTTATTTTTGAAGAATTTAAAGGTACAGGTAACCAAGAACTGCACCTTGATCGCAAGATCGCTGAAAAGCGTGTTTATCCTGCGATTAACATTAAGAAATCCGGTACTCGTCGAGAAGAAAAGCTCACTACCGAAGACGAATTGAAAAAAATGTGGATCCTAAGAAAAATCCTCCACCCAATGGACGAAATTTCTTCTATCGAGTTCTTAATCGATAAAATGAAAGAAACCAAGACCAACGAAGAATTTTTCACCGCAATGAAAAGCAAATAACAGTTACAAAACTAATAAAAAGAACAATAGGTTCAAGTAAATAATTTAGGTAAATAATAATGGCATTGCGTGAACGACAATATCCGGTCCTAATCATTCATGGCTTTACTACCCACAAGCTATCGAACCTGCCATTGCATCGTGCTTTACGTAAAGAACATTTCCAGACCCATAACGTTAATATCCCTGGTCTAAACACCCAAGATATTAGACGCAGCTCCGAACTTGTTGAAGAGCGCGTAGAAGAAATCAAAAAGCGCATGGGTGTCGACAAGGTTCAATTGGTTGGCGTATCTATGGGCGGCTTAATTGGTCTTCACTATATTCGTCAACGTGGTGGGCACAGTTCTGTTAATAAATTTGTTACCTTAGGCACCCCATTTCAAGGCGCACAATTAGCAAAAATATTTGATCTTATTCCTATCGATCAAGAAATCGCAGCAAAACAACTCGCTCCCGACAGTGAGTTTATGCAAGAGATTCTCAACGGTGATTTTGAACCTTGCGATATTACCAGTATAGGCGCCAAAGGCGACACCTTAGTGCCTGAGCCCCTATTCCATTTAGATGGTGCAGAGAATATCTTATCCCCCCACGGTACTTGGCCCGTAGGACACTACGACTTGGTACTGAAGAAAGGCAATCAAAAAATCCTTATTGACGTGTTACAGGTCACCAACTCTTTTATTGACTAATCCCAGTCTGGCAAAGTCTTTTGCCCAAGCTTAAAGCACTGAGTGAATGCACTTAGCCCATGGCGACCGCCATTGACGGCTCGCCGAGCACTTTTAAAATCTTTTCGAGCTAAAGCTCTGCGAATACGCTGCTCTTTATCCTGCAAAAACATAGACAAAACTTGTGCGGCCACTTTACTTTCGTTCGCTAGTTCTGGTTCTGCCAACAAATCCAGACCCAAACGTTCGCCGTACTTGGTATAGTTATAACGCCTGGTTAATTGAATAAAGCCCCGACCACAATAGTCAGCACCATCTGTTGGACCTAGATTGCCTAAACTTTTTCGATAATCGTACAGGCTATAAGGAGCACCTCCTTTGGGCGTATTGTACTTAGACCTATATTCTTTGATTGGAACAAAACCCGCACTCTCTGCCCGTACGGTAGCTAAGGCCATAAGCACCATTGTCTTATCCCCTAGCTGCTGATCAAGCATAGCTTGCAATACATTGGGCGCGTGTGCTTCAAGATTTGGCTTTGGCGTACTCGGAAATAAGAGTGATAGGTTTTCTATGCTTATATTAGGGATTGGCAAAACTTGATCACTAATATCCTGATTGAGTATTGCGAGCGTCTTTGGACCCACAATACCATCAGCGACTAAGCCTTTATCTTTTTGAAAAGCTTTAACTTGAGCCTCGGTCCCAGGACCAAAAACTCCATCAGTGCTCAGCTTATAGCCCTTAGCAAGCAACAGTTCTTGAAGAGTTTTGACCAAATCTCCTCGGCTTCCGCGTTTCAGTATTTTTCTAAATCTTTTTGTTGTCATGATACTTCCTCCTTAAAGCTCAAAACGCGTATCACATAACTCCTCTGATATATCCCATAACTGTCGAGTTAGCTCCGGGTTTTTGGAGCGTCGATTACATTCTACTTGTTTTGGAACCCCTCGATACTCACGCCAACCTCCCGGACCATAATAATCACCACTTTTTACTTCTGCAGAAGTAGCAGCATACAACTGAGACAAGGCACCACCCTCTGCGGTATTAGTGAGCAACTTAACCAAAGGGCGAAGTAAACGAATCAATGGGTTCTTTTCTAAATGTCGAACCAGCTCCGTCATGGCAACACCAGGGTGAGCCGTCACCACTTTCAGCCTAAGACCCGCTTCATCAACCCGCTTCTTCAATTCATGGCTAAACATTAAATTCGCCAACTTGGAATTCTGATAAGCAGCCATGGGGGAGTACTTACTTGAATCCTCAAAATTAACGTTGTTAAAATCAATATTGCCGCTTAAATGAGCCAAGCTACTCACGTTTACTATACGAGCATTGGGTGTTGATTTAAGTAAGGGAAACAAGAGGCTGGTCAATAGAAAATGACCAAAATGGTTGGTGCCTATTTGCGATTCAAAGCCATCCTCTGTTTTCGAATAGGGGGTCATCATAATACCCGCGTTATTCATCAGCACATCTAACTTCGAATATTTATCTAATACCTCTTTAGCGGCCTTTCGCACCGAGCTTAAGCTAGATAAATCAAGCTCTTGAATATCGATTACAGCCTCGGGGAAACTTTCTTGTATCTTCGCTCTAGCATCCTCACCTTTTTGGATTGATCGACAGGCGATAATAAGGTGAGCACCCTTTCCCGCTAGAGCCTTTGCCGACTCATAACCTAGACCAGTATTAGCCCCTGTAATTAAAATAATCTTACCGTTCTGACTCGGGATATTATTGTCTATCCATTGCTGGTCTTGATTCATTACTACCTTTCCCTAAGGTTTAAGATGTTTGCGCATAAACGCATCAACACCTTTTGAAAGAAAAACTTGCTGATCCCAAACTTCATTACTGAGCAAAGGTTGGAACTCATCCTTGAGTATATAAGTTTCACATAAACTCTCCAGCTGATTTTTTTGGAGAATTACCTGAATTTTTTTTCGTTTATAGAGTTCACCTTCAAATAGATCTCAGACTTATTTATCCAACTCGGTCAACTCCTCGCTCAACAGACCTTTTTGTAACACGTCCTCTTCACTCACTAAAGCGGGATAGCTTTGATCCTTGACTCGATAGGCTTTATAGCCGTTTAAAACTGCAAGCTCCAATTCATTTGTTCGCCCTAATAGCCGCTCGATTATTTCGGAGCTCATTTAAGAACCATAAACAAATATTCGCATAAAAAAGCTTCTATCTAATAATATGCGACATCGATATACTGTCGCCGTTTATTTGCTCCGGACAATAAAAATGGCCTTGAAACCGACTATTTATAAATTTGATATCGTACTGTCGGACATGAATCGTGAGTATTACGATACCTTAAATCTGACAGTGGCCCAACATCCCTCAGAAACCCAGGAACGAATGTTATGCAGAGTAATGGCCTTCTGCCTACACGCAGAAGAAGGACTGGTATTAGGCAAAGGCCTCAGTACCGCTGATGAAGCTGATCTTTACCGCCAGGAACTGCATGGCGAGCTGATTGAATGGATCGATGTGGGAGAACCCTCAAGCGAACGTATTAAAAAGGCTTCTCGCTTAGCGAAGCAGGTCTATGTCTATAGCTTTAATAGCAAATCAGATACTTGGTGGCAGCTAGAGCATTCAAATTTCTCAAATATCGAGGCCAATATTCGTCAATTTAACTGGGAAGAGATCAAAGCCCTAGGCTCGCTACTAGAACGTAACATGAACCTCTCAGTGACCATTTCTGGCCAAAGTCTTTACATCAGTAGTGGAGATAATAACCAAGAAATCAATTGGCTATCTTTAAGCTAAAAAAACAACAAATTACCTGATGATTTATTGAGCAAGTTGCTCCCTAAGAGTATTATATAAGCTGCTCCAAGCTAGCTTAAGGCGAATACTTTTATGTCAAATTCCAAAGAAATCCAGTTCACAAAAGAACAAATAGAAGTGCTTGGCAAAAAACTTCAGGATTACTTTGAGAACGAACTAAATTATTCACTTGGACAATTCGAAGCGCAATTTCTTTTAGATTTTATTTCGAAGGAAATGGGAGCTTGTTATTACAACCAGGGCTTGCGCGACGCAGAACTGATACTTCGTTCAAAACTAGAAGACATTAGTGACGCACTGTACGAAATAGAAAAACCCAGTTCAATTTAGTTTGCGCCGTATATTGGTGGCATAAGGTATTTTCATGCAAGGCAATCAGTTTTCCTTATTTAAGACCAGAAAATTCTTACCGTTTTTTGCGACCCAAGCCCTGGGTGCCTTTAATGACAATATTTTCAAAAACTCTTTAATGCTACTCTTGGCATTTGGCGCAGCCAGCCAATTACCTATTGATACCAATATTTTGATGAATGTTGCTGCAGGTATATTCATCCTACCTTTTCTTTTGTTCTCAGGCACCGCTGGTCGGATAGCTGACAAATATGATATGGATAAAATTATTCGTATCACCAAATTATGCGAAATCTTTGTCATGTGTTTCGCTGCCTTGGCTTTTTACTTCGAAGCCTATCTGGTTCTCATCGGTATCCTATTTTTAATGGGTACCCAGTCGGCATTTTTTGGACCGGTTAAATATGCAATCCTGCCCAAGAGTTTAGAAAAAGAAGAACTTGTGGGCGGTAATGCGCTGATTGAGATGGGTACTTTTGTGTCCATATTAGTCGGCACCATTGTTGGCGGCCTGTTGGTGGGTTTTGATGATGCTCGTTTATGGATCTCGGTAAGCGTTATTAGTTTCGCGGTACTAGGCTATCTTGTTAGTCGACAGGTACCCGCCACCTCGGCTAACAACCCACAACTCGATGTATCTTGGAATATTTTTAAACACACGGTCAGCACTCTAAAGGTTTCTTGCAAGTATCGCGAAGTACTCCTAGCAACTATGGCCATCTCGTGGTTTTGGTTTATGGGAGCCAGTTATCTAACTCAACTGCCCAATTTCGTTAAGACCTCTCTTATGTCGAATAATGAGGTCGTAACCCTTATGCTAGCCATCTTCTCGATCGGAGTAGCACTAGGTTCACTGATTTGCGAAAAGCTATCTGGCAAAACCATCGAGCTAGGCATTGTGCCTATTGGCTCTCTCGGTATCAGTATCTTTGGCTTGGATTTGTATTTCGCAACACCAACCTATGTTATGGGAGAAGAGCTGATGGGTGTCAGCGAATTCCTAAGCCAAGCTGGCAGCATGAGGGTTATCAGCGACTTAGCCTTTGTTGGTTTTTTTGCCGGCTTATATAGCGTTCCTCTTATGGCCTTTGTACAACAACGCAGCGACGCTAACGAAAAAGCCCAAACTATCGCCGCGTTAAATATTATGAACGCACTGTTTATGGTCGGCAGTGCTGTTTTCGGAATTGTTGTACTTGGCGTGCTAAGCATCAGCATTCCAGAGTACTTTGCGGTGATCGCCGTTATGAACCTAGTGGTCGTAGCCTATGTTTACTCCCAAGTACCCGACTTTCTACTACGCTTTGTTATTTGGAGTCTGTCCCACACCATTTATCGGGTCAATCACAAAGGCTTCGATAATATTCCAGAAGAAGGCGCAGCAGTACTGGTTTGTAATCACGTGACCTATATGGATGCACTTATTCTCGCAGGCGCATGCAAACGTCCAGTACGCTTTGTGATGGATAAAAATATTTTCTTTAACCCAGGCTTAAACTGGTTTTTCCGTTTGGCCAAAACTATTCCCATTGCCTCTCAAAAAGCAGATCCAGAAATGTACGCGGAGGCCATGCGCCGGGTAAGTGAAGAACTAAAAGACGGCAATGTCGTATGTATCTTCCCAGAAGGGAAATTAACTCGCGATGGCGAAATTGATACCTTTAGAAAAGGCATAGAAACCATCATTGAAACCGACCCCGTTCCGGTTGTACCAATGGCTCTGCAAGGCCTATGGGGATCATTCTTTTCTCACAAAGATGCACCGGCCTTATCAAAACTACCAAAACGTTTCTGGTCGAAGATTAACGTAATTGTCGATGAAGCTTGGCCAGCAAATAAGGTAAGTGCAGACGCTTTAGAAGTAAAGGTTAATGAACTGCGAGGCGACCTTCGTTAAAAAACCTAGAAATAATAACGGATATTGACCTTACCTCGGGTATCAACGGTAGTAAAATCACGTGATGTATCTGATCGGCTGGAAACACCTGTAAAAAATGGTTCTGTATCTGTTTTCGTTTCGCCATCAATTCGCTCGATAGCTACTTCAGCTCCCAAAGAAAATTTGGGAATAAAGAAGAACTCGAAACCCAAAACAGGCGCCATCAAAACACCGTCTGTTTCACCTTTTCTTATACTCTTATCCCCTTCCACTCCGGAAGCGCTAACGCTTTTATTTGTTTGTTGATTTTCCGAATTAACTATACCTATCCTAGCACCATAGTAGGTTTGAAGCTGCTCCGCGAGCATTTGCTTTTTAAAGAATCCAATCGCAAAAGTATAGGAAGTTGTAGAAGTAGAATTTACAAATGTCCCTAAAAATACCGGTTCAGCTCCTGATAAATCATAAAGTTTACTCTTATTGGAGTTTTCGCTATCCGTGTAAGAAATATAAGGTTCTATTCTAAACCGCTCAGAGACATCAATTGGAATAAAAACAGCCTGATCATCGCTATCTGCACTAACTCCTACGCCAGCAGCAAGAGCTAAGCCCATATTCAAAGCCAGAAACCCACCCAAAATAGTCTTCAATAAAAAAATTCTCATAAGCACCCCATAATAGATGGCAGGCATTCTATAACATAAAGCTATTGCGGGAAATATAAGTGTTTAAACTTATAGAAAACCTTCATCTCGATTTTCATTTGAACCATCGGCTTCTGAACTAGCGGCCTGTTGTTTGGAGTCAATCGCCCAGCGTAAGGTTTTTATATACTCAGCCAGGTCGGCCAAAGTGTGTAGATCAAACAAAGCCTTTAAGGGAAACTCTACTTGGAACTGCTCTTTTACTCGAGATACAGCTCGAGTGGCTAGAAGCGAGTGCCCACCGAGTTCAAAGAAATTATCGTAAATGCTGATCTCGTCGACACCTAGCACTTCAGACCAAATATCTGACAGCGCCTGTTCAATATCATTTCTCGGCTTAACAATTTCACGAGCCTCATCCGTCAGAGGGTCCGGTAAAGCTTTGCGATCAATTTTACCGTTGGCGCTTAAGGGCCACTCTGCCAAAAATACAAAATACTTAGGTAGCATATAGGCAGGGAGGTCATGAGATAGTAGCTTATTTAAATCTGTTTTAGATACTTGCTCATCTGCCACTGAGTTATCCAAAACAATATAGGCTACTAAACTATCTTGCTTGAGTTCAATAAGCGCATCACGCACAGCTTCTTGCTTTCTGAGACTCTGCTCTATTTCGCCCAACTCAATGCGTTGTCCTCTAAGCTTAATTTGAAAATCTCTACGGCCAATATACTCAAGCAATCCTTGTTCGTTCACCCGCCCCAGATCACCGCTTAAATAAACCCGCTGTGTCGATTCATGTTTTGATTGGTGTTTGAATGGTAGATTAAGTTCAACAAACTGCTCAAGATTTAACTTCGGCTGGTTTATATAGCCCAATCCTAAGCAGGCACCCCCTATTGCAATCTCTCCGACTAAGCCCGGAGGTAAAGGCCGCTTAAAGCGGTCAACCACGTAAATATTAGTTTGATTTATCGCTCGACCAATAGGAACAATATTTGACCCACTAGCAAAATCGTTTTCCATTATTTCGTATGAACAAACCACATCGCTACATTCAGTAGGGCCATAAGAGTTCAGTAAACGTGCCTGACAATGCTCGCTAGCAAACCAGTCTTGAAGCTCAGAAAGGACTATTGCTTCTCCGCCCAATACTACCCAACGTAGACTTGAGAGTTTGCTCCAGGCTTCTTCACCTTTTTCTAGTAATGCGTAAAAGGCACTTGGCGCACAGTTGATATGCGTAACTTTATGTTCGTTAATTTGATGAAGTAAAGAATCCGGATCAAATAGGTTTTGATCGGGCAAAACCAACGAGCCGCCCTTTCTTAAAAAGGAAAATAGATTTTTCTGAGTTAAATCGAAGCCGGGCGCACTGATGATCATACTGACATCGTTCTCATCCAAGGCTAATTCATCCTCGTACCAGGCCAAAAGATTCAAGGCACCTCGATGACTCACTTGGGCGCCCTTTGGCAGGCCAGTAGAACCTGAAGTGAAGATGCTATACAAACGAGCATCAGTTCCAGCAACAACAGCCTCAAAGCCAGCGCCCTCGCCTGGGTTTAGCTCCACCGGACAATGTTCCAGCCAATCAAACAAAGCCTCGCCCACCACCAGTTTAAGCTGGGCGCTTTCTGAGATATGTTGTAAACGCCCTTCCGGCAGATTCTTAGCTAGGGGAACATAACTCGCTCCAGCTTTTATAATCGCATACAGGGCCACCAGATAACGCTCATCAAAGTCCAAATAAAGACCAATGGAATCCGTTGCTTTTACTCCATATTTATCAATCAAGCGCTGAGCCAACGCATCACTTGCGACATTGAGTGCTTGATAACTTAACTCTGTAGCACCGTTATTTGAGTAGGCATGGATAGCAACTTTACTAGCCTCTGCACCGACTGCTCGCTCTTGGAAATCTGCCAATAAAGGTCGAGTACATTCTAGATTTGAAGAAACATCAAAGTTCTCATTACTCGAAAAGTCATCCTGATCAATCAAGATGTTTGGCTTAGAAGCTAAAAGAGATCGAGATAGAGCTTCCAAACGATCTAACAAGGAAAAATCTTCGAAGTAACCTTGGCCAAACAAGAACAAAAACTCAAAGTGTTCTTTATGCTCACGAACAAAAAACTGGACTTGCCCTTCCGCCCGAGGTGAAAGGAAGCGAGTCTCTGCCTCTTTACCCAAAATACTCATCTCAGTTTCAAACTGAGTATAGTTATACATAAAACCGATATTACCCTGGGGTAGAATCAAGCTTTGTGCTTGTATCGATAGGTCCTTAAATCCTCGACTGTCCTTATGAAAAGATTTGGAATATGAAAACAAAATATTGAAAAGGTCTTTATCAAAATCCTGCTGCTCAAAAAGATCAATAGGCACAATAAAAGGAGTCTGCTGATAATAAACACCGTAACTATTTGCGTGATCTTTGCCACGACCATGGGAATACTCGAGCAAATAGAAATCACCTTCAGGTCGGCAATACTCATGAACCATAAAGGCATAAAGCGTTTTAAAGTAAATCGCTGGCGTTATTTTTAATTCGCGGCATAAACGGCGCAATTCCTTGGAATGCTCTTTATCAACATGAATACTCTTTTGCACATACTGCGTTTCGGAGCTTAATACCGCCGAATCAAAATTAAGCGACTCAATACTGGTGGCCCTATCACGCCAAAAATTAATACAGGCCTTTGTATCAACTTGTAACTCTCGTTCTTTAACAAAATCTTCAAAATTATCCGGCTCTAAATCGATTGCCTGCTGATTAATAAGAGCTTCATATATTCTATTTTGCTCTTCTAAGAAGACCTTGCCTGAAATGCCATCAAATATAATGTGATGTGCGCGCAACATCGCGGCAAAATGACCTTGCCCTAATTTATATAAGCTGTAGTGATACAAAGAGTCTTGAGTAATATCGTAGCTACAATAGGCCTCAGCTTCCAGGTAAGCTGGTATATCTTCAAAGCTTAAACCCTTATCACTTAAATCATGATAACTAAAAGCGTCCTTTGCTTTCGCAGCAATCGCCTGATATGGGCCTTGCTCACCAGGTAAATCAAGCTCAACGAAGTGTGTTCTAAACACCTCTCGAGTTTGCAGACGCTCAAAAGCCTGTTGCCAGAGATCTGGATCAATATCAATTTTCAGATCAATCAAATTGGCAATAGAGTTTTGGGTAGTCTCCGGGTTAATCAGAGCATCGAGATAAATTGCCTGTTGATTATCGCTAAGAGGATAGGCCTTTTCAAAACCGCCTAATTCCACTAGATTCTGCGGAGCCCTATTAAGCGCTTCAAGTATTTCTTGCTCTTGATACCAAGAAACCTGTTCTAAATATTGTTGATCGTCACTGACAAAACACTCTAGTAAATACTCAAAGCGATTAAGCAGAGTCTCTACGCTTGCTTGATCAAACAGCTCTTGGGCATATTCGCAGGACAACTCTAAACCTTTTTCCAGAGATTCACCCAAGCTTAGGATCAGATCGTACTTAGCCTTGGCGTTTTGGTTTGCTAAAGATTCAAAACTAAGACCATCGATGGTAGTCGTGGTATCGGGAATACTCTGATGCGAGAAGGCCACCTGGGCTAGCGGTTGATAACGCGGATTAGGTTTAATCCCTAAGCCTTCAACTAACTTATCCGCCGACATATCCTGATGGGCAAAAATTCTTAAACTACGTTCTTTAAAGCTCTGGGCACATTCTTTTAAGCTCAACTTATCTCTTAGATCACTGCGAACCACCAGGCCATTCACAAAGAAGCCTATTATTGGTTCTAAATCCGGGTGATCTCGACCCGAGACGGGAATACCAATACAGAAATCTTTTTGCTGAGAATATTTTGAGAGCAGAACAGCGTAAGCACTCAGTCCCAAGTGAAAACTGGTGAACTCATTCTCTCGACAATAATCGAGTACCTTCGTTTGTAGCGCTTCATTAATACGATGACTTAATACCGAAGCATTAAAATCGATATGACCTGGTCTCGGCCTATCTGTTGGCAGGTGAAGGATAGTGTCGACATCCTTGAGTTCTTCTCGCCAAAAACTTAGCAAGCTACTCTGGCGCTCCTCGTCCAGATAGGCGTTTTGCCAAGCTGCAAAATCCAAATACTGAACTTTAAGCGGGCTTAGATCTGAATTATCTCCAAGCTGGTAAAGCTTTAATAAATCATTTTGCAAAATCTGCATTGACCAGCCATCAGAGACTATATGATGCATATTCATTAATAGCACATATTCGTCAGTGCCTAGGCTGAGCAACTCTGCTTTAAACAAAGGACCCTTTTCTAAATCAAAGGATTGGCTTTGATTCTTTAATATCAAAGCATCCAACTCATCGCTATCAGGTAAAACCCTTTGGTCTAAAGAAAATGCAAAATCATTAAGCGTAAGTATTTTTTGTCCGGGCTCAGCTGCTTCTTCAACAAAAACAGTACGCAAAGATTCATGGCGCTCGATCAAAGCCTGTAAACTCGATTCCAACCTAGAGATGTCTAAAGCGCCGGTAATCTTAATGGCCATCGGCATACCATAGGCTGAGCTCTCTGGATCCATTTGGTGCATAAACCAAAGTCTCCTTTGCGCCGCTGATAGTTCAGCGCTATCACCCCGATCAACTTTAGGAATTTCAATAGCTTTGGTGTCTGCGACCAAGTGCGAGCTACCTTTAAGGAAAACAGCCAGCCCCTCGATAGTTGGATTTTCAAAAATATCCTTAACTTTAATATCGAGCCCTTTGCTTTCGTAAATACGGCTCGCTAATTGCGTCGCGAGCAGGGAATGGCCGCCCAAATCAAAGAAGTTCGCGTGCACGCTAATGGATTCAAGTCCGAGTATATTAAGCCAGATATCAAGTAACTCTTCTTCCAGAGGATTACGGGGCTGAACAAAGTCTTGGTTTTTCGCCTGTGACCAATCTGGATCCGGTAAGGCTCTACGATCGACCTTTCCGTTTGCGTTAAGAGGCAAGCTTTCCAGTAAAACAAAAAACCCAGGAAGCATGTATGCAGGCATTAGGCTGCTCGCTCGGGTACGGATCATCTCCAAGTCTTGAGTATTGCCTTTAGGCTCAAGCACTACATAGGCGACCAAATGTTCACCTTGGTTTGGGCTAGGCCTAAGCACTACCGCACAGGCCGACACTCCTTCGATGCTCTCTATATGATATTGAATTTCACCGGGCTCAATTCTGAATCCTCGCAACTTAATTTGATCATCCAGACGTCCACTTAAAATGATCTTTCCTTCAGCGTCAAAGCGGGCAAGATCCCCAGTTTTATAAAATCTTTGATCCGGATATTCTTTTACCAGGCCTACTACAAACTTCTCATTGCTTAGCGTTTCATTATTTAGATAACCGAGAGCAAGGCCATCACCACCGCAGACCAGTTCGCCTTCGATTCCTGGTGGTAGAAGCCCTCCGTTTTGATCCGCAATCATTGCTGTACTGTGAGTAATCGACTGCCCAAGTGGAGCGGATAGGGTTTGCTCATTAATGTCACGAATATGGTAGGTGGTAGAAAAGGTGCAATTTTCCGTTGGGCCATAGCCATTTAATAGGCGTAAGGGAGGACGATCACTATTAAGTACTTTTTGCGCGGCGCTTAAATCAACAGCTTCGCCTCCAATCAGTAGGTCCTTGAGCCCACCAAACATATTTGGGTTCTCATTAGCATAAACTCTGAATAAGCCCATGCTTAAGAACATAATACTGATCCCTTGCTCTGTCAGTGTTTGCTCAAAACGAGGCCGCGATAACAAAGTTTCTTGATCCACAATATGAAGGCGGCCACCATTTAAAAGTGCGCCCCAAATTTCCATTGATGCCGCGTCAAAACAAACATTGGAAATATGAGCCACAACCTCATCGGAACCATAGTTAGCAAAATTAGTGTCAGAAACCAAACGCACCAATGCACGATGCGCAACGATAACGCCTTTGGGTGTACCGGTTGAACCAGAGGTGTAAAAAATACAGGCTGGCAGTTGGTCACTCGCTAAGGGAAACTCCAAAGATTCCGTTAGCTCACTAATATCTATAGCTGTGTCCGCCTGCCCTAAAAGCGTCTCGAGACTAATTTGATCTAGCTCAGACTTTGCCTCCAATAAACCACTCTTTTGAATCAAAGCCTCTGAACTGATCAGAATATTGGCCGCACTATCTTCGACAATATATTGCTTTCTATCCTCTGGATAATCTGGATCAATTGGCACATAGCAAGCACCTAGCTTTAACAAGGCCAAGATACTTTGAATCATTTCTGGACTACGACCTAGCATCAACAACACTCGGTCTCCAGGCCTAATCCCCCGCAGATAGAAAGCCAAAGTTAATGTATCAACCTGCTCTTTTAATTCACCATAACTCTGCTGGACCAGTCGACCAGTTTCATCGCTCATACTAAGGGCTATTCTAGAACTGTACTTGCCACAGCTTTGCTCAAATAAATCACCGATATAAGCATCTCGCTGGTACTCTTTGGCTTCCGCTTGCAAAGCCTCAACAATCGACAGGGTTTGCTGAGGATCCTGCAATAAATACTGATCTACAGGTCGGTTCGGATCTTGCGCAATCTGTTTTAGCAAATAAGAGAAGTACTCAAAGTAAAGGTCGATGCTTTTCTCTGCAAACAAATCGCTTCGATATTCAACATTAACCTCTATCCCTTGCTGTGATTCGACCAAGTTCCAGGTCATATCATAGCGCGCTTGTTGCAGACTGTTATCCAAGACTTCGACATCCAAACCAGCTAGTGAAAAGCTCTGCTGATCAGGGGTATTTTGCAGACTGAACATTACTTGGAACAAAGGCGAATAGGCACTATCTCTTTCAGACGAGAAAGCTTCTACCAAACGATCAAAGGGAAGATCTTGATGGGAATAAATAGCTAATGTATTTTTTTGAACCTCTTGCAGCAAGGACAGAAAATCAGGTGACTGACTCAGATCGGTTCGTAACACCAGTGTGTTAACAAAAAAACCAATCAAGGATTCCCACTCTGATCGATTTCGATTAGCAACGGGGATACCCAAGCTAATATCATCCTGACCTGAAAACCGCGACAACAAGATATTAAAAGCACTAGCCAAGACCATAAACAAGGTGGCTCCTTGTTCCTTGGCCAAACTATTTAAAGCGTCTTGTAGATCTTGATCGAGTTTAAAACGTTTTTGCTCTCCGGGGTTTGCGCTATCTTGCAAACGTTTAAAATCCAGTGGCAGTTCTAGTACTGAATGATCCCGCAAATAGTCAGTCCAAAAACCAAGCTGTTTAGCTAATCGATCTTCGTCTAGATACTGATTTTGCCAATAAGCATAGTCAGCATATTGTAGAGAAAGAGGGTTATTGATCTTAGGCTCATCTTGATAAGCAGCACTAGTCTCAAGTGCCTGTTGATAATAGCTCGCTAGTTCTTGAACAAAGACATTCATCGACCAGCCATCAGCGATGATGTGATGCATGGTGCCTAAGAAAATATAGGATTGTTCTTCAAGCTTAATAAGTTCAAGTTTGAACAAAGGCCATTGATCAAGCTTGAATACCGTAGACAAGTTATCTTCAATCAAACGCTGACTTTGAAATCCTTTTTCTTGATCTTCAAGCTCGCTAAGATCATGAATTTGTAAATCTAATTGAAACTCATCGCTTCTCTTCTGGAGAGGAAGACCCTTTTCACTTTCAAAATAAGTTTGAAGTACTTCATGCTTGCTAACTAAGCATTTAATCGCGTATTTAAACGCGTCTATTTTTAGGTTTCCGCTTAGGTTTATCGCTACCGGAATATTGTAAGCGCTTTTTTCTTCGTCTGCGCTAAACTGATCGATAAACCATAGGCGCTGCTGCGCATGGGAGATAGGCAGGCTTAAGGGATCTGATCGCGCTTCAATTTGATTTTTTTCTTCTGCCTGCTCTTGTAAAAACTCAATTAGCGCAGGCTTTTGCGCAATCATTTCATTTTTCAATTCGGGCGTCAGCGCACCTTTGGGAGCTTTAAACTTAAGAGCACCCTCTTCTAACCAAATTTTAATCTTATTATCAGCAAGACGCTTGATCAGATCATACAAAGACTGGGAACCCGTCATAGCTCCCCTTCTTCATAATCTTCTTCGTCTTCATCTCCAAGTACTTGGTTTTGGGTTTGCGAGACGGCGGACCAGAAATCACTAAACTCTCTAATAGTTGGCAATTCGAACAAGGTACGCAGAGGAATATCAATCGATAGTTGTTGGCGTACCCGGGAATGAATTTGGGTTGCCAATAGAGAGTGGCCGCCAAGCTCGAAGAAATCATCTTGCACTCCAATGCGCTCGTGCTGAAGCACCTCTTCCCAAATGGCGACTAGATCTTTTTCTAGATCCGTTTCAGGCGCTTGATACTCTGTGCTATTTTGCGTCAGATCCGCGTCAGGCAAGGCTTTAGTGTCGATTTTACCGTTAGGCGTTAACGGCAGATCATCAATTTCGATATAAACGCCTGGAACCATATACTCAGGCATCAACTCTTTCAGTTTTAACTTAAGGAGTCGAGAACGAGCCTTGCTGTCATCAAGCTCTTTAAGCCATTGCTCTTCCGGTACAAAATAGGCAACCAAGTATTTTTTATCTTCTAAATCGTCTTTAACTAATACGTAGGCCTTCTTGATCTCGGCTAATGCGTTGATTCGAGCAATGATTTCTTCTGGTTCAATACGATGACCTCTGATCTTCACCTGGTTATCAATACGGCCTAGGATTTCAATATTGCCATCGGGCAGACAAATACCTAAATCACCCGTCAGATACATACGCTGAGGCTCACCACCAAAAACGCTGCGGCTAACAAAAGCAGCTTTGGTTTGTTCTGGTTTGTTTAAATAGCCTAAGGCCAAGCCATCACCGGCACAAACAATCTCTCCTGCCACGCCTGGGGGAAGCAGATCGCCCTGTTGGTTCATAATGTAAACCTGGCTATTGGATACTGATCTGCCAATAGGAACTGTTTTGGCATTGTCTTCGATAGACTTCACTTCATACCATGTGGCATAGGTGCTGTTTTCACTCGGCCCATACATGTGCATCAAGTGCTTGGGTTGTGCTTGCTCAAGTACTCGCTTAACCATTCCCACATTACAGGCTTCGCCACCAAAGAAAAGATAGTTGATATTTTCCAGAGCACTCACCTGCTCCTTTGCCACTAAATTAAATAAGGCAGTGGTAATTAATAAGATGCTGACCTCGTGGGACTTAAGCTCATATTCGAACTTAACTAGATCTAACATAATATCTTTTTCTAGAATAACCAAAGGCAATCCGTTAAGAAGCGCAGCCCAAATCTCAAACGAAGCGGCGTCGAAACAAATATTAGAAACGTGAGCCACCCGATCTTCGGGGTTCAAGGTCATGTAATTCGTGTTCATCACCATGCGACTCAAACCGCGATGAGTTAAACACACACCTTTAGGCTGACCAGTTGAACCTGATGTATACAAGATCGCCGCAGGCACATCTTCATTATCAAGATAAGCTGGTAATAGATCGTCTGAAAGAAGCGCCGAAGCTAAAATAGCTTCCTGTAGCTCGTCCACGTTTACAAAGGCCAAGGAATCCCTAAAGGCTTTATTGCTAACAAGGTGGTTCACCAAAGCGGAATTTTCTTCGTCAGTAATAATAAGCTGAGTTTGAGTATCTTCCAGCATGTAACGCTGACGTTCTTCAGGGTAGCCAGGGTCTAAAGGTACGTAACTAGAACCGAGCTTTAATATCGCCAGAATCGAAACGATAAGATCTGTAGAGCGGTTTAAACATATAACTACTTTATCACCCGCTGTTACAGTATGGTGATCAAGTAAGTATTGAGCGAGCTTTGAGGATTTTTCTTCTAACTGGCCATAACTCACCTTCTCATCGTTAAACATCAGGGCGATGCGCGAGCTTTCCTGACGAGCCACGATATCGTGAAGGTATTGCTCTCTGGGGTAATCAGTCGCGGTTTGATTCCATTCTTGAAGCATAGACCCTTTTTCTGCATCACTAAGATAATCAATATCTTGCAGTGCAAGCTGAGAGCCCGTCTCTTTATTTCTATCAAGTTTTACAAAACGTAAAAGAATCGTTTTTAGATGCTGAAGTAGACGCACTATAGAGTCACGACTAAAAGCATTCGAATCAAAAAGTACTCGAACATCAAGTTGCTGCCCCGGCAATATGATAAGACTAAGAGGGAAATTGGTTTGCTCAAATACTTGAGAGTCTTCAATACTTAGTCCGCTTAAAGTATTTTGAACACTCTCTCCCAAGGGATAGTTCTCAAACACTAAGATACTATCAAACAAAGCACGACTACCATCCACTTGACTCTGAGCTTGGATATCTACTAAAGAGCTGGTTTCAAACTGACGTAATTGAAGTTGATTATTAAAGATGGACTTTAACCAACTATCAAGCGACTCATCTGACTCCACTTGAACTCGAAACGGAACGGTATTAATAAATAGACCCAAAGTCGACTCAACATTTTCTAGCTCCGAAGGTCTACCAGAAACAGTAATACCAAATAAAATGTCTTTTTCGCCACTATAGCGATTCAATAGAATTGCCCATGCAGCTTGCATCAAGGTGTTAAGCGTTACTTGATTATTATTTGCAAGCGCCTGAAGTGATAGCGTCTCTTCTTCGCTTAACACAAACTGAGACTCTTGATAGCGAAGTTCATTAGCAAGCAAAGGCGCTGAACTCTTAGCTAAACCCAAAGCATTAGGCTCCTCAAAACCGGCCAAATAAGAACGCCAAAATTGATGTTCATTACTCAGTGATTCGACTTCGCCACCACTGGATGCGATCAAAGCCTTTGACGAGTTATTATAAAGCCATTCAATATACGCTTGGTAACCACCAGCTGTTTGCTTGTAATACAAGTCACTGAGCTCAGTAGAATCTATAAGCGCGTTGTAGCGATCGAATACTTCCTTCATTAAGATCGGCATAGACCAGCCGTCTAATAAAATATGGTGATAGGTCCAAATTAAACGACCCAGGATAGCGCCCGTATCACTCGGGCATTGTATGTAATGCAAACGCATCAAAGGCGCCTGAGAAAAATCAAAACCCTTGGCTCTATCTTCTTGCAAGAATCTTTTTAGCTTAGCCTCCAGGTCTCTCTCGTCTCTCCAATCGATATTCGATATTTCTAATTGAGCCTTAGAACAAACCAGTTGCAAAGGTTTAGGGAGATCTTCCCAAACAAAAACGGTTCTGAGTATATCGTGGGACACTAGAGCCTCATTCCACGCTTGCTGCATAGCAGCAAGATTCATGTCACCCGATAATAGGACAGACACCTGTTCGCAATACATTCCTGAACTATTATCTAGCCGGCTGTGGAATAACATACCTTCCTGCATCGGCGACAGAGGGTATAAAGATCTAATTGGAGGCGTACCAGCTATGTCGCGATAGCGGTCACACACTAAGTTCAGTTGGGTTTGCTCAATTGGAAAATAAGGAATATCACTTGGAGTGAAACCAAAATTTCTTCCATCCATACAATGCTGAATTAACTCTTCCAATGTGGATAAAAACTGACGAGACAACTCAGAAATTTTATCTTCGTCAAAGCAGTTCAAATCAAATAAAAATTGGAATTCAAAGCAATCAGCTTTAAATGCCGCACTCAAGTTAAGGGGATGGCTAAGTCGATTTAGCTCACTGTTATCACTGCCCTGATAACTTTCATCCAAACTCAAAGCACCAAAAGACTGATTGTCGAGCTGACCAAGATAATTAAAACTTATATAAGGAGCAGGAGAATTTTCTACTGTGCTCAAAAATTCTTGATCACGGCTTAGATAGCGCAACAGAGAAAATAAACCACCTTTGTCAGGAATAGAACGTAAGTTTTGTTTAATACTTAAGATCGAATCAGCTAAGCCTTCATCACCGGAGGGGATTAGCACCGGGTACATGCTGGTAAACCAGCCAATGGTCCGAGTACTGTCGATCTGCTCCAAGAAACCACCCTGCAATGCATCACGGCCATGACCTTCGAGTGTGACCCAGGTATCTCGAGACAAACCACACTCTTGCAAGGCCAAATGAAAACTTAACAACAGCAAGTCTTGCACCTCAGTGCCATAAGCCTGGTGTGCCTCCACATGCAATGATTGACTTAAGTTTGGATCTAATCGAAACCTAAGCTCCGAACTTGATGCCTGGGCATGTTTATCAACGATAATATCCAAACAGTCTGAGCGTGATGCTTGGGCTAGCAGATCCTGCCAGTAGTCTTTCTGCCCTAAGACAAAATCTGATTGAGCAAATTGCTCTAAAGTTTTTGTATAAAACTGAAAGGAACTGGTTTTAGGCCCGAAATCTATCACTTGGTTTTTATTTTGCTGGCTTATGGCCAAATCGATATCGTCCGCTAAAATTCTCCAGGAAACGCCGTCTATCACCAAATGGTGAATGATAAACAAAAGCTTTTGTCTTTGTTGTGGCAGATTAAATAAGACCACTTTAAACAAAGGTCCCTTTTCGATAGACAAACTAGCCTGGGCTTTATCCGCAAAGGCCTGTATTTCTTCAGCTTCGATCGCTTTTGATTGGACCGTGTGCTCTGTAATAATTTCACTGATTGAGGCCAAGCTTCTCGCTGAATTATCATGCTTAGCTAAATTTTCTGCTCTCAACTTACTGAAACGTAGACGCAGCACATCATGCTGCTTCATCAGAGCGGATACGATCGGCGTAATATTCTGCACACTTAGATTCTGAGCCAAATCAAACATGATCGACTGATTAAAGTGCGAGGGTTCAGAAAACTCCTGTTCAAAAAACCAATGCTGAGCTGGGCTAAGACTCAACTCGCCCTCAACCAAGCCTTGATCAGCGACGACCATATTGTTGTCGCGGCTCACCTTTTGAGCCAGAGAGGACACATTTGGGTTTTCAAAAAGCAACTTAGGCGTAATATTGATTCCCGCTCGTTTGGCACGGCTAACAATCTGAATACTAATAATTGAATCGCCGCCCAACTCAAAGAAGTTATCAAATATGCCCAAAGTATTGAGTTTTAATACATCTGACCAGATTTGAACCAAACTTCGTTCAATCTCATTTCTAGGCGCTACATAATTATCGGCAAGCTTGTCGTTAAAATCTGGGGGCGGCAAGCGCTGCGTATCCAGCTTACCGTTAGGGGTCATTGGGATTTCTGCGATTTCCAAGTAAAAGCCCGGCACCATATGTGCGGGCAGCTTGTCGGCGACAAAGGCTTTAAGCTCTGCAGTACTAATATCTGCACTATCAGACACAATATAATAAGCGACCAAATGTTTAACCTTAGCTTCACTTTCAACAATGGAAACCGTAGCGTCAATCAAACCCTCATATTCAACTAAAGCTTCAATTATTTCACTCGGCTCAATTCTAAAGCCTCGAATTTTTAATTGATTATCTTTTCGCCCTAGCACTTCAAAATTGCCATCGGGTAAACGACGAGCCAAATCTCCGGTGCAATACATTCTTGCTCCCTCCTCTTTCGAGAAAGGATCATCAACATATAATGAACGAGTTAATTCTTCTTTGTTGAGATAACCCATCCCAACTCCATCGCCGCCAGAATAAAGCTCTCCAATAACACCGACAGGTACCTGCTGCTTATATTTATCTAGTATATAAACCGTAGTATTAGAGATCGGTTTACCGACAGGTGTAATACTTGCCCCTTCTGCCAAATTCCAAGTATCAAACACGGTGGTCAGCACACCATTTTCGGTTGGACCATATACATTGAGCAAATTAAGCTGAGGATTTTTAGCGAGCACTCTTCTAACCAACTCAGGCTGAAGTGGTTCACCCCCTGGTAGTACGGCTCGCATTTTCTGGAATATTTCGGGACGATGACGGCCATACAAGTGAAACAATGAAGTTGGCATCAGCATATTGGTGACAGACTCTCGCAATAGTTTCTCTGCGAACTCATCTTCCGACAGGATCTCTTCGCGAGTAAAGCCTATCAAACTTGCTCCGTTTAAAAGTGCTCCCCATACTTCATAAACCGATGCGTCAAAGCAAACATTACATATATGTCCAATTCGATCTTTAGTTCCAATCGACACATACCAGGTATTCACCACTAAGCGAATGATGGAGCGATGATTTAAACATACGCCTTTAGGCCGTCCTGTTGAACCAGAGGTATACATCAAGTAGGCCTGATCTAGTGCAGACACTTTTGGCGGTTTTAAGTTGCCCTGTTCAAAGTTTTCGAGCTCTTCGTCCAAGTCATCTATATAAAGCAAGGTCTCATTGCTCTGACTAAAAACTGATTCAAGTACTGCCTCATTGGCACTCACACTCAAGACAAACTCTGGCTGGCAGTCTTCTAGCATATAGCTCAGACGATCTTCTGGATAAGCCGGATCAAGAGGAATATAAACAGCGCCTAGTTTGCTCGTTGCTACTACCGAGCACAAAAACTCTTCGGAACGATCCATAAAAAGCGCAACCCGACTTCCCTCTTGGCAATTTTTGTCAGCCAGTAAGCGCGCCAATTGGTTCGCTTTTTTATTTAATGTTTCGTAACTCAACTCACGATCATCAAATTTGAGCGCCAGTTGGTTCGGATTCTGTTCAACCTTTTCTTGAAACAGCTCACTAAGATGAGCGTCTCGTGGATAGGCTGTCTCTGTGCGATTCCAATTGCTGAGCGCCTTCTCTTCAGGGTGAGAAATATAGGGGATTCTCATCACGGCAGAGTCGCTATGCTCAATAAAAGATCTCAGCGTAGTTTCTATATGCGCGAGTATTCGCTCAATAGTCGACTTTCTATATAAGGAGCTATCAAATAGCACTCGAAAACGAATACTCTCGCCAGGCTCGACACTAATAGTGATAGGGTAATTTGTTTTCTCAAAGCTATGGAAATTCTCTACCTCAAACCACTGGTTTTTTTCTTTCAGTTGCTCATCAACTGGAAAGTTCTCGAATACCAGTATGCTGTCAAACAAACTGGCGTCCTTATCAAGGCCTGCAAGTTTTTGGATTTTAACTAATGAACTGCTCTGGTGCAGGTTGATATTCTGCTGCTTGTCCTGCACGGTTTTAAGAAGTTCGAGAACGCTTTGTTCCTCCGATAAACGAACTCTAAGCGGCAGGGTATTTATAAACATACCAACAATATTTTCAGAGCCGAGCATTTCTTCCGAGCGCCCAGAAACCGTCACCCCGAAGACAATGTCATCGTCACCACTATAGTGCGAAAGCAACTTAACCCAAGCACCCTGCACCAAGCTATTGATCGTCAAGCGGTTTTGCTTGGCAAAAGATCGTAATTCTTGGCTAAATTCTGCGCCGATATCGAGACTGATACTTTCGTCACTTAGTTGCGTTTCGATAGGCAAAGAGAGCGGCTCAAGGTCAATAAGATTACTAGCAGAAAAATCGGCAAGTTCGCTTTTCCAAAATAAATCATCTTCGTTTTGATTAGCCCTATACCATGCCACATAATCTTCAAATCGATGAGGGCTTGGCTGAACATCTAGAACCGCCGCTGCTTGCTTAGAATCCTTCGCAATTAGTTCAGCATAGTTTTCAAATAGGTCATTCATCACAATCGGCACAGACCAACCATCTAGCAGAATATGATGATAGCTCCAAACCAACCAGAATCTATCGTCTGATATATTGAGAATGGAAACTCGCATAAGCGGAGGCGCTGACAGATCAAAACCCTTGGCTTTGTCTATACTAAGGAAACTCTGGAGTCCTTGTTTCTCAATTTCAGCTACATTTTTACCGGCCTCAAGTGCATCTTCGCCAAGATAATCGATTAGCGCATGGCGCTCGATAGCGAACTCAAAATCATTCAACACTACTTGCAAGGGGGTTTCTAACTGCCAATAAAATAGGCTTCTTAGATTGGCATATTTTTTTATCAAGCCTTTCCAGGCTTGAGTAAAGAGCCCGAGGTTCAAATCACCTTTTAACTGAACACAAAACTGCTCCAGGTAGCTTTCCTCCTGAGACCCTTCGCCAGTAAAAATATTATGGAATAACATGCCACTTTGAGTTGGCAGCAACTCATGCACCGTTTCAATATGCGTATCATTAGAAAGGCTTTCATTATCTTGAGTCAACCCAGAAACATAAAGCTCTACCGTATCAATCTCACTTTGGCTCAGGTTTGCAGCGCTTAAATCAGAAGGGGTCAGGCCTGGCTTACTTTGAGCGCAGCAGTAATCAATCAAGGATTCCAGATATCCTTTGTAACGATCTAAGTATTGATCGATCTCTTGCTCGCTGAATCGTGAACTATCGTATAAAAAATCACATTGCAAACAGCCCTCAGAAATAAACAAGACAATATCCAAAGCGACAACTTTCGCAAGCGCAGCGCTTTGATCAAGAAACTCGGCACCCGAAAGATTTCTTAACTGAGTATCTAAAGAAAAATAGGCCGAATCACTTTGCGCATCAAACTGCCCAAGATAATTGAAACTAATGCTGGGGTTGCTCAGGGAATCAAATGCCTTATCACGATTTTGGTCGTAAGCAAACAAACCAAAGCTCAAACCTTTGCTCGGCACGCGGTGTAACTGCTCTTTAATCGATTTAAGTTTACGAGCCCAGGATTGATCTCTTTCTTGGGTCCGAAGTAACACTGGATACAAACTGGTAAACCAGCCGAGCGTTCTTGAAATATCTGGATAAGAGAGTTCTTCTAACAATTCATCTTTTAAATCCCTACCATGGGATTCCAATTGCACCAACAGTTCGCCAAAGGCGTGCTTTTCTGAACCACTAGCCCCTAAGAGAAGGGCCTCATGCAAAGCGCATAATAAAATATCATTAGCATCTGTTCTGAATGCCTTATTGGCTTGTTTTAAAAATCGATCAGTAAAACCTTTAGTCAAGGAGAAGCCCTGACGTTTTTGTTGAGCATAATCACCTGGAGTACTTTCGATCAGACTTGGAAAGATTTCCTGATATCTCGATATTTGTTCCAAGGTTTCAAGCCAATACTCTTTATCAGATCGAAAATGCTCACCTTGTGCCAAATCTCTTAGGCTATTCGTCCAATGTTTAAAAGAATGCGTTTTTTCGCCCAGCCATTCATCAACTTCTTGGGATAATGCTAAAGGTTCGCTCGCTTTTTCAGAAAGATTTTCCACCTGTCCAAGGAGCTTATCAAGATCTCCCAAAATGACGCGCCAAGATACACCATCCATTACTAGGTGATGAACCACGATATAAATGCTTGGATACTCTTTTCCTGCCTGCGCGGGAACCAACAGTAAATGAAATAGTTTTCCGGCACCGATCGAAAGCTGAGTTTGAGCCCCTTTTAATGCTTGAAGTAGGTCCGTCTCATTCGCCTCACTAACGAAAGCATCCATGTCAGTTAATTGGTATTCGCTTTCTCTATGGCTTTGAGACCAGCGACCATCAACAGAGCTAAAAGATAAATTCAGCGCATCGTGCTGGCGCAACAAAGCAAAGGCAATAAGCCTTAGCTCATTAAGGCCAAGCTCTGATTTTAAATCTAGCAAAACCGATTGGTTAAAATGGTTCAGGGGTTCTTTGCTTTCAGGCTTAGTGTCAAAATGTTGAAAGAACCAAGCCTGAACCGGCGATAATCGATACTGTCCTTTTATCCTACCTTGTTCAGCCTGAACAGCTGCCTGAGCACCGTCCACTACCTGAGCCAGTTCAGAAATAGTGGGATACTTAAATACTTGATTGGGCTTTAACAATAATTGTTTCTGTCTGGCTGCGCTGATAATTTGGATACTGAGAATCGAATCGCCACCAATTTCAAAAAAGTTGTCATGCACTCCAATTCGTTCAATTCCAAGCACCTGTTGCCAAATAGCTTGTAAGGTTTGCTCCAGCTCATTGCTGGGAGCAACAAACTCCTGGGAACTGAGTGAGTCCAACTCTGGGACAGGCAAGGCTTTAAGGTCCAACTTACCATTTGGACTCAAGGGTAAACCGTCAAGCTCGACAAAGGCACTCGGAACCATAAAATCAGGCAAACGCTGTTTAAGGTATTTTTTAAAATAGAGAGGATCAAAAGCAATCGCTTCGTTTAAGACTAAATAAGCTGCAAGAAACTCTCGTCCATTATCGAGCTTATGCAAACTAACTGCCGCATCTTTTACACAGGGCTCCAAGAGAAGCGTATTCACAATTTCAGATACTTCAATCCGATAACCACGAATCTTAAGCTGGTCATCACCCCGACCGATATACTCCAACAAACCGTCACTGGTATAACGTGCCAGGTCGCCGGTGGCGTACAAGCGTCCGCTTTCACCAGGTATTGGGTTTTCGATAAATTTTTCGCGGGTTAATTCTTCTTGTCCTAAATAGCCGGGACCTACGCCATCGCCACCAATATAAAGCTGCGCCGAAGCACCTATGGGTACTAAATGAAAATGATCATCCAAAAGATACAAACTTGCATTAGCGCTCGGTCGCCCTATCGGAATCGATTTATTTTTGTATTCCTGTAACGACCCTAATTCGTGATAGCTCGCGATATCTGTACATTCGCTTGGGCCATAACTATTCACCAATTGACATTCAGAGTATTGAAGCCAAGGCAAAAGCTTTTCGAGCTGAATTTTTTCTCCCCCGAGATATAGATATTTGATACTGGACAACTTTGAAAAGGCATCCGTGATCTCGAGCAAAGGATAAAAGGCACTAGGCGCACAATTAACACAATCCACCTTCTCTTTATGGACCGTATCAAGAATAGCTTCAGGCTGATAAGCGGGATCAGGCGGAAGCACCAAGATGCCTCCATTTAAAAGCGGAGTGAAAATATTCTTTTGACCCAAATCAAAACCGACGGGGCTCATCAAAAGATATTTGTTATTTTCTTCACCTCGGGTTCGCTCGTAATACCACTGAACCAGGTTAGACTCCCCCTTATGGCTCGCAGCCGTTCGCTTAGGTTTGCCAGTGGATCCGGAAGTATAGATAACGTATAACAACGCATCTTGAGAAAAAGCCAAGGCTAAATTTTCGCAAGTCTGCTCTGACCATATTTCACCTTGGTCGAGACTGTAAACCGGGCAACTGAGATCAGTGACAAACTCGGATAACTTGCCCTGCAGCAAACACTCTTGACTCAAAAGAGCGCTTAACTCGCCCTCATCAATCAACAATTTTATTCTCTCGGAAGGATAAGAAGGATCGATCGGTAGGTACGCCGCTCCAGACTTGATCACTCCCATAACAGCAAACACGAAATATGCGCTACGCTCTACGCACAAACCAACAAAATCACCCTCGCCTATTCCATCGGCATAAAGTCGATGTGCAATTTTGTTCGCTTCCTGGTTGAGCTGTTTATAGCTCCATGTTTGATCCTGATATCTAAGAGCCACAGCTTCAGGGTTACGCCCTACTTGTGCCTCGAATTGTTCAACAATATTACTTAAGGGGTATGCGGATCTAGGCTCCGGCCATTCTTTTAGTTGCAACTCGTATTCAAGTGCGCTCAAGCATTCAAGATTAGAAATCTGTTCTTTGGGGTCGCAAACAATACTTTCCAATAAGGTAGTAAAATTATCAGCTAGCCTTGAGATGGTATCAGCAAAAAACAAATCGGTATTGAATTCCAAAATACCGGCTATTCCGTTTTCCCCATTCACTAAGTCTAAGGATAAGTCAAACTTCGCTGTCTGAGTCGGCAAAGACTCTAAATCAATACTCAATCCGGAAAAATCAATTCCGTCTGAGAAAGATTCGTTCTGATAGCTAAAGAAGTTTTGAAAAATCGGCGATTGGCTCATATCACGCTCAAGGCCAAGATCATCGATTAAACGTTCGAAAGGGAGATCCTGATGCGCAAATGCGCCCACAGCGCTTTTTTGAACTTTGCTTAAAGCATAAAGGAAACTATCTTCGCCTGACAACTGAGACCTGATTGCTAAGGTGTTCACAAAAAAACCAATAGTATTTTCTAACTCGGCATGATTTCTATTAGCAACTGGTGTTCCAACACAAAAATCTTTTTGCCCTGTATAACGAGATAGTATAATTTTCCATGCGGTCAAAAGAACCATAAACAAAGTTTTGTTTTGCTCTTTTGCGATACGCCTAAGCTGATCACTTAAGCCAGGCGAAAGGGAAAAGTGAGTTTGTTTTCCAACAAAAGTCTGTTGGACCGGCCTAGATTTATCACACGGCAAGTTCAACACTTCAACACCCTCAAGATTTCTCTTCCAGTATTCGCTTTGCGCCTTATATGCTCCACTGTCTAACTGCTGCTTTTGCCAAAGAGAAAAATCGAGATAACGATGTGCCTGCTCTGAAAACTCCGGTCGCCGATGATCCTTCAATGCTGAATAAGCAAGCGACATCTCTTTAATAAAGATATTCATCGACCACGCATCAGAAATAATATGATGCATACAGATCAATAATACATAACGACCAGATTCTCCCTTTCCACCCCTATATACCAGGTGAGCCCTAAGCAAGGAATCTTTATCCAATGAGAATGTTTTAAGCGCAGCTCGCTGAGACAAGATTTCTAATTGCTGCTCTTGATCAAAAGTACTTAAATCACTGAGGTCTGTTTTCAGCAGACTAAAACCATTGTCTTTAAGCACTAAGGGCTTAGCGACTCCATCTTGCGCAATAAAACGTGTGCGCAAACCTTCATGCCGCTGTATGAGAATATCAAAGGCTTTGGCCAAAGCATCTTCATCCAGCTTACCCTTAATCCTAAGAATAGCTGGTATATTATACGTAGCTTGCTGCCCTTCTAACTGATCCAAAAACCACAAGCGTTGCTGAGCGAAAGAAAGCGCATGCTCATTTTCACCTGCTTTCACCTCAGCAATATTTAAGCCTTGCGTAGTCGCACCCTGTTCTTTTTTTTGCTCACGCAATTTTTTTAACAGTTTTTCGCGTTGCTCAGGAGTGAGATTAGCTAAACGGCCTGAAACTTTTTTCATAGGGTCCTTAAGGTTTCAACCTGTGCTCAAGCACCTGATTCGGGTTTATCAAGTAATAAGTCATCATCTAACAGGGCATCAATATCATCGCTACCTTCAAGCTCATCTAATAGCGCCTCTAATACATCTTCGTCAGCGCTTAATGCTTCTTGTTCGATTAAATAGAAGGCGATATCAGCAACCGTCGGGGTTTCAAAAATTACATTGAGGGGAAGCTCTAACTCTAAGCTATCTCTAATTCGACTCACGATTTGAGTCGCCAATAATGAATGCCCACCGATTTCAAAGAAATTATCGTAAATCCCTACCGAATCAATTTTTAATACCTCCTCCCAAATCTGAGTCAACGCCGCCTCAGTATCGTTTCTAGGGGAAATATATTCACTGCTACTTAAACGACCCCAGTCAGGATCTTCTAAAGACTTCTTGTCGACCTTACCGTTAACCGTCAAAGGCAAAGACTCTAACAGCACAAACGCTTTTGGAATCATGTATTCGGGAAGACTACCCACCAGTTCAGCTCTGAGATCAGAAGCGAACACTTCTTCAACCTTATCAACCGCCACATAAGCCACAATCGCATCTTCGCCCTGCATATCAGGCTTAACCATGACAATACTCTCTCTAACAGAGGGAATATTATTGATATTAAATTCAATCTCTCCCAGCTCTATCCTGAAGCCTCTAATTTTGACCTGGTCATCAATTCGGCCGAGATATTCAAGGTCATCATTATCTAAGCAACGAACCAAGTCACCAGTTCGATAGACATACTGCTCTCCAATACCTGGAATATCCATTGATAAGAATTTATCTTTGCTTAGGTCTGGTCGATTCAGGTAGCCGCTAGCAACACCCGCTCCTCCTACGAATAATTCTCCAACCACTCCCCGAGGAACAGGTTTTAAGAAACTATCCAAGACAAAGCTCTGTAGGTCCGGAAGCGTATTACCTATTAACGATCGATGTCCTTTTAGGTCATCCTCACTAAGGCGATAATGGGTTACATGAACCGTGGTCTCAGTGATTCCGTACATATTAATTAACTCGGGCTTGTCAAAACCGTGACGAGCCACCCAGGTTTTCAAAGTAGAGAAGTCTAAAGCTTCTCCGCCAAAAATGACTTTTCTGAGATTTAATGATTCTTGGCGATTAGCATCCACCGCGATCAACTGACTAAATGCAGAAGGCGTCTGGTTCAGTATGGTGACTTTCTCATCCAATAACAGCTGATAAAAATCTTCGGTTGCGCGACTTAAGTGCTGTGGAATAACAATAAGTTTTCCACCATATAATAGTGACCCCCACAGTTCCCATACAGAGAAATCAAAAGAGAATGAATGAAACAAGGTCCACACGTCATTTTCGTTAAACGAAAATAGCTCTTCACTATTCTGGAATAATCTAGCCACGTTAAAGTGATTCACCACCACACCTTTGGGCTTACCTGTGGTCCCTGAGGTATAAATCACATAAGCAGGATCTTCTAAAGCATGATCCTCAATAGTCAAATTATCGTTTGGTTTTTGCTGGTAGTTTTCTTTTTTATCAATGCAAACAAAGGATAATTCATATTCATCATTCGCAAGACGTTCCAACAGCGCACTCTGCGAAAGAATTAAATTATTCTCCTGTGAAGAGCACACATCATCCACAATAAAACTAACTCGCTCATCAGGCGTCATTGGGTCGATGGGCACGTAACCAGCACCCGCTTTTAAGCAGGCTAAAATACCCACCACCATATCAATAGAGCGCTCTACGAATAAAGGTAATAGCTGACCCTTTTGAAGGCCTCTCTCCTGCAGATATCGAGCTAACTGATTAGCCTCATGATTTAATTCGGCGTAACTAATCGATAAACCTTCGCTACTAACCGCAACTTTATCGGCGTGTAGTTTTGCCTGCTGTTCGAATACTTTATGCACGAAGCGAACTTCGCTCGTAATTGCTTTTTGTCGTGCAGCACTTTCGAGCAGTAGGGTTTGCTCGGTAGCAGACAACAGAGGTGCTTCCGCAATACTTTGTCTGGGGTTATCGAGCAATGCGTTCATCAGCACTTCATAGTGCTCGATAAAACTTTCCATGCTGCTTCGATCAAATAGATCTGTATTGTATTCTAGCTCACCCCTAATATCCCCTTCGCTTTCTTGAAGCTCCATGGTGATATCAAACTTAGAGGTCTTAGTTTTACCCGCATCAACGTTAATATCGAGCCGATCCACCTTAACTGATTCAGACACCGCGTTGGTCTGTAATGTAAAAGCCACCTGAAACAAAGGTGAATGGCTACTATCACGATTAAGATTCAATTCCTCAACCAATTTATCAAAAGGCAAATCTTGATTCGCATAGCCATCTAAGGTTACTTCTTGCACTTGCTTAACTAGATTAAGGAAAGAGTCTTCAGGTGATAGTTGCGTCCGTAGCACCAAGGTGTTCACAAAAAACCCAATCAAAGATTCCCACTCGGGGTGAGTTCTGTTTGCCAAGGGTGTTCCTATGGCGATATCGGACTGCCCGGTGTATCTAAACAACAAGGCCTTAAAAGCGGCCAGCATTACCATAAACAAAGTAACATTTTGTTCCCTTGTTTGGCGATACAGTTTAGCGCTCAACTCTGCTGGCAAATGAAATGCAATTCGATCCCCATGGCTGCTTTGTATTGGCATTCTAGGTCGATCGCTAGGCATCTCCAATACATCCACGCCATCTAGCTGGTCTTTCCAATAACGCATTTGCCTCTCAAGGCGCTCGCCACTAATCCACTCACGCTGCCAAGCAGCATAATCGCTGTACTGAAAGTTAATAGGTGCCAATTGTGCTGGCCGACGCAAACGTGCAGCTTCATAAAACACTTTTAATTCTTTCAACAATATAGCCATCGACCAGCCATCGGACACAATATGATGCATATTAATAAACAACACATGTTCTTTCTCGGACACCTTGATCAAGGCACTGCGCAATAGCCGCTTACCTATATCGTTAATATCAATATTTTCTAAATCAAAAGCTTGGATCGAAAATTGATGAAACAACGAGTCAATTTGGTCACTTTGTGAAGAGCCACTCGTAAAAGCTAATTCTTCAAAACCCCAAGTATTGGGCGCTTCTTGAACACTTTGATAGGCCTTGCCATTCTCGATAAAAAAGCGTGTACGCAATGCCGCATGACGTTGAACGATATTAATAAATACTGACTCTAAGGCTCTCTTATCCAGAGCGCCGCGAATCATCAATTTTGCAGGCATGTTATAGGCAGCACTGCTCTTATCTAAAAGATGCAGGAACCACAGACGTTGTTGAGCAAATGATAAAGGCACTTGATCTAGTGATTGGCTTCGGATCTCTACCGGGAACAAATCTTGTTGAGTCGATAAATCACTCAGCAGCGATGCCAGCTCAAAAATAGTCGGCAAATCAAAAATAGTCCTTACCGGCAAATCAACCTGAAATGTATCACGAATTCGCGCAGCAACCTGCGTCGCTAACAGAGAGTGACCGCCAAGCTCAAAAAAGTTGTCATACACGCCAATGCGTTTTTGAGCTAAGACACCCGTCCATATTTCAACAAGGCCTTGTTCAAAGGCATCTCTAGGCTCTCGATAATCGCTAGAAGCCAAGGCATCCATATCTGGGATCGGCAATCGTGAGCGATCTGTTTTTCCATTCGGGGTTAAGGGTATTTCTTCCAGCGGAACAAAAACTGAGGGTACCATATAAGCAGGGAGTAATTCTTTTACTTTGCTCTTTAAGAAACTATTCACGGAACTGGAATCAATTCCTAAGCCTTCGTTAAAAACCACATAAGCCACCAGCACCTGTTGCTCGGCTTCATCAGCAAAACTGACATCATCTCTAACAAAAGCTACCGCTTCACGAATATTTCTAACTTTGGACAAGGCACTTTGCACCTCACCAAGCTCAATTCTAAATCCTCTTAACTTAACCTGAAAATCACTACGCCCCAAATATTCAATCTCACCGGTAGGCAAATAACGAGCAAGGTCGCCAGTGCTATACAAGCGCGTACCAAACCCCTTATGCATTTGAACTTTAAATGGGTTTTCAATAAATCGCTCTTGGGTTAAATCCTCTTGACCATAATAGCCCCGCGCTAAGCCTGATCCAGCCAAATAAAGTTCACCCGGGACACCCTGGGGAACTGGTTTTAAATTTTGATCCAAAATATAGGCTTGGGTATTCGTCAAAGGACGGCCAATGCTCGCGTAAGAAAAGCGCTCCCGAAGCATATAGGTTGAATAGGTAGTATCTTCTGAAGGGCCGTACAAATCGTAAACTTTATTTATAAAACTCGTTTCGTATAGGCGATCAACTAGCTGAGCCGATAGAGCCTCGCCTGCAAGATTAACCGTTCGTACGCTTGCAGGTATTGCTTCATGGCTCATTAAAGTTGATATCGCAGAGGGTACGGTATTAATTAAGGATATATCTTGATCAATACCCTGAATCAGATCCAGTACGTTATCCACCAAAACAACACACCCGCCCACACTAAGAGGGACGAAGAACTCAAAGATCGAAAGATCAAAACAAACTGAAGTAGACGCTAGAACATTTTCTAACTCAGTAAAACTAAATTGTTTTTGCGCCCAATGAATAAGCGCCCCGGTGCTGCGATGCTCAATAGCCACACCCTTAGGCAAACCCGTTGATCCTGATGTATAAATCACATAAGCAAGGTCGTTGGATCGAACTTCGCGCTCTAAATCACTGGTTTCAAAAGCAGCTAATTCAGTTTGAATATCTTTAATATAAAAACATTGGGCATCGTTAGTAGGTAGGTCATCACGAAGACTTTCGTCCCCAATTAAAAATTTAGCTTCTGCCGCATAAATAATCTGTTCCAAACGAGCACTTGGGTATTTTGGATCAAGCGGAACGTAAGCCGCTCCCACTTTAAAGATCGCTAATAAAACAGGAAGTAGGTGCTGGCTTCGATACAAACACACTCCTACCAAATCACCTTTATCCACGCCCTTTTCAACTAAGAAACGAGCAATCCGATTCGCCTCTTGATTTAATTCAAGGTAGGTCAAACGCTCTGAGCCAAATGCTAAAGCCGGGCTGTTAGGTGTTTTTTTAGTCTGCTGTTCAAAATATTGATGAATACAGATCTGCTCTTCATAAGAACTATCAACATCACTATTCAGATCCACCAACAAATGTTTTAACTCATCGGAGGAAAGAAACTCAAAATTCGCAATACTTTCTCCTGGATCGGAGGCAATACTCTCTAACAAATTTGAAAAGTGCTCAGCGAAGCGAGCAATGGTCACCTCATCAAACAGGTCGCTATTATACTCAACAAAGCCCTCGATACCGCTACTAACTTCACGCAGATCTAAAGACAGATCAAATTTAGAGGACTGGCCATGAACCTGCATCAAATCAAACTCCAAACCGTCTACTTCTAAATCAACCGGCATGGGAGAATTTTGAAACGAGAACATAACTTGGAACAGAGGGGTATAGCTCATATCACGAACCACACCCATTTCTTCAACCAAACGTTCAAATGGTAAATCTTGGTTCGCGTATGCACCGAGCGTAATTTCTTGAACTCTTTCAAGCACCTCTATGAATGAAGGCTTATTTCTCAAATCCACACGCAACGCTAAAGTATTGACAAAAAAACCAATTAAGCGTTCCAGCTCTGCTCGAGTTCTGTTTGCAATAGGAGTACCGATGGCAAAATCTTCTTGTCCAGAATAACGATTCAACAAAACCGCAAAACCAGAAAACAATGTCATAAACAGGGTAACACCCTGACCCTGACTGAGTGATTTTAGTTTTTCCGTAAGATCTTGCGAAATATGAAAACCTACTTGCTTGCCCCGCTGGCTCATCGCTGGTGGTCTTGGATGATCCAGTGGTAACTCCAGCGCCGGCACGGCGGCCAAAATATGTTTCCAATAATTTAGCTGGCGATCAAGCACATCACCTTGCAGCCACTGTTTTTGCCACTCTGAAAAATCGTAATACTGAATACTTAGTTCAGTTAATGGTGAGGGCTGCCCAGCATTAAAACATGCATACAGGGCGATCAGTTCTTCTAATAAAATATTGAGAGACCAACCATCAGACACGATGTGATGTGCCGTCAACAGCAACACGTAAGCCTCTTCTTCAGAGTCCAGTTCACCCAACTGTAACAGGCGCGTCCTGAATAGCGCGCCTCGGGATAAATCAAAGGTACAAGCGGCTTCTTCAGAGGCCAAACACTTAATCTCAACTTCTTTAGCCGCTTTCGACAATCCACTTAAATCTTCTAAAGGAATATGCCAAATACTCGGGTCCTCAAGAATCGCAAATGCGTCACCATTACGTTCTTCAATCCGAGTTCTTAACACTGAATGCCTACGAACGATCTCTTCTAAACACTGGCTGAGAATGCGCATATCCAACTTGCCACGAATATAGAGTGCTGCAGGATTATTATAGGCAGCGTTACCCGGTTCAAGTTGGTCCAAAAACCATAAACGCTTTTGGGAAAATGACAGCGAAAGTTTATGCTGATCATCTCGTTTTTTGATTTCTGGCAGACGTAATGCTGGATCATTTTGAATTAAACGAACAGTGAGCTCCGCCACTTGGGCCAAGGACTCCAGATCAAATAACTCATCAATCGCCAATTCAACTTGTAGATGGTCTCTTACTCGAGACACTAACTGGGTGACCTGTAGTGAATCTAAGCCAAGAGAAGTCAAAGCTTGCTCAGCAGGCACCTCTTGAATGTCCACCTGCAACAAAACTGATACCGACGCACGAAGATATTCGATAATTTTCCCGCGTCGCTCAGAGTCACTCAATGATTGAAGCTCATCCCGACTCATTGAAATGTTATCAAAGCGATCTTTTACATCGAGCACATGCAAACTCTTTGCAATAAACTCCATGGAGTCATTTTCAAAGGCTCGCTTACATGCTCCACGTTGAATTTTGCCACTCGAAGTTTTTGGGATTCGGCCAGGCTTTAAGAGGCAAACGCCATAAACTTGTAAACCGTGCTCTCGCGCAATCGCTTTTCTTACAGCTGAAGCTACTTCATCACCATTTACCTTTAGGCGATGCTTACGCTCAACCTCCATAAAAAGAACAATTTGTTCTTGTCCTTTAATCTCAACTGAAAAGGCAGCTGAAGAATCAATTTTCAAATAAGGATGAGACTGTTGTGCGATAAGCTCGATATCGTAAGGATAATAATTGCGCCCACGAACGATGATGACTTCCTTAAGGCGACCGGTAATGAATAATTCATCACCTAGAAAGCAGCCCAAATCCCCAGTTCGCAAATAACACGCTTTTGAACTGGAGCCATCGTCATTTTGTATTCGAGCTTTGAAAATATCTTTGCTTAATTTTTCGTTATTCCAATAACCTTGACCCACGTGCTTACCGGACACCCAAATCTCACCCACAGTATCGGGGGCACAACGCTTCTTAGTTTCCGGATCGACAATAACTACTTCTTGATCCAGTACTTTTTCACCAACACCCACCACATCAATTGCATCAGGGTGACGTTGTTTTCTATTTCCTGCTGAACCTAATAGACTAAACCGATTAGCTGCTAGGGACTGGGAAGACAAACGCTCTATACGAGGTCGCTCTATTGAACCACCTCCGGTAATAATCAAAGTGGTTTCGGCCATACCATAGACAGGATAAAAGGCATCCCAAGAAAAACCTTGCTTACTAAAGAGATCGTTAAAACGATTTAGTGTTTCGGCGCGAACAGGCTCCGCTCCTGATAAGGCATGAGTCCAACAACTTAGATCCAATGATTTTTTTTGTTCTTCAGATATTTGCTCAACGCAAAGCTCGTAGGCAAAGTTAGGCGCCACTGAGACTTCTGCTCGATAATCAGAAATAGCTTTTAACCAACGCAAGGGCTGTCTCAAGAAAGAAGCCGGAGTCATCAAGATTGACTGGGCACCTAGATAAATCGGATGCAAAGTCGTGCCAATTAAACCCATGTCATGGAACATCGGTAACCAGCTGACAAACTTGTGTTCTTTTCTAAAGCCAAAGGCCACTCGAATCATTTCCTCGTTAACCATGATATTTTCATGACTAACCATCACACCTTTTGGCTCACCGGTAGATCCCGAGGTGTATTGAAGAAACGCAAGGTCACTTGCCTTAACTCCAGGCGCTTGCCACCCATCAGCCTCACCCAAATCAACACTATCGGTGCTTAACCATTGAAGGTTTTCGCTAAACTCGCCATCGCTCTCCTCAAACAATGGCTTTGACACCTGCTGCACTTCTTCTGAACACAAAACCACTGAGGGCTGACAGTTATCGATAATGGATTGCAGACGGCCCAGTTTTTGGTTTTTGCGAGGAGGGTAAGCGGGAACAGCAATTAGCCCTGCATATAGACAGCCAAAAAAAGCCTCAACAAACTCTAAACCTGAAGGGTATAACATGAGCGCCCGCCCGCCCTTCACATCCAACTTCTGTAAACGCGCGGCGATGGCACGAGCTCTTAAATCGATATCACCATATGTTCGTTCTTCAACTTGCCCTTCTTGGTCACTTAAAAAAGTATACAGAGGTGTATCAGGTTGCTCCTGAGCTCGATAGCGAAGTAGGTCGACCAAGTTATCGACTTTGTCTTGGAGTTCTTCTAACAAATGATCACGCTAGTCTTACGCGACTAAACTAATGCTTACCCAAAGTTCAAACTTCCCGTTTAATCGTCAGTGCGATTGGGGCACTGCCCTGCCCAAACTTTTAGATAGCCACCTTAATTTAGCCAACTTGTTATTCTTTTACTTTGAGCATAGCGACAAACTTCGCTTTCACACATAAGTCTTATTCACCAGTCTCAAATAGCTGCTTTTGCAGCATCCAGTCAGCTTCTTTATTTTGCCACGAAGCTCTTTTAAATTCATTGTAAAAAGGCCTTTTCTTAAAAAAAGCCGTTTACAATCAAGGCAGTATCATTAATTGCTTATAAAAAGTCTAAGTTCAGGTACACTAAGTGACGAATTTGCCGACCAGCGCACATTTTTAGGGGCAAAATGCCTCAAAATCCGACCAGAATTAGGTAAAAATAGGAACTCTTAGGGCTGACCCTGAGTCCCAATAGCAAGCATGGGGACTGAATCACCTTAATTTGAAATATTTAGAGCTTCCGGAGACACTTTCGGTCGATTTTACGCTGGTCCATTAACACTATCGAGTATTGGTAATCCATGAGCATCCACCCAACCTTGCTGCGCATTATACACACAATTGGTCTCACTCTCTTCCTTGCCAGCCCAAACATAGCAAGGGCTGCAGATCTTATGGATATTTTTAGGAGCGCGCGCGACCACGACCCAAGTTGGGAAGCCAAAAAGCTAGAATATCAAGCTGATAAACAAGCCCTAACTTCGAGCGAGGCGTTACTTTACCCAAAAATACAAGCCAATGGATCCATATCTCATATAAGAACATCAGGTAGTGGCCAGGCTATTATTAACCCAGCGCACCTTGACGAAGCTGTATTTACTGAATGCTTAATTCAGATTAACGACAGCGATAACTGTAACCCACCCTTAATTATCAGAGATGATTTGGGTGGCCGCTACGAAACCTACTCAGCAGAGATAGGTTTAATTCAGCCTCTTTATAACTACAAGGCTTATAAGGGCTATCAAGCAGCCAAAATCGCGAATAGCGGTACAGAATCTAATTTTGAAAAGTCAAAACAAGACCTCATTCTATCGGTCGCCGAAGCCTACTTTGCTGTACTTAGGGCCTACGAGCAATGGGAGGTAGATAAAGCCGAAACTGAAACTGCTGAGAAACAACTGGAACAGACCAAAAAACGCTTTCAGCTGGGTCTGCTTCCTCAGAATGATGTATATGACGTACGCTCAGCCAGAGACTCCTCAAAAGTTAAACTGCTAGTCTCTCGAACCGCGCTAGAAAACGCCCAAGAGAACCTAATGCTGATGACTCAAAGGCGAGATGTTTCTTTGGCCACCTTATCTGATGACCTCTTAATCGAACCTCCGCAACCTAGAAATGTAGAGGCCTGGGTTAAAAAGGGGCTAACTTATAACCGCAGCCTGCTAGCAGCTCACTCAGCCACTCTGGCTGCCGAACAAGAGCTTGCAGTCAAAAAAGGCGGCTTTCATCCAGAGATTAATTTTATCGCCGGGCACAAAATCTCTAAAAATGACGAGGTGGCAGTTTCCTCAGCCCCATCTATTAGCCAAACAGGCGTTGGTGTCCAGTTTAAATACCTTTTGTATTCAGGCGGCTTGACTACCGCCGAAGTTAAAGCGGCCCACCTTAACTATGACAAGAGCTCTGAACTATTTGAATTAGCACGTAGGGACGTGATTCGTAAAGTCAGAAACGCCTACCGAAAAGTAAATAACGATGTAAAAGGAGTAGAAGCCGCTGAGCAAGCCATTCACTCGAGCGAGAAGAGTTTGGAGGCCGCACAAGCAGGATATAGAAGCGGAACCAGACCCCTAGTTAACGTGCTCAAAGCCCAAGGTGATTTATTCCGTGCTAAAAAGGACCACGCGAACGCGCGATATAACTACATATTAGATTCATTACGGCTGAAGTACGAAGCGGGCACTTTGGCTATCGAAGACCTTCAGATTATTAACTCTTGGGTTAATGAAGATAAGCTGATTTTGCCACCCGCCCTTGACGACGAAGACGAAGTAGACAGCGACCTGTTCTACTAAAGGCCTATATAATCGTAAACCTCTAAGTTTCGCCGCGCTAAATAGGCGCTGAGCGTAAACTCAGCCCCAAAAAACGTTGGTGTGATTTCTGCCTAGCTTTACTCTGCGCGCTTTATTCCGCAGCGCCTTGAAGAGTAGCCTTACGCTCCTTAGAGATTAAGTAATCAGTGATTTTAAGCATCTCGGCATAGTTGGCGCCCACTACCTGATACTTACCGTTCACGATCAAAGCAGGTACACCCGTTAACTGATACTGTCTAAACAAGTTGTCTGAACGACGCATCGCGGTTTTAACTGAAAACGAATTCATTTTATCCATAAACTCCTGTTCGGTAGCACCAAACTGAGCGTAGAACTCGGCCACTTGAGCCGGTGTGTTGTAACGCTGACGATCAACATGCAGAGCTTTAAACATCGCTTTATGGCCTTTATCGGCAATACCTAAACTCTCGGCTGCATAGTAAGCGTTGCCAAGCACTTTCCAATGAGGAGCCGATACAGCTGGAGTGGGCACAAAACTAACATCATCAGGTAAGGACTTTTTCCATGAATCTAAAGCACCTTCCAGCTTAAAGCAGTGAGGGCAGCCGTACCAAAAGAACTCTCTCACTTCTACTTTACCTGGTTCACTAGGAATCCCTGGGTTTTCTAGGACCCGATAGTGCTTACCCTCTTGATATTCGGCTGAAACAGCCAGGGCTGAAAAAAACGCTAAAGCAACAGTTAAAGTAAAGATGGATAGTTTTAAAAATTTCATTATTAACTCCTGGATTAAATCGGCACTTTTATCGGCCTTAATAGCATTGCCTATTAGACAAAAAAAAAGGCAGCAAGTGCCACCCTTTTTTACAACTTTATATACGTTTTATTCAGTTCTGATTAACGTAGACCCGAAATATAACTAGAAACCGCCTGGATTTCAGCGTCACTCATTTTCGCAGCAACGTCTCTCATCATTTTAGACTCGCCATCGTTATCGCGCTTTTTAACGCGACCCATGTCACCACGGCCCGCAGCTCTAAACGCTTTTAGCTGTCCCTCGGTATATTGAGCGTGTTGACCACCCAAGGCAGGGAAGCTTGCTGAGGCCATGCCTTTACCTGCTGGCCCGTGACAAGCGATACAAGCTGGCACGCCTGTTTCAGCATTACCTGCACGGTAAATTTTCTGGCCTAATTCAAGCAAATCTTTTTTAACCGCACCCGAAGTAGCTTCTTGGGCTGCGTAAAAAGCAGCGATATCTTTAAGGTCTTGGTCGCTGCGGCCTGATACCTGAGCTTCCATAGTAGGATCTTTACGTGCGCCACTTTGGAAGTCTTTCATTTGCTTGTAAAGGTAAGGAGCACCTTGGTCAGCAATTTTCGGGAAACCCGGTGACGCTGAGTTGCCGTCACGACCGTGACAAGCACCACAAGCGGCCGCTTTATTTTTTCCTGCTTCTGCATCACCAAAAGGCTTAAGTTCCATTTTAGGCGCTTCTTCTGCAGCGGCGCTTTCACTAGCATACGCTTGCATAGCAGCGCCAAAGCTCAAAATGGATATAAGAACAAATACAATTTTTTTCATGATTTCACTTCACTTGTTTACTATTTTTAACACTCTATTTGGACATATAGCGAATCAGTTCACGGAACTGATCGTCGCTGCAATCACTGCATAGCCCCTTTGCAGGCATCGCGCCCACGCCATTTTTCACGTTGGCCAATAATTTATCTTCACCCTGGGCTAAACGCTTAGTCCAGGCACCTTGGTCGCCTTTTCTTGGAGCGCCAGCTGCGCCACTGTTATGGCAAACCGCACAGCTTTGATTGTAAGCAGCTTCCACATCAAACCCTTCAGCAAAAGTCGAGTGGCTGAACACCGAGCTGGCTACAAAGGTGACAAGCAAAGCAGGTAAACGTAATTTTGCTGACGCTGTTTTTTCTATGAGTCTCATCTCAGGCCCCGAGAATACTAGGTAAAATTTGACCCCAAACTGGGAGCGGCAAGTATAGCTAGGGTCGTGCATAGGGTAAAGGCGAATTTTTGGTCTAAAACACTGATTTACAAGGCAACAATGAGTAAAATATGCCTCAAATCGGCTCGATATCGACTTTCTTGAGCTATTTCCTAATTTAAAGCCCAGAAAGCCTCGAATCGGCACCCAAATATGAGCAAAAGTAACAAACTTCTTCATCAAGCCGAATTTATCTGTAGTTCCCCGAGTCTAGAGACTTGCCCGGAGGACCAAGGGGCCGAAGTAGCCTTTGCAGGTCGATCTAACGCAGGCAAATCCAGTGCCATCAATTGCCTCTGCGATCAAAAGAAATTAGCTCGAATTTCCAAAACCCCAGGACGTACCCAACAAATCAACTTTTTTGCACTAACAGACACCCAGCGTATCGTAGATCTCCCTGGCTACGGCTATGCCAAAGTCCCCGAGGCGATGAAAAAGGCTTGGCAAGCCAATCTACAAGACTATTTCGAAAACCGACTTTCACTTAAGGGCGTCATTCTACTCATGGATGTCAGACACCCCCTAAAACCATTTGATCAGCTTATGATTGATTGGTCTTTACAATACAATATGCCTTTACATATTTTGCTCACCAAAGCAGACAAGCTCAAACGCGGCGCGGCAGCAAAATCCTTACAAAGCGTGCGAAATGCCATCAAAAAAACTGAAAGCAGTATTGATCAACCGATAAAAATCAGCGCTCAGCTTTTTTCTTCCCTCAAAGCCGACGGCGTCAACGAAGCAGAAAAAGTTATTTTAAATTGGCTTCACCCGGATCAGGAAGAGACCCAGAGTTAAACTCACCACTGTACGTGACATTCCTTATCATGTTCGGTGTCGAGCCCAATCAGCATAAGCGCAAGACTCTCTTGTTTGCGACCTAAGTCCAGATAAAACGAAAGCTCTAAATATTCAGAAGGGTCAGGTTCTTCATATATTAACTCTGACCAAGAAGAAGCGAAGCCTTCATTGATTTCAACAAAGAAGGCTTGCGGATTGTTTTGCAGCAAGTTTATTTTTGCTTCGTTCAAGTTTTCGGGTGCAAGCTCAAAGAAAATATCTTCTGCAAAATCAAACAGGTGATCGGCGTCTAACATCGTTAATTACGCTAAACGAAACTGGCGATCAGGTTCGTGTTTAAGGCCCTGTTGCAGACCGACGTAGACTATTTTTAGCGCAGCCAACACAGGGATAGCCATAATCATTCCCAGCATACCAAAAGCATTACCAAAAATAATAACACCGGCAATCACGGTCAACGGATGTAAACTAACCGCATGTGCTATTACTGTCGGAATAATAATAACATTATCAATCAATTGAGTAATAACAATCACTAGAATTGCTGAAATAACAAACTGCGGCTCAAAAGGATTTGCAGACAAACTAATAAGAACAGGAGGTGTCATCGCTAAAATCATTCCAATATAAGGAATAACATTTAACATTCCTGCTATAGCTCCAAGTAGAATAGGGGTATCAAAACCGACTATATAAAAACCAAAGCCACTGATCGTTCCCACAAGTAAAGACTGCAGTAAGATGCCTCGCACATACCTTTGCAACTGATAGGCAACACGGTAATAAATCAACCAACCCAACTCAAAATATCGATTAGGCAAAGTGCCCAATACGGTTTGCCTTAATGTTTTAAAATCTCTAATCAAGAAAAAAGTAAACAATGGAACCAATACTGCAGTAGCCACAACGCTGATCATAATATTGGAGTTAGCAATCACCGTAGCCAAGTCGAGTTGCGGTTTTACTTGCTGATATAAGTCTTTTGAGCCACTCAAATCAGAAGACACTCCCCAGGCAGCTAGCTGAACACTTATGTTTTCAAAAACACTGGAAATAATATCTTCCAATCGACCAAGTTGAGATTGAATCAAACCTAACTGATCCACCAATCTAGGCACCACCAACAACACAATCGCAGTACCAATCAACATCAGTACGAACATACAGATAAACGCAGTATAACTTCTTCGCATACCGAGTCGATATAGAGTGTCACTGATAGGTTCGAGCAATGCGTATAGAGTAAAAGAGATAAGAACAGGTACCAATACCGGCTGAATCAAAAGTAAGCCAAGGGCAAAGGCTACAAGCAAGCCGACAAATGCAAATTCGCTCGACCGTGATTTTATGAACTCAATGAAATCCACGGGGCTACCTTGCCTCCAATACTTTCTTATCACCTTCACGCATCAAAGCTGCGTTAGCCTCTCGCAAGCGGCGAGCCAATACTTTAGATAAATTAAAGGTAAGGATGGCGCCATGCTTGGGAAACTGCTCAATAAACTCTTCAAGATCAGGGCGTAAAAAGAATGCGAGTTCAGTTTCTTCTGCTGCGATCACGTTGGCTGTTCTAGGCTCATCAATAACCAAGGCTATCTCACCAAAAAAATCACCAGCCTGTAGGTGGGCCAATAGATGCCCACCAGTTTTAACGTGCACCGAGCCTTTTACGATCATCGCTACGCCAAGGCCAATTTCTCCATCTTTGAAAATTAATTCTCCCTTTTCGTATCGACGCATATGCATCATGCGACTTAAGGTCAAGCATCTACGCCAGGGAATGTTATTGAACAATGGAGTCTGTTTCCATAAATCCGCCACGACATGGGTTGGGTCAGCGCCTTTACGAAAAAAATTGTGCCAAAGAGGGTTGTCAGCCATAGGGGTTCCAGTAAAAAATCCAATCGCTATCGTTAAGCCATTATAAGCTCACTTGGTTGCTTAACAACTTTTTCTTTCAGCTTGGTAGATTAGGGAGATAATTCTCTAATTTTTAGCGTAGGCGGATTACTGAGGTGCCTATAAAAATCCTTGGGGCCCCTACGGCCTGCGGAATCCGGGTACCAAAAGGCATATTCAAGGTCTAAGCCTTCTAACTTTTTAATATCTTTTGGCAAACCTACCACACGCATTCCTAAATGAGGGCCTGCGCCCTCAAAGGCTTCACCTTTTTCCTGATGAGTTGCATCATCAAGATAGTAAATAAAGGTTTCCATGCCATGAAACTTATCCTCTGGGAAAGCCAAGGACATAAATACATCCCAGCCCAAGCCACTTTGGAGCCAAATCCAATCACCTGGGTTTTGCAAGTTATTGGTTCCCTGTTCTACATCGTCCATTTTCCCATCAATATTGCCGTAAGCTAATTCACCATTCGCTTTAGTGAATGCATCGGCGCTAACCTTGCCCCCATTTAAACCGTTCATATCCAGATAAATCAGCATCTCAGGGTTCTTAAAGATTCGGGTCAACAAAGCTCCTTTGCCCGGTTCAGTCCTATTGGGCATCACAAGCCCTTGCTCATAGGCATTCATCTCTGAGTACATACTAAACACTGGGATGCCCGCTACCACCACACTAATTTTCAGAAAGAGAACGCTTCTAACAGGACCGTCTTTAACACCAAGAACTTTAATTCTAATATTATCCTGACTGTCGAGGTTAACCTTAAAAAAACGTGTAAACACATGAGCAGACATTTGAAAATAGATAAAATCAACAATGCGTTGACCATATCCTTTGCCCATTAAAGGACGAAAATCCCGGATGCTAAGAAAATTGTCTGGGTCATAAGCCATTTGATAATAGCTCGTGCTCATTGTGGCGTTTTCCAATGAGGTGTGGATATAATCTAGCTCACTTCGTTCAGGATTGCCGGAAACAATATAAGCATAACGTTTACGACCGATTAGATCCTCGAAAATCAGCTCTTTTTCTAAGGTCACACTGTCTGGAATGGTATGTTGAGAGCGCCTAAAACGTTCTATCCCCGTGTCGCGATACATAAACGCTAATTCATCTCCACCATCTAAATGTAGGTGAGTTCCCTCAATTGGAAATGGATTAACGCTCTCTATATATACATAGCCAGATTTGCGGTCATACTCTTCGATCTGAAAGGGAATTGTTTGAAGCTTTCCATCCCAGACCGCCATTACTGACAGCTGGCTCAGCTCCCTTCCCAACAGGGCAGTCAGCTTTTCTCCCTTCACCCGAACAGGATATAAAAAAGTATGGTGGCTTAAATCCATTGCGTAGATCAGCCTAGCCATTTGTCTAGGGCTGATTTTTTTTAATGCCTCGGTCTGCCATGTTAAGGCCCCCGGGTTTTTCAAAAGAGATGCACGAAGCTCCCAGAACTCTTCCGGAGACAGGGCCTGTTCTGGATCTTGAGCAGACAGATAAGTCGGGGTGCCCAAAATCACAAACAAGAACAAACTTGATAGCAAAGAAACCGTTCTTTTCACGAAGTCATTTCTAACAATTAACCAGTCAGTCAATATAGTATGACAAGCATAGCCAATCAAGCTCCATCAAAAGAACTTAAGCTATATAGGTGAACAACTATGCTTAAATCTCAAACAGAATTTGTTAGTATAAAATAAACCTCGTCTCAAAGCTTAGTTTCGCCCCATACCATCATACTAATCACTGGCAGCCAGAATGATCAACAAGAATAACGCCTTTATCTCTACAGCAAAAGCATTGGTACTTTCAGTATGCCTAGTCGTATTGAGCTTCTGTTCTAAACCTAAGCCCGCGGAAGAACAACTATTGCTAAACCTTGAACAAGCCAAACTCGCCGTCGAACAACTTAATGCAGATGAACTAGAAGATATTCTAGCTCCTGATTTTAAAATTAGAGGTCCTAAACAAAACTTCGATCTTGAGAAGATTAGAAAGACGATGTTTTTGTTTTCGCTCAGAAAACAAAAAATTACCATTATCTTAAGTAACAGCTCGGTCACTCTCGATGAGCACAGTACACATCTAGCGGCCATTAACAGCACAGCTATCATAACTGGAACCCGCGGACTGATACCTGAGGATGGTCGCATTTATCAAGTTAAAAGCCAGTGGCGCCTTTACGACGATGAATGGAAACTAAGCCACCTCAACTGGGAATAACTAGTGGCGAATTCTGAGTCTCTAAACCAAGAAAAGACGCGACTACGCATAAAAGGAAACGCGCGTATAGTGTCCTTCTTTACCTTTCTGTCTCGAATTCTTGGCATGGTTCGAGAACTGGTTATGGTTCATATTTTTGGTGCTGGTGCTCTTTACGATGCGTTTATCATTGCGCTCACTATTCCCAATGCCTTGCGTAGATTAACCGCAGAAGGCTCCCTCTCTTTAGTTTTTGTTCCGTTATATACGGATATCAAAAAAACACGAGGGCCAGCCGAAGCCAAAATGTTCGCTCAGAAAGTAGCGAGCTTAGTCATCGTAGTGTGTACATTTTTATGCGCTTGTGGGATCGCTTTTAGCCAAGAGCTTGTCACTTTGTTCGCAAGTGGGTTTGATGAGAATAGTGAAAAGTTCTTGCTGACCGTCTCATTAACAGAAATCATGTTTCCCTATCTAGTATGTATTTCGCTAGTTGCGCTCGCCATGGGGATCCTCAACTCAGAACAGCACTTCGCAGCACCAGCCGCCGCCCCTATATTTTTGAATCTTAGTATTATAGGCGCAACGTTATTCTTGCGAGACTATTTTGAATTTTCAGTTGAAGCTGCTGCTTGGGGAGTATTTGCTGCAGGCTTTATTCAACTAGCCTTACAACTCCCATTTCTTTTGGGTATCAACCAAAACTTGCTACCCAAAAATTTTTGGGGCGATAAGGACATCAAACGTTTAGCTAGCTTAATGGGTCCAACTTTGTTCGGTGTAGCCGTTTACCAAATTAATTTAATCGTGCTTAGAAATATTGGAAGCGGACTTCCGGATGGGCATATAAGCTACTATAACCTTGCGTCTCGGCTTCAAGAACTCATGATTGGAGTATTTGCCTTTGCCTATGCCACCGCCAGCCTTCCTGAATTTAGCAAGCATAGTAGTGATCAAGACTGGGAAAGCGCTTTTACTACTTTGAGACAAACAATCTCTTCGGCAATGTTCTTAATTCTACCTGCAACCGCAGGTTTTATAGCTTTTGCTCTACCCGTAATCTCCGTTTTATTTTTACATGGCGCCTTCACCTGGGAAGATGCTCAAATTACCGCGCAAGCTTTGCAGGTAATTGCTTTGGGTATTCCCGCACTAACCTTGGTTAGAATTCTAGTGAGTATTTTCTTCGCCATGCAAGACACACGCAGTCCGGTCATCGCTTCGACCATTTCGGTACTGGTCACAGGTTTTGCAGGTTGGCATTTTTCTAAAGAATACCTAGTCACTGGGCTTGTGTTTGCACTTTCTCTAGGGGTCTGGGTACAAGCGGCATTTTTGCTTGTTATTTTACGAATACGTCACCGTACCGCTCTGTCTTGCATCCCTGTTTTGGACATAGGTAAATACACTGCGCTAGCTAGCACTCTGGGTATATTAGTATATCTATCTGTGCCTTATGCGCCCTGGCAAAAAGGCCCTAGTGAGCTTTTCAATTTAGGTTATTTTACCGCTGTCATAGGCATTAGCATGTTTGTATATGCTTTAATTTTAGGTCTCACAAAAGATCAAAATGCTAAAGACCTTTTAAGAATGTTAAGCAAAGCAAAGTCGTAACAATCAAACCCACCTTTACATTCAGCTTTGTTGTCAAGTCCTTGATTGCGCACTGGTTCATATTCGGTACACTGCCTACCACCTATTGAATTGAACCAAATGGAAATATTATGAACATCGAAGATTTCAAAGACATCGTTTATGACAAGCAAGACAATGGCCTTGTCACCATCACTATTAACCAGGTAAAACGCAAGAACGCTTTAAGCCCCGCGAGCTTTTTAGAGCTTTGGTGGGCGATGGAAATTTTCGACAACGACGACGAATCTGGCGTGATGATTCTTACCGGAGCCGAAGACCCTAAAGAAAGCAACGCGGCCAATCATGCCTTCAGCAGTGGTGGCTATTTTAACCCAGCCGAACTTAACAAACTGCCACCAGAATTAGCAGACCAAATAGATTTATCGGACATGGCTCAAGCCAAACTCACCCTTCGTATGGCACAAGTGACTAAACCAATTATTACTGCACTTAATGGCTATGCAATCGGAGGAGCCTTCACCATGGTCTTATCCGGAACTGATCTAATCTACATGTCAGATGCCGCCTATATCAAAATGCCTTTCGTTTCGATTGCTATTGTTCCAGAATTTGCCTCTACCTATATCATTCCCCGCTTGATCGGAATGCAAAAGACCAAAGAGCTATTCTATTTTGGTAAAGAAATCCAAGCAGAAGAAGCTAAAGAATTGGGCCTAATCAACGACGTTGTGGCACACGATCAGCTTCTGGCGCATGCCACTGAAATGGCCTTAAAACTAGTCCCCCCTCAAGGTGCTGGTGCAGCTGTAGTTGCTAGTAAAAAAGCTCTAAACACACCGCTAATTGAATACTACGAAAATGCCCTTAAATTAGAGAATGAAGGTCTTTTAAAGTGCGCCGCAACCAAAGACTTTTTTGAAGGCATGATGGCTAGAAAAGAAAAGCGAGAGCCCGTCTACCTAGGCGAATAAGCTTAATCTAGCAAATCTAGGTAAATAAACACTTGCAGAACCATAATTTGCTCCACGAGCTAGACCTGGAGCAGTACTCTCCTTATCATGCCTAACAACAGCTTAGGAGTTAGGCATGAAATCTTTCTTTCTCAACATAATCTCTTCTTTTATTGGTGTTTTTCTCGCCAGCTTCGCGCTGTCTGTGGTGGGCATCATATTCATAATCGGTTTGTTCACAACTTTAGTCGAAGAATTCGAAGACGACCCAAGTGTCGCTAGCCTGGAGCCCAACTCTGTACTGGTATTCGCTCTACCTTACGCCATTCCGGAAAAAACATCAGACGATCCATTTGATCACTACGACTTCAACACTTTCGAATCGAGAATTGTTCTTGGTCTGGACGATATTATAAATGGAATCTACGAAGCAAAAGACGATCCGAACATTCAAGGTATTTACTTAAGGCTTTCCCCTCACAGTCAAGGCTGGGCCAATACTGAATCCATACGCAGGGCTCTCTTGGCATTTAAAGAAAGCGGAAAATGGATAATGGCTTACAACGAGGTGTATTCACACAACACCTATTATATATCTAGTGTTGCTGATGAGATCTATCTAAATCCCGAAGGTTACCTACAGTTTCAGGGCTTAAGTTCACAAAGCATTTATTTTAAAAACTCCCTAGAAAAACTTGAAATCGATATGCAAGTCATGCGCGGCCCAGACAATGAATATAAGTCAGCTATCGAAACCTACACCGAAGATAAAATGAGCGAAAGTAGTCGCTTTCAAACGCTGGCGCTTGTCGATGAAATTTGGAACCACATCCTTAATAACATCTCTCTCAGTCGTCAGGTACCCGTGGCAATACTCAACGAAGTAGCCGAGCAACTTTCAGTTAACTTAGCTCAAGATGCTGTCGATCTCGGCTTAGTTGATGCTCTGAAATACCAAGATGAAGTTCGCTCATTAGTCAAAGAAAAACTGTCTTTGAATGAAGACGAAGACATCGCATCTATTTCTATCGAAGACTACACCATTCAAAGGCAATCGAAACAAGTCATCAATCAGTTTACTCAAAACCAGTCAAAAAATACCATCGCGGTTATTTACGCTGATGGCAATATCCAGTCTGGAGAAAGTGACGATGGGGTAATCGGATCTGCTACAACTTCTTATTCTATTCGCCAAGCGAGAGAAGATGACAATGTAAAAGCCATCGTCCTACGTGTTAACTCCCCAGGTGGTGGCGTTCTAGCCTCCGAGGTAATACTGCGAGAACTCATTGTCACCAAAGATGTCAAACCAGTTATTGTGTCCTTCGGAAATGTAGCCGCATCAGGCGGCTACTATATAGCATCGGCGGCTGATCTTATTTTCGCAGAGCCAAGTACCATTACAGGTTCAATCGGGGTATATGGTTTCATTCCCAACTATCAAGGGTTTTTAAATAATAAGCTAGGCATAACCTTTGATAGCGCTAACACAAATACTTATTCTGATTTCGGAAGCAGCACTCAAGCGATTCGCCCACTTGAGCAGCAACGTATTCAGGTACAACTTGAATCCGTGTATCAAACATTCCTTGAACATGTGGCAAAGGGACGATCACTTAGCTACGAAGAAACCGAGTCCATTGCGAAAGGCAGAGTATGGAGTGGAATGGCTGCAAAAAAAGTAGGATTAGTCGACGAATTTGGTGGACTAAGAGAAGCTATTGATACCGCAGCAAACATGGCTCAAGTCACTGATTATGATTTATGGAAACTACCAGAAGAAGACAGCCCCTTTGACCGCCTAATCAAAAACAGCGATCAAAGGGCACAAGCTTGGTTGGCATCAATCTTCTTTGACAACCATTTATTTGGCGACATTCTCAAACCAGTTATCTCGCATCAAAACGAAATTAACTGGTTAAAAAATCAAAAAGGGATTCAAGCGATTATGCCTTATTCTTTAACGATAGAATAAGGCACCAAAATTTCTTACTCGTTATTTAGCCTGCCAAACCAAATCCAATTCTCTAGCAGCCTTAACGTCATCAAGACGTTTAACCGGTAAAGTAACAGGTGCTGCTTTAAGCAATTCTGCGTCGGTTTTGGCTTCTTCCAAAATCGCAATCAAAGCATCGATAAAACCATCGAGCTCTTCTTTGCATTCGGTTTCAGTTGGCTCAATTAAGAAACACTCTGGCACCAACAAAGGGAAGTAAGTCGTTGGCGAGTGATAGCCATAATCTAGCAAACGTTTTGCAAAATCCATCGCACTGACGCCAAGCTCTTTGTGCTCCTTGCTAAAGGTAATAATAAACTCGTGAGTGGCGCGGCGGTCTTCGTAAGCCAGTTTAAAGCCAGCATCGCTTAGACGCTTGGCCATGTAGTTTGCATTCAATGTTGCAAACTCACCTACACGGTTCATGCCTTCATGACCCAATAGCATTGCATAGCAATACGCTCTAAGTAGAACACCGGCGTTACCCATGAAAGCAGACAATTTTCCGATAGTTCCAGGAATATCTTTTTCATCCAGCCAGCGATAAGTGTCTTGGCCGTCTTTTTGTTCTTTACCAACAACTGGTGTCGGCATATAAGGTAGCAATCTTTCTCCGACACCAATCGGACCAGCACCTGGTCCACCCCCACCGTGAGGAGTAGCAAAGGTTTTATGTAGATTCATATGTAAAACGTCAAAACCCATATCGCCAGGTTTAACCTTACCTAGAATCGCATTCAAGTTGGCACCATCGTAATAAAGTAGACCGCCAGCATCGTGAACGATGCCTGCAATCTCTTCGATACGCCGTTCAAATACGCCACAAGTCGATGGATTGGTCATCATCAAACCGGCAGTTTGTGGACCCACCGCTGCTTTAAGTGCTTCAATATCCACGTCGCCATCTGGCTTCACTTCGACTTCACGTACTTTATAACCACACATCACCGCAGTTGCTGGGTTAGTACCATGCGCGGCACTTGGAATTATAATTTCGCTTCGAGCGTCGTCACCACGAGCTTCGTGATAAGCGCGAATCATAGCGATGCCGGCAAATTCTCCCTGAGCACCTGCCATGGGCGTTAAAGATACTCCCTTCATACCCGTAACATCTTTCAACATTTCTTGAAGATCGTGCAAACATGCCAAGAAACCCTGACTATGTTGCTCAGGCGTCAATGGGTGACGTTTTAGAAAGTCCGGATGCGAAGCCGCTTTGTGCGCACCACGAGGGTTGTACTTCATGGTACAAGAACCGAGTGGGTAAAATTGCGTATCAATTGAAAAGTTCTTTCTGGAAAGATTGGTGTAGTGGCGCACCATTTGCATCTCTGACACGGCAGGCAGAAGTGCTGAAGTTTTGCGTTTAAAGCTTTCAGGAACATTTAACTCTTTATTGCTTGGACGAGCATGCTGTGCTGGCGCTTGTCGGTCGGTTCGACTTTTATCATAAATCAACATTAGCCTTCTCCTCCTAACACTGCCGTTAATACACTTAGATAGTTCTCAATGTCCTGATCATTCTTGGTTTCAGTAGTACAAACCAGAATCGCATCGTCCAAGTGATCAAAATATTCATCTAAAGCTAAACCCCCAAGAATGTCTTTCTCGGCCATTTTTTCTAGTACTTGTTTTGCTTTCATTGGCGTCTTAAACGCAAGCTCATGAAACTGCTCACCAGTATGAATACACTCAACACCTGCAATTTTGTTAAGACCCGTTTTCAAAGCTTGTAAATTTTGATGGCTCTTACAGGCAACTTGCTCCAAGCCTTCGGCGCCCAAAAGACTCATATACATAGTCGCAGCGCTGACCGCCCAACCTTGGTTGGTACAAATATTGGAAGTCGCTTTAGAACGACGAATATGTTGCTCACGCGCTTGAAGCGTTAAAGCAAAACCTTCTTTGCCATCTAAATCAACCGTACGACCAATGATACGACCAGGCATCTGACGCACATGAGATTGTTTACAACACATAAATCCAAAATAAGGACCACCTGATGCAAGTGGCACACCTAAGGGCTGACCTTCGCCCACAACAATATCTGCACCACCATGATCACCCCACTCACCTGGAGGCGTAAGAACAGCTAAAGCGGTTGGATTACAAACTGCGATCAATAAGGTTTTATTTTCTGCAGCCCAATTTGCCAAGGCATGCACGTCTTCTAAATTACCAAAGAAGTTAGGAAAGGAAACGACTAATGCAGTAATGTCCTGGCCTTTATATTGCTCTAAAGCCTCAACACCAAAAGTACCCGACCCTTGATTGAAATCCACTGACTCTAAGTCGATGCCCTGCATAGTTACGATGGAGCGGCAGGCTGCACTATAAGCTGGATGCAAAGTTTTAGGTACTAAAACTTTTCTGGATTTACTTTTACGATGACTGCGCACTGCCATCAACATCGCTTCTGCTAAAGCCGATGCTCCGTCATACATAGAGGCATTGGACACATCCATTGCACATAAATGAGCCATCATTGATTGATACTCATAGATGATTTGCAAAGTACCTTGGCTAGCTTCTGCCTGATAGGGCGTGTAAGCGGTCATAAACTCGCCGCGTGCTGCGATATCCCAAACCGCTGCCGGAATATGATGCTCATATGCACCCGCTCCGATATAACAGCTCAAACCACCACTCTGCTGGGCGCGTTCGGCCATGATGCGACTCACCGCCATCTCACTCTGGCCAGCAGGTACCTGTTCAAGACCAGCGCTGTGTAAATGCGCCGGGATCTCATCGAACAATTGCTCAATGGATTCAACGCCAATGGTTTCAAGCATTTCTTGAATATCACTTTGAGTGTGAGGGATATAAGGCATGGCTTATCTCAGTGTTTACTATTTTATTAAAAACGTCTTATTTAAAAAACAATTAAACCGCAGACTCCTAAAAGAAGCGGCGGCTTAAATGTTTCAACCTGAACTGACTAACCTGGTATTAGTCTTCAGCGTCAATTTGCTCCTGGTATTGCTCGGCGCTCAACATTTCTTCAGCATCATCAGCATTGGCGAATTTAATCTGAAACATCCAGCCATCACCATAAGGATCTTCATTCACAAGCTCTGGTGTATCTTCAAGTCTTTCATTGATGGCTACCACTTCACCTTGTATTGGACAGTAGATATCAGATGCTGCTTTTACTGACTCAACTACACCGGCCTCATCGCCACCTTCTAACTCTGTGCCTACTTCAGGGCATTCCACATACACTAGGTCACCCATCGCAGCTTGAGCGTGATCAGTAATGCCAACATAAGCTGTGCCATCACCTTCTATTCTTAACCACTCATGGCTGCTTAAGTACTTCAAATCGTTGGGTAAGTGACTCATGACTTAATCCTCTTTCAACTCTTATTAATCAATGGGTTTATTTTTTATAAGCCTATAGGTTTTTATAAACTTGTTTTCCGTTGCGCACAAAGGGCGGTCTAACAATCTCGACCTCAATGCTCTTCTTTCGAATCTCTACCACGGCTTTGCTCTGTTCAGTTTTGGGTATTCTAGCTAAGGCAATAGAGTATCCTAAAGTCGGTGAGAAGGTTCCACTGGTTATTTCGCCCTGACCCTCGCTAACCTTGACAGTCTGGTGCGCACGAAGCACGCCTCGCTCTTTCATCACCAGGCCAACTAGCTGCTCTTTATTCGTAGAGCGTTGCTCTTCAAGTGCATTTCTTCCAATGAAATCCCTAGATTCATCGTCCCAAGCCAAGGTCCAAGCCATACCCGCCTGCAAAGGGTTAATGGATTCATCCATATCGGAGCCATAAAGATTCATACCAGCCTCAAGTCTGAGAGTATCTCGCGCGCCCAAACCAATGGGTTTAACGCCTGCTTCTAGTAGCTTGTTCCATAAATCGGCCGCTTGGTCTTCGGGGACAATCGCCTCAAAGCCCTCTTCGCCGGTATAACCAGTCTTGGCGAAAAAACCTAGCTCAATATCAGCGCCCTGGAATACCTCTAAGTCATTCAATTTGGCCTGATCACCATCAGGCAGGAAAGAATAAAGGCGCTCTTGAGCTTTAGGGCCTTGAATCGCCAACATAGCCAGCTCTGGACGCTCCTCCACTCTGACGGAAAAACCTTCTGCCTGCTGCTTCATCCACAACAGATCTTTTTCACGAGTACTGGCATTCACCACCAATCGAAACCAACCGTCCATACGATAAGCAATCAAATCGTCAATAATGCCGCCATCTTGTCGAAGCATAGCGCTGTAGAGCGCTTTCCCCTCTTTATGTAGCTTAGCAATATCATTCGCTAGCAGCTTACGAAGGTAAGCTTCGTTATCATCACCGGTAATATCCACAACGGTCATATGGGATACATCGAAAACACCTGAGTCCAATCTGACCTGATTGTGCTCCTCTAATTGAGAGCCATAGTGCAGAGGCATATCCCAACCGCCAAAATCCACGATTTTGGCCTCAGACTTGAGATGCTGCTCATATAAAGGGGTCCGATTACCCATAAAATACCGCTTTCTGTGCTTAAAAAATGGGCGCTAATACTACCCTGTATTGGGTACGCAAGGTAGTGTTGTTTGAGTCATACTTAGTCGTAATGTGCCAGCTTCCAGAGCCATAGTGAGGGCCCTAGTGTTAGGGACTCGCAACCGTCAGCTATATGCCCCTTTTATGGCTCAAAAATGCACCAAATAGTCGATTTTACAGTAGGATAGTAAACCAAACAGACAGAAGGAATGAGGGACGATGCGCTCAATAGAAGACTTTTCCATAGCCAACTATTTCCTGAAAAAGTATTACACCAGTGACATCGAGATTTTCGAGCAATCCGATGACTTAGAAGCCATCTTAGAACAGCACCCCAAACTCATTATCGCGGTAAACCATGGCTCTGCAGCTGCCCCGGCTCCAGTACTCGCTGGTATTGTTGATAACTTCCTCAAACATGGCGGCTCGAACCGAAAACCTATCATGATCGTTTGGCGCACCTTCTACAAAGTGCCCTTGATTCGTCACTTGGTTAAATATATCAGCCAAGTTAACGAGGGTCTTTCTGCCAAAGAATTTTTACATAAGTTTCAACATGAAGGTTTTACCGATTTATTTGTTTTGCCCGAAGGCGAGAACTGCATGCTGGATGACAACGACCATATCGCACCTTTCTTAAGCCCCAAGTTTATCGAGTTTGCGGTTCGAGGAAATGCGCCCGTCCTAGTCGTGGCCCATGAGGGTACCGAAAAAATGTCCACCCCCTTTGAATTCGAAGACAGCCATATGAAATTAATGAAGTGGTTGCCGACTCGGCACTTTGACATTCTGAAAAGGACGAAGGTACTCAACTACCCTCATTTCTTTGAGACTAATATTGATCGCATCCGCCTCTACTACAAGCTGTTTGAACCGAGCCTAAGCGTTGAGGAACTACGCGAGGATCAGCAAGAATTACGCGAGCAGCTGACAGTGGAGTCGGACAAAGTCCATCATTTGATGAGCGAAATGAAATCAGAGCTTATCGAGGCCAAACACTAGACAAACATAAGCCTCTCTAACCATCACTGTTTAGCGCCGAACGAATACCTTTGCTCAAACGCTCCGATATACCCTGCTTAGCCACAATAGTTTGCATGTCGTGCAGTACAGCATACAAAGTGGGCACTAAGATCAAACTAATGACCGTTGCAAACATCACACCAAAAGCTAAGGATACGGCCATAGGAATCAGAAACTGAGCCTGGATACTTTCTTCCAACATCAGCGGTGCTAAACCCAAAAAGGTTGTAAAAGAAGTCAGAGTAATAGGCCTAAAACGCGCGACGCCTGCTTCACGAATTGCGTCTAGTAATGGCACGCCCGCCTCTCTACTTCGGTTAATTCTATCAACCAGTACCAGGTTATCATTCACCACAACTCCACTCACGGCGATAATACCTACCAATGACCAGAGCGTAACGCTAACACCCATTACCAAGTGCCCAATCAGCGCCCCAACAATTCCAAAGGGAATAGCACCCATGATCATTAGAGGTTGGGTATAAGACGCAAAGAGTGTTGCCATAAGCAAATACATCAACAATAAGGAAATGGGATAAGCTAAGCTTAAGTAATCCAACACCTCATGACTTCGTTTTTGACCACCCGCTCTCTTCCAGGTCATTCCGGGATAATGCTCTCTCAAATCATTTAGCATATCCGTACGCAAGGCTGCCATAATCTGAGCTTCTGATACTTCTTCTTTTAGCTTAGCTTTAACTCGAATACTGCGCTTACCATTATGCAAATGAATAATCGCAGGACCTTGTCGGTATTCCAAATCAGCAACAGAATAAAGGGGAATCGAACTACCATCTTTCAAGGCTACTGGCAGGTTTTCCAAAAACCAAAGGGAGTTTCTCTGATTTTCTGGATACTGAACATGCACCGTCATTCTTAATCCAGACTCATCTAAAATTTGCAAACTTTCACCATGGAAAGCTTGGCGAATCTGTCCGGCAATCTGTGCAGTATTGATACCTAAATCGGCTGCTTCGGGCTTCAAGGTAAAGCCAACTTCGCGCTTACCCTGGGCGAGCGTGTCCCAGCTGTACAAAACACCATCATAACTTTCTACCCAATCACGCAAATCTTTCGATGCACTCTTCAACAAAAGTTGATCACTATGTGACAATTCGATATCAATCTCTGCTCCTTGCCCGCCAATAGAAGATTTGATACGTAAATATCTTAGGTTGGGAACATCGCCAAACTTTTCTCTCAACTTATGTCCTAGCTCAACGCTACTCACCTCTCTGGTACTGCCTGGATTAAAATACATGGTCACTGTGCCGTTGATGTTAGAGCCATTGCTCAGGGCAGCATCAATATGAGTGATCTGCTCAAACCCTAAGTCCTGATTTAACTCCTGTCTCAACTCAAATGCAGACTTTTCGAGCTTACTCAGAGCTTGTTTCGTTTCCTCCAGAGGTGTATCGGCGATCATCTGCATACGAGCAACCACGACATCGGCCTCAATTTGTGACACAACCGAGACATTGACCCAGCGAAAAGCAAGCAAGGCTATCGACACTAAAAATATTACGGTAAAAAACGCGATACTTGCGTAACGCCATTCTAAAGATTTTTCTAAATTAGGTTTGTAAAGGTTTTGAATAACACCATCTAAGAAATTCGAAAACCGAGCCTGTATAGCATTTAATAGAGGGAATAGTTCATTCTTCTTTTCACTAATCGTTGATAAGTGAGATGGCAAGATAAGTAAGGACTCAATAAGAGAAAAGGCCAATACAGCAATCACTACTACGGGAACAACAAAAATAAGACGCCCTTCTTCACCCGGCATAAATAACATAGGTGAAAAAGCAACCATTGTTGTTACCACCGCAAAAACCACAGGCTTAGCAACTTCTAATGCGCCTTTGATTGAACCTTCAATGCCAAAATTATCCTCTTCATGCTGAGAGTAAATGCTCTCACCAACGATAATAGCGTCATCTACCACAATGCCTAGCACGAGGATAAAGGCAAATAGAGACACCATGTTCAAACTACCTCCCAAGTAAAACAAAATAAAGAAAGCACCTAAAAACGAAATAGGAATACCCAAACTGGTCCAGAAAGAAAGACGAACGTTCATAAACAAAAGCAAAACCACCAGCACTAAAAAAAAGCCGCCAATGGCATTGCTGGTTAACATATCTATTCGCCCACTCACCTCTTTCGATATATCACTAGACACATCAATTTTTACACCCGGTGGCAAATGTACTTTTGCTTGCTCAATGTAAGCTTCTACCTGTTGGGCCAATTCAAGCAAATCTTCATTTTGAGCGCGGTTAATGCCTATATATACGACATTGCGACCATTAAAGCGCCTTGAACGATCCTGAACTTTATAGTTATCTGATACATTGGCCACATCAGTCAAACTAATACGCGAGCCATCCTGTTGTGACCGTATAGCAACCGTTTCTAAACTTTGAATACTATTGACATTTGAATCACCAATAACGCTGACTTCGCCAGTAGCAGTTCTTAAAGTAGCCCCGGTTAGATCAGATGCGGAGGAGCGAAGCTTGTTAATCACTTCTGAAAAAGATACCAAATAGCGCTGCAAACTATTCTGAGAGACTTCTACTTTGAAAAAACGAGCCGCTCCATCTTTAACAAAAGCTTGACTAATTCCTGGTTGCTCTCGTAGACCTACAGCTAAAAACTGCGCTAGAGTATTTAGATCTTCCAGATCTTGATCCCCACTCACTGCCAATCCGATTACTGGCTCTATTACGAGAATCTCTTGCACGATTGGACGCGACGCCTCCTTTGGAAAAGTAGTCGCATTCATACGTGCTCGAATTTTATTGATCACTTCATTTAAAGAAACCTTATCTGATATTTCTAGCGAAGTAATAGATACATTTTTCCTCGCTTGCGAAGTCACGTCTAGCACCCCATCCAACCCTGTTAGTGCTTGCTCGACTCTACGAGTAATTAAACGTTCAACCTGGGTTGGACCCGCTCCTGGCAAAACCACTTTGATCTCTACCGTATCAAAACTAATTTCAGGAATAATTTTCCTTTCAATCAGAGGTAATACCATCAACCCACTGACAATAATGAGAACCATGGTTAAATTCGCAGCAACAGAATTACCAGCGAACCATTTAATTACGCTATTCAAGGCGACTTCTCCTCTTTCGCTTCGGTAGTCGTGGTTTCAGCTTCTGTCGTTTTAGTTTCTTCTGCGCCAGATTTATCTTTTCCAGCTTGAGGCTCTATTTCTTTTACCGTCTCCTGCAGCTCGCCTGGCTCTATTGTCTGGGTAGGCACATCAACTGGCCCGTCCTTCGCTGCAACCGGATTCACCTCCAGACCAGCGGCCATAACCGAAAGGTCTGACACTACTACCTGAGCTCCATCCTCAATACCACCACTAACGTAAATAAAATCTTTGCCCCTATGCAGTAGTTCCGCTTGATATTTGACTAAACGTTTTTCCTTATCAAGACCCCATACTACTTGATTAGACTTCAAAGCTTTTCTTGGCAGCTTGATTACATCTTCAAACTCCCTACCGTCAATCTCGGCTTGAACAAAAAAACCAGGAGACATTGGGGGCCTCAAAGGCTGTTCAGGATCATCGGCATAGGGTTGAGGAATCTCAACAATAACGTACTGCAAACGGTTTAGTTCATTACGCCCGCCGGCACTACGCACAAGAAAAGCATCCCAGGTAAAACTACGATCGCCAAATTCGCCAATAATATTTACCTTAGGGAATTCTTTTTTTGAACCTTCAGATACCGCTTCTAGATCTGATTGTGCTAGCTGAACCCTAGGTAGATCAATCAAACTAAGCTGCCGATCTGACAGAGGCAAACGCACTATCGCTGCGTCCGTTGTGAAGATAGACGCAATTGGTGTTCCGGCACTTATAGTCTGCCCTATATGAACATTTCCACCACGAATAATCCCAGAAAATGGCGCTTTAATCTTTGTATTTTCGATTAAATCATCAACACGAGCAACATCGGCCTGAGCAGCTTTAACTGCCGCATTTACTTCTCTTAATTGAGCCTTACCTGCTTCTGTTCGCAAAGTTCCGCGCACTCGCAGCTCACTGCGCTTAGCAACCTGCGCCGACTTTGCCCTTTCAAGGCTAGCTTCTACACGTGCTTTATCTTGTTGATAGGTTCTATCGGATACTTCAACCAATAGCTCATCCTTCTGCACTACTCCACCATCTGCAAAATTCTCAGAAACAGAGATCACCGGACCATTCACCAACGAAATTAACTTGATTTCATTTTTAGGGTTTACAACACCCTGAGTATAAACGGGAATTTTTATATTGCTTTTATTTGCTTCAATAACTCGAACAACCGGCACAAATTTAGAAACTTCTTTTTTGCTGGCGGTTGGAGAAAATAAGGCCAACAGAAATACAATTGAAAATCCGATAAATAAAATTAAAATAGGCAGAGTTACCAATCGTCGATTTTCGGGCAGCCTTTCTAAAACGCCATCAGGAACAACATGCTCAAAGCCTTTTAGATCTAACAAGCGATTGATAAACGCTATCAGTGCAGCAAATAGACCCAATACCTTTTCTTTTAATCCACTGTCATCATTTTCTTCGGTAACAGGTAGATCGTCTAAGGTAATTTTCTCGTCAGCTTGCTGACCGAGCGTGTCTTTTTTGTTTTCGTCTTCTGTACTATCTGTCATATCATTTTCCACAAACCATTTACACTACCTACTAGGTAGCTAAACTTTTATTAATCTGATTAACTAAATTCTGTTCTTGAGATTGGAGATAAAAGTGATCTCCAGAGAAAGAAACGAATTCACATTTCTGATCAGTTTCTTTTTGCCAAGCTTTTAACGACTCGGGGCATAAATATTCATCTTCATCGCCGGAATAGACACTCATCGGAATCTTTAACAGCTCTCCTTCCTGATGCTGCCAGGTTTCAATCACTTTAAAGTCGCTTCTTAATATGGGCTCCATCAAAGCCATTAAATCCTCGTGCTCCAATAACTCCTGAGGAGTGCCATTTAAGTTTTTAAGTCGATTGATAAATTCTTCTTTAGGTAAGTTGTGTATGGGCTCTCTTTCTTGTTCTTCGACAAAGCTTGGCCCTTTTCTTCCCGAAACAATAAGCCGGCTCGGTAATAAAACGTCTGAATCCGTTTTAGCTCTTTGTTGAATTATTCTACTTAGCTCAAATGCAATACTTGCACCCATACTGTGCCCAAAAAAAGCATAAGGCCGATGATATTGATCTTTAAAAACAAGCCTGAGTTGCTCAAGGATCGACTCCATAGAGTCGAGTAAAGGCTCATTAAATCGAGCGCCCCTGCCAGGTAACTGAATGGCTATCAACTCAATTTGCTCATCAAGCTGGTCTGCCCAAGATCTAAAGATATTGGCGTTGCCACCGGCATAGGCAAAACAAAAAAGACGCAGAGATGCCTGGGGCCTTGGACTCGGCACCATAAACCAGGGATTCGAAACCCGACTAGCGTCTATATTGTGTTGCGCGCGATCTAACATCATTCCTCGTCTTTTAATTCTAATTCGACCCGTCTAATCTGGGGCGATAACCAAGCAAGAAATACTACCATGAGTAATAATAAGGCACATACGCTTAGCATAAGCGCTACGCCTCTACCTTTACCGACACCGTAAATATCGATTAGTGCAGCGTTTCCAGCATGGGCCTGGGCCATAAAAGGCTCAAAGTAGTGCTCAGCTAAAGGGCCCGCTGTTAAAAACCCTAAAGGCATCGCTATATTGATTAGTAGTTTGCCTAAACCGTCCACCCGTCCAATATACTGACTACTTACCTTGCGCTGAACAATCGACTGGTTACTGGCCATACTCACCGGTAATGCCATTGCTAGGAGAAAGCCTCCCGCGCTGAAAATCAAAACATCTCGACTAAGAGGCAAAATACTCAGGCCTATCGCCATAATAAAAGCGGAGCCATAAACAGCATATATCTTACGTTGGGGCCCACCCCACACGCCCATTAAGATAGCGCCGCATAAATATCCCACGCCACAGATCGTTAATATTCGGCCCAAGCCACTGGCATCGGTAAAGGTCAGTATCAAGGGCTGCATCAATACCATGATCATGGCGGCAATCAGGTTTAAAACAAAATAAAAACCAATAAGCCACAACAATGCATTTTTTTGTTTTAAGTATTCCCACGCGAATTTTAAACTGGCAATAATGGGTTCTTCTTTAGGTAACTCACGCTTCGGCAGCCTCAATAGAAACAAAGCAAGAAAGCCCAAGATAAAAGTCGCTAAATCAATCGCGAGTATTCCGATCAGTTCAATCTGGACCAATAACAGACCGGCGATCATAGGAGACAACAAAGAAATAAAACCATAGCCCGTGGCCAAAATACCATTGGCCCGTGCAAGGTCATCCGGATCAATCAATAATTTGACCGATGCGGTAATTGCTGGCCTAGAGAATGACATGGCAACGCCATTCAATCCTGCAAATAAAACCAACAACCAAATTTCTAATCGATCTAACAAATAAAAAGTCGCAATAGTGGCAGAAATCATGGCGGAGGCAATAGTGCCGAGTAGGAGAATCGTTTTCTTGTCCCAACGATCAACCAAGGCCCCAGCAAAAGGCGTCGCAATTACGGTGCCAAAAGCAACGGCAAAAAAGATACTAGTGTAAGCAGTTACAGTACCCGCTTCTTGGAAGGCCCAAACACCCAATGAAAAAGACGTGAGCGAGGAACCAAATACTGAGATCAGCTGACCCAACAAAATGAAACTAAAGTGACGCAGGCGCTCTTGGCCATTACGCGGATCATCAATCACGTAAGTGTCCATCTCTTGGCTGTCTTCGTTCTGGGTACTTTCGCTCATGAACGACCTTTAATTTCTTCAGCAATTAAATCAATGTTGGGGGGAAGCATCATATTTTCGTGATTTCCCACCACCTTAAAGTACTCTAATTTTTCAGCATAGTCTTCCCATCCAGGGGTCGAAGGCCTACCGCCCAAGCTGTATTCAGCTTCAATATGCAATACTGGAAAACTCGCTTTTTGCTTAGCCATCTCAATTGCGGTTGCTTGGGTCAACTTAATATTAGCTTGAGACACCAAGTAATGATTCCGAATTTGAGAAAACTCGATTTCTTGAGGAATTAAATAAGCCGCCTTGGCTTGTTCGAACAAGCCCTCTAACTGATCAATCTCGCCAAGCGCTTTCAATTGATCTTCTTCGATTTGTATAAAGGCACCTAGAGCCGCTCTCATATGCTCAAGCCCTAGCATTTCTAAGTTCTCCTCGGTCGGAATAAAAGAATCAAACAATATCAGTTGAACAACCTTGTGACCTCTCGCTTCTAACTCCTGCGCTATCGCAAATCCCAATACGCCACCGATAGAACGTCCGGCAAGGTAATACTCTCCACTTGGAGTTACCGCTTCCATCTCATCAACATAGCGCTTACACATGACATCCAAGTCATCAATAACATCTTGTCCATCCATCATGCCACTGGATTGCACACCGTAAACCGAGAACTCATCGCCCATTGCACGAGCGAAATCTCGATAGCTTAAGATCTCACCACCAAGTGGATGCATACAGAACAATGATTTCTCACCAGTGGTTTGAATAGGTACAAGTGCTTGCCATTCGCCTTTGCTAAAGCTATCCACCTTAATAGCTAACATGTCTAGGGTTTGTGCCTCAAACAAAATAGCCAAAGGCGCATTAATATCAAAGGCCTGATTAATCTGAGCAATCAGTTGCACCGCAATCAACGACTGGCCGCCAATATCAAAGAAGTTATCGTAGCGGCTGACTCGATCAAGCTTTAATACATTTTGCCAAATCTCAGCCAGGATAATTTCATTCTCAGTGACTGGAGCAACATACTCCCGTTGAAGCGCTTGCGGCTCTGGCAAGGCTTTTCGATCTACTTTGCCATTAGGACTAAGTGGGAACTTATCCAAAATAACGTAGTGCGATGGTTGCATCGCGTTACTTAAATAATTTCTAAGTTCACTTTCTAAACGTTCGGTAAGCACCAATGGACTAGCAGAGAAATGTTCGCTTACTACATAGGCGACTAATCTTTCTTGAGTATCCAGTAAAACCAGAGCATCCTGCACACCTTCGGTATCTTTAATACGCGCTTCAATCTCACCCGGCTCTATTCGAACGCCACGCACTTTAATTTGGAAATCACTACGACCAATATAGATGATCTCACCATCGTCGCGGTATTTAACCAAGTCGCCGGTTTTATAAAGTTTACCTTCACCAAAAGGATTATCGATAAAACGTTCCGCACTTAACTCAGGATTATTTAAGTAGCCAGGACCAACACTCGCGCCACCAACATATAACTCACCCGGCAAACCGACAGGCATAAGACTTTGCTGCTTATTCAATACGTATAGATTGACGTTATCGTTAGCGCTGCCAATCGGTAACTCAAACTCGCCTGCCTCAACAATCTTTCTTTCGACTATATGGTAGCTAGAAATATCCGTACATTCAGAAGGACCATAACTATTCACCAGCTTACACTGGCTATTGGTATACCAGTGCGATAAGCGCTCCATAGCAATGGGCTCTCCGCCTAAAAATACCCAGCGTAAAGTATTGAGCTCTTGCTCTTCTGCATTTTCCACTAAAGGATAAAAAGCACTTGGCGCACAGTTCATCCAAGTAATCGCCTCTTCTTTAATAAGAGGTCGAATCGCCGCATCGTCATAAATTTCTTTATCGTGAAATACGATTTGCGCTCCACAAGTCAAAGGCGCCATTAAATTCTTTTGAGTTAGATCAAAACCTAAAGCGGAGATCACAAGCACTTTATCTTGAGCGCTCATTTCAAAATGCCCGCAATACCAATCTATCAGATTGTGCTCACTACGATGGTAGGTGGCTGTGCAGTTCGGACGCCCGGTCGAGCCTGATGTATATAGAACATATAAAAGTTCATTCGAACTGACTGCCAAGTCTAGGTTTGTGCCTGGCAGCTCCTGATGTACATCATCAAATACCGAATAATAAAGCGCCTGTTCACTCTCTTTTGTTGCCAATCGTGCTATTAAGTGTGGCACGCTCAATACTAACTTGGGTTTACTGTCTTCAATAAAGTAATGCAGTCTTTCATCGGGATAGCGACTGTCCATAGGCAAATAAGCTGCGCCGGTTTTAATAATGGCCATCAGCGCTAAAGGCACTTCTTTACAAAGAGGCAAACAAATACCCACCGTATCACCTGAGCCTATACCTTGTGCTTTTAAATGATGGGCCAATTGATTAGCTTTTTCATTCAGTTCGATGTAAGTATAAGCACCACTAGCATCGGAGCTAGCGACTTTGTCTGGGAATTCTAAAGCAGCCTTTTCAAACAACTGATGAACGCAAGGGCCATCTTCGATAATCTTTGCTGGCTTGTTCCACTGCTCAAGTTGTAGTGCCTGCTCTTGCTCGTTCAGAATTTTTAAATCAGCAAGACTATCTGCCCCAGCCACAATTGCTTGCGATAAACGCTCAATACGCTCAAGCAAATTAAAATCATCAAAAAAGTTTTCTTGGCTTTGTAGATTCAGCTGTACCGAGTCGCTTAGAGTCTTAACCAGAAACTGTACGATACCGTTGACCTGGTTTGAGTATTCCTGAATTTCTACCGGCTGACCCATAAAATAGAAATCAGGAATATAGTGCTCAAAGTTGTACATAAAGCTGACAGGGGCTTCTGGCAACATACTGAGTTGCAAAGGCACAGAAATTAGATGTTTATTTTTACTAGCCTTCTGCTCCATGCGCAGTGATTTGAATAATTGCTTCACAGAGGCTTCGGCGGAAAAGTTATCTTGATTCAGCAAGACCGGTATCTGTTGGAAGTAACAGCCTAAAGCGTTCATATGCCCCGCGGGCCGCCCCGCGAGAATTTCGAAAATGTAAAAATCATCTTCGTTAAGGCAATAACGATTCAATACTAAGGCATACAAGCCTTTAAAATATAAAGCCGGAGTTATGCGTTGCTGCTTGCAATACATCTTCACCGCTTCCCAGTGCATGGGGTCTAAGCTCAATGACTTTTTGGATTTCTTCGGTGGGTTTTGTAGATCGTATAAAAGCTCTGACTGAACAGGATAGTTGAGTGCTTCCAATGCTTGTTCTCGCCCTTGCAAACGTTCTTGCCAGAAATTGCGAATATCCGCGGTATCCATCGCCGCTGTATTTTCTAACAGGTACTCTTTGTATTTATCCTCGTGAACAATCGCTTGGCCACCGTTCGAGACGATCTCGTAATTCATCGCGCCCATCACGCCAAAGGCTACTACCGCGATACCGTCCATCAAAATATGGTGAGCACCAAAGACTCCAACAAAATAGTCATCGCTCACTTTAATGAGCATAACGCGCATCAGATCGTCTTTTAGTACATTGTAAGGCGCATTGATAAACTGACTCGCTAAAGCCTCTATCGCCTCTTCGCTGGTATCTTCTGGCGCATCGACGGTCCAATCAAGCAACTCCACCTTGGCGCTCTTTTGTTTCAATACCAGTTGATAGGCCTCATCGAGATCAGGGCGCTGGCATTCGTGGAAAACAATACGCGCCACTTCTTGACTATCAATCAAACCTTGCAGAGACGAGGTCCAAAGATCCACATCTAATGCCAAACGCATACGCACGCTAAAGCCAACCCCATATTCCTTTGAGTAAGGGTTCAGGCGATTCGCCATGTACATACTTTCTTGCATAGCAGTTAAAGGCAAAGCGCTGCTATAACGCTGAAACTCGTCACTGCCCTCACCACCTAACTCAGGTGCCAACTCTTGCAACAGGTTTTTCTGAGGTACTAAGTTAATATTTTCGACCGCAACACTTGGATTGCTCATCATGCTGTCGAGGATCAGTACGTATTGGTCCAACATGCGTTCAATGGTGCTATCGAAGAACAAGTCAGTATTAAACTCAGCAATAATTTGTAAACCGCCGGTACTAGAGCCGCTTTTATCGAGCTCTACCTGCTCAATGATGGTGAAACCAAAGTCGTAGTTGCTGATAACTTGTTGAGTTCCAATTAATTCCGCACTTAAACCTTGTAGATGATCGCCAAATTGACTGGCGTTTACTTCGCTTTGCTGGTTCGCGGTATTCTGTAAAACCAAACCGACTTGAGCACCTGCTGGGTATTGAGGGTTTCTATGGTTAGCGACTTTTTCATAAAGAATTTCTGCAGGCATCTCTTGATGAGCAAAGGCGCCCAGCGAACTTTCTTTTACCTGCTGCAATAGTTCACTGACACTTGGATTATGCTCCAGTCGATTGCGAATAATCACCGCGTTTAAAAATAGGCCGATAATACCTTCGGTGGCTAGCTTGTCCCGACCCGCTACTGGGGTACCAATAAGAATATCTTTCTCTTTACTGTAACGGGACATCAAAATGGACATCGCCGCCATCAAACTCATAAAGAGCGATACACCCTGAGACTGACTAAAGCGCTCAAGCTTTTGTCTAAAAGCTGCATCCTTGAGTACAGATATTTGTTTACCATTAAAGGTTTGAGCCGGTGGTCTTTCTTTATCACAGGGTAAACGCAGAATTTCAGGTGCGCCTTCCAGCTCTTTCAACCAAAAATCAGTATAGCGATCTAAGACCTCACCCTGCATCCAAGATTGTTCCCAGTGAGCGTAATCTAAATACTGCAAGCTTAGGTTCGGTAAAGGCGAAGGACGACCTTGAACAAAGGCATTATAAAGAAGCGCGATTTCTGCAAATAAAATTCTTACCGACCAGCCATCGCTAATAATGTGATGCATACAGCCTAGTAAAAGGTGTTCATTTTCATCGCTCTGAATAATCTGGCAGCGAATCAGTTGATCTTTGGCAAGATCAAAAGGCTTATGCGCATTTTCTTGAATGCGTTCTTCAATCAAAACCTGGCGTTTGTCTGGATCGCTTTCTTCTATCCTCTCGATAAGCAAAGGGAACTCAGTAGAATTATCGATTGAAGCTTTGACCCGGTCGCCCTCACTAACAAAATGACAGCGCAGCAATTCATGACGTGCGGATATTTCAGTGAGCACATCTTTGAAGACTTCTGGTTTAAAGTCACCTTTGAGCTTAATACCAAAAGGCATGTTATAGGCAAAGAAGCCTGGTAAGAGTTTATCCAAAAACCAAAAGCGTTGTTGCGAGTAGGAAACCGGCATTAATTCCTGACGTTCCACCGCAACTATTTCTGGAGCTGACAAGCTTTGGTCTTTACTCAGCAATAGCGAGATTTCTTGAGCCAACTCTGCAATCGTTGGCTTTTCAAAAATACTCTTGATGGAAAGCTCTCGATCAAAGTCGCTCTTCACTCGCGAAGCCAGTTGAGTCGCCAATAAGGAATGGCCACCTAGCTCGAAGAAGTTATCGTTAACCCCTATTTGCTCAAGCCCTAAAACCGCCGACCAAATATCGGCAAGGTTTTGTTCGATTTCGTTACGCGGAGCAACAAAAGCTTCTTTTTGCGACTGACTAAAATCAGGCTCTGGTAAAGCCTTACGATCAAGCTTGCCGTTTGCATTCAGTGGAATCTTATCGAGGGCAATGCTTAGTTGCGGCAGCATGTAGTCTGGCAAGTGCTTGGCAAGAACTTGACGAAGCTCAGTACTACTTAAGCTAGAGCCCTGTTTAAACACTACATAGGCAACCAGAGCTTTATCACCAATAGCCTCGTTCTCTACCGCGAGTACAAGACACTCTTCAACACTGGATATAGCCGCAATCTGATTTTCTATTTCGCCTAATTCAATGCGGAAGCCGCGTACTTTTACCTGCTGGCCAATACGGCCCAATAATAAAAGCTCGTTATCTTGGCTAAGCTTGGCCCGATCGCCCGTACGATACATTCGACCATTGCCTTCAGACCAAATGGTATTTGGCAAAAAGGCTTGTTCTGTTTTCTCTTGATCGATACGGCCTTGAGACACATAGCCTTCCGCAAGATCAGGCCCTGCAATATAAAGCTCGCCAGCTACTTCTTTAGGCAGTAAGTGCTGATTTTCATCCAGTACATAAAGACCAGTATTAGCTAAAGGTAAACCTATAGAGACGCTCGCTTTAGCGTTAGCGCTTTGTGCCAGGAATTCGCCCGCTGTAATTTGCGAATAAGATGAATCAATAACCGCTTCGGTTACTCCGTAAGAGTTCACCAGGATACAGTCTTCTTTCACGCAGCTGGCTGCAAGTGCATGGTCACTTTCAAACCAAGCATCGGAACCCACAATCAACATTCGCATATTAATTGGGCGTTCTTGTTCACTGGCCTTTAAACGCTCAGACTTAAACTGCAGGACACTACGCAATACCGCTGGCACAAATTCCGCGATAGTGACTTTTTGTGTTTCGATAATATTATGGATGTGCTCTGGGTTTAATAGCTCGTCTTTGTTCAGCAAGCACATAGAGGCACCCGAACATAAAGCTCTGACCCAATCACCGGTGAATACGTCGAAACCAAAACTCGCCATTTGCAGATGGTGGTCTTCTGCACTCAAAGCAAAAGCTTTTTCCCAAGCGAAGTAGGTATTTAACAGTGGCCCATGATTAACCTGCACACCCTTCGGCTGTCCGGTACTACCCGAGGTGTAAATAGTATAAGCAGCTAGATCTTGCGACAGTATTAGGTCATCAAAACTTTGGGGTGTCGCAATCAGCTCAGTAATTTTACTTTGATCGAGTACGATAGCCGCTGCACTGTCTTCAATAATATAGGCACGGCGATCTTCAGGTAGGCTCGCATCCAAAGGCAAGTATTGTGCACCGGCCCTCAATACTCCAAGTACACCTGCCAAAGCTTCTAGGGATTTGCTTTGTTCCAGTACCACCAATGCACCCTGAGTTATACCTTGTTCAGACAAATAGGCAGCAACACTTGCGGAATGTTGTTCTAGTTCAGCATACGTCCAGTTGCTTTCCTGGCAGCGTAAGGCCTGTCGGTTTGGCTGGGACTTGACGTGCTCTAAAAACAAACTGACAACGGTACTGTCAGCGGCAGGTTCTTTGGCCAAAGGCATTTCATATAAACAAGCGGCCTGTTCAATATCGTTTTGATACTGAAGTTCAGCAAAGCTCTGCTCTCCTGCCACAAGCTGCTCAACAATAAACTGTAAGCTTTGCAAAAAGCCTTGTTCTCTAAACAAGCCTTCTCGATAAAATAGATTAAGCTCTAAACCATCTGGACCTAAACGTGGGTTGAACTCCACCGCGTCATCAATTTCATTACCCCAGTCCCTAAATTCGACCGCATTACCCAAAAAGTCCTCAGGCGGAATAAAGGTCAAATAGTTATAGTAAAAAGCCACTCGACCCGGTGGACGCAGGTTATTTAGCGCTTGCTGGGATATATAGGCGTAGTCACGATTTCTTTTTTGTTGCAGTTTAGCTTGCTTAAAAGCATCCGCGACTATGGCCTCACCAGAAAACGCATCAGCCTCAAAGGTAAAAGGCTGAATTAAAAAACAGTTAGCAGTAGTGATTAAATAGTCTTTAGGTCGTCCAGTAATAATTTCATGAATATAAAAACTTTCGTCGGGCTGGCAATAGCGCTCAACCATAAAACCAAAGAGCACCTTATAAAATATCGCTGGCGTAATTCCCTGTTTTCGACAGTACTGTTTGACCGCCTGCCATTGCTCACCCTCAACCATTAAACGTTTTAGTTGTCGCTCTCCTTGAGGATGCAAGGTCTGATAAGATTTTTTGCCATGTACTGCATAATCAGGTGCATCAACATTAAGTAGCTCTTGCTGCCAGTGCTGGGTAACCGGCCTACTGTTAATGGTTCGTTGAGAAAAGTCTAAATAAGAAAGATAGTTATCCTTCTGAAGCACACTGACATCACCCATTGCTTCATATAATGCTTGGGCTTCTTTCCAATGTTGCAGCGCACTAACCGCATCCATCAGAATATGATGCATACTGGTTACTAATAAATATTTTTGCTCGCCTGCTTGTTCGTTTAAGACAAACACTCGATGTCGAATTAGTGGGCTCTTGTGCAAGGCAAAAGGCGTATAAATAAGCTCTTTCGCTTTTTGTTGGGCGCTCTCAAAGTTCCAGCCACCTTGTGGTGCTTTCTCAATAGCAAAATCAATCTCTTGTCTAGTCGTGATGACCTGATAAACCGGCTCGAGTAATTTTTCATCACAGGGGTAAAGTTGAATTCGCAGAGCTGATCGATTATCTGACAATAGCTGCAAACTCTGTTGCCAGCGATCTATATCAAAATCGCCTTGCACCAGAATACTGGTGCCAATTAGACTGCTTTCGTTATCAACACGAATTAAATCATTGAAGTAGAAACCCTTTTGAGATTCACTCAGAGCCGATATCGCTTCTATATCATTGGCGTCAAGACCAAGACTCTTACTTAACTCTTGTTTAGAGAATAAAGACAACTCCGATAGGGTATGAACGTCTTTCTGATCTAGTTTTTCTAAGACCTGTGTACATAGCGAAATAAAGTGTTCGGAGAAAGCTTCAACACTTTCTTGATCAAGCAAGCTGCTCTTATATTCAATAGAAGCTAGGATGCGCCCGTCCAGCTCACCTAGGGTCAAACACATATCGTGTTTAGATGTTTTGTTTTCGTAAGTAAGCGGTTTTAAGCTTAAAATATCGCTTTCGTAGCTTGGCAGTTCACGCGCGCGTTCTTGTGCATTTTGAAAAATAAATCCAAACTGAACACCTGGTACTTCATCATTCTCGCGATCAATATCTAAAGCATCAATCAGAGTATCGAGAGCTAAGTCTTGTTTATCAAAAGCGCTAAGGGTGTTGTTTTTAACTTCCTCAAAATAATCTTGAATGCTTTTTTGCGCTTGCGGTTTCCCGCGAATAATTAACGCATTCAAAAATAATCCAACGATACCTTCTATGGCTTGCTGGGTTCTACCTGCTATCGGTATACCAACACTAATATCATCTTCGGCACTGTATTTGGCGAGCGCGATTTGATAAATCGCCATAAAAAACATAAACGGCGTTAAACCTTGAGCCTGACAGTATGTTTCAACTTGCTTAGAGAGCGTTTGGTCTAAAGAGAAGTTATAAGTAGCACCGGCCATCAAAGGCTTTACCGGACGAGGTCGATCGTAAGGAAAACTCAATAGGCCTTTGGCACCTTCTAGCTCAGTCTTCCAATGCTCAAGTAAATGCTCCAGCTTTTCTTTTTGTTCGCTTTGGGCTTGCCAGTGGGCGTAATCTGAAAAATTGATATCTAAAGCTGGCAGAGGATCGATAGCACCCTGCATAAAGCCCAGATAAATCTGCGTCATTTCGCGCAGAATAATGTCGATGGACCAACCATCACACACGATATGATGAATGCAGTTCAGTAATACATATTTTTTGCGCGTGTCGTCTTTCTTAAAATTTTCATTGAGTTCAAGCAAACGTATTCTTAATAGTGGTGCCTGACTTAAATCAAAACCTTTAGCCAGTACCTCATCAAGCTCAAGGGCTAAAGCTTGATCCATCTCTTCGTTGCTATTAGCCTCGAGTACTTTATGCTCCAGGGTCCAATCTAGCTCCTCAATAATAGATAACTGCGGCTGTCCATCTTTGGCGATAAAGGCCGTTCTTAAAGCATCATGCCGCTGAATAAGGTATTGAATGCTCTTTTCGAGCATAGGCACATCTAGGTCACCGCGAATCTCGACCGCTGCTGGAATATTGAAACTAGGGTCAGCCGGTGAAAACTGATCTAAAAACCAAAAGCGCGCTTGAGAGTCACTAGCAGGTACCCCATTGGCCCGTTGCTCAGCGCTTAGTTTGGGAATATCCAGTTCCTGATCTTGGCTGCGCTTATCGACTTCTTTAATGAAGGCAATAATGGCCTCTTTCTGCTCCTTTAGCTCAAGCTTAAGCTCATCGTTCAAAGCACCTTTGGGGGCATTGATCTTTAATTTCTCACCATCCAGCTCCAGCTTTATATCAAGCTTGCGCAGACGCGCTAGGAGATCAAGAACTTCATTCACAGCTCGAACTCCTCTCTGTCATCATCTTGCTCATCTGCACCACTGTCTTCGCTACTGTCTTCGCTACTACCTTCACTACCACTACTACTCGTATTGATACCCTGCCTGTTTATACCCCGTTTGGCCCATTGGAGAGTATCAATAAACTCGGCTAAGGGTCCAAGTTCTGGGAAATTAAATAGCTCCAGTAAAGGAAGGTTTAATTCCAAAGAGGCTCGTATGCGGGAAGCCACTCGAGTAGCCAGTAGCGAATGCCCACCCAGTTCAAAGAAGTTATCCTGGGTGCCGACCTTCTCTATACCTAGCACCTCTTGCCAGATGGCCGCTAGTGTTTTTTCTGTTTCTGTCTCTGGGGCTTTGTATTCCGCTTGCTTGTACTCAGGCTTGGGTAAGCGTTTACGATCTATCTTGCCATTGTTTAACTGGGGCAGCTCATCCAAGACCATGATAACACTGGGAACCATGTAAGCAGGTAGCTGATCTGTGAGTTGTTGTTTGATCTTAGTACTTAAGGCTTCTTTATACTCTTCACCGTCTTGGGCACTACTAACATAAGCCACCAGTTGTTGGCTGCCGTTTAGCTCTGCGGCTATCACTACGCTTAAGCTAACGCCCTCGATACTTTGTATTCGAGCTTCGATTTCGCCTAGCTCAATACGATAGCCTCGGACTTTTACTTGATGATCAATTCTACCTAGGTATTCGATTAAGCCGTCTCGTCTTTGACGAACCAGGTCACCGGTTTTGTAAAGTCGTTGCGACTGGCCTTCTAGCTCAAGCTCGATAAAGGCCGTGGCGTTCAGTTCATCTCGGTTTAAATAACCTCGTGCTAATTGAGTGCCACCAATATAAAGCTCACCTGCAACACCGACGGGCACTAGCTGTTGTTGTTTATCTAAAATTCTTAGTTGGGTATTCGCCACCGCTTGACCAATCGGTACGCTGATTTGCTCATCGCCTGCTTCACAATGCCAGTAGCTGACGTCAATCGCTGCTTCAGTCGGTCCGTATAAGTTATGCAGCTCTGCCTTTGGCATCAGTTGGTAGAACTGGTTCACCGCTTCACGACTTAAGGCTTCCCCACTACAAAATACTTTTTGGATATCACATTGAGGCTCAAACTCTAACCAACTGAGTAACATCGAAGGCACAAAGTGGCAGTGGCTGATCTGTTCTTGTTGAATCAACTCGGTTAAATAAGCGGGATCTTTGTGACCATCGGGTTTAGCAAGCACTAAACAAGCGCCTTGGCTTAATGGCCAAATAAATTCCCACACCGATACGTCAAAGCTATAGGTGGTTTTTTGTAAGACCTTATCGGATGCTTCAAGTTGATACTCACTTTGCATCCATTGGATACGATTTAGGATACCCGCTTGGGTAACCATTACACCTTTGGGTTGTCCAGTGGACCCTGAGGTGTAAATAATATTAAACAGATCTTCGCCGATGCTGGTATTACTAACATCGCCACTAACATTCTCTAGCACTGTTTGTAAGGCTTCGTCTTCAAGATTTAATAGAGCTGGTTGATCCAAGCCTTCAAACTCTATGTTTTCAAACAAGGCCAAGGTCTTAGTCTGGCACAGAACATAGGCTGCTTGGCTATCACTTAGCATAAAGTGCAAACGTTCTTGGGGAAGTTCTGGATCTAATGGAAGATAGGGGCTACCTGCTTTTACTGCAGCCAAGATCGCTACCACCATGTCGACGCTGCGCTCTAAGCACAAAGCAATGGGGGCTTGCGAAACAAGCCCTTGTTCTTGTAAATAAATGGCTAGGCTATCGCTGCGTCGATGCAGTTCTTGGTAAGTAAGGCTTTCACCTTCAAAGCGAAGTGCAATTTGATCACTGTGCGCGCTAAGCGCTTGATCTAGATAAGCAGAGATATTATCGAATTCTGGATAAGCAACACTCTGTCCTTCGCCCTGACTAAGCAAATCTGTTTTTTGTCCCGCATCTAACAGAGGAATAGAAAAGACGCTGGCATCTGGCGAAGACAACAAACCTTCGATCAACAATACAAAGTGTTCGGCGATCTGCTCGGCACTCCCTCGGTCAAACAAGTCTGTGTTGTACTCTAGGTGACCAATGATGCTATCGCCTTGATCGCTGATCTCCATATTCAAATCAAACTTCGCACTGACATGCTCAGCTTCAACCGTGCTAACTGTGAGCTCACTGTCATTGCCCTGAACTTGTTTAAGCGCATGCTCGAGTTCGTTTTGGCCAAGTGCTTGATTGTTCACCACCAACATCACTTGGAATATCGGTGAGTGACTCATGCTGCGCTCGAGTCTTAAAGCATCGACAATTTTCTCAAAAGGAAGGTCTTGATGCTCAAAGGCTTGCAAGGTGCTTTGTTTTACTTGCTGGCTTAATGTTTCAAAGTTGAGCTGAGCATCTTCAAGATCAACTCTAATGGCCAAGGTGTTAATAAAACAACCGATCAATGGTTCTAGGTCTGGATGATTTCGATTGGCTATCGGTGTGCCGACTGCAAAATCATTCTGACCGCTGTAACGCGCGAGCAAGACTTGATAGGCCGCCATTAAGGTCATAAACATGGTCAGGCCTTGCTGTTCGCTAAACTGTTTAAGGCTTTGACTGAGTTCTTTACTCAAAGCAAAAGGCACACTGGCTCCACGATGACTTTCAAGTGCTGGTCTTAATCGATCAAAAGGCATTTGCAGAACCGGTACTTGGTTCAGCTGTTCACACCAATAATTTTCTTGCTCTTGTAATAGCTCGCTTAAGTTTTTGCGTTGCCATTGGGCAAAGTCGGCGTATTGAATATTCAGTGCTGGTAGCGCTTGTTCGCCCAACAGATAAGTAGCGACAATTTCTTTCAGCAGAACTTCAATCGACCAACCGTCACTGATGATGTGATGCATCACCGCGATCAAGTAGTATTCTTGCTCTGCTACTTGCACTAGGTGCATTCTAAACAGAGGACCCTGACTTAAATCAAAAGGAGCGAGCAATAGTTCTGCGGCCTTTTGCTTCATGGCATTCTCATCAAGATCCTGACCAACAAAGTTGTGGTGTTGAATGCTCCAGTCTTTTAAGTCATGAATAATCTGAGCCGGTTCATCAAAGCTAGAACTTTCATCCAACACAAAAGTGGTACGTAGATTTTCGTGGCGCTGAATGATGTGTTGAACACTGCGTTCAAATCGAGCTTCATCAAAAGGCCCTTGCAGTTTCAGAACCGCTGGCATGTGATAGAAACTTGAACCTGGATTCAGTTGTTCTAGGAACCAAATTCTTTGTTGGCTGTAACTCAACATCAAGCGTTCGTTACGATCGGCCTTAGGAATGTTGGCCTGTACCGAGCCTTTAGACAGACCATCAATGTATTGGGCCAGTTCAAACAAGTTAGGCAGTTCAAATAATTTAACCAGGCGGATGTCTTTCTCTAGTTCAGCACGCAATTTTGATAACACCCGCGTCGCCAACAGCGAATGCCCGCCCAGCTCAAAGAAGTTGTCTTGGGTGCCGACCTTCTCTATACCTAGCACCTCTTGCCAGATAGCCGCTAGTGTTTTTTCTGTTTCGGTCTCTGGGGCTTTGTATTCCGCTTGCTTGTACTCAGGCTTGGGTAAGCGTTTACGATCTATCTTGCCATTGTTTAACTGGGGCAGCTCGTCCAAGACCATGATCACACTGGGAACCATGTAAGCAGGTAGCTGATCCGTCAGTTGCTGTTTGATCTTAGTACTTAAGGCTTCTCTGTACTCTTCACCGTCTTGGGCACTACTAACATAGGCCACCAGTTGTTGGCTGCCGTTTAGCTCTGCGGCTATCACTACGCTTAAGCTAACGCCCTCGATACTTTGTATTCGAGCTTCGATTTCGCCTAGCTCAATACGATAGCCTCGGACTTTTACTTGATGATCAATTCTACCTAGGTATTCGATTAAGCCGTCTCGTCTTTGACGAACCAGGTCACCGGTTTTGTAAAGTCGTTGCGACTGGCCTTCTAGCTCAAGTTCGATAAAGGTCGTGGCGTTCAGTTCATCTCGGTTTAGATAACCTCGCGCCAGTTGCACGCCGCCAATATGAAGTTCACCTGCAACACCGACAGGGACTAGCTGTTGTTGTCTATCTAAAATTCTTAGTTGGGTATTCGCCACCGCTTGGCCAATCGGTACGCTTTTTTGCTCATCGCCTGCTTCGCAATGCCAATAGCTCACGTCAATCGCAGCTTCAGTCGGTCCGTATAAGTTATGCAGCTCTGCCTTTGGCATCAGTTGGTAGAACTGGTTCACCGCTTCACGACTTAAGGCTTCCCCACTACAAAATACTTTTTGGATATCACATTGAGGCTCAAACTCTAACCAACTGAGTAACATCGAAGGCACAAAGTGGCAGTGGCTGATCTGTTCTTGTTGAATCAACTCGGTTAAATAAGCGGGATCTTTGTGACCATCGGGTTTAGCAAGCACTAAACAAGCGCCTTGGCTTAATGGCCAAATAAATTCCCACACCGATACGTCAAAGCTATAGGTGGTTTTTTGTAAGACCTTATCGGATGCTTCAAGTTGATACTCACTTTGCATCCATTGGATACGATTTAGGATACCCGCTTGGGTAACCATTACACCTTTGGGTTGTCCAGTGGACCCTGAGGTGTAAATAATATTAAACAGATCTTCGCCGATGCTGGTATTACTAACATCGCCACTAACATTCTCTAGCACTGTTTGTAAGGCTTCGTCTTCAAGATTTAATAGAGCTGGTTGATCCAAGCCTTCAAACTCTATGTTTTCAAACAAGGCCAAGGTCTTAGTCTGGCACAGAACATAGGCTGCTTGGCTATCACTTAGCATAAAGTGCAAACGTTCTTGGGGAAGTTCTGGATCTAATGGAAGATAGGGGCTACCTGCTTTTACTGCAGCCAAGATCGCTACCACCATGTCGACGCTGCGCTCTAAGCACAAAGCAATGGGGGCTTGCGAAACAAGCCCTTGTTCTTGTAAATAAATGGCTAGGCTATCGCTGCGTCGATGCAGTTCTTGGTAAGTAAGGCTTTCACCTTCAAAGCGAAGTGCAATTTGATCACTGTGCGCGCTAAGCGCTTGATCTAGATAAGCAGAGATATTATCGAATTCTGGATAAGCAACACTCTGTCCTTCGCCCTGACTAAGCAAATCTGTTTTTTGTCCCGCATCTAACAGAGGAATAGAAAAGACGCTGGCATCTGGCGAAGACAACAAACCTTCGATCAACAATACAAAGTGTTCGGCGATCTGCTCGGCACTCCCTCGGTCAAACAAGTCTGTGTTGTACTCTAGGTGGCCTTTTATTTCTTCATCATGTTCAACCAACTCACAGTTTAGATCGAACTTGGCACTCACATGACCACTTTCCAACATGGAGATTTTTAATTGGGCCAAATTGCTTTGTCCGAGTGCCTGGGTGTCGATTCCACTTTGGGCCTGGCTGGCAAATGAACTGCTGTTTAAAACCAGCATGTTCTGAAAGATAGGCGCATGACTCGTTGCCCTTTCTACATTGAGAGCATCCACAATCTGCTCAAAAGGTAACTCTTGATGAGAATAGGCATCAAGCAAGCGAGATTTAACTTTGGATAAAAGACCAGCAAAACTAAGCTCGTCCTCAATACTCGAACGAATCGCTAGCGTGTTAATAAAGAAACCCAGCTGATTACTTAACTCTTCCTTATCACGGTTTGCAACCGGAGTACCAACAGCAAAATCATTCTGGCCGCTGTAACGTGCTAACAAGACTTGGTAAGCCGCCATTAAAGTCATAAAGAGCGTAGCGCCCTGCTGCTCAGAGAATGCTTTTAGCTCTTTATAGAGCTCTTTGGAGACAGAAATCTTAACCCTATCCCCTTTGTGGCTTTCTAACTTAGGTCGACTTCTATCAAAAGGTAAAGCCAAAGTTGGAACACTATTTAATTCCTGCTCCCAAAACTGAATTTGATTATCGAGCACTTCACCCTTTAACCAGTCTCTTTGCCAAGTGGCATAGTCAGCGTATTGAACATCTAGTTTGGGCAAACTCGCTTCACCAAATAGATAGATACTCACTAGCTCTCTATATAAAACTTCTGTCGACCAAGCATCACCAATAATATGATGCATCAGGTTAATCAAATAAGACGTTTTTTCGTCTACTCGAATAAGGTGTACCCTAAACAAAAGATCTTTTTCTAGATCAAAAGGCTCAAGGCATAAAGAACTTATCTGTTGTTTTATAGATTCCTCAGAACTTCCATAAGAATCTATAACATTAATACTCCAATCCACTTGATCGTGAATTACTTGAAACAGAGACTCTTCGTCTTGTTTGAAGTTGGTTCGAAGTATTTCGTGGCGTTGAATTAGGCTTTTAGCTGATTTTTCTAATTGAGCAAGATCAATCTCGCCCTCAACTCTTAACACCATGGGCATATTATAGAAAGCACTGCCTTGGCTGAGTTGGTCTAAAAACCACAGTCGTTGTTGTCCATAAGACAGAGGTATGCTTTGGCTTCGATCAGCAACAGGAATTTTGCTTTTTGATTTCTTTTGGGCCGAACTTAATAGCAGTAGATAATCTTGTACCGCCTGCTTTTTCTCTTTTAGCTCATCCAGCAGCGAGCCTTGCAAAACACCTTTAGGTGCTTTGACCTTTAATTCGCCATCCACCAGGTTTAGCTTGACACCAAGCTCCTGAAGTTGGGCAACAAATTTTATGATACTGCGGTCACTCACTGCTTAGTTCTTTCCTATTTATAATTCTATTTCTTCAAGATCATCATCTTCGGAGTCTTCTTGATCGTCTGCCGAAAAGTGCTTTAAGGTTGTTAGGTAGGCGGCTAACTCTTCAAGACTGTCTAACTCAAACATTAGGCGAAGCTCCAATTCTACATCAATTGAAGTTCTAACCTTTGCTACAACTCTTGTCGCTAGCAGCGAATGCCCACCCAGCTCAAAGAAATTGTCTTGGGTACCGACCTTCTCTATACCTAGCACCTCTTGCCAGATGGCCGCTAGTGTTTTTTCTGTTTCTGTCTCTGGGGCTTTGTATTCTTTTCGCTCCAACTCTGGAATCGGAAGTTGTTTACGATCTACCTTGCCATTGGGTGTTAACGGAAGTTCGTCCATTACCACCCAAGCCCTTGGTTGCATAAAGCTCGGTAGCTTGTCGCTGATCGCTTGTTTGATTTGGTTTTTGTCTAGGGCTTGTCCTGGCTCAGCTACCAGATAGGCCGCTAGGTAATCATCACCCGGAAGGCTGTCTTCTTGTGCGTCTCTTACGATCACACTACAGGCTTTGATTTCTTGTTGCTCAAGTAGAGCTTGTTCAATCTCGGCCAGTTCAATTCGAACTCCGCGTATTTTGACTTGGAAATCTCGACGACCGAGGTATTCCAACTGCCCCGCTTCTCTAAAGCGGACCAAGTCTCCGGTTTTGTATAAACGCTCCCCTGGGACATGGGGATTTTCGATAAAGCGCTCTTGGGTCAGTTCTGGATTATTCAGGTAACCCGGCCCTTGGCTTACACCACTAAGATACAACTCGCCCACCGCGCCTGCTGGTAAGAGCTGAAGGTGCTCATCGAGCACATAGTGCTTAACATTTTGAATACAACGGCCGATAGGTAATGCAGCATCCTGATGGTCTTTGGCTATTAGGTGATAGTGAGACACATCGGTACATTCGGTTGGACCGTAAGAGTTCACTAATGTGCATGCGCTGTTTTGATGCCAGGGTTGTAATCTTGGCAGAGCGATAGGCTCACCACCCAGGAAGACATAACGAAGACTCTTAAGCTCACTACTTTCGACCAGCGGATAAAATGCGCTCGGTGCACAGTTGATCCAAGTGATCTCTTGTTCCGTGATCAATTCAACTAAATGATCCGCATCATAATGACTGTAGCCTGGGATCACGAGTGAGGCGCCTTTAAGTAGTGGCGCAAAAAAGTTTTTCTGGGTTAGGTCAAAACCAATCGCTGACACGAGCAGCACTTTATCACTTGCGCTCATGCCTTCACCCTTTCCTTCACCCTTTCCTTCACCTATGCCCTGATACCACTGTAGCAAGTTGGCTTCTTTGGCATGGGTGGTGGCGGTGCAATTCGGTTGGCCAGTAGAGCCAGAAGTATAAATCACGTAGAGGTGCTGATTAGGATCAAGCGTTAAACCTGGATTGGTTTTACTCTGTGAAGCCAACTCACTATCAAGTGTATCAAGAGCTAGATAAGAACATTGGCCTTGAGGTAAACGTTTAAGCTCACTGTCATAACATAAAACAAATGGCACCGAACTATCTTCAATAAAATAAGCGAGGCGCTCATCTGGATACTGAACGTCCATCGGCAAGTAAGTGCCGCCGGCTTTTAAGATACTGAACAAACCGACGATCAGATCAGTGCTCGGTGGCAAACATAATCCAACGACGTCGCCCGGCTTCACACCTTGATCAATCAAGTAATGGGCTACTTGGTTCGCTCGCTCGTTCAAAGCTTGGTAAGTCAAAGACTCGCGATTGTGAGTCAATGCAAGTGCATCAGGAGTGGCCTCAACTTGAGATTCAAACACTTGATGCAAACACAGATCCTCAGTAAAGCTTTCTATCGGGCCCTGGTTTTGTGTTAGTTGCTCAAGTTTTCTTTCTTCACTCAGCGCTGAAATCTCAACCAATTTTTGTTGAGGCCGTGCCATTAGCTGCTCGAGTAAACTAAAGAAGTTCTCGACAAGAGAATCAATGGTCGAAGCATCAAACAAGTCTGTGCTGTACTCTAGGTGACCAATGATGCTGTCACCTTGATCGCTGATCTCCATATTCAAATCAAACTTCGCACTGACATGCTCAGCTTCAACCGTGCTGACTGTGAGTTCACTGTCATTGCCCTGAACTTGTTTAAGCGCGTGCTCAAGTTCATTTTGACCAAGCGCTTGGTTGTTCACCACCAGCATCACCTGGAAAATCGGTGAGTGACTCATGCTGCGCTCGAGTCTTAAGGCATCGACAATTTTCTCAAACGGAAGATCTTGATGCTCAAAGGCTTGCAAGGTGCTTTGTTTTACTTGCTGACTGAGTGTTTCAAAGTTGAGCTGCGCATCTTCTAAATCAGCTCTAATGGCCAAGGTGTTAATAAAACAACCAATCAATGGTTCTAGGTTTGGATGATTTCGATTCGCTATCGGTGTGCCCACTGCAAAATCGTTTTGACCACTGTAGCGTGCAAGCAAGACTTGGTAAGCCGCCATTAAGGTCATAAACAAGGTCAGGCCTTGTTGTTCGCTAAACTGTTTAAGGCTTTGGCTGAGTTCTTTACTCAAAGCAAAAGGCACACTGGCTCCACGATGACTTTCAAGCGCTGGTCTTAAACGATCAAAAGGCATTTGTAGAACCGGTACTTGGTTTAGCTGTTCACACCAATAGTGTTCTTGCTCTTGTAATAACTCACTTAAGTTGTTGCGTTGCCATTGGGCAAAGTCAGCGTATTGAATATTCAGTGCTGGTAGCGCCTGTTCACCCAGAAGATAAGTGGCGACAATTTCTTTGAGCAAGACTTCAATCGACCAACCGTCACTGATGATGTGATGCATCACCGCGATCAAGTAGTATTCTTGTTCTGCGACTTGCACTAGGTGCATTCTAAACAGAGGACCCTGGCTTAAATCAAAAGGAGTGAGCAATAGCTCGGCGGCCTTTTGCTTCATGGCATTTTCATCAAGATCTTGACCAACAAAGTTGTGGTGTTGAATGCTCCAGTCTTTTAAGTCATGAATAATCTGAGCCGGTTCATCAAAGCTGGAACTTTCATCCAACACAAAAGTGGTCCGTAGATTTTCATGGCGCTGAATAATGTGTTGCACGCTGCGTTCGAAGCGTGCTTCATCAAAAGGCCCTTGCAGTTTCAGAACCGCTGGCATGTGATAGAAACTTGAACCTGGATTCAGTTGTTCTAGGAACCAAATTCTTTGTTGGCTGTAACTCAACATCAAGCGTTCGTTACGATCGGCCTTAGGAATGTTGGCCTGTACCGAGCCTTTAGACAGACCATCAATGTATTGGGCCAGTTCAAACAAGTTAGGCAGTTCAAATAATTTAACCAGGCGGATGTCTTTCTCTAGTTCAGCGCGCAACTTGGACAATACTCGAGTGGCTAATAAAGAATGCCCACCCAGCTCAAAGAAGTTGTCTTGGGTACCGACCTTCTCTACACCTCTTCCTTTTAAATCAAGAACGTCCTGCCAAATAGCAGCCAGTGTTTTCTCGACTTCGGTTTCTGGCGCTTTGTATTCTTTGCGCTCTAACTCTGGAATCGGAAGTTGTTTACGATCTACCTTGCCATTGGGTGTTAACGGAAGTTCGTCCATTACCACCCAAGCCCTTGGTTGCATAAAGCTCGGTAGCTTGCCGCTGATCGCTTGTTTGATTTGGTTTTTATCAATGCTTTGACCTGCCTCGGCTACCAGATAGGCCGCTAGGTAATCATCACCCGGAAGGCTGTCTTCTTGTGCGTCTCTTACGATCACACTACAGGCTTTGATTTCTTGTTGCTCAAGTAGAGCTTGTTCAATCTCGGCCAGTTCAATTCGAACTCCGCGTATTTTGACTTGGAAATCTCGACGACCGAGGTATTCCAACTGCCCCGCTTCTCTAAAGCGGACCAAGTCTCCGGTTTTGTATAAACGCTCCCCTGGGACATGGGGATTTTCGATAAAGCGCTCTTGGGTCAGTTCTGGATTATTCAGGTAACCCGGCCCTTGGCTTACACCACTAAGATACAACTCGCCCACCGCGCCTGCTGGTAAGAGCTGAAGGTGCTCATCGAGCACATAGTGCTTAACATTTTGAATACAACGGCCGATAGGTAATGCAGCATCCTGATGGTCTTTGGCTATTAGGTGATAGTGAGACACATCGGTACATTCGGTTGGACCGTAAGAGTTCACTAATGTGCATGCGCTGTTTTGATGCCAGGGTTGTAATCTTGGCAGAGCGATAGGCTCACCACCCAGGAAGACATAACGAAGACTCTTAAGCTCACTACTTTCGACCAGCGGATAAAATGCGCTCGGTGCACAGTTGATCCAAGTGATCTCTTGTTCCGTGATCAATTCAACTAAATGATCCGCATCATAATGACTGTAGCCTGGGATCACGAGTGAGGCGCCTTTAAGTAGTGGCGCAAAAAAGTTTTTCTGGGTTAGGTCAAAACCAATCGCTGACACGAGCAGCACTTTATCACTTGCGCTCATGCCTTCACCCTTTCCTTCACCCTTTCCTTCACCTATGCCCTGATACCACTGTAGCAAGTTGGCTTCTTTGGCATGGGTGGTGGCGGTGCAATTCGGTTGGCCAGTAGAGCCAGAAGTATAAATCACGTAGAGGTGCTGATTAGGATCAAGCGTTAAACCTGGATTGGTTTTACTCTGTGAAGCCAACTCACTATCAAGTGTATCAAGAGCTAGATAAGAACATTGGCCTTGAGGTAAACGTTTAAGCTCACTGTCATAACATAAAACAAATGGCACCGAACTATCTTCAATAAAATAAGCGAGGCGCTCATCTGGATACTGAACGTCCATCGGCAAGTAAGTGCCGCCGGCTTTTAAGATACTGAACAAACCGACGATCAGATCAGTGCTCGGTGGCAAACATAATCCAACGACGTCGCCCGGCTTCACACCTTGATCAATCAAGTAATGGGCTACTTGGTTCGCTCGCTCGTTCAAAGCTTGGTAAGTCAAAGACTCGCGATTGTGAGTCAATGCAAGTGCATCAGGAGTGGCCTCAACTTGAGATTCGAACTGCGTATGCAAACACAGATCGTCAATAAAACTTTCTACTGGGCCATGCCAAGAGCCAAGCTGTTGCTCTTGCTCTGGCTTAGTCAGCAAAGCGATTGAGTGAATATCTTGTTCTGTGTTGTTCAACAATCCATCAAGAAGGTTTAAGAAGTGCTTTGAAAGCTTTTCAATAGTTCGTTTTTCAAATAAAGAGGTTTTGTATTCAAAAACACCAAATAGACGATCACCAATCTCGTTCAGTTCTAAACTAATATCAAATTTCGAAAAGCTTCTTTCAAATTCAAAATTGCTTAGCTTAATTTTACCCTCGTCTTGGGTATCGTTTTCTCCAAAGCCTTTGCTGTTAAGCATAAACATGGTTTGAAAAACCGGACTACTATCGAGTTGTCGATCAAGATTTAAATTATCAACGATAAGCTCAAAGGGAACCTGTTGATATTGATAAGCCTCTAGCACTTTTTGTTTAAGTTGCATCAACATATCTTGGAAGGATGTAACAGAACTAAGGTTCGCCCTAAGCGCCAAGGTGTTTACAAAGAAGCCCTGCATCTCTTCAACTTGAGGATGATTACGATTGGCAATCGGCGAACCAACGGCAAAATCGTCTTGGCCACTATAACGAGCCATCAACACTTGGTAAGCCGCAAGCAGTATCATAAAGCTGCTGACGCCTTGCTCTTCAGCGAGAGTTTTAATTTTTTGATAAGTACCTTGACTAAGCTCTACATCAAGAGTTGCGCCTTGATAACTTTCAATCGATGGCCGCGCTTTATCAAGTGGCAGATTCAAATTAGGAACGTTACTAAGCTGCTTGTTCCAATAAGACAAACCTTCTTTTAATGCTTGCTGCTGTTCTGGCAAAGATTCCCAGTGAGCGTAATCTGCATAATGCAGTTTAGGCGTCTCATTGCTTGCAAGGCCTAAGTAGGAAGAAAATATTTCTTTCTGAATCAACTCGAGGGACCAAGCATCGGTAATAATATGATGCAGCACTAGCACAAGAATAAATTCATCTTTAGATTCTTGCAGGAGCTTCAGCTTAATAAGAGGCCCCTTCTCCAAATCAAATACCTCAGAAACATAGTGCGCGACCAGCCTATCCCTTTGATTAGAATCTTTAAGTTCAGTATGTGCAAAGTCGATTGAATAGTTGCCCGCTGAATCGATAACTTGAACGGCACTATCGTCTTCAGCAATAAAACGTGTGCGTAGAATTTCATTGCGCTCAATCATTGCCACAAAACTCTGGCGCAATTTATCTATATCGAGATCGCCCTGTACTTTTAAAACCAAAGGCACATTGTAGGCCGCGCTAGGATCCAGCTGATGTAAGAACCAAAGTCGTTGTTGAGCATAGGACATTTGTGCATAGGACAATGGCGAGGCTTCACTACTAGGCGCTTTTTCAATAACACTTAAGCTTGAAAAGGTAGATTCTTCTAAGGCCTTACAAAAATCTTTTAGTACGGGACTATCGAACAAGGCGCGCAACGGAATCTCTTGGCCATATTCTTGGCCACATTGAGCAATAACCCTGGTTGCGCTTAAAGAGTTACCACCAATTTCAAAGAAATTGTCGAGCCGGCCAATACGCTCAAGGCCCAATACGCTTTGCCAAGTGTTTGCAATCAATGTTTCTAGTTCACCGATTGGAGCCTCATACTCATTGGAAGCCATGTCCTGCCAATTCGGCTCAGGAAGCGCACGCTTATCAATTTTGCCATTAGGCGTTAATGGAATTTCGTTCATCGGTACACAAAGACTCGGCACCATATAGGCCGGAACAACTTTTGCGATCTGTTTTTTAAGATCCTGGGGACTCAGTTCAGGATTCTTTGGCAAAAAGTAAGCCACCAAATGCAAAGCTTGTGCTTGAGATTGTTCATTGCGTTTAGCGAGAACAGTGGCGTGCTCTATATCCTCAAGACCATTAATAATTGCAGCTAACTCATCAGGCTCGACTCTATATCCTCGAATCTTAACTTGATGGTCTTTACGACCGAGAAACTCTAACTCGCCATTCGCCAGATAACGGGCTATATCTCCACTGCGATAGGCCTGAAGTTTTTCCTCGCCCGGTGTTTTCTGGTGCTCAAGATCTAAGAAGGGATGTTCAATAAAATTCTTTTGGTTTGGCGTGTTTGGATTTTGATAACCCAAGGATAAACCATCGCCTGCACACAACAATTCACCCGGAACGCCTACTGGCTGCAAACGAAGTTCTTCGTCGACAATGTAAACACTGGTATTGGCTGTCGGCGCTCCGATATTTACCTTTTGTCCAAAGCGACGGATACCGCCGATTTCCCAAGTCGTAGTGATAGTCGCGTTTTCAGTTGGGCCGTAGACATTGATAAAGTGTTCGGGCTTGGAGTGATCCAGTACTTGATGAGCCAGCTCGATATCAACCGCTTCGCCACCAATCAGCAAGAACTTAACACCGAGGAAGGTGCTTGGGTTTTCTGCAACCGTATTGTGGAACAAACCGGTAGGCACCAACATGCTGGTTGCATTATGAATACGATTGGCCTCTTTAAAACGCTCTGGAGAAAGCACCACCTCAGGAGGGAACACCACCAAGTGAGCGCCGTTTAATAAACTGCCCCAAATCTCATAGGACGAGGCATCAAAACAAATATTATTGATCATTGGGAAGCAATCGCTTTCATCCACTGAAAAATAATTAGTGTTGATCAACAAACGCGCTATTCCGCGATGGGTCAGCATAACGCCTTTGGGTTCGCCCGTTGAACCGGATGTATATAAAATCGCGGCACAGGAACTCGCTGCTTGCTGTTCTCTTTCTGGCCCTTGTTCCAGTGGGCTCACGCTCTTATCCAAAGCAATAAGATTTAGATCAGGTAAGCTCTTTTTATCCTGCTCTGCAGTCTTGCGAGCTGCAGTCTCATAGATCAAAGCGCTAGACGCGCTGTCCCTCAAAATATATTCGCGCCGATCGTCAGGGTAATCGGGATTAATTGGAACATAAACCGCCGACACTTTGTGGCAGGCCAATATCGCCACCACAAAATCGATCCCTCTTTCAAAATACAAGGCCACTCTATCTTGAGTCTTAATACCCTTTGCTTTTAATTGCTGAGCAAACGCATTCGCCAATTGGTCTAGCTCTAGATAAGTGAGCGAAACTTTCCCGTCATCATCCTTAATCGCTAGAGCATCTTTACGACGAGCAATATTGCTCTCAAATATATCGATCAAGGCTAAATCACGCGGATAGTCTCGATAGTTATTATTGAAAGCTAGAAGATCATTGTGAGTTTGTTGCTCAGGCTCCAAAGGCAAAGAGAAAACACTTTGATCACTGTGTTTTAACAAGCCATTTAATAGATAAACAAAGTACTGGCTGTAACGCTCTATGCTTTGTTTAGAAAATAAAGTTTTGTCGTATTCAAAATTAGCTAGGAAACCATCTTTGCTTTCGCTCAGCTCCAAAGTTAATTCAAACTTGTTATCTATCTGCTTAGATTGAAAATCGCTGGGAGATAAGGTGATTTTAGAGTGCTGACCTATCGTTCCTGATGAATCAGCAAAAGCATTTTCTTGCAATACAAACATTGCCTGGAACACTGGGCTTCTATCGGAACTACGATCCAAGCCTAAGCCGTCAACAACTAATTCAAAAGGCAGCCATTGGTGTTCGTAAGCTTGAGCGCTCAATCTTTTTAGATTCTCAACAACTGTTAAAAAGGAATGGTCGCTTTCCAAGTTAGCCGGCAATGCCAAGGTATTTACAAAAAAGCCAAGTATATTCTCTAGCCCTTCTTGATCTCGATTAGCTACAGGAGTACCGACTGCAAAATCTTTTTGCGCACTTAAACGGGATAAAAGAATTTGATAGGCAGAAAATAGAATCTGAAACTTACTGGCTCGATGATTCTTGGACCAGGCGTCAATTGTTTTACTTAGCTCAGAACCAAACCCAAAACTATATCGCGCTCCTTTACTTGAATTCGAATCACTTAAATTTTGTTTCAGGTAATCGGTAGGTAAATCTAGAGCAGAGACTTCACCAAGTTGCTTTGACCAGAATGTTTGTGCTTCGTCTTGATCTTTACCTGCCAAGAAATCTCGTTGAGCTTTGGCGTAATCAACATATTGGTAACTTAGCTTGTGCTGTTCTTCGACACTTGATGCATCAAGCTTTTGTTCGTAGGCCGTATAAATACTCATCAAGTTCTGCAAAAGCACGTCCACCGACCAACCGTCGGCAATAATATGATGCAAAACAAAGGCTAGGCTGTATTGATCCTGCCCTCTTTTAATCAGAGCAATTCTAAAAAGATAGTCTTGAGCAAAGTCGAAGGGCTTAAATAAAAGTTCCTGAATGGTATCTTCATATAATTCCAACTCCAGGTATTGATACACCGAACTTTGCCAAACCACATCGCTTGATGGCTCGATTATTTGTCTAGGCTCTGAATCTTGCTCAATGATCTTTGTGCGCAACAAAGCTTGCTGGGTGATCAGGGAACGAATGCTCGCTTCAAAATTTTCTACATTTAAATCACCAGAAAGATCAATCACAGCAGGCATATGATAAGCACTGCTACCAGGGCTCAACTGTTCAAGCACCCACAAGCGTTCCTGCCCAAAAGACAATTTATGCGGCAGGCTATAATCTTGCACTTCAAGGCCTTGCGTTCCTGAACTTTGAGTCTGAGCATCTAAGGCCTTCGCTAAGCTTGCCAAATCTTCACAGGAGAAAATCTGCGCAAGCGGCAAATCTTTTTCAAAACTTGATCTAACTTTCGCGATCACTCGCGTTGCTAACAAGGAATGTCCACCCAATTCAAAGAAGTTATCTTGGGTGCCAACCTTCTCTACACCTAGCACCTCTTGCCAGATCCCCGCCAATGTTTTCTCAGTCTCGGTCTCTGGCGCTTTATATTCTTTACGCTCCAATTCTGGAATCGGAAGTTGTTTACGATCTACCTTGCCATTGGGTGTTAACGGAAGTTCGTCCATTACCACCCAAGCTCGTGGTTGCATAAATCTTGGCAGCTTGCTGCTGATCGCTTGTTTGATCTGGTTTTTATCAATGCTTTGACCTGCCTCGGCTACCAAATAAGCTGCTAGGTAATCGTCACCTGGTAGATTGTCCTCTTGTGCATTTCTTACAATGACGCTACAGGCTTTGATTTCTTGTTGTTCAAGCAGCGCTTGTTCAATCTCGGCCAGTTCAATTCGAACTCCGCGTATTTTAACTTGGAAATCGCGACGGCCTAGGTATTCCAACTGCCCTGCTTCTCTAAAGCGAACCAAGTCTCCGGTTTTGTATAAACGCTCCCCTGGGACATGGGGATTTTCGATAAAGCGCTCTTGGGTGAGTTCTGGATTATTCAGATAACCCGGACCTTGGCTCACACCACTCAGATAGAGTTCGCCCACCGCTCCTTTCGGTAAGAGCTGAAGATGTTCATCCAGAACATAGTGTTTAACGTTTTGGATACAACGACCAATAGGCAATGCTGCATCCTGATGATCTTTGGCGATCAGGTGATAGTGCGATACGTCGGTACATTCGGTCGGGCCGTAGGAATTTACTAATGTACATGCGCTGTTTTGGTACCAAGGTTGTAATCTTGGCAGAGCGATAGGCTCACCACCGAGGAAGACATAACGAAGGCTCTTCAGCTCACTGCTTTCAACCAGTGGATAAAAAGCACTCGGTGCGCAGTTGATCCAAGTAATGTTTTGATCATTAATTAATTCAACCAAATTATCCGCATCGTAATGACTGTAGCTTGGGATCACGAGTGATGCGCCTTTAAGCAGTGGCGCAAAAAAGTTTTTCTGAGTCAGGTCAAAGCCAATGGCGGACACGAGCAATACTTTATCGCTTGCGCTCATGCCTTCGCCCTTTCCTTCACCTATACCCTGATACCACTGCAGTAGGTTAGCTTCTTTGGCATGGGTGGTGGCGGTGCAATTCGGTTGGCCGGTTGAACCAGATGTGTAAATCACGTAAAGGTGTTGATTGGGATCAAGCGTTAAACCTGGATTCGCTTTGCTCTGCGAAGCTAACTCACTATCAAGTGTATCAAGAGCTAAATAAGAACACTGGCCTTTGGGTAAACGTGTAACTTCACTGTTGTGACATAAAACAAATGGGACAGAACTATCTTGGATAAAGTAAGCCAAACGTTCATCCGGATACTGAACATCCATTGGCAAGTAAGTGCCGCCGGCTTTTAAGATACCAAAAAGGCCTACGATCAAATCAGCGCTCGGTGGCAAACATAATCCAACAACGTCGCCAGGCTTCACACCTTGGCCAATCAGGTAATGGGCTACTTGGTTAGCGCGCTCGTTCAAGGCTTGGTAAGTCAAAGACTGGCCACTATGAATCAAAGCTAATGCTTCAGGAGTAGTCTCAACTTGAGATTCGAACTGAGTATGCAAACACAGATCGTCAGCAAAGTTTTCTGCTGGGCCATGCCAAGAGCCAAGCTGTTGGTCTTGCTCGGGCTTCGTCAGTAAAGCAAGCTTATAGATATTTGTGCTCGGCTCTAAAACCAAGGACTGTAAAAGCCGAACAAAATGCTTGCCCATTGCTTCAATGGTTTCTGCTTCAAACAGATCGGTATTGAACTCTAGTTCACCAACAATACCCTCATCACTTTCGTTAAGCTCTAAACTTAAATCAAACTTGGAGGTATTGCGTTCGATAGAGTAAGGTTCGATTTCGATATCACCGACGCGATTGTTTCGCTCTTGAGCTAAAGCCGTGGTTTGACCATTAAGCACTAGCATCACTTGAAAGACTGGCGAGTGACTTAAGCTACGCTCTAAACCTTCTTTCGCCAATTCATCAACTAAAAGCTCGAAAGGCAAACTCTGATGCTGATAACTGGCCAGTAGAGATTGTTTTAAGGCCTGTCCTAATTCAACAAAATTTTGCTCTTCTTTGAGCTCACTCCGAACCGCAAGAGTATTTACGAAAAAACCAATCAGCGGCTCCAACTCACTCTGCTCTCGATTCGCAATCGGTGTCCCCACTGCAAAATCATTTTGGCCGCTATAACGCGCTAGCAAGATTTGATAGGCCGCCATCAGAGTCATAAATAAACTTAGACCCTGTTGCTGAGAAAAATTATTGATCTTAGCGCTTAAATCTTTATCGATATTTATTTTTACGCTTGAGCCTTTGTTCTGACTTTCTAAAGGCCTTGGTTTATCCAAGGGCATTTGTAGAACAGGAGTCCGAGCCAAATATTGTTTCCAATAGTCAAACTGAGGCTCGAGCAAGTTGGCGTCAATCTGACTTTGTTGCCATAAGCTATAGTCAGCGTATTGAAGAGGAAGCGCCGGAAGGGATTCTGCCTGACCAGCATAGTTCGATAGCACTTCCTTGATAAGGATATCAAAAGACCAGGCATCGCTAATAATATGATGCATCACCATCACTAGCACGTGCCGGTCTTTGCCTATTTCTATCAGACTGACTCTTAAAAGATAGTCTTCACTTAAGTTAAAAGGTCCTGAGCCAATCTTATAAATTAATTCATTCAGATCCGATTGCTCAGCCTTTTGGAAATCTAAGCTCCAAGAATCCTGATGTAGCTCTGATTCACTTAGGATCTTTTGATATGGCTTACCTTCGTCAGCTAGAAAACGGGTTCGCAATATCTCATGACGAGCTATTAGACTTTGAAAGGATGCTTCTAACTTAAGCTTATCAACATCACCCTTAAGTCTCAGCACCATTGGAATATGGTAAGCACTGGTATCAGGATTAAGTTGGTGCAAAAACCAAAGCCGTGTCTGCATCAATGAAAGCGGAATTTTCTCTCCACGCTCTTGAGGCAACAGGGCGGGCAATTCGATTTGCGTGTGCTTCGTTTCCAAATAAAAAACAATAGCAGAGTCCAACGCTCTGATGCTTGGATTTTCGAATAGAATTCTTAAAGGTAGATCTAGCTCTAGCGTTTCTCTCAACCGAGACATACTTTGAGTCGCTAATAGGGATTGCCCACCTAACTCGAAGAAATTATCGTCGATTGAAATCGAATCTAACTTGAGCACCTCTTGCCAAACTTCACGTATAAGTTCTTGACGTTTGTTCTCTGGAGCCGCAAATGGTTTTTGCTGAGCACTCGGCTCAGGCAAAGCCTTTCGATCAACCTTTCCATTTGGCGTTAAAGGCAAAGCTTCCAAAAAGCTGATGCGCGTCGGCATCATATAAGCAGGTAGCTTTTGCGCTAACTGCGCCTTGATAAGATTTCTCAGTTCTTCATTCGACTCGTCCAAATTTTTATTGGACTCACTAACATAGTAAGCACAAATATGTTTTTCACCATGTATGCTTTTAACCACCACCGCGGCTTCGTCTACTTCGTTTAATAACAGACTTACGTTTTCTATTTCGCCCAGTTCGATACGGAAGCCGCGCACTTTTACTTGTGAATCAATTCGCCCTAAACATTCGAGCTCTCCTGTCGCGGTCCAGCGCGCTAGATCACCCGTATGGTACATACGCTTGCTGGTATCAGGATCTTGTCCATAGAAAGGATTGGCAACAAAACGTTCGGCACTCAGCTCAGCCTGTTTAAAATATCCTTCGGCCAAGCCATTACCGGCGATAAACAATTCTCCTACCGCTCCTCTTGGTAAGGCTTGATAATTTTCATCTAGAACATATAACTGGGTATTATTAATCGGCTTACCAATTAATATTTTTTCATCATCTAAGGTGATTTTTTTGCAAGCCGACCAAATGGTAGTTTCGGTCGGGCCATACATGTTGAAAAGCTCAAGATCCAAACTCAACAGCTTTTTAGCTAAAGATATCGGTAGAGCCTCACCACCACATAAAGCTTTTATCTTTGTTTGCGGCTTCCAGTTTCCTGCTAACAACATTTGCCAAGTGGCGGGTGTTGCTTGAATCAAGCTAACTTCGTTTTGATCGATGAGTTCCGACAGAAAATCCTGGTCGGCTGCACTGTCTTTGCTAGCCAGCACAAGGCTAGAGCCAAACATTAGCGGTGCCCAAAGTTCTAAGCCAGCAATATCAAAAGACAAGGATGTTAATGCAAGGAAACGATCCTCCTCAGAGAAAGCCAAGGTGTCTTTCATCGCTTGAAGAAAATTAGCTAAGGCGCCGTGTGAGATTTCCACACCTTTTGGCAGACCTGTTGAACCCGAAGTATAAATTACATAGGCGCTGTCTTTTTGATTCGCTTCGACATCCAAGCTAGATGACAGACGATCAAAATCAAAGCTATCTAAAAGAATCGTTTCAATTTGCCCTATTATTTTTTCACTTTGCTTATTTTCGCTAATGATTAACTTGGGTTCACTGTGCTCTAAAACGTAATCAATACGATCTTGAGGGTACTCGGGATCAACCGGAATGTAATAAGCTCCGCATTTTAGAATAGCCAAGAGCGAAAATAATAAGTTTTCACTACGATCAAGCAGGACTGCTGCCCCATCGCCAGGCTTAAGGCCTTGTGCTTGAAAATAAGCCGCCAGTGCATTGCTCCTGTTGCCGAGTTCTTGGTAAGAAAATTCTTTATCTTCAAATATCAGCGCGAGCCGATCACCGTGCTCTGCAACTCTTTGCTCAATCAACTGAGGCAAACTTTGTTTCGGGTAGTCAGCCTTGCTTTGATTCCAGTTTATTAATTGCTCTTGAAGCTCCTCACCTTCAATCAAGCGATATTCCGCTATCGGGCTATTAAGATCGTTCGCCACTAGACGACTGAGCTTTTCAAAATGTTGTGCCATTTGTTTTATCGTCTCGGGATAAAACAAATCACTACAGTATTCGATAGAGGCGGAGATAGTTTCGCCATCAAAGTTAATACTTAGTGAAAAATCATATTTGGAGCTAAGTTGTTCTTGCTCAAGTAGCTGCACCTTTAAGCTAGAGCCAAGCTTTATATCATAATTGTTTACACTTTCGTTTTGAGTAAGGGTGAACATGGATTGAAATAAGGGCGAGCTGCTCATATCTCGCTCGCTCACCAATTCGTCCACCAGCATTTCGAAGGGAATATCTTGGTGAGAGAATGCGTCTAGGGTATTTCTCTCGACCTGTTTTAAAAATTCATTAAAACTTTGCTTAGTATCAATTTGATTTCTAAGCACAAGGGTATTGCCAAAAAAACCTATTAAACCTTCTAGCTCACTTAAGGAGCGATTGCTTATTGGCGTACCGACACTGATATCCCTTTGTGCACTGTAACGAGATAAAAATACTTGATAGATAGCCAAGCAAAACATAAACAAAGTGGCGCCCTGTTGTTCGGCTAGTTTATTTAAGTTTTGACTTAACTCTTGGTCAAAATCAAAATGATAAGCACCGCCTCGCTCGGTAAATATCGCTGGACGATCTTTATCCAGTGGCAGCTGCAAACTTTCGCCACCATGTAGTACTCCCTTCCAATAATTGAGTTCTTTCTGAATATTGTCTTCGTTCAAATACTCCCTTTGCCACAAAGCATAATCAGCATACTGAATTTCAAGATTGGGAAACTGCGGTAAAGCACCCTGCTCCAGAGAAGAATAAATCGCAGATAATTCTGAAAGAAAAATTGAGACCGACTGTGCATCAGAAATTATGTGATGCATGTTAAGTAACAACACGCTCTCTGATTCACTTTTTCTCAGCACCTCCACGCGCAATAGAGGCGCCTGCTCTAAATCGAAACGATATTGAGCATGATCCTGTATGTAGTGAAAAATATTATGGGAAACATTTGGCGAACCCTCGGATAAATCTTCTAAACTCCACCAATCACTTAAGCACTCTTCGATATTAACTATCTTTTGCTCAGGTCTTCCCGCCGACAAGACGAAATAGGTTCTTAAACTCTCATGTCGCTCGATCAAAATCTCAAAGGAACGTTTAAGTTTCTCGGCATCCAAAGCGCCTTCTAGGGTAAATGCAGCAGGCACGTTGTAAGTGGGTGAACCCGGACCTAGCTGATCTAGCAACCAAAGCCTTTGCTGAGCAAAAGATAGGGGTAAACCGTCCTGTCTTGTCCTAGCTTCAATTTTTTGATCCGCATATTCCTGGGCACCTGCCAAAAAGCTGACGATATCTGCTTTTCGAGCCAGGACCTGGTCTTTGATTTCTGGGGTAAAGCCCCCTTCTGGTGCACTAAAACGCAACTGTCCATCCTCCAGCCATAAGCGAATATCTCGCTCAGCCAGCTCGGATAAAAATGCCAGTACGCTTGATGCCATATGAACTTTTTGCAGAAGGTGGAGAGAGACCCAAGATTGATTCGCAAGTCTCTGAAATTATTACTGATTTTATTCTTAGAAATTTGTCCTAATCTACCAATTTTTGGGCCATTTAGACAGCATTTTACCTTGTATTTAGCGCCTTTCAGGCCCATTGCTGCCAAGCTCGTCACAAATTCGACAAAGACCCAGCCAAATCCAAAAAAATACCCAAAATTCGGTGTAAACATTCTGGATTATTTAATTTAGAATGATCGACCCAACTAAGACATAATAGCTACGACATAACTGCTAAAAATAATAATAATAAGCCTCAAAACTGGTCTTCGACCCAAGGGATAACGAGCCAAATGAAAGAAGTCGATCTTCAAGTCCAAACCAAAGAAAGCATTCAACGTTTTGTATATGGTATTACCTTTTTTAAAGAGGTCATCGACGCTGAGCCGGTTCAATTTGACCTTCTAATGGAGTCCTCTCGGATCGTCGAAGCTGATCCGAATGAATTTATTATTCATAAGGGAGACAAGGATTCATTCCTATATTTTCTGCTTAAAGGCCGTCTAATGGTGCTCCCCCACGATGATGCCGACGACGCGGAAGCCTTGAACGAGGTAAACCCTGGCGAGCTATTTGGAGCCATGGCGATGGTTACCGGACAAGAGCGAAGCGCTAGCATCAAAGTTCATCCTTCAAGCAAGGCTAACCTATTGTTTGCGGTAAATTTCGATCATTTTCGCGATATCACCGATTTCAGCCAGTTCACTATGGCGACCAAAATCAGCTTTTATCGCCTGGTGGTTCACAATATTCGCTGGACCCTAGAAACCAATAAAATGAAAGAGCCTACTCATCCCTTGGTAGCTAAAATGCGCCAATTGACGCTATTTAGAGGCGAAAGGGGTACTATGGAAGAGCTCGAATCTTTGCATATGCAAGCCAATGAGCTTGCCGCCATCCTTAGCGAATGGAACGATTTCGGTAAGTAAATTCAGCACCGAGCTTTGTGCAAAATTTGTGAAACTGCCTATCAAGCCTGGATTTTTAGCGGCTTTGAGCCTAATTTTTACTTCCAAGTAAGGCCTAGAGGGCAAAAGCCATCAAACTTAAGATCTTCGCAGCCATTTTCAGCGCCAACCTCTTGCTGGCCCTATGCATGTTTTTAGTCAGCAGCTGGAGCTTTCAAAATGGCTTTCTCGATTACATCAACCGCAGCCAGCTCGATAAACTGGAAGGGCTCAGTATCGCCCTTCAAAATATCTACAAAGAGGATAAGAGCTGGGTACGGCTAGATCAAAATCATCGACTTTGGCGAGAATTGATTCGCGACCGCGTTATTCACCCCGCTCAGCCAAGAGAAAGCACCCTGCTAAGATCAAGCCGAGACGACAAAGATCGACGACGCCCTCCTCATCATCGAAAAGCCACGATGGGCAAGCTTATCCTTTTCGATAAGAATAAAAATCGTTTAGTAGGCCCGCCTCGATCAGTCAATGAAGTTTTATATCGCCCACTTTACGAGAGCAATAAAGTCATTGGTTTTATCGGTTTAGAAAAACGTTTAGAGCTGTCCCATACACTCGACCAGGTGTTTGCAGAACAACAAAGAAGATCTTACGCCTGGATAGCCTTTGGTTCATTGTTAATTTCGTTGATAGTGGCATTACCGTTCTCTGCAAAAATTATCAGGCCCATACTCGATCTTTTAAAAGGCACCCAAGAGCTAGCACAAGGTAACTACCAAAGCCGAGTGGACAATCCTTCAAAGGATGAAATTGGCCAACTTTCTACGTCTTTCAACAGCATGGCAGATAGCATAGAGGCCCACCAAAAAACCCAACAACAATGGGTGGCTGATATCTCCCATGAGCTGAGAACTCCTCTTGGAGTGTTAAAAGGTGAAATTGAAGCCATTTTAGATGGCATACGCCAGGCTAGCCCAGAAAATATTGAATCATTACATCAAGAAATAAATTACGTAAATCGCCTTGTCGAAGATCTGCACGAGCTAGCCAAGTCAGATATAAAAGCACTGAGCCTACAAAAAGAATCATTCCCTTTATATGATCTTTTGAACGAAGTAAAAGAAATTTTTTCGCAAGAAAATGAAAGTAAAGGTTTTAATATAGATATTCAATGCGATAAAAGTTTGGTTGTTTTTGCAGATAGAAGTCGCTTAACTCAAGTGTTTGTAAACTTATTCCAAAACAACCTTCGCTATACCAAGAAAGGTGCAAATATATCAATAAAAGCAGAGAAAAACACTGCTATATCAGTGCAATGGGAAGATAGTGGTCCTGGGGTCGCCAGCCAAAACTTAGATAAATTGTTTCAAAGGCTTTATAGAGAGGATGCCTCTCGATCAAGTTTCACGCGCGGTTCTGGTTTAGGTCTCTCTATCTGCAAAAGCATTATCGAAAATCATGGTGGCAGCATGCAAGCTTACCCATCCTCACTGGGTGGACTTGGCATAAACATTAATCTACCCAACTAGTATCCCATTTAATTATGAACGCTAAACACATACTGATAGTCGAGGACGAAGTTAAACTTGCCAACTTGCTTTCCGATTATTTAACACAAGCACAGTTCACTAGCCACATTATTAGCCAGGGTGATGAGGTTGAACCTTGGCTAAATGAAAATCATGCTGATCTGATACTTTTGGATATCATGTTGCCAGGACAAGATGGCATTAGCCTGTGCAAAAATATTCGAAAAGACTCAAACATTCCAATTATCATGCAGAGTGCCCGAGTCGATGAGATTGACCGTTTGCTTGGATTGGAGCTCGGTGCCGATGATTATATTTGTAAACCCTATAGCCCCAAAGAAGTCGTCGCGCGAGTTAAAGCTGTATTAAGAAGAAGCAATTACGAGAACACCGAGACTCTAAACAGTATTTTAAAATTGGATGAAGGACAGCTGAAAGTATTTTATCAAGATAAAATATTGGAGCTAACTTCAGTCGAATTTCAGTTGCTAAAAAGTTTATACGATCATCCTGGACAAATTTTCTCTCGCGAACAATTGATTCAAAAAATTTATCAAGATCATCGTGTCGTAAGTGACCGAACTGTAGACAGCCATATTAAAAAGCTGCGTAAAAAGCTATCGACACTTTCCGAAGACTACGAGTTTATCTATTCCGTTTATGGCGCTGGTTATAAATTCGAGCTTTAGCGACACAACTTAAGATTTTGCCTTCCACATTTGCTTCCGATTATTTGCACAATGTTTAAACAATTCTGCCCTAATCTATAAGCTCATATTATTAATATTTGAGGATTTATTATGAAACGCAAAAACACACTTAAATTTATTAGCACCGCAATCACTTCGCTTTGTTTAATCGCTTCCCTAGTTTTTATTCAAACAAGCTATGCGGATGAACAAAGACGAGACCACAGCAAACGCTTTGAAAAGCTAGCTAAGAAGCTCGACTTAGACGATAGCCAAAAAGCCTCCCTTAAAACCCTATTACAATCACAACGAGAAGAGCGTAAAAATGCTCTAGCACCACTAAAGAAAAAACATGACGCAGAGCTTGCAGAGATACTCAACGCAGAACAGCTCGAAAAATTTAAGGCCATGAAGCAAAAGCGCATGAAAAGAATGAAGAAGATGGGTAAATACGGTAACGATCATAAATAAATCCCATTTTTGCAACATATAGGCATTATATTGATTCATTTATCCTACTTTTAGATTTCTTTAACTTTTTTTCTCTATTTTTTCTAAAAGTGGGAATTTTTAACCAAAAGTAGGCATGTTTTAAATAGGTATGTCGATCTTAATCACAAAAATCTTCTAATACCACTCTAATACATCAAAAGCAGCGCTCTATTCAATCTTTCCTCCAAACAGACCTTAGCTCACAGTTTTTGCTATTTAAGAGACCTACAATCAAGTAAAAGAAAGCGAAAAGGGGGTAAATTATGGACTGGTTAGCAAAAATCCGATGGTTAGACCACGCAAACGACCACCTTGGGGTAAAACGAGAAAAAGTGATCGCTGGAATCTTGGGCCTTTGCACCTTAGCAATCTTAGTCGTGGGCACAGCCCTCTTTCTCGCAGGGGCCTAAGACAAACATCAAGCAGAAAACAGGAGGCCACCTTATAACTTAGCCCCTAAAGATCTAAACTAGGCGCCATGAGTATAAGCACCACAACAGAGCCAACCCTTTGGCAAAGCGAAGACAATTTTTTTGATGCAGCCGAGTATTATGACTCGCTGATTAAAGATATTGAGCAAGCCAACAGCGAAATCTATATAGAAAGCTATATCTTCGAAACCGATCACCTTGGCCTAAGAGTACTCAAAGCGCTTACAAACGCCAGAAAACGGGGTGTTGATATCAAGGTCTTAGTGGATGGGGTTGGATCCATGAATACGATGGATGAGCTACTATCCGAGGCGAAAGCAAGCGATATTCCAATAAAAGTTTACCACCCCCTACCTTGGAATTTTAAAAGCTACCGTTATGCAGTTACCAAGGGCAGTTTTTTCCATAAACTCTTACACTTTACCGGACGCATCAATCACCGAGATCATCGAAAGCTCTGTGTTATCGATTGCCACATCGCTTGGACAGGCAGCTTTAATCTTTGCAGGTCACACCTACCATTGAGTGAGCAGGGGCATGGCTGGAAAGATCATGGGCTCAGAGTGACGGGGGCCAATACCCAAACTTTAGCTGAAGAGTTTTTACAACTATGGAACAGTAAGGCCTATAAAAGACTTAAGAGGCCTTTTCCCAATATCCTCAGCACTTTAAACCCACGCCGACGCCGACGAAAAATTAGGCGTATCGTAAAATCAATTGATCAAGCACGCAAAAGGATTTGGATTGCCAACGCCTACTTCGCTCCTCATCGAAATATTGTCAGCGCACTCAATCACGCAAAAGCGCGAGGTGTGGACGTGAGGATATTAACCGGTGGTAAATCAGATATCTTTTTCTTCCCTTTTTTAACTCGATCTTTTTATGCAGATCTACTCCGTTATAAGGTTTCAATTTTTGAGTGGCAAGATAGTGTATTGCATAGCAAGATCGTTTTGATTGATGACTACTGTTTTAGTGGCAGTACTAATCTTAACACTAGAAGTCATTTACATGATCTAGAAATTGACATCATGGTCTGCCAAACTAAAACTATTAAAGAAATTACTAAGCAAATGCTCGATGACTTTGACCGCAGTCAAGAAATAACCACCGTCTACATTGCTAAAAATAGATTGTATATCGCTTTTATGGGATTAATACCGAAATTACTACGCTACTGGCTTTAAAAAATTAATATGAGTCAAAATAAAATTCGCATACTGTCTTACAATATCCACAAGGGTTTTAGTCAGTTAAATCGAAAATATATTTTAGAAGAAATAAGAAACTCGATTCGTCTACTCAATGCTGATGTACTTTTTCTGCAAGAAGTGATTGGCCGTAACGACAAACATCACATTCACTACCATGAATGGGACGACGATAAACAGCTAGAATACCTGGCTGATTCCGTTTGGCATCACTATGCCTATGGCAAAAATGCTATCTACGAACACGGACATCATGGAAACGCCATCCTAAGCAAGCACCCCTTTAGCAACTGGGATAATACCGATATCTCTTGCGTCAAAAAATCACACAGAGGCATATTGCATGGAATAATTGATCAACGTCTACACGTCCTGTGTACACACTTTGGTTTACTACCGAGAGAGCAAAAATATCAAAGCAAGCGCTTGATAGAGACTGCATCTCAATATTTAAACGATCAAAAACCTTTTGTTCTTGCCGGCGATTTTAACGATTTTTCTTTAAGTACCCACAAGGCATTGAAAAATCAAATCGGTCTTAAAGAATGTTTTGAAGAACAAAACCAAGCACTCAGTAAGACTTTTCCCGCACCATTTCCCTTGTTGCCTTTAGATAGAATTTATTTTGCCAATATGGAATTGCTTCATTGCGAACGTTTGTCAGGCGACCCCTGGTCTAGGTTGTCCGACCATTGCGCTCTTTATGCTGACTTTAAAATCTAAGAAAAACTAGAGCTGCTGATCAGGAACGTTTTCGTCTGATATCGCTTCAAGAATATATTTAATATTCTTCTCAACTGATTCTTCTCCAGCTTCGATAATCTCCGCAGCTCGATCAAAATCCATCATATCAATAGAAGCAATATGAGGGGCTAATAAAACGTCAGGTGGATCACCTACCATGCGACTACGAGTAATCCGGTCTTGCATCACATTAATCGCTTTAGCAAAGCTATCGAACATGCCAGGTGGTGTCATATTTTCGTTGATTTCTGAATCACCACTTTCATTAGGTGGCACATTAAAATGACGCTGAATAATATTTCCGTTCAGATTAACCGCTAGTACAAAATCTGGGTCAAAGCTTCGGCATAGGTTCACCGGTACAGGGTTCACAACACCCCCATCGAACAACCAACGGTCTCGATAATAAACGGGTGGTAAAAACCCTGGGATAGCGGTCGAAGCCAAGATCGCATCATGCAAACTACCATTTAAGAAACGCACTTCGCGCCCATTCATCATATCGGTGGCAACCGTTGCAAAGGGCTTCTTAAGATCCTCGATCATGACATTGTCTGAGACCACTTCGCCAAGCTGGCGACGCACACGCTCGGCATGAATCACGGCCCCCTTAGAAAAGGTTACGTCTAAAAACCTAAGTAGCTTCCATCGGCTTAGATTGGTTGCCCAATGCTCCAATTCACCCAAACGATCATGGGCGTATGCTGCACCAACCAATGCGCCAATTGAAGTACCACACACCACATCAATCTCAATACCATGTCGTACTAGCGCCTTGATTACACCAATATGAGCCCAACCCCTTGCTGAGCCGCTACCTAAGGCAATCGCGACCTTCTTTTTCCGCTTGTTAGTTTCTTGCTTTACCATAGTACGTCTTAACACTATCTTTAAATACAAACCGCCCTGACGCGGCCTCTAACGTTAAACTACCCATTTAAAAGTGGCAATAATGACAGGCTTTTAAAAGCAAATTCAACCAAATCCTTAAGTAGCCTTTATAGAATCTTTACAAAGCACCTTTAAATTCGGTTTCGCATACAAACAAGCGCCAGAAAGGATATAATTTTGCTACAAGGCTCCACTAATACCAACAATTCAGTTCCTAGGGCTCATATGACTGGTAAATCTATCGTTCTAATAGAAGACGAACCCGATATCCAAGAAATTATTGCCTACAACCTTCAGCGCGAAGGTTATCACGTGCATGGCGCCCTTAGCGGAGAGGAAGGCCTCAAGCTGATAGAGCAAAAAAAGCCTGATCTCATCTTATTAGACCTTATGCTTCCAGGAATTGATGGCCTAGAAGTCTGTCGCCAAGTAAGAGCTGATGCACAATCGGCAAATACTCCGGTCATTATGGTCTCAGCCAAAGGCGAAGAAAGTGACGTCGTACTTGGACTTGGGCTTGGGGCAGACGACTACATCTCAAAGCCTTTTAGCCCGAAAGAGCTGATTGCTCGGGTAAAAGCCGTGATACGTCGAAGTGAATCCCGAGTAGAAGCTGCTCCTCAAAACGATACCATTCAAAGAGGAGAGCTCGTAATCGAACCTACAAAACATAAAGTTAAGCTTGCCGGCAAAGAAATAGTACTGACTGCGTCTGAGTTTAAAATGTTGATGGCGCTCGCCACGCATCCTGGTCGAGTGTTCACTCGAGAACAGCTGATCAATCAAAGTCTTGGTGAAAACATTGTAGTCGTTGATCGAAACATCGATGTGCATATTCGTGCTATCCGCAAAAAACTGGGTGAGCAATACAGCTTTATCGAAACCATTCGTGGTATCGGTTATCGTTTTAGCGACAGCTACAGCTAGGCTCCCTCGGCAGTCATGCTACGAACCTCCTTACTTCGAAGGCTTTATGCCGACTTTGTGATCGTCATAGCCGTATGTGCGTTCGTAATCTATTTTTTGCTTAATCAGTACGTTCAAGAGAGCAGCCATAAAGAGCTTAATGAAGGCCTACTATCTCAGGCTTACTTTCTCCAGGAACTGGCTTTACCCGCTTTAAGGACAGGCGACTCGGAATCGATTCTTCTCTTACAAGATCAAATCATTAGTCTGGACCGGCAAAGCGGTAGCCGCCTAACCATTATCGACAACAAAGGTTTGGTTATTGCCGACTCCAGAGAGAAAGCAGCGAATATGGATAGCCATCTTCAAAGGCCCGAAGTTCTGGAGTCTCTTAAGCTAGGCCAAGGACACGCGGAAAGATTCAGTAATACTGTTAAACAAAATATGAAATATCTTTCTCTACATGTGAAAGAAAATGGTAAAGATTTAGGATATGTCAGAGTTGCGCTGGCCCTCGCTGAGGTAGAGGCTGGGCGTAGCAAAATCACTCTTTCAATTTTAACGGGTTGCGTATTAGCCGCCCTAATCGCTTTGGTTTTGGGCTTTTATTTCTCCCGCCGCTTCTCGCAACCGATTATTTCTTTTACCAAAAGTGCCGACAGTATCGCTAAAGGTGATTTTCAGACCCGGATCGATATTAAGAATAGAGATGAGATCGGCCAACTCGCCGAGACCTTTAACATCATGGCATCGAGTGCAAACGAGCGCGTTCAAAGCATCACCGAAGAAAAAAACAAACTCGTCACCATCCTTTCTGGTCTGGTCGAGGGAGTGATTGCGATTGATGAGGAGCAAAACATCATTCATATTAACGAAGCAGCAGAAACAGCGCTCAGACTTCACTCCAGCAGCAAAGGCCAGTCAGTGTGGACCAGTATCAACAATATAGAAATTCATGAAATCCTCGAAAATATATTTAACCAGGGTGGCATTAGCCGTAACCAGGTGAGAATACCCGGCGGTGCAAAGGAAACCGTATTAGATGTTTATGGAGCTGCTTTATCCAGCCCCAGTAGCCCAAATAGACCCGATAAAAAGCATGGTGCCATCTTGGTACTACATGATGTTTCCGATTTGGAAATGTTAGAAAATGTTCGACGCGACTTTGTCACCAATGCTTCTCATGAACTTAAAACGCCTCTTACAGCTATTCGCGGTATCATCGAGACCATTTTGCTCGACAAAAACATGGACCAAGAGATGGTCTACCACTTCTTAAATCGAGTTCAGAGCCAAACCAGCCGTTTGGTTAACATCGTTAGTGACCTAATGGCACTATCCAGACTGGAGTCTGGAGAAGACATCGAATTTGAGATCATTGCGCTCAAAGATATCGTTCAGCAATCTATCAACTCATTCAAAGTCATTGCTCAGGAGAAAAACCTAGGCCTCAGTCTGAATGCAAAGGAGGTCGAAACCAAAAATACCTTTATTTCTGGTGACGCCCACGCCATTACCCAGCTCTTAGACAATCTGATCGACAACGCGATCAAATATACTCCCGAGTCAGGCCAAATACGGGTCAATATCTACAACTCTGAAGAGAACAACGCTGGCTGGATCAATATCGAGGTATGCGATGACGGCCTCGGCATCAGTCAGGCCGACCAAGCGAGGATCTTTGAGCGCTTTTATAGAGTAGATAAAGGGCGTTCCAGAGACTTGGGAGGCACAGGCTTAGGTCTAGCGATTGCCAAACATATTACTGAACAGCATAAAGGGAAAATTAAGCTCGACAGCGAAATGGGTAAGGGTAGCACCTTCACCATCACCCTACCTCTTAGTACTCCAACAGGCGCCTTAAATTAAGCCGCTCGTCTGACTTTAAGAAAAATTATTATTGTTAGAACTTTTTTTTAATCTTAACTTTTTCTTAACATTTAAAGTGATAATAAGCACATCTTTAAGATGACTTAGCCTTAACCATCCTTATACGTTTAAGCCGTGCCATCTAAAGTAGATATTACGAGCTGCGAGCTGCGCCCTTTCGACTAGAAAAGGAACTCGCAAATTCGTAGCTAAATATTTAAACATGCATGAATGGGGAAACCACATGAAAATCAAAACTATCGCTAATTCTGCTATCGCTTTAAGCCTAGCAGGTCTTTCAAGCGTTGCTCTAGCTGAGCCTACTGTTTACGGTAAAGCTAATGTATCTCTTAACAAATTTGACTCAGAAACTGGTTCTACAACCGACAAGGATAACTGGGAGCTAAAAAGCAACGCTTCTCGCCTAGGTGTTAAAGGTAAGAAAAAAATTGATGACAACCTAAAGGCTGTTTACAAATTAGAATACCAAGTAGCGATTGATGATGGCAAAGCGCAAACCAGCAAGAAAGCGGTTGACGAAGACGGGGACGAAGTGAGCATTAGCAGCACTTTTAAACAACGTAATATCTACGTTGGATTACAAGGCGACTTTGGTCAAGTCATCGCGGGTAAGTTCGACACCCCAACCAAAAAAGCTCAAGGCAAGATCGATCGTTTTAACGATCTACCACTTGGCGATATTAAAAACGTGCTGATGGGCGAAAATCGTACTAACAACACTATCCAATACAAATCTCCTGAGTTTAATGGTTTCACTGCAAAGCTTGCTCTAATTCCAGGTGAAGATTCTGGTAAAGCTGGTGATGATGAGAACAACGGTCCAGCTGATAGCACTTCAATCTCAATTAAATATAAGGCTGATAACTTTTGGATTGCTCTAGCTAACGATACTGATATGGCAGATGAAAGCATCGCTACTGAGACGGACGTTGTATACAGTGGAACGCGTTTGGCAGGTGAATACAATTTTGGCGATACTAAAGTAGGCGCTCTAGTTCAAAGCGGCGAGGACTCCGACCTAGACGCAGAAGCGACAGGCTACATGATTAGTGCTCAACACAAAATGGGCAAGTGGATAGCTAAAGGTCAATATGCTGCTTCTACCGAAGAAATGGGTGCTGCTGAAGAAGACATCGCTATGGTTACTTTAGGTGCTGACTACAAACTTAACAAAAAAGTTAAGCTTTACGGATACGCTTCTAACTGGACCCTAGACAAAGCAGACGTCACCAAACAAACCGTTGGTTTTGGTACTGAAGTTAAGTTCTAAGCCAAGCCTCAACCTGAGATAAAAGGGAGGCAAGTGCCTCCCTTTTTTTTACCTAGACAAAACGAGGCTTATTCAACAACCGGAACTACAAATCTGTTTTAAAGCATTCGAAAGACTGCTAAAAACTATTTTTTTAGGCTAACTGCCCTGATAAAATATGACCCTAAAGGCCGTTGAAGGCCATTGCTTAACGAAGCCAGAACATGAGTAAAGCCACCATATTAATTGTCGAAGACGAAATCGATATTCAAGACATGATCGCGCTGTCTATTGAAAGCGCTGGGCTGGCAGCTCTAAGAGCTAATGATGGTAAAGAAGGCTTTGAAGTGGCAATCGATCAAAAACCAGACTTAGTGCTTATCGACTGGATGATGCCCAATGTCACAGGCATCGAATTGCTAAGGCGCTTACGCAAGGATGAGCGCACCCAAGTCATTCCGGCAATCATGCTCACCGCCAAAATCGAAGTGGACAATAAAGCTCAAGGCCTAGACGAGGGTGCTGATGATTACATTACTAAGCCCTTCTCACCTAAAGAATTAATATCTCGTATCAACGCGGTGCTAAGAAGAACAGACTCGAGTTCTAGTTCAAACGCCTTATCTATGTCCGGGCTTTCGTTAGACTTGGAAAGCCATAGTGCGAAAATTAATGACCAAGTACTTCATATGGGCGCCATCGAATTTAAGCTTCTGACCTTCTTCTTAAAAAACCCCAATAAAGTGTTTAGCAGAGAACAATTACTGAACAACATCTGGGGCAGCAACGTATATATTGACGAACGCACGGTTGACGTTCATATACGCAGACTTAGAAAAGCCCTTTCCATTGACGAACATGAAAAACTAGTCCAAACCGTTCGTGGTGCGGGCTATCGTTTTTCAGATAAGCTTTCTTAAGGTAGGCAATATGCGCCAAGGAATTAGAGAAGAAATCAACCGCATTATATTGATACTGGTGTTTGCCACAATTGCGGGGCTAGTCAGCGGTTATATCTTACAAGCTTGGGTCTTCGGCGTGTTGTTCTATGCTGCCTGGCTCTTACTTAAAACCCGTGCTTTTTACCTTTGGGCTGAAGAATACGATGGCTCCTATCCACCTGATCATGGAGGTATATGGGGCGATATTTTCGATATGATTTATCGATTTCGTAAACGCAATGATGCAATTAAAGAAGAATTAAAACAGCAGCTGGAACAGGTTCAGGCGTCAATGAATGCATTGCAACATGGAGTCGTGGCGATCGATAACGACGATCATATTCGATGGTGGAACCCTGCTGCAGAGCAATTACTGGGCTTTAAAGAGCCCCAGGACTCTGGGAAGCCAGTACACAATTTAATTCGTCACCCAAAGTTTATTGATTACCTCCAATCACAGAGTTTTAGTTCTACCGTTGTTATTCCCTCTCCAATTGACACCAACACCATACTAGAGATTCAAACCACTATATTTGGAAATCAGCAAAAGCTTCTGATGGTACAAGACATTTCACGCTTGGTTCGCTTGGAACAGATGCGGAAAGATTTTGTAGCTAATGTTTCTCATGAACTGCGTACACCCTTAACGGTTATAAATGGCTATTTAGAAATAATCGAGTCAAATATTCAAAATCTCGACGAAACCTGGCGCACGCCTATTAAAAAAATCAACGATCAATCCACTCGTATGACCGAAATTGTCGAGGACCTATCTGTACTTTCGAGATTAGATAACGATGAAACTCAAAATGACTTAGAAAATATTTCTGTAAAACCATTGATCGAAAGAATTTGCAAGGATGCCCGAGAAATAAGATCAGACATCGATATAAATATATCCATCGAAGGAGAGACGTTCGTATTGTCCGGATCCGAGAGCGAGCTACACAGCTGCTTTTCAAACATTATTTTTAACGCCGTTAAATACGCAGAAGCTCAAGAATTGAACTTATCTATCCGGCTCGAGCAAAACGATGGGAGTCAGAATATACATTTTTCGGATGACGGCATCGGAATCGACCCCGTTCACTTGCCTCGCCTAACTGAGCGCTTTTATCGAGCGGACAAAAGTCACTCTCGTCAAACTGGTGGTACCGGGCTTGGCCTAGCAATCGTTAAGCATATCCTAATGAGGCACAATGGTGAGCTCGCTATCGAGAGTAAGCTCGGGCAAGGCAGCACCTTTAGCTGCTTATTTGAAAAGAATAAAGACTCTTAGCAGGCTAGCTGTTCGAGGAAAGTTTCTTTTCTAACTCTTCCAAGCTTAGATGACGAACATCTTTACCTTTTACTAGATAAATAATTTGCTCAGCGATATTACGCGCGTGATCACCAATTCTTTCTAAGGCCCTTAACACCCACACAATGCGCATAACACGAGTAATGCTTCGTGGATCTTCCATCATAAAAGTCATCAACTCACGTAGAGCCGTGCCATATTCTTGGTCGACTTCTTTATCATCGCGAACAACGCTAATAGCCATATCGACGTCAAATCGGGCAAAAGCATCTAAACTCTTGCAAAGCATTTGATGAACCAAGTTACCGATGTGGCGCACTTCTACATAGCCGCGAGGAGATTCGCCGTTTTCACTTAACGCAATTGCAAATTGGGCGATCTTTGACGCTTCATCACCTACGCGCTCAAGATCCAAAATAATTTTTGATACCGCTAAGACCAAACGCAAGTCGGTTGCCGCAGGCTGGCGTCTCGCCAATACCTGCGTGCATTCTTCATCAATTTTAATTTCACGTTGGTTAATGTCTTCTTCAACTTTAAGCACCGCCTCAGCTAATTCACTGCTTGCATCCACAAGTGCCTTGACGGCATTAGCCACCTGGTCTTCTACTACACCACCCATTTCGAGCATGTCGCTGCGAATAGTCTCTAGGTCTTGATTAAACTGCTGAGAGATATGTTGATCTAGCTGTAAATCATTCATGGTATTTCCCTTCGTGAGTCCTAAGCTCAAATTTTAACCGAAACGACCAGTAATATAAGCTTCTGTTAATCGGTGTTCCGGATTAGTAAATATTTTTTCAGTTTGCCCGACTTCAACCAGATAACCAAGGTGGAAGTATGCAGTACGATTTGATACACGAGCCGCCTGTTGCATAGAGTGAGTTACAATAGCAATCGTGTAGTTTTCACTTAACTCGGCGATCAATTCCTCGATCTTTGCAGTAGCGATTGGATCCAGTGCCGAACATGGCTCGTCCATCAAAATAACTTCAGGGCTCACTGCTATAGCACGTGCAATACATAAACGCTGTTGCTGACCACCTGATAAACCAGTACCTGGGTCGTTCAAACGATCTTTAACTTCTTCCCAAAGGCTAGCTTTTTTAAGACTATGCTCAACAATCTCATCCAGCTCAGTGCGGCCAGAGGCTAAACCGTGAATCTTAGGGCCATAGGCCACATTTTCATAAATCGACTTTGGAAATGGATTTGGTTTTTGAAACACCATACCCACACGTGCACGAAGCGGCACTACATCAATCGATTTATCGTAAATGTTTTGGTCTTCTAACTTAACCTGCCCTTCGATCTTACAGCCAACGATCGTATCGTTCATACGATTTAAGGTACGTAAAAAAGTTGACTTACCACAACCTGATGGACCAATCATGGCTACTACTTCGTTCTTAGCAATATCTAAGCTCACGTCATAGATCGCTTGATTGCCTTCGTAAAAAACATTGACGTTGCGCATGGACATTTTTGGATCATCACAAAATGGCTGTCCAATGGTTTCTTTAGGTAAATCGCTGTTAGTAATATCCATAGTATATTGACTTCTTAGTGCTAATTTTTAATTCAATCTTAAGTATTGTTTTAGGTCGTCTACCAACGTTTCTCTAAACGCTTTCTAAGATAAATCGCGATGCCATTCATCATAATAAGGAAAGCGAGTAAAACTAAAATAGCCGCCGAGGTTTTCGCTGTAAAAGCGCGCTCTGGGCTATCAGACCATAAATAAATTTGTACCGGTAAAGCCGTGGCCGGGTCAGTAGTACCGCCCGGTACGTCTACAATGAAAGCAACCATACCAATCATTAACAGAGGGGCTGTTTCACCAAGGGCACGAGCCATACCAATAATGGTACCGGTTAACATGCCAGGCATAGATAATGGCAAAACATGGTGCAATACCATTTGCATCCTAGATGCACCTACGCCCAGGGCTGCTTCACGAATAGAGGGGGGAACCGATTTAATCGCGGCTCGACTCGAAATAATAATAGTCGGCAAAGTCATCAGGGCTAATACAAAACCACCGACCAATGGCGTGGATCTTGGGATACCAAATAAATTAATGAAGATCGCCAACCCTAACAAACCAAAAATAATAGACGGTACGGCTGCCAAGTTATTAATGTTTACTTCAATAAAATCAGTCCATTTATTTTTAGGCGCAAACTCTTCAAGATAAATCGCTGCGGCAACAGCCACTGGGAAAGACAAAAACAAAGTCACCACAAACAAGTAAAACGAACCCATCAATGCGGCCAGAATACCTGCCTGCTCAGGCTCTCTCGAATCACCCACAGTAAAGAAGGTCGTGTTAAAGCCACTTCTTAAGTTGCCTTCTTTTTCTAATACATCCAACCATTTGATTTGGTCTTGGTGAATTCGACTGAATTCATCTTCTTTACCGACAAATAATTTAAGGTAAGTATCAATATCATCGTCAGCTACAAACCAGATGTCTTGGGTACTTCCTAGTACCGACTTATCTTCTACTGCCATGGCTTGCAGTTGATAAGCTGCTCCGCCACTGATTAAACCGTATAGCCTTTTCTTTTGACTACGACCTGAAACATCAGGGAATTTTTCACGCAGGGATTGTTTAACTAAAGCCCCGTAGTCTGCAGTTTTAATCTGGCTTTCGTCGTTCAAGTCATCAATTTCTAACTCTTCAAGATCAAAAGTAACAGTGAGACGAATTTCGTTTTCAAAAAAAGCAGTGTGTCCCTTGTAAACGCTGTCTGCAAAAAGAACAGCTAAACACAATAATCCGAAGACCACTGAAAAGATGCCCACACCTTTAAACACCATCTCATTGCGATAGCGTTTCTTTAGACCTTTATTAACTTTATCGAATGTATCTGACATAAGCTTATTCGTACTGCTCTCTGTATTTATTAACAATGCGCAAAGCAATCACGTTTAAAACGAGAGTTACGCAAAATAAAACCAAACCTAAAGCAAACGCCGCTAAGGTTTTTGGACTATCAAATTCTTGGTCACCGGTTAACAAGGTTACAATTTGCACAGTCACCGTGGTCACCGAGTCGAGCGGATTGACCGTAAGATTTGCCGCCAGCCCCGCGGCCATCACCACGATCATGGTTTCACCAATAGCGCGTGATATCGCCAACATAAAACCGCCTACAATACCTGGCAGTGCAGCAGGGACAATCACTCGACGAACGGTTTCAGAGTTAGTCGCACCTAAACCATAAGAGCCATCACGCATGGCTTGTGGCACTGCGTGAATTACATCGTCAGAAATCGAAGAGATAAATGGGATAATCATGATGCCCATCACCAATCCTGCAGCTAAAGCGCTCTCAGACGAAATAGCCAGACCAATCCCCTCGCCCATATCTCGCAAGGCAGGCGCAACGGTAAGCGCTGCGAAGAAACCATAAACCACCGTGGGTACACCGGCCAATATTTCTAACACAGGCTTCAAAATGCTTCTTAACTGAGGTGCCGCGTACTCAGAAAGGTAAATAGCAGACATCAAACCAACGGGTGCCGCCACCAACATCGCAATAAAAGAAATAAGCAAGGTACCAGCGAATAAAGGCACCGCTCCGAAGCCGCCTGTAGAACCCACTTGATCAGAGCGAATCGCGATCTGTGGGCTCCAATGGGTACCAAATAAAAATTCCAATGGGGAAATAGATTGGAAGAAGCGTAGAGCCTCAAACAATACCGATAATACGATGCCAACCGTGGTCAAAATCGCTACCAAGGAGCTGAGCATTAAGAACACCATGGAGAAGGTCTCTACATGGTTTCTCGCTCTAAACTTAGGCTTGATCAGAAAAAGACCAGCACCCCCGCCCAACAACATTACGATCACAGTTGCTGCCATTAATAAATTGGAGCTAAAAGACTCCAGATCCAGCAAATAGGCTCCTGCTACTTGTACCGCAGAGTCAAAAGTATCAACGCTGTTGCCGTTGCTAATATTCTCGGCTGCACTGACTACCTGGTTAAAAATCAGGCTTCGGTCGTTATCACTTAAGGCATGGTATTGCTCTGGAAGTGAGGCCCAGACCATTTGATTGATAAAAGAATCGTCAAATATCACCCATATACCAACAAAGATAAGCGCTGGAAGCGCACATAGAATGGCAGCGAAGAAGCCATGGTAATTAGGCAAGGAGTGAAGATTCTTTGTACCGCCTACTGCTTGGGAAGTCTGAACCGAACGGTTCTTGCCCAACCAGAAAATTCCAAGTATCGCAATCAAGAAAACAAGCAAAAAATCAGTATAAGCCATCGCTCACTCAGCCGTATAAAAAGGGGTTATTCAAAGCGCCGCTATTCTATCAATGGTTCATGACAGTTTTATGACAAGTAGGGCAAATTTGAGACAAAAAAATGGCCAGTGGGCGAACCCGCTGGCCATTTCTCACACACTAACTACCTTCTAAGGGGTTGTTCTGGGGGATTAGAGAGTAGTTAGATTCTTAGCCGCTGACTTAACTTCTTTGTAAGCGTCACCAGTTAGAGGAATCATGCCTTTCTCGGAAAGGTAACCTTCATCACCCATAGCCTTCTTGCTGGTAAACTCTTTCAAGTATTCTTTCATCCCTGGGATTTTGCCCACGTGTGCTTTCTTAACGTAAAAGAACAAAGGGCGAGATACCGGGTAGGAGAAGTCAGCGATGGTGTCAAAGTTAGGCTCTTTTCCATTCACTATAGAACCTTGCACCTTGTCGCTGTTTTGGTCCAAAAAGCTAAAGCCAAACACGCCTAAAGCATTAGGGTTAGCACGTAGCTTTTGAACAATTAGGTTGTCATTTTCACCCGCTTCAACATATACGCCATCTTCACGGACAGTACGGCAAAGCTTTTTGTACTGTTTCTTGTCCTGTTTCTTGATGGCTTTAATCCAAGAATAAGACTTACATCCGCCTTCGATCGCTAATTCATTAAAGGCATCGCGAGTACCGGATGTTGGTGGTGGGCCCAAAATCTCAATCTTGGTTTTAGGAAGTGAGGGGTTTACCTCATTCCAAGTCTTGTAAGGGTTTTTTACGAAAGTCTCATTACCATTTGGGTTAGGTACTTCTTTAGCCAAAGCCAGATAAATGTCTCTAAGGCTTAAGGACATTTGCTTAGCTTCGGTAGAATTAGCTATCGCGATACCGTCATAACCGATCAATACCTCAACAATGCCATCAACCCCGTTCTTTTTGCAAAGCTCAATTTCTGAGTTCTTAATTTTACGAGAAGCATTAGTGATATCAGGAGTATTCACACCAACGCCAGAGCAGAATAGCTTCAAGCCACCGCCTGAACCCGTAGACTCAATTTTAGGGGTTTTAAAATCTGTAGTTTTACCAAAACGCTCAGCCACTACAGTAGCAAAAGGATATACGGTCGAGGAACCTACAATGCTAATGTAATCACGGTTTGCAGCGTGACCTAGGTTAGCAAGAGTAAGAGTAAATGCGCTCACCAAAGCGCTTATTAGTAGCTGTTTTTTCACAAGGACCTCCAAAGTGAAAGTTTATTTACAAATTGCCTGAATTTTTTAGACGGGAGGGAGTCTAGAAAGCTTTTATGACAGAAATATGACAAGCATGGTTTTTTCAAAGAATCTTAATCAAAATTAATAAGATCTTAATAAATGAATTTAGCTATATACATTGATACCACTGATAGGCAGACTTCGACCTATTGAAAGCGTGCACATGCTATAAATATTACAAGCGCAGCTCTAACCCTTATTTACCCTTAACCATTGTCTATAAGAGGCCTCATATGTCCCCTAGTAACACCTTTTCGAAGATCTTTAGTCAATCTCCAATTCGCCCACTACAACAGCATATGAGCAAAGTAGTGTCTTGTACTGAGCAGCTTCCCAGCTTTCTCGATGCAGCGATGGCGCAAGACTGGCAGGCCGCTGCAAGCATTTACAACGAAATCAGCCGCATAGAAAACGATGCAGACGAGGATAAAAAGAACATTCGTTTGAACCTTCCAAAAAGTTTGTTTATGCCTATTGCTAGAAACGACTTACTCGAGCTGGTTTCCAAACAAGACAAGGTAGCTAACTGCGCTAAGGATATTGCCGGCACTATTTTAGGTCGAAAAATGGAGATACCTGCTCAAATTAAAGATCTCTTGAACACTTACGTTGATTCTTCCATTAAGACGGTTCAAGAAGCCAATACCATTGTTAACGAGCTGGACGAGTTAATCGAAACCGGTTTTGGCGGTCGAGAAGTAGAATGGATTGAAAAGCTTATTACCAAACTAGACAAGTTCGAAACTGCATCCGACAAACACCAAATTGAAATTCGCTCTCAACTACACGCTATCGAAAGCGAGTTGCCACCCATAGACGTTATGTTCCTTTATCGAATATTCGAATTAATTGGCAACCTTGCTGACCGAGCTCAAAAGGTCGGTGACCAGATTCACGTAATTGTTGCCCGCTAATCATTAACTAATTATCCCTTTTATTTAACGAGTTTTTACTATGGATATTATTGCTAACTACGGTTCCATTCTCCTAATTATCGCATGCTGTTTTGCATTCTTTATGGCCTGGGGTGTGGGCGCTAACGACGTTGCTAACGCAATGGGTACTTCTGTCGGCTCAAAAGCCATCACTATTAAACAAGCGATTCTAATCGCGATGGTCTTTGAATTTGCGGGGGCCTATCTGGCTGGTGGAGAGGTTACCTCCACTATTCGTAAAGGTATCATTGATCCAATGGCTCTATCCGAAGACCCTGAACTACTTGTCTTCGGTATGATGTCCGCCCTATTAGCGGCCGGCATTTGGTTATTGGTTGCTTCTGTTTTTGGATGGCCTGTTTCTACAACTCACTCAATTGTTGGTGCTATCGTTGGTTTCGCTGCGGTAGGTATTAGCGTCGATGCGGTTAACTGGGGCAAAGTCGGTAAGATTGTTGCTAGCTGGGTCACCTCTCCTTTGATGTCGGGCACCTTGGCATTCATTTTGTTTAAGAGTGTGCAAAAGCTAATCCTCGACCAAGAAAATCCTTTTGAAAAAGCCAAAACCTATGTGCCTTTTTACATGTTTTTGACTGGCTTCTTGATCACTATGGTAACCTGTGTGAAAGGTCTTAAGCACCTCGGCCTAGATCTAAGCATGGGTGAAAGCGCTATTTACGCTACCGTCGGCGGCGTCATTGTTGGAATCGTTGGTAAGATCTTACTCAACAGAATTGAGCCCCAACCCATCGAAGGCTTCTCGAATCGTTTTGATAATGTAGAAAAAGTATTTGCAGTACTGATGATCTTTACCGCTTGTGCCATGGCTTTTGCTCACGGTTCAAACGATGTAGCTAACGCTGTTGGTCCTTTAGCAGCAATTGTGGGTATCATTCAAAACAACGGTGAAATTGTCGCTAAATCAGCCATGCCTGTTTGGATCTTATTCCTAGGTGGTGGTGGTATCGTGGTCGGTCTTGCGACATTAGGCTACCGAGTGATCGCAACCATTGGCAAAAAGATTACTGAGCTTACCCCTTCTCGTGGTTTTGCTGCAGAACTAGCGGCGGCGGCTACTGTGGTAATGGCGTCTGGCCTTGGTATCCCAGTATCAACCACTCACACCCTGGTAGGAGCTGTACTGGGTGTAGGTATCGCGAGAGGCATCGGCGCCATCGACCTAAAAGTAGTTGGCACCATCTTTACCTCATGGGTAGTTACCTTACCTGCGGGTGCCGGATTATCTATCCTGTTCTTCTTTATGTTCAAAAGCATCTTCGCTTAAGCATAGAAAAATCCAAAATGAGAAAGCTCGATTCATTCGGGCTTTTTTTGCCTAAAAATTACCTTTCAGCTTTAATAAATCTTAATAATCTTCTTATCTTAGTTTAATGCATCATTCTTATACTTCTTGAAAATCAAACTAAGAGGAAAGAAAGATGATTGATAATAGGATCAATCCTGAAAGCAAAACACCATTCACATATCTCGAAAGTGACCCTTTCGAAGATTCAATTGAAGAGCAGCTAGAAATAGATACCACGCTTGATAAATTATCTAGCCGGAAGCTTTGGCAGATACTACACTTAAGCCAAGTCGCGCAGTGCGAACTGGATGATACATTTATTCAAGAAGTTCAAAAAGAACTTATGCTTAGAAACGACTTTGATGAGGCTTGGCAACTGCCTCATTAAAGTTCAGTTTTTAAAAAGGCGTAATCAGTCCCACTACCCGCATCTCTAAAGATTTGCGAATTAAACTATCTAGTACTTCTTCGGCACTTTTTCGCCACAGCGTACTTTCAATGGCCAAAGTCTTAGAGCGTTTACCCGCTTCTTGCAACAAGGTTTCCATAGTCGCTACAGCAGCGCGTAAAGGTTTAGTGGTGGCTTCCGGCAACTCTTCCGATTCAATTTTACTTAGAGATTGAATCTCACCCGCATCACCTTTGTTAACTGCACCTAGTACCGCTTTTAGTTTTTTATAAAGATGCTCGGCGCGTTTCTCACCTGGTGAAATAAAAGCGCCATGGGGCTCACCTAAGGTATCAAAGATATAAGCTTTGTCTGGGCCCATCTCTGAATGGAAGTACCACATCTGGTCATCGTCGTATTGAAAGGTCCAGATGTCGTTATAAATTTGATCTTCTTCGCGCTCTAAAAAATTATCCGTTGCCAAAGAATAGCGCAACTGGTGCTCTTTATTATTTAAAGTGCGGCGATCCATTAGAGTCAGAGGACGCGTTATTTGCTGCAAGGGAATCCATAGATTAATCAAAAACAAAGGGGATATGTTGTTTTCACCATCGGGCGTTTTATGGTTAAACAAATAAGGGCCAAAGCCTTTTAAAATTTGTTTAATAGGCGTGCCATAAACGTCCTGATCTCCATGCACATTCACAGCGCCCTCATGACCATTGCTGCCATCCATTTTTTCATCAGGGTCGGCCTTCATACCATTGGGGCCGGCCTTACGAACAATAAAACCCTCTGGTGCAACATAAAGCAAACGCAGAGTTTCACCATTTGAGAGCTTAAAAGACCCCTTTTTAATTAATCGTCGAATCTCTTCGGCTTGAAACTCGTCGACTCGTCCCGATACCTTGATGTCGGCCAAAATATTTTGAAGCGGCTTTGAACTCGCCAAACTGATGGTATCGAAGCCCATCGTTTTAATATTTAAGCTTGGAGCTGCGCTCGCTAAACAATCATGGATATCGCAAGTTCTAAAATCGAAATGACGGCTAAGATCCTGAGTCAGATCTTTAGCTTCAGCGCGTTTCACACCTTTTCGCTCAGGATCATCTGAAACGTCCTGTGGCCGCGTAAACGCCATAAAACCCTTTGTTTTAGTCGATGCTGACATTAGACACCCTTCCTTTAAAACAATCCGTAAATATGCCCCAAAATTTAGCTGACTCAAGTGTGCACTAAAAGAATGGCAAAGAGTAGTGCCACCACCCCATTTAATACACCAAAGTCAACAAACAAGGACTTTGAAATCCGCTTCTTGCTATACAAATACAAACAAGTCACAAATGCCCAGGACTTAAGACCAGCACCAAATAGCAAAAAGGGAAAAATAAATTCTGGTCTAAAAAACAAATACAGATAAACACAACCAAAAGTAAAGGCCACACCCGCCACAAAAAACTTTAATTGGATATGCTCACCCATTATAAGCTGATCACCTTGTTCAGTATGTGCCTGCGCAAGAAGCCTAAAGCTTCCCGCGAAATTTAATACCACTCCACTCAACAAAAAGTATTCCATATGCTCTCTTCCTTGTTAACTATTGATCCTCGTGAATTTATACCAGCTTACGATAAATTTCCTAGTATCTCTTGAAAAACTTTTCCATGTCCCTATCTATTGTTTGAACGCAATTGGCGGGTCTCCGAGAGAGCGCCAGGGCGTTTTTCATTAATAACCATATTGCTTATTAGGAGAATATGTATGAATACTTTAGACCTTACCCCACTTTATAGAAGCAGCATTGGCTTTGACCGTTTTGGTTCTTTGTTAGACACAGCATTGCGCTCTGAACAAGTATCGACAGGCTATCCACCTTACAACATCGAGTCCAAAGGCGAAGACCGCTACAGCATTACGCTAGCTGTCGCTGGTTTTACCGAAGGCGATTTAGACATCCAAACTGAAAATGGTGTACTCAGTATTAGGGGCCGCAAGCAGCAAAGCGAAGAAGAGACCAAGTATCTACATCAAGGCATCGCTAATCGTTCCTTTGAACGTAAGTTTAACTTAGCGGACCATGTTGAAGTCACTGAAGCCAATCTGGAAAATGGTTTACTTACAATTAGCTTAGTGAAAGAAATTCCAGAGGCGATGAAGCCTAAATCCATTTCGATCAACAAATCTGTTATCGAAAATAAGGCGGCTTAAGCGCATTTCAAGAAAAAGGGAGCTCATTAGCTCCCTTTTTTATACTTAGATTTTCATATTTTATAAAGAGGCGCCCTGCGCCATAAGTACCGCGAGCAAGGGTAGGAGTATTAGCAAAAACAATTCCGCACGTATAGTCACTCTTATATTCGAAGGCACATCTAAGCTGGTTTCGGATTTTCGATTCTTAACAAAAAATATCGTCGGGTAAATAGATAGCAGCCCTATCACACCAAATAGCGCTAACTTGATCAAAAACAAGCTATTACCTGAATAAAAATCAGAGCCCTTTCCTACCGACAACCATAATGCTAATCCAGCACCGAGAACGACTCCTGCGGATATTCCATATACCAAATCGATATTGGCAAGCCTTTTGAGCTCAGCTGGTTCTAATTTCTCTTTAAGCAAAGCATGTTCTAATACCAAAGCCGACAATGTGAAACCTATTCCAAGAAAATGTAGGTACTTAATCAGTATATAGTCCATGGACAAATCCTTTAATTGGCAGCTAGAAAATACATACAGCCATTATAGGTCATGACGATTAGAGGAATGTTTGACAACACAAACAAAACAAATCGAAGTTCTATTTTGTTGATTAAGGACTGCACTAAACTATGCACAATGCGAATACCTACATAAGCCCAAGCTAGATACAGATTCGCCTCGCCTCCTTGACCGATCACTGCGAGTGAAATCGCAAGCGCGTAGAAAATAGTAGGCTGCTCCATTAGATGGGTAAAATTATCTGCCTTCCACCGAACGTTCGCGGGTAACTGAGACATTTGCTCGCCTCGAGGCGCATCGGGATCTGGCTTCATGTTTTGCGATTTCATGGCGGGAAGCCTAGTTACATACATCCATAACCACATCACCATCGACCAAGCCACAAGGGCAAACACCGGAAATAATATCGCTTGTTCTTGCATGGAAATATTCTCCTTTAACTTTATTATTTAATAATACTAAGTGGGGACCACACTCGATTCCATCGTTCAAGCTTTTTCTGTGCCGATAGTAGCTTAGGGGATACCAGCTCAGGCTCTTTCAATAGCGTCTTACCAGCCAGAATGTCACAACTTAAAGTACCCTTAAATTCCTAATTAAAATATGCCCCGACTACTACCAATTGATTACACTCAGGACAACTCAAAAAGCTCGCTTGTTCTGATCCTATCTTGTACTCACTTAATACTTTATTTGTTTGAAGCTCTATAAACGCATCCGGGTGAGACAAAACACTTATTTCCTTAGGAAGGCAATGGTCACGGTCGCATGCCCTTGGAATATAGGTAGTTCACTCTTTAGGTAATGATATTGCTACTTTTACCGACTAACAGGAACAACTTCCCTGATAGGTGTTCATTTTATCTTCCTGTAATAAGTTGGCCGTTTATAACCACGCCTTCCAAATCTTTTCGTTTTTATTCAACCATAATTTTGCGGCTTTTTTATCTGATATCCCAAGCACTTCCTTAATATAAATAATTTGAGAAAACTGCTGGCTGTTTAAATTGAAATTTTGTAGCAGCTTGAAGGCCTCAGGTTTATCTTGCTTAAATTTCGATGAGCTTATTTTTTTTATCCAACCTGTTTTTTGATTTCCACAATCATGGGTCGCACTCGGGTTTATCCCCCAGGTAGGGTTAGTCTCACAATCAGGTGAGTGATCAGGGAACTCTACAAAGCGTCCCTCGTAAACCTCATCAATGAAATTTGGAGTCCAATTCAACATAAGTATCGGCTCCTTATTTTGATAAGCAGCTTCTAGTCTTTTCCATAGTTCTTTGTCGTCCTTTAACTTTTCAACCGAAAACGGAAGCCCTAGGGCAGCTATTCTAAGCTCGTCAGTCGTTTCCCAAGGCCCAGTAACGTAAACACCTTGTGATCCGGGCACCCTAGGATTCACAAAGGCTATACAATCTTTAAGCGCTCGCCAGTCTGGTAGCTTTGGGCATTGTTCCTCGATATAGCTCGGATACCACCATTCTTCCCTCGATGAAGCAATATAGCTTCCCGCGTCAGCAATACCGCCCGCAGCTACAGCATTATCAAAGGCTTCCGCCATGGTTCCTTCCCAAACTTCTACTTGAACTTGAACTTCATCCTGAGACAGCGCTCCCCATTGACTATCTACATCCAATTCAAGGTACTTAACTGAGTATCCCTGTTGCTCATATAACCCGCCTAAAATAAAGCTATTTATGCGTTGGCTTGCCCAATTACTCAGCACGAGTTTAATCGGCTCTGCCCGATTGTCGGACGCGAAAGTAAATTGCCAAGGGGTAAGCAAAATGATCACGAATGCGATGAGTTTATTTATCATAGGTAGTTTTTCTTATATTTACTCTTGGTTTAGCCCAAGCTCTTTTTGTTTTTTCTTGGTAAGGCCTAGCGAAACGATTCGGTGGCTTTCTGATAAATAGTATTCCAACTGATCTCGGGGGCAGGCTGACGGATCCGTAATCTGTATCCACTTCATTCCTCGAGAAGCCAAATAAGGCGCTGGACGAAAGCCAGGCTGATCTTTAAGCACTTCATAGTTATGCTCAGAACATTTAAAGGTATAGGCTGGCTTTTCCGTTTTTTGCCAGCCGCCAACCGCGAACATTTTCTCCCCGACTTTCCAAACATCCGACTCACCCCATTGCACAACATGGGATGTCGCTTTGAGACCTGAGCAAAATTGGTTGAATTCTTCATTGTTCATTCACTCAAAGCCCCTTATTTCTCAAGAATAAACGAATATACAGCCTCTCTACCCTACTACTTAAGCCAATAAAATCAATGGTTTATGTTGTTTTTGCTAATTTCTCTATATTTTTACTTGCAGGGCTCTCAAATATACTTATGATAACGGTAATTATCGTTATCGTTTTATCGAAATTCAGAGGCAATAAATAGCAAAACATGAACGCCCAACTCGAAAACATCATCGACCTAGACTACCGCCGCTGGACTAAAAACCCTAAGCAAAGCCGTAGTGAAGAGTCTTTGGAGCGCATTTTAGATGCAGCTCTGGATCAATTGATGGAAAATGGCGCAGACAGTCTAAGCGTCGCTAGCGTTGCTGATCGAGCAGGTTATACGGTAGGTGCTTTATATCGTCGTTTTACTGACAAAAAAGCCTTACTTCATGCTCTGCACGAGCGTTTTGCTGAAAATATCTTGCTGATTCTCAAAGCAGTAGCTGATCAAGTCGAACAAGAGCAGCTCACGATTTCTGATTTGGTTGAAATGCTGTCCGAACAGGCTTGGGGCTTTGCGACTCAACAACAAGCTTTTTTACAACTGGCAAATATTTTTGCCCAAAACGACCAAGACTTTTTAAAACGTCGTGAACTCGTTAGCCAGGCCTCAGAAGATATTTTAAGGCCCCTGTTTTTAGATCGCCGAAATGAGATTAAGCATCCCAACCCGGAACGAGCGGTACGCTTTATGTTTGAGCAGTCTATGGCGGCTTTTAACTACCGAGTTGAAAACATTCAAGCGAATAAAATTCTCCCAGTGATGGGAGAAGATGATTTCATGGAAGAACTTAAATATTGTTTTTATTTGTACTTAGGCATTGAACAGCCTAAACAAACTGATTAGAAGAAAAGAGGTACACCATGAGTAGCGAAGCAATCAAAGACACCATGATCGAGCCACCTAATTTTGCATATGGTTGGTATGCGCCACTGGTTTCTAATGAGGTCACTCAAGATAAAATCAAAGGGTTCCGTTTTATGGGCGAAACCTTAGTTGCTTTTAGAAACAAAGAAAACAAAGTTATCGTGCTTGACGGTGTTTGCCCCCACTTTGGTGCAGACCTTAGTAAAGGCAATATGTGTGACGGCGAGATCCGCTGCTACTTCCATGGCTTTTACTTTAACGATGAAGGCCAATGCACCAAGGGTGATGTAGTAAAAGACCCTGCAACCTTAGCAAAAATTAAAATAGACAAATATGTTGTTGAAGAATGCGCCGGGCAAATTTGGATTTGGCATGGTGCCAACCCAAGTGTCCCTGATGTTCCTCTGCCTATTAAGGATTTGAACTGGGATGAATGGTCAACACCAGTAACCTCTAAGCAACGTACTATTACCAATTCAAATATGTGTTACCTGACCGAAAACATCATCGACATGCAGCACTTTGATACGGTTCATAAGTGGACCTTACATGAATTGGTTGACGGTCCTAAGGTTGAAGAAGATGGAACGTTTGTTACTGACATTAAGGTAACGGTGAACCTTGGTGCACAAAGCGAAAGCGAGTTCGTTAGAAAGGTAACTGCTCCCTTTAAAACTAATAGCCGTATTCAATTTAAAGTTTACAGCCCAGGTAATGCGATCGCTACTTCATTCCCAGGCACAGAAGTAGACGAAAACAAAGCGGGGCGTAACATAGTATGTATTTATCCAATGGATAATAACAACGTGAGTATTCGTGTTGCTTGCTGCTTTAAGCAGACTGACACTGAAGGTAATGTCAGCGCCTTTAAGAAAATTTTTGGTAAGCCGATGTTTTGGGCCATTGGTAAAATTGTTTCACGCATCGCGGTATCCGATTTTGACGGTGACTTAAAAGTATGGAACAACCGAAAATACTTAACTAATCCTAAGTTTGTTAAAGAAGATGGTCCGATGATTCTTTTCCGTAAGTGGTATCTACGCTTCTGGCATCAAGATTATGCCCACGAACTCACTAATCCGGTTAGCACTGGTAATAAAGTGCCTAACATTAAAGCTGCCCAGCTTTAAAAGCTGGCTTTAGCAACTAACTTTAGCACCTACCCCAGAGGTTATTATCATGGATCCAGGTTGGAGTTTATCTCTTATTATCCCTATGCTGTTGGGCTCAATGGCCTTCGGCATGGGTACCGTATTCGGTCTCGGCGGTTTATTTCACGCTTACTTTTTTATCTATAAGAAAGATCAAAAGGACGAGTGGAAGATTCAGCCAAAACGTTGGCCAAGTAATGACAAAGTTAAGATGGCGATTAAATACACCGCTATTAACCTGGTCTTTGGTGCATTTTCTGCTGTCGCTTTATTACTATGGGTATTAAATGGCGGCTGGTCGATGATTTATATGAATGCATCTGACTTGCCTTGGGTTTGGCATATCATCAGTTTCTTTTTATGTATTTTGATGATGGACGCTTATCTGTATTACTCCCATCGTTTTTTACATACCCCAACAATGTATAAAAAGTATCACTCGGTTCATCACCGTTGGTTAGATCCTCATATCTTTACAACAGTAGCGATGCACCCTGTTGAGTTTTTCTTTTTCCAAATGGGATTAATTCTACCAATGTTTGTGTTACCCCAATGGTGGGGCGTTTATTTTGCAGCGATTGCTTACACTTTTATTATCGGTTTAATCGATCACAGCGGTGTAAAAATGAAAATGCCTTTTTGGACGTTTCATGGAGGGGATAATACCTTCCACGACGATCACCACAAATTTTTCCATACCAACTTTGGTCATCACACAGGTATTTGGGATAAGTTACACGGAACGGTGCGTCAAGAAAATCGCCAATACGGTGAAAAAGTCTTTGGCGGCAAAGGACAAGCTAAATAAACGCTTTTTTTCAAAGCGAAAGCTTATTTAGCTTTCGCTTCTGCTCTTCTTTGTTCGATATCTTTCAATCGAACGATAATACCATCAAACTTTTTGGTGAGCGTATCTTTCTCAGTATTTTGGTTTTCAATTTGCTGCTCAAGGGCTCGAATCTGAGAGCGGATACTCTCTAGGCGATCCAGGGTATCTTGTGTAATTTCTTTTCCTCGCCGTTCAGCGGAGGCGGCAAATTCAAGCTCTCTAGCTTCATCCTGTTTCAAACGATTAATTTTACTTTGAGCAACCACTATTAGCGTATCGATCGCACCTAGCTGTCTATTTCTAGCTAGGATTGCGTCTCCTTCATCGCTATAACGTTCAAGTAACCAAGCATCCTTACGTGCTTGCTCTTTTCGTTCTTCCTCGGCCTTTGCCTTATCCCCTAATTTAGCGCGCTCTTCTGCACTCATTTCAGGGGCCACTTTTTCTATCAGCAGGCCATTTTTACTAAGGATCGAATAACCTTTACCAACAAACTCAGGCGGAATGTAATCATCAATCACCAATTCACCATTAGCACCCTTATAGCGATAGAGTAAATCTTTACGCTCCTTATCCTCAGCATGAAGCACTGAGGTCGACATCAAACAAAATGCTATCGCCGTTGCAATTGATCTAGCACCAATTAAGTGTGAGTTTTCTTTTAATGATTCTTTTATAAAAAACATATCTTCAGTCTGCACCTTAAAATCTGAATAAGAGCTTAAAATAATCTAAGCGGTCCCATATTCAGATCGATAAGCCTCTATGCGAGGTAAATGGCTCTTAAATTCAGCATTTTGGCTTACAAAATCAATGAGTTGTTCTAGTTTTATAATACTGATGACGGGAACATTATATTCATTTGAGATCTCTTGAATAGCCGAAAGTTCACCCTGACCCCTTTCTTGCCTGTCCATCGCAACCACGACTCCAGTTAATTCAGCCTCGGATGCCTCTACAATCTTAATAACCTCACGAATCGCGGTCCCTGCGGTAATGAGGTCATCTAAAATCAACACTTTGCCCTTGAGTTCAGATCCCACCAACGATCCGCCCTCGCCATGGGTTTTGGCCTCTTTTCGGTTAAACACCACGCCACAGTCCTTGTCATGATCGTTCACCAGAGACACCGCTGCCGCACTGGCCAGAGGGATACCCTTGTAAGCCGGCCCAAATAGAAGCTCAAAATCCAAACCCTGATCCACGATTGCTTGAGCGTAAAACTTACCCATGCGAGATAAATGATTCGCCCTATTAAATAGGCCTGTGTTAAAAAAGTAAGGACTCACTCTTCCTGATTTGAGCGTAAACTCGCCAAATTTTAGCGCGTCAACTTCTAGGGCAAATTCGATAAAGTCTTTTTGGTAAGCGTACACTGCGCTGGGGCCTCCTCTGTTTTCAAATTAGCTTATTTGCAAAGCGGCTTAAAACCGCCCGAAAGACTAGCATATTTAGCCGACGTTTTTACCCAACGTTGGCGTAATGCTGTTTGTCTCCTAGCCAGCGGTCTAAAAACTCAGAAATTAATTCAGGTTTTTCAGCCAATACCCGATCAGCGTGGTTTTTAGCACTTTCCAATAAATCTGAATCTCTCAAAAGATCCGCTACTTTGAATAAGGCCGCTCCGGCCTGACGAGTTCCCATCACCTCGCCTGGGCCTCTGATCTCCAAATCCCGCTCAGCAATGACAAAGCCGTCATTGCTGTCTCTCATTACCCCCAAACGTTCTTTGGCAATATTCCCTAAAGGTGCCTCGTAGAGCAACACACAAAAGCTCTCTTTAGCGCCTCGACCTACGCGCCCGCGCAGCTGATGAAGCTGGGCTAGACCCAAACGCTCAGGGTTCTCAATAATCATCAAACTGGCATTGGGAATGTCCACACCCACCTCAATTACGGTGGTCGCCACCAACACATCTATTTCTGCAGCACGAAAACGCTCTATGACATCTGCTTTCTCGTTCGGTTTTAACCGACCATGTATCAAGGCCAATTTTAAATTAGGCAGTTGCTTTTGTAGCTCGTCAAACAAATCTTCGGCAGCTTTGGCCTGAAGGCTCTCGGACTCTTCAATCAGGGTGCATACCCAATAAGCTTGAGAATTATTTTGGCAGGCTGCATTTATTCTTTCCACGACTTGATCGCGGCGCCCATTATCAATCAGCACTGTTTTTACCGGCGTTCGTCCAGGAGGAAGCTCGTCGATAACACTGCAATCCAAGTCACCATAAATCGTCATCGCCAACGAGCGGGGTATGGGCGTTGCGGTCATAATCAATTGATGGGGTTCATAGTCTTTCGCTTTTTGACTTAAGGCTAAGCGCTGATGTACACCAAAACGATGTTGTTCATCAATAATCGCTAGGGCTAGATTTTGAAACTCTACTTCTTCTTGAAACAAAGCGTGGGTACCGATCACCAAACCTTTTTCTTGTTGTGCAATTTTTTCTAGTTTTTCTTTACGGGTTTTTCCATTGTGTTTACCAAGCAATACAACGCATTCAATACCAAAAGGCTCAAACCAAGTTTCAAAGTTTTTCGCGTGTTGTTCGGCCAAAATTTCAGTGGGCACCATTAATGCGACTTGTTTACCCTGCTCGATCACTTGCAAGGCAATACTCGCGGCTACTAGAGTTTTTCCAGAGCCCACATCTCCTTGCACCAGCCTGCGCATAGCATGAGTACCTTGCATGTCTTTTAGTACCTCAGACACAACCCTTTTTTGTGCACCCGTTAGATCAAAACTTAAATTATTCAAAAAGCTTTGATGTAGATTCGGATTAAACGTTACCTTCCATGCTTTTTTATGCTCTTCCAACTGCCTACGTGTTTGCGCACTTAAGCTATGTGCCGTGAGTTCTTCTAAAGCCAATTGTTTTTGATAGGGATGATTGCCATCACATAATAAACTAGCGTCATCCCAATTTTCAGGTTTATGAATGGTATACAGGAGTTCGTTTAGTGCCTGGGGCGGCGCTTTAGGATCAACTTTTGCTAACAAACTTTCTTGCGGATGGTTTTGCAATAAAGTTAAGCCCTGCTCCACCAGCTGAGTGATGCGCTTACTGGTAATGCCTTCGCAGATGGGATAAACCGGCGTAAGGTTTTGCTCCAGTGGTGGTGGATCTTCTTTAAACAAACGATATTCTGGGTGATAAAACTCCAAACCTTGAGAGCCACGCCTCGGTTCGCCAATCACTCTAATTAAAACGCCGTCGGCCAGTTGCTTCGCCTGGCTTTTAGAAAAATGAAATAGACGTATATAGCAAACACCTGACTGATCTCTAATGCCAATGGATAAGCTACGGCGCTTTCCATACATAAGCTTGGAACTGATAATCTCAGCATCAACCACCGCAAGCTGCTTTAACTTAAGTCGGCCAATTGGAGTAAGACGTGTTCGATCCTCATAACGAAAAGGAAAATGAAACATCAGATCATCGAGGCTATGCACATTGAGCTTAGCCAAGGTTTCCTCTAGTTTTTTTCCAACGCCTTTTAGATTTTGCAGGCTAAGCCTTGAAGGATGACCATCAATGGTTTTTAAGCTTTGCTTAGCCGCGGGCATGAGAGTGTCGTTTGATTCCTATTATTCAGTGATGACTAGTACGCCGTCCATTTCGACCTGGGCGTCTTTAGGCAAACTTGCTACACCGATGGCTGCTCGAGCGGGGTAAGGTTGTTCAAAATATTGAGCCATGATTTCGTTAACAGTTGCAAAATTACCGAGGTCCGTTAAAAAAATATTGAGTTTTACAATATCAGCCAAACTTCCGCCTGAGGCTTTACACACTTCGTTTAGGTTTTTAAACACTTGGTGAACCTCTTTTTCGATCCCACCTTCAACCATTGTCATAGTTTCGGGAACTAGGGGAATCTGACCAGATAGATAAACCGTATTCGCTACTTTAATCGCTTGAGAATAAGTGCCAATGGCTTGAGGTGCAGTATCTGTTTGGACAACGGATTTATTCATGATCTTTCCTATCTTTGTTCTATTTGTCTTTTAAATTTTTTAGACACGAATTAACTTGTTTACTTGCTTAACCGCTCTGAGTTTTTTGATGATGCGCGCCAAGTGAACTCGATCACTGACCGACATAATAATTTTGACGGTACCAATGGTGGCGTCTTTCTCATCTAGGTGAATAGAGTCGATACTTGCATCCATTTGGGTAATGATATTAGCTAGATTTGCGATCAAGCCTCGATTGTTTTCTACCTCAAGTATTAACTCAACGGTAAATTCACCTTCAATATCTTTTGCCCAGGTAAGGTCCAGATATTTTTCTGGATGCTTATCGACGTCCATAATGTTACCGCACTCGCTTTGGTGAATAACAATGCCCTTACCCGAACTCATATGACCAACAATCTGCTCTCCTGGTATCGGGCGGCAACATTTTGCAAAGTGAACCACCATGCCTTCGGTGCCTTTAATCGCCAAGGGTGCGTCTGGATCTGCGCTAGGTTGGTCTTCGTCACTTGCTTCGGGGTTTAGTCGCCGAGCAATAATAGCTGGTAAGTAGTTACCTAAACCAATATTCTCTAGTAGCTCGTCGATTGATTCGTAACCCGATTGTTCAAGTACCGTTTGAATATGTGCTTCATCGACTTGTTCTAGGGTTAGGGACGTGGCCGCCAGGGCTTTTTTCAATAAACGTCGACCCAAGTCAATCGACTCTGTGGCTTTTTGGTTTTTAAGATACTGACGTATATTTGTTCTTGCTTTAACAGTTCTTACAAAATCCAACCAACTGGGGTTGGGGCTAGAACCTGGTGCGGTAATAATCTCTACGGTTTGGCCACTTTCTAATTTTACGTTGAGCGGTGCGTAACGATGATCGACCCTAGCCGCAACGCAGGCGTTACCCACATCGGTGTGAATAGCATACGCAAAGTCGATGGGGGTTGATTCAGAAGGCAAGGACAAAATCGTGCCTTTTGGGGTAAAGATATAAACCTCATCTGGGAACAGATCAACCTTTACATTTTCAATAAACTCGAGAGAGTTACCTGCGTTTTGCTGCATCTCCAGCAAACCTTTCATCCACTCACGCGCGCGCTTATGAGAGGTATGATCTACTCTTTGAAAATGTTTGCTAGCCTTGTCTTCATCAGTTTTATAAAGCCAATGCGCCGCAATGCCATTATTCGCCATCGCCTCCATATCATGGGTGCGGATTTGGATTTCTATTGGCAAGCCGTTCATTCCTTTGAGCGTGGTATGCAGCGATTGGTAACCATTGGCTTTTGGAATCGCTATGTAATCTTTGATACGACCGGGAAGCGGTGGATATAAGCTGTGCATAGCACCCAATACTCGATAACACTCGTCAGCAGTCGATACTAAAATTCGATAACCATAAACATCCATGATTTCTGAAAAAGGCTTGCGGTTACTCCGCATCTTGCTGTAAATACTGTAGAGGTGTTTTTCTCGGCCCACTACTTCACCTTTTAAACCGGCTTCTTCTAAACCTTGTTTAATAGAGGCACTGATTTTTTCTAGCATGCCTTTGCGATTGCCCCTGGCTTGAAACACAGCTCGCTCGATCCTCCGAGAGCGCAGCGGATACAGGGCATTAAAGCCGAGGTCTTCAAACTCCATGCGTACACTGTTCATGCCTAGGCGGTTGGCAATGGGCGCATAAATTTCTAAGGTTTCTTTAGCTATGCGGCGACGTTTTTCTGGTTGAAGCACAGTTAAGGTACGCATGTTATGAAGTCGATCAGCGAGCTTAACCAAAATGACTCGAATATCTTCGGTCATAGCCAACATCATCTTGCGAAAGTTCTCCGCCTGCTCTTGTTGGCGGGATTCAAATTTTATTTGCGCAATCTTACTTAAGCCGTCAACCAAATCAGCAACTGTGCTTCCAAAGCGCTCTTGAATGGTTTCCTTACTAACCTCTGTGTCTTCGATCACGTCATGCAATAGCGCCGCCATTAAACTTTGGTGGTCCATATGCATGTCTGCAAGAATTTCGGCCACTGCAAGTGGGTGAGTAATATAAGGCTCTCCACTTCGTCGATATTGACCTTCATGGGCCGCTTTTGCGCATTTATAGGCCGCTGCGATCTCGGCAATATGGATCGGATCCAAATAGCCTTGTAGCTTGTTTTCTAAACTTTGAAAATGTTCCATCTAATCGCTTTGGGCCCTTACAAATACTAATGGTTGGGAGCTCTGCAAGCTTAACACGATGTGTATTTATTCAACGAGTTTTCTAGACAAAATCTGGTCAAAAAAAAGCCCCAATCGAATGTGGGGCTTTTACTTTTATACTTGATCAACTGCTGATCAAACTACCAAACCATAGTTATGAAAAACCATGGCAAGGCCAAACGAATAGATCTTAAAGAATACCTTCTAAAGCATTAATCTCTGCTAGACCATCTTCTAAAGATTCTTCAACTGGCTCTGGCTCGGGTGCTTCGAAAGTAGGACGGAAGCCTTCGGCAATTTCGCGCAAAGCAACTACTGTTGGCTTATCATTTTCCCAAGCTACCAAAGGATCTTTGCCGCTGTTTACGATTTTACGTGCTCTTTTAGAGGCAACGAGTACTAGTTCGAAACGGTTTTCAACATGCTCTAAGCAATCTTCTACAGTAATACGTGCCATAACAATTTACCTACTAAAGGCCCATAAATGGGCGATATCTATATTGGATTTTTGGGCCCGAATACTGCTCCGGGTCAAAAGGTCGGCCATTCTAGCAAAAGTTAAGGTCTGTTGAACAGCTTTAATTGAGTTCTAATAGGGCTATAGGCCAATAAACTCGGGCATTTTAGACTAAGAGCCCAATAATTGGGCCACAATGGCCTGGGTTTCACTACCTCGGGCCTTTTTAAGCACCTGGCTATTGAGGAAAATGGCGTTCAGCTCTTTGGCCGCCAATTCAAAGTCATCGTTGACCACCAAGTAGTCAAACTCGACATTATGGGAGATCTCTTCTTGGGCCTCCGCCAAACGTCGAGCAATTACGTCAGCCTCATCTTGGCCTCGATCACTTAGGCGCTGCTTTAGAACCTCCAAAGACGGAGGAAGGATAAAAATACTGATCAAGGAGTCCTTGACCTGCTTTCGGACTTGCTGAGCACCCTGCCAATCAATTTCTAAGATTAAGTCTTCGCCAGCATTTAAGCGTTCTTCGACCTCTTTTTGCGAGGTTCCGTAGTAGTTATCAAAGACCGTAGCACTTTCTAAAAACTGCCCGTCTGCGATCATCTGCTCAAATTCAGCCTTATCGACGAAATGGTAGTTTTTACCATTTACCTCACCAGGCCTTGGCGAGCGGGTAGTATGGGACACCGATACGCTTAAATCGGGATTGTCCTTTAAACAACGCCCAACCAAGCTGGTTTTGCCTGCACCCGAAGGGGCAGAAATGATAAATAAGGTGCCTTTGGCGTTATTGTTTTGAGGGCTGGTCATAACTACTAAACTTCCTAAAGCTTATGCTAAGGCAGGGAGCCTGAGACATGGGCCTGAAATCTACTTTTCGGCTATTTTAAACACAGACGAGGAAATTTTCATTGCTTTTGAGGCCGCTTTCATTATCGAGCTCTCAATAGTTTAGCTGAGAATAAGAAGGCCTAATTTTAGACATCACATCAAGATAGGGATCAAGCACAAAATAGCGACCATTAATATGCTCGCTATTTGATCAAGCAATACAAACTTAGCCTTACTTATGTTTCAGAGCAAAAAAAGTATAAGCAACATATACATTGAATATCTGCCCGACAATGATCGAAGGTAGCATTGCCTCCAAGATGAAAATTGTGCCTAGGTAGACGTGAAAGAAATAAACTAACACTTGTACAAATGGGTTAGGCAATAACGACGATGCCATCAACGCAACATATCGATTACTAAATATTGACGATACGAAATAAACCAAATAATACAAAAATAATGTTATAAAAAAGCTCCCTAAACCCTGGGCGAGCCCAGCTCTTAACCCGTACTCTCGCCCATAATCTAGATTAACTATTAGAGCCCAGGTCCCATAGATGGCAAAAGCACAGAATGCTATCGAGAATGACCCACACTTTGATTGTCTCACATTGATACCAAGATCATCTTCATGTAGATGATGTTTATTCTCTTGTTTCATCATTCACTGTCGCGTTGACTTCACCTGACCAGAGCTTGCATTAAGCAACTTCATCAAGGCAGGCAGTAAAGTAAAATCACATATCACTGCAACGATAGATATTGGAACAGCTAGTTTTATTAATTCTTGGGTCGGCACGTAGGACGAGAAGAGTAATGGAAATACTCCAATAGCAAATATAGAGGTCGTCATAAGTACTGCCCTTCCGCTTACCTCAAACATATTGTTAGAAGCCTGGTAGTGATCATCATCTGCTCTATAAGATTTAAGGTAGTGATGTAGCATATGAATAGTATCGTCAATAACCATACCCAAGGATACTGTTAAAAGAAGAAGGCTGGTAAAGGCTAGGTCTTTTCCTATTAGGCCGCAAAAGCCAAACACAAATAATGCGGGAATAACGTTAGGAACAATACTGATCAGCCCATACTTAAATGATTTTAAACTAAGTACCATACAAGCAGTTGCTATCAATAGGATAACGCCAAAACCAACAAGCATTTCGCTCATCAGTGTGACTATTAATTTATCCCATACATATCGATGCCCGGTGAAATATATCTCTGCATTTAGATTTCTTTTGTTGGCTAGCGTCTCAACCTCTTTTATCAAGCCAATAGAACCCTGGCGGGAAAACGACTTTGTCGCTATCGTTGTAACCATCTTGGAATTTGCTTGGTTATATAGCTCTTCTGCATAGCTTGGATCAGGAAGGGACATTTCAAACAATAATTTTATTTGTGCCAGTAACTGCCTATCCTCTGAAACTGACATATATTCTGTTTCACCATTATTTAAAATCATATGTATTTTTTTACTAATATCGACATAGCTATACACACTGACAACACCATCCAAATCGCGGATTTCACTTTGAAGCTTATCTACTTCTGCCTGAAACTGGTGAGAACTAATTGTCTCTTCGTTCTGATAATCATAGACAATATAGTATCGACTACCCCACCAATGCTGGTTGGATAGTTTAATGGACTGGGTAAATGGCACGTCCTCATCAAAGTATTTAGAAATCTCATCATCGAATTTTATTTTTGACGCAAAGTAAATAGAAAACATCGACAGGAAAATAAATAATAAAACGATTTCTTTTGCTCTACGATTGGAGAATCCGTTAATTCTAGCCAACAACGCATTGATTTTGTCGTGCTCTCGCGAAACTCCTGTCCTGATAGTGATCGACATAGCGGGCAAAATTAGGAAGGTATTGACAAGCGCTAGCATACTACCAATCGCTGCGATATTTCCTAGCGATGCGATCGCGGGCGATTGCGAAACATTTAATGCCAAAAAGCTGAAAGCGGTTGTTACGCTGGTGAATATAATCGGAGAACGAATTGATTTAAGCGTACGCGATAAAACCTCGCGCCTATTTTCATACACTCCCAAATTAGATTTATAGCTCGAGATAAAGTGAATGGCATCGAGGACACAAAGAACAACTGTAACGAGAGGAGCTACAATATTCAGATTATTAAGCTCTATCTTGAGAATCGATATGACGCCCAGCAAAGAGACCATGGTTGATATTAACACCATCATGGTCATTACAACCGGAAACACTTCTTTAAAAATAATGTATATAGCTGCAACTAAGAACATTAGAATTAACGGAGCTACATATTGCAGGTCAGCACGCAACATACTGCGAGAAGTCACCTCTAAAACGGGTTTTCCCAGAATCCCATAATCATAGTTCTGATTGTTTTCTACAAATTGTTCGACGATATTTGTCAGCGATAAATAGAGCTCTTTATCCCCCTCTTTTGTCGAAACATCTTTGGCGAGAAAAAACGCCGCTGTGTTATATTCCTTTGAAACAAATATGTGATAGATCGTTGGGTCATTTTCAATAAACTTAGTTAGTTCATATAACTCTCCATCCATTTCATCGCTTACATTACTAATCGATATTTCATCCGAATAGGAATGTATAAAGGGAATATTACTTAATGACCTAACCCGATGAACTCCCTGCAGGTATTCTATCTGCTCGGTCAAAAGCGCTATGTCGTCTAGCCATCTTTTTGTGAGCTTGCTATTGGTGTTTTTTGAATCATGAAGCAAAAGAACAAATTCACTACCGTCCTTAAAAAATACTTCTTTAAATGAATTAAAAGCCTGTACATCCGCTCCGCTTTCTCCAACAACTTGCGAAGTTAAATCATCAGAGAATTTGATATCGGATATCTTTGTCGACAGACTAAACGAAAACAATATCGATAAAACCATTGCGACAATCCAGACAATGTGGATCTCCTCAATCGGTTTCTTGGTCACTACGCAATTTGCCTGTTATGGTAGACAGTGTCTAAATACTTTTCGCCAGAATCAGCCAATATGCCCAAACAAACAGCACCGTCTTTCAGGGCATAATTTGAAATTGCTGCTAATACACCACCCGACGATGCACCGCAGAAAAAGCCCGTCTTCTTTATAAGTTTATTGCACCACAAAATACAATCTTCTTCGCTGACACGAACAAACTCATCAACCTCTTTTACACGTTCTGTATTAGCTATAAAGCTGCCGCCAAAACCTGGAAGTGTACTGATTGATGTAGGCTGCCCTAGCAATACACTCGAAAAGCTGTCAACCGCTACGACCTTTGATGGTAAGTTATTTGCTCTAATAAAATTTTTGATTCCTGTATAGGCTCCAAAACTACTCACTGCCACAAAGATGTAATCTGGCGGTGTTCCTAGTTGCTCTATACTTTCGCTTACCAATTGATCGTAGGCTTCTGAGTTCGCAGTATTACGATACTGATTCACCCAATGATATTTAGGATTTTTATCAAACGACTCCATCGCTTTAATTCTATTTTTAAGATAGCCAATACCATTTGAGTCTTTTTCACTGATTTTTATAACGCTAGTTCCGTAAGATCTAAGTACCTTCAATACATAATCAGAAGTTTTATCATCAATCGCACACACAAATTTAAGGCCAATAAAATTACATATAAATGAAAGCGCCACTGCTAGGTTTCCAGAACTGGACTCCACAATTACCGTATCAAACAGGATTTCACCCTTTTCAACTCCCTTGCGAATCATGTTTAATGCGGGACGTACCTTCACACTATTAGTAATATTCATAAACTCTAACTTTAAATTGAGGTTTATATCTTTACCAATTATTTGACTCGGCATCGATACCAAAGGAGTCCCCCCGATCAAGGTCTGTAGTTCCATGACCTTATCAAACAAAAGTTCCTGGGAGTTTTTAGGTAATTTGGTTGTTTGTGTGTAGGTATTCATATATTCCTTTATATTGAAAAATAGCAGCGTTCAAAGCGACTCTCATTCCTATAACAATACTTCTAAGATCCTCAATTGAAAGCTTGTCCATGTCAGTCTCTATCGCTGTTAATAAATCCATGTAGTGAAAGGGATCAATTTCACAATGTTTAACGAAATACCTTGTACTAAGTTCACTAGACAAACCATTTCTTTCCATCCCTTTTAGAATTTGTAAAAAATGTGGTTCTACCCAGCTTTCGTAGAGCATGAAACACCCATAGGCAAAATACTTATAGCCAAACTTGGTTAGAAAGCAGTTGAATATATTGGAGGTCGTTATAGAGCAATCTGGGCGTTCGCTTGTACGATACTCAATAAGCTCCTCTGGACTTGAAATATCATAGACCAATTCTTTTAACCAATAAGTATGCCAACCGAGACGGTCCCCTCTTCCAACTTCATCCCAGAGATTTTTCGATACAGCTTCCTTCATCGAGCCACACACGCCAGCAAATAAAAACGCGACTTCATCGTCAACAACTTCGTTGCGAATAGTTTCTAGAATTAAAAACTTCTTGATGGACTCAAGATTTACGTCTGTTTCAATTAGATCAAAAAGACTATGCTTGATCCCGGCATTATCTTTTATGATCTGTTTCATTTGAGTGAGCAGGTCTTGCTTGTGTCCAAGGTCTTGGACCTTAGTTACTTCCTTATCCGTAAATACATGAATAAGTTGATTTTCCAGGATCGCTTTCGACGATAGTAGTCTTACTTCATATTCATTAAGAATAGACAGTTCATATTTGGCATCGTCGTATCCATACAGAATCGAATAGATCGACCCCAACAGCCGGTTTATTTTATTGATACCCTCTTCCCTCTGATACTCTTGATATAATCTTAAGGATTCAATTTGCTCGGAATGGTTTAGGTTTATAAAGCTCAATAGCTCATCTGGAAGTCTCTTCGAGTTTTTTGCTACCAACGGCCAATTCATTTCAATTTCCATCATTTTGAAAAAAACTCCGTGTAATAGGTCATAGGGTCCGAACCCCTAAAATCGAGCACTGACACAACCATTACCTGATCCTCAATTGTCATGTGCTGATCAAAAAACCGATTGATTTTGGAGTCTTTGGACTTCGGAGCGCCATTTGGGAAAAACTCTCCTAAAACTCCCTGAGCACCATAAATCACTCCATTCTCTGGGTTAAATTCGAGATCGGGGCATAGAAACGATGAGACTCTTCTAGCATAATTTTTTAATAAGAGGTCCTGTGCTGTCTGACTAAAATCAGGAAATATCTTTTCAGCCATACGCTCACAAATAAACTTGTAAACCAGCATGTACACATTGGGATTTCGTGTCTTTAACGCAATGATAATCTTGCGATGTCTATCAAAGTGAGACCAATTACCCATGATCATGTTCAAAAATAGCGATTGCGCCAACTGTATTATGATACCCCCGCCCTGTTGTTCTTGAGCTATCTGTGCGGTCCAAATATAGAATACTAACTCACCATCAACCTCCATCGTCTTCCCACCTAAAATACCCACTACCTTGTCTGTTTCTGTATCTAGGGCGACTGCTAGGTCCGTATAATTAGCAAAAATGTCCGCTTGCTTTTGATAATATTCATCAATCCCATAATCCGGCATGCTTTCCGCTAAATCGCTTGTAATCTTTTTTACAAAACTTTGATCAAGCTCATTTGCTGACTTAGTGCTGAATAACTTAATCTGCTCATCACCCCCTGTTTCAGAGGAGAACTCTGTTAACTGATTCCACAATGAACATAATTCAAAATCTTCGATGGTTCCCACCATGTTTACCTCCTTGAACGCTTTGAATTGTTATTTTCTAACTAAAATTTTCGATAATGGCGAAATCCCGGTCCTTGATATTTTTTACAACATAATTAGCTAGAGATATATCCAGAACCCCTAAACCAAACGGTGAAAACACGATAGGTTTTTCACCGTTCGCTTGCCGCGAAGACACATCCAAAGCTAAAAAATCCCTCAAAGTACTGTGGACATAGCGCTCCTTACCCTCACCGATGAGCGCTAAAGACGTACCTTCTTTCAATACGTGATTAATATCGTCGGTAACATTAAATGTATTTTTTAGTAGTTCAGGCGCGATGTCTCTTAAAGATAAATGAAGGACAATAGCATCCTGTTTGATAGGGCAATCAATATAGGGTGACCCAACGTTTGTCGCAATTGAACTGACATCACACTCAAGCAACAAATCCGAAGTATCAACATACTTAACTTCTTTATTCATTTTATTACTTAATTTTTTTGCAAATGTCCTCGCCTGATTCTCAGACACATCGCTTATATAGACCTGTTGGATTTCATAAACATCTTTTATAAATTTGAACACTTCCCAATTAATAGTCCCGCAACCAATAAAGCCCAGCTTGATACTTCGCTTTTCACTGAATTTCGAGCACGCTAAAACAGCGCTGGCGGCTGTTCTTTTGGCACTTATATCAGATGCTTCCAATAAATACTGGGGTCTACCGGTCTTAGCACAATTCAGTATTATGGATCCAAATGCTCTTTGTGTTCCGTTGTTTATATTTCCGGGAAACGAAGCTATCCATTTAGTACCAAAAAAATCATCTTTGTTCGGATGCGCCGACAATGCAATCGACCTATTCGGTGGCATATGGAGAAAACTAGACTGCCCAACCACGGCAGTATGATTATAGTACGAAAGATAAGATTCCTTGATGCACTCTATGACATCTTTGTTCTTCCCTGCTAATAGTGTTCCTATATTTTCTTTTGTTATAACCTTTAACGAGCTTGACATGTAACCCTATCCTTCCTGGACTATTGGAAACGCGCGCTATCCTAAATCACCTCATGCTAGAAAACAAGCGGTTTACACTGCGTAAAGTGAACTGGTTACAGGTGGCTTAAACGCTTTTTTCCGAATTAATTTCTATAAATAGAAAGCCATATTTTTTAGTTTGGAATTTTAGATTAAGGAGCCCTCGATTTTTTATTTAAAAGAAACAGAAATAATACTGCGGATACTTTTCTCATTAGGTATTGAATACAGGACCTTCACGCTCCTCAAAAACAAAATTACATCCTAAAATATTTATTCCTTAGCCAACATGTCTTGAAGTAAGCGTTTCTAATATTTCGATCCATTAAATCACTTTGGCCCAAAATAATATGGTCTTTTAAAGGATTATTTTTAGAAAAAAAAGGCCCTGAATAGGGCCACGAGTAGTTAGAAAGTTCCCAGTTGAATATTTAGTTCTCAACTTCTTTATTAGCGAAAACTCTTAATTCCTTAAACTCAAAGGACTTCCCTACCTTAGATGTGATTTGTATAAACTTAATCTTTCGGGCTTCCATGGTACATCTCGCACTATCGTTAGCAAAGTTCGATTCAGTACAAGGAATATCAGCAAGTAATGCAGTTACACCCGAAGCGTCATAATTAATTCCATCTAATGAAATCTCTACAAAAATGTCAGGCCCCGTCCCGTAGCTCACATCGGCACTCACAAAATCTAGTTCGATTTTTATGATTCTTTCAGCCTCAGAAAATTCGACCACTATCGGAGTATCTGGCTCACTAATCCAAGTCGTACTTAAATCTTCATCAATAAGATTAGCTGCCGAGGCACTGTTGAAAGCAGACCTCGCCGTAGCGCCATTAGCACTAGTGGCCACATTAACCTCCTGTAAATTGGCACCATCTTCGTTATTATCATCGCCACTACTACCACCACAGGCAGTCATTCCTAGGGATAAAATTAGCAATAGATAAAAGCGTCCTTTTAACATATCTTTCTCCTTTAGCCCTTCTAAAAAACGAACAAGACACAGCCGAAGAGCAGTACTACGTCCTGTATAAGTATTGTTAAGATTTTATGAAATTAAACTGATAAATTACTGATCAAGCTTTTTATAAGATGGGAGGTTTTTAACGATTGCCTTAGAAAAAATGGCAACATTCTTATCCTCTAACTTTTGCCCGCCTGTACCAGACAACTGTTTGCCAATGGTGGCAAGACTACCTAGAGAACCATGGTTGGGCACAATGGTTTTCTGAGAAAATGTTGCTACTTTAGTTCCTCCTTGAACTAAATGACTTTCATAAGAAAAGCGAGAGGAGCCGTAATTTTTACAAGCACCAAAAGCTTCACCCACAAACTCACGTTTGTACTTGGCGGTTACCACAATACCGATTGCATTATCTGACTCGGGTGAAAGTAAAGCTTTTTCTGATAATTGTTTTTATACTTGAGATTTAAATATATTACCCAACTCGCTCGCATCGGGCATATCATGGTCGTTGCATTTTTGATCGAGAGCGACGGTTAACTCCTTTACAAAAAAGGTGCCTCCCGTTACAGGAAATTTACTATTGCTCGCGCAAGAAGCCATAAATATGGAGAATATCACTACTATGTTTTTCATATTTCATCCTTGAAATGTTTAAGTCAATAAAATTTTACTCTGATCCCAATTACGATAATTCTCTTTGATCTTAATCCAAATACACGGAAATCATTAATAAAAAATAGAAAATGCTCTACCTATACCCCTAAAGAACTTTTGAGTTACAAGAAAGACAACCAACGTCAAAGCGACCAGAAAATGTAATATATATTCAGTTTCATAAAATTTGATATCACACTGACCACCATCACACCCCCATGCTTTTGCATACAAATAGAAAACATAAAGAGGAATAGCAATCAAAGATAAAAAAATTCTTAAAAAAATCGCCCAAACTTTATTCATAAGTACTAATTAGCCTCTTCCTTTTCATATACCAGTGGTTGGCCCTGGCCTTCTTGAAGCCACTCAATATACTCAAAATGAGCTTCAGCGTTCTGACTATTTCCCGTCGAAGGGATAATATAATTGGGTACACTCACTTCAGTTTCCGGATAGCCCACACTGATCACTCTATCTTTTTTATCTGGATTAACCACACCTGCTTCAATATTTACACGACGTTCACCCATATTAAAATCATATTCTGACAGGGGGTTATCCGAATAAAAAACTGTCCGAGAGGTATCTTTAAAAGATATCGGATTTACCAAAAACTCACCAGCCGTCCAAAGAAAGCCTAGATTACCTTCAAACTCATTCTGAGGCGTTCTAGGCCCGTTCAACCCGACTGGAGAGTAGATCGCATTTAATTCACCTAATGGTACTCCTGAATTTTTCGCCTCAGCGTACATCCATTGCAAGGGATCATATTCCAAACCTATATCATACCTTTGATCTTTTGATCTTTTAAATTTGATTATGAAAAATCAATGACTCTCTTGTGCCCTTTAGGGTAGACCCTTTTGATCTGCTTTGATCTCTTTGATCTTAATTCTCTTCCCGAACATTCTCTTGATAAGTTAGTTCACGCTTACCTCCATGCTTTCTCATTTTAACCACTTCAAATAGCAATCGATCATCCAAGTATAAACGTCCGTCCTTGACCTCTATTGGACTTGGATCACGATCAACTAACTCTGGGTTTAATATAGTCTCATAGCTCATGGGAATTTGGTGTTCGTTGTTTATAGCGATCGAATTAACATCGGCATCAATATCATAAATTGTAAGTGGTAAGATCGTTTGGTAATTATAGTAGTACCTACCTCGAGAGCCTGCATCTTTATAGTTCAGCTTATTTTTTTTTGCCCATTCTATCAGCTCTTGGTTCGCATCATCTTCAAAAAAATACATAGATATCAAATTAGTTTTAATTTTTTGATCTACCTTATCAATAAAGTAATTGTGGGCGATATTAATATGTAAACGACCTCTAGGAATATTTTTGATCAAATACTGTATTTTAGAATCATCTATATAAAAGACATAATGGCTTTGGCTGCCGATATACACAAAATAATTCACCTCTTGGTCGGTATATACTCCTTGAGCACTATCTTTGACACGATAGACTTCTGTTTTTGTAAAGGGTGAACAGGCAGATGCTGCCAAAAGAATCATAACAAGGCAGCATGCCAGCAAGCTTAGGTTTCTGACTGATGTTAGAAGGTTATTCATAAATATCCCTAATATTCTTAAAGTTAAGGCGAAGCTGGGCCATCTCCGCAGTTTGCGACTTCTAGCTCAGCACAGTGGTAGGTACTATGAGGTGACTCATCTGGTTCCGAAAATAACTTGGGTATATTGAGTATATTCATGCGATCTTTTAAGGACGCTTGTTCATCCTCACCCTTATTTCCTCCCAACCCTTCACCCACATAATCACCATCACGTGTAAAGCTGCCCACGGATTCAAAACCTACAGAGCTCATTGTCGCTTTCATATCGTTAGAATTCACTGGCGATCCGAAGCTTGCAAATGTCGGGTGATTATCGCCAAAATATTCTGGGGCTTTAAATCCACCTTCTTCATAGGAACCCTTACCCTGAATATATTCGATACCTTGTTGGGTTAAAATGTTTCCTTGGGAGTGGTTGTTAAAGTTTGAGCCCCTATCTTCCCTCGCAGTAGTCACATCCCGAACGAACTCACCCGTATCTTTTGCCGCACCTGTATGCCAAATAGGTAGCGTATCAGTACTCGACTCTAAAAAATCCCCTAGGAACCCATGAGTTGGATTGTAATTTAGAGTTACGCTGCTGTTAGTTGGGTCTCCTTGCTCAACCATTAAGCCCGTTTGTTGCATGGCATTTCTAAGCGCAAGCCCTTCAGAGTTGAGCATGCCGTTAGTAGCATTCTGATAGGTGGCATTGGCTGAATCTATATCAACGGGGTCTTTGCTCACATAAACATTAAGATCTTTTAATTCTTGCTGCTGCAGTGGATCTAAAGATTGGAAATACTGGCTATCCTGTATTTTTACAAACTTATCAGGATTTTGCCTTACTAATTCGGATTCTTCTGTAGCTGCTTGAATTACTTTTTGATTAATATCCCCTTGGCCCAACAACACCGGAATCTGAGCAATAACGCCTCCATTATTTTGATCGCTAGGAATAATCCCTCCAAAACTAATCGTATTTAAGACTTTTCCTACCTCGCCTTTTATGCCTTCGTCTAGTTCGCTCGGCACAGCATTAGCAGTTTCCTGAATCATTAGACCAGTCTGTGTATGATCTTCTCTAATGGATTGCCTACCTTCCTAGGTAAATACTCGGGTATCGATACTGACTTCGGCATCTAGGCCACCGGTCACTAGATCTTTGGTGGTTTCTTGTCCCTTTGTGATATCACTATTGATATCAGTTTGCAGATGATCGATGTCTTGACCACCCACGATGACATTGCCAGCTCCTAAGGTGGCTAGTGTGGTTTGGGCTTTGTCGTGACCATTGTTTTGTCCACCAACCGTAGTTTGACTGCCTACACCTAGGTTAGCGCCTGTGTGCTTAGCCTTATCGGTGTCATAAACATGATTAACGCTGATGGTGTTGGTGTCGAAATTTAAGTTGCCTTGGTCATTGAGGCTGCCGTCTTCGTTGATGGTTGCGTTGGCAATCAGTCCACCGGTTAGTGTGGTGTGATCGGCTTTGATCGTGGCGCTGATGGTGCTGCTGCGATAGGTCTCGGCGGTGTCCATTTGGGTGGTGGTGGTTTTGGTATCTTCTGCGGCGAGTACTTGCAGTTCGTCATCGTTAAGTTTTTGACCCTCAACTGTAAAGGTTTGAACGCTGTGACTGCTTTCTACGGTGTGGGTGTCGGCTTTGGCATCAAGAAGAATATCTTTTGCATCTATTTGTACTATGCCTTCTGCAACCACGTCTGTATTGGTGAGTTGTACTTGTTCGTCTGCAAGGATCGCTACGTTATTACCCGACAGACTAGAGCCTTGTTGGGTGGTGGTGCTTTCTGTGTAAGAACTCTGCTCGGATATTTGAACCGTGGTGGTAGTGTCTTCGTGATAGGCGTCGCTCATGCTTTCGCCTTTTAAGCCTGCGTGGGCTGCGGTGAGGCCTGTACGTTTTGCGACGTCTTTTAATCCCGTTTCAATTACGGCGCCTGCTTTAGCTAGGTCTTTAGCAATACCTCGTTTGCCTTTGTCTACGTGCTCCCAGGATTCATTGGTTAAAGCTAGGGTATCGGAGTGAACGTTGGCATTACCACCATCGACGGTGAGGTATTCACCCTGCTCTGTCATCTCGGCGGTGCCTTTTACATTTTTTTGAATGCTTTGGGCGTTCAATATTAAATCATCGTTTGCACTAAGCTCGGCTGCCGTAAGGTGTATACCCTGCTCACCTCGAATGTTGAGACCTTCGCCCGCACTAATACTAGCAAGTGCTGCATCCTGTTGCACAAAGCCTTTATCAACATTTTTATAAGAAGTTTTGCTTTTGGCTTTACTTTGGGTGTGAGAGGTTTCGGTATTGGCTAAGCTCTCGATGTTAACGATGCCCGCTGCGTTTAGTTGGGCTTGTTTGACCGCACTGGCTTGACTAGCAATGAGGTTAATATCTTGGCCAGCATCAACGATTAAGTGACCACCAGCTTGTAACTCACTGCCTTGGTATTGCGAGCTGGTGGTGCGAGTGGTTTCAGTTTTTTTGGTACGGTTATGTTTAGGCCCAGAGCTTGAAGTGCGACTGGTATTGGTTTCGCTGTAGTTTTCTACGGCGAGTAGATTAACGCTTCCATGTTCTGCGATTAAGGCAAGATCTTGACCACTTTGCAGCGATGCACCTTCGCTCACAATATTGTTGTTGGCGTTTAGAATTAAATCGCCTTCGCTATTAAGTGAACTTGTAAGATGCTCAAGCTCATAAGTTTGCTTAAAGTTTTTACCGCTGCCTAACTTGTAACCGGAGACTTCTTGCTGGGATAGAAGCCGAATATCTTGCGCACTGATCTGTTGGTTACCGGCACTGCTCGAACTGGCGGCAATAGCGGTATAATTACCACCCGCACTTTGAATCAAATCACCTTGGGTTGCGGTTATGCTGGCCTGCTGAGAGATGTCAGTAAAGTAGTCGTCACCTTCCTGGCTATGTCGTACTTCGGTCTCGTGCAAAATATCGCCTTTAACATCAAGATTGACACGCGCGGCTTGAATGTCACTAAAGTTGCTGAGGTCTCCATCGATTTCAGCTTGAAGATCGGCTCTTGATCTCACCGAACCTCGGTTCTCAAAATCACCATCAAGATCTAGAGCCAGATATTCACTACCGTAAAGTTGCCCTTGATTGCTTAAACCACCACCTGTAATGGTTAAATGATTGGTGCCAATGAATGAACCCTCACTTTGATAAGCATCGTGATCAACTATGTATACCGTTGGCACCAATACTTTTTGACCTTTTACAATGCGATATTCCATCCACACCATGCTGGCGTTTAAGCTGTTAATTTGCTCTTTGCTTAAGGTCATACCTACCGCCAGTTGCAAATCACTTTGCGCGGCAACCGCATTATCCATTAGGTATTTGTATTGTTCTTTTGCGCTGCTGAAGTGCTCGAGGGTGCCCGTTGCGCTGGCATTACGAATGGCTTCTTCAACCAAACGCATTTCATAATAGCCGTCACCAATACGCTTGGTATGCTCATCCGCGTCCCAATCTAATTGCTTAAATAAATAGTCCGAACTAATAAAACTATCGTAGTTGGTTAGTAGGGGGTTGGTTTCTATTAGATAAGGGTGTGAGGCGTCTGTGTTAAATGCAAATAACCCACCGGTGGGTAATTGAAAGTTTTCTAATGGATCAACACGAACTGGATCACCCGCGACGGGGTCAAGTATTTGCTCGGGCGCATCATCCACGATTGGATCTGGAGAAGATTCTGTCGCTTCGTTAACTGCAGTATCAACAGTACCATCAATTGTTGGTTCGCCCACACCTGTAGTTTCAATCTTGCAAATATTGCCAGCGGTGTTGCATGTTTTACTCGCATTAATGTTTACCGTACGTGCTTTTATCTCGCCGTCGCCTGTGATATTTCGTACATTGGCAAGAGAGACTGAACTTCCGGAATAAACTGGACCGTTGCTATAAGCACTATGGATATATCGACTTTCGTTGCTGTCGGATACTTCTGAAATTCCATCAGCATCCCCGTGAACAAAAAGCACAACGTCTTTTCCAAATATCTTTCCCATTACTGGTTCGGCATAGGGTGTACTACTTACTACTGTACTGCCTTGACCAGTCATACGATTAACCAACACAATATTATAGTTTCCATCAGATCTGGCTGGTCCTCGTCTAACCTCATAGACGTTTTGATCAATATAACGTCTGGCTCCACCCGTGGTCGTATAATAAGGGCGATAGCAAGCTACGTTGTCTCGAGCACAAGCGCTATAGCTGCTGTAATTTACGGTACTTAGAAAAAAGTTTCTTTTTTCTCCTGCTCGTCGCCTCTCAGTGTCAAAATAGTCTGTGCGTACATCTCTGCGTACGTTACGAGTTACACCCTCGTTAATTAACTTATCGGCATAAATATCAATGGTGTTTTTTGCGGTGAGCCGCCCGTATTCATTTTCGACTTTTCCGGTACTGCCTGCATCTAAAAGTAAGTTGTTACCCGCACCAATACTCGCTAAGGAAAAGCTTCCGCCATTAAAACTTGCATAAGCCTGCTTGGTGGTTGTTTGACGACTGGTGTGCTGACCTTTGGTTTTTATATCGTTAATCGAGACTGGAAAAAATAATCCTTGATTGGAATCAAAGCCTGTGTAACCCATAATAGGTGCAGAAACCTGCGCAGGATCAAAATCATAGGTAATTTGAGAATCACTGACGCTTTGAGAACGGTTATAAATATCATACGCATAAATACTGATATCACCCGCTGCATTAATCGAAGCATGACTAGACTGGGCGTCGTTTAATAAACTACTGGCTTTGGTGTAGGTAGCAGGGCCCGTTTTCTCTTTTGCGATAACAATGTCACCCAAGCTTTCGATATCAAGATAGTTGACAACTCGATCCGCAAACAGCTCCATCGTGTTGATGGCGAGCAACAATGAACTATTTACTATTTGATTGGCAGCTTCGAGTGTTAGTTCTGTCGCAGCTATTCCCTGAGCGCTGTTGTTGTTTAAAATATCATTCCCAGCACTTAGGCTTAATGCGTCTACCGCAGAAATAACGCCATCATTAACAATATCAGCGCCTGTCTGAAGATTAGCCGAAGTACCGCTTTTTAGCTCCGCAGTATTTTGCACATGAACATTACCCTGAGCACCTAGATCAAACTGCCCTCCAGTATGAAGTTTGCTGGCAATAGTGATATCACTTTGACTGTTAAGCGTAAGATCACCACGTAAGGTCCAGTCATCATTGATAGCAATTTGATTAGCGCTTACGTCTACCAGAGCCCCTTGCAACGTACCAAAAGCTATAGCCTCAAAGGTAAAATTTGAATCAAATTCAAGATTCAATGTTTGGCCAGCATTAATCGTTCCATTTTGATTGTTTAGATAACTTTGATTTTGGAAAGGTGCAAGTGTGATGTCTTGCTGACTGGTGATTAAACCATCTTGATTGTTGAGGCTTTGGCTATCAATCGTTAGTAAGCCTTTGGTACTGATCTCACCACCTTGGCTATTAAGGGCATTAGGCGTCTGAATATTTAAACTGCCATCACTTGATATTCTACCTGTCTGGTTATTTAAGGTATCAACGTTAAGCGCATTGCTAGCACCTAGCAGATAGAGCTTACCGCTTTGGTTATCAAGACTTTGTGCGTCGATACTTAAATTATTAGAGGCAGTGGCCACTACTCCGTTTTCGTTATTTAGGCTTTGTAGCGCCAAATTAAAATCTTGGGTTTGCCAAAACAATAATTGTCCGCCGGTGTTGTTTATATTTTGTAAATCAATATCAGCGACACCCGCTACTTCTAGCTTACCGTTTTGATTATTTAACGTTTGCGCATTCAAATCCAAGCGGCCATAACTTTCTATATCACCCTCGTTGGTGATTGTTTGGCTAGCGATTGTGATAGCACCTGCATTAATATCACCGCTGTTACTTAGGCTATTGCTAGCTTCCAAAGTTAAATCTTGATCACTATAAAGGGTACCGCTATTAACAATCGTGTCGTCAGCACTAAGGCTTGTTGTTTGCTGTGCGCGAATTAATCCATTATTACTAATAGTTTGTCCGTTTAGCTCACTATTACCGCTGGCTAGTAACTTGCCTTGGTTGCTAATGCTTTTTGCGTCAACATTTAAATTGGAAATGGGTGATGTTTCGCCCTCTGTAGGAACGCCTGAATAAATAACAGCTGTGCTTGTAGTGTTAAAGGCTTTAGCGGTATCGATATCGATTTGGCCTTTGCTAAGAATTTTTCCCGATACTTCGATATCATTTTGCGAGGTGATTTTACTATCTTGGGTTGAACCGATGGTGGCGCTGTCTTTAATAACGATCTTGCCGTCAGCTGTCAGCTCAAATTGCTGCGCGCTGATATCACCTTCTGCGTTAACACCAACTCCTTTTTCGGTCGCGATAAGTTGAATGTCGTTAACAAAAAGACTTGATTGACTACCCAGGTGAATCGCGAGCTCAGGCTTACCTGCAGAATCCGCATGGGCGGTTATGTTGCCATCTTTATCAACGGTGTTTTTACCGGTGATGATTCTGGCTTTATTGGCATGGAAGTCCGCATTTATTTCGATCGCTTGAGAAATAAGGTCGGCTTGGTCTAAATTGTTGGTATTGAGACCCTGACCATTGATAGTAATTTTACCGCGACGAACATTAATGTAGTCCAAGCCTTGAGAATTTAGGTGTACAGTACCAGTCGTTAGCGTGGCCTTATTGGTGTTAATAAACCCACACCCGTCACAGCTAATGCCATTGGGGTTGGCAATGATCACCCCCGCTTGATGTCCACCTACTTCGGTATAACCATTAAGACTAGAGTGAGATTGGCTGGTCACCTGATTCACAATCAAGTTAGCCGCTTGGCCAGGATTAAAATTAGGGTTGCCCTGGATATATCCACCCAGCTGAGTCTGAACAATGTCGGCAGAGTTATTAAGGATCACGCCCTCTTGCCCTACGTTGTATTGGGTAAAAGCATTCATAGACACGCCACCCGCACTGGGCGCGGTAATCTCAACAATGGGCACACCGTTAGCGGCCTCATTTAAGCTGGCTTGATGCGCTGCAGCGGCGTTGTTATCAACTTGGATATCCGCGGCCAAGGGCAATAAGGGATTCAGAAGTAAAATAAGAGACACCAGCTCACTGGTGCGCCGCTTAACGACTGTTCTTCGAAAAAAAGTTTGGAGCATAATTTCCGTTTACGCCGCTTGTCTTATTTCAAGATTGAGGGCCGAGAAATATACAGTAAATAGCTGTTTTTCTCTATGTGATAGTGATATCACTTTTGCTAAAAAATTTGTTTCGCTTAGCTTTCGATATACATATCATGCGCAGCCTAAGCTTATATCCACCCATCTATGGATCTATTCGACTGATTTTTATGAAAGCCCTGGCTCACCCTCTATTTTTATTAGTTGCTTTGTCATTTACGCTCAACGCTGCTTATGCCGCCACCCCCCAGGAAAATCAAGCAATCGAAGCGCTCCAGAGGGAGGCACTGCAAAGGGAAGAAGTGCGCCGACAGGAAGAGGAAAACCGAAGAATATACGAAGAACAAGAACAATAACTTTGGGAAAGTTTTGATAGCCCCTTTGCTCCTGAAATTATTGAGGACAAAAAAGAAAGCACCAAAGACTCTGAGGCCACAAAAAACTGCGTGCGGCTGGAGAAAATTGAGCTAACAGGCACCAAAAAATTTCCGCTACTAATGCGCTTTTATTTACATCAGAATCTAAGGCATTATTTAAAGCAGTGTGCCTCTATCGATACGCTGGTCGCGTCAATTAAATCCACCAACAAATTGTTGTTTAACAAAGGTTATGTGACTTCCCGGGCGCACATGATCGAGCAAGATCTTAATGATGGCATATTTGAGATCAATATTACCCCAGGCATGATCAGTTATTACGAGCGGGAGAACATTTCAACTTGGCAATCCGCTCTGGCCTTACCGTCTGGTTTGCTAAATTATAATTATTTGGACAATGCTTTAGATAATTTAAAATTCCTGCGTTCTAGTCAACCCAGCGTAAAAATCGTTCCGGGCGAAGTGCTTGGTCAAAGCGCAATACAAATAAAAAATAAAACGGGAAAAATTTGGCACGGCAATTTAAATTTTCGTAACGAGCATTCGGATAGTATTAACAAACCTTCTGCCAGTACCCGTTTAAGTTTTGATAATCTATTAAGATCCAACGACCCATGGACTTTTAGTACAAATGAATCTTTAAATGACCGTTCTTTGTTAAAGAACAAACGTGTTGCATCGAGTCTATGGTTGCCAATTCGACGAAGCACTGTGCAATTTGATGTGTCTAAAAGTACCTTTTTCAATCATATAGAAGGCAACAACATCGTATTTAGAACCAGTGGCGTTACGCGAGAAAAATCGTTTACTTTTAATTATCTGATGTTTAAGAGCAACTTTAGCGCTTTAACTTTAGGGCTAAGCCGACATAGAAAAGATGATACAAACATAATTAGTGATGTAGAAATCGACCTACAAAGCGGCGAAAACAAGTACGACAAGGCTAATTTAAGCTACCGTTTAAGTTTAAGCGACAACACTAAAATACAGTTAGTTAGCAGCAAAACCGAAGGCGAATTTATTGGCTATGATGTCAGTATCGATCAAGAAGACTCCCGCGATTTTAAAAGCTACTTACATCAAGGGATCGTTAGCTATCGAAAAGACACTTGGCAGTTTGGCTTAGACGCCTATCTGCAAAAATCTGACTATGAGCTTTTGAGCAATCATCAGTTTCTTATTTATACCAATTTTATTCCTGGTATTGATTATATACCGGCTAACGAGGGGCGACTGGGCGCAGTAAAAGGCAGTTATCGTTACGCTTATAAAGGTAAGTACTACACTCCCGAGCTGCAATTGACTCGTGCGCTGTTAAAACAGGAGCAGGGCCACGTTGACGTGTCGGGGGTACGTGTGCGCGGCAGCATGCAGTGGAGTGCTTTCAGCGCAAGCTTAGAAATCGGTCGACCTCTTATCAGCCCTCAAGAACAAAAAGATATCGCTGGCAGCTTTACGATTAATGCTTCAATTTAATGAGCTTTTTAAGCTCTACTCAATATTCTGCACTTGCTCACGCATTTGCTCGATACAAACTTTAAGATCAACCACCGCTTGACTTTGTTCGGCACTGGCCGATTTAGAGCCTGTGGTGTTGGCTTCTCGATTCAACTCTTGCATTAAAAAGTCTAATTGTCTGCCTGCAGCGCCGCCTTTTTTAAGGATGCGATTGACTTCTTTGGTGTGGGCTTCTAGTCGATCCAGTTCTTCTTCGATATCAATTTTTTGAGCGAAGAGAATCAGCTCTTGTTCTAGACGAGATGAATCTGGTGTCTCTGCCAGTTTCTCTAGCACCTGTTCTAAACGTGTCTCTAGCTTTGCACGGTGGTTAGCTAGGGTCTCTGGAATGTTTTTTCTAAACAGTTCGATAAAACCGGCGATCTTATCGAGGCGTTGTTCAATCATGCCCTGAAGCTCTTGGCCTTCTCGCTCCCGGTTAGTGATAAATTGCTCGAGGGCCTGATCAAAAGACGCCAGCGCTTGTTCCTCAATTTTTTCTACATCAACGGTGACGGGCTTAATAACACCGGGCCAGCGCATGATATCCTCGGGACCCATTGCGGCCGAGGCCACCATCATGCCTTCGATGGTTTCGCGTGCTTTATTCAGTTCTTTCACCAAAGCTATGTCTACTTCTAGCCCACCTTGTTCGGCACTCTGTTCTTCAAATCGAAGGTTCACTTCGACCTTACCGCGATTAAGCGATTTGCGTAGTCTGTTTCTAAGCTCGGTTTCCAAATGGCGAAGCTTTTCGGGCAGGCGCATGCTGGTATCCAGGTAACGGTGGTTCACTGATTTCAGTTCCCAGGTCAGGGTGGCGTGCTCGCTTTGGTTTTCTAAACGCACGAACGCCGTCATACTGCGTATCTTGGACATAGGGCTTCCTTTTCCCGAATCCGGGAGGGCAAAAGTGATATTAATCTGATGTTAGTATAATACCGCTATTTGCTCCGCAAAAAAAACATTGCGACCAGAATCCTAGCCAAGAATCGCTGGCTAGTTAGGGTTTTAAGGACTAAACTTCGCGTCCATTCTTTATACAGCGATACAGGACAGACTATGCGACCCAGCGGCCGAGAATTAGACCAACTACGTGACATTAAGATCACTCGCCAATTCACTAAACACGCAGAGGGCTCGGTTCTGATCGAATGTGGCAACACCAAGGTAATCTGTACCGCCAGTGTTGAAGAATCGGTGCCACGTTTTCTAAAAGGTAAAGGCCAGGGCTGGGTAACCGCCGAGTACGGCATGCTACCTCGCTCGACACATTCTCGTATGTCGAGAGAAGCTGCCCGCGGTAAGCAATCGGGTCGCACCCAAGAGATTCAAAGACTGATTGGTCGCGCTCTACGAGCCAGCGTTGATATGACTAAGCTGGGCGAGAACACAATCAATATTGATTGCGATGTGATTCAAGCCGATGGTGGTACTCGTACCGCATCAATCACTGGCGCTTGTGTAGCGCTAGTTGATGCCATCAATCACCTGCAAGCTAAAGGCGCACTTAAAGAAAATCCTCTTAAACATATGATTGCGGCGATCTCTGTTGGTATTTACAAAGATAAGCCTGTGCTTGATTTAGATTACGATGAAGACTCTAGTGCAGAAACTGATATGAACGTGATCATGACTGAAAGCGGTCAGTTTATTGAAATTCAAGGTACCGCAGAAGGCGAAACTTTTTCTCGTGATGAAAGCAATCAGCTACTCGATCTAGCTGAGAAAGGGATTAAGGAATTAATTGAGTTTCAAAAAGCCTCTTTGGACCGCTAAAAATTAGTTAACAATATTCTTTAAAGCATCTTGACCAATTAAGCTTCGATCACCATAATTCATGGAAATGGATTGGGGGTGCCCGGTCGGCGTCAAGGCCTCGGTGAGTTTCATCGGGGCTTTTCGCTTTTTAGGGCTAAGGGAATTGCTTTAAACCCCACCCTTTATAGCCTTCACCAAGTTTATTGCGACCACCCTCACAGTAAAATTTACGTTTAAGCACCTCGAAAGCTCTATTAGGCTGGCTTTCGTCCAATACGTGCCGACCTATTGGTCTAGCGACCAAATCAGCAAGCTGTAGTCCCGCTGAATTACTCGTTTTATCAGCCATTCTTATTTTAAAAGGAAAACCCCGACGGAACTTATTCTGTCCATCACATATACGCCTAAACTCCAGCTCTAATTCCTTGTCTTCCTTCTTACCTCTTTTTTCCACCACTATATGAGGTTCTAAGGTCTCTTGTCCTTTTTCACATACAAAGTCATAAAGGGACTCTAAACAATATTTTAACGCAATGTGATAAAGATCGTTTGATTCATCAGAATGGGGCACTTTGGTTTTATCAACCACACAACTTGCTAAAATAAAATTACTTCCCTCAATAATTCCATGTAAGTTGCCTAAAAAAGTTTCTCTTTCTTCTTTTCCTTTAAAGATATTGAAGTCACCTTTTTCTTTTCTTATCTCATGCTCGTGAAGAATGACCAAGTCATGGCCGAAATAATCAAACTTTAGATGCTGAAGTTTTGGAACCATAACATCGCTATAATGATCCTTATAGAATATACAAAATGCGAGTACAAAGATTGGATAAGCAGGATCAATCGGATCTAAACCATGGTCGCCACTTTCATCAACATAAACAATAAAGTCACTAAATCGATTGTGATGCTTCCTAGGCGAAGAGCTGTCAAAATCAAATGTAGATTGTATTTCAGCCATAGTTTAGACCATATAATATGTCTACCTTGATTTAGAGCTCCCTTGCTTGCAAATATGCCAGCTCAGAAATTAAATGATAGTTACGGGCCTGTTCTCCAAAGGCCGTTACTGATTCATAGATTCGTTTACTAAGCTCATTCTCTTGGGCTTGTTCTTTAACCACTTCGTGAGAAATTTCCATTAGCTTTTTAAGCACATCGTCAGGTAACTTTCTTAACTGAACATTATGTTTTTCAACTAATGTTTTTAGCGCTTGATTATTTTTCGCGGTGTATTCGTCCAACATATTTTGATTCACTTCGCGGCAAGCATAATCAAGAATCGCTTTTAAATCCGCTGGCAGTGCATCGTATTTTTCTTTGTTGATGGTGAATTCGAGCATGGCACCTGGCTCATGCCATCCCGGGTAATAATAGTATTTAGCCACTTCGTGCAAACCGAAAGCCATATCGTTATATGGACCTACCCATTCTGTTGCATCGATCACACCAGTTTGCATAGAGGTATACAGTTCACCCCCTGGCAAGGTCACAGGTACACCACCTGCTTTTTCAAATACTTTACCGCCCAAGCCTGGGATACGCATTTTCAAGCCTTTTAGGTCGGCTAAAGAATTCACTTCTTTATTGAACCAACCCGCCATTTGCACACCTGTGTTTCCACCTTGACGCGGTACCAGATTAAATGGCGCGTAAAGTTCTTCCCATAATTCTTGGCCGCCACCATTTTGAATCCAAGAATTAATTTCTTGTGCGGTTAAACCAAAAGGTATTGCCGTAAAGAATTGTGTGGCTGCCGCTTTACCTGCCCAGTAGTAAGCACCCGCATGACCCATATCCGCAGCGCCGCTGGATACCGCATCAAACACTTCAAAAGCTGGAACCAGTTCGCCGGCACCAAAGACTTTGATCTCTAATCGGCCGTTACTCATTTCGTTCACGATCTTTGCTAAACGCTCTGGTGCCATACCTAAACCAGGAAAGTTTTTAGGCCAAGAGGTCACCAATTTAAATGAATATTTTTGTTGAGGGGCTGCGGAGTCTTTAGCAGCTCCAGCAGTATCGCAATTTGTATCTGTCTTAGGTGCGCAACTGCTGATCGCGGCGCCCGCTGTTCCTAGACCTAAAGCGGTTACAAAATCTCTTCGTTTCATGTCCCTCTCCAATCTTATTTATTTTTCTTTAACTAACTTAAAACAATGCTAAATCGCTTCGAGTCGCGCGTACTGCACCACGAGCCATTTTGATCCTACTTCCAAAAAGTTCACTTGCAGCCTGGCGTTGGCACCTGTGCCTTCGCAATTCAAAATGGTGCCCTCTCCAAATTTAGCATGCCTAACCTGCTGACCCAAAGAAAACCCTAGCTCTTGTATAGTTGCACCTGTTGACGCGCTACCTGCAATACTCGGTCGGCTGACCGAGGCTTTGATGCGCACTTCTTGTACTAGCTCTTTAGGAATTTCTTTTAAGAAACGCGAAGGCCGACACAGGTTCTCGCTACCATATAAGCGTCGCGACTCTGCGTAAGAGATATTTAAATAACGCATGGCGCGAGTGATACCTACGTAGCACAGGCGACGCTCTTCTTCTAAGCGACCATCATCATCGAAGGACATCTTGCTTGGGAACAGCCCTTCTTCTAATCCAGTTAAAAATACTACCGGAAACTCCAAACCCTTGGCCGAGTGTAAGGTCATAAGCTGAACCGAGTCTTCAAACTGATCAGCCTGACGTTCACCTGCCTCTAATGCGGCATGATCTAAAAAGGCGGATAGAGGCGAGTTAAATTCATCCTCGTCAAAATCAAAATCACGAGCGGCGTGTATTAGTTCTTCTAGGTTTTCTAATCGAGCTTGGCCCTTATCGGTTTTATCCTTCTCGTACATGGCCACCAAGCCAGAGGCGGTATTGAGATGCTCTACGCTTTCCCAAAGATCCATGTCTTTAGTTTCGTTGCGTAGATTCTCAATCAAATTCATAAAGGCCGTTAGTGCACCGGAGGCTCGGGCAGCTAATACATTATTAGCCAATATGCCTTGCGAGGCTGACCATAGATCAATTTGTTGCTCACGGGCGAACAAACGAATTTGCTCGAGCGTTTTATCGCCCAAGCCCCGTGTCGGGGTGTTAACCACTCGATCAAAGGCGGCATCATCATGGGGATTGGCCATCAAGCGTAAATAACTCAGCGCGTTTTTGATTTCGGCACGCTCGAAGAAGCGCTGACCACCATAAATACGATAAGGAATATTGGAACGCAGTAAGGCTTCTTCTAATACCCGCGACTGGGCATTGGAGCGATACAAAACACCAATTTGAGAACGGGATATACCCTGAACAATATACTCCTCGATTCGCTCCGCCATATAACGGGCTTCGTCAACATCGTTAAAAGCGGCGTAGACGGGAATCGCTTCGCCCTCTTCTCCGCTGGTCCAGAGGTCTTTACCCAAGCGACCACTGTTATTTTCGATCACCGCGTTAGCGGCTTTCAGAATGGTTTGAGTGGAACGATAGTTTTGCTCCAAACGAACGGTTTGGGTTTGCTGAAAATCACTGCCGAATTGCTGGATGTTTTCGATCTTAGCGCCACGCCAGCCATAAATAGACTGGTCATCGTCCCCAACAATGGTAATTCCTGTGTCTTGCCCGCTGAGTAATCGCACCCAGGCATATTGAATAGTGTTGGTATCTTGGAACTCGTCCACCAAGATATGGGCAAAACGATCCTGATAATGCTTAAGCAGACCTTCATTATTGAGCAGCAACTCATGGGCCCTGAGCAGAAGCTCGGCAAAATCGACCATTCCACCTCGACGGCAAGCGTCTTCATAGGCTTGGTAGATCTGCACTAGGGTTTTGAAATTAAAGTCGTCGAAGACCTGAATATTATGTGGACGTAGGCCTTCATCTTTTTGACCATTGATAAACCACTGGGCTTCTTTGGGTGGCCAGCGGCTTTCGTCTAGGCCAAGGTTCTTAATCACTCGCTTAATCAATCGAAACTGGTCATCGGAATCAAGAATTTGAAAGTTTTCTGGCAAACCGGCTTCTTGGTGGTGCATTCTGAGCAAACGGTGGGCCAAACTATGAAAGGTCCCCACCCACATGCCTTGGCTACTGCCGCCAATCAACTGCTCTATGCGATGACGCATTTCTGCCGCTGCTTTATTGGTAAAAGTCACAGCCATCAGGCTATGGGGCGAAAGCCCTACTACCTGTAGCATCCAGGCGATTCGGTGAACTAGGACTCTCGTCTTACCACTGCCTGCACCGGCTAGTACCAAGAGGCTAGGGGCATCTGAAGCTACAGCATCTCGTTGGGCCTCATTAAGGCCATCTAATATCTCACTTACGTCCATCGGCGCATTCTAGCAAAAGAGCGCCTTTCACTGATAGCATTAAGCCTCCGACTCTTCATCTATTTTTCTTAGGCTAGGCCTTTTGGATAAACAGCTAATCAAACAGGCTTTTAATACTCGAGAAAACTTCGCGAGCATTTTCTCGCGCCCTTCTGCTGACAATTATGCGGCTATCGACGGCCTAAGAGCTTTATCCTTTATTTGGATGTTTATGTTCCACTGCTTTTTGTACGCAAAGTACCATTATGGCTACGACAAGCTGCTGGGCTTAATCAACGACAGCGATGGTTGGCTAAACTGGCTATGGAATGCTGACAAGGCGGTCGATACTTTTTTCTTTTTAAGCGGGTTTTTGATCAGCGGCCTATTGTTTCGGGAATATCAAAAGACTGGCGACATCAAATTGATGAACTTTTATGGTCGCCGTTATCTTAGGCTAACCCCTGTCTATATCTTTGCTATTTTAATTTTTATTTTGTTTCGCGGGCCCCACTGGCAAAACCTCTGGCAAAATATTCTATACATCAACAACTTCTTTCCTTACGAAACCATGGCTATGGTGTGGACCTGGACCTTAGCGGTAGAAGAACAATTCTACTTAATATTCCCTCTAACTTTGTTGCTGATTTTTAATAAGAAAATTCACTTAGGCTATAGCTTACTTGCTCTGTTTATTTTTTCTTTTTTAATTCGTGCGCTGTTTGTTTATTATGATCCATTAGTTCGCGACGTCAGCATGTCAGTTTTAGTTAGCAATTATGAACACCTGCATCACTATTCCGGCGAAATGTACGACAACCTATATACCCGCTATGGTGCTTTTATAGCCGGTATATTCGTGAGTTACTTATACGCTTATCATAAAGATAAAATGATAGCCTTGTTAAATAATAGGCCCTATGTCTTTACTTTAAATTTATTTTTTCTTGGGCTGATTTTGGCGATTGTTTTCTTGCCGGTTGCCAAAGAATCTGTACAGTTCTCTAAAACTTTCAAGGATTGGTACATCATTACCAACCGCAATTTATTTTCAGCCTGCTTAGGTTGGATTATTTTGCTGTCGATTTTTAAGGATAACTCTATCCGTTATCTCAATTGGTTTTTGAGTTTGAAATTATGGTTTCCTTTCGCTCAGTTATCGTACTCAATGTATATCTTTCACATTGTATTTATTTCTTTTGCGATGTTTCAGGTGCGCTATTTAAGTGATGAGAGCTATATCAGCCTTGAGGATATCACCCCCTTATTTATGCTTGGCTTCTGCGTGATAGCACTTGCGATCACCTTTGTTTTCAGCATTTTTACCTTTGTCTGTATCGAAAAGCCCTTTATGCGCCTACGCAAACCCCGCCCCAGCTAAGTCTTTCAACCCAGCACCTAGCAGAAAGCTTTACTAAAGCCTCACTGTGCCAGATAATGGCCGCCCTCTGAAAACAGCTTATATACAGGTAAATCCATGCTAACAGTAAACGAATATTTTGACGGAAAAGTAAAATCCATTGCTTTTCAAACCGAAACCCTCCCTGCCTCAGTCGGCGTTATGGTACCTGGTGACTACGAATTCGATACCTCAAAGCATGAGACCATGACTGTAGTTAGCGGCGCTTTGACTGTTAAACTACCAGGTAGCGATGACTGGAACACCTACAGTGCAGGCGACAGCTTTGAAGTAGCCGCCAATGAAATTTTCCACTTAAAAGTGGCTGTTGATACGGCCTATTTGTGTACTTACGCATAGAGATTACCAATGACTATAGCTAATAATACCGTTGTCAGTTTTCATTACCGTCTAAGCGAAGGCGGAAATGAAATGGAAAACTCATATGACGCCAATCCTGTTCTTGCCTTAATTGGTCATGGTAACTTAATCCCCGGATTAGAAAGCGCGCTTATCGGTAAAGCTCAAGGCGAAAAATTTGATGTAAGCGTAGCTCCCGAGGACGGTTATGGACAACGCGTAGAAAAAGATCCTTTACGTGTTCCGATTAAACACCTCATTAATGCGCCTAAAAAAATAAAAAAAGGCCAAGCGGTTTTTATAAATACCCAAGAGGGCCAGCGCTCGGCCATCGTGGTTAAGGTAGGCAAGTTCAACGTAGACGTTGATACCAATCACCCTTTTGCTGGCAAGACTTTAGATTTTGCAATTGAAGTTGTTGAAGTGCGTGATGCTACCCAAGAAGAAATTCAGCATCGTCATGCACATGGTGTCGGTGGCCATCAGCATTAGAAAGTACTCTTAAATACTTTCTGTCAGATACAAAAAAGCCCGGACCTGCCGGGCTTTTTTATTAATGCTTGTTTGTTATTAAAGAATAGCAATCAACTCAACATCAAAGATCAGTGTGCTATAAGGTGGAATAGCTGCACCTGCGCCACGATCACCATAAGCCAGATCTTGAGGGATAAATAAACGCCATTTAGAACCAACAGGCATTAATTGTAAAGCTTCTGTCCAACCAGCAATTACGCCATTGACTGGAAACTCGGTTGGCTCACCGCGCTCTACCGAGCTATCAAATACGGTGCTATCGATTAACATACCGTGGTAGTGAACTCTCACAGTAGAAGTAGCACTTGGTTTTTCACCACTGCCCTCTTCTAAGATTTCATACTGCAAACCAGAGTTGGTTTGATGAACATCATCACGCTTAGCGTTGTCTTCTAAAAACAAACGTCCCATTTCGCCGGCTTTCTCTGCTTGCTCTGCCGCTAATGCTTCTTGTCTTTCACTGATGATCTGGAAAGAGGTTTGTAAGTCTTCGTTGCTCACACGGATTTCAGCATTATTAGCTGCGTCCAAAAGGCCCTGAGTAACCAACTCCATGTTTAACCCTTCGAATGGATTACTCATAAGTTGGCCAGCCATTTGTAGGCCAATACCATAGCTCACTTTTTCTTCGTGGCTTTCAATTTTAATATCCGATGACATGCTCTACCTCTATAGAATGGAGTTTTAGGTCGCGCAGTCTAACACGTTGCTACCGAGAGGTAACCACTAGCCTTCTCCGTTAACCTCGGATATCTGTCTATTCAGAGTGCAGTAATCGTAAAGATAGCCAATCAGAAATAAGCCACCGGTAAAAAAGTAAATAATAGCCGTTAACCATTTACCCATATATAGGCGATGGATACCAAAAAAGCCCAAAAAAGTTAGAAATATCCAGCAGATAGTGTAATTGATACGCCCTTCTGTAAAACGAGAGTCCGCCTCAGCATCCATTCCGGGTATTAAAAACAAATCGATAATCCAGCCGATACCTAATAGGCCTAGGGTAAAAAACCATAAGATACCTGTTTTAGTTTTACCGTAATAAAAACGGTGGGACCCTAAGAACCCAAAAATCCAAAGTACATAGCCAACTAAAATAGAATGGGTATTGTTGCCTTGCTGTACTTGGCCCTTGTCGTTCACATCGTTCATAATTGTTTCCTTATTAGTTCTTTTTAAATTGAAGCATAAAATTATTTGCTGGCATCTGTATTTTTTCTACAAACTCCAGCCCTAGTTCCTTTGCTTGTGCTTTAAAGTCTGCAAGGTCTTTAATGCCACTTTCTGGGTCACGTTGTTTTAGCCAAGCATCCAAGGAGCGGTTACCTTCACTGATATATTGGCCGTCGATATTGAAAGGGCCATAGACTACAAATAATCCACCCTCTTCAAGGCGCTTACTGACTCCTTGCAACATCGAATCAACTTTATTTTGACCAATAAAATGTACTGTGTTTGCAGTAAAAATAGCATCATAGTTTGACTCGGTATCCCACTTAGCATCAAGCACATCGATACTTTTGCAAGGCAGAACATTATCGAGATTTTCAGAAGCTCTCCATGCTTCTACCTCATGAATACGCTCAGGTAATTCGCTTGGCTGCCAAAGCAGTTGAGGCATAGCTTTACAAACAAACACCGCGTGTTGCCCTGTTCCACTTCCTAATTCTAAAACGGTTTGAACATTTAAAAAAATACTTTCTAATTGTTGTGCAATCGGCGATTGATTTCGCAAGCAGGCTTCTGCTACAGGTAAATTGCTCATAGATCTAATTCAAATTTTAGTTCGGAAGTACGGCGTGCCGAAACACCGAGGGATAGCCATAAAATATTTGTGTATCTTGGTAAGCTCCACGAGCTTTTAATAGCTGATGCAAGGATTTTAATCGATAGCACGGGACGCTAGCCATAAAATGATGCTCTAGATGATAATTGACCCAATTAGGCGCAAAGACTAGGCGCTCCCACCATCTCGGAACGGTAGTACGCGTATTTTTTCGTGGATCAATATCATACAAGTCAGGAACATTTGCGTGCTCTGCAATTTGTCTTAAGCGAATAATCGCCATAAAAGTTGTTAAAAATGAGGCCACCCAGATTAAATAAATCCAAGGAGCGAACACTAAACTAAATACTATAAACAAGGCCAGCTGAACCAAAAGCAACGAAACAAAAGGGTTTTTTATACTTATTTTACTGTTCTGCCCCTGCCCTTTTACGTTTTCTGGGCGCATATTGGAAAAAGCATCTTTAACCCCCGAGCTAACTCCTGCGATCAGTTTAAGACCTGTCTCCCCTTTTATGTCTCTCAACAGTTTTCGTTTAAAACTATCTTTATCAACAGGATAGGCTTTGTAGTTGTTTAAGTCTGGATCATCTACCGTGCCAGCTTTTTGGTGATGCACAAGATGCCCCGCCGCATACATATCTAAATTTGATAAGACCGGCATCGCGCAAAACCAACGGCCGAAGACAGTATTCAGATCTGAATTTTTAAACAGGGTTTTATGACCGCATTCATGCATAAGAATCGCCAAACCCAGCTGTCTTCCACCCAATAAAATCAAGGCTAAAATAATCGTGATGGGATTTGGAAAAAGATAAACCATCGCCAAAATAGCAAAGATACTTATCCAATTTACTAACAGCACTCGAAAGCCCTTAGTATCGCTTTTCTTTGTATAGTATTGAATTTCTTCTGGGCTTAAATAATCTGAAATTTTCATAACATCACCCTGCTCTTATAACTTTTTTCTGACAGCTACTTACTAGTACCTATTTCCCTAAAAAAACACCCGCGCACTTTTCTGACACGGAACGAATCCCTTCTTTAAAGTCTTCCGTCGTTTTCTGCCAAGCCTGTTCATCATTCTCTCGAGCTGTTTGCTTTTCTAGCGTCTCTTTTAGACCTAGCTTCAATGTAGTCTTGATCGATTTAAGAGCCAAAGGCGCACCTTCAGCAATTTCTTGAGCCAGTTTGATCGCCTCGTCTCGCAACTGGGCGGCCTCAACGAGTACATCGACCAAACCCCAATCCATGGCTTGGTCACCATTAATTCGTCGGCCCGTATAAAACATTAATGCAGCTTTTTGCTGACCGATTAAAGCAGGCAAGGTATGAGTGAGACCAAATCCCGGATGAATCCCTAAGCGAACAAAATTGGCACTGAATCGTGCCTCTGGACTGGCCACACGGAAATCAGCCACTAAGGCCAAGCCCAAACCCCCACCAATAGCCGCTCCTTGAATGGCGGCTACGATTGGTACCTTGCATTCAAATAGTTCAAGCCCCGCAGCATATAGGGGGTTAGTGACCCCTTGCTCACCCAGTACACCGCTGGAGTCACCTTCTTCGCTAGAGAAGTTGGCGCCTGCACAAAAAGCCTTACCCTCAGAAGCAAGTACAATAGCCCGACAGCCTTGCTCCTCCAACATGCTGAACGCTTTCCCTAAATTTCGAATCAGGTCGATATCAAAAAAGTTATAAGGTGGACGCTGTATCTCTACCAGGCCCACAAAACCTTGTTTTTCTAGCTTTAAATCCGGAGGAGTTTGATCAATTGCCTCGCTCATGGCACATTTACCTTTCTTAGGTTGATTCCTGCCCTTTAAGGGGCCAAAGCGGGCTATCTTAGACCAATAAAGGGCTCAAACCCAGCAAGAAGACTCCGATATCAAGTGATTTTGCCCATAATTTAAAAAGGCCTTGCGTAAAAAAAACATACACCGTACACTTTTTGCTACTCATTATGGCTAAAGATACGAAAAATAAGCTCATTGAGAGCACCCTTACCCTTTATCTGCAAGGCGGCCTTGAAGGCGTGTCTATGCGCAAGGTAGCGGCTCACGCAGGCTTAAGCACCATGGCCAGCTACCGGCACTTCAAAAATAAGGATGATTTGCTTAATCATGTGGTTATGGAGGGCTTTAGCCGCTTTCAGACCTATTTTAGCCAAGCTAAGGACATTGACGACCCCCTCGAAAGTCTTAAGTTTTGTATGACACTGTACGCAGAATTTGCTCAAAACCAGCCCGAGTTCTACGAAATGATGTTTATGGCACGTTTACGTTCTAACGAACCCGAACTTGAGCAGCGCTGCCAGCAGCAGATTCAAATGGCGCTAATGTTCCTATCAGAGCGGGTAAAGCAATGTGTCGCACGCGGCCAGATACCCAACATTGAGCCTAAGGCCTGTGCCCATCAGCTTTTTTCACTATGTCACGGTATGGTGTCTTTGCAGGTCCTGGGGCATTTGCACCAACCAGAAGGCTTTGAAATCTTTTATCAGCAAAGCATTGAACGCTTCTTTCTTAGCTTAGGCTTAAACTAGAGATAAATTGCTGCTTAGCCTATAAATTCCTATAATCGCCCTCCTTCGTACTTGAAAGATTTTGTTCAGCGCGAAAAACAATGCCCTGGATTTACGCTCCAGCTACTGCATAGGAACAATATGAATACTTCAAATCTTACTTTCAAAGAAAGTAGCAAGCCCGTTGTGGTTTGTGCCCTCTACCACTTTGTCCAACTTGAGGACTTTGAAAACCTTAAGCCACCTTTGTTAGAACTTATGGAGAAGCATACGGTTCGCGGAACCCTTCTACTGGCCAAAGAAGGCATTAACGGAACTATCGCTGGATCACGTAAAGGTATCGACGCGATACTTGAACACATTCAAAGTGATGCTCGATTCAAAGGCCTTAGTTATAAAGAATCCTACGACGATGAACTGCCCTTTTATCGCAGCAAGGTGAAACTTAAAAAAGAAATCGTCACCATGGGGGTAGAGGATATCGACCCAAAACAGATCGTGGGCACCTATGTAAAACCAAAAGATTGGAACAACTTAATTTCTGATCCTGAAGTCACCTTGATCGATACGCGCAATCAATACGAAGTTCAAATAGGAACCTTCGAGGGTGCGGTTGATCCAGAAACCACTAGTTTTAGAGAGTTTCCCGACTACGCCAAGAACCATCTTGATCCAGAAAAGAATAAAAAGGTCGCAATGTTTTGTACCGGCGGCATCCGCTGTGAAAAATCAACCGCCTATTTAAAGCAACAAGGTTTTGAAGAGGTTTATCATCTTGAAGGCGGTATTCTCAAATATTTAGAAGAGGTGCCGGAAGAAGAATCCAAATGGAAAGGCGAGTGCTTTGTTTTTGATAATCGAGTGACTGTTAATCACCAACTGGAAAAAGGCGAGTACGATCAGTGCCACGCCTGCCGTATGCCAATTACCGAAGATGAAAAACAACTCGCGCAATATGAACCCGGTGTCAGTTGCCATCATTGCTATGACAAAACGAGCGAAGATCAACGTCAACGTTTTAAAGAGCGAGAACGGCAAATGCAACTGGCTAGAGAAAGAGGGGAGAGCCATATTGGAAATGATGCGATTACTACCCGCTACGCTAGAAAGCGCGCCAAATTAGAAGAAAAGAATCAGCAAAAAAATCAATAAACGCTTAGACTAAAGCCATGACTAAGCAAACGACCGAGCCGACTACCAAACAGATTCTGATCGTAGCCCATCAGCCATCACCAAATACCAAACGACTGGCTGATGCTGCATTGAAGGGCTGCCAACATCCGGAGCTCGATAATATCGAAGCCCGCATGCTAACGCCTTTTGAAACTAAAACAGAAGATGTATTAACAGCAAATGCGATTATTTTAGGTACCACAGAAAACTTAGCCTATATGAGCGGGGCGCTTAAGGACTTTTTTGATCGTACCTATAATGATCTTTTGGAGAAAAAACAGGGATTGCCAGTTGTAGCCTTTATTCGAGCCGGTAGCGATGGAACCGGAACAGAAAGGGCGCTTAAAACCATATTGACCGGATTAAAATGGCGTTGGATTCAACCGCCTTTAATTTGCAAAGGGGACTGGCAAGATCAATTTGTAGAGCAGGTTGAAGAACTAGCTTTAAGCCTCGCGGCACAACTAGACCTGTCTGAATAGCCTATAAAAGCTAACTTTCATTAAGATTAAGTTCAGATCCTTTACCTACAATGAGCAACATCAATCACCAATAGGGACATATTATGTTAACTCTAATTAAACTTTTATCGTTAAGCGCGCTGTTGATGTATGGATTGGTTGCCAACGTTATTGCGGAAGAAGTACCTGAAGAAGAAAAAAGCCGTGTTAACGAACGCCTAGACAAAAAGGGCGAGCGCATACAAGAACATTTAGACATGCGTGGCGATCATAAATAAAAAGGTAAAAATTAGCTTCATCCACAATCAAGTAATTAAAGGCAGCCTAAGCTGCCTTTTTTATCTAATGCTTTAAAATTAACCCCATCACTTTATACTGCAGCTTATGAGTTTGCAGTGGTATCCCGGCCATATGGCCAAAGCGATACGAGAAATCAAAGAAAGCCTAGGTCGCGTTGACCTCATTATCGAGGTGCTAGACGCACGCCTGCCGTTTAGCAGCGAAAACCCCGTTCTTGCGGATCTAAAAAAAGATCTACCTCGCATTAAGGTGTTTAGTAAGCATGATCTTGCCGATCCTAAACTGACCGAGGTTTGGATTGAGTACCTTGAAAGAGAAAAACATATCAAGGTACTTCCTGTCTCGACCAAACAGCCCGAGCGTTATCGACAGCTGATTCCCCTAATAAAAAAAATGTTGGGGGACAAATTAGGAGGCGCGAGCAACTGCACGGTATTGATTTGTGGTATTCCAAATGTGGGCAAATCAACGCTAATTAACACTCTTGTGGATCGCGCTGCGGCCAAAACAGGTAACGAAGCGGCGGTGACAAAAGGCCAGCAGCGTATCAAACTCGACGAACAGCTCATGCTCTTAGATACACCGGGTGTGCTATGGCCAAAGGTTCACAACGAACATAGTGCCTATCGCCAGGCTATTAGTGGCGCCATTAAAGAAGCCATCACTGATAACGAAGACATTGCTTTTTACCTAGCCGATTATTTAATCGCACATTACCCCGAGAACTTAATTCAACGTTACGAATTAGATAAACGACCCGACTATGCCTTAAGGTTTTTTGAAAACATTGGCAAAAACATGGGCGCTCTTAGGGCAGGGGGGCAAGTTGATTTACCCAGAATCTGTACTTTATTTTTGAATGAATTTCGTAGCGGAATGCTCGGCGATATTACCTTGGAAAACCCGCAAATGATGGAGTTAGAGCTAAAAGAGGTAGAACGAATCTTAGAAGAAAAAGCAGCAGAAAAAGCCGAAAAAAAAGCTAAAAAGGGCAAGCGCAAAAAATAGACAAGATCGCTGTCTTAGTTATTTTTCGCCCGATGATTTTTAATCAAGTCGTAAGCTTTTTGAATCTCTTTAGATTTTTCGGTCGCTACTTTAATCATGTGCTCAGGTAAACCTTGACCCATCAATTTGTCTGGATGATTTTGACTCATCAGTTTGCGGTAGGCGCGTTTTAATTCTTGATCGCTAACGTTTTCATCAACACCTAATGCTTTGTAAGCTAATTCAAGTGCATTTTCAGAAGGTACTTTACCACCAGCAAAGTGTGCCTGGTTGCGAATCATATCTAAGAGTTGCTGAAACTCGCGTTGAGACATATTTAAACGGCCCGCGATTTCTACCAATAACTCTTCTTCCTTAGCGTCAAAATGTCCATCGGCAAAGGCAAGAGTAATTAAATAAACCAGTAAGGTATGGCGTAGGCTTCGGGTGTTACCACATACCTCCATAAAACGATTTAAAGTCTCGTTCAAATCGAAGTCAGCGCTAGCGCCTTGCTTAAATAAGTCTATAGCCTCTTGGCGATGACTAGGACTCAGATTTAGTTGCTTAAATAATTGTTCGGCAAGATCAACTTCTTCTTCAGAAACACGTCCATCAACTTTGGCAAGTTTGCCCATCAAAAGAAATACGCTTTCTAAAAAGACGCTTTTTCGTTTTCCAGTACCCAAGGGATTTAGCGCGCCGGTACCCAAAGCATTCGCTCGGTCGTACATGCTCCAAGCAATGAACACGAGAAAGGCAAGTAGGGCACTTCGAGAAACAATTAAAATAAGTAGGACAGCAAGGTATTTAAGCACGGAGATTTCCTGGTCAGCATTGTCACCGATGACGCATTTTATCCTACAAAAGCGCCCATAGACACCGTTGAACTACAATTCATTAAGGAATTGGGATAAGTTTGCTGAAATGTCTTCATGATTTTGAATTAAGAGTAGCAAATGGATCCAATTACCCAGGGCGCCCTTGGTGCCACTGCCGGCCAAATAATTAAAAAGAACGGCAAGGTTCTTCCGATCAGTCTGATGGGGGCTTTAGCGGCCATGAGTCCAGACCTGGATGTACTGATTCGATCCAGTGAAGATCCTTTACTGTCACTTGAGTTTCATCGTCAATTTACCCATTCCCTTTTATTTATTCCATACGGCGCATTAATTTGCGCAGTCTTGTTGCATGCCTTAATCGGCAGGCGCCATGGTCTTAAGTTTTGGCATAGCTACGGCATCTGTCTTTTAGGCTACGGTACACATGCTTTGCTCGATGCCTGCACGACTTATGGTACCTTGCTACTGTGGCCGCTTTCTTTAGAACGCTTTGCTTGGAACACCATCGCGGTGGTCGATTTCTTCTACACCCTCCCAATCTTATTTGCCTTAGCACTTGGATTAAAATACCAAAGCCCTTGGCCCGCCCGCATAGCTGTGTTTTGGGTATTCTTTTACCCTTACCTTGGACACATTCAGAAAGAAAAAGCAGAAGAAGCCGCCAAGTACCACCTAGATAAGCTCAGCCGTTCCCACTTTGAAAAGGCCCTGGTACAGCCGGAGCTGAATTTATTGCGCTACGACAAAATAAAGTCTCTAGGAGCGAAACCCAGCATGTCTAATATAGTGCTGTGGAAAATCGTCTATGAAGCAGAAGGACGCTTTCATGTCGACGCCATACGCGTAGGGATTTTTCAGGATGCTCAAGACTCCACTTACTATCCAGGCGACTCTGTTGAAAAGTTAGATATTGGTCGGGATTTATCCTGGCTCGATCCAGATTCACAACAAGCAAAAGACCTAGAACGCTTTTCATGGTTTTCTATGGATTTTGTTGCTGTTGACAAGTCTAACTTCACCCCCAAGCACAATAATGACACAGACGAACAAGATGCTGTTCGCATTATGGATATTCGCTACTCAATGATCCCTAATGAAATTAAACCACTGTGGAGCATCGAGTTAAATCGAAGCGCGAGTGACAAAGAACACGTCAGCTTCGAAAACCACCGAGACACTTCTTCTGAAGTTAGACAACGTTTCTTTGATATGTTGTTTGGACAAAAAGCAACTCAGGAATAGAGCTTACCAAGGTAGGCATTCGCCGTTTGAATGCCAGAAGCCGCCGCTATTTTCTAATGTCAGGGCATAGATTCTTTTATCTAAGCGCTCAGCTGCTTCATCAGGACCAATATCACCATAGCCACCTATCATATCGGTCGCTACCAATCCTGGGTGGAAAATACCGACAACAATGTTTTTATCTTTTAAGTCGTGGGCCAACGACACTCCTGCAATATTTAGCGCGGCCTTCGACATACGGTAACCATAACGACTACCCGAGGTATTATCTTCTATTGAGCCCATACGACTTGTAATCAACGCAACACGAGCTAAACCCTGCTTATCTTCTTTCATATTATCTACTAAAGCTTCGGTAACGCGAAGTGGCCCCATTGCATTCACTCGAAATTGATCTTCGATGCTAGAGTAATCAATATCACCAATGACTTCGCTGTTTAGGATGCCCGCGTTATTAATCAACACGTTAATGTCAACGCCTACTAACGCTTGCTTTAACCTATCAGCGACATCGGTCGCACCCACATCAATGCCTTCGATAACCTCTACGCCTAATATACTGAGTTCATCACTGGTCTGACGGCATAAGGCATACACTTTGTAACCAAACTTTTTATAAAGTTTTGCAAAACTCAAACCAATTCCACGATTGGCTCCTGTAATCACTACTGTACTCATTGTTTACTCTCGTTATCATCAGCCTATAAAAGGCAAAATAGAAATGGATAAAATTATTGTGATGCCCACTAGAGCCATCACAAACGGTAAAGGCGCCGTATAAAACTGTTGCTGTATGCCCCTGAGAATACCTAGCTGCTTCAAGCGTTCGCGTTCAGCAGCTTGATTCGAATAACGTTCTTTTTGATAGTTTGCTAACAAAGCTTGAGCTTCTTCTTTTTGTTCTGTTGTCGGCAACCATATGCCGGCTAAACCAATCCGCCAGCGACCTGCGGATGTTTCATAAAACAGAATCTGGTGTTCGTTTAATAGTTCCCGAATTTCGTCGGCCTCTTCCTCCGACACACCTTGCAAATTAAACAGTAAATGGCGCATATTTTTATCAATCAAATCAAAGCTCTGGCCCTGATTGTACACGAGCGAGACGCTCGGGCGCAGTTTTTCAGCTTTATGCTACCGCTTTGGCATCATAGCCAGTAAACTAGAGGGCCTAAAAAATATGTGTCACTTTATTCGATTACATGCAGCTGGCACAAAAGCTGCTTAATCTTAATAGTTAATAAGTAGTCATTAGATATGATGACAGGGACATAAAGAACGGAGCAAGTTTGCTATGAAACCTCTTACTTCAGCCGACCAAGCATTTTTATGGATGGAGAATCGCCAACAGCCCATGCATGTCGGCGGCTTACAGCTATTCACTTTGCCAGAGGATGCAGGCCCCAATTTCGTCAGCGAGCTGATGGAAGAGTTGTATTCCTATTCAAAGCCTCTAGGCCCATTTGGAGATCACTTAGTGTCCAAAAGAGGGCGCTACTATTGGGAAGAAGATAAGTACTTTGATATCGAGCACCATGTTAGGCATCAGGCACTACCCAAACCAGGGCGTATTCGTGAACTATTGGCTCACGTAAGTAAAGAACATAGCCACTTAATGGATCGTTCTCGCCCGCTATGGGAATTCCATGTAATCGAAGGCCTCAAGCGTCGCCAGATTGCAGTGTATGCAAAGATTCACCATTCAATGATCGACGGTGTTTCGGCCATGCGACTCATGTCTCGAGCCTTAACGACCGACCCTAACGAACGAGGCATCCCACCAATTTGGGTTAAACAGCCCCATAAAAAAAGTGGTGCTTCCCTAAAGCCCAGCTCCGCTTTAGAAAATATGGTGGACGCCGCTGAAACAGCCAGCTCACAAATCAAAGCCTTGCCAAAAGCCATTAAAGAAGCGAGCCGTTCTTACCAAGGAAAATCTAAAGATCCTGATTTGGTAAACGTACGTCAGGCTCCGCAATGTATTTTGAATGAAGAGATTACCGGCTCACGTCGTTTTGCTGCGCAATCTTATCCGATGGCACGCTTTCAAAGACTGTCTAAGAAATTTAATGTCACACTTAATGATATTATTTTGGCGGTGTGCGGTAGCGCATTACGTAACTACTTAATCAGCCAACATGCTTTACCAGACAAACCATTGATCTCAATGGTACCCATGTCTATTCGTGATAAAGATGATACCGATTTAGGAAATCAAATCGCATCTATTCTTGCGAACTTGGGAACCCACGTAGCCGATCCCGTTGATCGCTTAGAAATTGTGCATCGATCCATTGTTGCCTCAAAAAACATGTATTCAAAAATGTCGCAGAATGAAATCGTTAACTATACCTCGTTAATGATGATTCCTGCAGGCGCACATATGTTGACAGGTAAAGTACCAGCCTTCCAAACCTATAATGTCACCATTTCAAACGTGCCTGGCCCTAAAGAGCCTTTATATTGGAACGGTGCAGAACTTGATGGTATTTATCCGGTATCGATTCCTTTAAACAGAAACGCACTGAACATTACTATTCTGTCTTATAAGGATCAGTTTGAAATAGGTTTTACTGCCTGCAGAAAAACTTTGCCTTCTATGCAACGTTTACTCGATTATGTAGAAAATGGTATCGCAGAATTAGAAGTAGCAGCGGACATTCCAATGGAAACGGTTGGTACTGTCAGAAAAGCTAAAAAGGCGCGAGTCGCTAAAATTTAAACTGTTTCTATATAAAAGCAAAAGGTAATAAAAAGCCCGCTAAGGTAAATACCAAAGCGGGCTTTTTACTTTTTGAGCTATATTAATAGGGTTTTCCCGTTATATAAACCCTATTTAGCTCAGACCGTCATCTGAAGATGCGGCACAAGGTATTTCTGAATATCTAAGTTTGGTTTGTAATGAGTGAACAAGCCACCCAAGGTAGAGAACACTCGCGCTAGCATCACAAACTCCGCTGGCATTTTTTCTACTGGGTCATGCTCGGCTTGCTCCAGCAACATCGCGGCTTCTTCAAAAATGGCATCGCCTTCTGGCCATTGCATTTCTGCATCGGGATCAGCCATATTCATCGCTGCATTTTTGATGTTCTCTAACAAGGCATCTGCAAAAGCAATCAATGTGTCGGGCTTACCGCTGCGGGTTTCAAATCCCAGCTCCATTAAACTTTCTGCAACCGTTTCTTTATCATTAGACAAAGCAGCGATCAAAATCTTACGGTAAGCCAATTTAAAGTTATGAGGCAAAACCATGGTGCAACCAAAGTCTAGCAACACCAGTTGATTGTCTTTGGTCACTAAAATATTGCCCGGGTGTGGATCCGCTTGAAACACCCCCGCATGCAATACTTGTTGCATGTAGCAATCCAATAATTGGCCAAGAAGATCATCTACGACTTCTTTTTCACCCACGTCTCTAAGCTCGTCCAAACGATCAGTGAACTTAACACCGTCAATAAACTGAGCCACCAATACTTTTTCGGTACAAAGGTGATTCACAGGCTTAGGCACAATCACTTGGCTATTGCTTTCTAAAAAGTGACCGACCTTTTCCATCCACTTACGTTCTTGCTGATAGCTCAACTCTCTTTTGATCGAACGCTCTACTTCTTTGCTGATCGTATCTAAATCAGTCGGTGGTAACATAGGCTCTAGGGCTTTTAAAAATAATTTCATCAACGCCATGTCTTGACCGACGGTTTCATCAATGTCTGGTCGTTGTACTTTCACTGCAACCCGCTGACCCGTGACTAAAGTCGCCTCATGCACTTGGCCAATACTCGCTGCGGCAATCGCTTCACCAGAAAAGTCTTTAAACACTTCGCTAATCTCTTGGCCTAACTCTGCTTCAAGTACCGATTTGATATCTCTAAAAGGGACCGCCGTTGCTTGATCTTGAAGCACTTGCAGTTCTTCGACCCAAGGGGCAGGCATCACGTCTTTGCGTGAAGAAATCAACTGGCCCACTTTTAAAAAAGCACCACCGTGTTCTAGTGAGGCTTTACGAAAACGCTTCGCATTTTTTGCATGCAAACGATTAAGCGCTGCTTCACGGCCCGCTGCTGGAATAAACGCTGCGCGTGTGCCCCATAAACGATAGCTACCAGTAATCAGCGATAAGCTGATTGCTGTTTTCGCCATGCGCTTTAAACGTTGAGGGACTTTCTTAGCGTCTTCGCTGACTTCTTGTACGTCTTTTAAAAAGTCATCCTTGTCACGACCTAGGTCGTTAAATAGCTGCGCCGCATCATCAACGATTTGACGACCTTGCCAAGCCGTTGCCTCAAGAGCAGCAATGGCTGCGTTCAAAAGTACTAGGCCAGCTTTAAGCGCGCTGTCTTTATCAACGCTGCTTGAGCTTCTATAACCGCCGTTTGCTTTACTAGCCGCTTTAGTAGAAACCGTGTCCTCTGCAGGACTGTGTTCCTCATGATTTAAATCTTCTGCACTGATCTCGATTCCTTCGTGAGTCATTGTTGTCATTTTCCTTCTCCGTTTTCTAGAGCTTTCTCTTTCAAAAGGACTTCAAATAATTGAGGTCTTTTTTTGTAGTACAATTCTTGTTCAAAAAAACCGGGGACATGCCCCGGCACCGTCTTGCGCAAATGCGCTACCAAATTCTGTTCTGTTTAATTACAGGTCCTCAATACAGCTTTCGCAAAGCCATACCGCACCTTCGCCCTTACCACCTAAACCACGATAAGCCTTCTTACCGCGCTTTAACTCAGCCTGACAGCCCAAGCACTCGTTAGGGCGGTTTACAATCACGTCCTGCCAGGCATCCACTGAATCCAACAATGCTTGTCTATCATCCTCGTCATCGGGCATCTCACCGCGAGCGGTGGCAGCTAGTTTCTTAGCCTCGTCTTTCGCGTTTTCCATCAATGTAGACGAATCAGCCACAATGCCATCGACCAGATTTACGGTATCTTCCAGCACGTAACGAATAAAGTGAGATACGGTCATGCGCTTCTTTTCAGCAGCGCTCTTAAGCGTATCTTCAAGATCCTGGGGCACACGGGTTTGTATCACGCGGCTTTTACGATCTTCACTCTTACTGGGTTTTCTACCTCTAGGACTCATCTTTTACTCTCTAGTACTTAATTACCGTCGCCGTCCTAGGCACCAAATCTAAACAATCACTGTTGCAGACGCGCCAAAGCAGTGCCTGCTCATTTAATGTAGTACAAAATATTACGAATTCAAGGGGGCGTCAACACTTAATTTTAAAAAATGTTAATTATCTTTAAATGTAAGTATCTGTTTTTTAAGGATATTTTAAAAAACAGGCTAAATTATCCCAATTTTTAGCTATAAGGGCTGCAAGAATCGGCCTTTTCTAGGGATGTAATAGTTATCGTAATCTAAAGATAGAACAAGGCTTCTGGTGCGGCCTACGATTTCCTTTCGGGGCACAAAACCAAAAACTCTTGAGTCGCCGCTATTATCTCGATTATCACCTAAAGTCAGATAGTGTCCCTCAGGTACTTCCACAGGCCCAAAGCTAGAGTAATCAGATTTAATACGACTTAGCCGAACAATATGTTTTACACCAAAAAGATCTTCTAGCTGATCAACAGCGGCAAGGCTGGAAGAGTGGGGCACGTAGTTCAATCGCTCGCCATTAATAATCAGAACATTATCTCTCAGCTCTACCACATCCCCGGGAAGGCCAATGGTTCGCTTAAGCATACGCTTACCCGGAGCCTTCGAATCAAAAGTAATAATGTCCCCACGCTGGGGATCACCACGTTTTAAAAGTGAGATATGGGTAAAAGGCACTCTTAGATCATAGGCCATCTTGTTTACAAGCACTCTGTCGCCTTCGATAACCGTAGGCTTCATCGAGCCTGTAGGCACCTCGTTCCAATCAGCAATCGCGCTTCTAAATACAAACATTAAGGCAATAAAAATTAGAAAGGTTCTATTTTCTTGCCACGCTTTTTTGACCCAAGTATTCATCTTAAAACTCCAAAAGAAATGTAGTAAACCAATAGACCCACGAGCCTACTATTCGTTCATCTTAGGACTTGTTTAATTCCGCTTGCCTTTTCATAACAGGAATCAGCTTTTTGATAGTAAAAGCTTCTAAGATTGCACCGCCTATTATCAAACCATAGGCAACTTCAATATTATTGAGAATGGGAATAAAGGCATTATTATCGGTAACTCCAAATACCCCGTAGATACCAAAGCCAATAGCCATTGTCGCGGGCGCAGACATAAGTTGAATAAGGACCATTTGTTTTTGTACTTCTTTTAGTTCTTGTTCTTTGTTCATACTAGCGCTCCAAAAACTTATTTTTGATGAGTTCCCACCAATAACGGGAATATTCGATAATTTCTTTTCCTAATATTGGCACTGCCGCCCACCAAGTGACCTCTGCAAAAATAAATGCACCCCCAGCCCAAGCCACCTTATCTTCGGTTTCTAAATCAAGAAAGGGGATGATCACCATCGCTGCCCATGCCATGCATGAGACCACTATTAAGCTATATCCGATAATTTTGCGCATCAGGGCACTATATCGCTTACTTAGCGAAAATTTCTACTGCGATTGCTGCTACCCATACGGTCACATAGTAGATGATTCCAGGGGTAAAGAGAGTGATATAGTCTTTATTCGTTATTTCACTATTGCCGGCATTTTCAAATTTTCTGTCTTCTAGGATCTTGCTAAAGATAAAAAACCAAATAAAGGACAGAAACAAACCCATAACCGTTGCGAATGCTGCAATACCCACCGAGAAAAAGCTTAACACCACCATATTTACAATGGCGGTAAAAATAAGTATCGATATGACTCTTTTATTATTCATTGATTGAAAGCACTCTAGGGACGGATAGTTAGGCTGCTAAGTATAATTGCTATAACAGAGAATTGTTACTCTGACCCTCATTATAATGTTGGTAATTCACTCATAGACTATTCATAACCCATGCATTTACTTGTTATAGACTTTTTCTTGTAAGCCTTGCAGCATTTGGTAAATCGCCCACATATTGAACTGAAACGTTGCTAAATTCGGAGTGCAGAGGTTCATTCGTATTAAATGGAATTCCAAAGTCAGCCTTATTTGATGATACGAAGACAATAGGTTCGGAAAAGCCCCGACTTTTCAATAATCCCGCAATTTTCAAACACTTCTCAAGAATAAAGCAGTCTTTAAACTCATCCTTACCCTTAGATGCAGGAGGCATGCACTGTACAAGCCTGTTGCAAGCTTTCTCCATGCACTCTACATCTTGCTCAATTATGGTCAAAGCATTAACCAGATTTGCAGAGACTGATTTAAGGGTTTCTTCCAACCTATAACTTACAATGTCACTTGAGTAGGTCCAATTACTTATAGTTGGAGTTTTACCTACTGACTCCTTAAACATAACTACTTTCTTATGCAGATTTTTTAGTGCTCTATAAGTCCCTAGCTCTACCTCTTCAATGTGTTTCTTCCACTCTTCATTCACAACATTGCTAGTTAGCAACCATCTATCATGACTAGAACTTAACTCTATCGCTGAAGGCACAATCTCTGGCGCTATGTTGTCACGTTCAACCGAGCGCACTATATCGAGCAAAGAACAGGTATCAAAAAAAACTACTGGCTTAGGATCCTGCAGAATTAGAATAGCCAAATCATCGAGTTTCATTTCCATTATTTAGTCTCATAAAACTCTAGTAGATTAATAGACTGTGAAAACTGGCATGCTAACTCGATAGCAAAATCTTCAGACCACCCATCTTGAACAAGGAATTTCTCTATATCTGAAGGATCTATTTGATTTTTATAATTAAAAGCAGACACTATGAAATCAAACCAGCGTTCTTGATCTAGGGGGTGTGTATTTCCTGTTGACTTATTAGCTGCAGACGAGAATTTTCTTAGTTTTTGTGCACATTCCTGACCAAGCTCATCTTCAATATGGTATTCATCAGTTGTTAGCTCTACTATTCCTCCTAGACCTTCAACAATATCTTTTATGCCTAAGTCGAAGAATTCCATCAACACATCGTTGTAATCGTCTATGCTAAGCTGTGAAACCTCGATTGGCACAATGTTTGAAACATAGAATTGATGTTGTTTTCTTTCTGTTATCCATAAGTGAGCGTCAAGCCCATCCTCTGCGTACCTCTTAAAACAAAACATACTTTGACCTGAAAATGAGGGGACCTCTTTTTCGCGCACTAAATCTCTCGCCCATTTATCAGGTTCAATCGTCGATATCTCTTCCAGTACCGTAGACATTGTGATTGGTTTTATATTTATATATAGGTCTCTAAACTTTCTCATTACTTACACTTTCCATTGGATGGTCTGTATCTTTTTCTGACTCATAATGCCGCTAGAAGCGGCAAGCTTTGCTTGTCCGCTTGTATGCCCTGTTAGCTGCCTTGCTCTCGCCCAAGACTAAGAGGTGTTTGTGACACATATTCATTTTCAACATCCCGAAATAACCAATTACCAATAAGTGATTAATACTAGGGACAAGGATTAGGAAACTTCGCATGCACCTCATCCAAGGCCTTTAAGCATTCATCACTGAGTTGAATCTCTCTTGCCGCTACGTTTTCTTTTAGTTGTTCTAGGTTAGTGCCACCAATAATCGTTGAGCCAATAAAAGGTTGTTGATACACAAAGGCGTGGGCCAACTGGCTCATGTTGATACCTTCTTTAGCCGCGATGGCTTGGTAGGCTTCGAGTATGTCATCGCTTTCGTCGAGCCGCGTATAACGCGCGGTGTTTTTAAACATTTCTTTTCGGCTGCCGACGGGTAGTTCGCCTTTCATGTATTTGCCGCTTAAAAAGCCCATAGCGAGTATGGAGTAGGGCATTAGGCCTATGTTTTGTTCCATGCAGTAGTTAGCTAGATCGCCTTCGAATTCGCGGTTAACCAAGCTATAGGCATTTTGAATGCTGGCGATCATGGGTAAGCCCATCTCTTTCGCGCAGCGGGTGAATTCTTGTACGCCGTTTAGATTTTCATTGCTGACACCGACGTAACGAATCTTGCCCTGCTTAACGAGCTCGGCAAGAATCTCTAGGGTTTCTGAAATTCGTACGTAGTAGGGACTATCGAGCGGTGCTTCTTCAATTTGGTTACCGAACATTGATATAGGGCGGTCTGGCCAGTGCAGTTGGTATAGATCGATATAGTCGGTTCCTAAACGTCTTAGGCTGTGCTCGATTGCGTAGGTAATATTGTCTCGGTCCAGCTTGGTTTTTTTAACGTTTTGATCACCACGTACCCAAACCATTTCGCTTCGGCCTGTTACTTTACTGGCGATGATCATTTTGTCACGGCCACCTTTTTCTTTTAGCCATTCGCCAATAATGTTCTCTGAGTTACCTTGGGTTTTAGGATTAGGCGGTACTGAGTACATCTCTGCGGTGTCGTAAAAGTTAATACCTAGCTCTAGCGCCTCGGACAGTATGGTTTTTGAATCTTGTGTGGTGTTTTGGGAACCCATCATCATGGTGCCCATACAAATATCGCTGACTTCAAGATCGGAGCTGCCGAGTTTTTGATAATGCATAATACTTCCTTTGGCTATTTGACTGTCTTAACAATGTGTCTATGCGCTTAGCTAAAAAGCGGCTTTCTATCTAAGCACAATATGCTAACCTCGTCATGGACTTATTTTCGAATAATACTCTATAAAAATAATAACCATGAGCAGCCCTAATAGAGCCCTAATTCTTAGACCCCATATGCTTTTAGTGAGCACCATGCAGCCTTTTTTACAAAGGGTTTTGGGCAATTGCGATGTGGTGCGCGAACCTGAGGATTTACCCAAATATGCTGAGCAAGATTACGAGGTACTGGTGATATCGACCTCTTTTATTCGCTCTGAAGGCGTTATGGAATTTATGGAAGCGGTGCACTTTGCCAGTGAACGTTGGCCTAATGCCAAACTGCTGGTGACCTCAACGGTAAGTCCTGATCGCTTAAAGTCTTTTGTTGGTAATATGTTCACCAACTCAGGTGTGCATATTAATTTAGTAAAGCCTGATGAACCCATGGACTTGGATCATTTTGAACAAAGCCGATTAGGCTCGCATAAACGAGCCAGTGCATTTTTGATTACTAAATATAATTTTGAAAACGAAGAAAGCGAAAGCCTGTTAGAAAATACTTTGCGCGACTATTTAAACTCTCAGGCTTCAATAGTCTTAAACGCTTAAAAGAGTCTTAAACGCTTAAAAGAGTCTTTAACGATTAAAAGAGTCTTTAACGATTAAAAGAGTCTTTAACGATTAAAAGAGTTTTTAATGCCTAAGCCTTTAGCTCCTGAACCAGTCTAGTCTTCACTCGCCGCGTGTTTAGCTGCGCGTCTACCAGAAAACACACAATCCGCAATAGAAAGCCCACTGACATAGCCCTTTGAAGGAATGCCCACTGCGGTTCGACCCGCCGCATATAAGCCTTTAATCACTTGGCCGTCTTCTTTTTGGACTTCGCCCGTATCCTCATCCACCACTAAGCCACCAAAAGTCAGTGAAGGGCAGGGGGAAAAGAAATAATCATAGGACACATTAATAGCGTAAAAAGGTCCTTCGTCCAGGGGATCCATAAAGGCTTTGGGTTTACCCATTGGGTCGTCTTCTGTCGAGCGCGCGCTACCGTTATAACCATCAATGGTTTTCACCAGTTGCGCTTTATCCACTTTGGTTTTGTAGGCTAACTCTTCAAGGGTATAGGCTTTTTTATAACCCAAATGCCTAAAGAACAAACCCACCATGATTTGAAACCAAAGGGCTTTTTCTAAATTTAAATCTTTAAGGCTGGCGCGATAACTTTGCGCATCAAGAATCAACCAAGCTTTGCCATCGTGCTCTTGCATCATGCGGTCGCCGATCTGGGCGCCGTAATACATTTCGTTACAAATACGCTGACCTGATGGACCTACTAAAACACCTTTTGCAAAAGAAGCGGGCGGATTAATAAAACGCCAGGCAGCAACCCGATCCATTAATGCAGTTTTAGCACCAATTGCTTGAGCCATTTGAATGCCAGATCCATCATCAGTCATAGTACCAAGCGGGCTGCCACCTTCGTATTTGGGCGCATGCTCACGCACCATATCTTGGTTGGCATAAAATCCACCGGTCGCTAATACGACGCCTTTTTTAGCGCGGATGTTTTTCGTTTCGCCAAATTTATTTTCAATCGCTTTAGCCGTATTCGCCAATACAGAAAACAAGGGCGGCCAAAATAAAGCGCCGTAATATAATAGATTTTGAGCAATATCGATTAATTTATGCAAGCGTCGTGGCCAAGGTTTATCTTTAAGCGTAAGTACTTTAACGCCGACCACATCGCCGTCTTCGTTTTGAAGCAAACCAATTAATTTACTTTGTTTTTGTAAGCTAATGCCTAAACGCTCAGCGCTATCACGTAAAGGTTGAAAAATTGCCTGACCAGAAATACCCGGTTTATGGGCACGGTGGCCACGCGCTGCAGGGTAGGCTGAATCTGAATAGGGAGGAAAAGATTCATTACCCGAGAAATAAAAATAATATTTGTTCGAAGGATAAGAAGTCTTGTAAGGGCAAAGGCTCGCCTCAAAGGGAATACCGTGTTTACTGACCCAATTAAAATTGTCTACGCTGTCATCACAAAACTTTTTTAAGGTCTTATCACTTACGGCGCCTTGTACCTCTTGTTGCAAGTACTTGAACATGTTTTCTGGATCGTCTTTAACACCTGCGGCTTCTTGAATAGCTGTGCCACCACCGGCGTAATAAATACCGCCTGAAATATTCGTCGCGCCGCCCCCAGACAAGCGATCGAGTATTAATACATCCAAGCCTTGCTCACGGCCTTCGAGCGCTGCACTGGCACCTGCTGCACCAAAGCCTGCTACTACAAGGTCGCGCTCTTCATCCCAGCTAAAGGCGTCGGGATCGCTAACTTTTTCTGACTCACTGAGATGTGGATGGTTGCTTAATAATCGACTTAACATAATCTGTGTTCGCTATTTAAATGCTAATTAAATACTTAGCTTATTATCACTCTTAGTCCCTATTATCCGTATGCCTCAAATAGATGACGCTAGTAGAAGCTTTTTTAAATATTGGTAAACCGGCACTCGTAGGCGGTCTTTAATCCCTGCTTTTCCCAGAACTTGGTAGAGATCGGGTTGGCTGAAGCTACGTTTAGCTCTATACGCGGAGTGCCTTTGGATTTAAACCAATCAACACTGGCTTTGAATAGAGCTTCGCCCACACCCTGACGCTGGGCGCTTTTGGTAACCGATAAATCGTAGATCATACCGTAGTCAGCATGAACGTAGATCTCTAGCTTTTCTTCAATGCGACCTAAGAGGTAACCAAGAATTTTTCCTTGGTCCTCGGCCACTAACACAATGCCTTTTTCAATTTCTATGGTTTCATCAAAGAACTCTCTAAAAATACCCACGCCTTTAGGTGTGCGCTCGTAGAGCACATCGTATTCGGCATGAAAGTCCATAAGCTCCTCCCAAAGCAGGCAAACCGCTTCAGCATCTTCGGGAACTGCTTCTCTGATTTTCATTTATGCACCAAAATCTTTTTCGATGGCAGCCCGTAAGGCTTGGCGAGCGGCTTCACGTGCACCTAGCTTCGTGCCTTTAAACGCTGGTATATTAAGTGTCGCCATTTGTTTCGCTTTTTCTTGGGCTCTTGGTAGTAATTGATCGACCTCGACCACTTCATCTAAAAAGCCTGGCTCCAAGGCGCCTTGTGGGTCAAAGAACTCGGCATTCACCAAACAACGACGATAAAACTGTGGTGTTAAGGCATAGCGCGCAATCTCGCAACCAAAAGCCGGCATGATCATGCCAATAGCTACTTCGTTAAGACCAATTTTAAATGGGCCGCCCACACCGATTCGATAATCAGCTGACAATAACAGCAGAGCACCCATCGCTATACCATGACCGTTGCAGGCAATGATCACGGGGTAGGGGAAATTAATAATTTGCTCAGCTAGTTCAGCACCCCCTTGCAACATCACGCCCACTTGATCGGGGCTTGAAGACATAATGGCCAGATCAAAACCCGCAGAGAATTTTCCTTCACGTCCAGTCAAAATCACAATCGCTTGATCTTGTTCTGCTTGATTAAGCGCGTCTTTAACAGCGTTAATCATGGTAGGCGACATACTGTTGGCTTTACCGTCATCGAGGGTAATAGTGGCAATAGCGGTTGAACCTTCGTTGGGGTCCAGTTGATAGCTAACTAACTCGCTCATGATGTTTCCTTAATCTCTCTTAAATTCTTTTTTGATTCTCATTAAACTTTTGTACTGATAGATTAGTGTGCTTCATCCCAGTTATCACCAACACCTACATCGACAACTAAAGGTACGGATAAACTGGCAGCTTCACTCATTTCTTTTTTAAGACCTTCGCTGACCGCTTTAAGATCTTTTTCTGCAACTTCTAATACTAATTCATCGTGTACCTGCATAATGACTTTGGCATCTAGCTTGCTGTTTTTAAGCCATTCACTCACTCGAATCATCGCTAGCTTTATAATGTCTGCTGCGGTGCCTTGCATAGGCGCGTTGATCGCGGTTCGTTCAGCAGCCGCTCGGTGCATGCCGTTTGAGGCATTAATAGTAGGTAAATACAGGCGGCGACCAAAATGGGTTTCGACGTATTCTTTTTGTCTCGCTTGGTTGCGAATGTCTTCCATATAATTTTGCACGCCGGTATAGCGAGTAAAATAAGTATTGATATAGTCTTGCGCTTCTTTACGACCAATGCCTAATTGCTTGGCCAAACCAAAGGCAGACATGCCGTAAATCAAGCCAAAGTTCACCGCTTTAGCTTTACGTCTATCCTCATCGCTGACTTCCATCAATGTGACACCGGCGACTTCTGCCGCAGTGGCCTTGTGAATATCTTCGCCTGCGAGGAAAGCATCTAACAAGCCTTGGTCTTTAGACAGGTGAGCCATAATACGTAATTCAATTTGCGAATAGTCAGCCGCTAAAATTTTATAGCCTTTGGGCGCAATAAAAGCTTGTCTTATTTTTCGACCTTCTTCGTTGCGGATCGGAATATTTTGTAAATTAGGATCCGTTGAAGATAAGCGTCCGGTAGCTGCCACTGCTTGATGATAAGAAGTATGAACACGCCCAGTGTTGTCATCAATCAGGGTAGGCAATACATCGGTATAGGTTGATTTTAGTTTTGCATAACTACGATATTCTAAAATCAATTTAGGCATTTCGTGTTCGTATGCTAGCTCCTGAAGCACTGGCTCGGCTGTTGAATACTGACCGGTTTTGGTTTTTTTCGGTGCGGGAATGCCTAACTTTTCAAAAAGAATATTTCCAAGTTGCTTGGGTGAGTTAACGTTAAACTCTTCGCCGGCTAGTTCGTGTAATTGTGCTTCAAGTGTTTTCAGTAGCTCTTCGAGACTTTCACTTTGCTTGTTAAGTTTTTTCTCATCGATCAGTACACCGTTTTGTTCGATCTCGGCAAGTACTGGAATCAAAGGCACTTCGATATCTGTTAACACTTTGCTTAGTGTCTCTTCAGTTTTTAGCTGACTCCAAATTGCATCGTGTAAACGGAAGGTAATGTCTGCGTCTTCTGCGGCGTAGTGGCCCGCTTGCTCAAGATCAACTTGGTTAAAGGTAAGTTGCTTGGCACCTTTACCTGCGATCTCTTCAAAGTGCACGGTTTTTACACCCAGGAAACGATCCGCTAGGTTGTCCATATCATGACGACCCGCGACAGAATTAAATACGTAGGATTCCAGCATGGTGTCATATGCGACGTTATTAATGCTCACATCAAAGCGAGCCAAAATGTTTAAATCGTATTTAATGTGTTGGCCCACTTTGGCGATCTTTGGATCTTCTAAAATCGGCTTGAGCTGCTCTAAGCAACTAGCACGATCAAGCTGTTCGGGCGCTCCCTCGTAGTCATGGGTAAAGGGCAGGTAAGCCGCTTCGCCCGCTTTGCAGGAAAAAGACACCCCCACTAAATCCGCCTGCATGTAGTTCAGGCCGGTGGTCTCGGTATCAAAGGCGATCAGCTCTGCTTTTTTAAGTTTAGCGATCCAAGCATCCAGCTGCTTTTGCTCAAGGATGGTTTCGTACTGAGTCTCGGGGACCCCGGGAAGGTCCACCGCAGGTGCTGCCGCTTTACCAGAACTAGAAAGCTCTTTGGCCCCGGACCCTTGTTTATTAGACAATGCCGGCCCGCTGGCTAAGGTGTCTTTACCTTGCTCTAGGTTTTTAAGTTGGGTTTTAAATTCCAACTCTTCAAACAAGGTTTTAAGTGCCGCTTTATCTTCTTCGCTACGCACCAGATCCTGGGGCTCTTGCTCGAGCTCGACATCCAGTTTGATGGTTGCCAATTCATAAGACATGGGCAGAAACTCTAGGCTAGCGCGCAGGTTTTCACCTACTTTTCCGCCTACATCGTCTGCGTTTTTCATTACGCCTTCTAGGCTTTCATAGGCTGTTAGCCATTTAACCGCTGTTTTCGGGCCGCATTTAGGTACGCCGGGTATGTTATCCGAGGTATCTCCCATCAAGGCTAGATAATCAATAATCTGATCTGGTCGAACACCAAATTTCTCTACCACTCCAGGCACATCAAAATAGGTTCGGCTCATGGTATTGATTAGGGATACCTTATCATTCACCAGTTGGGCCATATCCTTATCGCCGGTTGAAATCACGGTATCCAAGCCTTGATCAGCAGCCATTTTAGCCAAGGTACCAATCACATCGTCGGCTTCAACCCCGGGAATGCTTAACAATGGTAGGCCTAGGGCCTTAATCAGCTCATGCAGCGGCTCAATCTGGCTGCGTAGGTCGTCGGGCATAGGCGGGCGATTGGCTTTGTATTCGCTATATAGGTCATTGCGAAAGGTAGGACCCTTAGCATCGAAAACAACGGCAATGTATTCCGGTTGATATTCCCTAACCAGGCTGCTCACCATATTAAGTACACCTTTAATGGCACCTGTGGGATTGCCTTTACTGGTCACCAAAGGGGGTAAAGCGTGAAATGCTCGATATAAATATGATGAACCATCGATTAGAATAAAGGGAGGCTTAGCCATGATTGCTTGGGTGTCCTTGAAGAATAACTAATATAAAAATTTGCAGGCCTAACTATACCGTCTTTAGACAGATTTTTAATCACATCTAAAGTTAAGTTGAGTGATTTTTGTCGCTCTTATTTGATTTATTTGAACCCGCCGAAAAGGGAAAAGCTTTGTCAGTATACACGCTCCTAAATCAGAATCAGATGATTGAACTACTCAATCAATATGACCTTAATGAACTTGAATACTTTGCCGAAATATCAGACGGGATTGAGAATTCAAACTATTTGATCCGTGCAAACAGGCAAGACTTTGTACTCACTATTTTTGAACAAAAATCCCCTGAGTGTTTACAACCCTTTTTTGAATTTATGGCGATGGCTTCAGACAAAGGTTTTCCTTTGCCTGCTCCTATTCCAAATAGAGAAGGTAAAGATCTAAGCTATTTTCAACATGATGGAATTAAAAAACATTTTATACTGTGTAAAAAATTAAGTGGCGCTCACCCCAATATTATTACCGAGCAAATATGTGAGGAGCTGGGCGAAGCTTTCGCTAAGTTACACGCCTTATCAGATGAAAACGGCTTTTCAGAGAGTTTTTCTTTTTCCGATTTAAACTTTGTTATTCCAGAAAAAAATATTAGATCTCACCTATCAGAGGGAAAGCTATCAATATTTGAAGAAGAGAAAACTTTTATTTCTGAACTAAATAAGCAAATAAAAAACTTACCTTCTGGTGTGTGCCATTGTGACTTCTTCCCCGATAATGCTTTGGTAGAAAATACCTACGGACAGCTTACTATGAGCGGCTTCTTAGATTGGTATGACGCTAGATATACTGCTTTTTGCTATGATTTAGCGGTTATTGCCATTAGTTGGTGTCTGCAAGAGGGCAAGGAAAAACATTTAGACAGCAAAAAAGAACAAGCACTCTTGAAAGGCTATCAAAAGATACGGCCATTTAGTAATGAGGAACTTGAGCTTTGGCCAAGCTTTTTGAGAGCTGCAACTTTTACTTTTTGGATCAGTCGAGAGCTGTATCATATTGAAATGAAACAAAGTGGAAAATACGCTCAGATCAATCCAAAAAAATCCCCTGAAGAGTTTTGGAGCTTGTTAAAAAACCTTAAAGGCTAAAACTCATAAGCCAAGAAAAAAGACTAGGGCTCTAAACAAGCTTTTAAACGATTTTCGCTGTCCTGCAGAAAGGTCCAATAGTCTTTGTAGGCTTTGTCACTTGCTAGTGGGTCTAGCTGAACAAATCTGCTTCTCATCTGCATGCCACTTTTATTAATAAGTCGTTCTACTTGTTTCGACTCTGGGCTTAAGTCATAGCCCGGCTCAGCCACTATACAAAGCGACTGGCCTTTTTCTTTTAGTAACGCTAAATGCTTATCAAATTTGGCCCAGTGCGCGAGACTAGCGCGCGTATTGTGGTTTTCTCGTATAACAAAATCATGTTTAACACCTAGACCTTTCTCTAAATAGGAATAGGCATCGTGAAAAACGACTAGGCTGCGTAGGCTGTGTTTGCCAACTGACCCTGAGCTCTGATTCGCATCTGCCGAAGCATTAGCCCTAAAAGCCTTAAGCGCCTCATCCGGATATTGCAGTGCTGCGGCCATAGCCGCCGCAATAAGGTTTGCATTGTGTTTGCTATACCAAATATGTGGCTCTAGGTTTCCGTGATGATGGCCGTGACCATGAGACCCCAGCTCTATTAGGTCTAAACCTTCTAGGCTCATCAACTTTAACGACTTGGGCTTTTGACCCTTTAAACGATCAAGCGTTTTAACCAAAAAGGGTTCCAATTGCTCACCACCCCAAACAACCAGATCGGCTCCTTGGATAGCCTTTAGATGGGAAGGGCGCAACTGAAAATCGTGAGGGCTGGCTCCCGCTTCTAGCAAGACCTCAACATGATCATTCTCTCGAATAATACTTTTAAGAATCAAGGCGTAAGGCTCAATGCTGACCACTACTTTTCGAGGGGGAGTCTTTGTTTTGAGATGGCTTGTGGGATGAGTTGCGGCCTGAGCTGACAATTGCTCTTCAACCAGCTCCATAGCGGAAGCTGTATTCATCAAAAACACACAAACAAATAGGCTGAACAGCACGAAACCCGTACTAACAGAACCGAAAAATCGCTTAGGAAAGCGCTGAGTCATTGGGGTAATACTCAAAATAAAAATTGCTCTAAAAAGAAGATGGCGTATTATGCCCGATCTGACCGCATGCAAACACCTTCACTCGGCAGTAATCAAGCAACCATGAGCACGAGCAGCCAATCTACAAAGCCCAAAAATGCTGAGACTTTAATCTCGGCAAAAGGCATGTGTGTGAGCTTTCATGGAAAGAAGGTCTTAGATCAGGTTTCTATCGATATCCAACAATCAGAGATCGTTACCTTGATTGGTCCCAACGGCGCGGGTAAATCGACCCTAATTAAATGTTTGCTAGGCGTTTTGGCCCTTGATAGCGGGGAAATCAACAAAAACCCTTTACTTCGACTCGGCTACGTACCCCAACGGACCCAGCTGAATCCTAGTTTGCCTATTAGCGTACGTGGCTTTTTAGACTTGGTCGGTAAAGTGAGCAAAGAAGAGGTTCTCGACGCACTTCGCCTAGTTAAGGCCGAACATTTGGCAAACAGTCCATTACAAAGTATCTCTGGTGGTGAGTTTCAGCGTGTAATGCTAGCGAGGGCAGTATTACGCAAACCCAATTTATTGGTACTCGATGAGCCTGGGCAGGGTATCGATATCAATGGCCAACAAGAACTTTATAAGCTTTTGTCCGAAATTAAAGACACCTTGGGCGCGGCAATATTAATGGTCAGCCACGATCTGCACTTGGTTATGTCGAGCACCGACCGAGTGATCTGTTTGAATCAGCATGTCTGCTGCTCAGGCCACCCCGAGTCTGTCAGCACTGACCCAGCCTATCTACAGTTATTTGGTTTAAAAGACGGAACCGACTTTGCCATCTACGAGCATCACCATGATCACCACCACGATGTGGCAGGGGAGGTGGTTAAAGATGACTGAGTTATTGATACTGCCGATGTTCGCAGGACTTTTAATCGCTAGCATTTCTGGGCCGCTGGGTAGCTTAGTCGTTTGGAATCGCATGGCTTATTTTGGGGACACCCTAGCTCACTCTTCTTTGCTGGGCGTGTCTTTGGCGATAATGTTTAGCATCAATATTAACCTTGGTATTTTCTTTGCGTGTTTCGCCATAGCAGGGCTTTTGCTCTTATTTAGTGAAAACCGATTATTACCTAGAGATACCTTGTTAGGCATTTTTGCCCACGGTAGCCTGGCCCTTGGTTTGGTTCTAGCGAGTTTTATGGACAGCTTTCGCTTAGACCTTATGGCATTTTTATTTGGGGATATTTTATCCGTTGGCAACACCGAAATTGGATTAATAGCTGGCCTTGCATTGATTACCCTGGTCCTACTTAAACTGAAGTGGCGTGAGTTATTAATGATCAGTATTGATCCTGACCTGGCTCAAGTTGAAGGCATTAATATTCGTATGCACAAAGCTTTACTCATGTTTTTATTGGCATCAGTGATTGCGGTGTCGATTAAAATTATCGGTGTGCTGCTTATCAGTGCGTTGTTAATTATCCCTGCCGCAACGGCTCGCATTCGATCGAAAACCCCCACATTGATGGCGATTAGTGCTTCTTTATTCGCCTCCAGTGCAATAGTGGGTGGCTTATTGCTGTCTTGGTTTGCCGATAGCCCTGCTGGGCCCTCTATTGTTTTATTTAGTTTTGTTATCTTTATTGGCTCTAGCGTTTTTTCAAAACTTTTCTCGGTACAGAAAGCTAGCTAGTTCAGCAAAGGCTTCTTAGCATGGAACAAAGCTCCGCTTCTCACAGCAGCACTACAAGCAACAAACATATTTGGATGCTAGCCTGGCCAATGATTTTGGCTAACGTTGCCACCACTTTGATCGGCATTGTCGACACTGCCATCTTAGGCCATTTGCCTGACCCTGCTTTTATTGGTGGTGTAGCCGTCGCCAGTAGCTTATTTAATCTTTTGTATATGAGCCTCGCCTTTTTACGCATGGGTACAACTGGTTTAATTGCCCAGCATTTTGGTGAGAAAAACTGGCAAGCTTTGTATAGCACTTTAGTGCTAAGCAGTATGATTGCTTTTGGTATTGGCTCACTCCTTGTGCTTTTTAGCTCTTGGGTATTTTCTTTTGCTATACCCTTAATTGGAGGCAGCGACAATGTGCAAGCAATGGCCTGGCTTTTTGCCGATATTCGCGTTTTAAGCTCACCTTTTGTTTTATTTAATTTTGTAGCGGTAGGCTTTTTAATTGGCATACAAAAAAGTAAGCAAGCTTTGGCTCTGCTTATGTTTAGCCAAGCTATTAATATCTTTTTAGATTTTTACCTCGCCGTATATTTGGAGTGGGATATTGAAGGTGTAGCTTGGGCGACGATGATTTCCGATGTCTGTGGCAGCTTGTTAGCCTTATTTTTTATGTTTCAGTTTATTAAACCACGTATCAATCAGTATTTTGAAATACAGCAGGTTAAACAAAAACTATCTCGTATATTTTTATTAAACAAGGATATATTTTTTAGAACCGTTGTGTTGATCAGTATCTTTGCTTTTATTACCGCTCAAAGCGCTCGCCAAGGTGATGTGATTTTAGCGGCAAACTCCATTTTGATTCAGATATTTTTCTTTCTTGCCAACGCTATTGATGGTTTTGCTAACGCAGCAGAAAGTAGAACCGGTGAACTGGTAGGAGAACATAGAAAAGCTAGTAGCTCCTTAACCCCTAATGAGATAAACCGAGGATTTGTACTCGCGATTAGTCAGGGTTTTATTTTTCTTATGTGTTCTTTGTTAATTTTGGTTCTGTTATCCGAGAGCATTATTGCTTTAATTAGCAATCAGGCCACTATTATAGTAGCGACTCTAGAGTATTTTTGGTGGTTACCTGCGCTAATGCTGTGCTCGCATATCTGCTTTGTTATCGATGGTGTATTTATCGGCGCGACCAAAAGTAGAGCTATGCTAATTGCGATTGCTAGCTCTACTGTTTTGGTTTTTTTTCCAGCTTGGTATTTGCTTCAAGGATTAGAGAACCATGGCATCTGGCTGGCGCTATGTTTATTTATGGTATTTCGCTCAGCCTTGTCCTTTGGTTTATATCGAAGAATCTTGAGAGCGAATCAGTGGTAATGGGCCTAGGGTAAGGACTTTGGTTAATGCCATTTAATTGAGTTTTCTTTATCTTCAGCGGGGACCGGCTCTTCTTGGGTATGGGACTCCTGAGAAGGTGCTTCACCCCTTAGTGATGTATAGTCACAGCGAGTACAGTGCACTCTATCGTCTGGCTCTGTGGTTTCGAAATAAAGACACTCGCTTTCGTTGCATTTGGGACAGGAGGCGCCCGCTATAAAACGTCTCAAGATAAACCCTCTCTTAATTCCTTTAATACTGGCGCCGTGTTTGGCCTTTCGCCACGCCACAAATAAAAAGATTCAGCAGCCTGTTCAACCAACATGCCCAGGCCGTCACACGCTCCTTGGCAGCCCCTTTGTTTCGCCCAAGCGACAAAGGGCGTATCATCTTTGCTATAAACCATGTCATAGCAGAAGGTAGAGGACAGAGATAAACTGTCTGGAATAGCGGGTGCTTCTCCTGACAGGCCGGCTGAGCTGGCGTTGATAATCAAATCGTAAGGCTCTTGTTCAACAAGCGATTCAAAACCAAGCGCTGTGATATTCCCCAAATCGCTAAAGGTGTCCGAGAGTCCCTGGGCCTTGGATACTGTGCGATTAACAATGGTAATCGATTCCGGTTGTTCCAAAAACAAAGGCGCAATTACGCCACGACTAGCTCCACCAGCACCTATAATTAGAATCCGTTTTGCTTTTAACACTAAGCTTTGATTATTTTTAAGATCATTAACCAAACCGATACCATCAGTATTGTCTCCGCGAACACCCTCTTCACTCAAAATTAAAGTATTAACTGCACCTGCCTGTTGCGCGCGCTCACTTAATTGATCTGCAAAGTCAAAAGCTCTTAGCTTAAAAGGAACCGTAACGTTTAGGCCCTTGCCGTTGCTTGAAAAAAAATCTTTTAGATCCTGATCAAAGCTTTCTTCGCTGGACAGCATGGCCGTATATTCCATCTGTTGAGAACTTTGCCCAGCAAAAATATTATGGATCTGAGGCGATTTACTGTGGGCTATAGGATTGCCAACTACCGCGTATTGATCGATAGGTTTTTTATCACTCACGTCTTTAACTCAGCCAATCTCGATGGGGCAAAAAATCTGTGTATAGTTTTGCTTCTTCGCTATCCGGCTCTGGCTGCCAATCATAGCGCCAGCTTACTAAAGGAGGTAGAGACATGAGTATCGATTCGGTTCGACCTTTAGATTGCAATCCAAATAAGGTGCCTCTGTCTTGAACCAAATTAAATTCCACATAACGGCCACGGCGGTAGAGTTGAAATTCGCGCTGACATTCTTGATAAGCTTCATCTTTGCGCGCTTTCAATATCGGCTCATAGGCTTCAATATATGAAGATCCAATGGCCTGCATAAATTCAAAACATTTTTCAAAAGACCAGTCGTTTAGATCATCAAAAAATATTCCACCGACGCCTCGCGCTTCATCGCGATGAGGTAGATAAAAGTATTCATCACACCATTTTTTATACTTAGGATACAACTCTTCTCCAAAGGGGTCACAAGCATCTTTAATGGTTTGATGCCAAGACTGGCAATCATTTTGATTCCCATAGTAGGGTGTTAGGTCATAGCCACCGCCGAACCACCATACTGGTTTTTCATTTTCTTTTTCTGCAATAAAAAAACGCACATTCATATGCGATGTGGGTGCATAAGGGTTTCTTGGGTGAATCACCAAAGACAGGCCTAAGGCTTGAAAGCTTCTGCCGGCTAGTTCGGGCCGTTGCGCGCTGGCCGAAGGGGGAAGGTTATCGCCCATCACGTGAGAAAAATTGACCCCACCTTTCTCAATGACCTCGCCATTTTCCAGTACGGTGCTTATACCGCCACCACCCGCGTCTCGTTGCCATTCATCACGAACAAACTCTTGTCCATCAACTTTGCTTAGGCGAGTACAAATATTGTTTTGAAGATTGAGTAGAAAGTGTTTTATTTTTTCTACATCTTCAGGGTTTGGCGATGGCTCGGTGCTCAATGCTTTATTCCTATATCTGTTGAAACGTTCTTTATATACAGTAAAAACACTTTAATTTTACGCGCTTCGGATAATTTCACCACGATTTAAATCAATTATTTGACTGGGACTAGTCGCGTTTCCTAGGGGGCCATCTAAATAGAAATCTATCTGCTCACCAAATACCTGCTTAATACCCATAAGTTCTTTAGCTGGCTCTTGCCCCTCTATGTTGGCACTACTAGAAACAATAGGGCCAGCAAGTTTGCATAGCTCTTTGACGATTGGATGATCGCTGATTCGGACCGCGAGGCTAGTATTGTGCCCAGAAAGCTGCGGATCAAGTGCCTGCTTTGCTTGTATGATCCAGGTGGTTGGGTGATCTTGAGGGCTTAAGAGTTTTTCTTTTCCTACTTCATCAATATCCAGCTCAGGGAAATGCCTTGCAAGTTGGTCAACAGAAGAAACCAGAACAATAAAGCCTTTATGAGAAGCTCGTTGCTTAACATTTCTCAGCCGCTCCAAAGCCCGTGGGTTTTTAGCATCGCAACCAAGCCCAAATACTGCTTCAGTGGGATAGGCAAGAATTTTTCCTTGCTGTATTGCTTCGCTAGCCTGCTTGATGTCTGCCATAAGCTTCTAAAAATAAGCTGATTAAAGAAGGGGCAAACTACGTTAGAAAGACTGATTTTTCAAGCGAAGGACCAGCACACTTAAGCCTTTCTATATCCGTATTCTCCTGAAAACACGAGACCTTTAAGCTCAAGCATCGTTAAATTCGAAGAGACTTTATCTATCGGCCATTTCAGGCTTTCTGCTATTTGATTTAATTCTGTCCCTTCGTAGTCCAAAACAGCGAGAATACGTGTTTGACTAGTGCTTAGCTCCTTCATTACCAGCGGCTTATTGGGAACACTAGCATCGGCACGAGCTTCGGTGAAATCCGGGAACTCTTCTAAAATATCTTGGCTGGTTTCCACTAGCTTAGCACCTTCCTTTATTAATCGGTGACAGCCACGAGCCATAGGGTTATGGATAGACCCGGGAATCGCAAACACTTCTCGATTTTGGTTCAAAGCGCTGTAGGCTGTAATAAGTGAGCCACTTTTAACGGCGGCTTCCATCACAAGAACTCCCTTGGCCACTCCACTAATGATTCTATTTCTACGAGGAAAATATTCGGGCCTAGGTTTAATACCTATTGGAAATTCTGAGACCAATGTTCCTTTACCATCTAATATTTTTTGAGCTAGCTTTTGGTTTCTTTTTGGATATATGGCGTCTAGGCCATGGGCGAGCACAGCAACCGTTGATTTAGGTTTGGCATCAATAGCGCCTTGGTGGGCAGCGGCATCTATCCCCATTGCCAAACCGCTCGTAATCACTAAACCTGATTGTGCCAAGGACTTAGAAAACGCATAGGTATCACGCAAGCCTGTTTGGCTTGGCCCACGACTACCAACGATAGAGACCTGGGTTCGATTCAACAGATCCAGATTGCCTTTCACAAACAAAAGCTGAGGAGCATCATAGATTTCTTTGAGTAGCTTTGGATAAGCTGTATCTTGTAAGGAAACAATTGCGTTGCCTGATTCACTCTCCCACTCTAAATCTGCCAACACCCCCATAAACACCTTGTTCTCGAATAGACCTTTTGTTCTTTCTTCGAGCAAGATTTTTAGTTGGGAGATTTGTTGTTGCGCGGGTTTTGATATCGATATAATTTTTTTAGAATTTTCAAAATCTAAAACAACACTTTTTGCAGAAGGCAAACGTTCAAAAGTTTCGCGAAAACGCCGAGGGCCAAAAGTGCTAACCCGATTGAGCAATAGATCATAAAATAAAGGGTGGGCAACTGCTCGCTCAATGGTAGATAAGCGGTTGTCTTCTGGAACAAAAGATGTACTCATGTTTATAAGTCCTTTTACAAACAAGCGTGTCTAAACAGCTTTATTAAACCCTCCCTGGTTTAACTAACATTAAACTGAAAAAAGTTTACGGCTTCTTGATCTTATCTCCGACGCTAAGAACTGTTGTAGCCTTTAATACTAGCGCCAAACTCACCTTCTCATAAGTTTTAAACACCATCAAAAGACCTCCGCGCTGATCAGGAATTTTCACCTTTTGGTTGTGCGCATTTTTATCTCGAACAATCATCCCGCGTTTATAAATGGCAAACACATCGCCTTGTTCAACACCTTCTCTTGCACCTTTATTAACAACCACCACGTCGTATTGACCAATATTTTTTACACCAGAAAATACTCTCAGAATCTCACCCCGAATATCACCGATAGGGGCTTTTGGATAAAAGTTGGCTTCTACTTTTTCGGTAACAGTGGGTAAAAGCTTATCGTAATCTCGAATTTCAGAATTAGCTCTAATGATGGTAAAAGTACCAACTTCATCTTCATCGTCGACATATCGAACGGCACCGAGGTCTCGAGCCTCGTAACCTAGAATCTCTTTGGTTTCGGGATCCACATAAGGCTTGCCTGCTCGATAAATCCCATAAGAAGTTTGTGGGTTTGACCAGTCGCCCATTGCATAAATCTGATCCCCTTTACCCATTACCAAATGTCGCTCATTTCCGGCAATCACGTAAGGCGCTTCCTTTAGATCAATTTTATCCATTACTCGCGTAGCATTGATAAAGCTATCCACTTTTTGTAATGGGATGGTCGGTATAGTAGACGATATTTGATATGCCCGTTTTTTTGGTGACAACTTAATAGTTGTCTTGGCCCCAGGCTCACGCTTGGTCACCATAATGGCTGGTTTTTCAGCGCCGTCTTTTTCAATATATACCAGCGAAATCTCATCACCGGGGTAAATCAGGTGAGGGTTTGATACCTGCTCATTGATATGCCAAATTTCTGGCCACGCCCAAGGGTTTTGTAAAAATAATTGAGAGATATCCCACAAGGTATCACCTTGCTTCACGTAATACTTGCTCGGGTGGTTGGGGTTAAGCTTTGGCTCTTCTGCTAAAGCCATGCCAGATAGCATGCTAAACACCAAGATCAAGGACAAAGCACTGCGGCTTATAATTTTTATCATTTGTCTTTCCCTTTCGGCTCGAAGCCCATGTAAAATATGCCCCAAAATTTAGGACAACTATGACCTTAACGGGCTCTTAAAGCGTATAATGCGGCAAAACCCTTAACAGAGGGTCAACTGCAGCTTGATAGAGTCCACTGATTAAAGCAAATTTTTTGGAATAATTATAGTCTTTTCATAAGTCTAGCTACACTTGTTAACTTTTTACTATAGGTTTGAAAACTAAACCATGTCGCTTTTAGAAATACTCGAATTCCCGGACCCCCGGCTAAGAACCAAGGCCAGTAAAGTCACCGAATTTAATAGTGAGCTAAAAACGCTCACCGATAATATGTTAGAAACCATGTACGACGCCCACGGGATAGGACTCGCCGCCACTCAAGTGGATGTTCACAAGAGGGTAGTGGTCATTGATGTCTCTGAAGAGGGCAATGACCCCCAAATTTTTATAAACCCCGAAATCCTTAAGTTAGACGGGGATGATCATGAGTTCGAAGAAGGCTGCCTCTCTGTCCCGGGCTTTCGCGAGGTTGTTTGTCGGCCCGAACATGTGAGCATAAAAGCACAAAGTATCAATGGTGACGAGTTTTTAAAGGAATGTGAGGGCTTACTATCAGTGTGCATTCAACACGAGATGGATCACCTAGACGGAAAGCTCTTTGTTGACTATTTATCCTCTCTCAAGCGCAAAAGAATCAAAAAGAAACTAGAAAAATCCCAAAAGCTGCAAGAGGCCTAACGTTGGATAGTTATCGAATAGTATTTGCCGGCACGCCGGACTTTGCGGCTGAAGCTTTGGACGCCTTGATTGCATCTGAGCACGAGGTTGTTGCGGTTTATACCCAGCCCGATCGACCGGCCGGGAGAGGGCAGAAGCTACAACTTAGCCCAGTTAAAGAGCTAGCACTAAAACACAATATTGCCGTTGAGCAGCCCGAAAACTTTAAATCTGAGGATTCGTTACAGGTTTTGGCCTCATTTAAGGCCGATATTATGGTGGTAGCGGCCTACGGCATTATTTTGCCGAAAGCTGTCTTGGAGTGCCCAAATATTGGCTGTTTGAATATTCACGCCTCTTTATTGCCCCGTTGGCGTGGTGCCGCACCAATCCAAAGGTCTATCGCCGCGGGAGATAAAGAAACAGGCATCGATATTATGTTGATGGATGAGGGCCTGGATACTGGAGATATTTTACTTGAAAGGCGCTGCCCTATAGAAGATCAGGATACCGGCAGTGTTCTTCATGATCGTTTAGCAGCTTTGGGCGCCCAAGCCATTGTTGAGTGCTTAGAAGAACTGGATCTATACCTCGAACAACGCTGCCCTCAAGAGAATGGTAAAGCTACCTATGCCCATAAGCTGAACAAGGAAGAGGCTACGATTGATTGGAACAAAACAACACTCGAAATCGATCAGCATATTCGGGCCTTTAACAGTTGGCCGATCGCTACCACAAAAATAGACGATAAAGTCATTCGTGTTTGGCACGCAAAGTATGAAAGCCAGGACCATGTTTACGATAATGGCGAAATCGTTTCTGCTGAAGAACAAAGTATTTCCGTCGCTTGTAGTGACGGCTTGATACATCTTAAACACATTCAGTTACCCGGCAAAAAAGCCATGAATGTTGGCGATGTACTAAACGGTAAAAAGGATATGTTTGCCGTAGGTAAATGTTTTGGCTAAGGCTTTAAACAAATCAAGACAAACGGTTGTCGAAAGCTTGTGGCTCAGTTTTCCAAACCCAAACGATGCTGAACTCGGTGGGCAATCCCTATCAAGTGTTTATCCAATCACACTTAAAGATCTCGATAAATCCCAACACCCTTTGGTGAAAAATATTTGTTTTGGTGTGTTTAGACATTACTTTTTTTTACATGCGGTCGTTAATCAACATCTACAAAAACCTTTTAGAAATAAAGATCGAGATATACTTTTTTTATTGCTCGCCGCTAGCTACGAAATGCTTTTTTTAAGTACTCCCGACCATGCTGTTTTATCGGAGTTTGTGGATGCGGCACAATCTAGAAAAAAGCCATGGGCTAAAGCATTGGTCAATGCTGTGCTACGTAAAATTCAAAAAGAAAAAGGTGATATCTCAACAGTTAAACACGGCTTATTAGAGAAAAACGCTAATAATAAAGGGTTTTATAGCGATCAGCTTACATTCGAACACCCGCAGTGGATGATCGATACGATACAAAAAGACTGGCCCGAACACGCAAAAGAAATCTTTGAACAAAACCAAAATCGGCCGCCTTTTTGTTTAAGAATCAATAAAAACCGTGGTGCAACTTTGGACTATTTGCGCCGCCTCGATGATGCATCGATCAAATACAGTTTAAGTAAAAATACTGAATATTGTTTGTACATTGATGAGGCTGTGGACGTATCATTGTTACCTGGTTTTTTTGACGGCGATGTTTCTGTTCAAGATGAGGCTGCACAACAAGCGGCTCGACTACTTGACATCAAACCTAAACAAAACATCTTAGACGCGTGTTCAGCTCCCGGTGGAAAAGCAGGGCACATTCTTGAAATAGACAAAAGCGTGAACCTACTTTGTTTAGACAACCACCCGAAACGCTTACTTAGGATTGAGGAAAACCTTGATCGTTTATCTTTGAATGCAGAGTGCAAAACTGCCGATGCTGGTTTACCTGATACCTGGTGGAACGGTGAGGCTTATGATCGCATATTATTAGATGCCCCTTGTTCGGCCAGCGGAATTATACGCAGAAACCCTGATATTAAATTGCTTCGGCAGAAACAAGACATTGCTAAACTGAGCAAGCTGCAATTGGAATTATTAAATCAGCTTTGGCCCTGCTTAAAACCAGGTGGGCTTTTGCTGTATGCGACCTGTTCAATATTTAAGGCCGAAAACGAAAAAGTCATAGAGACTTTTGTATCTCAAGATGCATTATCCAATTCTGTAGATATTGAGCCACTGAATCTAAAATTGGGCCAAGATACGAGTTTTGGCCGACAACTCTTTCCTCAACAAAAAGGCCACGATGGCTTTTTTTACTCCCTTCTAAGAAAGCGCTAAAGAGGGCGTATTTCCTGTCAAATTAGTTTATTATCTATGCTTTGAAAGGCAGGGAATTGTGATCATTCTGCAATGAAAATTATTATTCTAGGAGCAGGTCAAGTAGGCGGTACCTTAGCCGAAAACCTAGTAAACGAAGCCAACGATATTACCGTCGTCGATAATGACCTGGGTCGCTTAGACGAGCTAAAAAAACGTCTCGATATTGGGGTGGTTCACGGCATGGCTTCCTACCCCCACATTCTTAAACAGGCCGGCATCAAAGATGCCGATATGTTGGTAGCTGTTACCAATAGTGACGAAATCAACATGATCGCCTGCCAAGTTGCCTATACCTTATTTCACACACCCAGCAAGATAGCCCGGGTCCGTTCCAGTGCCTACGTCACCAGACAGGGGCTTTTTACCAATGAGGCTATTCCCGTTGATGTTCTGATCAGTCCAGAGCAGGTGGTCACCAACTACTTAAAACGACTTATTGAGCACCCCGGGGCATTACAGGCCTTAGATTTTGCTAACGGTCGCGCCCAGTTGGTGGCGGTAAAAGCTTATTACGACGGGCCTTTGGTTGGACAGGAACTATCCAACTTTCGCGAACATATGCCCAACGTTGACGCTCGGGTTGCTGCTATTTTTAGGCAAGACCGAGCCATTAAGCCAGAAGGTAACACCATTATAGAGGCGGATGACGAGGTGTTCTTTATAGCCGCTAAACAAAATATTCGGGCCATGATGGGCGAATTGCGGCGCTTAGACCAAGGCTACCAACGCATTATGATCGCTGGCGGCGGAAATATTGGCGAACGCTTGGCCGAAGCCATCGAAACCCGCTACCAAGTTAAACTGATCGAAAAAAGCTATGAGCGATGTAATCAACTCACAGAAAACCTAAGTCGCACCATTGTTTTTTGTGGTTCTGCCTCAGACCAAGAACTCTTAATCGAAGAAAACATTGAAGATTGCGATTTGTTTATCGCGGTGACCAATGATGATGAAGCGAACATCATGTCATCAATGCTAGCCAAACGTTTGGGTGCCCGCAAAGTAATGACTTTAATCAATAACCCTGCATATGTGGACCTTATGGTTCAAGAGGGCAATATTGATGTGGCGGTTTCACCTCAACAAGCCACTATTAGTAGTTTGCTTGCACATGTTCGTCAGGGCGATATTGTTAACGTTCACTCTTTGCGTCGAGGCGCCGCCGAAGCCATCGAAGTCATTGCGAGGGGTGATAAGAAAACCTCAAAGGTGGTTGGTAGAACCTTAGAAGAAATTGATCTTCCCCACGGTACTACTATTGGCGCTATTGTTCGAGGTGATGACGAAGTACTTATTGCCCACGATGACATTGTGGTAGAAACCGATGATCACATTATTTTGTTTTTAAGCGATAAAAAACACATTCGTGATGTAGAGCAACTTTTCCAAGTAGGTTTAACCTTCTTTTAGTTTGTAGGACTAAACAGGCTTACTATGAATATATCAACCGTGCTCAAAGTCTTAGGCATTTTGTTGATGTTTTTCAGCTTAATCATGGTGCCTCCTTTTGCGGTGTCTTTATTTTTTAACGACGGCGAAGCACAAACTTTTGTCACCTCTTTTATAGCTATTTTGGTGTCCGGCTTATTTTTGTGGTTACCCCAAGCACGGCGGCAATCAGAGTTAAAGACCAGAAATGGCTTTTTGGTTGTCATTTTAGCCTGGGTGATTGTTGGAGCTTTCGGCTCCGTTCCTTTTTTATTATCAGAACACACCCCTTTAAGTGTTACCGACGCAGTATTTGAGTCCTTCTCTGGTTTAACAACTACAGGAGCAACCATTCTCACTGGTTTAGATACATTGCCAGAATCTATTCTTTTTTATCGGCAATTTATTCAATGGGTAGGTGGTATTGGTATTATCGTATTAGCGGTAGCAGTACTTCCCTTACTCGGTATCGGTGGTATGCAGCTATACCGTGCAGAGGCGCCTGGTCCTGTTAAAGATAACAAACTCGCCCCACGAATTGCAGAAACAGCTAAGTACCTTTCTTACATCTATGTGAGCCTCACTGTTTTTTGTTGCCTGTCTTATTGGTTAGCTGGCATGAAGTTTTTTGACGCACTTTGTCATGCTTTTTCTACTACCGCCATTGGAGGTTTTTCTACCCACGATGCCAGTATTGGTTATTACGATAGTGTATCGATTGAGCTTGTTGCTTGTATATTTATGTTGTTAGCAGCCGTTAACTTCAGCTTACATTTTACGGCTTGGCAGCAACGAAACGTTTTTCGATACCTAAAAGACCCAGAGTTTATTTTTTATATGGGCGTTTTGGTAGCTGTATCTATCGTTGTTTGTTTGTCTTTAATTTTAACGCAAGCATATACCTCTATAGCTGATGCTATTCGCTATGGGCTTTTTCAAACCATTTCAATTATTACAACGACTGGGTTTGCCTCTACACAGTTCTCAACCTGGGAAAGCTTTATTCCTTTGATGTTGATATGCGCTGGCTTTATGGGTGGCTGTGCTGGTTCCACTGGCGGTGGGGTAAAGGCTATTCGTGTGCTTTTGCTCTATCAGCAATTTATTCGCGAGATAAAACGTTTAATTCATCCAAGCGGTGTCTTTGCTATTAAATATGGGCGCAGTGTGATTTCCGATCGTTTGATTCAAGCGGTTTGGGGCTTTATTGGTGCTTATATCAGTATTTTCTTGGTGATGGTGATAGCGATGATGATGACCGGCTTGGATTTCGAAACCGCTTTTTCTGCTGTAGCCGCCTCCCTTAATAATTTAGGTCCAGGCTTAGGCAGCGTGTCTGAGCATTACGGAAATATTAGTGACGCCAGTAAGTGGCTGCTGTGCTTTAATATGCTTTTGGGCCGGGTTGAAATTTTCACTTTATTAGTGCTTTTTTCACCCATGTTTTGGAAAAAATAACTGTGGAAGATCAGATCCTAGATCCAAAGCGCTTAGTTCTGCTGGACCGCGATGGCGTTGTCAATTTCGACTCTGACGATTACATAAAAAGCCCTGAAGAGTGGCAGCCCATTCCTGGTAGCTTAGAAGCTATCGCCAAGCTCAATAAATCCAATATTGATGTGTGCGTTGTTACTAATCAAAGTGGTATCGGTCGTGGCTACTATAGTGAAGACACTCTACACGCTATGCACCAGAAAATGGCTGATCTTTTATCCCCGTTGGGTGGGCATATCACGGACATCGCTTTTTGTCCTCACCACCCGGATGATGCATGTGATTGTCGAAAACCCAATACTGGCATGTTAGACATATTAGAGAAAAAGTTTAGAATAAGTGTCGCAGGCGTTCCTTTTATTGGGGATACCTCAAAGGATTTAGAGCTCGCTACTCGAAAGCGTTGTTTGCCTATTTTAGTAAAAACAGGGAAAGGACAAGCATTTTACGATGCAAATTTTTCTTCTTCTCCCTGGGCAAGTAGTACTGAAGTTTTTGAAAACCTCGAACAGGCTTGTGAGCATTTATTAAGCCACCACTTTTCATAGTTTTTATATGCTGGTAATACTTAGAAGCACCGTTTTTGTTTGTGCTTATACACTTTACACGCTGACCTTTGGCCTAACTCTAATTTTCGGCTGCCTATTACTGTGGCCGGTGCTTCCTTTCGAAAAACGATATAAAGCGCTGACTTCTTGGATAGATTCTATTATGTGGCTACTAAGCGTCATTTGCGGCATTAAGTATGAGATTAAAGGCTTAGAAAACATTCCAGAAAAACCCTGTGTCATTATGTCTAATCATCAAAGCACCTGGGAAACCCTATATAGTTATAAGATCTTTGCCCCTCAAGCGACCGTGCTAAAAAGAGAGTTACTGTGGATTCCTGTTTTTGGCTGGGGTTTGGCCATGCTAAGACCGATCGCTATCAACCGCAGTCGAAAACAGCAGGCGCTTAAGTATTTAATGAAAAAAGCACCTGAAGCTATTCGTGATGGTTTTTGGTATATGGTCTATCCAGAAGGCACTCGCTTAAAACCTAGAGAATATAGAGAATATGCCTCAGGCAGTTCTTTGATTGCTTGTAAAAATGGCTTCGATGTTTTGCCTGTTGCCCATAACGCAGGTTACTGCTGGCCAGCACGAACGTCTTTAAAATACCCAGGAACCATTACTTTAAGTATTGGCCCGGTTATTTCCAGTGAGGACAAAAAAGCAAAAGACCTAACTAGCGAGGTTGAGGAGTGGATTAGGAAAGAACAAGAAAAAATAGGTAAGGGATTAGAAACCTAAATATACGAGAGCTTGGCAATATATTCTGCCTGTGACATGATCTTCGTATGAGCAGAAGCTGTTACTCTGAATGCCAAGAGGCTTTGGATATAATCTCTAACTACCTAGGTATAAACCATAACTTTTCTGTTTTTTTGGTTTTTACTAGTTGTACTATTTGTATTGTTGGTATTGCTTTTATAGTCTCTAAATCACCCTTTTTAGCGAATGCTTTAGATCGATTAAACTACAATGACCCGGTGGGAGTCATTTTAAAAGATGGTTTTGTTGTAATTCGCCCAGACTCATTTAGCAGTAGTCAAAAGATAAAACGGGTAGATATCCAAAGCTGGTCATTCTATCTGAAATCAAGGTATGACTTAGTGGTTATCTTTCACCTAAAAGATAGTACAAACCAACATATATTCTTCCCTTCTTCAGAGAAGTCATATTCAGATAGTTTAGTTAAAAAACTAGAATCAATAGTTGGCAAAAAACCTAGTTTTAAAAAAGAGATATAACTCTACACGTCCAAATTAGAAACAGATAGAGCATTCAATTCAATAAAGTCTCTTCGTGGTTCTACCTGATCACCCATTAAAGTAGTAAAAATCTGATCCGCGCCAATCGCATCTTCAATACTCACCTGGAGCATTCTTCTTTGCTCTGGGTCCATAGTGGTTTCCCAAAGCTGATCGGGGTTCATTTCACCCAAGCCTTTATAGCGTTGAATATCAAAGCTTTTTCTTGTTTCATCAAGCAGCCAGCTCACTGCTTGCTTAAAGGTTTCAACCGGCATCTCTTTTTCGCCACGAACGATTTTCGCGCCTTCTTTAATAAAGTCGCTTAGCTCATTACCGACCGCTGATAATTTTTGGTAATCGCTAGAGCCAAAGAACTCTTGGTTAAAATCATATTGATGAGGTATACCGTGAGATATTTTGGTGACCTGAGGGTAGTACATATCACGCTCTTTATCTTTAACCGCTGCCACTTCGTAACGATCTGATCCCGCGCGTGTTGTTGTTAGTTTTTCGTTTAACTGTGCAGCCCAAGCTTCTACTTTAGTTGAATCGCTAAGATCGGACTCACTAAGAACCGGTAAATACATAAGCTCTTCTAAAGCTTCTTCTGGATACACTTTACTAAGACGAGCGTTGATTTTAAGTGTCTCTTGGAAACGCGCAATTAGATCGCCTAAAGGTTGGCCGCTAACAGCGGGGGCGTCTTCAGAAGGATAAAATTGAGATTTCTCCAATGCTGAGTTAGTGAGGTAATCATTTAGAGCATCATCATCTTTAATATAGTGCTCTTGTTTTCCACGCTTACTGCTCAACTTATAAAGAGGTGGTTGAGCAATATAAATATAGCCGTTTTCGATTAATTGAGGCATCTGACGGAAGAAGAAGGTCAATAGCAGGGTACGAATATGCGAACCATCCACATCCGCATCGGTCATGATAATAATATTGTGATAACGAAGCTTTTCTAGATCGTACTCATCTTTACCAATACCACAGCCTAAAGCAGTGATTAGCGTACCCACTTCTTGAGAAGATAGCATTTTGTCAAAGCGCGCTTTTTCTACATTTAAGATTTTACCTTTTAAAGGAAGAATCGCTTGGGTTTTACGGTTACGGCCTTGTTTAGCCGAACCACCCGCTGAGTCGCCCTCCACAATATAAAGCTCTGATAGGGCAGGGTCTTTTTCTTGGCAGTCGGCCAATTTACCGGGTAAACCTGCAATATCGAGCGCACCCTTGCGGCGAGTCATTTCTCGAGCTTTTCGAGCAGCTTCACGAGCTCTGGCTGCATCTAAAATCTTAGTAACGATGGTTTTTGCTTCTTGTGGGTTTTCCAAAAGATACTCTTGGAATTTCTCTCCCATTGCTTGCTCAACCACGCCTTTAACTTCTGAGGAAACCAGTTTGTCCTTCGTTTGAGAAGAGAACTTTGGATCTGGCACTTTTACAGAAATAATTGCTGTTAAGCCTTCACGGATATCATCTCCACTAGGAGCAGATTTTTCTTTCTTAAGAAAACCCTCTTTATCCATGTAACTATTTAGTGTTCGTGTTAACGCGCCCCTAAAACCAGCAAGGTGCGTACCACCATCACCTTGTGGAATATTATTGGTATAGCAATAAATATTTTCTTGGTAAGAGTCGTTCCACTGCATTGCGACTTCAACAGCAATACCTTCATCACCATCTGCTGCAAATGATAAACCCTTACTGATAGGTGTTTTTGCAGCATTTAAAAATTCAACAAAGGCAAACAAACCACCCTCATATTCAAATACATCTTTGGTGCCGGTGCGCTCGTCAATCAAAACGATACGAATACCTGAGTTCAAGAAAGACAACTCTCTTAAACGCTTAGCCAAAACATCGTGGCTGAAACTGATATTTTTGAAGGTCTCTGGGCTGGGCCTAAAATGACACTCCGTACCTGTGGTATCGGTTTCACCAACGACAGCCAAGGGTGCATTAGGCACACCGTCTTTATAGCTTTGTTCATGAAGCTTGCCATCACGACGAATCAATAGCTTTAGTTCACTAGACAGGGCATTTACAACCGAAACACCCACGCCGTGAAGGCCACCGGACACTTTGTAGGAATTTTCATCAAATTTTCCTCCAGCATGAAGAACGGTCATAATTACTTCTGCTGCAGAAACACCCTCTTCTTCATGGATATCAACCGGGATACCGCGGCCATTATCTTTGGTGGTGATTGTTTCATCAGGATGAATAGTCACAGAGATCTCATCACAGTAACCAGCAAGCGCTTCGTCGATTGAATTATCGATAAGCTCAAACACCATATGGTGGAGGCCTGTACCATCATCAGTATCACCAATATACATACCCGGGCGTTTTCGCACCGCATCCAAGCCTTTTAAAACTTTAATACTGGATGAGTCGTAGGTGTTTTCTTCTTGGATACCCTGATCGTCGGACATGGTATTTCCTCGTGATTTGCTTGCTGTATAGCATTATTGTGATGTGCTTTTATAGCTATAATATTGGGCCATTATTGTACTCGATTAGAGCTCTTGTGAACAGTTTTTCCTAACTACTATGGGGGTGTTCAGGCCTTTAAAATAGCGGCTTCAAGAGCGGTTTAAGGGGTGGATTTTTAGTAGTTTTATTCTGCGATCTTTCCATGTTCCACGTGGAACACCTTACTATCCTTGGTAAGCAAACCTTGAACCCAAGTTTCAGTATTTAAACAGGTTAGAAAGACCTGGGTATCCAGCTCCTCAAACAAATGGATAAAGCTTTTTACATTATCTTGATCCAGCTCGGCGAACAGGTCATCCAATAGAAGAATAGGCTTAGGGCAATAAGGGTGCTGCTTTAACTCCTGTGCTTGAGCCAAACGCATTAGCATAGATAGCAGTTTTTTTTGACCGCGAGATAAGTACTCTTTAGCTTGATGCCCGTTTGCACGAATAATTAAATCACTACGGTGTGAGCCGGACCGTGTAAAGCCGCGGTATATGTCCTGTTGCAAACTCTGGTCTAAGGATTGTTCTAATGTTTTTTCTTTAGCCCAGCCTTGATCAAAGTTTAGCTCTATTTCAATCCTTCTTGATTGACTACCTCCTTGCGCAAAAGCGGGTATGGCGTGTAAATAGCGATTTATATGGCTCAGGAGAGAGTTTACCGTTTGTTCTCGCATCTTGTTTAGGGATTCACAGCTCATTATAAAAGCTTGGTCCCAGGTCTTTACCTCTAATCTATCCGCCTTTGAGAGCCGACCTTTTTTAGAGAATGCTCTTAAAAGCTGATTTCTTTGTTTCAACAAGCGCTGGTTATCTCTCCATTGGTTTAAAAAACTTGGTTCCACGTGGAACATTAGCCAGTCAAGATACTTTCTTCTTATAGCACTACCGCCATCGATTAGCTGCGTCTCTGATGGTTGAATGGCTAAAACAGGCGCTAACGAAGCAAGTTCAGCTAATGAGTTGTGCCTAACACCATTAATATTTATTTTCTGGTAGTTTCCTTTTTTTCGTTCCACGCCTATCTTATGGGTGGTTGGTCCTGTTGCTCCACTATTAACATCACTTATTTTTTTAATATATTCAGCAAAAACCCAGCAGGAGGCCTGATCGTCGGCTATTAGGTTACGGGTTGCACTGGTTCGAAAGGATCTGCCGAGGGCATTTAAATAAATAGCTTCCAATAAATTGGTTTTACCAGCGCCATTTTTTCCCGCTATAACATTGATAGCGGGGGAGGGAGTAAGCTTATAGGGCTCGAGGTTTCTTAAGTTTTTTCCCGATATTTCCTTAAAAGGCATGGGAATAGAAGGTATGTAGCGCTTTTTTCTTACAAACGCATCGGCATTACTACATAAAGACTTTTTTCATCGTCTTTAGCTTGAATAACACCGCTGCTGTTTGAATCGGTAAGGGTCATGTCGATTACGCTGTCTTTTAAGGTATTCATTACATCTAATAGGTAACTAACATTAAAACCGATTTCTAAATCAGGACCAGAGTAATCAATACTGACGTTCTCTTCAGCTTGTTCTTGTTCTGGGTTGTTAGCAATTAACTCTACATTACCACCACTAATAACTAATCGAACCCCTCTAAACTTATCATTAGACAAAATAGCTACACGGTTGAGAGCAAAACGTAGTTCTTCGCGATCCATCACCAAATGCTTGTCGCCACCCTTAGGTATTACTCTTTCGTAATCAGGAAATTTACCATCTACCAATTTTGAACTAAACGAAATATTTTGTGTTTTCGCTTGTATATAATTGTTACCAATGACTATCTCGATATTTTGATCTTCTTCAGCTCCAAATAAACGAGCAAGTTCTAACACTGACTTCCTTGGGACAATTGCTTGGGAGCTGGTATTTACATCTCCAATATTTGTGATATCCGCATAACTAAGCGCCAAGCGATGGCCATCTGTCGCAACTGCTTTTAACTGAGAGTCAGAATTCAACTCAAAAAGCATGCCATTGAGATAATACCGAACGTCTTGTTGAGCCATTGCAAAACCAGTATTTTCTACTAGCTTCTTGAGCTCATTTGCTCCAATTTCAAACTTAGCTGTCGCACCACTGTATTCATCCATACTTGGGAAGTCACTAGCTGGTAAGGTAACCAAACTAAAACGGCTTCGGCCTGACTTTAATAGTGCTCGACCATCTTCTGTACTTAATTCGATATCCGCATCTGCTGGTAAAGACTTACAAATATCAAATAGCTTTTTAGCTGGTATCGTCACTTCGCCAGCTTCGACCTTGCCTGATAGCTCAGTATTAGTTACCAACTCGATTTCCATATCTGTTCCGGTCAGCGATAAATTGTTCTTATCCACTACTAATAGAACATTAGAAAGAACCGCTAAAGTTTGCCTTTTTTCAACAATACCAGCTACGTGTTGTAGTGGTTTTAAAAGCTCGTCTCTTGATATGGAAAATTTCATAGCCTTCTCTTTTTTTCGATTAAGAACTCAATATACGGTTTAAATTATTAAAATCTTCAGCCACGTCTTTATCGGTGACTCGAAGCTCATTTATTCTTTTACAAGCATGCATCACCGTTGTGTGATCTCGACCACCAAAGGCATCACCAATCTCAGGGAGGCTATGGTTTGTCATTTCTTTCGCTAAGGTCATCGCTACCTGTCTAGGTCTAGCTATTGACCGGGTCCTGCGTTTAGAAGTGATATCGCCTAGTTTGATTTTATAATACTCGGCCACTACTTTTTGGATGTTCTCTATAGTAACCAGTCTGTCCTGGATTGCTAACAAATCCTTTAAAGATTCTTTGACAAATTCTAGTGTGATTTCGCTTTTGGTAAAATGAGCATTAGCCACAACCCGTTTTAAAGCACCTTCTAAATCTCGAACATGGGATCGGATCTTTTGGGCGATGAAAAACGCTGCATCATTTGGTAACTGAACCTGGGCTTCTTCTGCTTTTTTCATCAGAATAGCAGCACGGGTCTCCAATTCGGGTGGCTCTATTTCGACCGTTAAGCCCCAGCTAAACCTAGACTTTAAACGCTCATCTACATCACTTAACTCTTTTGGGTATTTATCGCTAGTCAGGATAATTTGGTGTTCGCCTTCCAGGAGTTCATTAAAGGTATGAAAAAACTCTTCTTGGGTTTGCGTTTTCCTAGCAAAGAACTGTATGTCGTCAATTAACAACAGATCGACGGAACGATAGTAGCGCTTAAACTCGTCCATAGTTTTAGTTTGAATCGCCTTTACCATGTCCATAACAAAGGTTTCTGAGCGCGTATAGGCCACCTTTGCATTAGGGTCACGCTTTAAAATCTCATTACCAACAGCTAGCATTAAGTGAGTCTTTCCTAACCCTGTGCCCCCATATATAAATAAAGGGTTATAGGATTCTCCTGGTGTTTCTACCACTTGACTAGCTGCGGCTTTCGCTAACTGGTTCGATTTACCTTCAACAAAAGTATCAAAGGTATACTTTTTATTAATATTGGTGTTTTTTCGCCTAACCTTGCCTCCAATATCTACTTCCCGTTGTCTATTTGAGCTGGTATCGGGGTCTACACTAGGGGTTTCTATGACCTGCGGACGAGTATTCAGCTCACCGACCTCCAGTGAGATACGAATATCGTCTTTTTGAGTCTGCTCTTTCAGAATTTCCTTGAGCCGAGATAGATACTTGTCCTTGACCCAGTCGAGTACAAAGCGGTTTGGGGCGAGAAGGCTTAGTTCACTACCATCGAAGCTAGCTTGGAGCGGCCTTATCCAAGTATTAAATTGCTGAGCAGGCAATTCCTTTTCTAAGCACTCAACACATTCAGTCCAAACCACTATTTTCACCCAGCCTGATTAACAGGAAGCTGTTTTATCTATCGATTAAAGAGGCCTTTTTGTTATTAAAGCAAAAGGGCGGCAATTCTACCCATCTTAGGTGCCTGAATCTAGATTTATTCCTGAAGGAAGGTCAAAAGACGGTGTGAATAACTTGTAGTTTTGAAGCTAATAACTACGAATAAAAATGGGATAAGCAAGGCCTCCCAAGACCAAATACCCTCATTAACAATAGTTATCCACTTTATCCACAACTGGAAACAACCTTATACCTAAACCATACAAAACTTAGTATCTCTCTATCTAACTGATATAATTACAAATATCCTAGTTATCCACAAGAAAAAGCTTAGCTAATAAGAATAAAAATAAACAATATATATATGTATTAGTATTTATATATAAAAGGTACAACAACTCAAAAAATATACACCTTCTTTAAGCGTTGACAATTTCCTTGCAGATCACATAGAATCGCCCCCCGCTTGAAACAAGTCATTACACTGTTTTGAGATAAAATAGATTATTTAGCCTAAAAGAGCATTCAAATGAAAAGAACCTTTCAGCCAAGCAACCTTAAGCGTAAAAGAACTCATGGTTTTCGTGCCCGTATGGCGACTAAAAATGGCCGCAAGGTTATCAATGCTCGCCGTGCTAAAGGTCGTAAGCGTCTTACTGCTTAAACCCTAGTAAATATAAGTCAGCAAGACCCTTTTTCTATCTAAAGAAGTGTCTCGCCCAAATGACTTCATCCATATCTCTAAATAAGAGACTTAAAAAGGAAGACATACGTTTACTGAGCGCTGATCAGTACGACCAAGTTTTTCAAGCATCAAATATTAAGCAAGGTAATAAATATATATTGTTCCTTGCTCATAGAACTACCCTTCCTTATGCTAGGCTCGGCTTAGTAGTCGCTAAAAAGAAAATCCCTTTAGCTGTTAATCGTAATCGCTTTAAACGACTAGCAAGAGAGCATTTTCAAAAGAACCTCAGCGCATTACCGCCTGTAGATTTAATTATTCTAGCGAGACAAGATATTAAAAGCTTGCCAAGCAGTGAACAGAATGCGCTTTTTGAGCGCCTATTTAAAAAGTTAAGAAGTGATGGAAAACAAAACTAATATATTTAAAAACATATTTTTGTTTTTGATCTCAGCTTACCAACGTTACCTGAGTCCTTTGCTTGGGCAAAACTGCAAGCATTATCCTAGCTGTTCACATTACTCAAAACACTCTCTTGAAAAACATGGTGCAATCAAAGGCATTATTTTAACAACAGCAAGACTGCTTAGATGTAACCCTTGGTCTTTAGGTGGCTTTGACCCTGTACCAGACAAAGTGAGTTTTAAAAAACCATCAACTTTTAAGGTGTTTGGTAATTATCAAACACAACTCTACAAACAATACGAAGATTTATAATATGCAAGCTCAGAATTTACAGCGCTACATTATTTGGGGAATGCTCGCGGCCGTTTCATATCTTATGCTAATACAATGGCAAAAAGATTACGGTTCGGAAGCAAAAAACTACTCGAGCGAAAGTGTTCAACAAATAGTTGAAGAATACCAAGACGCTAATCCAGGTTTAGATACAGTCGATGTTGAAGAGCAAGACGACTTACCTCAAATCGCACCAGAGTCACAAAGTGACGACATTAAAGAACTAGAAATTGAACAAAATACCACTCAAGTTATTCGTGTCCTGACCGATGTCCTTGATGTAAATATTGATTTAAAAGGCGGTGACATTGTTGGGGTTAAACTACCGGAACATAAAGTCAGTATAGAAAATGAAGAATCATTAACTCTATTACAAAAGGATATTACTAGAACCTATATCGCTCAAAGTGGCTTAGTTGGTAAAAACGGACCAGACAATAGTAAAGAAGGGCGTCCCTTATACCGCACAGAAAATGAAGAATATGTTCTAGCCGAAGGGCAAGAACAATTAAATGTTGATCTAGTATTTCAAGATCAGCAAGGTGTTATAGTGACTAAGCGTTTTTCCTTTAATCAAGGAAGCTACTTAATCAATGTTGACTACCAAATAAATAACCAAAGCGCTAACGTTTGGAAAGCTAATTTATTTGCTCAAATTAAAAGAGATAATACTATCGACCCTTATGCGGATACTTCTTTATTCGCGATGAAACCATTCCTGGGTTTTGCTTACTGGAGTCCCGAGCAGAAATACAACAAGTTAGATCTTTTGGACGTTCGTGAAGAACCTGTTGAAATGTCTCATAAAGCGGGTTGGGTTGCTTTCTTACAACACTATTTTGTAAGTGCTTGGGTTGGACCTAGGGATTTAACCTCTCGTTATAGCACCAGGGTTAATAAAAAGAACGAGAATATTATAGGCTTTACCACAGAGTCTTTTAGTGTTGAGCCTAACAGTAATCAAAACGTAGAGATTGCATTTTACGCTGGTCCTAAAGATCAAAACACATTGGAAACTATATCCGAAGGTTTGGAGCTAACCGTAGACTATGGCTGGTTATGGATGATCGCACAGCTTATTTTCTGGGTTCTAATCAATATTCAAAGCGTCGTTGGAAACTGGGGATGGTCGATAGTACTACTGACTTGCTCAGTAAAACTTTTATTCTTTCCTCTTAATCAATACGCATTTAAATCCATGGCGAATATGCGCAAGCTTCAGCCAAAAATGCAACGCTTAAAAGACCTATATGGTGACGATAGGCAAAAATTGTCTCAAGCAACCATGGAAATGTATCGTAAAGAAAAGATTAATCCACTAGGCAGCTGTCTACCGATGTTAATACAAATGCCAGTGTTTATAGCTTTATACTGGGTTCTTAGTGAAAGCGTAGAGATTCGCCATGCGCCATTTATGGGCTGGATTGTCGATCTATCGATTATGGATCCCTACTTTGTATTGCCTGGCCTTATGGCTGTTACTATGATCGTGCAGCAACGCATTAGCCCAATGGTGTTCCAAGATCCAATGCAAGAAAAAATAATGAAAATGATGCCGATCATGTTTGCGGTGTTCTTTTTATTCTTCCCGGCGGGTCTAGTACTTTATTGGTTGGTTAATAATATTCTTACTATTGCACAACAGTGGCTTATTAACCGCAGTGTCGATAACGAATAATTGGGAAGAAGAATAGTGCTTGATTCAGATACCATTATCGCTCAAGCCAGCCCTCCAGGTAGAGGAGGGGTTTCTCTTATTCGATTATCAGGATCCAAAAGCCTAAAGATTGCCGCTGACCTGTTTCATAAAGAAAACTCGTTTTTTAAAGAACGTCTAGCACAGTTTGTTAATTGCTATTCAGAGCAAGAACTTATTGATGAAGGGCTATCACTTTATTTTAAAGCACCGAAATCTTTCACAGGCGAAGATGTCGTAGAATTTCAATGTCATGGCAGCCCAATTGTTGTCGACAAAGTAATCGACGCTGCGCTTAAACAAGGAGCACGCTTAGCAAACCCTGGTGAGTTTAGTGAAAGAGCTTTTTTAAATGGCAAGATAGACTTGGTTCAAGCCGAAGCCATCGCGGATCTTATTGATAGCCAAAGCCAACAGGCTGCCAAAAACGCAGTTCAAACCTTAAAAGGTTTATTTTCGAAACGCATCGAAGTTTTTAACGAAACACTCATTCAGGTGCGAATGTATCTTGAAGCGGCAATAGACTTTCCTGATGAGGAAGGCGTGGACTTTATATCAGAAGGGAAAATTCTAGAAAAAGTTCAAAACCTAAAAAACCAACTTATTACCATTCGATCTGAAGCTGAGCAGGGGCATATTCTTAATGAAGGTTTAAGCGTTGTGCTTGCCGGCGAACCTAATGCAGGAAAATCTAGTTTATTAAATGTACTGGCCCAAAGAGATAGCGCAATTGTTACCGATATTGCAGGTACGACTCGAGATGTACTAAAAGAACAAATATCCTTAGATGGTTTAGCCTTAAACATCATTGATACTGCGGGACTTAGACAAACGGATGATCCAGTCGAGCAAGAAGGTGTTCGACGAGCTTGGCTGGAAATAGAGAGCGCTGATTTAATTTTATACCTTGTTGATACCCGAACTGTTGATTCGCTCAGCGAGCAAGGCGCTTGGTTAGAATTGCAAAACCGCTTTGATAAACAAGAGCTATCTCAAAAAAGCCTAATCGTTGAAAACAAAATCGATATCACCAACCACCAAGCGGGTGAAAATGAGATAGATATCGACCAAGTGGCTTATTCTAAAATAGCCATTAGTGCTAAAAACCATCTAGGTATTGACCTACTTAAGGATAAGATCAAGCTAAGCTCTGGTTTAAGCGGTAATCAAGAAAGCAAATTTTCAGCGCGCCGAAGACATATATATGCTATCGACCAAAGTCTGGACTACCTATATAAAGCACTAGAGCAGTTGGAAAACAGAGCGCCAGAGCTCGTGGCAGAAGATCTTCGATTAGCCCATAAGGAATTAGGGGAAATTACAGGGGAATTCAGCTCAGACGACCTGCTTGGAGAGATCTTTTCTGGATTCTGTATCGGGAAGTAAAACAGCTATAAAAAGCACACCTTTAGGCCTAAAATTATTACCAATTAATATAGAGCTAGGTATACTCCCGCTCCCAAACCGAAAACTGTACAAAATTTAAGCAAATGTCAGAAAACCAATACCAAGTCATAGTCGTCGGCGGAGGCCATGCTGGGACCGAAGCGGCCCTGGCTTCAGCACGCATGGGCGTTTCAACTTTGCTGTTGACCCATAGTTTGGCGACTGTGGGGCAGATGTCTTGTAACCCCGCTATAGGTGGTATTGGTAAAAGCCATTTGGTGAAAGAGGTCGATGCCTTAGATGGTGCAATGGCTCGGGCCACGGACCGAGGTGGTATTCAGTTTCGAGTTCTGAATGCTCGTAAAGGCCCGGCGGTTAGGGCCACACGCGCCCAAGCGGATAGAAACCTTTATAAAGCAGCGACCCAAGATATTGTTGTTAATCAGCCAAACCTCAAGGTTCTTGAACAGGCGGCAGACGATTTAATCGTTGAAGGTGATCAAGTTAAAGGCTTAATCACTGATCAAGGCCTCAAGTTATTAGCCGAGAGTGTAGTGCTTACTACTGGAACCTTTTTGGGTGGTGTGATGCATATCGGCCTTGAGCAAAAGAGCGGTGGCCGAGTGGGTGACCCACCCTCTATTAAGTTGGCCGATCGTTTACGTGAATTACCTTTTAGAGTTGATCGTTTAAAAACAGGTACGCCACCTCGTATTGACGCTAATAGTGTCGACTTTAGTGTGATGGAGGAACAGCCGGGTGATACACCTCTTCCAGTGATGTCTTACTTGGGCAAAGTTGAAGAACACCCCGAGCAGGTTTCTTGTTTTATTACTTATACCAATACAAAAACCCATGACATTATTCGTAGCGGTTTGGATCGCTCGCCAATGTACACCGGTGTGATCGAAGGTATTGGTCCTCGCTATTGCCCAAGCATCGAAGATAAAATTCACCGCTTCGCGGATAAAGATCAGCATCAAATCTTTGTAGAGCCAGAAGGATTAGATACACCATTGTTATATCCAAACGGTGTGTCGACCAGTTTGCCGTATGACATTCAAGAAGCCTTCATTCATTCTATCAAGGGTTTTGAAAACGCAAAGATTACCCAAGCGGGTTATGCAATTGAGTACGATTATTTTAATCCTAAAGATTTAAAACATACCCTTGAGACAAAAATATTATCTGGTTTATTTTTTGCTGGGCAAATCAACGGTACGACCGGCTACGAAGAAGCTGCCGCACAAGGTTTATTAGCAGGAGCCAATGCTGCATTGCGTGTTCAAGGAAAAGAATCTTGGTATCCGCTGCGCGATCAAGCCTATGTCGGAGTATTGGTGGATGACCTTATTACTTTAGGCACAAAAGAGCCATATAGAATGTTTACTAGCCGTGCTGAGTACAGACTGTTATTGAGGGAAGATAACGCGGATGCGCGTCTAACTGAAAAAGGCCGTGAGCTTGGTTTGGTAGGCGACGAACGCTGGCAAGCTTTTTGTGAAAAACAGGAAGCCATAGAACAGGAAATGCAGCGACTAAAAAATACCTGGCTGCAACCTGGCAGCGTTATGGGTGATAAACTGGATGCACTTACTGATAAGGCTATTGCACGTGAATACAATTTACACGATATATTAAAGCGCCCTGAGATTTCTTATCAGGATATAAAAAATATTTCAGGTGAAGGTGCAGAGGATTTTTCTGTAGCGGATCAAGTGCAAACCCTTGTTAAATACCAAGGCTATATTGATCGTCAGCAAGAAGAAGTTGAACGCATGCACCGTAACGAATCCACACCGATTCCAGAAAGCTTCGACTTTGAATCAGTAAAAGGTTTGTCTAACGAAGTAAAACAAAAACTTAAGGAAAGCCAACCGCAAACTTTGGGTCAGGCAATTCGTATCCCTGGAGTAACTCCAGCGGCGGTTTCTTTGTTGTTAGTATTTTTAAAAAAACACAAGGATTTAAAAAATAGCCAAGCAAAAAACGCACTCGCCTAAATTTGTGATGAAAACCGACGACACAAAACAACGGGCTTTGCTTGAAAGGGGTTTAAGTGATCTTAATATTAATCCAGAACACTTAGAAAAAATAAACACTTACCTCAACGAACTTTTAAAGTGGAACAAAGTTTACAATCTAAGCGGCTTTAAAAACTTAGAAGATCATATCTACCGAAACATACTAGACTGTTTAGCGGTAGCACCTTTTATAAAAGCAAAAAGCATGATGGATCTCGGTACAGGTGCTGGTTTACCAGGTTTGTTGCTGGCGATACTCGATCCTAACCAACAATGGACCTTGCTGGATGGAAACGGTAAAAAAACCAGATTTCTAAGCCAGCAAAAACAGTTGCTAGGTCTAGATAATGTTCAGGTAGAACATGCTCGAGTCGAACAATATCAAAACGAAGCTAGATTTGACGGGATAAGCTCCCGAGCTTTTGATAAGATTCCCGACTCGCTTAATTTATGCCAACACCTGTTTAGGCCAAAAGCTCAGCTTTTCGCGTTAAAGGGCAAGGTCTTAGAAGAAGATATCCAGGACTTACCAAGCTGGGCTAAGATTAACGAAATCCATGCCATCGAAGTTCCCGGCATCAATGAAGAGCGGCACTTAATTACCGTAGATATCCAGTTGGATACTTAATACAAGAGCTAGGGTTAAACTAGCCAAAACGGAAGACTTAGGAGAAAGCAGTGGCCAATTGCATCGCGATAGCCAACCAAAAAGGCGGGGTAGGGAAGACCACCACAGCCATTAACCTAGCGGCGTCCCTTGCGGCAACCAAAAAGCGCGTGCTTTTGGTGGATTTAGACCCTCAAGGCAATACCACCATGGGCAGCGGTGTTGATAAGAGCGACCTTGAGCTTTCGATGTATGACTTGTTAGTAGAAGAGAGCCCGGTCAACGAGGTAAAAGTCGCAAGTGAAGACGGCGGATATGATTTATTGCCAACCGATGATGACCTTACGGCGGCAGAGGTAGCGCTTCTAACTGTTCCTAATAAAGAACACCGCCTGAAATACCAATTGTCTTCAGTGGCTAATCACTACGACTATATGATTATCGACTGCCCACCCTCTTTAAGTATGCTCACTGTTAACGCTTTAGTGGCTGCCGATTCTGTAATCATTCCTATGCAGTGCGAATACTATGCATTGGAAGGTTTGAGTGGTTTGATGAAAACCATCAATCAAATCAAAAAAGTATTAAACCCAGGCTTAGAAATAGGCGGATTATTACGCACCATGTATGATCCACGAAATAGCTTGGCTAATGATGTTTCGAACCAGTTAATTAATCACTTTGGTGAAAAGGTATTTAGAACCATCATTCCTCGTAATGTGCGACTCGCCGAAGCGCCTAGCCATGGCATTCCAGCCTTGGAGTACGACAAAAAATCCCGGGGCGCTCTGGCATACCTTGCTTTGGCAGGTGAGTTGATTAGACGCTCTGAATCTGAACAGGCCCAGCCTGCAGCAGATAGTGTTGGCGAAGAGCAAAGCTAAACAAGAACTACCAAGACAGTAAGGCAAGATAGACTTATGGCGAAGAAAAAAAGAGGCCTTGGCCGCGGATTAGATGCACTTTTGGGTGATATTGGTGGTAATAGCAATGATACTGCGGCTACTGAGCCCACCACTGCTCCAGCTGCCAGCCCAGAGTTAGCCCCTGTTGCTCAAACTGAGGCCCCAGAGGTCTCAGGCACCGAACATCTAAAAGAATTGCCTATCGAGTTTTTGCAACCGGGCCAATATCAGCCCCGTAAAGACATGCACCCCGAAGCACTAGAAGAGTTATCTGCGTCGATAAAAGCCCAAGGCCTAATGCAACCAGTGGTGGTGCGCCCGGTCGCTGGAAATAAATACGAGATTATCGCGGGTGAACGCCGCTGGCGCGCCTCCCAACTGGCTCAGCTAGAGACTATTCCTGCACTTATTAAGGACGTGCCCGATGAAGCCGCCATCGCGATGGCTTTGATCGAAAATATCCAAAGGGAAGATCTAAACCCAATGGAAGAGGCCGAAGCCTTGCATCGTCTGCAGCAAGAATTTGACCTTAGCCAACAAGAAGTCGCTGATGCTGTAGGAAAGTCGCGCAGCACCGTCACCAATCTACTTAGACTTATGAATTTAGGTCATGCTACCCGAAAATTACTTGAAAATGGCGATATCGAGATGGGTCATGCCCGCGCATTGCTCAGCTTAAGTGAAGACGAGCAGAGCCAAGTGGCTAAACAAGTGGTCGCTAAAGGTTTGTCGGTTCGTCAGACCGAAACCATGGTCCGTTCGATGGCCAAGCCCAAAGCACCAAAAAAGAACAACCCCGTTGAAAGCGCTGATATCAGGCACTTGCAGAACGATTTGTCTGAAAAACTAGGTGCTCCAGTGGCCATTCAGCACACCGCTAAAGGCAAAGGGAAGTTGGTGATTTCCTACAATAACCTGGATGAGCTGGACGGAATTCTAGCCCACATAAAATAATCCACTTTAAGTGCCATATTTTTCCCCAGAACGCTTGTGGATAAAGTCCAAAATCACTATACTTCGCCCGCCTGAAAGCAGCGCCATTCACCATTTTTGGGGAGGTTTAGAGGAATTGAGACGGTTTCTGAAACAGTTTCGCTAAACCCAACCTAATAGGTGGTTAAAAACGCTGGCTTCGCAAGGTGAGGTCATTGGTAATGAGTCAATTATGAGTCAACCCGCAGCCTTAAGTCGCTCTGATTTAGCGTTTTCCTTGTTAGCCCGTTTGTTTTTGACAGCACTGGTCTTGGAAGCGATAGGCTTCGCGTTTTTTCCAGACTATCTAAGGCCGCTGAGTTACGGGCTGGTAATATTTTTATTAAGTCAGATTGTGTTTTCTCTTTATGCCTTTCGATATAAGGGCCCACAATCGAGCGCTTTGATCTTGCAGGCTTTTGGTCGAGGCGTCTTTGTAAAATTATTATTTTTTGCACTGGCTTTAATACTGGTCTTTCGCTTTGACCCAAGTGTTCAAGATAGGATGCAAATAGAAACGATTTTTATCGCTTATTTTTTTATGCAGTTTTGCCAGGTTGTTTACTCCATTCGCTTAGCGAAGGGCTTAAATAGGCAAACACACAGCAAAAAAGACTAAGCCTTACAAACCAACGAAAGACAGACAAGCATATGGCAGGCAGTACATCTACAGGTTATATCACTCACCATTTAACCAACCTTACTTTCGGTCAGCATGCTGATGGACACTGGGGTTTTGCGCACAGTGCAGAAGAAGCGGCGCAAATGGGCTTCTGGGCTTTTCATGTTGATAGCCTAGCTTGGTCATTTGGTCTTGGTTTGATTTTTATTGCTATTTTTAAAATGGCAGCGAATAGAGCTTCTGCAGATACACCTAGAGGTTTGCAAAACTTTATCGAAATGATTGTTGAGTTTGTGGATACTCAAGTAAAAGACGCTTTCCATGGTAGCAGTAAATTAGTAGCCCCTTTAGCCCTAACGATTTTTGTTTGGGTATTTTTGATGAACCTAATGGATTTGATTCCGGTCGATTGGCTTCCTATTACAGCAGCACTATTAAATGGTGAAAGCTGGGAGCAGATTGCAGGCGGTAACTCTCATACCTATATGAAGATTGTACCTTCTACTGATCCCAATATTACTTTAGGTATGTCTTTCGCAGTATTTGCTTTGGTTATTTTCTACAGCATTAAGATGAAGGGTATTGGTGGTTTTGTAGCTGAACTGACCATGCACCCTTTCCACACTGACAACAAGCTTGTCCAATTCCTAATTTTTGTTCCAATTAACTTCTTCTTAGAAACAGTAAGCCTAGTGGCTAAGCCTGTTTCTCTTGGACTGCGACTGTTCGGAAACATGTACGCGGGCGAAATGATCTTTATTCTAATTTGTTTGATGTATGGCGCAGGTTATCTGCTAGGTGCCTTTGGTGGTGCTTTACAGTTGGCGTGGGCGATTTTCCATATTTTGGTGATCACACTTCAAGCATTTATTTTTATGGTTTTGTCAGTAGTGTACTTAAGCGCTGCTCACGAAAACCACTAATTTTTTAACCAGAAGACTTTAACTAAAACTAGGAGCAATCATGTCAACATTAGGTCTTATTTACATCGCAAGCGCACTTTTAATCGGTCTTGGTGGTCTAGGTGCTGCCATCGGTGTTGGTTTATTGGGCGGTAAACTTCTTGAAAGTACTGCACGTCAACCAGAGCAAGCGCCACAACTTCAAGGTCGTATGTTCTTAATGGCGGGTCTAATCGACGCGATTCCAATGATCGCGGTAGGTATCGCTATGTACCTTATCTTCGCGGTTGCACCAGGCGTACAATAAGAACCCCTTCGAACTAACTTTAACGAGGTATTAGCGTGAATATTAATGCTACCTTGATAGGCCAAACTATTTCGTTTTTCTTTTTTGTTTGGTTTTGCATGAAGTTTGTATGGCCCCCACTTGCGGAAGCAATGGAAGAGCGTGCACAAAAAATTGCAGATGGTTTGAGCGCAGCTGACAAAGCGGCCGAAGATCTGGAAAGTGCACAAGCGAATATCGAAGCTGAGTTGGCAGAAGCTAAAACTCAAGCGGCTGGTATTCTCGAGCAAGCCAACAAGCGTGCAAGCCAAATTGTTGAAGAAGCAAAGGCAGAAGCAGTTGCTGAGCAAGAAAAAGTGAAGGCAGCTGCTTTAGCAGAAATCGAGCAAGAGACTCACAGCGCACGCGAAGCATTACGCGCACAAGTGGCTCAGCTTTCTGTAGTTGGTGCTGAAAAGATCCTTGAGAAATCAGTGGATCAAGGCGCACACTCAGACATGCTTGATAAGCTTGCAGCGGAACTTTAATAGCGTAATAGATAGCTTAGAAACGAAAAGATTATGGCTGAATTAACTACCATTGCACGACCTTACGCGAAAGCGGCTTTTCAGTTTGCGCTGGATAGCCAGGCTTTGGATCAATGGTCCAAAACCTTAGGGCAGTTTGCTTTGATTGCTAGCGATGCTGCGGTTAAAGCGCTTCTACTAAAGCCGCAGCTAACTGCCGGGCAGAAAGCTGAAATATTTGTCAGTGTTATTGAAGAGGGTGTTGATGCTTCTATCAAAAACTTTCTTTTACAATTGGCTGACAATAAGCGTTTGGAAACATTGCCAGCAATTTACGTGCTCTTTGCAGAGCTATTGGCTGAATACCAAAAAACAGTCGATGTAAACGTAACATCTGCTTACCCACTAAGTGATGCTGAAGCTGAGAAATTACTCGCTTCTTTAAAAGCACGCTTAGGTCGAGAAGTGAAAATGGAGTCGGAAGTCGACGAATCTTTAATCGGTGGTGTCATAGTGCACGCTGGTGATTTAGTGATTGACGCGTCAGTGAAAGGCAAGCTGGCTAAACTGACAAATGAATTGAATACCTGATTGAGAGACAAAGATAATGCAACAGCTAAACCCTTCTGAAATTAGTGAAATTATCAAGCAACGTATCAGTAATCTTGATACATCATCTGAAGCACAGAACGAAGGTACAATCGTAAGTGTATCTGACGGTATCGTGCGTATTCACGGTCTTGCTGACGTGATGTACGGTGAGATGATCCAGTTTGAGGGCGGCCTTTACGGTATGGCACTTAACCTTGAGCAAGATTCTGTGGGTGCGGTTGTATTAGGCGACTACCTTGGTCTTCAAGAAGGTCAAAAAGTACAATGTACTGGCCGTATTTTGGAAGTGCCTGTAGGTCCTGAGCTTCTAGGACGTGTTGTTGACGCACTAGGTAACCCAATTGACGGTAAGGGCGAAATCAACGCTTCTGCTACAGACGCGGTTGAAAAAGTTGCTCCAGGTGTAATTGATCGTCAATCCGTTGATGAGCCAGTTCAAATTGGTCTTAAAGCGGTTGACTCTATGGTACCCATCGGTCGTGGCCAACGTGAGTTGATCATTGGTGACCGTCAGATTGGTAAGACCGCGATTGCGATCGACGCCATCATCAACCAAAAGAACACAGGTATTAAATGTATTTACGTTGCGATTGGTCAAAAACAATCATCAATTGCTAACGTTGTACGTAAGCTAGAAGAACATGGAGCGATGGATCACACCATCATCGTTTCTGCATCAGCTTCTGATCCAGCTTCTATGCAATTCTTAGCACCGTTTGCGGGTGCAACCATGGGCGAATACTTCCGTGACCGTGGTGAAGATGCTCTAATTATTTTTGATGATTTGACTAAACAAGCTTGGGCTTACCGACAGATTTCATTACTACTTCGTCGTCCACCGGGTCGTGAAGCGTATCCTGGTGATGTTTTCTACCTCCACTCTCGTTTATTAGAGCGTGCATCACGTGTAAACGCTGACTACGTAGAAAAATTCACTAACGGTGAAGTAAAAGGTAAAACAGGTTCATTAACTGCTCTACCTATTATTGAAACTCAAGCAGGTGACGTATCTGCTTTCGTACCAACCAACGTAATTTCAATTACTGACGGTCAGATCTTCCTTGAGTCTGACATGTTTAACGCCGGTCTTCGTCCAGCGATGAACGCAGGTATTTCAGTATCTCGTGTGGGTGGTGCAGCACAAACTAAAATTATTAAGAAACTAGGTGGTGGTATTCGTTTAGCACTGGCTCGTTTCCGCGAACTAGAGGCTTTCTCTCAGTTTGCATCTGACCTTGATGACGTAACTCGTGCAGAACTAGAGCACGGTCAACGTGTAACTGAATTAATGAAGCAAAACCAATACGCACCACGTTCTGTTGCGGAAATGGGTGTTGCTTTATTCGCAGCTGAAAACGGCTACTTAAAAGAAGTTGAAAACGACAAGATCGGCGACTTTGAAGAAGCTCTTTTAGCTTACATGCGCTCAGAGCATAAAGCATTGATGGACGATATTGATGCAACAGGTAACTACAGCGATGAAATCGCAAGTACCTTTACAGCAGCGATTGATAAGTTTGTATCTACTCAAACTTGGTAAGCAAAAAGTACTAGAACCTATTTAAAGGCGAGACTGTAAATGGCAGGCGGAAAAGAAATACGAACCAAAATTGCGAGTGTGCAAAGCACACAGAAGATTACTTCTGCAATGGAAATGGTTGCTGCGAGTAAAATGCGCAAGGCACAAGATCGTATGGCTGCATCTAAGCCCTATGCTCAACGTATTCGTTCAGTAATTAGCCACTTAGCAAATGCGAACCCTGAGTATCAGCATATCTACATGCAAACTCGTGAAGTTAAGCGTGTCGGTTACTTAGTAGTGTCTTCGGATCGCGGTTTGTGTGGTGGTTTGAACGCAAATATTTTTAAGAAAGTAGTGGCTGACTCAAAAGCTAACGCTGATGCAGGTATTGAGTCTGACTTAGCTTTGATTGGTAAAAAAGCATTGAGCTTTTTTAGAAGTGTGGGTGGCCACGTTGTGGCTTCAACATCTGATCTTGGTGATGAGCCAAGCTTAGAAGAGTTGATCGGTACCATTACGACTATGCTTAAAGCTTTTGAAGAAGGCACCATCGATGCCTTATATGTAGTGTACAACGACTTTGTAAACACTATGACTCAAGAGCCTACATTGACTCAATTGTTGCCACTGCAACCGATTGAAGATGAGTCGATGAGCCATCATTGGGATTACATTTATGAGCCCGATGCTAAAGAAATTTTAGATCACTTGTTGGTTCGTTTTATTGAATCACAGATCTATCAAGCGGTAGTTGAAAACAACGCTTGTGAACAAGCTGCTCGAATGATTGCGATGAAAGCGGCAACTGATAACGCGGGTGAAGTGATTGGCGACTTGCAAACTTTGTATAACAAAGCGCGCCAAGCAGCGATTACCCAAGAGATTTCAGAAATTGTAGGTGGAGCAGCAGCGGTTTAAGGCTCTGCTTTATTAAAAAGTTTTTAAAAGATAGACCAAGACAAAGAGGAATAGCACATGAGTAGCGGTCGTATAGTCCAAATTATTGGTGCGGTAATTGACGTGGAATTTCCACGTGAGTCAGTGCCCAAAGTTTATGACGCACTAAACGTAGACGGTGCCGAAACAGTATTAGAAGTTCAACAACAGTTGGGCGACGGTATTGTACGAACTATTGCTATGGGATCTACAGAAGGCCTTAAGCGTGGCTTGGATGTGAACAACACCAATGACCCGATTAAAGTGCCTGTAGGTAAAGAGACTCTTGGTCGTATTATGGATGTTCTTGGTAATCCTATCGACGAATGTGGTCCTATCGGCGAACAATCAAAAGCAGCGATTCACCGTAAAGCACCTACTTACGCTGAACAAGCTTCTGCTAACGAGCTACTTGAAACCGGTATTAAAGTAATCGACTTGGTCTGCCCATTCGCTAAGGGTGGTAAAGTTGGATTATTCGGTGGTGCGGGTGTTGGTAAAACCGTAAACATGATGGAGCTTATTAACAACATCGCGAAAGAGCACTCTGGTCTATCTGTGTTTGCGGGTGTGGGTGAGCGTACTCGTGAAGGAAACGATTTCTACCACGAAATGCAAGAAGCCGGCGTTGTTGACGTAGAGAAATTCGACAACTCTAAAGTGGCGATGGTTTACGGTCAGATGAATGAGCCACCAGGAAACAGACTTCGTGTTGCTTTGACTGGCTTGACTATGGCTGAAGCGTTCCGTGACGAAGGTCGTGACGTACTTTTATTCGTAGATAACATCTACCGTTACACACTGGCGGGTACTGAGGTATCAGCACTTCTAGGTCGTATGCCTTCTGCGGTGGGTTACCAGCCTACTCTAGCGGAAGAAATGGGTGTACTTCAGGAGCGTATTACTTCTACTAAGACGGGTTCAATTACTTCAATCCAAGCAGTATACGTACCTGCGGATGACTTGACTGACCCATCTCCAGCAACCACTTTCTCTCACTTAGACGCAACCGTTGTACTAAGTCGCGATATCGCTGCAAAAGGTATTTACCCTGCGATTGACCCACTCGATTCAACTTCACGTCAGCTTGATCCTCTAGTGATCGGTGAAGACCACTACAACGTAGCACGTGGTGTTCAAAGTATTCTTCAACGTTATAAAGAGTTGAAAGACATCATCGCGATTCTAGGTATGGACGAATTATCTGAAGAAGATAAGCAAGTGGTTCAACGTGCACGTCGTATCGAAAACTTCCTATCTCAACCGTTCTTCGTAGCGGAAGTATTTACTGGTTCTCCTGGTAAATACGTATCTCTTAAAGACACCATTCGTGGCTTTAAAGGTATTCTTGATGGTGAATACGATGATATCCCTGAGAAAGCTTTCTACATGGCGGGTGATATCGACGAAGTTCTAGAAAACGCTAAGAAACTTCAAGAAGCTTAAGACGTTTAACTGAATTAGCAAAAGGGTAATAAAATGGCAGCAACAATTTCATGCCATGTGGTAAGTGCAGAAGAAGAGATCTACTCAGGCGCAGTACAAATGGTGAGTGCCACCGGTACTTTGGGTGAGTTGGGTATTCTACCTGGTCATACACCTTTGCTATCTCCTCTTATTCCTGGTCCTGTCGTGCTTCGCAACGAAGAGGGTCAGGAAGAAGTGGTTTATGTTTCAGGCGGGATGCTTGAAGTTCAAGCGAACGAAGTGACTATTCTTGCTGATACAGCTCTTAGAGCGAATGATCTTGACGAAGCAGCGGCTCTTGAAGCTCAAAAAGAAGCTGAAAGTGCACTGGCTGATCAAAGCGCTGATATGGACTACTCGGCAGCGATGGTTCAACTAGCTGAATCCATGGCGCAAATTAGAACGCTTCAAGCAATGAAGAAAAAGCTAGGCGGCTAGTCTAGCTTTTAAAGCGCTTATGAAAATATGCGTTGCTTTAATACCCTTAAAAGGAATAAAGGGTTACCTAGAACATAGCGCTTGAACATTCTTTTGGGCTCTAAAATTAGTCGATAAACCCACTCCAGTCTTAACTTTCTAAAGAGAGTGGGTGCTCGAGACACCTCATCACTCGCAAAATCAAAAAAAGCACCAATTCCCATTAACACGCTAGCGCCAGTTTGATTAGCGTATTGATTTATCCAGATTTCCTGAAGCGGGTTTCCCATACCCACAAGCAATATATCAGTCTTTAGATCACGTATTTCGGTAACGACTAAGTCTCTATTGTTGTCTGATAAATAGCCGTTGTGAAACCCAACGATATTAAGTTTGGGGTGTTGTTTCGAAAGGTTGGCCTTAGCTTTCTTAATAACCGAGTCCTTAGCGCCTAATAGATACACTCTATGTGAAGTATCTAGGGAGGAGAGTAGGCGGGGTGTAAAGTCGGTGCCGTTTAGGTTTTCTAGGAAGGGGCTTCCATGTAGCACCTTCTTAGCGATATCGACCCCGACACCATCGTTGACTACCAAAAAAGAAGACAAAGTTCGCCTATAAGTCTCTGAACTAGCGGCATTGTTAAGCGTGTGAGCATTTGCAAATGCTAGCTTGGTTTGTCGCTTTTCTTTTATGCTTTTCTTTAGATAGGTAATTAATTCTTGCGTGCTCAGATCGACGAGAGACACACCTAATATGTTAAAGGTATTTTTAAGCATGAATTAATTCTTTGTAGCTAGATTCAAAATGTTTCGCAGTATTTTCCCAGGAATATTCTTTGGCTGCATTATGACATTTAATTCGCAGTTTTAGCTTTTCTTCGCTAGGTAAGTCTAGTACCGCTACGATCTTTAGCGCTACTGATTTTGGATCTGAGTAATCTGTTAAACTATCTAGGTGGGCTTTCTCCGAAATTTCACGATAACTAGGGATATCACTTAGTATAGGGAAGGCACCCGCAGACATGCCTTCTACAACCGCTAGGCCAAAGCCTTCATATGAAGAAGCAGATAAATAGATGCTTGATTGAGTTACCAGCTGATCGAGTTGTTCGTTGGAGACTTTTCCATGGACTAGAACATAGTTTTCTAAGCTATACTCTTTAACTTTTGCACTTAGTTGCGTCACTAAATTGTCCCAGTCTGGCCCGACAATATGTAAAACAAAGCTGCGATCAAGGTCTTTAAGCTCCCGCGCGACCTCTATTAAAAGGTCTACATTTTTGTTTGTTGATAACCTCCCAAGCGTAATCAGATGATGTTCTTTTGACAGTTCGCTTGGTTCGGAATAACAAGTATCGACACCGTTGTGAATAAGCTTAGTGTTCTTGGTAATGTTCCTAAACAAGAGTTCGTCGTTCAAGCTACAGGTGAATATCTTGGTAAAAAACTTAGAACTCGATCGCGTGATGGTTTTGAAGAAAAACCATTTAAGCTTAGATTCACTATTGGTATGAAAAAAGCCTCCGTGGGTAGAACATACCAAAGTCTTTTTATGTATAAACTTCGTTAGTGCTAAAAAATCAAAAAAGAAATCGATGGCATGGACATGAACAATATCGGCACTGCTTTCTTTAATCAGTTTTAGGCATTGAAACGCTATTGGATATCGTTTTGATCCGAAGTATGGTATGCGGATTATTCTTACTCCCTCATGTACTTCATAACCTGCGAGGATCTTATCAGGCTCGGCAAAGCTTCTATCTAGGGTTAAGACTTCAATCTCATGCCCACCATTTATTTGCTGCATTGCCAAAGAAGCGACGAAATTCTCTAGCCCTCCCACGCTCGGGTAATATTGCCTTACTACATGTAAAATTTTCATTGATCGGAATGCCTTAATGAATAGTTTGCATAAGCAACACAAAAAGCAAGTAGTGGGAATGCATTGAGCATACCTCTAACACCGTAAAAGTTACTGACAAGTATGAACCCCAAAAAGCTCAAGATACAAGCCCCGGCTAATTGTTTACGAATCCTTGAAGCAGGTAGTTGATAGCATTTAACTAATAGATATAACCAGTATAAAGCTAGGCTTGCTATCAGCGTGAACCCGATGAGTCCATCTTCTGCTAAAACCCTCAACAACTCATTGGGCGCAGTTAAATTAGGTGGAATATTGTGATCGTTGACTACTCGTAAACCGACTACAATAGTGGTCCAGCTGGCTATCCCACTACCAAGTACCGGGTGCGCTAAAAAACTCTCGAACATTGCGTTGTACATCACGATACGTCCCCTAGCGGCGCTTTCATCAAAATTGAGCAGGTCTTCCATTAACCTTCTGAGTAAATCTAGGTCAATCCAATCTACATTTAAGCCGAATTGCAGTAGCAGAATAGCTACCTGATCCGGCGGTGTAAGGATGATCAGGGCACCGATAGCAACTGTAAATAGGATTTTAAGTAGCAAGCTAATGGTTAAACTTATTCGATCGAAAAAGAAAAAATAAAAAGGAAGTAAGGCGAGAAAACCCAAAAGTATTCCTCGATTACCTGCAAGTACTAGTGAAATGGCGAAAGCGCCAAGCCCCAGTTGTAAGAAACTATCGCTTAAATTTAGGGCATGTGCATGCCTTTGAGCGAAAAACAAAAATGGAAAGACGCAAATCTGATAGACACCAAACCAATTTGGCTCAATGTAAAAACCATAGGCTCGAGCTCGTAGATGTACTCCAGCGGTTTCAGGTAAAATACCTAGCGTAATTAAAAAAAACTTAAAAGCGATAAACTGAACAATGGAAAATATTAGAACTAAAACTGCTACAACTGTAAAAACTCTCACCAATTTCAAGAACTGTCCTTGAGCAAAAGCTGCTGCATAGCAGCCGTAAAAGAAAATCCCTTGTGATAGCAGGACAACGAATTGGCGCATTCCGGCTTCAGGCGCAGTGGTATAACTAATTGAAACTAGATTGTATCCAACGTAAAGAGCGAACACCCAAAACATTAGGTTTATATGTCCAAGGCCGTGGTTTTTTAAATGTTTAAAAAGAAAAAAAACGGCTAACCCTAAGGCGATGGGTTGAGTAAACCGAAGTGGTACCTGAGAAAAATAAGTCGAGAGTTTAATGGCCTGATCAAAGGGAAATAGAGCGAAAATGCCAGCAGTGAATAGAAAGATGTAATTACTGGGTTTAGTCATGTTACATTTGTTGGCGCAGTGTAAATCAGGCTCAGATTATAGCAGATCGAGAAAATTATCGGTTCCTTTTGAGTGTCGGCTCATAATATTATTGTTTTCCTCTTTATAATTTAATAGATGTCCTTGCTGGCTAGATAATTAATGATATCCAACTATTTTCTCGTATAAACCGTTTTACCATTTGATAATGTTTCAATTTTTGATAAATCTGTGCGATCAGCGAATGCCATTTGCTCTTTAACGAAAACAGCAGGGTTCCCTGCGTAAAAACCCTCTTTCTCGATTGACTTTACAACCACTGCGCCTGCAGCTACTGACACGCCGTCACATATTGACACTCCAGGTAAAACCATTGCACCTGAACCCAAATAGATGTTGTCGCCTGTCGTTATTTCAGCGACGAATTTATCCCGTACCTTATCAAAGCCATGGGTCCAGAGCTGGCAACGAACCCCTGCGAAAATCACGTTGTTACCGATGAGAATATCTGCGGAACAATCGACTATGCATTTTCGAAGAATTCCACTGTTTTTCCCTAGTTTTAAAGTCTGTTTATAAGTTCCTTTTTCTGGGCCAAAAATCGTATTGGATGCGATGAGTAATGCGCCATCATCCATATCTAAATGTTCAAGATTTAGTATTTGGTTAAAGTGGCCAATAAAAGCGCCAGGCCCCATCGTTAGTTGATCGATATTAATACGAGAAAAACCGATATAGGCTTTAGGGTCTATGTCCCAACCAAAAACAGAAGACAATAAAGCATTTTTGAAGCGGCCAGGAGGGATAAGTAGGGTTAATAGCTGTTTAACTCGGTTCATTCTAAGGGGCTTTATTTATCAGGAAACATTGAACTTTCGAGCGATTAGCTCAAGGTATAGGATGTTTTGAGATTCGACCACTGCTTCGTAGTCCTTAATTTTCCACTGTTGATCGTTAGTTAGCATCCTATTGACTAACTGTTTGATGGGCAAATGCTCAGACATTTCTGTTTTTGCTAGCACAGAAGAATTTAAATACTCATTAACATGAGCACTCATAAACCCATTTAAATACAAGTGGTTGGTATGACAAACTGCCTTGTCTCTATAGATTAGGTCATCAGAAAGCTCACTGGCGTAAGCTTTACGTAGGACGAACTTATCGACGTGCTTTGTTTTTTTACCATGGCCTTCTCGTCCTTTAGTTTTCTTTAAGGCGTAGGCCATGGGAAGCGATGCAGAGTATTCGCACAGTTCTACATCAAAAAAAGGCATGCTGCATTGAGAGTTTAAGCTTTCTATTGTACCGGTCATACAGGCAATATCATCGGTATGTTGAAAATCGCTGGCGATATCGCAAATGTTGTTGAAATGCTGTCTTAGGCTATTTTTTGGGTTGCTGGCAGAGTTCTTTTCTAAAGCTTCTATTATAGTTTTTGAGGCCTGTTGCCCCTTGTTGCCAGGATGTATATGGAAATAAAAATTGTGCATAAGCTGATTAAGGTCATCTCCCGCTATTAGATGAGCTTGAGCCTTTTTTAAAATACCAGGTAACAAGGAATTAGGAACTATTTTTGCTGAACTAGACATGAGCTTTCGCAAACCCTCATTGTTCGCTAACGAACCTAACAAAACTTTGTCGACAATATTAGAGTGAGGTGTATGAAGACGATTGTCTTGGCCGGCATAAAAGTTATAAGACGAGGTATCGGATAAAAGCTCGTTAAATATATGACATCCAACATAAGGAAAGTTGGTATCGAAAACTTTTTCTAAATCCAAATCCTTATTGGGATCAACTTCTACATGATGTAGCTTCACATCGAGTTGCTTTGCTGTTTTTTTTGCATCCTCAACTTCAGATTGTTCTGCGTTTTTTGTTGAAAAAGTAAAGGCTTCTAGATTACTGACGCCCAAATCTTTCTTTAAGGTGATTCCCATTACTGTTGAGTCGATCCCGCCTGACAACATAATGGCAGCATGATTACTACTCAGTCGTTTTTCGTGGGCCTGGATGATTTTTTCCCTAAGCGAGAAGTTTTCGATATCAAAATTTGAGTTCTCTTCAATTTCACTTAGATTCTTAGTAAATCGTTTTTGATCGGCAATGGTTGAGGAGGGTTTTATCTGAAGGGAATGCCCTCGTTTTAGCGAAAAAACATTTTCGAGAATAGTAAAGGGGTCAAGCTGGTATTCGTAGTTGAGTAAAATTTCAACCCCAAGTGAACTGAATTTTCTGTGCTCTAAAGACTCAAGTAATTTAAAGATATTGCTAGAAACCAATACATCTCGACCGTTTACCGAATAATATAGGCCTCTCGTGCCAGTTCCATCCCTAAGTAAGCTGATTGTTTTATCTGCTTTATTGACTAGGACTAAGGAAAATTCACCAGATGCACTCAAGTGATGTGCCAAAGACTCAATACTCTTAAGTGAGCCAATTTTTTTATCGAACGAGATACCGTCTAAAGAGCGATAGTGGCCACCAAGAAAAAATCTCTCTGTTTCATGCGATACGGAATACTGAGATGTATCCTTTTGAAGTTCGATAGGTGTAGAGGGCGTATCTATATTTATTTTATAAGAAAAATGCATGAAATAGCTTTCTAGAGTATATCCGCGTGCGCGTCTTGGGTTATAGAGTACCAATCATACCATTATTCTAAACAGTGGATAGTCCAAGTGGTCTCGTAATTTGATGGTTTATTTCGGGGGGTTATAGGCCTATAATCGGGCTTCGAAAAATCGAAATTCTGCGAGCCGAGAGCTACCTCTATGTTTTCTGAGTTATATAAAATAAGACCAATAAGAGTCATTATCGTCAAATTGAGAGCTTTCTTGCTAATTAGGGTCTTTAAGCGTTTAAAAACTCTAGAATCCAAGGATGCTTTTGGGGTTACAATCTCTCATAATTTGATGGGTTTATATCCTTGTAATGACCGAGTAAACCTATTGGTAAACCCTTTGGTTTCGATTGAAAAAATCACCCCCGATTCTAAGGTACTGGTCATTGGTCCCAGAAATGAGAACGAGCTATTTTTGCTGGCCTCACATGGAATCAAAATAGACAATATTACAGGCCTAGATTTAATTTCATATACAGATCGAATCAAAGTAGGTGATGTCCATAACATGGAGTTTGCAGATGATAGCTTTGATGCTGTGATATTTGGCTGGGCCTTGAGCTACAGTTCTGAGCCACAAAAGGCCATTGATGAGGTGGTTCGTGTGACTAAGAATGGTGGTATTGTGGCTGTTGGTGTTGAATATGCAGAATTGGATCAGAAGGACGCTGAAAAACTATTAGGTTATTCAATCCAAGAATATGACAAGCTACAAGACCGAGTGAATTCTACGGAGCAATTACTGTCCTTATTTGGTGATCGACATGATCACGTTTATTTTAACCACGATGCACCTTTAAAATTGGCTCATAGTGGAGATGGCCGGGCTCCAAAAGTCTCTAATGTCGCAGTGGCCGTACAAATAGCTAAGTAAAATTCTAACCTTGATTGAAGGTGAACTTAAGAAAGTCCAAGAAACCTTCACTGACAACTTTAATATTATCTGACTTGATACATCGAGGATCGGATTTTGGATCCGATATATAGCCAGGGTAAGAGTTTTTATACACTTTACCCAAAGCGGCTTCCGCAAGACTTCGATTTACTCGTAGAGGCTCGTTTAAAATCTCACTCAATTCATCTACCCAAGGGTTGTATTGATCACGCTGTAATACAGGCTTAAAGAACATTTCTGCCAGGCATAAGGCTTTATGTCCAAAGAGGCCTGCTTCATAACAGGCTGTACCTGAAACGCTGATGGTGCATTCAGCTTTCTGTATTAGATCCGCAGAATTTATATAGGGCGATACTAATTTGGTTGCTGGTAAGCGGTTCACGAGTTGGTAGAAGTCGCGCCCTCTGTTGCCAAGAGCATTACTATGTTCCTTGACGTAAAGCATGTGCCCTTGCGGCAAGCTGCGAGACAGTTGTTCGATCAATTGGAGCTGGTTAGAAAAACGCGAACCTAGCACATCAATTGAATGCTCTGGTTGAACGTGAAGCGTGTAAAGCACAAATTTCTGCTCTAAATCTGGCCGGTCATCAAAGGGCTTTAAAAACCGTATATATTGCATTCGCATAATAGATAAAAGCTTGTTCTTCACGAGAAAACTGACTTTATAGTGGGATAGATTATTTTTCTCTATTGATGAAATTCGGAGATGTTTGGCTAAAGAAGAAACGAAGCCCAGTTTAAACGATGGCGTTCTGTTATTAAGTGCAAAATAGCTTGGCTTAGGTTTATTACTCACATAGGCATTAAGCATCTCAGAAATGAAAGAGGGCTCTGGTGCAGGTGAATTACTTTCGAACAATTCCCGCTCGTGGTGCTCCTTAAAAAAACCAAAGCGTCCATCTGGAACACGAACTACGTGAGGTCGGGCGAACACTTTTCCAAGTAGCTTAGCAACCTGGGCAATAATGATTTCATGGGACCAAGTCTGCTCGCCGAAAATAGCAGAAATATTATTTAATTGAATAAAGCTTTTACAATTGATTGATAATCCATTTAGATAGTTTCGAGCTTGCTCGAATGGAAGTTCCCTCAAAAAGCGATCCATTAAAATTATATCGTTTATTTGTACCCCGTTATTTTCCTCAATACCATAAATTATCTTGTGATCGTCGATGGAGTTCAGACGCCAATTCATACTTTCGGTATCAAAGGAGAACACTTTTTTTTCTAAAACACCTTGCTTTAGCAACCAATCTGTCCAACGTTTGCTTGAACTAAACCAAAATACCTCGACCCCCGATTCTTCTAAAACCTTACTAATTTCATAAAAAAATATTGTTTTATGAAAATTAGCGATAAAAGCGACGGACAAATTATTCATGGAAGGAGCTGATCCTGAGTAGATATTACAACTATGATAGATTTTTTTCTAAAGGGGCAATTTGCTTTATATAAAGTATAAGCATGCAAGCTAAAGTTGTAGCTGAAGAAATAGCCATAGTTCTTGTTAGGTCAACCAAAGACAGTGAATTAGATACTATTATAATTAATACAAATACCAATACACCAACTAATGTGGCAAATAAAATACTTTTGGTAAAATGATGTTTGGCAAATAGTATTTCAAAAAAGGCACTACAACACCACAAAAAAGTATAGATAATAAGATACCCAGCTGCTAATAAATTAAATGAATAATAACCTAGGTGGTTTACCACATAGCCGCTAAGCATTAAAAAAATAGCGACGCTTGATAGGCACAAGAAGTAAAAATAGGGATAGAAACTAGAGAAGAGATTTTTATCGGAGGTATAAACCTGTTTTAGTGTAAAACCAACAATTGACGTATGAACTAGTTGAATCGCTAAAGATGCCCGTTGAACCAAAGATAACTCCGTCATATCGGATGGCGACAATAAATTAAAAGCAAATATTTTAGCGAAGGATAGTACAAGAATAGCTAAGCCACTATTGAGTAGAATAGGCCAAGAAAAGTAATAAGCACTTTTTAAAAAATCGATATTATACGAAGATTTAAGAGTTAAAATTTTGGCGCAAAATACACCAAATACCATAAGAAAAGGAACGAGAAAATAGAGTTTATCTGCGCTGAGGCCTACAAAGGGAAACATCAAAAGGCTGATGATAATGCCAATATTGCCAAAGCTAGAAAATAGAAAGGTAAAATTAGGCTTATCTTTTGCTCTGAATAGGATTGCATAATATTGACTGATGCTTAATGTGAAAGCCCTTACTAAAACTAAAATGAATATTAAAGGGTTCTCTATCAACGAATTTGTAAACGCTAAAATAATGGCTAAAGCGACTAGCATCAAAATATTGATTTGGTAAAATAGTGTGTCTGCTTGTTTTAAGTAACTCTCTATAGAATTATTTTTTTCGTGAGTAAGCTTTAAGCCATACATAATGTAATGCTTAAAGCCCAGGTCTAGAAAAATTACAACTATCGCTGCAATTGCGTACACATACTCTACCAAGTTATATACGCTTTGATCGTTTAATATAAATAGAATACAAACGGGAGTAATAAGAGCTAAGCCTTTATCAACTAGATTGAGAGCAGTGTATTGCGTAGCACCTGATAAAAATTGTTTGTTCAGTTCCATAATTACTCTATAAGCCTGACAGGCTCTTAGTTATTCCATTTATGGGATGAAACTGCATATTGAATTTGGAAAATAAGCCGATTTTCTCTCGCTACGGTTCCACGATGATATGCAAAGGTATCTTCGAAAAAGCCTTCACCCGCTTGCCCAAGCATTGTGATCACCTTATCTTTAAATCTTGAAGCAACTTGATCTTCACTTAATCGTCTATTAAAAAAACGAAATATCTGAGAATGGTTGTGTGAAGATTCGATTATTTGGTGGGGACCATTTCGCTCTGTGACGGCATCCAGATAGAAAAATATTTTTAGAAACCCGTAGTCATCCAAATCATAATGAAAGCCGAATTCAGGATTATATTCGTTTTCCTTGGATGGAAAGGTATACCAAAGTTGAGTGCCCATAAGCTTGGCATCAACGCCTAGATAGATATCAGCGGTAGATTTAATAAGTTCACTGGTCGCAATTTTATTGATTGTTTCATTTTTTAGATGGGGATCAAGCAAACGATAAATAAACCCCTCGCCCTGTCTTTTGGGCTCGTTGAAAAATATTGGATACTTTTTGTCTGGCTCTTGACTGTCATAAAATAAGGACTGATCACAATGTTTTATAATTTCTGATCGTTCCAAATCGGATAGTTTTAAACCTGTGCTGTAACCTTGAGTTTGTAAGTTTTCAACATGGGTGTTTACAACAGTATCTAAACTACTGATAAGAGGTTTGGAGGTATTCCTAGCTATCCACTTTCGGACAAAGAATATCCGCCCAAAAAAACGCATTAAACGGAACGAAAAATCATGCGAGGGCGATAGTAATTCTCTAAAAGGTTCGATCCAGTTGCCTATATTCGACATCTTCAACCCCGGCGAATACGCTCGACATGAAAGGCTTCAGCTTTTGCGTAACCATTACAGGCACCGCGTAAAGTCGCCAAGGCCTCAACAGCTTCAAAAGAACGGCTATGAGGAAAATCTCTCATTTCCGCTTCGTAACAAGCTAGAGCCTTCATTTTTTTGTCAAAGCTTTGCTCTATATTAACAATATAGTTAGCTTGAAAAGTAGGCGCACTTGAGCTGTTCCACTCTGAACTAGATAGAACTTCGAAAGAGTATATCTCTTTAACGCAGGAGTGGGATTGTGGTCTGCAGGCGGTCATTACTGCTTGATGAGCTAATTGATGGTCAACATTTAAGTCATGTAAGAAATGGGTATAAATAATAGAAGGTTCTACTTCTTCAACAACACTTTCTATAGCTTGAACAATTTCAAGTAGCGGAACAAAGTCCATTTGATTATCTGGAAAGTCGAACTGGAATATTTTAGAAGCGCCTAATATATCTCCTGCCTGAGCTGAGGCTTCTTGCCTAGCTTCGATGGCTTCTTCGTTGTCTTCCCGAGCTCCAACCCCGTTGGTGAGAAAACATAAATATACTTCGTCTCCTTGGGAGCTATGATTATAAATTGTTCCGCCACAGCCCAGTGCTTCATCGTCTGCATGTGCTGCTACCACCAGTACTTTAGCCATCGATTAAGTCCCAATTACAAGCGGTTCCACGAGATATATCGCTTTTCGCTTTTTTTCCAATAACCCCATCATAGTGTTTTGGCGCTAAGCCAAAGCCAGGTCGAATTCTTCTAATATGTTCTTCGCCAATAGTTTCACCAGCTTTAATGTCTTTTACGAAATATAAAGACCTGCGGAAAGCTACATTTGCCTCTTCAGCTGCTTTTTTCTCATAACCTGCTTGACCGATGGCTTTCCAGGCAGATTCGGTGTCTTCGCATAGCGTTCTTAGCTCTTCGGGTTCCAGCGAAAACTCGCTGTCAGGCCCTTTGTCCTGACGGCTAAGGATCACGTGTTTCTCGATAACTGCGGCGCCCAGAGCGACCGCCGATACCGATACAACCGTACCCATGGTGTGGTCCGAGAGACCAGCGATGCAATCAAAACGGTCTGAGATATCTCGAATGGTGGCTAAATTAGCTTGGTCAATAGGGCTTGGGTAGCTACTGATACAGTGCAAGAGGACGAGCTCTTGGCAGCCATTATCGCGCGCTGTTTTAACGGCTTCTTCTATCTCGGCTAGATTAGCCATACCTGTTGAGATAATCATGGGTTTGCCCGTTTGGGCAACCCGCTGAATCAAGGGGAGATCTATCGCTTCAAAAGACGCGATTTTATAGGCCGGTGCGTTAAGTTCCTCTAGCAATTCAACGGCACTCTCATCAAAAGGGGTTGAGAATACGGTAATGCCTAGCTCTTTACCTTTGGCAAATAATTGTTCGTGCCACTCATAGGGGGTGTAGGCCTCTTGGTATAGATCGTAGAGCTTATAACCGTCCCAAAGCCCGCCTTTAATAAGAAAGTCGTCCTTATCGCAGTCAATCGTCATGGTATCGGCGGTGTAAGTTTGTAGCTTGATGGCGCTGGCACCCATGGCAGCAGCCATTTCCATGGTCTCAAGAGCCTTATCAATGGAACCGTTATGGTTGGCTGATAGTTCAGCAATAACATAGGGCTTATGCTTAGGGCCGATTTTTTTCCCGTCGATAGTAATTTCAGTCATGGTTTTTTTCTTGGCTGGTAAATGTAACAGTTGCGCTTACTTGGCCCTGCTCTAATTTAGCTTGGGTAAATTTTAGTTTATAAGGGCCCACTAAGGAATATGCATGAGGATAACCTTCAGCGTCTAGCATACGGATAAAATCATAAAGTTGTTCTGAACTTAGACTTGGGTCGATTAGGCTTTGTTCTGGCTTTCGACGCTCAAATTCGGTGATTTCTCCTGTCTGAGCCTGTGCAGAGGGTTTATTAACAACGATATATTCCATTAGGTCGTAGCATTTAACCGCGGCATCTTGATATATATCTTGAGCTCGACCGCTAAGATCTAGGTCCACCTTTTTAAAAATGGGCCCTGCGTCAAGCTCTTCAGTCATTTCCAGAGCGCTTAATTTGGTGCTTTTATGACCGCGAACGATTAAGTTTTGCAGTGGGCTGCCTCCGCGACCATAAGGAAGGTCGGTCATATGAAAACAGACGCAGGTGTAATTCTCGGTGATTTCCTTAGGAACAATCCAGTTCCAGTGTGGGAAAAATATATACGCAGGGTCGATGTCGGCCACGAACTCTGGTGTAAGTTGATCTTTGTGATTGACCAGATGCCACTCTCCAGGAAAATTCACACTGCGTTGCTCAAACAGCTCGATGTTCCAGGATTTAACTGTAACGACAATGTATTGGGGTGGCTTATTTGTGCTCATTGGGCTTATCTAGCAAAAATTGATAGCAGTCGATGCCGTTAAATTGGGTACTATTTATCTGGGTAAAGCCGCTGCGTTCAAAAGATTTCTTAGAGGCGATGTTGTCTAGTTTGACCAAAGCCTTTATTTGTTTAACGGCTTTTTCTTCGAATAATCGGCTAGCACCCAGTTTCAATAATTTTACACCATTGCCTCGGCCCCCTGCATCTTTATCTATGTATATGTCGACCAGGGCGCATGCTTGTTCATCAATATCAAAGCGTAATTGGCCAATGGCGTCACCATCTGGATTCATCGCTATGAAGATAAGGCTATTGGGGTCTGAAAGCTTGGACTTAAACCAGGCCTTGTGTTGATCTAAAGAAACTTCTTGGGAATTAAAGGCACTGTTTCGACGTTCGGGTGAGTTGACCCAAGCGTATAAGGTCATTAAGTCGTCAGTGTCTGCAGAACGAATATATAAACCTTGATGTAAGTTCAGAATTTCTTTACTAACACGCTCTAGGCCTAAACCATCGCTGACGTTTAGGCTGGCATTCACACGATCAAAATATATATTGCTTGATAGGCTGTTCTTAAGGGCTGAATCAAATTGCTTTTGATTTATAGGTAAATCGATCAGTTCACAAATATTTTTTTGTTTTAGTGTTCTGCCAATATCCCTTTGGTTCTCAGCAATGACCAAAGACAAACTAGGCAGACCCATGCGACATCGCTCCCAAGTGCTGCCACCAAAAGCACCGATAGCGAGATCATGTTCAAACAAAAGTTGGGCAATATTATTGGGGGATACAAACAATTTAAATTTTTTATTACTGTCTACCCAAGTCTTCACGGCATCTAAATGCTTGGCTTGGGATGAAAGAATAATTGAAACTGTTTCTAGGTTTGGATGCTTATCCAGAATTCCTGCTACTTGGGATGTAAAATCATCAGGGTCCATCCCGCCCATCATAATGATTACCTTTGGTGATGTCAGATTTACATTCTTTCTATGGTTTTGTATTTGTCCAATTGAATACTGGGTGAATTCGCTGCGTAAAAACGAAAACTGTTCGCCTACCAATCGTTTGCTTTTTGGGTTCAGTAGACCATCATAGCTCCTTTCCTTTTTAGCAAAGGTTTGGTCAACTAAAAGATCGCAGTCATGTTTTCTATCGGATAGATCATCGACTACTACCAAGGAATTGCAAACTTCTCTTAAGATAGTTTCCCAGGGTTTTGCGAGACCATAGTGATCTAAAATAATGGTATCGACTGGGCCACCAAAATGATCGGTAATTGCTTCTAGGCTCTGTTGGGCATCGTCGTCCTCTGTTCCTCCCAGCCAATAAGAGTGTGCATAAGCGCTATCGTTCAAGTCGGAAGTGTTCAGGAGTGATACTGGATAGCCTCTATCCTTTATTAAGTTTGCAAGATGATTAGAGTGTGCCTTACATAGGAACAAAACATTTTTTTGGGGCTGATTTAGAGCATCGGCTAGAGCTAGGCATCGCACTACATGTCCGGTACCAATTTGATTAGATGCGTCTGCTCTAATGGCTATCTTCAAGGTTTTGCTCCAGAGCCTTAAACAGGAGCTCTGCTCTTATCCAGTCAGCGGGTGTGTCGATATCCTGAACTAAATAGTGGGGTAAATTTACCGCATAGGATTGCTCAGAAAAAATGGGTATGTCGTCCAAAAAGGCCTGAGCCTTGCCCCAATAAAACTGACCAGCGTCGTGGTAAGCGGGTTCTAAATCCTGGGATCGTGTGACTAAATGTTCGGGCTGTAGCATTTCGACGCCTCCGTTTTCTAAGCGTCTCAAAGCTCTTTGAATCGGAAAAGAAAATTCAGTAGCCGCAAAGGCAAGGGAGAAACCTTTTTTTTCTATAGCTTCAAAACCTTCGACTAGAAAGTCCTTTTGTACAAAGGGTGCAGTAGCATATATACAGCACACTTGATCAATCTCAAGGCCTTTGTTTTTAAAGTCATTAATTGCGTGTTTGATCACTTCTACGGTAGTGGCGTGGTCATCAGACAAATCGGCGGGCCGAATAAAAGGAACACTTGCACCATATTGTTTGGCTACTTCCGCTATTTCTTGGTCATCGGTTGAAACAATCACCTCATCAAACAACCCGCTGCTCAATGCGGTTTCAATTGAATAAGCAATAATTGGCTTACCATGAAAGGCCTTAATGTTTTTTCGTGGAATGCGTTTGCTGCCACCACGTGCGGGTATCAGAGCAAGCCTCATGATTCGCTTAACACCTCAGTTAAAACATTAACAACAGTATCTTGTTGTTCGTGACTTAACAAATGAAACATGGGTAGCGAAATGGCCTCTTGATAGTAGTGTTCTGCATAAGGAAAGTCCCCATGTTTAAAACCAAGATTTTGATAATAAGGCTGAGTATGAATGGGAATATAATGCAGATTGACTCCAATTCCCTTATCCCTAAGTTTTTGAAAAACGGATTCGTGAGATTGATTTATCTTATCTAGCTCAAGACGAATAATGTATAAATGTAGTCCGGAGTAGCTATCATCAATTTGATAGGGTAGGCGAATGGGCAGACCCTTAAGGAGTTCGTTGTAGCGATCAGATAATTGATGCCGTGCAGAAACAAACTCATTCAGTCGTGTCATTTGGCTTAAACCTAATGCGGCTTGAAGCTCGGTCATTCGATAATTAAATCCCAAATCAATTTGTTCGTAATACCAAGAACCATCAGGAGCATTCTCCATAAGCTTTTTGTCACGGGTAATGCCGTGAGAGCGCAGCAGGTTCATCTTTTCCGCTAAAGTGGAATCTTGGGTGGTGGCTACACCCCCTTCGGCTGTTGTAATAATTTTTACTGGATGAAAACTAAAAACAGTAATGTCAGAGTACTGACATGAGCCGATAGCTTGGTCTTTGTAGCGGCCACCAATAGCGTGAGAAGCGTCCTCTATTACTGAGAAGCCATATTCATCAGCTAGTTTAGCAATGCTTTCCATGTCACAGCTTTGGCCACTTAAATGTACGGGAATAACAACTTTGGGGAGTTTATCTTCCTTCTTTGCTTGCTCAAGTTTTTGTTTAAGTGCTAAGGGGCAAAGGTTGTAGGTGTTAGGGTCAATATCTACAAAGTCTACTAAAGCGCCACAATAGAGTCCGCAGTTAGCGGAAGCCACAAAAGAGATGGGCGTTGTCCACAGATAGTCACCTTTGCCTAATCCCAGAGCCAGGCACGCAATATGAAGTGCGGAGGTTGCGCTATTTACCGCTAGAACGTGTGCCGCGCCAGTGTGTTCTGAAATAGCTTGTTCGAATCTAGGTAAAACAGGCCCTTGGGTAATAAAGTCGGATTGTAAAACATCGATGACCGCGTCGATGTCATCCTGATTAATATCCTGTTTACCGTAAGGAATCATAATTTACACTTCGAAAGAAGGGTCTACGTGTTCTTTTATCAGTGAGCGCAGTGATTCAACGCTTTCCCATTCGGTATTGGTTCCGGAATTGTATTTGAATCCAAAGGGTACTTCGGTCGCTTTGTGATGTTCCATATAAGCCTCTTTGCTGTAGTCAAAAGAGACTGAGGGCAAAATAGCGTAATAAGGACCCAAGTCGATAGTGTTCAATGAATCTGAATCAGTAATCATTTCTTCGTGAAGTTTTTCACCGGGCCGAACCCCCACTACTTTTGTTTCGCATTCTGGTGCAATGGCAGTGGCAACATCCAAAATTTTATACGAGGGAATCTTCGGAACAAAAATTTCACCGCCTAAATGATGGCCAATAGCAAACATAACGAGTTTGACGCCGTCTTCGAGTGAAATATTAAACCGGGTCATATCTTCATGAGTGATAGGCAAAACACCATCTTGTTTCTTGTTAAGGAAGAAAGGAATCACTGAGCCTCTGGAACCCATAACGTTTCCGTAACGCACAACACTAAATCGAATTTTCTTTGCGCCACGAATATTGTTAGCAGCAGTAAATAATTTATCTGATGCTAGTTTAGTGGCTCCGTATAGATTAATAGGCGCACAAGCTTTATCGGTTGAAAGCGCGACGATATCTTTTACTCCGCAGGTTAGGGCGGCATGAATGACATTTTCTGCACCGTCGATGTTGGTACGAATACATTCAGTTGGATTGTATTCGGCAGTGTCTACCTGTTTGATGGCAGCAGCATGGATAATGACATCCACGTTTTCGCAAGCTTGAACTAAACGCTCTTTGTCTCTTACATCGCCAATAAAGAATCGAAGTTGGGGAAATTCATGAGCTGGATACTTAAGTTTTAAGTCCGATTGTTTAAGTTCGTCTCTTGAAAAAATGATTATCTTTTTTACATCGGGATATTCAGCAAGAATGGTTTCGATAAACTTTTTACCAAAAGAACCGGTACCACCAGTTATAAGTACGCTGCGATTGTTGAGCATGTTCCTGTCCTACTATCGTTCTTTGTTTTTATTGCTAGGAGGGGCGCTATCGGCCATATACGTCTTCAAAACGTACGATATCATCTTCCCCTAAGTATGAGCCAGTTTGAATCTCTATAATTTCAAGGTCTTCCTGCTCACAGTTTTCTAATCGATGTTTGTTACCTATTGGAATATAGGTCGATTGGTCCTCGTTAAACAATTTAACTTCATCGCCATTGGTTACTTTAGCCACGCCTTTGACGATGACCCAGTGTTCAGCACGATGATGATGCATTTGCAGCGATAAGCTAGCCCCCGGACTTACACAAATTCGTTTGACTTGAAAATTATCAGAGCTGCAAATAGATTCGTACCAACCCCAGGGTCTATAAACGCGTTTATGTAAATTGGTTTCTTCGCGTTCGTCCTGTTTAAGTTGACTCAGAATATGTTTAACTTCCTGTGTCTTGGACTTATCGGCTACCAGTACTGCGTCGGCAGTTTCTACGACGATGTGATTGTCTAAGCCTATGGTCGCGACCAAACGAGAGTCGGCATGTACATAACTATTGTTTGTTTCGTGGCTATATACATCGCCTTTTATAAAATTATTGTTTTCGTTTTTAGAATTTACTTTCCAAAGTGAGGACCAAGAACCTACGTCGTCCCAGGTAATATTAAAAGGCACAACCGCAGCACTTTTAGTTTTTTCCATGACCGCGTAGTCGATGGAATCTGATGGACAGTTTTCGAAATCTTCTTTAGGTATTCGTAAAAAGTCTAAATCTTCAACTAAGCCAGCGAAAGATTGGTTGCAGGCATCGTAGATCTGGGTGGATTGCTCTTTTAGTTCCGCAAGATATACGGCGCTCTTAAAAAGAAACATACCGCTGTTCCAAAAGAAATCACCGCTTTCAAGCAAAGCCTTCGCTTTTTCGAGGTCGGGCTTTTCGACGAAGCGATCGACCGTGAATCCCTCAGAGTTCGAGATGGTGTCTCCAGCTTTTATATAGCCATAACCAGTTTCTGGATGGCTTGGTTTGATGCCAAAGGTCACCAGCTTATCTAGTCCGCTAAGCTTTTCTGCGGCCAATAAGGCATTCTCAAATTCTTTGCTAGGTTCGATAAAATGGTCAGCAGGCAACACTAGCAGTTTGCTTTCAGCTTCGGCCTTTAATGCTGCTAAGGCAATGGCCGGCGCGGTATTTCTACCAACGGGCTCAAGAATAATGGCCATCGGAGCTATGTTAATAGCTCGCAGCTGTTCAGCGACTAGAAACCGATGTTCCTCGTTGCAAATAACAATAGGGGGTGAGCTTTCGACTGTTTCAAGTTGAGTGATGCGAAGAATGGTTTCCTGAAACAAGCTGTTGGTATCATGGGTTAGTTTCAAAAATTGCTTAGGGTATAAGCTTCGAGAAACGGGCCAAAGTCGGGTTCCGGAACCGCCAGCTAAAATAACGGGAGTAATCATTTAAATAGGCTTAAATTTTGAGATGATTATATTAAAATAGATGCTTAACTGAATTCGGAACTTGAAACACCAAATTGCCCGGCATAATAGCATAAAAACATGTTAGTGTTAGGCCAAATCCGGTATTGAACTAGGTCTAAACATAGAGGAATCCAGTGGCGTTAAAAGTAGTTGTGTTGGCAGCGGGGCAAGGGACGCGTATGCGTTCAAATTGGCCAAAAGTATTACATCCGCTTGGAGGAAAGCCGATTCTTCATCGTTTGTTAGATAGTGTGAATCAAATTGAGCCCGAGCAAATATGTGTGGTCTATGGACACCAAGGCGAGCTTTTGCGAGATGAAACCAATCAATACGACATTGAGTGGGTTTACCAGGCAGATCAGCTAGGAACAGCCCATGCCGTACAGCAAAGCTTAGAACATATCCAAGCAGAGGACACGGTTCTAGTGCTGACAGCGGACGTTCCTTTGATTAGCTCTGGGACTCTTAGTTCGTTGATGGCGCTAGTAGATCAGGCTATGGCCCTTGTTACCGTATCTTTACCAGATGCCAGTGGCTATGGTCGAATTGTGCGCGATGCCAATGGCAATGTGCAACGAATCGTTGAGCATAAAGATGCGTCTCCAGAAGAACGAATGATCTCAGAAATTAATACTGGGATTATGGGTTTTAAGGGCGCGTTTTTGTTAGAAAACCTACCGAACATCCAAAATCAGAATGCCCAAAAAGAGTTTTACCTAACGGATATTTTGGCTCTTGCTGTAGACCAAGGGCATAAGGTCCAGACCTTAGAAGTTCAAAACCCAGTTGAGGTCGAGGGCGTAAATACTAAAAGCCAACTGGCAGCGCTTGAGAGACGGTTTCAGTTGCAAAATGCTGAGCAACTGATGGAAGCGGGATTAACTTTATTGGATCCAGCGCGCTTTGATCTTAGGGGCAGTCTAAACCACGGAAAGGACAGTGTTGTTGACGTTAATGTCGTGTTTGAAGGTAATAATACCATTGGCTCGAAGTGTTTAATTGGTGCTAATTGCGTTTTAAAGAACGTTACTCTGGGAGATGGTGTAGAGATAAAACCCATGTCTATCTTAGAGGACGTGCAGATAGGACACAACGCGGCGATTGGACCTTTTGCGCGATTAAGGCCTGGTACAGAGGTGAGCGACGACGCCAAAATTGGAAATTTCGTTGAAATAAAGAAAGCTAAATTAGGCAAAGGCTCTAAGGTTAGCCATCTTAGTTATATTGGTGATGCAAAAATTGGCGAAGAGGTTAATATTGGCGCCGGTACCATTACCTGCAACTATGATGGTGTGAATAAGCACCTGACCGAAATCGAGGATGGTGCATTTATCGGTTCAAACAGCTCCTTGGTAGCGCCGGTAAAAATTGGTAAAGAAAGTAATGTTGGCGCAGGCTCGGTCATTAGCAAAGACACTCCAGCTGGCAAACTAAGTCTTGCTAGGGCTAAGCAAATCACCCTGGATAAATGGCTTAGGCCCACAAAAAAATAATAAGTAAACTATGAAAAATATTCTTGTAACCGGTGGCGCCGGCTATATCGGTAGTCATGTTGTTAAGCAATTGTCAAAAACTGATCACTCTGTCGTGGTGCTCGATAACCTCAGTACAGGCTTCGAAGACGCTGTTATTTACGGTGAATTTGTTAAAGGTGATACTGGTGACCAAGCACTGGTTAGTGAATTGTTAGAAAAACATAAGATTGATACGGTCTTGCACTTTGCAGCGCACACTATTGTTCCTGAGTCGGTGGAAAACCCGATGAAGTATTATCGCAATAACACCGCCAACACCCGGAACTTATTAGAGTGTTGTCAAAATGCGGGGGTAAAGCACTTTATTTTCTCCTCGACGGCGGCTGTCTACGGAATACCAAATGGCGATACCTGTAGTGAAGATGCTGCCTTAGATCCGATTAACCCTTACGGTATGTCGAAGCTCATGAGTGAAATCATGCTTAAAGATTTGGCGATCGCCAGTGACATGCGCTTTGTCGTTTTGCGTTACTTTAATGTGGCTGGCTGTGACCCAGAGGGACAAATTGGCCAAAGTACGGCAAAAGCCACGCTACTCACCAAAGTTGCATGTGAAGCTGCCGTTGGTAAGCGAGACAAAATAGCTATTTACGGCACAGATTATCCGACCCCAGATGGCACAGGTGTACGTGACTACATTCATGTTGTGGATCTAGCGAATGCACATTTAAAAGCTCTGGATTACCTTTTGGATGGGGGTGAAAGCATCACCGTGAATTGTGGATATGGTCATGGCTATTCTGTTCGAGAGGTGTTGGCAAAGGTCAAAGAGGCTAATGATGGCCAACTTAATATTATCGAAGAAGATCGTAGGGCCGGTGACCCGCCTATTTTGATTGCTGAAGCCAAAAAAGTAAGGGATGTACTGGGCTGGGAGCCTGAATTCGATGATTTGGATGAAATTGTGCGCTCAACACTCAGTTGGGAGCGACACCTACAAGCTAAAAACGGTTAAAATAGCCGTTTAGAGTTCATCTTAGGTAAATTTTTCTGATTTAGCCTATGGATCTTTTGTTAAAGATTAGGATTTATTATGTGCGGGATCGTTGGTGCAACCAGCAAACGAAATGTAAACGATATTTTGCTCCAGGGGCTCAAGCGTCTTGAGTATCGAGGTTATGATTCAGCGGGCTTGGCACTGATTGATTCTCAAGGGCAGCTGAGCAGCGTTAAATGCGAAGGAAAGGTGCAAGGTTTAGTCGATGCTGTTCAGGCTGAACAAGTAGAAGGCATGATTGGCATCGCCCATACCCGCTGGGCTACACATGGTAAACCCTCTGAAAAAAATGCCCACCCTCACAAAGTGAATGGTGTTGCTATTGTCCACAATGGAATCATCGAAAATTTTGAAGATATTAAAAATGAGCTAATTGATTCTGGCTCAGAATTCTTATCGGATACCGATAGTGAAGTGATTGCTCATCTTATGGCCGGGTACGTAGAACAAGGTTTGAGTTTAAAAAAGGCACTCGTTCAGTGTGTGCAAAAACTTAAAGGTGCATTTGCGATAGCAGCCATATCAGATCGTCACCCCGATCGCTTTGTGGTTGCGAGAGAAGGCAGTCCTTTAGTGATTGGTTTAGGTATCGGGGAAAATTTTATTGGCTCTGACGCGCTTGCGTTGCAAACCGTTACCAACCGCTTTATCTACTTAGAAGAAGGCGATATCGCTGAGATTTCCATCGATAAGGTAGAAATATTTGATGAAAATAATCAAGCCGTTGAGAGAGAAACGGTTGAATATAATTTAGGGCAAGATAATGCCGAGAAAGGTCGCTATCGCCATTTCATGGAAAAAGAAATTTTTGAGCAGCCTCGGTCGGTCAGTGCTACGTTAGAAAATCGAATCAGCGATACTAAAGTGCTTAATAACATTTGCGGACTAGGCTCAGAAGAATTATTTAAAGATATAAAACATGTACAGATCGTTGCATGTGGCACCAGCTTTCACGCTGGCTTGGTTGCCAAATATTGGTTTGAATCCATTGCAAAAACTCCTTGCCAAGTAGAAGTCGCAAGTGAATATCGGTATCGAGAAAAAGTGGTGCAGGAGGATGGTTTAATTCTCACCATCTCCCAAAGTGGTGAGACCGCAGATACCTTAGCTGCACTAAAAGATATTAAAGATCAATTTAAAAGCTCATTAGCTATTTGTAACGTCCACAGTAGTTCATTAGTGCGAGAGTCCGATTATGTCTTGATGACAAATGCAGGCGCAGAAATTGGAGTGGCTTCCACTAAAGCATTTACCACCCAATTAGTAGCGCTTTTGCTATTGGTTATTTCTCTGGCGAAAACCAAAGGTTTGTCGAACGAGCAAGAAAAAGAGCTGGTTGGGGAAATCAAAAAGCTTCCAAACTATTTTGAACAAGTGCTCGCCCTAGATAAAAGTATCGAGCAGATGGCGGAATCTTTTGCTGAAAAAAGGCATGCATTGTTTTTGGGTAGAGGCGTTCAATACCCGATTGCGCTAGAAGGTGCTTTAAAGCTTAAAGAGATTTCCTATATACATGCAGAAGCCTATCCTGCCGGTGAATTGAAGCACGGCCCGCTGGCTTTGGTTGATAAAGACATGCCAGTGATTACCGTAGCACCGAATGACGAACTGTATGAAAAACTGAAATCCAACCTCCAGGAAGTTGCTTCTCGAGGAGGAGAGTTATTTGTATTCATTGACGAAAAACTAAATAACCAAGGGCTATCCGGGAATTATCTAATCGGTATTCCTTCGGTTCCTGAGTTCTTGGCACCTATTGTTTATACCTTGCCGCTACAGTTACTTTCCTATTACGTTGCGTTAATAAAGGGAACTGATGTAGATCAGCCAAGAAACCTTGCTAAAAGTGTAACCGTCGAATAATTTTCATAGTTATTCATTTGTCTTTTGTGATGTCAGAATAATATCAAATACCTCTATTTATGTAGATTTGATATCGTTATTTGATATCAAGTGCTACTATTTCTGCTATTCGCGAGCTCAAAACTTAAAGGAATAAGTTTAATCGAATAGTATTTTTTATTTTAAATGAAAGCACAGAAAGGATTTAGTTTAATTGAGCTACTTATAGCAATGAGTTTTTTTGGAATCGGAATTTTATCATTAATATCGATTCAATTGGACGCGATGCGTGAAAGTAGTGATAGCTTAATCCGAGACCAGGCTATTTATTTCGCTAGCTCAAAACAAGAGATACTGTATTTACAAACCTTAGCTACCAATAATGCTCAAGAATTGCCAAATCATATTTATCCGTTAAAGGAAAAGTGGCTAGAGGATCTAAAAACACAAATACCTAAAGCACGATTCGTTCAAGACCAAAAGGATGGCCGCTTGATTGTGCTCATATCTTGGCCAAGTCTTAGTGAGAAAAACGAATGTCAAGATAAAAGCTTGAAACTAAACCAAGCATATGAGCATTTTGACTGCCTAAGGATCTGAGTTATGCGAAATGAACAGCTCGGATTCACCTTAATTGAATTGATGCTGGTACTGTTCCTAAGCGCTACTTTGTTTGCTGCGAGTGCTCATCTAGTGCAACGCTCATTTATTGTCAATCAAATTGGGCATAGTCAAATTCGAATACAGGAAGCAGCTCGAATTGCTAAACAATTCTTAGAAAGGGATATAAAACGCGCTGGGTATAATTTTATAATCGACGAGTTTCAAGAGGTAGGGGGAACACTTTTTATACCAGAACCAGTAGGTCAATGTGACGAGACCCATGAAGCATTTACTTATGCTCTATACCCAAAAATACAAGGCGCGAACAATAGCTCCCAACATTTTAAATGTTTAAGAAAGGTGGTTAAAAACACAGATATACTAGTGTTGCGATATTTGAATCCAGTGAAGTCGGTTAGTAGCAAAAAAAGTAATCAGGATAAAATATATTTAAGATCCTCATTAACTGATGCTCGAGCGTTTCGAGCGAAAGATAAAGGCCATTTTCGTAACCAAATGTCCACTCCATTTTTTACTTTTGAAAAGAGGGTATTGATTTATTATGTTCGTGAGACCCAACGATATTGCCACGGTAAATTAGTTTCCGCTCTATACCGAGAGTACCTGGGCGATAAAGGCTATTTACTTGCCGAAGAAATTGTATCGGGAGTCGAGCAATTTCAAATTCGGTATCTGGTCGATGATAAGCTGCTTAATGCCTCTATGATATCTAATGAAGAATGGAATAGGGTCATGGCCTTGTCTATTTCTATTTTGGTTCGTTCCGAGTGCTCCATTAACGTTGATGAGCGCACAAATCAATTTCAGCTGGAGGATTATCATTATGTTCCAGAAGACACACAATATTTAAGAAAACAATTTCAATTTAATATATCGATGCGAAACTAAGATGACTTTGCGACAAAAAGGAGCAAGTCCCTTAATCGTCAGCTTACTAATAAGTTCCATGCTGTTGCTGGGTATCTTGACTATTTTAAAATCTAGGCACATGCATACAATTGCACAAGGCAATTTACAAACGAGTTATCAAGATTTTTATCGTCTAGAACATGTTTTAAGAAAAGTAGAGGCAGATATACTCGCCTTACATGTAGATAAGATAAGGGCAAACTATAGCTATCAAATAGAAGGGAGAAATATTCTTGTAGCTGTTGAAATTCTAGGGGAAAAGCAGCGTGAATTATTTGACTATATTAGTTTCACTGAAATTAAGTGGACTGAACATTATATTCGTATTCGTGTGTGGAATGAGGGCCTATCTGAGTTTTCCTTAGAGAGTATTGTGCAACAGGTATCACCAGCGATTCTTGAGCGATTTGAAATGTTTCAAGAACACACGAACCGGAGCTTTAAAGAGCATGTACCCAAAAGTGGTAGGGTAGCGTGGTATCAACATCAATACTAACTCTGTTTAGGCTTTTAGCTTTTGAAATAGGTAGCGTACTGAATATTCGATAAAGATAAAGGGAGAAAGCACTAATGCTTGTTTTTGTAATTTGTTCAAAAATAACAATAGTAGCGAAATTTCTTTGTCAGAAATATCTGGGTGAAAGAAGGTAATCAGCAAATTGGTTCTAGTTCGATCACCTTTGTTCCAGGCAGAGTGAACATAACTTTGGTCAAAGAAAATCACATCACCCTCTGCGAAATCAACAATATGTTTATCAACTTGCACACCGCAATTAGCTGGAACATCTAACCCTAAATGAGCTACCAAGTAAGCGTTAGTGGCATCGGTATGAGGCGGTAAAGTCGTATCACTTTCCATCACAATAAATTCTGCAGAAAAAATACGTGATTGATATTTCTCGAGCATTGCGATGGTTTGAGGAAACAGCTCCTTTGCTTCATCGGAGTAGTTGCCCAGCTGGCCGAGTTTATAATTGAGCCATAAGTCTTTTTCTAAGAATTGCTCGCCAGTGTTAATGCTTTGAGTAAGTGAGCCTTCTTTTTTGGCCGATGCAGCTTGGTATTCTTGCTGACAAACACCTAGCCTAGCCTTTAGATCACTGGATAGCTGGTCGATTAAGGGCGCATCGTGGTTTTGCCAAAAGGGCTTAGCTTGTATTCCAGGACATAGAGCATGGGTGGGTTGTTGTCCGGTTTTGAAGTCCTTGGTTTCGCGTTTTAAAAAAGATTCGAGAAGACCCTCGGCCTTAGCGTAATCAACATCGGGGTGGTGGCCTCGATCTTTAAGTTTTTTGAATAGTCGCCGCGCGAGCCAAGCTAAAGATGAAGGAATAATGAGCCCTTGTGCGCCTATAAAAGGTTGGTCAAAGGAGTATCTCGCTTGGCTCATAATAATCGCTTAGTGATGGGCTCGGGTTGTTGAGGTTGCTCGGCCGATTACAGGCTTATAGTGCCTTTTCAAGATAAAGCCCTACAGATAAAACCCTATATAGTTTCGACCAGAAGAGTAGGCATCTAGCTTACACTATTTCATAATCGCCCGTTAGTTGTTGTTGGGCATGCTCCCAGGTATTTGCATTGCAGTGTTACCAAATGACACATAGGCTGTTGAAACTGACAAAAAATGCCAAGTATGTACCTTATTCTACCTCCTATCGCTACTCAGTGGTTTCAATATTTAATAGGCGTTAAGGTTTGTTTCCCTGAGGTTAAGCTTTGTAAGCAAAAAATTCCTTAAAAACAAATCTTATTGTTTAGAGTATTTGTACAAAAATGAACATTTTAAACGGTCAAAAAGTGGAATTATTACCAAAACCACCTGTAAAAGGCTTTACATTGATGGAGCTTATGGTGGTTTTAGCGATTTTATCCATCTTGGCCGCGGTTGGTGCGCCCGCGTTTCAATCCACCATTAACCGCAATGCTCAAATAACTGGAGTAAATGTGATCATAGCGGGTGTGTCTAATGCAAGAACAGCTGCAGCGACCCGCCGTCGCCAGGTGGTGCTTATGCCAAACGCAAACAATGATTGGAGTACGGGTGTGCAAACTCGCTTAGATAATACCGTCGGTGAGGTAATTTCCGTCGCAGATTTTGCCGATTCCGGGGTCACAATCAGTAGCACGGCCGCTTTAAATCGGATTGATTTTGATGACCTTGGTAGGGCGAACCCCCCAAATAGTGCGTTTTTGGTTTGCAATACGACTACAAATCGGGCCCTGCGGGTTGAGGTAAATTATTTTGGACGTGCTCGAGCCAATCGAGACCAGAATGACCTTTTAGTTTACGAAGATTGTCCTTAAAAGTGATGAATAGATTTAATACGAGTATAAATTTTAATCCAGCTCTGTATAAGGGCTTTACGCTTATCGAGGTGCTGCTTGCTATGGCAGTAGGGGCAGTCGGTGTGATTGCGTTTGCGGGCCTTCAGCTTCAGTCTTTTGAGATTTCAGAGGAGTCAAGGAATCGAACGGTCGCGGCTCAAATCGCTAACGAAATGTATGAGCGCATTTCGAGCAACTCGCAGGATTTTTCTGCTCGCCAGATCTATCAAGGTGATTTAGGCACTACTTGGTTGCAAGCAGCCAATAATTTGGGTCCGTTTAGAATGACTCCTGCGTGTGTAGATATCAACAACCCATGTACTCCCCCTCAAATGGCTATTGAAGACATTTTGTCGGTGAAGAGTATTGCGATTGCCTCACTGAATAATGGCCAAGTGAGGCATCGACGTTGCGGCGCAATTGATCCGGCTACTGCGCTTCCTGCTTTCGATTGTATCGTTGTTGCCTGGAACGATGAAGACGCGGCAAACTGTAACGTCGGCGTCGACGGAAATGGCCTAACCGACTGTTATGTCTTACAAATAAAAGTATGGTGAGGCTGGTAATGGAAAAGCGTTTAATAGCAGAAAAGCATCAAGGTCGTTCGAAGGGGTTCACCCTTATCGAACTAATGATCGCCATGACTTTAGGTGTGATCGTTATTGGCGGCATGTATGCCTTGTTTTCGGTTAACAAAGAAACTATCCGTGTTCAGAGTAATCTTGGTTTTGCTCAAGAGCAGGCAAACTATGCATTGGAGGCTATTGCGCGTGAAGCCCGTATGGCTGGTTGGCCGGGAATATTTTCACCAAACCCTGCAGCTCCTTTTGCGGGCGCTATGAGCGATGCCGCTGGCCGTTATGACGTGTTGGTTTTGAGCCGTCGAGGTTTGCCTTTCGATTGCACAGGTGCTGTAGCGCCGGGTGGCTTTGTATCTCATCAGTATTATGTTGATAACGCCTCCAAAGAGCTACGTTGTTTGTCTCTTAATACAGGGGACGAGATTGCCATGGTGGATAATGTTGAAGCTTTCCAAGTCTTATACGGAATCGATACTACTACAGGTCCTTGCCCTAACATTGATCCAAGTTTGTCTTTAAAAGATGCCAACGCTGAATGCATGGCCCCCACCTCATATGTTCGAGGCGACGTGGTTAGGAACATGATGGATGCCGCGAATGTTAATTTCGTTAATGCGGGATTTGATCTTCAGCCGGGTGTTGCTGATTTAGTCCCGATCAAAACCATCCAATTAGCTATTGTGGTGAGTACAGAAGAGCCCGATATCATCGATCAAGCAGCTTCTGCGGCGCAAAACTATTCTTTATTAAGTCAAAATATACCAGGAGCCACGGTCAATGATGGGCGAGGCATTCGGGTCGCCATGCGAACCGTAGCGCTTCGTCAAGCATTTCGAGGCCCCTAGTCAGGATCAAATTAGGTGAACACATGACAAGCATTAAGCGACAAAGTGGAGCAGTAATGGTGACGGTACTCATACTACTGGTAGTCATTACTTTGATGGGCATGGGAACCATCCGTGAAGGTTTGTATCAATCTCAAACGGGAGCCATTGATGTGGGATACAACACATGCTTCACCGCTGCCGAGTCTGGGATTAATGCGGTCTATAAGGACTTTCAAGCGGATCCTTTACCCATTACCAGTGAGGGAAATGTGATGAACATGGCTACAGGCAGTGAGCAGTTTGCCTGTTTAGCACCTGAGGGTTTAAGGCGAAATGAGGTTGATTGCGGTGATATTGGTTCGTCTGTTCAGGTGAATATGGTTTCTCGACCGCCTGGTCCAGGTGATAGCGCCTCGCATTATCTTATGGGTACGGACTTATCTCGGGGTGGATTAATGCTGATCTACACGGATTCAACCTGCATTTTAGAGAGCATGGATATGGCCGTAGTCAATACTCAAGCGTGGCAAAGAGTGACCGAATCGACCGTTAATATCGACCCCTATACCAATTGATCGGAATTTAGCAGAACAATTATTGAATAGAATTATTATAAAAATATAGAAAAAACGATCGGCAGTTTTTTGGCCGGGAGGAAAACATGTTAGATAAATCTTATTTGAAATTTAGTCAAAAAGTTGCATTGAGTATGATCTCTTGCGTCTATGTGATGTTTAGTGCGCAATTGCTCAAAGCTGATGATATCGATATTTATACCAAGGCTGCGCAATTTGGTACAGGGGGTGAGCCAGTAATGACCTTTGTAATCGATACTTCAGGAAGTATGGGTTACAACGATATGGATACGATCTCTGGTGTTGGAAACGATCATTTATTTAATGAGCGTATGTTCCAATTACAGAACTCTTTGCTTGACCAATTAACTTCAATGAAAGGAACGTTTAGCGTTGGTTTGTTTTCCTATGATTACAACAACAAATCTGGAGACAAGGAAAGGGATGCGCTACCACTTGGACAATTCCTAACTAACACAACCCAAGGAGCTGCAGGTAATGGCAGCTACGATGAGGATACCGTTAAAGACGTAGCGTGGTATGACGGCGGATCTTTAAGGGATGGAGAAAGTGATTTAGCGTTTCCTTACGTTTTTTCACCGGGAGGAGATGTATCGCTCGGTGGTTCTATCACTGGACAATGGAATAATTCTGCTGGTCGGAATTCTAACTTAGCCTCAGCAAGTTCAGATTTTAACAATGGGGCAATTAGCGGAAATAAGAAAGTAAGGTATACAGTTACTCAAGACGGTAACCAAACCTTTTGGTTAAGACGACAGGCATCAGGTAATACACCAGATCCTTATTTGTATATGTATGTTAATGACAACCTAGTTGCTTCTAATGATGATGCAACGCCAGGTGGTTCGGCTCAGTGCCCTTCAGGCTCACAATATATTTGGTGGTTAGGCCGATGTCGTTCTTACGAGGGCTACTGTCGTAGTAGGGGTAGAATCTATCGAGACCCAGTTGATAATGCTAACGATTGTAATCGACGCAATCACTTTAGAACACGTACTGTTTATACCAATCCAACTTATTCCGCAGGTGATATAAATTCACGAATCACTCGCTATTTGAGTGCTGGCGATAAAGTTGAATTTGTAATGGCAACCTATGCTAATGGTCAAAGTGGTGGTTTCACTTTAGATAACGATGGAAGCAGCCGCGGATATTTCGTTGGCTCAGGTCCGGCTGTTTTGCAAAAGCAGAGTGTTGCATTTTCGTTTGATGACGTTGATTTGCCCCGAGGTGCAACCATTACATCAGCTGCACTCAGGTTCCGAGCGGATGCGAGTACTGACCTTCAAAGTATTGTCGTTCGTTTAGAAGAGTCTTTAGCGCCGTCTAGCTTAGTAGGGACAGGCGCAGATATAGAAGCCAGAGCTTGGTTGGAGCAGCTCCCCAAAGCAGTGTCAAGTCAGAGCGATGGAGATTATTTTGAAATCGACGTTGCACCATTAATTAATGCCAAATTGGCTCAAGATGGTTACTGTGGTGGCGGCAGACTTAACTTTATGATTCCAGGTATTACTCCTCTCTTGGGCGGAGGACTGTTAGGCGGTGTCGTTTCGCCAGATCCAATTGTTGTTGACTCGGAAGAAACGAACGCAGATCCACAATTAGAAATTGATTGGAACCACAATGGCTCCGGTGCGTGCTACACCAAAACCGTAAGCCTTAAACCTGGTTCAATTGGAGATGATGTATTTCAAAACCCCGATGGGTCGATCGTACGTCAAAGCAATCAAATTGAAATGGGTGAGTCTTCTTATGCGGGTGTTCGTTTCCCACTAGTGGCTTTGCCAGGTTCAACTGATGAAAACGGGAACGGTATTGGCTTAGATATACAAGATGCCCGTTTAACTTTAATAGCTAGCAATAACGCTGCACCGGGTAAGATTTATATCCAGGCAATTGATGAAGGCATAGCCCAACAGTTTAGTAATGAAATTAATAATCTTGATGCTCGTGATAAGAGTGTTGTGATCGAGTGGGATATGCCCGTTTGGGATCAGGGTGAAACATATACTTCACCAAATTTGGCTCCCATTATTTTGCCTTTGCTTCAGAAAAGTGATTGGGAGTACGAGGGAACCATAGCTTTATTGTTAAGTACCGAAAACTTTGTTTCTACCAAATTCTTAGCTTGGGAAGAAGATAATTTGTCAGGTGGTGGTGATCCAGAACGTAGTTCAGGTTCCTCTCCGTTCAATCTGTTTGGTGATTATGCAGCTGAGTTACGTATTACGGCATCTTCTTCGAAGCCTTTCATTACAGGTGAAACAGTTCGTAAAGATTTAGTCGAACATTTAATGTCAACTGCATTCCATCCGACGGGCGGCACTCCGATTGCGGGTTCGTATGTTGAGGCGGCAGAGTACATGTTAGGTAAAGGCTCCTATGACTCGCCTTTGGATGAGGTAGGTACTTGTCAATCAAATACTCTTGTTCTGCTAACCGATGGTGAGGAGAGCTATCAAGACGAAATGGGTTCGACGATATTTACTGACATTGTGGGAGGTAGTTGTAACGGAAACAATTCTTGGCATTGCTCAAACCATTTAGCGGCAGGTTTGTCACAGGGTGTTGAATGGTACGACACAGTAACACAAGCCGATGACAACGGTATTCGTTCTTTGAAGACCTATACTATTGGTTACGGTAAAGACGCAGTGGTTGATACTGCTGATGAGTTAACAGCGGTAGCCGTAGCTGGCGATGGTCTTTATTACGGTGCGGATGATGCTGCTAAATTACAGGAAGCATTCGAATCGATCATTGGCTCTATTAGTGATGCGGGTACCAGTATTTCTGTTCCGGGTGTTGCTGTAAGTGCCTTTAACCGAATTACTTTGTTGGATGAGGTTTACTACTCATTGTTTAAGCCCACTATTCGACGAGTGTGGGGCGGTAACTCCAAACGCTATCGTTTATCAGGTGATAACATTCGAGATGTGAATGGTGAGGTTGCTGTAGATAACAGTACCACTTATTTCCGAGACACCTCTCAAAGTTGGTGGCCCATTAACAATGTAGTTGATGGTCCGGTAGTTTCTATTGGCGGCGCGGCCTCTCATATCACTCCAGTCGGTCGTAAGCTATATACTTACTTAGGAGACCCAGGTCCAAATCTAGGTGGAAACTTGGGTGGTGCGGCTAGTGAAGTAGGTTTGGACTTGGCCGCTCACGGTACAGATCTGATGACAGTTGATCCTACTTCGTTCTCTGAAGAAGACCTTGGTATGCAAGGCTTGGCCGATATTGGAGACCTTATTGGTGCACAATCCGACGTACGTAAAGGCCATATTTTTGAGTGGATCCGGGGCGGTACTCCTAATTCACCAAGGGCTGAGATGGGTGCGCCGATTCACTCTTCTCCTGTCATGATTGGCTATGATAAGGATGGAGGGGACTTAATCAGTACTATTTTCTTTAGTACAACAGAAGGTTATTTACATGCGGTTGATACCGGTGAGCCAACAAGAGGCAGTGCCGCTGCAGATAAAGCTAACCGTGGTGGTAAAGAGTTGTTTGGCTTTATGCCAAAAGAAACCATGAGAAATACTGCGCTCTTGCATGAGAATGCCGTATTGCAAGATGGTGATAAGTTTATCTATGGACTGGATTTGTCTTGGACTTACTGGCGCGAAAGTGGCGGTGATGCCGCAATTAACGGATCAGAAGATCATGTGTATATATATAGTGGTATGAGACGTGGTGGTCGTATGGTTTATGGCTTGAACGTGTCTGATGTATATCATGGAGGCGATAATGAGCCCAGACTATTATTTGCTATTGGTAATCCGTCAGCACCTGAAACCGATCACACTCCTTTTGACCCTGATGATACAACTGTAGGTGTTGAAGGGCCTCAAACTACCCCAGTGAATGCCAGTTATGTGCAGGGTAATCCGGAGTACAAAGACTTCCGCGATATTGGTCAGACTTGGGCTATTCCTCGAGTACGTAAAATCCTTTGGAATGGACCTGGTGCTACCGGGGATGATCATCAAACGGTGTTGATCTTTGGCGGTGGTTATGACCCTCAGCATGATTCGATAGGTTATACCGAAGACGAGGATGAGGTAGGTAACCAAGTCTATATGGTAGATGCGAAATCAGGACACTTGTTATGGAAGGCTGACACTTTGAGCGGCATAACCGCGAGAATTCGATCATTTGATAAAACCGGTGATGGTTATATGGATGGTTTTTACGCGGTTGATTTAGCTGGTCGCGTGCTCCGTTTCGACTTTGATGGCGATAAGAACTTTGAGCAACATACCGTCGCTAAGTTGGGCGTTGATGGTGATGGCGAGCTTAGAAAATTCTATTCTGAGCCAAGTATCGCGTTAATGAGCAACCCAAGTACTGACAAGCTGGACGTTATGATTGCGGTAGGTTCTGGCTATCGATCTCAGCCTGGCAACACTTCTATCAATGAGCGTTTTCATATGATTTATGACCGTGGCGCATTTGATCTAGATGCAGGAGCGCCTAATGGTGGAGTCGAGATTCTCGCCGATGAGCTAATACCTTCAAACTTTGGACAGGGTATTTCTGATAACCTTAGTGATTCTCAAAACCTATATAATATTAAAGGTTGGTATGTTCCTTTTAATAATAGTATTGGTGAGAAAGCACTTGGTGCTCCATTGATCTTTAACAACTTAGTTATCTTTACTACCTATGTGGTTAAAGAGTCAGGCAGTGAGACTTGTACGCCAGTGATTGGTTCTACCCGACTGTATGTACTCGATATTACGAGTAAGAGTCGTACCGATATATTTAACTCTAATTCAGAAGGCTTTATCGAGGACGTTAGTCCAGGTCTTGCATCGGATGTTCAGATTGTGACCATTGATGGTTCACCTGCAATATTAAATGATAAGACGATTGTTCAACCCACTTCAGGCTGTCAATTGGTAAGCTGTGAGGGACGAGAACTTGATCGGTCTTCTTGGAGTTCTGTAGTGGTACCGCATGACTAAAAATAGGTGTAGAAGCAGATGAATTTTCATTCATGTGATTTACACTAGGTGAGTATTGAGGCGTCTTTATGGCGCCTTAATTCTTAGAGTAAAATAAAAAGTGAAGCTGACGACATTTGGAGAAAAGCATGTTGAACATCAATAACAGTAAGGGATTTAACTTAGTAGAGCTAATGATAACTTTAGCCATCGTGGCAATTTTGGCTGCAGTTGCCCTTCCTCAATACGATAACTTTCTTAGAAAGGGCCGAGGGAGTGTCGCGACTGGTAATTTGACGGCCTTAGCCTCAAAGGTAGAGATATATCGCCAGGGGGTCTTGAGCTATGCAGGTGCTAATGCAGCAAACCTTGGTTATGGTCAGTCGCCAAGAGACGCTGCCGTGCCGGATTACATTTTAACTGTTGAAGCAAATCCAGGTGATGCTGACAGTTATATGTTGGTCGCAACGCCCAACGCTGCTTCGCCTGAAGCGGCTGATGATGGTGTTTATTACTTTAATCCTGTGGGCTTAAATTGCCATTTTAGGCCGCCACAGCCCTATAACGGAGCCTGTGCTGGCGGATTAGCTTGGGATCAATAGAAGGTTGAGCTAAGAATACTTGTTTATTGTTAACTTAGTTTTAAATAGTTATTAGTAAAAAGTACCACTCAAAAAAAAGGGCGCTTTAAGCGCCCTTTTTTATTTAAGCAAGGTATTGCTTAGAAGCGCATAGCACCACGAAGGGCAGTAACGCTATCATCACCAGTTACGGCGTAATGTAGCTCTCCACTAATTACTGGAGTGAAGAAGTTTTTAACACGAATAGTGTTAGTTGGGTCTGCAGCACCGTCACTATCAGCGATAGTAAGGCCAGCACTTAGCTCATCTGAAAAGTAGTAATCACCACCAAATTCAGTTGCTGTATTGCCGTCAGTGTCGATGTATGACGCTTCTAGGTTAATAGTGTTTTCGCCAAGATCACCAACGTACTTAGCCTCAAGACCCATACCGTCTTCTGGTTGATCACCAGTTTGCATGACTAAGTTAACAAGTGTGTTTTCTTGAACCATATAACCAACGCGAACAGTGTTGGTACCGAATCCATCATCGTCATTCATATTTAGTGCAGCGTAAATGTCTTCGAACCACCACTCAACACCGATATTTGATTCATCAGTTTCAGCGTCTTGTACTTGAAGAAAGTTAGCGTAAAGATTGTTGTTACGACCAACAAAAGCTGCTTCGTTAAGAACAACGCCGCTAGTGCTAACAGATTCGATGTGGTAAGTACCATCTAGTCCGATAGCTGAATCGCTGTCGCCAACGTCAGGGCTGATAGCTCCGTAAGTTAAACCGCCTTCAATTTGGTAATCCTGCGCAAATACAGAAGTTCCTTGAGCTGAAATTGCTGCCGCCATGGCTAGAGCAAAATAAGTCTTTTTCATTGTGTAATCCCCTTAAAGAATACGTATTATTTCTAACTAGTTAGTGTGTGTATGCGCAGTAAAACCGCACTCCTGCATCATAATAAAGCTTTATAGAAAAATCGAGCTTTTAAATGCACTTTTTTTGTGCTTTTTGTATCGAAAAACCCTTAAGAATTAAGGCTTTGGGTGGCTTCCCAGCTCATGCATATGAGTGACTGTGTGATAAATTTGATCAAAAAATGATCAAATCGCCTTGTTGTGGAGGAATTAGTGCGCTGAAACCGCTCGATCTTTTGCCCAGGAGCGTAGTTTAAGCATGTCTTCAGCGCGGGTGACGGAGATTGGTCTGGTTTTGTGGATTTCATCAATAATTAGGCGAGTACTGATATTTCCTTTATCCACATTTGCGCGGTAAATGGTCGAAACAATCGCTTGTTCGATCTCCGCGCCAGTAAAACCTTCGCAGGCCTTGGCAATCATGCCTACATCTACTTGGTCTAAGGGGATATTACGTTTTTTCAGGTGAATCAGTGTTATCGCCTCACGCTCGCTCAGTTCAGGTAGGTCGACGAAAAATATTTCGTCGAGGCGGCCCTTACGGATGACTTCGCTCGGTAACGCTTCGATATTATTAGCAGTGGCTACGATAAATACCTGAGATTTTCGCTCGGCCATCCAGGTCAAAAGACTGGCTAATACGCGTAAAGAGGTACCGTTATCTGAGTTGCTCTGGCCAATGGCCTTTTCTATTTCGTCCATCCATAACACGCAGGGAGCGATATGGTCTGCCAATTTTAAGGTTTCACGGAGGTTTCGCTCGGTTTCGCCAATGTATTTATTATAAAGTGCGCCCATATCGAGTCTAAGCAAAGGCACCTGCCACATACCAGCGACGGCTTTGGCCGCCAAACTTTTTCCTCCGCCTTGTACGCCTAACAGAAGTAAGCCTTTGGGGCGGTCGATAGATGCAGCATCTGCATCTAAAAATGGTGTTCGGCGTTCGCTAAGCCACTTCTTAAGTTGGCCTAACCCACCGACCTCAGAAAAATGCGAGGTGTCGTATTCGTAACTAAGTATGCCTTCCATATCCAGAAGCTCAAATTTCGCTTTGGAAATCTCCTTTACGTTATATTCGCAAATGGCACCATCGTCCACGATAGCTCCGCGAATAAGGCGTTGAGCATCACTGATAGAGAGCCCACGAAGGTTTTTTACCAACATACTGAGTGTTTGGTTATCGGTTTGAACTCGTTTCCCTTGATTTTGCTTTGCCCAGCTTCTTGCTTCATCTAATACTAGATTGTGTAATTCCTCTTCGCTTGGCAAAGAAAAACTAAAACGGGCCGAAAGCCTGTTTAGGTCTACAGGCAAATCAATGCGATGGGACAGAAAGACCAAAGTACATTTTAAGCGGCTGTAATCCAACGCAATATCTTTTATAAGTCTTTGAATCTTTACATCTTCAATATAGGGGTGAAAATCACATAGCACGATAATGCCAGAGCAAGCTCCTGATTTAATATGTTTTAAAATCTCTTCGGGCTGAGAGTGCTCCGGTGTTTGAGAACCGGTATAGGTAAGCGATTCCTGAAGGCCAGAGGTTACTGTCCAGCTTTGCAGGGTTTGGAAGCGTTTTACCGCAACCTTGGCTAGCATTGCTAAAGCTCGTTTCTCTTCAAAGCTCTCAATAGCAATCAACGGCGTTTTAGAAAGCAAAATCAATTCTAAATCTTTTATTTCGCTCATAGCTTAGTAATATCCATAAACTACACACTATACGGTGAATAAGGGTATATTCTTGCATTCGCTAAAAAGAATGTCCAAAACAAAACACCAACAGCCAAAGCCAGTAGAAGGACTTGAATGTCATACCAGTACCTACGAACGTTTTTTTGCTCCACCTTGCGAAGCATGATGGTGCTGGCAATGCTTATAGTTTCTAATTTGACCTATTCCGATGCAGTAGATTTGGACTCAAAAAAAATAAGTATTGTGTTACAACAAGAGCCACCCAGCCTAAACTCGTTGTTGGCGAGTGATCAGGTCAGTTTTTTTGTGCTTGAACATGTGATGGAGGGTCTACTTGCCCTTGATCACAATAGTAAGCTGATTCCAGGGATCGCATACGATTGGGAGATAAGTACATCCGGTGCAACCTTTCGTTTAAGAAAGGATGCACTATGGTCGGATGGGGTTCCAGTTAGAGCGAGTGACTTTGTGTTTGCGTGGCGCAGATTGGTTGATCCAAGCACGGCTTCTAGGTATGCGTTTATCATGTCACCGATAAAAAATGCTGAACAAATTAATGCGGGTAAATTAGATCCCAAAGCCTTAGGTGTTTATGCCCCTGACGATTACACTTTAGTCGTTAAATTTGAAAGACCTTGCCCCTATTTTTTGAGTTTAACTACATTTGTTAGTTATTACCCGGTTAGAGAGGACTTATATCGTCAAGCGCCTAATAAATATTTTTCTAGCATTAAGCACATGGTGTTCAACGGCCCTTACATTTTAACAGAGTGGGTTCATGGATCGTCAATGCGGTTTGTCAAAAATAAAAATTTTTGGAATCAAGAGCGAATACAAATTAACGAAATAGATGTTCCCTACATATCTTCTGACCCCAATGTTAGTTTTAACTTGTTTAGAAATAACGAGGTGGTTTACAGTGATTTGAAACGAGGGAGCATTAAGTCTGCGTTACAAGAGCACATGCATATAAAATCGTTTAAGGTGGGAGCACTTGAGTATATTAATTTTAATCATCGTAAGGATCGAATTAGCCATAATAAGCATTTAAGAAAAGCTATGCAGTTAGTATTTGATCCGAATGAAATGGTTTACAAAGTCATTGGAATTCCTGGGAACAAACCCAGTTACAGCCTGTTTCCCAGTTGGTTAAAAGGCGCAGAGTCTAGCTTTCAAAAAGAATATCCGGCTCGAATTAAGACCGTCGATCATCAAAAAGCCTTAAAGCATCTCGAGTTAGCAAAGCAAGAACTAGGTCTCGTCGATCTACCTCCCATTGTTTTGTTGACTAGTGATATACCTGGAAGCCTTAAAAAGGCAGAGTATCTTCAGGCTCTATTTAAGGATGCCTTAGGTTTGGAAATAAAAATAGATAAACAAATATTTAAGCAGCGCCTGGCAAAGATGCGAGAAGGGGAGTTCGATATTGCTTTGGCGGCGTGGGGTCCAGATTATGACGACCCTTCAACATTTTCGGATCTTTTTTATTCAAAAAATAGTAATAACTATGGCTTATTTATTGATAAGGAATATGACCATTGGACTGACCTTGCTAGAAATAGCACTGATATCGATCAGCGTATGAAGGCGTTTGCAAAGATGCAGGATATTGTTACAGAACAAGTGATAGTTTTGCCTTACCTTGAGAGAGGCATTGTTTATGTTCAGCATCCAAAGCTAAGGGGCATGGCCAGAAGAATTTTTGGTGGTGACCCAAGCTTTAGATACGCTCATATAGAGCCAAACCAGGGACCTTGATGGTGATGAGTGTTTTTATCTTAAAGCGTTTGGGTTCAGGGATTCTAACAGTCTGGTTTATTGCTACCGCTACTTTCTTTGCGATGCACAGCGTACCAGGTGACCCACTAGATAGGGAGGGTATTAATCCTGAAATAAGAAAGAACCTAGAACGTCAATATGGATTGGACAAGCCTATACACCAGCAATACATTTTATATGTTAAAAATATGCTGAGAGGGGACTTTGGTATTTCTTATACCCAGCTAAATCGCTCTGTAAACGACATCATCAAAGAACATTTTCCTGTATCTGCGACCCTGGGTGCTTTAGCGATTGGATTTGCGAGTGTAGCGGGCATATTATTTGGCGCTTTATCGGCACACTATCGTAATCGCTGGCCGGATTATCTATTGATAGGCTTTGTTGTTTTAACTATTTCAGTGCCTAGTTTTGTTCTCGCCGCGGTGGCGCAGTTGGGAATTCTAAAAATAAATGAAATATCCGGTCTAAAATTGTTACCTATTGCCGGCTGGGGCAGCGTACTCCATATGCTAATTCCTTCCCTTGTTTTAGGACTGGGAACTTTTGCCTATATAGCTCGCTTGATGCGGTCGAGCCTATTAGAGCTAGAAAATGCACCTTATATAAAAACTGCTCGAGCGAAAGGGCTTAGCGAATTTCAAGTGTTTTTAAAGCATCGTTTAAAGAACGCCATCTTGCCTGTGGTTACGGTTTTAGGTCCGACAATTGCAGCAGTTACTACCGGCGGCTTTGTCGTTGAATCGATTTTTACAATACCCGGTTTGGGAAAGCAATTTGTAGAAGCAGTCCAGCAATTAGATTACACGTTGATCATGGGTACGACTGTATTCTATGGGGCCTATTTAGTATTCATGGTGCTCTTGGTAGATATTTTATATGGATATTTAGATCCGCGGATAAGGGTGACTAAATGAACGATTTTGCACCGCTGGAAAATTATCAGGAAGAAAAAGTTGAAAGCACAATACAACGTTCTTATTGGTCGCAGGCCTATGTGTCAATTAAGCAAAGTCGTCCGGGTACTATCGCTTTATTGTTGATAGTTTTTTTATTGTTGTTTTCTCTGCTTGGTCCATTTTTCTGGTCAAAAGACCCGAACCAACAGAATTTAAATTTTGTGTCTCAGGCTCCTTCTTTTTCTTCACGCGCCTATATTGTCTCAACACGATCTTCGCAGCCCAATGTGTTTGAACTAGTTAAAGATAAAATGCCTCTCGAGTTAGCAGTTTTTGGAACTCCTCACACCCAATTGGTGAGCTTGTATTGGCCTCCTAGTACTAGTGCAGAGTCGTACATAATATATCGTCATGAATATGCGCCCCGCCATTCATTAGATCTTGGCCTTCCCATTGGTGAAGTTTACGAAAACACTTTCTTTGAAGACCGATTGCAATTAGAGCCTATACACTATTTTTATTCAGTTAAGGCGCTTAGTGCTTCGGGTGATATCTTGGATATCAGCACCATAGAGGTGAAACCTCAGATTGCGGTGAGTGAAGAACAAGTTAACCAGTATATCGAGAAAAATATTTGGGCCATTCAGGATATTGGCCCGAATGGGCAATATATCTCTTTGCCCAGTCATCCGATGGGAACTGACTATCTAGGCCGAGATATGATGGCTAGGATAATGAAAGGAGGACAGACATCGTTGTTAATAGGCATTTTTGCCTCCTTGATGTATGTGTTTATTGGTTCTGTTTATGGGGCTGTGTCGGCCTTTGCGGGTGGAAAAGTCGATGAGGTCATGATGCGTTTTGCCGACTTTGTGATTGCCTTACCCTTTATCTTATTTATGATTTTACTTAAGGTAGCTTTTGGACTTGGGCCTGGTGAAAGTGGAATCAGCGTAATGATCTTTTCACTTATTGTTTTGTGTTGGCCCGATTCTGCCCGTTTGGTGCGGGCTCAGGTGTTGGTACTAAAAGAGCAAACCTATGTGCTTGCAGCAAGAGTTAACGGCGCCGGACTATTTTATATTCTTAAGCGACACCTTATTCCTAATGTGCTATCCATTTTGTTTGTTAATTTAAGTTTTGCGATTCCTTCGGTAATTCTAACCGAAGCATTTTTGTCTTTTATTAGTCTAGGTGTTGTCGCCCCCACCGCTAGCTGGGGAGCAATGAGCCATGAAGGTATAAAAACCTTTTTATTCCATCCGCATGAATTAATCTTTCCGGCGTTGTTTATAGCTCTGACAGTACTAGCTTTTAACGTGCTAGGAGACAGCTTGCGGGATGCATTAGACGTTAAGAGCGATATGAAGAGATGAGTGATATCTTGAGCTTGGAGAATGTGGGTTTGGTGCTTGACGCTCCGAAGGCAGAGGGTGGGGGCATTGAACAGCCTACACAGATCTTAAGAGGGTTGTCGTGGTCTATTCAATCAGGTGAGTGCTTAGCGATTATTGGTGAGTCAGGTTGTGGGAAATCAGCCAGTTTGCTGAGTATCTTGGGTTTGCATGGCGAAAATGTTCAACAGAGTGGAAAGATTGTTTATAAGGGGCAGTCTTTCTTATTGTCAGATCAAAAAAAGTTATCCAAATTGCGCGGTAAAGAAATTGCTATTGTTTTTCAAGATCCGCAAAGTGCTTTAAATCCAACAATGACCATAGGGGAACAAATTATGGAGGCGATTCCTGATCGCCATTTAAAATCCAAGTCTGATCTTCGTGAGAGGGTATTCTCGCTTTTAAGTGAAACCGGCATTCAGATGCCGGAGCAGAGAGTTAAGCAATATCCTTTTGAGTTTTCTGGTGGCATGTTGCAAAGGGTAGCTATCGCAATAGCTCTGGCAGGAGAACCAGCAGTGTTGATGGCCGATGAACCTACGACCGCACTGGACGTTAGTGTACAAAAACAGGTATTAGCTTTGCTTAAAGGGCTGCAAGAAAAGCGTTCTATGTCTTTGGTTTTAGTAAGCCATGATTTAGCTGTGGTGTCCCAAGTGGCGGATCGGGTGCTGGTGATGTATGCAGGGGAATGTGTTGAGGAAGCAAATATTAAAACTATTGTTAATTCACCTAAACACCCTTACACCCAAGCTCTTTTAGAATCTATTCCAAGTTTATCTTTAACTAAGAATAGCCGATTGAAAGCTATTCAAGGACAGGCACCCAACATTGCATGTTTGCCCACAGGCTGCTCATTCGTTGGGCGTTGCACAAAGGCAATGAATATTTGTGCCCAACAAAAGCCAGAGCTACAAAAGTATGAGGCCAAAGGAAAAGAGTCTCGGATAGCTTGTTGGCTTTATACCGAGGCTGGCCCATTAAATGCTGAGGGTGAATAACAAGCATATGTTAAGGGTAAAGAATATCAAGAAAGCTTTCTCCACACCTCAGGGTTTGAGCCCGGTTTTAAAGGGAATTAGTTTTCAACTTAAGCAGAATCAAATTTTAGGTGTCGTTGGCGAAAGCGGGTCTGGAAAATCAACCTTAGCAAAAGTGTTACTCGGCTTGCATATTAGGGACCAAGGTGACATTGCACTTTTCGATACACAATTTCCAAAACGATTTTCAAAAAAAGATTTTCAGAGCTTAAGCTCTTTGGTACAGATGGTATTCCAGGATCCTTATAGTGCATTGAATCCAAAAATGCAGGTTTGGCAGTTAATAGAGGAGCCTTGTTTGATTGCTCAGCAGAAGGACTACTTAATATTGTCGTCTGAGCAACGGCGAGAGCGAATTTTAGAATATTTGACACTGGTGGGTTTGGGAGAAAATTTCTTCAATCGTTTTCCCCATGAGTTATCCGGTGGTCAACAACAACGAGTGGGGATCGCCAGGGCGCTTATTTTAAAACCCAAGCTACTAATTTGTGATGAACCTATATCTGCACTAGATGTGTCAGTCCAAGCTCAAATCGTCAATTTACTAAAAGACCTTTGTGATGAGCTAGGTATGAGCATATTGTTTATCGCTCATGATCTAGCCATGGTTAACTACCTTTGTGAAGATGTCATGGTGATGTACCAAGGGTCGGTGGTAGAGCAAGGTCCCAGCGAGTTGATATTTTCTTCACCTTTGCATCCATATACTCAATTGCTGTTAGACGCAAATCCAAATCATGTATTAGAGGGGAAAACTCAAAAAAACTGGGATGTGCAATATATTGACGGGCAAGGAAGAGTGCCTAGCAAAGGTTGCGCTTTCGCGAACCGTTGTTGGAAAAAACTCGAAGAATGTGAGCGTCTAGTGCCAAGTCTAAAGCCCGTAGAAACGGGCTCAAGACAAATAGCCTGCGTGTTGTATGATTAAATTAAGCGACTTCTGGGCGATGGATGTCCAACGGGCGCTCTAGTTCGGCCCAATCGATGTCTCCATCGGTAGCGAGATTTTCGTACTCTAAAATACCTAGTTCTTCAAATTTTATTCTGGCTTCATCGGTCAAAAGGCCTATGCGTTTTAGGTTAGGCATCACACGTGTAAATAAAAGCTTTCGAAAGTTTGAGGTTACGTTACCTGACAAAAATAACTTTCTAGCTTCATCTACATCCCAGCCCCAATATTCAAATACATCGGTAGGAACTAATCGTTCACGAGAAATAACACAAGCTTCATAGGCAAACATAGCGCGGTCATTTTTTTCTTCTTCTGATAGAGTGGATACAAACTCTTCTAGATAATTAACGCCAAAGGTAACATGACGAGCTTCATCACGAATAACGAGGTCTAGTATGTCGTGGAGTACTTTGCTCGGGGTGATTGCTTTAATTGCGTTGAATGCAGAAAGTGCTAATCCTTCAATGACAATTTGCATTCCAATAAATTTCAAGTCCCAACGAGCGTCGGTTAGAATTTTGTCTAGCAAGCTTTTAAGTTCGTTGCTGATAGGGTAGCGAAGGCCAACTTGTTCGTTTAAGTAACGGGTGAATACTTCGACGTGTCGAGCTTCATCAAATGCTTGAGAGGAAGCATAAAGTTTAGCATTGTAAGTGGGGGCGCAACTGACTAGTTGTGACGCCACCAGTAAGGCTCCTTGTTCGCCATGAAGAAACTGACTAATGGTCCAGGCGTGCATATGCTTATTAAAATTCGCCTGGTCCTGTTCACTCATGGCTGTGTATTCGGGGTAGTCGACAAAGGGGTGGATGAACTCGATCTCTTCGTCGCTGAGTTCACGCGCTGGTTGATCCCAGTTAATATCGACCTCTGCATCCCAGTTGAGTTGTTTGCCTAAGTTATATAGGCGTCGAATACGGTTGTCTTGAAGCTGATAATCCCAATTATAGGCACCGGTTAAAGGCGTGTTGAATATCTCCGCGATTTCGTCAGCGTCTTGCTCAGAAATTTTCATATCCAGTTCGGGATCTAAAACTTCATAGCTTTTGTCGTCTCGAACTTCGTCTTTGCTAGCGTTATATTCAGAGGTATAAAAGAGTTCTCTAGGTGCGTTGTCTATAAATTTCATGATTAGCCTTTATGAGCGGTCTGGTAAACGTTTTTTGTAAGTCTTAGTTGACCAATATTAGCGCCTTTGTTAACGATAACTAGGTTAAATTAAGACAGGCTTTAAGGCTTATATCCACAATTTACTATAGGATTCGTACAAAATCGCCAGTTTCTGTATTTATCAGCATGTACCCAGGGCCTACATTACTAACATAGGAGGCAACCCCATATTTAGATGGGTCTAATTTTTTTAACTCAGGATCCTTGATGATTTGTCGTTCAACGGCTCGGGGTATTGGCATTAATGATTTGCTTAAATGAGGTATCGCCTCTTGATAGTCGTAATATAGTTCTGGCTGACTGAAGTAACTTTTGCCCGTACTTATGACATGTTTGAAGCTTAGCTCGGTCAGGCTTGCTACTCCTTCGGGCATTAACACACCATAGGTTGGAGTTTTTAACTGTTGAAGCTCTCGAATGTTAGAGATGTCACTGGGGGTGGGCTCTTCGAAGGTTGAATGGTATACGACGTGGTATTCACCTGCGCCATAAAAAACCGCGAGCGGCCTTACCGACCACAAAGAATATACACCATATATAAGTGCAGCGATTTGTACTGCTGCGATGATGCTTAGGTCCATTTTAATCTCTGGCTTGGCCTTTTTGTAGATAATTAATGTAATGAGAGGCCCTAGCACCACGTCTACGCCACCGATCAATGTTAGAATGGTGGAGCCATTTTCTGAATAAAATAAAAACCCTGGTAGCAGGATAAAATAGGTAAATAAGGCTACGCTTCCAAAAATTAAGATGCTTAAAACTAAATGGCCACCGAAAGCAGCCCAACGAGATTCGGGTAAATGAAACATGGCAAATTCCTATGGCATATCAACTATCAAAAGTAAAAATAAGATAATATTTCGTAAAAAAAAATCAAGTACAAAGGGATAGTGGGTTGAGCGAGTCGTTAAAGTGATTCGATAAATATTTTAAGGAGTTCGCTTTGATAGCTGTCTTTTCTTTGAATAAGAAAAAAATCCCGGCGCAGATCGAATAGTTCAGTATTTAAGGCGATTAGGGAGCCAGTGTTCAACTCTTGTTGAATAGCTAAATATGATAGGCAACCTAAACCCAACCCAGTTTTAACGGCCAGTTTAACCGCTTCGCTGTTACCTAATTCAAGTTTCACACTGGGATTTATTAATATGTCCTTGCTTGCTAAAGAAAAAACTTCTCGTGTTCCTGAGCCTTGTTCTCTTAAAATCCATTGGGCGTCTGTGAGTGCTTCTCTACTGACATTTGTATCTTTAGCTAAAGGATGATCAGGGCTGCAGAAAATTGCCAATTCGTCCTTCTTCCAAACCGTTGTGTTTAATTGGGGGGCATGAGAGGGCCCCTCGATTAAACCAATATCGAAATTCAAGGTTTGCATGCCATTGACTATTTGCTCGGTATTCGCCACTTCTAGGTGAATGTTGACGTCTGGGTGAGCTTGAACAAAAGCGGCAATAGCAGAAGGCACTAAATAGTTTCCGATGGTTGAACTGGCGCCAATTTTTAAACTCCCTTGAAGAGAGTCACCTTGGCTAGAAAGCTCAATTTCTTTTGCTTGTATCAGAAGTTGATGGACCTTAGGTTGCAACCAGCGGCCATAGTCATTGAGGCTCAGCCTTTTGCCATGCCGGCTAAATAAGGGCGCCCCTAGTTGGTTTTCGAGTTCGGCTAAAGACATGCTCGCGGCTGATTGGCTCAAAGAAATGTCTTCGGCTGCTTTGCTAACATTTCCAAGCCGTGCAACTGCATCAAAAACGGTGAGTTGTTTTAAACTTATGCGCATTGGCAAATCGGCCTCTTAGTCTCGGGTCATATTTCATAAACCTTATACTTTATTAATAAACAAAACAAATCAATAATTTATTTATCATCAAGATTGCCAATATGCCGTCTATAGCATTGAGGCTCGGCTTGTTTATGAAGGCCTAGAGGTGTGAACTGCTTAGGTTTTGCATATGTTGTAAGTTGTTAGGTCAGGGGTATAATCTTTTGGAGCAGGATGTCTCTTTGATCCATGAGTTAAGCATGGAACTGAGGGGCCGAGCTTAGAACTTGAGTACTTTAATGGAGTAGGTTATGTCAGACGAGTTTGTGACAGGAAAGGTTAAATTTTTTAACGATTCAAAAGGGTTTGGATTTATTGAGCAAGAAAGTGGACCAGATGTTTTTGTACACTTTAGTGCGATTGAAATGGATGGCTTTAAAAGTCTAAGTGATGGGCAAGAGGTGAAATTCAAAATTGTCGACGGGAAAAAGGGCCCTCAAGCTGAGCAAGTGAGCGCTGCATAGTTATCACTGTATAGTTATCACCGCATAGTTATGACTACATAGTTAAGGTTTTGGCGCTGGCTAAAAACAGTGCTATTTGAACACTACGGTACGATTGCCAAACACGAAAACCTTTTCGCGGATAACGAGCTGCAAGGCCTCGAGTAATACCGATTCTTCGAGTTGCTGGCCTGTTCGCGCCAGCTTATCTGGTTGATAGCTGTGATCAACGTGAATAACGTCTTGGTGAATAATAGGCCCTTGGTCTAAGTCTTGGTTAACGTAGTGAGCCGTAGCTCCTATCATTTTTACCCCTCGATCAAATGCCTGTTTGTAAGGGTTTGCCCCAATAAAGGCGGGTAAAAAAGAATGATGAATATTGATTATACGATAGGGATAATTCACTACAAATTCTTCGGATAGAATGCGCATATACTTTGCAAGTACCAAGAAGTCTGGTTGGTAGTTTGCTAATATTTTCAAAATTTTTTCTTCATGTTGATTTCTTGTTAGGCCTTCGTGGCTAACGAAGTGAAAAGGAATTTCGAATTTATCTACTAGTGATCTTAATAGGTCGTGATTACTAACGACCGCTGCGATTTCAATATCGAGAGCGTTATTGTAGTGCTTAATTAAAATATCGCCGAGGCAGTGAGCTTCTTTGGTTGCGAGAAGAACTACTCGTTTTCGTTGTTTTGGCGCTAGCCTACATGTGGCAGTGTCGGGAAGTGATGAATGTAAATCCTGGAGAAATTCATCGCCATTAAATTGCTCATCCTGTTGCAGTACTGAACGCATAAAAAAGGCTTTACTTTGAGGGTCAACAAACTCGCTATTTTTAATAATGTTTAAACGGTGTTTAAAGCAAGTGTTGGTAATATGAGCAACTAGACCCGGTTGGTCCGGTGATTCGCAGAGAAGAATATGTTGATTCACTATTTAACTAAGCTCTTATTAATACAATTGCCAAAGTCATCTAAATTATCAATTAAAGTATTTTGACATTGTAAAATACCATCCAAAGACTTTTTAAGTTTGTTGCTTTCCAGGCCTTCATCAGCCCTTTGGCACTGGGTAAATTTCAATAGCGCGAAAGTGTTTGCTTTTAAGGCTTCGTTTGAATAAAGCTCTGAAATCATATCTGAGTGATCTTTTAATTGTTTTCGACGAGTTTTTTTATCAATTTCACTTGGTTCTTTTTTTAACTGTTTAAGCTTTGCTTTCTGCGCTTTAATATCTATTCCCTCATCCCTTGACTGAGCAATACTCGCAGCCAGGCTTTGTTGCCATGTGCAGTAGGGGTTTGCGCCACTCGCCTCTCTAGCTTTTATAAAACTATTTAAAGCTTCGTTACGAATAAAGTTTACGGCTTCCTGTTGGGATAATTCAATATTACTTCGAGGACGAAATAATGAAGGCTTATATGTGTAGCACTTGTCTACAGCGCCGTCTTTAAACTCATTGGCAATCTTGTTTCCAACTTGCTCTCGGTTTATAGACTCAAGTGAAGAAAATTGCAGTTGAATATTTTTATCAAATCCACGCTTCCAATTAGCATAGTTAGTGTCGAACTCTTTTAAAAAGTAACTATATTGAAGCTCCCAGCTGTCATAGGCTTCATCATTTCTTTTTACCTGGCGCGGGAAGTTAGTATTGCAATATGTACGAGTCTCTTCGATGGTATAAAGGGCTTTGTTTACCTGTTGAAAAGCCGTATCAATTGTGAGTTCTTCAACTTCTTCATGACTGGCAGAGCCTAGGGCCGAAAATGACATTAATACAAATGAAACGGCTGCTCTTAAAATAAAATTTGTCATAATGATATCTCTACTAGTCTTTTTTTTCTTGAGTGTCTTGGCGTCTTAGTACTTCGGCTTTGAGCTCTTGGCTCATTCTATTAAAGCCAGATTGTAGCCTTGTTAACAATAATAGACTGATTAGGGGTGCCAAAAGACCATCTAATCTAAATGTTGATTGATAAAGGGATGTTCCATCATCCAATGCTTCGATCTTATGCTCTCGTTTGCTGCTCAATAATATTGGTAGCTTCACGCCGTAGCTCAATAATGAGTGCTTTTGATTTTCGAAAACCGTTTCTTTTTGCGAAATTGGAAATGAGAAAAGGTGGACCTTCATTTTGATGCTGGCCCCCGGCTCCAAAGAGCTCTTGCATCGGCTAACGAAGCTGTTCCAATCGCCGTAACATTCAACCTGGCTTATTACTTCCCAGATCTCATTCGCTGAAGCCTCTATTCGAAACTCATTATTAATTTTAATCATAGATACTTTGGTCGAATATTATTCAAGATATTGTGAACGTGAAATTAATATATGTAAACACATGTTAAAGGTCATCAAGGAAGCTTTATATTGAAACTCTTTTGCCTGTCTAATACCCTTTCTAGGGAGTCATTTATACCATCAATAGCCTTTTTGTGATTATTTAACGCATCCAGGTAGGCAATTATGTCGTCGGTCGAAACAGATTTGAAAGCATAGAGGTTAATGGCAGCATTATAAGCTTTGAGTTGTCCGCTTATATCAGTTTGCGTTGGTAGATGGTATTTGCGTTTATTCCGCTTATCTAAATTATCGTAAGTAAACGATTTAATGTGATAAATAATTTTTGCTTGAAGCTCGCTTTCGTGATTTAAGCCGTCAAATACATCTATCAGCTTTTGGCGAGTGTTGGATATGGTTTTGCCCTTAATTTTTTCTTGGTAATCAATAATATTTGAGTGCTGGTGTTTTTGTAGGCTTAGGTTTTGCAATTGATAAAATTTCTGGGCCTCTTCTGAATTTAAAAATTCTTGGTAGTGGGCGATTTCCTTATTAGATTGGATGTTTTTCTCAAACTCATTGTAAATGGTTAAGGGATGAAACCGAGCGTTCAATTGTTGCTTTAGATTGGATAGCTCTTTTCGAGAAAGTTTGTACGGTTTTTTTGATAGTAGCTCAATTTCAGATTCAATAATTTTGGGTGATAGATAAATGGCACGCATTAAAGGCGATGCATTCTCTGTGTTTGCTTGGGTTGCGTTTTTCTGATTGCCTTCGCTGTAGCTTGTATTTGATATAAGTAAGGCTATAGAAAACACAAGACTGAGAGCTTGTGACTTAAGGAGCATATAATTGTTAGTTTAGGCTTCGTCGATTTTTTCTTTTGTTAATAATAATGTCTGTACCAAGGAAAAGTCGCCTTCTACTTTTAATTTTTGTTCTTGAATCAGATTGAATATTTGGCTTTTATCTTTAGCAATGGCTAATACTGCCTCTAAAGCTATCGATTTGGAAGGAAACAAAACGCATAAATCACATTCTTTAGTGCTAGGTTTAAAATAGCTAAGTTTGGACTCTTGAAAGCGAAAGCCCCGAGAAAAGGAATCCTCTTCAATCCGGATATGGATTAAGAAACGATCTTCAGCTAGTTCTTGCTTTAGATGAGAGTTGCGTCGATAAGCTAAAAACAGCTTTAACTTCACGCGCAATGAAGCAAACCAAAGTAATGCTGCGAGTACGATGCCTTGCCCCATTGAAAAGACCTTTGAGTGAGGTTCTAAAAGAGTGAGGGTAGTTCTTTCTGTAAAACCATTTTTTGCTTGGTGGCTTCTCCGGTCAGCGCAAAACCAAGCAAGCTACCATCAGCACCTACAAACTTTGAAAGCACGTTAGCGCCATCTACTTCTTCCTGCCATTCGCCTTCTGCATCTAGTGCTGGTGGCGCTGTCACCACTGGGCATACAGGTGTTTTGATAGCTACTGGCATAGGAGGGTAGGCTACTTCCGTCGGTGTTCCGCTAATGGTTTTCGCCAAGGCTCTTGCTTCTGCCATTAGAGGCAATACGAATAACAGTACGTGCCCTTCTACTTCTGCACAGTCGCCAATGGCGTAAACATTATCCGCGCTGGTTTTTAATAAACGGTTTGTTTTAATGCCACGATTGACTTCAATACCAGCTGCCTCCGCCAGTTGAATGCGAGGTCGTAGGCCAACAGCTGATAACACAAGGTCGCCTTCTAGTTGGCGGCCATCTGATAGCTCTAAGCTATAGCCGTTGGCGGTTTTGTTTGCGGCTTTGGCAAATACGCCAAAGTGGAATTTAGTGCCTAGGCTTTCGAGCCCAGCTTTGACTGCAGCAGAGGCTTGTTCTGGCATAAGCGTTTGAATGGGGCGCTCAACAGGATCGATCACCTCAACTTCAAATCCGCCATTGCTGAGATCGTTGGCGAACTCACAGCCGATAAGACCGGCACCGATAATCAGTACTTTCTTTTTACCGCCTAGGGCCTCGCGAAATTTAGCGTAGTCGACTAGGTCGTTAACGCTTAGAACTTCATCAACAGCATCGCCTTCCATCGGAGGTCTAAACACCTCGGCACCTTGAGCAAAAACTAAGTCACCGTATTCAATGGTATCGCCGCCAACAGTAAGGGTTTTGGCAGCAGTATCCACCGCATCAACGGTGCAGAAAGTTCGAATGTCTGCATTGAGCTGTTCAGCCATTTTCTCTGGGTCGCCCATGGACAATTCAGCAGCTGTTTTCTCTTTAGTAAAACCAGTAGACAACATCGGTTTTGAATAATTATGTCCGTCATCGAAAGTAAGCATGATTAATTCGCGCTCGGTATCAGCTTTGCGAAATTCTTTGGCCAGGTTGTATCCGGCTAATCCGGTTCCGATGATGACTAATGGTTTCATAATAGTGCCTCTACTGAAAAAAAATAAAGAGGGCAGGTTTGTTTCCCACCCAAAGAAAAAGAGCCTCTTTTGGAGGCTCTTTAGGTAGGTTTAGATCTTGATCATCTCAAAGTCTTCTTTACCTACGCCACAATCTGGGCAGTACCAGTCGTCAGGGATGTCTTCCCATTTAGTACCCGGCTCAATTCCGCTATCAGGATCGCCTAGGGCTTCGTCGTAAATCCAACCACAAATAATACATTCCCACTTACTCATTACATTTACCTCATATACATAGGATTGAGAGTTGTCAGATATTAAAATGCTCTGCAACATCAAGTTCGCCATCACTTGTTTAGGCTTGAGGTGGGGCGATAGCCTTGATATCAATCCTGGACACAGCGATTTTTGAAGCGGTGCTCAGCTCCCGCCTCGAGAGGGCTATAAAGTACGCATAGCTAGGGAAAAAGCAATAGTCTAATTGCATGAATTGCTGTGATCTTGCGCCAGATTGCTCAAGGTGATTTTTGGCTCTCCTTAGGCGAATAGGCTAGAATCGCCTCGATTTTCAAAGGCCATTTTCTATCCAAGGAAGCCAAATTGCATGTCTAGTCAAAAAGGTAGTGATTCCCCTGCATCGGCTTGGAAAAATTGGGGAGATTGGGCCCCGGATGAACCCTCCGAAACCAGGAAAGCCGACCTTGAGGACGCGAGCTCCTTGACTCAACGATTGATCCAAGCCAGTGGAGGTGATTTTAGGGTCCAAGTTGTGAATCAGGACTGGGAACAGGTTGCTGATGACGAGGCCAAGGTTTTAGGCTTAGCTGTGGGTGAGCAGGCCTTGGTACGAGAAGTAGAGCTAGTGTGCAATGGGCAAGCCTGGGTCTTAGCACGAAGTGTCATCCCAAAGAGCAGTTTGCAGGACCGATTAGCGGATATTACTGAGCTAGGGGCGAAGCCCTTAGGCGCTATGTTGTTTAAGGAGCCCAGTTTGGAAAGAACTTCCTTTGAAATCCGCCGATTTAATGAGGCTTCGCTTCGAAGCTTGGGCCACTTTAACTTGGATAAGTGGCAGCCCGCATGGGGGCGTCGTTCAGTGTTTCGAGTGGAGGGTCTTCCTGTCTTAGTAGCCGAGATCTTCTTAGATTCTTGTCCCTCGCTACGCTAGGCCTTTGAGAACCACGTCCTAGCTAATCCGCCCCAAGCAATGCCTTAAGCAAAGAAAGGCAAAAGCCACTATAATGCCGCTGCTATGACAGGTAACCAATTTCAAATAAAACAGCCACTCAAAGAACGGCTTGATACGATTCATCCGCGTATTTGGGATTTCGTAGAATTAATCCGCTTAGATAAACCTATTGGCATCTATTTACTCCTTTGGCCAACGGCTTGGGCATTGTTTATCGCAGGCAATGGAGAGCCGGGTTTGCGTATGACTTTAATCTTTTTTGCCGGTGTTATTTTGATGCGCTCGGCAGGATGTGCGATCAATGATTTTGCCGACCGCCATTTAGATGGGCAGGTCGAACGCACCAAAAATCGACCCTTGGTAACGGGTCGTATGCGATCCTGGGAAGCTCTAGCCTGTGCGGCGGTGTTGGTCATTATTGCTTTTATACTGGTGCTGCAAGTTAACCTTTTGACGGTGTACTGGTCGATGGGTGCGTTGGCGATTGCTAGCATTTATCCTTTTATGAAACGTTACACCCATTTGCCCCAGGTGGTGCTCGGTGCAGCTTTTGCTTGGTCAGTGCCCATGGCCTTTACCGCTTTGCAAGATGGTATTAAAGATGAAGCTTGGCTTATTTATATCGCAACTGTACTTTGGACCATTGCTTACGACACGATGTATGCCATGGTCGATCGTGAGGATGATTTAAAAGTGGGTATAAAATCGACGGCTATTCTTTTTGGTGATGCGGATAAAATTATTATTGGCTGCTTACAACTTTTAACCGTAGTGAGTCTATTTATGTTGGGACAAAAGGTAGAGCTTACTTGGCCTTATTATTTGTCTCTCTTTGCGGCCGCGGCATTATTTGCTTACCAACAATATCTGATTAAAGATCGTCAAGGTGATTTATGCTTTGCTGCATTTAAGAATAATCATTGGGTGGGTTTGGTTGTATTTGTAGGTATAGCGGGTCACTTTTTTCTTCAATAAAAAGAATAGATATCTATGCAAAATTTATTGAAAACCTTGGATGGTTTAAGTCTTCGTTTAGGGCGAACGGTGAGTTACCTTTTGCTCGCCATGGTCTTGGTTACAGTATCAGTGGTTGTCATTCGTTATGTGTTTCAGTCGGGTTCGATCGTGATGCAAGAGTCGATTACTTATTTACACGCAAGTCTTTTGATTTTAGCAATGGCTTATTGTTTGCAAGAGGGTGGCCACGTTCGCGTTGATATTTTTTATCAAAAAATGAACAAGAAAAAACAAGCACTGGTCAATATCGTTGGCTCTGTATTTTTACTCGTTCCTTTTTGTATATTTACACTTTGGATCTCTTTGCCTTATGTAGAGCGATCATGGACTATTCTTGAAAAGTCAGCCGACGCAGGTGGAATACCAGCGGTGTTTCTATTGAAGTCTCTATTGATTGCTTTGCCTGTACTGTTATTTATACAGGCGCTGATTGAGATACTTAGAAACGTTTTGGTGCTCAAAGGCGTACAGACAGTAGAAACAGGCGAGGGCGAATAAATGGAAATCGTTGCGCTTTTATTATTTGCCTCTGTTTGTTTGGTTCTGTTATTTGGCTACCCCGTTGCTTTTACCTTAGCGGGGGTGTCTCTGATTTTTGCTTTAGCCGGTTCAGCTTTCGATATTTTTGATATCACTTATCTCAGTGCCTTTCCTAGTCGTGTATTCGGTGTTTTAACTAATCAAACTTTAATTGCGGTACCTCTTTTTGTATTGATGGGGGTGGTGCTAGAACGTTCTAAAATCGCAGAAGATTTATTGGACACGATGGCCAAATTATTTGGTCGTTACCCAGGAGGTTTAGCGGTATCGGTCACTTTGGTAGGCGCTTTATTGGCAGCGAGTACTGGCATTGTGGGCGCGACAGTAGTGACTATGGGATTGATGTCTTTGCCTACAATGTTGCGCCGTGGTTATTCGCCAGAATTTGCGGCGGGTAGTATTTGCGCCACAGGAACCTTAGGACAAATTATCCCGCCATCGATTGCTTTGGTTTTATTGGGTGATGTATTGGCCAATGCTTATCAACAAGCTCAACTCAGTATGGGTATCTTTTCGCCAAAAACAGTTTCCGTTGGCGATCTGTTTATGGGAGCGCTTTTGCCAGGTTTATTATTGGTAGGCTTATATCTCGCTTACATTTTGTCGATTGCACTTTTAAAACCGGAGCAGGTTCCTCCTTTGCCCGAAGAGGAACGACAAAGTGATAATTTATTGGTGGAAGTCTTTAAAAGTTTACTGCCACCTCTGGTGCTGATCATTCTAGTTTTGGGTTCAATTATTGGCGGTTTCGCAACACCAACTGAGGCAGCTTCGGTCGGTGCATTTGGAGCGATCGTTTTGGCCCTGCTGAAGAGACAGCTTTCGTTTCCAGTTTTAAAAGAAACACTGCAATCGGCCACGCAAATCACCAGTATGGTGTTTATGATTCTAATTGGCGCTGCCTTGTTCTCGATTGTATTCAGAGGTTACGGTGGTGACGAACTTATTCGCGAGTTTTTTGACGCATTACCAGGAGGTGTTTTTACAGCCTGTTTGCTGGTCATGGTGATCATCTTCTTGCTCGGTTTTATTTTGGACTTTATTGAAATTACCTTTGTGGTGATTCCAATTGTTGCGCCAGTTTTGCTAGCGATGGGTGTCGATCCAATTTGGTTGGGTATTATGATCGCGATTAATTTACAGACATCATTCTTAACCCCTCCCTTTGGTTTTGCCCTGTTTTATTTAAGGGGAGTCGCGCCACCAGAATTGGGAACTGCCCAGCTGTATCGTGGTGTAGTGCCTTTTATCGGTATTCAGTTGTTTGCCTTGGCTTTGATCGCTATGTTTCCCGCAATTGCTACCTGGCTACCTGCTGTATTAAAGTAAGGGTCTCTACCTTAGGTGATAAATATGTCTGTTTCTGAAGATACTCCAAGCCCACGTGGCGAATTGACCCTTAAGATCATTGCCTCTGCTAATGACGCTAACACCATGGGCGATATTTATGCGGGTTGGATCGTATCCCAGATGGATTTAGCGGGCTCTTTATACTCCGAGCGTCGAGCAAATGGTCGGGTTGCGACAGTATCCATGAGCGCCATGGCTTTTTTATCGCCGGTGAAAGTGGGCAGTACAGTGAGCTTTTATACGGATTTTGTGAATATTGGCCGTAGTTCCCTAGAGGTTCATATCGATGTTTGGGCCAGCGACAGTGCTTCCTATGAGCAGCGTAAAGTCAGTGATGGCACCTTAACCTTCGTGGCTATTGATAAGAATGGCCGAACTCGCGCTTTGCCCCAGCGCTAAGTTAGATAACTGAGCCTTTAAGACCTGGTTACCTTAACCACTTTCATGGTTTCAAAGTCCATGCCACCCACTTGCTGCGTTTCAGGGTAGTAAGAAAGGTTTACCCTAGCCCCTTTTAAGCTCTTGTACTGTTTTTTTCGTTTGTAGCGAAAGGGTGTCTCACAGCCTTCTATCATTAGCGTGTTTTGTATCCAGTCACCATTGTTGCGCTGTACATGAGATAGCACCTTTTTATCGGTACTTAGGGTTAGTTCAGGGTGCTTTTCAGTGAGGGATTTACTGTCGGAGGGCATAGATCGTACTTAGGAGTATTAGTTAGGTGGTTTAAGCTAGGTTAAAATTTTGCTAGCTGGCGTCATATTAACACAAAATGGGCTGGCAAAGGTCTCCAGGGGACCTGCCATTGCTGCTTTCTAGCTCATATTCATCTTTTATATAGCCAGCATAATAATTATAAATTGTATTTATTTAAGCGCTTTCCCTAGTATTCCCATCAGCGAAATACGCCTGGTTTGTTTCTTGGCGTGGCTGTAATTCTTCAAATTAAGGTGTGTTTTATTATGTCTAACTATAAATCTGAAATAGATACTCTTGCTTCCACTATTGGCGCCCAAGACACTTGGGGAGCGATTAGCCCTGAGTCTGCTGCTCGTATGCGTCTTCAAAACCAATTCAAAACTGGCCTAGATATCGCTCGTTACACTGCCGACATCATGCGTGCAGATATGGATCGTTACGATGCTGACAGCTCTCAATACACTCAATCTTTGGGTTGCTGGCACGGTTTTATCGGTCAACAAAAAATGATTTCTATCAAGAAGCATTTCAACAGCACTGACCGTCGCTACCTTTACCTTTCTGGCTGGATGGTTGCAGCACTTCGCTCTGACTTCGGTCCTCTTCCTGACCAGTCTATGCATGAGAAAACTTCTGTAGCCGGTTTGATCGAAGAGCTTTACACCTTCTTACGCCAAGCTGACGCTCGTGAGCTTGGTGGTCTTTTCCGTGAGCTAGACGCTGCACGTGAAGCTGGTGATGCTGCTGCTGAGAAAGCGGTTCAAGAAAAAATTGACGGACACGTGACTCACGTTGTGCCCATCATTGCTGACATCGACGCTGGTTTTGGTAACGCTGAAGCAACTTACCTAATGGCTAAGCAAATGATCGAAGCCGGTGCTTGCTGTATTCAAATCGAAAACCAAGTATCTGACGAAAAACAATGTGGTCACCAAGACGGTAAAGTAACCGTTCCTCATGAAGACTTCTTAGCTAAGATTCGTGCGATTCGTTACGCGTTCTTAGAACTAGGTGTGGATAACGGCGTTATCGTTGCACGTACTGACTCTCTAGGTGCTGGCCTAACTAAGCAAATCGCTGTGACTAAAGAGCCAGGCGATCTAGGTGATCAATACAACGCATTCTTAGACTGCGAAGAAGTATCACCTGCGGACATGAACAACGGTGACGTTGTGATTAACCGTGAAGGTAAATTGCTTCGCCCTAAGCGTCTTCCTTCTAATCTTTTCCAATTCAAACAAGGAACTGGTGAAGCGCGTTGTGTTCTTGACTGTATTACTAGTCTTCAAAACGGTGCTGATCTTCTTTGGATCGAAACAGAGAAGCCTCACGTGGGTCAAATCGGTGGCATGGTAAACGAAATTCGTAAAGTTATTCCTAACGCGAAATTGGTTTACAACAACAGCCCATCTTTCAACTGGACTTTGAACTTCCGTCAGCAAGTATTTGATGCGTGGGCTGAAGAAGGTAAAGATGTTTCTGCTTACGATCGTGATAAGTTGATGAGCGAAGAGTATGACGAAACGGAATTGAGTGTTGAAGCTGATAAGCGTATTCAATCTTTCCAAGCGGACGCTGCTCGTGAAGCGGGTATCTTCCACCACTTGATCACTCTACCTACTTACCACACTGCAGCATTGTCTACTGACAACCTAGCTAAAGAGTATTTCGGTGACCAAGGTATGTTGGGTTATGTTAAAGGCGTTCAACGTAAAGAGATCCGTCAAGGTATCGCCTGCGTTAAGCACCAAAACATGGCCGGTTCTGATATGGGCGACGACCATAAAGAATACTTTGCTGGCGAAGCTGCACTTAAAGCGGCTGGTAAAGATAACACCATGAACCAATTCTCTTAATTTTAAGGGTTTTATTGAAAAGGGCTGCATTGCAGCCCTTTTTTTTGTCCTGCATTTTTGTAAAATATCGAAACGAGATTTTTTAGGTGCACACAATGATTAAATGGTGTTTTTTATTTGTGATGATTTTTTTGGTCTCCTGTTCTGACAGCGGATCTGAAAAAAACATAACCATGATACAAATGGAACAGTTTGAAACTCAATTCAACGATTTAAAAATGGATTTTGCAAAAATTCGAAAGGAAAGAGCAAATCAGGATGTGTCTTTCAATCGCAGTGAACAAGAGAAAGAGATATCCAAAATACAAAATGAAATATATCAAGCAAATAAAAAGTTCATGATAACGCGGTCTGATCAATTACTTTCTAGAATGCATGATTATCGTGATAAGATTGCTAAAGAAAAAAATAAACAACAAATTGAAAAAATTGACCAATTGATTGAAAGCGCTGAAAGCTTTAAGAGGCAGTTACAGCCCAAAGTTAAAAGATAAATCCAAGCGAGAAAGTACAATTTTAGAGTTTGTTAAGTTTTTTTGTCAGTAAATATCAGGATATACCTTATTTAAGGTATTAGAATTCAGGCGCTTAATAACTGACGAAAGTGCTTATGGAATTAGATCCCTTTCTTTTATCGCGCATACAGTTTGCGATTAATATTAGCTTCCACATTTTATTTCCCAGTATCACTATTGGTTTAGCCTGGGTTCTCTTTTACTTCAGGCTTCGTTATACCCTAACGCAAGATAAAGCATGGGAATTTGCATATTTCTTTTGGGTAAAAATATTTGCCTTAACCTTTGCGCTTGGTGTGGTGTCAGGCATTACCATGAGTTTTCAGTTTGGCACTAATTGGCCTGGCTTTACCGAAATAACCGGAAATATATCAGGACCATTACTGGGCTACGAAGTACTAACGGCCTTCTTTTTGGAAGCCTCTTTCCTTGGCATTATGTTGTTTGGTAAAGATAAAGTAAGCAATCGTACTCATTTGATTTCTACCGCTTTAGTTGCAATAGGTACTTCTCTTTCTGCATTTTGGATTTTGAGCCTAAACTCCTGGATGCAAACACCTGATGGTTATGAAATAAGAGATGGTGTCTTTTACGCGAAAGATTGGCTGGCCATTATATTTAATCCTTCATTCCCTTTTAGATTTGCGCATATGTTTAACGCTTGTTTGTTAACGGCGGCATTTTTAATCTGTGGTATTAGTGCTTGGCGTATGATTGCGGGAGTTGATGGACCGGCAACTCGAGAAGTTATGAAAACCGGGATTTTAATGGCTGCTTTACTGGCCCCACTACAAGCTTTGATTGGTGATTTGCATGGTCTAAATACTTTGGAGCATCAGCCGGCAAAGATTGCAGCAATGGAAGCAGTGTGGGAGACGGAAAAGGGGGCAGCATTTACCGTTTTTGGTTTTCCTGATGAAGAAGCAAAGACAACTCACTTTGCCATTAAGATTCCTAAAGCAGCGAGTTTTATTCTGACTCACGACTTAAATGGAGAAGTTCAAGGATTAGATGAATTCGAAGGTAAGCATCCTCCGGTGGCGCCAGTGTTTTGGTCATTTAGAATTATGCTGGGTGTTGGCATGTTAATGATTGCTACTGCTTGGTTTGGTTTTTGGGTGTTGTTTATCAAAAAATCCATGAATGATTACCTATTGCACGCGCTATCGATCATGACTTTCTCAGGTTGGATTGCCACTTTAGCCGGTTGGTACGTTACAGAAATAGGTAGACAACCCTGGATTGTTTATGAGCTCTTGCTCGCGAAAGATGTGGTTGCAGATCATTCTAGTGCGACTTTGATGGGCACTTTGTTTGGGTATGTAGGTTTGTACGGCTTTTTGTTGTTCTCTTATATTGCCACCTTAAAATATATTGCGAAAAAGCCTGCGCAGTCGCTGACACTTCTGCATGAATACAGTGATCATAGCGGCCGATATAAACGGCCTGATATATCTAAGTCAGAAGAGAAGGAGGAATAAAATGGATATGGATTACATTATTCCCGTTATTTTTATTGGCATCATGGGCTTTGCGTTGCTCATGTACGTCATCTTAGACGGCTATGACTTGGGTGTAGGTATGTTATTGCCAATCGGTGACGAGCACGAAAAAGATATTATGATCGCGTCCATAGGTCCGTTTTGGGATGCAAATGAAACTTGGATCGTATTGGGTATTGGTGTGTTGTTAATCGCATTCCCTAAAGCCCACGGCATGGTACTAACAGCGTTATATATTCCCGTTACTATTATGTTAATGGCGTTGATTTTACGCGGGGTGGCTTTTGACTTTAGAGTAAAAGCGGGTGATGAAAAGAAAAGCCGCTGGAACTTTGCATTTTTCTTCGGTTCATTGGTTGCGTCAATGGCTCAAGGCTGGATGCTTGGAGCGTTTATTACGGGCCTAGAAGGTGGGTATATTAATTTTCTTTTTTCCGCTTTGATCTCCTTAACTTTACCTTCGCTCTATGTTGTTCTTGCTTGCGGGTGGTTGATGATCAAAACCGAAGGTCGTTTGTTTAAAAAGGCGATGTATTGGGGCAGGGTGTCTATTATTCCAATGGGTGTGGTATTGGTATTGATGTCGATAGCTACACCATTGGTAAGCCCATCCATTGCCGCTAAGTGGTTTACCCTGCCGAATGCTATTGGCCTGTTACCCATTCCATTAAGTGTGGTTGTGTCTTACATCGTTGTGGTGTGGGTTCTAAACAACTATCAAGTCGCTAAAGCCGGTTATGCCTGGCTAGTCATGGGCGGTACGGTTTCCATTTGTATTATGGCATCTATTGGGCTTGCGTTTAGTATGTACCCATATATTGTTCTGGATAAATTAACAATTTGGGAGGCTGCCAGTGCAACCGAATCTTTGCAGTTTGTTCTTATTGGTGTGGTGATTACCTTGCCTGCGATTATAGGTTATACCATCTTTGTGTATCGGGTGTTTTCTGGTAAAGCTGAAGAGCTTACATACGAATAGGTTTTATTAGCTTGTTTGCAGTAGTGCCTTAAATCTTTGTTCAAGCTTATTTAGCTGATCTTGATCGCCGAAGGACTTTGGAATCGAAATACAAATCAAGGTCATGCTGTCCAACTGAACAATACCTAGGCTTAAGGATACCCCTTCTATAGGAATCGGAATTGGATAAAAGGCTGAGGGTGCGAAGTTTTCGGTGGCTAAGCTATCAGCTTTTACTTTGCCCAAATGGGAAATGATTGCGCTTATGTTGCATTGGTCGTTCTTGTAGAGCTTCCTAAAAAATTTGTCGGCGGGTTTAAAGGACAACTTTGGTAGCCAGCGGGCAATGCCAAGATTATTTCTGAATACCGAAAGGTCTAGATTGCGGCGCTTATAAGCGAGAATTTTTTTATATAGACTGTCTTCGTTATCACTATCTAAAATCTCAAAATCTATTGAGCCAGTTAGGTTGCCCATCTGAAAACCATCGTCATCCACTAAGCGCCTGAGGTCCGAAGGAATTCTTATACAAACATTTCCTGCTGGAAAGCTTTCCCTGCAAAGTTTTGCAATATTACAAAGCAGTTTAGGTACCAAGCGTCCACTATCACCTTGGATACTCAAGGCCTTCCAAATAAACTCATTTAAAGGTGCTTCTAAGTTTGGTTTGTTGATGGGTGACCAGGGTTTGGCTTCTAGGTGGGGTTTAGCACGGAAGTAATTCTGCGCCACTTGATAATCATGCATATTGGCAAGAGAGCCTAGTAACTCTTCAGAACGTAGGGCTCTAAAAATTTCCTTAATCCAATGCATCATACCGGCACCATCGCAAATGGCATGGTGAACTCTGAAAATAATATGAAGTTGCTCGGCCCGGTTGAGAATGACTTGAGCGTTGGGGCCTTTTCGACAGTCCAAAGGCTTATCAGCAAAAAACGCTTTATCGCGACTTAAACCATCCCAGCTTTGCCGGTACTCGATAACTTCTGGTATTAATTCGGCTTGCTTCCATCGCCGATTTTTCCATCTACCTTCAAGTTGAAGCTTAATTCGTGGATTGGCCTGCGCTGCAGTAAAAACAGCGCGCTCCATATCAACTAAAGAGATATTCCCATTGCCTATTACTACGAACTGGTTTACGTAGGGCGAGTTATCTTTAGTGTCCGAGGCGAGATAGCTGATCTCCAAAGGAGAAATCTCAAAAAACTGGCTCAATCTTAGATTCCTTTTGCGTCACTCTTTTTGGTCGTTAGGTATCCATACTTGTACTAGCTACATTAAATAGCAATAGGTCTATATGATACTCTTTGTGACCCTAGCGCTGGCTATCATTTTTTCTCTTACAAAAACTTCACTGTCGATAAAAGCTAATCGTCTTCCTAAGCGTTGAACTTTGGCTTTTACCTCAAGGAAATCGCCCAATGACGCGGGTCTCATAACCGATACATGAATGTCGTGTGTGACCCCATCTTTGTCCTGATCAAGCACGCTAACTAAGGCGCTATAAGCACATACATCACAGAGTAGGTATACGATTCCACCATGAAGCGAGCCTCGAGGGTTTAGTCCGTGTTCGTTTAAAGTAATGCTAAAACTTGCTTGCCCAGATTCAGACTGAATTGACTCAATGCCGAGTTGCTTGTGTAATGGTAATTCTAGATTATCAGTAATTTTTGAATTCATTGTAATAGTATAAAACCAAGACACTTAATATGAAACTAAGCGAAAGCCCGGCTGTACAAAAGTTTCAATCTTATCCCTCTGATATTCAACACAAACTGTTATCTATACACCAGCTTATTATCGAGGTGGCAGAAAATAAACAGTTGGGAAAACCGGAGCAAAGTTTAAAGTGGGGTGAACCTAGCTATCTTGTTAAAGGTGGAAGCCCCATTCGCCTGGATAGAAGATCCAAGACTCCGGAGCAATACGCGTTATTTTTTTCGTGTAATTCAAAGCTAGTTGACACGTTTAGGGAAATCTATGGTGATGTGCTTAGCTTTGAAGGCAATCGGGCCATAGTATTTCATAAGACTGATCGTGTGCCGAAGCGGGCCTTAGCTCACTGTATCGAGCTCGCGATGACTTATCACAAAGTTAAAAGTCTACCTTTGCTGGGCGCTTCCATTCAATCTTAATCGTTTTTTATAATTTGATTATTTTCTAATCGTATTTCGCGTTTTTTGTACAAACGCCCGACCGCTTTTTTAAATGCACCTTTACTGATCCCAAAGATATCTGCAATCAATTGGGGTTCACTTTTATCATTTATGTCACTCAGACCATGATTGGCGTTTAAATAGTCTAATATCTTTTGCTCATCTTTATCGCGACTTTCTTGGCCAAACTGAAGGCTTAGATCGATTCGCCCGTCGGGCCTTACAGATTTTATAAAGCCGCCGATTGATTGTCCGAAGCTAAGCGTTTGGTGAACCTCGTTTTTATACAGCATTCCCCAATGACCATGGTCAACGATGGCTTTTAAGCCAAGGTCGGTTGAATTGGCGATGATGAGCTTAACCGTATCACCAACCTTATAACTATGAGGTTTCTCGTAGTCTAAGAATTTATCAATCTTAGTGGATCCTGTAATGCGTGAATCGACTTTATCGATATAGACATAAAGTAGATAGGACTTGCCCACTTCTAGTGGTCTATGTTGTTCGCCAAAAGGCACAAGTAAGTCTTTGTCCAAACCCCAATCAAAAAAAGTACCGTATTTATTTGAATCAATGGCTTTTAGGTAGGCGAATTGGCCCACACACACTTTAGGTTGCTGAGTTGTAGCGATGGGAAGGTCTTCGCTATCCAGATATAAAAACACATCGACTTCGTCGCCTTTAGATAGGTTTTTAGGCGCATGTTTTTTGGGAAGTAAAACATCACCATAGTTGTGCCCATTTAGTAGCAAACCTGGAGGCACTATTTTGCTGACACGCAAACGATGGTGTTGGCCCATTTTTATCATGGATAGTCTCTTTACTATTTTTGGCTTTTTGGGAAGGGGGCTTAAAGGTGTTTAGATAAACGATCCATCCCTATCATACCAAGCACCATGCAGATCACAAAAACAAATGTTTGAGTATTTAACGAAACTAAGGACGCGAGGGCAGGGCCTGGGCAAAAGCCATAGATGCCCCAGCCGATGCCAAAGAGCATAGCGCCGATAATGAGGTGTTTATCGATTTCTGTTTTTTCTGGAATATAAAATTGTGAGTCGAATACAGGTTTTTCTATTTTGAATAAAAAATGATAAGCCGTACTGGTGACTGCGATCGCGCCGACCATCACAAAAATCAAACTGATATTCCAGTCGCCAAAGACATCTAAAAACCCAGTGACAATGGCCGGGTCAGTCATACCCGAAAGAGCCAGACCAATTCCAAATAGAATGCCAGCTAATAAATATACAAAAGATTTTTTTATGAGTGCGCTAGAGGACATGTTTAACCACCCCCACGGTAAGCATACCTAAGAATATAAAGGTTATAGTGGCGCTCAGTGAACGAATAGAGAAGCGGCTGATACCACACACGCCATGCCCGCTTGTGCACCCGCTACCTAGTTTTGTACCTGCGCCGACAAAGAGTCCTGCAATAATGGCGCTTGGCATACCCGCTATAGGCTCAGGAAAAGATTGACCGCTGCTTAAATAGTAAATGCTTGCACCTAACATTAAGCCCGCAATAAATAATAAATTGGGTAAAGCTTGCAAGGGCTTTTTGATTTGGCTGACTCCGCCAAAGAGTATTCCAGATATGCCGGCGATGCGCCCATAAAAGGCCATTAGCAGAATAGCGCTTAAGCCAATCAGTAAACCTCCCAGCGTGGCATTGATATAAGCGTAATCCATTAAGCACCGGCCTCCATTTTTTGTTGATTGTTTCCACAGGATTGATTAGCGGGAACAGCCTGGTCGATGAACTTTGGTTTCGCCAACTTAAGCTCCTGCATCATTTTTACGAATTCTTTTTCATCGCGTTTGGCAATGCGCGGGTTATGCAGGTTTTCTTCACCGATGCTTGAAACATTTCGTCCGTTGTAATCATGGCCGGGGTAGACCCAGGTGGAATCTTCAAGCTTAAGTAACCTGTTCAAGCTAGCAAATAGCTTATGGGGATCACCATTTTGAAAATCTGTTCGGCCAGTGCCTCGAATAAGCAGGGTGTCGCCGGTAAAAAGGTATTGGCCTTCGCCATCTTTTAATAAAAATGAATAAGAATCTTCCGTATGACCCGGCGTGTGGATGGCCTCGAGCGTCAATGAACCTAGAGTAATTTGATCCCCGTCTTTAAAATTGTGAGAGGCGCACTCAACGCCTGCTTCAATCCCGCTATAACTCTCGGAGTTTAAGCGTTCGCGTAGCTGGCCAGCACCAGTTATATGATCGGCATGAACATGTGTCTCTATAGTTTTAACGAGGGTCAGACCCAGTTCTTCCAAATACTGTATCAACATATCCACCTGTCCGAGTACGGGGTCGATGATGATGGCTTCTTTACTTGCTTCACAAGCTAATAGGTAGCTAAATGAATAGGTTTCGTGATCAAATACTTGTCTAAAGATCATAGTAGTTTCTCCTGAGCCCTTAAGCGCTAGGCAAATAGCCGAACTGTTTTAAAATGATAAGAAAAGATAAAAAGATGATGGTGGCAGAAAATATTTTTTGTAGTTTTGCCCCATTAATTTTTTTGGCGATTAAGCCGCCAAGCAACATACCGATCAGTCCGCCAGCACTGACTAGATATAAGAGATCGCCGGTTACAAGAGTACCTTGAAAGAAATGAGTGAGTATGGCGCTTGAGCTTACCGCACTAATAATTACGAGTGAGGTTGCCACCGCTTGTTGTATCGATATACCGGTTAAAAACATCAAGGTGGGTACGATGATAAAGCCACCGCCAACTCCGAACAATCCTGATAAAATTCCGGTTAAGCTTGCCCCACCCAACATGCCTACAAAGCATCTCGGTCCAAACTGAAAACTTTGCTTTTGATTCATGCGGCAGTAGGGATCATTGGTTTCTGAGGTCTCGCTATTGAATTGGGCACGAGAGATATTTAACTCTTCTGGTTTTAAATTCGCTTGTCTCCACATCCGGCGGGCAACGATAGCGACTACAAATAAAAAGCCAAGTAGTACCGCGCTTTCTGGAATCAAACGATTGAGGAAAGTACCTAGAGGCGTGAAGGCCGAGCCGATAATGGCGAACATCATTGCGGGCAACCAAACAATGTCATCACTTCTTAAACGGCTTAAGGTCCCAAACAAAGAGCTGGCAGCGACAGCGCATAGAGCTACGGTAACCGCTTCTTGTGGGTTAAGGTTCAATAATAAAATCAGCAAAGGCAGGGCAATGATTGAGCCTCCCGCGCCTGTTAGGCCTAGAACCAAACCAATTAATATGCCGACTAATATGCTAATGAACATGGTGGTCTCAAAGATAAGTTTATAAGTATTTGGATAAGAGCAACTTGATCATATCGCTGTCGAGTTCGGTGCTTGGAGCCTGTTCCATAATCTGCTCCTCGATCATGCAGGTCAGCATTAAGTGATGGCTTTTTTCTAGGGCTTTTCTAGCGGCACTCATTTGCTGGGCAATTTTTTCACAATCAGCATCTTCAACAATGAGTTTCTGAATGCCTCTTAACTGACCCTCGATCCGCGCCATGCGTTTGAGGATTTGGTCTTTGGTGTCGTTCTTGCTCATATTTATCTCCATATTCAGTATACTATACCCCCTAGGGTATACTTTTGGCAAGACAAATGAACAAGAAAAAGATAAGAGTAAAAACGCAGGCATAAAAAAACCGGGACAGAGTCCGGTTCTTTTAATTGCTATGAAAGACCTTTGTCTCAGGCCTTTGGAATAAGGCTTATAGGTCGTAGCCTTTTTCGTTGTGCATCACTAGGTCTAAACCTTCTTGCTCTTCTTCTTCGCTCACTCGAAGCCCCATCACTGCATCGATGACTTTAAGTAGAACAAAGGTCACTACTGCGGTGTAGGCGAAGGTCGCGCCAACGCCGATGGCTTGAACAACAAACTGGCTGCCCATGTCCATGCCTTCGTTGTAACCTTGGCCGCTGAATACGCCAATAGCGTCAGAGGCGAATACTGCTGCGAGCAAAGTACCTAAGATGCCGCCCACGCCGTGAACAGGAAATACGTCCAAAGAGTCGTCGATTTTAAGGGTTTGCTTTATGAACTGAGTCGCGAAGAAGCAAACGAAGCCAGCGCTGATACCGATGATCAATGCGCCACCAGGACCTACGAAACCAGACGCAGGAGTGATCGTGCCTAGACCTGCAACCATCCCCGTCGCAATACCTAGAACTGAAGGTTTACCGTACTTAACCCATTCAATACCAGCCCATACCAGAGAGCCGGCAGCTGCAGAGATATGAGTTACCAACATAGCCATCGCTGCGTCGCCATTGGCTGCTAAAGCTGATCCGCCGTTAAAGCCGAACCATCCAACCCATAGCATACCGGCACCGGTAACTACCATAGTCATGTTGTGTGGAGGCATTGCTTGAGTAGGGAAGCCTTTACGATTGCCGATAACAACCGCAGCAACGATGGCAGCAACACCCGCAGTAATATGAACAACGGTACCACCAGCAAAATCGAGAAGTCCCATCTCGCCTAACCAGCCGCCGCCCCAAACCCAGTGGCAAACAGGTGCGTAAACTAACACTAACCAAGCCATGCTGAATAAGAACATAGAAGAAAACTTAATACGCTCAGCAAAACCACCTACGATAAGTGCAGGAGTAATGATAGCGAAAGTCATTTGGAATAAAGCGAACAGTGATTCAGGGATGTCGCCTGAAACAGTTTCTTCTTGAATATTTGCGAATAGCACGTTGCTCAAATCGCCGATCCAAGCGTTACCGGTGCCAAAGGCCAAGCTGTAACCGAGGATCAACCATACGATGCTGGCGCCACAAGCAATGGCGAAACATTGCATGAATACAGACAAAGAGTTCTTAGAGCGAACTAGGCCTGCGTAAAATAATGATAAGCCTGGAAGGGTCATCATCAATACTAAAGCGGTAGAGGTTAATATCCACGCGGTATTAGCACCATTAAGCTCATCAGCTTGAGCAATACCCGATATCAATAGAAGAAAAGGGGCCGCTAAGAGGGAAAGTTTAGTCGTCGTTTTCATAGTGTTTTCCTAAGAAGGGTCGTTACTATTTGTTTTGCTAACTGGCACGAATACGCTTAAAGCGCTTCGTCGCCGGTTTCACCGGTACGGATACGGACCACTTGCTCTACGCTACTGACAAAGATTTTGCCGTCTCCGATTTTCCCAGAGTTTGCTGCGTTGCTGATGGTTTCAATGGCTTGTTCGCATTGCTCGTCATTGACCGCCAGTTCCATTTTGATCTTAGGAACGAAATCAATTTGGTATTCGGCACCACGATATAGCTCAGTGTGGCCTTTTTGACGTCCATAACCTTTAACTTCGGTGATAGTTAGACCTTTAATGCCGATTTCTGAAAGGGCTTCACGTACTTCATCTAGCTTGAAAGGCTTAATGATCGCTGTAATCATTTTCATATTGCTTGCTCCTATGCAGGTTGAGGTTTTCAGGCCGTTATTGTTATAAGATCCAGACTATAGGGAGGCTCTTGTCGGCTCAGAAAGCGGGGATACTAGGTCAGCCCCTGTACATGATCAACAAAAACCGCCCAATTTTGGACCCTGCACTAAAATTGTGCAAAATGTGTACGATAGTGGTGCGATAAAGCTAATAAAGCACTTTAGAAGGATGGTATCAGCCTGATAGGCGCCTTGAGTGAACCGATTCGATCAAATTTGAAGGAGTGAGTTATGGATTTAATGGGAATAGGGCCAGCCGAGAAATTGGCAATCGTTAGTGCTGGTGTGTTTTTTCTAACTGGGCTTTTAAGTGGGGTCTGGAAATATCAGCAGATCCACCAAAGTGAATCGGGTCAGGCGCATATATATGTCGATATTGCCCATCGAGCCTCATTGCTCTATGCCTTCGCTGCTATTCTCTTGGCCAAGTTCGCTGAAATATCACGTTTATCGGACACGCTAGAGCTAATCGCTATGACCGCTTTGGTCTTTTACTTTGCTACTGCCATTTTGACCTATTTAGCCCATGGCTTTTTTCAGGATACTGAAAACCAACTTAAGCCCCCTTATAAAATAGGAAACCTAAAGCTATCCGGGGGTGGAATCCGTTGGTATATGTGGACGTTAATAGCTGGCGAAGTAGGCGGCTTTTTAGTTTTATTTTACGGGGTATTGGACGCTCTGTTTTAGGTAGCCGTTAACTTTAGCTAAAAAGGAAAAGATTTATGTCATATGAAGTACAAATTGCGAATAGCGATGAGCAAATACAATCCTGTTTTTTGGTCATGCATCAGCTTAGGCCTCACTTAGTTGAAAGCGAGTTTGTAGAGCGAGTACGTGAACAGATGAAAGAGGCTTATCAGCTTGCCTTCATTATGGAAGAAGGCGAGGTAAACGCTTGCGCGGGATTCAGAATTTCGAACAACCTGTTTATGGGTAAAAACCTATATGTGGATGATTTAATCAGTGCAGAAGATCAACGATCAAAAGGTCTAGGCACGTCGCTAATGACCTGGCTGCGCGAGCTAGCCAAACAAGAAGGCTGCCAGGTGTTGCATTTAGATTCTGGTACTCATAGAAAAGATGCTCATCGATTTTATTTTCGTGAAGGCATGCACATTGCGAGTTATCACTTTAGTGAAGATTTAAACCAATAAACGCCGGTCATCAAATCATGTTCATCTAAGGTTAAAATTAATACCACTAATTTATGAGTGACAGGTTGAGATTGTGAAACAAGCGATAGTGTCCTATCACCAAGATGAGCAAAACGATTGGGTGGCCGAGTTGAGCTGTGGGCACTTTCAGCATGTAAGACACAATCCACCCTGGACTAATCGCGCTTGGACCCAAAGTGAAGAGGGCCGAGCGTCTAAGGTTGGCGCATTACTGAATTGCGTTAAGTGTGAAGACAATGCGCCGCCCGACAAATAATAATGGAGACCGCTATGCAAAGTGATTTTCAATTTCAAAATAACCATTCGGCGCAAAATTTAAAACTATCATTTTACTTATCTGCATTTTTCGCCTTAGCAATTACTTTTGTTTCTTTTGAGTTGAGTGCCGGTGATAAAAAATTAGCCAAGCGAGAAATGAAAGTTGGTGAATACAATCGATCCTATTATCTTCGTTACCCTGAGTACTTTGATAGTCAAACACGCTTTCCTCTGCTAATTGTTTTGCACGGGGGTGATCGTAAAAATGGTGATGAAGCCGCTAAACGAACTGGCTTTGATAAGCTGGCTGATGATGGTCGCTATATCGCGGTATTCCCTAACGGTTTTAAGGGTAAATGGCATGACGGGCGTTTGCCGAAAAAAGAACGTAAAAGGAATAAGTATATAAAGAAGCAAGATAACGACATTGCTTTTTTAAAACAGCTTATTGATTACATGGTGCAATATGAGCAGGTAGATCCTAAGCGGGTTTATATTACCGGCATGTCTAATGGCGGGATGATGAGTATTCGTATGGCCTGCGAAGCCAGCGATAAAATCACAGCTATTGCACCTATTATTGCCAATATGCCTGTTGATATTGTTGAGGCGTGTAAACCAAAGAAGAAAATATCCTTTTTATTGATGAACGGAACCGCTGACCCTCTAGTGCCTTGGGACGGTGGGCACGTCAATGCCGCTTTTAAAAACCGTGGCAAAGTATTATCAACAACCAATACCCTTAAGTTTTGGAAACGACACAATGGCTGTTCAAAGGTCAAGTCTGAAATGACGCTTCCAAATAAAAATACCAAAGACGGATCTATTATCGGTAAGAAGGAATTTGTTTGCGATGAAGGCGCAGAAATGGTTCTTTATTCCGTACGCGGGGGTGGTCACACTTTACCTGGTAGCAATGTCCCAAATCGTCCGCGTTTGCTTGGTAAGAAAAACTTAGATGCTAATGGTGCTGTATTGATTTGGGACTTTTTAAAAGAACAAAGTAGATAGTTTGTACTTTCTGCCGGCTTAAGCGTTTCCTTTTAGCGGCTTTTTATCGATTAACATCAATAGCGGCGGCAACATAAAGAAGTCTAGCGCTAATGCTGATACTAAGATCATCGCTGTTAGTGAACCTAAGTCTGCGTTAGGCACAAAGCTTGATGTAATTAGCAAACCAAAGCCGGCGACTAACACGACTGTAGTAATCCACAGCGGTGCGCCCACATGTTTAAATGCATAACGCACAGCGTCTTGGGAGCTTGCGTTGTTTTCTCTTCGTGCTCTTAAATACTTACTTAAAAAGTGCACGGTATCGTCCACCACAATACCAATGGTAATACTGAGTACCATCATTTGACTCATTTGCAGTAAGCCCGAATACATTGCCCACATGCCGTATCCTATGCCTGCAGGCAGTAAGTTTGGAATAAGGCTGATTAATCCATAACGAATGGATTTAAAAACTAGGGTTAAGATTACAGAAATTAAAAACAAAGCGAAAACCGCACCAAGAATCGCGCTGGCTGAGGAGCTGCTGCCAAGATAAGTCCACATGTAAATCAAACTAGTGGGCTCTGTATGAAGGTACTCCGGCATGTTGGTGTGAATCCAATCTTTAAACTCTATACCTAAATTATTTAAGGAAATAGAATCCATAGTAGCGGTGGCGATAATCAGCTTGGTGCCATCTTTATCGCTGGTGATAAAGTGAGTCATGTCCGCGCCTTGGGGCTGGGATAGTTCAAATAACAATAGGTATTGAGCAGCTTCCTGCTGTGAACTAGGTACGGCATAGTGATTTGGATCATCACCATGCATATTTTTATTAAGGCGTTTTATCACATCACTGTAACTTCGAACATTCATTACTTTTGGATGGGAACGAAGGTAGTTTGAGAAACGATCCAAAGCATCCAAGTATTCGGGGTCAGAAATGGTTTTGCCTGGTGCGGCGATAAAATCAAATTCGATGGTGTATAAGCCACCAAAGTATTGATCGATTAATTCGTTGTCTGAACGAAACTGATTAGGCTTTTTTATGTTTTCGGAAAACACATCATTGATAACATTTTGAGGTACAAGCGCTAGCATGGTGCCGGAGAAGATAACGCTAATTAGCAATAAGCCTCCGCGCTTGGCGATCACAAATTCCGCAAGTTGCAGCATTCGTTTCTGAAAACCCTCTTCTTTTCTAGCTTTTACTTTTCCTGCTGGTAAGGCTAGGGCAAGTGCAGGAAGCAAAGTCAGTGATAGAGCAAAAGCAATGACCACGCCAATAGCGGAAATGTTTCCTAGGTCGTGAGCTGGCGGCATTTTTGAGAAATTCATACTCAAGAAACCCAGCGCGGTGGTGAGGGTAGTTAAAAATATCGGTTGAAAGTTAATGCGTAAACTTTCGCTCAGTGCGGTTTGCTTGTCGGCACCAGCGCGATAGCCCTCTAAAAAACCGTTGAGCAAATGCACGCAGTGAGCAATCGACACGGTGATGACAATGTTCATAGCGGAAATGGATAACATGTTTAAAGCGATGCCGAGATGAAAGGCCATGCCTAGGGCCGCTGATGTTGATGTAACCGTAATAACCCAAATAGTGAAAACAGCTGAAATAGACCGAAGAAAAATAAATAGCAGACCAAAAATGATCAGGTACATGATGGGGATCAGTGTGGTCGAGTCACTCATGCCTTTGCTGATCATAGCGGTGTTACTCACCACACTTCCGGTGATAGCAATATCGATATGGGGGTAAAGCGCTTCGTATTTTTCTGCGAGAGCGTAACCGGCGTCGCTGATTTCAGCTTCTTCTTTTACACGATCGATAAAAGGGTTATTCACGATGGTGTTAATCATGGCGAACTCACCCTTAGTGGTGGTGAGACGATTAACGATATCTGGGTCGCTGAGGGCGATATCTTTTATTCGTTGTATGCGCTCGGGTGTAAGGTTGCTGGTATCTTCCAGCAGCTCTTCGACGTAAAGGTCATCACCTTCACTCCAGGAGTAAGCGTAGTTTGCGAGTGAGTCAACGCGCTGGGCATAGGGCAGGAGCCAGGCTTCATCGGTGAGCTCTTTTAATAGTTTTAGGTTTTCTTCGCTATACAGTTCGCCCTCTTTGATTTGAAGGACTAGGGTGACGGCATCGACGCGGCCGTATTTCTTTTCGATGTCTTTAAAGCGAAGTAGGTGCTCATTGTCTTTGGCGAAGTAGGCTCTTGGGTCCGCATCCATTTGAAAGTCTTTCAGGCCATACCCAGCGAATAAGACAAAGACGATGCTTAGGCAGAAAGCGATCCAGCGTTTTTGAATGAGTAAAAGTGAAAAGCGGCTTTCGATGCTTTGAAAGTCAACCATAGTAGGGCCTCAGCGTATAAACGATAATGATAATTATCGTTATCATAACGGCTTTTAAGGTCCCTGCAAGGGCTTTATTGAAGATCGTTCGGAGAGTTTTAGAAGAGGGGGGAGGGGCAATGAAAAAGGGCTCAGCGTTGGCTAAGCCCTTATATCAAGCGATTGAGTACTTGAGTGTTAAGTTATTGGGGGCTAGACCCCGTAACCGCCGTCAACTGAAAGCAGTTGTCCGGTCACATAGCCGGCTTTGTTGGAGGCTAGATAGACCACCGCATTGGCGACTTCTTCAGGTTCACCCCAGCGCTTCACGCAAAGGCCAGCTTGAACGGCGTTTTTCCATTCTTCGTCAAATACACCCTCCGCCCATAAACGCTTAAAGATGCCGGCGTTGATTACGCCGATGGCCACGCTATTGGCACGAATATTAAATTGGCCCTCTTCCTTAGCAATTCCCTGGATCAGCCATTCGATAGCGGCTTTAGGCGCCACGGATAGGGCGTCACGCTCTGGCCATTTGTGAAGGCCTGCCGAGCTGATATGAACATAAGAGCCGCCACCTGCTTCTTTCATATGCGGTAAAGAGGCATGAACGATATTGAAGAAGCCGTTTACGTCGGCGTCTACCACTGCTTTCCATTTTTCGGGAGTGAGATCGCGAATCATGAGTTGTTCGATATCAGAACCCGCAGCAATTACGACGGTATGAATACGTGCTGTGCCAGCGATTTGGTCAATGAGGGCTTTGACTCGGTCGGCATCACCAATAGAAAGCTGGTGACATTCGGCGTGTTTGCCCATGCCCTTAACTTTTTCCACCATTTCTTGAGCGCGCTCTTCGTTGCTGTTGTAGGTTAAGGCAACGTCACTGCCTGCTGCTGCGAGTGCTTCACAAATGGATGCGCCTACGCCGCCACTGCCGCCAACTACAAGCGCTAGGCCTGCTGGGAAATCTTCTTGAGCCATGTTTTTCTCCTTTACATTAAGACCAATTCTGAAAATGATGGGTCTCAGTGTATAGAGCTAAAGGCTCATGACATCGTCTAAAGAGGTGAAAAAAGTTGAGCGCGAATAAATTGCCATTGGGCAGGAAACCCTTCGAGTGGAGAGCGCTGGAACTCACTGCGTACAAACTGGGTGATTTTGCCGTCGGCAAAGGCGAGCAGTAAATTAGCGCTTTCGCTAGCGTCAATCGTTGGGCGCAAGTTTTCACGAATCTCGGCTTCTCTAATAATTTGCTTAAGTTGAGAGTCGATACGGTTATACAGTTGTGCAACTCGCCCACGTAGACGCTCAGTTTCGCCGGCTAGAGCGTCTCCGATCAAGATGCGTGAGATGCCTGGGTTTTTTTCTGCAAAGCTGAGCAATAAAAATAAAATCTGTTCGCAGCGTTCGTTGGCTCCACTTTGCTCAGTAAGAATGCGGTTAACGCGGGTGAAGATAGTTTCTTCGATAAATTCAATCAGTCCCTCAAACATCTTTGCTTTGCTGGGAAAGTGTCTATAAAGAGCGGCTTCCGATACGCCCACTTGTTTTGCCAGAGAGGCCGTTGTGATACGTTCACCAGGGCTGGACGCCAGCATGTCGGCTAGACACTGAAGGATTTGTTCTTTTCGATTGCTACGTTCTCTAGGCATAGTGTTTTTATCGTTATGAGTTAGTGATCAAAGTACCCACGCCATCATTGGTGAATACTTCGAGTAAAACGGCATGTAAAACTCGTCCGTCAATAATATGGGCACTGGTGACGCTATTATTGACCGCGTCAATGGCGCATCGAATTTTTGGTAGCATGCCACCGTATATGGTGCCGTCTGCAATTAACTGGTTAGTTTTTTCGGTACTAATTCCAGTAATCACTTGGCCTTCTTTGTTTTGCACGCCGTTAATATTGGTAAGCAAAATCAATTTTTCTGCGCTAAGTACTTCGGCAATTTTTCCTGCAACCAAATCGGCGTTGATGTTGAGAGAGTGACCGTCTTTATCAACACCGATCGGAGCAATGACTGGAATAAAGTTAGAATCCACTAAGATATCTAACATTTCTGTACTAATGTGTTGTACTTTTCCGACGTGGCCGATATCTATGATTTCGGGCACATCGGTCTCAGGACTTTTTTGTTCAATGGTCAGTTTTTTTGCTTGGATAAACTGGCCGTCTTTTCCTGTTAAGCCAATCGCTTGTCCGCCATGTTGATTAATAAGGTTAACGATCTCTTTATTAACCAAGCCGCCCAGTACCATTTCGACCACGTCCATAGTCTCGCTGTCGGTAACTCTCATCCCATCAACGAACTTGCTTTCTTTTCCAATTTTTTCGAGCACTTCTGCAATTTGCGGTCCGCCGCCATGAACAACTACAGGGTGAATACCAACATGCTTAAGTAGCACAATGTCGCGGGCGAAACTTTTTTTCAGGTCTTGGTCCACCATTGCGTTGCCGCCGTATTTGATCACGAGCGTTTTGCCAGCAAATTTTTGAATGTAGGGCAAGGCCTCTACAAGCATTGCTGCTCTGTCGCTGGCATTGAGTTGATTTTGCTTATCCATAATGTTCTGCTAATTTTTAAATCGATTAAAAAGGGATATCTAAATCGCTTTGTACTTTCAAAATTTGTTGTTTAAATATGGCTTTTATTTCTTCTAAGCGCTCTTCTGATTTTGCTTCAAAGCGAGTGACTAAGTTTGCTGTTGTATTTGAAGCGCGCACCAAGCCCCAGCCATCTTTGTAGTCGACACGAACGCCGTCGATATCGGTTTTGTTTCCGTCACCGAATTCACCTAAAGAAACGAGTATGCTCAAAATATCAAACTTGCTTTCATCATCGACCGGGATATTGATTTCAGGTGTGGATACCATCTCGGGGTATTCGGCAAATACTTCGTCTACTGTTTTTGAGTCGGTAGATAATATCTCTAATAAGCGAGCTGCACTGTATAAACCGTCATCGAAACCGTACCAGCGGTCGTTGAAGAATATATGCCCACTCATTTCACCGGCCAGCTGTGCGCCTGTTTCTTTAAGTTTGGCTTTAATTAAAGAGTGACCGGTTTTCCACATCAATGGGCGACCACCCTGTTTGCGGATGGTATCGGCAAGAAGGTTGCTGCATTTAATGTCAAAAATAATATCCGCACCCGGGTTTCTTAACAAAATATCTTTTGAAAAAAGCATCATTAGACGGTCTGGCCAGATAATTTTTCCTTCGTTGGTGACCACACCGACGCGGTCGCCATCGCCATCAAAAGCAAAACCAAGATGTGCGCCGGTTTCTTTTACTTTCGCGATTAGGTCTTCGAGGTTTTTAGGTTGGCTAGGATCTGGATGATGGTTGGGGAAGTTACCATCTACCTCGGTGTACAGAGGCGTGACGTTACAACCAATTTCTTCGAACAGTTTTTCGGCCATCACACCTGCAACACCGTTTCCGCAGTCGACAACGATATCTAGGGGCTGCGCGAGAATCACATCGTTTTCGACAGTATCAATATAAGCCGGCATCACGTCTTCGTGGCTCAATTCGCCTTGGCCAGAACTAAGCTCACCTTTTTCTATACTTTCTCTTAGTTCTTGAATCGAGTCCTCAGACAGTGTCACGCCGTTGATGACCATTTTGAGGCCATTGTGATTACTTGGGTTATGGCTGCCTGTTAACATAACGCCTGATTTGCTCTCTAACCTATGGCAGGCAAAATACAACAGTGGGGTCGGAACCATACCAATATCAATTACATTGGCGCCACTGGATAAAATACCTTGGCACAATGCTTCTGATAGCTCGGGGCCAGAAAGGCGACCATCCCTTGCTATAATGATCGTATTCTCTCCCTGCTTTTGCGCCATGGTTCCTATTGCTTGACCAATTTGTTTAACTACGTTGGCGCTAAGTGTTTCGTCGACAACACCTCGAATGTCATAAGCTCTAAAGATTGAAGGGTTGATTGCTTCGCTAGGAGCTTGAGTACGTTCGTCACTGACTTCGTGTTCGGCACCAAAAAGATCGTTATCATCGCTAGCGATTTCTATATCAAAGTCTTTATCAGTAGCGGCTCTGTTTTTGGATTTATTTCCAGCAGATTTAGGCTTTTCAATTTTCTTAATTTGCGAATACAACTCGCGCAGAATACCCATTTTGAACATGCCGCTGTTAATTTGCTTGGTATTACCGCTACGAATAAATTCTAGAATCAAACTGGCGTCGGATGAGAGGCCGTTTCTTAGGTTTCTCATGCCAAACCAAATGGCACCAGACATAAGTATTAGGCTAATACTGAGACTAATGGCAATTGATATTGCTGTTTTGGAGAACTGCTGTTGTTGTTGATCAGAATGATATTGCACTTTCCACTTTGGATGGATGGTTTCATTTTTGTGCTTATTGTTTCCAGTTACGCTTTTGTCTCCAACCGAATAAATAGCTTCTTCGCTGCGATCAGGGAAAGTTTGAATGAGGCTTACTTGCATATGTTCGGGGGCAGTACTCGGAAAGTTTTCTATTACATAGCTGTCAGAATAGCTGACTAAGATAGAGAAGGTGAGCTCGCCACTTTCTGGATTTCGAATAGTTCTGACTAGACTGAAATAATCTCCTTTAGGATGCTTATAGAATTCTGGCAAAACGATTTCAGCACTTTCCGAATCGAGTAGTTGTTTTTGAGTTGCGAAGTTAACGGGTGGGTAGCTTTCTTTATCTAAATCGTAACGACTATGTAGGAATACCTGGGTTGCTAGTGCCTGTGGAAGGCTGTCAGACAAAATTTTATCGATTGTTTCCATCGCGGTTTCATCAAGATCGAAAACACTCGGAGTGCTTTCAATAAGGTCGGCGGCGGCATTAATTTGTTTCTGTAATAACAGAATCTCGGTATTTACGAGTTTGGTATATACCTCTAGGTTACTTTCTCTCGCTGTCTTTTCTGAAGCAATAATCGTTTGTTGAGCATTCCAGAGGTTTGCAGCTCCACCAACTAAAATTGCTATAACTGCGCAGGCAGCCAGCATGATGGTGGTTTTTATAAAGGTGGGGTCTTGCTCAAGCGGGGATTTTTCCTTTTTGGGCTTTTTTTCTTTACTGGGTTTTTTTTCTACTTTATCTTTTTCTTTTTTTGCCACGATGCTTCTCGCTTAGGTTTTTCCGTTAATGACAAGCTCTACTTGATTAATAAGCTTGTTTGCTAATACGTATTTGTTATTTTGCTCAAAACTGATTTCCTTTAACTGGCCATCGCTTTTAAAAAATAGACAGAGTGCATTGTCGTCACTATTGAAACCAATGTTTTGATTAGATATGTCATTCGCTGCGATCATATCCAGATTTTTTTGTTCTAATTTTCTTAAGGCGTGTTCTTTTAGTTTTTCTGATTCGGCAGCAAAACCTAGAATAAATGGTTTGGGTTTAAGCTTCCCTATGCTAGCCACAATGTCAGGGTTTTTCGTAAGCGTCAGTGTCAGTTGATCTACGCCGCCTTCTTTTTTAATTTTTTGTTCGTGATACTGCTCAGGTCGATAATCCGCGACAGCTGCACAGGCAATAAATATATCACACTCGGGTGCTAGCTTGAGGCTTTGTTCATGCATATCTAGTGCTGATATTACTTTGATTCGTTCAACTCTTTCCGGTGGATTAAGATTCACCGGGCCAGAGATCAATGTAACTTTAGCGCCAGCGTCGCTTGCCGCTTGAGCCAAGGCATAACCCATTTTGCCTGAACTGTGATTGCTAATGTAACGAACAGGGTCGATGGCTTCTCGAGTAGGGCCTGCAGTAATAACAACGTGTTTGCCAGAAAGCACCTGGCTTTCAAATTGTTTTTCAGCTGCTTTTAGAATATCCAAGGGCTCTTCCATGCGACCGGGGCCTTCTTCTCCGCAAGCTTGCTCTCCGCTTGCGGGACCAAAATACTCAATTCCACGCTCTCGTATCGTTTTGATATTTTGTTGGGTACTTTTGTTTTGCCACATTTTGGTATTCATGGCTGGAGCCAGCAGTTTCTTTGCTTCGCTTGCAAGAATGAGCGTGCTCAATAGGTCATCGGCTTTTCCTTGGGCAATCTGGGCGATTAAGTTAGCGGTTGCGGGGGCGACTAAAATAAGGTCGGCCCAACGGGCTAGCTCGATATGCCCCATGGCGGCCTCGGCAGCAGGGTCGAGCAAGGTAGTATGCACAGGGTTGCCAGATAGAGCTTGTAGCGTCATGGGGGTGATAAATTCTTGCGCTCCCTTGGTCATGACTACTCGTACATCGGCCCCGGCCTTCTTAAGTAATCGGCATAGCTCAGCGCTTTTATAAGCGGCAATTCCGCCGCTCACGCCAAGAAGTATACGCCTATTTGACAGGCTATTGGTTGGATTGGCTTTACTCATGATCTACGAGGCCTGACATTACTATCGTCTTATGTTGCCTGGGGTTCTGGGTTAGTAAGCTTTCACAAATTAAGGGGTCTAAAGATACCACTGACCATTCGCTTTTTTAAGTAAAAAAACTTGCCTTTCGGCGTTTGTCTAGGCATAAAACTTAATCTGCCAGGGAGCTAGTTGAAATATCACAAGGAAGGTAGAAATGGCAATCAGTGAATGGCCCGAGGGAGAGCGGCCTCGCGAGAAGTTATTAACTAAGGGTCCGCAGGCGCTTAGTGATGCAGAATTACTGGCGATACTCATACGAAGCGGAAATGCTCAGAATTCCGCGCTCAGTATTGGTCGAAATCTGATTAAGGACCATGGTAATTTGCGTTCGGTGATGGATTTGAAGCGGGAACAGATGTACCAATATAAGGGGCTTGGTCCTGTTTCATACACGCTTTTGCAAGCCTGCCTTGAAATGGGCAGACGCTACCTAGAGCAGGGCTTGAACCATGATTTGCGCTTGAACAGCAGTAAGGAAACTAGGCTTTATTTTCGCTCTAAGCTTCGGCACCGAAGCCAAGAGGTGTTTGCGTGTATCTTTTTAGATGCACAACATCAGTTGATCAGCTACCAGGAGCTGTTCTTCGGTACCATTGATGGTGCTGCGGTGTATCCAAGACAGGTAGTGGCTAAGGCTATAGAGCTCAATGCTGCTGCGGTAATATTTGCCCATAATCACCCTTCTGGGGATGCCTCGCCAAGTGAAGCAGACTGCTTGTTGACCAATACCCTTGTCGATGCATTGGCCTTGATGGAGATCGCTGTTCTGGATCATGTGGTGGTGGGTGACTTAGAAGAGGTTTCTTTTGCCGAAAGAGGGCTGATTTAGCTAAGAGGCCGAAAAAGTTGTTAAAAAACACGCTCCGTTCCTTAAATTCCTTGAGATTCAGGGGGGTTTTTGCTATAAAACGCAGCCCTCGATTAGGTCCCGTATTTCTTGAAGAGGATTCAGGACTAAAAGAAGCGATTTTTCGTCCAGATATAGGGGTTTTATAAACCGCTAGTGGGCTTTTTATATTTGTTGGAGTAAGCAAAAAGATGTCTAGAGTATGTCAGGTTACGGGCAAGCGCCCAGTTACAGGAAACAATGTTTCCCACGCAAACAATAGAACTCGACGTCGTTTTGAGCCAAATTTGCATCACCATCGTTTTTGGGTAGAAAGCGAGAACCGTTTTGTGCGCTTACGAGTGTCTGCTAAAGGTATGCGAATCATTGATAAGAAAGGTATCGATACTGTTCTTAAAGAGATCCGTGCTCAAGGTCAAAAAGTTTAAGTTTGTATAATTCATTATTGTAGGTGCTCTCATGAGAGATAAGATTAAATTAGTATCTAGTGCTAAAACCGGTCATTACTACACGACCACTAAAAATAAGCGTACGATGACCGAAAAAATGGAAATCAAAAAGTACGATCCTGTTGTACGTAAGCACGTGATTTATAAAGAATCTAAAATTAAATAAGACTTAGCGTTTTATTTTTTAGCTGGGCTGATGTTCCAGTGTACAGTTCTATAAGCGGCCGGTTTTCCGGCCGTTTTTATTTGAGCTTTTTAAAAAAAGCCTATTAATATGGGCTTATTTCTCTCTCGAATAATTATCCTTAGGGCGATTCAGTTATGCCAGAGTTACCTGAAGTAGAAACAACCTGTGCTGGTATTCGACCGCATTTGTTGGGGCATAAAGTCAAAGAATGCCAAGTGAGAGAGTCTCGTTTACGTTGGCCGGTAAGTCGCGGCTTGTTTAAGCATTTAAACGATCAAAAGTTAAACGCTGTTGAGCGTCGCGCAAAATATATCCTGTTAAAATTTGAATCGGGTACCTTAATCATTCACCTGGGTATGTCCGGGTCTTTGCGAGTGCTTCCTCATGACGAAAAGCCTCAAAAGCATGATCACATAGACTGGGTATTTTCTAATAAGCAGCTATTGAGATTTAACGACCCCAGACGCTTTGGGGCGGTACTCTGGCATCAGGGCCCGGTCGGAGAACACAAGCTGCTTGCCCACCTAGGCCCAGAGCCGCTATCCGATGATTTTCATGGGGAGCATCTGTTTCTAAAGAGTCGAAAGAAAGCCACCTCCGTTAAGCAATTCATTATGGATGGGCAAATCGTGGTGGGGGTAGGCAATATTTACGCAAATGAAGCTTTGTTCGCAGCAGGTATTGACCCTAGAAGAAAAGCTGGATCGGTTTCTAGAGTCCGCTATCAAAGGCTTAGCGAGGAGATCAAATCGGTTTTGGCGAAAGCAATCAAGCAGGGGGGTACGACCTTAAAGGATTTTCAGGACCCTGAAGGTAAGCCGGGCTATTTTGTTCAGGAGCTGAAGGTCTATGGGCGAAAGGGGGAACCTTGTTTGGTATGCGAGCGTCGCTTGAAAGAAGTTCGGATGAATAGTCGCAGCACGGTTTTTTGCACAAATTGTCAAAAATAGAGCTTTTTTAGGGGTGTGCTTAATAATTGAGCAGATTTGGCTTTACGAAGCTTCCGAACAAGGGGTAGAATGCTGAATTATTAAGGACTTACCGCTGGAAGTGAAAAGATTACTTTAAGAAACTTGATCTCGGTAAGCAGATGTTTTTAAATCCTATTAACCATCAGAATAACAAGAGCGGATTGAAACCATGAACAAACCTCGCCTTCTTGCTGCTTTTGCGGCCTTTCGTAAAGTGTTTGTCGCATTAAGCTTTAGCATCGTAATCGTTTTGCCTGGCGTAAGCCATGCGGGTCGTATCGATGAGCCACCTACGACTATGGCTATGGTCGGGGACATTTTAACTCGGCCCATCATGGCAGCCGCTACAGTTGTTGGTGCTGGCATGTTTGTAGCTACTTTGCCCTTTTCATTGCCGGGCGGTAATGCCGGCCAAGCGGGCAATGTCCTTGTAGTGAAGCCATTCAAAGCGACTTTCTTGAGATGTTTGGGCTGTACAGAGGCTAACGCGGAAGCCTTTGGTGGAACCCAACCGGTCGACTAGGGTTTAACTCGGGTTTAATTCAATAGAACTTAAAAAGGCAGGTATTTAACTGCCTTTTTTTTATTTGGTATAAAGCCGAAAGCTCTATGAAGATTTTGGGAACTTTTCCTTTAAGGCTTGAGCGACAGGCTTTGGTACAAAGGGTGATACAGCACCATCAAGTGAGGCTATCTCGCGAATTAAGCTTGAAGACACATAGGTCAGGCTTTCCGATGGTGTTAAGAACACCGTCTCTATGTCGTTAGACAGCTTTCTGTTCATATAAGCTAATTGAAATTCGTATTCAAAGTCTGTCACGCTTCGGATACCACGGATGATAATATTAGCACCTTGTTCTTGGGCGAACTGCGTGAGTAGTACTTTAAAGCCCACTACCTCGACGTTATCAAGGTGGGCAAGAGACTCTTGGGCTAGCTCAATTCTCTTTTCCAGAGAGAATAGGGGGGATTTCTTTTCGCTTGCGGCAATGGCAATCACCACGCTATCAAAGAGCTTTGCAGCTCGTTCAGTGATATCAACGTGACCCTGGGTAATAGGGTCGAAGGTGCCGGGATAAAGTGCGCGTGTGCTCATAAGTGTTTGGCGGGGGTTGATTTTACGAGGCTCGATGTTAGCTAATTAGCCTGGCTACAACAACTAATTCCCCTAATAAAGCTTGTTTTATTGGTGGTTAGGTCTAGCTCTACTTCCAAGGGCTTTAGGGGGGTGGTACATAGTGCTTGGTAGAAAAGTAGTTTATTATGGTCGGCCAGCTTGGCTGGGCCGGACAGAATAAGAAGTTAAATAAATAGCACTCGAAGAGAGCGCATCCTCCGGTAAAAAAAAGAATTTAATAACCATGTCTATCCTATAGACCAAAACACAGAGTATTGGTATGCAAGAATCACTAGTTAAGTTGTATCAAAAAATCGTTTTAGACAACGCCAAAGTCACCCTTATTGCTTGTGGTGTAATCATGGCTTTTTTCTTGGCACAGATTCCAAATTTCAAAAGTGATGTATCTGCAGATTCATTTCTTTTACAAAACGACCCTGATTTATTGTTTACCCAAAAAATGGCAAAAAAATATTCCGGTGGCTTGGGTGGTGATCTTTTAATTATTGCTTATACGCCAGAAGAATTTGATCTATTCAGCGAAAAATCTCTTGCAAGTATTAAGGCTCTCAGTGACGACATTCTTGAGGTGCAGGGTATCAAGGAAGTTCGATCTATCCTTAATATGCCTTTGTTATTCAGCCCGAAGGTTGGTCTAACTGATATTCAAGAAGGTATGCGTACTCTTGAAGATCCTGACGTCGATATTAGCTTAGCACGTCGAGAGTTTCAGACTAATGCCTTCTATAAAAATGCTTTCGTTAGTGCCGACGAGAAGACGACCGCAATTTTAATCATGGTAGAGGGAAATGAAGAAGGAGAGCGACTAAGAAAAGCGCGTGATGAGTTAAAAATTAAAGATCTTGAGTTTGGGCTAAGCCCGACTGAGAGGTTTGAGCTAGCAAAAGCCAATCGTGCCTACAATGACTATAAGACGGACGCCAACAAGCTTAATGCCCAGCGCATTCAAGAACTCAGAAGTATTATGGATAATCATAGAGATGGTGTGAGAATGTTTTTAGGTGGAGCGTCGATGGTTGTCGTCGATGCGTTGGCCTTTATTCAGAATGATTTATCCAAATTCAGTATTGGCGTGGTGCTCTTTCTAATTATCGCGCTTGGAATCTTTTTTAGGCAGCTTCGTTGGATTGTTATTCCAGTTATCTGTTGTTCGACCGCCGCTTTGTTGATGGTTGGTTTAATGGGCTTTTTGGATTGGCGAGTAAACCCAATCTCTTCAAACTTTGTTGCACTATTGCTAATCATTGCAATGTCGATTGTTATCCATCTGGTAGTACGTTATAGGGAACTGATATTTAGTTATCCCGATGAGGATCAACGTTTTTTAGTCGCTAACGCTGCCAGAGCAATGTTTCTCCCGTGCTTGTATACAGCCTTAACGACCATGGTGGCATTCAGCTCGTTAATCCTTAGCGGCATAGTTCCGGTTGAAAGTTTTGGTAAAGTAATGACCTTGGGTATTGGTCTGGCGCTAGTCGTTTGTTTTATTTTATTCCCTGCTGTATTGATGCAGTTACCTGTTAAGAAGAATCAGTACGAGGCGCGCGTAAATTCAGTATTGACCAATACGCTGGCCAACTTTTGTGAAAAAAATGGAAAAGCGGTTATTGTGGCATGTGTTGTGGCGGGAATTGCTGCTCTATACGGATTTACCCGTTTAACGGTTGAAAATCGCTTTATTGATTACTTCCATGCCGATACAGAAATTTATCAAGGCATGCTAGAGATCGATACCAAATTAGGTGGAACTACGCCTTTAGATATTATTATTGACGCACCTCAGTCCTACTTTGATCAAAAGGAAGCTGAAGCTAGTATGGATGATGACGAAGACTTTGGTGATTTTGGTTTTGAAGATGAAGAGGAAAATCCCTTAGCAGATAGTTATTGGTTTACGCCAAGTCGTCTTGAGCTTTTGATAGACGTTCATGATTATCTTGAGTCTCTTCCAGAAACAGGTCAGGTATTATCAATTGCTTCTACTTATAAAACGGTTGTACGCATCAATGATGATCAGCCTTTTGATTCATTGAAATTGCAACTTTTACATAGCTTTGTACCGGACGACCTTAAGAAGTTAATGATGAGTCCTTATTTAGCTGACGATGGGAATCAGGTTCGTTTCAGTATTCGTGTGATCGATTCACAAGAAAATTTAGAGCGTGCTGCTTTGCTTAAGAAAATACAAAAAGATTTACAAGAGAAGTTTGATTTAGATGAAAAACAAGTAAGGCCATCAAGCTTCGTTGTGCTTTACAACAACATGCTACAAAGTTTGTTTAATTCACAATTCAATACGCTTGGCTTCGTGTTTTTGGGTATCCTGGGTATGTTTATGGTACTATTTAGATCCATTAAAATTGCTTTGATTTCTATCGTGCCAAACATGTTTGCTGCTGGTGTGATTATTGGTTTGATGGGCTTGATTGGTTTGCCTCTCGATTTAATGACCATCACTGTTGCGGCTATTACTATTGGTATTGGTGTGGATGACACCATTCACTATGTGCATAGATTCAAAGAAGAGTTTAAAAAGGATTCAAACTACTTAGGTGCTATGCAGCGTAGTCACCAGTCCATCGGCATGGCTTTGTACTACACTTCATTAACGATTATTTTCGGTTTTTCAATTCTAACAATTTCAAACTTCATGCCGACTGTTAATTTTGGATTATTAACAGGCTTGGCGATGTTTGTTGCTCTGATCGCTAACCTTACTTTGCTGCCTGTGATGTTGGTGGGCTTGAAACCTTTAGGCCCGGGTAAGGATGATTCTGCATCAGCACAAACAGCCTAGGGAAAAATTTATCGTTTTAAAAGCCACCTTTGTAGGTGGCTTTTTTTTGGCTGGAGAAAAACACTCTTAACTTTCCGAGTTAAGAGGCTTCCTTTTAATCAGATAGTAGTGAACTTTGCCGGCTTTTTTTTCTTTTTGAATATGCCAGTGTTGAGGCAAGCCTTCTGATTTAACAGTCTGTTCGTGTTCATAGAACATGATGCACTCTTGATCAGGCGCGAAGTTAAGTTCCAAGGCCTCAACTAGCTCATGAATGGTCAGCAGAGAATAGGGCGGGTCAATAAATAGGATATCTATGTTTTGGATATCTTTTGAATTCAGAAAATCTAAAGCGTTGTTGTTGCTAACTGAGGCCTCATTACAGTTAAAGGTGGATAAGGCTGTCTGAATATTTCTAAGGCTTTGGTGGTTATTATCAACAAAGTGACAATGTTTAGCCCCTCGGGAAAGAGCTTCTAGGCCTAGAGCGCCGCTGCCTGCAAATAAGTCTACGCAATCTTTATCAGCAATAACCGGGGCTAGCCAATTAAAAAGGGTCTCGCGAATTCGACTGCTCGTGGGCCTCAGACCATCGGCGTCGTTGAATAGCACTTTCCGACTTCGCCACTTTCCCGCGATGATTTGTACCTGATTATTTGGCATTTAAGCTTGGCTTCTGACTTAATTAAATAGGGCAGGAATGGTAGCATAGCCAGCCTTAAAACGGTTTTGAATTACAGAGGTTCTTGGCATGTTAGGCTTTAAGAAAAAGTCAGATAAACAACAGGAAGGTGAAGCTGCCCAGGTGGCAGAGGCTCCTGCGGCCTCTGCTCCCAATGAGCAGGCCGAAGAGTCAGCGGCTGAGGCTCTTCAAGCGGAACAAGGATTTTTCTCCAGGGTAAAAGTAGGTCTCGGTAAGACCCGTGATAGCTTTACCAAAGGTATGGGCGATTTACTCCTGGGTCGAAAGGAAATCGACGACGAGTTGATGGAGGAGATCGAAACCCAGCTGTTGTTAGCGGATGTGGGTGTTGAAGCCACCAAACGTATTATAGGATCCATGACCGAGCAGGTTGCTCGACAAGAGTTGCTCTTTGCTGATGCGCTCTATGACAAGTTAAAAGAAGAGATGCTTGCCATTTTAGAAGGTTCGCAGCGACCGGAAAGCTTTGAGCAATTTAATGATCGTAAACCCTATGTCCTGATGGTAGTGGGTGTAAACGGAGTCGGTAAGACGACCACCATTGGTAAGTTAGCTAAACGATTCCAGGGTCAGGGCAAGGAAGTGGTGTTAGCTGCTGGAGATACTTTCCGTGCCGCTGCTGTTGAGCAGCTCCAGGTTTGGGGTGAGCGGAACGATGTCAACGTGGTGGCACAGCATACAGGTGCTGATAGCGCCTCTGTTATTTTTGATGCTCTTCAGTCATCCCAGGCAAAACAAGCCGATATTCTAATCGCCGATACTGCCGGGCGTTTGCATAATAAAAGCAACCTTATGGAAGAGCTCGCCAAGGTTAAGCGTGTACTTAAAAAGCTAGACGATAACGCCCCTGATGAAGTGATGTTGGTACTGGATGCAAGTACCGGCCAAAATGCAGTAAACCAGGTGCTACAGTTTAGTGAGTCGATAGGTTTAGACTCTTTAGCTTTAACTAAACTCGATGGCACAGCAAAGGGTGGGGTGGTGTTTGCCATCGCTCAGCAATGCCAGATTCCGATCAAATATATTGGTGTGGGTGAACAAATTGATGATTTACGTCCATTTGATCACGAGCAATTTGTCGACGCACTTTTTGATCAGGCCTGAACGGGTTAGTATTAGTTTTATCTTAAGACTCCAACGATAGATATAGATGATCCAGTTTCAAAATGTGTTCAAGCGTTACCCCAACGCAGGCAACGATGCGCTAAGCAATATTAGTTTTGAGCTTTCCTCTGGGGATTTAACTTTTTTAACTGGGCATTCCGGTGCAGGCAAAAGTACCTTGCTCAAACTGCTTATGCTGACCGAGCGAACGACCCGAGGGCGGGTTATGGTCAACAATACCAATCTCAGCCACGTCAAAGTTAAAGACATTCCTTTCCACCGCCGTAATCTAGGAGTGGTATTTCAGAATCACCAGCTCTTGTTTGACCGCAACGTGTTTGAGAACGTGGCTTTACCGTTAAGAATTTCTGGCTACGCTGAGGCTGACATTGGTAAGCGGGTTAGAGCAGCCTTGGATAAGGTGGGTTTGCTCAAAAAAGAAAAAATGCTTCCGATTGCTTTGTCAGGTGGTGAGCAGCAAAGGGTGGGTATCGCTAGGGCAGTAGTGAACAAGCCACTGGTGCTGCTAGCGGATGAGCCAACCGGTAACCTGGATCCAGAGCTATCTGAAGAGATCATGGACCTGTTTCAGCAGTTCGCTCAAGTGGGCGTTTGTGTCGTGATCGCCACCCACGATCTGAATTTAATTGACCATTATCAACACCAGTCATTGGTGTTAAATGAAGGCCGCCTTGTTCAGCAAGGGGAGGTGGCCCTTGGCTAAAGAAATTCGACGTCATCAAAGCAGTTCGGTCGAGCGGGTATCTAGCTTGATTGATTCCCATCGCCGAGAGGCCAAGCGCAGCGCAGAACGAATTCGTGCTTCGGGCCCAAGCAGTTTGCTGACGGCTTTGGTGATTGCGATTGCTCTGGCTTTGCCTACCAGCTTGCACTTACTACTGAACAATGTTGAAGCTGTTCTTAATAGCTGGGATCAACAGAATAATCTGACTTTATTTTTTGACGAAGGGGTGTCTGAACAGAAATCTTTGAGTATTCAAAAGAAAGTTGATGCCTGGTCAGAAGTAGAATCAACTCGATACATTAGTGCCGAGGAAGCACTGGAAGAATTTAGAGAAAGCTCTGGCCTCGAAGACGTGCTATCGAGTTTGGATGAAAATCCGCTGCCGGCTACCCTGATCCTAAGGCCAAAAGTCCAGGACCTAGATTCTATTACTAAGCTCGAAAAGAAATTGAGCGATTTAAAACATGTTGAGTCTGTCGTTGTGGATACGGCCTGGATCGGCAAGCTCAATGCGATATTGGTTTTGGGCGAACGGTTTGTATTGGCTCTGGGGTTTGCTTTGTACCTTGCAGTGTTATTGGTGATCTTTAATACCATTCGTTTGGCGATTGCCAATCGAGCCGAAGAGATTGTGATCACTCAATTGGTGGGCGCGACTCAGGCCTACGTTAGGAGGCCCTTTTTATACACGGGCGGCTGGTTTGGTTTGGCTGGTGGATTTATCGCACTGATTCTTGCCGAGGTCCTAGTTATTTTGCTCGAGGGCCCAGTGATGCGTCTGAGCAATTTATACCAAAGCGATTTCACCCTGCAGGGGGTGGGGGGCACAGAATTGCTCCTAGTGCCAATGTTGGGTTTAAGCGTGGGTGTTGCCGGAGCTTTTATAGCCGTTAGTGACCACTTACGTACTTTGATTCCCGAGTAATATAAGGCCTTAGGTCTACCATACTTTTTGTCGATTCTCTTAATCCATTCGTCACCCATCTTATTTAGGTCTTGAAATACCTAGTTTTGACCCCACTTATGGGGGCAGCTTAGCCCGATATCTACACATTTTTCTTTTGGTATTCGGGGGAACTTTAGCGGGAATTGGCACTCTTATAGTGAGAGTGCTAAACTAGATTTACATTGAATTAAACAGTTTTATTAACGGTACTGGAGACCAAAAATGAACAAGAACCTACAACTGGCAAATATCGGGGCACCCGGAGCTGACTTGGATGCATACATCCAATCAGTTGGCGGTATCGCGGTGCTGAGTGTAGAAGAAGAGAAAGAGCTGGCTGAACGCCTATACTTTGACGGTGACGTTGAAGCAGCACGCCAGCTCGTCATGTCCAACCTACGCTTTGTGATTCATATAGCTAAGAGCTATCAAGGTTATGGACTGCCTTTCTCTGACATTATTCAAGAGGGTAATGTCGGTTTGATGAAAGCGGTTAAGCGCTTTGATCCGACCCAGGGTGTTCGTCTTGTGTCTTATGCAGTGCATTGGATCAAAGCTGAGATTCATGAGTTTGTGATCAAAAACTGGCGTATTGTAAAAATCGCGACCACCAAGCCTCAGCGTAAGTTGTTCTTTAACCTACGCTCTAAGAAAAAAGACACGGGCCTTTTAAGCTTGGATGAAGCTAAAGCCATCGCTCACGATTTAGGTGTTAGCCTAAAAGACGTGCAGGAGATGGAAGGTCGTTTGGGCAATCATGATGCTGCTTTTGATGCACCTGTTGGTGATTCTGAAGAGACTAGTTACTCCCCTTCTTTATATCTTGAAGCCCAAGATAGCAACCCTGAGCAATTAGTGGCCGATGAGCGTGATGGTGCTAGTGAGAATGCTCAGTTACTTGAAGCGATTTCTAGCTTGGATGATCGAAGCCAAGATATTTTGAAAGCGCGTTGGTTAAGTGATGAGAAACTCACTCTGCATGACTTAGCGGATAAGTACGATGTTTCGGCTGAGCGCATTCGACAGATCGAAAGTGCAGCAATGAAGAAAATCAAAACTTTGATTGCAGCTTAAACTAAAGCTTGTTACAAAAAGGCCGCTGAAGATATCTTCCGCGGCCTTTTTTATTGGCTTTTATAATAGTTGGCACCTATATTTGAGCTTTTAGCGCTACGAAATTCCAGGTGGTTATGTGACAAAAGCATTTTTATTATTAGGTTCCTTGAACGCGGGGCTGTGTGTAATTTTGGGAGCTTTCGGTGCTCACAAGTTAAAGAGTGTGCTGAGCGAGAGCGCTCTTGCTACTTTTCATACCGGAGTTCAATATCACTTTTACCATAGCCTGGCGTTGATTCTGCTCGGGTTGTTAATCGTGCAGCTCAACCCCCAAGAGGCCTATTTACGATATTCCGGCTATGCCTTTGTTATTGGGATTATCCTCTTTTCCGGCAGTTTGTACGGTCTAGCTCTGACCCAATGGAAAGTGCTTGGTCCGATTACTCCGCTAGGAGGTTTGAGTTTTATTGTTGCCTGGGGTCTGATGGCTTGGGGCCTTACTAAGGCGATGTAAGAAAACTTAGGTATAGATCATGAGTATTGAAATTAGTGTCAATGGAGAGCTTTGCCAAATCGAGAAGGGTTTGAGCCTGGCCGATTATTTAACTCAACTGGGCTATGAAAATAAAAAAATAGCGGTCGAGCTGAATGAAGAAATTTTGCCGATGCGCTTGCACGCCGAGACTTCGATCCAAGACCAAGATAAAATAGAGATTGTAGAAGCAATAGGTGGCGGCTAACGCAATGGGTAATGATATTTTGCAAATTGGTGATTTGAGTTTTAACTCGCGCTTGCTCGTGGGCACGGGGAAATACAAAGACCTACAAGAAACAAGTGAAGCGATTGAAGCGAGCGGTGCAGAAATTGTAACGGTTGCAGTAAGACGAACCAATATAGGGCAGGAAAAAGATCAGCCCAATTTGCTTGATGTGATTTCTCCTGATCGTTACACCATTTTGCCTAACACCGCCGGATGCTATGATGCTAAATCTGCGATTCGAACATGCAAACTAGCGCGCGAGTTACTGGACGGAAAGGATCTAGTGAAGCTAGAAGTACTAGGCGATCAAAAAACTCTATATCCTGATGTCACACAAACGATCGATGCAGCCGAAGAGCTGATCAAAGATGGCTTTAAAGTGATGGTTTACACCAGTGACGATCCTATTCTTGCCAAACGTTTTGAAGAGATGGGTTGTGTAGCGGTGATGCCATTAGCCGCCCCTATCGGATCAGGATTGGGTGTATGTAACCCTTACAATATTCGTATTATTTTAGAAAATGCCAAGGTGCCCATTATTGTTGATGCGGGCGTCGGAACAGCATCGGATGCGGCTATTGCTATGGAGCTAGGCTGCGAAGGTGTACTAATGAATACCGCCATTGCCGCGGCACAAAAGCCAGTCATTATGGCCTCAGCGATGAAAAAGGCGGTTGAGGCTGGGCGAGAAGCCTTTCTTGCAGGTCGTATGCCTAAAAAATTGTATGCCTCTGCCTCATCACCTTTAGAAGGTTTAATCTCTTAATGACTGAAGAGCTGAACTCCTCTCCACAAGACTCTAATTCCGAGCAAGTCAGCCACCGTAAAGGTATTCGTTCCTATGTTTTAAGGCAGGGACGTATGACCAAAGCACAGGAACTTGCCTTTGAAAGTGCTTGGCCCAAGTTTGGTATTGACTATCAAAACCAAACACTGGATATGAAAGAGACTTTTGATGCTCCTGAACAACCCTTAGTGCTGGAAATTGGTTTCGGCAATGGAAAAAGTTTGGCCGATATGGCTGAAGAGAATCCTGAACTAAATTATTTGGGTGTTGAGGTTCATGGTCCGGGCGTTGGGTCTTTGCTAATGGAAATCGAAAGCCGATCTTTAAGCAACTTAAGATGTATGCGCCATGATGCGATTGAGGTCTTGCAAAACATGTTACCGGAACAAAGCCTCGAAACAGTGCAGTTATTTTTTCCAGACCCCTGGCCGAAAAAGAAACATCACAAACGTCGTATTGTAAAAAAGGAATTCCTAGGTTTAGTTACCAGCCGTTTAAAATCTGGTGGACGTTTTCACATGGCGACAGATTGGTGGCCCTATGCAGAGGATGCCATGGAAGTACTCAGTGCCTATGAAGGTTTAAGCAACACTATGGGTGAAGGACAGTTTTCAGAGCGGCCTGTTCATCGGCCTAAAACTAAATTCGAAACTCGGGGTGAAAATCTTGGCCACGGGGTTTGGGATCTAATTTTTCAAAAGCCTTAGTTTGCTCAGACAATTAAAATAATTCTAGCAAACTGTCTAAGTGGGTATGGGCGAGTGGCTGTTTTTTCACTTTATTGTTTTCGACTTTGACTAAACCAAGCTTTCCAGCTCGTTCTAGTATGTCCTGAATGCTCGTTTTATTCAGCCCAGTTCTGTTTTCAAAAAGATCTAAGTCACACGCTTGATTGAGTCTTAGTGTGTTCATAAAAAACTCGAGTGCCAGATCCTCTTGCTCTACCAAAGATTGTTTAGCGATATAAGACTTGGATGATGAGTCTATATAATGTTGTGGCATTCGCGTTTTTTGATAGCGCTTTATTTCTAACTGACCTTGATCATTAATGTGCGTGATCTTGCCGTGAGCTCCGGCACCGATGGCTAGATAATCACCAAAGTTCCAGTAATTTAGATTGTGCTTACTGTGTTTGTTAGTTTTAGAGTAGGCGGAGATTTCATATTGTTCAAAGTCCTGTTGTGCAAGAATGGCCTGGCCAGCTTGTTGAAGATCAAAAATTAAATCTTCATTGGGCAAGACTGGTTTATCGCGATAGAACACGGTGTTCGGCTCTATCGTTAGTTGATACCAGGATAGATGAGTAGGAGCGAAAGCAATCGCTTTCTCAAGATCTTTTAAGCCTTGGTCAATCGATTGATCGCTCAGTCCAAACATTAAATCGATATTAAAATTATTGAAATGTGTGGCGAGTGACTCGATGGCCAGTTCTGCTTCAGATGAAGAATGTAAACGTCCAAGGTGGGCCAAATGTTGTTTTTGAAAACTTTGTACACCTAGCGATACCCGGTTCACATGGGTTTGGCTTAAGGCTTTAAAATAGTCATCCTGACTACTGGCTGGGTTTGCTTCTAGAGTAATTTCAATCTCGGATGAAAACTCGATGTCTTGAGCGAGGTTTTCAAGTAATCGGTTAATTTGACTTACCTCAACTAGGCTGGGTGTGCCACCACCAATAAAAATAGACTCTAAGGGGCGTTCCTGCGCTAAAGGTAGGTCGCGAATAAAGTCTTCGATCAAACAATCAATGTATTGCGCTTCGCTAAAATTATCTTTGTTCTCGTGTGAATTAAAGTCGCAGTAGGGGCATTTTCTTTCGCACCAAGGAATGTGCACATATAAAGATAAAGGCGGAAGCTCCTTAGCCATAAAGTTCGCCAAGGGCCTTTTGTAGCTCTGCAAAGGCGAGTGCTCGGTGGCTGATAAGGTTTTTTTGATCAGGCTCTAGTTCTGCTGAATGTTTGTTGAGGCCATTCACTATGAACAAAGGGTCATAACCAAAACCATTACTGCCTTTCGCCTCATATGCAATACGGCCATGCCATACGCCTTCTGCAATAATAGGGCAGGGGTCGAGTTCATGTTTCACCAATGCAATACAGCAACGAAAGTTGGCTTCGCGTTGGTCTTCGGGGATATTTTTAAGTTTTTCAAGCAGTAAATCATTATTGGATGTGTCAGTCGCACCTTCGCCAGAAAAACGAGCAGAATAAATTCCGGGAGCACCGTTTAACTCCAAAACCTCTAAACCTGAGTCGTCAGCTAATGCTGGTAGGCCACTGTATTTTGCGGCATTACGTGCTTTGAGAATCGCATTTTCGATAAAGGAAAGACCGGTTTCTTCAGCTTCGGGGGTGTTGAATTCGGATTGGGCACTGACGTTCCAGCCTAGATTTTCAACCATAGCTTGAATTTCTTTTAACTTACTTTGGTTGTTGCTCGCGAGAACAATTTTGCTAAATGAATTGTTCATGGGTTGATGAATTTTTTTTCAAATTTTAGTTGTATTGGCTTCGCTTCCGGGTTGCTCTCATCCAAGGGTTGGATATCTACGCTAATACGAAAGTGTTCTTGATTGCTAAAGCTAAATTCTGCGATGTAATAAACTACACCTCCTTCGATCACTTCACGAAATTCGAGTTCCTTTGTGTTGCCGATTAGGTTTCGCGCGTTGCCACTTACCGTAGATTTTTGACCAGTACTTTTACCATCAACTATTTTTTGAGGGCTGATATTGATTAGAGCAATATTGTCGCTACGTTTGATTTGATAGCTTGCCGCCACTTTAGGCGAAATAATTTTGCTAGGGAAAACAGAATAGTGGGCTTGGTATTCACCCTGAACAATTTTTTGTTCGGCGGACAAGCTTAGAGGGACTATTAATAATAAAGCTATAAGTATTCGTTTCATGTGTTATTTAAGTTTAGTTGTGTTTATAGATTCTATAGATCGCGATTTCTGCCAGTAAATTTGGAAAACGTCTTCCCAGCCAGCTGCCTCGTTGGTGATCCATGTCGGTCACTGAGCGATTGAGTATTTTGTAGCCTTTGTCTTTGCACAGGTCTTCAAAGTCCTTGAAAGTACAAAGGTGAATATTTGGAGTGTTATACCAGCTGTGGGGTAAGGTTTCTGATACCGGCATGCGGCCGTGTAGCCCTAGATATAATCTGGTTTTCCAGTGTCCAAAATTAGGAAAGGTGACAATGGCTTCTTTCCCTATTCGAGTCATCTCTTCGAGGACTTTTTCAGGTTGCTGCATCACTTGCAAAGCTTGGGTCATAATCACGGTATCGAAACTACCATCTGCAAAGTTACTTAAATCCCCATCTAGGTTTTGCTCGATAACGTTGACACCAATGCTTAAGCAGTGAGCAATTTTTTCTTCGTCAATTTCTAGTCCGTAGCCTCTTACTTGACGATCTTTCTTCAGGTGCGAAAGCAACTGGCCGTCACCACATCCTAAATCGAGGATACGAGCATCTTTCTCTATCCAGCGTTGGATGATTTCTAATTCAGGGCGTAAGGATGAATTTGCTTCAGTCATTCCTATTCTCCTAAGCCTTGATGAATATGATCCATGTAATTTTTGAAGATTTTAATATAACGGGGAATAGGTAATAAAAAAGAGTCATGACCTTGAGGTGCGTCTATGTCCGCATAACTCACTTCTTTATCTTCTAATAGAAGGGTGTTGACGAGTTCCCGTGAGCGCTCAGAAGAAAAACGCCAGTCTGTGGTAAAAGATATGACCAAGAACTTACATAAGGCTTTTCTTAAAGCTTGGCGTAGATCACCGTCATAATCTCTCGCAGGATCAAAGTAGTCCAAAGCTTTTGTCATCAATAGATAAGTATTGGCATCAAAGTTTTTTGAGAACACTTCGCCTTGGTGGCGGAGATAACTTTCCACCTGAAACTCGACATCAAAACCAAAGTGGAATTTTCCTGAGCGCAAATCTCGTCCAAACTTGGCGCGCATAGCATCGTCGGATAAATAGGTGATGTGTCCGACCATTCGTGCAAGAATCAGCCCTTGCTTTGGATAAGTGTCTTCTTGATAGTAGTGACCATTATGGAACTGAGGGTCCGAAATAATGGCTTGCCGAGCCACTTCGTTAAAGGCAATGTTTTGCGCAGTCAGTTTCGGTGTCGAAGCTATTACCACCGCATGTTTTAGTCTATCCGGGAAGTCGATAGACCATTGAATCACCTGCATACCGCCCAGGCTTCCGCCGACTACTGCGGCCCAACATTCAACACCAAGTCGATCAGAAAGTCGGGCTTGTACATTAACCCAGTCTTTCACCGTCATCATTGGGAAGTCAGAGCCCCAAGGTTTTTGAGTTTCTGGGTTGATTGAACTCGGCCCGGTACTGCCGTGGCAACCGCCCAAATTATTGGGACAGACGACAAAGAACTTATTGGTATCGATGGCTTTGCCAGGGCCAATACAGCTTTCCCACCAGCCTGGTTTTTTATCAACCATAGAATGATAACCAGCAGCATGTTGATGGCTGCTCAACGCGTGGCAGATTAATATCGCATTAGATTTATCGGCATTCAATTCGCCATAGGCCTCGTAGGCTAGGTCATAGGCAGCCAGGTGTTTAGAGCACTCGAGCTCTATCGGTTCTTCGAAACGCATAGAAAGCGCTTCTACAATACCTATTGAATCTTCAGGTATGGCTTCGGGCATTATGACTCTTAACGTATCTCTAGGGGGCTAAGTGGATGCTTGAGAATAGATTTTACCTGATTGTTAGCTTCACCGTTGAGCTAGTAATCGGGGTGGAATCCATTAATATCTCAAGTCTAAACAGTGGGCCCTGTGCAGGCAACCGCATTCTATACAATTAGCTCGGGAGGTCATAGTTCGTGACAGAAGAATTCGAAGACCAAGGATTTGCAGCGCTAATGTCTGATCAGTCAGATGTTAAGCCAATTAGGCTAGAAAAGCGGGCGAGTGATCAACAAGCAAAGGACATTAAATCTTTAGCGCCTGATCAGAAAAAACAGGCCCAGCGTCAGGCCGCTTTAGGTGAGGCGATTACCAACATTGATTTTTTGAGGTCATTAACACCTGAATCTTATGACCCCCAGGATATTATGGGGTTTAAGCACTTGGGTTTGCAGGAGGGTGTGTATAAAAAATTGAGAACCGGTAAATACGAGATTCAAGCAAAGCTCGATTTGCATGGTTTAACCGTTCAAGAGTCTCTGGACGCGGTGCTAAAATTTATTCATACGAGTATGGAATCTCAGCGTCGCTGCGTGTTGATATCACATGGCAAAGGTATAAAACGCGAAAACCCTGGGCGTTTAAAGAACTATTTGGCTGCTTGGCTTAAACATTTGCCGGAGGTTATGGCCTACCATAGTGCCGGGCCTCAGCATGGTGGTGCTGGCTGCGTATATATTTTGCTTAGAAAAAGTGATGAAAAACGACAAGAAAATCGTGATCGCTTTGCTCATGCAAAAACATAAATAGCATAATCTACTTAAAGCTACATTAAACCTAAAGCATTGCCTAAGCCGCCAAAAAAAGTGCTCAATAACCCTTGAGGGCTCACCAACAAAATCTCCAATACCTGTATCACAAGGAACACAAGAATCGGTGAGAAGTCGATGCCACTGATTGGGGGAAGTACTTTTCGAGCGGGACGCATCAAAGGCTCGGTAATTTGATGCAGTAAAGCAACAGCAGGGTTAGGGTTATGGGGGGCAACCCAGCTTAAAATAATTTGCCCAATGACCGCAAAGAAATAAAAGTTGAGCAGCATGTCTACTAAACCAATAATGGTAAGGGCGAAGATTTGGTAAAAGGAAGCAATCGACCCGTAGACTATTAAGCTCTTTAGAGTCAGCTCCAGTACTTTTAACATAATGATTAGTAACACAGAGGCGGTGTCTATCGGTCCGATTGCTGGGATGGCTTTGCGTAAGGGCCCCAGCACTGGCTGGGTAGTGTTCACTACAAATTGTGAAATCGGATTATGGAAGTCTGCTCGTATCAGTTGAAATAGCAGTCTTAAAAAAATAATTAAAATCGCGAAATAAAAAAAAGTGCTAATGAGTAAGTTTGATAGTTCATTAATCATAATATAAGCCTCTATTCCTTAGCTAATTCGATGGACCTTGTGTTGGCCGCATTCATTGCTTGCTTTACAATGTTTAGGTATTTGTGTTCACCAAAGCACTTGAGTGCAGCATCGGTGGTTCCATTAGGCGAAGTCACACGGCGACGAAGTTCATCAACGTCAACATCGCTTAATTGTGCCATGGTTGCGGCACCAAGAGCGGTTTGTATGGTGAGCGTCTTAGCAGTACTTTCACTCAGGCCGAGTTCTACACCTGCTTTGATCATAGCTTCTATCATTAAAAAATAATAAGCAGGTCCACTGCCCGATAAAGCGGTGACTGCATCTATTTGAGATTCGCTTTCTAGCCACTCTACTAAACCGACCGCTTCTAAAATGCTTTGTGCTTGGCTCTTTTGTTCTTGGCTAACTTGTTCGTTGGCGTACAAGCCACTGGCGCCGAGTTTTACTAGAGCTGGTGTGTTTGGCATGCAGCGAATGATGGCAAGGCCTTCGCCACTCCACTGATTAATAGAGTCCACAGTTATACCTGCTGCAATACTAATGATTAAAGGGCGCGATTCTTGTAAGGTTTTTTGTAGAGGCGCAACTACTCTTTGCAGCACTTGTGGCTTCACAGCAAGCACGAGTATGTCGCTTTGTCTGATCAAATTTTCATTATCGTTTGTAGTGCAAACTTTGAGTTTATTTTCTAGTTTGGCAAGTTGCTGGTCACTGATATCGCTTAATATAATTTTGTCGGCTGGACTGCCGTTGGCAATCATACCGCCTGCTAAAGCGCTCGCCATATTGCCCGCACCGATAAACCCAATGGTGGGTTGATTACTTGAATTAGACATAGTGTGTTCTCTTAAAGCTTGAAACTGATCTAAGATTTTGGATTACTGTTTACGTGGACCAAAAAGGCCGGTTCCGATACGTGTTAGGGTTGCGCCTTCTTCAAGCGCAATTTGGTAGTCACCCGACATTCCCATGGATAGGGTATCCATATCAGGAAATTGTTTTTGAAGCGCATAAAAGCGTTCTGCGAGTTTAGCAAAGCTTGCCCTTTGTTCGCTAACGCTTTTTGAGGCTTTTGGGATGGTCATGAGCCCGCGCAAATTGAGATTCTCTAGTGAGTCTACGTAGGCGCATATCTCATCTAGCTCCCCTAAGTCGATTCCAGATTTATCGGGATCATTATCTATGTTGACTTGAATACAGACTTGTAGGTTTTTTCCGTTAGGGCAACATTCGTTAAGTTTAGCGGCGACTTTTCGTCTATCGATGGATTGAACCCAATGAAAGTGCTCGGCAATACTTTTACACTTGTTGCTTTGAATGGGACCGATGAAGTGCCAGTGTATATTAAGATCATTGAGTGCATCGATTTTCTCCAGAGCTTCTTGAAGGTAATTCTCTCCAAAGCTGTGCTGACCAGATGCGTATACTGTTCTTAGTAATTCCGTTGTTTGCCCTTTGCTAACAGCTAGGATTGAGGGCTTATGAGCATGTAAAGAATGCTCCTGGTTTAATCGTTCAAGCCTCTCGGACAGTAACTTGTTCACTAAAAACCTTCCCAAATATCCTGTTTGTGGCCTTGGCCTGTATTGAGGTTCGCTAAAAGTAGCATAATTGCTTAAAAAGTATTCAATCTTAAGGCGAAAAAGCCCAGCTTTTGTTGAAATCAGACGCGTAAGTATTTAACTTAGAGCAATCTACTACGGGCCTAGATATTCCCCAGTTGAAACCCTAAGCCCAATAAAAAGAATAAACTTGCTCAACTATCTATCTAAGCTTGAAGCAAGCAATAATAAACGATGAGGACCCCGCATGGATATTACCGAATTACTCGCTTTTAGTACTAAGCAAGGTGCGTCTGATTTGCACTTGTCTGCAGGCCTGCCACCTATGATTCGTGTTGATGGTGATGTGCGACGAATTAATTTGCCCGCCATGGACCATAAAGAGGTCCATAGCCTCATTTATGACATTATGAATGATAAGCAGCGAAAGGACTTCGAAGAGTTCTTTGAGACTGACTTTTCATTCGAGGTACCTGGCTTAGCACGTTTTCGTGTAAACGCATTTAACCAAAACCGTGGTGCGGGTGCTGTACTTCGTACCATTCCCTCAAAAGTACTGACGATGGATGATTTGGGTCTAGGTGCAACATTCCGCGATATTTGTAGCTACTCAAGGGGTATTTGTTTGGTGACGGGGCCAACAGGTTCGGGCAAAAGTACGACTCTGGCGGCAATGTTGGATTATATCAATAACAACCGCTACGAGCATATTTTGACCATCGAGGACCCGATTGAATTTGTTCACGAAAGTAAAAAGTGCCTAGTTAACCAAAGGGAAGTCCATAGGGATACTCTAGGTTTTTCCCCGGCGCTACGGTCGGCGCTACGTGAAGACCCGGATATCATTCTTGTTGGCGAGCTTCGGGACTTGGAGACTATTAAATTAGCACTTGAGGCCGCAGAAACAGGGCATATGGTGTTTGGAACTTTGCATACCCAGTCTGCTGCTAAAACCATTGACCGTATTGTCGATGTATTTCCAGCTTCAGAGAAAGCGATGGTGAGGTCGATGTTATCAGAATCCCTGCAGGCGGTTATTTCTCAGACCTTATTAAAAAAGAAAGGTGGTGGCCGAGTGGCGGCACATGAAATTATGAAAGGTACGCCTGCAATCCGAAATCTGATTCGTGAAGATAAAGTTGCGCAGATGTATTCTGCGATTCAAACGGGTGCTGGTATTGGTATGCAGACTCTTGATCAGTGCTTGACCGACTTGGTTCAAGCCGGGTCTATCGAACCGCACATAGCTCGTGATAAAGCCAAGTTCCCCGAAAATTTCTAAAATATTTTCTTTATTTAGAAAAATAATTCTTAGTGAGTAAAGAATGGAAATAGAACAGTTACTTAAACTCGTGGTTCAAAAGGGCGCTTCTGACCTTTTTATTACTGCTGGTGTCCCTCCCAGTGTTAAGGTTAATGGCAAAATGGTTCCTGTTACCAAGACGCCATTGAATCCAGAAAAAACACGCGAGATTGTATTTGGCGTTATGAGTGAATCTCAACGTAAAGAGTTTGCCAGAGATAAAGAGTGCAACTTTGCGATTAGCTCTCGCGGGATAGGCCGTTTTCGCGTCAGCGCTTATTATCAGAGAAACCTTGTCGGGATGGTTTTGCGTCGAATTGAAACTCAAATCCCTACCACAGAGGATCTAAAGTTACCCAAGGTCATCAACGATCTTGCTATGACCAAACGTGGTATCATTATTTTTGTAGGTGCAACGGGTACCGGTAAATCGACATCTTTGGCCGCGATGATTGGTCATCGAAACAAGAATAGTCACGGACATATTATTTGTATTGAGGATCCGATCGAATATATTCATCAGCACGATGGCTGCATCGTAACTCAGCGTGAAGTGGGTTTAGATACGGAGTCATTTGAGGTGGCTCTTAAAAATACGCTTCGTCAGGCGCCGGATGTTATTATGATTGGTGAGATTCGGACTCGAGAAACTATGGAGCATGCGGTAGCTTTTGCTGAAACCGGTCACCTTGTGTTGGCAACCTTGCATGCGAACAACGCAAACCAAGCCTTAGATCGAATTATTCATTTTTTTCCTGCTGACCGACAAGACCAAACCTGGATGGACTTATCTCTAAACTTGAGAGGGATTGTTGCACAACAGTTGGTTAAGACCGTTGATGGAAAGGGCAGGGCAGCAGCTATTGAGGTTTTATTAAATACACCCTTAGTGTCTGATTTAATTAGAAAGGGTGACATTCACTTGGTTAAAGAGATCATGAGTAAGTCTCGAGAAATGGGTATGCAAACCTTTGATCAGGCGCTCTACGACTTATTCAAGGATGGAAAGGTCAGCTATGAGGATGCTTTACTGCATGCTGATTCGCCAAATGATCTACGCTTGATGATTAAGTTAGGTAAGGACGGAGGAGATGAAGTGGATGATCCGACAAACGGCCTGAGTTTGGCTGAAGATGAGTCAGATCAATATAAGAATTTCTAGGCTTTAAATACCTCTATTCCTTTTAAAAAGGTTCTGACCACTTGAGTACTGAATGTTTGGCCGTCGAATGCCGTATTTTTGCCTGAGGAGATTAATTTATTGGCATCGAAGGTGTAGGGACTCTCATGCCTGATTAAGCAAAAATCAGCCTGTTCACCGACTTTGAATCCCTGTCGGGTAATCCCTAATATTTCGGCAGGGTTCTGACAAATCAGTTTGCTAATTTGTGTCCAGCCAAAGTTTTCGTCGCTAAGTTTTCCTGCTAAAGGTAATAGGCTCTCAAGAGCCGATATGCCTGGCTCCGCCGCTTCAAAAGGTAAATTTTTAGCAGCGGCTTCATGAGGTTGATGGGAGGAACAGATGGCATCTATTGTTCCAATTCGTAATCCCTCAATCAGTGCTTTCGCATCTTGTTCGGTTCTTAACGGAGGCAGCACATTAAAATTGCTGTTGTAAGACTCAAGGCAGGCATCGTTTAAAAACAACTGGTGGGCTGTTACGTCGGCGCTAACATTTAGGCCCTTAGACTTTGCTTCTGCGATTTGTTCAACTGATTTTGCTGAAGACAGTTGCGAAAAATGAGCTCGTACACCACATTGCTCGATTAAAATAAGATGTGTGGCTAAAGCAATGGTCTCTGCGCTTTCTGGAATGCCAGGTAAGCCCAATTTTGAAGACCAATAGCCCTCATGAGCAATTGCGTTCTTTGCAAGATCCGAAACCTGAGGGTAAATAAAAACTGGAATGTCATAAGTCGCTGCGTATTCATAACAGCGCCTTATTACGTTGAGGTTGTCAAAGGGGTGATAGTAATTGGTCAGCGCCACACATCCTGCGTCGAACAGGGATTTCATCTCACTTAATTGCGAACCTTTAAGTCCGTGAGTCAGCGCGCCGATGGGATAAACGTCCGAGAGTGCAAAGCTTTGGGATTTATGAATAATCGATTTTGCCAACGAGGCGGTATCGATCGTGGGTTCGCAGCTAGGTACGCAGGCCAGGTGTCCGATTCCCGAAGCTGCTGCTGCTTTGAGCTCCGATTGGATGCTGGCTTTTCGTTCAAAGCCAGGCTCTCTCAAGTGTACGTTGGTATCGACTAAGCTTGGTAGCGCGATTAAGCCTTTCGCATCGATTTCTTCTTGAAAGCTGATTTGGTTTAGATCGGTGCTTTCTTTAGGGTTTGCAAGGATCCGGCCATTTTGTAAAACAAGGTCTCCCGTTTGGTCATATCCTTGATAGGGATCTACGACGCGCAGGTTTTTAATCAGAATGCTATGGTCGGCGCTCATATTAATCGCCCTTTGTTTCATTTTGATTGCTATGCATGCTCATGGACAACACCGCCATTCGCAAGGCAATACCATAATTAACTTGATCCAAAATAACGGACTGCTCTCCATCGGCTACGCTTGAGCTAATTTCTACACCGCGATTAATTGGCCCCGGATGCATGACTAAAGCATCGGGTTTTGCGTAAGCAAGGCTAGATTCTCTAAGCCCGTAGTGTTGATAAAACTCTGCTTCACTGGGCAGCAGGGCAGATTGCATGCGCTCCTTTTGTAGCCTTAGCATCATAACCACATCAACGTCTTTTAATCCCGTCTCTAGTTCAGTGAATACTTTCGCGCCTAGGGCCTCTGGGCCTTTTGGTAATAAGGTCTTAGGCGCTATGATTCTGACTTCTTGAGTACCTAAGGTATTTAGGGCAAATATTTCAGAGCGTGCAACCCTTGAGTGTAAAATGTCCCCGATGATTGCAACTTTTAAATTTTCAAATTCACCCTTGTGCTTTTTAATGGTCAGCATATCCAGCATAGCTTGAGTAGGGTGCTCGTGGCTGCCGTCTCCTGCATTAATAATAGACACATGGTCGTCGACATTTTGCGCAAGAAAGTGTGCAGCGCCGCTTTGAGCATGGCGAACAACAAACATATCAGCAGACATTGCTTCGATATTTCTCAGCATATCGACCAGCGATTCACCTTTACTGGTGGCTGAGGTGTTGATGTTGATGTTTAAGACATCGGCGCTTAGGCGTTTAGCGGCAAGTTCGAAGGTTGTCCTGGTTCGAGTGCTTGCTTCAAAGAAAAGATTTACAATGGTTTTGCCTCTCAAAAGAGGCACCTTTTTAATAGAGCGATGACCCACTCCTAAAAAGGACTCGGCGGTATTTAAGATTTCTTCGAGTAGTGGTTTGTCTAAACCTTCAATGCTTAAAAAATGTTTCAGCGTCCCGTCAGAATTAAGTTGAATTGATCGCGGGCTAGAGTTTTGCTGATTTTCTGCGTTTAGACTATCGGCCATTTACCTGTTTTTAGTTTTCGTACAGCGCGTGTACGACATCCCAAGGTTTATAGGTTTAAGATTTTTCTACGACCTTTAAGCTCAGTGGCTCTGGTCCGGCTAATTCTACCCTTTGTGAGGGGGGTAATGAAAGCTTTTGGCCGCAAATATCTGGCCGAATGGGCAGTTGGCGGGCATTTAATTCGATTAAGCTGACTAAAAGGACGCTTTTAGGGCGGCCATAGTCAAAAATTTCATTAAGTGCTGCTCTAATAGTTCGACCCGTCATAACAATATCATCAATCAGTATTATATTGGCGTTCTCTACTTCAAAGGGGAGATCGGAAGGTTTGACTTCCGGGTGTAATCCTTTGCGCTCGAAGTCGTCTCGATAGAATGATATATCTAGTTTTCCAAGAGGGCGGTTAATATTGAGTGCCTTGCATAGATGTTCGGCTAGCCAAACGCCCCCGGTATGGATGCCGACAAACTGAGCCTCGGCTTCAAGTTGCGCTAGATGTTTAGACAGGTCCAGCACTACAGCTTTTAATAAATCATCAATATTCTTTAGGTCTGAGGTACTCATAATGTTCTCTGTGGTTATTGGTGCACAATTATTTTCGGTCCAAGACTATTCTTGGCTCAGCGCTGCTATTGGTGCTTATTTAGCCAGCTACGTAAAATCACTGCCGCCGCTAGAGAGTCTATTTCGTCAGGCTTTAATTTAATAGATGGGTCGTTAAATAATTCTTCACGCGCTTCCCGGCTCGATAGCCGTTCATCCACTAAGTGTTTTTCCAGTGTGTAGCGGTCGCTTAGTCGATTTGCGAATTTTCTGGCTCGCCCACACATAGGGCTCTCACTTCCGTCCATGTTTAAAGGAAGACCAATAATTAAAGCACTAGGACGCCATTCTTGCACAAGTTTGTCGAGATGGTCCCAGCTGGGTTTGCCGTTATCGGCAGGAATGACTTTTAAAGCGGTTGCACTAGCGCTCAGCGTGTTGCCTACGGCAACGCCGATTTGCTTGGTACCAAAGTCAAACGCAAGTACCTGCTGTGGGGAGGCGCTATTAATCATTGAGGAAGTGTAGCTGAAAGCGTTATGCTTTTCCTGCCTCGGTGCTGAGTAAATGAATATCTACACCTAGACTAGCCGCCGCATGTTGCCAGCGCAATTGGGGGGCTTGTAAAAAAAGAGTGTCGAATAATGTATTAAAGTCGGTCTCAACGTTCAGCCAAACGTTGGCTGCCATTTCTGATTCAAGTTGTCCGGCATCCCAGCCTGCGTATCCAAGAGCTAAAAGGTAGTAATCTGGTCCTTTTAATTTTGCAATGTCTTCAAGGATATCTTTCGAACTACTCAAAAAAATTCCTTCGTCTATTTCCATGGTAGAGGACCATGATTGTCCGCCGGTATGTAAAATAAACCCATGGTCGGTTTCACATGGACCTCCATAAAAAACAGAGCGCTTAAAACTGAGTTCCCCGCTTACAAAAACATCTTTAGTTTCCATCTTCATTTGTTTTGCTAAAGCATTTAAGTCGAGTGGCAGGGGCTTGTTAACGATAAGGCCCATTGCGCGGTCAGGTTCATGCTCACAAATATAAATAAGGGCTTCATTAAAATGAGCATCATGCTGTTGTGGCATGGCGATAAGAAATTGATGCCGAAGTGATTGAAATTCTTGCATAATTTTAGCGTATCTTTTTACTGGCTTTTTCACAAACTTTGACGATAAAGAGCTTTGTCTTTTCGATAAAGTGATTGTTCTGTTGGCTCTACGAACGAGTGCTTAACTGTTCTTTGCTAAATTGCCAGGTTCGAATTATCTCTAGTATATCAGTATCTTTACTAATAGCCTTGGGGAAGCTCGGAAAAGGAGCGGCTAAACGAACGCTATTGAGCGCAGCTCTATCTAGTGTCGAGTTTTTGGAGGACTTTAGCATCGTGATGGAATGGATCCTACCGTCTTTTTTGATGGCAACTAATAATTGTACCTCGCCTTCAAGTCCTTTTATTTTTGCTTCTTGCGGGTAGTATTTATTTCCGATGTATTCAATTTTCTCTCGAAAGGAATTTATGTATGCGGCATCTCGAGAACCCTTGGCAGACACTGAAGTAATCTGGCGAACTTTTGGCCCTTTGGCAAACCGTTGTTTTTGTTCATTGAGTTTTGCCTGAAGACTGGCGATCTCCATGTTTTGTTCTAAAAATTGATTTTTGTCTGCGCTAGGATAAGGTCTGTTTTTTTGTTCGGCTTGGTTTTTCTGTTTAAAGATTTTTGTGGCGCTAAGGTCGGTACTAAGTTGTTTGAGTGTTTTTTGCGGATTTGGTTTTATGACGCTGGGAGTGTTGAGTTGAATTTCACGAATCACGTTGTCCTGATAAATGCTTTTTCTATTGGTACTGATTTGGGCGCTTTCTTCAAGACTGCCTGAGCCTTGTTGATTGTGCTGAGCTAAAAAGTCTGCGTCATCAGGTGCGTTGTCATTTTTAAATTGACTTAGGGTGACTTCCATAAACTGTTGGGTGGGTTTTACGTTGAGGGAGTCAAAGCCTAGGCCGAAAACGATGAGCCCATGAAAGGCTAGCGCCAGGACAAAAGTGAAGCCGAGTCGATCATTTTCACTCACTGCGCCAGTAGGAGCGGGTATGTTGCCCGCGGAGACATTGTGCATGGGCGGAATGCTACGTTATTTTGCCTTAAAGGAAAATACTGCCATGTATTCGCTTAGGCATTAAAGCTTGCCTCAATGTGATTCATCAATAAGCCCCCAATATCAGTCCCCGCGTCACGGTCGATTTCTTGGATGCAAGTAGGGCTTGTTACGTTGATCTCCGTTAGGAAGCCACCAATAACGTCGAGCCCCACAAAATCTAGGCCTCTTTCGACAAGGGTGGACGCGACTTGTTCGCAGATCCAAAGCTCTCGATCGGTAAGGGGCTGAACTTCCCCTTTTCCTCCGGCGGCCAAATTACCTCGAATATCGTAGCCCTGTGGAATTCTGGCTAAGCCATGACTAACCGGCTTGCCGCCCACCATCAGAATGCGCTTATCTCCTAAACTCACGTCTGGGATGAAGCGCTGCACCATGGCCGGCTTGCTGCCTCGATTGGTTAGACTTTCGATTATGACTTCAGTGTTGCTGCCTTCGTATTTGATTTTAAAGATCGATTCGCCGCCCATGCCGTCTAAGGGTTTTATGATCGATTCGTGATTTTTGCTAAGAAAATCAATGATTTGCTTGCGGTCCTGTGAGACCAAAGTTGGGGTGCAGCATTGGGGAAAATGAGTGGCAAATATTTTTTCATTGCAGTCCCTTAAGCTTTGAGGGCGGTTGACCACTTTGACCCCGGCTTTTTCTGCAATCTCAAGTATGTAGGTGGTGTAGATGAAGTTCATGTCAAAGGGTGGATCCTTGCGCATCAAGATTACGTCCAAGTTGGCCAGCGCTTGTGCTTTCGAACTACCTAATTCAAAAAAATTATCCTTATTATCAGATACTTGTAGGTTTTTTGTGTTGGCATATGCAATACCTTCATTGACCCATAAGTCCTTTTGCTCCATATAGTGCAAGCTCCATCCTTTTTTTTGTGCTGCAAAAAGCATGGCTAAGGAGCTGTCTTTAGCAAAGTTTATGCTGTGGATGGGGTCCATCACGATGCCGAGCTTGAGGGTCATAGGTGTACCTAGAGAGTGGTTTGAAGGTAGGTGATTTGGAGCTTACTTGATCCGCAAATATTAGACCAGTTTAGGGGTAATTTTGACGAGGACTATTGATCGCAAAAAGTGCTTTTTTGGATGGGCTCAAAATCCAAAAGTAGCAGAAATACCAAAGACTTATTGGTTTAACTTGAAATTTATGTTAAAAAACCTGGACAGTGAAAATCCCTGTTTTTAAGGGTGATTTTTTAGGCCGCTGAATGATCAAAAATGGCTCAGTGAGTACTTAAGAATCGAAGAATAATAACGACATTAAAAGCGTAAGCGAAGGCAATCTGATGGAAGATAATTTCGAAAACCTAAAAGTGATGGTCATTGACGATAGTAAGACGATTCGTCGTACCGCTGAGACACTTCTTAAGAAGACGGGATGTGAAGTGATAACAGCAACCGACGGATTTGACGCGTTGGCGAAGATTGCTGATTCTAAACCCGATATCATTTTTATCGACATCATGATGCCTCGCCTTGATGGCTATCAAGCCTGCGCTTTGATTAAGAACAATAGTAACTTTAAAGACACGCCAGTCATTATGCTTTCCAGTAAAGATGGCTTGTTTGATAAAGCGAAAGGACGAATTGTTGGATCTGATGAATATCTGACTAAACCGTTTAGTAAAGAAGAGTTGCTCGGGGCCATTAAAGAGTACGCAAAAGCGTCTTAAGGTCTATCGGGTTTGGGCAGGTATTAGCCCTGCCTTTGATAGCTAAATTTCCGCTTTGCAGATAAAAAAAATAAAAACCGGAATCGAGTCAAACAGCATTTATGAGTGAACATGCCTATTCTCTCCTCGTCGACCTTGACGAGCTCAGTAAGCGAAACGCTGCCGAGTTACCTGCAAACCAAGAGGTGCAGCAGACATGGAGTGGTATTGGTTTTCGAATGGGTGCCAATCACTTTGTAGCCCCAATCGACGAGGTGTCAGAGGTTATTGATGTTCCCTCTTTTACCATTGTCCCGGGGGTGAAGTCTTGGGTGAGAGGTATAGCAAATGTTCGTGGCCGTTTGTTGCCAATCATGGATTTGAGCTCTTTTTTGGATGCAAGTGGAAAGGATCGTGAAATGAATCGCCGTATTATCGTGGTTGATAAAGAGGATATGTATAGCGGTTTGGTGGTTGATGAGGTCTTAGGTATGCAGCACTTTCCAACCGATATTTACCAAGAAAGTGTAGAAGCCTGTGGCGAAGCTGTAGATCCTTTTGTTATGGGCGGTTTCCAAAGAGAAGATGTTTTATGGAGACGTTTTAAGTTGTTTGAACTGGCAGATGATCCAGAATTTTTACAAGCAACTGTTTCGTAGAAAGTTTAGTAAGTAAGTTTAAAAATTTAACAATATTAAATTTAAGAAAAAAGAAAAGTTAGGCCGGGAGCCAAATATGAATGCGCAATTAGAATTAGTAAAAAACTTTTTCAAAAACAAAGCCAATTGGTTTTTGGTGCCGGTGGTGTTATTTACTACACTGGCAGTACTAAACTTTGTTATTTTGGCAGCGCAAGGCGCTAAAAATGCTAAGTATGGTTCCCATACTTCTGAACTAAGGGTGCTAGCACAAGGTATAGCGAACAGTGCGGCGCTAGCGTCTCAGGGTGATCTTAATGCGTTTGCTGACTTGTCGACAGCCCAAAAAGGTTTTGCCGAGCGTTTTATTAAACTTAAAGATGGGGATGGTGGAAGTTCGGTATTTGGGGCTAGTGATCTTTCGGCGTTGCAAGGCGTTTGGGTAAAAGTAAACGCAAATGTAAAAACCATTCAAGAAAACGAAGATACAGTTATTGAGTTTAGAGAGGCGAGTGACGCTTTAGCTGAAGCAATCCCTAGCATTAAAAGTTCATATGATCAGATCGTAAATTCGTTAATAGGCTCTGGTGTTAATTCCCTTCAGGTGGCTGAGGCTCAAAAGCAGATTTGGCGAGTAGAGCGGATCGCAAATAGCTCTTCTAACGTGCTGACTGGTAATGTCGATTCGATGGCAGCCGTCGATCAACTTAGAAAAGACATCGCTTATTTTGCTCGAGTTAACAATGGGTTTTTAAAAGGTGATAACGGTATTCGTATCGCTCGTGTTGCGGACGGACGGGCCAGAGGTGAGTTGAATAAGGTTGCGAAAAAATTTGGCGAACTTAAAGAGAATCTGGACTTCGCGCTAGAAAATTCAGAGCCCTTGTTTAAAGTTGGCCAGGCAGCAGCCGAAATTAGTGCAAATTCTCAACAGCTTTTAAACGAAACTACCAGCTTAAACACCAACCTCGTGACAAAAACGGGAGCCACCTTATTTCCTTCTATCCCGGTTGGTGCCATTGCTTTTGTGCTAGCGTTTTTCAGTGCAGCAGGATTTGGTGTGATGAACATTCGTGAAGCTGGAAAGAAGCGGGTTAATGTAGAACAAGAAAACGAGCATAACCAAGAAGCGATTATGCGACTTCTTGATGAGCTAGGTGACCTTGCGGATGGTGACTTAACGGTACAGGCAACCGTAACCGAAGATTTTACTGGTGCGATTGCAGACTCTATTAACTACTCAATTGACCAAATGCGCGAGCTGGTATCATCGATTAACCAGAGTGCGGTAGAAGTGTCTTCGGCGGCGCAAGAAACCCAGGCAACTGCGATGCACCTCGCAGAGGCATCTGAACACCAAGCCCAGGAAATTGCAGGAGCATCAGCAGCGGTGAATGAAATGGCGGTGTCGATTGACCAAGTATCAGCGAACGCGGCGGAGTCATCTCAAGTAGCACAACGGTCGGTGGAGATCGCGAACAAAGGTTCTGAGGTGGTACAAAATACCATTAAGGGTATGGATACGATTCGTGAGCAGATTCAGGACACTTCAAAACGTATTAAGCGTCTAGGTGAATCATCCCAGGAGATCGGAGACATCGTATCACTGATTAACGATATTGCTGACCAAACGAACATTCTGGCATTGAACGCGGCGATTCAGGCGTCGATGGCGGGTGACGCGGGTCGTGGCTTCGCGGTGGTAGCGGATGAGGTACAGCGCCTTGCGGAACGTGCATCAGCGGCAACCAAGCAGATTGAGGCGCTGGTAAAAACGATTCAAACGGATACCAACGAAGCGGTTATCTCGATGGAGAATACGACTACCGAGGTGGTGAAAGGAGCACGTCTTGCGGAGGATGCGGGTGTATCTCTAGAAGAAATTGAAAACGTATCTACTAACCTGGCGGACTTGATTCAAAACATTTCGAATGCGGCGCGTCAGCAGGCCGCATCAGCGGGCCACATATCCAATACGATGAACGTGATTCAGGAAATTACTTCGCAAACGTCTGCGGGTACTTCTGCTACTGCTAAATCGATTGGTAACTTGGCAGAACTTGCTGCGCAAATGCGTAGTTCGGTTGCGGGCTTTAAGCTACCGGAGCAAGCATAGCTCTGAGGTACTCGGCTTAAGAGCTAGAGTAGCGTGAGTTTAGTGAGCATGAATAACTGGTCTATACAGTCATCGCAGGAGCTTAGCGACCAACAGTTCCAGGAATGGAAAGTACTCGTCGAAGAAAAGACAGGTATGTTATTACCTGATCATCGAAAGACATTTTTACAAAGTAGTCTCAATATTCGCATGCGAGAAATTTCTTGCGAAAGTTACGATCAATATTTCGAAAAGCTTTCTTCGGGAATGGCAGGTACGGTGGAATGGGCGGTCTTGGTTGATCGCCTCACTGTGCATGAGACCCATTTTTTTCGTCATCCTGAATCTTACGTATTAGTCAGAAAATATTTAAAAAGCCTTGTTCAAAAAAGAGTTAAACAGGGGAGACCGATTAATTTGTGGAGCGTTGGCTGCTCAACGGGCGAAGAACCTTACTCCCTGGCTATTCTTCTCGAAGAATTGATTATGGAGACACAAGCTGATCTTTATTATGGAATTACAGCTACAGACATCAGCTTGCCTTCTCTAGCGACGGCGCGAGAAGGAAAATATAACGAGCGCCGCTTGTCAGGGCTTAGCGATTTTCAAAAAGAGTTTATGTTTGATAAACCAGCGGGTGAGCCTTATCAGGTCAAACAAAAGTATAAAGATAAGATATGTTTTGCAAGAGTTAATCTGTTAGATCTCCAGGCGGCTCCTATTGATAGAGTGGATATAGTTTTTTGTCAGAATGTTTTGATTTATTTTCAAAAGGAACGTAAACACGAAATCGTAGAAAAACTAGCAGAAAGTATTGAGCCAGGTGGATTAATGGTTTTAGGGCTAGGTGATGTGACCGAGTGGGTGCCTAAGGGTATGCGCCGGGTAAAAACGACCGAAGTGTTAGCGTTTACCAAAAATGTATAGATTGTTATTGGGGTTAGAAACATGGGCGAACAGACTGATTTTTCTGCCCTAGAATGGGTTAAAGGAGAAATAAGCGACTCGCTTAGACAAGCGCAGCAGTCGCTTGAAGCTTTTGTTGCCAATCCAAAAGACTCAACTAAAATGCAATTTTGTATTACTCACCTCCACCAAGTGTGGGGCACCTTGCAGATGGTTGAGCTAGAAGGTGCGACTCTATTTTCAGAAGAAATGGAAGCGCTAGCTAGAGCGATATTAGAAGGCGAGGTTCCCAAGATAGGTGAAGCGCACGAAGTGCTTATGCAGGCCTTTCTTCAACTTCCGGCTTATCTTGATAACTTAGCTTCAGGTAGTAAAGATTCCGCGGTCGTGTTATTGCCAATGTTGAACGATTTACGTTCGACACGTGGTGAAGCGCTAATGTCTGAGACAGAGATGTTTAGTCCTGATTTAGATTCAGGTGATCGTGTTGCTGAACAACGAGAAGAAGCTCCGGTTAGCGAATTAGAAAGTCAGCTACAAAAACTTCGCCAAGCATATCAGAAATCTTTATTAGCAGTTATTCAGGGTGAAGCGCTAGAAAAAAATCTAGAATACATGGGCAAAATTCTTGCCCGCTTGCAAAAGCTGTGTGGCAAAAGCTCTATTAGCCAAGTTTGGTGGATCGGTGGAGCGATGATTGATGGAATTTTGAATGGATCCATTGATTATAGTAAATCAGTCAGTAGTTTGTTGGGTGCGATTGATCGTCAAATCAAGGCGCTGCATGACGACCACAAAAAAGTGCTGACCGATAAAGTGCCTGCCGAACTTGCCAAGAACTTGCTCTACTACGTTGCCAGTGGCGAACCTACTACCAAGCGCATCGCTAATGTTCAGAAGGTCTATAAGCTTTCCAAAGCATTACCGAAAGAGGTCAAAGAAGAGCAATCGCAGCAAGCTAAAAAAGGTTTGGTTAACGAAGCCTTGGTTGCAGCTGTTGGTGTTTTGATCGAAGATCTATTAAATATTAACGAAGTATTAGATTTGGTCGTAAGGAACAAAGGCAAAGAAGATGCTCGCCTTCAAGAACTATTGCCGGTTGTTAAATCCGCGGCTGGTGCTTTACACGTTTTGGGTCTCAAAGAGTCCCGCGACACTATGGTGGCTCAATACAAGATACTGGGTGCTTGTGTTTCAGGAAAAGTAGAAGACGTTAAGTCTGAACTACTTGGAGTAGCGGGCCAGTTTTTAGGTATCGAAGCGCAATTGAACGATATCGTGAAGCACGGTTTGAGTGGCCAAATACTCATCGGTGAGGTATCTGATGATGATAAGGTGTCGAGCGATCAACTAGGTGCAGCACAAAAAGTCTTGCTAAGTGAAGGTATCTCGAGCTTAGAAATGGTTAAGGAGTTGTTTGCCACTTTATTTGCCTCAGGCTGGAAACAAGAAGTAGTAGCCGAAGCCGCAGACACATTAAAGACACTTGCACTGAGTCTAAAAATAATTCCTTTGCCCATGGCAAGCGAAATGTTAGATCGTAGTGCTGTATATATTTCTGAAAAATTACAAACACTCGATAGTGCGCCGGAGCAAACAGAGCTAGAAACCTTTGCTGATGTATTATCTAGCATTGACTATTACTTAGAGAAATTAAAGACCGACTCTCGAGCCGATGAGGAGTCATTGGCTATCGGTCGAGAACGTTTAGCGAGCTTAGGTTATGGCGTCGGTAGTGAAGACGTTCAGCATGTTGCTGCTACCGTCGTTGAGAAGCGAGATGAAGATTCAGCACTCTCGGAAATTCTCAGTGAAGATGAAGAGTCGAAAGCAATTGCCGAAGAAGCGGAACAAAGAGAAGCTTCGGACGAAGGCTTACTTGATGATTCGAAAGTGCCAGTAAATGTAGATCTTAAGCTCGAAAGTGAATCTGAACCAGAAGTGTTGGAAGCAGCCGCTGTAGAGCCTACAGATGAAGCAGTTGAAGAGGCTGTCGCAGAGCCTTTAAGCGAGGTTGAAGAAAGTGCCGCCGATTCGGCTGAAGATGATGACGATATTATCGATGACGAAATTATCGAAATTTTTATTGAAGAAGTAGAAGAAGTACAGGAGACCCTGAACGAGTTCTTGCCCGTATGGAGTTCAGATACCAATAATGGTGATGCCCTGACAGAGGTGCGTCGTGCTTTTCATACACTGAAGGGTAGTGGCCGTATGGTGGGAGCCACTGAGTTGGGTGAAATGGCATGGGCTATTGAGAACATGCTCAATCGTGTCATTGATAACACCATTAAGGTCACCGATGTGCTGTTACAAACAGTTCTTGACTCTGTTAGCGAAGTACCGACGCTTCTCGATTTATTTAAGCAAAAGAAAAATGAATCAACTGACAGATCTAACGAAATCTCGGATAGAGCGAATCGTCTTGCTAGTGGCGAGTCCGTCGATGGGCCTGCACCTAGCGAAGAACCAGGAGAGACACCACTTGAGCTTGAAGCGGCTGACGAGCAAGAGCTGACCATTGACGATACTGGCGTCAAAGAGTTGGATAATGTTGTTGAGTTAAGTGATAGCAGCGAAGAGCTTGCTGAACCAGAGGCCGTTGAGCAAGAAGTTAGTGGCGAAAACGCCGATGAACAAGACGCAGAAGAACAGGACTATGACATGGAGATCGTTGAGATCTTCAGTCAAGAGGCGCTTGGCCATACCGAATCTCTAGCCGAATTTTTGGCAGAGTGTAGAAAAACATCAGGTCCTTGGGTTGTCACAGATGATGTATTGCGTGTATTACATACGCTGAAAGGCTGTGCAAATATGGCAGCGATTGAGCCAGTGGCACCGGTGGTGACTCGGTGTGAAAACTTTGTAAAAGAGCTGCGTCTACAAGATAAAAAAGCAAATGACGATGTGCTTGCTCTTATCGAATCAACGGTCAACTTAACCAATCGTGTGATTGAAGAAATTCCGAAGGTTAGTGCTGAAAGCCAAAACAATGCGACTGAAATTTTAAATACGATTGACCATTTAACCGACACCTTGTTGTTTGGTACTGCTGATGAGTCAGTAGAAGGTGATAGTGGGAAGCAGGAGCGTATAGATCGCTTCCTGTCTTTTGCTTTTGATAATATTTTTGATGCGGAAGATTATTTAGAAGAATATTTTGACGCCCAATCGGAAGCTGATAAAAAAGCGTCCAATGATGAGAATCTAAAAACCGTTGCCGATGAGTGTGTAGAAATTTCGCGTTTTGCTTACGAGTGTGAATTGGATGAAATGGCTGAGCTTTGTCATTTGATAGCCATGTCATTTAACGCAGCGAGACAACAAGTTATTTCTCAAGCTTTTTTTGATGACTTAAGCTCTGGCGTTCAGCGTGCTTGTGAAACCGTAGACTTTTTGGCTGCCGGCCAATTTGTTAAATCTCCTGAGAAACTTAATGCCCGTTTGCAAGGTCATTTAGATGGGCTACCTGCAATAGGAGAGATCTCGGCAGACTTGACTGAGGACCAGAGTTCAGAAGAGCAAGTAGAGAGCGTTGACTTTGAATCGATACCATTGCCTCAGGTTGAAGAAGAGCCAGAACAGCATGATGTTGCGGCGGAAGAATCGGTAGAGCTTGAACTTGAGCCCATTGAGGAAACACTTCTCGAGCCAGAGCCAGAGCCAGAGCCAGAGCCAGAGCCAGAGCCAGAGCCAGAGCCAGAGCCAGAGCCAGAGCCAGAGCCAGAGCCAGAGCCAGAGCCAGAGCCAGAGCCAGAGCCAGAGCCAGAGCCAGAGCCAGAGCCAGAGCCAGCCGAGGCTGAAGAAATTGAATTACAAATGGACGAAGATATTGATCGAGATGAAGAGATCGTAGATATCTTTTTAGAAGAGGCGGAAGAGCTGGTAGAAAATAGCGCAGGCTTGCTTGATCAATGGCAAGATGCACCAAGCGACACTGAATTAGTGGCAGCTCTTCAACGAGACTTGCACACCCTCAAGGGTGGAGCCCGTATGGCTGAATTTGCCTCGATTGGTGATTTGGGTCACGAGCTAGAAAATATTTATGAGAGTCTAGTCGCTTCAGTGCTTCAGCCAAGCCCCGAATTGATTAACCTGTTGTACCGTAGCCATGACCGCATGAGCGAAATGGTGGGTGATATCCGCGATAACGGTAACTGTTACCGCGCCGATGATTTGCTGGCTGAGATCAAACAATTAGTAGGCTTTGGCAGTAGTGAAAGTGCATTAGACAGTACAGAAGACGTTTCAGTTAGCGATACAGATTTTGACCTGAATGATGACAGCGAATTTGAGTTTGAGCCTGACGATGCGCCGGCGAATGAAGTTGCAGCAGAAGAAACCTTAGAGCTTGCAGACACTGAAGAATCAGTGCCATCCCTAAGTGAAGCTCTTGTAAAAGACGAAGCGGTGGATGCTTCGATTTCTGCCGTTGATGAATGGGAAAGCGATGAGCTAGAAGAAGATAGCGAGCTAGAAGAAATCACCTCGGAAGAAGCCAGTAAGCTATTGGATGAAGGAGATGAGTCCGAGCTCGATATGGAACTAGAGCTTACCGAGATTTTTCTTGAAGAAGCAGAAGAAATTATCGAAAGCAGTTCTAGTGCACTAGAAGAGTGGCGTCAGGACACGGATAATAAAGCTTTAGTGGAGCAACTACAGCGAGAGTTACACACACTTAAAGGTGGCGCACGTATGGCGCAGATTGTAGAGATCGGTGACTTCTCCCATGAAATGGAAAATCTCTACGAAGCTATTGTGGGTGGAATAATTACGCCATCGAACGCGCTTAGCGACCTACTATTAAATTGCCATGATCGTCTTACCGAGATGGTCGCTAGTTTGAAGGAAAGCAATAGTTGTGAAGCTGCAGATGATCTTGTCGAAAGTCTAAAGCGTGCCTTACGTGGAGAGATCGACGAAGTCACTGCCTCTGCTCCATCTGTACAAGAAACTCCAGTAAAAGAAGCAGCGGGCATTGTTCTTGAAGATGCCAATAAAGAAGCTATCGACTTATTCCTTGCAGAAGGCTTGGAGATGGTTGAGCAATTAGGGGCCGCACTGAATGAATTTCTCAGTGATGCTTCAGCAGCCAATCAAGCTAAAGTGTCAGAAGGTTTGTCGAATTTACAGGGTGGTGCATCTTTATCTGGTTTTAAATCGTTCGCTACTTTCTGTGAAGTGTTTGATGGCGATTTGAAATCCGCCAATGATCAGGAACTACTTAAGCAACGTTATCAAGTGATACAAGATTTTGTTGCTTTGCTGAAGGCTAAACAAACAGAGTTGGCGCCTGAAACTGACAAAGCCAAGCCTAAAACTGCAGACGCTAAACCCGCTGCTAAGAAAGCGTCGGCCAAAAAGCCTGCTAAAAAAGCGAATAAAAAGTCTGATAAAAAAGAATCGGCAGAAAGTATCAAGATTTCAGCTGATCTTCTTGAAAATCTTGTAAACCTCGCCGGTGAGACCAGTATTAACCGTGGTCGCTTGGAGGTTCAATTGAGTGACTTCGCCTTCACCATCGAAGAGATGACAGGAACCATTGAACGTTTGCAGGAACAGTTACGCCGCCTTCATCTTGAGACCGAAGCGCAAATCGTATTCCGTCATGAAACTGAAGCTCCAGTGGAAGAAGAGGAAGAGCTTGACGAAGACTTTGATCCATTAGAAATGGATAGATACTCAGCGATCGATCAGTTATCCCGGTCTTTGTCTGAAAGTGCCTCCGACTTACTTGATTTAAAAGATACCTTATCGAATAAAACCCGCGATGCCGAAACATTATTGCTACAACAAGGTCGTGTAAACACCGAACTGCAAGAAGGTTTGATGCGTTCGCGCATGGTACCTTTCTCTCGTTTGCTTCCTCGCTTGCGCAGGATTGTCAGGCAGGTAGGGAACGAACTTAAAAAGCCGGTTGATCTCGATATTCTCAATGCAGAAGGTGAGTTGGACAGGGCGGTACTGGAGAGAATGATCTCCCCTATCGAGCATATGCTTCGAAACTCCATTGCTCATGGTATTGAAAAAGCAGCAGATCGTAAAAAAGCAGGTAAGCCTTCTAATGGCACTATCTCGATCGATGTGGGTCGAGAAGGTTCTAACATGGTCATCACGGTTAAAGATGACGGTGCTGGAGTGAATGTCGCAGCCGTTAAAAAGAAAGCGATTGAAAATGGCTTGTTAGATCCAAATACCGACTTACCTGATGACGAGATTGTTGAATTTATTTTTAACCCAGGCTTTAGCACGGCGAGCGAAGTAAGTCAGGTCGCGGGACGTGGTGTGGGTATGGACGTAGTGGCTAGCGAGATTAAAGATCTGGGCGGTAGTGTTGAAACCAAATCCGTTACTGGTGAAGGCACTACCTTCACGATTCGCTTACCATTTACGGTGGCGGTAAACAGAGCGCTGATGGTCAGTATTTCAGAAGATTTGTATGCGATTCCACTCACAAGTATCGAGGGTGTGGTTCGTGTATCGCCCTATGAGTTAGAAGCATACTACGAAGAAGAAATACCTGTATTTAATTACGCTGGTGTTGACTACAACCTGCAATATTTGGGCGCTTATATGCACGGGCATGACAAGCCCAACTTACTCGGTCACACGCGACCTTTGCCCGTGCTTTTGGTACGCAGTGGTGAACACTCGGTGGCGATGCATGTTGACGCATTGCTGGGTAGCCGTGAGGTTGTTGTTAAATCGGTAGGACCCCAGTTGTCTACGGTTGCTGGTATTTCTGGAGCCACCATTCTTGGTGATGGTAGCGTAGTGATTATACTAGATATTCATTCAATGATTCGAGGCGCAGAGGCACAGAAAGAGAGTACAAGCTCACAGGCGGCAGTAGTTGATGCGCGTCAGGAAGAGAAAGCCACCCAGGTTATGGTGATCGACGATTCTGTAACCGTGAGAAAAGTGACTTCGCGTTTGTTAGAGCGTAATGGTATGGAGGTTGTGTTAGCCAAAGATGGTGTGGACGCGATTACTCAGCTGCAAGAAATTAAACCTGATGTCATGCTCTTAGATATCGAGATGCCACGCATGGATGGGTTTGAGGTAGCCACACTGGTTAGACACGATGAGCGTCTAAAAGATGTGCCTATTATCATGATTACCTCTAGAACGGGTGAGAAGCATAAACAAAGGGCGATGGATATTGGTGTTAACCGTTATATGGGCAAGCCATTCCAGGAGAATACTTTGCTCGACACCATAGGTGAGTTGGTCTCTGAAACAACTTCGTCGGATGGATAACTTATGAGTGTCGATCTGTCCAAAATTAATATTGGTATTGTTTCGGATGACAACGGACAGCAGCATATTATTCGTAGCGCCTTAATTGCCTTAGGTTTTAAAGTTCGTTTATCCGCAACTCCGCAAAGCTTCAATGAAGATCACTTTGCCAGTGAAGATATCCAGTTGTGGATTATTGATTTAATTGAACAGAATAAATGGGACGATTTTATTGATCGTATTATTGAAGAATCTCCTGCGACTTTGATGTTTAGTGATGGCAACGCGCCACCTACTTACAGCGGGAAGTACCCTCGTTGGCAGCAAAGACTGCTAAATAAAATCTCAAATTTGTTGGACTTGGGAGCGTTAGAGGTCCCTGAAAGTGCCATCCAGTCTCGCTTAGAATCGATTCAGCAGAATCTAAATGATGCCGTAGGAGAAGGAGAGGCGGTAAATGTTGCAGACTTTGTCAGCGGCGAGAGGGCGCCCGAAAGTAATATGGAGTTATCTTCGGCAATTGCTAAACGGGTTTGGGTGATAGGCGCCTCTTTGGGAGGCCCAGCTGCGGTAAAACTCTTTTTAGATGCACTGGAGCCAGACCTTCCAATTGCTTTTATTTTGGCTCAGCATATTGATGAAAGCTTTCAAGCTTTGTTAGGTCAGGTGTTGAGTCGCAATAGCCATTTTGAAATTATTCAAGAGTTTGACCGAGTTCAGTTAAAACATGGTCAGATTCTGATAGCTCCTGCCGACAATAGTATTGCAATGGATACTACGCGACATGTTTACGTCACCAATAAGGAATGGGATGGAATTTATAGTCCTTCTATCGACGAGACTATGGAAGTGGTGGCCAAGCAGTACGGTAAGATGAGTGGAGCAATTATTTTTAGTGGGATGGGAGATGATAGTGCAGGTGCAGCTGAGTATTTGACCTCTGTAGGAGGCACACTTTGGGCGCAAACTGAAGAAACCTGTGCGAATAGCTCTCAACCAGATGCAGCGAGACAAACGGGTTATGTTACCTATAATGGCTCTCCTCAACAGTTAGCTGCTAAATTAATGCAAACCTTAAGGGCCGAAGAGGCTTCCGCTTAGTCGAGATTAATATTATGTCAGCCTTGCCAAATGAAGTTGCTAGTCTAGTTATTCCCCTGGATGGAATGAACTTATTGGTGCCTAATTCGTGCGTAGCCGAAATCGTACCTAATGCAAACCCAGAGCCACGCAGTGGCGATGAGCCTTGGTTCACCAGTCGCATCGTGTGGCGAGATTTATCTCTTCCTTGTATATCGTTTGAAAAACTTAGCGAGCAGGAATCGGCACCGAGTCAGAGTACTGCTAGGGTGGCGATATTTAATACATTAGATGATGATTTTTCTATGCGCTTTTATGCGTTAGCCATTAATGGTATTCCACGTTTGGCTCGTGTTATCCAGGAAGAATTAGTTGAGGAGCCTGCCGAGCTTAATGAGTATGAGGCTCTTAAAGTTCAGTTTAATGGCGAAGCTTGTGTAATCCCAAACCTTAAGGCAATAGAAGCCTTGTTAGCAAAAACCAATTTAGCTTAATTCTATTCCTCTTAAGCTAATTAGTTTAAAACTCTCCGGCAGAGCTAAGTAGACAAGCAATAGCTGCAATAGGTGCTGTCTCTGTTCGTAGGATTTGTTTGCCCAAGCGGTAGTCTGAAAAATTATTGTGAGTAGCCAGCTCTAACTCTTCGTCGTCAAATCCGCCCTCGGGTCCGATCAGTAGTAAATATCGTTCCGAGCTTGGGCATTGTGATAGCGCTTCAGTCGAATTGGGGTCTAGAATAATTGTTTGCTCGGTTTGATCTGATGCTTGAGCATTAGCAAAGAGCTGATCCAACGCAAGTGGTTCGTTGAGTTGGGTGAGTTGGGTTCGACCGGATTGTTCACTTGCGCTCAAGGTAACCTGCTTCCAGTGCTTGATTTTCTTGTCTTTGCGTTCGTGATTTAGCTTTAATTGCGATCGCTTACTGAACACCGGGGTAATTTCGTTTACGCCAAGCTCGACGGCTTTTTGTAAAGCAAATTCGAAACGATCACCTTTTGATATACATTGGAAAAGGTGGATATAGATTCCGTTTTCGCGTTCTATTTTATTAAAGCTTAAGATCTTTACATCGATTTTTTTCTTAGTGGCTTCAATGACCTGGGCACGGTATTCGCCGCCCTCACCATTGAAGAGAATAAGCTCACGACCAGCATTAATTCTAAGAACTTGTACCAAATGTTTGTGTGCACGCTCATTGAGCGTAATAAATGCACCTTCTTCTAAGTGACAGTCTTGATAGATTCTAGGGACTCGCATCACATTTATTTTAGGTTTTCTAAGATACTAAGACTCGCTGCACTTTGGTTCATAGAATAAAAATGCAGGCCGGGCGCACCACCATCCAAAAGACGTTGACACAGATTGCTGACTACTTCTGTACCAAAGGCTTTGATACTATCTAAATCATCGCCATAAGATTCTAACTGTTTGCGCATCCAACGAGGGATTTCCGCACCACTTGCATCTGAGAATCGAACAAGGTTTGTAAAGTTTGTAATAGGCATGATGCCCGGAACGATAGGAATATCGATGCCAATTTTTTGACAAGCATCTCGATAGTAGAAGTAGCTGTCTGAATTGTAAAAGTACTGGGTGATAGCACTATTTGCACCACGTTCTACTTTTTGCTTAAAGAATTTCAAGTCACTTTCAAAAGAGTCTGAATCGGGATGAATCTCGGGATAGCAAGCGACCTCAATATGAAAGTGATCACCGCTTGTTTCTCTAACAAATTCTATAAGATCTTCCGCGTAAAATTTGTATTCAGAGCGGTCGATGTCTTCGGGAATATCCCCTCTGAGCGCGACTAAACGAGTGATCCCCTTTTCTTTATAACTTTCAAGTAGGTCTCTTATTTCTTCTTTACCGTCAGTGCCGAAAGAAAGGTGGGGCGCAACGTTTAAGCCGGCCTCATTGAGTTCTAATACGATATCTTTAGTTCTATCTTTTGTAGAACCACCAGCACCATAGGTGACTGAGAAAAACTCTGGCTCAGTTTTCGCGAGTTCTTGATAAACGGGTCGTAGTTTCTCTCGCCCAAGATCGGTCTTGGGCGGAAAAAATTCGAAACTAAAAGCTTGTTTCATGACGATTGCTTGCCTATTAGTATTTGTAAGATTCTGGCTTGTAAGGGCCGTCAACTTCTACGTTGATGTAGTCTGCTTGGGTTTGAGTTAGTTTAGTCAAAACACCACCAAAGCCTTCTACCATATCGGCCGCTACTTCTTCGTCTAACTTTTTAGGTAGTACCTTAACGTAAATAGCCTCTTGTTTGGATGATTCTTCGAGGTCAGCAAACTTTCTTTCCCACAAATACATTTGAGCCAGCACTTGGTTAGCAAAAGAACCGTCCATGATACGGCTAGGGTGACCCGTTGCGTTACCTAGGTTTACCAAGCGACCTTCTGACAACAAAATAAGGTGATCATTTTCAGAACGGTTTCTAAAAATTTGGTGTACTTGGGGTTTTACTTCATCCCATTCCCAGTTTTCACGCATGTAGGCAGTGTCGATTTCGTTATCGAAGTGACCAATGTTACACACGACAGCACCGGATTTTAGCGCTTGTAACATAGGAGCGTCACAGACATTAGTATTACCGGTGGTGGTAACAATTAAGTCAGTTTTAGAAAGAAGCTCTTTGTTAACACCGTCTACAGAACCGGTGTTAACGCCATCGATATACGGTGATACGACTTCAAAACCATCCATGCAAGCCTGCATCGCGCAAATAGGGTCAATCTCTGATACTTTCACAATCATGCCTTCTTGGCTAAGTGACTGTGCCGAGCCTTTACCTACATCACCATACCCGATAACCAGCGCTTTTTTACCTGATAGTAGGTGGTCAGTTCCTCGTTTAATAGCGTCGTTTAAAGAATGACGACAACCGTACTTGTTATCATTTTTTGATTTGGTGACGGAGTCATTTACGTTAATGCATGGCACTTTAAGCTCGCCTTTTTCCATCATCTCAAGTAAACGGTGAACGCCTGTGGTGGTTTCTTCTGAGATACCATGAATATTATTTAAAATCTCTGGATATTTGTTATGTGCCATTTCAGTTAGGTCACCGCCGTCATCAAGGATCATATTTGAGTCCCAAACCTTTGAACCATCTTTTTCAGATAAAATGGTTTGCTCAATACACCATAAAAACTCTTCTTCGGTTTCACCTTTCCAGGCAAAAACAGGAATGCCCGCCGCGGCGATAGCGGCAGCAGCGTGATCTTGAGTAGAAAATATATTACAAGAAGACCAGCGTACTTCTGCCCCCAAATCTACTAATGTTTCAATTAATACCGCCGTTTGAATAGTCATATGAATGCAGCCCATGATGCGAGCGCCAGCCAGTGGTTGGCTGTCTTTGTATTTGCGTCGCAGTGCCATTAGTGCAGGCATTTCACCTTCGGCAATTTCGATTTCTTTGCGGCCCCAATCGGCAAGGTTAATATCGGCTACTTTGTAATCTGTAAATTCTGACATGAATAATTCCTCTATTTAAATTCGTTTATTGCTTAATGGGGCTTATTGTTTCGCTGCGGCTTTCAGAGCATCGATTTTGTCTGTCCGTTCCCAGGTAAAAGCGGTAAAGGTTTTAGAAAGTTCTTCGCCGTTCTCTTTATAGTGATATGTCATTTCGAATGGCTCTCGGCCAAAGTGACCATAGGCCGCGGTGATCTGATACATGGGATTAAGCAGTTCTAGCTGGGTTTGAATTGCGTAAGGGCGCAAGTCAAATACTTCGCGTACTACGTCGGCTAGCTCTACATCTGATATTTTCCCAGTGCCAAAAGTGTTCACAGAGATTGAGGTAGGTTCGGCAACACCGATCGCATAAGACACTTGAATCTCACAACGGTCTGCGAGCTCAGCGGCCACGATGTTTTTTGCAACATAACGTCCATAGTACGCAGCTGATCGATCGACTTTAGATGGGTCTTTACCAGAGAATGCGCCGCCGCCATGGCGCGCCATACCACCATAAGTATCAACTATGATTTTTCTTCCAGTTAGACCTGCATCGCCGACTGGACCGCCAATTACAAAGTTGCCAGTGGGGTTGATGTGATAAAGAGTATCTTGGTGTAGCCATTCAGCTGGAAGCACAGGTTTAATAATGTTTTCTAGCACCTCTGTGCGTAGATTTTCTAACGTGATTTCTGGATCGTGTTGAGTGGACAATACCACCGCGTCGATTTTAGGAGTGTCGCCCTGGTAGTTAATCGTTACCTGAGATTTTGCATCGGGTCGAAGCCAAGGCAAGGTGCCGTTTTTGCGTAATTCAGCTTGTTTTTCAACTAACAAGTGTGAGTAGTAAACAGGTGCGGGCATTAAGGTGGGTGTTTCATTCGTAGCGTAACCAAACATAAGTCCTTGGTCGCCTGCACCTTGATCTTCAGGCTTGGCTCGATCCACGCCTTGGTTAATGTCTACGGACTGCTTGCCAATACCGTTAAGTACCGCACAGGTGTCCCCATCAAAACCAACATCAGAATGATTATATCCGATGTCGCAGATCACTTCGCGTACTATGTCTTCTAGGTCGACATAGCAAGAAGTGGTAACTTCTCCAGCAACGACGGCCATTCCTGTTTTTACTAGAGTTTCTACCGCCACGCGTGCATAAGGGTCTCGAGAAATAATAGCATCGAGTACTGCATCAGAAATTTGGTCGGCCATTTTATCTGGGTGGCCTTCTGAAACTGATTCAGAAGTAAATATAGAATATTCGCTCATAGTGGTTTCCAGGTGGTTATTTATCTAAGTTTTTTAAAAGTACAAAAAAGAATTTGAAAGCCATTGCGTAGGGCTCTAAAACTGCTCTGATGAAGTTCGAGATTTGCTTCGGCTGCCCAGAGTGTTAACTCTTGTTCGTTAAAGCCCAGCCAAAGATCTCCGCAGGCTTCTTTTGCCCAAGCTTGTTCGTGTTGACATAGATCACTAATCACCAACACACCATCGTCATTTAATAGCTGTGCGCACTCCTTAAAACAATCAGCAGGAGAGGGAAGGTGATGAAGTACCATATTCATGACTAAACAGTCGCATTGAATATTTTTTTCGATAGCATCGCGACATTCGCCTAAAACAAATTCGATATTGTTAAGTCTGTTTGCCAGGGAATACTCTCGAGCTTGATTAAGCATTTCGTTGGCGTAGTCGAGAGCAATAACGTTATCAAAATGATTAGAAAGGTTTGTGAGAAAACGTCCATCTCCAGGACCGAGCTCAAGTACCGAGTTCTTATTTGGGTTGGCGGCTAATAAAATATCGAGGGTATCTTTTTGGTATTGGTCAAACTGTGCGATGAGTTCTTGTTGTTCTCTGAATTTTTCAACGTTTTTAGAGAAAAATATTTTCCCTAGATTTGCACGCTGCTGCTTGAGCTCAACAATATTCTTAAGGCTTTGCTGGTGCAGTTGCGTTCTATCTATTTGATCAAAGAGTTCACGAACTAGAACCTGTTGAGCATGTTGATCTAATTGAACGGCGCGTTGGTAAAAAATAGAGTTACCTTCCCGACGGGTTTGAACTAAGCCTTGGGTACTTAGAATCTTCAGGTGGTGGCTCATGGCTGATTGTTTGATCTCGAATATCTCGCATAACTCGAGGACTCCGAACGAATCACTTTTTAACGCTCTCAATATCTCTAGGCGTAGGCTATCCCCACAGGCCTTGTAAAGCGCGGCAAGCTCATCTATCGCATGGGAGCTGTCTTGAGCGGGGAGGGAGTTCATATCTTCTTTTTACCAATTCGGCAGGCGAGTATAGCGGGATATAAAATCTATATCAAAATATTTTGATATAGGTTTATTCAACCTAAGGGTTGACTATGGGTTTGAATGCCCGTATATTAAACCATATGGTTGAATATATGAGTCAGGATAAGAACCAAGAAACGCTTTCACAGGTATTTAAGGCTCTAAGTGACCCAACAAGAAGGTCAATGCTAGCTCGCCTGTGCCAAGAAGGGCCAATGAGAGTGACTGATTTAGCGTGTCTTTATGAGATCTCGTTAAATGGCGTCTCCAAACATGTGAAAGCCCTAGAGGCAGCAGGGTTAGTGGAAAGGCGCCTTGAGGGAAGGACTCATTGGATAGAGGGGAACCTAGATAAGTTAGAAGTAATAGAAAACTGGGTGAACCAAAGTAAGTCGATATGGGAGCAACGATTGGATCGGCTCTCGAGTATTTTAGAACAGGAGTCAGTTGATGAGTGAGCTAGAGGTGAAAGTCAGAAAGGTTATAAGGGCGAATAGAGTCAAGGTATTTGATGCTTGGTTGGATCCAATAAGCTTGTCTCGTTTTATGATGCCGATGAAAGGAATGCCCGAACCAGAGGTGAGTAACGATCCTAAAGAAGGTGGCAAGTTCGAAATTATTATGGACACCGGTGAAAGTAAGTTGCCACATACCGGTGAATATTTGGAAATTGTTCGTCCAGAGCGTTTAGTTTTTAGCTGGCACTCGGCAGCGTCTCCAAAAGGGAGTCAGGTAGCTATTACATTCAAAGCATTAGCAGACAATGAGACCGAGCTCGAATTGGTCCATACGAAGTTCTTGGATGAGGAAAGACGAAATAATCACGAGCGGGGTTGGTCCCTAATAGTCGAAACTTTGAGCGAGATCTTTTAAAAGCCTAAACTGTATTTCTATAACTAAGGAAAATATAGCTTCGGCAGTTTTTATCTAGGAATCAATATGAAAGTTTTAGTCGCGGCGCCGGAGCGGTTGGTCAGGTATACGCATACTACTTATTAAAAGGTGGGTCAGGGCTTAGCTTTTACATACGAGAAAAATATCGAGAAGAGCTTAGTGGTGGGCTAGAGTTATATCAGTATGGCTTGAGCGATCGTTTGTTCGCCCGAAAATCAAAACTCCGTAAACTTGAAGGATATCATCTGTTGAATGAACAGGGCGACCTCAAACAAGAGTCTTTTGATTACGTTATTTTGACTATGGCTTCGACAGCGTTACGAGGCGAATGGTTTAAACCTTTTATTGATGCTTGCGCAGATGCACAGATAGTATGCCTACAACCTGCCATTGAGGATGTGGAGTATATTAAACAGTTTGTGCCTGAAGAACGATTTTGTAAGGGGCTTATTCAGTTTTTATCTTATCAACCCCCTTTACCAGGTACTAAGAGCAGGTTGGCTTGCATTATTTAACACCACCTACTGCGGGTTTATTTGAGGGTCAAAAAATTAAGCCCTTGATTTCGCTTTTTGCGAGAGGTGGCTTTCGTTCGAAATATAAAAATAACTTAGAAGATTCCTCCGCAATTTTATCAGCGACCAGCATCCCTATCATCGCGGCCCTGGAGCTTGCCGATTGGAATTTCAAAGATTTTAGGCAAGGCCGGGAGTTGGCTATGGGGCTTAAAGCTTCGGCGGAAGCAAAAACCATCAGCTACAAAATTTACAACCCTGAATCAAAAAAAGAATTTACCCCGATTAACACTGTGCTAGTTAGGACGGTGCTTGCGAGTTTGGATTGCTTAGCACCCTTTGATCTTCAAGCCTATCTTAAATTTCACTTTACCAAAGTAGGAGATCAAACTCGTTTGATGATCAATGAGTATGTGGATGCAGCTGAACGGCAGAAAACTGACAGCAAAGCACTGAAGGATATCCTTGATCGATTGGTTTAGATCGATCGAGTTTTTATGATGCATCTAGTAATACCGATTAGTCCTGCCCCAACCTAGATTAAATTTTCTCATATAAATGGATGAGATTCTTATTGGCTGAATAACTTTTTATTTGTACTGGAAGTGAGAAGTGGATCAGGTTTTTTTGGACTTGGAATGTTAAAATAGATCAGCAGCATAGAATAAAGCTTATGGCATAAGAATTATGCACTTAAAGGATTCAGCTTTATTACCCAAGTAAATTCTTACCTAAACCTAATGTTTCCTGGGTGAGCGCTCAGCAGGGATTTGATATCAATGGACTTATTTGAACGCGCAGAAAACAAAGTGAGAAACTATCTACCATATGATGGAGAGGTTTATTATTTTGGCCCAATTTTTTCCAAAGAAGAGTCTGAGGCCTATCTGAATATTCTTTCTAACCAAATAAGTTGGCAGCCTGACCGGCTTATGATTGATCACTATACGGTCCTCTCTGGGAGAAAATATGCGTGGCATGGAGAAAAAGCTTTTAGTTATCGATATTCTGGATCAACAAAGATAGCAGAACCCTGGAACAGAGTCTTACTCGAGCTGAAGGCATCGATATACCCTTACGAACAACAGAATTTTAATTCCTGTTTACTTAACTACTATTCGAATAGTGGACATGGCATGGGTTGGCACTGTGATAATGAGCCTGAAATGGAGAGTCAAGCTGCAATCGCCTCTCTAAGTTTTGGCGCACATCGTCGTTTTTGTTTTAAACATAAAAAAACCAACGAACTTATCGATCTTATATTAGAGCCTGGGAGTCTTTTGGTAATGAAAGGGTGCCAGGATCATTGGTTGCATTGTCTACCAAAAAGTAAACAAGTGTCGGGTACAAGGATTAATTTGACTTATCGTGCTATGAAGCCAATTGTCAAGTAGGCCGTTCCAACGGTATTCATAGACTGGGTTTTCTGATATTTTTACGGGATTGTAAATAAGAAAAATGCTGTTAACAGGAAACGCCCTATGGACCTCCTTGAACTATTTGGTAGTGAAGATAATGTGCTTGAAGTTAAAGCAGAGAACAACGTATTTTCCGAGGGTGATGATGGCGGCGAGATGTATGTCGTTTTAGAAGGTATTATCGCCTTGAAGGTTGGCTATGAGATCATAGATATTGTTGAAGAGGGCGGCCTGATGGGAGAGATGGCGATCATTGATGCAAAAAAACGGAGTGCTACCGCTTTAGCTAAAACAGATTGTAGAATGGTGCCCGTGAGTCAGGACCGGTTCTTAGAAACCGTGAAAGAAAAGCCAGAGTTTGCATTGCATGTTATGTCGGTACTCGCAAATCGAATTCGTAATATGAATGAGTTGCTTAAATCCTAAGTTAGTCGTCGATACTTTCTAAACTTAGCCCGCCAGGACCCTCGTCTTCGTTAACCGTACCACCTTTTGCGTCTAATTTAATTTTTAACCTTAGGTTGTTGGCAGAGTCGGCATTTTTAATGGCTTCATCTAAAGAAATTTTTCCATCCTTGTGAAGTTGAAATAAAGCAGCATCGAAAGTTTGCATGCCCACCCCTTCGGATTTTTCCATGATCTCTTTAATTTCTTCGAGTTCGCCTTTAAGGATTTTGTCTTTAATCGTTCCCGTCCCTAATAAAATTTCTACCGCGGCGGCACGTTTATCATCTATAGTTTTGACAAGTCGTTGTGAAATAAACGCTCGTAGGTTATTTGCTAGATCCATCAATAACTGAGGACGCCTTTCTTCTGGGAAGAAGTTGATAATACGATCAATAGCTTGGTTAGAATTGTTCGCGTGAATAGTTGAAATGGCTAAGTGTCCAGTTTCTGCGAACGCTAAAGCATGCTCCATGGTTTGTCGATCTCGAATTTCTCCAATCAGAATAACATCAGGAGCTTGACGAAGCGTTTGCTTCAAGGCCGCGGCGTAGGATCGAGTATCAACACCTACTTCGCGCTGATTGATCACGCTCTTTTTGTGTACATGTACGAATTCGATAGGGTCTTCGATGGTGATGATATGGCCGCCAGCGGTACTATTTCGATGGTCAATTAATGCAGCTAAGGAAGTTGATTTACCCGAGCCAGTACCACCGATAAATAGTATTAACCCGCGTTTACTCATGACCACTTCTTTCAATTGTTGAGGCAGCCCAAGGTCATCGAATTTTGGAATCTCTGCCTGAATGTTGCGGGCAACGATAGAGATTTCATTTCGTTGTTTAAAAATATTAATACGAAAACGAGCAACGCCGGGTAAGGAAATTGCTAGGTTCATTTCTAGGTTTTCTTCAAATTCAGTGACCTGCTCGGCATCCATTACTGCGTAGGCCATTTCTTTAATTTGACCAGGTTTTAGCGGCTCTTTAGACAATGGTTTGAGGTTGCCCTGAAATTTCGCACAAGGAGGAGCTCCGGTACTTAGGTATAAATCGGATCCGTCGTTTTTAGCTAACACCGTTAAGTAGGAATTAATGACTTCGCTGCTCATGCTTTCTCCTAGAACTCTCTTTTTATGCTTATAGTATGTCGGCGGTTTCGTTAGGAAGGGCCTATTATGGCGCAGTCCTTGTTGAATTATAAGAGCATAACATTAAGTATTTTTGTTGTTGCTAGATATCTTCTAGGGCGATAAAGCCATGCTCAAAACCCATTGCGTGGGTTTTTACAAGTCGTAGGCCTGAGCGCGCGTCGATTAAGGGATTCGGTAGGCCAATAGCGCCTGTGGTGATCCGATGTAAGCCTTTGTAACGCGCTTCGTGATTAGAATGCCAATGTCCTGCGAATACCGCATCCACTTTGTATTCGACAAGTAGATTAAGATAAGGATTCCCTTCGCTAGGATGAATTTGTAGACCGCTATTTTGGTACCGTTGATTGTCGCTAAAGTAAGGGTGATGTTGAAAAACAAATACATGGTTTATTTCTCCAACTTCTGATAATGCTTTAGCCTTTTTAAGAGTTGATTGTAACCAGATCAATTGTTTCTCAGCTTCATTGGGAACTAGGCTTGGGTTGTGGATAATAGTACTGTTGAGTACGATCCCAAAGATGTCTTGGCTTCGAAAGGTATACCAGTCTTTTCCAAAGTTTTTACGGTAGTCAGCTAAGCTCTCTGAGCTCGGCTGGTTGTCGACATCATGGTTGCCACTTACCAAATATAGTGGGGTACTTCCTTTGATGGCCCCCGCAACCTCCTTAAATTTTTGCATTTGGGCCCGGTTACCTCGATCATTGATTAGGTCCCCACAAATAATGGCAAAACTTGCGTTGCTAATATTAATAAAGTCGATAGCTTTTTGAAAGTTCTTGCTTTCTTGATCAAAGTTTTCGTTAAAGGCATCTAATCTAAGAGCAAGAGGTATTAAGGGCTTGGACATCATTCCAAACTGAGTATCTGACATTTGAACAAACAGTTGTTCATTATTTTTTATGGGAGTTTGTTTTAATTGATGTACTAAATCGGGTTTTTCGTAAGGGCCAGGGCTACGAAAGTGATTTAGATACTGAAGATGTCCCAGGTTGATAGTAAATCCTGCCGCTATACCTAAGCACGCAACTATTGGAAAAAATATTAAACTGAAGCGAAAAATTTTTTTCAAAAAAGGCATCCCTGGCTAGCTACACTGAACATCATTATGAACGAGCTTTTATAGGATGATAAGAAATTTGTTAATGTTTCGACTCTTAGATTGGTAAAAATAAGGAGGGGCCTTCGTTTCCGAGGTTTTTCGCATCGTCGCTTACTGGAAACGCTTTAAGTGTCTGATACTCCTTTGCTTGAGCAACGTCCTTTAAGCGCTCACCAAAGCCCATCTCTGTATTCATCCATAGCGATGCTCGCTCGCTTTCTTGTTCCGTAAATATGACAGGCATACGGTCGTGAATTTCTCCGACCGTTGAGTCTGGCTCTCTAGTTAATACGACAAAATGTTTTTGTCCTTCAAACGCCTTCCACAGGCCTGCCATAAAAAAAGGTTGTTGATTTTCTAACTCAAAACCAAACCAAGGGTATTTCCTCTTTTTATTATTTTGTTTTTTTTGGGGTTCATAGAAGCCATCGGCGGGAACTAGGCAGGGCTTCATCGCGGCCAAGGGGCGCCAGAACTTGCTGTTTTTTAAACCCTCAGACTTTGCATTGATTAAGGTAGACTTGGCCCAGTGAGGCTTCATGCCAAAGAGCATGTCTTCGCAGCCCTGTTGATAGATGATCGGAGCGGGCTTAAAAGGATGAGGGCCAATATTGTAACGAGCTTCTGGTAAATGAACGTCCTGCCAATACTCTAACCAGCTTGGGAAATCAGAAGACTCTGGTTTTGTTCTTAAGGTGTAACGGCCGCACACGGATTACTGGTCTCCAAACTCACCTTTTAATCCCATTAAGGCAAGACGCAATCTGGAGGCTTTAGGGTAGCCAACATATTGAGTCATAAAGCGGCACAATTCTTCCATTTGTTGGTAAGTGAGTTCGCCTCGTTTCATCGCTGAGCGTGCTTGAATGGTAAAAGTCATTTCCTCGCCCTGTGAAAAAATGGCTCCAATTAGAACCAAACGTCTTTGTTCAATGCTTAAGCTGGAATTGGCCCAAAGATCACCAAAAAGATTCTCTAACATGCTGTCAAAAAAGGGGTCTTGCCCTTCTTCGGGAGGTTGGGGAAGGTCACCGCAATAAACGGTGTTGTACATCTCTATGCCTTTTTCTCTATTGCTCATGATATATCTCTTTGATTAATTTTCTCTCAGACCATTATGGACGACGGAACTGTCCGCCGTCGACATTTAATATTTGTCCGGTGATCCAAGACGCTTCATCACTCAGTAGAAACATCACAGCTTCTGCTAGATCTTCAGGAGTACCTAAGCGAGAAATGGGCATTTGTTTGGCTAGCTCGTCAGCATAGTCCCCTGCGGTATTTCGAAGGGCTTGGGTTTCGGTAGGTCCTGGTGCGATGGCGTTAATTCGAATATTTCGCCAGCCAAGTTCGCCTGCCAAAGACGTCGTGATACCGTTCATGGTTAACTTTGCCACGCCATAAAAGCCAATATTCATCCATGCAGCAGTAGAGGATTGGTTAACGATAGCGCCGCCGACTTTTTTATCCACATGTCTTACAAATGCGCGGGTCATGATTAAACAACCGTGAGCGTTAATGCGCATAAAGGTTTCTAAGTAATCCAAATCAACATCTAGGTAACCTTGGATTTTCATGTCACCAAAAATAGCCGCGTTATTAACAAGGTAGTGTACGCTACCAAATTTATCAACGCAGGCTTGCAAGCATTGGTTTGCTGATTCTTCACTGCCCACATCGGTTTTTATAAAAATCGCTTTGCCATTGTCAGCATTTATCTCGTTGGCGACTCTTTGGCCTTGTTCTTCATTCAATTCAGCTATAACCACATTCATACCGCGTTTTGCAAACGCTTTCGCGTATCCTTCACCAATGCCACCTCCGGCGCCAGTGACTACAACTGTCTTATCTGTGAAATCCATAGGTCTTTCCTGTTTGAAATAAGATTTAAAAAATGGGTTTTTTCATTCTGATATTGGGGCGAATCTCTAAGAGGTCGACAGATACCCCTTTAGGCATGCTTAAACAAAAAGCGACAGATTCAGCAACGTGATCAGCATTCATCCCTTCGAAGCAATGGGGTCCTTGATCCTGCCAATCGACTAGCGCTTCTTTTAAGTTGTCGAAATCAAGATTGCTCGCAAAGTCCGTATCCATAGCTGCACCTGGACGCAGAATGCTAACGCCAATTTGATAGGGTTCTAATTCTCTACGCAGTTCTCGGCTTAGCCTTTCCATAGCGGCTTTAGTCGCTGCATAAACCGAGAGGTGAGCCATTTCATCCGTATGGTAAGCGCTGGCTGATGATACGTTAACAATACGGCTGTTGGATCCATTTTCGGATGAAGTCTTTAAGTAAGGAATCACCGCGCGGCAGCACAAGATGTTGCCACTGATGTTGGTATTCAGTTGTAATGCCAGGTCTTGATCACTGAGACTTTCAATCTTACTTATTTTTGCCAGTCCTGCATTGTTAACAAAGTGATCGATTTTACCGAAGTGCTCATTGATCACTTTAAAGCTTTTGTTAACTTCTTCGCTATTGGAGATGTCGCAAGCAGTCATAAGTATATCGGCATCTGGCGTTATTTCGATAAGCGTCTCTTTGGCTTTTTGTAGGTCAATTTCATTGCGCGCCATAAGCGCGAGTTTTGCGCCAGACACCGCTAGTTTTTTTGCACAGGCAAAACCAAAACCTTTGGAGCCGCCAGTGATTACGACGACTTGATCTTTCACACTATTCACACTCTGTACTCCTAAACACCTATCGCAATCGTTTTCGTTTCTAAATATTCTTCAAAGCCTTCGGGGCCCATTTCTCTGCCTACGCCGCTTTGCTTGTATCCACCAAAAGGAGAGTCAGGTGCTAAGAAGTTTCCGCCGTTTACGTTGACAATGCCGCAGCGAATTTTGCGTGCTACTTCTATGGCTCGCTCTTCACTGGCTGAAACAACACCAGCACCCAAGCCAAAGTCACTGTCGTTGGCTATACGAATCGCATCAGCTTCATCTTTGTAGGGAATCACGGTGAGCACAGGGCCAAAAATTTCTTGGGTAGCAACACAGGATTTTCCACTGCGATCAACAAAGATGGTGGGCTCTACCCAATAACCTTGTTTTGGCTCTGCCGGGCGATTACCTCCAAGTGCCAGTTCGACACCTTCTTGTTTTGCTTGTTCTATCAGTCCAAGAACTTTTTCATGTTGCTTGGCGTTAATGAGTGGGCCCATGATAGCGCCAGGTGCATCTTGATCGCCAAAACTGATCATGCCGAAGTAGCTTTTTAATAATTCCAAACTTTGTTCTAGCTGATCTTCTTGAACCAATAACCGAGTAGCAATCACGCAGCCTTGGCCGGCGTGATAACAAACCGCTAAGCAGTTTAATAGGGCGCTACCTAGATCGGCGTCGTCCAAAATAATGTTTGGTGATTTGCCGCCTAGCTCAAGAAATACACGTTTAACGGTGTCAGAGCCACGGCGCATAATTTCTTTTCCTACAGGAGTTGAGCCTGTAAACGAAACCACATCAACTCGCTTGTCTTCGCATAAAAATACGCCGATTTGAGCAGGGTCTTGCGCAGTGACTATATTTAATACGCCAGGAGGTAGTTTAGCTTCGTGAGCAATGCGCCCCATTAGGCTTGCCGTCCAAGGAGTATCGGGAGCGGGTTTTAATACCACGGTACAGCCTGCAGCTAGCGCCGGAATCACTTTTGCCAGAACAATTTGCACTGGAAAGTTCCAGGGTGTGATAGCAGCCACAACCCCTGCGGCTTCTTTGCACACGATGCGTTTGCTGGTCATGCCTAAATCTTCTGAGGTGTAATTGCCTATGTCACGATCCCACTCAAACTGCTCAAGATAGTTTAAGGTCCAGTCAATCATGCCTACGGGCCCTGCTGCTTGTGGGCCGTCGGCATTGTGGCGAGTAGAACCCGCTTCTGCGATTGCAGCTTCTTTAAGCTCGTCCAGATGGTCTTTGATACAGGCTTCGAAGCGTCGTAGGTGCTCAAGCCGTCCTTTATGATCTGTGCTCCAGTCGCTTTGGTCGAAAGCCTGACGGGCGGCGCTCAAGGCATCTTCGGCATCTTTTAAACTGGCATCAGCGGCAGTTCCGACAACGGCTTCGGTGGCAGGATTGATGTTGCTGTATTGTGCTTGGTTTTCTGCGTCCCGCAGTTCCCCGTTGATATACAGTCTATTTTCGCCGAAGGAGGGCTGTTCGCTGGGAGAAGTTGCGCTCATGATCTGTCCTAGTAATGATTCCGATTAGTCTTGTTTTAAGAATACGCTTTGAATTTTCTCGCGTACGGCTTTGGCGGCGTCTAGCTCGAGTTGGCACTGATCGCCCAATGCTAGTGCGTGGTCTAGATCTTTTTCGGCCAGGCCGGCAAAAGGTCCAAAGAAGGCCTTCATTTCTTCTTCGCTGCATGCGGGTGCAAGTGCTTCGCGATTGCTTATAAAACGATGCATTTGTGGAGTGAGCACGCCATTCACCTCTCCGACCTGATTGAGTAGTTCTAGATTTAGGCCCTTGCTCTTAGCTAGATCCAGCGCTTCGCTGATTGCCGTAAAAGCACTGTAGGTCATAAGATTATTAGCTAGTTTGAGTACAATCCCTGAGCCCAAAGGCCCTGCATGAATCACTGCGCTTGCCGCCTCGCGATAGATTTCTTCACAGGCCTTAAAAATAGCGTCGTCATCGGCCCCTAGCATATAGACCAATGTGCCGTTTTTGGCACCTTCAGCACCACCGCTAACGGGCGCATCAATGAGGCTGATTTGTTTTTGCTTAGCATCTTTAGACCAGCGCAAGATGTTGTCCCTTGTCACTGTGCTATGAATAGCGATGGCTGATTCTGGAGCTAGAATGTCCAATAGTTGCTCTTTATATAGTAGGTCTTCAACATCTTGATCATGTCTCACGCATAAGCTGAGTAGCTGGCAATCGGTAAAGTCTTGGATCGATTCGGCTACCTGGGCGCCTTTTTTTGCTAGCGCGGCCCTGGCCTTGGGGCTGACATCAAACACCTTCAATTGAGGGTGTTGGGCGTGTAGAGCTTCTGCCATAGGGAAGCCAATATTGCCAAGCCCGATAAAGCCTATCTCGGAGAAGGTCGTTGTTGAGTTGCTGTTGTCCATCTTAGATTTGTCCAGTGTTGAAGCTATCGGATTTAAGCCTAAAGGGTGATATATAGCTCCTCGTCCCCTAAATGACGTAGGGAATGACTTCGAGAGCTTGATGTCATTTTTTATTTAGGCCAATGCCCAATTTTATTAGCCGGATTAGGGCCTTTCCCTTGTTTAGCAACACGCCTTGAGGGAAAATAGCGCCTCCCAATTTCTTGCCTTTCTGCCTTTGGAGCAAAAAACCATGAGCCAAGCCGCCAGTCGTAGTGACCTAGCCAATGCAATCCGTGCCTTAAGCATGGACGCCGTACAAAAAGCCAAGAGTGGCCACCCGGGCGCACCAATGGGCATGGCAGATATTGCCCAGGTTTTGTGGTGTGATTTTATGAATCACAACCCGGCCAATCCCAGTTGGTCCAATCGAGATCGTTTTATTCTTTCGAATGGTCACGGCTCTATGCTGCATTACTCGTTGTTGCACCTTTCAGGTTATGACTTAGGTATTGAAGATATAAAGAACTTTCGTCAATTACATTCACGAACGCCAGGTCACCCAGAGTATGGCTATGCGCCAGGTATAGAGACCACTACGGGTCCTCTTGGGCAGGGTATTGCTAATGGTGTTGGTATGGCCATTGCGGAAAAAACTTTGGCAGCTCAATTTAACAAAGATGGTTTTGATATTGTTGATCACTTCACTTATGTATTTTTAGGTGATGGTTGCATGATGGAAGGCATCTCTCATGAAGTCTGTTCACTTGCTGGAACTTTGGGTTTAGGTAAGTTAATTGCTGTTTATGATGACAACGGTATTTCTATTGATGGTGAAGTCGAAGGCTGGTTTACCGATGACACGGTAACTCGTTTTGAATCTTACGGCTGGCAAGTCATTCCAAACATCGATGGTCACGATCCTGAGGCGGTGGCTAAGGCATTGAAAGATGCTCAAGCAGAAAGTGGCAAGCCTACATTGCTGTGTTGTAAAACCATTATTGGTAAAGGTTCACCTAACAAAGAAGGCAAGGAAGAATGTCATGGCGCAGCACTTGGTGAAGATGAGGTTGCTCTAACACGTGAACGTATTGGCTGGCCTCACGCTCCTTTTGAAGTACCAGAAGAAGTCTACGCCGGTTGGAGTGCCAAAGAAAAAGGTGCATCCGCTGAAAGTGCTTGGCAAGTAACCTTTGATGCTTACCAAGAAAAATATCCAGAGCTAGCGAAAGAATATACTCGCCGTATAAGTGGCGATTTGCCTCAAGATTTTTCAGCTAAAGCGGATGAGTATGTTTTATCGCTACAAGAAAAAGGCGAGAGCATTGCGTCGCGTAAAGCTTCGTTTAATGCTTTAAATGCTTTTGGTCCTATGCTCCCTGAGTTGATGGGAGGTTCTGCGGATTTGGCGCCTTCTAACCTAACTTTTTGGGATGGAGCGAAAGCCCTAGAAGCAAGCGACGCTAGCGGAAACTATATTCACTACGGTGTAAGAGAGTTTGGTATGACGGCCATTGCCAATGGTTTAGCCTTGCATGGTGGCTTTATTCCTTACGGTGCAACCTTCTTGGTGTTTATGGAGTATGCGCGTAATGCGATGCGTATGGCTGCTTTGATGAAGCAGCGTAACATTCAGGTTTATACCCATGACTCCATTGGTTGTGGTGAAGATGGTCCGACTCACCAACCGATTGAGCAAGTGGCTAACTTAAGATCGACACCAAACATGCATTGTTGGAGGCCTGCCGATACGGTTGAGTCAGCAGTTGCTTGGAAATCGGCTCTTGAGCGTAAGGATGGTCCGAGTGCTTTGATCTTTTCTCGTCAAAACCTTCCCCATATCGATCGTGATGCTGCGACTGTAGCGAACGTTAGTAAAGGAGCTTATGTGGTTAAAGCGGTACAGTCACCTGAGCTTTTGATTATGGCTACCGGTTCAGAGGTGTCACTTGCTTTAGAAGCGGCTGATCGTTTAAGTGCCGATGGTATGCAAGTACAAGTGGTATCTATGCCTTGTTGTGAAATATTCCTAGCTCAAGATGATGCTTATAAAGAACAGGTTTTGCCTTCTAGTGTTCGCAAGCGTATCGCGGTTGAAGCCGGCGCTAAACATACTTGGTATCAATATGTTGGTTTGGATGGCGTAGTTATTGGTATGGATTCTTTTGGTGAGTCTGCACCAGCAGCAGACTTGTTTAAGTACTTTAATATTACTAGTGAAGCTGTCGTTGATGCGGCGAAAAGCCTTTAGGCTTAGCTAACGCTACCAATGTCTGTACGTGTCGCAATTAATGGTTTTGGCCGTATTGGTCGAAATTTTTTGCGGGCGTATTTTGAGCAGAGCCTTCCCTTTGAGGTGGCGGCGATTAATGATGTCGGAAGTCTTGAGTCTTTAGCGCATTTATTTAAGTACGATAGTACACATGGCGTTTCTCCTTTAGAGGTCAAAGCACAACAGCGCGGAGAGCAAGAGGGCATTCTAGTCGGTGATACTTTTATCCCCTGTTTTCACAATGAAAATCCAGAAGCCTGTCCTTGGCAAGAGTATGAAGTTGATTGGGTATTAGAAAGTACGGGTTTGTTTCGTGCAAAAGCGGAAGCCTCAAAGCATTTACAAGCAGGCGCAAAACACGTCTTAATTGCGGCAGTTGCTTTTGATGAAGTGGATAGAACCGTTGTAATGGGGGTGAATGACTCCTCCCTGCATGAAGCAGATAAAGTTGTATCTGCAGCCTCATGTACGACCCATTGTATAGCACCAGTACTTAAACTCTTGGATGAGAAATTTGGCGTCGAGCAGGTGTCTTTGACTGAGATGCATGCTTACACCAGTGATCAAAAAATTCTTGACCATGTTCATCGTGATCTGCGCAGAGCTCGTGCTGGTGCTCAGAATATGATTCCGACGACGACGAGTAGTATTTCTGCAGTTCAAAAGGTATTGCCGGGTTTGTCTGGAAAGATTGTTGGATATTCGATGAGGGTTCCGGTGAATAACGTTGCCGCGGTTGATCTGACATTGAGGTTGTCAAAGGCATGTGAAGTTGAACAGGTAAACAGAATATTTTCTGATTTTAGTGAACCGAATATTGTGGCTTACTCTGATTTGCCTCTGGTTTCATCTGATTATAACCATCGAAGTGAATCCGCAATTTTTGATGGGACTCAAACGCAGGTCTTAGAAAATACTCTTAAAATTTTAGTTTGGTATGACAACGAGTGGGGCTACGTCAATCGTCTCATCGATTTATTAAAAAGTCTTAAGTGATATTTGGGAAGGAAGGACGATCATGAAAGTATTAAAAATGAGCGAACTTGAATTGGCAAATAAACGAGTGTTGATTCGAGAAGATTTAAATGTACCTATCAGTGATGGCGTTGTCGCCAGTGATGCTCGTTTAAGAGCGGCACTTCCTACTATTCAAGCCGCCTTGGACCAGGGTGCGATGGTTCGAGTAATGTCTCACTTAGGTAGGCCTACCGAAGGTGAGTTTGACGAAGCTTTTTCTCTGGCTCCAGTAGCAAAGTGGTTGGATGAGCATCTTAACGTCAATGTGCGTTTAGAAAGTGATTGGTTAAATGGCTTTGAACAAAGCGCTAACGAAGTAGTGCTTTGCGAGAATGTTCGTTTTAATGCGGGCGAAAAGAAAAATAATGAAGAGCTAGCTCAAAAGATGGCATCACTGTGTGACGTGTTTGTTATGGATGCTTTTGGAACGGCTCATCGAGCGCAGGCATCTACTCATGGGGTTGCATTAAAAAGTGATATAGCTTGCGCCGGCCCATTGTTGGCAGCTGAACTAGAGGCGCTTGATAAGGCGCTAGCTCAGCCTGCCCAACCATTGATCGCAATAGTAGGTGGATCAAAAGTGTCCACCAAATTAGAAGTTCTAAATGCTTTAGCGGAGAAGTGCGAAACTATTATTGTGGGTGGTGGTATTGCCAATACCTTTTTAGCTGCGAAAGGTTTTCCGGTTGGCAAATCTCTATATGAAGAAGATTTAGTGGATACCGCTACGGCTTTACTTGAAAAGGTGAATATTCCTTTGCCTACTGATGTTGTTGTGGGTAAGGCTTTCGCTGAAGACGCAGAAGCAACGATTAAAGATGTTGAGAGCGTTGCAAATGACGATATGATTTTTGATGTGGGTCCAGACACTGCGCGAGCACAAGCACAAGCACTTGCTTCGGCAGGTACTATTTTATGGAATGGTCCCGTGGGTGTATTTGAGTTTGATCAATTTTCTCAAGGCACACAAAGTTTGGCCAAAGCCATTGCTGATTCATCAGCGTTTTCGATTGCGGGTGGTGGTGATACTTTGGCGGCTATTGATCAATACGCAGTGGGCGAGGGAGTATCTTATATCTCAACGGGTGGCGGAGCCTTTTTAGAATTTGTGGAAGGTAAAAAGTTACCGGCCGTTGAGGCTTTGGAGCTTGCAGCTAGCAAGGCTTAACGCGAATATATTAAATAGAATTAAATTTGAAGTAAGTAAGAGGACAATACAATGGCTTTAATCAGTATGAGACAGCTGCTTGATCATGCAGCGGAAAATGCTTATGGCGTTCCAGCGTTTAACGTAAACAACTTGGAGCAGATGCGGGCAATGATGGAGGCAGCCAGTGAAACCGATAGTCCAGTGATTGCTCAAGCTTCGGCAGGTGCTCGTAAATATGCGGGCCCTAACTTTTTAAAACATATGATCCAAGCAGCGATTGAAGAATTTCCAGGTGTGCCGGTTGTAATGCACCAGGATCATGGAACCTCGCCGGCAGTATGTCAGCGTTCGATTCAATTGGGTTTTAGCTCAGTGATGATGGACGGGTCGTTGGGAGCCGATGGTAAAACCCCAATGGATTATGATTACAATGTTCAGGTTACTCGCCAGGTAGTTGATATGGCCCACGCTTGTGGCGTTTCTGTAGAAGGCGAGCTGGGTTGCCTTGGCTCTTTAGAAACAGGTGAAGCTGGTGAAGAAGATGGTGTTGGTGCTGAGGGCAAGCTAAGTCTTGAGCAAATGCTAACTGACCCGGATGAAGCGGCTGATTTTGTTAAGGCGACTCACTGTGATGCACTAGCGATTGCAATTGGTACCAGTCATGGTGCGTATAAGTTCTCGCGCCCACCTACAGGGGATATTTTGGCGATTGATCGTATTAAAGCAATACATCAACGAATTCCTGATACTCACCTAGTAATGCATGGTTCTTCTTCTGTGCCCCAAGATTGGTTAGAAGTAATCAATGAGTTTGGCGGCGCAATTCCTGAAACTTATGGTGTGCCTGTTGAAGAAATTCAAGAAGGTATTAAGCACGGAGTACGTAAGGTAAACATTGATACGGATTTACGTTTGGCATCGACCGGTGCCATTCGTCGTTACTTGGCTCAGAATCCTGCTGAGTTTGATCCGCGAAAATACTTTAAAGAGTCTTTAACGGCAATGAAGGATATTTGTAAAAATCGCTACGAAGCTTTTGGTACTGCAGGACAAGCGAGTAAGATTAAAGTGATTGATCTAGAGTCTATGCATCAACGTTATGATGCGGGTGATTTAGATCCACAAGTAAAATAGTGCTGACTATTTATCTCAGACAAAAAAAAGCCCGGATATCCGGGCTTTTTTTTGCTTTTGGTTCGGTGGTGCTTAGAAACTAAAGCCTAGCTGTAAAGCAGCACCAATTTGATCACCAGATTTAATTGCACCAAGGCCTAAGAAGCCAAGTGCGACACCTGCACTAAGCGCATCGTCTTCATCATCGCCACCAATTGAAGTTCGGTAACCAGCTTGTAACTTTAAGATTCTTAGATCAAATTCTGCGCCGAATCCTAAATGTTGAGTGGTTTTTCCTAGAACTTCGGCTGCATTTAAATCGACATCTGTTTGTAAACGAAGAAGTTTTAAATCATAGGCTAAGCCAACAGTTACTTGAGGTTCGATTTCTAAAGTCTGTCTAAAGGCAAAAGTGTCCAGCTCAGAAGCAGCAAGGATTGCCTCGTCACCTGTACCTCTTGCTTCGTCTTCAAGGGCCAATTCCGTTGCGGTTTTCTTTAATTCGTAGCTGCGAGTAAAAAGGTTTTTAATAGTTACGCCTACTTGTAGGGGTTGGGTATCAAAGGGTTTGATGGCTAAGCCCACGTCGGCGTTAAAGTCTGTTTTCTCTTCGATGTTTTCATCATCAGTGATATCGTCCGTTTCAATATCTTCTGATTCAACACCGGCATGAAACTTTATAGTACGAACTTTAACGATTTTAGGGGTGATACCTAAAGAAAGTTCTTTACCGTTATATTGAAACGAATCCGCTAGGCTAAGCCCTACCTCGGTATATGCGGCACCAAGAACCTCAATCAGTGATCTTAATTCCTTGTCTTCTCCATTTGTCTCGAAATTTAAGTTGCCGCCGCCATCTACGCTAACTAGCCCCTGGTCTAGAAGTTCACCCAGTTCAGTTTGAGTAATTTCGCCCCCATCCATTGCCTGGAAATAGGCATTGAGTTCGTTGGTATCTCGTTCGGAAAATTTCAGGCCTACACGTGTGTAGAGGCCTCCATCTACCACTAGGGCCATAGGTATCCGCTGACCGAACTGAATCGCAGCACCCACATTGGAAGAGATGAGGCCGTTACTCTTATTTAAGTTTTCAATATGGCCAAAGACCTCGTTGGCCTTTATCGAGGCGGGTTCCATATTGGCATGTTTGTAACAAGGGTCGCCGCCGCAGGTCTCTTCGCCTATGCCTTCCATACCTTGAAGTAGGTCGTTCAAGCCTGTTCCGTCTTCATTGATAGCAACTTCGGCATCATCAATGGTGTCTGCGAAGCTATTTTCGTCAAATGCTTCTAGTCGAATGCCCAGAGGAATAAAACTGAAGCTTCTGCGGTTAGCTTCGGTTGCCATTAAGGCTGGGTTAAACGCTGACGCATTTGCTGTATATGTCCCTCCTACACCTGTACCTCCCATTGCCATAGATCGAACGTCAAATTGACCTAAATTGCTGGCGTGACCTAGTGTGCTCACTAGTAGGCTAGATGCGAACCCAAATAGAATGGAGGGAATTTTGTTATTCATATAGACCTCAAATTACCGAAAGGTTACCTTTTTATTTTTATACTCAACGGCTTGTCAAACTTTATAGCCTTGTAAGATATTCCGGTGATCATCTCTCATGAAAATCGAATCAAGGCTGTGTTTTGGACCCTCATTATAGGGTAATCTTCCGAGGCTGCGAAGTGATTTTCGCGCTCCTTTTGCAATCTGGTTTTATGTCTCATTATGCCAAAACAAACTCCAAACCCCGTGAATGATCAAGAGCGGATGCTACATTGGCAAGACGCGATGCCCAATTTTGAAAATTGGGAGCTGCGTCATGGGCAAGATCAGCATATCCAAGACTATTTGCAGTGCTATGGGATTGATCAAATATTGGCCATACCAGATATCGAGTACCAAGCGGGCTTTCGTGTCGTCAATGGACAAGGTCTGTTTTTTCAGTCCTTCAATTTGACTGGTGATAGCCGGGGTAGGGTGTTATTAGTTCATGGTTATACTGATCATGTTGGTCTTTTTGTAAAAGTAATTACTTACTTACTAAATGCTGGATATTCGGTTTGTGCCTTTGACTTTCCAGGGCATGGCCTATCCGAAGGGGAACGTGCCACGATTGAATCTTTTGATCTATATCGATTTGTGCTTAACGATGCCTTTGAGTTTTACCAGGCTCGTTTTCGAGAGCCTCTTCATGTCGTGGCTCAAAGTCTGGGGGGCGGAATGACGCTCAATTGGCTTTTGTCTAATCGTTCTGAAAGGCATGATCTGGGGAAAGTGGTGCTTTTCGCACCTCTAGTGAGGCCTATGGCTTGGAAACAAGCTAATTGGTCATACCGCTTCCTACGCCTAGTCGTTGATAGTATCCCAAGAGGGGAAAGCAAAAATTCAGAAGATGAGGCTTTTAGCCATTTTGTCCGATTCGACGATCCAGTCCAGCACAGCCGGTTGCCGGCACAATGGGTAGGCGCTATGTTGGAGTGGGTGAAAACCTTTGAAGCTTTGGTTGAAGAGAATAGTGGCAGTGAATTGAGATTTACGATGATTCAAGGAGACCAAGACCAAACGGTGGATGGACCTTACAACATTGAATTTTTAATGACACACTTTCCCAAGGCTATTCTGCGTGAAGTGCCAGATGCGGGCCATCACCTGGCGGGGGAGTCAGACAGGCTCCAAAAAGAAATTTTTAAATATTTGGAAGAAGGCCTTTCTTGAGCCGAAAAAAGCAGCTGATTCGCTGCTTTTTTTCGTCTGCTTAAACTTTATAAGCCTAGCAAGGTTTTATTTCTTTGTTTGCGGATTTCTTTTTCACCCTGCCATTCAATAATACCGGTTTCAATGTCCATAAGTTTTAAAGTGGTTTTAAAGTAAACGTCCTTGGTTTTTTTGTTGCGCTTTACAATACTGCTGATGTTTCCGTAAAGCATATAATCTGCACCTATTTGACGTCCGATCTTAACGCTAGTTTCTTGATCGACTAAGCCGCTGTTCTTCTGATAGTCGTATTGTTTTTTAACTGATTCAACTTTGGTCATGTCGATAAAGCGGAATTTACCGGTATTTATCAGTTTAGTGCTGATTGTGTCGGTAATTGATTCGGTATCAATATGTTCGCTGGTTTTGTTTTTAATGCCGTCGATAAATAAGACCGGGCGTTTTCCTTCTAGCATTTTGACGATATGGTCTGTGGTCAATAGAGAGTCAACAAGGGTAATTGAGCTTTGTTGCAGATCAGTTGAACCGAAGCCAGTAGTAACGGTTTCGACATCGCCTGCGTCTTCATAACTCACTTTGTTTGAACAAGCACTTAGGCCAAGTAGGGCGACGCTCAAAACTAGAACTGAAAATTTAGATGTTTGTTTTAACATGATTGAATTCCTCGTTATGACTTTAAGGTCAATAATAATTTTAATTAATCTCGCACCGTTACTTTGGTTTTAACTGCGGCACTTGTGGGTGCGGTTAATTTAACCGTTCGTTCTGATTTCCCAGTTAGGATAATTTCGTTCCACACGGCTCTTTCTGGTTCGATTTCGATGCCTTCAGCGTCAAACCAATGAACACGATATTTTACATCTTGTGTGAAAGACCACTTATTTCTTAGTTGAACATTGGCTACCAATAAATCATTTACGCGAGTGGTTTTAATATCATCCATCGCAACGCGCATACCCAAAATAGGGTTTTGGGTGTTGGAATTCATTTCATGCCGGCCGTCGATGTATGAGGCTTGTCCGACAATTCCCGAGGTACATGCGCTTAGGCTAAGAATGCCGGCTGCTAAAAAAAGGCCTTTGGTGGTTTTCATAATGTGGTCCTGTATTTAATTCTTAATCAAAGTGCTTAAAGTGTTAGATCCTTTAAAAGTAAAATTGTTCCATATAGACCCTTGAGTTTCCAGGGCGATTTAGCTTAATCATAACCTTTTGCCCTGGTTTAGCGTCGATATTTAAGCTTTCCAAAAATGTAGCGTTACTAATCTGAATTTTGTGTGAACCAGAGGGTATTTTAAAGCGTGCTACCTGCACTTTGTCGGGAAGCGTCAACCATGAGCGAAGATCGGCGCGCTCAGAAATAAGGGAATAGGCGTTAGAAAATAATTGGGCAATTCCAGCGTCATTCTGCTGAAGCGCTTCGTTTTGTAGACGGGTTTTAGTGCTTAGGCGGATCATCTGGCGAAGCAAACGTTTAAAACTGCCTTCTTCAAGCGCTTTTGCAGCTAGGGCGTGTATGTCGCCTATGGCTGCGCTTCGTCCGAGGTAGCGTTCGTTAAGAGAAACATCTACTTGGTTACCAGGACGCCATGGGTTTAAGTAGGCCGGAAAAGCAAAGGTATAAAACTTATCGATTCCCGCAAAGGGCAGACTTACTTCTTGTTTTGCGGGAATAAACTCTTGCTCAAAAAATACGATGAGTTCTGCGTCTCCTTCGGATGCTTTTTTATTTTTAGCATCAATAGTTGGACCAAATTTCTCCAAGTCGCTGTGCATATTTAAGGCTTTTCCTAAGCGCCAAAAATCCTGTTGTAAATAAGGGTTGTCAGGGTAAAGCTCAAAAGCTTTTTTAATGTCGATGAAAGCGCCGTCCTTCTCGCCTGAAGCTTCACGAATTATGGCTGAATAATAGAAAGTGTAAGCGTTTTGAAAGGAGTTTTTAACTTTCGCTGCCGTGTTTAGGCTTTCGCCTAATTGGTCTTCGTAGTTTCCTATATCAGGTTCGAAACCTTTGTTGTTAGCTTCTTCTTCTGCTTTGACCAGTTCTTTATGGTGCGCTTCTAATGCGATTTCTTGTTCTTGAGCGGCCCTACGAACTTCGACGAGGCTGCCTGATAAGTTACCTTCTGCTAAGTAATTAAAGGACTGGTATTGGTGTGCGAGAATTCGTTCGTAAGCTTCTGGTTTATAAGGTAGAGCATTGTCGTTGAGCGCGAACGATCCAAGCAATGATCCGCCATCACTTAAATCGAGTTTTGCTTTGCTGTCTTGGTCTTCAAACAAATAAAACGCTTCTTCAAACTGCTTTTTACTCGATTCGTAGTCACCCGCAATCTGGGCGATTCGAGCGCTTTCTAGAACGTCGAGAATGTGGTTTGGGCCTTTGCCTTTTTTGCTGAGTTTTTGAAAACTTTCGTCAGGCTTTCCCTGTAAAATTTGGGATTGAATCGGAGCCATTTGCGAAGGATAAGAAACAAAAAAGCTGCTACTCGCACAGGCGCTCAAAAACAAAAGCAAAACAGAGAGTAATGCTTTTTTTGTTTTTACCTGTTTGGGTGAATTTTGCATAGGCGATGTTAAAAAAGTACGCGCGCCTTGATGGTTCCCTCAATAGCTTGGAGTTTATTTAGCGCAACGTCACTGTGTTCAGCGTCAATATCCATTACTACATAACCAATTTGCTCATTGGTTTGCAAGTACTGAGATGAGATATTGATCGCGTTTTTCGAAAAAATGTCATTAATCTCAGATAAGACCCCGGGCACATTCTTATGAATGTGTAATAAACGATGAGCTTCTTTTTGTTCAGGCACTGAAACTTCTGGAAAGTTCACAGAAGAAGTGGTGGTACCGTTGTCGCTGTATTTAACTAGCTTTTCAGATACCTCAAGACCAATGTTTTCCTGGGCTTCGAGGGTGCTGCCGCCAATATGCGGTGTAAGAATGACATTATCAAATTGCTGCAGTGGTGATTCAAACTGCTCTTGGTTAGATTTTGGCTCGGTAGGGAATACGTCGATTGCGGCTCCTAGTAGCTTTTTGTTTTCCAAGGCATGAGCTAGAGCGTCAATGTCAATTACCGTTCCGCGAGAAGCATTGATCAGTACGCTGTTGTCTTTCATTTTGTTTATTTGCTCAGCGCCCATCATGTTTTTGGTATTGGCAGTTTCAGGAACGTGTAAGCTCACAACATCGGCGCGAGTGAGCAAGTCATCCAAATCATGAGCCTGTTCAGCATTGCCAAGAGGGAGTCTGGTTTCAAGGTCGTGAAAGATTACATTCATACCTAATGCTTCGGCCAATATGCCCAGTTGCATGCCGATATTGCCATAACCGATAACTCCAAGAGTCTTGCCTCTAATTTCGAAAGAATCAGATGCTGATTTAAGCCAGCCTCCTCGATGAGCCATAGCGTTCTTTTCTGGAATACCGCGGAATAACATAATCATCTCGGCGAGGACCAGTTCAGCAACGCTTCGAGTGTTTGAGTAGGGCGCATTAAATACAGGAATGCCGAGTTTAAGAGCAGCTTCTTTATCCACCTGGTTGGTGCCTATGCAAAAGCAGCCGATCGCGATGAGTTTTTCAGCAGCTTTCAATACATCTTCACTCAGTTGGGTGCGGGAGCGGATACCGATGATGTGGGCGCTGGCTATTTTCTCTTTAAGCTCTTCAGGGGCTAAGGAGGTTTTCAGGGCCTCGATGTTGGAATAGCCTGCTTTCTCGAAATTGTCTAGGGCGCTTTGGTGTAGGCCTTCTAATAATAGAACTTTGATTTTGCTTTTGTTTAAAGAAAGTGACGATGAATTAGCCATAAGTCGCACGTATGCTCACAATAAAGGGGTTTCGAAAGGGCGCTAATGATAACACGCTTGTGCTAAAATCCGCCCAGCTTTATTGAGGAGATAAACCCAGTGAATACAAGCGATTTAAGCGCCCAGCTCAGTGATTTGCTCGACCAGGCCAAGGTGCTTGGCCCGGACAATTGCGACGCGGAAACACTTGCCTCCTATGGCCTAGACTGGACTAGGGCTCATGAGCCTAAGCCTTCAGCCGTGGTATTACCTAAAACGATAGAAGACATTCAAAAGTTGGTGCTATTTGCCAATGAGCACGATTTGGCTTTGGTCCCTTCGGGTGGACGCACCGGTTTGAGCGGTGGCGCGGTGGCAGCTAATGGCGAAATAGTCATTGCGATGGATTTGATGAACCAGGTGCTTGCCTTTGATGAAAAGGATCGCACCGTGAAAGTTCAAGCAGGTTTGATTACCCAAAGTCTGCAAGAATTTGCCGAATCTAAGAACTTATTTTACCCGGTGGACTTTGCTTCATCTGGCTCCAGTCAGATCGGCGGTAATATCGCGACTAATGCCGGTGGTATCAAAGTTATCCGCTATGGTCTGACTCGTGACTGGGTGCTTGGCTTAAAAGTGGTGACCGGTGAAGGAAAGATCTTAGATCTGAATAAAGGTCTCATTAAAAACGCCACAGGCTTTGATTTCCGCCATCTCTTTATTGGATCAGAAGGAAGTTTGGGAGTGATCGTTGAGGCGGATATTAAGTTGGCGACTCCCCCTTGTAATCCGCAGGTTTTGGTCGTTGCTTGTCCTGATTTTGCATCCATTATGGGAACGCTTTCTTTGTTCCAAAGCTGTTGTGATTTAAACGCCTTTGAATTTTTCTCAGAAGTGGCTTTAGAAAAAGTGACCTCCCATGGCAATGTACAAAAACCTTTTGAAAGTGAGGCGCCTTTCTACGCGCTGTTGGAATATGATCTAGTATCAGAAGAGTTGAGCGAAAAAATTCTCGCTGCCTTCGAACAAGGTGTTGAAGATGGTTTGGTGCTCGATGGAGTAATGAGCCAAAGCGAACAACAAGCTCAAGAGCTTTGGGCTTTGCGAGAAAGAATTAGCGAAACTATTTCTGTTTACACTCCCTATAAAAATGATATTTCGGTCACCGTGTCTAAAGTGCCGCAGTTGATACAAGAAATTGATGATTTAGTACAAGAGGCCTATCCAGAGTTTGAAATCGTTTGGTATGGCCACATCGGTGACGGCAATATGCATTTAAATATTCTAAAGCCGGAGAGCTGGACCAAAGAAGATTTTTTCACTGAGTGTAAAAGGGTGAGTCAGTTTGTCTTTGATGTGATTGAAAAATACGACGGTAGTATTTCTGCAGAGCACGGTTTGGGCCTATTAAAAAAGGACTTTTTACACTATTCGCGCAGCGAAGAAGAAATTGCGTATATGCGAGCTATGAAACAAGTTTTTGATCCCAAAGGGCTTATGAATCCCGGAAAGGTTTTGCCCTAGTGACGGAAGGCTATCGACATTTAGCCTTAAACGGTAAGGCGATAGATATACCTGTGGGCAAGGTGGTTTGTGTCGGTAGAAACTATGCCAAACATGCCGAAGAGTTGGGTAACGAAATTCCTAGAGAACCCTTGCTGTTCTTAAAACCTAAAACAGCTTTATGTTCTTTGCATGAAGAAGTGACTATTCCTGGCGGGCGAGGCTCTGTTCATTATGAAACTGAATTGGTGATTCTTTTAAAAAGAAATTTAAAAAATGCTTCGATTGAACAAGTCGCGGATGCCATCTGGGGTTATGGTCTTGCCTTGGATCTAACGCTTCGTGACCTGCAGTCACAATTAAAAAATAAAGGACAGCCTTGGGAAAAGGCAAAAGCTTTTGATGGGGCGTGCCCTGTTTCTAGGTTTATTCCTGCTCAAAAAGAGTTTGATCAAACTTTTTATTTTGAAGCGAGTTTGAATAATGCTGTGGTGCAACATGCCACGAGCGATAATATGTTATGGCCTGTTTTAGAATTGATCTCTGATATGAGTCAGCATTTTTCTTTAGAGGCGGGGGACGTGATTTTGACCGGAACACCAGAAGGCGTGGGTCCCTTAACAGCGGGCGATGAAATGTTCTTTAGGCTAGGTTTTGGTGAGGAGGCGCCCAAACTTAATTTCGAAACGCTTATCGTCAGCTAGTTTTTACCAGTACTTTATTTAGTCAGTACTTTTACACCTTCATCATTACCCAGCAAAGCAACATGAGCCGCCTGTTGGGCAAAGATGCCGTTGCAAACGACGCCTACGATATTGTTGAGCTTTTGCTCTAAAGCTAAAGGTTCTGTAATGCTTAAATTATAAGTGTCGAGAATGATATTGCCGTTGTCGGTAATAAAGCCATCACGATGGACCGGATCTCCACCCAGTTTTATTAGCTCTCTCGCTACAGCGCTTCGAGCCATCGGAATAACTTCGACAGGCAGTGGGAATTTGCCTAGTACATCGACCAGCTTGCTATCGTCTGCGATACATACAAATTTATCAGCAACACTGGCGACAATCTTCTCACGGGTTAAAGCGCCGCCGCCGCCTTTAATCAGGTTAAGCCCGGGATCGATCTCATCAGCGCCGTCGATGTAGACAGAAATTTCGTGCACGCTGTTTAGATCCAGTACCTCTATACCGTGAGATTTTAATCGTTCAGCAGAGGCCTCTGAGCTGGCAACCGTGCCTTCAATGAGGTGTTTTTTATCCGCTAAGGCATCAATAAAGTAGTTAGCAGTGGAGCCGGTGCCGATACCAAGAATGGTGCCTTCCTCTATATAATCTAACGCAGCGAGAGCAACGGCCTGCTTTTTTTGTTCTGCGTCAAGTTTTTCGGGGTTTTTAGAGGAACTTGTCATGGCTTACGTTCACCTTAGGAGAAATTTTAAGGTATCATCGCAGCTTCTAATTTGATTGCAAGTTGATTGGCAAAATCGGCTAGCAACTCAAGATTTAATTTGAGCCAAGCCTAGTCGTTTATATTATGCAAAGCATCGAAACTTATATACAGAATATCTTAAAAGCCTCGATCTATGATGTGGTGGAAGAGACACCCATTGATTCGGCAAAATGGTTGTCGAGGCGTTTGGATAACCAAGTATTGTTAAAGCGAGAAGATCTTCAGTCGGTATTCTCGTTTAAGATTCGAGGTGCCTATAACAAGCTCAAAATGCTGAGCGAAGAGCAGTTGGCTAAAGGAGTTATCGCTGCATCTGCTGGAAACCATGCTCAGGGTGTGGCATTGGCTGCGAGTAAGTTAGGTGTGAACGCTTTGATCGTAATGCCGACTACTACCCCTGATATTAAGGTGAACTCAGTACGTGCCTTTGGCGGCGAAGTGGTTTTGCATGGTGATACCTTTGATGTCGCTAGCGCCCATGCTCAAAAGCTTGCTGGAGAAGAAGGTTATACCTTTGTTCATCCTTATGACGATCCAGATGTGATTGCCGGTCAGGGCACGGTTGGCATGGAGATCTTGCGCCAGCATAGCGGGGGCTTGGACGCGGTATTTATTCCGGTCGGCGGTGGCGGTTTAATTGCAGGCGTAGCTGCTTATTTGCGATATGTTCAACCCGGCATAAAAATATTTGGTGTTGAGTCAGAAGATTCAGCTTGTTTGCATGCGGCTATGAAAGCAGGAGAGCGGGTCACTTTGGACTCGGTCGGTTTGTTTGCTGATGGTGTTGCCGTGGCTCAAATTGGTGAAGAGCCGTTTCGTTTGGTGCAACAAGGTTTAGTAGATGAAGTGATAACGGTAAATACCGACGAAATTTGCGCGGCGATTAAGGATGTATTCGAAGACACTCGCTCTATTGCTGAGCCCGCTGGTGCGCTTGCTTTGGCAGGTCTAAAAAAATACGTCGAGCGTGAGCAAGTTAAAGATCAAACCTTGTTAAGTATTGTCAGCGGTGCCAATACTAATTTTGATCGACTGCGTCATATCTCAGAGCGCACCGAGCTAGGTGAAGGTCGCGAGGCTATTTTTGCGGTCGCAATTCCCGAAAAACCAGGTAGCTTCAAGCGTTTTTGTGAGCTGCTAGGCTCGCGCAATATTACTGAATTTAATTATCGTTACTCAGATAGTAATGTCGCGCAAGTGTTCGTTGGAATACAAGTATCTAGTGATTTGCGCCTTAAAGATCGAAAAGCATTGTTGTTACAGTTTGAAGCCGAAGGCTACCAAGTCGTTGATATGTCCGATAATGAGTTGGCCAAACTACACGTGCGTCACATGGTAGGTGGTCAGGCGCCGAGTATCATTACCAACGAAGTGTTGTATCGCTTTGAATTTCCTGAACGCCCTGGTGCTTTATTGAATTTCCTATTGCGTGTGGGTAATCGTTGGAATATCAGCTTGTTCCATTACCGTAACCATGGCTCAGCTTTTGGACGAGTGCTGGTTGGCTTACAGGTTGATGACCCGCAAGAGGTGGCTGAATATCTTGATGAGTTAGGCTTTCCCTATATAGAAGAAACTAGCAACCCGGCTTTTGATATTTTTCTAAAGGGTTAATGCCTAAAAGCCGAGGTGCTTAATCCAAGAAAGTTAAACCGCGATAATTAGGTCGGGCTTGATATCCCATTCTTCGGATTCAATATGATCGACTTCTTGGCAGCTGTGTGCAATTCCAATTAAATAGCTTTGTCTACATGTTTGCTCGCGTAAGTGCTGAAAACTAAAGTCATAGTAGCCGCCGCCCATGCCTAAACGATTTCCTTTGGCATCAAAAGCGGTGAGGGGCATTAATACTAGATCCAATTGTTCACGATCAAAGTGTTCGGAATTCTGAGCTTCTTGAATATTAAATTCGCCTGCACTTAAAACACTCTCGGCCTCATACAAATGAAAGCTTAGGGCCTTTGTACCTTTGTTTACTTTTGGTAGGTAGCAGGATTTTTTTTGCCGCCAAATTTCTTCAATTACTTTTTGTAAACTGAGCTCCCCATCAATTGCTTGGTAGCAGGCAATATGTCGAGCTTGATTAAACTGCGAAAGTGATAGAAGAGCTTCGAGTATTTTTTTGCTAGCAATGTCTTGTTGAGTTTCGCTTAGCTGGCGTCGAGCGTTTTTTGCTGATTTGCGAAGTGCATTGGCGTCGTATACGTTCGCGCTCATGGCAGGAGTCTTTTCAAACAAGAGAGTTGATAAAAGAAATAAAGATGTTCCCCGGAAATGCCGTTATTAACGGGCCCTTGAACCCGATGGTTCAAGGTGGCGGTGCCGAAGTGTATTAGGCTTTCCGTCAAGCGGACATGCACACCAACACCCACAGAGCAATCGCCTAAAGGTAGTATCGGCTCAGGGACGTAGCTAACTCGCGAACATCCCAGGGAACATAAAAACAGTATAGCCAAAGATACTTAGCTAACAAGCTTGACAGTTCAGTTATTTTTTTTAGTTAGGGGAACAAAAGACGTAAGAGGAATCTAGTCTTTTAGGTCGAGTAGGACCTGCTCCACTTTTTTGGTAAGGAATTCAATCTTTTGTGCAGTACGTGCTAGCTTCTGTTCTTGTACTTGGTCTAACTGTAATAGGTCATTAGCTAGGTTAAGAGCGACCATCACCGCAATTTTTTCAGTGCCAATAATTTTCCCGCCAGTTTTTATGTCATTCATTTGCTTGTCTAAATGACGGGCAGCACTACGCAGATTTTCCTCTTCTTCAGGAGGGCAGCCTACTCGGTAGTCTTTACCGAGTATCTGTACCGTTACTGTATTAGGTGCGTCTGACATAGTGTATTAAACTTACTAGCTAATTAAATTATTTATCTAAAGATTTAAGCTTGCGAATCATTTCTTCAACTTTGCTTTTGGCCAGTTTGTTCTTTTCGATAAGCTCGACTTCTTTATCCTTTAAAGACTCGTTTTCTTCACGCACCTTTTGTGAGGCCTTAACCAAGGCTTCTACTCGGTGTTCCAACTGGGACATCTGTTCGTCTAACGACATCTTCTTACCTGTCTTCTCTAATGACTTATAGCAGTGGCCTTTAGTAGTGACCTGATTCAACGGGCTCTCATATAAGTAGAACAATGAAACTTGGTGCAAACGCGTTCTAAAGGGATCGTTATTTTTCTATTTTCCCGCAAAAGCGTAGGGTCTAAGTTCAAATCTTTCTTAATAATGGTTACTAAGGCATTGTAATTAATGATTTTTTATTATCAAGTATATTATTTGTACAGCTACTAGAAAACTCGATTTAAAGCCCGCTGTCCGCTATGCTAGCGCTCCTGGATTCCCCGTAATACAGGCCCTCAAGGCCGATTTTGAGTAAAGTGAGCTCCTACATATGGCTAAGCTGAATTATGACGATATTAACGCCCAATTAGAGTCCTGGGCGAGTATTTGTAGCAGTAGCGAAGTTCATGGTCTCGTGGCTGGTTTAGGGAGTGTGGGTTTGGCCGCAGATATGGGTCTGGTCATCAATGCAGTAATGAAGCATATCGATGAAGAGAGTAGTGATGAGTCGAGTCGTGAGGCCCTTATCCATATCCAGGGAGCGGTCGTAGAACAATATGAAGATCCAGAATTTGGCTTTGAACTGTTATTACCGGACGATGAAGAAGAGCTAGGTTATCGGATTAGAGCATTATCCGATTGGTGTCAGGGTTTTTTGGTGGGATTTGGCACGGGGGTTAAAACGAAAGAGCAAAGCTTTTCTGAGGAATCCCAAGAAGTGCTGAAAGATCTTGTTGAGATCTCCCAAGTGGGTGACGAAGTTGAACAAGGAGGTAGTGAAGAAGAGGAAGCCGCCTTTTTTGAACTTGAAGAATACGTAAGAACGGCAGCCATGATGCTGTACTCAGAGTTTGGTGTAGAGCAAAGCTCAAATGAAGCACCAAAAGAAGAAACTTATCATTGATAAATAACTCCAAACTGTTGGAGATAGAATAATAAATATGATGAAGAAAAATACCCGTATAAAAAAAGCAGAGTTTGCAAAGAGGCGTAAGGCGCTCATGGAATACATGGGGCCAAACAGCATTGCCATTCTTCCAGCGGCGCCAGTGCAAGTTCGTAACCGTGATGTTGATTTTGCCTATCGCCAAGATAGCGATTTTCAATATCTATCGGGATTTCCTGAGCCCGAAGCCGTGATGGCTTTGATACCCGGTCGTGAACACGGTGAGTTTGTAATGTTTTGTCGTGAGCGGGACGCTTTGATGGAAACTTGGCACGGCTATCGACAAGGTCCTGAAGGCGTGACTAAAAACTTTGGCGTTGATGATGCTTTTCCGATTGGAGATATTGACGACATTTTACCTGGCTTAATCGAAGGCAAACATAAAGTGTTTTATGCCATGGGCTGTGATCATGAATTTGATCATCAGGTTATGGAATGGATTAATATTATCCGCAGCAAAGCGCGCGCAGGTGCGATACCTCCCGATGAGTTAGTAGCGCTTGATCATCAGTTGCACGATATGCGTTTGTATAAGAGTAAAGCTGAGCAAGCGATCATGGCAGAGGCGGGGGAAATCTCGGCACAAGCACACATTAATGCGATGAAGGTATGTAAGCCTGGAATGTTTGAGTATGAGTTAGAGGCTGAGTTTCTTTATCAATATGCTAAATCAGGTTGTGCTTACTCCGCTTATCCATCGATTGTTGGGGCCGGAAAAAATGGTTGTGTCTTACATTACACAGACAATAACAGTGAGATGAAAGACGGCGATCTAGTGTTGATCGACGCGGGCGGTGAGCTGGATGGTTACGCTTCGGATATTACGCGAACCTTTCCTGTGAATGGCAAGTTCAGCAAAGAGCAAAAGCAGCTTTACGAATTGGTATTGAAAAGTCAGATCGCGGCGATCGATAGTGTAGAGCCAGGCAATCATTGGAATACACCCCACGAAGTCGTCGTTAGAATTCTGGTTGAAGGCCTTCTTGAGCTTGGAATCCTTAAGGGAAATTTAGAGCGTTTAATCGAGACAGAAGCCTATATGCCATTTTATATGCACCGCACAGGTCATTGGCTCGGTATGGATGTGCATGATGTCGGTGACTACAAAGTAGGTGGCGAATGGCGCGTACTGGAAGAAGGTATGGTGCTAACTATTGAGCCTGGCCTTTATATTGCTCCTGATCAAAAAGGGGTGGCCGCCAAATGGCGTGGTATCGGTATTCGTATTGAAGATGATGTCTTGGTCACAAAAACTGGAAACAAAGTGTTGACCAGCTCGGTACCTAAAACCGTTAAAGAAATAGAAGCCCTGATGTCGGGGAAGTCTTCTTCTGTAAAAAAGAAAAAGGCCAAATAAATATCTAATAGAGGAAAGGTAGTTATGAATCCTAAATATTATTTAGTCGCATTTTTGTTAAGCTTTGTCGTTGCTTGCGGTTCGTCACCTCTTGGTAGAAAGCAAGTTACTGTGATGTCAGCAGAAAAAATGAATGAGATGGGTGCGGCCTCTTTCGAAGAAATTAAGAAGAAAGAGAAGATAAGCACCAACCCAGCGGTTAATGCCTATGTTCAATGTATAGCCGATAACATCACTAAAAACGTGTCATCAAAGGTGCATAAAGGTGATTGGGAAGTCGTAGTGTTTGAATCTGATCAAGTGAACGCGTTTGCTTTGCCTGGCGGTAAAATTGGTGTCTATACCGGCATTATTAAATTAGCCGAGAATCAAGATCAGCTTGCGGCAGTGATGGGGCACGAGGTAGGACACGTTATTGCAGAACATTCTAACGAGCGAGTGTCTTCGCAAATGTTGGTGAATGGCTCTTTAACGGTTGTCGATAGTATTCTCGGAGTTAAAGGTGTAGCCAATAAAGATATCTACATGCAAGGCTTAGGTATTGGCGCTCAATTCGGTGTATTGCTTCCCTATGGTCGGGCACATGAAAGTGAAGCAGATATCATTGGTCAGAACTTGATGGCTGTATCAGGTTTTGATCCACAAGCGAGCGTTGCGTTATGGCATAACATGGCTAAAAACAGCAAAGGCGCGCCGCCTGAGTTTATGTCGACTCACCCTGCCCATGACACTCGAATTAAAGAGCTGAGTGATCATTTATCAGAGTCCAACCCACAATATAAAGCGAGTGCACAAAAACCGCAGTGCATTCGACCCACCACCATTTAATATCCAAAGATAAAATTCGCAATGGCAGAACAAAACGAAGCATATGATTTAGTCATTGTTGGTGCAGGTATGGTAGGGCTTTCTCTAGCCTGTGCTTTAGCGCCTAGCGATTTACGAATTGCTATTGTTGATCGAAATCCCATTGCAGACAAAGACACTTGGCAGGGCATCGATCCTAGAGTCAGTGCAATCGTTAAGTCGAGTGAATACTTTTTAAGAAATGTTGGTGCTTGGGAATATATTGAAAAAGACCCTTACTCTTCCTTTGTGGGTATGGAGGTCTGGGAAAAAGACGGTACCAGTCGAATTCACTTTGACAGCGCCGAACTTGGGCATGGTGAGTTGGGTTTGATTGTAGAAAATCGAATTCTGCAACGCGGTATGTATGACAGCCTGGCTGATAAAAAAAATGTCGATTGGTTTTTTTCTGACGATATTCAATCTATTAATGAACAATCCAATGATGTTAAAAAATATTGGAAGCTTCAGTTTGAATCGGGACAAAACTTATTTTCAGAACTTTTGGTTGGTGCAGATGGTGCATTGTCATTTGTGCGAGAGACGCTTGCGATTCCCTTGAAAACTAAAGACCTTGGTCACAAGGCAATGGTGTGTAATGTTGAATGTGAATTACCCCACAATAAAATTGCGCGTCAGATATTCTTACCTAGCGGTCCTTTAGCCTTTTTGCCTTTGGGAAGTGGCTCTAAAACTTGTTCAATTGTTTGGTCCTCAGAGCCTGAGGTAACTGACGATTTGATGGCTTTTGATGAGGCTGCATTTAATAAAAAATTAAGTATCGTGTTTGAGCGAGAGTTGGGTGAAGTATTGTCGAGTGATCGTCGTTTTAGTTTTCCTTTATTTCAGCGCCATGCCAAAAGTTATATCGCGAAGCAGGCCGCCTTGATTGGTGACGCTGCGCATACCATTCATCCTCTCGCGGGCCAGGGGGTCAATTTGGGTTTTATGGACGCGGCAGTATTGGCAGAAGAAATTATCCGAGCACATGATCGTGGTGTCGCTCTATCTTCTCAGGAAGTTTTGCGCCGTTACGAAAGGCGTCGACGCGGGCAAGTAAGTTTGATGATGGAAAGTATGCGTGGTTTTCAGCAAGTTTATGCTGCTAAGAATGCTGACTTCATCGCTTTAAGAAATTTAGGCGTTAAATTGACCAACGCATTCGCGCCGTTAAAAAATCATGTTCTCAGTCGTGCGATGGGTTTGCAGGGAGATTTGCCCAAGCTGGCTCAAAGATGCTAAAGCCAGAGATCTGGATAGCTAGTTAAGAGCTATGGTGCAGGCGGTTGCTCTACGCAATATAAGTGATAAACCGGTAGGTCATTACAGCTAATAGTACCAAGTGAACCAAATGCATGCATGTTTTCAGCTTGTGTATTCCCAAATGATCCACTACCCCCAGTGCTCCATCCGTTGCAGGTGTTGGTGGTGTTAAATGAAAGATCTAGCCCGGTCCAAGCGAACTTGGATAGAAAGGCACCACCTGGATTATCACAGAGATCTCCGCAAACTGGAGTGGTCAAATTAGATGAAAATTCGCTAAAAATAGCATTGGCTCCCGTTTGGGAGATGAGCACATCATCATAGGGCCTGAAGTATTGCGTGTTTGTTTCGAGTACCCAATCAGCTGGTATGATTGCATCACGATTTACTCCATCCACTAAGAGTGCTTTATAATCTGAGTCATTTGGTCGAGCGGATGAGATCTGACAAAAAGAATCTGCTTTTTCTATAGCATTGCTGCCTAACAAGCTAGGGTCGTCTCGAAAGTTATGATTATGAGTTTCGTCAGTAACAAAAATCTTAAGTCCGGTTGAGGTGTTGTTGACTAAGGTAGAAGGTCTGTCACTAGTGCTTTTTTCGTAGGCTACGAAAAGGTTTAGGTCACTCGGCCTGCCTTTCGTGGAAGTCTCCCCGAAATAGAGAGAATTACCTTCCCTGCTAATAATGTCTTCTACGATAAAGGTGTTGCCATCTATCGTGACTCGAAAGTCGGCTTTTACATAGCGTTTTCCTTTATCTGAACCGCCGGAGTTTAGTTGAACCACTCGCCCCATCCCGCGTATTGAATCAACGGGGTATCCACTACAGTTGTTACTGTCGTAAATACGTGCTCGATACTCGAAGTTAGAGTTACGAAAGTCAAACTCTTCTAGGACATATTCATTTTCTTGTTCTGGATAACAGCTTGATGCCCAGTATCCATCTAATTCTATAGGATCAACATTGCCTGAGTTATCGCAAAAAGTTAAAAATAAGAAAGAGCAGATTGAAATAGAAGTAATCTTTAAATATTTGGCTATACTCATAATGTAGTTCAACGTCTATTAGCTGAGTGACTTGGTATTATATATAACAATATTTTAAACTGTAAGGGGACTGGGTCGGTTTTGGTTTATCGCTGGAATAATACAAATGCTCATCACAGCAGCAAAAAAGCACCAAACCGATGGAAAGGTAGTCGCTTTAGACAATAAGGCTCCGATTACAAAAGAAGCAAAGAACACTGCGCATACCCAATAGCGTACGATCATGTTTTTACTGCAAGCAAAAGGAATCACAATACAGCTCAAGTAAATAAAGTTAATGTATTGTTTTAGATAGGGTAAATCGTATTGATAACCAATAGAGTTACAGTCGATCTGATTGCACTGCACGCTGGCGATTAAGCTTGAATACAAAGTCGAACTCCAAAGTAGGTACAGGCCTACAAAAAAGCCCAGGGCAACATAGGCGCGTAAGACCAAAGTTTGAATCGGGCTGTTTGAACGATTAGGTGTTTCAAAAAGATAAACAGCTAAAGGAATAAACGCGGGCCAAAAAGATGTGGCGAAAAAACTAAAAGCATAAATAGAGAACTGATGAAGCCACTCAGGTATGGTTCCAGCAAAACCAATCCAAACAAAGCCCTCTATTACTTGTTGCAGTCCAAAAATCGCAGGAATACTCGCCATAGCGCTTTCGTGGCTGTGTTGTTTCTTATGCAATAGATAGCCGCCAACGGCAATTAAGGCAGTGCCACTAGCAAAGCTGGCGGTCGCTGAAAAACACATAGTCTGAGCCTAAGTCTATTATTTTTATTATTAGACCTTCAGACTATCTAAAAGCTAGATGAAAGGAAAGCCTAGTTAAAAAACCCCAGTTGAAAAATCTCAGTTGAAAAAGTCTAGCTAAAGAAAAGCTTTTCGCTATTGTCGTAGCATTGTTTAAGAACAGTCTCTAAGCTTAGGTCCTTTACTTCGGAAACCTTCTCGGCAATAAAAGGTAAATAGTAGGGAGCGTTGGGCTTCCCCCGATATGGAGCAGGTGTTAGATAGGGAGCGTCGGTTTCGAGTAACAGGCGTTCAATAGGGCATAAAGACACAGCGGATCGAACATTGTCGGCATTTTTGAATGTGGCCATGCCGTTAAAGCCAAGATGAAAACCCTCATCCAAGCAAAATTTAGCGAGCTCTAGACCAGAACTAAAACTATGAATAACCCCTTTTTGTTTTAAAGTACCAGAAAAGTTTTTGAGTATGGCTTGAGTATCCTCATCCGCATCTCGGGTATGAATGATGACAGGATAGTTTTCGTCAGCCGCGAGTTGCAGCTGTTGCTCGAAGACTCTTTTTTGTTCTTCACGATCGCTATGTTCGTAATAGTAGTCGAGCCCTATTTCACCCACGGCTAATATTTTTTCTTCTGACAGGCTGTTTTGAATCTCATTTAAGCAGTCGTCATTGAACTCTTTTGCATCATGAGGATGTACGCCTTGAGAGCCATAAACGTTGTCATGAGCCTTGGTTAAAGCGCGAACCTTTCCTAGATTATCGGGCGAAACTGCGATGGTAATTATTTTTTCAACACCGTGTTGCTTCGATTTTTCGATGGTATCTAGTAAGTCGTTCCCCTCTAAATAATCCAAGTGACAGTGGGTCTCAATGATTGGGTAATCAAAAATGGGAATGGGCCTAGGGTTTTTCTTGCTCATAATGCATTAGTTCTTGGTTAAAGGCTTAAGTACGGGTAAAGACCTTGGTAGATAAAGACGGCCCCTAGCATTGGCATAAAAATATACATTATTTTTTTAAATAAGGCAGTGTCAATTTTGATAAGAAAGCGCTTAGCTAATATCACGCCTAAGGCGCCTCCAATGCCGATGCCTAAGCCGTATTTTATGATATCGATGCTCATGGCACCAAAGCCGCCGTATGCAACAACCTTAATACCTTGCATAACAAAACTGTTAAACGCTTTGGTAGCGATGAGGTGTTCTTTGTTTAAACCGTATGAAATTAAAAATGGATTATAGACTGGACCGATTGCGCCAACGATGCCTGAGATAAAAGCGACCAGTGCTCCCAGAGGAAAAAACCAGCCTGCTTTTTTTATGAGGCGAAAGCCAGCATTTTCTAACCGATCTTGAAAAAGGGTAGAGATAAGGAAAACACCAACCAATAGTTTGATGTGACCAGAATCGAGTTGAGTGAAGCCATAGGCGCCAAGTACCGCACCTAAGCAGGTACCGGGTAATAAAAATCGAATGACCTGCCAGTCAATATATTTTGCAAAAACAAAAGCGCGGGTAGGGTTAGCTACGAGTGCGGCGATAGCAATACTAGGAGCTGCTTGTTGCGAACCAATGATAAAAATAAGAATGGGTAGTAGTAATGAAGCAGCGCCACCCGCCACCAAGGTACTTAAGAACCAGGCGAGTGTGCCTAAAGAGGCCAAAAACGATAAAACCAGCAGTGCGCTCATAGCCTATTGTAGCATTCGTGGCGGCGGCATTGATAAGTGCTTTATAAAGAGGTGACACTTTGCCTGCCTGTGCTTTGCTCGTGTTGCTTTTGTGGAGTTAAACTTGCCGCTCGTTTTAGAACAGATTGTAAGGAGTTCTCTGTGGAATTTGCCCTAGATCCCAAAATAGAAAGCATTCGTTTGCAGGTGCGTGAGTTTGTCGAAAAAGAGGTGATGCCTTTAGAAAAGGATGCGAGTAATTTTGATGCGCACGAAAACCTAAATGAGGACGTAGTCGTGGCCATGCGAGAAAAAGCTAAGGCTCAGGGCTTGTGGGGTTTTCAACTACCTAAAGAACGCGGTGGTTTAGATCTAGGCGTAGTAGCAATGGCTGCTTTGTATGAAGAAGCGGCACGCTCCCCTTTTGGCCCATTGGCCTTTAACTGTGCGCCGCCCGATGATGGCAATATGATGGTTTTGCATAAGTTATTAAAAACCGAGGAGCAAAAAGATCGTTGGTTGCAACCGATCATTGATGGCAAAGTTCGATCGGCTTTTGCAATGACCGAGCCCGACGGAGGTTGTGGTTCTGATCCCTCCTTGACCTATACCAAGGCCGAGCGAAAAGGTGATAAGTGGATTATCAATGGCCGAAAGTGGTTCATCACAGGAGCCGAGGGTGCGCAGACTTTTATCTTAATGGCGAAGACTTCGGATGATGAACGCAAGGGTCTCACTGCCTTTTTATTTGATAAGGACCAGCCGGGTTGGGAAATTGTAAGGCGTATCCCAATTATGGGCCCCGAAGAACATGGTGGGCATTGTGAGCTGAAGTTCACCGATATGGAAATTCCCGATGAGAACCGCTTACTAGAGATTGGCGATGGACTGAAAGTTACCCAAATTCGTTTGGGAGTTGCTCGTTTGACCCACTGTATGCGTTGGCTGGGTTTGTCCAAGCGTTGTATGGAGATTGCGGGTGAATATGTTGAAAATCGTATGAGCTTTGGCGAAACTCTCGCCGAGCATGAAGGCGTCCAGTGGATGATGGGCGAAGCCGCAAAAGAGATCCAAGTGGGTCGGCTGCTGACGATGCACGCCGCGTGGAAGCTGGACCAGGGCGATTTTGCCAAAAAAGAGATATCCATGGCCAAAATTCATGTGGCGGATACGCTTCATAAGGCCGCTGACACTGGAATCCAGCTTTGTGGCGCTCGGGGCTACTCGAAAGACACCCTTTTGGAGTGGATTTATCGCTATGCACGGCAAGCGCGTTTGGTGGATGGGGCCTCTGAAATCCATAAGATGGTGCTGTCTAGAAGCTATTTGCAGCAAAAATCGGATTTCTTCTCTTGGGGCTAGAAATAGGTGATTTTACTGACTATATAATCAGGCATGCACTGGGCTAATAAAAGCTGTATACTCCGCAAGCCGAAAAGGCCCCAGACCCGGTAAACGAGGGGCCCTAGCCATGCTCATTGAGCTAGTCAGAATGAGTGTAGGTTAGATAGATTTTAGATAAAGAATTAAATTGCTAGACGGAGATCTCACCGTGAGAATGACTGTTAAGAAATTAAGTGTTGCCCTAATTGTTTTGGGTTTTGTATTTAGCGCAGGACAATTGAGTGCAGGTTGTAATAAATTAGAGCATCGAATTGCACCGGTTGGTTCTGTTTGTGTAGAGGGCGAAGAGTGTAAAGCTGAAGAGGTTGTAGTTGACGAGGGTCCTAAAGAGCCTCGTTCTGGAAGCGAAATCGCGACCGACTACTGCGTTAGCTGTCACCAAACTGGCATCATGAACGCGCCGAAAATTGGTTCAAGCTTTAAAGCTTTAGAAAGCAAAGGCATGGACGCACTACTTAAAGTAGCTAAGAAAGGTAAAAACGCTATGCCTAGAAAAGGTGGTTGTGGTGATTGTAGCGATGAAGAATTATCTGCTGCTATTCAGCACATGATTGACCAATAAGTCTTAAGTCTTATTAGTACAAAAGCCCGACGTGTTCGGGCTTTTTTTTGTCTAAATTTTATTCAGTTAATCGGCGGTCTTTTTGAACATTTCCTTCATGGCGGCTAGATGAGCTTTGCCCACCTCTTTGGGGTCTGCTTTTGGTTTTGAGTCTTCCCGATCGCGCCAATTTAAAAATTCTTCGGGGATTTCATCCAAAAAACGGCTTGGTTTAATTTCTACCTTGTCACCATATTGGGTTCGTTGTTTGGTGTAGCTTAAAAATAAGCTTTGCTGTGCTCGAGTGATGCCTACATACATCAGTCGTCGTTCTTCTTCGACATTATCTTCATCAATACTGTTATGGTGAGGAAGATATCCTTCCTCTACACCCATTAAAAACACATGGGGAAACTCTAAACCTTTAGATGCGTGCAAGGTAGACAGTTGAACTCGATCAGAGTCATCTTCCTGTTCCTGCTGCTCTAGCATGTCTATTAGTACCAGTTTAGCGATGACGGATTTAAAGTCTTCATCTTCGCTTTTTTTGAGCATGTTCTCGATGTTGTTAATCAAATAGTTGACATTGTCGATGCGAAATTGTGCGGCTTTAGAGCTACTGCTTTGTTCATGCAGCCAAGCTTCGTACTCAATATCTTCCAGTAGTTTTCGAATGGTACCGATGGGGCGCTCTTCTAAACTTGCTAGTCTTTCGTTAATAAAATCACAAAAGATTTCTAAACGTTTCAGGGCTGGTTTTTGCAACACTTGTTGCAACCCGACCTCTTGGGCGGCTGTTAATAAAGGTACGTTTCGATAAGTTGCGTACTCGGCTAGCTTTTCAATCGTTGCGGGGCCAATTTCTCGACGTGGCGTATTAATAACTCGCAAAAAGGCCGAATCATCATCCGGGTTGATCAGTAGGCGGAAGTAAGCCATCAAGTCTTTGATCTCAGTCTTAGCGAAGAAGGATGTGCCGCCACTGAGCTTGTAAGGCATTTGCAGTTCTTGAAGGCGCATTTCTAACAGTTTTGCTTGATGATTGCCTCGATACAAAATGGCGTAGTCTTTAAAAGACGTAGCATTCATGATCTTGTGATTTAATAGCTCAGCAACGATACGTTCCACTTCGTGTATTTCGTTCTTACAGGTCAGTACGTCAATGGGTTCACCGTAGCCTAAATCACTCCAGAGTTTTTTCTCGAAAACATGAGGGTTGTTGTCAATGACTGCATTGGCGGCATCAAGGATCATGCGTGTCGAGCGATAATTCTGCTCTAGTTTGACGACTTTTAGATCGGAAAAATCATTTTTAAGCAGTGCTAAGTTTTCTGGCTGTGCTCCACGCCAAGCATAAATGCTTTGATCGTCGTCTCCCACTACGGTTAATCCAGAGCGCCCACCAACCAATAGTTTCACCATCAAGTACTGAGAGGCGTTGGTGTCCTGATATTCATCGACCAATAAGTAACGAATGCGGTTTTGCCAGACCTGTCTAACGGTTTCGTTATTTTTAAGGAGAAGGGTGGGCAAAGAGATTAAGTCATCAAAATCCACGGCGTTGTAGGATTTTAGGTAGCGAACATATTCTTTATAAACAATGGCATCTCTTTGCTGGATATCATTCTCAGCTAGGGAGAAGGCCATATCCGGATCGATCAACTGATTCTTCCAGCTAGAGATTTGGTTTAACACAGTATCGGCTGAATCGTCTAACTTTGCCTTAATCATCAGATCGTTGATTAGGCTTTTACAGTCTTGAGCGTCAAAAATCGAAAACCCAGATTTGAGCCCAAGGTGTTTACGTTCGTGACGAATAATCCGAAGGCCTAAGTTGTGGAAGGTGGAGACGATCAACCCTTTCGATAAATCAGATCCCAGGGTCTGGCTAATTCGCCCCTTCATTTCTCGGGCGGCTTTGTTAGTGAAGGTAACTGCAGCGACGTTTTGAGCGGGCAAACCGTACTCTGTCAGTAAATAGGCGATTTTTTCAGTGATCACACGAGTTTTGCCTGAGCCTGCTCCGGCCAATACGAGCATGGGGCTGTCGACGTAGTTGACAGCTTCTTGTTGAGCAGGATTTAACTTGAATACGGACACGGGGGGCAACACTCAGTCGTCGAAAGTTCGCTATTCTAACTTCATTGCGGGGTAGGTAGTAGCTTGACAAATAACTAAATGACTCGCTACTTTGATTTTGATCCATTAGAAGACTACAGGCGTATACTCTAATGATATTTAAGGTAAATAAATGAATATAGAAGAATCCTCTATTAAAATTGGTATTAGCTCCTGCCTTCTCGGCGAGAGGGTGCGTTTCGATTCCGGTCATAAGAATAACGCCTATGTCCAAGGTGTATTAAGAGACTTTTTCGAATTCATACCGTTTTGCCCCGAAGTGGATATAGGAATGGGCATACCCAGAGAGCCTATTCGCTTAGAAAAGGTGGAGGGACAAACGATTTGCTGGGGAGTTAAATCCAAAGGAAAAGACTTTAGCCCAGAGCTTAGAGCAAGTGCAGATCGTCAGTCTCAATGGATATCTGAACTTGATGGTTATATTTTTAAAAAAGACTCTCCGAGTTGCGGTATGGAAAGGGTCAAGGTTTATAATAAAACCATGCCTGTGAGAGACGGCATTGGTGTATACGCCCAAAGAGTCATGGAGAGTTTTCCACATTTGCCCACAGAAGAAGAAGGTAGGCTACAAGACAGCAAGCTTAGAGAGAATTTCATTCAACGAGTTTATATTTATAAAAACTGGAAAAATATGCTAAGCGAGGGCTTGAGTTTGGGATCCCTTCAGAAATTTCATGCCAAACACAAATATACTTTTGTAAGTCATGATCAGAATAAGGCGAAAGAACTAGGGGCAATGCTTGCTGGTAAGGGGGAATTGACTTTAGAACAGTTGTCGCTTGAATATCTGAATAGGCTAACTGAAATAATGAAGGTCATCGCAACTAGGCAGAATCATGTAAATACTCTTCAGCATATTCAGGGATACCTTAAAAGAGATTTGATTGCGGAAGATAAAGCCGAGTTAACAGAAACGATTCATAGTTATCGAAACGGTCTCATACCCTTAATCGTACCTCTTACTTTGTTAAGGCATCATTTTAGAAAGTATCCAAATGAATATATCGAGCAATCCTACTATATGAATCCTCATCCGGCAGAAATGATGCTGTTAAATAATATTTAGGTTCGTCGGTGAAAAAACAAGTAATTGTTAGCGATCACATGCAGGAGTCCTATTGCTACCAGCTCTCAGAACCTGAGGGCAAAAATTTTGCTGAGGGCTTTGAGCCTGAGTTAACGCCCAAACAGATGTTGGAGTTGGGTGTGTTCGGCGGAAAGTATTTAAATGACTGTCACGATGAGTTTCCTAGTGATTGGTTTAAGAACGCACGAGTGAGTTATGTCAAAAAAGACGTTAGTCTTAATTACTTCAGTGTGGACGCTTCTCAGCCTCTCAGTATTTGGCGCAAAAAAGGTTGGATTTATCACGAAGACCCTCGTGGCTGGTTCCAGTGGTACTGCCGATATTATATGGGCCGCAGATGCGACGATGATGCACGGCAGATAAAGCGCTGGCGTGCTTTCAGACGTCATGCTTCAGCCGTTAGGAAAAACTGCGAGTGCTATGATTTTAGTTGCCGAAAAAAGCAAAGGCAGGCTTTATTGCACTGGGCTTATGACTCAAGGAATTTTTGATCGTTGAAGGTGGAATACTGCACTTTTTACTTAATCTTTGAACTAGCTAACGTTATTTAACCATTTTTTACAAAAATACGCTTTGGAAAAGCGAGTGACATTTACTATGATTACCGCCCCTGGAGTATTTCAGGAAATACAAATCAAAAAATGGATAAAGAGAAGTAATTATGAACATGAAAATTAATGCAGTATTAGTTCTAATGGGTTTGTTGGTTTCATCGCTGGCTTTAGCAGAGAAGCCGTCCTGGGCTGGAAAAGGTAAGGAGGCTGAAGCAGCGGCGCATAAAGAAGCCATGAAGGCAAAAGAGAAAGCTAAGGAAAAAGAGGAAGAGCTAAAAGAAGAAATGGAGGAAAAAGAAGAGGAACTAAAGGAAGAGAAGGAAGAAAAAGAGAAAGAAATGAAAGAGAAGGGCGAAAAAGCTAAAGCTGACGCTAAAGAAATGAGCGAAGGCAAAGCTAAAGCCATGGAGAAACAACGTGAAAAGAAGTCAGAGCAGTTACGTAAAGAAATGGACAAGGGCTCTGAGAAAGGTAAAGAAGCTCGAGAATCTAGCCGCAAGTGGTGGCAGTTTTGGGGCGAGTAAACCCTAAGTTTTTCGATTTAAAAAAAGGCGCTTAGGCGCCTTTTTTTAAATACTGGATTAGTTGGGCCTTCTAAAACTCAAAGCCTCAGCTATGTGTTCTTCATTTACAGTATCATTCTGATTCAAGTCTGCGATGGTTCTTGAAACTCTTAGTGTTCTATGAAAAGCCCTAGGCGATAGCTTCATCTTTTCCGAAGCCGACAGTAATAGTGCTTGGCCGTTTTTTTCTAAGTTGCAATGGGTCTCTAGTGCTTTATTGGATAGGTGGTGGTTGCTTGAGCCTTGTCGAAAGTGTTGTAGTTCATTAGCCTTACAAACGCGCTCTTGTACATCGTGACTAGCTTCGCTAGGCATACTGTTATCCGAAAATAATTCTTTTTTATCGATCATGGAAACTTCCACGTATAAATCGATACGATCCAATAGGGGCCCTGATAGTTTATTTCGATAACGTTGAACTTGGTCAATGGTGCAAGTACAACTATGATTGTAATTACCGTAATAACCACATGGGCAGGGGTTCATCGCTGCAATGAGTTGAAATTTTGCGGGAAAGCTCACCTGCTGGGCAGCCCTAGAGATATGAATTTCTCCCGATTCCAGAGGTTCCCTAAGAACTTCTAGCACTTTGCGATCAAATTCAGGTAGTTCGTCCAAAAACAAAACACCGTAATGTGCTAAAGAAATTTCGCCTGGCTTGGGCTTTGAACCACCTGTCAGAAACCAAATTAAATGATAATATACCTAAAAATATCTCTTTAAATGATAATGAAATACTCTCCCGTTAGAAAAATCAAAGCAAACGCACGCAGCATAACAGGCACTGTGCCTAGGCTGGGCGATTTCGAGTCCAGTTTAGAGCGGGATTTTATGGAGCTTATTCGATTTGAGAATAATGTAGAGTCGTTTACCGCCCAACCTCTTACCATTTCTTTTGAAGACGATGCCGGGGTTGAGCGTGAGTACACCCCTGATGGCTTGATTGAATACAAAGTTGATAAAGACGCCGCGAAGTCGATCATTCTCTACGAAATCAAGTACAGAGCTGACCTGCGCGAGTTTCGGAAAGAGCTGTTTCCTAAGTTTCGTGCCGCACGCGCCTTTTGCCAAGAAAAAGGCTGGCGATTCAAACTTTTGACCGAGCGTCAGATTCGCACTAATTATTTGGAGAATGTACGCTTTTTATACCCATTTAAACAACGTGTACCTGATTCAGGTGAAGCGAACCGAATGTTAGAGGTTTTGTTGGATTTAGGCGAAGTGGACCCTGATTGGTTGCTCTGTGCTGCGGGTAAGTCTAAACAGCGGGTTGCAGAGCTTATTCCAGTTTTATGGTATTTGATAGCCAATGATTATATTCATTGTGATCTTTCAGAGAAGTTGACGATGAGGTCTAAAATCTGGGCCAAGGCGGATAAAATATGAAAACCATACAGGTCGGTTCTCTCGCGTATTTTGACGGCAAAGCCGGTGTCGTCGTTGAGTTGATTAGCTTAAACGAGGTTTTGTTCCGTCAACTTGAAGATGACTCGGTTAAGGTGGTACCCGCATCACTCGTCACTCGAAGCATTCCAAATCCGAATGTTACGACTCGCCACGTCGATGTGGATGAAGACATGTGGCGTGAGGCTCATGAGCGCTTTGAGCTGATTAAGCCTCTTATTGAGAAACCCGGTCGCACATCCAGCGACGTGAAAGCGGTTGCTTCGGCTGCCAAAAAAGGGCCAGCGACTATTTATCGATGGGTAAAACGCTACGAGGAGACTGGACTAGTTGCTTCTCTTTTGAGGACCCCGCGCTCAGATAAAGGGGCAAGCCGATTGGATCCGGAAGTAGAAGACATCGTTAATACCTTGATACGAGAGATTTATTTAGTTCCGGAAAGACCAACGATTTCTGCTTTATATACGGCCATCAAAATGGAATGCCGATCATCAGACCTTGAGCCTCCCTCGAAGATACTTGTACATCGACGGGTTGAATCGATTAATCCGAAAGAGCTTTTACATGAGCGTCACGGGCGTAAAGCCAGTAAGCAAAAATATAAACCAGTTGTTGGGAAGTTCCCTGGCGGGGAATATCCTTACCAAGTCTTTCAAATGGATCATACACCAATGGATATTGTTGTTGTGGATGAACAAGATCGGATACCTATTGGAAGGCCGTTTTTAACCATAGCGATTGATGTCGCCAGCAAGGTTTTGCCTGGTTTTGTAATTACTCTTGAGCATCCCAGTGCTTTGTCTGTAGGTCTATGCGTTGCGCATGCGGTGTCGAAAAAAGGTCAATGGCTAAGTCAAAGGGGTATAGATGTAGACTGGCCCATGTATGGAAAAATGCAAAAAATACATGTGGACAACGGAGCTGATTTCCGAAGTGATGCGCTGAAAAGAGCCTGTGAAGAGCATGATATTATTTTGGATTTTAGGCCCAAGGGAGAACCTAACTATGGCCCGCATGTCGAGCGCGCGTTTCTCAGGTTTATGAAAAAGTGCCATGAGCTGCGTGGTACTACTTTCTCCAATGTTAAAGAGCGTTTGGATTACGACTCCGACGGGAAAGCGTGTATGACTTTGAAAGAGCTTGAGGTTTGGTTTGCCGTATTTGTAACACATTGTTATCACCATGAGCCGCATAGAGGTATTAGTAACGTGCCTCCCATCAATTTATATAATCGTTTTATTTTTGGTGATAAAGATCGATTGGGCATAGGATTGCCAGAACCAATCGATAATGAAGAAAAATTTTCCCTTGATTTTATGCCGTTCTTTATGCGAACGATTCAAAGAACGGGCGTGGAAATTGACTATATAAGGTATTATTCGTCATCGCTTCAACCATGGATTGGATTAAAGGATCCTGAAGACAAAAATAAAACTCGAAAATATATTTTTGCTCGGGATCCTAGAAATATTTCCCAGCTTTACTTTCTAAACCCCTCAACTAAAAAATATGAGACTATTCCTTGTTTGGATAATTCACGCCCTCCCATTAGTCTCTGGGAAATGAAGGCTGTTAAAAAGATGTTAGAAGATGATCCGCTAATGACGGTGAATGAAGATACTATTTTTGACGGGGTTAGAAAGATGAGAAAGATCGAGCAGGAGTCGCTCGAGAAAACTAGATTAGCAAAAAAATCACGCGCTAATGAAAAGCGGAAGAGAAGAATGGCAGAACGTCGTTTGCACTGGGATCACGAAGACAAAATGACGAAAGAAGTCAGCTATACAGAGCTAAATAATGACGAGTATGATACTGAAGGCCTAACACCTTTTTCGGAAATAGATATTGATGTGTAGTATGACTAGAACCACTGCCCACCCAGAAATAGAAAAAGTATTAGCACTAAGTGTCGAAGAACGAATCGCTTGGTTAAAACAAGATCGGTGGTTTGGGTATGCTCGAGCCAATCAGGTGTTGGATAAGCTAGATGATTTGGTCACGCATCCAAGAGTTCATCGCATGCCCAGCATGCTGGTCATCAGTCGAACGAATAATGGCAAAACACATTTAGCAAAACGATTTGTGTCTAAATATCCAGTCGATGAGAATCTTAATGGTAATCATATTGTTGCCCCAGTTTTGTTTGTCGAATCACCTCCTAAGCCGACAGAGGATGGGTTATACCGAAATATATTGTCGACGCTCTATGAAAGAATACCGACGGCGTCTACTGACGCTCGTCGTGACCGAGTCTATGAAGTGCTTAAGGAAATTCAACTCAAAGTATTAGTTATTGATGAATTACACAATATGCTGGCGGGCTCGTCGGTGAATCAGCAAACTTACAAAAATGTAATAAAGTCTCTTAGCAACAAGCTTCAAATTTCAATTGTTGGGGTGGGTACGGCCGATCTGCTTAACGCAATACATACGGATACCCAGTTAGAAAACCGCTTCTCTCCAGAGATATTGCCGCTATGGTCTTTAAATAAAGAGTTTGGGCAATTGATGATGTCCTTCGAAGCTGTGCTGCCGCTTAGAGAAGATTCCCATCTGGCTAGTAAGGAGTTAGCTTCTTTAATTTTCAACCTTACAGAAGGTACTATTGGTGAGATGTCTAAGTTGCTGAACTCAGCGTGCGAATACGCTTTAACCTCAAACGAAGAAAAAATAAGCGTAGGTACACTACGTCAGTGTGGATACACCCCGCCGAGCCAAAGAGCTGAATTAATAAAGCTCGTTTAGTCGTTGATACTGCCTTCCCATCCTCACCCCTTACCGGATGAATTACTATCATCCTGGATGGTGAGACTGGCTCATGCCAATTTATTTCCGATCCACACCTTTTACCATAAGTTACTTAAGTCTTCCGATTCTATTTGGAACCGAGATATTGATAAGTCGGCTAAGCCCTCTTTGTTTAAGCTTGTATCATCGAGTACTGGCCAAGATATGCACCGTATTCAGATGCTATCTCTTAGGTGTTTCGAAGGCATCTTGTTTGAACGACTCGTGCCTAATAGCCTAAGTCCTTGGGTTTCGTCAGTAGGCGTATTTCACCGTACTCGAAAGCGTTTCGGACTCAGTTTTTGTGCCATGTGTTTTAAAGAAGATGCTATCCCTTACTATCGACGTTGGTGGCGTATTGCTGGCTACATAATTTGTGTTAAACACGAGTGCTATTTACGAGATCGGTGTCCTAATTGTTTTCAAGCGATCACATTCTTTCGTTTAGGCACTGGTGTACGAAGCGCTAAGACTATTAAATATATGCCACTGAGCACTTGCTCTTATTGTGGAATGGATCTTTCTCGTTCGCTCATCATTTATCCTGAGTGGTTCTATGGGGCTCGAAGGCAAATGTATATGGATTTGTTTTTGCATCATCGTTTGATAATCAATACAGGGAGCTCAGTTTCAAATGTACAACTCTTTCAAGGCGTCAGAGCATTAGCCTTTTTGTTCAGTAGTCGAACGAGTCATGTGCTTCGGGACTATCTTAACCACATTTACCAACTGCAGTTTGATTCTAAAAAATTCACACACAAGGTCGATTTTGAAAATTTAGAGATTAGTGAACGAGTAGAAGTCGTGCATGGAGTTTTGGTCTTGCTTGAATCTTGGCCTAAAAAATTTGTGGAAATATGCAGTCAAACAAATATCACCAAGTGCCGATTTTCAGACAAGCGATCAAGCTTACCCGCCTGGTTGATTGATGTGGTGGATAAATATCTAAGTGCTCTTTAATCTTCCGTAGATTTTTCAGTTTCCTTGGCGCTGGCTTTTTCTATAGGTATTGCGTCAAATATATTGTCCATCCAAATATCAAGTTGCTTTTCTGTTAACTCTGATGTTTTGAAATGAGGGTGCGGAATACAATATGCGTCATAGTTTTCAATCAGCTCAGCTGCCATTGCTGCGATAATTGCATTTCTCCATGTTTGTGCGCTCGTTGGCCAATTTTTCTGCTGACCAGTGATATCTATGATCTTCTTTAAGTCAGATTCGGTCAGATCGTTATGTTTAGGGAGTATTGCTATCGTGGATAGACCGCTTAAATCTCCATTGCCTAGTATTCTTTTTTCAATTTCTATTAAATATACAGGTTGTTCAATATCCTTTCGTTTAGCTTTGACAAAGATAGCATGTCGTAATCTAGCGTCATGTGAAGAGCTCACGTAATTCCAAGTGATGCATCCTGTCATATCGTGATCGAGTAAGCAGATAGTTTCACCTTGTAGATCAATCGTTGATAAACCTGGCGACAAGGTGTTTATTTCCCAAGAGGTTTTAAGCTTCTCCCTAATATGCTTGGTTAACTGAATAAAGGGGAGCAATAAACTATTGGAATGATCTTGGCTTATGATTTGATCATTGACTCCGCCCACGTTGTCGGAGGCTTCGGAATAACTGCCAGCCGCGGAGCTCGTGTTTATTTCATCAGTACTGCCTTTTCTTTTTTTACGCAGTCCTTCAGATTCTCCAACCTGAACTCTTTGTAAGCGCCTAGTAATGTTTTGATACCGATTAAAATGCTGATCGAACATGGGCTTATTTGATCGTGGTTGTTTCGCGCTCGGAGGTGTGTCAACACGCGTTTCTTCTTTGGGGTCGTCTACATTCTCGCTCTTGGGGCGTTTTGAACCTTGATACTCAGATGTCCCTCTAGGTTTTCGTTCTAGATATTCATGAGTTTCATCTAGGTGGCGAAAAGGTGGCATTAAATCACTTTTTAGAAACTTTGATACGTAAAGAATGGGTTTAGGGACATCATGAGCGGTTAGTGGGTGGCCAATGAGGCGGCATGATACTGTTTTATCAAACGGCAAGTAGGTTTCGAAATGAATAGGTTCTACCATGCCATGTGCTTTTAACCTGCGTATCTTCCGAGAGGGTTTAAATAACGCCTCTTTAAATACGGGGGAGCTGATCGCGTGGGCGTATACGAAGGCATCTAAAGAATACAGTGCCCTTTTGGATACCATAACTACGCGCGGACCTATATGATCACTTTTATTCCAATCGATATTGTCGGTGACGTTACCGGTGATAATATCAAACAGCATATTCGAGGAGCTGCCGAAGAAAAAGCGAAGTATCTCGTGACAAGGTATGGCTACATAACTGAACCGTTCATCAGAGGAGGCGACTCGAATCACGCGCGTGTTAAGAAGCTCATTTCGATTTAAGGTGAGTGCCGAGCCTTTCTGAGCTGTAAACTCTTTTACAGACAGATCTTCGAGCGTAGTCTTAATAGCTGTTAGAGGATCAATGGTGACATCCAAGGCTGCTGGTGGCAGGTAGGGTTTCGATTCCCCTCGCTGCCATAAGCTTCCACATGTGAAGTGTAGAATATTGCCCGCGTAAGTTGAATACGGTTCTACTTTCCCGGTGGGTGCTTGTTTGGCAAAGGGTCGATGAGCCCATTCTGGATGAATGACAGAAAAGTGAACGATAATTTTAGGTCGAACGGTGTCATGAAGCTGCAGGTTGCTGAAGCCGTCGACTCGCAAAATACGCGGGTCGTTTTGAAATCGACTGAATTTCATAGGAGATAGTGGCTATCCGATCATTGATATATGCTTTTGATTGAATATATCTGATCACCAAAGATTTTGCTTGGAATTTTGGTAGCTTTTACCTATCTAGCTGAGCGCCTCGCTCAGTGTTCCCCATTGATATAATGATAAGTCATCAGAGGTATCCAAAGTTTTATGAATGGTCTGTGTTAAATTTTCAAAAAGGCTGGACACCCTTAAACGCTTTTGAATCTTTCTATAAATTGGGCCCTTTTTGGTATGCCATACTTGAATAACACGCACAGCATCTGAACCCAGCGCTCTTGTACGATCGCTAGATTTATCGACAGATGAAAAAATAATGATACTTGACGCCGAATCGTCAATGCTGAGTTCATAGACATACTCTTGAATGGGCATTGTTTCATCTTGAATCTTTCGAGAGACTTCTCTCCAAGGGGAGAGACTTGGATGATTAGAAAGCTCGGATAGGAACGCTTCAAACTGTGATTTCCAATACGACTGATATTTCATTATTCAAGTAGGCTAGTTTTTTATTGACTGCTGAATATCGTTTTCAATGATGGCGTCAATCGATGTTTTCACTTCGTCATAAATTGGAATTTTGGCTTCGAGATTATCGAGGGTCACTGCGATACCGTAAGGAATATCAAAATCTTGAACCATTTGATCGGTCATGCATTTGATATTGATGTTGAGAGTGTCGCCGTCGACAAATGCCGCAGCTTTCTCGCCTACTAAGATCTCATGTTGTACGGTTCCATTTCGTACCATCGTGTGATCGTTCAAACGTTCATCAAGTGAAAGTTGGTCTCTAAAGTCAGAAGGCTCAAAGAATAGTCGGGTTTGCCGATATCGATCGTGAGCTGCACTGCATGGGGAAAACCAAGCGAGGGTAACTATAAATCTCCTCAAGTGCGTCTGCGCTGCCAATCCGCTGGGTAATGGGAACTGATACGTTATCTGTTCATCGTTTGATAAGGTGCCGCACTGTAACAGAGTCGCTTGATAGTCTTCGCAGTTTTCAATTCTCTCACCGTTAAGATGCCCATAGCCTAAGTAACGGGCGACCCTTGAACGGATAATATTCCCACCTATTCCTTGAGTGTTTAGTAGTTTTTCTAAGGCAGTATAGTTGTCCTCGCATTCGGCTCCGTGGATAAGAAGCGCTTTTAGTAGTACCGCTTTATACTTAGGGTTCAGTAGGTGGCCGTGTTGTGATGTATAAAGTTCATCAATGACGTCGTACAGTTGAATTAACTTGCGAGTAGTAAGTGCTGCAGCGTTACTAGTGCCTGTGGTGTAGGCGGTGCTATTCAAGGAACCCATGTTTCCTGGCACAGCTACTTTTTGTCCTGGTGGGATCGCGGTACGCTTGTCAGGGACCATCTCAGCAGGTGATTGTGATAAATAAGCGTTCACGTTTTTATACACTTGCCTGCCGCCTGGTACCAACAACTCGGGTTTGACAGAGCGTCTGGCTCCCCACGAGATGCTATTTATAAGGCTTGGCATATTGGGTGTTTCGAACGGGTCGTGTTGATCTGGATACAGTGCGCCTTCATACCCATCAGTATGCAGAGAACCGACAGTAATGGCGTTGATGGATTCAGCAGGTGACATGAGGCGTCGAGAAGCTTGTTGTTCATGCATAGCATTCAAGAACACCTCTTCTTTTTCCGAATCTGAGAGGCTTTCCAGTTGGGATGTGTTAATCCCCAAATTTAACGAGTCTGCATGATTTCCTGCGCTGATGACAAAAATAATCTGATACCGCCAGCTGGCCCAATCGATCAACCTCGCCCAAGGACTGATAGAACGGTCAAATAAACGATTTTGGTCGGCTACTGACAGATTAATAATTTTCACATGAGGAGCGATTGGCGGTTCTCCTCCTTCTCCTTCGAACATTCGGATAATGCTTCTATGGATAATATCGATTGGTAAAACTTCTTCAGGTATCCGCTCCAATCTAAGCTCTGAATGCATGGAGGGAATGACGGGCTTCATGATGGGTCTGACATACAAGGGGCGAGAGATCGGTGTTTCCGAAAGATGTTTATCCCCGTGAATAATGAGGGATGCCATGCTGGTTCCGTGCATTTGTTCACCAGGTTTGTAGGTCTCTGACCAACCATCGGGGTCATCGACTAGGATTCGGTCCTTCAGCCATTGATGATGCTCCAATGGCCAACCATCCAATAATGCGGCAATGGGTTCGCTAGATATAGTTTGTAAGGAGTTATCTTCGTCAATTTGTTCATAGTCACCTAATTCCGGTTCGGAGACTACGCACTGGCCCACTGGATGAAAATACATGATGTCAGCGCACCTAAAGAGTTCGACGTCCGTGTTGTTGTCATCGATCAGTGTTTCAATCGCCGATATAGGTATGTTGGCTAGAATGGCATGGTACGCGATGTCTTCAATGATGCACCTTGAGAGCACCTGCCCATCAATTTTGGCAAGGGCTTCTCGAACGATATTTTCTTTGGTCGATTGGCTGGTGCCAGCGGCGTCGTACCAAAGCTCTATCTCAACAGGAATTCTGTCAGCCCCTTCCTTTACCCGTTCTTTCCAGTCTTCGATGACACCAGTGGTTCTTAGTCGATCTTGGGTATCCCAAAGTCGCAATGTTGACAGTTGTTTGAATAAATTTTTGAGAGGAGCAAGTCCTTTTTTAAACGGCTCATCTGGATTCGCAACGTATTGATTAAAGTGGTCTATGAGTTCATCCAATGCCGCTTTGTTAGTCATGGTGAGATAGACGAAGTTTTTAAGGGTTTTTTCCTTAGGTTCGCCAGACTCATCTTCGTAGTAAAAGTCGGAATCAGGATCAGCTTCTTTGTCTTGTAGATCAAATAAGAAGTTAAGTCCCTCAATGTGTTTGCATGCGTTGGCAAAGTTTTCTGTGGAGCCTATGGTTTCAAGAACCAATACCCGTTCAGGTTGAAGGCCATCGGCGGATGATGACATAGTGAATTGATGAAGTTCAGATTGAACTTGGCTAAATAATGGGGAGAGTCGAGTTTTTTGACGTCCAGCCCCTGGCCCGGTTGGAGATGGTGAAAATTTTTGCGTTTCTTTTGAGCGAGCGTGTACGGATTGTTTTGGAAAAATAAGCAGCGGCTTCATAAGCAATCCCCGTGTTATGACTACAGAGAATAGCTTATGTTAGAAAACCATTAGGTATCAAGTAAGGCTTTGACTATTTTCTTAACATCGGCGTTGGGTATGTCCAATACGTAGCGTCTTTGTACATCGAGTGCAAAGTCTTCTATTTCTGCAAAGCTCTTATCGGACAGTTGTTGAGCAATATGACTGGGAGTATACCCAAAATCGTGACCGACTCTTTCAACAAACCGTGATAGCCATTGTTTTCTTAGTACCTTATCAGGCTTAGGTAGGTCGATTTGAAGTTGAAAGCGCCTCCAGGCGGCTTTGTCGAGCATGTTGGGGTGATTGGTAGCAGCAATGAAGACGACATGGCTAGGGAGTTTGTCCAATTGTAGCAAAAGCGCATTAACGATTCTTTTGATTTCGCCCACTTCATTCACATCATCTCGTTCTTTTCCCAGTGCGTCGAATTCGTCAAAAAACAAAACGCATCGCTGGCCTTTTACGTGCTCAAAAAGGCGATCTAAGCGTTTGGCTGTTTCTCCGAGATGGCTGGCCACCAATCCTTCATAGCGCACATGAAAAATAGGCACCATAAGGTCGTGAGCAATTGCTTCCGCTAAGGAGGTTTTTCCGTTTCCGGGTGGGCCTGATAAAAGTATTCGATGTCTAGGCTCTAGATTATAGGAGCGCAAAAGGTCTCTTCTTTGATGCTCTTCAACAAGGCTTTGGCATTGCTCCAAGGCTTGATCTGGCAATATAAGATCGCTTAAAGGTCTTTGAGGTACTTGCTCAAAAAATGCGTCTTGTAAAACAGGGTCCTGCGTGGGCAGAGATAAAGTGCGTTGAGCTATTCGGTTATCCAGTAGGGCCATAATGCGATCTGCGATCACATGATGTTGCTTGCTTCGCTCTTCGGCGGCAAGTGCCTCTACCGTTTTTCGAAATAAAGGTTGATCACCTTCGATACCGGTTTTAATCAAATTGATGACAAGGTCGGATCTCACGGTTTAGCTCGCTTCATGATGGTTTTAGATAAGTCTATCATAACTAAAATATTCACACAATGAATAAAATATATTAAGATTTATCCTTTGTTGATTTTAATGGGTGTATATGACTAAGCGTTCTAGATCTAGTGCCGCAGATATAATTCAGACTGCTCGAAAGATATGCGATGAAACACAGGATATATTCGCAATTCGGGTCGGTACTACTCAGAGTCTGTTGTCGAAGTACGAGAGGAGCAAGGTTGATCCCCCTTCGGATTTGATTATTCATTGTATGACTATTATTGAATCTAGTAGAAATCAGCCGGATGATATTGATTCACTCGTTGATAAAGTGGCTCGGCTTTCCGGCCCTCAATACAAGGATTTGCGTAGGGCGATTATTTACCTGACTGACCAGGCTTTGATGGGTGGCGGATGAGTTGAACTTAATTACGCTTACTCAATGTTGTCTGGTTGATTTTTTTCAAACTGGGACCCTCGATATTTAGAAGCGCTACTGATGCAGTGGTGAAATCAATCAACAACCCCATTCAATTAGGATTGGCGGTTTTTAAAACAGCTCGGCTTATCGAAATGCACTTTTACCAAGCGCAAATTAATGCGTTAATTTTTCGTGGTTTGATCTTTATATGAATTTATTTCTAATAGACTTTTTTGGATTTTCGATAATGTTCTTCTAGCTCGAGGACCCTTAAGATTTTTTAAATCGGCCCAAATTATTTTGGTGTTTGGGTAATTTAAGTCCTAGGTCTTTACCACTGCTAGCATAATATTTTCCAATTAGTTAGATTGGGCAGAATATCATTGTGCTTTATCTATATTTAATCTAAGTCAGTTAAATCATTTGGAATATGCCTAATTTAATTAAAAGATTTTTGTTTGCTTCGTTAGCCGTTTTGGTGTCATGTGACTCTGGTAAAAGCTCACCTGATGATCAGTCGGCTTCAGTCTCAGTCCTTCGTGAGTGGAACGAAATTCTATTAGAGGCGATTCGAAATGACTTTGCTAGACCAACTATACATGCGCGTAATCTGTTTCACCTATCAGCAGCTGGGTACGATGCATGGGCCGCGTATCAACAAAATGAACAAACGTATTTATTTGGGAAAAGCCTTCACGGATTTTCTTGCAACGATGGACAAACTTCATTTTTTTTAGGTACGCAGTCAAAACAAGAAAAAGCGATTAGTTATGCAAGTTTTCGTCTATTAGAGCACCGTTTTAAATTCTCCCCAGCTCGTTTTATAGTCGAGAGTAAAAGCGAAGAGCTTATGGAGGCTCTTGGCTATGATATCAGTATCACAAGTACCGACTTTGGTGATGGCTCGGCGGCGAAACTGGGAAATTATATCGCTGATTGTTATATTCGATATGGGCAGCAAGACGGATCTAACGAAGCCAATGACTACGCGAATTTGAATTATGCCCCCGTTAACCCGGCTATTGAGCCGGACCTTCCTGGAAATCCAAATATTGTCGATATTGACAACTGGCAGCCCGTCTCACTCCCAGTAGCGATAGATCAGGCGGGGAATATAGTTCAGTCAGAGCCCATATTCTTAGGTCCCGAATGGGGCCGGGTATATGGGTTTTCGCTAACTGATGACGATAAAACGACGTATGTGCGAGATGGATTTAACTATGAGGTTTATTTCGATCCTGGCAGTCCGCCTTCGTTTAATGGCCCACTTGCTAACGAGTTTAAATGGAATTTTTCATTAGTATCCATTTGGTCTTCTCACCTTGATCATACCTCGGGTGTGACCATTGATATTTCACCCAAAAGCTTGGGAAATAACGATATAGACTCTCTCCCGATAAATTTCAGTGACTACCGAAATTTTTATCAAACTTATAGTGGTGGAGATACTAGTCAAGGCTATTCCAAAAACGCCGTTACAGACAGGCCTTATGACCCTCAGGTTGTTCCACTAGGAGATTATACAAGAGTCTTAGCGGAGTTTTGGGCTGATGGCCCAGAGTCGGAAACGCCCCCTGGGCATTGGTTTGTGCTCCTAAATACGATTAATGACGACCCGCGGTTGGAAAAACGCTTTGGAGGGGAAGGTTCTATCTTAGACGCGCTAGCGTGGGATGCCAAAGCCTATTTTATTTTAGGAGGCGCAATGCATGATGCTGCGATCGCTTCTTGGGGAATCAAGGGTTGGTATGATTATGTAAGGCCTGTTTCGGCTATTCGAGCGATGGCAGATTTAGGTCAGTCTTCTGATTCTGGAGGGGCTAGTTACAATATTGGTGGGCTGCCCTTAGAGCCTGGATATATCGAATTGGTGGAAATAGGTGATCCTCTTGCGGGTCTCAGTAACGAAAACGTCGGTAAAATCAAAATATTCGCATGGCGTGGCCCTGATTATATTTCGGATCCCTCAACTGACTATGCTGGTGTGGGTTGGATACTCGCGGAAAACTGGTGGCCATATCAAAGGCCCACTTTCGTAACGCCCCCTTTTGCAGGGTACATTTCTGGTCACTCAACATTCTCACGTGCAGCGGCAGAGGTTCTAACGGCGATTACAGGCTCCCCTTTTTTCCCGGGTGGCGTTGGTGAGTTTACGGCTAAGAAAAATGAGTTTTTAGTCTTTGAAGAAGGTCCTAGCGTTGACGTTGTGCTGCAGTGGGCTACATATCGTGATGCTGCCGATCAATGCAGTTTATCCAGAATATGGGGTGGGATTCATCCGCCAGCTGATGACTTGGCTGGCCGGAGGATTGGAGAGTCTATTGGGAAAAATGCATTTGAGCATGCGCTTCAGTATTTTTAGGAAATGCCATCAGATTACAATGGCCTTTAAGTAAATAGAGTTTATTTACCAATTCACCTTACAATGTTTTTTTAATTATAACATTTATTCGCGTATGTCCTTGAAGTTCTCTCGGTGGTTGTTCTGAGCGTTTGTTCATAGTCTCCACGATAAGTTCGCTTTATAGTTTGGCTTTTCAGGGTGACGTATTTTGTCCAAATGTTCTTTGGATAATACTGTTAATCCTCTCAAGTATTTTATCCAGGGTTCAACACCTTCTTCAGCACTTAGTTCAAGTTCTGCATCGCTCTATATAAAAATTAAAATCATTCTCTATATTCACGTTGAGATACTTTTCCATAAACTTTTGCTAAAGAGGATCAATTTTTAAAATCGAACTTTTAAAGCGCGAGGTTGTTCCTTAAACTAAATCTATCTGACAGCTTTAGTTTAGATCTGAAGGAACCACTCCTAAGACTAGACTCCTAGGATTTGACCCTAAATTTTTAACTAACGTATTCTCCAATTCGTTAGATTCATATCTTTTCATCCGGCAAGTATTTTAGTAAATACAAGAGAGATCTATCTGGGGGGTTTGTTTGAAAATTAGTCTGTACACGTTTAATAGTTCTAGCCAGTTTCTATCAAATAAAAATATTAGTCTCTTGTTTATAGGTATTTTTATACTAACGTTTTTTGGGTTTTATAACTCATACTTTCAATATTTTCCTTTTCTAGAAGGTCAGGTGTCGTGGTCTGTTCATTTTCATGCTCTTTTTATGATGTTGTGGTTGTTGATTGTTATTTTGCAGCCCTTGCTAATATCGTTAGGGAAGCCTAAGTTTCATCGAATCATAGGGGCTAACTCTTGGGTTCTTGTTTTATTAATTGTTATTTCTACGGTTCTGCTAATTGTTGAAAAATACAATCATGCATTAATAGAAGGCGTGCCCTTAATATCCAATGTTGCTATCAGGCTTGTTAGTGTGATCACCTTGGTATCGTTTGTGACGTTCTACATACAGGCTATTAGGTATAGAAAAAAAATGGCAGTACATCTAAGGTATATAATAGGCACATCATTAACAGTAGTTCCTGCAAGCGCGGCAAGAATACTTTATTTTTTAAAGATAAACAGTGTTATTGCTGAGTTGCTGGCGATAGCGCTAGTGAATCTTGTAGTGTTTACGCTTATGGTTAGAGATGCCGAGCTGGGAGTTGAACTCGACGAGAAACCTTATCATGTAGTCCTTGGATTTCAACTAGTGCTTTTAACTTATTACTGCCTGTTGCTGGGTGTTAGCTATTATTTTAGGCAATAATCAGTACTTGTTTTTTAAATAAAACAAGACAAATAAACATTGAAATGATATTTTGGAAGTAATGAAACATATACTATTATGTCTATTTATTATTTTTGCGCCTATTATATATAGCCCAAGTGCTATATCTAGCGTCTTGCCTTGCGAAAATATGCCGATAAGTGGGGAAATAGACGAACATGCCCAACACGCTGTTGAGTCAGATGCCCTTGCGAGTTATGAAAGTTGTTCTTGTGATCATGATGATTGCCGTATCTCAAATACAATGGCTAACAGTGCCTTGCTAGAAGTAGACATAATCAGTACCTATGTCGATCAAATAGTTATTCCCATCCCTAATAATTCTAGCCTTCAAGTTGGAGTTTATTCCCTCCCATTTAAGCCTCCCATCCAAATCTAAGGTCTACTGATTCGTCTTTTGATGAATTTATGATTTATCGATGTTGACCTGTGAGCCGCTCATTGGTTTAGCATTTAAAAATCAATGAACTCTTATTTAGATTTGGAAATAAAATGAAAGTTAGAGAGATTGCTAAAGTTTTGGGTGTGTCGACTGACACCGTTCGATACTACGTGCGTGAAGGTTTAATTACACCAATTAAAGACCCGGATAATGGTTATCGGGTCTTTTTAAGGCGAGATATAGATCGGTTCCGATTTATACTTGCTGCGAGGCAGTTAGGCTTTTCGATAGGTGATATTCAAGAAATATTGACGCTGTCCGATGCTGGAGATGTACCGTGTCCCAGAGTCAAAGAGCTCATTCAAGTGAGGTTGGAAGAGACTGAAGTTAGATTTCAGGAACTTTTGAAACTGAGAACTAAGATGAAAAAAGCATTACTCGATTGGCAGGATAAGCCGAATGAATCCCCTAGCGGACACAATATATGCCATCTGATAGAGCATTTTTATCAGGAGTCGCAGGATGATGTTTAAAAATTGCTCGTTCGTGTTTGCGTCCGACATTGTCAAGGAATTCTTGGGATATCGGAGTGTTTCTAGTGCTAAAACATTTTCACTATTTTTTACGCTGTTCGTTTTCTCTAATGCGTCTGCTGACTATCTGAGTTTAGATGAGGCCATTCATGAGGCTGTTAATAATGATGAATGGCTCCAAGGAAATCTAAAGCAAGAAAGTGCCCTGCGTGATGAGGCTATTAGTAATGGAAGTTTACCGGACCCTACGCTTTCTCTGAATGTTTTGAATTTACCAACGGATAGTTGGAGTTTTGATCAGGAAAATATGACTCAGATTAAGGTTGGGGTGTCCCAGCGTATTCCTGGAGGTCGTTCTCTCAAAATGAAAGCTCGTAAACAACAGTTGATGGCGGATGTGAACCCTTATCTTAGATTAAACCGAAGGGCGCAGCTGGCCCTCGAAGTAACTCGTCAATGGTACGATGGCTACTTGGCGTTGAAATCAATTCAACTCATTGAAGAAGATCGATATTTATTTGAGCAAATGGTTGAGGTGACAAGTGCTCGCTATCAATCGGCGGTAGGCCAAATTAGGCAGCAAGACGTGGATCGAGCTCGGCTTGAATTAACGAGGCTTGATGATCGATTGATCCGCTTACGTATGCATTATGAAACGAATAAGCAGTTGTTATCGGAATGGTTGCCAGAAAATGTCAGTGGCAAAGAGTTACCTAAAATGCTCCTTGAAGCCCCTTTGTTTACTCCTAGTTCCCTGGGGATGCTAGAGGCTAGTATCGGTAAGCATCCTTTATTAATCATCTCAGACAAGCAGGTTGATATCCAACAAGCAGAAATTGATTTATCAAAAGAGCTCTATAAGCCTGGCTGGGGGTTGAACGCTTCGTATGGTTATCGTGAAGATACTCCTGAAGGCTCAGATAGAGCTGATTTTATTTCGTTTGGAGTGAGTGTTGGTTTACCTCTCTTAACTAATAATAGACAAGATAAAGTGCTTTCGTCTTCTCAACTGAGAAAGGAAAGTTTAGTAATTGACTATAACTTACTGAGAAAAAAACTTTTCACTCAAGCGCTCAAAATACAGGCCGAACTAATATATCTCCAGGAGCGTTCTGATATTTATCAGAAAACTTTATTAACTCAAGCTCGAGAGCAAACGGATTCGGCATTATCGGCCTATACGAATAGTGACGGTGATTTTACCGATGTAGTAACTGCCTTAATTACCGAGCTTAATAGTAAAATCGAAGCGCTAGAAATAGATATTAAAAAGCGTAAGGCTTTAGCTGCCATGAACTACTTATTGATTGGTGAAAATCAGCAACAGGAGAATAATTATGAGTATTGATAGAGCGCAAGTTGTGGGATTTGTTATTGCGATCGGTATCGGTCTTGTTTTTGGGTTTGTTCTATTTTCTGCAAATACTGATGATAGTGTTGGTGAAAAAGAACCACTATATTGGGTGGCGCCAATGGATTCTAATTATCGTCGGGACGAGCCTGGGAAGTCTCCGATGGGCATGGATTTGGTGCCAGTCTATGAAAAGTCTTCCGGTAGAATGGAGGAAAAAGGAATCGTTGAGGTTTCACCAAGGGTGGAAAACAGTTTCGGGGTTAGAGTGGTTAGCGTCAAAGAAGATGTGCTTCGATCTGAAATAAGAACAGTAGGATATGTAAAGTATGATGAAAACCAGTTGAAGCACATCCACCCGAGGGTAGAGGGCTGGGTTGAAAAGCTTTATGTCAAAGTCGCCGGAGATCCAGTAAAGGAAGATGAGCCTCTATACGACCTGTACTCTCCTCAGCTTGTGAATGCGCAGGAGGAGTTTTTGCTGGCTTTAGGTCGAAAAAATAGCAAATTGATATCTGCTGCAGAAAGTAGAATGGAGTCATTACAACTTTCCAGGCAGTTTATTGAGAACCTTAAGCGTAACCGTGCAGTCCAGCAAACGGTTACCTTTAACGCCCCTCAGGATGGCGTCATTGATAATCTAAATATTCGAGAAGGTTTTTTTGTAAAACCGGGTACGACTTTGATGTCCATAGGAAGGTTGAACCTGGTGTGGGTGGAGGCTGAGATATTTGAAAGACAATCCGCGCTTGTAAAAAAAGGGCTGCCCGTCAAGATGACCTTAGACTACCTGCAAGGAAAAGAGTGGCTGGGAGAAGTGGACTACGTTTATCCGACGTTGGACCCTAAAACACGTACGCTGAGGGTTCGATTGCGTTTTGAAAATGCTGATCGAATGCTTAAGCCAAATATGTTTGCTGAAATAAAGATATTTGCAGATAGTCCTGAACGTTTTCTATTAGTTCCCAAAGAGGCTGTTATTCGGACAGGTTCTCGAAATGTGGTCGTTCAAGCGTTAGGTGAGGGTCGGTTTAAATCAATAGAGGTTGAGCTAGGCGCTTCAGATGATGAGTATTTTGCGATTGAAGACGGTATATCTCTAGGCGATCAAGTAGTGGTGTCCGCCCAGTTCTTATTGGACTCTGAGTCAAGCAAAAGCTCTGATTTTAAGCGTATGCATTATGAAGTACCTCATAGTAAAGGTGTTAACAGTATTTGGTTAGAGGGGGAGATAAAAAGCATAGATCAAAATTCACGCGTTGCTAGTATTAAGCATCCAAAAATTTCTGAATGGGAGTGGCCAGCGATGACAATGGATTTTGGTTTCTCAGATGATATCGATATCGGTGCCCTAGAAAGTGGAAATAGAATCCATATGGAGTTAACTCGACAAGACAATGCGAGTGCTTTAGTTACCGGTATTCATGTTCGGAGCACGAAAAATTTAGTCGATGGTGGATCCATTGGTAGCAAAGAAATAATGGACCATTCTCTTCATAAAATGAATGAAGAGAGTGATCAGGCTAATCCCCATACGAACCATTAGGAGGCCATTATGATTGATGCATTAATACGATGGTCTATTGCAAACCGTTTCTTCGTGTTGATTGGTACTGCGTTACTGGTTGCTGTGGGTTTATATTCTGTTAAAAATACTCCAGTCGACGCCATTCCTGACTTATCCGATGTTCAGGTCATTATCAAAACCTCTTATCCTGGACAAGCTCCCCAGGTCGTAGAGGATCAAATTACCTACCCGTTAACGACAGCCATGCTATCGGTGCCCGGGGCTGTGACTGTTAGGGGTTACTCTTTTTTTGGTGATTCTTATGTGTATGTAATCTTTGATGAAGACACGGATCTTTATTGGGCGCGAAGTCGCGTCTTAGAGTATTTGAGTCAGGTAGCTCCTTCTCTTCCGGCGAACGCGAAACCACAATTGGGTCCAGACGCTACTGGTGTGGGTTGGGTCTATTTATACGCCTTAGTCGATAAGACGGGGAAGCACGATATTAGTCAGCTTCGTTCAATTCAAGATTGGTTTTTAAAGTATGAGTTGCAGACTGTCCACGGTGTATCAGAAGTTGCGGCAATCGGTGGAATGGTTAAACAGTATCAGGTTCGGGTTAATCCGGAAAAGCTAAGAGCGTTTGATATCCCACTGTCTCATATTCAAATGGCGATAAAACGCGCTAATCAAGAAGTAGGTGCTTCTGTTGTGGAGATGGCAGAGGCTGAATACATGGTCCGTGCGTCTGGCTATATTAAGTCAGCAGAAGACCTTGGCAATATTCCTTTAGGGGTGAATCAAAATGGTACCCCACTGCTTCTTAAGGATATCGCAGATATTGGTATTGGCCCCCAGATGCGTAGAGGAATTGCTGAACTGAATGGTCAGGGTGAGACTGTTGGAGGTGTTATTGTCATGCGTTTTGGAGAAAACGCGCAACAAACCATTCGTTCTGTTAAAGCTAAGCTTGAAGAACTAAAGAAAAGCCTACCTCAAGGTGTGGAGCTGGTTACTGTATATGACCGGTCGGGTTTGATCGAAAGAGCGGTTAAAAACTTGTGGAAAACTTTGTTTTTAGAATTCGTTGTTGTGGCTTTGGTTTGTATGGTCTTTTTGATGCATATGCGTTCTTCGTTTGTAGCCATTATTAGCCTTCCAATAGGTATTTTATCTGCTTTTATCGTGATGCATTGGCAAGGCATTAACGCAAATATTATGTCTTTGGGGGGTATAGCGGTTGCGATTGGTACGATGATCGACGGCGCGATCGTCATGGTTGAAAATATGCATAAGCATATGGAGAAGACAGAGGTTACCGATGAAAACCGTTGGCAAGTCGTTCAAAAGGCTGCGGCTGAAGTAGGCCCGCCTTTGTTTTTTAGTTTGCTCATCATAACGGTGAGTTTTTTGCCTGTGTTCACATTAGAAGCTCAAGAAGGAAGAATGTTTTCTCCGTTGGCTTATACTAAATCCTATGCGATGGCGGCTGCGGCAATTCTTGCCGTAACGTTGGTGCCAGTTTTGATGGGTTACTTTGTTAGAGGGAAAATCAGGTCCGAAAAAGAAAACCCGGTTAATCGATTTTTAATGAAGGTATACGGGCCGCTACTTGATACTGTTTTGAATCGCCCGAAATTGACTCTAGGCGCCGCTTTACTTGTTCTCTTAAGCGCATTATGGCCGATAAGCAAGATTGGAAGTGAGTTCATTCCACCTCTGGATGAGGGGGATATGATGTATATGCCAACAACTTATCCGGGTATCTCAATAGGTAAAGCGCGTGAGTTATTGCAGCAGACCGATAGGCTCATCGCAACTGTACCCGAGGTGGAAACGGTATTTGGCAAGATTGGCCGCGCTGATACCGCGACAGACCCTGCCCCGCTGACAATGATTGAAACCTTCATTCAGCTTAAGCCTCAAAGTGAATGGCGTAAGGGGATGACTAAGGATAAGCTTCGCGCCGAATTTGATACATTAGTAACCATTCCTGGGGTCACGAATGCCTGGGTCATGCCAATCAAAACACGTTTAGATATGTTGGCGACTGGAATTAAAACGCCAGTAGGGATAAAGATAGCCGGTCCAAAACTTGAAGATATTCAGGCAATTGGAGAGCAGCTTGAAGTTATTTTAAGCGAGGTATATGGAACTGCATCTGTTTATTCTGAACGAGTGGCGGGCGGACGTTATATTAAGGTGGATATTGATAGGGAAAAAGCCGCTCGTTTTAATCTTAATATTGCCGATGTCCAACAAGTTATTGCGACCGCCATCGGCGGAATGAATGTGACACAAACTGTCGAGGGATTGGAGCGTTACCCAGTCAACATTCGTTATCCTCAATCTTATCGGGACTCACCGGAGCAGCTATCACTACTTCCCATTGTTACTTCTTCTGGTCAGCGAATCGCCCTAGCTGATGTTGCCAGTGTTTATGTTGAGGATGGCCCCCCGGGGATTAAAAGTGAAAACGCGAGAATAAATGGCTGGGTATTTATCGATATCGAGAATGTTGATGTCGGAACCTATGTTGATGATGCAAGGGAAATTGTTGATCAGAAGCTTAAGATGCCGCCTGGCTATTCCATTACCTGGTCTGGTCAATATGAGTATATGCAGCGTGCAAAAGAAAAATTGACCTATGTTGTTCCACTGACCTTACTCATTATTACTATTTTATTATTTTTGAGTTTTAGAAGGTTGCAAGAGACGGCTATCATCATCGGTACATTCCCGCTAGGTCTTGTGGGCGGTATTTGGCTTTTATATTTCTTTGACTTCAATTTTTCGATAGCTGTTGGTGTAGGTTTTATTGCGCTTGCGGGACTGGCTGTTGAAACAGCGGTTATTATGCTGGTTTATTTGAATCAATCTTGGGATGAGTTGCTCGAAAGCGTAAAAACAGGATCCGTTGAGTTGAATACCAAAAGTATCATGAAGGCTGTAAGAGATGGTGCTACCCAGCGTGTTAGACCGGTCTTAATGACCGCTAGTTCTGATTTGGCTGGTTTATTACCCGTATTATATAGCACCGGAACAGGTGCAGAGGTAATGAGCCGGCTAGCAGCTCCTTTGGTTGGCGGAATGATAACAGCGATAGCGCTTACCCTGCTAATAGTGCCCTGCGTTTATATGCTTTGGAAACTTCGATCGGTGTCTTCTCGTTCTATCTTAAATGTTTAATTTTGTTGTTGGTTAGGAAGTAGAAAAAATAGTGAATCGATATTCTCACTATTCTTTTGATATAGATTTCAACTGTTTTAAGGTGACTTTCATGCTTTTAGATGTTTTCTTAGGTTCTTTTAGATAGTCCATGTCGTATTTACTATATTTTGATTTTACATGCGGATAATCTGATTGCATTAATTTCTCCAAAAGAAAAATGTTAGCTTCAATATTTTTAATTTGAATATTTATATTATTGATTCGATCCGTATGTTTTTCAAGATTGTAAAACTTGGCTTGAGTCATTGATGTGTTGAACATATTTGTTTTGATCGCCTTCTTTGGATCCTCGCCGCTATGTGACCATGCGATGTTAGTAAAAAAAATTAAAATAGTTTATAAAATAATTTTTGTGTTAAGCATTTTTTACTCCTGGAGGTTAATGTTATGTTTAGGTAAAGTTGATTTTTTAGAATAGTGAATTCGGATAAAGTTCCGTAGTATTTGCTTATTATAGATTTTTTAAATGGCGCTGCCATCCCAATCCCTAATGTTTTTTTGGAGAGTTTTATGATTAAAAATATATTATTTTTTGTGACGATATCCGTTTTTTCTATACAGTCTTTCGCAGGAGGAGTCCACGAAGTAGATAGTGCTGTGGGCGAGCCCGGTCATGCTAATAATGTTCAAAGAGAAATCAAGGTGAATCTTTCAGATACCATGCGCATTAAATTTGATAAGGAGCTCGACGAAATAAAATCTGGAACGACGATTAAGTTTGTTGTCGAAAATACAGGGAAAATCCCACATGAACTTTTTATAGGTAGTGAACGCGAGCAGGATGATCACGCCGAAATGATGAAAGAAATGCCAGAAATGAAGCATGATGATGCTAATACTTTGGTGCTTGGTCCGGGACAAACAGGCACGATTATCTGGAACTTCCAAGGAGAAGAGCTCGTTGTATTTGCTTGCAATATTGCGGGCCATTTTGAAGCGGGAATGTTCAAAAAAGTCCCAATAATAAAATAACTGCTTTTCGATTGTTGAAGTGCGGGTGCGTAAAATGAAAGTCATTGTGTGATGGTTTACGGGATACCGAGACGCTCAATTTAGAGAAAGATATGGTTATTGAAACATGTGAAACTACTTGGGCCGGACAGGCTGCTATGTCAGCAGGTGTCGGATTATTTCTGGGCAAATCTGGAGATAGTGATCTACATCGGCATTGGGCTCACCAAATCGTTGTGGCATTGAGTGGAGAAGTAGAGGTTTTCCTCGATAATACAAAGCTTCAGGGCAAAGGATTTTGGATACCGGCCGGTAAACTACATAAAATCGGCTATAGTGATGTCGTAAGTTTGTATTTTGATCGTACTCTCTCTTCTTCTTTTTTATCGACGTTGAATTCGAACTCAATATGTACCTTATCCGATGAACTCGTCAAAGACATGATGCTGTGTATGTTTAATAACGAGGATATCCAGGTGATTTTGGGTAAACTTAAAGAGCTGTTTAGAATTGAGCACACTGAGGTAGATAACGAACGCTTGAATCACGTTTTATCGAAATTAAAACAAGGTATAATGGATGGAGAAGAGTTCACTTTAAGCCAAACGGCGGATTTTACTTCTTTGTCTCCAAGTCGGTTTTCTCATTGGTTTTCTGAGCAAACTGGGATGCCTATGCGTAGCTACAAAAAATGGTTGAAGTTAATGATGGGTTTTGAGTTATCTCGCGACATGTCCTTGGCGGACGCCGCGATTGGCGCTGGCTTTTCTGATCAAGCCCATTTTTGCCGAGCTATCCGGAATGCTTTTGGTGTGAGAGCTAAAACAGTGAAAATGCTATTGACTAAAGAGTAGCTGTTTCGTTCAAGATTCATGGTTCATGAAGTGAGATGCTTCGACAATACAGTTACTCTAGGGCGATGAGCGAATGAAACAGTTACCTAAAAAAGTGATCAGATTCTTTTATTTACCATTATTTTTGATTGTCGGTAATGGAGTGGCGATCTATTTAGTAGCGCAGGCTTATCCGAAGTACTGGTTGGTGATTTGGATTCTGATGTTTGTGGGGCTTTCCTTTCTCGTTGAAAGATTAGAGCCTTTTAATAGAGTATTTAACGATCCTTTAGAAGACCAGGTGCGAGATTTTTTACACTCGATAGTCAATGAAATGCTTACGGTTTTTGGAATTCTCTCATTACCATTGATTCAGAGTTATTTTGTTTTTTTTCCAATTTGGCCAAACGAAATATCTATAGTGATTCAACTCATACTAGCTCTATTGGTTGCTGATATAGGGATTTCTGTAGCTCACTATGCTAGTCATCGCATTTCTATTTTGTGGCACCTACACGCGGTTCATCACAGTGTTAAAAGGCTATACGGGTTTAATGGATTGATGAAGCATCCATTCCACCAATTGATCGAAACGGTGGCGGGTGTTACTCCATTAATTGTTTTGGGCGTTCCTTCTGAAGTTCTGACTTTAGTTGCGGTAGCCGTAGTATTACAACTTCTAATACAGCACTCCAATGTAAATTATTTTGTCGGCCCGCTAAAATATGTGTTAGCAGTTAACTCTCTGCACCGCTTTCACCACCTGAATACGGCAAAAGAAGGAGATGTTAATTTTGGTCTATTTACGACATTGACGGATCATGTATTAGGTACTTGGTTTTATGAAGAGGATTGTGTGGTAAAATCTGAGGATTTAGGGATATCTGCAGAACCCAATTATCCTATTGATTATTTGCCTCAGTTTTTGGCTCCGTTTAGGCAAAGAGGTTAAGACCAACGGTCATATATTGGAATGATACAGGTCAGTATTACGTAATTTTTTGTTGGCTTTTCAAAAGCTTGTTGTGTTCTAGATCAAAGAGATGTTGTTACGCATTTAGTGTCATTTTGTCCGGTTCAGCTGAGGATGGACTCGTGTTGCATTGGCATTGCAGGTTCTCCCAATTAAAGGCGGTTTATTTGTCAAATAAGGCTTCAATAAATGCACAGTCTGGGTTAGAGGTTTTGCATTCAGCGTCCAGAGCTATAAGTGTCTTTTGCATCTTTTTTAAATCCAATATTTTTTGTCTGATTTTATTGAGGTGCGCGTTGGTTACGGTTTGAATTTCCTCGCATGTATCTTCAGACTCATTAGCTAAAGAAAGAAGCTTTGCAATGTCTGCTAAGTTAAATCCCAGTTCCCGACACCGATGAATAAACTGAAGTCTCTTTCGGTGTGAGTCAGAATAAACTCGGTGGCCTCCACTTGTTCGTTTTGGTTCGGGCATAAGCCCCTTGGATTCATAATATCTAATGGTTTCGCTATTCACGCCAGTGGCTTCAGATAGTTTTCCGCGAGAGAAGGATTGAGTCATAAATAATGGTTGAACCTGTAGTTACTACAAGTTTTATAGTGTAGGCTATATCCATTTTTAAAGCAAGAGGTGGCTTGAGATGAGGCGTATCTTCAGATTAGGAGATAAGTTTGGTTCTATTGGTGTAATAATGGCGGCCCTTGGCTGCTCCGCCTGTTTCCCTGCACTGGGAGCCTTAGGAGCGGCTATAGGCCTAGGGTTTCTGTCCAGCTTTGAGGGTCTATTTGTCAATACACTATTGCCAGTATTTGCTTCCCTCGCCTTGGTAGTTAACACGGTTGGGTGGTATTTGCATCGAAATATGATTCGAGGTCTATTAGCGTTAATTGGTCCGGCTTCCATTCTGTTAACCCTCTACCCCTTATGGAAATATAGTTGGAGTACCTATCTTTTTTATGCAGGATTAGTGCTTATGTTTAGTGTATCGCTCTTTGACATTGTTAAGCCCGTTAAAGAGGGCTGCCCCACTCAATTCAATGAGAGTTAGAGGCTAAAAATGAATGATTGCTGTGTCCCAAAAAAAGCCAGTGCACAAAACTGCCCTAGTTGTAACAATATTTCCAAATCAGTTTCCTATAAAACAGTCATACACCACGTTAATTATCCTGCAAACTTGAATATTGACGAGGCAGAATTCCATTTCTGCGACAGCAAGGATTGCGATACCGTTTATTTCAATGATAAGAATATGTGTTTTAAGTTAAACGATATTAGAGGAAAAGTGGGTCAAAAGAGCGCGAGTAAAGATAGACCTATTTGTTACTGTTTTGGCATAAAAGCAAGTGATATCGTTTTAGAGCTCAATGATCACAGTGTATCTACTAGTAGGCAAAGAGTTTTGGAATTTACAAAGGAAAGGTTATGTGACTGCGTTATAAAGAATCCTTCTGGTTCATGTTGTTTAGTTGACTTCAGGGAAATTCAGAAAACGTTCAAAGCTATCTAATTATTTCGCAATAAAAAATTTAAGGATCTCTGCAGTCTTCGTTTGGAAGTTCTAGCTCAATGGTTGTGTGTGCAAGCTGAAACGTGCCTAATGTATCCATAACGGTTTCTTTAACCTGATGAATGCATTCGATATCGACGCCTTTTTCTAACACCAGATGAGCTGTGACCACATGGTGTTCTCCGTCTAATGACCAAATATGCAGGTGATGGACGCTGTCAACATTATCTATTGATGCTAATTTAGTTTCTATTTCAGTTTGATCCAAGTCATCAGGCACTGATTGTAAAAATACGCGTATTGCCCCAATAAGATTTTTTAATACGTTAATTAAAATGAACAAAGTAAAAGCTATAGAAAGAAGAGGGTCTAATATTGGCAATTCTATAAATAAAAGAACGATAGACACAATAAATACTGCTACCCATCCCAGTACATCTTCTAATAGGTGCCAGTTAAGTACTCTCTCATTTAAGGTTTTGCCTTTGCTGAGTTTGAATGCGGCAAATCCATTTACGGCGATCCCGAAAATTGAAAATGCAAGCATCCCCTCGACCATTGGCATTTCAGGAGAGGTTAAGCGTGGGATAGCAGTAGATAACACCCAAACAGAACCAACGATTAGCACGAGCCCGTTTATTAAAGCGCCGAGTAAAGAAAATCGTCGGTAACCGTAGGTATATGTAGTATTCGCTTGCTTGTCACTTAATTTATTTAGTAGCCATGCGGTACCGATTGAAAGACTGTCGCCTAAATCGTGGACCGCATCAGCCATGATGGCGGTACTATTGGTTAGCCATCCTCCTATAAACTCCAAAACAGTGAAAGATACATTGAGTAAAAATGCCCAGCCGATTCTTTCTGATGCGCTATCTGTATGATGATGCATTTTTTTATCCTTTCCCTGCAGTACAGCTGGGGCCATCCTTTACACTTTCTAATTCAAGTTCCGCTTCTCGAAAAATCATTCGAGCTCCACGTAATATGACAAAAGCGATAACCGCTCCAATGATAATATCTGGCCACCGATTATCTAGCCACCATACCAGCGCGCCCCCAAGGATAACTCCAGTATTTGCGATTACGTCGTTAGCGGAAAATATCCAGCTAGCCCTCATGTGAACCCCACCATTCTTATGTTTTTGTATCAACGTTAAGCAAATAATATTGGCGATAAGAGCCACCATGCCAACTGACATCATTAAGGTTGATACTGGCTCGCTGCCATAGATGGCGCGGCGGATAATATCTAGCAGTATCAGTACTCCAAGGGTAGCTTGTAGATAACCACTAATTCGAGCCGCGTTTGCTTTGTCACTAACCGCTTTACCCACAGCGTAAAGCCCTATGCCATAGACTATTGCATCAGCAAACATGTCCAGAGAATCCGCTAGAAGGGCTGTTGATTCTGCATACCAGCCTAATGTCGCCTCAAATAAGAACATGGCCAGGTTGATTCCAAGTAGCCAATAAAGCACTTTTTTCTGGGAATCATCCTCAATTTCAATGTCGCATCCACAATCGCTCATTTCGCTATAACCTCAAAGAGTTCGAATTCATATTTTATTGTGATAGTCTAAACCCTTTAGTTACTATAGAGTCAACACCTTGGTGCTTTCTATGAAAATTGGTCAACTTTCTCAGTTAAGTGGCTGCTCCATCCAAACCATTCGATACTATGAAAAGGAGCGACTCCTAGAGTCTCCTCCTCGTAGCGATGGCAATTATCGCTTATATGATAAAACGGCTCTTGAACGCCTGAAGTTTGTGAGGCGCTGCCGAACTTTGGGTGTAACGATTTCCGAAATTCATCAACTCCTTGAGCTTCAAAAAAAATCTTCTGAATCATGCAGGGAAGTTAGTAGCCTGATCAACAAAAAAGCTGAAGAAGTTCAGTTTAAAATTAAAGAGCTTCAACACCTGGAAACTGAGTTGCTTTCTCTTCGTGAGAAATGCCACGATGATACCGCGATAGCAGAATGTGGCATCATCGAAAACTTAACGGAGACGAGCTAGAAAGCCATCTGTCTACTCGTTCAAACTTGCTTCTTTTTGCCGTCATAGTAATTTCCAAGTATTTTTCTGATATTTTCATTTTTTTAAAAGCGGAGACTCTAGTACTTCCAATATTCCCAGTCGGCAATTTATTAATCCAAGTGAATAAAATCGTTCCAGGTATTCTTAGTGTTTGTCCAAAAATTTCCCGGAAGTCTTTTTGATTATTCCTCCAAATCAACGTCAAATAATGTACTATTACGTGCAAGCGTATGGTGTTTTGGCCAAGTACATGTGTGTTTAGATAATGGCCCTGAATTCGTTGCGAATATACTTAAAGACTTTTTAGACAATATTGATATCGAGCTATTACGCAATTACCCAGGTTCACCTTGGGAAAACAGATTTAACGAACGCTTCAATGGCACACATAGGGATGAGGTGCTTAATCAGCATTGGTTTAATACTAAAAAACATGCAGAAGTCACCATCTCTAAATGGTAAAAACTACATAATATTAGACCTCACGAGTCAATTAACATGAGACCACCGGGGCCTGAAACTCTATTGATGAACGGTACATGAAAGTGGGGTTTGACACATCAGCTACGAATAATAATTTGATCGAGAAGAATCACGGTGTAAACCTCCTACTAATACGATTTGATACTGATTAAGTCATGATGGCAATCAGTAATATAAACGTATTTATGCTTCTACTTCTCGTTTAAACACCACCAGGTGATCAACATCAAGAATAATGCCCAATGGTGTGCCCAGTGCATGATTATGATGACTAGGGGTAATGCATAACACCTTCTGTCCACTCGGCAATTTAAGTGTGTAAATAAAGTCTGAACCACGAAAGAATTTTTCAGTCACTTCCAGGGTAATCGAGCTGTTCTCGCTATGAATCAGATCATCTGGGCGAATCAGCACATCAACAAAACACCCCTCATGACAGCCTTGCGGCATCTTGCCGTGAATAAGTCCCAGCTCGGTTTTAATGCTATAGTCACACATAACTTCGCCAGGAATCAGTACGCCATCACCGATAAATTCAGCCACATCACGATTTGCTGGCCGGTGGTACAGATTGTATCCACTGTCCCACTGTACCAACCTACCGTTCAGAATCATCCCCACATAATCTGCCATGGCAAACGCTTCCTGCTGATCATGTGTCACTAATATGGCGGTAATTTTTTCATGCTTGAGAATACGTTGGACTTCACGCGACAAATGCTGACGCAGATCTACGTCTAGTGATGAGAAGGGTTCATCCAGCAGCAGCAGATCCGGCCTGGGTGCAAGTGCACGAGCCAGTGCTACCCGCTGTTGTTGACCACCGGATAATTGATGCGGGTATTTGTCGCCACTATCAGGCAGGCCAATTAGTTGCAGCAGTTCATTGGTGCGTTGCGCAATCGCCACTCGCCCCACCGACTTGTGCAGGCCAAAAGCTACATTATCGAACACTGTTAAATGGGGAAACAGTGCGAAGTCCTGGAACACCATACCAATGCGGCGTTTCTCCGGAGCGAGAACATGCTCGGTACTACTAAACTGTATGCCATTGATATTGATAAAACCGGCGCTCGGTTTTTCAAAGCCAGCAATCGTACGCAACAGAGAGGTTTTGCCACAGCCACTAGGCCCCAGCAAGCAGCCGATGTCACCTTCATTGAGACTAAAGCTGATATCACGGACGACCGTATGATTGCCATAAGCAACAGAAATATGTTCAATTTTTAGCAGTTCATTCATCAGCTTTTCCACTTCTGGAGATCGAGCGGCTCAATAGCAACACCGGAACAATGCCCGCCAAAACGATCGCCACCGCCGCTGTCGAAGCATCAGCCAGGCGCTCGTCCGAGGCGAGTTCATAGGCGCGTACCGCCAGGGTATTAAAATCAAAAGGTCGCAGTATAAGGGTAGCCGGCAACTCTTTTAGCACATCCACAAATACCACCAACACCGCCGTCAGCAACGGCGCTCGCATAATCGGAATATGCACATTGCGTAGCACCTGCCACGGCCTGCAACCCAGTGAGCGTGCTGCATCATCCATCGATGGTCGAATTTTAGTGAGTGCCGCCTCTACTGTGCCGATTGATACAGCCAGAAAGCGCACAATATAGGCAAACATCAAGGCCACCAGGGTACCGGAAAACAACAGGCCAGACGAAATGCCCCAGTTGAGGCGAAGCCAGTTATCCAGTGACTGATCCAGAAAGGACAGTGGAATCATTACTCCCACGGCGATTACTGTACCGGGGATGGCATAACCCATCGACGATACGCGCACCGCTATCTGCACCGCCAGCACAGGGCGCAGACGCTGTCCATAGCCCATAAACAGGGCAAGAAACAAAGCCAACAAGGCCGCCATACTGGCCAGAAGTAGACTATTAAATACCAGTTGCAGATAGGCCTCATCTAACATCTCGGCGGAGGTTTCGAGTGCCCATTCAAGCAGCTGTAGAAACGGTAACAGAAAACCAAACAGCAGCGGCAAGAGACAAGCCACTACGGCCAGTTTAGCCTGATGGCTCTTTAGCGGGTAACGTGACTGACGCGCACCGTGTGATGAATGATGATAACGCACTTTACGACGTGAATAACGCTCAATGACCACCAACGCAAAAACCATGACCAGCAACATCGCCGATAGCTGTGCCGCTGCAACACTGTCCCCTAACCCATACCAGGTACGGAAAATGCCAGTGGTAAAGGTATCGATACCGAAATATTGTACGGTACCGAAGTCCGCCAGGGTTTCCATTAGCGCCAGGCTTAATCCCGCAATAATCGCCGGTCGTGCCATCGGCAATGCGACCTTGAAAAAACTTCGCCAGGGGCCTGCACCAAGAATGCGACTGGCTTCCAGTGCTGTACCCGACTGCTGCATAAAGGCTGCACGAGCCAGGAGGTAGACATAAGGATAAAGCACCAGCGAAAGCATCGCCATTGCACCCCATAATGAACGGATTTCCGGGAACCAGTAATCGCCATAGCCCCAGCCGAACCAGTTTCTAAGCTGGGTTTGCAGAGGGCCGGCAAATTCCAGCATGCCGGTATAGGTATAGGCAATGATATAGGCCGGCATGGCCATCGGTAGCAGCAGCATCCACTGGAACCAGCGGCGGCCGGGAAATTCACACACACTCACCAGCCAGGCACAGATAATACCAATGCTCAGAGTGCCAAATGCCACTCCCAGCACCAGCCACAGGGTATTGGAAACATAACTCAGCAATACCGTGTCCGCCAGGTGCGACATGACTTCGGTATCACCATGAAAAATAAAACTGAACACGGTGAGTATCGGCACCGCAAATATCAGTGCCACCAGCATAACGCCAAGTCGCCAGGGGTCCCAAATAGGCCACTGGCGACTGAACGGATTACACCATCGGCGAATCGAGGTTAACCGGGCTGTGAACATCACGCCGTTTTACGCAACATTAACGCCATCCAGCACGATCCATTAAGCGTAATGCATCAGCATTTAGGCGCCCCAGTTCGGTGAGGTTAATCGTATCTGCCTTAAATTCTCCCCAGCTTTTTAACAGTTCGCTGGAGTCAACGCCGTCCACCACCGGATACTCATGATTAACTCGCGCATACCAGCTTTGCACCTGTGGAGAGACAAGATGCTCTAGCAGCTTAATGGCATTGTCCCTGTGTCTGGCATGGGCCGTGACGCCCGCACCCGATACATTCACATGGCTGCCGCGGTCGTTCTGATTGGGCCAGAATACAGCCACTTTCTCAGCGGCAGCGCGCTCATCGGCCTTGCTACTGCTCAACATCCCACCCAGGTAATAGGTGTTGACAATCGCGACATCACACTGGCCAGCAGCCACTGCCTTGATCTGATCACGGTCACCACCACGAGGCGGGCGAGCAAAGTTTTTTACAAAGCCGGTTGCCCAGGCTTCTGTGCTCGCCTCTCCCCGGCTGCTGATCATCGAGGATACCAGCGACTGGTTATATATATTGTTGGACGAGCGAATACATACTCGGCCTTTCATGTGCGGTTCGGCCAGTGCCTCATAGGTGGATAACTGCTGTGGCTTGACCCTGTCTTTTGCATAGACAATTGGCCGAGCACGCAACGACAGGCCATACCAGTAACCATCCTTATTACGATAATTCGCAGGCACTGCTTTATCTAAAACCGTGGACTCAATCGGCTGCAATACTCCGGCCTCAAGGGCACGGTGTAAACGCCCTGCATCGGTAGTGAGCAATACATCGGCCGGACTATTGCGGCCTTCTGTTTGCAGGCGTTTCAATAATGCATCCGCCTTGGACGTAATCAGCTTGACTTTAATACCTGTTTGTTCCGTAAACTGGTCCAGCACGGGTTTAATCAAAGCTTCTTTACGAGCCGAATAAAGGTGCACCAGCTTTTCGTCGTTGGCCTGCACCGCCGATATGTTAGTCACAAACAGGCTGAACGCCAGTAATAGAACGTTATTTAAACGTCGAAAAAACATAGAAACCTCATATGAATATATAGTTAAAGAGTACTGTCGCCTATTTTGTTTGTTTGAGTGAAAGTTGCCTGGCGCCCATATATAACCTTTCGTGGTTTTACTCAGTTCCATTGCACAGTGAGATGAATTTGTGTTGGCCAGGTTGGTGTGACCTGACCTGATATCTACTAGTAGCCAACCTTCATACCTAGCATCACACTTTGTGGCTTATTGGGGCGCGCGCCATCTGGGCTGCGCGCTACAATTTTCTGCTCATCGAACAGGTTTTCGGCCTTAAAATACACTTCAGCAGTTTTATTCAGGCGATATCGACTAATGTAATCCACCACAAACAATGCATCGGTTTCTGCCTGTGGAGAAGACGATCGGTTGCATCCTACGGCAACACACATCTCATCCACATATTTAACAATGGCATAATTATTCCAGCCGCTGCTGTGCTCTAAGCCCACTCGAGCACTAAAAGCACTCTCTGGTATATCTTTCAGCTGATCGCCATCCAGCAACCCATTAGTCGGGTTGTCACCGCTAATTTCAGTCTGGGTGTAAGTGTAGGCAATACTCAATGGCACATTGAATGAATCACCTTGCCATTCGGTACCCAGTTGTGTCTCCAGACCGCTAATTACCGCTTCACCATTCACGAATGTGCCGGATGTTGCGCCGTCACTGCAGGGAGAACCCAGAGAGCAGTTTTCAGTTTTATCTGAGAAATCGCTGTAAAATGCAATCGCTTCTACAAACAGGTTCTCGTTATTGTAACGGCCACCAAATTCCCAGTTAACACTGGTTTCTGGCTCTTCATCCTCAGTCGCACCACCGCCCAGTGGTGAAAACCCGTTGTGCACACCACCCAGTATTTGCCAGCTATCATTTATCGTATAGGTAAATGATGCACCCGGAAGTAGTTCACTACTCTGGTTAGAACGGGTTGAGTCCACCGTGTTACGAACTTCATCATCATATTGAACACGGCTGCTTTCTATATCTTCATAACGAAGGCTTAAGTTAACATTCAGCTTTTCATCCACCTGCCAGTCATCGGTAATCCATAAAGTAGCTGCATCGGCTTTTTCAATGCGATTATCGCTACCGGTAGGTGCTGTAACTGATTGAGGCACCAGCGAGCCACTCACCTGGTCATACACTTCCACTGGCTGGAAGCGGTCCATTTCATCTTCGTGCAAACGTGCGCCAATGGCCAGGCGGTGCAAGCCTATATCGACATCAAAGTTCACTTCAATACCGCTGGATTCATAGGCACGATTATTGTTTTTGTAATTTAGTCCGGTGGTATCAATATCACCATCCAGAATACCCTGCGCAGTAGCATCGCCATTATTGGCATCGTCAATCAGGCTGCCACCACCGGACAATTTAAACCAGTTACGATTAAACTCGTTATAATATAGTGTGGTGTTAGCTGTTACGCTATCTGTCAACTCACGACTATATACAAATTGAACACCGGTATGATCATTCTCCATTTGGTCGATACTCGACAAACCGTAACGGCGAGTGGGATCAGCATCAAAGTCATCGTCCGTTAAACCCACGTAAGTGCTATTGGATATTTCTTCTGAATGTTGCAGTTTTAACAATGCACTCTCCTTATACGGCTTATCGGCTTCCCATCTTAATTTAGCTACATAGTCTGAAATATTGTATCCGCTATTACGGTTACTACGATCAATCTCTTTAAAGCCACCACTGTTACGTTCAACGGCTTCAAGTAACCAGCCCCATTGGTCCTCCCTACCACCGTAGTATGCATGTAAGTCACTGCTATTAAATGAGCCGGTACTGAAACTAACTTCGCCACTGTATTTCTGCGGAATAGGTGTTGATAACATATTCACCACGCCGCCCGTCGTCTGTGGGCCATAACGCAATAGCGGCGCACCTTTTAGGACTTCAATTGACGACATACGCAAGATGGTAGGGAAATAATAGGCTGCCGGGTTGGAGTAAGGTGCCGGTGCAATCATCACACCGTCTTCAAGTAAGGTGATTTTTTCACTGCGTTCACTAGTGGCCCCGCGAATACCAATGTTAGGTCTTAAACCATTACCTTCTTCTTCGAGAACATAAACGCCAGGAACGGTTTTCAGTAGCTGGTTGATATCACTGGCCACTTCGATTTCCATTTGCTCGTTATCGACAATCGCCCCTGAACCGGCAAGGTGTTTGGCGTTTTCACTGGTGCCAATAATAACCATCTCGTCGAGTGTTGTTTCCTCGGCCTGCAGTAACAAAGGGCTTAAGGTCAGTGTAATCGCCGTCGCTAACAATCCGGGTTGAAACCGTTTTTTGCCGATAATGTTTTCGGGATGTTTATGAGAGCATTTCATGCCAGTCTCCGTATATATTGTGTTGCATTTGCAATAATGTTTGAGCTGGCTGGCTGTATAGCAGAGCTATGGGGCTGGCTTGCGGAATTTTGTCCGGTTTATATACCGGGTGATTTGTTAAATTGTTTAACTGAAATATTTACTTGGTCAGAATCAGTTTACCGTTACTTGTGCTGCGCAAAATATAGAGTTCACCCATATGCTCAATCTGCAATACCTGTGAACCGGCGAGCAGGGTTTCGCTGTTAATTCGCGGTGGTATGCGACGTAAATCTGTCTCGGAATTACGTATTTTTTTCTCATTCATGTGCTGTACCTCCAGCCTGGGTAACAAAACCAATGCGCACAATGCCGGCACGGTGGACCGCTGCCATGCTACGCGCTACCAAATCATATGTTGTGTTACGATCTGCCTGTAAATGTATTTCCTGTTTAGGATTTTGCGCCGCCAGTTCACGCAGCTTAGCTTCCAGTTCATCTAGCGTCAGTGCTGTGTCACCCAATAAAATCTGTTGATCGGCGCGAATACTCAGTTGCAGTGCCTGTTCATTTGCAGGCGTTGGTTGGCTTGATGCATGTGGCATCTCAACTTTTACAGAGTGTGTAATCACCGGTGCAGTGATAATAAAAATCACCAGCAGTACCAGCATAATATCCACCAGTGGAATCACATTCATCTCCGCCATGGGCGCATCCTGTGAGGTTTCAAACCCTCCAAACGCCATCAGGCAGCTTCCTGTTTTTGAGCGGTTTTATCTGATGCAGGTTCCAACTGGTCAGGGGTATTCACCAGATCTTCACTGGCTTCTGAACTCATTAAAAATGCATGCAGATCATGTGCAAAGCCGTCCAGCTCTTCATGTAATGTGTGGTTTACACGCTGAAAAGCGTTATAGGCGAGCACCGCAGGTATGGCCGCTGCCAGACCTGCCGCCGTTGCCACCAGAGCCTCACCTAGCGGCCCAGCTACCATCTCCATGCTGGCATTACCAGACTGCGCAATGGTGATCAGCGCGTGGTAAATACCCCAGACGGTACCGAAAAGCCCAATAAAAGGTGCAGTGCTGCCAATAGAGGCCAACAAAGTCATGCCGGCTGCTGTACGTGAGGTTTCACGATTAACACTGTTACGCAAATTACGCACCAGAAACTCATCTTGGTTACCCAGTCGTGGTCGCTGTCTAAATTGCTTCATACCCTTAAAAGCAGCATCGGCTAAACGCGCCAGCGGTGCATGCTGCTGCGATGTCTGCTGCCAGGCTTCATGGGGAGTCTGCGCATTCCAAAAGCGCCGTAAAAACTGGCGGTTATGGCGGCGCCATTGATAGGTGGTTACCAACTTCGACAAAATCAGATACCAGGTTAATACCGACATCACCAGCAGGCTCAGAAACACGCCGATTAAAACATTGTCTCCTTCCTGAAAAACAATTGCGAGATTCATTTAACCTCCTAGTGTAAATTTAAAAGGCACCACCACCCAGGCGGTTACCGGTTTTCCATTACTTTCCGCTGGCTCAAAGCGCCACTGTATGACCGCTTTTTGCGCTGCCTGATCCAGTCGGGAATAGCTGCTGCTCTGCTGCAAACTGATTTCAAGCGGCTCACCATCTACTCCCACGTGTACTCTCAGCAACACTTCGCCCTGTTCCTTTAAGCGTTGTGATACTCGCGGATAAACCGGTGGTGAATTTTGCAGGTAATCTGCTTGAAACTGGGGCAACTTGATTTCATCTTGTGCCTCTTGTTGCGTCTCTTGTGATGCAAATGTATCTGTATTTTTTAGTGGCTCATTTTCTGGAGCGGGTTCTGCCTGATGCTCTGGCTCCAGGCTTGGTTTTGGCTCCGGTTTATAGCCTGCCAGCAGCGCTGGAGCCGGCTTCGGTATCTCAACCATTGACACCATCATGATTTGTCGAGGCCCTTCCACTTCCGGCTCAGCCTGGGCTAGCAGCGTCACAATTACCAATAAATGCATGGCCACACTTAGGCCTCCTGCCAATATTTGCTTATGTTTAGTGTTAACTGCAAGTGACTTGTTATAGCTCATGGCGCGTAATTTAATGCAAGTGGGAATCATTTGCAATAGCATTAAATGAATTTACTAGCATAGACAAGATAAAACATTCCTTGAAATTGGGCACAGAGATGCGCGCTTATACACAGCTCTCGTCGTCGATTATAGTTGTTTGCAGTCTCTGAATTATCGGCCACTCGCACCGCAAACGATTAAAAATGCCCAACCGATTCTTTCAGATGCGCTTTCTGTATGATGATTAAAGCGATAATCGTTCCAATGATAATATCCGGCCACCGATTATCTAGCCCCCATACAAACGCGCATCCTAGGATTACTCCGGTATTTGAGATTACGTCATTGGCAGGGTGTGGCATCATCGAAGACTTAACAGAGGCAGTATAGAGTGTCAGATAATGATTCGTTTTAACTTGTTTCTTTTTTTGCCGTCATAATAATTTCCAAGTGTTTTTCTGATATTTCCATTTTTTTAAAAGCGGAGACTCTAGTACTTCCAATATTCCCAGTCGGCAATTTATTAATCCAAGTGAATAAAATCGTTCCAGGTATTCTTAGTGTTTGTCCAAAAATCTCCCGGAAGTCTTTTTGATTAATCCCCCAAATCAACATCAAATAATGTACTTTTACGTGCAAACGCATGGTGTTTTGGCCAAGTACATGTGCGTTCTCTAAGTGGGTTAGTGCAGCTTGTGCATTTCCATTAATCATTTCATTCCTAGATTTTTCAATTTCCTCTTCAATAAATGGCTTAATATTTTGGTAAAAAGTGCTCATTTAGAGTCCTCCTGATATAAATTATTAGTGCTTCCATGAACCAAACTATACAAAACTGGTAAAACAAACAGGGTGAGCAGTGTTGAAGAAATAATCCCGCCAATAACAACCGTTGCTAATGGCCTTTGTACTTCAGCACCTGTTCCAGTATTTAATGCCATCGGAACAAAGCCTAAACTAGCCACTAAAGCTGTCATCAAAATTGGTCGTAAACGAACCAAAGCTCCTTCAATAATTGAAGCCATTAAATCTCCTTTGATGTTCCATAGATCTCTGATAAAGGCGAGCATCACTAAACCATTTAATACTGCGACTCCTGACAAAGCGATGAATCCTACCGCTGCGGATATAGACATCGGCATTCCTCTTAAATAAAGCGCGAGAACACCACCTGTCAACGCAAGCGGAACACCCGTAAAGATAATTAATGCGTCTTTCAGGGAGCCAAATGCCATCACCAAAATTCCGAGTATGGCAAGTAGTGTAAGTGGGACTACGAGCGTTAATCGTTGACTGGCTGATTCTAGCTGTTCAAAGGTGCCCCCATAATCCAACCAATAGCCTGCTGGAATATTAACTTCTTCGTTAATCTTTTCCTTAATCTCGCTAACAAAACTACCGAGGTCTCTTCCGCGGACATTTGTGGTAACAACCACGCGGCGTTTTCCATTTTCTCGGCTAATTTGAGCGGGTGCTGGCGAAATATCCAAGGCAGCAATTTCCGAGAGTGGCACATAGTCACCATTGGATAATGGAACGGGTAAATACTGTAGGTTTTCAATATCACGTCGTGTGCTCTCTGGTAATCGGACAATTAATTCAAATCGGCGATCACCCTCATATAAAATTCCGGCGGCCTCACCGCCAATTGCAGCCGCAATCCAATCTTGCACTTCAACAACATTTAATCCGTATCGACCTAAAGCGATTCGCTTTGGTACGATAGAAAGAGTGGGTAAACCCGTTACTTGCTCTACACGGGCATCAGCAACACCGTCAACATTTCTAATGCTACGCAAAATATCATTGGCGGTCGTTACCAGCTGATCTAAATCATCGCCATATACTTTGATTCCCACATCGGCGCGAACACCGGAAATAAGTTCATTGAAGCGCATCTGAATTGGTTGAGTGAATTCATAGTTATTCCCTGGCAATTCTTCTAGGGACATTTCTATTTCTTTGACAAGTGCTTGTTTCGTCTTAGAGGGGTCTGGCCATTCTTTTTGTGGCTTTAATATTACAAAGTTATCAGCTACATTCGGTGGCATCGGATCCGTTGCTACCTCTGCTGTACCTATTCTTGCAAACACCTTTTCTACTTCCGGAAAAGATTTTATTCTTTGTTCCAATACTTTCTGCATTTCAACTGCTTGCTCTAGTCCTGTTCCGGGAATTCGCATCGCATGCAATGCTATGTCTCCTTCATTTAATTGGGGAACAAACTCTGACCCAAGCGTTGTAGCAAGCCATAAACAAAATGAAACCAATACAGTTGCTGAACCGAGTACAATTTTTTTGTTGGAAAGCGCTTTTAACAATAAAGGCTCATAAAGTGACTTTGCATGTACCACGATTTTGCTTTCTTTTTCTGCTATTTCCCCTTTCATAAATACTGCTACAGCGGCAGGTACTACGGTAAGAGAAAAAATCATCGCAGATAAGAGTGCCATCACGACGGTAGCCGCCATAGGGTGAAACATTTTTCCCTCAACTCCTGTAAGGGAGAAAATAGGTAGATACACAATTGTGATGATAGCGACGCCGAAAAGGCTTGGGCGAATAACTTCTTCTGTTGCGCTATACACAATATTTAATCTTTCCTTTAAAGGTAAATCTTTTCGGCTTGATTCCGAAAGTCGCCTAACAGCATTCTCTACAATGATTACAGCACCATCCACAATCAAACCAAAATCAAGTGCACCTAAGCTCATTAAATTCGCTGATACGCCTGCGTTCACCATACCAGTAATGGTGGCTAACATTGATAGTGGGATGACCGCAGCCGTGATCAAAGCAGCTCGAATATTTCCGAGCATTAAGAATAATATGATCACAACTAAGAGAGCGCCTTCCAATAGATTCTTGGCAACTGTGGCGATAGCTTTATCAACTAACGTGGTTCTATCATAAACGGGTTCTATAATAATGCCTGCTGGTAGAGAGCTCTTAATTTCTTCGAGTTTAAGTGCAACATCCCTTGCAACTGTTCTTGAGTTTGCGCCAATCAGCATCATCGCTGTTCCAAGTACAGTTTCAACACCGTCCTGTGTCGCCGCGCCTGTACGTAATTCTTTACCAATTGCAACTTCAGCAATATCTCTTATTTTTACAGGTACAGTATCGTGTTGGGTAATGATGACGTTCCTGACATCATTTAGGTCACTGAGCTGCCCTGGTGATCGTACAAGAAGCTGTTGGCCATTGCGTTCGATATAGCCTGCGCCTCTATTGTCATTATTAGCTCGTAACGCGACGACAATATCTTCAACGCCGATATTGTAATAGAGTAATTTTTTGGGATCTGGCATCACATGGTATTGTTTGTTATATCCGCCAATACTGTTTATCTCCACGACCCCTTTTACTTGCGAGAGTTGGGGTTTAATAATCCAATCTTGTATTTCTCGAAGAGCGGTTGCATCATATTTTTTATCAGCTCCAGTATTCTCGTCTGCTCTAACCGTGTACATATAAATTTCACCAAGACCTGTTGAGATTGGCCCCATTTCTGGTTCAATCCCTTCCGGTAAGATGCTTTTGATGGCTCCAAGACGTTCGCTCACTAAATTTCTAGCAAAAAAGATGTCGGTACCTTCTTCAAATACAACCGTTACCTGCGATAAACCATATCGAGATAAGGAGCGTGTATAAGATAACCTGGGCAAACCAGCTAGCGCAGTTTCAACGGGATAGGTAATACGTTGTTCTGATTCTAGAGGAGAATAGCCAGGTGCTTGAGTGTTGATTTGAACCTGTACATTCGTAATATCAGGCACGGCATCAATTGGTAGTTTTTGGAAGCTCCAAACACCAAAGCCGATTACAACGATTATTAAACTTAAAAATAGATGACGCCTTTCAATTGCAAGGCGTAGTATTGACTTAATCATGTCTACTCCCCTTAATGTGAATGTTCTGCTTCTGATTTTCCGATATCGGCTTTAATCAAGTAGCTGTTTTTGACAACGTATTCTTCGGCCACTTCAACCCCTTGTAATACTTCGGTAAAACGATTGTCGCTGCGACCTTTTTGGATAGGAGAAAATCGATAACTGGTACCTTGCTTGATAAAAATACCTTCTTTACCTTCCATTGTTTGAATCGCATCATTTTTTATCGCAATAGTTGCTGTAAATTCAGCAATGACAATATATCCTTCAACAAAATCTCCTGGTGATAAATGAAGTGAAGTGTTATCTAGTTCAATTCGCGCGAGTTGATAGGGTTGATCCACAACAGGGATTAAATGCTTAATGACTCCTTGAACCAAAGTATTATTTGCCTTGATCTCGATTAATTGACCAGGTTCAACCAAAGTGCGCTGAGCGGGGTAAATTCGTAACTGTGCCCAAAGCTTGTCAAAATTCGCAATGGAAAAGAGGACTTGATCAGATGTGAACTCTCCAGTGTTGGCATGGCGCTGTATTACTGTACCGGCAATGGGCGATTTGATGGCATATGTTCTCAGACTGTCATTCGATTCAATTTTCGCTAATAGAGTACCTTCATGAACGCGATCGCCAATATCCACGTTTACGGAACTTACCAAACCTGGGAACCTAGCTCTAACGTGGCTAAGTTGCTCGGGACTTGTTATAAGTTCACCGTAGGTACTAATGCGTTGTTTTAATATCTCTGATGAAACCTTCTCAGTTTCGATGTCTACTTGCTGAGATATTTCGGCACTAATATTTGATTTACCTTCTTCTACGTTCTCTCCGTTTTCGTGACCATGTTCGGCATGGTTATCGTCTTCATGTTCGTCGTGCCCGTCATCCGTATGGTCATCGTCTTCATGTTCGTCGTGACTGTGTTCCGTATGAGCAGTGTCTTCATGCTCATCGAGCTCGACTTTTTTGTAAGCATCGTGTTTTAGATGGGTAATTTCTTCTTCATTACTAGTGTTTGGATTTGCAGAGTCTCCACAGGAAAATAGACTAGCTGCGAGAATTATATAAATAAAATATTTCATTAGATTCACTTGGCTCCTTAACCTTTAAGATTAATCTGATAAAGGCTTAGCAATTAATTGTTCTATGGTGGATTGATTTAGAAAGGCAATGGTTGCCTTTTCAACTTGTATAAGTTTGGCTGAGATTAATTCTCTTTGAGCGCTTACTACATCTTGGTAGGTAAAACGTCCTCGTTCATAACCTTCAAGAGTTAAGGTTGCGGCTTTCTCCAAAGCAGGAATTACTTCCAGCCGAATTTTTTCTTCAGTAGTAATCGCTTGCTGTCTCTGGTTGTAGGCGGAGAAAAGCTTCTGGTGCAATAAGAGCAATGCACTTTCTCTATTTAGTTCTGCGGCATCTAACGCATATTGGGCGCTTTGAGCGCCGAAGCGATTTCTTCGTGAAGAAAAGAGAGGGACAGAAACGCCAGCTACCAAAGCTTTGTCATCCGTTTCCTCAAATTTTCGTACTCCAAAATTCCAGGTAATGTCTGATCGGTTCGAGGTCTTTGCAAGCTGGAGCTCCGCCTTCTTCAATCGGGCTTCACTTGCATATCGTTGGATCGCTGGAGAGTTTTCGACCTGTAAAAATAATTCATCGAATGTTAGTACTTTATCAAATGCATAAAGATTACCCGATACAGTTTTAAACTCAGGTTTTCGCTCGCCCCAATATTTCGCCAAGGCACTATTATTTATAGCTAACTTATTTTGCAATCCTTCTAGTTTTATTTTTGCCTCTATTAATGCAGACCTTGACCGCATTAAATCCGCTTCTTGCGCAATTCCCTTGTCGACTCGATTTTGCACCGTCTGTAAAAGTTTGGTGTGTAAACGTACGGATTGTTCGGCTAGAATAATTTTTTCGCTTATTGAAATGGTTGAAATAAATAATCGGGTGAGGTTTCCGAGGAGATCAATAGTTTGGAGCTCCTGATCCAAATCAAATTGTTCTATAAGAGATTCAGCAACTTTTACTCGTGAACGCCGTTTTCCGCCCATTTCTATTACTGAGGATAGAGCGAGAACCTGTTCTGCACTGTCAAAGCCCTCAAAATTTCCACTACCCTCAAAGTTTTCTACTTCCAAATCAAGATTTAAAGCAGGTCTTAATTTTCCCACTTCTTGACTGGTTGAGAGCTGTTTCTTTTTAAGCTCAAACTGCTTAAGTTGTGGATTGTTTGATAGGGTTTTCTCTATTGCCTTACTAAGTGTTAGCGGCGTTTCACTAGCGAAAATGGGAGATACGCCAAATGTTGCTGCAAATGCAACAACAAACAAGTATTTGTACATGATGACCTCAACTAAAATTTAAAAGAAAATGACTTCTTAAATTAAGAAGCACATATCAAAATTTTAGCTAGGCAATTGGAGGGCGGAGTGCTGGATCGGGGAAAAAAGAATAGGGGGTTTCACTATAATGAGCATAGAGTTTGCTCGATAGTTTGGGTTGGACCAATTTACTAGAAGAATGTAGTGAGAAGTTGCAGTGAGAATGGCAGCAGTGTCCGCACGTATCGCTAGAGTGGTATGTTTCCCCCTCAGGCCCATCAGTAAGTTGGTGTTGCCCCTGATGAGGATCTGTACCGTCAAAAGCAATATGCACCTCAGCGCTAACTAGGATTGATTGTCCTAGGAATACGCTCATAAGTAGCATAATTAAAAGCTTTTGAGTTTTCATATTTTTCTATACTAGAGTATTTGTTGCACAGCCTACCATAGATGTAAGTATTATACAATTTTTCCTGAGAAGTCAAAAAGCCGGGTTAAGAAAACAAAGTGGTACGTCATCGGCCATATGATGATCAAGAGCTGACCCAGCTCTAAGCTCGCTTGAAACCTTGTAGGCGACTCTAAAGTATTGATATTCTCAGACGTCATCTAATACCAAATCAATGATTTATCGGTGCGTTTGATTAAGCAATTAAAGGCCAAAATGTCTTAAGGTCGATATCCAATCGGGATACGAATGACTTCCAAATTGTATTAAAGTCCCACTAAAGTACTCTTGGCCTTTTCCTAGATTATGATCATCTATTAGAAAATGGCCGTTTAGTAATGATTTATTTGAGCAGATAATTAGCTTTTTGGTAAATTCGAGTTCAAAGTGCTTTTCAATCCATAGACGTTTTTCTGTATAGCAGAGTGGGTTTTGGTAGCTAGGTGCTGTTAGAATGTAGACTTCGAATTTATCTCTCAGTTGATTGACTGAGCTAATAGCATGCTCAAGTGGTTCTAATGCTTCAAAGAACCCTTCTACACTTTGGGGGTAGAGCTGACTAGGATCGCGTTCTAAGGCGCGCCGGTGAGCACCACTGTAATCACAGATGGTGTCATCCATATCAATGTATATAATTGAATTGTCTTTTACTAAATCCATACTGTTTTAATGAGAATCTTTGTTATTTCCGACATTCATTTTGAGTTTCATGATGAAGCTTGGTTACCACTATTGCCAGATGAGCAAGACTTTGATGTGCTTGTCTTAGCCGGAGATATCGGCACCGCAGAACACGCATTGGCTGGAGTGGATAGATTGCTCAATCATTATTCTCAGGTACCCATCATACTCGTCTTAGGTAACCATGAGTACTATCACGATAATCTTATCTCGATTAACAATCGATTTCGCAGCCACTTCAAAAGCTATAAGCGTGTTCATTTATTAGAAGAGGATGTGGTAGAAATAAATGGATTTAGGTTTTTAGGTTGCGTCTTTTGGAGTGATTTCACGGTTATGGGGCCAACGGTCGAACAGGTTTTGTTGGAGCGTCTGGATGAGCACATTGGTGATTTTAGGCTGATTGATGAAGATGATCCCAGTAATCGAGGCGAAGCACCTAGAAAGCTTACACCAGTGTCAATGCAGGCAATGCATCGAAAGTCTTTCAGTTGGCTTAACGACAAGTTATCTGCTGGGGATGTATCTAAGACCATAGTGATCACTCATTTTCCACCCACTCTGGATGCTAGAAATGACCATTTTGTTGAATCGCCAGTATCCGCGTACTTTCAAGCGAATGGTTTAGATTTGATTAAAAAGTATAAGCCCCCGCTTTGGTTATACGGCCATAATCATTATTCTCGTGTCGATCGGGAGGATGAAACGTTGTTAGTCAGTAATCAGTGGGGGTATCCCAGTGAGAATACTGGGTACACTGTAAATTGCATTGTTGAATATCAATCTGGTGAGGGCTGGGTTATCGGTTAAGCGTCGGTTCTATTCTGAGTTTTTAATCTGTTTTGATTAATAGGAGCTACTATTCTACATATAATGCGCTAAACATGTCGGTTAGTATTTTAGGAATTAATATGTCGATATCCAAACAGCATATAGGGTCATCACTTGACGATTTATTAGAAAAAACCAATGACTTAGCTCAAGTCGGGGCTATTGTTGATGAAAGGGTTAGTGCTTTTGAGAAGTTAAATGACCTCGAAGATATCGAGCTGGCGCGCCTGATCAAAGAAAGAGAAGATCAGAATGAAGTAAAGGTAGATTTAGAAAAGCTTTGATCTCCACGGATTGGCTGAGACCCCCTAATCTTTTTATCAGTTAAATAACTCCGCTCTATGGCTTCTAATTGAGCAAATACATTGATTATCACTTATTTAGATATTTTCTCATTTAATAGGACATGATTTCATTTATTTGGGTACCCGACACCACCTCCAACCAAGGCGACTGCAGAACTTGTATGGTGGGGGCTTCTAAAGGGCGGGGTAATTTGTAAACTGTCTAAACCTTGCTTCTTATAAATTGAATAAATACTGGCGACTTCTAATGCTTGTTGAGTATTAAGGGGCGGTAAGATGCCAGGTAGTCGACTCGCTAACATAGTCTTGCCAGTGCCGGGTGGGCCTACCATCAATAGATTGTGCCCGCCTGCAGCTGCTATTTCTAGCGCGCGCTTTGCTCTTGGTTGTCCCTTAACCTCTTTAAGGTCAAGCAAGTGATCCTCGGGATTGTTAGGTTTTTGTTTTTTGTGTGGAGAAATCTGGCAATCTTTTTTGTTATGAAAGTGTGCGCAAACATCGAGAAGGTTTGTGGCAGAGAATAAGCTGTTTTGTTGAGCAAGCGCGGCTTCTTGTACATTGCCCTCGCTGACAAACAGTTTGTGTCGGTTCTTTTGGCAGCTTAAAGCGGCTGGCAAAATACCTGATACAGGCCTTAGTTCGCCGGATAAAGCGAGTTCTCCAAATACCTCAAATTCTTCCAGCTTTTCACTCGGTATTTGTTTAGATGCCGCAAGCACGCCGAGAGCGATTGCCAAATCGTAGCGGCCACCATCTTTGGGTAAGTCGGCAGGTGCTAAGTTGATGGTGATTTTTCGCCGTGGAAATTCAAAATTAGAGTTAATAATGGCACTGCGAACGCGATCTTTGCTTTCTCTTACCGCAGCTTCAGGCAAGCCAACTATAGAAAGCGAGGGCAAGCCGTTGCTAATATGGACTTCGACTTGGACCAGCGGTGCATCGATACCTGCAAGGGCTCGACTATATACAATAGCAAGTGACATGAGTTTTCCTTTTCTTGGTCGTTTAAGCTTTCTAAAAAACTTAAATGCTGTTCCCTAGCGTCGTCCATTCTAGTGATTTTTTGAATTTCAATGAAGTGCTAATATGCTCCTAATGCTAGGCACTTAATGTTAAGCAATAGAATTTAATAAAGGTTAACGGTATGGCAACAATTACTTATGTAGAGCACGATGGTACAGAGCACACGGTAGAAGTGACTAATGGCGATAGCCTAATGGAAGGCGCTATGTCTAACGGTATTCCGGGTATTGATGCAGTGTGCGGCGGTATTTGTTGCTGCGGTACTTGTTCTTGCTATATTGATGACGGTGCTAGCAAGGGTATTGCTGAGCCCCAAGGGCAGGAGGTGGATACTTTAGCTGAAGTGCTTCATCGCCAAGAAAACAGTCGTTTGAGCTGTCAGATTCCTGTTAGTGATGAGATGGACGGTCTTCGAGTCATGTTGCCTGTTGAGCAAATGTAGGCAGCACCGATCTATAGAATGAAAGGGAAGATTGCTTTTCTTTCCTTTGGATAGCTGTCAGGAAAGGTGTCGAGATACCACTTGTGGGCGCTAAGCCCAGTGGTTAATAAGGTGACCCCTACCCACAGGGCGTACATAACTCCTGGGATAGACCAGCACATCAGCGCAAAACCGATCCATTCGATGATCTCTCCAAAATAGTTCGGGCAGGATACGTATTTAAATAGGCCTTCCTTAGGTATCTTGTAGCCCGATTCATTTGGACCGCGTAAGCGGATTAAAATATTGTCCGACTGTACATTGATGGCGAAACCTACTACAAATAATGCGGCGCCTACGATAAAACGCGGATCGTAGAGCCATTCCCATTGATATACCTGTAACGAGCTAAAATAATACCCAATTAGATAACCGTTAATTGAGTAAAAGGTCATTGTCATCAAAACGCTTGAGACGGCGATACGTTTGCCGTGGGTTTTGATTCGATGAGGGTAGATCAGTGCACGATAGACATAGTGCATAGCAAAAAAGCCCACTAGAATAATCGAAGCATTTAATGGGTTTTTCCCATTGAAATAAAAGTACCCCAGAGTGATTAGGATGGGGGATTCCATGATCATCCAGCCCAGCCTCTTATCGATACTGCCCAAAAGGGCTTTGCTATGATTGTCGACCTTGCCACTGATCGGCATCAGGCGAAAGGTATAAATCGCCAAGCCAGACAATATGCCCATAGCAGCCCAAAAATAAACAAAGAGGCTATATTGCTCCAAGCTGACATTCATTAAAAATTGTTGGATATCCATTTTGCTAGACTCTTGTATTCGCTTCGCTTGGGTACTACCTTAGTGGCTTTCTTAACGAATGTCTTAAGGACCATTTTAAAGCACCTTATCCAAAAGCCTAAGTTTAAACGTACCGTGAATGCAGTAGAAAATGGGCCCGGAATAGAGAAGAGAAACAAGAGAAATATCATGTCACTCGCTGAAAACAATATCCAGACCGTACGAACATTCTTGAGTCACCTAGAAAGTTTTGACTATGAGGCTGCCTGGGAATTGGTGAGCGATGATCTGCATTACCGCAATCATCCTTTTCCAGGGACCAATACGCAGAAAAGCAGTCTTAAACAACTTAAAATTTTATTTACTGGTTTACATACTTTTAAATGTCGAGTGCTACATATAGCGGCTGACGGTGAGACTGTTCTTAATGAGCGTAGAGAAACCTTTATTGGTCATGTGTTTCATATTGATCTACCGGTTACCAGTATCATTAAAGTACGTGATGGCAAAATCTACGAGTGGCGCGATCACTTTGATTTTTTAACCTTGGTTATGAATAGTATTAAAAGTCCATTTTTAGTGATCGCCAAATTATTTGGCAAAGAATTCGATTAAGCCTTTAGGCAGGAAAGAACATGCAAACTATATCCAGTGTTGATGCAGCGGCAGATGAAATCATTAAACAAACGGAAGGTCAGATACGTTTGGCGATCCCTCTTGGAATGGGAAAGCCTAACCAATTAGTTAATGCGCTTTATCGAAAAGCAGCTGAAGACCCAAATATCAGCTTGGATATTTTCACGGCACTGTCATTAGAAAGGCCGAGAGGTGGCAGTGGCCTAGAGTCTCGATTTTTAAAACCCTATGCCGATAGAATCTACGAAGATTATGAAGATCTTGATTACAGTGTCGCTATTCGAAAAAAATCGCTGCCCAAAAACATCAACATACATGAGTTTTTTGTCCGTCCCGGGGCCGAATTAAATAATCGCTATGCCCAGCAACATTATATGAGTAGCAACTATACCCATGTAGCGCGTGATTTAGATCTATGCCAGGTAAATGTCTTAGCGCAAATGTTGGCGATAGAAGAAAGCGGAGAAAATGCCCGTTTTAGTTTTTCTTGTAATCCAGAAGTCACTTTAGACTTATTACCTTTAGTTAATGTCCGGAAAGAAAAAGGAGAAAAAATTCTAACCATAGGTCAGATTAATAAGCACCTTCCTTTTATGGAAAATCACGCTGAGCTTGATGTGGGCCATCTTGATATTTTGATAAATGATCCTGATGCACATAAAGCCTTGTTTTCTACACCTAATATGCCCGTCAATCCCATTGAGCACTTTATTGGTCTCAATGCCTCGTGTTTGGTAAAGGATGGTGGAACTTTGCAAGTCGGTATTGGCGCTTTGGGTGATGCACTGGCCTATTCTCTGCTGTTACGTGAGCAGAGAAACGATATTTATAAAAAAGTAATTGCTGCAGGTGGTATTAACGATAAAAACGAAGAGCTTATAAGCAAAGAAGGAGGCTTAGGTGTTTTTAATAAGGGCTTGTATGCCTGTACAGAAATGTTTACTTATGGCCTATTTCGTTTGTTAGAAGAAAACATTATTCGGCGCAGCGTACAAGATGCTGACGGGAAAAATATTATAATGCACGGTGGGTTCTTTTTGGGGCCTAAGATAATGTACGAAAAGCTGCGTAGCTTAGTACCAGAGAAAAGGAAGCTGATTGACTTGTTGAATATCTCCTTTGTGAATGGCTTATACGGACAAGAGGAGCTTAAGCGTGAACAAAGAGTTGATGCGCGTTTTATAAACTCTGCATTCTCTATGACCTTGATGGGTGCGGGGGTCGCAGATCAATTAGAAGATGGTCGTGTACTCAGCGGTGTTGGCGGGCAGTATAATTTTGTAGCTCAGGCACATGAGCTCGAAGGTGCGCGTTCTATTTTATTATTAAGAGCAACCCGTAGCAGCGGAGGCCAATTAAGTTCTAACATTATTTGGTCCTATGGACATACGACCATACCTCGCCACCTAAGAGATATTGTGGTGACTGAGTATGGCATTGCAGACTTGCGCAGCAAAAGTGACTCAGAGTGTATAAAAGCCATGTTGAATATTGCTGATTCTCGTTTTCAGGATGAGCTGATGGAGCAAGCAAAGCAGAATGGCAAGCTTGAGAGTGATTATGAGATTCCTAAACAGTATTTAGAAAATTTTCCTAATCGCTTAAATGAAGCGATGAAATATTTCTTAGAAGATGGATATTTTCCTGATTACCCTTTGGGTACTGATTTTAATGAGATCGAACAGGATTTGTTGAAGGCGCTCACTTGGCTTAAGGCTCATGTAAAACGAGATAAGTTTTTTGAATTGGTCAAAAAACTAAATGTCAGGTCCGAGCAAGAACATCAATTACAAAAGCACCTAGAGCGTATGGGCTTAGAAAAAGTAGCGAGTATAAAAGATCGAGTATATCGACAGTTATTGCTCGCAGCTTTGGTTGAGACTCAATAACGCTTTATTAATATTTTAAGCGCATTGCTACGCGATTGTTAAGACCGATACTTTTTTCCTCTCGCAGCATGGCCTGAACATGTCTAGGAGTATCTTGCTCTTCTAAGATTTCAAACCCCATCGATTGATAAAAGGGCGCGTTCCAAGGAATATCTGAAAAGGTACACAGAGTAATACCTTTTAATTGCTTAAGTTTACTGGCCTCAATCACCTTCTCTACTAGAGCGCGACCGATACCTTGCCGGCCATATTGTGGATCGACTGAAATTTCATCAAGGTGTAAGTAGTGCTTATATTGATGACAAGATGCAAAACCAACGGTGTGACTATTAGCATTGGCACAAAACAAGAGTTCCTGATCGAAAGCTTTTCTCAACTCTTTTAGTGGGAAGCTGTGCCCTTTTTGATCTTCAGGTATATGCCCTTCGGGGAATAGCTCGGCCGCGGCTAGCTCGATATCGGCTAGTTCAGCGAGTTGCTCCTGTCGAGCAAGCTCAATCTGAAAAATATTTTGCTCTGTCATCAAGTGCTGTTTTTAGAGTTTATTAGCTTTGTCGTTCAAGGGCTTCTACTTTTTTGAGTAGGGCTTCCGTCTTTTCTCGAGTTTTAGCGAGCACCTTCTTTTGGATCTCAAAGGCTTCTAGGTCTAAATCTTGTTTGCCTAGGGTTTGTGCAATTAATTCGGCTGCTTGTGAATCTAAAGAATTATCTTGAACTTTCCATAGGCATTTGAGATCAGAGATAAGCTGGGCGTGTTCCTGAGAGTGTGTCATCTTGGGGCTCGTTTTTTGGTTGATATTAGGGTTTATCAAGGAGCGGCACGCAGTCTAGCATAAAGTTTTGAACAAGAGCGCAGCCGCGAGAGTGGACCTGCACATATTTGGTGCGCACTTGGATCAATATTGTGCTTAAATTCAAGCAAGATAAATGAACTCCCCAAAATAGCGTGGGGCCTAATGGCAATTTTATTAACAGGCAGCGCTAAGTTGTTGGTTTGAAAACAATTTTTAAAACTGGCACACTTCCTGCTCTTTAATCAGGTGTGTATGCGTGAAGCACACCTGATACTTGATTTCATATTTGGAGAACAACATGAAGCACAGTATCCAGGCATGGCGAAAGCGCTTATGCATGGCCCTAACCGGGGTAGTGATTTTAGGGGGAACGAGTCCTGCGGCTTACGCCGAAATAGAGGGCAACATTACCTTAGCGAGTAACTACATTTGGCGAGGGCTAGATCGGAACAATACCAATCCTGCATTGCAGGGTGGTTTTGATCTGAATTTACAAAATGGATTGTATGCTGGTGTTTGGGGCTCCAACGTAAGTGTCGAAGGAGAGCAAACAACCAACAATATAGAGATGGATCTCTACGCAGGTTACACCCGAAGCTTTAAAGACTTTGGATTAGATTTTGCTTTTATTCGTTACGAATATCCAAAAGCTACCCCAGATTTTGAAGAGCTTATGCTTCAGGCGAACTATAAAGGTTTAAGTTTAGCTTACTACTTTAATATTAGTGATCCTGATGTGGGAGAGTCTGAAAGTTACGTAAGGCTTAAAGCTGATATCAACTTACCCGGCGCGGTGGGTATGACTTTATCAGCCGGGCAAAGTGATTTGAAAAACCAAGAGAACATCAACGATGGTTTTCTCGGTTTTACAAAATACGCCGGCGGAGTGAAGTTAGGTTTATCAGGTACGACTTCTAACTACGACCATGTAACTAATACAGATGTTGACACTGAGTTTATTACGGTGAGTGTGAGCAAAGCTTTATAAGCGACGCTTTCTCCGTTTAAGCCCAGTCTAACTAAGTAGCACTGGGCTACTTAAAATGGAGAAAGCATATGAAATTAATAACTGCGGTTATTAAACCCTTCAAACTAGATGACGTTAGGGAAGCGTTGTCCGAAATAGGCGTACAAGGAATTACCGTCACTGAGGTAAAAGGTTTTGGTCGACAGAAAGGCCATACCGAGCTTTATCGTGGCGCTGAGTACGTGGTCGATTTCCTACCCAAAGTAAAAGTGGAAGTGGCTGTGTCTAGCGATCTTGCTGAGCAGGTTGTTGAGGCCGTTAGCAAAGCAGCTAATACCGGCAAAATCGGAGATGGAAAAATCTTTGTCTCCAGCCTCGAGCAAATCATTCGTATACGAACCGGCGAAACAGGCGAAGACGCTGTTTAGCGCTAGTCTGCCTTCGTTCAATAAATCCCTTTTTATATTTGGAGACATCTCGTGGAAGATCAAGTTTTTCAATTACAATATGCTTTAGATACCTTTTATTTTCTAATATGTGGTGCACTGGTTATGTGGATGGCGGCAGGTTTTGCCATGCTAGAAGCAGGCTTAGTGCGATCAAAAAACACCACTGAAATTTTAACCAAGAACGTCGCATTGTTTGCCGTCGCTTGTACTATGTACATGATCTGCGGTTACTCAATTATGTATGGTGGCGGTGATTTCACTATGTTCCTTAGTGGTATCACTGGTGATGGAGTGGCGGGTGCAGAAGAGCCAGCTACTTACGCGCCATCGGCTGACTTCTTTTTCCAAGTAGTGTTTGTGGCTACTGCCATGTCTATTGTTTCAGGCGCGGTTGCTGAGCGTATGAAGCTTTGGGCTTTCTTGGCCTTTGCCGTAGTGATGACGGGTTTCATTTACCCTATGGAAGGCGCCTGGACTTGGGGCGGTGAAGCCGTATTCGGTCTTTACACTCTAGGTGATCTAGGTTTCTCTGACTTTGCGGGTTCGGGTATTGTTCACATGGCGGGTGCAGCAGCAGCTCTTGCTGGTGTGATCTTACTAGGTGCACGTAAAGGTAAATACACTTCTGACGGTAAAGTGATGGCGATTCCTGGTGCTAACTTACCTTTAGCAACTTTAGGTACCTTTATTCTTTGGTTGGGATGGTTCGGTTTCAACGGCGGTTCTGTTCTAGCGACTGCCAGTGTTGAGAGTGCTAACTCAGTCGCGGTTGTATTTATGAATACTAACGCAGCTGCAGCGGGTGGTTTGATTGCCGCTCTAGCGGTTGCCCGTATGTTGTTTGGTAAAGCAGACTTAACCATGGCATTAAACGGCGCATTGGCTGGTCTAGTCGCGATTACTGCTGAGCCTTCAACTCCTACTGCCTTGCAAGCAACTTTGTTCGGTGCAATGGGTGGTGCTCTAGTAGTCTTCAGTATCCTAGCTTTGGATAAGTTAAAACTGGATGACCCTGTGGGTGCGATCTCTGTTCACGGTGTGGTTGGTTTACTGGGTCTATTGTTAGTGCCAATTACTAATGACGGTTCAAGCTTCTCTGGTCAGTTGATCGGTGCAGCGACTATCTTCGGATGGGTATTCGTTGCGAGTGGAATTGTTTGGTTCGCTCTCAAAATGACCATGGGTATACGCGTATCTGAACAAGAAGAATACGAAGGTGTCGACCTAAGTGAGTGTGGCATGGAAGCTTACCCTGAGTTCTCAAAAGGTTAATCCCAACAGAACTTAGTTAGTGTGTAGGCGAAAGCCGAGAAAAAGGGGAGCAGGAGCTCCCCTTTTTTTTGCCCGGCTTTAATGGATTTTTAAATTAAGGCAACACATGGCTGTTGCTCTCCAAATCATTTGTTAAGATGGTCTTATGAGTGAATGGCATCAAGAAATTATAAGATTAAAAGGCAAATCCCGTGGTGCGCATCTAGTCACCGATGAAGTCATGTCTCAGATACAAGCCCTGTCTGAATTTAAAGTGGGAAACCTGCATTTACTGCTGCAGCATACCTCCGCCTCTTTAACGCTGAACGAAAACGCCGATCCGACAGTTCGTAGTGATATGAATGAGTTTGTGAATCGTTTAGTGCCAGAAAATGAGCCTTACTTTCGGCATACCTTAGAAGGACCTGATGATATGCCTGCGCACCTTAAAACGGCTTTGTTAGGCTTTGATCTGAATATTCCTATTCGTGATGGGCGTTTATTACTGGGTACTTGGCAGGGAATTTATTTAATAGAGCACCGTGATCATGGTGGGGCAAGAAATATCGTAGCGACCATCTCTGGGCTTAAGTAGCTAGTCCTCGAGTAAAGTCGTTTAGATACCGTGAGGTAATTGAAATTGGCTAATCAGGTCATCAAGCTCTTTAAAGTCGGTTAAGGTTAAATCTGCCGCTTCCGTTGATTTAGCATCCTGCCTATTTAGTAAGTCTGAATAAATGGTTTTAAATCCTAGTGCCTTTGCTGCTTCTATATCACAAGTAAGGTCATCGCCGATATGAACCGCTTCGCTTGCGCTAACTCCCGCATGTTCTAAAGCTAAATTAAACATGGTGGGGTCGGGTTTAGCAGGTATATCGCCTTGAGCTTTAAAATGCTCCGTAAATAAATGTCTAATACCAATGGTGTTTAAGTCGGCGTTACCATTGCTGAGCGCAATTAATTTGTAGAACTTACTTAAAGACTCTAAACAATCCAAGGCACCTTCGAATAAGGTTACTTTGTTTCTTTCTTTAAGCATCACGGCAAAAGACTCTTCAGCTATCTCGCCAGCGCGTTCTTCGCTCAGACCCACATTTAATGCTGCTTGTTTAGAGGCGGCTTTGCGTAGCCAGGTTAAATCGCCGGCTTGCTTTGGATGTCTTTCGACGAGTTCGGTTCGGATCGCCATAAAATCTTGAGTTAATAACTCTGGGCAGTGTTCTTTAAACCATTCCATTTGTTTTTTATTCGCTTTGCGAATGACATCGTGTATGGGCCAAAGGGTGTCGTCTAGGTCAAAGGTGATCAGTTTAATCATTGATGTCTTTACCTGTTCTTTTGGCGCGTGGGTGAGCTTGATCGTAGACTTTAGCTAGGTGTTGAAAGTCCAAATGGGTGTAGATCTGAGTGGTCGAAATATCAGCGTGTCCAAGTAATTCTTGGACTGCTCTTAGATCTCCGCTTGATTCGAGTACATGGCTAGCAAAAGAGTGCCGCAGCATGTGAGGGTGAAGGTGGCTGTCTAAGCCTTTCTCTTGGGCTTTCTTTTTTAGGCGCGCTTGGATGGATCTGTTCCCAAGGCGTTTACCTTGTTGCGTGACAAATACAGCTTGCTCTTCGTTGTCTGGTTTTAAAAACTGGGATCGAACTTTTAACCAGGAGCGGAGTGCTTCTAGGGCATGGCTACCAATTGGGAGCTCACGGGTTTTGTTGCCTTTACCGGTAACGCGCATACGCGCATCTGAATAGTGAATGTCGTTTAGGTTAAGGCTGCTCAGCTCTGAAAGACGAAGGCCTGATGAATAAAACAGCTCCATGATGGCGTGATCTCTCAAGTCCAGTGGACCTTGCTCTGAACTTTTTGGAGTGAGCAGTTGAGAAATTTGATCAACATCAAGAGTCTTAGGGAGACGTTTGGGTACTTTGGGTGCAGATACAGAGTCGGCAGGGTTGTTTTTTACCTTACCCTCTTTTAATAGGTAATTAAAAAAGCTGCGAGCGCTAGACAGCATTCGTTGGATGCTTTTGCTCGCGAGCTGTTTAAGTCTAAGGGTATTAGAATATAGTCGAATATGCTGCTGTTGAACTTGATTCCACTGGGAAACTCTTTTTTCTTCAAGGAAGGCGATCAGTTGTTTTAGATCGCGCTCGTAGGCACCAACAGTATGAGGGGATAACTGCTTTTCAACATTTAGATAAGAAAGAAACTGATCGAGTTCGTTTTGCATTTTCTTCCTAGATGATTAACAGTGTGCTTACAGTCAAGCTATACGGCGATCGGGCTTGCCTCGTCTTTTTCCAAAATATCAAAGATCACTTTTTCGGCGAGTTCGCCAATATAATCTAAGAATAGGGTTCCCATGCTTTTTTGGAAGTAATGTTCTTGACGATTTCCGATGGCGATGAGTCCGAATAGTTCTCCACTTCGCAGTGGGATTACAGCAAAAGAATTCACCTTGTTGGCGGCATCACCAAATAACAGGGCTTTTTCTTGGTCTTTCAGCGTTCCGCATAAGGCCTTTTTTAGGTCGGCTAATTTTGAGGCTTCCTCTTTTAACTGTTGGCGATCTAAATGAACGACTTTATCGTTTACCGTATTGGAGTTTTGATCGATGAGCACCAGTCGGTAGTCGTGTGCTGCTAAGATGGATGGGAAGCGTTGGTTAAAAAGCTCAATTAGCTTTTTCAAATTCCCTGAGTCTAGGTGAAAGTCGACTAAGTCTATTGTAAAGGTTTTGGTGTTATCGAAGTGTTTTTCGTTGTTTCTGGCGACGTCGAGCAGTTGCTCAAGACGTTCTTTCAGGTCGCTATTACTTTGTCTAAGCGCCTGCATTTGTCTTTCGACCAAAGAAACCGCTTTTCCGCTTTGATGAGGGATATCAAGCGAGCCGAGTAGGTCTAAGTGCTTGTTAAAAAAGTCAGGGTGATCCTTTAGGTAGTCAATGACTTCTGCTTCAACGATTGGGCTAGAGTTGGACATAGCGAATGTAGGATAATTGTTCGTTAATTTTCTGCCATCATACACCGCAATCTATCTTATCAGCAAGGCGATGCTCGATCTGGCAACAGGGCTCTAGGCTTCTTCTAGCTTTGCTAGCGCCATCACATTTGATACGAGTATATTAGTGTATTGGGGATAGTCGCTAGGACTTAAATTGTATAAACTTAGCGCCTAAATTAATCTGTACTATTAAATTTAGCTAGGAGAGAACCCTGTGTTTCGACGTATCGTATTAGCTTGCTCAACTGTTTTAATGTTTAACTCACTTGTTGCCCATGGCGATGAGGTGAATGTCAATTTAAGTAACGATGCATTTAATGCTAATTATTTAGTAGATATGGGGCAGGGCATGCTGGTAGGTGGAGGAGTACTTCACGAAGAAGACAACGGCCAGATAGTGAATCTTGATGTTTTGGTTCGTGATGATCTACGCTCTGGCGAGCATGATTTCTCAGCAGGTGTTGGTGGCAAACTGATGGCGGTGCTCCCAGATGGTGGCGAAGACGCTGTAGCGTTAACCCTGGGTGGGTTCGTTAATTATAAGTTGCCTAATATTCAGGCAGTTGCACTCAATAGTGAGGTGTACTACGCCCCTTCTGTGACCTCAACTTCAGATATTGATGGTATCTTTTACTTTACCGCTTCTGTTGAGTTAGAAGTGATTGAAAGAGCTAAACTACACGCGGGCTATCGTAAAGTGCGCGTTCGTTTCCCTGGCGGTAGTGGTGATATGGATAAGGGCATACACGCTGGTATCAAACTAGAGTTCTAGTAAGCCAGTTCGACTCCAGACAACTTTAATACCAGGCTCTCACATAAATCATCGGCAGAAGGGTTGCTGGTGATTTTGCCTCGTCCTTTGATGGTTTTGTCTAGGTCAGCAAGTTCAACGAGTAGTTGTTCCAATTTCTTAGTTTTAATTCTTTTTAAGCTTTGGTTATAGAGACTTTGCTTGCTGCTCCATATGCGCAGTTCTTTAAAGCACTGAGCAAGACTTTGTTGTTTACTTCTTTCGCTTAAATTCAGCAGGGTTTCTATTTCCTTGCGTAGTGCCCAAGAGATAATCGTTAAGTCTGTTCGCTCTTCTCTTAGGCCCCTTAGCATAGCCAGTGCTTTTCTTCCGTCACCGGCTAAACAATGATCTACGAAGCTAAACACATCATAACGGCTGTTGTTGGCTACAGTTTGAATGATTTGTTTTGCTTGAATGGTGCTCCCTTCAGGAAACAAGAGGCTGAGCTTTTCAATTTCTTGGCTAGCCGCAAGTAGGTTGCCTTCGACACGCTCGGCAAGGATCTGTGCACCTTCTCGGTCAGTCTGCAAGCCGTGCTTTTTCACCCGCTGCTGTATCCACATCGGGAGCTGTGGCGGTTTTACTTTCCAGATAACGCAAACGATGCCTTGTTTACTAATAGCCTTTACCCATTTTGCGCTGAGGCTTTGTTTATTTAGCTGAGGGCAACGAATGAGTAACAAGTTGTCAGGGCTGGGCTGTTCAAGATATTGGACGATAGCCTCTGAACCTTCTTTTCCAGGTTTTCCGTTGGGAATACGTAGATCAATGATTTTGCGCTCACCAAATAAGGACATACTGGCGTTGGCATCGTTGAGCTGAGTCCAGCTAAAGCCTTTTTCTGCGACCAATCGCTCGCTTTCGGTAAAGCCCTGTTGCTTAGCGGCTTGCCGGATGGTTTCGCAGCTTTCTTGCAAGAGCAAGTGTTCGTCACTTGCGATTAAATAGACAGCCTGCAAACCTTTTTGCAAAGAATTTTCTAACTGTTCTATTTTTATTTCCATCAGTGTTTTACTTAGGGTTCTATTGAGCTGGTTTGCTCTATTTGCGCAGCGCTATTGCCTAGGCGTCGCATTAGTAGCTGAATAATCTCTTTATCAATTTCTTTTTTGATGAGGCGTTCTTCTTCTGCTTTGCCAGCGATATTCGAATTGTCGTTGGTGTATTCGCGTTGAACTTTAATTTGATCAGGAGCAATAAGTAGTTGTCCCTCGGTATCAACAAAAGAATATTTAAGGGTTTTGCTAAGCTGGGTTTCTACCTGTGTTGCATTAATAGAATTAATCGAGGCGGCTCGACGATTTTCTGTATAAGCGTTTAGATTTAAAGTATAGGCCGCGTCATCTTTTATTGTTATTTGGCTTTGTTTTAGATTTTTTTCTAAGCGGCTTATAAAAACCGGATCAATATTTTGGTGTTTAAGATTGATCTCGGGTAGCGATTCAGAAAAACTCTGTGCCTGACGTAACTTAAACCCACAATGGCTCAAAAGCATAAGCGCTAAGGCCAGTGTAAAAATTTTTACGCGCATCTTAAGCACCTTTGTGTTTAGTGGTTTAAAAATTAGTTAGCGACAATGTTAACCAGTTTTGCGGGAACAACGATGACTTTTCGAATGGTTAATCCATCTAGGAACTTTTGAACATTTTCATTGCTGGTAGCAAGTTGTTCGAGCTCATCCTTAGGGCAATCAACGGCTGTGCTGATTTTTGCTCTAAGTTTCCCGTTTACCTGAATCACTATTTCCTGTTGGCTCTCTGTCTGAGTGTTTTCATCAAATTCTGGCCATTGTTCGGTGCCTTCTTCTCCCAAAGTATTTAATAGGTGCTCGCAGTAATGAGGAGTGATCGGTTGCAATAAGATTAAGATGCTACGAATAGCTTCTCGAAGTACCGCTAAATCCTGATCTTCGCTATCTTCACTAATTTTATATTTACTGATGGCGTTGCTAAGTTCACGAATGCTAGAGATCGCGGTATTAAAAGTGTTTCGACGTTCAATATCATCGCCTACTTTTTTAATACTGGCATGACTCTGCTTGCGAAGGTCTTTTTGTTTATCATTCAATTGGTCGCTATTAATTGCGGCTGGTGCACTACCTTTGCAGTCATCAATATGCTGGCGTACCACATTCCAAAATTTCTTAAGGAAACGGTTAGCGCCTTCAACGCCTGCATCAGACCATTCTAAACTTTGCTCGGGTGGAACGTCAGACATAATAAATAAGCGAACGGTATCCGCGCCGTATTGGTCGATCAAGGCTTGAGGGTCAACGGTGTTGCCTTTTGATTTAGACATTTTGGCACCATCTTTTAGCACCATGCCTTGGGTTAATAATTTTTTGAAAGGCTCGTCGCTGTCGACCAAACCTTCATCGCGCATGAGTTTATGGAAAAAGCGTGCATACAATAAGTGTAAGATTGCATGTTCAATACCGCCTACATAGTGGTCAACGGGTGTCCAATACTTGGCTTCATCGTTGAGCATACCCTTGTCAAAATCAGGACATGCAAAGCGAGCGTAGTACCAAGAGGATTCCATAAAGGTATCAAAGGTATCCGTTTCTCTTTCTGCGTCTTTACCGCATTTCGGGCAAGATACTTTAATAAAGCTATCCATTGATTTAATTGGAGAGGCTACGCCAGAAAATTCTACTTCGGTTGGCAATTCAACGGGCAAGTCTTCTGCAGGTACGGGAACAGATCCACAATCACCACAATTGATGATTGGAATAGGTGTGCCCCAGTAACGCTGACGACTGACACCCCAATCCCTCAAGCGGAAGTTCACTTGTTTTTCACCCAGTTGTTTTTCGGCGAGGGTGGTGACGATTTTATCAAAGGCGTCTTGCGAACTAAGCTCATTACAATCACCTGAGTTCATTAATATGCCTTTCTCGGTATAAGCCGCTTGGCTTAAATCAATTTCTGCATTTTGTTTTGAATCTTTGGCGCAGATCACTTGTTTTATATCTAGGCTATATTTTTGTGCGAATTCCCAATCCCTTTGATCGTGCGCAGGTACCGACATAACGGCTCCTGAGCCGTAGCCCATCAATACAAAGTTGGCTAACCAAATTGGAACCTCTTCGCCCGTCAATGGGTGAATGGCACTAAGCCCAGTAGCAATACCCATTTTTTCCATGGTCGCTAAATCAGCTTCAGCGGTTTTGGTATTGCTGTGATTCTTTATAAACTCGGCTAGTTCGGCATTATCTTTGGCTAGCTCGGCTGCAATCGGGTGCTCTAGGGCTAAACCTAAATAGCTAACGCCATACAAAGTGTCGGGGCGGGTGGTAAACACAGAAATTTCATCTTGACCAGCAATCGCGTCTTTTAGTTTGAACTTAACTTCGGCGCCAACGGATTTTCCAATCCAGTTGCGTTGCATGGTTTTGACTTGCTCAGGCCAGTCGTCAAGTTTGTCCAGGTCAGATAGTAATTCGTCCGCGTAGTCGGTGATTTTGATAAACCATTGGGGAATTTCTTTTCGTTCAACGGGCGTGTCACAGCGCCAGCAACCACCATCAACCACCTGTTCATTTGCAAGAACGGTCATGTCGTTGGGGCACCAGTTAACCGCAGCGGTTTTTTTGTAGACTAAGCCCTTTTCCATTAAGCGCGTAAAGAACCATTGTTCCCAGCGATAGTAGTCCGCATCGCATGTGGCGAACTCTCGAGACCAGTCGTATGAAAAGCCCAAGCGCTTAAATTGGCCTTTCATGTTCTCAATGTTAGAACGGGTCCAGGCTGCAGGAGGCACATTGTTTTTTATCGCGGCGTTTTCTGCGGGTAAACCAAAAGCATCCCAGCCCATGGGTTGTAGTACGTTTTTGCCACGCAGACGGTGGTAACGGGAAAGCACGTCACCAATGGTGTAGTTACGAACATGCCCCATGTGGAGCTGGCCGCTTGGGTAGGGGAACATAGATAGGCAGTAATATTTTTCTTGGTCAGCGTTAAGCTCGCAGCGAAAAGGTTGGTTTTGTTCCCATTGGTCTTGTTGCTGGCTCTCTACGGCTTGAGCGTCGTATTGTTCGTTCATGATAATGCGTCTTGTGTTAAAGCGGGCTGGTCTATTGAAGACCTTCTAAAGCTGCGCATTTTAGCATGGACCACGCCAGAGGCTAAAGCTTAAAGGGGCTTAAGCGGGCTCTTGGTCAGAATTTTCTCCATCTGAGCTGGGGTTCTTGTCAGAGTCTTTATTCTCAATAATTTTGAGGCGGGCTTTGGTGGCGTTTATAAAAGCTTTTATGCCTTCTTTTTCTTCTTCTTCAGAATCTTTTAGTAAGGTTTCAAGTTGAGCAAGGTTGTTTAGCAGGATTTTTCGCTCGATATCGGTTTGATGGGCTTTTTCTGCTTTATCGAACACTATTTCCTCGGGGAGCAGGATGCGAGGACTGTCACCAGTATTCGATTTTACTCTTACCGGTGAGGGTAGGACCTTTTTGATCGGATCGACAGGCCGTTGATTCATGTAATTTGGTGACATGATCTCGATGCCTTCACTGTGCAGGGCGTCGAGTACCGATTTATAGAGGTTTGAACGCGTGGTGAGCAAGCCTTTAACCTCAGACAATACACCAGAGACCCGATAGGTGACCGAAAAGTCACCTAGCTCAGTAATATGTACAAAGGCGTCGTTAAGGCCGGTCTTTTCTGCTGCTTTAATCAGTAAATTTTCGATTTGTTCATGGTGAAGGTCATAGCCCAATGATAAGGATGCTGACACGATAGCTCCATCACTATGTACAGCGGTAATGGGGTGGGAGATCAAATAGGTATTGGGAATAGCGATGAGCTCTCTATTCTCTGATTGAATCTCTGTATCAAATAGACCTCGTTCCGCTACACGGCCAAAATAATCTTGAACGGTAATAAAGTCGCCGATTCTGAAAGGCTTGGTAACTCTTAATAAAATCCCTGCCATTAAGTTTGCAAATACAGTGCTGGACGAAAAGGCAAAGACACCTGAAATCACTAAGCCTAGTAGGCTGATAATTTGATTCCGTGAAGATTCGCTGACCGGAAGAGACAAGGTGACGCCTATCACGGCTACTAAACTCATCGCCATAATAATTAATTGGCGAGAAAACAATTTTTCATTTCCGAGATGGGTGTGGCGACCAATTAGAAAATGATAAGAGCCCCAAATAAGAAATACGAAAAATACTAATGAACACACAAAAGGTGCGAGCTGCAAAGCAAGCTCTATGACTTGCTCGGGTTTAATCCAATCTAGTTCGATCATGCACCTTCCTTAGCGAATAAAAATAATAGAAGTTTTAGCCTTTCTGTTTTTCTATTTTGTCTTTGTCTAGCTCAACAATGCCGTCACGAGAAAAGCCACAAGCGCCTGAAGGGTCTTTTAAGAAGCCGCGAGCATAATCTTTATCGAGTGGGTCAGTGGGCATGACTTGTTTCATGTCTATAGCGCGTTTTAAAGCTTGTATACCAGGCTCGCGCATTTCTTCTTTGCCTTTTTCTTCAGCAAGACAAAGGTAAATGGCGCCTAGTTCAACTTGAAAGTCAACTCGCATTGGCATCATGTCCGCCGCCTTTTTGATGTGTTTCAAAGACTTCATTTTGTCGCCGCGAACCCCAGCCACCCATCGTACAATCATCCAGTCTGGAATGATGCGATAAAAAACGCCGCTAGCGTAGTAAGCATTGGGTAGCGAGGCATTAAATTCGGTGTCCTGGTGGTCGGTTCCGATTTCGATTGCTTTTGCGATGGTCTCTGATAAACCCTTGGCGGCAGATATCGAGTTAACTAAACCTTTTGTCGTGCTGATCCGGCCCCAGTTGCCAAATTTGAAAAGGTAACATTCGGAGCAGTTTTCGTTTGCCGCAAGACCTTTGTTAGCCCAGTCCAAACCAATTTCAAAATTCTTTAGGCGATTTTCTTTGTCGTTAATGTCGAGGTTCTCAGCATAGACCCAGTAGTTGCGAGACTGACGCCACATAATGTAAGGCGCGTTAGGGAATTGTTCGTGCAACTTGTTAAGGATGGGAATGCTATCAGCCATTTTATCTTGACGCTCGAACTCGACCGCCTTAGCAAACTCAGCAGCAGCTTCTTCATGTCCTGCTTGTTTTAAAATCTCGATATAGGCTGGGGGGTTGTTGGGGAGAGAATTGATGGGGTCAGCGCTTGCTGAATCCAGGGCCCATGCGCTGCTTGCCCAAATGGCTACCATTAAAGTCGATAAATTAGCTAACGCTAAGCTCCATCTTTTCACGATGCTTCTACACATAGCTCCTCTCCAATTGGGTTCAAGTCTTTGATGCTGGATTTATTTTTATTGAGCAAGTGAGTATAGCAGCAAATAAAGCCCTTATAGCAAGTTTGAAGGGCTTTTACTGCTTGCTGGGCTTTTGATTGAGCTTTCTTTGCAGGGTGCGTCGATGCATATTCAGATCCCTCGCGGTGGCAGAGATATTGCCTTCGTTTTTGGCGAGAACCGATTGAATATGCTCCCACTCCAAACGTCTAACGGACATGGGGTCTTGGTCGAGAGGTAGATCGGCATTAGCTTGGTTGTTTTCCAGTACCTTGATGACGGCTGCGGTATCAATGGGTTTGGCCAGATAGTTACTTGCTCCTAGTTTCATCGCCTCGACAACGGTAGAGATACTAGCGTAGCCAGTCATCATTACGATTTGCATATCATTTCGAGTATTAAGTAATGGTTCGATCAGCTTTAAACCACTTTCTTCGGCGATTTTTAAGTCGAGTAGGCAATAGCTCGGCGCAAGTTGCTCGGCGATTTTTAGCGTACTTTCTGAGTTTTGGCAGCTTTCGACCTGATAACCGTGGCCTTCTAGTGAGCGCTTAAGGGTTTGGGACAAGGCCAAGTCGTCATCCACGATTAAGAGCGTACGATCATTTGGTTGTGGATCTGATGGGGTGCTCACTGCTTACCTTTAAGTATTTCGTTGCGCATTGCTGATAAGGAATTGAATATCGAGTTTGATCGTGGCGCAGGCTCCTTGGTTGGCATTGCTATTGGGATGGGTCTGATTGCTCAACTCGAACTGGCCCTGCAATTGCTCAACATTACTATAGCTTAACATAAGTCCAAGTCCCGGACCGTCCCGCTTACTAGAGGCGAAGGCCTTTTGCTTGGGATTTAGCATTTGGCTCGGTAGCCCCGGCCCTTCGTCATAGATTTTTATTAATAATGTGTCTTTGCTGCAACTGATATTGATGAAAACCCGATGGCTAGCGTTGTTGGTCGAAGCTTCTGATGCGTTATTGAGCAGGCTCAAAAGGCTTTGTTGCAAGCGTCTATCAAAGGCAATGACTGGGTTATAAAAAGGTTCTTGATAATGGATATGCTCGTCGATGTTTGGCCACAACAGTAACCAAGTATCAAAAATATCTTCTAAGTGCAGTTTAAGCGCTTTGGATTCAAGAAAAACATTATCGGGGTCAGCCGCGCTAATGCGCAAAGAATCGACGGTGTTTTTACATAATAATAGTTGATCTCTCAGTAGGTAGAGGTCCTTGTTAGCTTGTTCGTCGGCGCTGTTTTCCAGCAACCTTTCGCTGAGAAGGTTAAGCGTGGATAAGGGGGTGCTAAGCTCATGAGCTGCGCCGGCTGCTAGGCTGCCTATAGCGAGTATGTGTTGGTTATGGATGGCTTGCTCTTTCTCTTGGTTGATCTGCTCTTCTCTGAGAGCAATGGCTTTTCTGAGTAGGTGTATAAATACCAACAGGCAGATAGCGCTTAAAAGAAAATTCACCCACATACCGGCCAGGTGAAGCTGAAAGTTGGTCCCGGCCATGCCTTCGTGCAAGCCGTGATCAGCCTCCATGTTTGTGAACATATAGGTGTATAAAGCGGAAGCAAATAGAGTGACCGTCAGGCTAAGACTCAAGGATAAAACCGAGGCGCTGACTGCAATGAGCACCAAGTAGAGGGATATGAAAGGGTTGGAGGCGCCACCAGTTCCGGTTAAAAAGAGGAATAGCACCAAGCTATCTAGCATTAAGTTGGTAAATAGCTCCAGTTGGCTGGTAGGCCAAGGTTTGCTGAGTCGAACAAGCAGGGCTAGGGTTCCAAAGGCTAATAATCCCACCGATAACACTAGATGGGTGTGGGATACTTCAATCGCAAATAGGAAATGGCAGCATAAAGCGGCAAAAATTAGCGCAAAGGTCTCAAAACAACGAAACCACATCAGGTTTTTGAGCAAAGAGTTATCTGCCAAGAGCGGGTCCATCGAATTGGGTGTTGATGATTGCATAATAAGGGACTGCTAAATCAGGTAATTGGCAGAATACAGAGAAATTATGCCATAATTCCCCTTATTTTGGTGCTGATTAAATCTAAGGTATGGAGACGAAAGACGCGTATGGACAAATCAGATTCTCCGCAATTTGAACCACTGAAGTTGGATGCTATGACAAGTAATACTCCCCCCAGCAAAAAAGCCGGTTCCGCGCTTATTTGGGTACTCTTTATTTTGGTTTTGTTGAGTCTCGGTGCCTCAGGATATTTATGGCAGCAGCTTCAACATGTATCGGGTGATATTTTAAAAGCCAGTAGCTATCAACTGGACCTAGAGAGACAAGAAAGAAGCTTTGCTGATTTGCAAAAATCTCTCAATGAAGCACAAGCAAAATTAGCGACTAGTGAAGCAAGCTTAAAGGCTTTGACCGAGGACCAAGAGCTGGTTCGCAAAAAGATTTCTAATATCAGTGGCGTCAACCGGGTAGATTGGTTGGTTGATGAATTGCAGCATCTAACTCGTCTTGCACATCAGCGTTTAGTTTTGTCTCATGATGCACAGGGCGCTATCGCTTTATTAAACGCTGCTGATAAAGTGGTTATTGAAATGCGTCAGAGTTCTGCTTTACCTGTGCGCCAGGCTATTGCCAATGATTTACTAAATTTACGTTTAGCGGCTGATGTTGATTTAGAAGGTGCTTACATCCGGCTTGATAGTTTAAGCAAAAAGTTAGAGGAGCTTAGTTTTAAACAGCCGTCGTATCCTTCAACAGGAAATTTTCAGCTGAATGATCAACTTGATGAAAATCTAAGCCCTAGAGTTGATGGCGCGCTGCAACGTATTGCTGATAAGCTTCAGCCTTATTTATTCAGAAGCTTTAAGGTGGACGGCGAAATCAAACCTTTGCTCAGCGCTGACGAGAGGCAATATTTTTCGCGCAATATGCAGTTGGCAATTGAAGAAACTCAATTAGCTTTGTTAAGGCGAGAACCCGAGTCTTATCAATTAAGTTTAGAGCAAAGCGAGAAATGGATTCGTCAGTACTATGATACCAATGATGCTCTGACCTCTTCGGTACTTAATATGATTACCGAACTTAAGAGTTACCGTCTTTCTCCAGAAATGCCAAAAATTGATGAAACCTTAATTGCCGTTAAGGTTTTTTCAGATAAATGGCAAAGCGAAAAATTAACTAAGCCAACAGTGAGAAGGAGCTTAGGTCAGTGAAACGCTTCTTAATTGCTCTAGCGATTTTTATGTCCCTAGGTGGCTGCTTCGGCTACCTGCTTAAAAACAAGTCTAGCTACGTGCTGTTGAACTACGAAAGCTACGCGTTTGAAACCAGTTTATGGTTTTTTATCATTTTGTTGCTGGTGTTGTTTGTGGTGTTGAATGTTTCGATCAATATTTTATTTAAACTGTATCGACCAGGAAAACGCTTTAGTGCTTGGGCATTTAGTCGTCGTGCCAGTGCTGCACAAAAAGATTTTTATCAAGCGATTTTAGATTATGAGCTAGGGGCATGGGATAAGGCCTTAAAAAAATTTAAAGTTTCAGCCGAATATATTGATCGTCCGATGGTGGCCTATTTATATGCTGCGCGGGTTGCGTCTAAGCTGAAACGCCGTGATCTTAAAGAAGAGTTGCTACACGAAGCTGCCAAGTGTGAGCCTGAATCAGCCTTGGCTCTTGGCTTGGTGCGTGCTGAACTATTAAGGGATGAGGGTAATCTTGACGAAGCAAAAGCGGTTTTGACCGAACTTCAAGCGGCGTCGCCAAGCCAGCATCAAATCAAAACCTTGCTTGAAACACTTTAGCTTATACGCTGTGGCCTAATCAGACCTGTGTGATTGTAGACTCTCGTAGGTGGCTCACCCATATGAATCATGCGCAGGGTAGGCTTATCCAGTTTAATCGACCTATACCTTGAACTAATTTTTGAATTTACCTTGAGTGCTCCTATGTCTGAACCAGCTTCTAACTTAGAAAGTCAAAATGCTCCCGACGAAAAGGACATGATTCGCGTTAAGACTGTCGATATCGATTCAAAAAGTATCGACTTACATTGGTGTGAAGATGACTTTTACCGCATCTTTTACAATGTTTTAAGTGCAGGTATTCCTGCCTTTGAGCGCTATGTGATTAAAGCGGTTCGTGATATGCGCGATGATCCTTCATTGGATAATGATCCTCGTTTGAGAGAGTTGGCTGATATTTTTGTGGCGCAAGAGATTGCTCACACGCGAGCGCATATGCCGGTAAACAAGCAGTTGAATCTTGATAACCTTGTGGCGGCAAAATACGGAGAAAAAATTTCTCGTTTTATTGCTCGCATGACTTCCAAAAAAACCTCATTAGCGGCTTCAGCGTTTTTAGAATTTGTGGGTTTTGGTTTTTTTGAAGATCACATTCGTAAAGACGTGCTTGATAAGTCAGGTTTTCATGATGAAATGCAAAAGCTATGGAAATGGCATTTGTGCGAAGAGCTGGAGCATTCTTTTATCAAGTTAAAAGTACTGAACCATATCAATAACTCTTACTGGTATAAATTTTGGGGTTTTGTCGAAGGCTTGATCGTTTCTCAGTTAGTTGTAACGATTCTTGTTCCAGAATTAGTTTGGCGTGATGCTAAGCTAACCAATAAAAAGTTCTTGCCTCACCTATGGAATTTCCTTAAAGGTTTGGGTGATACCGATTGGGGTGTAAACCGTGAGTCGGTAGGTAACTATTTTTCTAAGGACTTTGATCCCGAAATCAAAGATGCCTGGGTTGATGATCAGATCAATAAATGGATCGAAGAGAGCGGCGCGTCTTAAGTTGATTTTGTCGAGCTTTAAAGAGGCCCGCAAAGTGCTTTATATTTTTTCATAAATGCTTTGTTCTTTCTGACCTGTATTAGCCCTTCATCAAACTTCTTTTTTAGCAGAATGGAGTTTTCCAATACCTTTGGAAACAGTACGTAGCCCTTCGCAGATACTACGAGGTTGGGTGATCGAACGATCTTTTTTCTATCTTCTGACTTAAATTTGGCTAAATAGTGGTCGGCTGTTTTTTCACTGACGATGGCGTAATCGACTCGCTTTGATAACAACATTAATAGGTTTTGTTTTTCACTTTCTAGGGCCACTTGTGTAATCTCGCGACTGTTTACTTCATTCCAAAAGGTTTCGTTATAGGTAAGCCCCCTGTTTAGCGCGAGTGATTTACCTTCCATATCTTGGTAGGAGTCGAGCTTTAATCCGGAATCTTTTAAATAATAGAAATAGGTATCTTCTGAAGTGACGTTCTGTTCTGAATAATAAAAATCTTGCTTCCGCTCTTTGCTCTCAAACCAATATGCGGTGGCATCTGCGTTACCATTTTTTGCTTCGGTATAAGTCCGTTTTCCCGGTAAATATACAAACTGACTTGCAAAGCCTACAGAACTAAAAGAGCGAGTAATTAGTTCGCCTAGGCAACCATGGTTAGGTAGATTAGATGAAATATAAGGGGGCCAATCACCTGTGTTAATAGTAATGGTGGGCTGCTCTGCAGTAAGCGCACTATTGGAAATCAATAATATCAGACCGACTGCAAGTATCTTTAGGGAAGAACTCATGTTGAACCTAGGGATATACTAAAGGTTTCACCCAGGGCGAAATTACGTTCACCCCGTCTTTAAGTCGTTGGCCAATAGCTTTGGCATCCTCGCGACTTGAATAGTTTTGTACTTGGACTCGATACCAAGACTCACCCTTGCGATCAAATTGAGTGGTGATAGTTGAATAACCTTGATGTCTCAGTGAATCGCTAAGGCTTTGCGCTTTGCTGGATGATGAGAATGAGGCGAGTATCAGAGTATGTTGGCCGTTTTCTTTTTGAACCCCTTGCCCAAAATCTAATTCAGTTTCGGGAGCAAGTGCTTCAACTGCGCTCATTTCTACAGTCGCCAAAGGTTGAGCTTGTTCTTCTACGGTTTTAAATATCTGCAGTGGCTGGTTCAATTGTAATGGGGCGGCGTTTGAGGGGCTGACTTCGATTTGGCCTTCTAGCAGGACTACAAACTGATTATCGGAAGCCACTTGTCCCCAAAGATCGGTGCCACGAATACCAATGGTGGCGGTTCGAGCAAGACGGATATCAACCTCGCGTTGCCAGCCTTGACCGATATGCTTTTGTAATTGGCTGGTGGTGTATCGAAAGGCACCAATGATAATGTCTAGGCCGGCAGAAAGATTTGGATTACCTTCGGGAGTTTCGTTGATTGCAACTTCGTTGACTCGCATTTTGGCATTGTTGCCAAGTTTCACAAGAGCGCCGTCTGGCATTTTTAGCCAAATTTTCCCCTTGTCTCCGGTAATGACGACGTCATTGCTGTTTAAAATCTCTTGGCTTCTTAAAGCTTGGCGTTGACCGTCACGTTCAAACCAGGCGGGTGCTTGGAACCCTTCAACAGAAAAGTCTTGGGCAAATGCTGGCATATTCAGGCCGAGTAGGGCGCAAAGGATCAGGCCACTACATTGTAGTCTGCGAAGTGTTTTGCTCATGGCTTGGGCTCTTCTTAATGGTGTTCTCCAAGGGGGTGCTGTCATAAAGAGCATTGTTTACGAAGGTGTTGTTGTTATTTTTACTTCTTCGCGCGAAATACCCAGTTAAGCTGGCTAGCTAGGGTTGCCAGCTTAGGTCGACGTATTTTTCGCTTTCTTTCCAAAGGCGCTCGGCCACTTGTTCGTCCAAGGCCGAAGGTGCCACTTGTGCATCACTAACGCGGCCACGACCTTCTGCGATACCTTGAGGTCCGTAGTAGCCACCTGCTTTGGCTTCTTTACCAGCAGCACATAGTACCGTTGGAATCGCACCTTTATACATAGACTGTGCAACCACTGCGTTTAGTACTTTATAAACGCCATTTAAAATGCCGGCAGGTCCGGTGCTTTGTAAGTTAGTCGCTGAGTAACCTGGGTGACAAGCAAAGGCTTCGACCTTGCTGTTTTTTTCTTTTAATCGACGATCAAGATCCATGGCAAAAATAATGTTGGCTAATTTGCTTTGGCAGTAGGCCATGGTTGAGGAGTAACTCTTCTCTGACATTAAATCTTTAAAGTTAATCTTGCCGAATTTATGCGCGACACTGGATACCACCACGATTCGGCCTTCTGCGGCTTCAACCAGATCAAACATTAGACCGGTCCACAAAAAGTGGCCCATGTGGTTGGTGCCCAACTGCATTTCCATACCGTCAGCGGTTCGTTGCTCGGGTGTCTGCATAATACCCGCATTGTTTATAAGGGCATCAATCTTATCGACGCGCTGGTGCATTTCTTCTGCCGCTTTTCGAACTGAACTTAGGTCTGCCAGATCTAGGCTAAGGGTTTCTACTTTGCCCTTGCTCACTTGCTCGATTTCTTTTTGTGCGTCTGCGGCCTTATTAGGATTACGGCAAGCAATGATGATATCGCCACCGGCTGCGCCGAGCATTTTGGCTGCTTCGAGGCCGATACCTGAATTACCACCTGTAATAAGGTAGGTCTTGCCGCTTAGGTCATCTAACTGAGAGGGTTTCCAATCTTTAAATCCACTTTTAAAACGTGCTTTGGGGACATTTTTGATCATGATCTATTCCTAGCTGTCTGATAGACAGAGTGATGCATTTCCTTGGGCTTATACCCTTACCTAGCGTAAAGAAGGCCCGCGTTTACATAATAGACAATGTATGCTGACATTAGTTTTATTGCAAACTCAGAAAGAAGTTTTATGTATATTCCGAAGCATTTTAAAGTCGACGACCAAGAAGAATTGCTGCGTTTTGTTGATCAAAATAGTTTTGCTCAGCTGATTAGCCAACATGAGGAGCAACTATGCTCGACTCATTTACCTTGTTTACTCAACGAAGGTAAAGATGAAATCATTTGTCACCTAGCAAGAGCTAATCCCCAGCACCACGATATAAATGGCCAAGAGGTCTTGCTGAGCTTTCAAGGGCCACATGCATATATATATCCGACCTGGTATCAAGAGTCGGGCGTTCCTACTTGGAATTTTCAGGCGGTGCATGTGTATGGCAAGGCCGAGCGTTTCGAGGATCCTGAGTTATTAAAGCAGTGTGTGGAAGACCTAAGCAAAAAGAACGAAGAGCTAAACGATAGCCAGTGGAATATGCAGTATCCAGAAGGATTGTTAAAGGCGATTGTTGGGGTAAAGATTTCAATCACCGAAATCCAGGGCAAATATAAGCTCAGCCAAAACAAAAGTGCAGAAGATCAACAGGGTGTGATCGATGCGCTTGAAAGAGCGGGTTCTCAAAGTCTTGCTCAAGCAATGAGCGCTCATAAAAAAGGCCGCTAAGAATGGCCTTTTTATTCTTCAAAATTTTTAATTTAATTTAATCTCAGAAGGATTGTTCGCCATATGCTTGTCTAAATGCGCGTACCAAATTTTGTGCATACGGTAAAAAGGCACGGTTGGATAAAGGTGGTGTGCCATATGATAGTTTTGGTATTGCATTAGTGGAGATAAAATCCACTCATAACCAGTGATGTTGCAAGTCGCTTGGTAGTCACCTAAGGGATCTTCACCTTCAACACGTTTGTGAATATGGTGAGGTAGGTAACTGAATACAAACGCAGTCATCCAAGAGATACCAGCATATAAAGGAACAACCCATAAGAAGATGAACTCCAATGGAAAGTTAAAGATAAGTACGACAAACAAAACGCTCGAGATAGCTACGCGAGTTTTATTCCAAGGCGCTACTTTTACCTTAGGTAGATTCTCGTGGTACTTCTTATAGTAAGGTTGATAGTGAAAACCCCAAACAAACCATTTCCATAAAGCGTTAGTACCCTTGCTAGAGATCTCTAGATCAGGGTCCAAAATTTCTTTGCCAGTATGACGGTGATGTTGCATATGGAACATACGCGCCCAGCCACCCGAAGGCATAAAAATCGAAACAGGCAAATACGCAAAGCCTGCCAAAAAGTCATTCATTTTTTTATCGTTGGATAGAGAATGGTGAGTGCCATCGTGAATCGGCGAAAATAAAAAATAGTACGCAATGATATTGATGATGCAGCCGCCCCATAAAGGAAGCGCGTCACTCGTTACCGCGTACCAAACCGCGGCGATAGTAAATAAAGAAACAAACATCTGAATAATAGTAGGCCACGCAATATAAGGACGCGCACGCAGGTACTCAAAATATTCGTCGTTGTTGATCTTATCTGGAGAAATCATGTTCACCTCGGAGCTAACTATCAGCTATCGAATTCAGTCAAAAATCAGGGCCAGGCAAGGAAGATGAGGGCCCTTCTAAAGTGTTAAAAATACTAATCGTATTCGGATATAAGAACATACTACATTTAGCTGACATGTCGTCAAACTTTGACGAAGGCGTCATCTAAAAGTGTTTAGATGGGTAACAAAATCAGCGTAAATCCGCCAAATTAAGAACTTTGGCGATGCCATTGCCTAGATAGTTCAGGCTAATGTCATGGTGGGCTTGGTCATAAGAAGCGACACATTCCTTAGGGATCATTATTTCATAATCTCGCTGGTAGGCATCGATAGCAGTCGAGCGAACACAGGCATGGGTATTTACTCCAGCCAGGATTAACTCGTCGAAACCCTGGTCCTGTAGCTGCTGTTCTAGCTCAGTATTAAAAAAGGCGCTGTAGCGTTTTTTTTAAATCACCAAATCGGGAGTCAAGACGATTTAACTCAGGAAGAATCTCAACCCGGGTGTACCTTCTATAGCGTTAGGGATGTTGTGCTTTTTCATTACCAAAAAAGCGTCGGACAAATCGGCTTTAAATTCTTGGCGCACCCAAATCACCGGAACTGCTTTTGAGCGACAGTGATCAATTAGTTGATTGAGATTCCTCACTAAGCTAGGCCTTTGATCTAGCAAAGGCCCATCGCTCAAAAAGTCTTCGAGCATGTCGATGACAAGCAGTGCTTGCATAGGTTTAGGCTAGTTTTTGCATCGCTATGCCGATCAAAGTGCCAAAGATTAAAATCATATTGGCAAAGAACGTGAGTAAAAAGCCGGGAGTACGACTTTTGGGATCTTTTATATAAAGGTGCGAGTAAAGCTGACGACCCACTAAAAACATAATGCCCGGTACCAATACCCAAATACTGCTGACATAAACACTGAAAGCGAGCATGCCAGGCATAAAGGCTATAAGTTGCTCCAAGGTATTTTGCTGAACCCTAAAGGTCCGTTCCCAGATTTCATCCCCGGCGGTTTTAGGGGCCTTAACCTCATACTTACCACGAGCACTGCCTACAGCAAATGAAAAGTAAGTGTATTGAAGCAGGGCGAGCATAATAATAAAGATGGCATATTCCATAGTGAGACCTTTTGGCTGATTGGTTTTTATCGATAGGTTATATCGCCAAAGGATATTGCGCTAGAAATAATTTAAACACTAATGCTCGCTTTCATACCAAAGGATTGAAAAAAGATAGGCGAATCAGATTCTTATGTGTCTTCTAGGTGTGCAAGGGGGACCCCTCCCTATTGTCGCAAACCGAGAAACCCCCTATCTTCTTGATGAGATTTTGCTAGGATGTTAAAACCTAATTAAAACAATAAATTGTGACATGACGAGGATGCAAAGAGGGTTGCATGCGAGGGGGGGTCACTATAATAAGCTGTGGTGGACATAAGTGTGAACTTTCCCACGCAATGAATAATTATAAAGATTTTTTATTTAACCGAAGATCAATAACAAAATTAGTTAAAGAACTTTTTAAAACAGATAGGGAGCATTGCCAAGAAAATCTTTTTAATCTACCGTGAAGCCTTAGCTTCGACGAATAAGCGGAGCTGATTCAGACGCAGCGGTTCTTCACGGCAAAGATATTTCCTTGCAAGCATCATGTTTTTTAAAGTTCCCACTTAGGACTACCGAGATTCGTACAGCTACGGACAATATCGAGTTAGACATTAGGCGAAAGAATGAGGCATTCTTTAGAAATCCACAACAAGGCACATAAGTGTATCGTAGCAAGCTACGAACACTTTGCTTGTCATTATAAGTAATTATGAATCCACAAGAGTTTTATGTTTCTTACAATAGGTCAGTGCATGTTTTCTTAATGTGTATTGCAGCTTTATTGGGTCCATTTTTTTTCGCGTCAGGAATAGACCCACAATATAAAAAGAACTTAGTCTTTGGTTCTCTTATGGTGGTATTTTTTTTGTACAATATAGTAAAAACAATTTTTCATCGGACGGCTTTACAAAAAACAGATTTAATTGCCTTTCTGTGGGTGCCTTTACTTTGTATGCCCGTTGGTTTGGCTTTTGCACTATTTGGTGCTAGCCAATGATTTTTACTTATAACCAGCTTAGGCACGCAACGGCAGTAAACTGCCTCGGACAACCAAAGCAAAGCTTTGGCTGCCCGTGCTAAGGGCGTTAGGTGCATGGTGTTTTAGTGAGAAAGATTGAAGTCGTTGATTACGACCCTACGTGGACTGAACGTTTTTCTGACGAAAGTATTCTTTTAAAGAAAGTGCTCGGTGTTGTTTCGATAGCAATACATCACATAGGTAGTACATCAGTACCTGGGCTAGCTTCAAAACCAATAATTGATATTTTGATTGAGGTTACTTCCTTAAATGAGATTGATGAGCTGGATGCTGAGATGTCGAAAATTGGATACGAATCTAAAGGTGAGTTTGGTATATCTGGAAGGAGATATTTTCAAAAAGGTGGTGATAACCGGACACATCAAATTCACGCCTTTCGGACAGGCGATGAAAATGTGATGCGGCACGTAGCGTTTAGAGACTATCTTAGAAAGAATGCTGATGTGGCTAGAGACTACGGTAAATTAAAAAGAAAAGTTGCCGAATCTTGCGATAATGATATTGAAAAATATTGTGATGGAAAGGATGAGTTTGTTAAAACTCACGAGAGGATTGCGGTGGCACAGTTCTCACCTAACCAGTCACAAAAAAGGGACAGAGCCTCTTTGTGAGGCGTTAAGTGGCATTGAAATGAAGAGACTATTACTACTTATAATCATAGCCATATCAGCACCTGGTTATGCTGAAAAGATTCAGGTGACTGCTTTTGACTGTGGGCCACTCGCAAGAGGTGAGTTGGACGTTGTGTTTTCAACTGGTGAGCTTGGTTCCGGGCAAACGTATTTTGTAAAAGGTAAGGCACATGAGCTTTGCCCAAAAATTACAAAGGCAAAATCAATATCAGGTTACGAATCAAACCTTTGTGATAATTACCAACCAGAAAATATAAATGAGTGTAATGCAATTAAAATATTTACAATTACTGGTTATCAAAATGAGTAAGGCACTTAACAAGTTGCCGCATGTTCGCACAGCAAGCTGTGCTGGACTTGCACTGCTTCGCAGGACAAGCCCATAGGCAAGGCGTTATGCAAACAAAGAATTTACGAAGGAATGATCAATGAGTGAACCTATAACTATAAAAAAGCTAATGGAACGAATTTCTAGTGGAGATATTCGAGTTCCTGCTTTCCAAAGAAATTATGTTTGGGAACCTGATCAAGTGTCGTTTTTGCTCGATAGTATTTATAGGGAGTTTCCAATAGGAACGGTAATACTTTGGAAGACAGATAAGCGACTTAATTCTGAGAAGAGACTTGGATATTTTGATCTTCCAGAGCCTCAAAAAGACTATCCGGTTAACTATGTTTTGGATGGCCAACAAAGGCTAACAAGCCTCTTTAGCGTTTTTCAAACAGACTTAATTCCTGTCTCTGATGAATGGGTTGACATCTATTTCGACATGCTTGCGGCAGATAACATACAGGAGTCAATGTTTTTGGCTCTTGAAGAAAGCGAAGTTGACCTTGATAGGCATTTTCCAGTTAAGACTTTCTTTGATTCAGTTGCATATCGAAGGGCAACTGAGCATGTTTCCGATGATTTAAAAGCTAAGCTTGACGAAGTACAAGACAAATTTCGTACGTATATGATACCCAATGAAATATTTGAAAGTGATGACAGAAATGAGGTGGCAATAGTTTTTGAACGTATTAATAGGGCAGGAACTGAGCTGAATATATTTGAGCTTCTTGCAGCTTGGAGCTGGTCTGATCAATTTGATTTAGTCGAACAATTTGATCAGCTTCAAGAGAAGATCATAGATCACGGTTTCGAGGAATTTTGTAATGACAGAGACCTTCAATTAAGAATATGTGCAGGAATAATCACGGGGGAAACTACTCCCAAGAATATACTTGAACTACAAGGTGAGGAAATTAGAAGTCGATTTTCTGAAATTGAGAGAGGCATTCTTGGTGCGTTAGACTTCTTGAAAAGAGAATTGAATGTTAAACATTACAAGATGATTCCTTTTCCTGGCCTGCTTGTTCCTCTTAGCGCATTCTTTGCTACTGATAAAGTCGAGGGTATGAATTATACAGCGAAGCAAAAAGATAAAATCGTGACCTGGTTTTGGAGATCGCTGTTCACTAGAAGGTTTTCAGCGGGTGTTAATGAAAGGCAGGCCGTGGACATCAGAAATATGCTCGGTTTAAAGCTCGATGAGGATTTCGACTTTAGATTTCCCAAGGCAGAGGTTAAGTTTGATTTTTCAAAAACGAATTTTTCGTCTGCGAATGCGAATTCGAAAACTCATATTCTTATGCTCAATACTTTATCACCTAAGTCACTATTGAGCGGCGCCAGTGTGGACCTTGATAAAGTATTGAAAAAGGCTAGCAAACACGAATATCACCATATATTCCCAAGCAAGCATTTGGAGCGTTTAGGTAGAGAGAGGCGAGAAATCAATATTACTGCAAATATTTGTTTTCTTACTAGATCAGACAACAATACTATTAGGGACAAAGACCCAAAGGACTATGGTGCGGATATTGAAACTACGAAGCGTGACGAATATTTGACCAGCGCATTAATTCCTGAAAATTTTGACATAATGGAATATGACGATTTCGTTGCTGCGCGTACTCAAATGCTTGAAGAAAAAGCTAAGCAGCTAATGGCATAACAAAACATTGCACCGGACAAGCCTGTGAGCGCGGCGTTATGAGTAAAGGAGTAGTTTGAGATGAATGAGATTTTTCCAATTTTATTCTGTGTTTTATTTTGTTTTGTCCTTGTTTGGTTTTTTCTATGCGTCAAACTTTTCAAAGCATTAGAAACGCGACACCCGAAGAAATATGAAGAAATGGGGAAACCTAGTTTATTTATGAATAATTCAATGTCAGGAAATATTGCTTTCATGAGGTTTCTTTTCAAACGAGAGTCACGAAACCTAGATGACACAAAGCTAGACTCTTTAAGCAAGTTTATACTCATCTATATTTCATTGTACTTTATTGGGTTTTCATTTTTGTTTGTCTCCATCCCTCTGGGCTTTGTCTCATAACAAGTGTGGGAAATAATTGGGGTCAGGAAAAAATATTTCGTTATTTTGCTCGATGGGGTTAAAGGTCCAAAGGGTATTTGAGTTGGCTCTAAGAATAATAATCATAAAAAGGAACTAATAATGAAACAGGAACCCGGCACCTATTATAAGTATTACGTACTTGTACTACTTACTTTAGTTTACACATTTAATTTTTTGGACCGGCAAATTTTATCGGTGCTGCAAGAACCCATGAAAGCTGAGTTAGGTCTCAATGATACTCAGTTGGGCTTATTGCAGGGTTTAACCTTTGCTTTGTTTTATGTGACTTTGGGGATTCCGATTGCCCGTTGGGCTGATGTGGGGAATCGAAGGAATATCGTTGCGATGGCGGTGGGTCTTTGGAGTTTTATGACCTCTATCACTGGCTTTGCTCAAAACTTTGTTCAGTTGCTGATTGTGCGTATTGGTGTGGGTGTCGGTGAAGCCGGGGGCAGTCCTCCGTCCCATTCGATTATCTCTGATTTATTTAAACCTTCTGAACGCGCGCGGGCTTTGGCGATATATTCCAGCGGTATTACTTTTGGCGTGTTTCTCGCTTACGCCTTTGGTGGTTGGGTCAGCGATAACTTTGGTTGGCGTAGTGTGTTTATTGCTTTAGGTGTCCCAGGAATTATTTTGGCTTTCGTGGTTTGGTTTACCGTGAAAGAACCTAAGCGCGGTTTGTATGAAGAGCAAGCGAGCACAGATGCTCCACCACCGATGAAGGATGTGGTGCATTTGCTCTTTAGTAGAAAGTCTTTTGTGCATTTGGCTTTTGGTGCGGCTCTTGCGGCTTTTGTGGGTTATGGTGTGGCCGCGTTTTTAGTGTCTTTCTTTGTGCGTAGTCATGGTATTAGTGTGACCAACCTAAGTGAGATCACTTTGCCTCTGGGTATCATTATCGGTGTAGGTGGTTTGATTGGTAACTTTGGTGGTGGCTACTTTTCTGACAAGTTGGGTGAAAAAGACAAACGTTGGTATCTATGGGTGCCCGCTATTGCGACCGTATTAACTGTGCCCTTTGCTTACGCTACCTTTTTGGTTGAGGGCACTAATATGGCTGTGGCCCTTTATATAGTGCCTTTGGCTCTAAGTTATGCTTTTCTTGGACCCAACCTAGCGGTAGCCCATGCCCTAGTGAGTCCTCGTATGCGCGCCTTGGCGTCTGCGATATTTTTATTTATCACTAACTTGGTGGGTTTAGGTTTAGGCCCGACAGCGGTTGGTATTATCAGCGATTATTTAAGTGTGGATTACGGTGCTGAATCTTTGCGCTATGCAATTCTGATTTGTTTGGTGGTTTATTTCTGGGCGGCGTTTCATTTTTACCTATCCGCTAAAACCGTTAGGGAAGATTTGAATAATGTGTGTGTTCAGCTAACACCAGAGGATAAGCAAAACTCTTTGATACATAAGATGCTGTCACCTATTGGTTTGTCAAAGTAGCCATTGGCTCTATGAAATTATTAGAAGAATTTGAATATGAGTCAGACGCTAGGCGGCTTTCGGAGCGCCTAAGATATAAAGGTGTTATGACCTTCATATCCTCTACTCGATCTCATCAAATACCGACTATAAGTAGAGGCCGAGCGCCAACAGTAGGGTTATGGGCCGTTCTTGAGCATCAGTATGAAGATGCATTTAAATTATTAAGCAATAAGGATCATGAAGTTAAAGAGCCTCTTAGTTTTGAGGAAATGGATTTTCTGGAAGCTCAGTCGCAGAAAGAATTTACCAAAAGTTTTGGTCACACTATGAATAAGCTTCTTGCTGTGGTGTTTTCTGCCCTGCTTTTGTCCTTAGTGTCGTTTGTCGGGTATCAGATGCTTTTTGCCAAGTAGCTCAACAGTTTGGGTTTTTTACCCATCTAATGAGCGAATTGGATAGCGACCCCTGTTTCGCGTAAGCTTCGTCATAACTCAGATAGCTTTGGTGTAAAAATGACTAAAAAAATGAGAAATCGATATATCGGTATCGTATTAATTATTGCTGGAGTAATCTTGGCCTATTGGGGCTATGATCTTTATAACTCCACTGGCTCGAAGCTAAGCCGTGCTTTTAACGGTGATGCGCCGATCGAAGCATGGGGCGCTATGATTGGTGGTGTATTATGCGCTGCCTTTGGTATTTACAAGGTGGTTTAGCATGAAGCGATCAACTTTGCTGTCTGTATTGGGTGTAGTGCTTGTTTTGTTGGGCGGCATTGGCGTGGGGGTCGCGGCCATGGGCTTGCTAAAATATTCCCAGTTACCGATTGATGATCCGTTAATTCGTCATGCTGGTTTTGAAATTGTTGTAAAAGTTTTGATGTTGGCAAGTGGTATTATGGTGTTTAAGCGCTATCGTCCTGCAGCGATGACTTTTGCAGCCGCTATGGCGGTTTCGACCATTGGGTCCTTTCATGCCTATTTTTATGTGATCCCTGATCAAGTGGCTCAGGTTCAACTTAAGAGTGCCATGAATGAGGCAACGGGATTGGCTCTTGTTGTCTTTGGGGTCGTCTTTGTTCTCTACGCGATGGTGTTAGCATTTTTACTGCTCCCTAAGACCCAAGCTGAGTTTGTAGGTTCTGATAATGGCTAATTACGAAATGGTTGAAGTAAAGCTTTTGTCGCCGCGCGTAACCTATCTGGATTAAAACCCGGCTTTTACATCGTTTAGATTCCAATCGTAATCCAAGTGCTTAATAGACGCTTGTTTGCCGTTCAGATCGTAGGCTTTCATATATTTAGCAATAAAAGCGTGTAGGTCTTTTTCGCTGCCAAAGTCTTTGTCGTACCATTTAAATATAGATGATAGGTGTAGGCGGTTCTTTTTCTTGTCGTAATAGTTAAAGCTCTTCTCGTTTAAAAACAGTGTGCTGGCTGCTTCAAACTGCTCTTCTAGCTTGTCGCCTTGATAAGCTTCTTTATACAGTGCTGGGCAACCAATGGAGGCGCAGTTAAGTGCAAAGTGAATACGTGGTTCTTTATAAGGTTCTAGTAGGTCGTGGCCAATATAGTCTAGATTGGCCTCTTTACCGAAGATTGTGAAGAAATCTATCTTCCAGGGTGTGTAGAGCAAAAAGCCAAGGTCACGTACTGATTTGAGTGGGTAGTTCTCTATGACCTGTTGTACCTGGTGGGCATTGTAATAGTTCAGCAAAAAAGCGATCTGCTGCTCACGATTAAAGCTTTTGAACTCGCTTTCGCTTACGGCTTCGATTTGTTTTAGGTAGGTATAAAGGTTTGCTGAGTCTTTTTTTAGATTCTCATAGTCGACCCGGCTAGCGGCCCCTTGTTGGCTGAGGTATTTGCTTAACACCTGACTCCAGAGGCCGTGGCTATGGTCAAAGCCCTGTTTGTCTTCTGCGTGGACAAAGCCGCTAAACGCTAAAGTGGCTAAAAAGGCGAAGCTGATCAGGTTTTTTACTGGGCTCATGGTGTTTTCTCTCTACTGCTTGGTCGGCTGCTCTTATATTGATTGGTGCGATTGTATAGGGTTCGTCGCTGTCTGTAATTCAGTCTTAGCCTCAGATACCGAGAGAGCGGGATAGTTCCCATGGGCGCACAAATTCAGTTAGCTCCATCCTTTAGGGCACTTTATTACTCGCCTGTATTGAAATATCATTTCGTTAATAATAGTGAGTACTAACTACCTATATAAATACTAATTATAAATAAAAATACTAGAAAAATTATCATTTTATCAGAATGAAAAAACAATGCGTTGTGTTGCTCCACTAGCAGGCATAGAATCCTAGCTTATCTCGAGAATAAATCTTTGCTTATAACGAGCCATTCAGTATGAATAGCCTGCTTACCCTGATTCGCGAGCTAGCCGAGCGTAAGATTCAGTTGTGGCTAGAAGACTCTGATCAGGGGCAACAACTCAAATTTAAAGCACCGAAAGGCGCTATTGATCCGCCTTTGCGTGAGGCGATTGCTGATTTGCGCCCTCAGCTTATTGAGTGGCTAGAAGAAAGGGCTCGCTTAGAAAATGAGCAGGCGATTGAGCCGATTGATCGTGGGCAAGACTATTTTTTACCTAGCTATGCCCAACGAGCACTTTGGTTTCAGCACCACTTTGATACCAACAAGGCGAACTATAATAACCCCCTGGTGATTGAGATTAGGGGGCAGTTGAATGTTGAGGCCCTGGTTCGGTGCTACCAGCACATGATCGATAGCCAAGAGATATTTCGTTCGACCTTTCATCAAAACACCGAGTCCGATGGTGAGGATGCTTTGCGTCTGCGGCTTCATAAAAGTTATCGCCTAGAGCCAAGCTTTATTGATTTGTCCCAGCACTCAAAAGAGTCCGCAGATCTTAAGCTGGAAACTTTGATTAAAGAAGATACTGAGACTGTCTTTGATCTGAGCAAGCTACCATTATTTAATTTTACCGTGGTACAGATGCCATCTCGTGTGGTGTCACGGCAAACAGAGAATCGTTATCTGCTTTTAACGACGATGCACCATATGTTGACCGATGCATGGTCAACGAATCTTTTTGTGGCTTTGATTGAAGATTTGTACCCACGCTTTGTAAATAATGAGAGTGTGAGGCTTGAGTCTAGTGTTATTCAGAGCATTGATTATGCTCACTGGCAGCAGCAAAGTTTTGACCCTTCCCGAGTAAAACGGCATCAACTTTTTTGGCAGGAGCAGTTAGCCGAAAGCGAATTATTAAAAGTCAGGGAAGGTAGCCGCTTAGAGCTGCAAGAAGATAGTAATGATGAAGGTCGCCAGGTTTTATTTAATTTGTCCGATGGGCGAAGTGCTTCGATTGAGAAAATAGCTAAAGATCAAAGCATCAGTAGCTTCAGTATCTATTTTGCGCTTTATGCATTGCTTTTACATAAATATAGCCAGCAAGATCGGTTTAATATTGCAACACCAGTGGCTAATCGCGATCAGGCTGAATTGGAATCTTTGCTTGGTTTTTTTGTAAATACCTTAGCGGTTCCTGTAACGATAGATCGGCAAGAAGATGTACTTAGCTTTGTACTTAACTTTTCCCATCGCTTCGATAGTTTGATGGTTTACAAAGACTTGCCTTTTGAGTTGGTTCGCCAAGGTCTAAGGGGAGGCGAAAACAATGGTGGGGATTTTGAACAGGCTTTGTTTTCTAGCATGTTCTCTGTTGAAGATCAGTTGAAAACTCAGCTGGAGTTTGAAAACTGCAAATTTTTATTGGCTGATTACCAAAAACTAAATTCCAAGTTTGATCTCTCGCTTACCATACTTAAACGGGCTGACCAGAAACAAGGTTCACAAAATAAGCTTAGGCTAACTTATAAAAGCGCTCTTTATAGTAAAGATTTTATAGAAGGTCTCGGTGGGCATTATCTAAATTTAGTGTCTGCGTTTATAAGGGGTCATGAAAAACAATCTGCTCTGACTGTAAAAAATCTTACAGTATTAGCTAGGCAGGAACTAGAGCAGCAAAAGGAATGGGGTGGTCTCACTTTAGTTGAGCCAGAGAGTAGCAATCAAAACTATTACCAACGTTTTCTAAAGCAAGTTGAGGGGAGACCTGAAAAATCCGCTTTGATTTATGCAGGGCGAGCGACCAGCTATCAAAGCTTATTTAACTACAGTGAAGCCCTGGCTGAACTCTTAAAAGCCAAAGGTCTGCAACAAGGGCAAAGCCTCGCGCTGTTAATGCTTAGAAGTGATCGGGTACCGGTATTTATTCTTGCCTGTGCGCGGCTGGGTGTTCAGTTTATTCCTTTAAATATTACTTGGCCTCAAGCGCAAATATTTGAAGCGATAGAAAAGGTAAGCATTGACGCTCTCTATAGTGAGCTAGAGTTAGATAGTGAAAGGCTGCCTGGACTTTATTTGGAGCAAAAAGATTGTGAGCAAGTCTTTTCTATTGAAAGGGGAGCCAGCGATTTGCAAGCTGCTCAAGAAGCTGTTCGTTCGATTGCTGGTGATTCGCCTTTTTTTGCAATCTATAGTTCAGGCACCAGTGGAGAGCCTAAAGCATCCCAGTTAAGTCAGTTTAATTTTATCTCATTTGTAGATGCGCTTGCTGAAAGAATAGGGCAGAGCGATCAAGATATATCACTGCAAGCCTGCTACCACAGCTTTGACGGAGGCCTAAATCATTTGCTTGGTCCTTTGATTTTAGGTGGATCTGTAGTGATACCTGAAACGGAAGAGGGCTTTGATTTTGATGAATTTATTCAGCTTAGTGAGGCTCATGATGTCACTTTAACGGGTGTGGTTCCTTCGGTCTTTGCCTTGCTATCAGAGGTATTGGAAGAGCATCATGGTTATTTAGAAAAAATCACTACCCTCAAAAAGATTTTGGTTGGGGGTGAGGCGTTAAATCTAAATGTATCGCGGCGCATGGATTCCCTATGTCCCGAGTTAGAGGTCTTTAGCAGTTATGGGCCGAGCGAATGCTCTGTGATCAATGTGGTTCATAAAGTGTCTGCTTTGCCAATTGGCCAAAATAGAATTCCTTTAGGAAGTCCTTTGGGCAACAGCCAGGCCTTAGTACTCGATGCCGATCTAAATCAGTTGCCCAAAGGTGTAGTTGGTGAATTGGTACTCAGTGGACAGTGCGTAGGTTTGGGTTATATCAACAACCCCAAAGCTAGCAAAAAAAGCTTTATCAGTATTGATAAACAACAGGCATACAGAACCGGTGATTTGGTTTATTGGGGCAATGACGGCTTGCTTTATTTTGTTGGGCGTGCGGATGACCAGCTTAAGATTCGGGGTCAAAAAGTAGAGCCGGCCTATATCAACCGTGTTTTACAAGAGCACGATCAGGTGCAACGAAGTGAAGTGTTGTTTGCAGAGGGTTTAGGCCTTCAGGCATTTGTGCAAGTTGGTGCTTCTTCTCTCGGCGATGAAGGTGAGGCGTTGCGTCTATCATTGCTGAATTTTTTACGAGAGCGACTATCTGCTTATATGCTGCCTAGGAAGATTCACTTTGCAGAGTCTTTTCCTATTGGCTCTCAGGGCAAGTTAGATCGAGAAAAGTTACTGCACTTGGCTTCAGGTAATGAGGTCTCAGTAATACCTGAAAAAACTGAGCGGCTTGAGAGTTCTGTTTTAGAAAAGTTGATGGCTATCTGGCAGCGCCATCTTAAGATTAATGAAACGATTGATCCAGGACATAGCTTTTTTGAACTGGGCGGTCACTCCCTACTAGCGACGCGCCTTGTTTTTGATATTGAAAAGGCTTTCTCTTGTAAAGTGACTTTAAAACAGTTCTTTGAACATTCGACCTTGGCGGTACTGAGTGATCTAATCGAAGCTCAAGTAGATAGTGATAAGGCTTTAATTGATACGCCGCTTGCTCCAGACAATTTCGATTTTGTAGAAGGTGATCTTTACCCCCTTAGCTTAGCCCAGCAACGAGTTTGGCTTGCGCAAAAGGTTAATCCATTGAGTCGCTCCTATAATATGCCCGCGGAGTTAAGTTTTGAGGGTGATTTAAATATAGAGAGTTTGAAGGCGAGCTTAGCCTTTACCTGTTTGCGTCACAGTGTGCTTAGAAGCTGTTTTGTGGAGGAAGGTGACAAGGTATTTCAAAAAGTGCAGAACCTGGATCCTAGCAACTTCTTACGTTTGCACGATCTCTCAAGCTTGGATGAAGAATTAAAAGCAAATCGATTGGCCGAGTTGAGAGTCGATAACAGCGAATACCGCTTTAATTTAAGCCAGGGTCCTTTATTTAGATTCGATCTTTTGTGTTTGGCTAAGTCCCAATACCGCTTGTTGATTAACGTTCATCATATTGTTTGGGATGGTTGGTCGCTCAATATACTGCTTAAAGAGTTTAAAGAAAGCTATCAGCAACTAGCTGAGACCGGTGAGAATACCCAGGAGCTAGAGGGGCGCTTTGATAAAGTGCTTCAATACGCTCAATTCTCACAGTGGCAGGCTCTCGCTATTGGTGAGGGTGCTAAGGAAGCTGAGTTTAAAAGCTCACTCAGCTATTGGCAGGGTCAATTGCATAAGGCGCCTCCTTATATTAATTTGCCTTTGGATAAGCCGCGCCCTGAGGTACAGGGTTATCGCGGAGAGCATTTGAGCTTAGAGATAGATTCTTACTCTTTAGAAAGAGTGCGTAACTTAGCGGCACGTCTTGATACCACTCCATTTTTTATTTTCTTAAGTAGCTTTTATTTGCTTTTGCATCGTTATAGCCGGCAGGATGATTTGTGTTTGGCTTTGCCAGTGGCAGGGCGCTCGAGTAAAGAGCTAGAGCAAGCGGTTGGGTTTTTTGTCAATGTCTTAGTTTTGCGTCAAAACTTTTCTGAGAATGCGAGCATTGAGCAACTTATCGCTGGTCTTCAAGAGCAAACTCTGCAAAGCCTTGAGCATCAAGATCTTCCTCTTGAACGTTTGCTGGAAAGTTTGGATCTTAATATTGATCGTTCCTATCTTCCTTTTGCTCAGGTGGCTTTTTCTCATAATAAAATTGACGAATCCTTATTAGATGGGCTTGAAGGTCTTGATCTCGAATTTGTAGAGTCAGCCAATCCCACGGCCAAGAATGATTTGAGCCTTTTGATTCGCGAAGGTGATCAGTCCGCTCGAGCTATTTTTGAATTTAACTTGGAATTGTTCGGGCGCAGTTCTATAGATTTACTGTCAGAACATTTTGTTTATGTTTTAAATTCGGTGGTGGATGCGCTTTTAGGGGGTAAGGAGCTTCGAATTACCGAAGTGATGCTGCAAAGCCAAGAAGAGATCGAAGCACATTTTACCTATTTGTCCCAAGATGGCCTTCGTTATGACAAAGTTTTACCCCTTACCCACAGCCAGCGAGATATTTACTTAGCCAGTTTATTGGCGCCTGAATCTAATCAGCATAGCGAAGGCTTTAGCTTTCATATCAGACAGCGGCTTGATGTAAAACGCTGGCGTGCAGCCATTCAATATTTGGCCGACCAGCACTACATTATTCGAGGAAAGCTTCTTTTAAGTGATAAACCTTATATGGATTTGGCTTATCAGGGCTTCGACCAAGATTATTTGGTTGATCTTAAATTGCTGAATTGGCGTGAAAAGTTCGAGGCTCTCGACAGAGATAGCGATAGTGAATTTTATCAGGAGCAGTTGCTTGAGGACTGTCATGAACTGGTGTATCGCCAATATGGTGATTTAACGGCTGAGCTCGCTCATTTCTTTTTAATTGAGCTAGCCGACGATCATTACTTTTTTGTGATGGCTAACCATCATATTGGTGCCGATGGCATCAGCGTTGTTTTTGCCCAATGGCTTTGTAGGGTCTATGACTCGATGGAGCGCAGGGAACAGGGTGCGGATGAAAGCTTGCCTACTTATCCTGCTTTGTTTGAGCAACACGTTTGGGGCAACCGCGGCAAGATGGATCGTCCAGAAACGCTAGCCTATTGGCGGGACCGCGCTAAGGATGTTGAACCTGTCGGTCATTTACCATTACCAGTGGCTGAGCCTAAGCGTGTTGTTGAGACTAAAACCATTGACGATGCTCATTGGCAAGCGATTAACGCCTTTTGCAAGCAGCAGGGTATTTCTAGCGCGATTTATTTCCGGGCGATTTATGCTTTCTTAGTGACCCAGTATGGACGCATTGATGGGGATTTTAGTTTAAAAGATTTTGCTCCTGGTCGAAGTCCTGATCATTTATTTTCGCTGGGTTGTTATTTTCAACAGTATCCCTTTGTGTTTGAAGGCAGTTTGTTTGGTTCTAAAGGTAAGTTTAGCGAGCTGTTTCGTTATATCGCTGACTACAATAAAACTATAGCGCCTTGGCTGAATATATCGGCCTATAAGCAAAGCCAGATTTTCCCCCAAAGCTCGATAGAGTTTATGTACAACTATTACCCTTTCCAATTGAGTGTGGACTTGGGTGGTGAGAAAAACGATATATATGAATTTCCACCCATCGTTGATCGAGCGGTTCAGTTTATTGTTAAGCAGGCGCGCGGGGCGACCGAGTTAAACCTTCATTACCATCAAGAGGACTTTAGCTCTTTTGATTTCCTTGAGCGGGTTATTCATATCAGTGGGCAGATAGCTGTTTCTGCTAAAGATCACTTCTCTGAGATTGAATTGTGTTTTGAGCATGAGGTAGAACAGCAACTGGCAGCCGCAAGTTTATCTGAGCGGACTTTTGTGCAAGATCATAATCTGGCACAAGCGCTTAAACAAAGTTTTGTGAATAACTCCAATAAACTTGCCCTGGTATATGAAGGGCAAAATTTTAGCTTTGATGAACTTGCTAAGCGAGTAGATAGTAAGGCCGCTTTGATAGCGGAGCGTTTAAATGCTGAGGCGCTTAAGCATTCTGTGCCTAGAGTCGCGGTGTGTTTGCAAAACGACCGTGATGCCTTGATCGCTATCCTAGCGATTGTGCAGCTGGGTGCTTGTTATATCCCTTTGGACAAGCAAACACCGGCCGAGCGTATTGCTTTTATTCTTGAAGATGCCGAATGTGATCTTTTGATATCAGATTTGTCTAGTGATGAACTTAGACATGATATTGCGGTACTCGATATCAATGTTGACTCGAGGCTCAGCCTTGTTGATCAAGTGTATTACCGCCAAAGCTTAAGTGATCCGCTGTATGGGATTTATACCTCAGGCAGTAGTGGTCAGCCGAAAGGGGTGCTGTGTTCCGAAGCAGCGAGTTTGGATCTGTTTGCCTGGTATCAAGACGCCTATTTTGAAGAGGATAGTCACAATTTAATTTTATCTTCGTTTGCTTTTGATCTAAGCCAAAAAAATATATTTGTAACGCTTTTGAGTGGAAATGCTTTGGTGCTTCCAGGTAAACAGGAGCAGGATTCAGCTAGTCTTGCTAGCTTGGTTAAACAGCAGCAAGTAAAAATCATAAACTGTGCACCTTCGGTATTTTCGAGTTTTGTTGAAGGCCTGAGTGATTATTCTGCTTTGAACTCATTGCAGCACTTGGTCTTTGGTGGTGAGTCGATTGATTGGCAACGGCTTCAGAGTTTCCTTAAAGCCCCTGCTATTAATGTGCAGGTGCACAACTCCTATGGTCCTACCGAGTGTAGTGATGTGGTTAGCGCCTACTCTTTTGGATTAGGCTCTTTTGACTGTGGTTCTTTTAGTGAGGATCAAAGTTCTACGAGACAGATCATTGGTCAATCTTTGGATCATAGCCAGCTTTTGGTATTAAATCAGTACCAGCGTTTGTTACCGAAGGGTTTGTTGGGTGAGCTATATATTGCCAATCGTCAGCCGGCTTTGGCTTACATTGGTCATGCGAGAGCTCAAGGTTTGAATGAAAAGAGTTTTCTCAATATTCCTTATAGGGAGGATTTGTTTTACACCAGTGGCGACTTGGTTCGCTTGGTTCAGGATGAGCGTCCTACAAATGATACATGTCTTGAATATCTAGGGCGCAAAGACGCCCAGGTAAAAGTGAATGGCATTCGTATTGAACTTGCCGAAGTTGAGTATTTGCTCGATTCTGTTTTCCCCAAGCAACAGAAGAGGGTGCTGGCTCACGATGGGCACCTAATCGCCTTTGTTCAGGTGGAGCAGAAACCAGGGCCGCTAGATGCGACTGACTTTAGATCGCAGCTTTTGCAAAAAGCCCCGGCTTATCTAGTACCTCAACAGTTTATTGGCTTGCGACATTGGCCTTTAACCGTCAACGGTAAGATTGATCGAGCTAAATTGTTGGAACTAGCGCAGCAGCATGCTCAACGACAAATTGTTGAACCGAAAAATGTCATTGAAAAAGAACTGCTAAATATCTGGCAAAGCACTCTGGGTCACAACAGTCTAAGTGTAGAAGATGACTTTTTTGTTATTGGAGGTAACTCCATTGTTGCCACGCAGATCTTATCGCGTGTGTCTCAGCGTTTTAATGTTGATTTACCGATACGTGAATTATTTTTAAATCCGACCATTGCAGCGTGTGCGGAGTTGGTGGCTGAGCAACTGCATGAACTAAGCGCTGAGACTCCAGTGCTGATTTCTCCCCCGCGTACAGTGAGCAAAGTTGATTATTCTGAGCAAAAGCTTGCTTCCTATGCTCAGCGGCGTATGTGGTTTTTGGAGCAGTTCACTCTAGAAAACGAGGTCGCTGATACCAGTCCTTATTTTATTGATTATCGAGCGAGCTATCAGGGGCAGCTTGATAAAGCTAAGTTAGAGAATGTTTTTCGAGAGCTATTAGTGCGCCATGAAGTGTTGCGCTCTTACTTTTATGAGCAGGGCAATGAGCTTTGTGTTGGGCTTTTAGGAATTGACCAGTTTTCGCTTGAGTCGATCAATGACTTTCAGTTAGAGCAAGCGAGTTTATTAAACAAACGAGACCTGTTTGAGCAAAAGCCCCTAGTTAAGTTGGCCTTGTACTCCGGGGATGCTAAACCTGATCAACTGTGCTTAAGCGTGCATCACATTGTTTCGGACGCCTGGTCTTTAGGTATTTTACTTAGAGAGTTCTTTGAGCTGTACCAAGGTGTCGAGCTTTCTAGTGTTCAAGACAGCCTGCAGTATTTTGATTTTGCGCAACAGCAGCGGCAGGATTTTGATTCGGGCCATTATGATAAGAGTCTGTCTTATTGGAAAAATCAGTTAGAAGGTTTAGAGCCTTTGGCTTTGCCCTATGATTTTTCTCGCCCGCCCTTGCCTAGTATGCGTGGTGGGGTTCAGTCCTTTAGCTTTAGTAAAGTTCAAGTTGATCAGTTAAAACAGCTTGCTCAAGAGCAAGGAATCAGCCTTAGCAGTTTGATGTTAAGTCTTTATGCGCTGTTGCTGTATCGGGCCTCGGGCCAAGAACTCTTTGCGATTGGCATGGCTGAGGCGAATCGTGCCCAGACTCAACTTGAAGCGATGCCCGGTCTTTTTGTAAACACCTTGCCGATTAAGGTGGATGCTGACAGCGGGCTCAGTTTAGCTGCCTTTTTTAATGCGATATCGCTGCAAGTGCTGAATGGTCTTGAACATGGGCGCGTTCCTTTTGAAAAGATGATTGCCGATATGGAGTTGGAGCGAGAGCCTTCCTATAACCCAGTTTTTCAGGTCTTGTATTCTTTTCAAAATACACCTTTGAATTTGAACGGAGTATCCTTTGATCGTTGGAACTTAGAGAGTCGAGAGCATCAGCACGCTAAGTGTGATCTGACTTTGTCGTTAATGGAGTTTGATCAAGAACTAAAGGCGCAGCTAGAATTTAGCCGCGACCTTTGGAGTGAGCAGGGTGCCGAAACGCTAGCTCGTGCTTATGTTCACTTATGTGAAAAAGTGCTTGATGTTTACTTTGAGTCCAAGAGCCTTGATGAGAATATCAATAGCCCTATTTATTCCCCCTTTGGTCATGAGCTTGCCTTAGCTAGTCTGGAACAGTCTGGCTTGGAACATGCTGGCGAACAGATAAAACCGCAAGCGCCTGCATCTAAAAATCCAATCCTCTCCCAGATTCAACAACAGTGTGAGGCTCAGCCGAAAGCGTTTGCATTGGTACAAGGTCGGCAACAGCTGACTTATGCTGAACTTTGGAAAGAGAGCAGCCGTTATGCTGAGTCACTTGCGTCTTTTATAGATGCTCAAGGTTTAGCGCTTGAAGAATTAGATAGCATTGGAATTATTGCTGATCTCAATGTTGCGTCTTTGCTGATGCAGCTGAGTATATTAAAACTCGGCAAAGCGTTTGCACCGATTGATGGTCTTAACCCTCCAAAGCGTATAAAGGAATTGGCTCAAAGTGCGGGCCTCGAAGTGCTTATCGATTGTTCTGAAACCGGTATAGGGGCTATGGCCGGCCCAGTTAAGATCGTTAAGTTCCAGGACTTGAGTGGGTGTGGCGATACATCGAGTTCTAATGCACGGCTTTGGGATGGTGAATATCAAAATGAAAAGGCGTTCTATTGTATTTTTAGCTCGGGAAGCACCGGACTACCTAAAGCCAATTTTAATAGTTATAGCTCTATCGAAAACCTTTACCAATGGTATGCAAAGTATTTTTCTTTAGATCAAGCGAGCAAAGCTTTATTGCTTAGTACGCCTGCTTTTGATTTAAGCCAAAAAAATATCTTCGCATCTTGGATGACGGGTGCTGAATTGCACCTAGCAGAATATGAAAACATCGAAGGTCGAAGGGTATTTGATGCAGAGCGACAAAGATCGCTAATAAAAGAGCAAAGCATTTCTCATCTTAACTGTGCACCTTCGGCTTTTTATCCTTTATTAGAAAACGGACCAAATCAAAATAATCACTTGGCCAGTTTGCAGCATTTAATGCTGGGTGGCGAAACGATTGATGTGTCTCGTGTTCAAGACTGGTTGTTAACGAGCGATTGCCAAGTCAGTAATAGCTACGGCCCTAGTGAAACAGCTGATGTGGTTTCCGTACACAAATTAAGTGCCAGCAATATTCAGCACTATCTTGAAAAGGGCGTGCCTTTAGGTCGAGCCATTCCGGGTGTTCAGCTGGCCTTAGCTGAGCGCTCTGGAGCAAGCTTGCTTCAAACGGCTTTGCCGGGAGAGCTTTTGGTGCTTGGTGAAGCTCTATCCTTTAATAAAGAGCTTCTTAGCGATGAAATTGATGTCTATCGAACAGGTGATGGTGCTCGATTAGCAGATGATGGTGAGTACTACTATTTAGGCCGATTAGATGAACAGGTAAAACTACGCGGGCAACGAATCAGTCTGCTAGAAATCGAAAACCAAGTGTTGTCTTTGCCTAAGGTGGAACAGGCACTTTGTCTTATACACAAACAGCAGTTGGTTTTAGCATACTCCTTGAATAGCGCTGCAGGTAAGGGTGGAGCTTCTGCTGAGGTAGAACAGGAACTAAGAAAAAACTTGGCAGAACGTTTGGCCAATTTTCAGGTACCGAGTCGCTTCTATCTTTTTGAAAGTTTTCCGCTAACCAGTAATGGGAAGCTGGATCGACAAAAGATCAGGGCCGAAATTGATGCAAGAGCTGAGCAGGTAAGTGAGGTCTTTGATTTTAATCCGACCAACACAGAGCAAGACTTACTCAGCATCTGGCGAGAACTTTTAAATGATCCGGGTTTAAACGTTCAAGACAATTTTTTTGAGCGGGGTGGCGATTCCATCTTAGCTTTACAGATTCTGAGTCGTATGCGGGATTTGGGTTATCACTTGGCGACTCGTGACTTGTTCCGTTTTCAAAGTATTGCTGAGCTTGCTCCCTATGTGGAACAGGGTGGTCATAGCTACCTTTATCCAGCCTTACAAAATACTTTAGCTGGAGAATTTTTACTGGCTCCTATTCAGCAGTGGTTCTTTGAACAGGATTTTAGTAGCCCTTCCCATTACAACCAAAGTTTGTTGTTTGATTTGTCGAAGGATGTTGATGCGGATCAACTAGAAAAAGCCTTAAAGGTTCTGGTGCTTCGTCACGATGTATTACGCTCAAAATTTTATAAGGATGGCAGCGGAGGGGTCTATCTTGCCCCCGAGGCTTTGGACTATTTGGAGATTCAACAAGCGACTAATGATATTGAAAGCCATGAACTGATTGATAAAGCTCAGCGCTCCTTAAATATTTACCTGGGTCGTGTGTTTAAAATCCTTTTGATTGAAAGAAGCGATCGAGACAGCAATCAGCTTTTGGTGGTGGTGCATCATTTGGTTGTGGATGGTTTGAGTTGGCGTATTCTGGCTCAAAACATGAACACTTTGTTAGGCCAGGGCAATAAGGGTGAGGCTATGGTTTTGCCTGACAAAGGTCACGCCTACGAGCAATGGCTGGGGGAATTAAGGTATAGGACTTACCAGCGAGAGTTTGATCAAGATCTAGAGTACTGGAGTCAACTTACTAAACAGGTATCTGATTCAAACGAAAGCCTTGCGGAGAAAACACGGGCAAAAGTTCACCGCGTTAGGGATCTGGGCGCAATACAAACTACCTTGTCGGAGGATTATAGCGCCTCGCTACTGCAGATAAGTCAGCATGCGCGTATCGACGCTCGTGAAGTGTTGTTGAGTGCTTTGTTGTTGTCATTCTCTGAGGTGTTTAATAAAAATAACATTTTACTCAATCTTGAGTCCCATGGACGGCAGTATTTGCAGGATGATCTAGCCTTAGAGGATAGCGTAGGTTGGTTCACCTCTAAGTTTCCTTTCTTTGCTGCTTTGCCCGAAGAAAAGACGCCGCTCTCCATTTTGAGATACGTGAAACAAAGTCTTAAACGAATTCCGAATGACGGTGAATCTTATTTAGCACTCAAATATTTTTCTGAACAAGGTGAGCGAAGTGATCAGCTTAAGATACTTGATCAAGCTGAGTTGATATTTAACTACCTGGGTCAATTTATAGAGTCTGATGGGAATTCAAACTTAAGTCTGTCTGATGAATGGTCGGGCATGGACCGCAGCTTAAATAGCGAGATGGAGCATGTGCTCGATATCAGTGCAAGGGTGCTTTCGGGTATTTTGTCCGTCGATTGGTTGTTTTCGACTAAGGCCTTTCATAAAGAAAGTATCGAAGGCTTGTCTAAGCGTTTTGAATTAAATCTAAAATATTTGCTTAATGCCCTGGAGGATGGTCAGCTTGTAGAAGGCGATTTATCTTGTTCTGTTGAAAACTACCTAGCAGTTGCCGAGGACTTTCCTCTTGTAAATAACTTAAGCGAGCAAAGCTTAAGGCGCATCGTGTTGAGTGATCAGGGCAGTGTGGAAAATATACTGCCTCTGTCAAATACCCAGCTCGGTATGTATTTCCATTCTCAACACAGTGACTCTGCCGAGATATATTTAGAACAAATCAGTTTGGATTTTGAAGGCGAACTTGATTTTGAGCTTTTTCAACAAGCTTGGTCGCAAGTTCAATCTCGGCATGAAATTCTTAGAACAGCTGTTTTTAGTGACGATGAATACGCGGCGCTACAAGTTGTATTTGATCAGTCTCCTTTAGACTGCTATGAGTTCTTTGCTAAAGATAAACAGCAAAAAGAAGCCTATATTGAGGCGGACCGGCAGCAAGGCTTTTATTTTGAACAAGCAGGCTTGATGCGCCTAAGCTTGATTCATCTGTCCGCGGGTGTAAGTGCGGATGAGAGTGGCGGGCAAGATCAAACGAAAGTCTCAACTCTGTTATTGAGTTTCCACCATCTATTACTCGATGGTTGGTCTTTGGCCTTGGTGCTTAGGGAGGGTTTAGATTGCTATCAGTCTCTATTACAGGGCAAAAGTATTCCCGCCTATCGATCACCATCGCTTAGCTCGTATTTTGAATACTTAGAAAGCACTAAAGATTCGGTGGATACAAAGGATTTCTGGCGCTCTCAATGTGCGCAGTCCCTACAGGTACCAGATTCACTCGGGCTTATTATAGATAAGCATATGAAGGAGGAGGTTAATTCTCTTGAGCAAGAACTAAGGCGCTCTCAAATCGACTTGAGCCCAGAGATAAGCGAGGCCTTAATTCAAAAGGCTAAGGAACTCCAGTGTAGCCTAAGCACTTTGATGCAGTTGGCCTGGCTGCACAGTTTGAATAAATTGAGCGGTCTGTCTGATCTGAGTATGGGATTAACCCTATCGGGAAGGCCGGCGGATATTCCTGGTGTTGAGAGCATGATCGGTATGTTTATCAACACTTTGCCTTTGAGTATCGACTGGCAATCAAAGAAAGATCTTACTTTCCAAGACTTAATGGAAGATTTTCAAGAGCTTCAGTCCATTCTGTTATCCTTACAAAGCGAATCTTTAAGTGATATCGCTAAGGAGCTTTCTTGTTCGGCTGATGATTTGTTTAAACATATTTTTGTTTTTGAGAACTATCCAGTTAGTGATGCTTTGGATGCAAAGGACTTTGGTTTTAAAGTCCTAGATAATCAATATTACTCTAGGGGCAACTACCCTTTAGTGCTATCGGTTTTGCCGGGTAAAACGATAAAGATAAGAATGGCCAGTGTTTATGGGGAGGCCTTCTTAGAGCTTTTGCAAATTAGCTATCAAAGCAGTATTGAATATTTCTTAGGTCTTGATGATAAGGACAAGCTTGAACTTTATTTTGAGCCTCACGAAAAAATAAATATTCAGAACGTGGATGTTGATCACTCTACTGAGAGTGTGAAGGGCTCTAAACCTGAAGGTGATCTTGAGCTTACTTTGGAGAAAATCTATCAAGAGGTACTGAATCTTGAATCTATCGATAGGGATGAGGACTTCTTCCTTTTGGGTGGAGACTCCCTGAGTGCGACTAGAATCATCAGTCGTATTCGATCAAAGCTAGATAAAAAAATCAGTATTAAAGAGTTCTTGGAGCATAACTCGTTAGCTCAATTAGCGTCTTTTGTTGAAGGTCGATCTAGTTTTCACAGTAGCGAGCTCGTTCGGTATAACCCCTATGCCGAAATTCCTGCTAGCCCCGCGCAAAGCCGTTATTGGTTTTTGGAACGCTTAAACCCCGGACAGGGCTTGTATCAGATATCTGCGCCACTAGAGATTGGACCAGAGTTGAATGTGTCCGTCTTGGAACAAGCTCTGGCTGATCTATTAGAGCGGCATACAAGTTTGAGTATGGCCTTTGAGGATAGGGCGGGGCTCCCTTATATAAAACACATCGAGCTAGAAGGCTTTGCTTTAGAGCTTGTTGATAAACGAGAAGATAGTCCTGAGACAATCGATAGCTATATCAATCAATGGTTTGCTCAGCCTTTTGATCTTGAAAAGGGTCCCTTGTTTAGACTTGAGCTTTTGCGCAGAAGGGATTCTTATATTTTATTGGCCAGTGTTCATCATATTATTTGTGATGGTTGGTCGATGGGTGTGTTACTTAGAGATATCTTGGCGCTTTACCAGCAGAAGCAAGAAAAAAAACAAAAACATAAACAAGGGTTGCCGACTTTAAGCTATCACTTTAAAGACTTTCTCAATTGGCAAGCGTCGCATTTGGCTGGTGAAAGGCAGCACCAGCTTAGATCATTCTGGTTAAATCACCTTGAGGGTTTTCGGCCAGGCTCAAACTTCCCTTATGATTATCCTGAGTCAAAAGCTGGCCAGGCCTTTGATGGAAGTACTTTGCATTTTGAACTGGATAACACTAAGAGTTCACGTTTGCTGGAGGTTTTGGCCCGTAACTCGATTACTCCCGCTAGTTTTTTTATGGCGCTCTATCAGCTAAGTCTATCCTCTTTAAGTAATGAGAAGGATATCTGTGTCGGTATGCCGGTTGCCGGTAGAGAAAATGAGAACTTTGAAAATGTGGTAGGACTATTTCTAAATGTATTGATTTTTAGGCATCCAATACATTCCCAGTTTTCTTTTGCTGAATATCTTCAGGGTATAGACCAGAGCTTACGTGAGGTCTATGAGCATCAGGATTATCCAATTGATGAATTGATTAAAGACCTTAATTCTGATCGCCAATTTGCTCTGGATCAAAAGCGGGAAATGCCTGGCTCGCAGTTCGGCTATATCTTCCAAAACGCTCGGGATACTAGCCTACAGTTAGAGAAAGGGTTTGATCTCGATGGCTTAAGCGTTAAGCCATATAGCTTTGATGATGGTTTGGCTAAGCACGATCTAAACTTAAGTGTCCTAGATGCTAGGTTGAGCGAAGACGCCTGTTTTCATTTGGCCTTGGAATATCGCTCGTCTCTGATTTCGGAATCGTTAGCTTTGACTATTCGAGACCTTCTGCTTTCCATGCTTGATCGCCTAATAGTTGATGAGAATTCCTTTGAAGAATGTTTTGTATTTGATCTATTGAATCAGAAAGGCTCAGAGACTAAGTCTGGCGAGACGATATCTAACTTAAGCCCTGGTCAACAAGCTTTTTATTTTAGTGATCTATTGGGTAATAGTCCGCGCCATTCTCAGATTGGCTATAGCGTGGTGCTAAATCATAAGCTGGACTTAGAGCGCTGGCAGCAAGCTTGTCAGTTGGTTGCTGACAATTACGCAGTCCTACGCTTTAAGCTACTAAAACAAGAAGCTAAGCAGCTAATTCAGAATTCCAAAGACTTTGAAATCGATTTTGAACACCTTGGTTTGATTAAGGATGATGATATCGATCAGATCGTTGATGATCAGGTTTACCAGGCGCATGATTGTGACACTACACCATTTCGTTATCGAGTCGCTGATCTTGCGGATGGTCGAACGCTCATCGTTCATGCAATGCACCATTATCTTTTTGATGCTTACAGCTTTATGGAGCATTGGAAACTGTGTCAGCTTGCTTATCAATCGAAGCAAAGTTTGGACCAATATGAATCGAAAGATACTTACCTAGAATATCTATTTGATCAGAACAAACGCATTGATCATCCAGAGGTGATCGGTTTTTGGCAGGATAGGCTGGCTGATGTCCAAGACTTAGAATACTTCTCGGCGCCGGTATATTCTTCGTCTTCTACCGACAATGAATGTGTAAGAAGGCAAATTAGTCTTGCAGAGTCAGAGTGGTCTGATATTAAAGCTTATTGTCGCAGTCAGGGTATATTACCCGCCCACTTCTTTAAGCTCTTGTATGGTATTTTGCTTAATACCTGGTGCCGCCCTGAGAAAGATTTCTACATCTTGGAGTTAACGGGTGGCCGATCACCAGGCTTTCAAAGAACTTTGGCTTCATGTTTTTTGAGTACGCCTTTTGTTTTTAATCAGAAACAGTTAGCGACCTCGCAAATAGGCTTTGCTCAGCTAATTAATGAATTGAAGAGGGAGCAAAAGCAAACTCGAAACTACGCCTGGCTATCAGAGCTTGCGCTTAATGGTTTGCGAGATAATCAAAGCGGAACAAAGTTCTACTATAACTATTTGAGTTTTGTGCCAGAAAATCTGGGCTTGAACGAAGCTGCTTTCGAGAATGTTCGTTTCAGAGATCATGGCAATGATATCGCCAGTAGTGTCGAATTCAGCCCTAAGCTAAGACCTGAAGGGCTGGAATTAAATCTCTATTATTCAAAAGACGTTTTCCAAGAGACAGACTTTTTAGAGCAGCTTCGATCTCTTGCCAGTCAAATAGTGAAGGGCTGTAATGCTTTAGCCCAACTCAGTTTTAATGTCACGGCTACTGAGGCAGCCTATTTATCTGAGCCGGCGATTCCAAGTCAGCTTGAAGCGCCCCCACGCTTTATCGGTGAAAGAATTTATCAGCAAGCATTGTTGAACCCTGAAAAGCCAGCTATTCATTTCGACTTCCGATCTGATAGCACTGGCTCGATTCTGTCTTATAAGCAGCTTATAGGAGCGGCTGATCGTTTAGCTTGCGCGCTTAAAGAACAAGGCCTTAAAAAAGGTGATGTCTTATTGGTAGAAGCCTCAAAAGGAGATGCATTAGCAATCGCATTCGTCTCTTGTATGCATTGTGGTTTTGTTTTTAGTGCACTAGACCTAGGATTAGGCGCCGAACAGAAAGGTCGGATTCAACTATTATCTAAAGCTGAGCTTAATCTGAATGAACAGGAAATAATTGCTTTAGTCGAAAGCGTTCCAAATGATGGATTTGAAGTAGAAGCTGAAACCATTGAAGCTGATGATCTGGCTTATCTAGTATTTACCTCTGGTACTAGCGGTGAACCCAAAGGGGTGGCCGTTAAGCACCAAGCCTTATTAAATAGCTATTTAGCCTGGGAGCAGGCTTATGCTTTAGATAGCCAAGACGTGCACTTACAGATGGCTGCAGCTGGCTTTGATGTGTTTGTCGGTGACATGGCACGAGGCTTGGTATCTGGTGGGAGTCTTTGCTTGCTTGAAAAAGTAGATTTGTTAGACGCGGATTTACTGGCTCGAATCATAGATGCATATAAGGTGACGATTGCTGAGTTTGTGCCCGCAGTTCTGCGTAACTTGCTTGAGCACTACCGGCATCATTCAAAGCAATTAACTTTAAGAATTGTGGTCAGTGGCTCTGATACTTGGTTCTATAGTGATTTTGAAAACCTTAGGGACTTATGCCTTGAAGATACAATCATTGTTAATTCCTATGGCCTGAGTGAAAGCGCGATTGATTCAAGTTATCGTCATTATTCTTTGCGAGAAGGGCCGTTCGAATATCAAGAGTTTTCTATAGGTGTTCCTTTTGCTAATACTCATATGGCCATCATGGATTCCTGGCAACGAATATTACCTAGAGCGGTGCAGGGTGAGCTATATATCAGCGGCGACATAGCGAGTGAGTATTGGCAGGACCCAGAACTGAGTCGAAAACAATTTGTCACCTTGGATCTGGGTACGGGCGAAAGACAGTGGTTTGCCAGTGGTGATATGGCGAGCGTAAGCCGATCTGGAGAGCTAGTGCTAATGGGTCGGGATGACCTTCAGAGTAATATCCATGGCCAACGTTTTAATCCTTTGGAGATGGAGCAGTTCCTTTCAAGTTTCGAGCAAATTGATGCCGCACAAGTGCTGCTAATCAACGACGGCAAAGGTCGTGGCAATGAGCAGGCTTTAGTAGCGTGTTTGCAAAGTAATGTTCCTGAGCAGGGTTTACCTATACAAAGCTTTACCCACGACTTGGCTCAGCATTTTAAGGTCTTACCAAATCGCTATATCTGTTTTGAACAGTTTCCTTTAAATGCTAACGGGAAAATAGACCGCCAAGCTTTGATGACCCGCTTAGAGGAACTAGAAGAGAAAAGTGACAAGCAAAGCCTTCAGAAGATACTTCAGTCGGATAGTTTGTTTACTTCTACGGAATCGAAGATCGCAGAGATTTGGACAGAGATTCTGGGGCTTACTCAGGTAAATGCAGAAGATAACTTTTTCCAATTAGGTGGTCACTCGCTACTAGCGCTTCGGATTCTGTCAGCCTATCAAAGTCGTCTGGGCTATAAGTGGAGCGTTCGTGAATTCTTTGAACATCCGATATTGCTTGATCAGGCCAAGTGTTTAGAACAATTAGATATCAATCAACAAGTTGGTGTTGCTCTGGCCAACGATGATCAGCTTCAGGTTTGGCCTTTGTCGCAAGCCCAGCAACGCTTGTGGTTTTTGCAAACTTTAGAACCACAAAGTACTCAGTACCTAATGAGTGCAGACTTTGAGTTAGAGCTAGAAAGCAATACATTGGATATCAATCGATTTGAAAGCGCGATAAGCAAGGTGCTTAACGCTCATCCTGTTCTCCGAAGTATCTATCTTTATAACGACGAGCTCGATCAGGTTCGACAACATGTGCTCAGTGTGGAATATGCCTTAGATCATTGTGTGAGTATTGATCTTGAGCATAGGTGGGGTGATGAATTTTATAAGGCCTTCGATTTATCAGGGGAGATACCCTTACGCTTAAGCTTGGAGCAATCAGAAGGCTCAAATATTCTGTTAAAAGTTTGTATGCATCATATTGTCGCTGATGCATGGTCGATGGAAGTGTTGTTTAAAGATTTAGTACGGGCTTATTTAGATTCGGAAGCGGTATTAGATACAAAATCCTTTGGTCAATTTTCTGCTTGGGAGCAGCAATATCTTGCCAGTACCGAAGCTCAGGAGTCTCTAAGTTTCTGGCAAGACTCTTTGCAGGACGTCGAAGACCTAAGTTTGCTCGCAGATCCGACGCCTGTGAATCGAAGCCCGGTTAAAACAAGTGAGTGGGGTTCTGGTTCGGAAGGTATTCTTTTAGGGAAAAGGCTGTCTACGGATCTTAAACACTATTGTCGCGATCAAAATATTTCTGAATTCGTATTCTTATTCGCCGCTTTTCAATGTTTGCTAGCCAAATATTCTGATCAGAATAATTTTGCTATTGGCGTCGCGAGCAGTCTAAGGGGTTTGAGTTCTGGCTCAGGATCCGAGCAATGGGATGATTATTTAGGTCCATTCCTGAATGTGCTTGCTGTTAAGAGTAACTACCAAAAGGATGCCTCTGTTGAATCATTTTTAAAGACAACTAATAGGCAATGGCTTGCAGCACTAGAGCATAGGTATATTGCCTTTGAAAAGCTGGTTGAGCTAAGTAATCCAGAGCGCGATTTGCAACGCAGCCCCTTGGTTCAAGCTCTATTTAGCTATAACCAAAAGGTGTTTAATTCGGCTGCTGGTTCGGCTTCGAATTTGGGTCTAAGTCTTAAGTTAAACGAGCAGCAAAATTACGCGTCTAAATTTGAACTGAGTTTGGAGCTGGTTGAAAGCGATGAGAGTATAGAGGGCCGCTTATCCTATTGGGCTCATTTATTCGATGCTCGATTTATTAAACGTCTAAGTCGCCATTACATCACCATAGTTAAAGAGCTTATGGCTGGTTCTTCGAAGAGCTTGGGTTCTCTTAATCTACTTGGTGAGAACGAGCATAAGATTTATGAGAGTTGGACTAAACCTGACCCCTTGATTGAAGCGGCGATAGCCAAAGAGGCCAATACTCTAGGTTTGCTGGCAGCTTTGCAAAGCAATGTTGATCGGAAACCAGCCTCTCCCGCCTTAGTAAGCAGTGATCAGTCTCTAGCTGATTTAAATTATTTAGAGTTCGATGAATGCAGTAATCAGTTTGCTAATTTTATTCTGCAATCTTTAATGGATAATTTTGGGCAAGACCGTTTAGCGAATAAAGAGAGTCAAGTTGTTCTACTATGTGATACCAGCACTCGGTCTCAGTACTTTTCATTATTGATCAATATAGCCGCATTAAAATTGAAACTGAGTTTTGTGCCTTTAGATGCCTCTATGCCGAAGACTCGTCTAATGAAGGTGTTATCCTCATTAGATCAGTATGTACTGTTTGATACGGTGGAGTGTGATGAGTCAGATATCGACGGCTGTATTTATTTGAATCGTAATATCTGCACACATGTTCAAAATCTTGAGCGCTCATATATCAGTCAAAAAGCGCAGGAGCTATTTGTTTCGAATGATGCTTATGTGATTTTTACCTCCGGGTCGAGTGGAACCCCCAAAGGCGTCAGAATTTCATACAAGGCTTTGAATAATTATTTAGAGTGGGCGGGTGGTTTTTATCAGCTTGGTCGCTTGTCAACCTCGCTGGTTCATTTGCCTCCTTATTTTGATGCCTCTATTACATCTACGCTTTTGGCTTTGAAACATGGCTTAGAGTTAAGAGTACTTGATCGAGATGGCTCACCGGTTCGTCATTTGTTGAGCGCAGAAAAAGCCTGTTTATTAAAGCTGACTCCTTCGCACCTAAGATATTATGAGTCTGATATTGAGTTTGCGGCAGAAAGTTCAGTTGAGCACGAGTTGATAATGGGCGGAGAGGCTTTAAGTGCTAATAGCTTAGAGGTCTACGCGAGCTGTTTGACTAAGGCGTATTTTACTAATGAATATGGACCGAGTGAAGCGACTGTAGGCGTAGTAGCCAAGCGTTTTAGCGCAAGAGATATTGGCAAGCTTAATGACGATGGTTTGGGCAAGGCGCCCATGAGTATTGGTAAGCCGATAAGTAATAGCCGAATCTTCTTGGTCAACGATGAGGGTCAAACGCCGCCATTGGGCAGTGTTGGCGAGATATTCATCGCGGGGAGTTCTTTGTTCGAGGCTTATTTAGGATCTGAAGATAATGATCACAATGCTCTGGTACTAGGGCTAGAAAGTTATAACTATGAAGGCAAGGTATACGCCACAGGTGATTTGGCCTGTGTGAATCCAAAAGGTGAGTTGGTTTATCTTGGTCGTAAAGATCAGCAAGTGAAAGTTCGAGGGCATAGGCTGGAGCTAGCTGAGCTGGAAATTTGTTTTAGCGAAGATCGTAAACTGCTGGATAGGCATGGCTGCATTAGTGTATCGGCACATTTGGTATCAGTATCAGAAGATGACCAGCGATTGTGTTTGGTATTGGTGGGGGAGTTCGCCCAAGCCGAAGAGTTTGAAGCTGCGTTGCGAGATCGAGCGCTGTCACAATTGCCATCCTATGCCTGGCCTAATCATTATCTGTTCTTGGATAAACTACCTCTGAAAGAATCGGGTAAGTTTGATGAATCTTATTTGCTTGCCTTAATTCAAGAGAATGAACAAAAGAGTACGTCCTCTCGTATAAAGGGAAGCCTGCTAGAAAAGCGAGTTGAGAAAATTTGGGCAGAAGTCTTATTCCCGAATAAGCAATTGTCTTCTGAATATGTTTTGAATAAACAGGCTTCTTTCTTCGAGCTTGGAGGACATAGCCTCATTGCAATGCGCTTAGTGTCTCGCATGCGTCAGCATCTAAATATTGAAGTGCCCATTGTCGACTTGTTTAATGGCCTAAGCATTGAAGGCCTATGCGCGGGTATTTTGTCTAATCGCTTTGAGGCTGGCGAATCTCTCGCATTAGAAAAAGTGGACAAAGAGCTCTTGGTACCTTCCTTTGCACAAGAGCGACTTTGGTTGTTGCAACAACTAAATCCCGAGTCCCTCGCTTATGTATTGAATTTCTCTTTTAAAATAGACATTGCTGACGCCCAGTTGGATCTTTTTAAGCGCAATGTGAGTTATGCCTTTAAGCGTTTGGTAGTTGAGCATGAGGTACTGAGGAGTCAGTTTGCTTTGCAAGAGGAAGAGCTAAGGGTGAGTTTGCGAAGTGAGCAGGCTTTTAATATTGAGTGGATCGATAGTTCTGACGACTTGGTTTATAAACTCGCTCAGCCCATTGATTTAGAGCAGGATTGTTTGATCCAGGTATTTGCCGTTAAAGGGATCGATAACTCAAATTGCCTTTTGCATCTGCGCTTGCACCACGCGATTACCGATGGCTGGTCAATGAACTTGTTGCGCGATCAATTATTGACTTATTACGCCGAGATAGACAGGGGTTTAATAGAGTCAGAAGAAGATTTTGGTCCCTTGGATCAGCTGCAGTACTACGATTTTTCTGCCTGGCAGCGAAAACGCTTCGACGGCCTAGGGCTGGATCGAGAGTTGTCGTTCTGGCAAGGGCAGGTTGATCCCGAATTTTCTCGCTTAAACTTGGCTTTTGAAAAAGAAAGTTTACTTAGTGAGGCGCAATATGCGCGAGTTGATTTGCAGCTCGATGAGCATCGCTTGCACTTGGTGCAGGATTTTTGTGCTAAGCATGAAAGCAGTCTGTTTGTATTTTTAATCACGGTGTATCAGGTATTGCTACTGAGGCTTAACGCCCAAGCAGGGGTTAATATCGGTGTACCTGTATCTGGTCGTACTGAACCCGAGCTTGAGAATATGCTGGGTATGTTTGTAAATACCTTGGTGTTTAGTCGGGAGGCGGATCTCGGTAAGGAAAGTTTTAGCTCCCTGTTGAGCTCAAACAAAGATAAATGGTTTAGTCTCCTAGGTCATCAAGAGCTACCTTTTGAGGCCTTGCTAGATAGTTTTGATCTTGATCGAGACTTATCACGCGCTCCTCTTTTTGAAACGTTCTTTAATTTGCTAAATGTTCCGGGAGAGGCGCTACAGTCGCGAGCAGATCTACAAGGCGCATTATCTAGCGGTGGATCATCGGATCTACCTTTAGAGGCTAAGTTCGATCTTAGTCTTTATGCTCAGGAGTTGTCCGACGGCATTCAACTTATTCTGCTGTTTAACGAAAGCCGTTACGAACGTTTTTGGATGGATAGGTTACTGCAGCAGTTTGTACTTCTGATTGATCAGTGTCTACTTAACGATCAGCAAGTCTTGTTAAATTGTTCTCTTAGACTTGCGCAAGATGAGGAGTTGATCACTCGTCAGTTACCTAAGTATGTTGAAGACGAGGCTCAAGCGTCTTCGCTACATGTTGTGGATCGAGTATTTTCCCAGTACTTAAAGCAGCCAGAAAAATCCGCCTTGTTTGAAGGCGAAGACTCTTGGACCTACAAAGATATTATCGCTCAAAGCCAATCCCTATCGCGTTCGATACTAGCTGAGCTTATGCCTGGTGATACCTTGGCTCTGTTGTGCTCACGTAATTCGGCTTATGTGCTCTCCATGCTTGCTGCTTTATCTAAGGGGCTTAATCTTGTGGTGATCGACGCTTCACTGAATGCTGAGCAAATTCATCAGCGATTGAGTTTGTTGGGGCCGAACAAGCTAGTGGCTTGTGAGCCTTATGAACTTTGGTCTGAGATTTCGGGTGTTGGAGATGTGGATTATGAATCTCTTCAAGAAGCTTTGGTGCAGGCTAAGCTAGGTTCCCAAATCGAAGCTTGGGATTGTTCAAGATTTGAAACACAAAACTTTTATATCTTTACTTCTGGAAGCAGTGGCCAAGCGAAAGCGGTTGAATCCCCCCTTAGTGCACTCGCACATTTTGTAGAAGATTTTGAACAGGAATTTTCTGAGGACTTTGTTCAAGAGCGGGTTTCTATGTTGTCTGCCTGTGCCCATGACCCCGTGTTCAGAGATATATTTCTAGCATTGAGCTTTGGCCATAGTTTGCATATTCCAAGTGAAACTCAGCTCGCCGAGCCAGAGCGTTTAAATCAGTGGATAAAAGAACAGAGCATTAGTCATATCCATTGTACACCTAGCATGTTGAGCATGATGCTAAGTGCAGGAGATGTTTCTGCGCTTTCTTTAAAACGAATTTGGCTGGGCGGAGAGCACTTTAGTAGAGACTTAGCCAAACAGGCTCAGGATCTTTTGTCTGGAGTCGACATCTATAATGTTTATGGCTTGACAGAGACGCCTCAAATTCAGTCCCTATCTTTTCTAAAGCCTGATGATCTTAGCGATTACGATCCAGGCTTAGGTTCAGGCTTTGGTCGCGCGAGTTTGCACCTAGAGAATTCTGTATCGCAAGCCAGTGCCCTGGGTGAACGGGGTCAAATTATTATTAATAGTGAGCGCCTAGCCAATGCTTATATTCAAAGGCTAGATGGTGGCTTGAATAAGCGAGTGATTGGCAAAGATGGGCGTTTAGAAAGTGGTGATTGGGCTTTCTACGATCAGCAAGGTCAAATTCATTTTGAATATAGGCTGGATGGACAGATTAAACGGTTTGCGCATCGTATCGAGTTAGCTGCGATTGAAAGTTTATTGGCGAAGCATAAGGGCGTTAAGAGTTGCTCGGTATTGCCGGTTGATTCCAATTTGGAGATTCGGGCATATGTGGTTCTCAACGATCAGCAAGATATAGATGACCTAAATCGATATTTATCTGAGCATTTGGAGTGGTATGCCTTACCCAAGTTAATAGAAATTGTCGCGCTGCCAATGACGCCTAACGGTAAGTTAGATGCCCGTGCCTTGGAGCGTACAACAGCAAGTGAAGCTAATTCCTCACTAAGCGAAGATGCGGTGATTGGTTTCTTACAAGAACAATGGATGGATCTGCTTCCAAGGCGCGGGAGTAATCAAAAAGTTTTGTTAGCACCACAGGATAATATATTTGAGTGGGGAGCTCATTCCTTATTGGCAGTGAGATTGTTAGCTAGGGTGCAGGAGAACTTCGCTGTTGATCTGAAACTGGGAGATGTTTTCACATATCCGAGCTGTGAAGCTTTGGCAGCGCGTATTAATTCCTTAGCACAATCCTCGCAAGCTCTTGTTGAAGTACCTAAGTTAACTTCGGAAGAAAAGCTTCAAGGAGTGAGTCTTTCTTTTGAACAGCGTCGCTTATGGGAGCATGCGAAGGCTTTCCCTGGTGATACACGCTACAACATGATCGTTCCTTTGGAGCTAAAGGGTGAGTTAGATCTTGAGCGTTTATTAGCTTCGGCTCAGCTCTTGATCGATCGCCATGAGGTTTTGCGAACCTATTTCGTCGAAAGAGGAGATGAGGTTCTGCAGATGGTTTTGGATCAATATTCCTTACCTGTTGAACCCATTATCCTGAGTGAGGGTCAAGACAATTTTGAGCAGGCTAATAGTGATCTGATCAAAAGGGCACAGCAGCATTGCTTTGAACTGGATAAGAAACCCGCAATTCAGCTGTGGCATTTGCATGACGAGCGTGCGGCAAGACATGGTCTCGTCTTAGGCGTGCATCATATCCTCTGTGATGCTTGGTCCTTGCAGCTCTTGCAAAAGGAGCTTGTTGAGTTATACCTGTCTGACCAGCCTGAAGGTCACTCGCTTGGACAGCTAGACTTTCAATATGCCGATTACAGTGCTTGGCAAACGACTCAACCTTTAAAAGCTTCTGAAGAATTTTGGTTGCAGAAACTAAACGGCGCGCGCGGACTTGCTTTTCCCTATGAGCAAGTAGCGCAAGAATTCTCAGGAGAGAATTTGCCATCAGAACAGAGCTCTGATTCTTTAGGTAGCAGTATTAGTTTTCAACTAGATGCTGAGCTTGTTCAAGGGCTATATGATTTTTGCGCGCAGAATCAATGCACGCCTTATGTAGTGCTTTTATCTTGCTACCAACGATTGCTATCTATCTATGCTCGACAACAAGATATTAGTGTTGCGGTTCCGGTTACGGGTCGTGCGTTTAAGGGAATGGAAAATCAAGTGGGTCTGTACCCAAGCTTGTGTTTGATGAGAACTCAAATAGAAAGTGGGCTTAGCGTACTTGATTTTATCAAGGCGAATCAGGCTTTAAGTATTGAGGTTTTGGATCATCAGTTTTTCCCCATGGAAAGTTTGCTGAGCGCGTTTAGGTCCTATTCCAGTGAGCGCTTGCCTGGCGAACAGTTTGGTTTAGTGATGCTGAATTCCGAACAAGATGCACAGCAACTCAGTAAACTATCTGGTGATTTGGGTATCGAGACTCATATTCCAAGTTACCGTTCTCGAACCAGTAAGCATGACCTATGTTTTTACTTTAACGAGTTTGAGCAAGATCAGCAGTCAAATATTATCTTGCTGATGGAATATGCAAATGCCTGTTTTAATGAGCAAAGCCTTAAGAAAATCGCGGAACATTATTTTGACTTGCTCTCCAGCTTTATCAGTGCACCAGAGCAAAGCTTACTCGATAGTCACTTTTATCAATCTCAGGATCTGTTGCGACTATTGGATTTGGATCCTGAGTGTTATTTAGGTGCACTGCCGTTCTCTCAAGTACAAAAAGGCTTGTATCTTAATCAGCTTATTTATCCTCAAGATACTCGCAGCAAACAAGCTGGTTTAAGTGTAGAGGTGAAGGGAGAGATCGATCAGGATTTGTGGAAGCAATCCTTTGATCTGGCGCTAGAGAATTATACCGGCGCACGATTGCAATATAGAAAAGCGGATTTTGTGGGCTCAGAGATTGTTTATCAGGTAATTCAAAAGCAGAGTGATGCTGAGTTTTTGTATTTTGATCTAAGTGAGGACGCATATTCAAACGATAGCCGACAAAAAATAATAGAAGATTATATTTTTGAAGATATAAAAACTTACTATCTTTCGAAGACGATAGGCTCGGAAGCTGATCGGGATGATTCTTACCCTTTGTATCGTTCGGCCTTGTTCAAGTTTGGCTCCCAAGATTTTGTACTGGCCTTTACGGGCTATCACTTGCTCTTAGATGCAGGTGGTTTGTTACAGGCCTGGCTGAATACCATGGCAGTTTATCACTCTTTGCAGGCCAATATTGAGCTAAGCTTTCCAGAAGATAATTATATCGAATACCTAAAACACGAACGCAGTCAATTTGATCGACCAGAATTAAAGCTCTATTGGCAAAAGCGTTTAAGTCGCGCTCACTTTGTTAATACTGGCTGTGCCTTAAGTCGCGCCCAGATTGAAGACCAGGCTGCTAAAGGTCGTTTGCACAGTTCTACATTGGAAGTGGATCAGGAGTTTTGGCAAGACTTAAAAATCTGGTGCCGTAAGAATCGAATCACAGTGCCAATTTTCTTGAAGGCTGTTTATGGCTTGCTGTTAAAGCATTTTAGTGATGCTGATTACGATATGTGCATCAGCGAGATTCAAAACCTACGTAGCGCAGGCTTTAGTAATACCGTTTCTAATAGTTTCGCCATAGTGCCTTTTGTATTTGATCGGGATCACTTGTACGGGCAGGATAGCTTTAGGTCTTTACTCAAAGCAATGGTTAAGGAGCAAAAGCAATCCAAGTCTTTCTATCACATATCAGAAACCCTGTTTAATCAGCTACTCGATAGGGAAGGCATTGGCTTTTATTATAACTATTTAGATTTCTCAAACAGCGAAGGCTTCTTCGATATTGAAAAAACCATGCCTTTCCGCTTTACCAGTTGGCGTAGCGACCTTAAAACAGGTGTCGCGTTTGAGCCCAAGATCGAGCCGAAGGGTGTGAGCTTGAATCTCTATTATCACGAAGGTTTTTTTGAAGAAGAGAATTTCCTAGAAAGTCTGCTATATCTAGCAAAACAAATAGTGCAAGGCGAAGACCAAATCTCTTGTTTACAGTGGCAGCAAGATTGGCGTACGGGAAGTTATTCGATTGGCGAAATATTGCCCGAACAAAAGTCACCAGTTTACCCTTGGCGGTTGATTCAAGAGCAAGCCTTAGAGGCGCCTAGTGCTAACGCTTTGATTGAATATAAGTCGGGCGGCGCTCATAAGGAACTGAGTTACCGAGAGCTAGAGCAAGAATCGAATCGCTTAGCGAGCTATCTGTTGGGGCATGCGAAAGAAGAAGCTTTTGTCGCGATACGTTTTGAAAAATCATTTAAGTTATGGATTTCTATACTAGGTATTTGGAAAGCGGGTAAGGCTTATGTACCCATTGATCCGACATTACCCGAACAGCGACAAGACAATATATTGCAGCAGTGTGGTGCTACCCTCGTGCTTGAAGAAGGTTCTCACGTTTGGGATGAGTTAGATGAATATTCTAGCGAGTTAGCTAAACCCGTATTAGCTAGTCCCGATAATCAGGCGGCTTATATTATTTTTACTTCAGGAACCACTGGCGAACCCAAAGGTGTGTTGGTAAATCATGGCGCGTTAAGCCGACGCTATTTTGCTTGGCAAGATGCTTATCAGCTCAATGCCGACGATAGGCACTTGCAGTTGGCGAATATGAACTTCGATGTGTTTGTGGGCGATACTTTGCGTTCTCTTTGTGCGGGTGCTTCGTTGGTATTTATGGAGCGTTATCAAGCCTTGCAAACAAAGGAGCTTGCCAAGTGTATTAATGAGCTTAGTGTAAGCGTCGCTGAATTTGTGCCGGCAACTTTGCGTGAGCTGGTGAAGCATTGTGAGCAGCAAGAATTGACCTTAGGACTTAGACTGCAAATTGTGGGCTCAGATCTATGGTTGCCCGAAGACCAGGAGGCTTTAGAAAAGGTGCTTGAGTCAAGGTGTCAGAGTGTGAACTCCTATGGTGTTACCGAAAGCGTGGTTGATGCTTGCTATGTAGAAACTACTATTGGTGCGTCTGAAGCAGATGCTTCGATTTTACAACTGGGTAATGTGGGTAGAGCTTATGCTAATACTCGTTTATATGTCCTCGATGAGCAGCAACGTTTATTACCCAAGGGGATGAAGGGCGAGCTGTATATTGCGGGTGATCTGGCAGAAGGTTATTGGGGCAGTGATGAACAAAATCTGTCATTTTCTTCTGACGTTCTTCAAGGAAACCTCGGTATAGAAAGCCTAGCTCATCAAAGTCGCATGTATCGTACAGGTGATTTGGTTAAGTGTAATCTCAATGGTGAGATTATTTTACTGGGCCGCGTCGGTCACCAGATCAATATTCGAGGCCATCGGGTAGAGCTTGCCGAAATTGAAAATGCGTTGGTAAGCATGGACGATATTGATCAGGCTGCAGCCTTGATTGGCTCTGATAAGAATCAACTACAGGCGTTTGTGAAATTATCTGAAAGCTCTGCTTCGGTGGAAGAGCTGGCCTATCAGATAAAAAATCAATGTCGTTTGACTTTGGCAAAGGTACTCCCTCATTACATGTTGCCTGAAGAGTATCGTATTCTTAGAGCTTTCCCGCTGAATGCGAACGGTAAAGTAGATCGGGGGCGTTTGCAGAATGACGATGGGCTTGACGAAATTATTTTCTCCAGTGATCAGTATATAGAACCAGAGGGTGATCTTGAGCAAAAACTTGCGGCGTTGTGGCAAGATATATTGCAACAAGAACAAGTGGGGCGCTTTGATAATTTCTTTGAGCTTGGTGGACACTCGTTATTAATGACCCGCTTGTCCGCGCGGATCACCGAAGAGTTTGATGTTGATCTTCCTTTGCGAGCTTTGTTTGAAAACAGTACTTTGTTTGATATGGCTGTGGCGATAGAGGCCGCACTTAATCTTACTCAAGTAGTTTCTGGTTCAGATCATCTAGTAGAGGTTGACCTGGAAGATTAGTCTCTGAGGCTAATGACAGGCCAATGTTGTTCGTTGGCAAAGGCTCTGAGTTTGTCATCCGGATCAACTGCATAGGCGTGAGTCGCATATTCTAATAAGGGTATGTCATTGTGCGAATCACTATAAAAGTATATTTCGTCTTCGGCGAATTCAGGGTTTTCTGTAAGCCACATTTTTAAACGCTCAATTTTTCCACCGGCGTAACTCGCTACTCCACTGACTTTACCTGTTGGATGACCTAGCGAGTTTCGCTCGGCTTGTGTGCCGATTAAAGTTTCGATACCCAGCCTGTCGGCAATAGGACGAGTAATGATTTCGTTAGTGGCGGTGATGATCATAAGTTTATGGTTTTCATCCTGATGTGAAGCAATTAGTTGTTCTGATTTGCTGCTGATCATCGCTTCGACTTCTTCGGCAACAAAGCGTTTCAAAAGGTCAGCGAGTTGTTCAGGAGCGAAAGAGGAAATGTAGCCGAGCACAAAATCCTGGTAGGCGTAGATATCTAGCTCGCCTTTAAGATAGTCCTGATAAAAGCCGTCGTTAGTGTCGCGATATTCTGATGCCTCTACCAAATCGTTTTTTATTAAAAATTCGCCCCAACCGTGATCGCTATCACCAGTTAAAAGCGTATTGTCTAGGTCGAAGATTGCTAGAGTCATGATTTTTGCCTGTTAGAAAATGCACAAAAGTTGGGCTTTAAGACTTGCTGTTAAGCTTGTGTTAGTTTCGGGCAGGGACCCTACCTTAAAGAGGACTTGCTGACCAGCTTTTACAGAGGCCGGGGAGCTAAAAATAGGGTTTTTCCTGTTAAGTAACTGATTTTGAGTAATAATTTTATAGGTCTTGAGCTATACTGAGCAGAATAAAATAATAAAAATAATCTCAAACCTCTTGAGTGGAATAAGGCTAAACGTGATTGATTCAGAAGGGTATAGAGCCAACGTCGGCATTGTGATCGTTAATGATCAAAGGAAAGTTTTTTTCGCGAAACGAATAGGGCAGCAGGCGTGGCAGTTTCCTCAAGGTGGAATCGACGAAGGTGAAACTCCCGAGCAGGCCATGTATAGGGAATTATATGAAGAAGTAGGTTTAAAACCTGATGCCGTCGAGATACTTGGACGTACCGAGGACTGGATTCGCTATGACATTCCTCAGCATTTAATTCGTAAGCGTTCTTTTCCACGTTGTGTGGGGCAAAAGCAAATTTGGTTTTTACTTAAACTCGGTGTGGCAGATAGTGAAATCTCTTTGGTGGCCAGTGAGCCTCAGGAGTTTGACGCTTGGGAATGGGTAGAGTATCGCTATCCTCAAACCCAAGTCGTAGATTTTAAGCAAGGCGTTTACAAACAAGCTCTCGATGAGTTGGCCAATTTTTACGAGCAATAAATATAATGATCACCACGCTGCGAAAAATAATTCAAAAGGTACACAATGCTAATGATTTAGGTAGTGCGCTAAAGCTTTTAGTTAAAGAAGTGAAAGTAGCGATGGATACAGAGGTGTGCTCGCTTTATTTAAGCGAAGGTGCTGAGCCTTTATTTGTACTTCGTGCAACGGAAGGGCTCAAAAAATCCTCTATTGGTAAAGCGCGCCTATCGAGCTCTGAGGGTTTAGTTGGTCTGGTTGCCACTCGGGGCGAACCCATAAATTTGGATGATGCTTCTAGCCACCCCAATTTCCAATTTATCGAAGGGACTGGCGAAGAACGTTACTCTGCATTCTTAGGTGTGCCTTTGATACACCAGAAACAGGTTTTGGGCGTTCTAGTGGTTCAACAGAAGCAGGCTCGTAGTTTTGATTCTGAAGAAGAGGCTTTTTTGGTAACTATTTCTGCTCAGCTTGCAGCAGAAGTTGTTCATGCAGGCGCGAGTGGCTCAGTAGTCCGTCAAAAGCCGAAAGGACGTAAAAAACTTAAAGAAGCGAAGTTTAATGGTATATCGGGTTCGTCGGGCATCGCCATGGCAGAAGCTGTGGTGGTATACCCCCAAGCGGATTTATCAGCGGTACCTGAAAGGTATATTGAAGCCGATGCCATTGAGAGTGAGCAAAAGCAATTTCAAAAGGCAATACGCAGTGTTCGTAAAGATATCAAAGCACTTAAAAAGAAAGTCAGTTCTGTTTTACCTAAAGCTGAACAAGCTTTGTTTGATGTATATTTAAATATTCTCGACGACAATGCCCTGGGTGGAGAAATCACTCGAGCCATCGACGAGGGAAGGTGGGCGCAAGGAGCTGTTAAGTCCGTGGTCTATAATCACGTGCGTGCTTTTGAGGAAATGGATGACCCTTATATGAGCGAACGAGCAGTTGATGTTCGTGATTTAGGTGTTCGCTTGTTAGACCGGCTTCAAGACTCTGGCTCTAAGTTTACTCAGTACCCGGAGTCTTGCATTTTAGTCGGTGAAGAGATTACTACTTCACAATTACTCGACGTTCCCCCCGAACATTTGAAAGGCATTGTATCGGTTACTGGTTCTTCAAACGCACATATGGCGATTGTGGCGCGAGCACTTAATGTTCCCACCGTCGTTGGCGCCGTTGATTTACCTTATGATCGTTTGCATGGACGTATGCTAATCGTCGATGGCTTTGAAGGTTTGGTTTATTGTGATGCGGGTAAGGATATTCGAAATCACTATCTTCAAGTGATAGAGGATGAAGCGGATATTCAAGCCAACCTTGAGAAAGAGCAAGACGAGCCAGCGATTACATTAGATGGTCATAGTATTGCTCTATGGGTTAATACCGGTTTGATGATGGATGTGCGCCGAGCTTTGAGTCGAGGCGCGGAAGGCGTGGGCCTTTACCGAACAGAAATTCCTTTCATGATGCGTGATCGTTTTCCTAGTGAGCGTGAACAGGTTGAGCTGTATCGAGAGCAATTAAAAGCAGCGAGTCCAAAGGCCTTCACCATGCGTACCTTGGATATTGGTGGCGATAAAAGTCTGCCTTACTTTCCAATTGAAGAAGAAAACCCCTTTTTAGGTTGGCGTGGTATCCGGATCACCCTGGATCATCCTGAATTACTAATCGTACAAGTGCGGGCGATGATTATCGCCAGTGAAGGCCTTGGAAATCTACAAATCCTTATCCCAATGATTACCAATGTCCATGAAGTGGATGAGGTAATGTCTTTAATTAAACGCGCCTATGACGAGTTAATAGAGGAAGGCTTCCAAGTTGAGATGCCGCCGGTAGGTGTAATGATAGAGATTCCAGCTGCTGCCTATTTAACGCCTGCGCTGGCTAAGCGGGCCGATTTTATTTCGGTCGGTAGTAATGATTTAACTCAATATTTATTAGCGGTCGATAGAAACAATCCTAGGGTGGCAGATCTTTATGAATCGTTTCATCCAGCCTTGTTAAACGTACTGCGTTATATCGTAATTGAAGCGAAGAAGGTAGGTACGCCTGTCAGTATTTGCGGCGAGCTTGCAGGTGATCCGAGAGCGGCAGTGTTATTAACGGCAATGGGCTTCGATAGTTTAAGTATGAGCGCAGGCCAAGTGTTGAGAGTTAAGTATGCACTGAGGCATTTAAAACTAAGTGATTGTGAAAAATTATTGCGAGAGGTGCTGACTCTTGATAATGCGCAAGCTATTTTGGATCATTTAAGTGCGTTTTTTGAAAAGGCAGAGATGCCTTTTTTAGTTAGATAATTTTTATTCCTCTGTGTACTTTTCCCTGAGTATTGATTAATGCTAGGTATAGAACTCGACAGTTTTCTGATGCTAGCAGCGCTCGGTTTGTTTTCCGGTTTAATGGCTGGGCTCTTAGGTGTGGGCGGTGGATTGATTATCGTGCCGGCTCTTATTGTTTTATTTGAGGATATGAATTTTTCTTCGGGCTACTTAACGCAGATGGCTGTGGCCACTTCATTAGCGACTATTATTTTTACTTCATTGAGTTCTATTCGGACCCATCACTCAGCCGGACTAATTGATTGGGGCTTAGTCACTCATCTGAGTGTGGGTTTGTTTTTCGGGGCCTTACTGGGTGCTTTTTTCGCAGTGACTTTGTCGGGCATTTTTCTTCAACTCTTGTTTGGAGTATTTGCAGTTATGGTTGCCTTGCAAATGTTTGTACAGTTACAACCAAAGAGCGGCCAGCTTCCTGGTCGCCCAAGCCAATATTTGAGTGGCATGTTGATCGCTTATGTCTCTGCCATATTTGGCATTGGTGGTGGCTCTCTCAGTGTGCCTACCCTAGTTTGGTTTGGGCTGGATATGAAACGAGCGGTTGCGATCTCCGCCGCTTGCGGATTGCCTATTGCCGTATTTGGAGTGACAGGTTTTATCCTAGCCTCTTGGTCTCGTGATGATTTACCGGCCTACAGTATTGGTCTGGTGTATTTGCCTGCCCTATTGGCTATTACCCTATCCAGTATTATAAGTGCGCATTTTGGTGCCAAATTAGCTCATCGGCTTCCGGCTAAAAATCTTAAAAAGATATTTGGTGCTTTCTTGTTAATCATTGGTATTCGTTTTATTGTGATTAGCTTGCTTTAACTAGGAATAAAGAATGTTTGTACATCCCGATTTTGATCCCATTATTTTTCAAATAGGTCCTGCCGCCGTTCGTTGGTACGGTTTGATGTACCTGCTGGGTTTTGCTGCTGCTTTTTACCTTGGGCTCAAGCGCTTAGATCGTATTGGTTTTACCAAAGAGCAGTTCTCTGATCTTATCTTTTATGGCGCCTTGGGTGTGATCTTGGGTGGACGTATGGGCTATGCACTGTTTTATCAGTTTGATCGTGTTTTAGAAGAGCCGCTATGGTTGTTTAAGATTTGGACTGGTGGTATGTCCTTTCACGGTGGCTTGTTGGGGGTGTTGATTGTCTTGGGCGTTTACAGCTGGCGCCAAAATAAGAATATGATTGATATGATGGATTTCGCTGGGCCGCTCTTACCTATCGGTTTGGGAGCCGGGCGTTTAGCGAACTTTATCAACCAGGAACTTTGGGGGCGTGAGACCGATGTGGCCTGGGGTGTGTTGTTTCCAAACGATCCCTTGGGCTTGGTGCGTCACCCCTCGCAGTTATATGAGGCCTTGTTAGAGGGCTTAGCGCTATTTGTAATATTATGGTTTTTCTCCCGGTCGCCTCGGAGAAGGGGAGCTGTATCTGGACTGGGTATTCTTTGCTATGGGGCTTTTCGTTTCTTTGTTGAGTTTTACCGGGAGCCAGACGCCCACTTAGGCTTTATATATTCCGATTGGATGACCCAGGGAATGCTATTATGTGTGCCCATGCTGTTGTTGGGCGGAGGCCTATTGCTGTGGTCTTTTGGCCAGAATGTGCAGGCTCCTATTGCGGCACCTGAGCCTGCTGCCGAAAGCAAAAGCATAGCTAAAAAGCCAAAAGGTAAGGGCAAGAAAAAGGGACGTAAATAGTCCCGATGGAACATAGTCAAAGCGCTTTGGCTTAATTAGAATATCGGCTCTCAACTCAGATAGATAAGACCTATGAAACAGTATCTTGAACTACTCCAAGACATTTTAGACAACGGCACTGATAAGGGTGATCGCACTGGCACAGGTACTCGTTCGGTATTTGCACGTCAGTTTCGACATGATTTAAAAGATGGCTTTCCATTATTAACGACCAAAAAATTGCATTTTAAAGGTATAGCCAATGAACTAATTTGGTTCTTAAATGGCGACACTAATACTAAATGGCTCAATGAAAATGGCGTAAAAATTTGGGATGAATGGGCGACTGAGACTGGAGACTTGGGGCCGCTTTATGGTGAGCAGTGGGTGAACTGGCCAACCAAAGATGGTGGCAGCATTAACCAGATTGATTATGTCGTGGATTGTTTAAAGAATAACCCTAATAGCCGACGTATTTTATTTCATGGCTGGAATGTCGAATATCTACCTGACGAAAAAGTGAGCCCGCAAGAAAATGTCAAAGCAGGGCGAATGGCTTTGCCTCCGTGTCATTTGTTGTATCAGTTTTATGTTGCTGATAATAAACTATCGGCTCAACTATATATTCGTTCATCCGATAGTCTACTCGGTTTACCTTACAATACGGCCTCACTGGCGTTGTTAACTCACATGTTGGCTCAACAGTGTGATTTAGATTTAGGCGAGATTATTGTTAGTACCGGTGATAGTCATATTTACAATAATCATATGGAGCAGGTGAAAACTCAATTAGGGCGTGAGCCAAGAAAACTGCCCACCTTAAAGATTGTGCGTAAGCCTGATTCGATTTATGACTACCGTTTTGAGGATTTTGTGATCGAGGGTTACGATCCTCATGATCATATTGCGGCACCGGTTGCGGTATAAAAATCCATTTAGCGATTTATTAGAGACAAGAAATTACAGACAAAAAAAAGCCCGCATATGCGGGCTTTTTTATTCTTAAAGACTATTGATTAAAAACCAAGTGAGTCAAAAGATTTGCTGATACCTAGTACTAGGTAACCGCTAGAGGCAGTGTAAGCTTCGCTTTCAGGAGTTGTTGGATCATCAACAGCCGCTTTAGTGGCATCGCCGTCACTACGCGTACCAAGAGTCATGCTAACGTCGAAGCCGTTCACTTCGCCAGCAGCACTTACTTCGATGTAGTTATACTCGTCGTCATCAGTGTCTGTATCTGGGTCAGCGTTTGCAAGAGTAATAGAGTAAACATCGTTAGCTGCATAAGAAAGTGCTACGTGACGGTAGTCTGTTGCGTCTTGCCCGCTAACGTTAGGATCTGCTTGACCAATATCAATGCCAAGACCAAAGTCACCCATGCCTAGGCCAAGGTTAACTTCTTGCTCGAAGTTAGTAGCGTAGGTGTACTCATAACGAGTAAAACCTACCGACCAGTCAAAACTGTCAGTTTCTGCGCCGTATGCAGCGTAGATGTCGTACTCTAGCCCGTCGTTACCACCGGCTGCGTCGTCGATAGCCCAAACGCCAGCAGAAAAGCCTGAGTCATTAGCCCAGTCGATGCTTCCGTTAGCACCGCCGTCGCCCAGGTTGTTACCACGGAAGTAGTAGTCAGATACGAAACCTGCGGTAGCTGTTACTTCAGCAAGAGCAGGAGTTGAAAGAGCGCTTAGGCCCATAGTTGCAGCTGCAGCTGCAGCGATTAGTTTTTTAGACATTTGGATATCCCCCAAAATGATTAATGTTTAAGTCGCCTATCCAACAGCGAAAACGTCTAAGAAGCTAACCAAAATTGATCGCTTTTAGTTTTCCGTTAAACAGCGCGGATCTTTGTTACATACACACTAAGTGGTTGGAGCGAATACAAGCTAGCTCCGTCCGCTTATGGGGAGAATTATAAAGATTTATTGATGGAATTCTAATTTTTCTTCAATAAAAACAAGCACTTTTAAAACTTTTTTAAGCTATTTTATTAAGTTTTGCACAGCATTGGGTCAAAGCTATTATATCGCGCCAAAAAGCGCCTCAAATTGGGGCTTAATCTTTGTTTTTCTGATTCGCTTTAGTAAGAGTTTTTTATTCTGGGTTTTTGTACTCAGGCGGGCGGTTTTGCATGTTAGCGACGACGGCTTCAACCTGGTTCGGTTTGCCAAGTACCTCTTGTTGGAGTTTGGCTTCTAGTTTCATCGACTCAGCGGCAGACATTTCCCAGGCCGCCTCTATTAGGCGTTTGTCCATTTGTACCGCATCTGGTGATTTGCTGGCAATCAGTTCAGCCAGTTCAAAGGCGCTTGTCATATGGTCTTCGACGACTTGGTTGACGAGGCCCAAGCGCAAGCTCTCTTCGCTTTCTACGATGCGACCGGTATAAGTAAGGTCCTTAGCAGTCGCCATGCTCACAATGTTGGGTAGGGTGGCGAGTGCAGACATATCCGGTATAAGGCCCCATTTGATTTCCATAATGGATAGTTTGGTATCAGCTCGAGCAATGCGAATGTCGGCGCCCATTGCGATTTGGAAGCCACCACCGTAGGCTGCACCATGCAGGGCGGCTATCACAGGAACATTCTGCTCGGCCCATACATAACCTGGTTTTTGAAAGAAATTAGCAATTTCGCCTTCTTTGGGTTCGAAACGGTCGTTGTTTTCGCCTGCTGGCCCGCCAGGCTCGGACATCATAGACATCATGTCGAGGCCAGCACAAAAACCTTTACCTTCACCGGAAAGAACAATCACGCGTATGTCGTTGTTGGATTTTAAAGACTCACCCGCCTCTGCGATTGCTTCAAACATATCGCTGTTGAGTGCGTTGTATTTGTCTGCACGGTTTAGGCGGACATCAGCCACACCATTTTCGTTGACGGAGATGCTAACTAGCTCTGACATGGTCTTTCCTCAAAGGTAATCGTTTAAAGGTTTTATTGTGCACCAGCCTGCTGAAGTAGGTTTATATACTCGCTGGCTTGTTTATGTTGGCTGATGTGTTGAAGTAAGGTTTCGCCTTGAGCAGACTGAGCATTTAAATCGCGTTTTTGCTCAGTATAGAAGCCTAGAAAGATCTCGAAATATTGAGGAGGCATACCTCGGTAAGCTTTTTGCAGGATATGAAAATCAGGGTTTTCTCCCTCAGGAGCTTCTAGCTCTAAGAAGGATTGGATTCGCTCTTCGCTAAGTACTTCGTCGAGTACTTTTACTTTATCTTTTTTCATGGTTTTTCAATGGCCTTGGGCCGGTGTTGATCATATGAGGCGGCTAGTTTAGTCCATTTTTGGGAAATATCTAGCGCATCACGGCCGCGGAGGGTGTTTTGGCCTCTTCTGCTTAAAAGCGTATAGCCTTACAATAGCTTTAATGATGGTTTGTGGTCAGTAAGTTTTAAGCTTGAGGTCTTGTCTTGAATAATGTTGAAATAAAAAAGCTATGCTTTTTGGGTTTGGGGGTTATGGGCTATCCCATGGCGGGACATTTGCTAAAGACCGGGTCTTCCGTGTGCGCGTTTAATCGAACCCCCCTTAAGTCGGAGTCTTGGCTACAAGATTATTCCAATCAGGGTGAAACGAGTCGAGCGCTTACGATTGAAGAAGCGGTTCAAGATGCTGACGTGGTGTTCACCTGTGTTGGTAACGATCAAGATCTGGAACAAGTCATGCTTGGCAGTGCAGGGGTATTTGATAGTGCTAAAGAAGGCACGATTATTTGTGATCACACCACCTCGTCTGCAGATCTGGCAAGACGCTTAGGAGCAGAGGCTGAGGCTCGAGGTCTGAGGTTTTTAGACGCTCCAGTGTCAGGTGGTCAGGCTGGTGCAGAGAACGGCGCTTTGTCTATTATGGTGGGTGGTAACAAGAACGACTTCGATGCCATTCTCCCTTTATTGAACAGCTACGGCAAAACCATCGAGCTGATCGGAGGTGTAGGTAGTGGTCAGTTGGCCAAAATGGTCAATCAGATTTGTATTACCGGTATACTAGAGGGTTTATCTGAGGCTCTACACTTCGGAGAGAAAACTGGAATCGATTTAGACAAAGTACTTAAAGTGATTGGGGGTGGCGCAGCCCAATCCTGGCAAATGGATAACCGTGCACCAACAATGTTAAAGCGAGAGTTTGATTTTGGTTTTGCGGTTGACTGGATGCGCAAAGATTTGGCTTTTGTTTTGGATGAAGCTGAAAGGCTGAATGTAGATCTACCTTTAGTGAAACAAGTCGATGAATATTATGCTGAAGTTCAAAGCTTAGGCGGTAATCGATTCGATACATCAAGCTTGATTGCTCGTTTTAAAGATAAATAATTTCTATCCCCGAGAACAGAATGCCAAAGAAAAGAGAATACCTAAGCGGTCGCCCGCAATTTGAACTGTATCTTTTGCATCCAAGGTATTGGTTAGTGTGGTTTGCGCTTGGTTTGATGTGGCTGATAGCGCAGTTGCCTTATCAAATACATTTACAATTATCGAAAATGATTGCTTGGTTATTTTTAAATTTAGCTAAGAGTCGCGTCCATATTGCAAGAACCAATTTAGAACTTTGTTTCCCTGAAAAAACTGAACAAGAAAGAGAAATTTTGCTAAAGGAGCATTGCCATGCGGCAGCAATGGCGCTGTTTGAAATGGGTATTACCTGGTGGTGGTCGAAGAAGCGTTATAAAAATATTTATAAGATAGAGGGTCTCGAGCATATAGAAAAACTACAAAAGGAAGGGCGAGGCGCTATTTTAACGAGCTGTCACTTTACTAATTTGGATATTGGCGCCGGAGCGGTTGCGCATTATTTTTCGGTCGACGCCTTGTTTAGGATGCATAAAAACCATGCGTTGGATTATGTTCAAACTAAAGGGCGTTGTAGCAATAATCCTGATACCCGCTTTATTGCGCGTCAAAATGTGAAAGACATGATCGGTTCTCTACGAGAGGGTAGAGTAGTTTGGCATGCGCCTGATCAAGATTTTGGGGCAAAGAACAGTGTTTTTGTGCCTTTGTTTGGTGTGCCTGCAGCGACCATAACTACGACTTCGCGTTTGGCTAAAGCGGGTAGGGCAGCTGTCGTACCTCTCACGCAAAAGCGTCTTAAGGACGGATCGGGTTACTTGGTGAAAATACACCCACCTGTTGAGGGTTTCCCAGCTAAGAGCGATGCAGAAGATGCAGCGTTGCTAATTGGCTTGGTTGAAAAAGCGATTGTTGATGCGCCGGATCAATACATGTGGATGCATCGACGCTTTAAAACTCGTCCTGAAGGCGAGCACTCGGTGTATTAAGCCTGGATTTCTTTTTTGGCTTTGGTGCCTGAGCCAAGAAGGACAGCAATCCATTGGGTGTCTTGGTTGTTTTCTAAAGCAATCTTTAGAATCATCGTTAAAGGAATAGATAGCAGCATACCTACCGGTCCTAGTATGGATCCCCAAAATACTAAAGATACGAATACGACCAGAGTTGATAGTCCTAAACCTTGCCCCATAAATCTAGGTTCTAATATATTGCCGATTAAAATATTAACAAAGCCATAAAGCATAGCGCATAAGGCTGCGCCACCTGGTCCTAATTGTATGAAGGCTAATAATACAGCTGGGATAGCCGCTATGATGCTGCCTATGTTGGGAATAAAGTTAAGTAAAAATGCGAGTAGTCCCCACAGCAGTGCATGGTTTACTTCAAGCAGAGCTAATCCGATGCTGATGATTAAACCAGTGGCGAGACTGAGCATGGACTTTATCGCGAGATACTGGTTCACACTCTGCATAAAGTTCTCGAACTTGTCGAGAGATTCTTGACTGTTGTTAAAGGCTAAATGAATTTTGTGTTTAAAACTGGATGCTTCCAGCAGAATAAAAATAACAGTTAAAGAAATTAGAAAAAAATTTGTGAGTACCGCACTTAATTTTTTAAAAGTATTGGCCGCCATCGTCATTGCGAAGTCAGGTTGCACTAATTCTCGAATACCCTTATTAGGTAATTCAATACCCATGTTGCCGAGCAATAGAGCTAGCCCCGCTGCTTTTTCTTGAAGTTGCTTTTGGTAGGTCGGTACTTGTTGGGTGAAATCATTCATTGATGCCCCTACAAAAACGACAATCAATATTGCTCCAATCAATAACAAACTCAAAACCGCAAACACGGCGATGGCCGGGTGTAAGCCTCGTTCGATTAACATACGCTGGGGAGGGGTGCAAATGATGGCGATAAAAATGGCTAGTAGAAAAGGTACAAGGATGTGTGCCGAATAGTTAAGGCCAGCGACGATGATGATAAAGCTAGCCAGCATAAGCATCGAGCTAATGCTGGCAGATGTTTTACTGTCTTTGCTCACACAATATCCCTTGTTTGAATGTTACCTAAAATAAGTAGGTCCAGGTAAGAATTGGTTTCGCAATCTTTGAGCTATTGCACCGTTGGTGTTTATACGGCAATGCTGACTACCTTGTTTTCTTTTTGTTCGTTTTCTTTCAAGTTTACTTCTTCTTGGCTGACTTCTTCTGTATCGATTAGATCGGTCTCAACCAATATTTCTAGTAAAGGTTGTCGGCGCTGTGGATTAAAATCCACTTCGAGCACCCGTGCGCGTACATTGATGTCTTTAATCGTGATATCCAAGAGTTGGTTGAGTGCTTCATCTTTGTACTTTCCAAAGTAAATGAGGCCAGCGTCTTTCCCGCTTAACCATAAACCTTGTTTGCTGTAATAGTGTCCCTCGGCGCTTTGTACAACAAATACTTTACTCATTACGACTACCTTTATTAATTACTATTTATTATTGGGGTTTATAAAATTTTTTTAACCAGTCTTTTACCGCTGGGCCTGTGCCGACTTCCCAGGGAACGAGTTCTCCGGGTGGTACAGCTTTTAATTCGGCAAGCTCTTCGCTTCTGAAAACACGTCCTTCGGCTTTAATGTGGTAAGCGATAATGAGCTGGTTGGCTTGAACAAAACTGTAGTTACCAATGAAGGTACTCTCTACGGTGTCTAAGCTAAGCTCTTCTTTGACCTCACGGATAATGCCTTCTTCTGGGCTTTCGCCTTTTTCTAGAAAGCCTGTAATTAAACCAAACATGCCCTCGGGCCAGGCAGTATTGCGGGCTAAAATAATGTCCCCTTTCCACTCGACGATGGCTGCCACCACTGGGGTTGGATTGTTCCAATGAACAAAGTCACAACTTGGGCAGGCAAGCCTCTGTATCTGGTCGATTTCCCGGCTCTCGAGTTCTGTGCTACACATTGGACAATATTTCATCAAATATTCCCCGATTTGCTCGCTAATTGATCAGGTTCAAGAACTTTGGGGGGAAGAAGCCTAGCTTCGGGAAGAAGAGAAAATGAAAATAGTAGGTGCTTAAAATGTTGCTTGGGTATTGCGTTTATTTTCATACGTTTAAGCACTGAGTTAATCCATAGATTTGTCAGGCTAATCACTAGTATTAGTGGAATATCGGAGCTTAGGCTTTACACCATATATGCTCCCAAAGTTGGCTCATTATAACTAAATATTGTGTTTATAAAATACTTACTCGTTATTTTTAGCTAAATCTTTTTGTTGCATTTTCAGTTCTTTTTGTTCCTTTTGGTAGTCGATATAAGTGGTGGTTGAAACCAGTAAAATTCCTTGCTCTTTGAGGGTGGGTAAAGTGTTTTCCAGGTATTCAATGGTTTCGGGGTAGGGGTGGCCAATTGCTAAGGCAAATCCATTTCTTTTGCTTATTTTTAAGGCTTGTTTGAAGGCTCTGTCGATATATTGAGGTGTGCTTTCGTTGTCTAAAAATACATGACGCGTCAGGTTATCGATTTGATATTGGCGCGCCTTTTGGCCGGCTACGGATCGCGGTGTGGTTTTACTATCGACAAAAAATAGACCGTTAGCGATGAGCCCTTCCATGACCCAGTCCATGGCTTGGGGATTTTCGGTTAAAGAGCTTCCCATATGATTGTTAACCCCTGATATGTGGGGAATAGAATCAATGCTGTATTGTAAGATAGCGGAAAACTGTTCTTGGTTGAGTTCTTGCGTGAGAGCTCCCTCACCGAGCTTTCTATTATTTAGGCTTTCCATTGGAGCGTGCAACATAATGTCCTTGCCTAGCTGATGACCTAGTTTTGCTATGTCTTTGCTAAAGGGGCGGTGAGGCAATATAGCTAGTGTGACCGGCCCGGGCAGTTGCGCGGTGCGCGTGTCTAGAAAACGATTGTTGCCAATATCGTCGATGATGATGACTAGCTTCGGTGAACGATTGCTGAGCGGAGGTGTTGGTATTTTTTTTGGGGCGGTTTCAAAACTGATATGCGGTTTTAATTGGGGTATTTCTTTTTTGTAGGCAGAGAGGCTTAACTCGGTAGGTTTTGAGCTTAATACTGTGTGTATTGGGGGTAAGGCGCCAGTGCTCTTATTTTCAAAGCTAATATCTGGTTCGGGAATCGGTGTTTTTCTTTTGTAGGCCTGAGCTTCAAGTTGCACGCTCTCAGAGCTTAGTGCTGTGTAAAGCGGTGGTAGCGCGGGGGACTTAGGGCTTGCCTCGAAGCTGATGCTCGGGCTTATCTTTGGTACGGGTCTTATCAAGACATATTTTGGCGGAGGTGCTAGGTTTTCTCCCTGATAATGAAGGTTCAGAAAGTCTTCTAGGCTGAGCTTGGTTTGGAGTGCGGTACTCGGCTGCGCGAGACTTAGTAGTGTTAGTGCGAGGAGCAGCGACTTTGCATGTTTGCGAAAAAGTGCAGGGGTAGAGGATCTACCCCGTGCTGTTTGGAGAGAGAGGCTTGGCTTTGAGCTATCAGTTAGTGATGCTTTAATACGCTCTTGCTTTTTCACTGCTCAGTATTGCTTTGTTCCATAGCTTTTAGCACTTCAATGGATTTGAGAACAGTCAGCGCTTGATACAACTGGTAATCTGTTTCAGATAAAGGCTTTTCTTTCTCTTCTTCTTTTTCTTTGTACTCTGCCTTTAATTTGTCTTGAGTGCTGACTTCTTTTTTATTATCAAGATGGCCGGATAGATCGGACTCTTTTCTGTAGCTTCGGCCAGAACCCAGGGTGAAAGTTCCAGTTTCTATTTCAATGTCAGGTTCAATACCTTCGGCTTGAATTGATCGACCAGAAGGCGTGTAGTATCTAGAAGTGGTTAGCTTTAGGGCTCTCCCTTTGCTCAGACCGATCACCGTTTGAACTGAACCCTTACCAAAGGTAGTGGTACCCATAATAAGTGCACGTTTATGATCCTGCAGGGCGCCAGCTACAATTTCAGAGGCTGAAGCAGAGCCTCCATTTACGAGCACGACTACAGGCATGCCGTCGGTTTTGTCACCTCTGCTGGCGGTAAAGCGTTTCTCAGATTGCTTGCTGCGGCCTTTGATGGATACGACATCGCCGCCGTCCAAGAACAGGCCTGATACCTCTATAGACGCATCGAGAACACCGCCCGGGTTGTCTCTAAGGTCTAGAATAAGCCCCTTAAGATTTTTATTTTCCTTTTTAAGTGTCTTGAATGCTTTTTCCAGATCGTCACCCGTGGTGACCTGAAAGTTAGAAATGCGCAAATAACCAAAGTTATCATCTAGCATGCGTTGCTTAACGCTTTTCACCTTAATTTCGTCTCGGGTGAGTGTGAACTCTAGTGCTTGGCTTTCGCCCTCTCGAATTATGGTGAGTGTGATATCAGTACCGATCTCGCCTCTCATGATGTCGACAGCTTCGCTCAAGGTCATGCCGTATACGTTTGTGTCGTCTAGTTTAACAACAAGGTCACCTGACTTTATACCGGCGTCGGCAGCGGGGGTGTCATCTACTGGAGATATTACTTTTACATAGCCTTCTTCCATAGTGACGACAATGCCTAGGCCTCCAAATTTTCCGGTAGTGCTGACCTTTAGATCTTGATAGGAGTTAGGGTCTAAGTAAGTGGAATGAGGGTCAAGTTCTGAAAGCATTCCTTTAATAGCATTTTCTAAAAGCGTTTTGTCTTCGATATCTTCAACGTAAAAGCGCTTTACTTGGCTAAAGACGTCCATAAACGTTTCTACGTCTTCGACTGGTAAGTTGTAGACTCTTTCTTTGGCTACAACTAAGCCCATGGCGCCGATGCAGACACCCAGGATTAAGGCGATGGTCGATGTGAAATAAATATTTTTGCCTAGACGCATTAATGTCTCCATGAGGGAATTTGTTGATTTAGAGCGTGCTAAGCTCTGTCGACTGTTTTCTGAGATTTTCAGATCATGATCTGATTCAGTCATTGGACTTTTTGCTCACTGTAAAGTTCGAATATGAGTTCACCATAGCGCCTAGGATTAGCTGAGTAAACTGATCAAAAGCTGAGTAACGATGATTCCCGTATGAACTGCTTATACTACCAAGATTTAACAGGGAATTTCACTAGATTTTGTTTGTCAGAGGATATTATCTTAACCAAGATTTGGGGTTTAGGGGCTTGCCATCTTGGCGAAGCTCAAAGTACAAACCTACTTCACTTTGTCCCCCACTGTCGCCAACGGTTGCGATAACGTCGCCACTTTGAATCCAGTCTCCTGTTTCATTGAGAAGACTTGCGTTATGTCCGTATAGGCTCAAGTAACCTTTTCCATGATCGACAATGATGAGTAAGCCGTAACCTCTAATCCAGTCCGAGAATACCACGCGACCGTCATGCACAACTTTGACTTCGTCATCAAGTTTGGCGGAGATTAACCATCCGTTCCATTTTAGTCTTCCACCGACCCTTTGGCTGCCAAATCGGTTTTTAACTTTTCCCGCTACGGGTCTTTTTAGTTTTCCTTTTTGTGTTCTGAATTCTTTTTTTGCGAGATGTTTAGGGATGTCTGCCCAAATTCCTTTGAGGGATTTAAGTAATTTGCTAAGCCTTAGCTGATTGGCTTTAAGTTTATTAAGTTCTTGGTCTTTGTTTTTAATATTTTTTTCGATGTCTTTGAGAATATTTTGGCGTTTACTTTGTTTCTTTTTGAGTGCGAGTTGCTCCTCCTGAATATTATCCTCTACAATTTTTAATTCGCTGAGTTCTATTTCAATTTCGGTTTGTTTTTCTTCGATTTTGCTTAGGTGTGCCTGGAAGTTGATGATTCGATCGACTCTGGCTTCTGTATAGTAGTCGTAGTATTTGAGAATTCGAGCGACATTTTCAGGACTTTCTTGATTCAGGAGTAGCTTAAGCTTTTCCTGCTTGCCAATTTTATAAAGAGCTCGAAGGTCCTTGGTGAGTGCTTGTTGCTGTTGATGTTTCTCTTTGTCGAGTGAGCGTTTTTCTTTATTTAGAGTGCTAAGGTGTTTTTCGATGCCTTCTTTCTCTTTGTTGAGTGCGCGTTTTTTATGGCGTAGATCGGCGAGCTCGAGTTCTATTTTTTTTAGAGATTTTTGTTCTTTTTCTTGTGATTGCTTATCTTTTCTCAACTCTTTGTGAAGTGCATTAATGCTTTTTTTTACGTTTTCGAGCTGTTGCTCGGTCAGTATGGCTTTATCTGTTTGCTTTGTAGATGCGCTGACGGTAGTCCAACCGAAGTTCAAGCAAGCGCTCAATAAAAAGATAAGCAAAAAGCAAATATACTGAGCTTGAAGCTGTATCTTTTTATGGTTTTTGTTGTAGTGGCGATCAGTTAAGCTCATTCAGCGTAAGGCCGTTATTGATTAAAACTTGATAAGACTTGCTCCAGTCATCTCGTCTGGGCTACCGATGCCCATAATGTTTAGCATCGTTGGTGCAATGTCAGATAGCAGTCCCGGCTTCAGTTCTGCCTCTCTACCAATATAAACCAGAGGGACAGGTTCACAGGTGTGTGAGGTCAGTGCTTGTTGTGATTCGGGATCTAACATCAATTCCAGATTGCCGTGATCGGCTGTTATTAGGCATTCGCCACCTGTATTTTCTATGGATGTTTTAACTCGACCCATGCACTGGTCAAGAGTTTCGGCGGCTTTGATAGCGGCTTCTAGTTTCCCCGTGTGGCCAACCATGTCACCATTGGCGTAGTTGCAAACGATAAGATCATATTGCTCTGATTCAATGGCAGAGCACAGTTTGTCAGTTAACTCGTGTGCAGACATTTCCGGTTTTAAGTCGTAAGTCGCTACATTAGGTGAAGGAATAAGTTCTCGATCTTCTCCAGGGTATAGCTCTTCTTGGCCACCGCTAAAGAAAAAAGTAACGTGGGCATATTTTTCGGTTTCGGCGATTCGTAATTGTTTCTTCCCGAGCCCTGATAAGAATTCGCCCAGGTCGTTTTGAATTCTTTTTGGCGGGAAAGCTGCTGGGATCGATATGTCCGCAGCATACTGAGTGAGTGAAACGAAATTGTTTGGATTAATCCTGGCTTTTCGTTCGAAATCATTAAAGCTGTCTTCGCTAAGAGCGCGGGTTATTTGTCTAGCACGGTCTGCTCTAAAGTTCATGAATAGCAGTGCATCGTCATTTGCAATTGTCACCGCTTTTCCGGCTGGTCTTACGCTGCTGACTTGAACAAATTCATCATTTTCGTCTCGTTCATAGGCAGCGTTTAAGGCGCTCATTGCGTCTTCATATATAAATTCGCTAGTGCCTTGGGTGAGTAGGTCGTATGCGGGTGCTACTCGCTCCCATCTTTGATCACGGTCCATGGCGTAATAGCGTCCAACGATGGAAGCTATATAGCCGCAACCCTGATCTTTGAGTTTTTTGTCGAAGCGTTCGAGGCTTGCCTGCGCTGAGCGAGGGGGGGTGTCACGCCCATCGAGAAAGGCATGCAGATATATCTCTTTGCAGCCATGCTTTAAGGCCATGTCAATGGCTGCTTCGATTTGATCCTCATGGCTATGAACCCCGCCGGGGGATAGTAAGCCCATTATGTGAAATCGCTTCCCGTTATTGGCGCATTGTTTAGCTAGCTTGCTAAGAGCTGGGTTGTCATAGAAATCGCCGTCTTTAATAGCTTTATCAATACGGGTTAAATCTTGGTAAACAATACGACCGGCACCAAGGTTCATGTGGCCAACTTCGGAATTTCCCATTTGACCATCGGGGAGGCCTACATCTTCTCCGGAGCCTGACACCAAAGTGTGGGGATAGTTGGCCCATAAGGTGTCCCAGTTAGGTGTATTGGCAAGGGCAATAGCGTTGGCGTCTTGGGCTTCCCGGTGGCCCCAACCGTCAAGGATCATTAAGAGATGGGTTTTGTGCTGTGTATTCATGAACTTAAGCCTATGGCGAGTTATTAGCATAGCGCGGTCCAAGGTTTCGCCAGGACCAAATTTAATAGGCCCGCATTTTACCCTAAAATATTGGTGTGACCTACTCTGAGTGATCTAGGGTGTTAAGGTTTTATAGATTTTTACCCTGGCCCTGAGTAAGGGTATACTCCCCGCTTTATTTTAGTGGGGTTTGCCCTAAACCCCTGATTGATCATAGGTATGAGTGAATGGATCAGATAATTGAGTTTTCAAGCAATCATTGGCCCTTGGTGTTTTCTTTTTCGGTACTTTTGGCCTTGGCTATTAATTTAGAGTTTAAGCGATCTGGTTCGGCTCTAAGTAGTCACGAGCTGACGGCTAAAATTAATAATGAAAATGCGAAAATCATTGATGTAAGAGAAGCGAAAGATTTTAAGGCAGGACATATTGTTGATGCGATCAATATTCCTCTAATGAAGTTAGATTCCCAGCTAACGAGTATTGAGAAATATAAATCAGAGCCGGTTGTGGTGGTGTGTCAGTTAGGTCAACAATCGGGTCAAGCGGTGAGGAAACTAGAAACCGCGGGTTTTGAAAATGTAGCACGTTTGTCTGGTGGCATGTCCTCATGGCGATCAGACAATTTGCCAGTCGTGGGCGCGTAGGCCTGATTATAGGCAAGCATAAAGATAATGGCTTGCTATATCGAAGTTAATCAATTCTTTTTTATTATTTGGAACAGTTATGAGTCAAACCAATATTAACATCGCTTTACAAAGGGTTTATGTTAAAGATGTATCTTTCGAAACTCCCGAGGGTTTGACTTCTTTGGGCAAGGCCTGGAAGCCAAAATTAAATTTAGATCTAAACACCAAGGTTAATCGTTTAGAGGATCGAGTGTTTGAGGTTGTGTTGGCGGTGACTGCCACTGTGACTAATGAGGATATATCTTCGTATCTTTGCGAGGTGCAGCAAGCTGGTGTGTTTTCTATTCCTGATGGAGATGAAAACCAGGTAAAGCAGGTCTTAGGTAGTGAGTGTCCTAAAATTTTATTCCCTTACGCTCGTGAATGTGTCAGCAGTTTGGTAGCCAAGGGCGGGTTTCCTCAATTGGTATTGGCGCCGGTAGATTTTGATGGCTTGTACCGACAGGCCTTGGCTGAACAAGCTCAGGCTGCTGATGCACCTAAACACTAATCTTCTTTATGTTTCATATTGCGCTTTTTGAACCATGCATTCCTCCTAATACCGGCAATATTATTCGTCTAGCAGCCAACAATGGTTGTACCTTGCATCTGATAGAGCCTTTGGGCTTTGATTTGGATGAAAAAAAATTACGCCGAGCGGGTTTGGACTATCGCGAGTTTGCTGAGTTAAAGGTGCACAAGGATTATTGGGCCTTTAAGGAGCATATTCAAAACGATAGGGTCTTCGCGTGCACGACTCGGGGCACTCGCAGCCACAGTGATGTGAGTTTTGAGCCAGGTGATGTATTATTATTTGGAGCGGAAACCCATGGCTTGTCAGAAGAAGTGCATGCCTCTATTCCTGAAGACATGAAAATACGCATTCCTATGTTGCCCGAAAGCCGTAGTTTGAATTTGTCTAATTCAGTGGCGATTATTAGCTATGAAGCTTGGCGTCAGAATGGCTATTCAAATAGTTAGTTTGAGGGGTGTATTAGCCCGGTGTATCTGCCTAGTCTATCGATAACTCTTTAAGCTTTCTGGTCAGGGTGTTGCGTCCCCAGCCCAATAACTCAGCTGCTTCTCTTTTTCGACCGCCTGTGTGTTTCAGTGCACATTCGATCATGGTGGTCTCGAATAAAGGCAGGGCTTCATCGAGTAACTTTATTTCGCCACGCTTTAGCGAAAGCTCCGCCCAAGAATAAAGCCTCGAAGACCATTCCGCGCTCTGAGAATGATCGACGGCGATTTGTTCTTTCAGCTCGGGTGGTAAGTCGTTAATTTGAATTTCTCGACCTGATGCCATGACGGTCAGCCAGCGGCATAGGTTTTCTAGTTGACGGACGTTACCAGGCCATTCGAGTTTGCTTAAATAGTCTTCACACTCTTTGTTAATTAGCTTGGGGTCTGCATTGAGTTCTTTTGCTGCAAGGTGCAAGAAATGTTGGGCGAGTTGAGGAATATCTTCTCGTCGCTCCGACAAACTTGGAATATGAATTCGAATGACGTTAAGTCTGTGAAAAAGATCTTCTCGAAATTTACCAGACTTAACTAGGTGTTCTAAATTTTGGTGTGTGGCTGCTATAACACGAACATTGGCTCTGACAGGTGTGTGTCCGCCGACTCGATAGAACTCTCCGTCCGCAAGAACTCTCAATAAACGAGTTTGGGTATCGATAGGCATGTCACCTATTTCGTCTAAGAAAAGTGTACCGCCAGCTGCCTGTTCGAAGCGTCCTTCCCTCTTGCCGGAGGCTCCAGTAAACGCGCCTTTCTCATGGCCAAAAAGTTCTGATTCAACAAGATCTTTCGGAATCGCGGCCATGTTGAGTGCGATAAATGGGTTTTCGGATCGAGGACTGTGTCTGTGCAAGGCTTGGGCTACTAGTTCTTTACCTGTGCCTGATTGGCCGTTAATCAGAACGGTAATATTGGATTGCGCTAATCGGCCGATCGCCCTAAACACTTCTTGCATTGCAGGTGCTTCACCGATGATTTCTGGCACATCGGCTTGAGCTTCTGTGCCTGCTTGGTTCTGAGTTTCTTCTTTGTGGGCGATTGCGCGGTGAACCAGTTCCATTGCTTCGTCGATATCAAACGGTTTTGGGAGATATTCAAAAGCGCCGCCTTGGTATGAGGCGACTGCGCTGTCCAGGTCTGAGTGAGCGGTCATGATGATGACAGGAATATCAGGACACTGACGATTAATCTGCTCCATAAGCTCGAGGCCATCTATACCAGGCATACGAACGTCGGTGAGAACAACATCTGGTTTTGATTTTGATAGTGCTTTTACAACGCCTTCACCGCTTTCAAATGATTTTGCTTTCATGCCCTGTTGGGTAACGGTTTTCTCTAATACCCATCGGATTGATCGGTCGTCGTCTATAATCCATATATTGTTTACGTCGCTCATAGTGCTTCTCTTAAAGGGCTGTTTCTTGAGTATCTGCATCTAAAGGGATGATTAAGCTAAAAATGGTTTGTCCAGGTTCGCTCGTGCATTCGATGATGCCTTGAAATTGGTTAACGATGGTTTGTGCAATAGACAAGCCGAGACCTGTACCTTGGGCTCGCCCGCTGACCATTGGATAAAAAAGGGTTTCTTTGATGTCATCAGGGATGCCTGGGCCGTTATCGATAAAGTCGACTTTAACCACCATGCGATGACGTCGGGTTGCGATGGTAAATTGTCTGATGATTCGGCTACGTATGGTGATTTTTGGCTCTTCGATATTGTGTTCGCTAAGCGCTTGGTAGGCATTGTTCAGTATATTGAGACTGGCCTGTATCATTTGCTCGCGGTCGACCTTGATGTCGGGAATGCTGGGGTCGTAATCCTTATGTATTTGGATGGTCTGGCCTGAGCTCGCCTCTGTAATGTGACAAACGTGTTCTAGGATCTCATAGAGATTGTGGGTCTGGATATTGGGTATGCTTCTTGGTCCTAGCATTCTATCTACTAAGTTTCGCAGACGATCCACTTCGTCGACTACGACGTGAATGTATTCGTGTTGTTCTTGGTCCTCTAACTCCCTTAACAATAATTGGGCGGCCCCTTTTATTCCTCCTAGTGGGTTTTTAACCTCATGGGCCATCCCTCGAAGCAGGGCTTTAGTCGCTTGTTGATTAGCTAGCAAGGCTTCATCTCGGCTGATTTTTAATAAGCGGTCAAGTGCTTGGAATTCTATGATGAGTAATGGTGAGCTATTGGGCTCTTGTAACACGGACACTGAATAGTTCACGGTGAGCGTGCTTTCGAGTTGCCCGAGGGGGTTGCAGCGTATGCTTACTTCTCGTTTGGTGAAGGGGTGTGCGCTGCTCAAAGCTTGGCGTAGCTCTTTTTCGCTGTTCTCATTTTCAAAAAATAGGTGCTCGAAGGGCTGGTTGCTGATGCGTTTAAGGCTTGTTTCAAACATGATCTCAGCTGCCGGATTCATGTAAGTGATGACTAACTCACTATCAAGAACAACAATAGCTGTCGATAGGCTTTCGAGTAGTCGTCTTTGTAAATGTGAATTCAGCATATGATTCAGTTTTTCTGGTGGGTGATCGTCCAAGAGGACGCTGCTCTATAAGTAATAAGCAAGAAGCGCACCAACATTGTCCATTTGAGTCAATTAGCTAATAAAGCCTATGTTAGGGCATTAGGCCGATACCTTGTTTTTGCCAGTATAGGCCTTGCTGTATCATATTGCACTAAAATGGTGCGTATCGGTTATGGGGGGCTACGAGGAAGGGCGGGAGATAAATCGGTGTAAATGGAAAGTTATGCTCTTGCTTTGGGCATGAACTTTTCCATCTGCATCAATTATTTTGGCCGATATTGTGTGGGACCCCCTATCTACGTTGCTTAGGCTGGCGCTGCTTTGTTGGCTGGTCGTAATAGCTTTACCGTCGAGGATAATTTGAAAAGAATGTCCCGGTTGCAGAGGGGGAGTGGCGTTGAGGCTGATTATGACTTGGCCACTGTTATCTCGAATGGTTTGATTTTGAGTAGGGCTGACGACCGATAGGCTATTGTAGGGCGCTATAGTCGCTTGTGCGTCTTGGCTTTCGTCATCGTCTTCGGCCTCGTCCTCCTTGGGAAAGGAGAGAACGGTGGTTGCCTTGAGTTCAACATTTTCAGTTTTTTGATTGGGTCGAGGCGTGTCGCCATAAACGGTGTTGCCGTGCTCGTCTTCCCAAGAGTAGATTTCGGCATGGGTGAGTGAGTTGGTTGAGCTTAAAAATAACATTAGGCCTGCTGCCGAAATTCTTATAAGGAATTTAGTGTGAAGTGTTTTAGAAGTCATAAGTGGGCTCTTTGACGTGAATTAAGCAGCTGTTTAGTTAGTTTCTAGTTTAGGAAGACTGGGTTTAGAAATAAACCTTTAATGTATGAAGGTCCCCTAAAAGGGGGTGGATATCGGTTTGAGTGGCTTAGAAACAAAAACGCCCGGCAAAGCCAGGCGTTTAAGTGTTTATGTTTCGGGTAAAGCTTAAGCGTACTTTTTGCTCGCTTCAGAAACAGTTTTAACGATGATTGATGCCACTTTGTAGGGATCAGCGTTAGAAGCTGGACGACGATCTTCCAACCAGCCTTTCCAGCCTGCTTCAACAGTCGCTACACCAATACGAATAGATGCGCCACGGTCAGAAACGCCGTAGCTGAACTTGTCGATTGATTGAGTTTCGTGCGCGCCGGTTAAGCGTTGGTCGTTGTCAGAACCGTAAGCGGCGATATGCTCAGCAACCACTGGCTCAAAGGCCGAGCAGATGTGATCGTAAACTTCTTTTTGACCACAAGTACGTAGCAAGTTGTTAGAGAAGTTAGCGTGCATACCAGAACCGTTCCAGTCACCTTTGATCGGCTTAGGTTCCCAGTTGATTGAGAAGCCGTACTTTTCGCAAGTACGCTCTAAAAGGTATCGAGATACCCAGATTTCGTCGCCAGCGCGCTTAGCGCCTTTTGCGAAAATTTGGTATTCCCATTGACCCATCATTACTTCGGCGTTGATACCTTCTACGTTAAGGCCAGCGTCTAGACATAGGTCGAAATGCTCTTCAACAATTTCGCGGCCTACTGCGTTAGAAGCGCCTACTGAGCAGTAGTAAGGGCCTTGTGGAGCCGGGTAGCCTTCTGCTGGAAAGCCGATAGGGCGATCAATTTGATTGTCCCAGATGCAGTATTCTTGCTCAAAACCAAACCAAAAATCTTCGTCGTCGTCAGCAATAGTCGCACGGGCATTTGAATCATGTGGAGTTCCGTCTGGGTTCAAAACTTCACACATAATCAAGAAAGCGTTTCTGCGACCTGGATCAGGGAAGCTTGCTACTGGCTTTAATAGGCAGTCAGAAGAGTTGCCTTCTGCTTGTTCTGTAGATGAGCCATCAAAGTTCCACATGGGAGCGTCTTCGAAGTTGCCAGAAAAGTCCTCAACAACGTTTGTTTTGCTACGAAGCGATTGAGTGGGCTTGTATCCGTCTAGCCAGATGTATTCCAATTTTGATTTAGCCATGGGGCCTCCGTGATTAGAGTTAAATTTAAAGTCAACAAACCTCTGTACCCGCTTGGCAGTGCCTTAAGCCTTTTGCCTGGCGGATAGCTTATTAAGCTAGTATTTCTATGGTTAAACCAAAGGAATCGCTAAGTTAAGGTTGGTACAGCGAAATGCTTGCACGGATAATAGCAACAATCGTGCCTACTTATAAGTTAGTCGTGAAAAATATGCAGTAACCAAGAAAAAAATCCTTTCGCTCCGAAGGCCTTGATTTTGTTGGTCTTGAGGCCCCCTTTGCTTTACCCGCATATGCCTAGCCTGCTTTGCGTGAGTCAGGGGTGCAAAGGTGCTATCTTAAACTGCACTAATCAGGTGCGTTTATTTTATAATGAACTATTTTGGTGCAGTTCGTCGAATTATTCGCCCACTTTTATGCGGATTACGATCTCGTTTTCGAACTCCTGAAGCGATAAAACTTCATGCCCATTGATGCGGCACCAAGTTGGGATGTCCTGTTTTACTCCTGGGTCCGTGGCAATGACTTCGAGTAAGTCCCCAGTGGTTAGCTCTTTGATGGCGTTTTGGGTTCTGATCACGGGCATTGGACAAAGCAGTCTGCGGGCGTCAAGGTGACTAAGATCTTCGTTGCTCATAGTTCTGCTCTGTTAAATATGCCAGTCGGGGAGTACTTCGTTCGCACTAAGCGGCTTAACGCTTAGATCCATTTGGCTGCCATCTTTTTTGTTTAAAGTCGCGGTGACTATCTCGTCTTTGCGACCCTTGCTATACCTTGCCATGATTTGTGCAGCGAGCTCGTAGTCATCTTGGTTGGGTTCTCCGTCAATGAGGGTGAGGGGGCCAGGATGACTGGTGCATGAAAGGCTATCAAATTGTCTCTTGTAGCCAGATAAGAAATGATTTTCACCTTCTTCGCGGCTCACAATTACTTTGAAGTTAGGTCTTGGTCGAATATGGCGACCGACCTTGAGGAGCATAATGTCATCGAGCTCGTAGCGCTTTTCACCCCGCGCTTGCCATAGGTCTCCTAGCTTTTTGGAGTAATTTTGGTCGGTCAAAAAGCAACAACCACCGGCAGGTTGGGCAAAATCTTCAAAACCAAACTGTTTAGCGAGCTCGATCTGTGGTTTTCGGTTGCGGCCACTAAAATCATAGAGTTTTTCTCTGTCTACCCAACCTTCACGTTCCGGTAAGGTTTCGGGCAGATTTTTGGCGCACAAAGGGCGTAAAAGGCGGTCATCAGCGCCAGATTCCCTTGCTATCAAGGGCATAGTGTCTTTTCGTTGCGATTTAGGTCTTTGTCCGATCACTTCGCCAGTAATTACAAAGTCAAAGCCTTTATCATCTGCTAAGTCTCTAGCTTTATCGAGCATAAGGTTGGCTTGGTTGACCATAAATATTTTACAGTCTAGGCAAGGGTTTAGGTTTTGGCCGTAACCGTGTTTAGGGTTGATGACAATGTCTTTGTATTCTTCAGAAATGTCTTCTATGTGAAGCTTGATCCCAAGAGTTTCGGCAGACCATAGGGCATTATTTCGCTTTTCCTTCTTTTTATCTTTTTTTCGAATCGCATGAGTATGCCCCTCTACACAAAATCCAGTGTAGAAATTGACGGCCTCGACTTCAATGCCTTGTTCTTGCATCACTCTCACGGCAAGTAAGGAATCGAGACCGCCAGACAGTAAGGCAATGGCTCTGCGTTTAGGCTGAGTAGAAGACATAATGGAAGAACGCTGTGTGGACTAAGAGGGGAAGAATTATACCTAAATTCCTAGTCAGTATAGAAGCCTAGAATTATTCTGTATTGTAGTGTTTGTGTACAAGTTTGTTTCTCGGCGGTAATATGCATTGTCCCTAAGGTCTTTTGGTGTTTCTATGACTTGAAATTTGGGAGTGCTTTTTAAACGTTTTAAATTGCTGAAATCACTGAAGTGTTAGGAAGCTAAAACTAGCCCCGGCAGTTTGCCGATAATAGACTTTTGAAAATTTAAGAGAGTTCTTGTGTTTAAAAATCCTGCTGATCGTGTCCCTGTGGCGCTTATTCTTGCATTGTCTGTGCTTGATATTATTGTTTTCTTATCTATTGAAAATACTTGGTTGTTGTTGGCTTTTTGGATGTTTTGGATTTTGCCTAAGGGAGCTATCGGCGCTTGGGCTCATCATCATCAACATACCCCAACGTTTAAATCAGCCACTTTGAATCGTGTTTTAGAATTTTTTTACGCGCTTCATACGGGGCAAACAACTCATCTTTGGTTATTGCACCATGTGCTAGGTCACCATCACAACTATCTGGATCAAACAAAAGATGAGAGCCGGTGGAGGCGCCTAGATGGTACGCAGATGGGGGAGATTGAATATAGTTTAAACGTCGCAGTCACAGCTTATCCGCGTGCCTATAAAGTCGGTAAAAAACACCCCAAACAACAAAGAACTTTTTTAATATTTAGTGGCTTAACCTTTTTGTTCGTGGGTTTAATGTTTGCGTGGAAACCAATTCCTGCCACGTTTATTTTTATTCTTCCGATGATTTGTAGCCTGATTTTTGTCGCCTGGGTAACTTATGATCACCACTCTGGTTTGGATACGGATGATCACTTCCATGCTTCCTATAATATTATGAATGACTTCTTTAATAAGTTGACGGGTAATCTTGGCTACCACACGGCCCACCATTATCGTCAAGGTTTACATTGGTCTAAGTTGCCGGAGTTGCACGAGGAGATTAAAGATAAAATTCCTCCGCATTTATATATGGACTCCACTTTTGATTTCTTATTCCCGGACACCGGTAAGAACAAGTGAAGGTCTATTTTTAGGACTCCTAATCACCTCGCCAAAATATTACTACAGGGTTTTGGCTTTTTAGTTCAACTTTGAATTTACTTACCAGCCCTTTTGGATTGGTAAGTAATATTTTAATTCTCAGTAAATCATTCTCTATCTCGTCGCCTTCCTGGAATTTAAACTCTCTTGGGAGCATTTGGTTGTTTGCTATGAGAGAGTGATTTTTATGAATAAGTTGACCGTGTCGATGTTGATAGAAATCTTTTTGAGTGAACGCAAAACCTTGTTTGCTTTTGAGTTCTAATGTTGTTGAATCAATGAACTCAAATGAATGAGCGCTGAGCTGGTTGCTGAGTATGATTATTTTGCCTTCTTTTTTGCCGTCAGTTAGCGTGTTGATGTAATAGCTATCGATCGGTTTGGGATAGTTTAGCAAGTATATATCTTGTCCTGGATGGTTATTTTTAAGATTTGCTAAAGTCTCATAAGGATGCTTCTTGGGTTTTAAATCATTTGTACCAACGATTAGCCATTGAGCGCCTTGAGCAATCATGTGAAACCCAATGGTTAATAATAAAGTGATAAAAACTAACCAATTTTTGTTGGTTTTGTGGAAGTTAAAGTTGAGAAAGAGCGCTAGACTGGCACTAGAAAAGATCGATGCTAATAAGGTAAAACGCATGTCTACAGGGCTTGCTAAAGTAGGAAGGGCCAAGAAAATTATCGCTGTTAGTAGCAGATATTTGGTTTTATCTTTTTCAAAAAACTCTCGAAAGGCAATGAAAAATACCCCAAGGAAAGCAAGCGCACTAACACTAATCAGGAGCTTTAGCTGTGGGTGCAAGGGGTTATAGAAACCTTCTATGCCAGTAAGTAACGTGAATAGATAGACGGGAGTTTTGGTAAAAAACTGATGAATTGCAGTGCCTGTGTCAGTCAAGGGGTTAGTATAGAATGAGGTATACGCCGTGCCAAAACCTTGACTCTGGTAGTAGATATACCAAGCGAAAGAAGCACCCAAAAAACAGGCCCAAGCTAAGAATTTTCGTCGTTCAATTTTTTTATTTTGTTTTTGGAGAATATCAAACACGGGGATCGCTAGCGCAAGGGCTAAACTGGATTCGCTGCTTAGCAAAGCGAGACAGTATGAGGCAAGAGCGATTATCAGAGAGCCGGTGTTTTTTTTCTCCTCTGTCCATCGTAAGTAATGGGTAAAACCAATGAGAACAAAGCAACATGCAATGAGAGAGTTGCGATTGGCTAACCAAGAAAGGTTGGCGAAATGACTAAAATCTAAACCGAATAAAAGACTGGCTAAAAAAGCTAGGTTCTCGTTTTTAAGCAGCCGCTTAAAAAAAATAAAACTCAAAATAACCGCAAGGCAATACCAAATCATACTATGCAGATGCATGAGAAGGCTTGATTCGGGCCACCATTGGTAATCAGCAATATGGCTTAGGGCGCTGATGGGCCGCCAGTATTCAATTTTGAGCTGGGGGTGAAACCACCAGGGTCTGGTATTGGGGTCTTCGAGGAAAAAGAAGAGCCCATTTATCTTTCCATAAAAATCAATATTTGGTTTGCTCAAGTGATGCTGGTGTATAAAATCGTCACTTTGTAAACCCCGGTTGAGGCTTGCGCTACCCAATGCAAGGCTTAGGCATATCAAGATGATCAACTGTTTCGAGGGTCCTAGCTGAGTACAGGCTTTTACGATTGGATTGATCATGTGTTTAGCTGTGTGATCCTGCTTATAGTGTCGCTGCATGATGTCTGCGTAAGGCTAGTTATCATACCCCCAGCAGCTAGTAGGCGCTAGGTTTGGGCTAGGGCTCATGGTTAGATGATTGGTATTACTAGAAGACAGCGGCTAAAGTGGTATATCGCGCCAATTGTGTCCTTATCTCTTAATTTATGACGTTTCGAAAAGGCTAAATTCAGGTTAGTATTTATCTTCTTTTGCTTGGATGCATTAAACAAATTGGAAACCTGGACGGGTATTTTATTAAGGGTGTGAGGTAAGTCATGTCGCAAGAAGCTCAATGGGATTTATTAATTACAAATGCGAAAGTGTTTGATGGCACAGGTGGCCCCGCGCAGCAGATCGATATCGCGATAAAAGATGGGGTGTTTGCCGCTAAAGGCGAAAAGTTGGATCCGGCTAATGCTAGCGACGTGGTTGATGGTACTGGCAAATGGCTAACACCTGGTTTGATCGACATTCATACCCATTTTGATTTAGAGGTTGAGGTGGAGCCAGGCCTTCCTGAAACGGTTCGTCACGGTACTACTAGTGTGGTGATGAGTAACTGCAGCTTAGGTATCGCATTTGGAAAGCAAGAAAATGATCAACGACCAGGTGAGCGTCCAATTGTTGACTGTTTTGCCCGTGTAGAAAATATTCCTAAGCCCGTGATTGCTAAGTGCGTTGATAAAATTACTTGGGATAATACTGCTGACTATCTAGAGCATTTTAATGATATTCCCCTAGGGCCAAATGTTGCACCGATGGTGCCGCATAGCATGTTGCGCATCGAGGTGATGGGACTTGAAGATAGTATCTCTCGCGATGCCACGTCGGAAGAGTTGCAACAGATGATCGACCTTACTCAAAAGGCGATGGATGAAGGTTACGTTGGTTTCTCTATTGATATGTTGCCTCTTCATTACCTGGCGAATGATCCGCATCGTAATGCGCGTATCCCGACTCAGATTGCTAGCTTTGACGAGATTAAAGCCTTGGCGAAGGTTGTTCGTGATAATGAGCGTACTTGGCAAGCGACCCCCGATCCGGAAAATATGCTTTATACCTTTAAACTATTCGCACTAACGAGTGGTAAGTTGCATGGCAAAACCATGAAGACAACTGCTACGGCAGCGATGGATTTGCATACTAATAAGCGTGGTGCAAAATCGATTATTACTTTAAGTAAGTTACTGAATTCTAAGTTTGTACAGGGTGACATTACTTTCCAAGCTTTATCAGCGCCCTTTAAAGTGTTTGCTGATGGTGTGACTACTCCTTTGTTAGAAGAAAAACCCGCGTTTAGGGATTTGAACGCATTAGAGGTGGATGATCGAGAAGGACGCAAAAAAATGTTGAGCGATCCTGCGTTCCAGAAGCGTTTCCGAAGTGACTGGGGAATTGGTAAGTCTGGATTTAATCTTGATCGCTTAAAGCGCAAACTTAGTATGGAGCCCACGACCTTTGGCCGAAACCTTGATGAAATGTGGGTAGAAAAATGTCCGTATGCCGCGTGGAATGGTATGCGTTTGGACGAGCTTTTTGCAAAAGTTCAAACCTATCAAAAGAGCCAAAGCGGCTTTCAAGATGATGAAGAAAAGCGTTTATTTGATGCTTTCCCTTCAAACCTAAACAGTGACGCGGACTTTATGATTCAATTGTTGTTGGAGTTTGATAAAGATTTTCGCTGGTATACCTATACGGCCAATACCAACCCGAGCGTGCTTAAAGAGCTGTTGTTCCATCCGTTAACCATTCCAGGGTTTAATGATAGTGGTGCGCATCTTACCAACATGGCGTTCTTTGATGGCAATTTAAGAACTCTCAAAATAGCAGCAGAAGACTCAGAAGAGTTGGTGTCTTATGCGGTCAAGTGCTTAACTCAAGACGCTGCGGCTCTATTTGACCTTGACGCGGGTACTCTGGATATAGGTGCTCAAGCTGATTTGGTGCTGATTAATCCTGAGGCTTTGGCTAGTTATAAGCCAGAAGAGCAGACGACCATGCAATACAGAGAGATATTTGAGCATGACCAAATGGTCAATCGCCCCGAAGGTGTAGTCGATTCAGTGTTGATTGCTGGTCAATATGCTTTTAAAGATGGTGAACTAGGTAAGGATCTAGGCAAAAAACGCATGGGAAGACCATTGAGAAATAAACACGTAGAACGGTCGCTTAATCAAATAGGAAAAACCGAAGCCGCGTAGTTAAATACCCGAACTTTTTGGGATATTTGTAGTGCTTGAAAGTAATTGAGTTGTAATCAAAAGGTTGAAGCGAGCCTAGCTGGTTCTGGGCCGTTTTAGATTCAGCCTTTATGGATATTGATTATCTTTTCTTCGAGCAAATACCTAAAAAGTAACAATAAGTATAAACAAAAATTAAGAGGGTAAGGATATGAGCCTTTTGAAAATGGACTCTCGGAGAGTTCCTAAGCAGCAACGTGCGCGCGAGAAATACCATCGAATCCTAGATGCGTCGATTCGAGTGCTTGAGAGAGAAGGTTACGCGGGTACCAATACCAGCAATATCGCCAAAGAAGCCAATGTGGCTGTAGGCTCTTTGTATGAGTATTTTCCCAACAAAGAAAGTATTTTTACAGCCTTTCTGAATTCGCGGGTTGAATCTTTGTTAGCCTCGATTACTATGAGTGCCGAGCAGTTAAGTATTGAAAAGTCTCGACCGGTCCCAAGCCTTAAGGATTGGCTAAATCTAATACTTGATGCGAGTCAAACCAATCGACAGTTGTTAAAAGTCCTTGTTGACGAAGTCCCTGGCGTTTTAGATTTATTCTCACTCCAAAATTTTGAAGAGCAATTACATTCAATTGCTTTGTATCTTGCTGAAGGTACGGGCTTAGTAGAAGAGCAGTTAAAGATAAAAACCTATATTTTATCGAATGCTCTGTATGGATTTATTTTGCGTAGTTTTTTTGCGGAAACCGAAATGGATGCCAAACAGCTTGCTGAAGAATGGCATAAACTTATCGTGGCTTACGCAGCGGCAGAGTAGCTGATACCAGTCTTGTGATGAACTTGTTAAGTACTTTATGTGCTTTCGCTAAGCGAATAATATGTAGCATAAAGTACTTATCAGGCTTGCCCCAATTAAGTTCAATACCAAACCTTCTTTCGCCATAGTTTTGCTCAGTACGTGGCCGCTGCCATAAATGACCGAGTTTGGAGCAGTCGCTACCGGTAACATGAAGGCGCAACTGGCGCTCATGGCGGCAGGGATCATTAATATTTTTGGATCGATGTTCATGCCTAATGCGGCGGCAGCCAATACTGGCATCAGTAAAGCGGTCGTTGCGGTGTTGCTGGTGGCTTCGGTTAGGAAGGTAACGATAAGTGCGATTAAACAAATCGTTAAAAAAATAGGCAGTGTTGAGAGCCCAGATAAAGAGTGTCCTAAGTGTTCACTGAGGCCCGAAACACCAAAAGCTTTTGCCAGGCACATGCCGCCTCCAAATAATAGTAGCACGCCCCAGGGTATGTTCTGAGCGCTCTCCCAATTTAGAAGCTTATCTCCTTTTCCGTTGGGAATAATAAATAGCAAAATAACCGCTAATAAAGCTACCGAGGCGTCGTTGGCATATTTTAATTCGAGAAGGCCGCTCCATCCGCCAAAAGGTTCGCGTCTAGTGATCCATAGTAAAGCGGTCAGGATAAATACAGTGAGCACTCTTCTTTCGTGTCTGCTCCAGGGTCCGACTTGTGGGATTTTAATATCGGCTTGTGAATCGAGCTTGCGTCCTAACCAAAACCCCAAGATGGGAATAAAAATAATAACCAAGGGCAAGGCGTAGGTCATCCAACGAAAAAAGCTGATCGATTGCCCGGTATTTTCTTCATAAACTTGCATAAATATTAGATTAGGTGGCGTGCCAATGGGCGTGCCTATACCACCGATGCTGGCCGCATAGGCTATACCCAGAAAAAGAGGCATAGCTATTGCCTTATAGTTGGTATTTTGAAGTACTGCGAGTGCGACGGGCAATAACATAAGAGTGGTGGCGGTATTTGAAATCCACATGCTCAGCATCGCTGATGCGCAAATAAAGCCAAAAACCACCCGTTTGGGGTGTTGGTTACCAAAGAGATTGACCATGCTGAGCGCGATGCGTTTATGAGCCCCGCTATGGGACATCGCGGTTGATAGTAAGAACCCACCGAGCAATAACAGAATGAGTTTACTGCCATAGGCGGCGCCCACTTGTTGAGGGGTTAGTACGCCCAGTAATGGTAGAGCGGCTAAAGGCAGTAAAGAAGTAATAGGGATGGGTATTGGTTCGAAGACCCACCAAACAATGCAGCAGCTAGCGATAGCTGCTGTGATGGCTGCAGAGTTTTCAAACCCCAAGCCATCTAAACTTAAAAAAGCAATAAGTGCGCCGATGGGGCCGGTATATAGGCTAATTTGCATGAGTGTAAGGTTGTCCGAGGCTGAGTCATACTGATTGAATTAAAGAGTGCATCAAAAATCTAGCTTCGACAAGATCTCGTGCAGTTCCGGTCGCCAGCCGAACTCGGCCAGCTCCACGCGATTCTTAATTACGTTTACGCCTTCTTCTTGTAATCGCTTGCTTTGGATGAGTGCGTACTCATGGTCTTTTGGAAAAGCGATATGTCCGTTAGAACGTAGAACTCTATGCCAAGGTAGCTGAAGATCTTTTGGGGCTTGTCCCATTGCTCGGCTCACAAAGCGCGCTCGACCAGGCAGTCCAGCTAAATCGGCTACTTGACCATAGCTCGTTACCTTGCCTTCGGGTATTGCTTGTACGGCTCGCCAGATTCGTTCGGCATTACTCAGTGTTTTATCCATCTCTAGGTTTTTATATTGCTGATTGCTGCTAAGAATAAGCTTACAATAGGATGCTGTTAATAGCTTATGATACGCGATAAAAATAAACACGATTTTTTAGGGTGATGTATGAAATTGGTTTCTTGGAATGTAAATGGCATTCGCGCAGTGATGAAAAAAGACTTCCCTAGCTCTTTGGCGGCCTTAGATTGTGATGTGCTAGGTCTGCAAGAAACTAAGGCGCAGGATGATCAGGTACTGGAAGCTCTAGCGGAAATAGAAGGCTATGAAATCTATTCTAATTCGGCGGTGAAAAAGGGTTACTCAGGTACCGCAATATTGAGTAAGAAAAAACCGATTAGTGTGACCAGTGATATTGGCATCGAAGCACATGACCAAGAAGGACGGGTGCTGTGTGCTGAGTACAAAAACTTTTATTTTGTCACTGTTTACGTGCCAAATTCTGGTAGTGAGCTTAAGCGTTTGGAGTATCGTCAAGCTTGGGATCAAGCTTTTTTGAAGTATCTTAAAAAAATAGAGAAGAAAAAACCGGTTCTGGTGAATGGTGATTTTAACGTAGCCCATCGTGATATCGATTTGGCTCGGCCTAAGCCTAATTACAATAAAAGCGCAGGTTACATGCAGGAAGAAATTGATGGCATGGATAACTATCTTGCCAACGGGTTTGTGGACACCTTTCGAGAACTGAATCCAGAACAAGTGAAATACTCTTGGTGGTCTTATAGAGCAGGTGCCCGTGCTAAGAACGTGGGCTGGAGGATTGATTACTTTCTTAGCTCTCCTGAGCTGGTGAAGAAAATCCAAAAGGCTGAGATTCACAACGATATCTTTGGCTCTGACCACTGTCCTGTGAGCGTTACCCTTAAGTAAGCTTCGGGTTGAGTTTCTGTCATTATTCGTCTTGCATTTGTCTTCAAAAGGCAGTCTATAAAGGGCTGTCCTCTTCGTGGCTCTAAAACGTTTCAGTTACTCAGCTAAATAGCCTGCATAGCATGTCAGGATACTTTAAGTCTCACTTGGCTATGTGGTAGCATTCCCAATCTTTTGTGGAAGTTTTTTCGGTCGTTCTAGGCTTACCTCACGGGCCTATGGCGTGACCGTATGACATAAAATAAAAATACTAAAACAGGTCAATTCGCTGCGAACCTAGATAGGTGGTTTGCTGAGCAATTTGGAAAAGCAATAGGAGCAATACGAAGATGCAAGTCACTGAAAATGAACTACTTTTGCAAAACGTCTACAAGCATGAGCAAGAGCAGCCTGAACGTGTATATATGATACAGCCTCTTGGTGGTGACAAAGTAAAAAATTATACCTGGGCTGATACGGTCGAAGAGTCTCGTCGTATGGCCGCTTACCTGCAAGCAAAGGGTTATCCAAAGGGCAGCACTATTGCAATTCTTTCAAAGAATACTGCAGAAATGATTATGACTGACCTAGCTATTTGGATGGCCGGTTATGTTTCTGTCGCGATTTATCCAACCCTTGCGCCAGAGTCGATCACTTACATCCTAGAACATAGTGAAGCAAAAATGCTTTTTGTTGGTAAGTTAGACGGCTGGGAAAATATGAAGTCAGGCATCCCAGTGGGTTTGCCTTGTGTTTTCCATAGCCTTGCTCCTGATAATAGTTTTGAAAAATGGGGCGAGATTATTGCTTCAACCGATCCTATTGAAGGTCGACCGACTCGAGAGATGGATGACATTGCGATGATCGTTTACACCTCAGGAAGTACCGGTAACCCTAAAGGGGTTATGCATAGCTTTCGTACCATGAGTGTTGCGGTTAAAGGTATCGTGAAAACGATTGGCGCGGGTAAAGAGGATCGTCAGATTTCTTACCTTCCACTGGCCCACGTGTTTGAGCGTTACGCGGTAGAAGGTGCTTCTATTGTCGCGGGTGGCAAAGTGTTCTTTGCCGAATCGCTTGATACTTTTGCCGCTGATATGCAGCGAGCGCGCCCAACTATTTTCCAATCTGTACCAAGACTTTGGCTTAAGTTTCAATTAGGTGTGTTCGCAAAAATGCCTGAGAAACGTTTAAACGTATTATTGAAGATTCCTGTTCTTAAAGGCGTATTGCGTAAAAAGCTTTTAACAGCTTTAGGTTTAGATGCCTGTCGTTTAGCGGTGAGTGGTTCTGCACCTTTGCCACCAGATGTTATTAACTGGTATCGCAACTCTTTAGGTCTGGAGCTACTTGAAGGTTACGGTATGAGTGAAAACTTTGCCTATTCTCATTTTTCACCACCGGGTGAAGGTCGTATCGGATATGTGGGTAGCCCGCTGGAGGGTGTAGAGCAAAGAATCAGCGACAAAGGTGAAATCGAAATTAAGAGCCCAGCTAACATGTTGGGTTACTTTAAAATGGAGCAGGAAACCAAAGACACCTTTACTGCCGATGGCTTTTTGTTAACCGGTGATCGTGGTGAGATTGACGAGAAAGGTCGTCTAAAAATTACCGGTCGTACTAAGGAGCTATTTAAAACCAGTAAAGGTAAGTATGTTGCGCCTGCACCAATCGAAAACCTACTCAATGCAGACTCAACTATTGAATTGTGCTGTGTCAGTGGTCCTAACCAGCCATCTCCTTATGCTTTGATATTGTTGTCTGAAGATATTCGTCCGAAGATGGGTGATGCGTCTTTCCGTGAAAGTATGACTAAGTCTATTGATGGCTTGTTAAGCTCAGTGAATGCCGAGCTAGACCCTCATGAGCGTTTAATGTTTGCAGTGATTGTTAAAGACGAGTGGAACACTGACAACTCTTTCTTAACACCAACACTTAAGATTAAGCGTCCAGTGATTGAGGAGCATTATACGCCAATGACTGAGGCATGGTACGCTTCGAACGATAAAGTGATTTGGGAATAAGATTATTCTTACCAAAATAAAAAAGCCTGCAATTGCCGGCTTTTTTTTGCCTAAGGATTTTTCGCTTAGCGGCTTTTTATCTTGCGCCTTTTTACCTAAGAGCAAGTGATTTACAAAAAATTATTAGGTCGGCGTGTGCAGGCGACTCCCTCAGATGATTCGATCAAAGTTGCGCAATCATTGCAATGAATGCAGCCGTTTTTGTAATTCGGGTCTGCCGCTAGGTTTTTTGGTAGATCAGGGTCAAAAATCAATCCACGTCCGAGTTGTACAAAATCGAAACCCTCTTCCATTAAAGTTTTAAAACTGTCGGCATTACAAGCGCCGCCAATATAAACGACCTTGCACCTGACCGCTTCGCGAATACGTTTGGCATTTTCTAAAAAGTACATTTCTTCGTAAGGATAGTCCTTAAACATAATGGGGCCCATCATGCGAATACCCATTTTCATGATAAGGCTTTTTTCGTGCTTCACTAAACCTGGGACCATACTATCGCCATGAAAAAGCTTCATAGGATTCATGCTGCTGGTTCCGTCACTACAGATAATCGCGTCGATGCCGCCAGTATCTAACATCTTGGCAATTTCTATCGAGTCTTCGTAACTAACGCCACCTTTAACACCATCGCTCATACTGATTTTTCCTAGTAAGGGAAAATCATCGCCTACTGCTTCTCGTACCGCAGCTAAACACTCTAAAGGGAAGCGCATACGGTTAGTCAGTGAGCCGCCGTACTCATCTTTTCTATGATTGGTTTTTGGGCTGATAAATTGGCTGATGCCGTAGCCATGGCCAAAGTGAATCTCTATAGCATCAAAGCCTACCGATTTCATAAAAGCAGCAGAGCGGCGATACACTTCGACCCGCTCTTTGATTTGTCCGACACTCATCGCACCTGCGAAGGGCAGGCCGTACACAAGGCCCAGATTATTTAAGCCGGCAGAAGGACCCATGGGTCGTTTGCCTTTAAAGTTGGCATTTTTAGAAAAGTTTCCGCAGTGGCTCAATTGACCTGATACCTTGGTACCAGCCTGATGAAGGGTATCAATAAAGCTTTCCATCTCGGGACGAATATATTCGTCCATATACATCATATCTTCATTGATACGGCCATCACCTTCTGCTGCGCAATAGGCAATGGTGGTCATGCCGATGCCACCTTCGGCGATGCGCTTATGGAATTGGATGAGCTCGGGGCTAGGGTGGCCGCCCTTGCTTTTACCCTCAAAGGTCGCCGCCTTGATTAGGCGGTTTTTAAGGGTAAGGCCATTGATATTGGCTGGTTTTAGACAGTCTTCAAACTGGTAGCTCATAGCTGTTTCCCTAAGCTGGATCTGATAATGATCAGCTTAGGAAATTGCTATAGGAGCATCAATACCCAAACGGATGAGTACTTTCGACTAGTGTTTTGATCTTGAGGTGAGTGTTAGTCAGCCCGTCTTTTAGCGTTACTAGCCTTAGCCTTCTTCTTTCGAGCTTTCTTTTCTTTGCCTTTTTTCTCAGCAGCTTTTTTAGCGGCTGACTTTTTTGGCTTTTTTGAAGGCTTTTTGGGTGCCTTAGTAGCGTGCTCGTCGTTCTTGCTATTCTTAGAATCTTTAGCTCGGCCGCGTCCTTTTCTTGGGCTGTCGGCATTGCTTTTGGTCTTGCGTCGTCTTGGCTTATCGTCCTCGTAAGCGTTGTCACTGCCTGTCGCTTCTTTTATGCGCAGAGTCTGGCCACGTACTTTTATCTTTTTAATTTGAGCGATATCTTCTTTGTCCAAATTATTTGGAAGCTCAATGGTGCTGTAGGTGTCTTCCATATAAATCTTACCCATAAATTGGGAGTCGATTCCGGCCTCGTTGGCTATGGCGCCAACAATATCCTTTTTCTCGGCACCGTGATCAACGCCAACTGCGATGCGGTAGGTTTTAAGATCTTTGGAGCTGGCTCGCGGACCACGCTCTCGCTTTCCTTTACCCCGACCTTCGGACTTAGAATCAAAACGCCCCTTGCTAACCTGTACATACGATTCAGTGATAAAGAAGGGCTTGCTGCCCGCTTCGATACTGGCCAAAGCAGCAGCGAGTCTAGCTGGTTCGACTGGGTTGTGCTCTAGGTATTGTTTGATAACTTCTTGGTAATCTTCTAGATCGCGTTGAAGTTCGTTATCAATTTTAGAAAATAGTTGCTCGAATTTTCTTTCGTTTAAAGTATCTACTGATGGGAACTGAAAAGCCTCTATGTCTTTTCTAGTGGCTTTTTCGATCGATTGAAGCATGCGACGCTCGCGGCCATTTACAAAAAGAATAGCATCGCCGTCACGGCCAGCGCGGCCGGTGCGTCCAATTCGGTGAACGTAGGATTCGGTATCGTAAGGCACATCGTAGTTAATAACATGGCTAATGCGCTCAACGTCTAGGCCGCGTGCCGCAACGTCAGTCGCTACTACAATATCAATTTTCCCTTTTTTTAAGCTGTTTACAGTTTTCTCGCGTTGGTTTTGGGCGATATCTCCATTAAGAGCGCTGCATGCGTAGCCCCTTGCCTGTAGTCGATCAGATACTTCGACGGTAGAGTTTTTGGTGCGCACAAAGATTATCATTCCGTCAAATTCTTCTACTTCGAGAATGCGAGTCAGAGTATCAAGCTTTTCATTATTTTTTAGCTGAACGTAACGTTGGCGAATGCGTGCGGCCGTTGTGGTTTTAGCTTTAATAGTAATTTCGGCAGGTTCGTTTAAATATTTTTTTGTTAGCTTTTTGATCGGTGCTGGCATGGTGGCTGAGAACAAAGCGCATTGAAGTGTCTCTGGCATGTGTTCCATTATCCATTCGACATCATCAATAAAACCCATGCGTAGCATTTCATCAGCTTCATCTAGTACCAAAGCTTGAATGCCATCGAGCTTTAAAGTGCCTTTGCGCATGTGATCCATAACACGTCCAGGCGTTCCAACCACTACATGTACACCTCGCTCCAGCTGACGAATTTGCCCGCGGTAGTCTGTGCCGCCATAAATAGGCAGTACTTTAAAACCTTTTATGTATTGGGCGTAACTTTGAAAAGCTTCAGCGACTTGAATAGCTAGTTCACGAGTAGGTGCTAGACATAAAATCTGCGGTGCTTTTTGGCGTGAATTAAGTTTGGATAGTAAAGGTAAAGCAAAGGCTGCGGTTTTTCCTGTACCGGTTTGGGCAACACCCAGAATATCTCTACCTTTTAGTAAAGGTGGGATCGCTTGAGCTTGAATAGGGGAAGGGGTTTCATAGCCGATCTTTTTAATTGCTTTTTTTACGTCTTCAGACAAAGCAAGATCAGCAAATTTTATTTCATTTGCATCAGTCATATTATGTACGCTCTTATAGGCCTGCAAGTCAGCAAGCGGGATTAGTCAATATCGCCCATAGGAAGGTCGGTTCCCGCGAGATGCTAGCTCGAGTTTTTATAGCAGTATAAGAGGCGTATGTTGACGGGGCGCGAGTGTACATGGCTAAAATGCCTATTGATAGCAAATTGCTCAATAAATAGCCGATTTAGCGGTGTTTTGTTAAATATCGGTCTAATTGGTTGGCAAATTCTTGTCTATCAGCATGATTTAAAGGTGGAGGGCCTCCGCCTTGTTCGCCGCTGGCACGCATGGTGTCCATGAAATCGCGGATATTGAGGCGAGCTTTAATATTGTCGGGTGTAAACATTTCGCCCCTGGGGCTCAGGGCTTTAGCACCTTTTTCAATGACTTCGGCGGCTAAAGGAATATCGCTAGTGATGATTAAATCGTTCTCACCAGCGCGTTTAACAATCTCGTTATCAGCCACATCAAAACCAGCGCTAACTTGAACAGAACTGATAAAAGATGAATTGGGTACTTTTATATATTGGTTAGCGATCAAGGTGCATCGGGTTTCGGTACGCATAGCGGCCTTAAAGAGAATCTCTTTAATCACAACAGGGCAAGCGTCGGCGTCGATCCAAATTTGCATAGAGTTGTACAATAGGTTGTTTGTGATGTTTGAAAATTTAGTCAGAAAGACTTAATTTAACACAACGTATTCTAGCTTGAGATAAGAAAAATGACATTAACAGAAGCACAGATTCAACGGTTTAGAGACAAGGGTTTTGTTAACGTAGGACCTATTTACAGTAGTGAAGAGTTTTCTGAAATTGAAAATGAGTATAATCGATTAGTGACCATGGATTCTCAAACCTTGGGGAATGATACCGATGGACGCTTTCCTTACCGCGCTATGTTGAATTTCCGAAGTGATCATATGAAAGCCATGATTAAGCAAACGAAGTTGCTTGATGCGATGGTTCAGCTCTTGGGTGAAGATGTGCGTTTTTGGTGGGACCAGGGTATTAATAAGTCTCCTGGTGCAGGCTCATTTATCGCATGGCATCAAGACAATGGTTATGCCAATGGTAAAACGCCTGAATATATTACTTGTTGGTTAGCGTTGGATGATTCCAGTCCAGAAAATGGTGGGCTGTACGTTATTCCAGAATCTCACAAAGCTGGACCGAAAGATCATGAGTGGCGAGATGTACACGCGGTTGTGCCAGAAGAATACGTCGAGACAGATAAAGCTGAACCATTAAATGCAAAAGCAGGGGATATGCTTTTGTTTTCATCTTATTTGATTCATCAAACGGTTGGAAATCATTCTAAAGATAGGCAGCGTCGAGCCTGGGTCATGCAATATTGCCGAGGTGATCATGCCAACGAGACTACTGGTGAGGTTTATGATAATCGGCCTTGGGTAGTAAAAGGTGGCGAGTATGTAGAAACTCCCTGGGCTGAGCGAGAGTTTGATTTGCGTGGGGATCGGCCTTAGTTGGTTTGATTATTAATAGTACTCAACAAATTCGATACAGTTATCATCTGGATCAGCAAAGAGTAAAACTTTAGCGACTCCATCTACATCAAAGGGTTCTTCCATAATTTTAACATCCTTATCGATTAGGTGTTGATGAGCGTTGTCAACATCATCGATGGTGTAGGTAAAGTAACGTAGACCAATTTTTCCAAAGTGTTCGCCGCTAAATACCGGTAGCTGATCATCCCCTTGCCAAAACTTAATAAGCGTATTGCCACCGCGAAAACCATATCGCAGTGAACCGTCGCCCATATCAATGGGTTTGTCTTCAATAAAGTTTAAAATGTCTTTATAAAAATTTCTGCTGCGCTCTGAATCATTTACACAGAGTCCAACCTGAATACGGTCGGTAGAGTTGGGGTCAAAATCATTCGCCTGCACAAGTTCGAGCAGGTTGCCGTCAGGGTCTTTGATAAAGAGTAATTTAGCGCCAGGAAAATCTATTAAGCCTGAATGATTAATATCAGCAGCCTCTAGATTTTGTATGATCAAATTTAAGTCTTCGAAAAATAATGCCAGTAAACGGATACCTATGGCATTTTTCATGCCGCCTTCCATTTGCTCGCTAACATTAGGTACCGAATTAATTTTGATGGTATTGCGGCCAATAAATAAACGATCTTGGACAACCCCATCGCCAAGAGGAATCGATTTGCCTTGCTTAAGACCTAGTATGTCTCGATAGAACGCACTGGTCGCGTCTTTATCTTTAGCAACTAAACCAATATCAACTTCCCTTTTAAGTATTTCCATTTTTAAGACCGATTATTTAATAGTTAAGTATTAGTACTTGATAAAGTCGCCGAAGTTTTCTTTATCTTGTTTGACCTTGTCTTTTAAGTTTACCGCGCGTTCGCCTTTGCCACCAAATACCGCAGGACCATAGGTTTGGCCTTCGCGGCGGAGCGTTCCATGAATGCGATCAAAAAAAGTAATGTGCTGACCAAAGTTTACATGGAAATAGGCATGATGATCATCGTGGTAACGAACTGAAGCTTGCCAAGGGAAAATGGATTTTAGATCAACTCCAGAATGACTCATGATGTTATAGATAAAGACATAAACAAATACGATGGCCACACCGCCAGCGTGGAAAGGAATGATAAAAATCGGTAAGAAGGTTCCAAGCTGCAAAGCAGTAAAGACCAGGGGATGAATCGCTACCGTTACATAAGGTGTGGTGGCAATGTACCTGTGATGTTCCTTATGAAAATGGTGATAGAGCTTTTCATGGTGTGTGAGTCGGTGCACGTAGTAAGCGACGCCCTCAATCAGAAAGAAATAAAGTGCTGTGGAAAGTATGGTGTAGATCCAACCGTATTCATTGACGTCAAAATAAATAGGGCAGGGGAAGCCGAGCTCCACGGCATAAATAGCAGCGGCGGTTAAAAAGCCTCCATAGACCAAGTTAAAGTTACTAGTCCAGAAAGCGCGTTTAGGTAGGCCTTCGCGCAGTTCTTTGTTGACCTGAATTTTCCAATTTTCCTTATCGTTCGCACGATTAACGTAATATTTTTTATGGTAGTAATAAGCGGACACATGAAAAAGAATAAGACCTGCTAGGATATTGATCGTGCACCAGAATAAGTAGCGAGAGAGTTCAAACTGTTCGGGTGAGAAACTTTCTAACATAAGGTGTTGCTCTGTTGGTAGTGGTGACTAGTTCTTATAAGTGCCGTTTATAAATGCTTGGCCATATAGTATTCGTTGCAGTAGCGATTATCTATATTAAGTGAGGATTTGCGTTCTCCTTCAATCTCAAAACCATATTTCTTATAAAGAGTAATTGCTGGAGTATTTTTGGTGTGAACGGTTAGCTCTATTCTAGAAATATTGAGTTCTTTAGCCTTGAAAATATTTGTTTCGATGAGTCTGCTGGCTACTCCTTGTCTCCAGGATGATTGTATAACGCCAATGATTAATGATGCAGTATGCTGATTTCGTAGATTCGTTCCGCCCTGAAGAACGCAAAATCCGCTCAAAGTTTCTTGTCCTTCGACCAACATTATTGATGTTTTGCTGGAAGATAGGTGTTCTAGAATTTGTTTTTGTTGTTCTAAAGTGGTGCTGCGCTCTTCAGGTTCGAAGAGCATAAAGTGTGTTTCAGAGTCGAGAGCCTGAAACAAGTCGAGAAGCGCTTCAGCATCTTTGCTTTGCGCTTCTCGAATATTGTTGGGGTTGTTACTAGGCAACTTCAAATAATGAAGCAGCGCCCATGCCGCCACCGATACACATGGTGACAACCACATATTTAACGCCACGACGTTTGCCTTCAAGCAAAGCGTGACCGACCATGCGAGCACCACTCATACCAAATGGATGGCCAATAGCGATTGAGCCGCCGTTAACATTTAGTTTGTCGTAATCAATACCAAGCTGGTCAGCACAGTAAATTACCTGACAAGCAAAGGCTTCGTTTAATTCCCAAAGGCCAATGTCATCAACTTTTAAGCCGTGACGTTGTAATAATTTAGGAATCGCGAAAACAGGGCCAATACCCATTTCGTCAGCTTTACAGCCAGCGACTGCGGTACCACGGTAGTAACCAAGTGGAGCTAAGCCTTTTTTCTCAGCAATTGAGGCTTCCATTACTACGCAAGCACTAGCGCCGTCAGATAGTTGAGATGCGTTGCCCGCAGTAATAAAGCGACCTTCTTTAACCCAGCGTCCGTCTTTAAATACTGGATCCAAACCTTGCAGGCTTTCTAGCGTGGTTGAAGGGCGGTTGCATTCGTCTTGCGCGATAGTTACTTCTTCGTAAGTAGTTTCTTTTGTTTCTTTATTGAAGATTGCTTTATTGACGGTCATTGGGATGATTTCGTGATCAAATAAGCCTGCTTCTTGAGCGGCAGCGATTTTTTGCTGGCTACCAAAACTATATTCGTCTTGACGATCACGGCTGATGTTATAGCGGTCAGAAACAATCTCTGCAGTTTCTAGCATTGGAATATAAGCAGTAGGGTCGATTTCAAGTACCGCTTTGGATGCAGCACGATAGCCGTTTTTGTGTTTGGTTTGCACCAAAGAGATAGATTCAACACCACCAGCGACAGCGATATCGATTTCGTTAGTCATAATGCTTTTTGCAGCAGTAGCAATCGACATTAAACCTGAAGAACATTGGCGCTCAATAGCCATCCCGGCCACTGTATCAGGTAGGCCGCCAACCACTGCGCTTAAACGACCGATATTATAGGCTTGTGTACCTTGTTGAGCCGCTGCACCAAAAATACAATCATCTACTTCGCCTGGCTCGATACCAGCACGCTTAACCACTTCCTTAACGCAAGCTCCGCTCATGACTGGCGCTTCGGTGTCGTTGAATGCGCCTCGGAATGATTTTCCTAGAGCGGTTCGGGCAGTGCTAACAATTACAGCTTCTTTCATTTTTGGTTCCTCGTTTCAATGTCATTTCAGGGGCCTGCCCCGTGCAACGTATTGGGCACGAAGGCTGGAGTCCAGTTATTCTAAAATTGAATGGTATAAATCGATCCAGTTAGGATTGTCTTTCTCGATTAGGTTTAATTTCCATTGGCGCTTCCACACCTTTATCTGTTTCTCTCTAATGATTGCTTGCCCTATATCATCATGCTCTTCAAAATAAACAAGCTGCGTTACCTGATACTTTTTAGTAAACCCCTCAATTGAGTGTTCTTTGTGCTGATAAACACGCTTTACCAGATTGCTGGTAACGCCAGTGTAAAGAGTTCCATTTCTTTTGCTAGCCAATATGTATACGTATCCAGACTTCATAACCCTTCCGTAGATTTTCTGGATTCCAGCCTACGCTGGAATGACTTATTTAGTGTTGTTGCTTACGAGCGTTGGCTACTGACGGATACTATTTCTCCTGTCATATAGCTTGAATATTCTGATGCTAAAAACATCATGACGTTGGCGACTTCCCAAACTTCTGCGCCACGGCCAAAGGCTTCGTTTTTCACAAGGTCCGCCAATAATTCTTCGCTTGCACTTTTCTTTAAGAATTCATGGATCGCTATTGATGGTGATACGGCGTTAATGCGTACACCAAAGTCAGCGGCTTCTAAAGCAGCACAACGCGTTAAGGCCATAACGCCAGCTTTTGCTGCAGCGTAGTGGGTTTGTTCTTTTTGAGCACGCCAGCCGAGAACTGATGCATTGTTAACGATCACGCCTTCGCCGCGTTCTTTCATAATACGCATCATGGCGCGAGTCATACGCATGGTGCCGTTTAAAGTAATATCGATAACGCGCATCCATTCGTCATCTTGCATATCAATCAAAGCGGTTTGACCACCAAGACCTGCGTTGTTGATTAAGATATCTACTCCACCTAGTTTGTCTTCGGCTGCGTTGATCAATGTTTGCACATCTTCTTCAACGGTGACGTTGCAGATTTGGCCGTATACATTTTCTAAACCGGTTTCTTCTTTGAGAGCGTTGACCGCTTTTTCTAAACGACCTTCGTGAATGTCGCTGATCATGATGGCACGGCAGCCTTCTTCGATAGAACGTTTGGCCGCGGCAAAGCCGATACCTGCGCCTGCTGCGGCAGTAATTAAGACGGATTTTCCGCTCAGTAAATTGTGACCTGGTACGTAAGGAGGTGCTTCTCTCATCTCTATTCTCTCAGTTTAAAACTTAGGTTCTTTAGGCATGCCTAGTGCACGCTCTGCGATAATGTTTCTTTGGATTTGGTTAGTGCCGCCGTAAATGGTATCGGAGCGGGTAAACAGATACATAGATTGCAAACGGGTTAGATTGTAATGATCGCCTTCATTGTTGTCTGTGCTGTCATCGATCATTTCACTTTCAGGCCCCAATACATCCATGGCGAGTTTGCCCATGTTTCGATGCCAGGTGGCCCAATAGAGTTTGTAGATCATGGCTTCTTTTTGCAGTGCGCCGTCGCCTGCATCGTTCGATAACATACGTAAGCTGTTGTAGCGCATGATTTTTAAGCCGGTCCAAGCGTCAGCGATGCGTTGACGTATTGATGGATCTTTTGAGTTACCGTTTTCTTTGGCAATTTTAATGACTTCGTTCAGCTCATTTTGAAACTGCATTTGCTGGCCAAGGGTGGATACACCACGTTCAAAACCGAGTAAGCCCATAGCGACTTTCCAGCCATCGCCTGGCTCGCCGACAATACAATCTGCGTCACACTCGGCATCATCAAAAAACACTTCGTTAAATTCTGATGTACCTGTTAACTGAGTGATCGGTCTTACATCAACGCCACTTTGATCCATAGGGACTAAAAAGAAGCCTAAACCTTTATGTGCTTTAGACTCAGGATCGGTGCGGGCAATGACAAAGCACCAGTCGGCTTCGTGAGCGAGTGAGGTCCACACTTTCTGACCATTGATGATCCACTTGTTTTTGCTTTCATCAAAGTGAGCTTTAGTTTTTACGTTGGCTAGGTCAGAACCAGCAGAAGGTTCTGAATAGCCCTGACACCAAAGGTCTTCACCAGAAACAATGCGCGGCAAAAAGCGCTGTTTTTGCTCTTCGCTGCCAAAAGCCATGATGGTAGGACCAGCTAATCCTTCACCAATGTGACCAACATGACCAGGGCCACCTGCGCGAGCGTATTCTTCGTTAAAGATCACTTGCTGAGAGATGCTGCAACCGCGTCCGCCGTATTCTTTTGGCCAGCCGATACAAGTCCAGCCACCTTCGGCGAGTTTCTTTTCCCATTCAACGCGCTCATCATGAAACATGTGCTCGTCACCGGGTCCGCCTCTAAAGCGTAGTTTTTCAAATTCGCCGCAAAGGTTTTCTTTTAGCCAAGTGGCGACTTCGTCTCTAAATTGTTCGTCTTTTTTACTAAAGCTAAGTTTCATATTGTCTTGTCATTCCTGCGAAGGCAGGAATCTATTCCATAATTTTCTGGATTCCTGCCTTCGCAGGAATGACTCATTAATCTAATAAAATGCTGGCAAGATTTTCTCTATGCTGTGAACCGTTACCTAGGTAGCTTTCTGAAGATTTTGCTCGTTTAAAATATAAGTGCAGGTCATATTCCCAGGTAAAGCCAACACCGCCAAACAGTTGTATCGCGCAACCAGCATTAAAAAAATAAGCGTCAGAGCAATAGCCTTTGGCAATGCTTGCGGCTTCATTTAATTCGCCGGCGAGTTCACCGCCTTCGAAAAAGTCTTGAGCAATACAAGCCGCATAATAAACAGCAGACTTTGCACACTCCGCTTTAAGCATCATGTCTGCAGCTTTGTGTTTTACTGCTTGAAAGCTAGCAATGGGGCGGTTGAACTGTACGCGTTCTCTGGTGTATTCCACCGTTAGGTCTAATACATGCTGTGCGCCGCCAAGTTGTTCTGCAGCAATGGCTACGTTCGCTAATTGTAAAATCGTATCTAAAGCGCTTGCGCCTAGCCCTAGTTCACCTAAAACGGCACTTTGATCTAAACTAATATTGCTAAGTGTTAATCGTGCCTGTTTCTTAGTTTGATCCATGCTGGGCGTGTAGGTTCTTTCTAAGCCCTGAGTCTCAGCATCAACCAAGAACAAGCTGACCGCACCTTCGGAGTTTTTTGCGGCGATAATAATTAGATCAACACTATGGCCATTAGGTACGTAGTGATATTCACCGTTGAGTACAAATTGGCCTGCATCTTCTGAATAAGTTGCGGTAATTGCTTCAGCACCTTGTAAGTTATTTTGACCACTAAAGGCTAGGGTAGCTGTGATACTGCCTTCAGCAACTTTGCTTAGGTATTTCTCTTTTTGCTCTTGGTTGCCGTTTAAGATTAAAGCATTAGCGGCTAAGCAAACCGTTGAGAAAAAAGGTGAGCATAATAAACGTTTGCCCATTTGTTCCATCAGCGCGATAAGCTCTACATAGCCAAGCCCCATGCCACCAAATTCCTCTGGAATATGAATCGCCGGCCAAACCATCTCTTGAGAGATTTGTTGCCAAACGTTTTGGTCATAACCTAGCTCACTGGCCATGACTTTTCGAACAGCTTCTGAGGAAGAAACGTCCGCCAAAAAAGCTTCGGCGCTTTCTCGGATCATTTCTTGTTCTTCAGTAAAAGAAAATTCCATAATTTTATTTAAACTTGTCTTTGCATTGTCATTCTAATTTTAAATTGGAATCCAGACTTTCTGGATGCTGAATCAAGTTCAGCATGACAGGTGATTAGTAAGAGTGTATTAAAAAGTGCCGTATACTGGTTGCGCGGGGACTTCTTCTTCTAACAAGGTTTTCATGGCTTCTGTTATTTCAGAAGGTTCCCAGTGAGCGCCTTTGTCGACACCTTTTGTGGTTCTCCAACCGTCACCGATAGAAATCTTGCCGCCTTCAGATTCAAATACGCGACCGCTTACATTTTGAGAATCAGTAGAGGCGATCCAGGCAATAAGGCTAGATACATTCTCAGGTGCCCAGTAATCAAAGCTGCCGTCTTCTGGTTTTTTCATACGCTCAGCCATGGCTTCGACGGCTGTGGTCATGCCAGTACGTGCTGCAGGGGCAATGGCGTTTGCGGTAATACCGTAACGACCCAACTCCGCTGCTTGGTTTAAGGTTAAAGCAGCAATGCCTGCTTTAGCCGCTGCGTAGTTGGATTGACCTACTGAACCCTGCAAGCCAGCACCAGAGGTTGTGTTAATAATACGTGCTTGAACTTCTTCGCCCGCTTTACTCTTATCGCGCCAGTAGTGAACGGCGTGAGAAGAAATACAGAAGTGACCTTTTAAGTGAACGGCCATAATCGCATCCCACTCGTCTTCAGTCATAGATGCAAACATACGGTCACGGTTTATGCCGGCGTTGTTTACTACAACATTTAAATCACCGAAAGTTTCGATCGCTTGTTTAACTGCATTTTCGCTATCGGCGTAGTTGGTGATGTCGGAGGTATTAACGATAGCTTTGCCACCTGCTGCGGTGATTTCGTCTACGACCGCTTGGGCAGCAGCTTCGTTAATGTCGTTAACCACAACAGCACAACCTTCGGCTGCCATAACTCTTGCGTGAGCGGCGCCCAGACCACCACCGGCTCCAGTGATTATCGCCACACGATTATTAAGAAAATTTGACATGTTTTATTACCTTTATCTGCAAGTCCGCAGCTGCTGCAAATCCCTCTAACTGTGTTAAAGGTCTCCTTAAATTGCTCAAGTACTATTTGTACGCTCCGCATTTTCGTCAACCTTTGCCTTGTTAGGCGGAATTTTCGCTGGCTGCTTAAAAAATAAAGTCGTTCTTTTGAATTTAACTTGATTCACGAACCCATTTCTGGATGTCAAAAAAATTGACATGACGGTTTTAAAAATTTTAAGTTATTCAAAAATCTAAGCGGTTACTTTACTGTGATCTAGCGAGGCGCTAAGAATTTTGGTGAGGGAGTTTGCAAGTCGCAAATGACCGATCCAAAATTTGCCAGCAATAAAGCTAGAGTGCTGTAAAGTAAGCGCGTTTTATAATCTCTCGATGATGGTTACGTTCGCTTGCCCACCACCTTCACACATAGTCTGCAAACCAAAACGCCCACCGGTTCTTTCCAATTCGTGAAGTAGGGTGGTCATTAGTTTTGTACCCGTCGCACCTAGTGGGTGACCAAGCGCAATTGCGCCGCCGTTTACATTGGTTTTTTCATGTGGGTAACCAGTCTCTTTTAACCAAGCCATAACCACAGAAGCAAATGCTTCGTTGATTTCAACTAAGTCGATATCGTCTAAAGTCATGCCAGCTTTTTCTAAAGCGTACTTAGTGGCTGGGATGGGAGCGGTTAACATCCAAATCGGATCATCGGCGCGCACGCTCATGTGATGGATGCGGGCGCGAGGTGTTAGGTTATATTTTTTTAGTGCGGCCTCAGACACGATGAGAATCGCGCTGGCTGCGTCACAAGTTTGGCTAGACACTGCAGCGGTGACTTTGTCGCAACCAAAAAGAAAATCAAGCTCCGCCATTTTTTCTAAAGTACTGTCGCGGGGCGTTTCGTCTTGCGTTACGCCTTCGAGTGGTACGATTTCTTTATCAAAACGGCCTTCTTCAATCGCTTTAAGGGCGCGTTTGTGCGACTCCAAAGAATACTCTTCTAATTCTTTACGACTGATGTCCCATTTGTCAGCGATCATTTGTGCTGAATTAAATTGTGTAGGTGGCTGATCGCCATAGCGCTCAACCCAGCCAGTCGATCCAGAGAAGGGATCGGTAAAGCCTAGGGGCTCAGCGGAAGTCATTGCTGAGGAAATAGGAATTTGGGTCATGGTTTGAACGCCACCAGCAACCACGACATCGTTCACGCCAGACATGATGGCTTGAGCTGCAAAGTGAACGGCCTGTTGTGAGGAACCACATTGACGATCAATAGTGGTACCCGGAACACCTTGGTCTAGGCCAGCAGCCAACCAGCAAGTGCGAGCGATATCGCCAGCTAAGGGGCCAATAGTATCGACGCAGCCGAACATAACATCGTCATAATCGGCGTCTGGAATATTGTTACGCTCTACAATGGCTTTTAGCACGTGAGCTCCCAAATCGGCGCCGTGAACATGGGCTAGACCACCTTTTCTACGGCCGGTTGGGGTGCGTACTGCGTCTACGATATAGGCTTCTGCCATTTTTGTACTCCAAACTGCTCAAATGCAGTATTTTATCTAGTAAAATCAAATACTTAAATTGGTGTGCATTATACGAAAATCAGCCTAAATCAGCGTCATCCTTTTGTGTGAAGGCGTGCCTATTTAGTGTGCTCTTAGACTATTGCGCCTCGTTGGCAATCCACCTATTGTTGGGCCTGTCGAAAATAATTCAAATATGAGAACAGGAGTGAAATGTGAGCACCAGTCCCTATTCTATGTCAGGCGAGCTACCTTTGGTGGTGGATGCGGGTGGAAACCCTAATTTAGACGATCTGTTGGAGTGGCTAAAATCTGATCAGGAGTCTTTGCAACAGAAGTTATTGGAGCATGGTGCCATCCGATTTAGGGGTTTTGATGTGCAAAGTGCCGAAGATTTTGAAGAAATTGCTCGCCTTATCGCTCCTGATTTAAAGAATGACTATTTGGGTACTTCTCCTAGGGATGCGGTAACCGATTACGTGTTTCACGCCAGTGAGCTGCCTGGTTATTTTCCGATTCCCCAGCATTGTGAGATGAGCTTTTGTGCCAATCCCCCCAAGCATTTATTTTTTTCTGCGATGAATCCTTCGGAACCGGACTCTGGTGAAACGCCAATTTGCGATATGCGCAAGGTTTGGCAAGACATGGATCCAGAAGTGCGAGCGCGCTTTCAAGAAAAAGGCATGAAGAACGTGCGTAACTATTCCGCTCCCGGAGCACCTGCTGGAGATGAGATGCAGCTGAAATCTTGGGATGATATGTTTCAGAGTACTGACCGTTTAGTCGTCGAACAAAAGTGTAAGGAAGAAGGATTCGAGCCTGAGTGGAAAGAGGATGGCGGACTTCGTTTATGGGGTAACCAGCAAGTCAGTCGTAAGCATCCGGTGACAGGGGATGAGGCTTGGTATAATCACCTTGCAATTTTTCATGTCTCTTCACCCGCTGGAGAGTACGAACGGATTTGTAACTTTCGACCGACGGAAGAAAATAAACAAATCTTAGAGTTAGCTCGTGGTTTGGAAGTGGGTATGCGCGCAAAACCCGCCGAAGATCTTTCAATGCATACTTTTTATGGCGACGGGACAGAGATTCCTTTAGAAGATATAGAGCATGTGCGAGATTTGATTTGGAAACATTTGCAGGTGGACGCTTGGCATAAGGGTGATGTGCTCGCTATTGATAATGCATCGGTGTCTCATGGTCGATTGCCTTATAAAAACGATGATCGAGAAATTTTGGTTTGCTGGAGCTAGCTAGTACTTATGAAGTTTGAAACCCCTATCGATATTAATGCGTCGGCAGAAACTATTTTTTCTGTGCTTTGTGACTTTGAGGCTTATCCAGAATGGCATCCAAGTGTGGCTAAAGTAGAAGGAAAGGCGGAGCTGGGCGAATGGCTTAGAATTCATTTGATTATAGGAAACCGAGAGGTGCCTGTTTCTGCTCTAATTACCGCTTGTGAAGAGGGGAAAACGTTGGAGTGGCGAGGAAGTATAGCTAAACAGGGACCATTTAGAGCGCCCTTTTTAATTCGCCACGCTTTTAGAATAGAAGAGCGGGGCGAAGGTGCACGTTTTACCAATGAGGAGGCCTTTCGAGGTTTAACTTCTTTATTAGGTCGAGTAGCCAAACCTTCCTTGGTGAAAGGATATAAGGAAGTGAATCAAGCTTTAAAAAAGCGAGCAGAATCACTTCAGCCACTTACTGGTTGAATTTTGCGTCGCAAATAGTTTTATCGGTTTGCTTTTTGAGTTCGTCGAAATCCAATAGCTTCATACGGTTTTTCAGCATTGCCGGTAAGTCTTCTGTACACAGCTCTAACTGTTTTAAAGCTGCTGATCTTTTTAGAGTGTCAGCAAAGTCTTCTGCGATTTCCATAGCGCCATCAGTATTGTTTTTAGCGCAAAGGCTTCGAATTTTTTCCTGAGCATTTTTAGCTTTGTCGGCTAAATACCCGAGTTGCTTCTCGTCTATTTTTTGTACGCAGGCATGTATTTCTTCCATTTTGGCGGAGAAGGGGTCAAGGGTCGGTTGATTTGTTTCGTCACCACCAATTTCTGCGTAGGCCAAAATAGAAAATGAGCTAAGGATTGTGATGATTAAAAGTTTCATAATGGGTCTCGATTAAGTTAGTAGTAATAAAGATAACTAGAGTGGGAAAGCGCTGTCAACTAATCCTTAACTAAATGTTTAGGTAAGGGGATCAGTGGTTTGTAAGGCTTATGCTCACCTCTGATAGATAGCCGGGATGATCGCTCAGTGCTGTTTCTGCTGGATCTCCGTAGTGCATTTCCCAAAACTCAAAGGGTGTGGGTGCTCGGCTATAAAATCTTCCTGGATTGCTACCCAAGGTTGTTCCAACAATTTCCTGAGTAGAAAGCGTTTCAAATTGATAATGTTTATTGGCGAGTACACCAATATGATCAATCTCTGAGTCGATATTCATTAACCTTAAAAGGTTTGAGTTCTGTTCCAGATATACGTAATCGGGTTTGCCTTGTTCGGTGTTATAGTCACCCACAAAAAAAGCAGGTGAATTCGGGAGCGAAGACCTATTTAAAAACAGGCTTGCTTCTTTAAACTGCTCTAATCGAACATCATCACTGGCTTGATTGCCGCGATAGGCTTGAGCATGAACGTTATAATAATCGATATAGGTTTTTTCATTGATTTGAATGCGAGCTAAACCAATTCCTTTGCCGGCCCACCAGTCGCCTTCCCAAACCTTCCACCAGGAGTTGTTCGTTTTAAAACGATGAAAGTAGGATTCAACTATTGGATACTTGCTGAGTATAACGAGTCCATTTCCCAAAAAGCCTGCAGGGTACTCGCTATGGTATTTGAGTGGAGTATCAGCCAAATAGTTAATTAAAAACTTGCGATCCTCCTCTATAAAAACTTCTTGAAGGCCAACAATATCAACATCAAGTGCCAGCAGTAGGTCAGCAATAGCGGTAACTCGCTCTCTTTGGTTTGTCGTGAAGCCATGAGCATTGGCAATATTGAAGGTTACGACCCTAAGTGTTATCCCTCTAGGGTTTTGGGGTGGTGGATTTTTCAATAAGGCTGATCGTTCGAACTCTTGGTCTGCGGGTGTAGACCAATTTAATGGGGCAGCTACTACAATAATGATGATGGGGCTGAATAGAATCAGCATTAAAATGCCTAGAAATATTTTTTTCATTATATAGACGCTTTATTATTCGAATATGTGAGAGAAGTTCATAGAGAGTATAGGTTTTCTCCCTTTACCTAAGCTTAAGCCCTAGACTACACTGGGCGCCATTGTTAAATGGTAAAACATTATGTCAGCTCAGTATTCCAGTAAACAGCCAGCCTTTAAAGGGTTTTCAAATGCCTTGGTGCTATCGACTGGGTTATTGGTCTTGGTGTTTAGCGTGTTTTCCGCTTCACTATTTGGCTCCAATGGTTTTGATTGGGAGCTCCTAGGCCAGATCTTGAGTGGTCAAGATGGCTCTTCTAAGCAGGTCTTTTTAGAGCTGCGATTGCCTAGAGCTTTATTAGCCCTCTTGATTGGCGGTAGCCTAGCCTTAAGTGGAGCTGTTATGCAGGCTATCTTTCGAAACCCTTTGGCTGATCCCGGGTTGATAGGTGTTTCTGCAGGTTCGGCCTTGGGTGCGAGTGTTGCGATCGTGCTGGGTTCGGCTTTTTCAGTTTGGTTTTCAAGCGTTCTTTTGGTTCCGGTGTTTGCTTTTATTTTAGGTTTTTTAAGTTTGTTGATTGCTTACCGGATATCTACAACAAATAGCCAAACTCAAGTTGCGACTTTGTTGCTAGCGGGTGTGGCTATTAGCGCATTGTGCACGGCTCTTAATGCCTTGTTAATATATCTGTCCAGTGATCAAGAGCTAAGAGCAATGAGCTTCTGGCAATTGGGGAGTTTTAGTGCGCTAACTTGGAAGCAACTTCTATTAAGTGCAGCAATTGTTTTGCCCGCCGGTATTGTTCTGTTGTTTAAAGCGCAGGCGTTAAATGTTTTACTCTTAGGGGATGAGCAAGCACGTCACCTAGGTATTGATGTTCAAAAGCTACGTTTGTTAGCTTTGATACTGACTTCTTTAATTGTAAGTGCTGGCGTTGCCATGGTGGGGGTGATTGGTTTTGTGGGATTCATTATTCCTCATTTGATTCGTTTAATCTTTGGTGCTGATCATCGTTTTCTGTTACCTGCATCCTTTTTGTTGGGTGCTTGGTTTTTGATGGCCACTGATACTTTAGCAAGGCAGCTTATTTATCCGGCGGAACTTCCAATTGGGATATTAACCGCATTAATTGGTTGCCCATTCTTTATTTATCTTTTACTTCAATATAGAAAAAAGATCTTATTCTAATGATTCAGATTAGTGATTTAACTTATAAGCTAAAAGATAAGGTCTTGATTGATAGGATCTCGCTTGGATTTAAAAGCGGGAAAATCCATGGGATTCTCGGTCCCAACGGTGTAGGAAAAAGCACTTTGCTAAAGTTGATCGCAGGTGATTTAGATTTTTTTGAAGGTCGTTGTTCTTTAAATGATAAACCCATATCTGACTATTCTCTGCAAGAATTGGCTGGCGAAAGATCTGTCTTGCTACAAGAAAATCATTTTGCGTTTTCGATGACCGTGCAAGAAGTGTGTGCCCTAGGCCGATCCGCTAGTAAAACCAATGATCAAGAAAATATTCGAACGGTAGAGCGAACTTTAGAAGCAATGGACTTGATAGAATTAAAAGGCCAACAATTTACTGACCTTTCAGGTGGTGAAAAGCAACGCCTGCATATTGCGCGGGTACTGTGTCAGGATACTGACTTGCTTTTATTGGATGAGCCTTTGAATTCGCTAGATATTAAATATCAATTAAAGCTTATGAAGTTATTATGCAAAAAGGCCAAAGAGGGAAAAACCATCCTCATGGTGTTGCATGATATTAATTTACTCCTACGTTACTCAGATACATTAACGCTGTTATCAAACACGAAGGTTTTATTTCACGACCTAGTCAGTGAGCTAAAATCTTGCGAAGAGCTTGAACAGGCTTTTGGCGTTCCTTTTTCTATGAGGCTTGAGAAAGATAAACCTCAGGTGGATTTTCTTATCAATGATTGAATGCCTTATTTTTGATTGTGATGGCACTTTGGTCGACAGCGAGTTGCTCTGTAATCGAGCCTTAAGCATTCACTTGGAAATCGTAGGAGTGAGAGAGTCAGCCGCTGAGCTAATGAGGCGCTATCGTGGCGATAAATTAGCGAATATTTTTAAGGATTTAGAGCGGATACACGGTATTAGTTGCGGCCAGCAGTTTGAACGTGATTATCGCGCTTTAACAGCGGATCTTTTCAAGCAAGAATTACAAGCATTTCCCACAGTTAGAGAGACTCTTGAGAAAATAAGGCTTACCAAAAGTGTCGCTTCTAATGGTCCTCGGGCAAAAATCGAACAGGCGCTAAGCTTAACTGGTTTAGAAAGCTATTTTGGTTCCAATATCTTTAGCGCTTATGAGATTGAGTCTTGGAAGCCTTCGCCCAATTTATTTTTGCACGCAGCTCATTCCATGGGGTTTAAGCCTGAACAATGTATGGTAATTGATGATAGTGAGGCGGGAATAGAGGCAGGCTTGGCGGCGAATATGAATACCGTCTATTTTGACCCAGAGAGTAAGAAATATTTAGATAAAAAAGTCAGTTCAATAAGCTGTATGTCACAGCTTATTGACTTGCTCGATTGAATTAAAAGCTGTGACTTGCACCAATTTCTGCACTGTCATTGAGTGCGAATTCAGCCACTTGTTTTTTATGGTAGCCAACACTGCCCCAGCTGTTGTCTAAAGCCCAAGCGCGTTTCATCCAAATTTGTAGATTCACTTCCCAGGTGTAACCCATAGCGCCATGAACTTGAATACCATTTTTGGCGGCTAATAAGGCAGCTTCGCTTGCAGCGATTTTTGCATGAGCAACGTGTACAGCTGCTTGAGGGTGCTTTGTAGCGATGGAGTTGGCAGCACGATAAACCACGGCTTTCGCAAACTCATACTTAACGGCAACATTCGCCATATGGTGTTTTACCGCTTGGAAGGTACCAATGGATTTGCCAAATTGTTTTCGGTCAGCTGTGTATTCAACACACATGGCCACCATATGTTGAGCTAGACCTAAATGCTGTGCAGCAACAGACAGAGCACCACGGTTTAATGTGTCTTGTAACAGAGCTTGAGCGTTTTGGACAATACAAGTATCAGCGCTTGGGGTCCAATTCACTTTAAATAATTTTCGTGAAGGGTCAACGCTTTCCTGTGCAACTAGCTCAACGGCTGAGGTCTCGACCGCATGTAGTTCGTCACCATTTTGTAACAATAATAAATCGGCAACATGGGCATCACTTACCAGAGGATTGATACTATGGCCGATGGCAACTTTGGCTTCGCCTGCCACAATTTTTTCTAACCACTGGCTTTTAAGATCGTTATTACCGCTTTCTTGAATTAAAGGCACCGCCACCATTGCGTTGTCGATTAAAGGCTCAGGCAGTGCAACTCGACCGCATTCTTCGGCTATCAAAATGAAGTCTTCTTCGTTCATTCCTAGGCCACCGTGTTCTTCGGCTACTAGCATGCTGGTCAAACCGAGTTCGGCAAACTGCGCCCATAAAGCATCAGAGCGACCTGTATCGCTTTCCCAAAGTTCGCGAATGACTTCAGGTGTAACTTCGTTGCCTAAAAAATCTTTAACGCTATCGCGGAACAGTAATTGATCTTCTGAAAAACTAAAATTCATGGTTTCTGTCTCTCTCAATGGTCATTCCTGCGAAAGCAGGAATCCAATTTTTAGTGGACCCCAGCCTTCGCAGGGGTGACTTCTTTGCTTTAATTCTACGCGCGAGGCATGCCAAGCATGCGTTCCGCAATAATGTTCCGTTGAATCTCATTGGTGCCGGCGTAAATCGGACCCGACTGGCTGAACAAAAAACCGTCTAACCAAGTGCCAACATTGCCAGCTTCAGAGCAATGAGGTTCCAACTCAGCACGTGCGCCAAGAATGCTCATGGCCGTTGCGTGCATTTGCTGATCTAGCTCTGACCAAAAGATTTTATTGGTGCTGGTTTCAGGGCCAATGCTGCCGCCGTTAATTAAACGAGAGGCCGTCATATAAGTATTTAAGGTGTAAGCCTCTGCTTGCATGTAAGCGTTAAGTACTTGGTCTTTAATGATCGGATCATCGATAGTGGCTTCGTTTTCTTTATAAAGTTCCAATAAGCGTTTTGCGGTTTCTTGGAAGCGGGCTGGGCTTCTTAACATTAAGCCGCGCTCAAAACCGGCGGTGGACATGGCTACGCTCCAGCCGGCACCTTCGTCACCAAGACGGTTTTCTACGGGCACTTTAACGTTATCAAAAAAGATCTCTGCAAAGCCGGGATGGCCATTTAGCTGCGGGATTGGTCTTACAGTTACGCCTTCTGCGTCTAAAGGTACAAAAATAAAAGTTAAACCTTTATGACGAGAAGATTCTGGATCAGTACGGAACATACCAAAGGTCCAGTCCGCAAAAGCCGCACGAGTCGACCATGTCTTTTGGCCATTGATAATATAGTGGTTGCCTTTATTCTCGGCTTTAGAGCGTATGGCAGCCATATCAGAGCCCGCACCTGGCTCAGACCAACCTTGTGCCCAAACTTCTTCACCCGACGCCATCTTAGGTAAGTAACGTGCTTTCTGCTCTTCAGTGCCGTATTCCATCAAAGTGGGGCCAAGCAAAAAGATACCGTTTTGGTTTACACGAGTCGGTGCTTGAGCGCGGTAGTATTCTTCTTCAAAAATTAACCACTGAATCAAATCAAGGTCACGACCACCTAATTCCGTTGGCCACGTCACCATGCCCCAACGACCTTTGTTCATTGTGGCTTCCCACTCACGATGTTGCTGAAAACCTTCAGCCGTATCAAAAGTCTCTAAAGGCTCGGCAGGAACATTTTGCTCCAACCACTCACGCACCTCTTGGCGAAATGCTTTATGTTCATCAGTGTAATTAAGATCCATAACTTTCTACTCTTAACTCTCTTGCATTTATTTCTTTAGAATTCTGTCCACCGAGTTCTAAGGTGAGATCAATTGTTTTGAGAGAAGGCGCCCCGCGGCGAGAAGTGAGGCATATCAAAAGAGATAGCCGAACTTCGAGCGAGGAAGCAACGCATTCTCAGAGCAATTGATAAACCGCTTTAGAAATTAGCGTCACGTTTTTCGACAAAGGCATCGCGTGCTTCCTGACTATCTTTGTCATTATACGCCTCCAAAGTAAAACCCTGTTCACTTCGGTACTTATCTTCTAGGTTGCCGTCTTCAATGCCGTTTAGTGCTTCTTTCGCTAGCGCAATCATGCCTGGGCTCTTCTCGGCAATTTTTGCTGCGATACTACGCGCTTCATCTAATAGTTGATCGCGAGGTACTACCTTTTCAACTGCGCCAAGACGGTAAGCTTCTTGTGCATCGATAGCTTCACCGGTGAAGTACATGTAACGTACTTTTTGTACTGGGAACATGCGTTGTAGGTGAGCGCCACCGCCCATGGCACCACGATCCACTTCAGGTACCGCAAACGTTGCACACTCAGAAGCAACGATAATGTCAGCTGCACCGCTTACGCCAATACCGCCACCTAGTACGAAACCATGTACTGCAACAATCACAGGCTTAGAGTTACGGTGAATCGCTGCAAAGGTATCGTAGTTGCCTTTATTAACACGGGTAATCAGTGATGAGTCTTGAGCTAGTTCTTTAATATCAACGCCAGCGCAAAAACCACGGCCTTCGGCGGCAATGATGATGACTCGCACTTCAGGATTTTTGCCAAGTGCGGTAATTTCTTCTGCAATCGCTGCCCAGCCAAAACTCGAAAAGGCATTAACAGGAGGGTGATCAAAAATTAACTCTGCGATGCCGTTGTTGATAGAGGTTTTAAAAGGTAGTTCTGTTGATAGATCCGACATCGTGCTTTCCTTACAAAAATTTAATTAGGCTTGAAGTGAATTGAGGCGAGTTTCTGCCTCTTCAATAATTTGTGAAATAACGGTTTCGCAGGTCTCTAAACTTTTAATCGCACCTGAGATTTGGCCGCTCGGTAATACGCCTTCGGCTGGCTTACCATCAACCATGGCTTTTTGAATCACCATGGGAGCATTAGCTTGCATTAATGATTGTGCAGGCGTTAAACCGTCTTCTTTTAAAGAGACAATCAAGGCCTTAACTAAACTTGGAATGGTGGCGCCTGAATGTTTGCGATAGGCCAAAGAGCTTTTGATCGCTAAGAGTAATTTTTTAAGCGGACCTGATTTTTCAAGCTCGCCTAAAAACTCATTCATAATCATGCGCTGGGGCATACCATCGACAGCGGTGGATACAATCACATTGGCTGGATTATTAATTTGTACGTAGCGTTCTAAAGTCTGAGCGGGCACTGGGCTTTCTTCTGTCATTAAAAAGCGAGTTCCCATGGCTATACCGCTAGCGCCATAGGCAAGTGCAGCTGCCAAGCCACGACCGTCTTTAAAGCCACCGCAAGCGACTACGGGAACATCAACCGCATCTAACACTTGAGGTAGCACAATATTGGTAGGAATAGGGCCGGTATGACCACCGCCTTCGCCGCCTTGAATAGTAATAACGTCTGCTCCGAGTTCTACCGCTTTAACGGCGTGCTTCATCAAACCAACGGTTGGCATGCAAACTACGCCAGCGTCCTTAAGTTTTTTAATCATCTCAGGGCCAGGCGAACGGCTATAACTCACTGCACGAATACCATGTTTGATTACGAGATCAGTAATCTCATTCGCGTTGCTTTGGTACATATGATAATTCATACCAAAAGGCTTATCGGTCAGGGCTTTGGTTTCTAAAATTTGTTTTTCCACTTCATCAGGTGGAATAGTCGCACCAGCTAAAAATCCAAAACCGCCAGCGTTACAAGTACCAGCCACCAGCTTAGGGTCAGCGACCCAACCCATAGCGGTTTGGATGACTGGGTATTTACAACCAAGTAGTTCGGTCAGTTTTGTATTCAGCGCTGAGTGCATAATTTATTTCTTTAAAATGACAGAAGAACCGTGACCAAATAAACCTTGGTTAGCTGTAATGCCGACTTTAGGGTTATCCACTTGCATATCGCCAGCTTGGCCCGCTAGTTGCCAGTTAAGGTGGCAAATTTGTGAAATCGCTTGAGCAGGAACCGCTTCACCAAAGCAAGCAAGACCGCCACTAGCGTTTACAGGAATGCGTCCGTTGATTTGGGTGTCGCCATTACGTAGTAAAGTGGCGGCTTCACCACGTTCGCAAAGCTGGAGGTCTTCCATCCAATCCAATTCAAGTGCGGTTGAAAGATCATAAACTTCTGCAAGGCTAACGTCTTTAGGACCAATACCTGCTTCTTCGTAAGCTTTTAAAGGAATTTGCGAACGATAACTTATTGCGTCGGCTACGACTGCCGAGTCAGTAGCCAGGTCTGGCATTTCAACCACAGAGGAAGCGTAAGTGGGCGTTACGGTGGAGATCGCTGCAACTTTTACTGCATCACCACGACCGATTTTTTTGGCGTAGTCTACACTCGATACGATTAATGCAGCACCACCGTCAGAGGTGGCACAGATATCCATTAAACGTAATGGGTCCGCCACCATGGCAGAAGCGTTGATATCTTCTAAAGTAAATTTCTTTTTGTAACGAGCGTAAGGATTGGTAAAGCCGTTAGACGAGTTTTTGATCTTTACGGCAGCAAAGTCGTCTTGAGTATCGCCGAACATTTCCATACGACGACGCGCGTATAAACCAAAGTAAGTTGGGTTAGTAATACCTAAACGAAAACGTACCCAATCTGGATCATCAGGACGATCACCTTTGGCAGGTGCCAAAAAACCTTTTGGTGTAGTGTCGGCGCCAACGACTAAAGCTACGTCGCATTGGCCCGATAAAATTTTAGTACGTGCTGCGGCTAAAGCTTGTGATCCAGACGCACAGGCCGCGTAAGAAGTATTTACCTCGGCACCTTGCCACCCTAGAGCTTGTGCAAAGGTCGCGCCGGCGACTTGGCCTGGGTAACCGTTTCGAATAGTGGCAGCACCGGATACAAATTGAATGTCTTTCCAGTTAACGCCGGATTCTTTGAGTGCGTCGCGTGCGGCTTTCACGCCGTATTCAACAAAGTTTTTACCCCATTTTCCCCAAGGGTGCATACCTGCGCCTAAGATGGCAATTTCGTTACTCATGTCTCTCGTTCCTCTTTTTGTCATTCCAGCGGATACCCAAAGGGCACAAGTGCTGTTTCCAGTTTTATTTTTCTGGATGCCAAATAACCCAGGTTACTATCTCTTGCTTCGCAATTCACCTTGTCAAGTTTGGCATGACGGGCTTAATACGTTTCTTTACGCGTTAACAGGTTTCCATTTCCAAGTCAGTTTTTCTGATTCGTCGTCTTCGAATAATGTTTCGAGTACCAGCTCCATTTCCATGCCAGCTTTTAAGTCTTCGACGCCAGTACCTTCAACCACTTGGCCAAGAACGGTCATTTTTTCATGCTCAAGCTCTACAGCAGCTATGGCATAAGGCTCAAAAGGATCAGGAGATACAAATGGCTCTGGCGGTTTGTAGCAAGCATTGGTAAAAGACCAAAGTTTTCCGCTGCGGCTGAGTTCAACGGTGTCGAACTCTTCGCCTTCGCAGTCGGGATTTTTACAAAACACATTGGTTTGTGGAAAATAGTAGGTCCCACAGCTTTTGCATTTGCTTCCGAGAAGATGTGGCTTCTCGGTATTCATGGTAAACCAGTTTTCTAAAGCGGGTACTTGTGGCTTGCTCATAAGCTTAACCTGTTTCTATGACTATGTTTGTTAGCGAATAACACTTGCACGTAAGTTGCTTGGATCGATTTCTTTGATCAGTACCATTTGTGCTTCAGTTGGCTCAGCAGTGGTAGGCACGTCATCAGGAATCTCGATTTCGAAAGATGTGTTTTCTACGACTTCTTCTACACTTACACCCGGGTGCACTGATACTAAACGCATTTGGTGATTAGCACCGCCAAAATCCATCACGCAAAGGTTGGTGTAAACGTAGCCGACTTTGATTTCATCTAGATCGTAACCTTTGGGTAAACGTTCTGGGTTGTAACCAACTGAACACACAACGTCACATTCGCCGTCTAAAAACACGCGAGTGTTGTGGTTTGGTACAAAGAAAGAGTTAGCATGATTGATTGAATTACCTGGGAAGCCTCGCACACCCAACATTTGTACTTTAGGTTGGTCGTGAGTACCGCCAATGGCAGAAATATTAGACTGGCCAAATTTATCAATCTGAGTTGGGCCGACTAGTGCGTGACGCTTACCACCCCAAACGTTATCGAAGATGCGCGAGAAGCCCATCCAAGATTCAAACTTGGGTCGAAAGCCTTCGGCGCGTGGGCCAACGGGAATGGGTTCTGAAACCATAAAGGCTTCGGAGTCGGTCATCATTAAATCGGTGTTAACGCTCAGCATACATAAAGACGCAGCAATACGTGGTGCAACACCAATACCTGTCGCTAGTACTTCGCCTTCATCTTTCCAGGTGTTGGCGGCTGCACAAATCATTAAATCAACCAGTGTGTAATCAGAAGCAGTTTTGCTCATCGTGATTTCCTCAAAAACTTTTTTAAGCTATTTATTAGTAGACGGGCAATGGAAGTTTAGTAATTGCTTCAAGTCCGCCTACCTTTTCAATGTACTCTGCTTCGGTGCAGTTGATGTAGTTGTTTACGTACGCATCCCAACCACCTTCTTCTTTAACGCTGCCGTTGTACTCTTTAAAATGTGGAACATCGATACCATATAAAGGTGTGCAAGAAGTAGGGTGAGCACCGCCAGCCATTGGAATCACGCCAGTAGTTTCGCTGCGCTCCCAAAATACGAATCGTGCTTGCTCAGGCTCTGCAAAGTAATCGCTCTCGACCACTTCGTCACAGCTAACAAAAGTTTTATCAGCAGCTCGGGCAAATAGGTCGTCAAAGTAATGATCAGGGCCAGTTATTTGGCAAATGCCTCGGCTGTCCGCACGGTCAACGTGAATCAGTGATGCGTCCAACTTAAGAGCTGGCATGGCCACTAACTCTTGTCCGTCGGCATAAGGAGAGACAATGGTTTTTAGATCAGGGTTAGTGGTTAGCACATCAGTACCTAAGCCAATCTTAGTGGGCATAAAAGGAACGCGCTCAGCAGCTGCTCGCAAACCTAAGCGCATCATACCTTCGTCGATTTCCATGGTTTCCAATTCGCCTTTTTGACGAGCAACACGGAAGTAAGGCTCTAAAGGAATAAAGTCCAAAGACACAAAGGCAAACACGACTTTTTTAACCTTGCCCGCAGCGCATAACATACCGACATCTGCACCACCGTAAGAAACAAGGGTGAGATCTTTAAGGTCAGAGCGAAGGATCTCGCGAATCAAAGCCATTGGTTTGCGGCGAGGGCCCCAGCCACCGATTCCGATGGTCATTCCATCTTCTAGCTGGCTGACAACATCAGCTGCCGTGGTAATTTTGTTCATAGTGATTCCAATTTCTGTGGAGGACTAAGTGTTTGATTTTAGAGCGATTTTGCAAGGCCCAAATCGGGCGCGGACTGCTCAAAAAAAGAGCTAGAATTCTAGCCATGGGCCGGGTCTAGTTCATCACCCATATAAAGGATAGTAGCGAGCACGGATTCTGTTACTGGCCCGGCTATGGCCTGCTTATTAGGCCAGCTTTGGCTTTGTTAGCCCTAGAAGTATGAAAGCTCCTTGTTAACTAAGGCCACATTGCCCGCCTTTATTCGTCGATGACTATTCGCTGGTGACATTGTAAGCCAATTACGTTTAAATGCAGGCTTTCTGGGCTGTAGGCCGATTTTATAGTTTATTTGAGTCAGTGGAGTTGATTTTGGGCGCTATCGAGAAGTTTCTAGAAGGCATTATTTTTAAAAGCCGTTGGTTGTTGGCGCCTTTTTATCTAGGACTGGTATTGAGTATCGGTCTATTGTTTGTGAAATTTTTGCAACAATTCTGGCATATGCTTGAGGATATTGTTGATTCCAGTAAAGCCGAAGTCATCATCGATATTTTAATTCTGGTGGATATGTCCCTAATCGCTAGCTTGCTGCTAATGATCATCTTTAGCGGCTATGAGATCTTTGTATCTAAGATTGATGTAGAAGATCATGAGGATCGCCCTGATTGGATGGGGAAAGTGGATTTTTCGGGTCTAAAACTAAAGGTTATCGGGGCTGTAGTGGCAATTTCAGCGATTGATTTGCTTAAAACCTTTATGGATTTGCCCCAGCAAATCAGCCCTGATGAGAGTACAGCCATCATGTGGAAGGTCGGGGTGCATATGGCCTTCGTAATATCGGGCGTTTTATTCGCAGTTATGGATAAAGTGGCGGGCGACACCAAAAAACATTAATTTTTTATAGTTGATGTGGGTTTTTTCTACTCATCATCTGCTTGAACAAAGCGATCAGGGTACTTTCCTGTCTTTGTCTTATAAAAGGCCTTAATTTCCTTCATGTCCTTGTCGATATCCCCTGTTGGGGCAAACATCGGGCCTATCCCACCTTCTTTTTTAGCAAAATCTAAGTAGCCCAAGCAGATACGAATATTGGCGCCATTGGCGATATGGTAAAAACCGGTTTTCCAATAGGTGGTTTGAGAGCGAGTGCCTTCGGGTGGTACTGCGATAATTAGCTCATCACAGTTGTTATAGGTATCGATCATAGCCGCAACCACATCGTTAGATTTGCTGCGATCGATAGGAATTCCGCCCATCCATAACATTATGTGCTTAAAAGGCGGGTTAAAAATACTGTCTTTGCCCATCCAGTAAAGCTTTACCTTCAATATTGATGCAATAAGCACCATAAAAAACAAATCCCAGTTACTGGTATGGGGAGCAGCAACAAAGAGATACTTTTTATCGGTAGGGGCTGGGCCTATAGCTTTCCAGCCAAAACAAAACAAAGTGATTCGCGCTAGTAAGCGCAAAATGGGGCTAACGATAGGGGTGTCAAACAAGGTACGATGCATGTAAATCAACTTGGGCCGTATATCTAATCAGCCGGTAAATGATCCAAGAAATGGAAAGTTAGCTATCCGTTAGCCAGCACATACAGTGTAACATTCGGCACCCTAGGTCAAATACTTTAGTTGAATGACGCTTTAAATTCTTGAGTAGTGAAATAACTATGAAACAGCAAAAAAAAATTGATCAGATACTAAACACAGCTTTTAAGCCCTTGCACTTTGAGTTAGTTAATGAAAGTTTTATGCACAATGTGCCAGAAGGATCAGAGAGCCATTTTAAAGCAGTGATTATTAGTGAAGCGTTTTCAGGTAAACGCTTAGTGCAAAGACATCAACTGGTCTACCAAGCGATGGGTGATGTGATGAAAGAAATTCATGCGCTGGCCCTTCACACGTTTACACCAGACGAATGGCAAGAAAAAGGAGAGGCTGAAGCTTCGCCTAAGTGTAGGGGTGGGGAATAGTCAGTTAATGGCCAGCAAAATTGATTTCAAAATTGATCTTAATAGCGCTCGCGCATTAGGTAGTTTAGAAAAAATATTTTATACGTGGGATTTTGAAGCGTGGACTGGATTAAGCGAAAAACTCTCCAAGAGAATCTTTAAAACAGATAATGGGGAGGAGGTTTTAATAAGTGTCGATTGGACCCCCGCCGTTTTAAAAGCCGGAAAAATGGATGAGGTGTATCGAAGTAAGCCGGAAGAAATTGTGAATTACTTTTCTTCGGATGAATACTCTAGACGAACAGTTTGCACGGCTTCGGTATCTTGGCGCCTGGATGAGCCTGTGAGTAGCGCGTCTGATTATCTAAGGTATTTTTTATACGAGTGCTTTTTAATAATGAATCTATCTTCACCGGGTTCTTTCAATTTATATTTCTCGTATATTGAGTTGGCAAACCCTGTCAAAAAAAGAGATTGGTTAGATGATAGGGTTCATTTGGAGTGTAGTGAATACTTGTTTGAAAACGCGTTGCAAGAATCCTTCGATCATAATTGGCCAATCGTAAGAAATATGGAATTTTCTAAGGTTTGTGATTGGTATTTTTCTCAAGACGTTGGGATTGTTCAGGTTGCGAAGACTCGTATTCAAAAAACATTATTTTCATTGTTGCATATTTCTAAAAAGGATATGGGCCCAGATATGCTTATGTGGTCTGCATATTGCTTGGAGGCGCTATTTGATACACCGAATGTCATGTCTTTTAGCTTTCTAGTAAATAGAGTGTCTGATTTGTTAGATGTGCCAGAAAATAAGCGGAGGATGCTTTCGCAGAAAATACGAAAATTCTATGACTATCGGAATGCGTTTGCACATGGAAATGCTAAAGTTATACACCCGATTGGACATGAAGGTTGGGAAGATAGTGTCGATGATTATAGGGTTAAGGTTCAGGAGGCTTGTGATTTTGCAGCAATAATTATTGTTTCATCATTGCAGCAATATATTCAGCGCAATATACGAGAAGTAGAGTATCGGGAGGTAAGTAATTATCTTGAGTTGAAATAACTGGGGTGTGACAAAATGAACAATAAGCCGGTAATAATTGAATAATTGGGGTCAGAGTAAGAGTTACTCACTCGATATTGAATAATATGATGCAGGGAAAAAATTAGTAAAAACCGAGTAAAAGATCACGTTTTCGCTATGGTTAATTCGCATTGGATGAGCGATAATCCGCGCCGTTCGAGATAGTAAGGATCTAAATAGATAAAGGAATATCAAATGAGAACGTTGTTTATAACGGTCTGTGTCTTAGCCCTGCACGCTTGTGCATCCCAGGCCCCTGTAGTCCAAGCCCCTATAAATTTGGATGTTGGTTTTCTTGATCCCAGTCAATCCAATAAAGAGCCCTATGATTTGCACCGGCAGGTGTTTTTGAACTTTCGTCTGACTCCCGGTGCGTTGGCGGGCGGCGTGATGACCGAAGGCCAGCAGTCTACTTTTGTCGAGCCTGGCGATCCTTTGACGGTCGATATGGATCATCTGCAAAGGCTAATCGAACCTTATGCGGGGAGCATGGTTGATACTCGGGTGAACAAGGATGTTGTTGTGGAGCCCGCAGATACTCGTTTTGCTAGGGTGGGGGTGTTTGCCTACGACCCTCTTACTCAGAAGTCCTTGGGGCCTAGTGGTTTTAATGTGCTTGAGTCTGACGCTGAAGAGCTTTTTTTGGTTTATTTTGATCGCCCGGCTGCTATAACAGGGTCTTATCAGGAGGGCGAAATACTTATTGAGTACCATATCAATACCGACAGAGCCGGATTTGCTTGGTTGAAAGTGATTAAGCTTGAGCCAAGCCTAATGGTGGTGGCAAATCATAGCTATACCGGCTCTGAGTTTATAGCCTTGCCGGGGGTTCAAGTTGATGAAGAGGAAGACGGTCAGAATCAACTAGTGATTGTAAGCTCTCTGCCTTAGTCGTATTGATTTAGTGTCAAGATAAATACTTTTGGATTTAGTGTAAAAAGTTATAATAAGAGGAACACAGAAGTATAGGGACGTCGATGTAGCCCATGAAATTGTTTTATTTGGCACTATTTCTATTAGTGATGCAGGCCTGTTCTTCTGCACCTGTGCCACCCACTCCGCCGATCCATATTGATGTCGGTTATTTTGATAAAGAAAGCACTGCTTTGCCTGTCGATAATTTACCTAAGCAAGTGTTTTTGAACTTTCGTCTTATCCCTGGAGCATTGGTTGGTGAGTTGTCTTCAAAGGGTCAGCAGTCTACCTTTGTGGATACGGAAGGTCCTTTGACTATTTATCCAGATCATTTGCAAAGGTTGATAGAGTCTTATGCTGCACCTCTGGTTGATACTCCCATGCATGCTGCTATCACTACCGAGCCGCCTGACGCTCGACTGCTAAGGGTAGGGGTGTTTGCCTACGACCCGGATACTTCGAGCCCTTTTGGGCTAACTATTTTTGATGCACCCGAAAAGGCGGTGCAGGAATTGTTTTTAGTGTATTTTGATAGGCCGACAAAACTAACAGGCTCCTACGAAAAGGATGGTGTTCTTATAGAATACCATGTTCGTTCTGAGGAGGAGGGCTTTACCTGGTTAAAGTTTGTTAGGCTTGAACCAGATCTAATGATGGTGACTAATCACACCTTTGCGGGTGATGAGTTTTTATCGATACAACTGGCTGATTAGTTTGGGTTTGCGGTCAGAGCCTAGTGGCCCTGACTTTTTATTAGCTTCTTTATCATGCTAAGTATTATTTTTTACCCATTAAGCCTTGGATAGCCGCTGGGATGTCCGCTGGGAAAACAACCGACTTAGAGTTATCCGATTGGGATAAGGCTTGCAACGAAGCCATATATTTCTCACCAAGCAGGTAGACAACAGGCATTTCTTTGTCGCCTATGGCCTCGGTTACTAGTTGAATGGCCTCTTGGCTGGCTTTTGCTAATACGACTTGAGCTTCTGCTTCACGACGTGAGGCTTCTAGCTCACCTTCGGCTTTAAGAATCATTGCTTGTTTGTCACCGTCTGCTCGGGTTACGGTCGCACGACGAGCGCGTTCGGCTGCGGCTTGTTCTTCCATCGCGTGTTGCATGGTCGATGAGGGGTTGATGTCTTGGATTTCTACTGTCTTTAAGGTGATACCCCAGTCGGATATATCGTCAGAGATCGTCTCTTTGAGTCGAGCTTTAATGTGGTCGCGAGACGATAGTGCGTCATCTAAGGCCATTTCACCCACAATAGAACGAAGAGAAGTTTGTACTAGGGTTTGAATAGCAAGGACGTAATCTTCGACGCCGTAAACGGCTTTTTCTGGAGAGACGATATTGATGTAAGCCACTGCGTTGGTCACGATGACCGCGTTATCTTTTGTGATCACTTCCTGTGAAGGAATATCCAACACGATGTCTTTTGTCGTGACTTTGTAGGAGACGTTGTCGATATAAGGAATGATGATATTTAGACCAGGTGTTAGGGTGCTGTGGTATTTTCCTAAACGCTGTACAACCCACTTGTAACCCTGTGGTACTAAGCGCACACCTTTGGCAAAGGTAACTAAGGCAAAGGCTAAGATGCCGAGTACAATAAAAAGACCTGCTTCCATTTTTAACTCCTAGAAAATTTTAAGAATGTTTTTTAACCATGAGGCTGTTGCCTGATACGCTTGTGACTTGTACGCGGTCTCCGATGGCGACTTCGTCTTCGGTGATAAATAGCCATTCGTCCGCGCCAAGTACAGGTGCTGGGAAACGTAGCTTGCCGCGCTTTTCTCCGTTTGGTGGAGAGAGTACTTGGCCGATTTCACCTTGAATAGCTTCGGCTGATAATCCCGCTTTAGTTTTATCAATGGATAAGGGTTTAAGGTACTTGAACCATGCCCAGGCAAGTCCCGAAGAAAGCACAGCCCATATTAAAATTTGATAGGTAAGACTGAGGTCGGGCATTACCAAAAGTACCAGTCCAACAACAATCGCGGCAGCACCAAACCATAGGATAAAAAAAGAAAACAAAAAAGCTTCGCTGATCACTAAGGCGATACCCATGACAATCCAATGCCAGTATAGAATTTCGCTAAACAGATTTTCTGCGGACATTTTTGATTCCTTTATTGTTCTTTATTCGCTTTAGCTATTATTTGGGCTGTATGCGCTGAATTCAAGTGTTTTCGGCGCTTTTAGCGTATTCGAGCGTGTCCCCAGTAATTAAAGCCTGCGATCTTAGGCGTCGATGGAAGGTACTGGCTTTGCATAGCGTCGATTTGAAAACCGCTCTCCTCTAGGCACTGGGGAATAGGTCGGTTCAGGTTGCAACCTCCGGCTATTTTCTTCCAGCTAGGATTGATCCGTTTTTGCCATTTGCGAATGCTTTCATCAGGCGCTTCGCCATGCTCGCAAAAAATGAGTTTGCCCCCTGGTTTGAGTACACGTCGCATTTGTTCCATGGCGCTTTGCCAGTCTGGAATCGTGCATAGGGTATAAGTTAATAGCACGGTATTAACGCTATCGTTGTCCAGAGGAATTTCTTCTCCCGGGAGATCTAGCCATTTTACGTCGAAGGGGGCTTTGCTTAGATTTTTTTGCGCTTTTTGGCGCATACCTTCTGAGGGTTCTAGGCCCCAAACAAAGTCGACTTTATCGGGATCGTAATAAGGAATATTAATGCCCGATCCCATACCTACTTCGAGTATTCGACCTTCGGCCTGGGGTACTACTTTTTCTCTTTGTTTGAGAATGGGTTTGGTGCCGCAAGCGGCGTTAAGAAAGTGGGGGAGTACGTAGCGTTCGTAAAGACTCATGGGTTTTTCCGTTTACTTATTCTTTTTATGATTATTATTTCTCGTCATTAGGTAGATGTTGCTTATTAGTTTACGACAGAGTTTTTGTACAAGGTCGTCTTAGCTCTATTGTTTCTTTGAGTTTAGGCAGTATGCTGTTTTTCAGCATGAATATCGATTAAGTGCGAGCCACAACATTAAGAGCTATTTGACTATGAGTACCACTCTAACAGAAGTTTTAAACTGTCCCCAAGGGAAAATTCAGGGTTTGCAGTTTTCTGCACACCAGCGTTTCTTGCGTATACCTTATGTTGAAGCTGAGCGCTTTGCCCTGCCGGAAAAACTGGTTTCTTGGGAAGGGGTCCTTGATGCGACTCAAAAGCCAGAGCAGCCCTACCAGAAGGTAATGCCATTTGTGAGTGGATCAACGCCAGAAAGTGAAGACTGTTTGTTTTTGAATGTTTACACACCAAAAGCTGACAATAAAAAGCGCGCAGTAATGGTATGGTTTTACGGTGGCGGATTTACTCAAGGCTCCGCTTACAATGCTTTGTATAATGGTCAGCACCTAGCGGAGCAATGTGATGTGGTGGTGGTTACTGTGAACTATCGTATTGGTTTGCTGGGTTATGGCTACTTTGATCACCTTAACAATGATGATTTCTCTTCGCCGCTGAACTTAGGTCTGCATGATCAGCTTGGTGCCTTGGAGTGGGTGAGAGATTCGATAAGATCTTTTGGTGGCGATCCAGATCTTGTGACAGTATTTGGACAAAGTGCTGGTGCGATGTCTATCTGTGCGATGTTAGCTGCCCCGCGCGCTAAGGGCTTGTTTAAGCGAGCGATTTGTCAAAGTGGTGGTGATGTGTTGATCAGTAACCGAGACACCAATGCGCACGTTAGTGATATGGCCTTAAGTAAGCTGGATGTAAGTTCTAATAATCTTGCCGAATTAAAAACCATGGATGCCAAAGTGATGAGCAAGGGTCCTGATGGTTTGCTGCATTTGTCCTATGAGACTGAATTGCTGCCAGAAAAACCTTTAGATGTTTTATTGCAAGGTCAGGCTCATCATGTTGATCTGATGATGGGTTATACCCGTCACGAAGTGGCCACACCTTTGATTAAAAAGAAGCTTAAATGGCTCATTCCGATTATTAAAATGTTTACGACTTTGGATATTCAAGCCAGTTACGATGAAATAAAAGACATGCCTTTATTGGCGTCCAAGCTGAAAAGTAATATGGAAGAGGTCATTGCTTTTTATAAGGGGTATTACACTAAGTTGGGAAAGCGAGGTAGTGAAGAGGCCATTTGTGCGGCCATTTTGACCGATGCCATATTTGCTCGTCCTGCGCGAAATTTTTTATCGGCACATAGTATGCATCGGAACAGTACAGGTAATAGTACTTACGCCTACCGTTTTGAGTGGGGTCTATCTATTTTGGGCACTACTGGAATTTCTTTTCACGCAGCTGATGTGCCTTTTCCTTTCGCTAGTTTGGAGGCCTTAAAACCTAGCCTTAAAGTTATAGCAGGGCTTGGCGCTAAAGATTATCAGCTAGCAAATAATATGATGCAGTCTTGGGCTAATTTTGCTAAAACTGGTGACCCCAATCATGGCGGAATACCTGAGTGGCAACAATACTCGAAAAAGCAGCCTGGTTTTATGTGTTTTGATCGAGAAAGCCAGTTTAAAGCCGATGAGCGTCAAGAAGTCTTCGACTTTTGGGATGGTTTTCTTGGTGAGTTCGAGAGCAGTACCTTGCCCTAGTGCTTCTGTTCTTTATACAGCTATTCGTGTTGTCTTAGTGGAAAGAAACCTATGTCCAAAAAAATTGTTTTAGCTATTGCTGCTCCTTCCATATTGCTCGGTGTTCTTGCTGCAGTACTGGTGGGTCCATTTTTCAGTTTGCATTCTATTCATCAGGCTTTGCAAAAAAATGATAGTGATGCGTTAGCTTATTACATTGATTTTGAAAGTGTTCAAGGCAGCTTAAAACAACAGCTTAAGGAGCAGGCCCAAAAAGCCTTTGGTTTAGACTTTGGTCAACAAAACGATAATCCTTTTTCTTCTTTTTTTTCTGGCTTTGCCGATACCATGTTGGACACCTTGGTTGAAAATGCGGTGACCCCGACAGGTCTGAGTGCGATCCTGTCAGGCAAAAATTTAAATGATCTGGTTCTCGATACGATGAGAGCTCAGCCTAGGCCAAGCGTTAACGATTCTGAATCAGAGGTTGAGACTGATTTCGATATTTCATTTAGTGACAGTTTTACCGAATTGACATCCTCAAAATACGACTTTGAATATAGGAGTCATCGCGAGTTTGTGTTTTATTTGTCAAAGTCTAAAAGGGATGATGTTGAGGTGGCCTCAGATGAGGTCCGACGACTAATTTTTATTCGTGATGGTTTATTGTGGCGCCTAAGTGAAGTAAAAATTTAATTACAAAGGATGTCCTACAAAGGGTGATAGGCCCACAGAGGATTTTTATGTTAAACGATCTACAAATTTCCATGATTAAGTCGCGCCAGCGGGTGCAAAGCTTTTTGTTTGCCCTGATTCCACAGGGTAAGCCTACTTTGTTTGTTGGTGCCGGTTCAAGCGAGCAGCTATGTGAAAACATCGCTGGTTTTGGCCACCAAAAAGTATTGTTTGTCACTGATGAAATACTGAATCAGTTAGGGGTGCTAGAAGGCATGCAAGCGGTGTTTGAATCCAAGGGTGTTGAGTGGGCGGTATTTGATGGTGTTGAGCCTGACCCAACTTATGATGTGGTTGATGCAGGCACTAAGATGTACATGATGGAGAAATGTGACGCGATTTTAGCCGTGGGCGGTGGTTCATCGATTGATGCGGCCAAGGTCATCGCGCTGGCGGCTGGTAATCGTGCCAAAAAGTCGATCAAGATCGCAGGTGTTTATCGAGCCAGGAAAACCCCAAGGCCTTTGTATGCGATTCCTAGTACCGCTGGAACAGGTTCAGAAGTGACCTTGGCAGCGGTGATCTCCGATCCCGACACTCATATTAAATTGCCTGTGGTGGATCACAGAACGCTTCCACTAGCGGCAGCCTTAGATCCGGTAATTATGCGCGGTATGCCTCCCCATATTACCGCTGCCACAGGAATGGATGCCTTAACCCATGCGATTGAATCGTTTATAGCAACCACCTCAAATCGCAGTACAGAGCATTACTCGCGCTCAGCGGTTCGTGCAATCTTTAATTCGCTTGAAACCGCCTACAACAGTGGAGAGGATTTAGCAGCGCGAGAGGAAATGGCTATGGCTTCATTTAATGCTGGCTATGCTTTTACTCAAACTCTGGTTGGCTATGTCCACGGTATAGCCCACCATTTAGGTTCCACTTATGGCACGCCTCACGGTTTGGCCAATGCATTGGTTTTGCCTCACGTACTGGAGTTTTCTAAAGATAAAGTCGAAGAGCGTTTAGCAGATTTGGCCAGAGAAATTGGTGTGGCAAACGAGGGCGATAGTGTTGAGGATCAGGCTCAAGCATTTATTGATGCGGTTTATGAACTTCGAGCGAATATTGGGATCCCAAGTACTCTAGAAGCTTTAAGGCCAAAAGATATCAAGAATATTGCCAAGGCCGCTTTGAAAGAAACCCATGCACAATATTCGGTACCTAAATATATGGATCGGAAGACTTGTGAAAAGCTGCTAGAAAACTTATTACCCTAATAATCATGCTGTGTTTATCAGCTAGGAAAACTTTAATGAATAAACTGACTGTTATATCGGGCATTGTACTTTTGTGTTCGTTGATTCTTGGCGCCTGTGCAAATCAAGAAAAAAAAGAAAATGCTCTTTCCAAAAAAATTGAAGCGTATATGGAGGGTGAGCATCGCAGTGAGAAAAACATTGCGCGTAACGTATACCGCCATCCGCTTAAAACTTTGAAGTTTCTAGGGATTAGAGATGATATGACGGTGGTTGAGATATGGCCTAGTGCCGGATGGTATGCCGAATTATTAGCGCCGGCATTGCGGGATAGTGGCCGTTATTATGCAGCAGGCTTTGCCACCAGTGCAAAACGAACGCCAATGTGGCGTAAAAATATGGTTGAGCGTTTTCAACAAAAGCTAGAGGCTCACCCTGATCTTTACGATCAGGTCATTGTGACTGAATTATCTATCCCTGAGCAAACAGAGATGGCTCCATTGGGCAGTGCCGATGCGGTTCTGACTTTTCGAAATGTTCATAATTGGATGAAGGGCGGTTATGCTGAGGGTATGTTTGAAGCTATGTATGCAACATTAAAGCACGGAGGTGTACTTGGCGTTGTAGAGCATCGAGCCAAGGAGGGTACCTCGATTGAGAACATGATCAAAAGTGGGTACGTAACTGAAAGCGAGGTTATTCGATTGGCTGAAAAAGCTGGTTTTATATTTGAAGCGCGTTCAGAGGTAAATGCTAACCCCAAAGATAACGCAGATCATCCTCGAGGAGTATGGACCTTGCCTCCTTCTTTGCGTTTGAAAGAAGTCGACAAGGACAAGTATTTAGCAATCGGCGAAAGCGATAGGATGACTTTGCGTTTTGTGAAGCCCTAGCGTTGGGGCGCTAGCAAATGGTTAGTAATAAATCGCTCGTTTTAAATCAACGGTATTTTGAACGTCGACTGAGTTGAATCGGGCGCTAAGAAATTTTTTCATCGCCTTCCAACTTTTTCGATCAGCCCGGCGGTTGTATTCTAGAGGTAAATTAAACTTTTCACCCACTTCGTCTGCACCTTTGTTGGTGAAGCTGTGTTTAGCGCCGCGGTAGTTAATAAACTTATAACGGGCATTACGAGCTTCCATTTCTTTTTTAAAGTTTTGGATGCTTTCTTTTTTAACGAATGGATCGTCTTTTCCGTTGAATGCCAGAATTGGCGTGGTGATATCAGTGTCTTGTTCGATTAGTGGGTCTAGGTTTCCATGAAAGCTAACAACACCTGCAAGATCATTTTTGTCGCGCGCTACATTAAGGACGACGGCGCCACCAAAGCAATAACCGATAGCGGCAATTTTATCGCTATCCACTTTGGCCATTTTTTTTAATTGAGCTTTTGCCGCGTTGAAGCGGAGTAGCATTTCGTCGTAACGGCCCATAATTTCCTTCATGAATTTGCCAGCATCTTCGGGATGTTGTGCCAGCTTGTTATCGCCGTACATATCTAGAGCGAAGCCTACATATCCTTCTTTTGCTAGATCGCGAGCGCGTTGGCGCGCGTAATCGTTGTGCCCCCACCATTCGTGCACGACCAGAACTCCAGGCATTCTGCCTTCGATGGTGTCATCCCAGGCGACGTACCCGGTTAACGAAACACCGTTCACCTTGTAGGTAATTTCTTTGCTTTGGATGTCGGCGAAAAGAGGGCTAGTACCTAGGTATAGTAGGCTTAGTAGTATGAGGCGAATATTCATATTGGGTCCTTTAGGGTCTGGCTTTTGTCATGAACCTAAATAAGAACCTAAATTCAGCTCTAGGTAAAGAGCTAGGGACGTTCAAGTCCTTTCGGCAGCCAATTTATGCCGGGCTTAACTAGCACTGAGGGCAAGGTTTTTGCGATGAGTGGCTCATAATAGTGGGTAGTTGATGGGGTGTTTTATGGGGTGGTATTAAGATTGGTTTTACCTAAAACTCTCTACTATTTGGCAAGATTTGGCCCTGATTGGGCTTTTACGCCTCAATCTTTTTACGCGACCAGTTACGTAGCCATAAAAATACCCTTAGTAGCCAAGTGCCTAGTAGTGCCAAGCTCAGGCTCTGGTAAATAAGGAGCTCATGGCTTTGAAAATTGTGTTCATGGCTATTCAAGCCGAGCGAATAGGGAATAAACTTGCTCAGAAATGCAATGACCAGGAGGTAAACGCCAGCACTATGAAAGTACTTCCAGACTTTTGGGCCTAGAACTTGAATGCTTTGGTGGTTGGAGCTCAGCATCATAAGGATAATATAGCCATAGATAAGATAAGAAGGGAGGGCCTCAATGGTTAAAAATGAGGACCAGTCTCCATCAAAGCCTAACTCGATCAAAATGATGATGGTGCCGTAGTGAACAAGATGGTTTGCGCCGAAAGCTAAGCCCCATTGCCTGCGGTATTTTAGCTGTTGTTTAATAGGCGTTGATTTGAAGACATTGCTGAGTGGGCGTAGAGCAAAAACAATGACCAGCAATATGGCTGATATGCGTGCTGTCCATCGATTAGCCTGGCGCAGGATGTCTTCGCTAGTGCCTTGGTCGATAAACAATGCAGCGACCAGCGAGATAGAAATCAAGGATGGTAAAAATACAATAAGATATTTGTAATGCTGTTTGCTGACGCTCATGTTTTTGGGATCAATCGACTTAAGCCTAGGGTTAAAGCATCCTAGCATTGATCCTGTTAAAACCTAAGTTTTGGCTAGCCACCTTGTTTTTGATCAGGTGGCCAGGATTCCATGCCTTTATCCAAAGGAATTTTTAGCCCCTTGAGCATTTGTGATATGCCATACCAGTTGGCGATTGCTGCGAGTATTTCTAGTTTTTCTTCGTGGCTGGGGTAGTGTTCTTCCATCAGCGCCCATGTGTCGTTACTGACGTGACCTTGTTTTAGAGTGTCGTCAGTGGCAGCCAGTACCGCTTTGTCCGCACCGTTTAAATCAGAAGAATCCTTCCAGTTTCGGGTGGCAATAAGAGCTTCTTCCTCTACACCAAAATCCTTTGCTATGGGCCAGTGCTGAGACCATTCGTACTCCGATCCAGTTGCCCAACCTAGCCGCATGATGATCAGTTCTCGCGCTCGATGGGAAAGCTTGTTTCCCAAAAAAAGTAGCATGAGCAGGCTGCTGTTTATTTCTTTTGCGAGTAGGGGGTGATTTAGCAAGACTCTGAAAACGTTAAGCTCTGCGATTTGAGCAGGTAGACCGTGTTCTTCTGCTCGTTTTAGGGCTTCTTCTTTGCTTAGCGGTGGGATGCGTGCGCTAAAGTCACTCATGGAGATTCTCCGGGTTGTTCTTATAGTGTATTTATAAAATAGTACACATGCGTACTATTTCTGTCTATACTGTTATTAGTAAATTTTGACCCGGTAGTTTTACTGGGTTTGCCATAGGGGTGGAGGGAACATGAGCTTACCAAAAACAACTTTAGCCATGGTGCAAACAGAAAAGCGAGTGCTAGAAGCCCAGAGTTTGTCTATCCCTGACTTAACTGAAGAAACAGCCATATTGCAGATCGAAGCCTGCGGTATTTGTGGCAGTGATTACGAGCAGTATGAGGGGGTGTTGGGCACGCCCATGCCGGCGGTGCCTGGTCATGAGCCTCTAGGCCGAATCGCCGCGATTGGTGATGTCGCTGCGAAACGATGGGGTGTGGATGTTGGTGACCGTGTTGCGGTGGAAACCATGTTGCCCTGCCATCATTGTTTAGAGTGCCACTCGGGACGTTATCATATTTGTGGCTCGCGACAGATTTATTCTTATATTTCTCTCAATGAATCTCATGGGCTTTGGGGGGCGTACTCTCAATATATGGTTTTAGACAAAAACTCTATCGTACATAAAATGAGTGATGAGCTGAGTCCAGAAGTTGCCGTTATGTTTAATCCTCTAGGTGCTGGCTTTCGCTGGTCGGTAGAAGTGCCAGAAACCAAACCTGGTGACACGGTTGTTATTATGGGGCCTGGACAACGGGGTTTGTCGAGTGTGATTGCGTGTAAGATGGCGGGAGCTGCCAAAATTATTGTGACTGGTTTGGAGCAAGACGAAGAAAAGCTACGCTTGGCTAAATTGTACGGCGCTGATCATACCATTGATGTTAATAACGAACATGCGGTGAGAAAAGTTCAAGAGTATACCAATGGAAAAGGTGCGGATGTGGTTGTAGATGTGACTTCGTACGCTACACAGCCTATTACCGATGCTTTGCAGTGTGTTAAGCAGGGCGGTACGGTTGTTCTTGCAGGTATGAAGGGTTTTAAATCTATCCCAGACTTTATTTCTGATATCATAGTGGTGAAAGAAATTAATATTAAAGGTGCGATTGGAGTAACCTCTAGCGGATACAAAAACGCTATCCGAGCCATTGAGTCTGGAGTGGTTGATTTCGAGGCCATGCATACGCATAACTTTAAACTCGAAGAAGCAGAGCTTGCGATTAAAACTTTAGCAAGAGAGGTTCCTAACGATGAGTCGATACATTCTTGTTTGATACCAGAGCACTAATTATTGCACAAATAATGCACTAAATTATTAATGCTAAATTCTTTTAACCGTGAGTAGTAAGAACAGTGAGTAAAAAAAGTACACTTAAGAGCGCAGATATAGATTTAGACCGTAATGTTGGCTTTTTAGTGAGTGATGCTCATCGCTTAGTGACAGCCGTGGTTGATCAAGAAATGTCTTCTTTGGGTTTGACCCGCTCACAATTACGTGTGGTCCTTTTTTTGAGCCGCGCTGATGGCTGTACTCAAGTTGAACTTGCCGAGAAGTTGGAGATAGGCAAGGTGTCTATAGGCGGTCTACTAGATCGTTTAGAGGAAAAAGGTTTGCTGGAGCGTAAAAGTAACCCCGATGATCGTCGAGCTAAACGGGTGTATTTGAAGCCTAAAATCCGAACTTTGTATCAGCCTATGCAGGATATAGGCGAAGGTTTGATGGATAAGCTTTTGGCTGGGCTTAACGATAAGGAACGGAAGCAGTTCTCTGACTACCTTCTCCGACTAAAACAAAACTGCCGTACGATTCTTGAAATCGAAGATTAAATTAAACCCTAAGGTAGCTCGAAATCAGTGTTGAGTGTCTTTTCGATCAACTGATTTTTTAAGCGTACATAATAAGGTAGGCCGTCTTTAAAGGGAGGGAAATCCTCACCGGCAATTAACGGAGCAAAATAGCGTTTCGCTTTTTCTGTGATGCCAAAGCCGTCTTCTGAAATAAAATCGTCAGGCATCATTTTCTCAACATTGGCTGCTTCGGACAATAAGCCTTCGCCAATTGACCACTTATAAGGTTCATCACTTTCGCGAACGATGGTCGGCATAACCGCTGTTTTGCCTGCCAGTGCAAACTCAACCGCCGCCTTGCCTAAGGCGTATGCTTGATCGACGTCAGTTTTAGACGCGATATGCCGGGCTGAACGCTGCAAATAGTCGGCCAACGCCCAGTGGTATTTGTAACCCAGTTCTTTCTTGATGATCTCGGCTAGGATCGGAGCAACACCTCCGAGTTGTTTGTGACCAAAGGCATCTACTGAAGCTGACGAGCTAATGTTTCTTCCGCTTTCGTAGCGAGTGCCCTCGGAGGCGACAATAACGCAATAGCCATGATTGTCGACGGAGTATTTCACCTTTTCTAGAAATGCGACTTCATCAAAAGCAACCTCCGGAAATAAGATGATATGAGGAGGTTTGGATTCGTCGGTAGCCGCTAAACCAGATGAGGCGGCAATCCAGCCGGCGTGGCGGCCCATCACTTCAAGAATAAAAACTTTAGTTGAGGTGTCGCACATTGATACTGTATCAAGGCCAGCCTCTTGAACCGATACGTTCACGTATTTGGCTACCGAGCCGAAGCCAGGGCAGTTATCAGTGAGTGGGAGGTCGTTATCGATGGTTTTAGGAATACCGATACACTGGATAGGTGCGCCGATATCTTTGCTGAATTGAGAAATCTTGTTTGCAGTATCTTGGGAGTCACCGCCACCGTTGTAAAAAAAGTAGCCAATATTGTGAGCTTTAAATACTTCGAGGATTCTTTTGTATTCTGCTTCGTTTTCTTCAAGTGGCATTAGCTTATGACGGCAGGAGCCAAAAGCACCCGCTGGGGTGTGTCTTAATGCGGCAATGTCTTCCGCGCTTTCTAGGCTGGTGTCGATCAGTTCTTCTTTGAGTGCGCCCACAATGCCGTTTTTACCTGCATAGATTTTGCCAAAGGTCTCAGGGTGTTGGCGGGCGGTTTCGATTAGGCCGCAGGCTGTTGCGTTGATGACAGCGGTAACTCCACCAGATTGAGCGTAAAAGGCGTTTTTAGGTGCGGACATTGGGGCTCCCAAATTGATTCTTAACGAGGTGTTTGTTTGCTTTAAGTTCTATTAGAATGAGCTAGTTAAAGCGCCGCCAATCATACTGTTTTTTGCTGATATTTGCATGTGATGAATGATGATGTAGTGGGCTTATCAATCAGTTTTTAGGGTTTGGTCGAGTAGGGAGAGGGGATGCATCTTCATTTTCTAGGTATTTGCGGCACGTTCATGGGGAGTCTAGCCTTGCTCGCTAGGGAAATGGGGCATGAGGTCAGCGGTTGTGATCTAAACGTTTACCCCCCTATGAGTACTCAGCTCGAGGAGCAGGGAATTACTATCCATCAGGGCTATGACCCTGATCAATTTGAGCAGATGGAATCAGAGCCAGATTTAGTTGTCATTGGGAATGCTTTATCTCGTGGTAATCCGGCGGTTGAGTATGTGTTAGATAGGCAGTTGGCCTACAGTTCGGGGCCCCAATGGTTGTCTGATCATTTGCTTAGAAATAAGTGGGTGTTGGCGGTTTCTGGCACTCATGGAAAAACCACGACTACCAGTATGTTGGCTTGGATTTTAGAAAGCGCTGGGTTCGAGCCGGGTTTTTTGATTGGGGGGGTTCCCGCACAGTTTGATTGTTCAGCGCGTTTAGGTCAGTCTGATTTCTTTGTTATCGAAGCTGATGAGTATGACACCGCATTTTTTGATAAGCGGTCCAAGTTCGTTCACTACCATCCGCGTACATTGATCATGAATAATTTGGAGTATGACCATGCGGACATCTTCCCGGATATCACCGCGATTCAAAAACAGTTTCATCACCTTGTTCGTTTGGTGCCTTCAAAAGGCTTAGTGATCTATCCAAAACAAGAAGCTTATTTGCAAGAGGTGATCGATCAGGGTCATTGGAGTGATTTAGCTCTGACCGAAAAAATTGATGGTTCGACCCATTTACCTGATCAGTCTTGGTATTCAAAAAAAATAGCCAATGATGGCAGTCGGTTTGAATTAGGTAATACCTCTAGGTCAGAGCAAGTGACAATATCATGGGATTTGATAGGTGATCACAATATTCAAAACGCTTTGGCAGCTTGCGTGGCTGCATTTCATGTTGGTGTGCCTTTAAGTGAAATTGGTTTGGCTTTGAATAATTTTAAGAATGTCAAAAGACGTTTAGAGCTGATTTATGAGGGTTCGAACAGTATTCAGTCTAGGATTAGGGTGTATGATGATTTTGCTCATCATCCAACCGCAATTGAAAGCACCTTGGATGCAATACGGGAGCAGGTGGGGGATGAGAAGGTCATCGCTGTGCTTGAACCGCGCTCAAATACCATGAAAATGGGTGTGCATGGTGATGCTTTGTTTGCCGCTTGTGAAAAGGCGGATGCCGCATATTGGTTTGTTGGAGATGACCAGAATTTAGCTAAACGTTTAACTCATGGTCAGTGCTTGGCGTTGGATTCTGTGGATGAGATTTTAACATCGCTGAAGCGCTTATTAGATCATAGTGAAGTTAATACTCATGTTGTCATTATGAGTAATGGTGGCTTTGACGGCTTGCATGCGCGCTTGATCGAAAGTCTTAGGTAAATCTAGTAAACTGTTTATAGATAGGATTTTCGGCTTGTGGTGCTTTTATAATAGCTTATGTTAACGAGTGTTTGCTTGTCATTTGATTGGGTAGATTGAGATATGCTTAAAAAGTTATTTTATCGATTGATGCTTTTTGCTTTGGTAGGAATGTTGGTAGCCCCTTTGGTTATGAAGCGTTACGACGGAACACCTATCATGACGGTGGAAGATTTTCTCAAGTTTGATGTCAAGAATGTGAAAAATGCGTATAACCTGGTGTTAACGAAGTTATCGGATGTTTTTGGCTCTAGCTCTAACAGTATTTTACCTGGGCAAGATGTTACTCGGTTTTATAAATGGCAGGATGAAAACGGTGAGTGGCACTTTAGTGATACCAAGCCTGATAATCACATCAGTGAGCAGGTTGAAATTGATAATGAGCGTAACGTTTTGAAATTTGATGATTTACCCCAAGACACCTCTAATGCCCAAGCCTTTGAGCATGAGGTAGAGCGATTAAAGGGGGGGCAAGAGACTAACAAAGGGCTCAATGGGGGGGGTGGTTATATAAATCGCATGACTAATACTCTTGAAGATGCTCGTAATGTTCAGTCTCAGGTGGACGCCGATTTTGAGCGCAAAGCTCAGGCGATAGATAACCACTAATCCTATGTTAGCGTTTGAAAATGATTACGCGGTGTTCCCTTTGCACACCGTTTTGTTTCCGGGCTGTGCCCTGCCTCTGAGAATTTTTGAACCTCGCTATCTTCGCATGGTTAGTGAGTGTAGTCGTGATGACCGGCCTTTTGTTATTGCCCTTATTGATAGTTCGCAAGGAGAGCTTGTAAGAGAAGTGGGGGAGGCAAGCGGCTGCCATGAGGTTGGAACTTTAGCGCGAATTACGGACTTCAATCAAAGCCAAAAGGGTGTATTAGAAGTGGTGGTTAGAGCAGGTACCAGAGTGATGATTCAGTCGGCTCATCATGAATCGGATCTGTTAATGAAGGCGCCTTTAGACAGTTTTCGTGAAACTGAATTGCTTGATTTGCCTGAGCAATACCAGGGCTTTAAACAGATTTTTAATTCTTTAAAGCAGGGAGACCCTTCTCTAGTGTCCGAGAACGTTGATATGCTGTCTGCTACAGAGCTTAGCTTCTTTCTTTCTCATTTGGCACCCGTGTCAAATATAAAAAAGCAAAAGCTTTTAGCGCTGGATGATTGTGAGGAGCGCCTGGCGATGCTTAAAACAATTTTTTCTGAAACACGATTTACCTTTACGGCTTAAGAATTAAATTAGCGTCCAGTTTTTAGTTCGACCACTTGCTCGTCTAGGTTGCTCGATTCTAAATTGACAAATAAGTCGAACTCATCGGATTCATGAATTTTAAGCTCAACGATGTCGCCCGCATCAAATTGATTGGTTCCATTTATAATCACGCGGCCATCAATGTCTGGGGCGTCTCCTTTAGTTCTTCCTAATGCGTTGATGCCCGTAGCTTCATCGATGATGACCTCTAGCGTCTTACCAACTTTGTTTCTCAAACGTTTTGCACTGATTTCGGACTGAAGGCTCATGAGCTGATGCCAACGTTCTTCTTTGATTTCTTCCGGCACATGATTGTCTAGGGCGTTTGATTTTGCTCCGTCTACTTTGGAGTATTTAAAGCATCCCACTCGATCCAATTGTGCTTCTTCTAAAAAGTTGAGCAGGTGCTCAAAGTGTGCGTCGGTTTCTCCGGGAAAACCTACGATAAAGGTGCTGCGCAGAGTGATGTCCGGACAAATGTTGCGCCAAGCATTGATACGCTCCAGCACGTTTTCGCTTGAAGCTGGACGTTTCATTAATTTTAAAATTTCAGGCGCAGAATGCTGAAAGGGGATATCCAAATAAGGCAATAAGTTCCCCTCATTCATCAATGGAATAATTTTGTCTACATGAGGGTAGGGGTATACATAATGAAGTCGAACCCAGATGCCTAGTTTGGCCAACTCTTCGCATAAGCTTTGAAACTGAGATTTAATTTCTCTTCCTTGCCAATGGGTAGTGGCGTATTTCAGATCGAGTCCATAAGCGCTTGTGTCTTGGGCTACAATTAATAGTTCTTTCACGCCATCGTTTTTTAAGGTCTCAGCTTCTTTAAGTACTTGATCTATACTCAAGCTATCCAGCTTTCCTCTCAGGCTAGGAATGATGCAAAAGCTACATTTATGATTGCAACCTTCAGATACTTTTAGGTAGGCGTAATGGCGAGGTGTTAGTTTAATGCCAGAGGCGGGAAGCTTAGGGTAAATTCCGCTTTCACTGCTTTGGCTAATCGGTAGGTGTTGCTTTACTGCTTTCAATACCGTGTCGTATTGTTGTGGGCCGCTCACACTCAAGAGGTTTGGAAAACGTTCGCTAAGACCTGTGTCTGCCTTGCTTAAGCATCCGGTTACCACCACCTTGCCATTTTCGTTAAGCGCTTCGTCGATTGCAGCGAGAGACTCTTCTTTGGCGGAGTCTATGAAACCACAGGTATTAACGACAACAAGATCTGCTCCAGCATAATCTCCGACGATATCGTAGCCTTCGGTTTTTAGATCGGTGAGAATTCGCTCGGAGTCGACTAGCGCCTTGGGGCATCCGAGGCTAACCATTCCGACTTTGGATGAGTTTTGTGACATGCCGATGACCTTGTGTTGAGTCTTACAAATCGTTCATGAGCCGAGCGGATAGGTAGTTTGCGGGCTGAACCGTTGTAGGATCCGTTGCAGGAACCATAGGTTGCGGATTCTAGCATGAAATTAATTAGAAAATATCATTTGAAGGGTTTGACGAGCCTAGTTATAGCTAGGGTACATAGCGCTAGTTTCGAGATTTTGGCTGTGTATAATAAGTTATCAAATCAATTTTAACGGTTTTTTGAAATGTTAAAAAAGCTTAGTAATGAAAGGGCTTGGCGAGGTCATAGAGCTATCGTGCTCGTTCTTGTCTTGGTGTTGCTAGCTGCATGTAAAAGCTCAGAATTCGAAGATATCATTGAGCGCTGTTCACCCGACTGTGTCACTCCACCAGAGACTCCTGGTTTTACCTCTTTAGCGGCGGTGGAAAGTTCTTTTAATGCTGCTATCGATGGTGTGGTTGTTGATGAAAGCGTATTGGATGGGCGCTGGCTGATGTTTAGTGCGAGTCGTGCATTTTTGGATGAGCCGCCGCTCTTAGCCTACACTGACGTGTTGTTTACGAAAGTTTTGATGTTAACTGAGTCTGCTGGCGGCACTTCAATTAATGTTAGTGATTGCCAAACTACAGAAACCTATGCCTTGTCGGGGGGGAGCTTCACTATTCCGGCTAATTCGGTGTTTCTTCGCAACTTAGAGGTAGAAAATCAGGGGGCGATCAATGTGTCTTTTGAGTCTAATATTTTATTGAGTGCAACTTGGACCTATGAAGCCGAGCAGGGCGGAGAAACAACAGCTGATGTCACCATGCGTAAAGTGTCTAATGATAACAGTATAACAACGAGTCTCGGTCAACTTGGTTCCGATGATATATATTGTTATACCTATTTACATACCTTTACTCTTGCTGAGCAAACGTTTAATGGTAGTAGTGTTGAGGTTTTGAGACAGCAGGTTGAGCAAATGGAATTTAAGTTGGATTCGAGTAACGGAGACAATCGAGTCACCTTAACCCGCCAAAATAATAGTGGTACGGATTCTTTTTCTATTGTTTTTGACCGCGATTTGACTGACCCTTACCAGTGCTTTGGCAGCAATAGTGTTGATGCACTAACTACAGAGCATCTATCGTTTAGCGGCTTGTTGAGTATTACCGAGCCTGATGTTATTTGTGAAGGTAGGGGGCAGATAGTTCCAAGCGTTAAAAGTTTTAGCGTGAACGCATTTAACTAGGTTTAGTATCTAACTCGGTTTGAGTGTTAGGTTCGAAGGACTGATAACAATAATAATATGAAGTTTGGTCACTGGGCTTTTACAGTTTTTTCTTGTCTTTGCTTTTCGTCAAGCATTATCGCTATGCCTGTCTATGAGGTTAATGAGGATACCGAACTGGTTCCCCTAGCACCTATTGCTGAGGTTTTTGTCGAGAGTAAAAGTCAGATGGTATTGCAGGAGGCGGTGAATCAAAAAGGTTTCACCCCTTTAGAGGTTGACCGTATTCAAAGTTTTAAAGAGAGTGATACCTATTGGTATCGTTTTGCCCTAAAGAATACTGAAAACAAATCATTGGATCTGGTACTAAAAACCCTCAATAAAAATGTTGTGAATGCTCACTTTTATCAGCTTGATGCTAAGTTTCTGAAAAATGAGACGATGAAAGAGCCAGAGATTGAATCAGTCGTTTATGACTTTGAGGCTTTTGGTGATTATAGACTGTTTGTGGATAGGCCGATTCGCTCTCGTCAATATGCGCTTACTTTTAGAATACCCCCTTATGCTGAACATCATTTTTATCTTCGTTGGCAGGATAAAGGACAGGCTGTCTTTGAAATGGAACTGGTTGATGTGCCTAGTTTCTTTTCTGAGCAGATGTCTAAGCAGGGCTATTTCTTTTTGATTATTGGTTTTGCGATAGGTGTATTAATTTACAATTTGAGTATTTTTTGGAGAATAGGAGAGCAACTTTATTTAAGTTACGCACTCTATATCTCGAGTTTTATTGCGTTTTTAGAAACAGAAAATGGAAGCATTGCAGTGTTTTGGCCAAGCTTTCTATCTTATGATCTAAGGGCGTCATTTATGTGGACTATGGCCTTTATGGTCATGTTTACTGCTGCTCGTTTTACCTCTCAAATGCTTTTGCTAAAGGAACGGGAGCCCGAACGTGCTTCTTTGTTTAGTATTGTTCAAGTATTTGCTTTGTTGTTTTTGCTTGCCAGTTTTGTTGCTCCTTATCAGGTCGTTGAATATGCAGCATATATTGCGTCGGTGACTTTGGTCTCGATTTGTATTGTGACCGCTTTTCAGATTTATCGACGCTATGGGGATAATTCAGCAAGAATTTATTTGTTGTCGTTTTTGCCGGTGGCCTTGAGTGTTGTTCTTGTGGCGGCTACTTACGCGCTGGAATTATTTGCGTTTCCCTATATGAGCGAGCTATTGCGAATCGTATTTTGTTTAAACTTAGTGATTCTTTCTCTTGCCCTAGCTAATCAGATACAAGTAATGAATGAGAAGCAGAGAAACTATGAAGGGATGCTAATGGCGGCAAAAGCGAGTGAACTTGCTAAAAGTGAATTTTTTGGAAAAATGAGTCATGAGATACGCACACCGCTCAATGGTGTGATTGGTATGAGTCAACTGCTTGATGATGGTGAACTCAACGAGAAACAAAAGGGATACGTTGAAGTGTTATCTGCTTCGAGCCGGTCTTTAATGCATCTGGTGAATAATATCGTCGATTTTTCTCAGGTCGATGCGGGCAGAATGCAATTATCAGAGGCGCCTTTTGATGTATTAGAGATGCTGCTGGATATTGAGAAGGTTATGATGATTAGGACCCTTGAGTCGCGAATCCCGCTGATATTTGATTTAAAACCGGGTATGCCTCGTTTTGTTTACGGAGATGTGGATCGAATAAGGCAAGTATTGATTAATTTGCTGGGTAACGCTTATAAATTTACTAGTGAAGGCCTTATCAAGATTAAAATATTTACCTTGAAGAATGATGGGCGTTGGTCTGATAAACACGCTTTTCGTATAGAGGTCAGTGATACTGGTATTGGTATACCATCGGGGCAAGTAGAAAGTATTTTTGAGGATTTTACCCAAGTCTATTCATCTAATGCACGCAAATATGGAGGAGCGGGACTTGGTTTAGCGATCTGTCGCGAAATTAGTCGTTTGTTGGGTGGTGAAATTAAGCTGCATAGTCAATTGGGCAGAGGCTCAACGTTTATTTTAGAGATACCTTTAAGGCAGGCTGATGCACAAGAATTGGCAAAATTGAAGCCTAAAGTGTTTCCTGTCAGGGAGTTTGTAGAGATTGAGCGGGACCCCCTTCTTGCGTCTAGGTCTTTGTTGCTGATTGACTGTTGTGATGAGCCTAGGGCGTTGTTAGAGAATACGGCCAGTGAGTGGGGTATGAAGGTCGGTGCAGTATCAAATCTAGAAGATGGCTTGTCGAGTGCCAGACGCTCGTCTGATGTGAGCGTGGGTATTGATTTGGTCATGGTTGATTACGAATGCCTTGAGCATCAAGAAGGCGGAAATCATTTTATTAAAGCTCTAGCTCGCCATGAGGCGACACGTTCAGCCATTGTTATTGTGTTGGTGTCTCAGACCCAGCTGAATATCAGTCCTGAAACTCTGTCGGGCGATAGAGTATTTTTGCTGCAAAGAAAAGCTTTGGTTACGAGTTACTATGATGCGTTTGTGGCTGTTACTCAGGGAGATTTGGAATATTTCAAGCATAATCAGCCTCTATTTCTAGAATATTCTGATCAGCAAGAACGTGTCGAAGGCTTTGATTTCTAGTCTAGCTTTCCTGGAGAGATTGGCAGCGTATACAGAACTGAGACTCTGGCTTGATGTTTAGCCTTTCTAAGGCGATTAATTCGTCGCATTCCTCACACCAGCCATAGTCTTGTTCGTCAAATTTTTTCAAAGCGCGGGCAATAAGTTTGAGTTGTTGCTGAAATTGGCTATGTTCAGCTTGAGCCATAGCTTGCTGCTGCAGGGCATCCATCCGGGATAGGCGTCCTACCCGGCTTTGATCAAGGGTGACGGTGTTGGAGCTTTCACCACTACCTTTTAAGGCATTGGAGATTTCAACTTGCAGATTTTCTAGTTGTTTTTGAAAAGACTTTAGTTGCTCTTCACTTAATTCTTTCATAGGGTTAAAAATTGTATCGATACTGGTATCGTTTAGCTCAAGCCTTACATTTACTTCTTAGGATCATGCCCTTGAATATCCGTTTTGGTTTTATTTCTTTCGTTCTGTTTCTTCTTATATCCTGTGACAATGTATTCAATAGGGATGCTGAGGTAAAGTATTTTGGTAAGCCCTTAGGGGCTTCTGATCAGGGCTTGTTGTGCCCCGCACCTTCGCTTTTAACTAGAAGTGACGAACATTATCGTCTGGTGACTTCCCAGGAAGTGGTGCTGGAGGCAAATGACTATTTGGTTTTGGAGCAGGTCGTGGCCATCCAGAGTGAAAGCTTTTGGCTATCTTTTTTGGACCAAGGCGAGATGCTCGGTGTCGATAAGCTAGAAGGGTTAAAGCTGTTTGTTTGTGAACAAGAGGCGTCGCTAGGCACCAAAGCAAAGACTGTGAGTTTGACTCAGACTGTCGAGCTTACCGGTTTTAAAAATAAGCCTTTATTAATTATTTTGGTGAACGATTCTGAGTCAAAGTTGGCGTTTGAATTAGATGTCAGCTATTCCTTATCAGAAAGTGAGCCTGGTATAGTTTTGGATAAGGTGCAAGGGCAAGAGCCGGTAACAGGCTTTTTGGATTTACACCTCCATCAAACGGGTGCGATGGCATTTAACCATGGTTGGTATTGGGGTAGCCATGAAAAAGGAAGTCTTGCTGAACATTTGCCTGCGTGCAGAGGTGAGCATGGCAGTATGTTTGAGTATGAGTCGCTTTTAGATAATTCGATTACTGGTCCCATCGCGTATGCTATAGCGCCTAAGCGGGATGTTGATGATTTTATGCGCTCTCATCGTAATCTTACCCAGGCAAAAGATTATGTACGTTCTAATGAGCGAAAACATCAGCAAGTGGCTTACGAGCGATTAAAGCAGGCTCATGAGCGTGGGCTTAATTTGATTATCTCTACAGTGGTCGAAAACAATGTTTTGCTCGATATTATGTACGCGATGGATAAGGGTAAAGACGATTGGTACCCCTCCGTTATGGAGTCCATTCACCGTCAAGTGATGTCACTTAAAAAAATAGATGACCAAAGCGAGTGGTTTGAAATTGTTTATGATCCTTGGCATGCACGACGTGCAATTAATCAGGGTAAGTTGGCGGTGGTCTTGGGCGCTGAGTTCACAGACATTTTTCCGCTTAGCGATGGACCTTGGAAACAGCAGCTGTACGATTTGTATTTTTTAGGTCTAAGACACCTGCAACCCGTGCACAAATCCGACAGTCAGTTTAGTTCTACCCATGATCAAGGTTTTCCCTTCGATAATACTAATTTGCTACGTGCGTTTATTCGAAAGGAGATTCCTAATTGGCCAGCCTTGCAAAGAACTTTTGGCCAATCCGATCCTGCCATAGGATTATCTGAGGCGGGTTTTGAGTTGCTCGATGAAATGGTGAAACTTAATATGATTGTTGACCTGTCACACGCAAGTTTGGCTTCTCAACGAGAGATGACAGATCATTTGTTGCTAAATCATAACTACTATCCGTTTATTTATTCTCATTGGAAAGCAAGAAGCCCAGAGCTTTTAGATAAACTGAAACAAGCGGGCGGCATGATCCCTTTAGGTTGGGGGCAGCCCGTTCCAGAGTCAAAGGAAGCCATGCTAGAAGGTAATGAGTTAAGTTGTCAGGACTTTGTTAAAAAACGTGCAGAGCTTTATCAAAGATATCTTGAATATGGCGTGAATTTTTCGCTGTCTTCGGACATGAATGGTTTTACCTCGACGACTCAGCCTAATTTTGGTCCTTTAGCCTGTGAATTAGATAGTTCTTTTAAAGGTCGGGAGGATCAGGAGGCGACCTGGAAGAAGCTAGCTGAGGTTTATCCCAATCATCCTGATTGGATTCGTCGCTACTGGGCGCAGGGAACAGCCGACGTCAGCTTATTGCCTGGTATTATTTATGATCTTCGAGAAGTACGAGGGATAGATACGTCGGCAATCGATCATTCAACAGAAACGTTTATTAAAATGTGGGAGCGAAGCTACGACCCTAATCGGGTTGAAATCCAGTAATTTAGCGGTTTAGGTCTAAATTGTTTAGCTATTTGTTCATTGCGGCAAGCCTTTGTTCAACGCGTTGTCGGATACCTTGCGCGTCAAGTTGGTATTTTTCCCTCAATTGCTTTTGAGATCCGTGCACTACAAAATCGTCTTCTAGTCCAATATTTAATATGGCGGGCGCTAGATGTTGCTGATGAATATATTCATTTACTGCGGAACCAGCGCCGCCCATCAATGCATTTTCTTCTACCGTGACGATCAGCTTATGCTCAAGACATAGCTGTTGAATTCTATCTTCGTCCAAGGGTTTGACGAAACGCATGTCGACCACCGTAGCGTTTAAGGTTTCGGTTGCTTTTATAGCGTCAAATACACAGGGACCAAAGGCGAGAACGGCGATCTCTTTTCCCTCGCGCAAAGTTCTTGATTTGCCGAGTTCGAAAACTTGTAATTCCTCGGTGATTTCTTGGCCTATTCCTGTGCCTCTCGGATAGCGCACAGCACTAGGGCCTTTGTGTTGATAGCAGGTGTTTAACAGCTGTCGGCATTCGTTTTCGTCAGAAGGGCTAGCAATCACCATATTTGGTATGCAGCGTAAAAAGCTTAAGTCGAATGAACCCGAATGAGTAGCGCCGTCTTCTCCGACTAACCCAGCTCGATCGATGGCAAAGGTAACGTCGAGGTTTTGTATTGCGACATCGTGTATGAGTTGATCGTACCCCCTTTGTAAAAAGGTTGAATAAATAGCTACGACTGGCTTGAGGGATTCACATGCTAAACCAGCTGCAAAAGTAACCGCGTGTTGTTCTGCGATGGCAACGTCGTGAAAACGATCTGGAAACTCTTGAGAGAACTTGACCATGCCTGAGCCTTCGCACATTGCCGGTGTGATACCGACTAAATCTTGATCTTGGGCGGCAGTATCGCAAAGCCATTGGCCAAAGATATCTTGGAACTTAACGAGATTTTTCTTCGTACTTTCGTCTTCGGTTTTTTTTGGCTCGATTTTATTAATCGCATGATAAGCAATAGGATCTGCTTCAGCCGGTAAGAAGCCTTTACCTTTTACCGTAGCGATGTGAACTAATTGAGGTCCTTCGATATCTTTTAGATTTTCCAATATATGAATCAGTCCGTGAAGATCGTGACCATTATAGGGGCCGAGGTAGTTGAAGCCGAGTTCTTCGAAAAGCGTGCCCGGTGATACCATACCTTTCATGTATTCTTCGGTGCGGCTCGCAAAACCTTTTGCAGGTGGAACCGACGACAACATTTTTTTGCTGCTCTCTCTTATGTTTATGTAAAGCTTGCTAGCCCATAGTTTGGCGAAATAATTTGATAGCCCACCAACATTTTTTGAGATCGACATTTCGTTGTCGTTCAAAATAACGATCAAGTTAGATTGGGTATGAGCGGCATGGGCAAGCGCTTCAAAAGCCATACCGCCGGTTAATGCTCCGTCACCAATAACAGCAACCGTTGCTTGTTTGCGACCTTGTTGTTTTGCGGCGACCGCCATGCCCAAAGCTGCGCTAATACTGGTGCTTGAGTGTCCTACTCCAAAAGTATCAAACTCGCTTTCGGACCGTTTTGGAAAGCCTGAGATGCCTTCCATCTTACGAATGTTGAGTAGGGCATCTTTGCGCTCGGTTAAAATTTTGTGGGGATAGCATTGGTGACCAACATCCCAAACGATTTTGTCCTCGGGTGTGTTGAATACATAGTGTAGAGCTAATGTTAGCTCGACCACACCTAGTCCGGCGCCAAAGTGTCCACCTGTTTGACCAACACAATACAATAGATAGTGTCTTAGCTCATTGCTGAGTTGATGAAGTTGCTCAGGACTAAGAGGTTTTAAATCCTCAGGCGTACTGACCCCGTCTAGTATGGGGGTTGCTGGGCGTGTATGTGGGATTTCCTCAAACATAGGAGTAAAAATTAAGCGATAGAGTTATGGGTTGCACCTTGGTTTTATGTAGACTAAAACTTGCTCTATTCTAACGTTTTTCAGACGGCTTGTTTATCAATTTTCGCGATGAATCACGTAACTGGAAATTTCTCGAAGTAAATCCGCTTCTTCTCCAAAGTCTTCCAGTGCATCCAGTGCTGTTTGATGCAAAGCTTCGGCCTTCTCCTTGGCCCCTTCTAAGCCTAACAGGCGAGGGTAGGTGTTTTTGTTGAGTTCGAGGTCGGAGCCTTGGGTTTTGCCTAAGGTTTCCGTGTTTCCTTCGATGTCTAAAATGTCATCTTTGACTTGAAAAGCCAAGCCCACCGCTTTGGCGTAATCGTTTAATCCTTGGTGAAGGTTCGAACCTTCTTGCCCGAGTGCAATAGCAGAGAGATCTACACAAGCGCTGATGATTTTTCCTGTTTTAAATTGGTGAATACTCTCTAGCTCGGCAAGGTTACATTCTTTGTCTGTGGAATTTAGATCAAGGGACTGTCCGGCGGCCATTCCTTCAAAGCCACTGGCTCGTGCGAGAACATTAAGCATGCGCAATTTTTGTTGGCTAGATACTTCTGGATTGAGTTCAAGCAAAACTTGAAATGAGTAGGCTTGCAGAGCATCGCCGGCCAAAATAGCAGTGGCTTCATCAAAAGCAATATGGCAGGTGGGCTTGCCGCGACGAAGGTTGTCGTCATCCATAGCGGGTAAGTCATCATGAATGAGCGAATAACAATGGACCAGTTCAATGGCAGCGGCTGCACAGTTTACCTGCTCAGCCTCGCTATTGAGTGCGAGTGCTGTTGCATAGCAGAGGCTGGGACGAAAGCGTTTTCCGCCGTTAAATATAGAGTAGTGAATGGCATCGTTAAGTCGTTTGGATATGGTTTCACTATTGTTAAGCGCATCCTCGAGTACGTCTTCCACTCGATTTTGGCTTTGTGAAAAGAAGGAGTGGAGTTCGCTCATGGCTTACTCCTCATCAAAGGGGCTAATCTCTGCTTCACCATGTTTGATCAAAAGGGTATTCACTTTGAGTTCGGCATCTTTTAGGGCCTGTTGGCAGGTTTTGGTTAAAGTAACGCCTTTTTCAAATTTTGCTAAGGATTGGTCGAGCGAAAGCTCTCCGCTCTCCATTTCTTCGACAAGCTTTTCTAGTTCGGCTAGGGATTTTTCGAAGTCGATTTTTTTTGCCATGGTTTTTATTTTGCTATGATCTTGTTAGAAGCCTAAGTCTAGCAGCGGCAGCTGCTTTTGTCGCTAGGCTTAAGCGGCTCAAGTAATAAGCCTATTTCACAGGGTATTTTAGGAGTTTAGTAGGAGTCTAAGCGATGGCTGATCACGAAAAGTTGGATTATGTAGAGTATGCAGCTAGGGACATCGAGGCTACAAAGGCCTTTTTTGAGCGGGCTTTTAATTGGCGGTTTGAGGACTATGGGCCAGATTACACAGCCTTTAGCGGGCAAGGCTTGGATGGGGGTTTTTTCCGTGATTCGCAATGTTCGAAGCAAGCGAGCGGTGGGGCGCTATTGGTGTTTTTTAGCGAGGATATTGAAGCGACCTTAGCTAAAGTGCAAACAGCTGGTGGAGAGCTGACTAAAGATATCTTTGATTTCCCCGGTGGCCGACGTTTTCACTTTTGTGAGCCCAGTGGTAATGAATTTGCGGTATGGGCCGAGCCGGCCTAATGGAAGCAGGAATTGGATTAACTCTTTAGCCACTCGTCTTTTTTTAAAAGATCGATTTTGATTTTTAAAAAGTTGGCGACTACTGGTTTGACCTCGGGGTTGTCGCGGTCGGCTTCGTCGAGAAACTCATCAATCAAGTGCATGGCTTCTTCTTTGGATTTTGGATCTTCCCTAAGCCATAAAAGATTAAATAAACCTGATACCGCTATGTGGTATTGGGAAAAGTCTTTTGGAATACTCCGAAACAAAGGTTCTGCCTTGTCTAGCATACCCTGACTAAAAAATACGCTGGCTTGGGCAAGCGCAGATAGCATTTCTGGCTCGTCGATGATGCTGTCTCTAAAGCGGTTGGGTTTTTCAGAATCGCTCATTGGCTCAAGCTCTAGTTATTGTTGTCTGTAATAACTAGAGCTTAGCACAGTTTTATCTGACATAGATTGTGCTCACATTAAGGCTAGGCTAGTTCTGACCACACGTGCCCTTCGAACTGGGTGCGTAAATCTTTTTTACTGATCTTGCCTGTCGCAGTGTGTGGGATTTCATCTACGAAGACGCAGTCGTTGGGTACCCACCAAGAGGCAACCTTGCCGTCAAAGCTGGCCAAGATTTCTTTGGGATCGAGATCTGTACCTTCTTCTTTAACGATGATTAATAGAGGACGTTCGTCCCATTTAGGATGTAATACGCCGATCACTGCTGCTTCCGCCACGCCATCAAGAGCAACCGCGTGGTTTTCTAATTCAATTGACGAAATCCATTCACCACCGGATTTAATAACGTCTTTGGTTCGATCTGTGATGGTCATGTAGCCTTCAGGATCGAGGGTTGCAACGTCACCAGTATCAAACCAGCCGTCTTCAGTCAGAGCGCTTTCTTCTTGCTTGTAGTAGCGCTCGCATACCCATGGCCCTCTGGCTTGTAGCGCGCCAAAGGCGACACCATCACGGGGGAGTTCTTGGTTGTTCTCGTCAACAATTCTTAGCTCGACACCAAAGCTTGGGCGTCCTTGTTTAAGACGCAAGGCTTTACGTGTTTCTGCATCAACATCCTCTGGAACGCGAGCGTTATAAGATCCTAATGGGCTCATTTCGGTCATGCCCCAAGCGTGGTGAGTATAAACACCGTGCTTTTCATCAAGCTCTTCCATAATGGCCCAAGGGCAAGCAGAACCACCGCTGACTACACGATTTAGGCTAGGAATACTGTCACCTGAATCACGCAGATACATAAGCAGTGCTAACCAAACGGTTGGTACACCCGCGGAACAGGTTACTTTTTCTTCATTAATAAGACGGGTCAGTGTTTCGCCGTCGGCCATTTTAGGGCCAGGGAAAACGATCTTGGCCCCAACCGCGGCAGCGCCATAAGGAATGGACCAAGCATTTACATGGAACATCGGTACGATAGGCATGATCACATCTAAAGCGCTCAATCCAAATACGTCTGGAAGCAAAGACGCATAGGCGTGAATGGTCATTGCTCTATGGGAATACAAAACGCCTTTTGGATTGCCGGTGGTGCCAGAGGTATAGCACAGAGCGCAGGCGTCGTTTTCGTTCAGCTCTGGCCAGTTGAAATCACTGCTTTCGCTAGCGATTAACTCTTCATAGCACAGCAGGTTAAGTTTGCTGTCGGGCATATGGTCCTTGCTGCAAAGCACCACGTAATGCTCAACAGAGATCTGTCCATCTAAGGCCTCGATCAGAGGTACGAACATTGGATCTAAAAATAAAAAGCGATCTTCTGCATGGTTAATAATATAGGCGATTTGCTCGGGGAAAAGTCTAGGGTTGATGGTGTGGCATACGGTACCAGAGCAAGAGCTGGCGTAATAAAGCTCAAAATGTCTAAAGTCATTCCACGCAAGAGTTGCAACGCGGTCGCCGGCTTGGGCGCCTAGTTTGTTCAATGCATTGGCAAGTTGCGCGCTGCGATCAAAGGCTTCGCTAAAGGTATGTCTATGCTGGCCTTCGCTGGTGATAGAAACAATTTCTTGATTTGGGAAGACACTGCGGGCGTGGTTCATAATACCGGTCAGTGTGAGCTGCGAATTCATCATATTGCCTTGCATAGGAGCTGTCCTTTGTCTTGTCAGTGTTTTTCTTCGAAAAGAAGGGTTCATATTTAAAACTATTTAGCTATTACTGGCTAGTTCGTGAGCCCTATTATTTATTAGCCTTAGGGAACAAAGTGTGCCAATTTCGGTAAAAATTGCGATTCAAAAAGCTTAGGGCTGCTCTATAGTGTTCCGCCATACGCTGAAGTAACTGTAATAAGCATGTGGAGTTTGCCATGAGAAGCCCAGACGATTTTGAGCCAATAGATCCTAAAGTAGAAAAGATGATTATTGAGGGTATAGCCGAGGCACCTTTTCCCAAGTTTTTGGGATTAAAGTACGAAAGTATTAAAAAAGGCTACGCGCGTATGCGTTTGCCTTATCGCCCTGAGTTGAATCAGCCGGCGGGCATTATTCACGGTGGTGCAATTGCTTCATTGATTGATACCTCTGTGGTGGGTGTGATGCTGGATATTGCAGGTGGCCCTATTAAACGCATGGTGACTTTGGATATGCATATTCATTATTTAGATGCGGGTGTTGAAGAAGATTTGATTGCCCATGCTTACGCGCGTAGAGCAGGTGGTCGCATTTCTTATTTAGAAGTAGAAGTGGTGGGAGCAGATAGCGGTAAAGCTATTTCCCACGGTGAGCTTTGTTATATGTTAGTACGTTAGTTTGCCTAGGAAAGTATTAAGGAGTAAGAGCAATGTATGATTACGTGGTGATAGGGGCAGGTTCTGCTGGCTGTGTATTAGCGAACCGATTGTCTGAAGACCCAAATAATAAAGTGTGCTTGCTTGAAGCTGGACCGGACGATGACAGCCCCTCGGTCAATATTCCTATGGGTCTCTTAGCATTAGTTTCGCGTCGTAATAAACGGAATTGGTTTTTTTACTCAGAGCCCGAAAAAGAAATGAACGGCCGCAAAATGTATACTCCGCGAGGTAAAACTTTGGGTGGCAGTAGTGCGATCAATGCCATGGTTTATATTCGTGGCCAAGCTTGTGATTATGACTCCTGGGCAGCTCAAGGAAATGCTGGTTGGGCTTATTCAGATTTAAAACCGCTGTTTGATTCTATTGAAGATAATGAGAATGGAGCCAACGAATATCACGGACAAGGTGGTGAGCTTAGTGTTAGCAACCTGCGCCAGAACAATGAAATGTGTGATGTGTTTATTAAAGCGGGCGCCGAAGTAGGCCTGCCTACTAAACAAGATTTTAACGATGGTGATCAAGAGGGCTTGGGTTACTATCAAGTGACTCAGCGTGATGGCCAGCGTTGCAGTTCTGCAAAAGCATTTTTACATCCGATTAAACATCGCAATAATCTCGATATTATTACTGAAGCTCAAGCGACCAAAATATTGTTCGAAGGCAAAAAAGCAGTCGGTGTTGAATACGATAAGGCAGGTACTAAGCATACGCTTAAGGTGAACAAAGAAGTTGTGCTAAGTGGCGGTGCGATTAATTCGCCCCAGCTTTTATTGTTATCAGGTGTTGGTGCACAAGCGGATTTAAATAGCTATGGCATCGATCAGGTACATGACTTGCCAGGAGTCGGTGAAAATCTACAGGATCACTTGGATATTATTATTTTAAGTAAAAGCACTAAGCATTATGCCTACGGCTTTTCTTTAAAGGCCTTGCCCAGATTATTAAAAGCGCCTTTTGATTACTTCTTTGCTAAAAAAGGTATTTTTACCAGTAACGCAGCAGAAGCGGGTGGTTTCGCGAAAAGCAGCCCAGAGCTAGACGAGTGTGATATTCAGTTTCACTTTACTCCGGCTTATTTGGTTGATCACGGTCAAAAGCAAAGCTTGGGTCACTCTTATTCTCTGCACGCCTGTGTGCTTAGACCTAAAAGTCGCGGCACGGTTAAATTAAGAAGTGCCGAAGCTTTGGCCGAACCGGCTATCCAATATAATTATCTGAGTCACCCTGATGATGTGAAAGATATGATCAGTGCCTTTAAGGTGGCTCGAAATATTTTGGATGCGGATGCTTTTAAGGATTTTTGTGCTGATGAAACTAAGCCAGGTAAAGCAGTGCAAAGTGATGAAGAGATTGAAGCATTTCTTCGTCAAAACGCCGAAACCATTTACCATCCGGTTGGTACCTGTAAGATGGGCCAAGATGAGATGTCCGTTGTGGATGAGCAGCTACGAGTCCGTGGTTTAGAAGGCTTGCGTGTGGCGGATGCCTCTATTATGCCGACCTTGATCGGTGGCAACACCAATGTACCGAGCATGGTGATCGGTCTTAAGGCTTCGCAAATGATTCTAGAATCAGCAAAATAATTGATTTGATATGAATACAGCTGCAAGTAAAGGGTCTCGATTTTATTTTATCGACTTTGCGCGCGGCTTTATCATAGTGGCGATGGCCTTGGATCATGCCCAGGCCATGATTTCCTACGCACCCCATGGTGGAGAAGCCTGGTCAAACAGCCTGCCCGATTATCAGGGTGATGGTTTTGCTTTTTTAACCCGTTGGATTACCCATCTTTGTGCCCCGGGTTTTTTCTTTTTAATGGGGGTGAGTCTTGCGCTTTACCATGACGCCCAGAGAAAGATCGATACTCCGCTTATCGATATTCAAAGGCATTTTTGGGTTCGTGGTTTAATTTTGCTTCTCTTACAGTTTACTGTAATCAATCTCGCGTGGGGCTTAGGTGCTTTAAGTGATCAGTCCGAAACTAATGTGATTAGCGAAGTGCAGGACGGTTCTAGTTTACCTTGGTTGTACTTTGGGGTGTTGGCAAGCTTGGGTGCGTCGATGTTAATACTCAGCACCTTGATATCGATTAGCTCCCTTGCTTTGTTTGTCGGTAGTACCGTCATCGTGGTGGGAAGCTTTATTTTGTTTCCTGGTACTGATCAGGCTGCGGAACATTTTCCCAAGTGGATGAGGGTACTAGCTGTACCGGGGCAGAGTGAGTTCCTAATGGTGCGTTACCCCATTCTACCTTGGCTAGGAGTGGCAGGTTTTGGTTTGCTCTATGGTCGTATGCTACGAGCCAGAACTGACACGCCTCAGCTGGGTTTCTATATCGGCTTAGCTTTGCTTTTAAGTTTTATTCTAATGCGTTTTGTATTTAATTGGGGTGATCATCATGTCTTGCTATTTGCAGAGGGGAAACCAGACTGGATTGATTATTTAAATTTAACCAAGTACCCGCCGAGCTTAAATTACTTGGCTCTTACCATTGGTTTGAATTTATGTATTTTGTATTGTGCTGAGCGCTTTGATTTGGCGTCGAAGAAGCCTTTGGCATTCTTTAGCTTATTTGGCTCCTGTACTTTGTTTTTTTATATAGCGCACTTGTATGTATACGCGGCACTTTCTTACTTGTTCCCAGACCGAACCAGTATTGCGTTTGCTTATGTGGCTTGTTTAATGGGATTGATATTGTTGTATCCCATGTGTCTGTACTGGAAGTCTATGAAGCAGCAAAAACCTAAGTCTAGCTGGGTGCACTATATCTAAGCACTTACTATTGTTGTATTTGCTAATACGTACGTACCTACTGAGCAAAATCTGGGTTTGCAGGAATCTGCTCAGGCACAGCCTTAAAATTAAACTCAGCTAAATGTTTCCCTAAGAAAGTCTCAACCATGTTTTCGTATTCGTCCGTGTAGTCGTCGTAAGCGGCAACGTGACGGCAGTCCTCAAACATTTTTAAAGTCGTTAGTGACTTATCGCTGGCCTCATAAAGCTGATAGGCATATTCAGGGTAGGCCCAAACGTCCAAGTCGCAATGTACGATCAGCACCGGTTTATCCATTGTCTTTAGATCGTTGATTGGTGAAACCTTCCAAGGATTAAAGTCTGCCAGTATAGCCGCGACCGCAAAGCCCAAATCGGGAATGGGGTAGTGGGGCACGTAGTTCATACGCCAGGCATTGTCTTTAACGGCATTTGGCATATCGATATAAGAAGAGTCTGCGATAACGAATTGAATTTTTTCTTCAATAGCGCCAGCCATTAAAGAAGTCGCCGCGCCAAAGGATTCTCCGATGATTCCTAGTTGTTTAGTGTTAATACCTTCGCTCTCTAAAAAGGCGATGGCTGCTTTCACATCGTAGGATTCGTAGTGACCGTAGGTGGTGTACTTTCCTTCGGACTGGCCGTGATGTCTTTGATCATAAACTAGGACATTAAAGCCTGATTTGTAAAACATATAGGCAAAACGCAAAACCCCGAGTCTGTTGCTGCCCTTGCCATGAAGGGTAATAACCGTGGGCGCAGATTCGGGTGCTAGATCTTTTGAACGCATCAATAAGCCGCTTAATTTTAGTTCAGGTCCTGTACCCTCGATACTGTTTTCAAAAGTTTTGAAACTGATCTCTTCAGGTTGCCAGTTTAGGTTTTCGAAATGGTTGTATTTACGCCAGCCTCTTACCTCGGCTTCGGTAGATGGCGTAAAGGCGATAACTTGTTGTACGAAGTAAGTTACGCCCGCGCCTAAAACAAGGATTAAAACTAAACTAAATGAGAGTACTTTTTTCATAGGTATTTAAACTGTAGTTGGATGTTTAAGGCTAAACCTTTTGGATTCTAAAAGAATAGTTGAGAGTTTTTCCTTTGTGGATTTTGTAAGGTTCTTTGATATTTAAAAAACCGGGCATATCACCGCCGATTCCCTGTTGTTTATGATCAATGTTAAGAACTGTGAAGTCGGTACTTGGAAGTTCATGAATATGATCAGCTTTATCAAGCTGATCCTGATCCCATGGCCATACACTCATCGATAAGTGCTCTTTGTTTAGGCTGTTAATACTAAAACCTGTATTGTCCTGCTTGCAAAGGGACGCTTCGCGAATGTCGCAGCGGTTTCCGTTTTCTTGTGGGCGCATATATTGGTGTATGAGTTCGTTCACCGTGCCTTGGTAGCGACCTAGGCCAGCTCCGAGTTTTCGGTCGCAATAATTTTCGTGGGGTCCGCGTCCATACCAGGAAAAATTGTCGTAGCCTTTGTCGACTATCATTTGCAAACCAAAGCGTACCATATTGGCTTTGGGAGTAATTTGCATGGCTAGATCTACGGTACCATCTTTGTAAAGGCGAATTTGGCTGTGTACTCCGTTGCGTGTTCTTCTGAGTCGATAGTGTATTTGAGCTTCGATAAAATCTTTGTTCTCAATAAAATCCATTTCGTGTAGCTGCATTTTATCGGCAGCGTGATACCAAGGCCTGGGGTAGAGGAGATAACCGTATTTTCGAATAAAGGCTACCGCGGCATCGTTGTTGGTGCGGGCACGATCAAAGTTGGGTTTGATAGGCGCTTTTAGTAGCTGTCCCTGTCCTAGGTCTAAACCTTCGATAAAACCTGTTTGATTGTTGATAGCTAAGACTGTGTTGCCAGCTTTCAGCTCAATGTGCGATTGCTTCTCTTCGCGGCTGAGTGTATGTCCTGCCGCTTCGCTATTAATGGAGTAATCTTTAAGGATAGGATATTCACTTACAATAAACTCGTGCCAGGCGACCTCGTGTGATGGTTCAGCCCACATCTCTTGTGCTTTGTGTTGGAAAGATAAGCGTAATACCCACTCGGAATGTTCATCGATCATGTTGTGAGGTAGGTCGAGTGTGATCTGTGATCTAAGATAAGGCGCAAGAGAAAGCCGCGAATATTTTCCTTGAGCTTTTTCTTCTCCGTTAGAAAACAGCGACCAATGTAAAGCGAACTGATCTAGGTCGGTGAAGGCAAAGTGGTTTTCTATTTCAATAAGCCCCTGTCCAAAATCCTCAAGCTTGGCTTTGATATTTTGATAACCTTTTTTAACCTCAAAGATCGCGGGTTGCAGGTTACGGTCGGCATCGACGATACCGTTGGCACAAAAGCTACCGTCGCTTTTGCTTTCGCCGAAGTCGCCACCATATAACCATTGTTCTTGCTGTTCACCATTTACAGTTTCATAACGTCGAATGGCTTGGTCACAATAATCCCAAATAAAACCGCCGCAAAAGTTATCGTAGTTTTCAAAACGATCGATAAACTCGTCGAAGTTGCCTAGGCTGTTCATCATGCAGTGAGCATATTCGCAAAGTATGACGGGCTTTCCACCGTAGACTTTTAAGTAGTGATTGGCCGCGTTAAAGGCGCCGAAGCGTCCTGCAATACGTTCGTAGAAAGGGCGAACGTGGTCGCGATGATGACCTAGGTCATCCATGACTTTTTGTGCTGGATACATGAACGACAGTACGTCGCTCAGTTCGCCATCGTCATCGTCACCTTCGTAGTGAATGGGTCGAGTACTGTCGATATCCAGCATCGCTTTACGCATAGCTTTAAAGTTATTGCCGGCGGCTGATTCATTGCCAAGTGACCACATAACGATACAAGCGTGATTTCTATCGCGCTTCACCATGCGCTCGCCGCGGTCCACGATGGCTTCTCGCCATTGGGGGTCATTGCCCGGGCAGTTTTTTGAGCGAACGCCGTGGGTTTCTACATCGGCTTCGTCCATAACGTAAAAACCATATTCGTCACAGAGCTCATAAAAACGTGGAGCGTTAGGGTAGTGGCTGCAACGAATCGCATTGATATTGTGTTGCTTAAGGATTTTTAAATCCTGATGAATACGTGCTTCGGGAACGGTCCAGGCAGTATCTGGATCGTAGTCGTGTCGGTTAACCCCTTTAAATAAAATGGGCTGACCATTGATGAGTACTTTCTCGTCTTTGATTTCGACTTGTCGAAAGCCAAACTGAACTTCCTTACGGTTAATGCTTTGGCCGTCGTTTAGCAACTCAATACTGAGTTGATGCAGCTGTGGTTTTTCTGCATTCCAGGTTTTGGGATTTTTAATCAGTTCTTCGAGTTGAAGTGTTTGTTGGCTATGGCTATCTATCGATATCTCACTCTCGCTTTCATAGACGCTTTGTCCCGAATCGTCTACGAGCTTAACGGCACAGGATAAGTTTTGTTGCTCTGTACCATTATTGATGTCGACATCTAGTAAAAAGCGAGCGTCATGGTAGTCGTTTTCAAATTCACAGCGAGCAAAGAAGTCGTCGATATAAACCGTAGGTTCGGTATAAATATAAACATCACGATAGATGCCGTTGAGGAACCACATATCCTGATCTTCAAGATAGGTGCCATCACTATAGCGATAAACTTCTACGGCGATTGAATTTGTGCCGGCGTTTACAAAGTCATTGATTCTAAATTCCGCAGGAGTCATGGAGCCTTGGCTATAACCAACAAACTCACCATTGATCCAAAGATAAAAAGCGGCTTTTACTGCTCCAAAATGAAGAAAAATATTTTCCGCTAGCTGCTCTGCACTGATTTCAAACTCATGCCGATAGCTGCCTACCGGATTGTCATTATGATCAATGCTGGGAATTTTAGATTTGCTGGTCGCGATTGCGGGTGGGTAGCTCGCAGCCAAATAATAGGGAATATCATAACCATGTAGCTGCCAAAGTCCTGGAACCGGCAAAGTAGACCATGAGCTGTCATCAAAATCTGATTTAAAAAATGCCTTTGGGCGTTCACTGGGCTTAGCTGACCAATGGAATTTCCAATCGCCGTTTAAGGATATGCGCTCTGATTTGGGATTTGCGTGGGCTCGAGGTGCTTCTTTATTGATAGCAAAGCAACGTGGGTCTTCCCATTCATAGGGGGGCTGTGTGCGTAAGGGGCCTGGCTTAGGTCGAGGATTAGGTCGAGGATTTTGCTTTGTTGGGTTCATAGGGAGCTAGGTCTGCAAATCGATAACGCGTGCTAAGACCGTGAATCCAAGACCAGAGGTTGCCTTCGCTGTTTAGCGGCTCCTTAGGTTCTATCTTTTCAAAGTGCTCAGCTTGGGTTTTTGGATCTGGCAGTGTACCAAAAAAATGATCCAATGCAGGCATAGTTACGCTTTGATAACGCTTAGGGTTGCAATAATGGTGGGCAAAGTGGTGCTGTCTTAGCTTTAGCTCGTGGCGATTGCGGGGAGCTCTGCAGTGAATGCGCCAGTGCACGTACTCATAGTGTAAATAACCAACGACAAAACCGGCTGCAAAAATAAAACCTAGGGCTTGTCCCATAATCAACTGAAAGAAAAACCACAGAATGGGAGTGGCGATAGCGGCGATATAAAGCGAGGTAGCCTTGCCATAGGCTGAGGCTTCTAGGCGGGCTTTTTCAATTCCGCCAATTTGGCGATGGTGGTCCCAATGGATCTTGTTGGCGATCTTGGATTTGCGCTTGTGGCAAAGTACGTTATGTACGAAGTATTCTGTCAGCGACCAAAACATCAAGGAGCTGGCAAAAGTCATAAGATATACGAACCAAGTGTTCATTGTATTCTCCCGCTTTCGCTATTGTCTTGTGGTAATGTCTTGAGGCAATTTTGTTGGTGTATTAATTGCCCGTTTTTTACAGTGGCTTTTAGTTATTGGGGTAAAGCATTTTAAGTTCGTTGATTCGATCAAAGAATTCTTCACAGCATTGATCGAGAATCTCTTTAACCGGTTTTTCTGCATCGATACGACCACATACTTGCCCCGTTAAAGCGATGGAAGCTTCTAAGTCGCCGCCAAAATACAGGTCTTGCACTCGAGCAAATTCCATCATAACGTTTTCATCGAGCTTTTTCTCAAGCTCAGTCGTTTTCTCGGTGCGTAGTGCTCTTAATGCTGGTGACTGAAACTTATTAAGGAATACGGTTTCTGTTTCTTGAGCGCCGACAATCGCTTGTTTCCAGTTGTTGTGAACAGGAGACTCGCTGGCGCTGACCATGCGTGTGCCCATTTGTACCGCTTCCGCGCCGAGAGCAAAGGCTGCTGCCATACTATAACCATCACAAATACCACCTGCGGCAACCAAGGGAACATCAACTTTAGAGGCAACGAGTGGAAGTAGCACCATGCTAGATACTTCGTTAGGATTTTTAAAACCGCCACCTTCACCGCCTTCAACTACTAGACCATCCACACCGGCTTCGATAGCTTTAAGCGCGGCTTTAAGGGTAGGCACCACATGAAAAACAGTAAGACCTGCGGCTTTTAATTTTTCAGTATATTGCTGTGGGTTACCTGCCGAAGTCGTGACAAATTTAACGCCTTGATCAACCACAAAATCGACAATGTTTGGATCTCTTACAAAGGCCTGTGCGATGTTTACGCCAAAGGGTTTGTCGGTTAACTCGCGCATTTTTAAAATTTCTTCGCGAATATTGTCGAGTTCACCGGAGGAGGTTTCGATGATACCCATGCCGCCTGCGTTACTGACCGCTGATGCGAGTTGTGAGCGAGCTATCCAGCCCATGGGTGCTTGAATAATTGGTTTTTCTACACCAAGCATTTGTGTAATGCGGTTCTTAAAATCCATGGGCTTTACCTTTTAGTGTCTTCTCTTGTTCTTATTTTATGCGCTCAGTCCTTCTTCCAATAGCGATCTTTTAACAAGCGCTTGAGTAATTTGCCTGTTGGGTGTCTAGGCAATTCTTGCTCAAAGTCGACTGAGCGCGGGCACTTAACATGGCTGATGCTTTCTTTGCAGAACCCTATCAGTTCCTGTTCAAGTTCAGGCCCGGCGTCGTTCCAGTCTTTAGGCTGAACAACCGCTTTAACTTCTTCGCCAAAGTCTTCGTTAGGTACACCAAATACAGCAGCGTCCATTACCTTGGGATGAAGAACCAATTGGTCTTCGACCTCTTGCGGATAAATGTTTACTCCGCCCGAAATAATCATATAGGCCTTGCGGTCAGTTAAATACAGATAGCCTTCGTCGTCAACGTAGCCCACATCACCAAGGGTTGACCAGCCTTCTTTATGGCGTGACTTGGCGGTTTTCTCTTTGTCGCCGTGGTATTCAAACACGCCGCCACCGGCAAAATAAATATCGCCCTCGAGTCCAGCTTCGAGAGCGTTGCCGTCTTCATCACAGATTTTAATTTCACCCAGTAGGGCTTTACCTACGCTGCCCTTATGGCTTAGCCATTCTTCAGAGCTGATAGAAGTAAAGCCATTGCCTTCGGTGCCAGCGTAGTATTCATAAATCACAGGTCCCCACCAATCGATCATTTGCTCTTTCACTTTTACCGGGCAGGGTGCGGCTGCGTGTATGGCGCCTTTCATTGAACTGACGTCATATTTTTTACGAACCTCGTTATCCAGCTTAAGCATGCGCACAAACATCGTCGGTACCCATTGGCTGTAATTGACTTGATGCTTTTCGATCAGCGCGAGTGCTTGTTCAGGATCGTATTTATCCATGACCACGATAGTAGCGCCGGCTCTAAAAAAGGCCATGCAGTAGCGAAGCGGAGCGGCATGATAAAGAGGAGCGGGTGATAGATAGGTCATCGGCTCTTCAGGGTCTTTAACGTAAAGCGCCATCAATAAATGATAGACCGCGCTAGGTGTGCCGAAAGGTACTTCGGCTAAAGGTAGTTTGATTCCTTTGGGGCGGCCTGTGGTGCCAGAGGAATAAAGCATGTCCGTGCCTTCGCTTTCGTCTTCGATGCGATTGCTGCTTTGTTTTTCGATCGACTCTTCCCAGTTATCAAAGCCGTCACAGTGACCACCGACCATAAAGTTTTGAATCACTTTAGGAGTCAGTTCGCTAAGGCTCAGTGCCAGTTCTTCCATTTGTTTGGAAGTGATAAACACTTTAGCTTCGCAGTTATTAATGATGTATTGCACTTCTTCGGTTTGAAGTCGATAACTCATTGCGGTGTAGTACAGTCCAGCTCTTTGGGCTGCCCAAACGATTTGGAAAAAGGCTTCATTGTTTTCCATCATGATGGCGATGTGATCACCGCGCCTAAGACCTAAGGATCTAAACAATTGAGCGCCTTGGTTGGAGCGGTCTTCTAATTCTTGGTAAGTAACCACTCGGCCGGTGGAGGCCATGATATAGGCGGCTTTGTTTGGGTCTTGTTCTGCGTAGTGTCCTGGATACATTGGAGCTCCTTTCTTTTTTCTTTTTCTAGCGAAAGCTAAAAAAGCTATGGACTAGTTTGAGTGTCAATTTAAAAAGGGTTCCAGCATTGTACTTAAAATGCCGAAAGGGGGAATGTGAGAAGGCTCTTAGATAGGTGCTTTTCTGTCGTCGATCTTAATATTTGTCGTGTTGACAGAAGCAGGCTCCAGGGCTGGGCCTGGAGCTTGGGATTATGTAATGTCTTTCTAACTTGCCACTGCAGGCTTGTACTTAGATGCGTCAGTGGTGTACTCCGCATGGCCGTATTCGACCAAGAGTTTGTTGATTTTATGTATCAAAAGCTTGTCCGATATTTTTCTGGCAACCGGGAGCTGCAGGGCTACCGTGTGTGCGGCCATTTGCGGCAGAACATAGGCTGAGGTTAATGCAAAGAGCGCGTAGTCGCGGGCATCGGCTTCAACCCCCATCACCTGGGCAAGGTTTTGATCTCGGCCGCCGCCAAAAGCACGGGCGAAGAACACACGCGAAAAGCTCTTTTCGCAAGCGTTGTACACTCGGCTTTTAATAGACTTATCTTTGGGTCGATAGCCGCCCATAGTGGCGCGGGTCAATTCACCACAGGTGCTGTCTTCATATCCATCGCGCAGAGTGCCTGAATAGGTCATCATGGTTTTTACGATGTCTTCAGGCTTTTCTGGCAGCAATTCAGCTGGTAAGCCCAGAAGGTAACTTTGGTAGCGGCATAGCTCAACGATGCCTCGCTCTCGACGAGTAAAGCGTTTACGGCCCTGTTTAATTGCTCTAAAGGCGGTTAAGAATGCAGGAATCGTTCCTGCTGGCATTTGGTCGATTTGAGGAATGGGGATGCCGTAAACTTCAACGTCCCATTGGTCGGAGCGCTTGAGAATATTAAAGCGCACCATGGAGTGCATAAGCCTTACCATCGCCGCTGCTTTAAAGGCTACGCCGTCGCGTTTTAGAGCGCCAGGTAAAGCGGCTGTGGTAAAAAAACTGCCCGTCTCATTGACCCGTTGTACCGAAGAGTCGCTGGATAGTGAGCCGGTTAAGGCCATCGGTAGGCCTGAGTATTTGTTCATAAAGGTGGCAACAAAGGTGCCGCGTAGAGCGAAGGGCACAATGGTAGCCATATGGATTCGGGTGGCTCGGGCTCCTTCATCAACAAGGTCCATATCAACCCAGTCGGGAACCGTTTCTAAAGCTTCGATAAAGGCTTTGAGTTCTTCGGGAGCATCTTCAACGCTTTCAATACCTTCGTCGCAAGCTTGTTTAAGCATAGCAATTAGTTTGTGCAATCCGTGCTCGGGCATCAGCGCGGCATAGGCGTCGGCCACGGTATCGCCGAGCATGGTGTAGGCGCGAAAACGTTCGACGGATTCCGTGTCGGCTAAGATGTCTTTGCGATACTTTCTTTCCATACGATCAGGCATGGCGCTATCGATCTGTATATCATCAGTAAATCGCTCTGGTGTGACAGAAAAGTCCACATCGCCGTATAGAGAAGGTATCAAGTCTTTTTGTGAACGTACCTTGGTTTGAAGGTCTTCTAGGCTCATTGTCATGTTGATTATCCGTAAAGGTCTAACTTGCTTAAAAGTGTAAAGTAATACTTTAGCTTGAGAAGGGGTTTAGCGTGTCAAAAGGCGCATTTGTCGTAACGGCTTTTACCCGTTTTTTGAGAAAAGTACCTATTAAGAACAAGGGGGTAAGCCCTTAGCCTGTTTGGCGTATGGCACTTAAATTATAAATTAATTAGAATGCCCACTTTGTGATCAATCTGATTTTTAATGTGAAGTAGAAGCCAATGTTACAGTTCTTACCCGCCTTTATTCTTGGTCCTTTGTCCTTTGTTTTAATTCTGGTGAATACCCTAGCTTGGACGCCGCTGTTATTTCTATTTTCTTTTTGTAAGTTAATTATTCCGAATGATAAGTGGCGCAGCTTTTGGAATCCTTTCGTATTGTTTGTTACTGAAAATTGGGCGGTGGGCAATAAGCTGTTAGTGACCAAGCTATTGGATATTGAGTGGGATATTCAGGTGGAAGCCGATCTAAATTACAACGGGTGGTACTTGGTGGTGCCTAATCACCAGTCCTGGAGCGATATTGTGGTGATGCAGGTTGTGCTCAATAAAAAAGTGCCATTCTTTCGTTTCTTTATTAAGCAGGAATTGATGTGGGTGCCAATTTTGGGAGTAGCTTGGGTGGCCTTGGATTTTCCTTTTATGAAGCGCTTTACTAAAGAGCAAATTGAAAAAAATCCATCACTTAAAGGCAAAGATGTTGAAACCACGAAAAAAGCCTGTGAGAAGTATAAGGATCGTCCGGTCGCGATTGCGAATTTTTTAGAGGGTACTCGGTATACTAAGGCCAAACATGATAAGCAGGGCTCACCCTATGAATATTTGTTGAAGCCTAAATCAGGTGGTATCGCCTTTGCCTTGTCGGTGATGGATGGTCAAATCACTAAGATGCTAGACGTTACCATTGCTTACCCAGAAGGCAATTCTGGTATTTGGGACTTGATGTGTGGTCGCCTGCGCAAGGTATCTGTTCGAGTTAAGGAAGAGATTATTCCCCAGGATATCCTCTTTGGTGATTATGAAAATGACCCAGAGTACCGTCAGCGTTTTCAAAACTGGGTGACCGAGCAATGGCAAGCCAAAGATGCCTTGTTAAAGCAACTGAATCGATAAGTGTTAAATGGCTCAGTTTTAATAGCTCACTGTCTAGGCTTATACTTGGGTTCGCAGAAAATTAGATCGAATAGTGCTATACAAAGCGCTGTAATACCTATAAAGTACTTCACAGCTAAGAAAAGTCTACAATTTATAATCTACATTTCGCTGTTTTCATCGTAATACCTCGTCCTGCAGTTTTTAAGTCAAGTCTAGATTTCCACGCTATTCATGCCTTTTAAAGGCGCAACAACATTTAAAATACAGGATATTATTATGTCAGATACAGTTACAGGTACAGTGAAATGGTTCAATGAATCTAAAGGTTTTGGTTTTATTGAGCAGCAAAATGGCCCAGATGTTTTCGCACACTTTAGCGCGATCCAAGGCGACGGCTTTAAAACTTTAGTCGAAGGCCAATCAGTAGAATTTACTGTGACTCAAGGCCAAAAAGGTCCTCAAGCAGAGAATATCGTTCCTGCTTAATTAACGCTCGCTCTGGAGAAGGGGCTTTTTTGGGCCCCTTTTCTAATTTTATTGTTCGATTAAAAACTCTATTGTTTTGCTCAGTTAAGCGCTTTTGAAACTGCTTCCCCCCCCCGGCAGATATTTCCCTTTTTTATTGTTGCTTAGCTACTTTTCACTTCAGTAAGTATTTCAAGTGCCTTGTGTTTGATGACTTTGGTATCAACGATAAAAGCATAATCACATCTAAAAATAAGAAAATTAATATGTCTAATAATCTAGTCACAGGAACCGTTAGTTGGTTCAATCATTCTAAAGGCTTCGGTTTTATCGAACGCCAAGAAGGCCCAAGTGCCTTTGTTCACCATACAGCGCTTATGGGGCAGAGCTCAAAATCATTGAAAAAAGGCCAAGTGGTTAAGTTCAAGTTGGTGAGAAGCCTTCGCGGCTTTCAAGCAGAGGGGGTGGTGGCTCCCAGCGTTAAATAACACTGAGCTGACGATGTTCGGTTGAATTCGGTAATCTGACAGATTTCCCAATTCGCTGTTTTTCTAAAATGGTCAGACCAATTTCGGGCTGCTAGTATCTTTTCTCGTTTTCTATTTGTACGCTTTTGCCGAGAGCTTTGACGCGTATTAAATGCAGGGAGAAATGATATGAATTTTGGATTTACTGAAGAACAGCAGCTGCTTAGAGAGCAGTTACGTCGTTTTTTTGATGATCAAAGCCCATTGACCGAGACTCGAAAGGTTATGGAAGGTAAAGAGGGCTTTTCTCAAGAGTTGTGGCATGAAATGGCCAAGCTAGGTTGGCTAAGTCTCATTGTTCCTGAGGAATATGATGGGCTTAACCTTAGCTGGGTTGAGCTATTGGTTCTGTTAGAAGAAAGTGGCCGTACGCTTTTTCCCTCTCCACTGATTTCTCATATGTTGGCCATTACAGCCCTAGTTGAGGCCGGGACCGAGGAGCAAAAGCAAAAATACTTACCTAAGATGGCAGAAGGAAGCCTTATTGGTGCGGTAGCGCTTTATGATGAGCCTAATTTTTATAGCCCTGAAGCGGTGCTTTTAGATGGTCAAGAAAATGGCCAGCTCACTTTGTCCGGTAAAAAACAATTTGTTGCCGATGCCAACGCTGCTGATATTTTTGTTGTGGCTTATCGACGTAATGCGCAGGACTTAGGTTTTGCTGTTGTGGAAAAAGGTTGCGAAGGATTGTCTGTTAAGAACAACGGTAGTTTCGATCAAACTAAGCGAGACGCTAGTTTAGTGTTTGAAAATGTCGCGGTTGATAATTCACAAATTTTGGCCGCACAGGATACTAATGAGTTGCTTGACTATTTGTTGAACTGTGGTGCGGTAGCCGTCACTGCCGAGACCATCGGGGTTGCAGAAGCGGCGCACCAGATCACGATTACCTATGCCAACGAGCGAACGCAATTTGGTTCAATCATTGGGCGTTATCAGGGAGTAAAACATCCACTGGCAGATATGTATGTGGATATAGAATCCTTTAAATCCCTTTGTTACTTCGCATCTTGGTGTGTCACTAATGATCGAGAGCAATTACCTCGTTACGCCTCAATGGCAAAAGCCTATGCTTCTGAAATTATGCCTGAGTTAGGTACGCAGTGTATTAAGTTGCACGGAGCAATTGGTTATACCGCGGAATATGATATTCAACTATTTTACAAACGTGCTAAGTGGATGCGTCCCGTTTATGGTGATGCCAATTTTCATTATGACCGCGTTGCAGATTTAGGAGGGATTTAATATGGATTTTGATCTAAGCCCAGAAGAAGAAAAATTTCGTGATGAAGTAAGAAGCTTTATTAAAGAAAATATGAAGGAAGAAGGTGCCAGTGAGTTTGTTGGCTTAAATCCTGATTGGAATAAGAAGGCGCGCGAGAAAGGTTATATTGGTTTCTCATGGCCTAAAGAAGTTGGCGGTGGCGGCGGCACCATTATGGAACAAGCCATCCTTAAGCAAGAAATGGGTAAAGCTAGAGCGCCCACTTTGGGTTCCTGTTTTATGGGTCTTGCTTGGGTGGGCCCAGGTATAATCGAGTACGGTACGCAGGAACAGAAAGAGCGATTTATTCCTGATATATTAGACGGCAAATACCAGTGGTGTACCGGTTACTCAGAACCAGCGGTAGGCAGTGACCTTGCATCCCTAAGTTGTAAAGGTGAGTTAAAAGATGACCACTACTTAGTGAATGGGCAGAAAATATGGACTACTTTAGCTCCTTTTGCTTCATGGATTATCTTACTGGTTCGAACCGAAACTGATGTACAAGATAAGCACGATGGTATTACTTGCTTACTGGTAGATATGAGCGATCCCGGTGTTGAAGTTCGTCCTATTAAAAATATGGCGGGTGGGTCGGTGTTTGCTGAAGTGTTTTTTACCGATGTAAAAGTGCCTTTAGAAAATCTATTAGGAGATCACGGTAAGGGTTGGCAGGTAACCATCTCTGCTCTCGCTAATGAGCGTTCTAGTATTGGCGAAGTGACCAGTATGGAATCCCGCTTGGATAAGCTTAAAGCTTTGTTAGCAAAGCATAAGATTCAAGGAAAGTCTGCGCTAGAGGACCAAAGCGTGCGTCGCAAAATTGCTAAGTATGAAACGATAATCGAAGCGATGCGTTACAATGGATTACGATATCTTACTAAACAACTGAAAGGCGAGCCTTTGAGTAGTGAAACTTCGGTCAATAAATTGCATAGAACCTTTCTAGAGGTTGATATGGCTGACTTTGCGATTGAGGTTCTAGGGCAGGCAGGCACCCTAATGACGGGTGATGATGCGGTTGCCAACGGACGTTGGGCCTTAGGAACATTAAGCTGGCCGGATACTGTAATTGGTGGGGGTACTGAGAACATTCAAAAGAATATTATTTCAGAGCGTATTCTAGGTCTCCCTAAGGACTAATTTACGACACCAAGCGCTTTAAAGCTTTGTAATGCGCATTATGCTTGGGTAGCATTATGCGCATCTTTTGTAATTTTGCTCCAAACATATTCCTGAAATAGAAGGTCAATTATGCAGCATCTACAACAAGAATCCGCCGACGCAGATAGCATCCATCACGAAATGAAATTTATGAGCTTTAGGGAGTCCATGGCTTATAATTTTCGCCAACGCGGCAACATTCGTGAAGCCTTGAAAGGCCAGTATAAAAAATATGGTGGCGTGATCAACATGCGTGTTATGGGCCTGAACTTGATTCAGTTACTGGGCCCTGAATGGAACAAAGTGGTTTATCAAAACCGCGACGCTGCTTTTTCTAGTAAGTATGGTTGGGACTTTGTACTAAAGCGTATTTTCCCTGGCTCGGTGATGGCAATGGATGGTGGTGAACACCTTTATCAACGTCGCATCATGTCTCAGGCTTTCAAGAAACCTAAGCTAGTGGCTTATCTTGGCTTTATGAATGGCCATATTACCGAAGGCATCCAACAATGGCAGCCAGACACTAAGTTCATGGTGTTCCCCAATATTAAAGAGCTAACTCTGGAGTTGGCGACCCGCGTTTTTATGGGTGTGGAGCCTGACGCTAAATCAAAGAAAATGAACCAGGCTTTTATTGATACCGTAGAAGCATCTGTGGCGCCTGTTCGTTATCCGATTCCTCCTTTGCAAATGTGGAAAGGAGTTAAGGGTCGTGAGTTTTTAGTCAAAGAATTTAATCGTATCCTTCCACAAAAGAGAGCGGAGAACAGTCCAGATTTTTTCAGTCAGTTCTGCCAAGCAGAAAGTGAAGAGGGCGAAAAATTTACCGATGAAGAGATCGTCGATCATATGATTTTTCTTATGATGGCGGCTCACGATACTACGACTAGCACACTGACTACCTTGTTTTACACCTTGGCTAAAAACCAAGAGTGGCAGGAGCGCTTAAGAAAAACTTCTCAGTCTTTAGGTAAAGTGGATTTGGAGTTTGAAGATCTTGCGGCGCTTGAGGAAATGGAGTGGGCAATGAAAGAGTGTTTACGTATGTATCCGCCTCTTCCCACTATGCCTCGTCGAGTTATGAAAGATGTTGAGCATTACGGTGTTAAGTTCAAGAAAGGTCAATTTGTTAGTATCTCTCCAGCTCACACCCACTATATGGATGAATATTGGACTGAGCCTGATAAGTTTGATCCTGAGCGCTGGTCGCCCGAGAGGGCTGAGTATAAAAAGAACGCTTACCAGTGGATTCCTTTTGGTGGTGGTGCCCATATGTGTGTGGGCCAACATTTTGCTGATCTACAAGTAAAAGCCATCATGCACCAAATTCTGCTCAACTATAAGTGGACGGTACCTAAGGACTACGAAGTGCCTTATCAACTGATGCCGATCGCTAAACCCAAGGACGGCTTACCGATTACCCTAATGAAATTGACTAGTGCATGATCTTATATCGTGAAGAGCGCGTGATTAAGGCCACTGATCAAAAAGTCTTTGATATTATCGCCGACTTTTCCAATTACTCCGCTTGGAATCAGTGGATTCATTTCGCTCAAGAAAACCAGGACGGAACTGTAACGGTTAAGACGCGCATCAAAGGAAAAGAAAAAACCTTTGGTCATAAAATGATTGAGGCAACAGCTCCGCATACATTTCACTGGTGTGATATGGGTTGGTTTACTAAGTTAGCTTTTGGTCAGCGTATTCGTCATATAGAAAAAATTTCTGATAGCGAATGTAAATATTCTTGCGAACTGCGTGTCGAAGGTATTGCAGAAAAATTAGCCGATAAGACCCACGGACAATTTATGCGTGAGGGCATGAAAGCCGAAGCGGATAGTTTAAAAGTCTACGCAGAATCTTCTAATAGTTAAATTTTAAGCGAATGCAAAAGCAACCTTCAATTTATATTCCCCATGGCGGTGGCCCCGCTTTTTTTATGGAAGGCGAATTGCACGAGCTTTTTTTAAGCATGCAAGGTTTTCTCGAGAGTTTACCTGAGATGCTGCCTCAAAAACCTACGGCGATTTTACTTCTGAGTGCCCATTGGGAAACTCCAGAGCCTACTCTGACTTCGGGCGAATCACCGTCATTAATTTATGATTACTATGGCTTCCCTGAGGAGACTTACGCCCTAAAATATCCTGCAAGGGGTGAACCCTCTCTTGCGAAAAAAATAGCAGACTTACTTGATCAAGCAGGTATTGCTAATCGCTTAGATTCAGATTATGGCTATGATCACGGGGTGTTTATTCCCTTAAAAGTGATATATCCCGATGCGGATATTCCTGTAGTAGCCATGTCCTTGAAAAATAATCTTGATCCGAATGAGCACAGTTTAATGGGGGAAGCCTTAGCGCCCTTGAGAGATGAAAATGTTTTGATTATTGGTAGTGGAATGAGCTACCACAATATGGAAAGCATTCCTGACGCGGCAGAAGTGTCCAAAAGCTTCGATGATTGGTTGAGCGAAGTCTTGCAGGGAAATATTACACAGAGAAGAGGCGCGCTTAATCAGTGGCTTAGTGTGCCTAAGGCGCGTTTAGCTCACCCACGTGAAGAACACCTTATACCTTTAATGCTGGCCTCAGGTGCAGGTAGTGATTTGGCCGCCCGAAAAATTTGGCAAGATACTGTTGGAGTTGCTACCGTTTCAGCTTGGGCATTCGATTAAGAGAAGAGACATGAAAAAATGGATCAACAGTGGCTCAGAGTTTGAAGAAAAAATTGGCTATTCCCGAGCGGTGTTTGATGGCGATTGCATCTTTGTTTCAGGTACTACCGGTTTTAACTACCGAGATATGTCGATCTCCGATGATGCTGTGCAACAAGCTGAGCAGTGTTTTAAAAATATTGAGCAAGCCTTGAAAGAAGCAGGTGCTGAACTCAAAGATATTGTGCGGGTCAATTATATTTTTCCTAAGCGAGACGACTTTGAACCCTGCTGGCCGGTGTTTAAACGTTATTTAGCTGAGGCTAAACCAGCGGCCACCATGATTGTGGCTGGCCTATATGATGAGCGAATGAAACTCGAAATTGAGGTAACGGCTAGCTTGCCGAAATAGGCCTAGGATCCATCTTTCTAAATATCACTTACCTAAATGGACATTTTTTAGCCCTAAGGTCCAGTATCTTATTGAATATATTAATATTTTTACTTTTCAAAGACCCTTGACCCTGTATGGGTATTTAGTTATCTTAAGTCAACTGGTCAGACCAGTTGACTTAAGGTGTTCCAAAAGTGAATTTAGATCCGGCGCTGGGTAGGCGCGCTCCAATGGTGACAACTATGAATGATTTAACGAAAGAAGCCGTAAAAATCGCTAGCGGCGTAGCAGTAGAAGCTGAAGAAGAGTTTGGTAATTTTTTAAGTGGCGCCCACAAAGATTCAACGGTGGGTGAGTCGTTTCCATTTAAAGAAGGTGCAGCTAATCCTCTCACTCAAGAGCAAAAAGATTTTTTTAATGAAAACGGCTACCTTGTGGTAAAAGGTCTGCTGTCAAAAGACAAGATCAAAAAATATACCGATCGTCTAATCGATGTTTGCAATGGAGACGTTGAACCCGCGAAAAATATGTTGGTGATGAAAGACGTTATGATTGCGAAAGGTAAAGTAAAAACCGATAAGGCAGTGGAGAAAATTCAAAAGCTTCAGGATGTTCAAGACGATGAGGTATTCTGGGATTTGCTGACCGAGCCAGAAGTATTGGACATTGCTGAGAACTTCTGCGGCCCTAATATGAAAACCATCCACAACATGGTGATTAATAAGCCACCCAATGTTGACGGCCGTCATCCTTTTCATCAAGACCAACTGTATTTTCCTTTTGGTCCTGACGAAGACATCATTGGTTGCTGGGTTTCATTTCAGGAAACCAGTGTTGAGAATGGTACTTTAGCTGTTATTCCAGGCAGCCATAAGTCAGAAGTACTTGAGCACGGGGAAATCAAAAATATCGACAATCTAAACTTGGCCTATTTTGGCGCATTAGGGGATGTCGGTGTTGAAAATCGTGTGCATATTATCGCTGAGCCAGGCGATGCACTGTTTTTTCACACTCACTTACTGCATGGTGCGGGTCGTAACCGTTCTGATGGCTTTAGACGTGTTTATATTGTTCACTATGCAAACAGTGATTGTCGTTTTAGGGAGAATGGAGAAGCGATGGCGGCTATCCGACACTACACCCAAGTGCGTGGTGACGAAAACCCGGATCCGAAGACTATATAGAGCTTGATTAAATACCCCGTCATCTGATTTTTTGGGTGACGGGGTATTTTTTTGCCTGCTAAAAATGTAATGTGAGCCCTTGTTTAATGATCAACTGTGCTGGGAGCACTCTATGAAATGTTTTATTGATAACCGCCTTACGATTAAATTTTTAGTTTTATTATTGCTAAGTACTGTTTTGGTTCACTGTGACAGTCAAAGCGAAAACAAGAAAGCAGATAAGGGTCAAGTAAAAAGAGATACTCTAGCAGTTGAGCAGTCTGTTGCTAAGTCCGATACTGTGACTCAATCAGAGCACGGGGCTAGTGAGCAAACAGAGGTTAACAGCGTTTCAGAAGCGAGTTCTCAATCAGCTCCGGACACAGGTGAATATATTGCTAATATTGTTCCAGAGGGTATGACAGTTGAAGAAAAGAAAAAGCGATTTCGGGCGCTTTTGGTTCCGCCAACCCTAAAGGTTCACAAGGAGTTGCAAGAACAGTTTGAGCGGGTCTCAGGCTGGTTGGCCAATGGCGAGAATGCAGAAAAAATTGCTGCCTTAAAAACAGAGTATCGAGCAGAAAATGACCAGGAACTATTAGCAGCTCTTAAGCCTCATCCACCTAGCATTGTGCTTGCTCAGGCTGCGATGGAAAGTGCCTGGGGTACTTCACGCTTTTTTGTAAAAGCTTATAACGTGTTTGGAGTTTGGTCTTTTGATTCAAATGAACCTCGTATAGCGGCGGGTGAGCAAAGAGGTGAGAAAACCATTTGGTTGAAAAAGTATCCAGATGTAGAGGCATCGGTGCGCGACAATTATCGAGTGTTAGCGCGTAGTGCAGCATTTAAAGAGTTCCGTGAGTTGCGTATGGCCAGTACAAATCCTTATGAACTGGTTAAGAAATTAGATAAGTATTCTGAAAAAGGTCATGAGTATGGTGAAGAGCTGGCATCGATGATTAGTTTTAATAAGTTTTCGGAATATGATCCGGTTTACCACGAGAAGCCGTAAATAAGCATATGGAAAACAGTATGTAAAAAATATTTTTGCCGGGAGTTTGAAATGAAAATATATGGCGTTGGTTCTTCGCGATCATTACGAGCTTTGTGGGCTGCTTATGAAAGCGAGGTAGAGTTTGAGTATCATTCTCTGGCTTTTGGCAGTAGCGATGATGGTGGAACCCATAGCTCACAATATAAAAAGCTAAATTCTCAAAGTAAGTTTCCAACTTTGGTGGATGGTGATTTTGTATTGACTGAAAGTGGTGCAATAGTTAACTATCTAGCGAGTCGCTCAGATAAGAATTTGATACCAAAGGACGGCACACAGGAGCGGGCGATTTACGATCAAATGTGTTTTTTTGTTTTGACGGAGTTAGAGCAACCCCTGTGGACGACAGGTAAACATCGCTTCGCTTTGCCTGAAGAAGTGCGCATCCCAGAGATTGAAGATAAGACCACTCCCTTTGAATATGCCAAGGCACAGGATGCGTTGTTGTATCTTAAAGGCGGTCGCGAATACGCTGCGGGTGACTCTTTTACCATGGCGGATGTGTTGCTTGGTCAAACAGTCGCTTGGGCCTATAACTTTAAATTTGATGTACATCCTGATCTCATAGCGTATAAGGAAAAAGTGTTTGCACGCGAAGCCATTAAGAAAGCTAAGGACCTAGTCAAAAGGAGTCAGTAAGTGTGAAAGCCCTAACTCTAATAGTATTTTTTTCTGTTTTTTTAATGAGCACTTTTTCTATGGATATAGAAGCCGGAAAGAAGGAAGTTTATGCTGAGCTCGCGAAGGATGAGCTTGGAGTAGAGATCGATTACCGAGAGAAAGGCCCTTACTCTGTTGAACTTAGTAAGGCTGATCTTCGCTCTGATCATGGCTGCAAGGTGCGCTACACCACCTTCTTACCAAAGCGCGAAGGCGTCGACTTAAGTACCATGGTGTTATTGGGGCATGGTTTTTTTAGAAATCAGAAAACACAAAGGGGTACGGCTGAGCATGTCGCTAGTTGGGGTGTGCCTATTGCTACCATAGACTTTTGTAACTCGCGCCCTTGGAATGGCCATCATGATCGCAATGGTGAAGATATGGTCAAAGTTGCTGATGAGCTAAAGCTTAGCAAAGTGATTTATTCTGGCTTTTCAGCTGGTGGCTTAGCGTCTTTTATTGCAGCGAGTTTAGATGAAAGAGCAGATGCTTATCTTGGCTTAGATATGGTGGATAACTTTAAAAAAGGTCAAAAGGCAGCGCCGAATATGAAGGCCGATGTTTTTGGTTTTATTGCTAGGCGCTCCGCCTGTAACGCAAAAAATAATGGGCTAGAGGTTTACGGTTTATTGGATCAGCCCCATGCTTTGCATGTAGAAGGTGCAACCCATTGTGATTTTGAATTTCCCTACGATAAAAAATGCCGCTTAGCCTGTGGCAAAAACAAAGCACCTTATGAACGTAAGGATGTGCAATCGACTATTCTGGGTTTGAGCACTGCTTTGTTTATTTGGCGAAGTGGTGTTGATGAGAGTGCTCAGCTGTGGTGGGATAAAAACCAGAGTGTATTAAATGCCTTGGTAAAAGCTAAACGAGTGCGTTATTTAGAGCAGCCGGCTAAGTAGTTTTTAGCTATAGCCTACTTACCACTGCTTTTATTACCACTGCTTCTTTACCACTGAAAATCTCTTCCAAGATATTCATATAAAGCTTCATTACGAGGTTTAAAAAATTCTTCTAACTTCGCTCTGCTTTCATCACTCATTTTATCTTTAACGGGTCCGGCATTTTTTACGTCGGTATGAATAGGCTCATACTCTGGCAGTTCTAAAAAGCTATATACTTGTTTGGCTATCGCCACGGGATCGGAGAAAAAGTCTTCGGACTTTATGTATAAAGTATTATCTTTTGAATAAAACTCACGCATGACTTTTAAAAATGGCAGATAGATGCTGTGTTGAATATATCCAGCTCCACCTGCACCTGCGGCTGCGGTCAGGCCTCCACCACCTTGGGAAATATAATCCAATTCGATATCCATAGCCCGATCAAATTCGGGGTAGCGATCCCAAAGCGGGTCTTTTTTTACCTGCTCAAGTAGAGCGCAATCCCAACGCCAGTGAGCAAAGGTTCGATCAACAGGGTTTCTTAAAATCACCACTACCTTGGTGTTATTGGGTGAGGCAACCTGTGAGGCAAGGTGGGCAAAACCAGCATAAGGTACTACTGGAGAGCAAAAGCCTGTCATCACTTTGCCGTGTGCTTTTTTAATTTCCTCGCCTTCTGCGACGGTTGGGAATTGCCCGCGTAAGTAGCGCTCAATAGGAAACATGCCGAGGCCGATTTCCTTGGCTAAGGGCAATGCTACACAGGGGTGTTGCATGATGTAATCGGATAAGAGCGAGGTTCCGGTTCGTACTGCTCCGATGCTTAAAAATTCGGGAGACATACGTTCTTTTTTTGACTTAGAGCGTAGCAAGACCTTCCATAGAGGGGGTTGAACAAAGTAGTAGCTCAGCATCTGTCTGCGAGCAAGTAGCGACAGCTGGGAAAAAAAGCCGCGTCCACCCACCATCATCTCCTGGTCGACGATTGAGGCTTTTTCGATGATGTTCAGTTTTTTTTGATCTTGGTGGCTGGCCATAGGATTCCGTTTTAAATCTGTTCTTGTTGTTTTTCTAGTGAAGAATGAATGCCATTCTAAAGGCTTTTGGGTGCGGGTACAGCTTTGAATATAAAAAATGGCAAAAAAAAGCCCCAAGCACTTGGTGCGTGGGGCTTTTGATTGTTTATTCCTTTGGGGCTATTTATAGCGTTCCTTCTGGGAAAAACTGTTTGCACCAACGACGGTACATGGCAACCGGTCCGTCGCCATCACAAAGATTGGGTGGTTTGATGTAAACCTTGTGCTTCCAGATGGGGATATCTTGTTCAAGTTGGCGAGCAACTTCGTCAATAAAGGCTCGACCCACACCGTCTACCGCATTGACGCCATTTTTCTTTTTCACCGAAAAGTTAAAGCGAGTATGAATGTTTTCACCATCCATCGGGGTTTGTGAAGACACAACAATCATGTCGGTGATACCACTAAAGATAGTGCGCTGAAAACCGAAGCCCCATGATTTGGAGTCGATGACTGAATTGATCACACCTTGAGGTGTCTCCATACCTGTCTCAGAACGAACGTGCATAGTGGGGCCGTCAACTTCTACTTTGCTTTCTGGCATGTCAGTTACGCCGTGAAGGTAGCGAAAGTGAGCAGAGTCGACTTGGTTTTCACCCATCTCAATATTATGAGTCGGAATGACCCACTCGTAGCGTTCAAAATCAGTCCAGTCATCATTACCGACTTGTTCTAGTTGTGGAATATCCCATTCTGGATCTCCACCTTCTTCGTTGCACCAAGCCATGATCAAACCATTACGCTCGATCACATGCCAGGGATGAATCTTCGCGCGATTAGGAATTTTCTCTGAATATGGAACATGAGTACATGTACCGCTGCCGTCGAATTTCCATGCGTGGAAAGGGCACCGAATATTTTCACCTTCGATGACGCCGCCGTAACCTAGGTGAGCCCCCATATGCGGACAGAAAGCGTCGAGCAACTTAGCTTCACCAGATTCAGTTCTGAATAACACTAGGTCTAAGCCGAAATACTGAAGAGGCTTAACTTGGCCGACGGCGAGATCGGCAGAGTAGTCAATCATGTACCAGCTTTTTGGGTTGTGTGTAAATGGCCAGCGCGACGAAGGTTTCGCAGGGTTTCGTACGGGCATGTCATATACTTTAATTTCTTGAGCCATAAGCTCCTCCAGTGTTTAAACTTGGCGCTCGCGTCCTTCCCAGTATGGGTCGCGTAGCAAGCGTTTTTTCAGTTTACCATTTGGGTCTCGTGGTAATGTCATAAAGTCGTAAGAGCGAGGTAGCTTCATCTTTGCTAGTTTTTTCTCGCAAAAAGCATTCAGCTCTTCGACCAGTGCGTGGTCTCCAGGAATTTCGTCCCGGGTTTCTACTACTGCTTTGATTTCTTCTCCCCAGTCATCATTAGGGACTCCGAATACTGCGCAGTCAGCAACTTTTGGGTGCTCAAAAAGCACGTTCTCTATTTCGGCGGGGTAGATGTTCGCGCCGCCAGAGATAATCATATCTATTTTTCTGTCACAAAGAAAAAGAAAGCCGTCTTCGTTTAGGTATCCTACATCGCCAACCGTAAAGAAATCGCCAATACGGTCTTTTTGGGTCTTTGTGTCGTCACCCTTGTACTCGAACTTGGTGCGATCAGACATTAACATGTAAACATTGCCTTGCTCACCAGGGGGGAGTTCTTTGCCTTCGTCATCAAAGATCTTAATTTCTGCACCCATCCATGCTTTGCCAACCGTGCCTGGGTTTTGTATCCAATCTTCAGGGGAGGCAACAGTACCCCCGCCTTCGGTCGCGGCATAATATTCAAAAATCGACATGCCCCACCAATCAAGCATTTGTCGTTTGATGTGCGGAGGGCACGGGGCGGCGGCATGAATCATTGCACGTGTTGATGAGCAATCGTATTGTTCGCGAGTTTCTGCAGGCAATTGCAGGAGACGATTGAATTGGGTAGGTACCATATGACTGGTGGTGACATGGTACTTTTCAATCAATCTAAGCATCTCTTCTGGTAACCACTTGTTCATGATGACCGCGGAATGTCCCATGTGCAGTGCTGCTTGTGTATAAACTAAGACAGCAGTGTGATAAAGCGGTGAGCCGCAAAGGTGTACGTTGTTGTCTTCGGGCATAATGCCGTAAAGAAAGTAGACCATGGAGTACAGGCCGCACATTTCATCAGGGTCACCCTCGGGTAGGTCTCTACGTACGCCCTTAGGTTTTCCGGTAGTGCCAGAGGTGTAGTTCATGACGTTACCTGGAGAACGCTCAACAGGGGGCTTTTCGCTCGCTTCCTCTAAAAATCGGCTGTAGGGCTGAAAGCCTTCGAGAGCCCCGCCAATACAGATGCGACCTTGAGTAGGAAAGCTAGCTTCTTCAACGGCTTTTTGGCTGGCGTGGGCAATGTCACTATCGCTGGAGGAGGCAAAAAAAGCCTTTGCACCAGAGTCTTTAAGGATATATGCAACCTCGGGGCCGGCTAAATGCCAATTGATTGGAACCATGTAGTAGCCGCTTTGGGCGCAGGCTAGGTATACCGCAATAAATTCTGAACTATTAGGTAGCATGGTAGCCACTACATCATTACGTCGCAGACCCAGCTGATAAAGTTGGTTGGCAATTTTGTTGCATTCAGAATGTAGCTCGCCTCGGCTCCATTCTTTTCCATCGGAGCCTACGAGCGCTAGCGCATCGGGATTTTTTTTGGCAAATTGCCAAAAACCTAAGTCGGACATTTCACTTCCTAAATCATTCAAAGCTAGGTGTACAAATACCGCTCGTCACCTAGATAAAGTGCGCTAATGCTAGCGTGTTTTGTGATATCGGTTACCATCCATTTGAGTGATTAACTTTTATGTAAATTGCCCTAATCCCCCCTGTTTTACTGGGCTTGGCTTGCTATACTGGGCGGCGGAAACGTCCCTGAGAAAGGCGTGTAGGTGAATGAATTAGGAAGTGTTCACTAAAAAATAACATCAAAAAAATTCCTACGGACAGTACCCCCTATGACAAATCAAGAACCGGCTCCAAACTCAGAGTCTAGTAATCAATTAGGTTTTCGAAATGAAGCTTGGCCCATCGAAGAACGTCTAGATGACTTGATGAGTCAATTGACCCTAGATGAAAAATTTCAACTGAGTGCGGGCCAATCATTATTTAAGGCAAGAGGGCTTAAACGTTTGGGTATCGCGCCTTTCGCTATGAGTGATGGCCCAGTGGGTGTGGCTTTTCACTCTTCCTTGAAGAGAAATACATATTTTCCAGCCACTATCGGTTTGGCTGCAAGTTGGAATCGACAATTGTGTTATGACTTTGGAGAGGCGATTGCTAAAGAAACAAGGGCGTCAGGGCGCTCTATGATTTTAGGCCCCGGTATCAATATCTGTCGCACGCCCTTAAATGGCAGGACCTTTGAATATTTGGGCGAAGACCCTTATCAAAATGCTCAGTTGGCTGTTCCGATTGTCAAAGGTATTCAAGGTCAAAAGGTTGCGGCCTGTGTTAAACATTATGCTGCGAACAATCAGGAGACGCGTCGTTTTTCCGTTGATGTTCAGGTGGGCAAGCGCGCGCTCGAAGAGATTTACTTACCTGCTTTTGAAGCCACCGTTAAAGAAGCGGATGCTTGGTCTTTTATGGCTTGTTATAACCGTGTAAATGGAACATATGGTTGTGAGCACAAAGAGCTGTTGATAGACCGTCTAATGGGTCAATATCAGTTTACTGGCTTTGTTGTATCCGATTGGTTTGCTGCCAACGGTACCGAAAGTACAGGTGCTTGCGTCGAAGCGGGTCTTGCGTTGGATATGCCGGGAAACTTTCCTCCCTTACCTAAGGCCAAATATCGTTTGCAAACCAAAAACATGCGCAAGGCTTTTAAAAAGGGTGAATTTAGCGAAGAAGCTCTGGATAGAAACTTAAGAGGCTATTTACGAACGCAATTACGCACGGGTGCTTTTGATAAAGAGGTGCCAGAGGGCGAGCGCAATACGCCGGCTATGCGTTTGGTGGCACGCAATATTGCGGCAGAAAGTTTTGTACTGTTAAAGAATGAAAATGCACAGGGTGATAAGCCTTTGTTGCCTCTTTCTCAAAAAGATTTATCAAGTCTTGCTGTAGTAGGCCCCAATAAAAATAAAAAGACTGCTTATTTGGCTTATGGTGGTAGTTCTGCGGTGTGGCCGCCCTATGAAGTGACTCCACTAAAAGGTTTGCAGGCTCGCTCAATTCAAGGTGACGGCTCAGATTTTAAAATTGTTTCGAAAGCTAAAGATGCAGATGTGGCGGTATTAGTGGTTGGTTTGCATCATCGCCCTGGTGGAGATTCTGAAGGCTGGGATCGAAAGCAATTAGAGTTACCGGAAAAGCAGGTGGCCTTGATTAAAAAGACAGCTCAAGAAAATCCAAATACCATCGTGGTGCTAATGGCTGGTAGCCCGGTGGCGATGGATGATTGGCTAGATGATGTACCTGTTGTATTGCAATATTGGTACGCGGGTATGGAGGGAGGTCATGCCTTAGCCGACGTCCTATTTGGCAATGTAAACCCTTCTGCAAAGTTACCTGTAACCTTCCCTAAACAGCTTTCAGACTCTCCTGCCCATAAAAATCAAGATACCTTTCCAGGTAAGGAAAAAGTGTTTTATGACGAGGGAATTTATGTTGGTTATCGTCATTTCGATAAACAGAATATAGAGCCACTATTTCCATTTGGTTTTGGTTTAAGTTATAGCCAGTTCGAGTTCTCAAATTTTATTTTGGCTCAACATGAAGTATCACCGGGCGATGAAATATCCTTAGAAGTCGATATTACCAATGTGAGTGATACAGATGGGGCAGAGGTGGTACAGTTATATGTGTCTGCCCAGGAAAACGATATAGATCGAGCCCCAAAAGAGTTAAAAGGATTTGAAAAAATATTTCTGAAAGCCGGTGAGCAACAAACCGTTGCGCTAAAAATAAATGTAAGAGACCTAGCTTACTTTGATGAAACTCTTGATCGTTGGAAAACTAGTGCTGGCATTTATGAACTTTCAGTGGGAAATTCTAGTAGGAACCTGTTATTGTCCGGTTCTGTCGAGTTACTTTCTGAAGAACTATTTTAAGAGTTTGTTGTAGTATCAGTGTTTTTATGCATTTCTTTCTCGAACGCATTAAGACGTTTGTATACAGATAATAACTCTACAATAGTTGGCCATGAGTTGACTAGGTATTGGAACGAAGAGCTTACCTGGTTAAATGCCGTTAGAATCTGTTGCAAAATACCAAAGGTAATCACGCCTGCTACAATCGTTGGTACTAGCAGCACAAAGACGAAAATATTATCCGCTTGAATATACAACATACGAGCGACATTGAAGTACATATAGTGAAAGTACATTTTAAAATAGTTTTTGCGCACATTATTAAATAGTTCTGCGAGCCGAATAGGCTCGGCGCGATCACCATCGTCCTCTCCGTAAACTAGTTCTTTTCGAAATGCTGCCTCAACCCGTTGGTTTTTAAATTCTAAACCCGGAAGCTTGATGCCAACCAAGGCCAGTAGGCCTGTGCCAAATACCGACCAGAATAGAGCGGCATAGAATAAGGGGTGTGCTATTTCCCCCACAATTGGTAGTTCGGTGACGTACTGGGATAAGCCCCAAAGCAGTGGAAGGAAAGCGAACAAGGTCATGACCGAGTCCACCAAGGCAACGCCGAGGCCTTCCATGGTTTTGGCAAAGATCATGGTGTCTTCTTGCACGCGTTGGGATGCACCTTCTACATGACGGAGGTGTTTCCATTGAGCGGTGTAGTAGTCGTTCATTGCGGTACGCCAGCGAAAAATATAATGGCTAACAAAAAAGCGTGTTGCGACAAAAATAAAGATCGCTAAAAAAGCTATCTCGGAAAAGATGATGATTAGGTCGAATAGCTGGGTCGTCGCCTCACTGGCTTTCTCATCGCTTAGGGCGGTGCTGGTAGCGTTTTCACCTGTGGGCTTCAATAAAGACTGTACTAAATCAAAGAAAGGTCGGCGCCAGTTATTTAGCGCTACCGATACTTGTACCGAAAAATAAGTTGAGAACAAAATAAAAGATGAACCAATGATTGACCACCATTGCCATTTATGGGGTGCGGCGTTAAACCAAAATAATGCAAACAATGCCACGCTAAAAAAGTAGTAGGCATAAAATAGTAAAAATTGATTGGTAACAAAAAAACCTAAGCCAATCACTGGTTCTTTCTCAGAAATGTCCAGTCCGATCATTTCGGCGAGATGAGTGTTAAAGCTGTACCAGAGACCGATTGCGATTGCGGCATAAACCACTACGGAGATGAAAAATAGTCTTGGATTGGAAAAAAAAGAATTAAACATCGACTGGCTTGCCTATTGGTAATGATTTTTGATTTAGCTGATCTCTTCGCCTTCAAACTGCTTATCAGCATGATATGAAGAGCGTACCATGGGTCCGCTAGCGACATGTTTGAAACCCATTTTGTCACCGACTTTTGCGAGTCGATCAAACTCGTCAGGATGTATATAAGCCTTTACAGCTAGGTGATCCTTGCTAGGCTGAAGGTATTGACCCAGGGTAAGCATATCCACATCATGAGCTCTTAAGTCTTCCATGACGGCTTCGACCTCAGAAAGTTTCTCGCCGAGCCCCAGCATGAGCCCGGATTTGGTGGGTACTTTTTTTGTAGCCGCTTTAAACTCTTTTAGTAGATTTAAAGAGTATTGGTAGTCAGCACCAGGTCGAGCCTCTTTATAGAGACGGGGCACGGTTTCCAAATTGTGGTTAAAAACGTCGGGGGGTGCTTGTGCCAACGTTTTTACAGCGATATCCATGCGTCCTCGAAAGTCGGGAGTTAAAATCTCGATTTGGGTCTTAGGTGATTCTTGACGTATTGCGCTGATGCACTTGGCAAAATGCTCTGCACCGCTGTCGGCTACATCGTCTCTATCCACAGAGGTGACTACCACATATTTTAGCCCCATCACTTTTACCGATTCGGCTAAGTGCTGTGGTTCTTCTTGATCTAAAGGTTTCGGGCGTCCGTGGGCAACATCGCAAAATGGACAGCGACGGGTGCAAATATCCCCCATAATCATAAAGGTTGCGGTACCACCGCTAAAACATTCATTAAGGTTTGGGCAGGCGGCTTCTTCGCATACGGTATGTAGTTTTTGTTCACGCAACAGACCTTTTATGCGAGTGACCTCTTTCGAACTGGAAGGGATGCGTATGCGAATCCAATCAGGCTTGCGCAGAAGTTCCTCGGTGGGTTCTACTTTGATTGGAATGCGTTTGAGCTTGTCCGCGCCGCGAAGTTTTACACCGCGCTCAATAAAGTCGCGCTTTTGGTTTTTATCACTGGTGCTCATATCTGTACGTTTATCTCTTGTGTCCTAGTTGAATCGCTAACTCGTTGAGGAGTTGCTCTTCAAAGTCGCTTTGTAGAATATTTGGACTTAAGTCTTTTACCTGGGTGACAGCTTGGCCTTCATAGCCACAGGGGTTGATATAGCTAAATGGACTCAGGTCCATATCAAAATTAACGCTTAAACCGTGGTAGCTACAGCCCTTTCGAATTCGTAAACCTAGGGCAGCAATCTTAGCATTGTTTGGGCTTTGAGTAGAATTCACATAAACACCGGGAGCTTCTTTTTTTGCCGCTGAATGAATATCGATGTTGCGTAAGCTGTTAATCACGCTATTTTCGATGGCTGTGACCAGCGCTCTAGCACCTAAACCCAGACGTTTAATGTCGATAAGGGTGTAGATAACGATTTGTCCCGGACCGTGATAGGTGACCTGCCCACCCCGATCGCTGTTTACTATTTTTATATCGTGCGGGTTGAGTATATGTTCGCTTTTCCCTGCTTGTCCTAAAGTAAACACTGGTGTGTGTTCAACTAGCCACAATTCATCCGGAGTATCGGAGCTGCGTGTTTCGGTAAAATTGCGCATCGCTTGCCAGCATTCTTGATAGCTTTGGCGTCCTAGTTTTTTTATTTCTAGGGTAGCGCTCATGATTAGATAACGAAACTGATGTCGTCAGTATTTTGTTGGTAGTGAGCTAGTTCGGCGAATAGATTGTCGACTTGTTCTTTGTTTTGAAATTGGACTTGTGCGGTCAAAGACAAATATTTTCCTGTTCTGCTATTAGTTTGTCGAATACCTTCCGGAGAAAAGTTGTCGACATGGTTTTGTATAATCTTAGTGGCCAAGGGAATCAGGGTATCTTTGGCTGGCCCCATAATTTTGATGGGCAGTGTGCAAGGAAAATCCCAAACTTCACTACTATCCTTTGGTGTGCTCATAACTTTTTAATTCTTGACTTGGTTTAGCTAAATAGACTGCTAAAGAACAGCCCGATAAAGTCAATAATTTGTTTGAATATCCCGCCTTTGTTTTGGTCTTCTAATGCGATTAAGTCTTTTTGGGCGATGACTTTACCTTCGAGGCTGATTTTTAAAGTGCCAAGTTTGTCACCTTTAGTCAGTGGGGCTTTGATATAAGCTTCAATGTCAAAGTTTGCTGACAGATCCTTCTTGCTCCCTCTTGGAATAGTGATAAGCATGGTGTCTTCTAGGCCTACGGCGACCTGATCATTTTCGCCCATCCATAGTTTTTGTTCGGTAACGGTTTCGCCCGCCTTATACAGTTCAGCTGTTTCGTAAAAACGAAAACCATAGGTTAGTAGTTTTTTGCTTTCGCGGTTTCTAGCTCGATCACTTTCAGTACCGAGTACTACGCTGATAAAGCGCGTGTTATTTTTTTGCGCGGATGCAACTAGGCAATAACCTGCTTCTTCGGTGTGGCCTGTTTTTAATCCGTCGACGGGCATTTCGCCAAAAATAAGGCGATTTCGATTGTCTTGGCTTATGCCGCCATAGGTATAAGATTTTTGAGAATAAATTCGATAGTGCTCAGGGTGTTCATAGATAATGGCCTTGGCGAGTTTGGCTAAGTCATTTGCCGTGGTTAAATGACCGTCCGCAGGTAAGCCTGTAGCATTTTTAAAGTGTGTATTTTGCATGTCGAGCTCGAGAGCATAACGGTTCATAAGATCGGCAAAAGAGTCCTCGCTCCCGGCCACGTATTCTGCCAGAGCAATACTGGCGTCGTTACCTGATTGAATGATCACACCTTTTAAAAGCTCAAGTACGGATACGTAGGTTCCTTCTTTGATAAACATACGCGAGCCTTCGGCTTTCCAAGCCTTGATACTGACTTGTACTTTATCGCTTTCTGAGATATTGCCTTTTTCGATCTCATGGGTAGCGATATAGCTTGTCATCATTTTGGTGAGGCTGGCCGGCGGAACCTGGGTGTCGGCGTTATAAGAGGTAATGACTTTTCCAGTTCTAGCGTCCATGAGGACGTAAGCGGTAGCTTCGAGAGCAGGGGGTTCTGGGATCAGAATTGCGGCGCTCAGGTTTACACTGATTAAGGAGGTTAGCGTTAGTGCAAGGGTGCGAAATAATGCGGGCATAAATGGTCTCGATAGGCTGGAAGTCTTTAAAGAACGGTATTCTAGCATGCTCTTATCTAAGCGCCAGTGTACTGAAATAAGGGTTTATTATTCTGAAATCAGATAATAATGAGGCAGATTGCGCTTGATTAGAGCCGTCTGAACTTGCTGTAAGGAGGGGTAGTCTAGGATAGGGCCAATGCGGACTTTGTAAAGGGTTCGACCATTTAGGCTGTCTTTGATCACCAGTACGTTGTTGGGGATGTCCTTTACTAGGGATAATTGCAGGTTATTGGCTGTGTCTTCATTGGAGTAAACGCCGATCTGCAGGTAGTTATTTTTGCCTTTGGGAAAGTCGGATTCTTTTAGCACTACTTGGCTTTTGGTTTTTTGGACAGGCTCGGGTTTGCTTAGGAATGGGGGCAAGACCTTAATGTGGACTTGCGCGGTGCCTTTTTCATGCATGTTGATGCGATGGGCCGCCGCGTACGAAAGATCAATGATACGCTCGCCGACGAAAGGGCCTCTGTCATTTACTTTGACCAGAACCTGTTGTTGATTTTCTAGGTTGGTGACTAGGACATAACTAGGTAGAGGCAGTGTTTTATGGGCTGCCGTCATTTTGTACATATCATAGGATTCACGGGTCGAAGTAAGTGCGCCGTGAAATTTAGTACCGTACCAGGATGCTATGCCGGTTTGTTCAAAGTTCGAGTTGCCTTCCATGACGTGATATTCCTTACCGAATACGTAGTAAGGCGTATGGTTTCCATAGCGTGCCCAATTTTCTTTTTGTGGAACAGCGTCCGGTACATCGCTTAGGTCGATGTCCTCGGTGGGTCCGCCATCGACTTCTTCGGGTGGCGTGGTATTGACTGCGCAGCTGCTAATGAAAAATGTGATTAGGTAGAGGCTAATAAGATACCCAGATCTACTTAATAGGGAATTAGCCAATATTTTGATCATTATTTTATGCCGCCGAACTCTTTTTCATGCTTGATCATTTGGCTAAGCTGGTAAACGGCCATGGCATAAAGACGACTATGATTATATCGAGTAATTACGTAAAAATTATCGAGGCAAAGCCAATACTCGTCACCGTCAGCGCCTTGCAGTTTATAGGCGCTGGCTTTTTGATTTGGGTCCAAGGTTTCGTTGGTGTCCAAGCCGTACTTATTGAATTCTTTAACCTTATGTTTGGGTTTCAGGCCTTTTATATCGACGATACTGTCTAATTTATTGGCTTTGTATTTGTCTTGATTGATGTGGGCTCGGGCAACCACTTTGCCACCCGGTTTCCAGCCATGTACGGCAAAGTAATTTGCGACACTGCCAATGGCATCGACAGGGTTGTTGATGAGATCAATTTTACCGTCATCATCAAAATCAACCGCATAATGGCGATAGCTGGAGGGGATAAATTGCCCAAAGCCCATCGCACCAGCATAGGAGCCTTTGGTGTTTTCTAGGTCGATGCCTGCGTACTCTTCTAGTAATAAAAACTGTTCCAATTCCTTATAAAAAAACTTACTGCGAGGAGGGTAATCAAAACCGAGTGTGCTTAGTGCATCCAGTACTCGATGTTTGCCTTTGAATTTTCCATAGCGGGTTTCGACGCCTATGATGGCAACGATGATTTCAGGTGGGATCTGGTATTCTTTCGCTGCTCTATTGAGTGCGTCTTCATGTTGCTGCCAAAATTCAACGCCACCATCGATACGAATCTGTTTGATAAAAATAGGACGGTAGTCTGCCCAAGTAAGTGTTCGTTCTGCGGGTTTTGAAATGGAATCAAGAATTCCTTGCTGCCGGGTCACGCTACTAAATAGCTTGTCGAGTCTTTCTTTGGATAGGCCTTCTTTTCCCTCTAATTTTTTTACCAGCTCGAGGTATTTGGGGTGGTCAAGATAACCAGAGTGTTTTTCTTCTGTATAGGCGGGGTTGTTTAAAAAAATGCCTAAGCATAGAGAGCTTATTAAGGCGAATGATTTGATAGTTGTTTGAGTCATTATTGTTTCTTCAGTATTGATTCTTAAGAGTTAGAAAGCCAGTTTTTGTGGGTGTGAATTGACATTAATATGCCAAAGCCTGCAAACATGCTCAGCAATGAGGTTCCGCCCACGCTCACTAAAGGCAGTGGAACACCAACTACAGGCAATATACCACTAACCATTCCTATGTTCACAAAAACATAAACAAAAAAGGTCAGGGTGATGCTGCCGGCGAGTAGTCGGTTGTAAGTTGATTGAGCTTCCATGCTGATTTGTACGCCCCGCGCGACGATACAAATATAAAGGAATAATAGAAAAAGAACGCCTAAAAAGCCGAACTCTTCGGCGAGTACTGCAATAATAAAGTCGGTGGTGCTTTCGGGTAGGAAATCTAAATGGGATTGGGTACCGTCCAGCCATCCTTTACCCGTGAGGCCTCCTGATCCTATGGCTGTTTTAGATTGAATGATGTTCCATCCTGCTCCGTGCGGATCCGATTCAGGGTTTAAAAAGGTAAGTACGCGTTGCTTTTGATAGTCTCGCATATAAAAAAACCAGAGCAAGGGACCTGCGGCAAGACCGCTAGCGATAAAGGCAAAAATTGTTCTTAGGTGTATACCAGATAAAAAAAGAACAAAGAGCCCTGAAGATGCGATAAGTAAGGAAGTGCCAAAATCTGGCTGTTTGGCGATGAGCAGTGTGGGCACACCAATAAGTGCTAGGGTGATAATTACGTAGCGGTATTTGGGTGGCAGTATTCTTTCTGCCAGATACCAAGAGATCATCATTGGCATAAACAGTTTCATAAATTCGGATGGTTGGAAGCGAGGAAGCCCGGGCACACTGAGCCATCTTTGGGCGCCTTTAACGTCAGTACCAAAAAATAGGACACCCAATAAAAGTATTAAGCTAATGCCATATAAGATGGGGGACAAGCGTTGATAAAAACGCGGAGGTACCTGAGCAAGCATCAGCATTACCATTATGGCTAGTGCAAACTTTTGTAGTTGAGAAATAATAGCGTTGAAATTTTGATCTGCAGCGCTATATAAAACAATAAGACCAAAAATAGCGAGTGCTAATAGTAAAAGCGATAATACGGGATCAACATGAATGAACTTTGAGAGACGAAATTGACTACTTGGATTGTCTCCAAAATCTGAAACCTGTCTTTGAAAATCGTGATTAGCCAAGCGGTGTTAATCCTTTTATTTATCTCAATAGATAAGAATCTAGCATTTTTCGGGCAATAGGAGCAGCAGCTGTGCTTCCGCTACCACCGTTTTCGACAATAATGGCAATTGCGATTTTTGGCTCTTTAATAGGTGCAAAGCCAACAAATAAACTATGATCGCGATGCCTGAGTGCTACTTTCTCTTCATCATATTCCTCGTCCTGGGCGATGGCGGTTACTTGTGCCGTACCGGTTTTGCCTGCGATTTTATACTTAGCGCCTATGCCGCTGCCATAGGCAGTTCCTTTTGAATAATGCATAACCTTGCGCATAGAGTTAAACATCCGATCCCAGTTATCTTCATCTTTAAGAGTTATTTTTTCTGGGCTAGGAGGCCGCGAAGGGCTAATCAATTCGTTGTTGCTGTTTTCAATGCCCTGTACCAGTCTAGGGGTAATATGAATGCCTTTGTTGGCCAGGATTGCTGTAGAAACAGCAAGCTGTAGAGGAGTGGCCAACATATAGCCTTGACCAATTGAGGTGATTAGGGTTTCACCTGGGAACCAGCGAACGCCCCTATGCCTTCGTTTCCACTCCCTAGAAGGCAAAATCCCTTTTTGTTCTGGCCCTATATCGATTCCAGTTTTTTGCCCAAAACCAAAGGGGCTCATAAATTCATGTATTTTGTCGATACCTAGATTGAGGGCTAAGTCATAAAAGAAAACATCGCAACTTTGGTAGATTGCTTTATCCAAGTTGACCTTGCCGTGCCCCTCCCGTTTCCAGTCTCGGTATAGCCTTTCTTCATTTTCAAGTTTGTACCAACCTGGGTCAGATATTTTTTTCCACCAAAATGCTTTTTTGTGCTCAAGACCTGCAAGGCCAACAAACTGTTTGATGGTGGAGCCAGGTGGGTAACGCCCCTGTATAGATCGGTTAAAAAGGGGTTGGTCTGGTGAATCTCTTAGAGCGCTGTAATTCTTTTGGCTAATTCCGGTGACGAACAGGTTTGGATCAAAGCCGGGACGGCTTACAAAGGCGAGTACGCCGCCTGTTTTTGGTTCAATTGCGACGATTGAACCTCGGCGCGTGCCTAGTAGTTCTGTACCCAATTTTTGCAATTCATAGTCTAGGTGTAAATGAAGGTTGTGGCCGGGTTCAGGAAGTTGCTCTTCTAGGATTCTAAGAATTTTACCATGAGCGTTTGTTTCAATTTTTTGTAAACCAGTGATGCCGTGAAGGATGTCTTGATAGTAGCGTTCTAATCCGGTTTTACCAATGTAGTGGCTGCCCTTATAGTTGCCCGGGTCTTCTAATTTGTCCATTTCGCGTTGGTTGAGTCGCCCAACATAACCAATACTATGGGAAAAAATATCTTGGTGAGGGTAATTTCTAATTAATTCGCCCTTAATTTCTAGCTCGGGAAATTGGTGACGATTGGCTGCCAAAATAGCGAGTTCATTTTCATTCAGTTTAGATCGAACGTGTACAGGCTCAAATGGTCGTCGATATTGCCTGGTTCTTTTTTTAAAGGAGGCGATTTGATCTTCGCTAATATCCACTAGTGCCGTTAAGGCATCTAGCGTTAGATCGAGGTCTTCTGTTTTCTCCAGTACGAGAGAGAGTGTGAAGTTTGGTTTGTTATCAGAAAGTATCTTTCCGTTCCGGTCGAATATTAGCCCTCTTGTTGGTGGCAGGGGGACTACTTGAATGCGATTCTTGTCTGAGGCGGTTTGGTAGCGTTCATATTGGATAACCTGAAGGGTAAATAAACGGGCGATTAAGACTAGGGTCATTAAGCCTATGATAAAAAAAGCGAAGCGAATGCGGTTCTGGAATATGACTTGTTCCAGGTGATGATTCTTTAGGGTAGACCAGACTTTCATTGGCTCAGGAGTTTAGCAAAATTGTGCTGAATGCCCAGGTTTTATCGGTTCTATTAAGAGATTCTGGGATAGGAGGAAGGCGGGGATAGAAAGAGAAGGCTGCCTTCTTACACGAAGACAGCCTGAAAGGAGGCTTATTGTACGCGCTTAAGTACGGTTCGGTTAAAGTCTCCTTCGGTAAGCCCTTGTGAAAATTTGAGTTCGTCCCACTCGATTAGGGTCATTTTTTTAGTTTGGTGATTACGCATGATTGCCTTGTGCGCGCGCCAAAATTTGTCGTTGTAGAGAGTATACTCGTCAAACAGTTGAGTTTTGAGAAGCGCTTTTTTGCGATCGTAGTATTCGATCTTTTGAGCACGCAATTCCTCTTTATCAAGCCAAATGATTTGTTTGGAGTAACCCGAGTGATCGTAGGTTGGAATGGCTTCAGATTTGTAGCACATTACACCGTTGACCTCTTCTTCGCCCAAATATTTGTAAGTGAATTTCTCAACCTCAAAAGAGCTTAGGTCTTCAAAAGCAAACTCGCTGCCCATAAAGGGGCCAGATTTTGCTTTAGACGAAATACGTTTCACCCGCTTCAGCGCTGGAAGATAAAGCCACTGATCATCGGGCTCGCCGACATGGGAGTGAGTAAGCATCTTAGTGTTTCTAACATCGGCGGGTGTTTCAAATATTGATAAGCTTTTATCGCCATCATTTTGCATTTCAAGTGATTTGATTCTTAGCTCGCGGGTGCTTTCTTGACCGTGGGCGTTACGTAGGATCATCTTCATTTTGCCGGTGCTGTCACCCCAGCCTTCACCTTTTGCTTTCGATGCTTTTGCGATCGCTAGGCCTTTTTCTTCGTCGGTGCCTTCAAGTGTGAGGGCTTGTGCAAAACCGCTAAAGGATATGAGAGCAACAAGGCCTGTTCCGAGAATAGCTTTGGTGATCGAGTGTTTGTTAGGAAGCATTTGTAGATGGTTCATTTCTTTTCTCCTCAACGAGCAATAAAAGGGCTGGCAAGAATACAAAATCAAGTATGAGTGCCACAGCAATAGTAGTCGCAGTGAAAATACCTTGTTGAGCGTTCATCAAAAAGGTAGATGATGCCAATACTAGAAAACCCGAGACTAACACAAAGGTAGTAACAAACAATGCCATACCTACATTAGAAAATGCATAGCGTACTGCGTCAGCGGGGCTCAGCCCTTTCTCTACCTTGCCTACACGGTATTTCACTAAAAAGTGAACGGTATCGTCAACGACGATGCCGAGAGTCATGCCAATCGCGCTGATGATGGACATGCCCAAGTTGCCATGAAATAGACCCCATATGCCAAAGGCTATACCGGCAGGTAATAAATTCGGAGCCAAACTAACAAGACCTAGTTTAAAAGAACGTAGGACGATGACCAGCAAAATAGATATAAAGAACAAGGCGATAAACGAACCCTTAATAATTGAACGTACATTTCGGTTGCCAATGTGAGAGAACATAATATTCGGGCTAGCATCGTAGTAGGCATTAAAGTCAGTATTGCTTTCAAGCCAATCTAAAGATGCTTTTTCCAATGCCAAGGTTTGGTAAGAAGGTATGTTTTTAAGTGTGGCTATGATTCTTATGGAGGATTTGTCCACGTTGATCTGATCGTTGAGATCTAAACCGTAGGGCAGTGACATTTCATACAGTAAAAGATACTGGGCCGCTAAGTTTTTATCCTCTGGAATACGGTAATAGCTCTCGTCATCGCCATGCATATTTTTATTGAGGCGTTTAAAAGTATCACTAAATGTATAGACGTGCTCTACCTCTTCATGGGTTTCGAGCCAGCTCGAAAAGCGGTCGACATCTTTGATGAATTTAGGATCGTTGATACCGCCGCTTTCTTTTGCCTCTAAAGAAAACTCTATAGTGTAAATTCCACTCAGACGGTCAGAGACCAAGTCGGTGTCTTGTCTGAACTGAGTGTCAGTGTGGAAGTATTTAATAAATTCGTCGTTAATTTTATTGAGCGGGATTGCAGCTACAAAGGCTGCACTGACAAGTATGCTGCCGACTAACATGGCCCGCTTGTTGCGAATTAGGAAATCCGCGTAGCGGTCGATTAGCGAAAGCTTTTTACTCTCTCTTACTTTTGTCTGTATCGGTAGGACAAACATGAGGGCGGGTAAGAAAAAAGTTGAAAGGAAGAACGCTGCAGCTACGCCTACGGCAACGGTGTTACCTGTTTCACGAATAGGTGGTACTTCACTAAAATTCATGGTTAAAAATCCAAAAATCGTAGTAATGCTAGTTATCAGTACTGCTTTGAAATTGAGTTCTAAAGCCTTTTCCATGGCGTCTTTTTTATTAAGACCAGACCTTAATCCGTGAAAAAAGGCGATCAGGATATGCACACTATCTGCGACCGCGACTGTCATGACGATGGTCGGGATAGATGTGGTAGGTGGAGAAAGAATATGCCCAGTCCAACCGAAAATTCCCATGGCGGTCATGATCGAAAAGAAGATAACCAGTACCACGCCAAAGGTTGCTGAAATTGAACGCAATAAAGTGGCAAGAGTGACAATGATCAGTCCGAGCATTAGCGGTATTAAGGTTGTGATATCGCGCTCTGCGGATTCGGCAAAAGCATTGCTTAAAGGTGCGAGGCCTGTGAGTGCGAATTCAATGTCAGGGTAGGCTTCCTGCATCTCCGCGACGATGGCGCGCGCTGCAGCCATTAGTTCCCTAACAGCCGTTTCGTTTCCGTCGGGCATTTGTACGGTTACATTGACGGCGGTGACATCACCCCGGGTAGAAATCAGCCTTTTCTTAAGAAGAGGCTCGTTAAGTACGATGTTCTTGATCCAGGCTATTTTCTCATCGTCTAGGGCCTCTGCGTCTTCGATTAAGTCGATAACGACCAGATCATCTTCTTCTGCATAGGTATGGCTGTAATTGCTGAGCGAATCAACCCGAGAAGAGTAGGGAAGCTGCCAGCTTTTTTCTGTTAGTTCGCTAACAGCGGTCAGCGTTTCTTTATCAAATACCTTGCCACTTTTGGGAAGAAGCGCAATCAGTACATTATCTGATTTTGAATAGGTGTTTTGCAGAAGCTCAAATGCAGCCATCTGCTCATTTGAGTCATCAAAGAACACCCTGTAGTCTGAGCTAAATGTGATGAACCTTCCTCCTGAACCTGCGAGGGCAACTAGGAGAATAGAAATTAAGAGCACTAGCCAGCGTTGTGTATATAAAAATTCGTTGTAGCGAATCAGTGATATAACAGCATCCTTTTAAGATTAAGTCTGAGTAATTTCTTACTTGTGCTCAATCCTACAATTGTTTTATATTTTGTACTAGATGCCCCGATTTAAAATTAATGTTCCAAATATGGAACAAAAACGGGCTTAGATTCAATAGTCCCTTATTGAGCTGTTGGAGCCTAGGCTATGAAACCAGCGCGATAACGCTTAGGTATTATGAAGACTGATCTAAATGAAATGGTGGTATTTGAGGCAGTGGCTAGGCATGGCAGTTTTACCCGCGCTGCGGCCTATCTTTCTATGCCGAAGTCCTCGGTGAGCCGACATATTTCTCAGCTGGAGGAGAAGCTGGGTGAGCGTTTGTTAAATCGTACCACGCGCACACTCAAGCTTACGGAAGCGGGCAAGTTATACGTTCAGTATTGTAAGCGCGTCGCTGATGAGGCGGAGGCCGCTCAATCCGCATTGATGGCGATGAGGGCTCAGCCTGCCGGTGTGTTAAAGATAAGTGCGCCTCTAGCATTTGGGGCTCCGCTGTTACAAAGTGTGTTCAATGAGTTTTTGGAGCTTTATCCAAAAGTGAATATGGAGTTGCACTTAGATAATCGAGTTATTGATTTGGTCGACGAAGAGATAGATTTAGCCATTCGTGTCGGGCCTTTGGTTGAGTCTAGTTTGGTAGCTAGAAAACTTGCGACATCGGTATTGTGTTTGTGTGCTAGTCCTCAGTTTATTGCACGATATGGTGCACCTGAAACACCTAAAGATTTGGCACGTTTTGATGTGATTAAGCATCCTAGTATTCCGGTCTATTTAGAAACTAAAGAAGAGCTAAGAACCCACAGTCGGTTTGTCGTCAATGATATGGGCGTGGTGATGTCTATGGCTAAACAGGGATACGGTGTGGGCGTCGTGCCTTTGCCTTTGGCTTATGAGGAGATTACTAACGGTGAGTTAGTGCCCTTGCTTTTGGATTACCCTTTTGAGTCGAGAGACTTCTTCTTGGTCTACCCTAGCCGCAAACAGTTGGCCTTAAAAACAGAGGTGTTCGTACAGTATATGTTGGATAAAGTAGAGTCTATGCCCCATTGGAATGTTACTGTGCTTGAATTCCTGGGTAAGGTTCAGCAAAATTAATTAGAATAGGCGTTGCGAATACACTTTGTTTAGGCGCTTACTCTCTGGGGTGTAGGCAAAAGCTTCCACGCTTACCTGTCCCTCTTGTCTAAAGGCAATCTCTAGGTGGCCAAAACTTTGTAACGAAAATAGGCTGTTTTCGCCATGACATGCAGGGCTGGTTTTGGAACCCGCGCCGCTAACAATTGAAAAATCAGCACCTTGCCCTTTCTCTAACTGAATTACTTGAAGGCTGTGGTCATGACCTGCGGCGAAGATCACTTTGTGTTGGTCTGGAATTAAGTCAGACACTTCCTGAATAAATTGTGCGTATTCTTGTGCGTTAACATCTTGACCCCAAGAATAGCCGTTGCGTCTAAAGAAATTGATAATTGAATGGCCGAAGTAATCTTGTTGGTAACACCCGCCATGAGGGCCGTAGGTGGCGATGGGGTGGTGGGCCAGCATGATGACTGGTTTGTCTGGGGGGGTCAGTTCAAAAACTCCATTTAGGTAGCTGTAGCTTTGTTTTTTCTCTGCTGCAGAGCCAAACATTAATGCGTGACTGTCTAAAAAAATAAGTGTGTAAATTCCCTCGTCGTGACTGGATATTAACGCAGTCTTTTTATTCTGCGTTGGTTCAAATCGAGTATCTCGGCCACAAGCTTCGAGATAAAATTTTTGCCTTTCTAAAATTTGTCGATTGGGTTCTTCATGATAATCCCAGTCATGGTTGCCTGGCACAAAAAAGCTTGGGTTTTGACTGGCCTTCCCAATATAAAGCTGAGGGTCGAGTTTCTGACTTTCGATACTGTCGCTATTGCAATCTAAGCTTTCGCCCAAAAAACCATCTTCGTAAATATTGTCTCCAAGAAACACTAGAGTTTCTTTTGAGCTTAGAGCTTTTAATCTTTTTGCAATACTATGCATGAGGCTTTTTCCGGGCTCTAGGTCGGCGTTTCCGGCATCACCAATAAGCACTAGTCGATGGATGATTTCATTGTCCGCTTGTAAATATTCTACTCGACCATCTTGATAAAACTTGGGCTGAAGAGCACTCGTGTAAGGTTTGGTATGGCTGGTTATTTTGTCTTCACAAGAAATAAGGGTCAAAGTGATGCTTAAGAGAAAGAGGTTATAAGCGATTGAGTGTAGCTTGTTCATTATTGAGTAGCCTTTTCATTCGTGCTGTTTACTATTTTGTGTATTTTACCGCGGGCGAAGTCGGCGACATAGATATTACCACTGTGGTCTCTTGCAAAACTAGATATAAGTAATGGCCATTGTCCCAACTGGTATACCTTAGTGTAAGTTTTGGCTTCTTCGCTCTCGTTTAGTTTGGCCTCAAAGCTGCTCTCTGGTAGGTCTGCGGCCCATATCCGTCCGCTAACGAAATCACCGTATATGTATTTTTTGTAAAGCCTCGGTATTTCCTTAGACATATATTGATATCCGCCGGTTACGGATCGTCCGACATCATGACCATATTCTATAAAAGGTAATACGGTATTTTCGGCTGAGCAAACTTCTTTAAAGCAGTGCAATGCTTCGATTTGATTCCAGCCATGATCCCCCCCGGCTTCGATAAAGGTGATTTCTTCCCAAAGGTTCTGACCAACGTCGGCAGCGATGAGTCGCCATTGGTCATCGAAAGCAAGTTTCCATGGGTTTCTAAGCCCATAAGCGTAGATTTCATCTGGAATACTTTCGTCCACGATAAAAGGGTTTTCTTGCGGAATGCTATATGGAAGGTCTGGGTTTGAGGCTTCGGGGTTTATGCGCAGTACTTTGCCGAGGTAGCTTTGCAGATTCAGTGCGTAGTTTTGAGGGTCACCACCGCTTCCGCCATCTCCCCAAGGTATGTATAGCAGTCCTTTTTGGTCAAATATAAGGTGGCCCGCATTGTGGTTTTTGTAGGGCTGAGCAAGCTCAAAGATGAGTTTGTTTTGATACCAGCTGGTTGAGTCGACACCGCTACTAGTACACCATTCAGTCACTTGGCTCATATCTTTATTATTCTTTCGAACAACTGTATTGAGGTATATGCAGGGAAGCTCTGGAAACTCAGGGTGAATGGCTACGCCTAATAAGCCTTGTTCCGACTCTGTAAGTACATTGAGTTTAAATAAGAGTTGTTTGTCTTTTTTATCAAGGTCCAGCAAATACAGCTCACCGGTTTTTTGCAGCACTAAGCTTTGACTGTCGCTGCCAGGTAAAAACTGAAAGTCAGTAACTTGATCAAATTCACCTGGAATAGTTTCCATGCTAACGCTGATAGCATCGTTAAGGGTGTTGTCGTCAAATTTTGAGCTAGTAGGCATGCTGATCCATAACAGAGGGTCAATTCCCATACTTTTAATAAATAAGAAACCACCGGCGAGGGAAACAAGTAAAAGGGTTAAAATGATAATGCTGATTTTTTTGCTGAGGCTCATATTGGCTTATGTCTGGCTTGTAAGTTGTGAAGGGTATTGGCTGTTAGTTTAAATGCCTTTTTGGAAGGGTGATTTTACTGTATTTTGTCATGCTTGCTGCTAGGAATTGAAGCTTTTCTTGGGCAAGGTGTTGATCTGCGATTTTTTACGATTTGGAAGGAATATTATGCTTAGCGAGAAACAAGGTTCTCAATTCTTTAGGGTATTGGCACTACTGCTATTCCTGCTTGGTGCTGAGTTATGGGCGGGCCAGGATTCAGATACGGTTGTTACGCCCAGCGTTAAGGACGGGGCGGTTGAGCAGGGTGCTTTTGGGGCTAGTCCAAGATTGGCGCCAGCTAGCCAGGAGGTCTTGGAGCGCTTTTCCAAGAGCAAAAGTAAGACAGAAGCGTATAACTCCGCCCTTAATGAGTTAGCTTGGGAAAATCCAGCGCCCGGAGTGAACAGCCTGGGCCTGTCTATTGAAGAACTGGAAGGTCTTGTAGGGGATAGAATAGTATTGTTGATGCATGCCCCGAGAACGGTAGATGTTCCGTATTACGGTGAAATGATTCGTTGGCACAATGCTCGATTCGTAAGCGCAGTTACTGAGCTTACGGTATCGGCAGATCGTCTCAGGCAGATGATTATTGATAATGATCAAAAAAATGGCTGGAAAGATGTCGAGCCCTTTGTTAAGTCTACGGGTGTTTTATACCGTGATGAGCTCGATCAGGTTGGCCTTCGCTATAAAATTCAAGCGAAGCTCTCTATCTTACGCGTGAACGGTAATGTTTATGCGCGTAATCGTTATGAGGAAAATGGGGATATTTCTTCTTTGTTTTTAAGTGGTGACTTTGGGGTTTCGGTTGGCTTGGTCCCCATTATTCCCAAAGCTGTTTTGTCCCCTTTGACGATCGCTAACGTGCGTCGATGGGAGTTTATTGATCTTGGTCCCAATCGCTCGCTAGTGGTGATAAATGATTGGGCCGAAGTTATAAATGACTCTCCCTTGAGCAAGCGCATGAGCCAGTATGAAAAGGGCGCAAGCGAATATACGGGGTTGAGCGACGAAGATTTAGTTGGCCCTTACCCAGGTGTAGCGGTCAATATGTCGAACTTTAAAAATACTGTTTTAAGGCAATTAGAAGGAGAGGTAAAGGTCGAGGCAGAACCTGATGAGGTCGAAAATGAGACAGTATTAGAAAAAGGTCTGATACCTGATTTTATCCAGGATCTACCAAAACCCGCCCTGCATAAAATGACTCAAAATGGCCCGGTTGTTTTTATTCATCCACGCCAAGATATCAAAACCGATTATGGGGCTTATCCGCTTTACTTTGTGAGCGCAGCATATCCTGTAGAAGCAACATTTGATGATCTGCGCCGTTATTCATCACAAATGAATCATTATGCAGATTATGTGCCGCAACTTAATTCTTCAACGATCGCTAACGGTGATTTTAGTGTGCCAAATTTTGCAGAGCCTTTTGAGGCGCAAAAGGCTGCCGAAGTGGATTTTGAAATGAGTTTAGGAAAACGGGTGAAATTTATCTCATCTTTTAATCTAGAGTATCGAATGAGGTACACCTGGGAGCGCAAGGATCGCCTTAGCTTTGAAGCCATCGATGGGGAAATCGAAACAGTGCTTGGGGCCGTCGAATGGTTGCCTGGTGGAATTGAGGGCGATGGTTCTTCTTTGTTATTTTACACTAGCGCTTCAGATCTTGGGCCTAACCCTAAGTTTCCATTAAATTTAGCGCAAAAAATTCCTGGTGCAGATGTCGCCGGTTCGGTCATCACTTCCACTATGGCCGCAGGCAGACAGGGTCCCTGGGTTGAAGGGAGGCTACGTGAAGAAAAGTCTTCTGCTAAGGAAAAGTCAGAAAATTAATCTTTTCTACTCTGAAGCCTTGAAAATACTTGCCTAAGAGCGAGTCGGAAGGTACTTTAAAGCTTCGAAGGAAACTGTCCATAATCATAGTAGGCTGGTGTGTTCAGGCGTGGTTGCTCGGACATTGTTTTTGTTTGAGCCTGTTAAAGAAGATGGCCGAAACGAGTGCTAGCTTCGGTACCAAATTCGCTAGATAGATAAAAGAACAACAAATTTGAGTCACATTTTTAGCTTAGATCGAAAGCTTATGTCTAACAAACATGGAATTAAGGCAAGTGTTCGCTATTTAGTCAGCCTGACAGTGCTGACTGCAATCTCGTTAATTGGCTTTTTTGTACAGGCCGACGCACCAGCCGGTTTTAGGGATCAACTTGTTATTACCCAGGGTGGGCATAATTTAAGTTCGAGGGTTGATTATCTAATTGACCGCGAGGATCGTTTTACTTTTGAAAAAGTGCATCGAACTGATCGGGGCTGGCAGGCGAATACCCGCGATTTCGTAGATATTGGCTTTCAGAAACATCCGGTGTGGATGCGCATGGATGTGACGATTGGTGAAACTCAGTCAAATCATTGGTACTTGCACCTAGGCACAGGAATATTTCGTGATCTTGAAGTTTACTTTGTAAAAGATGGTGAGGTGTTTAGCTCTTATGAGGTAAAAGAGCTTGAGCAATTTTCTGATAAGCCCTATCAGCACGTTGATTTTGTATTTCCTTTTGAGGCGAGTGCGGGAGAATCAATACGTATTTTTATGCGCATTGTTCACCCTTCGATCACGATGCCAATCTTTATACAGGATCATGAAACGGTAGGCGCTAGTTCCCAGAACTTAAACTTCTTGTTTGGTGCCTTCGTAGGCTTAATAGTCGTTTTAGCGATCTATAATCTGTTTGTCTATTCGGCTACAAGAGATATCGCCTACCTGTACTATGTGTTGTATGTGCTATCCGTGGGTAGCTATTTTGTTGCGCTGAGTGGAATTGGGTTTCAATTTTTATGGCCTGGCTACCCTGGCTTAGATATCCACTTAAGTTATTTGCCGGCTGCAGGAGTGGTGGTTTTTTCTTGCTTGTTCATTGTTGAATTTTTGAACTTGCAAAGGTTTTCCTCGTATTTGGTAGGCTATTTTTATCTTTTAGCCCTGTTGGCCTTTGTCGCCAGTTTGCCATTGTTGAGCGGTCACTATGAGTTAGTATCCAATCTTTATGCGACGCTCACCACTATAAGTTTTTTAAGTTTTATTGTTGTGGGTGTTTATGCTTGGCGGCAAGACGTTGATTATGCTCTTTATTATGTGGTGGCGTGGATTTTCTTTTGCCTGACTGTTGTAGGTACTTCTTTGGCCTACCTTGGGCTTGCACCTTTTGATCCTATTTATATTTATGGCGCTCAATTAGGTTCTGTTGTTGAAGCGATTTTGCTGTCACTCGCTCTTGGGGCGCGTATTAATAGCCTTAGGGAAGACAGTTACCGTGCACAGGCCGAGAATAAGGCGAAGAGTAACTTTATCGCTAAAATGAGCCATGAAATTAGAACGCCCATGACCGGAATCCTCGGTATGTCTGAGCTTTTGGCTGAGCGTTTGAGTGACGCAACCAATAAACACTATAACAGTGTTATTTACCAAAGTGGGCAAGCCTTGCTCACCATTATCAATGACATTTTAGACTATTCTAAGATCGAAGCCGGCAATATGGAGATTAAACGTGGGACCTTCGATTTAGAGCAGTTGGTGCTCGACACGATAGAAGTGAACAAAGTAAGAGCGATAGAAAAGTCGCTTGAGTTAATTGCGGATATTGATTCTAATATTTCTTCTCTAGTCAAAGGAGACGAACAAAGAGTGAAGCAGGTTATGATGAACTTGCTGAACAACGCGGTGAAGTTTACTCCAGAAGGACAGATTATTTTGAAGGTCCTGTTGGTCGATAAGGAATCTGGATTAGTAAAAATCAGTGTTATTGATTCGGGCGAAGGGATTGATGAAGACTATCAGCAGGTTTTGTTCGATGCTTTTTCTCAGGAAGAAAAAATTACCAATACCATCACCCGCCAAAGCGGCGGGGTAGGCTTAGGGCTTACCATTTGTAAGCAACTGGTTGAGATGATGGGTGGCACCATGGGCTTTAGTAGTAGAAAAGGCTTGGGTTCTACTTTTTGGTTTAAGTTGGCCCTAGAGCCTTGTGAAGGAAAATTCTTAAATAAGCGGGAATTTAGCCAGAAAGAGCTAGAAGGCGCCCGAATACTTATCGTGGATGATAATTTTACTTTTTGCGAACTGCTAAAAATTCAGGTCGAGCGCTGGGGTATGGAAGTCTATATCGCCCACAACGGTGAACAGGCTTTGAACATGCTGCTGCAAAGTGAAAAAGCCAATGTAAGTTTTGATCTGGTGTCTATCGATCTTTATATGCCTGTGATGGACGGTTTGGAGCTTGGTCGACAAATGAATGAGCATGAGTCCTTAAGAAACATACCTAGGGTCTTGTTAACTTCCATTGCTAACTTGCCTACGCGTAGCCAGTTGATGGAATCGGGTATTTCTATCGCAGTCGAGAAACCTTGTGCTGCAAACGGTCTATATGATGCCTTTGTGAATGCCGTAAACATAGAACCAGATGGTCGCAATGTCGAAATGCTAGGCCAAAAAGGCGCTAAGTCTGAGAGTCTGCGTTTACTGCTCGTTGAGGATGACGAAGTTAACCAGATGGTGATCAAGGGTATTTTGCAGAAAATGGGACATAAGGTTGAGGTGCTGGCTAATGGTCAAGAAGTGCTTGAGAAAGTTCAGGCTGATGATCGAAGCTTTGACATGATTCTAATGGACTGTGAGATGCCGGTTATGGATGGCTATGAAGCTACTCGCAGGATACGTCAGTGGGAGAGGAAGCAGCAGATGCTTCCGGTGGTTATTATCGCATTAACTGCGCACCTGCTCGACGATCAAAGGGATATTTGCCTCAGTGCCGGTATGGATAACTGCATCGATAAGCCTCTTGATGCGAAGAAGCTAAACGAGCTTATTCGCAGTTATATGTTCTAGTTATTTGTTCTAGCCAAAGCTAGTTATTCTTTATTATTTTCCCTTTAGGCCCTTAATTTGGTCAGTTGTTTTCTTTTGTTTCAAATCTCAAATGCGAATCACTTGCATTTAGATTCTCATTTATGTATAGTTCGCATCACTTTAGCGGATTGGCCTCTCTGTTTGGTTAGTTAAGCAGCTAGAGCCTCAAAAACTTTTGATATTGATACATAGATAGATTTGGAGACATAGAAGATGTTGACTAAAAAAAGCGCGCTTATGGTGCCTTTCCTTGCGGGAATGGGATTCACTGGCTTGGCGCAAGCGGAAGAAGCGGCAACAGCTGCAGAATTAAAAGAATTGAGATCTCAAGTAGAGGCTTTGGCAGCTGCTCTAGAAGAGAAAGGTGGCAGCGCTAGCTCTGAAAACAAAGTAAGCCTAGGTGGTTATGGTGAGCATCACTTAAACCAATTGTCAGGTAACGACAAAGACCAAATCGACGCACACCGTTTCGTTTTGTACATGGGTTATGACTACGCTGAAGACCTTAAGTTCTTCTCAGAGTGGGAACTTGAGCACAGCCTAGCAGGCGACGGTAAGCCGGGTGAAGTTGAGCTTGAGCAAGCTTACATCGAAAAGACATTAGAAAGTGGCGATCGCGTAACCATGGGTTTATTCTTAGTGCCCGTTGGTTTCTTAAACGAAACGCATGAGCCAGATACTTTCTATGGCGTAGAGCGTAACCCGGTTGAGAAAAACATTATTCCTACTACTTGGTGGGAAACAGGTGCTATGTACTCATCGACTCTAGAGCACTTTAGTTACGACGTGGCGCTTCATTCTAGTCTGAAAGCTGTTGATGAGATTGATCATGATGATGACTCTTCAACTGCAGATGTAACTGGTTTTAAAGGTATTCGTAGCGGTCGTCAAAAATCTGCTGAGGCCGATGCAAACGAACCAGCAGTTACGGTGCGACTTAAAACTCAAATCGTTGATGGTTTGGATACAAGCTTAACCCTTCAACATCAGAGTGATTTAAGTGGTGGTGCTGAGTTAGGTATTGATGCCAATTTAGTAGCGCTAACTGCTTTCTATCAATTGGATAAGTTTTCTGTGAAGGCCTTATACGCTAAGTGGGATATCAATGACGATATTGAGGATCTAGCTAAGGGTACGGGTGCGAATGAGCAGGAGGGTTATACTCTCGAGCTAGCTTATAAAGTAACCGATACGGTTGGCGTTTTCACTCGATATGATGAGTGGGATAAAAATGCTGGAGATAGTGCTGAAAGTAGCGTTGACCAAATTAATATTGGTGCCAATTGGTGGTTGCATGAGCAAGTGGCTCTTAAGGCAGACTACCAACAACAAACCGATAACTCTGACGATAGCGAGTTGAACGGTGTGAACTTGGGTATCGGCTGGAGTTACTAAGTTTAGCGTGAACTAAATGAAAATCCCCTTCCGGCAGTAATGTGTTGGACTCGCCGCGACAGATTTCGATCTGTCGCGGTTTTTTACTTTAAGGTGTTGTTATCAAAACGATCATTTTTGCCGCATTTTTTTTGTTCTTAAGTCTGAATGCGCACGATTTGCAGGCTAAGCAGTATCTAGCGCCTAAAGTGTTTGTATCGCAAAGTTTGGGTGAGGGTGCAAGTGTCAAGGCGCTGTGGTTAACGGCCTCCCTTCGCGAAGAGCTAAAGAAAAAGTTTCGTCCAGAGACATTGGCTGAGGCATTGCCGGGTGCGCGAATGCGTTATTGGCAAAGTGAGCAGGGTCGTGTGTGGGTGCTAAACAAGATTGGGCGAGATAAACCGATTACGGTAGGCATACATATCAAGGGTGGACAAATAAGTGCTCTTAGAATTCTAGAATTTAGAGAGAGCCGAGGTTACGAAGTTAAGTACCCGCGTTTTACCTCTCAATTCGATCAGTTGGGCTTAAATGACAAAGAACGATTGGCTTGGTCTATCGATAATGTGACGGGTGCGACTTTATCGGTAAAAGCAGTAAAACGAGTAGCTCGATTGGCCTTGTTTTTGGATAAGTCTTTGGGCAAGACTTTGGATAAAAAAACTGAGTAGGCATCGCTAATAATCTTTGTTAGTGTTCGCAGCCACGAATAACTCATTTACTCAAAAACCATGAATAAGCAATTACTTCGAACTTGGCATAGACGCGTAGGCGCACTTTCGGTGTTGATGGTGCTGTGGTTGGCGGCCTCTGGTATTGCGATTAATCATGGCGATGCGCTGGGTCTTAATAAGACACTGATCAATCATGCTTTTTTAAATGAGTTGTATGGTTTAGAGGCTGAAGGTGAAGCACCTGAAGCTATTGAGATGGCTGGTAGCTTATTTTTTTGTTATGAAGGCAATCTCTATCGCGATGCTGAAGTGCTTTCCTGGTGTGACTCTTCTTTGCTGTCAGTCAGAGAATTATCTGATCAGTATGTGCTATTAAATGCTACGGGTCTGTTTGTGTTGGGTGGCGAGCTACAGTTTTTGGAGTTTTTGTCGTTTACTAGTTTGGGTTCTGATGAGTCGAAACGGGCTTTTAATCGTTTATGGCAAGACGAGTATGGCTTGTTGCTTTATTCTGAATCCGAAGGGGTGTATCGGGTCGATTTATTCAACTTGGAGTTTTCTAGGGCGTTGACGCAAGGTGAAATAAAAAAGGATGACTATCTGGAGTATGTATCTTTACCAGCTTCTTTAGAAAAAAAAGTGATGTTCCCAGGGGTTAGTCTGGAGCGCATATTACTGGATGCGCACAGTGGTCGCTTGCTTGGAAGCTTTGGGGTCTTGCTGGTTGATTTTTTTGCGATTGCTTTCGTGTTGATCGGCTTAAGCGGTATTTTGATTTACTTTAAGCGTTATCGTTAGTTTTTAATTGCAAACCCTCGTCGCAGGCCTTGCGCAAATTCTTAGGGAATTTTATCTAGGGTGAGTAAGTTTTCGTCGTGGACTAACCAAGTGTTCACGTCTTCTATATCTTGCATGCTGAGTTCACCTACAAATAGTTTAAGCTGCAGGTTGTCTAATACGTAGTTGTAGCGCGCATGAGCATACTCTCTGCGAGCATCGAATACCTGCTGTTGTGCTTCTAATACATCGATTAAATCCCGCGACCCTAGCTCGTATTGGGCTTTGACTGCCTTGAGTGCCTGTTGAGATGACTCTAACGCTTTTTTTCTTGCCTCGGCAGTTAGCACGTCGGTGTAGATCGAGCGAAAACGATTTTTTACGATTTGTAGAAATTCTCTTTTTTGAGCTTCCATGTCTTCGCTGGTTTGCAGGTATTTTAGTTTTTGTTCTTTTGCTGTGTAAAAATCCCCTAGGCCTACAAATAACGGAACACTGGCCCGGATTCCAATTTCTTCGCGGCTGCCATTTTGAACAAAACGACCGCCTTCTTGCTCTTGGTCATTGAGTCGCGCAAATAAATCAACTTTGGGATATATATTAGCGGTATTTTTTTTGTAGCTTCGTTTAGCAAGCTTAACTGCCTGGTCCATGGACTTTAGGTTGTGGCTATTCGCTAACGCTTTAGTGATCCATAGTTTTTCGTCAAAAGGTTCTAGGTGTTTAATGGGGTAATCAGGTGAAAGCGCCATGACGCTTGGAGACTCCAAGCCTGAGTGTGTTATCAGATCTTCAAAGGCGACTTTTAGGTAGCCAATCTCAGTAATTTGTTTAACCAGAGCAAGGTCATGAAGTGCCTGGGTTTCGATCACAGCGGTTTGAGTTTCAACGCCGGCTTCTGCTTTGGCGCTGACCTCTTTGAGCTGTGACTTTAATGAAGAATGCTCTGCGAGTGCTAAGGCATAATTCTCTTGGGAACGAAGTACGTCAAAATAAAGTACAGCGGTGTCGTAAAGGGTATTTTGGTATGCACTTTGATATTCGATTTCGGCCTGTTCGTTATTGGCTTTGCTTTCTTTATAAATTCGCCAGCTTTCTACATTAAATAGCGGTTGAACCAATTGCAGTTGGATGTTGGTTGAATCATAGTCATCATCGCCGCTGCAGCCCGGGCTGCCGGCGCTACAGTCGGGTGACTCTGTGACCGCTTTGTGTTCACCGCTGAGCGTTAAATTAGGAAGAATATAGGCGCGGCCAATACCTTTACTCTGGCTGCCTGATTTATAGGCGTATTCATGAGCCTTCCAAGCAGGGTCGTTCTCTTTTACGGCGTTTAAAATATCCACAAGGCTTTCTGCTTTGAGGATGGGGCTCAATAATAGTGCTGAGCAGAGACTGATGAGTTGGAGGTGGAAGCGCATAATTTAATTAACAGCGATTTAAGCAATAAATAAGGGTTGCCATAGCCCCAATTTCTAGCGATTGACTAGCGGTGCAGCATAGCTATTTTTGGGGCTCTTAGAAAGCCCGCTATTTGCTAATCTTTTTACTTTTATCATGGCTGGAAATGAGCGCCTCCTTTATACTGGGGCTTGTATAGAAAACCCAATGAGTTACCCATAGAGATAAACGATGAGTCTAAGCAAAAGTGTTGCCAATGAAGAAATTTTCAAACGAGCTGGAGAGCTGAGCAGCGCTGCTCGCGAGCCCTTTCCCAACTCGACTAAGGTTTACGTAAAAGGCAAGCAGCCAGGTGTACGCGTCGCCATGAGGGAAATCCATCTCAGCGATACCCAGACTCAGAATGGTAGCGAACCCAATGAATCTGTGATGGTTTACGATACATCGGGTCCTTACACTGATCCGGAGCTTAAGATTGATATTAATGAGGGTTTATCGCCCTTAAGAAAGCAGTGGATCGAGTCTCGAGAAGATACTGAGGTACTAGAAGGCATCACCTCCCAATATGGTCAGAATCGTCTTAGTAATGCTGATTTAGATGCTATTCGTTTTCCAAATCTAAAGGCTCCTAGACGTGCTTTGGCAGGTAAAAACGTCTCGCAAATGCATTATGCCAAACAGGGAATTATCACTCCTGAAATGGAGTATGTGGCCATTCGCGAAAATATGAGGCGAGCGCAGGATCCGGAGCTGGCTCAGCAGCACCCTGGACAAGATTTTGGTGCGAGTATTCCTCAGGAAATTACCCCAGAGTTTGTTCGTGATGAGATTGCGAGAGGTAGAGCGGTATTGCCAGCGAATGTTAATCACCCCGAACTTGAGCCGCAGATTATTGGCCGAAACTTTATGGTAAAGGTGAATGCTAATATCGGTAATTCAGCACTGACGTCTTCGATTGCCGAGGAAGTGGAAAAAATGACCTGGTCTACCCGTTGGGGGGCGGACACCGTGATGGATCTATCGACAGGCAATAATATCCATGAGACCCGCGAGTGGATTCTGAGAAACTCCCCTGTGCCCATTGGTACAGTACCTATTTATCAGGCTTTAGAGAAAGTGGATGGTATTGCCGAGGATCTCACTTGGGAAATCTTTAGAGATACCATCATTGAGCAGGCAGAGCAGGGGGTGGATTACTTTACTATCCACGCGGGTGTGCGTTTGGCCTACGTGCCTATGACGGCTAAGCGTGTCACCGGTATTGTGTCTCGTGGTGGCTCTATTATGGCTAAGTGGTGCTTGGCTCATCATAAGGAGAATTTTTTATATACCCACTTCGAGGATATTTGTGAAATCCTCAAGCAGTACGATGTTTCTTTTTCTTTAGGTGACGGCTTACGCCCAGGTTCGATCGCTGACGCCAATGATGAGGCTCAATTTGCAGAGCTTGAAACTTTGGGTGAGTTAACTAAGGTCGCCTGGAAACATGATGTGCAGACATTTATCGAAGGCCCTGGCCATGTACCCATGCACATGATTAAAGAGAATATGGATAAACAATTGCGCGAGTGTGGCGAAGCGCCTTTTTATACTCTGGGTCCATTAACTACAGATATTGCGCCAGGATATGACCATATTACTTCGGGTATCGGGGCTGCTCAGATTGGTTGGTACGGTACTGCTATGTTGTGTTACGTGACTCCGAAAGAGCATCTTGGTTTGCCTAATAAAGATGATGTGAAAGAGGGCTTAATCACCTACAAGATCGCTGCGCATGCTGCGGATTTAGCAAAAGGGCACCCTGGTGCGCAGATTCGAGACAATGCTATGTCGAAAGCGCGTTTTGAATTCCGTTGGGAAGATCAGTTCAATCTGGCGCTGGACCCGGATACGGCGAGGGCCTATCACGATGAAACCATGCCCAAAGAGGCCCATAAGGTGGCACACTTTTGTTCGATGTGTGGGCCAAAATTTTGTTCGATGAAAATCTCACAAGAGGTTAGGGATTTTGCCGACGCTCAGGATGCTGAAGATGCTGAAGGTGTCGTGCAGTTTAAGCCTAACCCTCACCCTAACCCAGGCAGTGCAGAAGAAGGTATGGCGCAAAAATCCCAAGAGTTTCGTGACAAGGGCTCTGAGGTTTACCATAAGCAATAATGGATAAGAGTCGCGCCCCTGGATCTTTAGGTCTAGGTGATTTTGAGATTAAGGAAGAGCAGAATCTATATCAGGGCTTTTCTGATTTTAGACGATTGCACATAGAGCATCAGCGTTTTGATGGAGGATCTCAGAGTATTCGGCGTGAACTTTTGGTTCGCCACGAGGCAGTAGCTGTTGTTATTTATGACCCTATAAATGAAGTTGTTGTATTAGTTGAGCAGCTTAGAGTGGGTGCCGTAGGAAGTGATAAGGGGCCTTGGCTTTTAGAATTGGTGGCTGGGCTTGTAGACAAGGACGAAGAACCTGAGCAAGTGGTGTTGCGAGAGAGCTTTGAGGAAGCGGGCTGTGAGATAAACAAGCTTGGTTATATTCAGTCTTTCTTTTTGAGCCCGGGCGGTTCTAATGAGCGTCTGCACCTTTTTTGGGGTTTGGCGGATACCAGTGGATTGGGTGGGTGTCATGGCCTTGCAGAAGAAGGGGAGGATATTCTTGTGCACTGCTTACCCCTTAAAGAGGCCTTTGGTCTTCTTGATAGGGGGGAAATTAGCAACGCCATTACCTTAATTGGGCTACAATGGCTCAAGATGAATCAAGCGAGTATTGCTTAGACAGTAAATATTTTAGGTGTAAACGATTTGGCTGAGACGGAAAATATACACAAAGCAGAGTACGGGGTGCGAAAGCACTATGTACCTGATTTGTCTGCGCTGATGAGCCTTTGTGATGCTAATTACCTTAAGCTTATGAAGTTGCTACCTCAGCTCGAAGAGGCAAATGAACGCTACTTTGGTCTATCACGCGGCCAGCACGAGCTTGGTTTAATTCGAATTCAAGTGCTTGAGCGCTGCAAATACACCACTATGTTGCGCCTAGAGCAAAGTGCCCAATGCGACTTTGTTGAACCGACGTGTATGGAGGTGAGGCTATATCATGACGCCTCCATGGCTGAGGTCACCTCCTGTCAAGGAATAGAGAATATTCAGGCCAAATACGTTCAAGCTAATAGGGCAGTGTTTCAGAAAGATGAAAAAGCACTGTGTAACGAGTTTTTGGCCGATTGGCTGAGCTATTGCCTTAGGTTTGGGTATGAGCTGGAGTCGGTAAGTTTGGGTTTGTGAGTTTCGGGTAAAGCTGTGCTTGATAGAAAAAAGGGTGACGAGGTCCTAAAATTGAACAATAAGACAAAGGAATGGCAGGTCTTGGGACTATTCGAAACAAGTCTTTATGCTACTATTAGACGCAGTTATGGCTAAAGCATCTCGTATCAGTTTACTTCAAATCACCGACATTCATTTTCGGGAGAGAGTCGACGGCACCATTTACGGAATTGAAACCCAGATTCTCTTTGAAAAGACCCTGGCTCAAATTAAATCGGAATTAGAGGGTTCTAAATCACCGATTGATCTTTTGCTAGCAACTGGCGATATCTCGCAAGATGGTAGCTCAGAATCCTATCGCCGCTTTAATAGTTTTATCCGACCATTAGGTATTCCTAGTTATTTTCTTCAGGGTAATCATGATTATGTTCAACCCATGCTTGACGAGTTTGGTACTGAGCGCGTAGCGCCTTGCGTGGTATCAAGTACAGACCTTGGTGATTCGCCTTGGAATATAATTTTGCTTAATTCTAGCGTGGAAGACCAAGTAGAAGGGCATTTCGGACCAGACCAGCTGGACTATCTTGAGCAACAATTGTCTTTAGCACCAGAAGCGCCGACGCTGATATGTTTTCACCATCATCCTTTTTCAATTAACTGCGCTTGGTTAGATCAGCAAGTCATTGATGATGCAGAGCCTTTTTTTGAAATAGTGAAAGCACATACGAATGTTAAGTTGGCCATTTTTGGACACGTACATCAGGATCGAAAAACGATTGTCGATGGCGTGCCTTATTTCGCTACTCCTTCAACTTGTGCACAATTTAAGCCAGAGATGGATGACTTTGCTATTGATGATAGGGCCCCCGCTTATCGATGGTTGCACCTTAATCATGACGGAAGCTTTGAAACAGAAGTGGTTCGTTTGGCTACTTAGTATAGGCCTGCTCAATACGGTAAATGATTGAATGAAAGTAGCTTCCTCGACGATTATTTACCTGCATGGTTTTCAATCCTCTGCGTGGTCGCAAAAGGCCGTGATTCTTAAAGAGTATTTGGCTGACAATCATCCAGAAATAGTCTTTCTGTCCCCGAATTTGCCCTTTTCTCCCCACGGTACTCTCGAGGTGGTGAAAGAACTTTTGACCCAGCACCCCAATGCGGGGCTAATGGGTAGTTCGATGGGAGGTTTTTATAGTGCGTATCTCTCTCAGCAGCACCAGCTGTCAGCGGTACTGATTAATCCGGTAGTAAGTGCGGGGCGACTGTTTGAAGAGTTGTTGGGTGTAGAGCTAAAAAATGATTATACGGGCGAGCAGTATTGTTTAGATGAAAATGATATGGATTTGTTTCGCGATATTGCTAGCGCGCCGCTTTCGTCGGCTAGTCAGTTATCGATTTATCTGGAGACTGGAGATGAGGTTTTGGATTATCGCCTCGCTGAAAAAAAGTATAAAATCTGCGAGCCTAAAGTCTTTGAAGGTGGGGATCATCGATTTCAAAATTTTGAGTCCTGTTTGGGCGAGATGGTCGAGTTTCTAAGCCAGGCTTAGATAGGTTTTTGTAGTAACAAATTGAGTAAGGGTAGGTTAAAGCAATATGGCAAAAGGTAAGTATTCGGCCGACGAAATTGAAGTTCTCAGTGGGCTTGATCCTGTCAAAAAACGACCGGGAATGTATACGGATACGACCCGTCCAAATCACCTAGTGCAAGAAGTGGTCGATAATAGTGTTGACGAGGCCCTGGCTGGTTTTGCTAAAAAGATAGAGGTGACTCTTTATAAGGATGGCTCGGTTGAGGTTAGTGATGATGGCCGGGGTATGCCCATTGATATTCATAAAGAAGAAAAAGTATCAGGCGTCGAGCTTATACTCACCCGGCTACATGCAGGTGGTAAGTTCTCTGGAAAGAACTATCAGTTCTCTGGAGGTTTGCACGGTGTAGGTATTTCTGTTGTGAACGCACTGTCTACTGTTCTTGAGGTGACTGTAAAGCGTGATGGTGGCATCCATCGAATGGGTTTTAAGAATGGTGACCCGGCTTCAAAGCTTAAAAAAATTGATGACTGCAGCAAACGTAATACTGGTACTACAGTTCGATTTCTGCCTGATAAAAAGTATTTTGATTCGCCTAAGGTGTCCGCGCCTCGTCTAAAGCACCTATTAAAAGCTAAGGCGGTTCTGTGCCCTGGTTTAGAAATTATCTTTAACGATAAAGTGGTTGGCGAGCAGAAATCCTGGTTGTATCAAGAAGGCTTATCTGATTATTTGTCCGAAACTACACAAGGCTTTGAAGTAGTTCCCGCTGCGCCTTTTATTGGTAGTTTTTCTTCTGAGGAAGAGGCGGTTGATTGGGCTGTGCAATGGTTGCCCGAGGGAGGAGAGGGCGCAGCAGAGAGTTATGTCAACCTGATTCCTACTATGCAAGGCGGAACTCATGTGAATGGTCTTCGTGCTGGCTTGTTAGAAGCTATTAGAGAGTTTTGTGAGTTTAGAAATCTTGTGCCTAAGGGTATAAAGATAGCGCCTGATGATGTGTGGGATCGTTGCGCCTATATCCTCAGTTTGAAAATGTTAGATCCTCAATTTTCCGGCCAAACTAAAGAGCGGCTGTCATCCCGTCAAGCCGTGCCTTTTATATCTGGAGTAGTAAAAGACGCTTTTAGTCTTTGGTTAAATCAACACACTGCAGATGGCGAAGCGATTGCAGAAATAGTGATTGCTAATGCGCAGAAACGCTTAAAGGCTAGTAAGAAAGTAGCGCGTAAAAAAGTAACCTCAGGCCCTGCACTTCCGGGGAAGTTGGCCGACTGTAGTAGCCAGGATTCAAGTCGGGGCGAATTGTTTTTGGTGGAAGGTGATTCGGCGGGTGGATCTGCGAAACAAGCGCGTGATAGAACCTACCAGGCCATCATGCCTCTGCGTGGAAAAATCTTAAATACCTGGGAAGTTGATTCCAATGAGATTCTAGCCTCCCAAGAGGTACACGATATCGCTGTGGCAATAGGTGTTGATCCCAATTCCGAGAATCTTGAAGGCTTGCGTTACGGAAAAATTTGTATTCTAGCGGATGCAGATTCTGATGGCTTGCATATTGCGACCTTGCTTTGTGCTTTGTTCGTGAAACACTTTAGAGCCCTTGTTAATGAAGGTCATGTATATGTGGCTATGCCACCCTTGTACCGCATTGATGTTGGTAAGGAAGTTTATTACGCGTTAGATGAGGATGAGAAGCAGGGTGTTCTAGATCGATTGGAAGCAGAGAAAAAACGCGGTAAGCCTGATGTGCAGCGCTTTAAAGGTCTGGGTGAAATGAATCCGATGCAGTTGCGTGAAACGACTATGGCTGAGGATACTCGACGCTTGGTACAGCTTGTCGTAGATGATGAGAAAGCACTGAATGAATCAATGGATATGTTACTGGCCAAAAAACGAGCTGCAGACCGGCGAGCGTGGATTGAGAAAAATGGCCACGCTGCAGAAGTGTAGTTAAAAACGAATTTAATTAATTGATGTAAAGAATCAGTAGAAAATACTATGAGCGACTTAAGTAATCACTTAGATAATATTGAGCAAAAGTCATTAAAAGACTATACCTCTGAAGCCTATCTTAATTATTCAATGTATGTGATTTTAGACCGTGCGCTGCCTCATGTCGGTGATGGTTTGAAACCCGTACAGCGTAGAATTATTTATGCAATGTCAGAACTAGGTCTTAAAAATTCTGCCAAGTATAAAAAATCAGCGCGTACTGTGGGTGATGTCTTGGGTAAATTTCACCCCCACGGTGATTCTGCCTGTTATGAAGCGATGGTCTTAATGGCTCAGACTTTTTCTTATCGCTACCCCCTTGTAGAAGGGCAAGGCAACTGGGGTTCTATTGATGATCCTAAGTCTTTCGCCGCAATGCGTTACACCGAATCCAAGTTGTCAAAATATGCAGAGGTTCTATTAAGTGAGTTAGGCCAGGGTACCGTTGAATGGCAGCCAAATTTCGACGGCACTATGAGTGAGCCAGTTCTTCTGCCTTCGCAGCTTCCTAATTTACTTTTGAATGGAACCAGTGGTATCGCTGTGGGTATGTCGACCGATATTCCTCCTCATAATTTAAGAGAGGTAGGGCAGGCTTGTATTCATTTGTTAGAAAAGCCTAAAAGCACGGTTCAAGATTTGTGCGAGATTGTCAGCGGACCTGATTATCCTACCGAGGCGGAGATTATTACCCCAGCGCAAGATATTCAAAGCATGTATGAGAGTGGTAAGGGTGCTTTGCGCATGCGTGCTGTTTATGAGGTCGAGGATGGTGATGTCGTTGTCACAGCCCTGCCCTATCAAACCTCTGGCGCAAAAGTTCTCGAGCAGATTGCACAGCAAATGCAGGCTAAGAAGCTGCCGATGGTGGCAGACCTGAGGGATGAGTCGGACCACGAAAATCCGATTCGATTGGTAATTGAACCTCGATCAAATCGCGTCGATAAAGAAGCGCTGATGATGCATTTGTTTGCGACCACTGATTTGGAAAAAACCTATCGCATTAATATGAATGTGATTGGCAATGACGGTAATCCTCAGGTTAAAAACTTAAAAAGCATACTTGAAGAGTGGTTGGTGTTTAGAACAGATACCGTTACCCGCCGCTTACAGTATCGATTAGATAAAGTGCTTGAGCGTTTGCATATTTTAGAAGGTTTCTTGATTGCTTTTCTGAATATTGATGAAGTGATTGCCATTATCCGTAACGAAGATAAGCCGAAGCCAGTATTGACGGAGCGCTTTAAGATCACTGATGTTCAGGCCGAGGCGATTCTTGATCTTAAATTACGTCATCTCGCTAAACTGGAAGAAGAAAAAATCCAGGGTGAGCAAAAGGAGTTAAGTGCAGAGCGCGATACTTTAGAAAAAACACTTAACTCTAAAGCGAAAATGAAAAAGCTAATCGCTAAAGAAATTAAAGAAGTGATTGAGAAGCACGGAGATGATCGACGCTCTAAGATTGTTGAGCGTGCTGAAGCTCAGGCGATCAAGGAAGCGGATTTGGTATCGAGTGATCCATTGACTGTTGTACTTTCTGAAAAAGGCTGGGTGCGTGCAGCAAAAGGCCATGATGTCGATGCAGCCGGTCTGAACTATAAAGCAGGTGATAGTCTCAAGATGGCTGTACAGGGCAAGAGTAATCAACTGGTGGTGTTTTTGGACTCCACTGGCCGTACCTATACTCAACCGGCCCATAGCTTACCTTCTGCAAGGGGGCAGGGTGAGCCTTTATCGGGCAAGTTGAACTGTCCGCCAGGCGCGACTTTTGAAGGCGCGATGATGGGGGATGATGAAAAGCAATATCTATTTAGCTCAGATGCAGGCTATGGCTTTTCGGTTCGTTTAAAAGACTTAGTCACTAAGAATAAAAATGGTAAGGCCGTGTTGAAGCCGCCCAAAAACTCTCAGGTGCTGCCACCTTGCGAAGTCCCTGAAGGTGAGGAGGTATTAGTTGCTGCCATTAGTAATGAGGGGCGTATGCTTTGCTTCCCCCTCAATGAACTGCCAGAATTGGCCAAAGGTAAAGGGAATAAAATTATTAATATTCCTAGTGCTAAAGCCAGCACCCGTGAAGAGTTCGTGGTGGCCACTGCGCTTTTGAGTGGTAAGGATGAATTGGTTATTTATGCTGGTAAGCGGCATTTGACGATGGGGCTTAAAGATCTTGAGCATTATCGTGGAGAGCGTGGCCGCCGTGGCTTAAAGTTACCTAGGGGCTTACAAAAAGTTGATCGGGTAGAGTTAAATAAGGCTAATTAGTGTTAGGGAAAGTCTAAGTGCAAAATGTTTATTTGATTCAAGTTAATGGTCGTGACCACCAAGGTTTAACTAAGGATATCAGTCGAATACTCGCCTTTTATAATGCGGATATTTTAGATATTGGTCAGTCTGTGATTCACAATACCTTGGCCCTTGGATTGCTTGTGGCACTTGAGGACGACTGTGACGTTGACCAAATTATAGGTCAGTTAAATAAACACTTTAAGGAAGCACCAATTGACGTTTCCTGGCGTGAGGTTCCAGAAGATACCTATCATGCTTGGGTCGGGGAACAGGGAAAGGATCGTTATATCGTTACCTTGCTTTCAAAAAAAATGAGCGCTCGTGACCTTCAGGCTGTCAGTGAGGTGATTGCTGAGCACGGACTGAATATAGAAACGATTACGCGCTTGTCGGGGCGAGTCCCGCTGAATGAGCATGTTTCTGATAGCTCAGCTGAATGTGTTGAATTATCAATTCGAGGAAAACCCAACGATATCACAGAGCTTCGGCAGAGCTTTCTGAACATCGCTGGTGAGCTTGAGATTGACTTGGCTTTCCAGATGGAAAACGCCTTTCGAAGAGATCGTCGACTGGTGGTGTTTGATATGGATTCAACACTGATTGAAGCTGAAGTGATTGATGAGCTAGCTAAGAAGGCAGGCGTAGGTGAGCAAGTTATAGAAATTACCGAGCGAGCAATGCGTGGAGAAATTGATTTTAGAGAAAGCTTTAAGCAACGCTTAGCGTTGCTAGAAGGTCTAAGTGAAAATTGCTTGTCAGACATTGCCGAGAGTCTAAAGCTTACTCCCGGTGCCGAAAAGTTAATCTCGACGTTAAATGTTTTGGGATATCGAACTGCAATTATTTCGGGTGGGTTTCGTTATTTTGGAGAGTACATTAAAGACAAGTTGGGTATGGACTATGTCTTTGCCAACCAATTAGAAATTATTGATGGCAAGCTGAGTGGTCGCGTTTGTGGTGATGTCGTGGATGCTGAAAGAAAGGCCGAACTGCTTAAAGAGCTTGCAGAAAAAGAGAATATCAATCTTCAGCAGGTTATCGCTGTCGGAGATGGTGCTAATGACTTGAAAATGTTGAGTGTAGCGGGTCTTGGTATTGCCTTTAGAGCTAAGCCCCTGGTTAAAGAAAGTGCTAAGCAGTCACTTAGCACTTTTGGTTTAGATGGAATATTGTATTTGATGGGGATATCAGAAAAGGATATTACTGAACTATTAAGCGCTTCAAGCCGATAGTCTCTGTCTTTGCCTAGTCGTCTTCTGAGGCAAAGTCGTAGTTCATTCCTTCGCTAGGTTCTTGGAAGTAAAAGCCCTGGATGTAGTCTGCGCCCAGTTGCCAAATATTTGAAAGCATCGCTGCGCTTTCAATAAACGGAACGATGATTTGCTTTTCGCGCTCATGAACACCCGTAATTAAAGTGGTAATCGACTCTTTATTTTCAGGGTCAGACAGATCTTGAACGAATGATTTGTCCACCTTGAAGTAGTCTACATTCATGTGTTGAACAATATTAAACGGATTTAACGAGCCGCCAAAGTGTTTGATGGCGATGCGGCACTTAATACCTGCAAGCTCTTTTGAAAAATTGGCGGCTTGTTTTAAATAAGAAACCGCTTCGGTTTCTGCCACTTGGAATACTAAGGCATTCCCTGGTAAACGAGAGGCTTTTAAAGCGACGCCTAACCAAGGTACCAAAGTTTTATCTAGCAGTGAGCGCTCGGTAATATTAATAAAAAGCTTGGTGTTATGACCTTTTGCGCGATGCTCAGCTAAGGCTTTAACGGCTTGCAATATGACCCAACGGTCTACCTTTTCGCCGATCTCAGCGGTTGATATGCCGTCAAGATAATCGGTTAAGGATATTTCTTTGCCGTCTTCATCATGGAGTCGCATAAACACTTCGTATGACTCGTCGCTATCATCCTGTAGGTTGATGATCGGCTGATACAATACTTTTAGGCGTCCACTTTCCATTCCCTCTTGGAGGGTTTGACTGATGTTAATATTCTGCGCCGTTTTCTTAACGGCGGCGGGTTCGTAAGCGTTAACTTCGTTGCCTAATTTTCCATCTTCATAAGCTAGGTGGCATGCCTCGTATGCCTTGCTTAAGATTACATCACCATCGGTGGTCACTTCGTTGATAAACGCGATGCCGATACTAAAAGTGATTTGAATGGTTCGCTCATCGACTTCAAACATGTGCTCAGATAGTTCTTGGCGAATTTTTTCGCCTAGCTCTTTGGCGCCTTCGAGATCTTTAGAGTAATGGATCGCCGTGAAAGTTTCTGCACCAAAGCGGGCTAGAATGTTAGGTTCTGGGAAATAGGTTTGCAGTTTTTCAGCAATATCACCTAGCAATACATCACTCTCGGCTACGCCAACCAGAGACTTGGTTTTATTGAAGTAGTCGAGACGCATATTGAACAGAGCGTAAGTTCCATTTTCTTTCGCGGCTTTTTCAACGGCTTCGTCCAGCATGTTTTCAAAAACGTTCTGGTTAGGTAGGCCAGTAGCCATGTCTTGGTTTTTGAGCGCTTCAAGTTGCTCTTGTAACTCGGGGTTCTCGCCCGCAGCGGGAATCTTAATTTGAGTACAGGCTTCGCCATCGTATTCAGCTTTCGCGACGATTAAAGTGGCTTCAAATTCGTCACCATCTTGTTTACAACCTTTTAATTGGATTTCGCGAATTTCGTCATCACTATCTTCTTTAATAAATTCTTTGAAATTATCTTTATCAGCTTTAGCGATCAGATCCATCACTGGGGTGATTTCTACGTCGTCTGGATCTTCAAAGCCAAACAGTTCGACATAAGCTTGGTTAGCATAAACATGCATGCCGTCGATAACATAAGCGATTGAATCTTTGGAGTGATCGAGCAATTGGCTTGAACGTTTTTCAGTTTCTTTAACGGCGCGTTCTGAGTCGCGCATTTTTCTTCGGTTGGCTAAGTTTTTTAACTCGCGCGCGACAACTAATTGCAAGCGTAGAGGGTCGTTATGGGGAATGGCATCTTCTGCACCAGCCTGTAAATAATCATTTACGGTATCTAGATCTTCATTATCCAGCAGGACAATGGTTGGAATGTCTTTTTCTAGTTTTTGGATATTAAGTATAGCGTCGTTAGCGTTCAAAAATTCGGTTTCAGGACGAGCCACAAACATGTCCCATGCTTTGCTTTGTAGTACCTCTGTAAAGTCCTCATCAGCATTTAGATGATGCGCACGCGTTGCGTGGCCAGCATTTCGAAGGCTGTTAATCATTTGCTCTGCAAGATCGGTAGATTCGTGGAGTATTAGCAGATGTAAGGTGGATAAAACTGATTGACTCATAATGCTTGTATTATTGTAGGGACTGTCTAATGCCCTTATTAAGGCCAGTTGCTTGGCCTAGGGCGATCCGAAAATGTTCAAAGAGTGTAATGGACTCCTAGATGCTCGTCCATAGAGAGTTAAAGTCATCGTCGTCGCTGTCGGTTTCAATAACTGGTTCTTGTTTGCTTGGCTCAGCGGTCTGAACCAGGTTTTCTCCCATAATTTTGTATTCAAATTGGCTATAACTGGCAGTGGAGCCAATCTCGGCTTGCAGTAGTAGCTTTAATTCTTCTCCTTGAATATTGAGAAGAACCTTATAGCCTGTCTTGAAGGTCAGCTGAGGGGTAATCAGTGTGCTGGGTTGACCGATCGCTTTCAGTTCAGGTAGTCGAATAGCACGCATATACTCAGTTTCATTGCCATCTTTTTGCAGTACTTTGGCTCCTAGGGCTTCGGCGTGGGGCGCTAATAATTCGAGGCCGAGTCGTACGCTGGTATTGGATATTTTTTTGATCCACCTAACGACCCCGACACTCCATTGCTCTTGGCTGGGTTCTCGGATCGTTATGATTTCGCCTGTTTTTAATTGTGCTGGTGCCGCCCCGTTCCAGGATAAACAATATCCACCGGGGCTAGTATCTACTAGATCGCATGCATAGGTGGGGAAGCTAGTGACAGGCTTTGATTTATCTTTCTTATCCATAGAAAAGGTGCCGTCGGTTTCCGCCACGGCTTGAATAGACCAAACATCGCCACCAGTCCTTACTTCATCTTGGAAGCTGAAGTTTCGGTTACCGCTAGTAGCTAAGAAAGGGTTGTCACTGTCTTCTAGGCTGAGTTCTTCGGCGCCACCCAGCAGCATTTTATTAAAGTCCTGGCCACCAGAAATGTGGTGGTGAACAGCGCCTAGACCAAAAGCCAGATTAACTTTGCCTTCTGTTTGGGTTCGCGCAAACGCACGCTGCGATGAGGCACTCCAAGACTGTAATAGGTGTCGTAATACCGGACTTGCTAGCATTTTGATACTGAGCTCAACACCCTCGTTATTGTTGAGGTTTTGTAAGCGTTCACGAATAACTGAGGCAAGGGAAGACATGTGTACATACCGTACACTTTCCGCTTCAAGATTAAGCTGTTCCTTATTCCATTGGTAATAAAGGGCTCCTTCATCACTGCTTAGGTCGACTACAAAAGGTTCAGCTTTTTGGTCTGTGGTTTTTAAAACGCAGTGCTCTGCCCAAATGTTAAAAGTTTGGGACAGTTGAGCTATTTCTTGTTGTCTAAGTTGATTCGGGCGAGCTGTACTTAATAGCATGGTTTTAAAGTAGCAATGCTCTATGCTGAGTTCGCTTTGAGTTACTTTATCTTCGAGTGTTTTGTTGAGTATTCCGTAGTGTTCTGCCAACGAGTATAGCTGGTGGATTTCTCGCCAAAGACCTTTTGGTGTCGGGTAGTAAAGTTGGTAACAGCGAAGCAGGTTGCCGGATAGCTCGGTTAAGGCTCGATGAGTTGCAATGGTTCTTAACTTTGCCGCATCGGCGGTTTTTGAGCTAAGGGTTTCTAGCACAATCAATTTATAGCCAACCGCTAGGTGATTTTGCAGGGCTTGGGCAAGGTTAGCAATTTTGCTTTCTTTTTCGTTCAGTACAATCGATTGGTTTAAGAAATGTTTTCCAAGAGATTTGCATAGGTAGTGAATAGGCCCGCGCATTTCTTCCAGAATTAAAAATCGAGATTTAGGATCTGTTTGAAAACGGTTCACTTCTTGGATGGCGCTATAAATTTGGCGAGCGCTTTCCCCTACGTTAACCATAGGTAGCGACTCAACCCAAGCGGCCATCTTTTTAGGCGTACCTGCGTCAAAGGTTAGGTTGCTCAAGTCTTGAGCGGGGACCCTAAGCTGTATCGTCGATTTTTTTTCCATGACTTATTTGTGACCTTACTTGCGGTGTCATAAGTTGGAGCGACTTATTAAAGTTGAAGTACTTTGGTATGTTATATGTATAAGTAGTTGAATTTTAAGCTCTAAATAGGCAAAAAAGCCAACTTTTTTTGGAAAAAAGACCGAATCTAGAAAGAATTGCCTATTCAGGACCCATTTTTTGCCCTTAGCCCCTTAAAATCTGACTTTTATTCGGTTTATTGGCTAGCTCTTGGACCAGTTTTGGCACCATATATCCGGGCAGCGACGCTTCTAGGGAATGGTAAAGCTTGAGTGCTTGCGCTAGGTCAATATCGAAATGCTGGGTTCCTTGCACTTTATCCAGGATATGTAAGTAATAGCTCTGGACCTGGAGCTCAAATAAGCTTTCTTGTAAGTCTCTTAAAGTTTGTAATGAGTCGTTAACACCTCTGAGTAATACACTCTGATTTTGCAGGCTAAAACATACTTGTTTCAGGTCTTTTATGCACTGGGTGGAATGCTCGTCCAATTCTTGGGCGTGGTTGCAGTGAATGACCAGCACAGTTTTTAGGGGGCTGGACTCGATAATATTCAGAAGTTCAGTATTTATTCTTTCCGGAAGAACGATGGGTATGCGGGTATGAATGCGGACTCTTTTGATATGCTGAATGCATTCAAGTTGCTCATATATTTTTTGAAGTGAGTAATCACTTAGTATTAGAGGGTCGCCACCACTAAGTATGATCTCTGAGATCTCCTTATGCTGGTTTAAATAGTCGAAAACGGCATCATGGCTTTTAGAGGAATAGTGGTTGTCCGAATAAGGGAAGTTCTTTCTGAAACAAAAACGACAATTAATTGCACAATGGCTGTTGGTAATGAGCAATGCGCGCCCATGATATTTGTGGATTAGCCCTGGAACGACCGTAGCCTCTTTTTCTTCCAAGGGGTCAATTGTGTAGCTGGGGTGTTCATGGAGTTCATCTACTAGCGGCAATATCTGTCTAAGTAGTGGGTCCTGCCAATCGCCCTTTTTTATCTTTTTTAAATAACTGTCAGTAGCAAAGAGTTTAAATCGCTCGCCGGCTTCTTCACTAACCTTTAAGCCCTGTCGCTCAAGTTCTTGCCAATCGAGTTGCAGGGTTTCTAATAATTGTTTAGGGTTCGTCGTGGCTTGGGACAGGGCTTTTTGCCAACTGTTTTGCGAGTCTTCAAAGCCAATATCTGGTTTATTGATTGAATTTATATCTATCAGTTTAGGTGCTTGTGTTTTTTGATTCATCGCCTTGTTGCTGCAGCCTCTTTTGGAGCTGCGTTTACCGATAGAGTTTATGTGTTAAAGAGGAATTATGGCTAACTATTCTACCAATGATTTTCGTTCAGGTCTTAAAGTAATGTTGGATGGAGACCCATGTTCCATCGTTGATAATGAGGTGGTTAAACCTGGTAAAGGCCAAGCCTTTAACCGAGTTAAACTGAAGAATTTAAAGACTGGGCGCTCCTGGGAAAAAACTTTCAAATCGGGTGAAAGTATTGAAGCAGCTGATGTAATGGATACGGATATGCAGTATCTATATAGCGACGGCGAATTTTGGCATTTCATGGATCCTGGTTCCTATGAGCAGCATGGAGCGGATAAAAATGCCGTGGGTGAAGCGTCAAAATGGTTGAAGGAAGAAGATACCTGCGTAGTGACCTTATGGAACGGTGCGCCATTGAGTGTAACGCCTCCTAACTTTGTGGAGCTAGAGGTGAGTGATACGGATCCTGGCCTAAAGGGTGATACCGCAAGTGGTGGTACTAAACCCGCTACCTTGGTAACTGGTGCTGTTGTGAATGTTCCATTGTTTATTAACATTGGTGATGTGTTAAAAATTGATACTCGTACTGGTGAGTATCAAAGTCGCGCGAAAAGTTAATCTAAACTAAGAACGTTTGCAGTTTTAGTGAAGGTTCAAGAAAAATTAAAAGCCCGCTCATTGTTGTTACAACAGGTACGGGCTTTTTTTATGAAAGAAGGCTTACTCGAGGTTGAAACGCCTCTGTTGCGTTCAGCCACTACCACTGACCCGTATCTGGACCCTGTAAAGGCTAAGCTTTTTGGTGAGGTCTATTATTTACAAAGTTCTCCCGAATACGCGATGAAAGAGTTGTTAGCATCGGGAAGTGGTTCTATTTTTCAAATTTGCAAAGCCTTTAGGAGTGATGAGCTGGGTCGATTTCATCGACCAGAATTTACGATGCTTGAGTGGTATTGTGTGAACTATGACCTTGAGGCTTTGAAAGCTCAAGTACTGCGCTTGTTAAATGATGTTGTAAGCTTTAAGGGCGTTGAGTTTTTATCTTATGCCGAGAGTTTTGGTCGTTACTTATCGGTAGATCCTTTTGAGTTAGACGTAAAAGCTTTGCAAAGTTTGATAGCTAAAGATTTTGACGTTCACGAGCTAGAAAGTTTTTCTAAAGATGAATGTTTGCATTTATTATTTTCACAAAGTATCGAGCCAAAATTTGATCCTGAGGTTTTATTTGTCGTGGATCAATATCCTGCATCGCAAGCGGCTTTGGCTAACACGGCTAAAGATTCACAGGGTAGGGGAGTTGCAAAGCGCTTTGAGGTATTTTTAGGTGGTATTGAATTAGCCAATGCCTATGAAGAAGAATTATCCGAAGCTGTGCTTCGAAGTCGTTTTAATCAAGAAAATAAATTACGCTTAGCTCAAGGCAAGGAGCAAATTCCTATTGATGAGGCACTTTTGTCAGCGATGGGGCGAGGTTTGCCCCGGTGCTCTGGTATTGCTATGGGCTTGGATCGCTTGTTGATGCTTAAGAACGGTAGTAAAGATATCTCTGAAGTACTATTTTAAGTTGGTGTAAGTTACAGATAGCTACCAATCTTTTCGCCCATTTGTAGGCTTTGTCCTGCATTAAAGTCTTCTCTCCAAGACATCGTATCTTTTGGAAAAAGAAGAATAACGGTAGATCCAAACTTAAAGCGTCCCATCTCGTCGCCTTTGTCTAATGTGATAGCGTTTTCACTATGGGACTGATAGTTGGTCATTGCTTTTACAGGCGGTACAACTTGCCCTGACCAAACAGTCTCAATACCAGCAACGAGCATAGCGCCTACTAATATTGAACTCATGGGGCCTTGTTCAGTATCGAAAATATTAACCAGTCTTTCATTACGAGCAAATAGTCCGTCAATATTTTCGGCGGTGCTTTGGTTTACCGAAAATAGCTCTCCGGGTACATAAATGCTGCTGTTCAATGTGCCTGTGCATGGCATATGAACACGGTGATAATCTCTAGGAGATAAATAGATAGTGGCAAACTGGCCGTTGTGAAATTTCTCTGCTAGTGCATCGTCACCACCTACTAGGGATTTTAAGTCAAAGTATTTGCCTTTGGCTTGAAACAATAGATTTTTTTCTATATCGCCGCACTGGCTAACCACTCCGTCACATGGGCTGGTGATGGCTTTGAGATCTGGGTCAATGGGTCGTGTACCTTCCTTAAGGGCGCGGGTAAAAAAATCGTTAAAATGCTTATAGTCTTTTGGTGTGCTGGATACCGCATCATCTAGATCAATATCAAAAGCATCGATAGCTAGGTTGATTAAGGTGTTCTTGACCCATTTGATTTCACTTTCGGCGAGGCGCGCGACTAGGCGAGATAGTAAATGCTTGGGCAATATGATTTGAAGAACGATAAAGCTCGTCTCTAAAAAGTTTTTTAACATGATTGATAGATTTCGTTCGGAATAAGGGTATTAAGATTCGATAGGGGTGTCTGGATCGTTGCCCCATTCAGACCAGGAGCCATCGTAGGCGCGGATATCTTCAAAGCCTAAGATTTTGCCCAGTAGATAAGTAAAGCCCGAGCGGTGATGGGTTTGGCAGTGAGTGACTACGATGCCTTGTTTGTCGATGCCTTGTTCTTCGAGTTCTCGCGCGACAGTGTCTAGGTCTCTTAGACGCAGGGAGTTTTCCTTGTCCATTGCTGTTGTCCACTCGTAATGCTTGGCACCAGGAATGTGACCTGCTCTCGCTGCAAAACTTTTGCTGCCTTCATACTCGTCTTTAGATCGAGCGTCCCAAATATTTATTGAGGATAAGTTGTCGATGATAAACTGCTTGTTCACTTTAACTGAATCGTTAATTTTGGCTTGATAGTTCGAGGCTGTTGGTTCGTTGGCTTCTTGCTCGACCGGCATTTGATCCGCTATCCAGGCATGAATGCCACCGTTTAAGTAGGAGTATTGTTTGTGGCCAATACAGTCCAAGGTCCAAATTAAACGTCCGGCCCAGCCGCCTCCTTCGTCATCATAGGCGACTACATGGGAGTCACCGTTTAGGCCGATTTTAGAAAACAGCCCGCTTAGTTTTTCTTCATCAGGAAGCTTGCCCGTAGCAGGCTGTACGCCCGAGAGCAGTTCTTTAAAGTCGAGGAAGATTGCGCCTGGAATGTGCGCCTGTTGATAAACGCTTTCACGACTTAAGTCGACGATCAATAAATTAGCTTCACTCAGGTGTTGTTCAAGTTCGCGGGGTTCTATTACGAGTGGCAGTGAAGAGCTCATGGTTTCCTCGATACAGTTTTTCGCTAACTGGCGGAGTTAATAATCGCCAGTAAGTTGCATAAGTAGTTAAAGAGAGTATAAACCCGCCCTGATTTAGAAGAAACCAATTCTGTGCAATTTAGCTAGGGTAAACGCTCATATCGCGTTCAGCGAGAATCGAGCCGTAAAGCTCGTCTAACGCAGGTCTTTCGTCCGTGTTCCAGGGGTGAAAGCTTGGGCTCAAATATCGAAGGCTATAGGGTAGGAGGCTCCAGACAATGCCTTTGCTTCCCCAGGCTAGGCTCCAGGCTTTTAGTCGATGCTTAAAGGACCAGTTGCCGGATTGTTTAAGTAGGTAAATATGTCTTTTGCGTGCTTGGTAGGCGATGTCCATGGACGCTACAAACAGTCCAAGGGCTCGGAGCGCATAAGAGCCGCCCGCAGCCTGGTAAAGGTCGAAACACACCGCTTTGTGCTCGACTTCTTCGAGTGCATGGTAAAGCAAAACGTATTGTAGTGGTTTGCTAGCACCATCCAGGAACTCTCTTCGGTTTAGGAATAGGTGAGCTAGCGAAGCGGTGTAATGCTCAACCGCTGAGGTGATCGATAGGCGCACTAGGGAGGGCACATTTTTGCGGGCATGTTCTCTTAGATCTTTCAGCTCCTGATCAAAGTCGACGAGGCGTGGATACCCTAGCTCTATCAGCGCTTGACACCACTGGTCATGGGTCTGACCGTGAAAGGCCTCCTGCTGAATAAAGAGCTTAATTTGCTCTAGGAGCTTTGGGCTTAATTGGTCTTTATGTTTGTCTCGAACATCCCTTGCCGCATCGATAAAAAAGCGTTCACCCTCGGGGAAAGTAGATTGTAAGGCGCTAAAAAAATGAGAAATAACTGGATCGTCACTATGCCAATTTGGTGTTGTTTTAAGCGCAGAATAATAGTCTATATCTATTTCGCGGGTTCGAATGCTAAGGTCTAGAGGACTTTTGTTATTCATAGTCATAATGGTTTTTAGTACATGTAATTGGCGCTAGCGCTGGCAATCAGTGTGCCTTTGTTATCGCTCATTTCCATTTGAACGTGAAACACTGATTTACCCTGGTGTTTGATGTTCGCTCTGGCTTCAAAGTGATCAGCTTTTGCTGGCGCGTGGTAGTTAATGCTTAAGTCCAGGGTGCACAAACGATTAAGGCGTCTTAGGCCGGATTTTGGATCGCTATCCTCATGGCTATCGAGCATCTGGGTGGCGCAGGTGGCCCCGCCCACGGCATCAAATACGGAGGAAATGAGACCACCATGCAGCATGCGTCGGGTGACGTTGCCTATTAGCTCGTCTTTTTTATCGATTCGGGCGACTACCTGGTCGTTGTCGTCCAGTTCTAGGCTTAGGGAAATATGCCGATGAAAGGGGGTCAAGTTAAAGCCCTGAATCATTAGCTCCAGAATTTTGGGCTTGTCGATTGGGGGCAGAGTCGCGTTTTCCATCTGGATCTAAATACCTGTTCTGGTTTGGCCTTGTCGGCAAATGATTTTGGATCATATCAGGTCCTATTTTAAGAGCGAGTTTCACCTAACAAACTTGTCTAAAAAGCTCTGGACAATCGCTTTTAATTAGGTCACGTTTAAGCTCAGTGCTTCTAAGGAATGGCCTAAGTTGCTGAAAAACCAGCAAAATTAGTCCCGTTGGTTGACCATAGAGCATGTTGATCGAAATAATAACAATATAAGGAGGTCATCATGACAATTTGCCCAATAGCGCTCACTGCAGGTTGTGAAAAATGCCCAATGTTTAAGGTGTGTCCGGCCAAGGGTCTTATTGGTGATTACGTTGAAGAAGAGCAGGCTTCGGAAGAGGAAGAGAGTTCTTCCGATTAGAGTGGCTAGTTATTAAGATTAATGGCTCGAAGTAAGCACTCATTTAAGGTGCTAAAGAATTGATTTAAAGAGCGGATGATTTCGGTCATATGTTTTTGCTTATGTAGTTGGCAGCTTATTTTGCCCAATAAATATCCGAAATATATTCATAATTATAAGAATAAATAATGGGGGTCTATACTTATGGAGACCATAGAGAAAAGGAATTTTTGGAATCGTTTGCAATACGACGCCAGTTCAAAGAAAGGTCATTACGAAAGTTATTTTTTCAGAGCTAATCATCCCTCCCGTCCTTTGGCCTTTTGGCTTCGATATACGATTTTTGTCCCCAAAAAGAATAAGGAAAACGCCCTGGGTGAATTATGGGGAATATTTTTCGATGGTGAAAAAGGAAAAGTCAGTGCAGGTAAGCGGGAGTACTCTCTCAGTCAGTGTCAGTTCTCGAAAGAAAACTTAAATATCGAATTTCCTAATGCTAATGCGAGTTCTGGGCTGCTTAATGGGGTGATTGAAGAACCTAACCAATTAGCATGGGAGCTAAATTACCAAGGCAGTGAATCCCCGTTGCTCCTACTTCCTGAGTCTTTGTATAAAGCGCCATTGCCCAAGGCTAAGGCTGTTATAGGGGCTCCTCTAGCCACTTACTCAGGCAGCTTTGATGTTAATGGCGAACGCTACGATATTGATCAATGGCCAGGCAGTGAAAATCACAATTGGGGTGAGAAACACACGGACCAATACGCCTGGGGTCAGGTCAATGGTTTTGAAGGGCACGAGAATGTCTTTCTTGAAGGAATTAGCGGCAAGGTAAAAGTTGGACCGCTATTAAGCCCCTTGTTCACTATTATGGTGTTAAGAGTTGGGGATAAGGAATATTGTTTTAATAAGGTGTCCCAAGCATTTCGTGCTAAAGCGAATTACGATTTCTTTGAATGGAATTTTAAATTAAGTAATGGCAGTGCCGAGCTTGAAGGAACGATTAAAGCGCCTAGAGAGCATTTTGTGGCGCTGACCTATTACAATCCTCCCGGGGGTGATCACACTTGTTTGAATAGTAAGATCGCGAGTTGTGAAATTAAATTTAAAGAGAAGGGCCAGCCCGAACAACACTTTGCTAGTCAAAGCAGGGCCGCTTTTGAAATTCTAACGGATCGTACTGATCATCAATTAACTCGAGTGGTATAAGACGAAATAAAAAGCTCAGCGGTTAATGTGCTGAAAAGGTTGTTAGCTATGCAATTGTTAAATCGAGAATTAGCCTTAGCATTTATTGAAGCTTTGTTTCCAGAGGGGGAAGCATTCGAAGCTGCTAAGCCTGAATCTGTTGAGGCCGCTTTAATAGACATGAGTGGTGGCAATAAAACCGTATTAAAGTTTTTATCCATTCAACTCAGCTTCTTTAATTTTTTATGCGTTTTAACTCGCGGTAGAAGCTTTAAAAGCATGAGCAGGGAGCAGCGCAAGGAATTAGTCAAAGGATGGGAAAGTAAAAGCTTAGGAAATTTGCCGCTGCGAATAACCGCCTTGCCCTATAAAGTTGCTTATATTCAGCAGCAAGAGGTTCAAGAAAAGCTATGTATTGCCCAAGAAAAGTCTAATGCTGCAGAACCCGTCCGTTGGCTGCAGCAAATTAGTCCCGCTGAAGAATTTGACGAGGACCAAGAGTTAGAAGCCGATGTGGTTATCGTGGGTACCGGAGCAGGGGGTGCGGCTGCAGCTTACGAGTTTGCTAGCAAGGGCTTGGCCGTTGTTTTGATTGAGGAAGGTAACTACTACGATCGTAGCCACTTTACTGGCAATCTTCTGCAAGTCGTTCCCAAGTTATATCGTTTGGAGCCTACAGGGACAGTCGGTAACCATATTATCCCTGTGCCGATAGGTAAAAATGTTGGTGGTACCACTACCATCAATTCAGGTACGGCCATGAGAACCCCGCCAGAAACCTTAAAAGCATGGCGCGATAAAGGTTTAGATCAAATGACCGAAGAAGACCTAGAGCCATACTTTAAAGAGGTAGAAAAGATTATTTGTGTTCAACATGCAGACCCAAAGCATGTGGGCCAGCTGGGCGAGATTATGCGCACGGGTGCAGAGGCACAGGGTTTTAAGGATATGGGGCCTTTAACTCGAAATGCTGAAGGTTGTGATGGTCAGGGTCTTTGTCAGTTCGGTTGTCCGACTGATGCGAAAAAATCCACCAATGTATCTTATATTCCTTTAGCTCTTGACGCAGGTGCCTTTTTAATGACGGGTTTTCGTGCTACTAAGATTATTAGACGTAATCTTTATAACGATCGAGAAGCACAAGGCATTGTCGCCTATGGCACAGGCTCAAAGGGCCAGCGCATTAAGTTGAGTGTTAAAGCGAGTAAAACCGTTATCGCCATGGGTAGTTTTTATTCGCCAGTATTTTTAAGGAAAAACGGAGTGAGGAATAAGTTTCTTGGCAAGAATCTATCGATTCACCCAGCTGGTGTGGTGACTGCTCTGTTCCCTGAAAATAATTTTGAGAACACTAATAAAATTCCTCAAGGCTTTGGTATTAAAGACTGGCGTGAAAAGGGCTTGATGTTTGAAGGTGGTACGCCCCCCTTCCTTGTACATGTGCTCAATAGTACTAAGTACGGCCGTTCTTTTGTTGAAGAGATCGAGCGTTATCAGCAAACTGCTTATTTTGGCTTTATGATTAAAGATACGACGCGCGGTAAGGTGGTGTCTTTACCCTTGCTTAAGTTTCCTATCCTTTGGTATTGGATTAATAAGCAAGATAAGGATCAACTGCTCCTGGGGTTAAAAACTTTAGCTTCATTTTATTTGGCAGCTGGAGCTAGGGAAGTGTATTTGCCCGGAAGCGCGTTTAATCCCACAATAACAAGTATGGAAGAGTTGGATAAATTTTTTAGTGATGAACATAAGATTCGAAAGTTTCTACTCACGGCTTATCACCCCTTGGGTACGGCAAAAATTGGAGCTGATAAATACGACGGGGTTTGTGATCAAGATTTAAAGGTTTATGACTGGGATAACTTATACGTCATGGATGGTAGTGTGGTACCAAGTTCGCTAGGTGCTAACCCTCAGGTAACCATTATGAGTTTGGCGAGTCGAGCTGCGCAAAAGCTAGCGCAACAAATGTCTGAGAGCGCGTAGAGGAAGTTTACTTGCTTTATTATCTTATCAAGGTCTTGATCAGCGCTTTGTTGATTGTAGCGATTACGGAAATATCGAAACGAGACAGCTTGGCTGCAGCGCTGTTGGCATCTATTCCCTTTGTGAGCGTACTGGCGATGGTTTGGCTGTATATCGATACCAAAGATGTGAAACAAATTGCTGAGCTGTCGAGCGGAATTTTTTGGCTGGTATTACCGTCGCTGGTGCTATTTATCTCGCTACCTATTTTGCTTAAGCAGGGAGTGCACTTTTACCTAAGTTTAGGTCTGGCTAGTGCACTCACTGTGCTTTGTTATTTGCTGATGTTACAAGCTTTAAAGCGTTTCGGTATTGAGATTTAGTAGCCCGAGTTTCCATCTAAAATGCTTTGATAGAAATCTTGGTCAAGCAAACAGTATTCTTTGCTGCCCGGTTTAAGTACGTAGATCGTATCCTGACCCACTTGATCTAGATGATAGGCTTCTTGTCGAAGCTCACCTTTCTTCATTTTGTGTGTGCCCGTGGTATCCATGTCTGGATGAACCCTTAAAAATAATGGTTGGGCATAGCTTGGAATTTTGCTGATCACCAAGCTAGAAAAACTAGCTAAGTCGAGCGAGCTACCTTCTTGTAATGTTAAAGCGGCCATACCAGCGCGGCCATTGGTGCCGGGTATCTCGACACCGTATACATTAGCGAGTGCGATTTCTTCTTGGTCGCTAAGCAGTTCCCCAATTTCGTTAGTGGATACGTTTTCACCTTTCCAACGGAAGGTGTCGCCAACACGGTCAACAAAATCATAGTGGGGCAGTCCTAGGGCAAAGCCGACATCAACCTGTTTAAGTATGTCGCCAGTATTAAAAAACTGGTCGCCTTTTTTAAATACATCACGGAATATTTTTTTCTCGCTGGCTTCGCTGCTGGAGTAACCGTCGTAGCGCCATTTGTCTGAGATCTCTGTGATCATTAAACCAGGTTCGCCTTTTTCGACTTTGCTGCAAAAGCCGTCAGCAGTTTTGATGACTTTATCATCGATGACATCGTATTTGATTAGTGCATGTTTGGCTGCACATAAACCAATAGTTTTATCTTTGTTGAAGGCGTTTACACAGCCGGCGTTGCCTTCACTGGCACCATAAAATTCGCCGATGCGTTCAATACCAAAGCGCTCTTTGAACTCCATCCAGATATCCGGCCGCAAACCATTGCCGGATATTTTTTTCATTGGGTTGTCATGGTCATCAGGTCTGACAGGTGTATTCATTAGGTAGCGGCAAACTTCGCCGATATAGGTAAAGGCGGTAGCGTTGTGTTCGCGTACTTCATCCAGCCAGTGGGTGGCGGAAAACTTTCTTCGTAAGAAAATCGAGGCGCCGATATTAAGCGCGGCTCCATAACCTAAAAACTGGGCGTTGCTGTGATACAGCGGTAAGCAAACATAAATTCGATCATGTTTTTCTAGCTGGTAGGCTCCGCGTCGGAATGCAAAAGACATTCTGATCCAGCGATCGTGAGTGATGATGGATGCCTTGGGTAAGCCTGTCGTGCCCGAGGTGAAAATATAGTAGGCCTTTTCTTTTAGTACGACCTGATCCGTTTCGGGCAAGGCATCTGTGCTTTGATCTTTGCAATGAGTGTTTAGGTCGATGGCCCAGTCTGGACAAGTGCCTTTGTCTCTACCTTCGTAATCGTCAGCGACAAAGATAAAATCGTCTTGTGACCAGGAGAGGCGTTCGCGTACCTCATTTAATGGTTCGATTAATTCTGAACCAAAAATAATCTTTTTAGAGCCAACCAGTTCTATGCAGTGCTGTAATGCTTTATCGCTCAGACTGGTATTGATGAAGCTACATATGGCACCTAGTTTTACGATGCCAAGCGAGGCGATAAGGTTCTCTAAACGGTTGTCCATAAAAAAAGCAACGCAGTCGCCTTTTTCGATGCCCTGGCTTTTTAGAAAATGAGCAACTTGGTTGGATTGGTCATCAAACTCTTTCCAGGTCAGTTGTTTGCCTTCAAAAATACAGAAAACATCGTTGGGTTGCTCTTGGGCTCTTTCGCGAACCGCAACACCGATGGAATATAGGGAGTCGAGTGGTAAAGGTTTATGTGTTGCTAAAGTATAAACATCCTTGATCATGCTAAAGACTTCGCCCAGTGCCATCGTCGTTCTCCTTAAATGGTTTTAGTTTTTATTGTTGAGTAATCATTTCATCGGCGATTTTTTCTGCAATCATGATAGTTGGTGCATTGGTGTTTCCGCCAACTAGGGTTGGCATTACAGATGCATCGATCACTCGTAAGCCGTCTATCCCGTGAACTTTTAATGAGCTATCGACCACGGCCATTGGATCAGAACCCATTTTGCAAGAGCCCACAGGATGGTAAATAGTCTCGCCTTTTTGGCGGATATAATCCAGGATTTCGTCATCGCTCTGTATGTCTTTACCTGGCATGCGCTCGTCGCCTAGGTAGGGTACAAATGCCTCTTGAGAGAAGATGTCTCGGGCCATTTTGACTCCAGCTATCTGAACCTGTTGATCTTTCTCTTCTGCTAAATAGTTTGCAAAAATTTTCGGGGTATCGAGCGGCTCAGTCGACCTTAGCTTTATACTGCCTTTACTCTCTGGACGCAGCTGACAAGAGTGCATCATCATGCCGTGCTGTCTCATCGCGCTGAGGTCTCTAGCATGATCGATCATGAAGCTAATAATAAAATGAAATTGTAAATCAGGGCGTGCAAGGCTGGGATCCGATTTTAAGAAGGCGCCGACCTCAAGGCCATTGGATGCTAAGATGCCTTTTTTAAATAAAGCGTACTGGGCCAGAGCGGCCATACCCAAGATAGGGTTCTTAGCCGTGCGAGCCAGAGTAACCGGTTTTTCGCAGAAGTATTGAATCCCCACATCTAAATGGTCTTGCAGGTTCTCGCCTACTCCAGGCAGATCTTTAACGACCTCGATGCCCATAGCTTTTAATTCATCCGCCTTACCGATACCAGAAAGCTGCAGGATTTGTGGTGATTGAACAGCGCCTGCACAGACGAGTACCTCTTTGTTGGCCTGGGCAGTAATGGTTCGCCCGTCTTTATGGTATTCCAGGCCGGTGGCTTTGCTGCCTTCGAAAATAATTTTTCCAGCGCGAGCATCGGTAATGACGGTGAGATTGGATCGGCTTTTAGCTGGGTTTAAGTAACCAACAGCGGTACTGCACCGTTTACCACTGAACTTGGTTTGTTGATAAACGCCCATGCCTTCTTGTTCAACGCCATTAAAGTCTTCGGTCTTGGGGTAACCAGCCTGTTTGCCGGCGTCTAGGTAGACTTGGTATAGCTCGTTGTTGAGGTCAGGGGTGGATACTTTTAAGGGGCCATCGTAACCGTGACGACTTTTATCCGCGTCTGCGAGTTCGCCACATTGCCCTTCTGATTTGATGAAGTAGGGGAGGCAGTCTTTATAGGACCAGCCTTTGTTGCCCAGTGCTTCCCAATCATCATAGTCGCTGGCATGGCCCCTAATATAGACGATGCCATTAATTGAACTGGATCCGCCGAGAGTTTTTCCGCGAGGCCAATACATCTCTCGATTGTTCATGTGAGCTTCGGCTTCGGTATCGAATTGCCAGTTGTAGGTTTTCGATCTAAGTAGCTGGGCAACACCGGCTGGAATGTGAATCATGGGGCTTTTGTCTTCGGGACCAGCTTCCAGTAGAAGAACGGTGGTTTTGCCATCGGCGCTTAAACGATTAGCCAGCACACAACCTGCTGAGCCTGCCCCGGCGATAATATAGTCGTACATGGTGTCTACTCCTTTTTTCTGTTGCTCGCTAAGAGCCCGTTATATAAATGACAAAAAAGGCCCTAATTAGGGCCTTTTTTTGTACTTGGAGCGTTAGTCCTACGCGAGCATTTTAGCTAGGCGTTCGTTGATAATATCTTCTGCTTCTTGCACGATACCGTCAAGCAGCTCTTGGCAACTTGGGATCTCGTTAATGAGACCGATGACCTGCCCCGCAGTCCAAATGCCGCCATCAACATCACCTTCGGACATGGCTGCGCGGCCTCGTGTACCGGCTACTAGGTGGGCGATATCGTCAAAATTGGTGTCACCGTCTTGGCCTTCTATCGATACCACTTCTTTTGCAACAGCATTTTTAAATACTCTGGCGGTATTGTGTAGGGTTCTAAAGATCAGGGCGGTATCTGTTTCTTTGGCGTCGACCATTGCTTGCTTAATATTTTCGTGAACAGGGGCCTCTTTGGTCGCCATAAAGCGCGTCCCCATGTTGATACCGTCTGCACCTAGGGCCAGAGCAGCCGCTAATCCTCGGCCATTGCCTAAGCCACCTGAGGCTAAAAATGGGATTGTCAGAGCTTGGGCTGCGGCTGGGAGCAAAACTAGGTTAGGTACGTCGTCCTCGCCAGGATGCCCTGCGCATTCAAAGCCATCTACGCTAACCGCGTCTACACCTAGCTTTTCAGCTTTTACGGCGTGTCTAACGCTGGTGCATTTATGGATGACTTTAACACCTGCTTCTTTGAACGCCGGCATAAAAGGTTCTGGATTGCGACCTGCGGTTTCTATGATCTTGATGCCTGACTCGATGGCAGCCTGTGCATATTCCTCGTAAGGCACAGGTTTGATGGTAGGTAAAATCGTTAGATTGACGCCAAAAGGCTTATCAGTCATTTCACGAGTGCGAGCTATCTCTTTGCTTAGATCTTCAGGGGTGGGTTGAGTAAGCGCTGTAAGAATACCAAGCCCGCCTGCGTTGGATACGCCTGCTGCCATTTCTGCAAGGCCTACACCTTGCATGCCACCCTGTACAATGGGGTGCTCAATTCCTAATAGTTCAGTGATGCGAGTCTTGATCATTCTGCTTACCTTCCTGTGTTTGATTCGTCTGTCGGCTAGGCTAGCAAGCTTAGCAGAATGGTTTGAAACCGGAAGTTAGAAAGTAGACACTTGTCCAAATGTGTATAATCCTTTGTTCTATATAGGTTTTGTTCCTGTTGCATAGAGCTTAGCGCTTGGTAATTTGGTCTGATGGGTCGGGAGAGTGTAGATGTTTAGTTTTTATATTCACATGTTAGTTGTTGTTATTTTTGTTTTAGGTTCGAATGCCTATGCTGATCAAGACTGTTCGTGCGAGAAGGTCGCTTGGAAGGAGTCCTTTGATAATGCAAACCATGTGATATTTGGAGAAGTAAAAGAAGTTAGTTCCCATTCAGATGATTTGGCGAGTGCTAAGTTTCATCCAATGGAAGTGTTTAAAGGTGATATGGGTTTTGCCCTAAAAGTAGTTGGGAGCTCTAAGGAAGGAGCCGGTTGTATGAGAGTGCTTGAGCCAGGTTTTTATATAACCTACTTAACGACTGCTCAAAATGCGGTGATGCACCCTTGTTCGCATACTCGACAGTTAAAGCCTGAAGAGGATTTGGTGCCAACCTTGACTAATCTTAAGGCTTATTCAGATGCGCTGGGACTTGAGGTTGTAAACCCTGCCGTGAGCAAGTCTGGTATGGATATTTCTTCTGCTAATAGCCAGCAGGCTGAACCTGCTTTGGATAAAGAGTGGTGGGAAGAATTAAGAGATGATTTTTTAAAGTGGTGGAACGAGTAAGACTTTTTAAACTAAAAAGGTTTTACAACCGCCAGGAAAATTACGACAGGAATAAAAATAGCTACTACGGGAGTGCTATTTCTTAAAAACTTCCAGTGCCAGTTAACAATCTTTTCGTAACGCTCTTGATCACCTTGCTCTTTTAGGTAGGTTTTATTGCCACCGAAATGAGAAATCCAATAATCAAAAATCTCCATCGGGATAAATATCCCGATGATGATCAGGAGTTTTACTCCTAGCCAGTTCCAGCTGATTTCCCAGCCAGAAAGCCAGTACATAAGCGGCCCGGTTATCAGAAGAATCGGAAAGGCGATGTGCTCCAAAACCACCCCCTTATCAAACTGTTCCAATGCCCAGGCCTTTTTTCGTTGATATTCTGGGTCGTCAGGCCTTTTTTCAGCTTGATAAAAGGCCGACTGAACAAACCAGGTATACGCGACTGCTGTGCTCATAAACCACACCGCCATAAAAATGACGTGTATGAATTTTATGTGCATATAGAAGGGTAAAAGCGCTTGTCTTATATCTTCTAGCAACATGTGTATAGCTCGTCGTTCAAACTTGGGGCCATTATCCTTAAATTCAATAAATAGTCAACAATGTTGACTATTTATTTTTTCCGATTGATTCATTAAAAATTAAGTATGCCAGTTTTAGAGTGAGTAGCAATCGCGAATAAAAGTGCAAAAGGTTCTATATGGCTAGATTGAAACGAATTGTGATTGTGGCACTGGTGTTTTTATTCTTGCCTTCCCAAGTCCTGGCGAATGAACAGTACCCTAAGATATATGTTCAACCCTTTGAAGTAATTGGCCTCAGCCAAGATACAGAAAAAATCTTCCGAAAAATCCTTAAATCTTCCTTGTCGGAACACTACAAGGTGTTAAATGAGGAGGGTGAATCAGATGTGTTAGCGATGGGTTCTCTATCGCGCTTGGGCTCAAAAATTATCGTTGTTTTTCAAGTTCGCTCTTCGGGGAATAATTTAGGCTTTAGTGAAGCGCCTTTTAATGAGACGGTCAATGTGTATAAAGAAGAAGAGTTAGATCTGGTCGCGAAGAGGTTAGTTGAGGCTCTGGTTGATCGAAAGAGATTTGGTAAAACAGCGGCCGTAGGGAATATTGTTGAGAACGAAGGCGAGGTGAAGAATCTTAAGAAACGTTTATCGGGCAGTTCATTTTTTCTTGGGAGCTTTGAGCCGATTGTTGGAGATAATTACGGTTCGGGTGATACGGGCGTTCAAATTGGTTTAGGTTTTATTAGTGAGACGCAAGCTTATTTTTATGAGAGCTCGATTGCCTATCGTTTAGCCCAGGATTTAAGTTATAGAGAAATTCCATTGGATTTTGGTATTGGGAAATACTTCTCAAACTCGGGGGGGAGCTTATTTATCTCTGGAGGTCTCGGTTTGCGATATATAAGAGAAAGGGTTGAGGTGAAAAAAGTTATTGATGGGGTGGTCGTTCGAACCGTGAACGAAAGTTTCAAAGATAGTGACCTTGGAACAGGAGCCTATGCTCAATTGGGATACGTTTTTCTCAGAGAGCACGACCATAGGCTCTCGCTTGCTTTGCGTTATGACTTAAGCAGTGCTGATCCCTTTGATCGAGATTTAGCGCAGGGTTTATCATTAAATCTGGGTATAAATCGTTTTTAAAATTTTAGGTGAGGTGAGAGTTTGTTGAAACTAAAACAAAATACTTTGATTCTTTTTATTACCCTGGTTTCGGTATGCATGCTGTCTTGTGAAGGCGAAGATAATTCCAAAGCCTATTTGGTCGATGATGCACCGGATTTATCGGGCGAATGGGAGTTGAAAGGAGAGGGTCGGCAAGAAGGTTGTGATGAGGCTCTGGATAATTTTTCTTATGACTTTGCTTTAGCTAAACCGCTTGTATTAATTGCAAGTTTAAGCTCTGGTTCAAGTGACCCTTTAGTATGGGGTCTAGCATTGGATCCCCAGACGAATTTGCCTGGCTTGGACGCTTTTATCGGGCAGGCCGGAGCGGGCAGTAAACTAAGTTTCTCATTTGTTGATAATGCTGGCTCAGATCCAGTGTACTACCAGTTTTCTGGCGATATTTACTCAAACAAGACTATATCCGGCACCCTAGAAGCGACGGGGCCGGGCAACTGTCATACGCCTAAAGGCTCATTTACGCTCACTCTTATATAATGTCCTGGTGAGGGCTATCAACAATTCAGGCGCATTTGTGTACAATCCGCGCTTTATGATGTTTCTTTGGGCCTAATAGGCCTATTTCGCTGATTGTTTAATTTATCAAGCCGCTTTGGTTTGAGATCGAGGGTGTTTGCCATGGCCAAAAAGAAAACGGTTAAACGTATTAAAACGGGTTCTATGGAACGACGTTTTAGTATGGCTAAGGCTGGTTTTATGGCGAGTTCTCGTTATGCACGAAAAAGTGCCGGTAGTTTTGTTTTTGATCGGATTCTACTGGATAAGGAAGAGCGAGAGGCTAAGCAAAAGGAAATACTATCGGAGCAGGCCCAAGCTCTAGTAGACGAGTTGGGTAAGCTTAAAGGTTCTATCGTAAAAGTCGGTCAGATGATGGCTTTGTTTGGCGAGCACTTTTTGCCGCCAGAAATTACTGATGCGCTGCATACTCTTGAAGACGATACCACAGCTGTTCAATGGAGTACTTTAGAGCCTCATCTAAAAGAGCAATTGGGTAATCGTTATGCAGAACTTGACGTCGACCCTGAACCGCTAGCTGCTGCTTCTTTGGGGCAGGTTCATAAGGCTATTCATAAAGAAAGCGGTCGGGTCTTGTGTTTAAAAATTCAATATCCTGGCGTCGCTGCTGCGATTGATACAGATCTGAATATGTTAGTGCAACTTTTGCGTGTGACGCGCATGGTGCCCATGACGAAAGAGTTTAATGCTTGGTTATCAGAAGTTCGCAGTATGATGCATAGGGAGTTGGATTATCGATTAGAGTTTGAGACCACGCGCTTCTTTTATGAAGAATTGTCCGATGACCCACGATATGTCGTGCCAGAAGTGTTTGAGGACTATTCTAACTCGATGATTTTGGCGAGTTCTTTTGAAGAGGGTGTTAAAGTTGATGACCCATCTATCATGTCTTTGTCGCAAGACCGTCGAAATCAAATTGGGCAAGCGATCATGGAATTGTTTTGTCGTGAAGTATTTGATTGGAAAAAAATGCAAACCGATCCCAATTTCGGTAATTATTTAATTCGTAAGGATGGGCATCAGGATAAAATTATTCTTTTAGACTTTGGTGCTTTTAGGGATTTTGAAGACGAGATTATTTTGCCAGCACGTAAGATGATCTATTACTCCTATCACCATGATGCGGATAAATTGATTGAAGCAATACACTCAATCAACTTTCTAAACAAAGGTGTACCTGAGCGCATTATGTATAGTTTTGCGGAGCTGTGTTTTATGGGGGTCGAGGTGCTTCAGAATCCTGAAAAATATCCGCCGCCGGATAATGTGCTTAACGAAGATTTAGAATACTTATGGGGAGAGAGTGATCTTCCGACTCGTATTTTGACCGAAGCAGGAAAGAACGCATTTTCTACTCACTTTGATGTGCCGCCAAAGGAGTTTCTATTTTTGAGTCGTAAGCTGTTAGGGGCTTATACATTCTTGCACGTTATAGAGGCTGAGGTTCGCGGCAATCTTATCTTAGACCCTTTTCTGGAAGGGATGGAGCAAAGCGGACAAGTATAGTCAGCTTTCTTTGCTTAAGCTCTAAGTAAAGCGTTTAGAATGGCGGCCAGGTCAGAGATACGCCAAAGGTGAAGAAAAGTTGCGCCCAGCCTACCATAAAGCCAAGCCCCGCCCCGAGTAAGATTAATAGCTTTTCATCTTCTTTAAATGCAGGTCGCAGTATGCCTTCGAACTCTTCTGGGGTAAGCTCGGCCATCTTCGTGCGCAGCACGTTGTCGATATCCATGGCTTCTTCTGTGTATTCGTAGGTCATAGCCATTGCTTCTGGCATATGCGCCATAATGCGCGCTACCGCGTGGTTTTTGATTTCTCCAAATCGTTTGCCGCCCACAGAAAGCGTAACCAAAGGCTTAGCATAGCCCACAAACTCATCAAGGTTACGCTTAACATTTTTTTGCACCAAGTAGAGCATTTTGTCTGATGCAGGACCTTTTAATAGATTGGTGATCACGGCGTGGGGGTTAAGAATGTGTTGGGAAATATTTAAGCCAAAATCCACAGCTACTTCGTGTTGGCGTTTCATAAATAAGCCATGGAAAGTAATTGGGCCTACTTTTACTGGGTGCTTGGGTGAGAAGATCATGTTAAGCGCTAGCCAGTTGGTGCCTGCACCCACCATTACACCTGCAAATGGAACAATCCATGGGTTTTGATAAAACATCCAAGCGAACATTTGAATAATGCCGAATAGAAAACCAAAATACATACCGGAGTTTTGTACGAAGGTGAGTTCTTTATAACCTACCTCTTGAATCAGCTTTACCAACATTTCAGGGTCGTCGGTAAAGGCGCTAGTAATCATGCCTTTTAGGTCGAATACTTCATCGATATTGGCTTGAACTTCGGCCATCATCTCTTCAATGATTTGTGGAGCGTGAGCTCGAGCACGTTTGTAAATGCGTTGTTTAATTTTTAATGGAGTTGATTCCCAAATCTTTGGGATTTGCTCCATCATGAGATCATCGGTGATGTCTTCAATGATAGATGGAAGAATAGGGCGCAGCTCGTCAGCAATACGCTCAGGCTTTAATTGATTAAAGATTTCTTCAACAGTAATCAGTCGACTGGTCATAATATCGACCTGAATAGCAGCGATTACGGGGGCTCGACGAGGGATGACACCTTGCCAGCCTAAAAAAGGAGGCATGATGCCTACGAACTGAGTGGGGTAGCTCATCATTTTGATGCACAGCCAATTGGTCCCATAACCTACTGCGGCGCATATGAAAGGCATAGAGAAATACAGCCAAAAATCTTCGTGTGCAATCATGTAATTATGCTCGATGCTGGCTGTTTCATTGTTCTAGCGTTTGCCAGCCATGCGTTTTTATTTACCTAAATCAGTATCTAAGCAGCTGCCCAGTTTTATGCAGCGGGCTTGAAATTATAAAAGTCTATGGGTTCAAAAGCTATAGCACATCTAGGGTATATAGTCTGTAAGGCCCACAAGGTCTGGATTTGTGCCGATTTTGAAGCCTTGTTAAGTCGAAACACCATAAGGGCGAGCTGGCTCCTTGATGAACTTTGCTAAGGCTAGCGCAGCTATGATCACGACAAACCGCTCTAGGGTAAAACCGAGCAAGGGGATTCGCTTCACTACTTGTTCGTGACTTTTAGTTTGGGTTGATTTACCTATATTCTAATAAATAGAGAGGTAAATGCCTCTAAGGTATTGGTCTGTGTAATCAGTTTTTATTAAAAGCTCGTACCAAAACCGATCTTTCCTGCGGAAATAAGGTCAAGGGTGATTCAAGCGCGGCCAGGTATTGTTACCAAAACCCATGTATTGGCGCTCGTAAGGTCTTAATTTTGCTACGATAATTTTTTTGCGATGACTTTTGGCAGCTTGTATATAGGTCTAAAAGGTGATTTGGTTCACAATTATACCTGCTATCTGCTAAGATTTCGGACCAAAGGATATAGACAGGGTTTGGGTGGCTTGGAGTACCTAGCGCTTTATGTTGAACTGGAGCCTAGGTTTTTTCGAAGTTTCATTTCCTGTAGTTTTTGGATAATTGCATGGCCGCTGATCAACATGAGTTTGTGGATGTAGATGCTCTACCTGACCTGACTCAGAGTGAAGTATCACAGTTTCAGAATGCTAAATTAGTACTGGGCTCCGCTTGGGGAGCTTTAGCGCTGAGTATTTTGTGTCTTATTGCCTATCAGTTTGGCTTTTTCCGCCGTGAAATGGATGAGTTCTACAATATGTTCCTGGTCATATGGGCCGGATACGGTGTGTTGTTGTTTGTCATTATCACCGGATTAAATAGAAAACTAAATGACCAAACTTTAGCGACGCCTGTTATTTTTTGGTCGACGGTTACCATTCTTTGGGCAGCCTATTTTTTAGATCAATTGCGCATGGCGGTGATGATGCTCTATCTGAGTGCTCTTTTAATGGGGGCTTTCAGTTATAAGCTGAAGGACTTTTTGTTTTCTGCGGTTTTAGCCATCGTCGGCTATCTTTGTGTTTTGATTGCGCTTTTATTTAACCACCCTGAGCTTTTAGATTTGAAAGCCGAGCTCATACAGTGGACTGCGTTTGCTTTGCTTACGGCTGGCTTTGTCTGGATGAGTGGGGAGATCGCTAACATTCGAGATAAGTTGCAAGAAGGTAATGAAGACTTGAATAAGGCATTGAACACTATCAGTGACTTAGCTATTACGGATGAGCTGACGGGTTTACACAACCGTCGGTATGCAATGCAGGTGCTTGAACAGCAAAAAGGCATGGCGGATCGAGAAGCTTATAGTTTTGCGATTTGTTTTTTCGACCTGGATTTATTTAAAGCAATCAATGATAACTATGGTCACCACGTAGGTGATTTGGTACTTAAAAAATTCTCTGAACTAGCCAGCGGCGCGGTGTCGGATATTGATTACTGCTCTCGTTTTGGTGGCGAAGAGTTTGTGCTTATTTTAGTGAAAAAGAACATGGAAGCTGCGCGTGAGATTGCAGATAACATTCGGAGACTGGTTCAAGATGCCGATTTTGACGCCATTGAAGAAGGGCTAAACGTCACCGTTTCTGTGGGTGTTTCCGAGTTTGTGCCTCAAGAAGATATCGAGAATTGTTTAACCAGGGCTGACGAAGCGTTATACGAGGCCAAAGATTCAGGCCGAAACCAAGTTAAAATCGGAATGCCGGTGAAGAGTTAAAGAATGGTTATTCACGAAACAGCAACAGAAGAAGAAAAAGAGTTGGCTAGACGCATTAACCTGCGTCAGTTGTTGTTTGCTTTGTTGGTGAGTGCGATACACACGCTTATCTGTACTTTTTATTTTGCTAATGGAAACTTTAGAACGGACTTTAGTGAGCTTTTAAGTTTTTTTTCGGTGGTTTGGTTAGGTAATCTTATTTTTTTAGGTTTGTTTTTGAGTGGGCAAACGGAACGCTTTAGAGACCCTGTATTAAGTATCCCGTTGATGCTTTGGATTGGTACAGGAATTATCTTTTCTTCTTATTATTTAGATAATTTTAGATTGAGCATGATGGTACTTTTATTAGGCCTTATGTTGATTGGTGCTTTTCGTATTGGCTTTAAATCTTTCTTGAGTCTTGTTCTCGCGGCCCTTGTTGGCTATGGAGCCGTGTTGTCTTTAGTGATTGCGAATTATCCCGCGCAGACAGACACCACGGTAGAATTTATTGAGTTACTGATGTTTATTTTGGTCACTATGGGAATGTTGGTAACGGTAACCCGCATTGCTGCCTTGCAAACAGGTTTGAGCAAGCAAAGCTCTGATTTAAGTGCAGCCCTGGAACGGGTTCATGAATTAGCAATTCGTGATGAGTTAACCGGAATGTTTAATCGACGACATGTTATGGAGTTGCTGAGAGAGCAAATTCGCTTAGCAGAGGCAGGTGATTACGCATTCGTGATTGCGTATTTAGATTTAGATCATTTTAAATCTGTTAATGATACCTATGGTCACCATGTGGGTGATGAAGTTATTCAGCGTTTTGCAAATGTAAGCACTAAAATGATTCGGTCTGTGGACTATGCAGGTCGTTTAGGTGGAGAAGAGTTTATTTTAGTCCTAACCAATACAGCCTTAGATGAGTGTTTAGTGGTAGCCGAGCGAGTGCGGGCTACGATGGAGCAAGAAACCTTTGAAGAGATGCCCGATCGTAATGTCACAGTATCGATCGGTATGGCTCAATACCAGCAGGGCGAAGGTTTGGAGGAGTTGCTGCAACGAGCTGATGAAAAGCTCTATTACTCCAAGGATAATGGGCGTAATCAAATTACCCGTTAGTGTTTTGAAAACAGCCTGCTTAGCGCGCAAAAATTAACTTAAGATACCGGAATTAGCTCAGGCTCGTTTTCTTCTGGTTGTTCTGCGATTTCGCTAGGGTGCTTATAGTTCTCATCGTTAAAGTAGGCGTCAGGGATATGCAGCCAAGATTCATAGATGGATCGTTTATTCTGGTATTTTTCTTTCTTAAGCATTTTACGTAGCTTCTTTAAAGTATAAAACGAAATATCTTTAAGAATTAAGTTGTTTAACCAGGGTGGAATATATCCGCCTGGGTCCAATAAAAATTCCATTTCTACCGCCATGCGTTGGTTCGATAGCATTTGGCCACGAATAATACCCTTGATTTCGGGCATGCGAATGTAGCCGGAATATTCAGGAAGAAGCTCGTCATTCTGAACCATATTGATATAGATATCCCAGTTATCAGGGTCTTGAGTCACTAGAGCATCAACGGTGGCATCCCGATCTTTAACGGGCCAAGGTAGGCGAGTTTCTAGTCTTACTTCTCGCTCGTTATCTGATATGCGTCTTATTTCAGTCACCTCGCTCATCATATGCATCCATTCGGGCGCCGCCTCAAAGTCTTCTACGACCGCAGCTAAGGCGTATGGGTCAGGGACATCCATGATGGTATTGCCGCGAAAGCTCTTGATCTTAGATTCGTCCCGGTGCTTCATGTAAATTTGAATGTCCGACATATCCCTTACTAGCTTCCATTCATATTTTCCCATGGCCTCGATGTTCGCATCGATTTCTTCAGTTTGGTCTACTGAGTTTTGTTCGCTCACTGTGTTAGGCTCAGCAAGCTCTGGGCTGGGGTTCTCGACGACAGAGTCGATTCCTTCGGCGTAGAGTAAAGTGCTTAGGCTAAGCAAGGTAAAGAAAAAGGCAGGAGCTAATATTTTCATAGTGAATTGAGGATACATCGGCTTCGTTAAAAAGCCAATGCGCCCTATAAGGCTTATTAATTTTAGTAATTTAGGCTGCCTGTTGTTGCTTAGGTGCTTGTTTGCGCCTTAGGGTGAAGTCTTTGATTTCTCGCTGGCAGGCTCTCGCTTCAGGTAAAAAGTTAAACAGCGTAAAGACATGGCTTTGCCCTGCCCAAGCCTTGTAATCTACCTCGACGCCGGCGGCCTTGGCCTTTTCGGCAACCCGAATAGCATCATCAAGCAGAACTTCTATATCGCCTACGATAATTTTAATGGGTGCTAGGCCTTGGAAATCACCAAATAGAGGCGACAAGAATGGATCGTCTAAGGGAGTGTCCCCTGCATAGAGTTTGGCGGCGACATCCAGTTGTTTTTTACCTGGAATATATGAGTCTTTTCTTTCATTGGTTTGAATGGATCCCCCCGAGTGGCTAAGGTCTGCCCAAGGAGAAATGGTGACAGCTGAGTTTGGTTGAGGCAATCTAAGCGCTTTGATTTTTAGTAGGGTGGCTAGGGTTAAATTACCTCCGGCAGAGTCGCCCATAATAAAAATTTGTTCGGGCAAGTAGCCTTTATCGAGCAGGGCTTTATAAGCAGAGATACTGTCGTCAAGGGCGGCGGGAAATACATGATTCGGAGACTGCCGATAATCAATAATATAAGCAGGCATGTCACATGTTTTTGCCAAGGGCCAAACCAAGCGCTTATAGCTATAGCAGGAGCCGGCGCAATATCCGCCACCGTGCAGGTACAAGATAACCCCGTCTTCTTTATTGTATTCGACATTGCGTTTAACTAGCATAGTCGGTACTTCGTTAAGCTCGCATTCTTCGGTGTAAGCTCCCGGTGGCAAGGCTCGGTAGCGATTGTGTTTTTTATCCAAGACTTGCATTTTTGCTAAGCGTGCTGGATCAAGCGGAACATACTTGAGTAGGGGTTTGGCAAATATTCTAAGAAAGATATCAAAAATACGTGCGCTTAAGCTCATGTCAGAAGTCCTTTCAGTTATAATCGGTTGTCTAGTAAATTCGGATTTGCAAGATCCTGACACTCTAAATTCTGTCTCGATAAAGGTAAAGTCATGCGTAATGCCAAATTTTTCATCTGTCTTATTGCTGGTATAGCTTTTGCTTTTGGGCTACAAGCTAGGGCTCATGCGGCTCCTGAGCTTTTGCTTAAAGATGATAGGTCCTGGGATGGGGGTGAAATAGCCTATCCAGAAGGAAAGCCGGAGATCAGTTCAGTGCGATTGACCTTAAAGGAAGGCAAGGTGGCCCCTTATCACTGTCACCCTGTTCCTACCTTGGGATACATCAAAAAGGGCAAGGTGCGCTTGGAAACTCAAGGCGGCAAAACGGTTGAATATGGTGAAGATGCCTCAGTGGTTGAAGTGATGAAAACAGTTCATCGCGGCGTCGCCCTAGATGGAGATGCAGAGATCATCGTTTTTTATGCGGGAGCAAAGGATATTCCCACGACTGTATTTCCTAAGGACAAAGAAGCATTTGAACAATATTGCCAGTAAGGGCTTAGGCGGTAAATAGTGTCTGTTACAAGTAAACTTCTGTTAGTTCTTTTAATCCCACTGGGATTTTTTTTATTGAGTCATTTTATTTGGGAAGAGTATCCTGAGCAGCCGGAGCCTGATAAAGAGCTATATGCCTTGCTTAAGCTACAGCGTCAACTTGATCGTTACACGCCTTTGGCTGACAACAACCTGCAAGGTACACACAATTCTTATAATTCAGATGTCTATCACACCTTGTTGCGTTACCACGATCGCCAACAACAAATAAGTGTATTGGATCAATTAAATTTTGGTGCGCGTTTTATTGAGTTAGATGTGCATTGGACCTTTAGTTTTGAGTCAGGTCGAGAGGATCTTCTGCTTTGCCACGGCACACCTAAGTACGACATTTTTCCGTTTCATTGGGGCTGTAGTCCTTGGGATAAACCTTTGATTGAGGTCCTAGATGAAGTAAACCACTGGTTGGAGAATCCACAAAACGCGGACGAGTTGTTAATTTTTTATATCGAAGATCACAGTGAGGGAGAGCACGAATATCTGTATAAGCTGTTAGCGGATTATGGGATTGCTGATAATATTTTCCCCAGCGGTGGTTGTAAGGAAATTCCAAACACTTTGACTCCCGAACAAGTGCTCAATGCTGGGAAAAAAATTGTGTTCTGGAAAGATGGTCCTTGCTCGGAATACGCCCCTCTAGCCAATTTAGCTTATGACGACCTGGGAGAGCTAGATAGACGTGCGGAAGACAGAACGTTTCTGGGAACCCATACAAAGCGTCTTTTGAAAAGTATCGATCCTCGGATAGAGCTGAAAGATGTGAGTCAGCATTTTAACCTCGGCGCTAATATCGTGAACTTTGACGAATTTGCCATTAATGACCCCCGATTAGAAGCGGTGCTATGGTCCTGGTCACGTGATGCGTTAAAAGACATAAAAGGCGAGTGTGCACTTATGGGAGCTGATGGTCGCTGGAGCCTCGAGGAATGTCAGCTGCCATATTCGGTGGCTTGTTATTCTGATAAAGAAACACTTTGGTATTTCGCTGATGCAAGTCAAGATTGGTCTGGGGCAAGCTCCGCTTGTGAGGCAAAAGGTGCAGTATTTTCCGCTCCAACAAATAGAGCTGAGAATCAAGCTTTACTTAATTTGGCTCAGGGCAAAAAGCTTTGGCTAAACGTAATTAATAGTGATGGTGTGTTGAGTGTTGGTGATCGTAGGCAGCATAAATTAAAATAAGTTTATTAACTTGAGTGGGTAAGATATGGCAGTTGGACAAATATCAGTGGTAGATGCAAAGGCTTTGCTAGACCAGGGATCAGTGCAAGTAATCGATATTCGTGATGCGCAAAGTTTTTCAGCGGGTCATATAGAGGGTGCTGAAAATATCCATGATCAAAATGTGGATTCTTTTATGGCACAAGCTGATCTCGAAAAGCCCTTGTTGATTTGTTGCTATGCAGGCATGAAAAGTCAGAGCGCTGCCCATTATTTTGATGAGCAGGGTTTTGCGACAGTCTATAGCCTAGAGGGTGGCTATAACGCTTGGCAGGCATCGAGCTAACTACTTATTTATACATCTTGCGTCTAAATTTATATGACCGACTTTAATTTAAAGTTTGATAATCGATTTAATCGAAGTTTAGCGGCCGATCCCGAGCAGGAGAATTTTCGACGCCGGGTAGAAGGGGCGTGTTATTCACGAGTTAAACCTCGTGTGCCGAGTGATCCAAAATTGTTTTCATTTTCGAGTGAGTTGGCAAAAGTCCTCGACCTGAGTGAAGAGCAATGTCAGAGTAATTTATTTACAGAAGTATTCTCCGGGGCGAAGCTGCTCAATGGTATGGATCCTTTTGCGATGTGTTATGGCGGTCACCAATTTGGTAATTGGGCTGGGCAGTTGGGCGATGGTAGAGCGATTAACCTAGGAGAGGTCGTTAATTCTAAAGGCGAGTATTACGCGCTTCAGTTGAAGGGTTCAGGTGAGACTCCCTATTCAAGAACAGCAGATGGCCTTGCGGTTCTTCGTTCTTCTTTAAGGGAATATTTGTGTAGTGAGGCAATGTATCATCTTGGCATCCCCACTACGCGCGCGCTGAGCTTTATAGGTACGGGGGATTGGGTGACAAGGGATATGTTTTATGATGGTCATCCAAAAGAAGAACAGGGTGCAGTGGTTTGTCGGGTGGCGCCTAACTTTATTCGTTTTGGTAATTTCGAAATTTTAGCCGCTCAAGGCGATACTAAGTTATTGGCAGAGCTGTGTGACTTCACCATCAAGCATTACTTCCCTCATCTTGTTGAAGGTCATCAAGGTCGAGTTAGTAAAAAAATCTATTTAGCCTGGTTTAAAGAGGTTCTCGAGTTGAATGCAGAGTTGGTTGTGCATTGGATGCGCGTGGGCTTTGTTCATGGTGTGATGAACACAGACAATATGTCGATCTTAGGCTTAACGATTGACTATGGTCCTTATGGTTTCTTAGATAGTTATGACCCCAATTGGACGCCGAATACTACTGATGCTCAGCAAGCTCGGTATCGCTTCGCTCACCAGCCTTATATTGTACAGTGGAATTGTTTTCAGTTGGCGAGGGCGCTCTTGCCTTTGATCGAAGATTCAAAAGCTCTTGAGGATATTTTGTCCTCTTACGAGGATGTCTACTCGAGCAAATGGCAAAGGATGATGGCAGCCAAGCTAGGTTTGCTGAATTTTGATGGCGCAAGAGATGAGGCTCTAGTCCATGAGCTCGATGATCTGTTAATGGCTAGAGAAACTGATATGACCATATTCTTTAGAGAGTTGAGTCATTTGGAATTGCTGCAGGTTAAAAGCTTTGAGCAAACGCTTGAGTCTTTATCAAAAGCGTTTTATCAAGAGGATGACGATGAGTCTTACAACCAAAAGCTTTTTTCTTGGCTAACAAAGTATCAGGCGCGGCTACAAGAAGATAATCAGGATGAAAAGCTAAGGCATAAAGAGATGCAGGCTCATAATCCTAAGTATATTTTACGTAACTATATTGCTCAGAAAGCAATCGATGCCTTAGAGCAAGGTGATCATTCCTTATTGGATGAGCTGATGCAGTTAATTAAAAAACCCTATGATGAGCAAGACGACAAACAAGATTGGTACGCTAAACGGCCGGATTGGGCCCGTGAAAAAGCGGGCTGTTCCATGTTATCGTGTAGCTCGTAATTTTAACTATCTTAAGCTAAAAAATGCTCATTAGCATAACGAGCAATTTCCTCTTGAGCCTCTTTGCTTCGTTTCAGAGCGCCTGTCATGGTGACAAAGCCATGGCTTAAATCATCATGTTTCATGAGCTCGATTTTTACGCCCAGGGCTTTGAGTTTCTCGTAGTATTTTTCGCCCTCGTCATATAAGGGATCAAAACCAGCAAGCGTCAGCAGGGTTGGTGGCATTTGTTTAAGCGCCTCATCAGAGGCAAGGGCAGGAGAGGCTAAAGGATCAAGTTTGTCCTCTTCGTTACGAATATAATGCCCAATAAAATACCGCATGATATTTCCTGTTAGTAAAAAGCCTTTGTCAAACACTTGGTAAGACTCTTCTGCCATTCTTAAGTCGCACATGGGATAAATTAAAATTTGTGCCATAGGTAGGTTCAGATCATTTTCGATTGCTTGCAAAGAAACCACGCTTGATAAGTAACCGCCCGCGCTGTCGCCACCGACAATAATTTTATCTGGGTTTATACCTAAGCCAGCCGCTTCTTTCCTGAGCCATTGATAAGATGCAAAAGCATCTTGGGCGGGAATAGGGAATTTATGTTCTGGTGCAAGGCGGTAATCCACCGCAATCACCGGGATGTTCATCTCAAGGCAAAAATCCCCACACAAGGTATTGTAGGAGTCTAAATCTCCTATAACGACTCCGCCACCATGGAAGTACAAAAGCGCGGCAGAGTCTTTTGATGCCTTGTCTGGGGTATAAAGTCTGCCTTTTAATCGATCTCCAGCTTGTCCTGAGATTGTAATTTCTTTGACTTGTATGCTCGGATCAATTTTGCCTTTAGTGATTGCTGTTAGCTTTTTAAACATCGCTCGGGCTTTGGGTGGCGTCATGCTATCGACTTGGGGTCCGCGACGGTTATTGTTGCAGATAACTTGCATATCCAAATCTAAAACTCGGCCGAGTTTTTCCACGGGTTCTCCGCCTGCTAACCGTAGCTTTATGGATTCAGGTAGATTCAAAAGGGATTTTAGTAACCAGGTTAGCATCTTGTTCAGTCCTTTTAAAAAAGTCAGACTAAGAGATATTATCGGGGCTGTCAAAGCGCTCGTTTGTAAGATTTAAGCGCGGTATTGAGCCAAAATTTTCGTCAAAGGCATGGATATTGGTTATGATTCTTGTCCTCTAATTGCAACTAAGTACAGGCTAAAGAGCCTGGGAGAACAGGATTTATGTCGGACGCGTATCAGTGGAATTTAGGGAATGTCTTCGATGGATTGGGGGAGGTTGTAGATCCTGAGCATCCAGCGCTTATGCATGAAGACCGTGTGATTAGCTGGGGCGAAATGACTTGTCGTAGTAATAACCTTGCACAAGCGTTAATAGATCGAGGAGCCCAAGCTCAGGATAAAGTTGCTTTCTACTTGGTGAACAGCCCTGAGTATATCGAGCTATGTGTCGCCAGCTTTAAAGCACGCTTGGTTCACGTCAATGTGAACTTTCGTTATCTGGAAGATGAGCTTCATTACATCATCGATAATTCTGATGCCAAGTTCGTATTTTATTCTTCGCAATTTGCTGATCGTCTTGCAGTGATAAAAGACCGTTGCGACAAAGCTACGCACTTTATCGAGGTTAATGAAAAAGGTGATGGCTCGGTTTTAAACAATGACTTCGCCGAAAATTTTGAAAGTCTGGCTGCTCAAGGTGATGGTCAGCCTTTAGATATTGAACGAGCGCCTAGCGATATGGTGTTTATGTATACCGGTGGCACTACCGGTATGCCAAAAGGAGTTATGTGGGAACAGCATAATCTTTGGCAAGCTTTGGGTGGCGGTAAAAACCATCCTTGTGCCAAGGGCAAGGTGTTAAAGGATCTTGAAGAACTTAAAAAGTGTTTGAAGGGTTTTATCGGTCCTTCGCAAATGACGGCCTGCCCTTTGATGCATGGCACGGGATTTTTCTCGGCTATGACCAGCTTAACTGGTGGCGGTACCATTGTGACCATGCCAGTTCAAGGTTTGGATCCGGAGATGATTTGGCAAACGACTCAAGACAAGCAGGTGAAGTCCATCGTTATTGTGGGCGATGCTTTTGCTAAACCCATGCTCGATGCTTTGAATAAAGAACCCCAGCGTTGGAATTTAGATTCTCTGCGAACCATTGTTTCCTCAGGTGTGATGTGGAGTTTGGAGTGTAAGCAGGGTTTGTTAAAACACTTACCCCAGTTGATGTGTGTGGATACCTTTGGTTCATCTGAGGCTATTGGTTTTGGAACCTCAGTTGCCAGTGCCGATGGTGAGGTGAAAACCGCTCGCTTTGAAATAGGTGAAAACTGTAAAGTATTTACCGAAGACCATAGAGAAGTGACACCGGGTAGTGAAGAGCTAGGATTTATTGCACGCACCGGGCCGATACCTTCCGGTTATTACAAAGATCCGGCGAAATCCGATAAGACTTTTCCTGAGATTAATGGTCGACGTTATTCCATTCCGGGCGACTGGTGCAAAGTTGATGAGAATGGCGTCATCCATTTGCTTGGCCGTGGCAGTGCCTGTATCAATACTGCGGGTGAAAAGGTTTATCCAGAAGAAGTGGAAGAGGCTCTAAAAAAACATGAGTCAGTTCAAGACGCTTTGGTGGTTGGCCTAGAAGACCCTAAGTGGGGAACTGCCGTTACTGCTGTGGTCGAATTGTGTGAGGGGCATAGTCTTGATGAAGAAGCGCTTCGCAAGCATGTAAAAGAACTGTTAGCGGCCTACAAAGCACCAAAGCAATACTGCCAGGTTGAGGCAATGTTTCGCGCTCCGAACGGTAAGGCTGATTATAAGTCGGCAAAAGCTTTCGCAGAAAACGCTTGCCAATAATTACGTTTAAAGGAAAACGAACATGGTTGACGCTGATATCAGCATGCGAGTCGATGAAGATTTTTCTGAGATAAGAGCTTCAGTCCGCAAAATTTGCGAAGGCTTTCCGGGCGAGTACTGGCGCGAGAAAGATACGGAGAGCGCTTACCCCCATGAGTTTGTCGATGCTATGACTGAGGCCGGTTATTTGGCAGCTCTTATTCCTGAAGAATATGGCGGTGCTGGCCTTCCTTTAAGGGCTGCATCAGTGATCATGGAAACGATTCATGCTTCCGGATGTAGCGCCTCTGCATGTCACGCGCAGATGTATACTATGGGTACTATGCTACGTCATGGTAGTGATGAGCAAAAAGAAAAATATTTGCCAAAGATTGCTAGTGGTGAACTGCGCCTACAAGCTTTTGGCGTTACCGAGCCAACAACGGGCACCGATACGACTCAGCTAAAAACTCGAGCTGAAAAGAAAGGCGATCACTATGTGATCAATGGTCAGAAGATTTGGACCAGCCGGGCTTTGCAATCAGATCTGATGATTTTGCTAGCTCGCACCAAAAGCTCATCCGAAGTAAAAAAGCGCAGTGAAGGTTTATCCGTTTTTTTGGTTGACCTAAGAGAAGCAGTTGGTAATGGTATGGATATTCGTCCGATTCCGGCGATGATCAATCACAACACCAATGAAGTCTTCTTTGATAATTTAAAAGTCCCTGCTGATGCTTTGATCGGCGAAGAGAATCAAGGGTTTAAATATATTCTCGATGGTATGAATGCTGAACGAATTTTGATCGCTTCTGAGGCCTTAGGAGATGCACGCTATTGTATCCGCAGGGCTAGTGAGTATGCCAATGAACGAATAGTTTTCGGTAAGGCGATTGGTGAGAACCAAGGTGTGCAGTTTCCGATTGCACGGGTACATGCAGAATGCGATGCCGCTGAATTGATGGTACGCAAAGCCTGCGCGCTTTATGATGCACATACCGCTTGTGGTGCAGAAGCTAACATGGCAAAACTCCTTGCTTCTGAGGTAGGTTTTAAAGCAGCAGATACCTGCTGCCAGACCTTTGGTGGTTTTGCCTTTGCTAAAGAATACGATATTGAGCGAAAGTGGCGCGAAGTTCGCTTGTTTCAAACCGCTCCTATTTCAACGAATTTAATTTTGTCTTATGTCGCTCAGCATGTATTAGGCTTGCCGCGCTCTTATTAATATTTATTAACGTTCTCAATAAAGCTTTGGTTGAAAGACTGGGGCTTCTAGGATTAAATAGCCTTTAGTAATTTTGTTTCACTATAAAAATAATAACTAGGGCATTTTGATGGCTAGAGAATTAGCACTTATCGCAGAAGGTGGCGGCGCACGTGGTGCTTACGTCTATGGTGCAATGCAGGCCCTTGATGAAATTTTTAATGATCAATATGGTTTGGCCAATTTTAAATACATGGCAGGCACATCTGCTAGTGCTTTAACCATGATGTATACTCTGAGTGGTCAGTTTCATAGTGATGGCTATACCATTTGGACAGAAAAAGTTGCTGAAAAGCGTTTTATGAATAAGCGTGACTTGAAGCGCTTGTTTTCTGGTCCGCCTATTTTAGACGTGTCTTATCTAGTTGATGAGGTTTTTGAAAAACAGCATCCGCTGGCGTGGAATCAATTTAAAAAATCCCAATGTAAGTTCTATATACCTATTGTCGATGTCGAAACTTTGAGTGTCCGATATTATACCAATGATCTCGAAGTCAGTGGGGCGATGTTGCCGTATGAGTTAGTGTTTATGGATGAAAGTAATCCAGCAGAAATCTATTCTTTGATGAAAGCGGCCGCTGCAATGCCGGTTTTTTATAACCGAGAAGTAAATATTCAAAGTCGAGCTTATGTCGATGGGGCTTTGCTTGCGCCTTTCCCTTTGACAGCACCCATACCACGCTCCGCAAAGCGTATTGTGATTTTAACCAAGCCGGGCGCGCCGAGTGTGCGATGGTGGCAGGATCGCTTGTTTCCCTCTATAGCTCGCAGTGGATTTTTTCAAGGGTCGATTTCAAATTCCGATGTCTACAGCTTGGCTTCTGAAGAGCATAAAAACTATCAAACCTTATTGAACCAATTAGGTGGTATGGAGGATTGCGTAGTGATCCAGCCGAGCTTTGAAATGTCTTCGTCTGATAACGCAGCTGAGATTTTAGTTAGAAATATCCAAGCAGGTTTTTCCGACGCGATGAAGCTTAAATCAGAGTTGCAAGATTTAATAAATCTTCAATAGTTTAGCTTTCCTTGCCGATACGTTTAAATTTAGGTTTTCGCTTTTGCATGAAGGCTGCGACACCTTCTTTCATATCTTCACCAGAAAAAGATTCAAGCATTAAGCGAGTGGCCTCATCCAAAGCTTCTTCTGGTTCTCTAAATAGATCGCGATAAACCTGGCCTTTGATTTGCTTAAGTGAACTTGGGGCGCAGTTGTCGGCTAAAAACTGAATGTAGTTAATGCTTTCTTGAACGAGGTCTCCGTCTTCAAACACCTTGGTTGCAAGCCCTAGTGAGTGCGCTTCTTCGCCATAGATTTTTCGACTGGTATAGAGGATATCAAAGGCTTTATCGACACCGACAATACGAGGTAGGATCCAGCTGGTTCCATACTCTGCTACCAAACCTCGTTGTGGAAAGGCGGACATAACGAAACCGCTTTTAGAAAAAAAGCGCAGGTCGGCAAACAAAATAAATGGCAAGGCCATACCGGCTACCGCACCGTTAACGGCCGCGATGATGGGCTTTTGCACCGAGGCAAGATAAGAAAAGGTTTTGCGATAAACCGCTGGCATGCTGTCGTCACCTGGGTCGGCATCAAACTTAGGTCCAGTTTGTTCAGCCTTCTCACCTTGGCCGCTAATAGCCATTAGGTCTGCCATATCTGCTCCTGCGCAAAAGGCTTTGCCTTCGCCAGTGATCACGATGCCTACCACCTCAGTATCGTTCTCGGCGACCTCTATTGCATGTTTGACCTCTAAGTTCATTTGGCCTGTCCATGCGTTATATTGTTTGGGCCTAGTTAGAGTAAGGACGCCAACGTTATTGTCCCTGTGGTAACGAATAGTTTGGTAGCTTTCGCTCATGATCTGATTCCTTTGGTACTAATAGGGGTGGCTTTGGAGGCCTATCATGCTACCCGATAAGCACAGCACGTGCGATACTTGTGGCGCATAATACGATAGTCATAACTGGCTTTAGTCAGGTTCTAAACTGATGGAGTAAACTTTGAACGCATTTGAAAATATGTATGAGCTAGCGTGTCAGCGTAAGGGAGGGGAGCAAGCGCTTCTTTCGCTTATTGCTAAGCCCCGGAAAGATAGCCGATTAAAAAAAATAGGTGATGATCGTTTTTTGTCGGAATTTTCTAAAAAAGTATTTCAGTCTGGTTTTGTCTGGCGGGTGGTAGAAAATAAATGGCCAAATTTTGAGGAGCTTTTTTTAGGCTTTGGTATTACCGACGTACTGATGATGCCAGATGAGAGACTAGCTGAGATCGCGACGGATCCTGCGATCATTAGAAACTTAAGAAAGGTTCAAAGCATTAAAGAAAATGCCTATATGATTCACGAAGTTCGCGAGCGTGAAGGCAGTTTTGCAAAATTTATAGCGGATTGGCCATCCGAAGACATCGTTGGTCTTTGGTTGTACCTAAAAAAACATGGCTCGCGTCTAGGTGGTAACACTGGGCCTTATGCCTTGCGTACCTTAGGTAAAGATACCTTTATTCTTGGTCGAGATGTTGAGTGTTATCTAAGGGAGGGTGGAGTATTCTCTGGGGGAGCGAGTTCGAAAAGAAGTCTAATGCAAATCCAAGAACATTTTAATGAGCTTAAGTCCGACAGTGGATGGACCCTCGCGCAGTTAAGTCAGCTAATGGCATTTAGCACAGGCGATAATCATATTGGTGTGGAAGCGTGAATATTGCGCAAGTCGGTGAGCCAATACTAAGAGAGCCTGCAAAGCTGGTTGAGCATTTTGATCAAGACTTAAAAAATTTTGTCGATGAGTTAAAACAAGCGATGGATGAGGCGGGTGGCATTGGTATTGCCGCGCCTCAAGTGTTTGATCCTCGGGCGGTGATGATAGTGGCGTCTCAGGCTAATGCCAGATATCCTTCGGCCCCGGATATGGCACCGATGGTCATGATTAATCCAAGCATCGACAAGCTTGATGGAGAGTTAGTGAAAGACTGGGAAGGTTGCCTTAGTGTACCTGGCTTACGTGGAATTGTGCCGCGGCAAACTTATGTCAAAGTGGTCTATCAAGATATTGATGGAAATCCGCATGAGCTAGAATGGGAAGGTTTTCTCGCAAGAGTGTTCTTGCATGAGTATGACCATCTTATTGGCAAGACGTGGTTAGATCGGGTGGAGAGCAATCAAGACATAGTGTCGGAACAAGTTTATCTAAAATTAATGCAAAGCGATTAATGCTTAACGAGAATCGAGTGAAACATGAATTCTGAAAATACCAATCAAAAACCAGAGCGTATGAATATGTATCTCGGAGTGGGTACCAGCAAACCGAGTGAAAAGAACAAGGAATATAAGCAAGGTGTGGATCACGCATTTTTAATCTTTGTGCTGGCACCAGATTTGGATGACGCCAAAGCCTTGGCGGTGAATCACCTGGAATCTACTGCCTGGATGGATGTGCAGATCGATAAGATGGACCCAGTAAACGTAGAGGCTCTTAAGCAGGCTCAGCCGCAGGTAATGGACGCTTATAACTTAGCACTTGAAGCAGGTTCGCACGCCATGATCTTGGAAGCACCCAAGCAAACTCATTGAGTTTCTAGCGCGCTTTAAACGCTTAGGTTTATAAGTCCAGTTTTAAAAATTCTTCTATCACCACTTTTTTGGCGGAGCTGCTACGCCAGGCTAGTGCAATCTCACGTTTAGGCTGGGGTCGCTCCAATTGAATAATGGATAACATCGGGTTGTGGCGATGTTGTTCAGCGCAGCGTTCTGGAATCAGAGACACTCCGGCCCCAGATGCGACCATCTGTACAATTGTTTCGAGCGATCCACCATGAAAAGTATCTTGATCTGGACTAGGTCCCACGCAGTGTGGGCAGGCTTCGAGCACTTGATCACGAAAGCAATGGCCTGGACCTAGTACCAGCAGCTCGTCAGCATCGATGTGCTCACGTTTTATGCGCTTTCGCTTTGCGAGTGCATGACCCTCTGGAGTCACTAGGCAAAATTCTTCTTGATACAGCTTTTGCGTATCTATACCTGCTTCGTTAAAGGGCAAAGCGATGATTGCTGCGTCAATTTTCCCCTCGATCAATTGCTGCTTTAAATTGTGGGTGTAGTTCTCCTCGATGAGCAAGGGCATATCGGGAGCGGTGGATTTAATCTTGGGAATTAAAGTTGGAAGCAGATAGGGTGCCACGCTGTAGATAACCCCAAGTTTAAAATTGCTTTGAAAATGGTCGACCTGTTCTTTACTGATATTTTGTAGGTTTTCTGCGCTATCGAGCAGACGCTGTGCTTCTGGAATCAGAGCTTCCCCAGCGCTGGTTAATTTTACCTCTTGTCGATGACCGCGCTCGAAGAGCTGAACGTTCAGTTGGTGTTCTAGCTTTTTGATAGCCGCGCTTAGGGTCGGTTGGCTTATAAAAGTTTTATTGGCGGCGCGAGCGAAATGGCGCTCTTGGGCAAGAGCCAAAAAATAGCGTATTTGATTAAGGCTAAAGTTCATGGTTTTTAGTCGATCAATATTATGATAGAAAAAAACTATCAATATAATAAATATTATTCAATAGTTTAATTAAATAAAGCTGTCTACTATGTCTCCATTGCTTAGGAATAGTCCTAAGCACCTAACTACTAGCAATGAAGTACAAGCAACGAAGGAGAATAGCATGGCTAATAACAGCAATAGTGTGACCATTAAAAATTTAGAAGCGGCATTTGCCGGAGAGTCTATGGCACATATCAAATATCTTCATTTCGCCAAAGTAGCCCGTCTCAATGGAGATGAAGAGACGGCGAAAGTGTTCGAGAAAACCGCCTATCAAGAAGTGAAACACGCTCTAGGTCATGCGGATCTATTATTCCCTACCAAAGAGTTAAGTGTTGAAGACGTACTTAACTATGCCATTGAGGGAGAGACTCACGAATATACAGAGATGTACCCCAAGTTTCGTCATGAGGCTATGCAGGAGGGTAATTCTGATGCGGTGAAAGAGATGGATGAGCAAATCGCTGAATCTAAAGAACACGCAGAAATGTTTTCTGAAGTGTTGAAAAAGGCTGAACGACGCTTTGATGCTTTAGCTAAAGTTGAAGAGAAACATGCCAAACATTACCAAAGTGTATTGGCTAATGTGCAGAATGCCTAAAGACCTGTGAGAGGAGAAAAGAGAATGAGTAACGATAAATACCAAAGTTTTGAATGTGTTGTATGTCAGCTGACTTATGATGAAGAGAAGGGGCTGCCTGAACTAGGAATCCCGCCTGGGACCAAATGGGATGATCTTCCTGAGGATTTTGAGTGCCCTGATTGCGGCACCAATAAAGAAGATTTCTCCATTCTGTATTACGGTACCTAATACTACGGCGTCTAATATTAGTAAACCTTTGCTTAACAGAATCGGGTAAATGAAAGGAGCTATACTTATGGGCCTAGCTCCTTTTTTTATGCTAATTAATCTTTACAATGGGGTATTTGAACAAATAGGACTGGAACTGATGCCTCGTATCCCTCATTTTATTATAGGTAGCTTTTTTATTGTTGGTGGTTTGGCCCATTTTTTCTCAGCAGAGTTTTTCGTCGCGATAATGCCTGATTACCTGCCATGGCACTGGGAGTTGGTGATTATTAGCGGAGTGTTCGAGATTTTGGGTGGCGTGGGTATTTTGCTTCCCAAGACTCGGCTTATCGCTGCCTATGGTTTGATGGCTTTATGTGTGGCTGTTTTTCCAGCCAACATCCATATGGCGATGCACCCCGAGCGTTTCGCCGATATTCCGCTTGCGATGTTGTATCTGCGTTTGCCTCTTCAATTTTTGTTTATTTACTTTATCTGGTGGTCGGTTAAGACTGAGCGAGAAAGTAATAAAGTCGAATAAGTCATGATCACTATTCGTTTAGAAACCGAACGTTTGATCTTGAGACAGTTTGAGATCTCTGATCGTCTGGCCTTGGCTAAGATGAATTCAGACCCCGAGGTTATGCGCTACTTTCCTTCGATCTTAAGTCGTGAGCAAAGCGATGATCTTGCGGATCGGATAGCGACTAAAATTGATCGGAATGGCTGGGGCTTTTGGGCGCTAGAGTTAAAAGACAGTGCAGAATTTATTGGCTTTGCAGGTCTTAATCAGCCAGATGATGAATTTCCTTTTAATCCCAGTGTCGAGATTGGTTGGCGCCTAGCTCGTCCGCACTGGCGCAAGGGCTATGCGACGGAGCCAGCGATAGCGGCGAGGGATTTTGCCTTTAAGGAAATAGGATTGGACGAGTTAGTATCCTTTACTACCACAGGTAATTTGCCTTCGCAGGGCGTTATGAAAAAGATTGGTTTTGTGAATACCGGCCAAAATTTTATGCATCCGGCCATAGCCCCAGAAAACCCATTATGCGAGCATGTGCTCTTTCATATGACACGGGATCTTTTTGATAAGGTGTCTAAATAGTTTGGCTTAAGTGTTTTAGGAAAGGGTTTATGATTAGTAGTAGTCGTGCAATTAAAGTTCGTAAAGGCGATGGTGAATTAGAGCTAAAAAAACGTTCCATTAAAGAGGTGAAGGGCCGAGGTATTTTGGTAGAAATTCATGCCAGTAGTATGAACCCCCATGATTGGAAATTTTACGGTCAGTTTAAAAAGCTTTATGAAAGAACCGGTATGTTTCCAGAAATGCTCTTGGGGCATGATCTCTCAGGAGTGGTCTTAGCGGTAGGTGACAAGGTTAAGCACTTTGAGGTGGGTGACGAAGTCTATGCTATGAGTGCTAAGACCGGTGCCTTTGGCGAACATTTAATTATTGATGAACGTATGGCAGCTCGCAAACCAGAAGGGCTTAGCCATCAAAAAGCCGCCAGTATTCCTATGGCGGCATTAACGGCTTGGCAGGCCTATCTAATTAGTAAGCTGAAGAAAGGCAGTGAGGTTCTGGTTATTGGTGGTTCTGGTGGCGTAGGTATATTTGCTATTCAAATAGCTAAGGCCTGGGGTGCAGAGGTAACTACGGTTTGTAGCACCGCAAATGTAGATCTAGTGAAAGAGTTGGGCGCTGATCACGTAGTGGATTATAAAAAAGAAGATTTTCACGACCTCGATAGAAAATTTGATGTAGTGTTTGATGTAATCGGAGGTGAAGATCGGGATAGCTGCTTACCTGTGCTTAAAGAGGATGGGCGTTTTATCTCCACCAGCACTAGTGCAAAAAAAATCTCTGAAGTGTTAACCACCCGAGTACATAAGCTATTTGCAAAAGATACGATAACATCAACTACATTTTTAGCGATGCCTATCGGGCGTCACCTGCAAAGTATTGCGCGTTTAGTAAAAAGTGGTGAGCTAAAACCTTTGGTCGATAAGGTGTTTGAATTAGAAAATATTGAAGATGCAATGGAGTACAGTAAACTTGGCCGAACTAAGGGTAAGATTGTTATTGCGGTTAAGTAGGCGATAAAAAGCCAAAATTACCATAAGGAAAAGGATATGAAATTTCACCTCAGTTTTGAGATCACCATTGATGCCCCTGTTGAACGAGTATGGGAAGTATTAGTGGACTTTGATGCTTATCCAGAGTGGAACTCGGCGATTAGTTTTAAAAATACGCCCGCTTTAGGTAAAACGGTTCCCATGCGAGTTGGTTTAGAGGGTCGCAAGGTCACCACTAAAGTCACTTTTTTAAGGATGGAAAAAAATAAAGAGCTGGCTTGGGTGGGTGGAATTAAAAAGATGATCCGTGGCGAACATTACTTTGAGCTAGAAGATTTAGGTAATGGTACAACTCGTCTGGTGCAAGGTGAGAAATTTAAAGGTTTGTTAGTGCCCGCTATGTGGCCGTTCTTGAAAGGAATCTTGAGTGACTTTTATCAAGAAAATAATCAAGAGATTGCAGCGGCTTGCAAAAAAAAGACGGCTTAGCCAGGGAGCTATAACCGCCAGAGAAAGCCTGTTATCTAAGCCTTGTTTCTAAGCCCAGTTACTAAGTATGGGTTTTTAAATAACAGCCGGAGTATCCATTTCGTTCGCCACTTCGATCTCAAAGTTTTTCATCAAATAGATGGTTTTGTTGAAATTAGATAGGGTGACGTAATAAATATTTCTTTGTAGATGTTTCTTAAAATCTTCAAAACTTAGTTGCTCTAAGTAATCTTTTGAGAATTTTAAGGCCACTTTTTTACCCTTGCTAAAGTAAAGTTCAATGGTTTGAAAAGCACTTATATCACCACTTTCTGATACTTTTGACTCAGGGAAAGTGTTGATAAGTTCGTCGGTAATCCGTTTTAAATCTTTATCAGAATTCATATTAGCTCCTTAGCCTAGAGTGCTAAAAAATCCACTCTTTTTGCTATTAACGCTGCTCATACTAGCTAAGGAGCCTTAACCAAAAGTGAATAAGCGAATTAAATAGACGTTCTCATCCAATTGTATGCAGACAGGGTGCGCTATTGTCCCTAGACTGGCGCCAAATTGTAATTTGGAATTAGTAGGCGCTATGTCAGATTGTAAAGTGTCAGATTTTAAAGTAGAGCGTGGTCAAGCATTTCACTTAGATGAAGAGATGACTTTGGTGGGCGATTGCTGGGGCGACCCTAATGATCCGCCAGTCGTGTTGGCTCATGGTGGCGGACAAACTCGTCATGCTTGGGGTGAAACGGCGAAGCGTTTGTCTCAAAAAGGCTGGTACGCCATTACCATTGACCAGCGAGGGCATGGTGAAAGCAGCTGGTCTAAAAATGGTGATTACACCATCACTGATTATGCGGGCGACCTTCAAAAGCTCAGTCAGCTTTTAAAACAAAAGCCTGTACTAGTCGGTGCTTCGCTAGGTGGTTTAGCTGGCATTATGGCTGAAGGTACCAGTGATACTCAGTATTTAAGCGCATTGATTCTTGTAGATGTGACGCCAAGTATAGAGCGCAAAGGGGTCGACAAAGTTCTAGGTTTTATGGGGCAAAACGTTGAAGAAGGTTTTGCCTCATTAGAAGAGGCGGCTGATGTCATCGCCAAATATTTGCCCCATCGTAAGCGCCCTAAAAATTTAGATGGCCTCAGTAAAAACCTGCGTCTCGATGATGATGGTCGTTATCGCTGGCATTGGGATCCTAAGTTTATGGATAACCGTAAAATGCCCCAAAGTGTCTCGGCAGAAAACCCAATGGTGGATGCTTCCAAAACCTTAACTATTCCAACGCTGTTGGTAAGAGGTAAGCTGAGTGAGCTGGTCAGTGAAGAATCTGCCAAGCAGTTTAAGGAACTGGTCCCGCACTCAGATTTTGTCGATGTGAGTGATGCTGGCCACATGATCGCTGGCGATAAGAACGATGTGTTCACTGATGCTATTCTGCAATTTATGGAAAAGCACCGCTAAATCAAAGCATTAGCTCAATCTTGTTTCGAGCCCCAAATATTACAAAAAAATATTTTTCATGAAATATTTGTAATATATCTTAGCTGGTCATAGTATTTAGGCTCTTTCGTATTGGCGAGCTTATGAGCTATGAATAGCACCCTCAATATCAGCGCTAAATCCCTTGTTCTTGATTTGCTTAGGATGGTCCATCCTCATGCCTTGCCAGTAGGTGTATTAGTCAGATCAGGAGAGATGTTTGGTATTAGCGGGAACGCCATTCGCGTCAATGTCACTCGCTTGCTCGCCAAAAACCAGATCGAACAGGATGAGCGTGGGCGTTATCGTTTTGGGCGCGAATCACTGCCCCATAACCAATGGCTTAGCCAATGGCAATTAGGTGAGGAAAGAGTCAAGGATTGGAAGCAGGATTGGTTAATACTGCATTGCTCCTCCATGATGAAAGCCAAAGAGCGCAAAGTGATCTTTAAAATGGCGGCGTATTTTGGTTTTCGTGAATTGATGCCCGGCACTTGGATTCGGCCCAATAATTTAAATCGCGATCTTCAAGGTTTAAGTCAGCAAATAGCCTCGTTGGCTCAGCTTAATGACTTCGTTATTTTTGAAAGCAAAGAAATTGCTTTGCCAGGTCATCCCATGGATGTGCAAAAGCTCTGGGCGATTGGTGACTTGGAGCGTGACTACCAAGAACTAATCGAAATTATGGAAGAGGGGATTAGTAAGGTTGATGAATATGGTTTGCGAGAAGCATTTCGTCGCTCATACTTAGTGGGTGTGCGCGTGCATCAATTTTTTGCTCAAGACCCGCTGTTACCTTCTGAGTTTTTAAATGTAGAGCTTCGCGAAAAGGTGGTTAAACGTTTTTTTGAATACGATGAACAATATCGCAGTGCTTGGAATCAATTATTTAGATCTTATAGAAACAAGGCGAGTAAAGAGAGTTTGACTGCCAGTTTTACACAAGCGAAAGAACTAAGCGCTGGCTAATAGATTAAGGGAGAAGATCATGAGTGAGAAAATAAAAATGGAAAAAAGCCTTAAGGAATATTTAAGCCGAGAAGAGATTCAGTACTTTACAAAAAAGGACAACCTAAAAGCTTTGCGTGTATTGGTTTTTAATTGGATCGCAATATTTTCTATCTTTGCTTTGGTGTATTTTTTTCCTAACCCTTTGGTTATTTTGGCCGGTATATGTCTGATGGCGGGGCGCCAGTTGGGCCTGTCTATTGTGATGCATGAAAGCGGTCATCAGATTTTTTTCGAAAATAAAAAGCTTAATGATATTTTTGGTCAATGGTTTGCATCTAATTTGATTTTTCAGGATGTTCACGCCTATGCCAAAGGTCATAAAAAACATCATCAATTGGCGGGCACAGAAGATGATCCTGATTTAAATAACTATCGTGCCTATCCGATCGATAAGGAAAGCTTTAAGCGTAAAGTGGTGCGTGACATTACCGGGCAAACGGGTTGGAAGTTAATGAAGCTAATTTTGACCGCCAGCTCTTATGCATTTTCTAAAGATCCTGCGAAAAGAAAAATAGCTAAGCCCTTTATACAAGAGTGGTTTACTCAACTGGTGTTGATCGCTATTTTGTCCTTAACCATGAGCCCTTGGTTGTATTTGCTATGGATAGTTTCGTGGATGAGTCCGTATATGTTGATTGTTCGCTTGAGGCAAATTGCTGAGCACGCTGCAGTTGAGGATTTGTATGACTTGGATCCGCGTAAAAATACCCGGACCGTTGTGCCCAAGTGGTGGGAGCGATTATTTGTTGCCCCTAACTATGTGAACTATCACTTGGAGCATCACTTTTTAGCAGGCGTGCCTTGTTATAACCTTAAGGAGCTGCATCAGCTACTGAAAGGAAGGGGTGCTTATGAAAACACTAAGATCGCCTATGGTTATAGTGATGTGTTTAGAGAAGTCTTAGTTTGATATGTTTAGATTTGACTTGCGGAAGCATTCATCAAATGTATAACTTTCAACCGTTTTTTGATAGCAGGCAGTTTTCCCGGACACAGTCCAATATGTGTATTCGCCTTTAATAAAATCTTTTATTTTCACGTACTTTTCATTTGCTTCTACAAAGGAGTAAGGACCAAATGGAGATGCCTCTAGTTCATCTGCGAGAAGCAATTTCCCTGTTTTTGAAATGCTTATTTTTCTTTGCAAAATTCGAATGGAGGTCGGTCTGATATCTAAAAACATTCCTTCGCATACTTTATTGCGATAACAGTTCTCAACAAATGCTGGAGGGCTGCCGTGTAGTCTTGAGGACGTTAAAGTCGTATCGAGTTCCCAAAGGCCTATGAGTGGGTTTTTATTTTCCGCTTTGGATTCCTGGCCGAGAGCGGTTAAAAGGATTAGTGCCAATGTTAACCATGAAGTCTTTACTGTTTGGTATATTTTCATTTAGTGAAGGTCTTTGAGTTTTACTGTATGGCTAAGCCATGAGTGACTATTCTCCCCAATTAGTTTTAGTTCTAGATAGGGTTCTTGTGCCTGCCAAAAAATATCGATAGCGCCAAAGTTATCTTCAAATACCGGCTCTTGCACTTGTCTTTTTGTGTCGGCGTGTAAGGGGTTCCACTTGCTGGTGTTAAAGCTGGATGAGGTTAGGTCGTAAATAGGGTAGTTGACACCGCTTTCTTTTTGACTGATTTTCATTAGCTCGCTTAGGTGACGGTCGCCGCTGATAAAAATGATGCCATTGGCTTCCGTCTTTTTAATAAGCTCCAACATGCGCTGAGATTCCTTTGGTAGGGTCCACCAGCCCTCAAAGCCATGGTTATCTGCAGCGAACTGTACGCTACTGGCGATGATTCTGATTTTGGCTGGTTTTTGTAATTCTTGTTCTAACCAGCTCCATTGTTTTTCACCCAGCATCACTTGTTCCATGTCGTCGGTATTCGCGTCATAGCGTTGGGTGTATTTTCTAAACCAAGCGTTTTTATTGAGCGGGCCTCTAAAAAAACGTGTATCGAGCATGATTAACTGAACACTGTGATCACCTTCGCCCATCATAAGGCTGTGATAAACCCCCTCTTGTTTGCGACGAGGGGAGTCTTGAGCGACTTCAAAGAAATCCAAAAATGCGGTCTGGGCATTATGTTTGCCTTCGAATTCTCGACCACCATCATTTAGGCCGAATTCGTGATCATCCCAGGTACCTGTGAATGGCGCGTCTTTAGCTTTGGCTTGGCTGCGTACTTTTTGGAAGCCTTCTTGTGCTTCTAGTCTTCCCCATTCTTCTTTGAGTATTTGTGGGTCGCCGCTATCTGCATAAACATTATCGCCAATAAATAAAATGGCATCGCCATTGGCTTGGTGCAACTCGTCCCATAGTGGTTGGGGATAATCCTGGTTGATGCAGGAAAGAAACAATACGCGAGTACTTTCAGGAGCAGGGGGCGCTGCGACAGGTTCATCTTGAGGGGTGATTTGTTCCGATGCAAAGAGATTGATGCTGGATAAAAGAAGGGTGGAAAATAAAGTATTTATAGATAGTTTTTTCATGGGCTCTTTAGTAACAGTATGGCTTGTTGTTCTTGTGACTTGTTATCGCGTAAGTAACGGCGCTAAGAACAACAAACTATACCTTAAATTGAAAAGAGCGCTACACCTGATCGTCGATGCGATCTTCTTTGCTGGTGTCTGCGCCGATGGTGTCGGCGGGTTGGAATAAAAGCTTGTAGGCGGTTTCCAGATCTTGAGGATCTTCTTCGAGTTTACCTGGTACCTCATAGGTATATTCCAGCATAAGTCCATTGGGGTCCATAAAGTACATGGATTTAACCCAGTCGTGATCTACTTGTGCTAAAAACTCAACGCCGTTTTCTTTTGCTAAGGCTTTGATCTCTTCGTAGCGTTCTTCGCTCTCGGCATTAAAGGCGATATGGTTCACCCAAAGAGGGAGTCCCAAACTTTCTGAAAGGTCAGTTTTATAATCGGGTAACTCGCCGACATTGTTAACCTCAAAAAAGCCGATCATTTGATCGTTACCCATATCAAAAAAGAAATGTCTAAAGTAGCCGCCTTCTTGTCTATGGTTTTCGGTACGGACTAAATCCATGCCCAGCTTATTATGATAAAAATCATAGGTGGCTTGGGTATCGCGGCTAGCAAAGGCAATATGATGAATGCCTTTGGGTTTTAAGTTTGCGGGTGCTGCTTTAGGAGCAGAGCTAGATGCTGTTTCTGACATATGAACCTCGGGTATCAATGATGATTTACTCTAAACCGCTAGGGCTTGAATTTCATTCTACGCTTCAATCATTTGTCATTGTGTTATATTTCCCTAAATTTTTCTAAAGGTTGTTAGCAGTGAAGATACTTTTTCATTATGACGCAGGTCCAAAGTTGTTGGCTAAGTTGGAGCTTCTTAAGGAACATGGCTTAAATGTGGTGTGTTGCCCAGAGGGGCCTGAACAACCTTTTTTGGATGAGTTAGCCAATGCTGATGTTATTTGGCACGTACTAGAAACCCTAAAGCGAGAGCATTTGGAACAAGCGCCTAATCTCAAGTTGATTCAAAAAATAGGAGTTGGAACGAATACTATCGATCTTGATTACGCGAAGGAAAGAGGGATTCCTGTCTGTAACATGCCCGGCACCAATGCTCAAGCGACTGCTGAGATGGCTTTGTTGTTGATTATGGCAGCGTCACGACGTTTGCCAGTGATGGATCAAGCCTGTCGGACGGCGAGTTGGCGAGTGAGCAAGGACTTGGAGGAAAGCCTTAACGAGATTAAAGGAAAAACCATCGGTCTTTTTGGCTTCGGTGGAGTGGCTCAGATTTTGGCAGACATTTTAAGCGCGATGGGTGCCGAGGTCTTATATCATGCGACCTCAGCTAAGCCTGATGTGAGTTATGAGTTTTGTGAGTTCTCAGAGCTCTTAGCCCGATCTGATATTTTATCTCTGCATGCGGGTCTCAATGAGCAGACAGAAGGCATTATTAATGAGAGTGCTTTAGCGCAAATGAAAACGGGTGCTATTTTGGTAAATACTGCGCGAGGAGCCTTGATTGATGAGCTGGCTGTCTACGCGGCTCTACTCACTGGTAAGCTAGGGGCTGCAGGTTTTGATGTCTTTTGTACTGAGCCAGTAAGCAGTGATAACAAACTATTAAGTTTAGATAACGTGGTATTAGCACCTCATCTAGGCTGGTTGACTGAGGAAACCTTAGAGCGCAGCGTAGCTGTGGCTAGTGAAAATTGTATTAGTCTGCGAGAAGGTAAAGACTTGTCCTTTCGTGTGGTTTAAGGGCTGTTTCTAAAGGGCTCGTCTCTTTGCTATAAAATCGGCACTATTCGGCTTATTGGGTGCTAAATCGTCTTGTATTTTCAGTACTATTTAGCTAATAATGCTTACTTGCCTAAGACTGCTCCCTGGTGGAGGTCCTAGGTTTTGTTACGAATTCATTTAAATAGAGGGAAACCCATGTCAGTTATTTCCAAATCCTTACCTAAGGTCATTCAAGCATCTGCTTTGGTAGCCAGTTTTGCTTTGCTGAATGCGTGTATAGATAAAAGCCAGTTCGCAAAGGTAGAAAGTGAAGAGCAAAAAGTGGCTTATAGCATCGGTTTTAATTTTGGTCAGCAATTGGCTGCCAATACAGAAAATATGGATCTTGACGTGGTGATCGCTGGTTTGAAAGACGGTTTTAGCGGAAATGCTGAAAAATTAAGCGCCGAAGAGCGTATGGCTTCTATGCAGGCTTTTGCTAAGAGCCGTCAAGAAGAGATGGCTGCAAAGCATGCTGAGGTTGAGGAAGAAAATAAAACTAAAGGCCAGGCCTTCTTAGAAGAAAACAAAGCTAAAGAAGGCGTTGTGACTTTAGAGAGTGGTCTGCAGTACAAGGTGATCACTGAAGGTGAAGGCGCTCAACCAGCTGCTACCGATACTGTTAAAGTTCATTATGTAGGTACATTGATCGACGGTACCGAGTTTGATAGCTCAGTAGCACGCGGTGAGCCTGCTCAGTTTGCTCTTAATCGGGTGATTCCTGGTTGGACTGAAGCCTTGCAACTTATGAAGGCGGGAAGCAAGTGGGAGTTATATATTCCTTCTGACCTAGCTTACGGTCCTCGTGCTTCTGGAGCAATTACTCCTCATTCAACCCTTATTTTTGAGGTTGAGTTGTTAGAAGTTGTTGGCGCTGAATAGATTTAACTACTTACAATTAAAAAGCCCTGGTGGATTGCTCTACCAGGGCTTTTTTTTGCCTATGCTATTTTGACCAATTTAGTGCTGCCACTTATGCAAAAATTTAACCAGTTGGTCTTCCGCTTGAAAGCGTTCTTCAAGGGTCTCTCCGAGTTTTGCTATCTCAATCGGTAGTTTTCGTTTGCGAAGGTAGTAGTTTTTTCGACCCGCATAGAGTTCATTGAATCGCAAAGCGTGCTCGGTGCTGTAATTGATTTGTTCGTATAAGGTTTCCGCCAGGCTGAGCAGGCCATCATTGAAGGCTTTTGCTTCGTCCAAAAGCTTTTCATAAATTTCAAAATGCCCAGCTGAGATATAATCCATGAGTACTTGGCATAAGGCTTCGACTTGCCGATGGTTTAATTTATCTTCTAGTGCCCCGGTCACCGCTTGATGCCATAGTTCGATCAGTCTTTGGCGCTCATCAAGCCAAGGTTGTAAGAACTTCTCTACTTCTTGCCAAAGAGTTTGTTGTTGAATAGTGAAATGATTGTTCCCAAGAATGCCCCCTGGAAACTTAGTATCGTAATAGCGATCTCTGTGCTGAATAGCCATGATAAATCTCCCTCTCATCTTGTCTGTTTTATCTAGTTATTTTTTGCTCTTCTATGAAGCTTTGGTATTCCATTTGTTGATAAAACTGGACTCAGATTAGGACCGGAAAATAACGCTGGCAAGCAAAAAATAAAGTAATTATAAATCTGCTTTAAATAGAATAGCTTGGCTGTGAAACTTCAATTCAAGCTTATAAAAGGCCTTAAAACTACTGATTTTTAAGGCCTTTGTGTTCTGGTGTTAGATTGCGTCAATAAGCGCTTTAGTTGATAGTGCTCAAAAGTTCTTTGTCAGAGGGGCGAAATAGTTGAACTAAACCAAAAATGGCGTAAATGATGAACATCATAAGAGTAACTTCGGGTAGGCTGAAGCCTAAAAATTGCCAAGCGATTTCAGCGCATTCCCCTGAGCCTCTAAACACCATGTCGAGTACTTGGCCCAAAGGTAAGGTATCTAACAAGTAGTTTAAGCCGGGACCACAGGCGGGGACTTCGTCAGCAGGAAGGTGTTGTAACCAAACATGGCGTCCTGAGCTGATAAGGCCGCCAAGGGTCGAGAGCAATACCAAGCCAGCATAGACGCGTTGGCCTTTGCGCTCAGGTCTATGGATTAATGCAGCAAGCAGGGTAAGCAGAATGCCTAATAAAAACACTCGGTCAAAAATGCACAGTGGGCAGGGGGCGAGGTATTCGTAATATTGTAGATAGTAGGCGTAAGCCATGGCGCCTATGCCTGCGAGCAAGCCACTTAATTGCAATACTTTAGTTTGGCTCAGTTGGTTAAATAGGGCTTTCTCAATCATCCGAAACTCCAATACATCTGCGATGTAGCCAGATTGTCTATGGTTTTAACTAGTCTTCAAAGTATTTTGCGACAAAGTGATCAAAATCTAGGCTGTCTTCTGCTTCGATGCGTTTTTGATCTTCGTGACTTTTTTGGGCTAAGGCCTGAAGGCGTTTTAGGTTTTTTTCAGAGATACTCTGTTGAGTAAAGTAGCGCTTATGTTGTTTGGCTTGTTCGAGAGCAAACTCAAAGAAAGAAATATTATCGCTCTCAAGGATATTGATGATTTTTCCTGAGGTGGTTTGTTCCGGTTGTTCGATTTTTGCTTCCTGTGCTACGACGCTTGAGCGATACTCGTCTCCACCGTGCTGTTGATCAAAGAGCTCAGATACTCTTTCAATTTTAGTGAGTAAATCTTTGGCTGCTTGCTTCAGGCTTTGTTCTGATTCATCAAACGCATCAATGATTTTCGCTTCTTCGTCACGCCCTTGGTATACGACCGTGTCGATATTCTGCTTGCTAACTTTAAGCATGGTGCTTGAGGTCTGAATGTCATCCTCTAGCAGGCAAAATACCAAAAAGGCATCCAGAAATTGAATCTGTTCTTTGTTGAGCCCTAAAGGTTCAAAGGGGTTTAGGTCTAGGCTTCTGACTTCGATGTATTCAACACCACGGTTGCGTAAGGCTTGAGTGGGTCGCTCATCGCTCTTACCTGTGCGCTTGGGTCGAATGTTGCTGTAGTACTCATTTTCGATTTGAAGAATGTTAGCGTTCAGCTGTTTGTATTGATCGTCTTCTTTTATACCAAGGTCTTCATAAGGTTTATAAGGTGTGCGAATGGCGGCTTCTAAACTGGCGGTGTAACTCTCTACCGAGTTGTAGCAAATCATCAAATCTGATTGAGCGTCGTTTTGATAACCTAAGTCGCTCATGCGCAGAGAGGTGGCGTGCTTAAGATGATAGGTGTTTGTACCATTGGCCATAAGCACTAGGCCGTGCTCTCGATTTTTTACAAAGCTTGCACAAACAGCGGGCGATGCGCCAAATAAATAAATTGGTAGCCAGGAGTGCCTTTGAAAGTTTCGAATTAACTTAAAGTATTGCGCCGAAATGAAGCTTTGTAGCTCGTCATTATTGCCTTGAAGAATTTGGTAATTTTGCCAAAAGCTTTCGGGTAAAGAAAAATTAAAATGAATTCCGGCGATTGCCTGCATCAAACGACCATAGCGATGCCAAAGGCCGTGTCGGTAAACTGTTTTCATTTTGCCTATGTTGGAGCTGCCGTATTGAGCGATAGGAATACTTAGATCATCACCCACAATGCAAGGCATGCTATTAACCCATAGCAGCTCACGATCAATGTTTTGGTAGATAAAACGATGGGTTTCGCATAGCTGATCAAACAAATCATCGATGCTTTGGTGTGGTTCGGTGATAAGTTCGAGTAAGGCCTCAGAATAATCTGTCGTAATATTAGGATGGGTCAGTGCTGAGCCAATACTTTTTGGGTGTTCCGTTTGACTGAGTCGTCCGTCGGGTGTGATGCGTAGACTTTCTTTTTCTATACCACGCTTAATCTCTTTCAAAGAACTCAGACCTTGGCTTTGAGCGAGGGCTTTTAGGTTATCTTCGAACCGATCATGATTTGATGTGTTGGTTGAGTTGTTATCGCTAGTGCTCATAACGATACTCCTTCGCTACTTTTCTTAGCGTATATTTTGGAAGCACTAAGAAAAGTGTTTATCTCGTATTTATATAGATTACAGATAAGCGACTATGGGGTAAAACTGCCAATTAAGCTAGGTTAATTGGCAGTTTTTTATTTTTTAAGATAGCTTTGGGCCGGCAGCAATAATGCTATCTTCAACTTGGTACTTAGCAAAGTTGTCGATGAATTGTTGTGCTAGGTCCTTAGCTTTTGCGTCGTAGGCCTCGCCGTCTTTCCAGGTGTTGCGAGGAATTAATAGGCTGGAATCAACCCCAGGTACTTCAGTCGGCACATCTAAGTTAACGATGTCGATGTGGTTGGTTTCACAATCGTCCAACTCGCCATTGATTATCGCAGTAATCACGCCACGAGTTGTTGGAATATCAAAACGTTGACCTTCTCCGTAAGGGCCTCCGGTCCATCCTGTGTTGACTAAGAACACTTTGCTATCGAATTCTTTAATTCGCTTGATCAAAAGGTCCGCATAGATGTTTGCAGGGCGAGGGAAGAAAGGTGCGCCAAAGCAAGTACTGAAAGTAGACTTGATGCCGCCTCCGGAACCCATTTCGGTACTACCCACTAATGCGGTGTAACCGCTTAAGAAGTGATAAGCCGCCGCTTCTTTACTGAGTTTGGATACCGGCGGTAGTACACCAGTTAAATCACAGGTTAAGAAGATAACGTGCTTAGGTTCGCCTGCTTTATTTTCTTCGGTACGCTTCGGTATATGAATCAAAGGGTAGGCAGCACGAGTGTTTTGGGTAAGTGATACATCATTGTAGTCTGGCGCGTGAGAGTCTTCGTCAATCACTACGTTTTCGAGTACAGAGGTAAATTTAATTGCGTCCCAAATAACAGGCTCATTCTTTTGGCTAAGGTCGATACATTTTGCGTAGCAGCCGCCTTCAATATTGAAAACAGAACCTTTAGCCCAGCCGTGCTCGTCATCACCAATGAGATAACGCTCAGGGTCGGCAGAAAGAGTGGTTTTTCCAGTGCCAGACAGTCCGAAGAAAAGAGCAACACCACCATCTTCACCAACGTTGGCGGAGCAGTGCATTGGTAGTACTGATTTTTCTGGGAGTAAAAAGTTTTGAACTGAGAACATGGCTTTTTTCATTTCGCCTGCGTAGTTCATGCCGGCTAGCAATACTTTGCGTGCTGCAAAGTTGATGATCACAGAGCCTTCGCTGTTGGTGCCGTCGATATCTGGTTCACACACAAAACTGGGTGAGTGAAGAATCTGCCAAAGGTTTTTATCTTTTGGGTTGAACTCATCGGGTCTGATGAAAAGGTTGTTAGCAAAAAGATTGTGCCATGCGGTTTCAGTCGTGACGTGAACAGGTAGGTAATGAGCAAGGTCTGCGCCTACGTGAAGCTCTGAGCGGAATTGATCGCGTGCTGCGATATGAGACTCTACTTTATCCCAAAGCGCTGTGAATTTTTCTTCGTCGAATGGACGGTTAATAGGACCCCAATGGATTGAGTCGGTAGTGCTTGGCTCATCAACGATAAAACGGTCCATGGGTGAGCGCCCGGTGCGGGCACCTGTTTCAACCACTAATGCGCCGTTGTCGGCTAGTTGGCCCTCGTTTCTGGCAATGGATAATTCAACGAGTTTTGCTCGACTTAGATTTTTGTAAATAAGGGGTTCGCTCATGATCTACCTTTGTTCTCTTTTGGAGTCTGTGTTGGTACCGGCGTTGGTACCGGTCGTCAATGTTTGTACCGTTTGGTATGTTCCGTATGGCTCTTCATATGGACTGGATTCGGCCTCATTGGTGTGGAGGCTGACCGAGCCTTTCGAAGGTGGCGTATTATGCCAAAAGATCCTTGAAAAGGCTAAATGACTGGTTTGGATTTTCATTATTCAATCGGCGAATAATACCCTTAAAAAAGGAGGCGAAAGAGGGTGTGGTTTAGCCGACCGGGAGACCCATTTGCCGGCCACCAAGCACATGCATGTGCAAGTGGTAAACGGTTTGTAGGCCCTGGGGGTTGGTGTTGATCACGACTCTAAAGCCGTCTTCGTCTATACCGGCCTCCTTGGCGACTTGTTTGCATAGGCCAATCATTTCGGCTAGTAGTTCTGGATCGGCTTCAAGCACACTGATGACGCGCTTTTTCGGGATAATCAGATAGTGGTGTGGGGCCCTAGGTTTGATGTCTTTTAGGGCATAGGCGTTTTCTGACTCAGCAATCCAAAGGCTTGGATCCGTCTGTTCAAAGGGGCTAGGTCGGCCCAAGGATTTCTCTTTGAGGGCGATAAGCTTGGGAGTCACCAACTTAAATACCAGTCGCCCCAGAGGGCGTTTAAATTCGATGATCAGCACTACAAGTGTCAAAAGGCATAGTGCCAGTATGGTGAGCAGTACCTTGGCTAGAATCGCCATGCTTAAGCGGCGTTCTCGATGAGTGTTTTAGCGATGACTTTCAGCGCTAAGGTTTCTTCAGCCCCCTCAAAGATCGACAGTACTCGTGCATCTACGTAATAGCGGCTCACTGCAGATTCTTCCGCATAACCCATGCCGCCGTGCAATTGTAGGGCTTCGCGTGCTACCCATTCCGAGGTTTTGCAGGCGAATAGTTTGACTAGGCTAGCCTCCATTTTGCCTTCGCCCTGATCCATAAGCTGAGCTACCTGGTACGTGAACTGGCGGCAGACGTTGATTAGGGTTGCCATGCGGGCTAGCTTAATTTGGCTCAGCTGATAGTCGGATATCGACTGGCCGAAGACCTTGCGCTCTTGGCTGTATTGCAGAGCCGCCTCGTAGGCCGCTTGCATCAGGCCGCTGGCTCTAGCTGCCGTCTGAATGCGTCCGCCCTCAAAACCAGCCATGGTGTAATAAAAGCCTTTTCCGACACCTGCTTCTTCCCCCATAACATGGCTGTCAGGCACAAAGAAGTTGTCAAAAAATAGCTCGAAAGAGTGCATACCTCGGTAGCCAATGGTGGGTATGGCTTTGCCGCTAAGGCTACCGCCGGCTTCCTGCTGATAGGAGAATTCGTGCCCGTCGTAGCTGGGCTTTTCCACTAAAAAGGTAGTGAGCCCCTTGTGCTTGGGTTCTATGTCGCTATCGCTACGCGCAAGAGTCATTAGCACACCGGCTTTACCCGCCATGGTGCACCAGGTCTTATTACCATTGAGTAACCAGCCGCCTTCGCAGGGAGTGGCTCTTAGCTTAACTGAAGCGACGTCTGATCCGGTATCTGGTTCTGTCACCGCAATAGCCACTAGAGGATCCGCGACGGCAATGCGCGGTAACCAATCTTGTTTTTGAGCTTCGCTGCCGCCTTTAAGTAAGGCACGAGCTAAAATTTCGGGTCGAGTAATTAAACTACCTGCGGCTCCAAGAGAGGCTTGGGATAATTCTTCGGTGACCACAATCATACCGAGATTGTCTTCGCGATCATCGGGTTGGATACCGCCAAAGCGCTCGGGAATAGAAAGGCCAAAGCATCCCAGCTCATTAAGTGAGTCAATAATCTCATCGGGAATACAAAGATCTTCTCGATGTATGTCTTCAGCACGCGGAGCGACAATATCTTGGCCTAGCTTGCGAAAGGTTTCGCGGATCAGTTCTTTCTCTTCGTCAATCACGCTACGCCCATTGCCGCCTTGTTGTTTCAGTAGTTCGTCGGCGATTGAGCAAATAAAGGCATGGCTCAAATACTGCTGACAGAAGGCGATTAGTTCAGGGTTTTGAAAACAGTCATTGAAGTTTTGACCAAGTTCTAAACTTCGCTGAAAAGTAAAGAGTCTTTGTTGGCATTGTTGAATAATCTCTGCTGCAAAATAAAGGCATTGCTTGTATTCCAGATCCTGCTCGCTGCATTGCAGAGTTTTGGCATAGCTAAGGTGTGAGCGGAGTGCGTTGATCTCTGCAATACAAAAGGCAAGCTCATAGCTGTGATGCTGAAACTGATCTAGCTTGTTGCCTTGTAGTTTGTCTCCCTCGCTGCATTCTTTTTTAATAAATGTGAATGCTTGCTGGCAAAGCGCGTCTATTTTAGAGATGTGGACTTCAATCTGATCTAACACTGTAAGAGCCTTTCCTTCTCGTATTGAGTGTCATGTAGGGTGACATATTGGATGAGAGGTTAAGTGAATAAACGCGAAGAAGGGTAACCGAAAGCCGGTTTCTGGTATAGTACTGGGCTTTAATTTAGGGCTTAAATAAAGGGTACAAACTCAGCAGCTGTCAGATCTGAGTCTGTGTTTTGAAGTTCTAATAACCTTGAAATGTTGGTTTTTTATGGAACTAGAATTTGGCTTAATTGGAAGTTTGTTGCTTGCTCTGGCGGGTTTAGCAGCAGGCTTTATTAATACCTTTGCAGGGGGCGGCGCCATGATTACCGTGCCCCTTATGATTTTGATGGGTATTCCTGCCGACGTGGCCAATGGTAGTAATCGCTTAGCGGTGATTACTCAATCGCTTACTGGAGTGAGTGGTTTTAATAAGCATGATGTGTTTAAAGATGTGGATCTCTTTGCCATTCTTGCGCCAACGGTTCTGGGTACGGTGATGGGGGCTTTGTTAATTTCCTATGTGCCGGTGCAGTACGTTAAATATATTTTACTAGGTACCATGATCACGATTTCTTTGTTGATCATGTTTTTTCCCGATAGCGTGTTTGCTGACGAGGGAGAGCGGGCTTTTCTAATGAAGGAAAAACCGACGGCCTTCTTTTGGATGTTTTTGGCCGGCTTTTATGGTGGCGCCATTCAGGCGGGTGTAGGTTTTGTCTTAATTACCATTTTGGGTGCGGTGCTTCGCCATAACCTAGTGACTGTAAACGCTATTAAGCTAGCAGCTACCTCTGTGTTTGGTATTTTTTCCTTCGGAATTTTTTATTTTAGGGATCAGGTTTGGTGGCAGCCCGCGATTATTTTGGCGATATCCAGCATGGTCGGTGTCGCGCTGAGTGTTCGCTTTGTATTAAATGTTGATCAACGGATCTTAAAGCGCATTTTGATGTCTATGGTGGTACTAGCTTGTATTTCGGCGCTCGTTAATTAAATAGGAGGATTAAATGGATTCCGCTCAATTCATTCAACTATTGCAAGATAATAAAGTGGAAGTGGACGCCTATGTTGCCGCCTTGCCAGCTTGGGTTCAGTACTGGATGCACTTTATGAGCGTGGTGTTTGTACCCTCGTTCTTGTTTGCTATTAAGTACCATGAGGCTCGAGTGATAGCGGTGGCTTTGGCCTATAGCATGGTGATGACCAAATTTATTTTGTTGCTAACCGGGCCTACCTTGCTTTGGGGTTTGGCACATATTCTGTTTTGGCTACCTGCCCTGATCTATGTGCTTACTCGTTATAAACAGGTGGAGTGGAAAACAGTGTATGGTGCTTGGTTAGGTCTAGCCTGTTTTACTTTGGCGGTGTCTTTGATCTTTGATTTCAGAGATGTGTATTTGTATTTTGCCTAGTCTGGAAAAATACTTGTGTTTGGTATGGTAGGTATTAGTCTTTAAAGCTACTTTGCATTAAGTCCGGGTGAGAAAAGCAAAAGCCCAGTTTAGTTTTTACTTTTTCGTTGCTAACGATTTTGAAAACCTGGTTTGAGTCACTGCTGAAGGTGGGGGTGTCTATTCCGGCATTTTGACTGGCGAATGAGTAAAACTCGCGCTTACTAGGATGACTGTCGGTACAGCCGTTAAACACTTCGTTCCAAGCGTTCTGCTGCACGATGCTGCCGATAAGGTTTATACAGTCCTCTAAGTGAATCAGGTTGACTGGGCTGTCTGGGTTTTTAACGGTTTTTCCTGATCTGAAAAAGCGACCCGGGTGGCGCTGCCCACCAAAGGTGCCTGCCAGTCTTAGTATGGTGGTGTCAAAATGCTCACTGTTTTGAAATAACGATTCAATTCGTTTTAACGGGTGCTCGGGGTTGGCGTCTTCTTCTTTTACCTCTCGATTGCAAAAGGGGTACACCGAAGTCGAGCTGACAAAAATGACTTTGGAAATAGAAGATTTTTCTATCGCTTGGACCAGTTGTTTAAAGCCGGGAATATTTTTTGAGGTGATATTTACGATGAGTAATTCACTGCTTAAAAACGCTTGTTCTTCACTCGTAATAGTATCGCTATCAAAACTATCAATATTAAAGGTGTAGGGGTCTAAGCCTTCTTGTTTAAGAAGGCTTATTTTGTCTTCGCTGGTGGTGGAGGCTTTTACTGAAAAATTAGCTTGCTGAAATTGCTTTGCAAGGGGAAGACCGAGCCAGCCGCTGCCAAGTATGCTTACGGAGTTAATGCTATTGGCCCTTCCATTGTGGCGTACGTTTGTTGAGAAAAGCGTCTAGTCCCTCGGCTTTGTCCTCGGTGCTCATCAGTGCTGACTGAGCAAACTTCTCTAGCATCATTGAGCTATATTGGCTGCCTTCCATGCCGTAGTTGACCATGGCTTTCATAAATTGTGGCACCAGTGGTGCAAAGTTAGCTAGGTGGTCGGCCATGCCTTCAACGGTGCTCATTAGTTCTTCGGGTTCGACTAAGCGTGTGATCAATCCAACTTGTAGTGCGCGTTCGGCGCCCATGGTTTCCCCCATCAATAGCATTTCCATACCCCAAGCGCGCCCGATTAAGCGAGGTAGCCTTTGGGTGGCGCCACCACCAGGAATGATGCCGAGCTTACCTTCGGGTGTCGCAAACTGCGCGGTGGTCGTGCCGACCCTTAGGTCACAACCTAGGGCCAGTTCTAAGCCCCCGCCCATGCAAAAACCATTGATGGCGGCAATGGATGGTTTAAAGCTTCTCTCCAGGCGCTCCGCTACGCCTTGAACGATGGGTTCTAGCGCTTTCTTTAGATCTCTATCGACCACTTCTGCAAGATCAGAGCCTGCGGCAAAGGCTTTATCGCCAGCGCCGGTAAATACAATGACACGAATGTTTTTATCTGCTTCGGCTTGATCAAGCGCTGCATGGATATCTTTTAGGGTACCGAGGGATAGGGCATTACGCTTGGCTTCACGATTGATGGTGATTAAGGCCATGGGGCCCTTAGTTTCGTACAAGATGTTTTCGTAGCTCATGAAGCGCTCCAGAAGTTTCGAATTGCTGGCCAGAAGTGTATATAATTTGCTTCTTTAATCCTACTGACAGACTACGCAAGAGTTTATGGACGCAGTAAATACTCCAATCCGAAGTGAAGAAGCGAAAACCGTTATGGTGGTCGCAGGTGAAAATTCGGGTGATTTTTTGGCCTCTGGTCTGATAGAAGAGCTTAAGCTCCTGTTTCCTAATGCTCGCTTTATTGGTGTTGCGGGTGAACGGATGAAGGCCCTTGGGGTAGAAAGTGTTTTTCCCTTAGAAGAGCTCAATGTAATGGGTTTTGTTGAGGTGTTGCCTCACCTTAAGCGTTTATTCCAAAAACGAGATGAGTTAATTGATGTCGCCAAGCGTGAAAAGATCGACTTATTGATTACTATCGATTTTCAGGATTTTAATGCCTCCTTAGCGAAGAAAGTAAAGACTCAATGTGGAGTGCCTTGTGTGCACTATGTCAGTCCAACTGTGTGGGCATGGCGACGTGGACGTATTCATAAAATGGCGAAGTATTTAGATCATTTACTGGCGCTGTTTCCTTTTGAGCCTGAGATGTATTACGGCTCAGGTTTGAGTTGCAGTTTTGTCGGTCATCCCCTGGCCTTAGAAATGAAGGGTGTATCTGCTTTAAGCGAAGAGTTCCAAGCCAATAAGACCGAAGGGCTTAAGCCAACACTTGCTCTGTTACCTGGCAGTCGAAAAGGTTTGATTACTAAATTGCTGCCGAAGATGTTGAAAGCCTTTAGTCGTTTAAAGTTTGAAGGAAAAGTAGAGGGCTTGTGTATCCCTATTGCTCACGATGATCACAAAACGCTTATTTTAGAGCTTGGCTTGGAGTGTGGTGTCGTTGAGAGCGATATTGAATTTGTGAGTGGTGAAGGGCGTTTTGATGCCTTGGCCAGATGTCAGGCCGCATTGGTAGCGAGCGGTACCTCTAACCTGGAGCTAGCGATGCTGGGTATTCCCATGCTGGTGGTGTATCAGTTTAACCCGGTAACTTATCACTTGCTTAAACCTTTCGTAAAAGCCCCTTATGGCAGTCCGGTGAATTGGGTAGCAGGAAAACAAATATTGCCAGAGTTAGTCCAAGCTGATTTTACGGTTAATGGAATATTGGAAGATCTGCGGCCTTTGTTAAACGATAGTGTGCAACGCAGTCATCAACTGGCTGAACTTCGCCAAGTGCGTGAAGCCTTGGGTGAGCACCAGGAAGTGGATGCTTCTAAAAAGGCAGCAGCCATTGTCGCTGAATATCTCCTGTAGTTTTTCACTTTGAGGAAGCTATGGATCTAGTAATTGGCTTCTCAAATTATTTCTTACCTGTTGTCGCGTTGGTAGTCCCTGCACTTTTGATTAAGCGGTTCGCCTTAAATTGGAAGTCGTTTAGCATTTTTATTCTGCTTTCCTGTTCCACAAGTGGTGTGATTTTGTTTTTTGCTGCCTGGTGGGGAGCTGTTTCGCTTGATATTCGGCTTGAGCTTCTGGGAGTTAATCTGGATGCGATGAATGATTTCGAGCGATATAAGCATGTAAGCCAAGAATATCGCGAACTAGCTCGAGAGCTTTATAGTCAAAGTATGGGTATAGGTTGGTCTTTAAGAGCTATGTTTATGATAGCGCTTACAATGCCTTATTCGTTATTGGTGTTTGCCTTATATTTTCTTTTTTCGAAGTTTAAGGTTGCAAACAAAATTCGAGATTGATTTCCCTTAAAATAAATCGGATCAGAAGTTATATTGCTGATTGACGATATTATTAAAAATCTGTCGATCTATTTTTACGTATTCATCTTCTTTGGGTAGCCAAGCATATAATTCGTCTTCACATAGGTCTGGGCTGTAATATTCTTTTTTTAGATCTGACTTCTTGTATTTAAATGTTCCGGTTAGATCTAGGTCAGTTTTGATTCTTAAAAATAGTGGAATTGCGTAGGGCGGAAGGTTTTGTTTAAAGAATTTGAGTAAGTCTGGTAATTGCTCAACAAGCGCGCTACCGTCGCCGTCGGGAACTAGGGTTGCCATACCGGCTCGTCCGTTGGTACCCGGAATTTCTACTCCATAAACCACAGCTTCTTCGACGGCGTTAAAGTTGGAGGTCACGTTTTCTAATTCGGTTGTTGATACATTTTCACCTTTCCAACGGAACGTGTCACCCAAGCGATCAACAAACTGCATATGGCGGTAGCCAATGTCGCGCATCATGTCACCGGTATTAAACCAGCGATCACCATCGGTAAAGACATCGCGCAATACCAGTTGTTTAGTTTTTTCTGGATCGGTGTAGGATGCCGGCTGAGTAATTTTAGTGATCTTGGTAATCAACAAGCCAGGTTCGCCTTTTTCCACAGGAATATATCGCCCTTCATGATTACGGACGGCCTCTTGTTTTTCTTGATCATACTTAACGATGGCGTAAGGGAACATACAAACGCCGACCGTATTGTCGATGTTGAGTAAATTGATCATGCCGATATTGCCTTCGCTGGAGGCATAAAGTTCGACCACATCTTCGACACCAAAACGATTTTTAAAGTCCATCCAAATGTTGGGGCGTAGGCCATTGCCCACCATTTTCTTAACTTTATGCCGTTTGTCATTTGGGCTTCGATCCTGATTCATTAGATAGCGACAAAGCTCTCCAACATAACCAAAACTGGTGGCTTTGTATTTGCGTACATCATCCCAAAATTCACTGGCACTAAAAGATTTACGCATGGCGAGTGTCGATTTGCCGGCAAGAACTGAGCCCCAGCACACCACTAAAGCAGTTGCGTGATAAAAAGGCAGGGTAACGTACATAACATCTTTTTTTCCTAAACAGAGTGCGGTGTAACCAAAACCGGCATAGGCTTTTAACCAACGTGCATTAGTAAAAGCTACGGCCTTGGGTAGGCCGGTGGTGCCTGACGTGTATATATAAAAGTTTACGTCTTGTGGACGGCAGTTTTTGGTTTGCTGAGGGTTTTCGCTGCTTTGATCTTTAATGACTTGTTCGAAGTTGATATAGCCTTCGGGTGTTTTATGTGAGTCATTGAGTGTGTCACAGTCCGACCAAAAATAATTTTGTTCGCAGCTTAAGTCGCCTTTAATTTCTTCAAAACCCTCGAGTAAATCTTCGCTGATCACGTTTGCTTTTGGCGATACCATTTCAAAGCTGTGGTGTAGCACTTTTTGTCTTTGTGAGGTGTTTACAAGGGCAGCGATAACGCCGATTTTATTGAGGCCAGTGATTAGGGCTAATAGCTCCGGACTGTTCGGAACTAGAACACCGACCACATCACCTTTTTTAAAGCCTTCAGATAAAAAATATCGGGCAATGCGGTTTGACCAAGCGTTGAACTCTTTATAAGTGACCTCGCGATCTTGGAATAAAATGGCTTTGCCTTTGGGGTGGCTTTTGGCGATATCTTCGATGCAGGGACCAATACCCACTGCCTCGTCACTGTGTTCTAGGCGCATCAATTGTGCGGATTTTACAAAGCCGGGTAATCTGGGTAACAAGCGAGCTGAGTGCTTGGCGATCTGCTTAAAGCTTATTTTAGTATTGTCCGTTTGAGTGCTCATAAGATTACCTCAGGTAAAAATCCCTTATCTTTTAGGTTCTGATGTTTATTCGTCGTTGGCGTACTCGGGCAGTTGACTGACCAGTTTAAGTACTTTGACGAGTTGCTTGGCATCACGATCAACCACTGTTCTAGCAGCTTGTTCTGCCTTAACGTGATGTTTGTTGGCGATGGCCGCAGTGAGTTTTTCGTAGTAGGCGAATTTATAGTTTTTAACAGAGAAGTTTTCGCCGAAGCGTTCAAAGAATGCGTAGTTTTCTTTTAAAGTATTCATCGATAGTTGGTATGCGATATTCCCGCTAGAAGTGATCACTAGATCCCAATACTCGATACTGCGTAGTTGTAACAGCGTTGAACTGTCTGCTTGTTTCATGTCTTCTAATTTGTCTTGAATAGCTTGCTTTTGCTCCTCGCTGCGTCTTATGGCTGCAAGGCGAGCTGCGTCGGTGGCTAGAGCGCCACGCATTTCCATTAAGCTTCTAAAGATCTGTAAATCGAGGTCTAGGTTATTCTGGTTAAAGAGTCGGCTGAGTAGGTCCAGTCCCGCGGTTTCTTTATAGTCGTTTACGCGGGTACCACCACCATGGTTGATAGTGACAAGCTTGCTTTGGGAAAGGCGCTGAAGGGCCTCTCGAACCGCGCTGCGGCTGACGCCTAGAGCGCTGACTAGATCCCGTTCTGAGGGTAAATTGGTGCCTGGGGCGTATTCGCCGGAGATGATCTTGCTTTGTAGATCCTCAAAAATAGCCTGTCCGGTGCTTTGTTTTTTACTATCTGTAGCCATCGTGGTTATTGAGCTCTTCGCTGATTTGTCTGACGTTTTTCCTAAGTGGTCTGACCAATTGTAGACTTTCGATTTTAAAAAGACTAGAGTTGGCTCTAAATTAGTTAACTAGCGTACTATTTGTCAGGTCACGTTGAAATTGAAGCTATTGAAATTAGTCAGTAATGAAGGAAGTTAGATAGGAGAAAGACGATGAGTAATCCCGATGACATGATTCAAATGGTTATCGACATGTATCCAGAGATCGCTTTTCAAAAGCTATTGGATATACAAATTGAAGATGCAAAGCCTGGCCAGGATCACGCCAAGGTTCGTTTACCTTTTCATGAGCAACTTTGTGGCGGGGGTAAGGCTTATCATGGTGGGGTGCTTAGTAGTTTGATTGATTTAACCGGTGCTTTGGCGACTTGGTGTGGGCACGATGCGTCGAAAGGTATGAAAGCTTCGACGGTGAGCCTTAATGTGCAGTTTGTTTCTGCAGCTTTGGGTCAGGATGTGGTCGCCCATGCTGAGGTTAAAAAACGCGGTAAGGATTTGAACTTTGTGGATATCACAGTGAAAACTGCCGATGAGGCGGAAAAACTAATTGCGACTGGTTCAATGGTCTATCGCATAGCCTAGCTTCAACACTATTTGCGAGGGGGTTCGCTATGAAAGAGGTGATGAGTGCTCAGGATGCCCCCGATACTTTAAGTGCAGCTTTTGCCCATTTTATACGCCATCCTAATATTTATTGTTTCGGCCTAGCGGGTTCGGCTGCTTTTGTTGCCCGTGTTTATCAAGGTCAATGGTCTTGGGTTGATGCAGCGATCATCGCGTTTATTGTCAGTGCTTGGCCGTTTATGGAATGGCGCTTACATATCAAATTGCTTCATATGAAACCGCGCGTTCGCAATGGCAAAGAGGTTTACCCAAGTGTTGCGCGTAAGCATAGGGATCATCACTTAGAGCCTTGGCGTTTGGACTTGGTGTTTTTGCAAAAGGAAATATTGTTGGCGATTCCCTTGGTGTTTGTGGTAGCAAATATCTTATTTCCTTTTCACTACGCTTTGACGGTTTGTTTTACCGGCTATTTGATGACAGTGAACTACGAATGGAATCATTTTATTACCCATACTCGAGTGCAAGCGAAAACTTCTTGGTATCGAAAAATGTTTTTGCATCATCGTTTGCATCACTTTAAAAACGAGCGCTATTGGTATGGGTTTAGTGCTCCTTGGCCAGATCAGATTTATGGAACGATGCGCGATCCAAAAGATGTTGAAAACTCGGAGAATTGTAGAAATTTAGGAGTTTCGCTGAAGGGTGAGGGCAAGGCTTAGGCTGATTATGAAATCAGGGATCTATTGATCCATCCCTTCTTCGTAGTAGACGTAGGTATCGTGCTGCTCTTTAGCTTTATACATCGCAGCATCAGCTTGCTTACACAGAGTATTGGTGTCTTTGCTAAAATCAGGAAAGACTGAAATACCCGCGCTACCGTGTACTACAATGTCATGGCCTTCGATTACGATGGGTTCTCGTATGCTGGCTAGTACCTTGCCCACCACCATATTAATATCCTCGGGCACATTGAGCCCTGGCAGGATCAGTGAAAATTCATCGCCACCTAAACGAGCGACGGTATCAGAAGATCTTAATACTCCGAGTAAACGTTCAGAGATAACTTTTAATAACTCATCGCCTACGTGATGCCCGTATTGATCGTTGACGGGTTTAAAGCCGTCCAGGTCGATGTAAACGACTGCCAGTTTCTGGTCGCGATTGCCGCACTCGGCAACACCTGTATTTAGGCGTCTAAAGAATTCAAAGCGGTTAGGGATCGAAGTTAAAGCATCGTGGCTGGCTCGATGTTCGAACTTACTCTTTTCTTCATTTAATTTGTCTTTGAGGTTCTCGTTAATTAATTCGTAAACAACGAGTACGCCTGCCACCATACAGAACAGCATGACATGTAAACCAAGATTGAGTAGATGCATCAGGTCTTGGCTTGGAATCATCTGAGAGTGGTAGAAATTGAAATGATAGGCAGCAGCCAGCGCTACGCAGCATCCGATGGTAAAAAGAGTCCAGATGATACCGCTCACCAAACCAGTCAATAAGAAGGCGGATACCGGGATCAGCATATACATCTGTAATACCGGGGACTCTTGATAGCCGCCGGTGATTAAAACGGGGGGGAATATCGTGACCACCAAAACAATTAAAAAGCAGTTGCTGCCTAAGGTGACGCTTTTAGTAATTTTGAAAATAATCAAGGTCAGTGTGTAACCGAAGAAGGTGGCAGAGGTAATGCCAACCGCTAAGGTCCTTACTTGGCCCTCTAGGCCGATAACCCAGCCAAGGACAAAGACCGCTAGAAAAGAGAACAATAAATTGGAAAATAAAATACCAAGCAGCACGTAGCACTTCATGAGGTCTGAAGGGCTATTTTTTAGGTGTTGGGGTATAAATAAATCCAATAGCTTTAACAGCGTAACCATATTATTTTTGTTCTCTTAAGCTGAATGCTGGGCCTAGTGTACGCCGAATCATAGGTCTAGGCTACAATACTAGCGTATTTGATGCCTAGGCTCTGTCTAAGCCGATAGAAAAAGAGACAAATGGTACCAATATCCTGTGCTTGGGCTAGTGGTGTTTAAAGTAGAGCTTCGATGGCAGATATTAAATCTGGGTCGTTTGGCTCAACTTTTGGCGAGAAGCGCTTCTGCACTTTGCCATTCTGATCAACTAAAAATTTTTCGAAGTTCCATTGAATATCCCCTGGGAACTCAGCTGATTCTCCTGCCAGATACTCGTAGAGCGGGTCTCTATTGTCGCCGTTAACGTCAATTTTTGAACTCATGGGAAAAGTAACTCGGTATTTGGTCGAACAGAACTGTTGGATCTCTTGGTCGCTACCCGGTTCTTGTCCCATAAATTGGTTGCAAGGTAGGCCGAGAATTTCGAGACCTTGTTCTTGGTAGTTTTGGTAGAGAGCCTCAAGGCCTTCGTATTGAGGAGTTAAGCCGCACTTACTGGCGACGTTCACCAAGAGTAATGCTTTGCCTTTGAATTCGCCTAAGTTTAATTCGCCTCCGCCCAGCTTGGTTAGCTGAAAGTCGTAAAATTGGCTCATGATTGACCTCGAATAATATTTTATTGGTTAAATAAACTGAGGTACTCACCGTAGCCGCGTGCTTCTAATTCGTCAACTGGAATAAAGTCCAGTGCAGCAGAATTAATGCAATAGCGCAGCCCCGTAGGTTTGGGTCCATCTTCAAATACGTGCCCTAAATGTGAATCGGCATTTTTGCTGCGCACTTCGACCCGTTTCATAAATAGGGAGTAGTCTTCTTTTTCGACAATGTTGGTATCGATTAATGGCTGAGTGAAACTCGGCCAGCCTGTCCCGGATTTGTACTTATGGGTAGAGCTGAATAAAGGCTCACCCGATACAATGTCTACATATATTCCTTCTCTTTTATTATCCCAGTACTCATTGCTAAACGGACGCTCTGTGCCGTCTTCTTGGGTGACCTTGTATTGAATGTCAGTGAGTTGTTTTAAGCGTTGTGCTTTCGAGATTTTTTTTGGGCCGCTAGAGGTGGGCTTAGTGGTTATAGGTATACTCGCTAAGGGGACCTTGTCCCAGTTGGCTTTGATAAATTGGTCGCGTCCTGAACGCGAGCGATAGTATTTGTAGCGTAGAGTGTTGGTTTTGTAATAGTCCTGATGATAGTCCTCAGCAGGATAAAACTTTGTTGCGGCTAGGATTTCAGTCGCTATTGGTTTATCAAATAGTTTGGACTCGGCAAGATTTTGCTTTGAAGCTTCAGCTATTTCTTGCTCTTCTGCATTTTGGTAGAAAATCGCTGATCGGTATTGTGGGCCACGGTCGACGAAGGAACCACCAGCATCGGTCGGATCAATTTGCCGCCAAAATATTTCTACCAAGCGCTCGTAAGAGATTTGTGAGGGGTCGTAGGAAACTTCAACAGCCTCATAGTGTTTGGTTACGCCCGAGGCTACCAATTTGTATTTAGCTTTTTTTTCTGACCCTCCGATATAGCCTGATATTACTGAGGAAACACCAGCCTCTTTTTCGTAAGGAGGCTCCATGCACCAAAAGCAGCCGCCGGCAAATATAGCGGTTTTTAGTTGCTTGTCTGCTGCCCAAAGACTGGCGCTAGTAAGAAAAAAAGAGCCTAGTAGGCTAAGAATAACAATGCTTAGTTTCATGGGGCTTAGTTTCATGGGTTTACCTGTGTTTTTCTTTTCTCATAAACTGTATGAGTTCATTAGTCTCACAATGAGAAGGAAAGTTCCACTGTTTTAGTGGGCTGCTTTAAAGGGCTACTTTCGGAAGCTGCCTGGGGGAACGCCATGCCAGCGTTTAAAGGCTGTATAGAAGCCTGATGCGTCGGAAAAGCCTACGCGCTCAGCAATATCTTCGACACTGATATCAGTGTGCTCAAGGTAGTATAGAGATATCTCTGAGCGAACATTATCTCGGATATCGATAAACGATGTGTTTTCCATTCTTAGGGTCCGTTGTAGCGTGCGGCCAGTCATGTGTAATTGCTTGGCGGCATTATCGAGGCTAAGATCTTCATCAGAAACGTGTTCTCGAATGTAGTCTTTTACGATGTTAAGAATGGACTCGCTTTTCTTGAGTTTCTTGAGTTTTTGTACCACCTGCTGTTCGGCTTTCTTGTGGGTAGCGGGTAGGGCGCTGTAGAGTTTTCTATCAAATAGTTCTTTGTCGATTCTTAAATAGTTTCGTTTTTGATCAAATAAAACGGGTGAGTTAAATACCGTCCGATACTCATCAGCATATTCAGGCGCAGGATAGCGGAATCCTGTTTCTAGAATATGAAAATCCTCGCTTAAAAATTGGCGGGAGGTTCCCCATAGGCCTGCCGCCAGGATCTCGCATGTGGAGATGTAGATTAAAAGAGCTTCGTCGGTGGATATGACATCACGCTCAAAGTCGCCTTCGTAAATTTCCATTAGGATATCGACGTATTGTTCATTCTCTTCAATATCAAGTTCGACTAGCGGAATAATTAAGTCTTGATATAAAACCAGCTTTTCGAACGCGGTACGAAGGCTTTCGCTACTCGAAAAGAATGGACCTGCAATATTTTGTATACTCTTATGTGCGGATTCACCAAGGTGTAATCCGAAAGCTGGGTCGTCTAGTTTAGCCGATACCCTAAGCACAACAGCACTGACTTGCTCGTTGGAGAGGTGAGAGTTTTCGTCGCCAATGATATTTGGGTCTATTCCCGCCTCTCGTAATAAGGTTTCAGTCGGTATCTGTTTTTGGGCGGCCATATCCAACAGGCCAGACAGAATACTGCTTGGGAGAAGCCGTTCTCTCATCATAGGTCGTACTCGGTTTTTTAGTCAGCGTAAAACTATTAACTAGGCGATACGTGAATATAGCCGCTAGTGCTTGGTATTTTTACCCTAAATCCGAAAGCTCGACAAGCTATGCTCGGTGATTTCCGTCACACTTACTTGAGCTATGCTTGGGTTTTATCGGATTGTTTGACCTTTCTCTGCCACTCTAGCGCGGTAGCTAGGGCTAGGATGAGCATGCATAGGGCGATCCAGGGTTGGTGTCCTTTTTCACTATAAGGCGTAGCTCCTTCGGTTAAATAGGCATCCGCACTCAATACCGCACGTTTATTTTTTTCCAGAATATGTGTGACTTTGCCTTGATAGTCGATTATGGCAGTGGTGCCTGTGTTGGTGGTTCTGATTAAATACTTACCATGCTCCAGGGCTCGCATACGCGCCATTTGGAAATGTTGCTCGGGCCCCGTGGAGTTTCCAAACCATGCATCATTACTAATGGTCAAAAGCAGATCGCTATTCTTTGCATGATCGAAAACCAGTTTGGGGTATAAAATTTCGTAACAAATAAAAGGCGCAATTTTGATATCGCCTGCAAGTAAACCTTCTTGGCCATAATGGCCGCGGGTAAAGGATGAATAGGGAAGGTCAAAGAAGGGTATCATTCCTCGAATAAAATCCTCGAAAGGCACATATTCGCCAAAGGGGACCAGTCTTTGTTTGTGGTATAAACCAGAGCCAGCACCGGTTGCATAAATACTGTTGTAGACATCGGACAGCTCTTCACCTATTTGAGGCTCGTCATAAAAAATCCCGCTGATTAAAGTCACATTGAGAGCTTTGGCTCGTTTACCCAATTCGTCGAAAAACCAGGGAATATGAGATTGAAGCGTCGGCATGGCAGCCTCGGGTAATACGATAATGTTTTGTATGCTGTTGTTTGAATCGAGTTGGTTTTTAGTTTGTTCGACTTCGATGCTATCCAGTGTTTCAGAAATCAAATCGTGATAGGCCCTAATGATATGGCGTTGATTTTCAGGTAACCATTTATCGTGTTGAGAAATGTTGCCCTGCACTAGATGAACCTGAACTGCGCGATCCTCTGTCACGGAGATCCAGCTATTGGTGGGAAGCAATACCGAACAAGCTAAAATCAAAATAGGAGCTACCAGTCCAATAGGAATGAGTTTGATTTTTTTTAAATCTCTTGAATAGAGTATTTTCAGTGAAAAAAACAATGAGCACGCGATTAAAATCGAAAGGAATGACAGAAGATACACTCCGCCTATTGGGGCGAATACGCTTAGAGGCGAGTCAATAAATGCATAACCATTATAAAGCCAAGGAAAGCCGGTTAAGAACCAGGATCGAAACCACTCAATAAGTACCCAGCTTGCAGGTAGGGTGATCAAATAAAGTCGATGCAGGTTAAATCGAGTATAAACCCACCATTGCAATGAACTGACGAAGGCTAGGCCTAGAGCAAAGAGAAGGGCTAGCATAGCTGCTATTGGCGCTGGCGTATAACCATAGACGTGAATGCTTACGTAAACCCAAGATACACCGCTTAAATAAAAACCGAGCCAATATATGAAACCGGATCTAAGCGCAGCTTTTTTTGATTGATTGGTAGCTTGATTTAGATGTCCATCAAGTTTAACCAGTAATAAGAGTAGTGAGGCAAATAATGCCCAGAGCTGATTAAAAGGCGCGAAGGCTAAGGGTAGTATTGCGCCTGCCAGTAAAGGCAAAGTGTATGCTTTTAGATACCCTAGGACTTTTTGCATTACTCAATTGTTCCGCTCTTATGCTTTTTTAGCTTGTTGCTTTAGTAGAGCTTTAAGTTTGGTTTCATTTATGGTGATCTGAAGCAGTTTGATACTTCGATTGTCTGCATTGAGCACAGTGAACTCAATATCTTCTATTGTGACGCTTTCGCTGCGTTTGGGTAGTCTTTCAAAAGCTTTAAGAACGATGCCACCGATGGTTTCAAATTCAGCGTCGCTAAAATCTGTTAGAAAGTAGTCGTTAAACCCGTCGACAGGAGTGGTAGCTTTAACTACGTATTGATGGTTATCGAGACTTTTGATAAGGGCGCTGTCTTCTATATCATGCTCGTCTTCAATTTCTCCCACGATCTGTTCTAGCACATCTTCGATAGTAACTAGTCCGGAAATGCCACCGTATTCGTTGACTACGATTGCCATGTGGTTTCGGTTGTCGCGAAAGTCTTTAAGTAAAACGTTCACACGTTTGCTTTCAGGGATCATAGTGGCTCGGCGCATTTTGTCTTTGATGTTTAGTTTTTCATTAAGTTGCAAACTTAATAAATCTTTAGCTAATAGTATGCCGATAATCTCGTCCGGATTTTCCCCTGTCACAGGGAAGCGCGAGTGGCCTGACTCGATGATTTTTGAAATGAGCTCTTTTGCTTCTAAATTATATTTTAGCGAAGTCATTTGAGTGCGAGGAACCATGATTTCTCTGACTTGCATCTCGGGAGCTTGCATGGCGCCTTCGATAATACTTAAGGCGTCTGCGTCCACAATCGCATTTTTTTGAGCTTCGCGAAGAGTATCGATTACACTGGCTTTGTCTTCATTGTCTAGGCGTAGAATCTTTCTGAGTGTGCGTTTGATGCTTTGTATTGGACTCGAAGGCTCTTCTTGAGCGGGAGTGGTCATAGGTTTTTCCGTTCTGAGTAATTAGTTTAATTTTTTAATAACTTAACTGTGTCATAAATAGGGGTTGCTAATACCGAGTTGTTTGAGTGCTAGAATTTCTAGGCTCTCCATAAGTTCCGCCTCCTGGTTTTCGATGTGATCGTAACCGAGAAGGTGTAATAGACCGTGGATCAACATATGAGCCCAATGACTATTAAGATCTTTGTTTTGTTCCTGTGCTTCTCGATTTACTACTGGTGCACAAATGAGTAGGTCACCTATTAAAGGGCTTTCAACAAATTCTGGTATCTCGGCAGGGAAGGATAATACGTTTGTGGACGAGTCTTTGCCCCGGTATTGAGCGTTTAGTTTTGTGCTTTCGGCCTCTCCTACGACTCTTAGTGACAGTTCGATATCTTTAAGTTTGGTGTTCGCTTTTAGATTATGGCTATCTAGTCCAGTTTCAATCCACTGGAGCATGTCTTCATCTTTGGGGATACCCTTGTCTTCGCTTAGTTCCTCTGCAATCTGGAGGTCAAGTTGGATATTGAGTGCAGGTGTGCTCATGATGTTAAGGTTTTTGAGCCTTTTCGTTACGTTGTGGCACGGCTTCGATGGTGCTGTTTTTTTCGTGTTCGCTATAAGCTTCGATGATTTTCTGAACCAAGCGATGGCGTACTACGTCTTTACTAGTAAAGTGAGTAAAGCCAATTTGTTTTATGCCTTTTAATACTTGCGTAGCGTGTACCAAGCCCGATTCACTGCCTTTAGGTAGGTCGACCTGGGTGATATCACCGGTGATCACTGCTTTCGCTCCGAAACCTATACGTGTCAAAAACATTTTCATTTGCTCGCGTGTGGTGTTTTGGCTTTCGTCTAAAATAATAAACGCGTTATTGAGCGTGCGTCCGCGCATATAGGCCAGTGGTGCAATCTCGATAATTTGTTTCTCCAACATTTTGTCGACGGTTTCAAAGCCTAGCATTTCGTAGAGTGCGTCGTACAAAGGTCTTAAGTAGGGATTCACTTTTTCGTTCAAATCACCAGGTAAAAATCCTAATTTCTCGCCGGCTTCTACCGCTGGGCGCACCAACACGATACGGCTTACTTGCTCTTGTTTTAAAGCAGCAACGGCACATGCAACCGCTAGATAGGTTTTTCCTGTTCCGGCAGGCCCAATGCCAAAATTAATATCGTGTTTTTCGATTTTTTTAAGATAGCTGCATTGGTTCTTACCGCGGGATTCAATGGTCTTTCTCGGGGTTTCTATTAATAAGCTTTCTTCGTTTTCTTTTGGATTTGAATCTGAAGACTGTGGGGTATTGGTTTCCATAGATGTTGTCTGCTTATCGGATAGTGAGTTGCGTTTTTCTTGTATCAAAAGATGGACGATTTCTGGGTTTAGAGTTTCTTTGTCCGCTCTAAAACAGTAGCGATACATGGTTGTTAATAGCGCTTGCACTTGCTTGCAGGCAGAGTCTTCGCCTTTGATTTCAAAACGATTGGCACGGCTAAGTATCTCGACTTCGAATCGAGATTCCACGAGCTTAAGGTGTTCGTTTAAATGGCCGCAGAGTTCAACCAGCTTGTGGCTGTCATTGGGTTCGAGCAAGAGGCTACGAGAGGTGTTAGAGTCTGTATTCAAATTTTATCGATACTGCTTAGGCAGTGTAATAGCTTAGGTTCAGGATAGCCTTTTGGCTTATTTTGTAAATGGCTTTTTGATGTTTTTTGGTCTTAGTGGTCGGTATTGTGGCCGCATTGTGCCTCGCGTTAGCCCGCAGTTGGTAGGCTGTAGGCCTGATCTGCATAGTGCTCTTATTGGCTTGAGCCCTTACTGGATTGTGACTGGCGCCTCCGAAAGCTCCCCTTTTAGCGAGTTGCTATAAGCCTCTAATATTCTGACTTTTACAAATTGGCCGATTAGCCCAGTGTCTTTGGAATCAAAGTTCACCACGCGATTATTTTCGGTGCGCCCTTTCAGTTGCCCTGGGCTCTTTTTGGAATAGCCGTCGACCAGAATGGTTTCAATATTTCCTATCATCGAATGACTGATTTCTTGAGCTTTTTGACTGATACGGGCTTGAAGGATATGAAGCCGTTTTTTCTTTTGCTCTTCGCTTGTACCATCTTCTAACCCCGCAGCCGGTGTACCGGGTCTTGCGCTGTAGACAAAGCTGAAGGAGTGGTCAAAGCCGATGTCCGCAATGAGTTCCATGGTTTGATTAAAGTCTTCTTCACTTTCACCAGGAAAACCAACAATAAAGTCTGAAGAAATACTGATGTTGGGTCGTACTTCCCGTAGTTTGCGAATGGTGTCGCGATATTCGTCGGCAACATGGTTGCGTTTCATTAGCGATAATATTCGATCCGATCCGCTTTGCACTGGTAAATGTAAATGGTCTACCAGCTCTGGGACTTGTTCATAGGCGGCGATAATACGGTCAGTAAATTCGACCGGGTGAGAGGTGGTGTAACGAATTCGGTCGATGCCTTCGATGTCTGCGACTTCGACTAGCAACTCGGCGAAATCACAGAGCTCATCACTTTGCTGAACGCCGCTGCGGCTGTAAACCCCTCGGTAGGCATTTACATTTTGTCCTAGCAGGTTCACTTCGCGCACGCCTTGGCTAGCAAGGTGTTGAATCTCTCTAAGAATATCGTCCATGGGTCGGCTGACTTCTTCGCCACGTGTATAGGGTACGACACAAAAACTACAGTATTTGCTGCACCCTTCCATAATCGATACGAAAGCGCTAGGCCCATCTACTCGGGGCTTAGGGAGGTGATCAAACTTTTCGATTTCAGGGAAGCTGATATCGACCAAAGGCAGCTTTTTTTGCTGGGCCGATTTTATTAGGTCTGGTAAACGATGTAGGGTTTGCGGTCCAAAAATCACATCAACAAAAGGCGCTCGTTGACGAATGGCGTCGCCTTCTTGGCTGGCGACACAGCCGCCCACTCCGATCACCGCATCGGGTTTGGTATTCTTGATTCGTTTCCAGCGGCCAAGTTGGTGGAATACCTTTTCTTGAGCTTTTTCTCGGATGGAACAGGTGTTGAGTAATAGGATGTCAGCCTCAGAGGCGTTATCGGTGAGTTCGACACCTTGGTCTTCTTCAAGCAGGTCAGACATACGCGCTGAGTCGTATTCGTTCATCTGGCAGCCATGGGTCTCAATAAAGAGTTTTTTGCTCATAGGTATATGCCTTAGTCGGTCTGGGTTTAGCCCAGGGATTTAGGGGGACGGCGATTATAAAGGGCTTGTTGGTAGGTTTAAAGCTTAATTCGCCTAAATAAGGATTCTGGAATGGCATTGATTAGGCTCATAATCATCCGCCAGTGGGACTGAGAATACAGAATTGGTTGGTTTCTTTGTTGAGCTTGGTAGATTTTTTTAGCAAGGTCTTCCGGTTCGACGGTTAGGGCCTCCGGCAGCTCCAGGTGTTCAGTCATCTTGCTATTTACATAGCCGGGTTTGACGCATAAAACGTGCACCTTGTTTTTGTGCAACCTTTGTCCAAGGCCTAATAAATAAGTACTAAAGGCTGCTTTTGATGCGCCATAAATATAGTTGCTTTGTCTGCCACGGTCGCCTGCTACTGAGCTGAGCCCAATGATAAAGCCATTTTTGTGATGTTCGAAATGCTGGGCAAATAGCTCACAGATACTTACGAGTGCGCTAAAGTTGCAGTCTATGACTTCTTTGGCATGAGTGAAATTCTCTTGGGCTTGATTTTGTGAGCCAAGTAGGCCCGTGCAAATAATAAGCCCTTCTGGGCGTGTATCTTTGTTGTTGAATAGACTGTCGATAAAATTTTTGTGTCGGTCGCTTTCTAGGACATCCAAACTTAAGTGCTGAATATCCACAGAGTATTGTTTGTGTAGCTCGACCCCCAAGTTGTCTGAAAGTATTTGACTTTGCTTTTTATTTTTAGCGACCAAATACAAAGAGTAACCTTTAGCTGCGTATTCGTGCGCGCATGCTTTTGCTATGTCGCTGTTAGCGCTGAGAATGACGATGTAGGACATGGTTATAACTTAAGCCGCTGAGATTGAAGAGAAGCAAAGTGTTGCGTCAAGTTGTTATTTTTTCTAAACGCTCTAAATTTATTGATTGATGGGTAGCCTAGCTCAAAGGTTTCTTTTTTTAAGCGAGCATCTTTTGCTAAGTAAAATCGGCCTTGGTATTGCAATACTATTTTGTCTAGTTCGTTTAAAAATGCGCGAGTTGTTTTTTTATATTTGAAGTCGATAGCTAAAGTGTATCCTTCGTCGGCAAAAGAAAGAAGATTTTGATTTTTTGGACCGAGTGCTTTAAGTACACCCAAGGAGGCTACTTCCTTAGAGCGGTGAATATGTTCAAGGATTTGTGAGATTCCTTGCGCGGCATTTTTTTTGGCAAGCAAAAACTGATACTGAAGGAAGCCAGCGTCGCCATAAATATTGTTCCATTGACTGATACGATCTAGGGGAAACATAAAAGCTTCAATGTCTACTTTTTGTTGTGCCCGAGCGGCCACTTTAGCTCTTTGAATATACAGTTGGTTAAAAGCTTTTATACTAATGGTATTTATAGGAGTTACAGGAAGAGATATAGGTACTCTTAACTTAGCTCTCCTTGTGTTTGGTTTTAGTTCATTGTCTTGAGCGTGTTGCCCTAGTTCAATAACTCCTCTGCCGAGGGATTTCCCTTTTGCTAGGCAGTCTATCCAGGCCACTGAGTATTCACTGTCTTGGTTTGTTTCCAAAATTTGAATGCTGTCTCGCAAATTAGCGCTGATGTAGGTACTTTTTATGATGTTTCGACTGCCCACGGCTTTTAGTTGAATTTTTGCACTTAGTATCGGGCCCGTTAGGCCCATGCCACCGCAGGTGGCAAGAAAGTAATCAGGGTTACTCTCTCGGCATATGGTTTTTCTTTCACAACAGGGGGTGAGTATGTCAAATTCGATTAGTCCTTCACTGAAACTTCCTTTGTGAATGTGGTCTTTACCGTGAACGTCACTGGCTATCGCGCCGCCTAAACTAACTTCCAGGCTACCGGGCAATGACTGTGGTAGCCAACCGTAGGGTAGGCAATGTTCAACAATTCTGGCAAGGGATGTGCCTGCGCCAGCCTGAAGTACACCAGTGTTTTGATCGAAGCCCAGAATGCTATTTTGCAAGCGCATATCCAGTATATTCTCTGCTAGCGCACTGTCTCCATAACTTAAACCGTGGCCTCGAGGGATGAGACTCTGTTTCACCAGTCGCTTAAAATGGTCTGGAGAGTAAGACTTTACGTTCGCCTGAATTTGGGGGAGTTTACCCCAGCCGTAAGTGATCATTGCTAGTAGGTGTTCATTGCTATTGGCATGTCCTCTTAGATATACAGTATCCAACTAAAGCATAGCAGCCACAAGCTCAGGCTTATAATTAATATGGGGTCTCTTAATAGCAAATCGACAGGCGAACCGCTGTTGTTAAGTTTAAAAGTAACATAAAGATAGCGAGCGAACCCTGCGCATACAAACAGGTTGCTACTGTAAAGGGCGAATGTGGGTGAACTGGGCCCCCAATGAGTATAAAGCATATATAAAATGAGGCATGCAAGGGCGCTAAGAACAATCAGGGTGCCTAACAAGGGTTTTGGGTAGTTCGCGATATACTTTGGTTGATGGTTGTTCCGTTCGTCTGTTAACGAAAGGTCATGTCGTCGCTTTGCAAGTGCTAAAAATAGCGCGGCAAAAAAGGTGATGGTGATGATCCACGGGGACAGGGGAATCCCTGCTGCGCTTGAGCCAACCAAAAGCCTTAGAATGAATCCCATACCAATTATGCCGACATCTAGCCCTGGGATTCTCTTTAAACCAAGGCTGTACGCGAAATTGAATAGACAATAGCCAGCGACAAAATAAAAGGTTGTTAAGGATAGATAGATGGCAAGAACAAGACCAAGCGCTAACAAGGCCGACATCATCATAAAGGCCGTAGTATTAGAAACGCTGCCTTTGGCCAGTGGACGAGCATTTTTAACTGGGTGTTGGCGGTCGCTATCTTGATCTTGGTAATCGTTGAAAATGTAGATTGCGCTCGCACACGCACTAAATGCGATGAAAGCAAGAGAACTAGCCAATAGTGCTTGATCATTAAAAAGCTGGTCCGCAAAAAATATCGGAGCAAATACCAATAGATTTTTGAGATAGTGACTTGGTCGTATAAGCTTGATGGGCTCTAAGTTCATAACTGTATATTACCCCAGTTTTAGGCTTATAGGTTCCTTGATATACTCCATTTAACGGAAGGATATCCCTTCTTGCTATTTTGAGATTTTTTGTGAAACCAAGTTTTATGTCATCTGACAATTTGTCTAAGGTTCCTATTCATAGTGTTTGGGATAAGATCTTATGTGCATTCACATTACTTATTTGTGTGATTTTATTTTGGCAGAAATCTATATTTCTTTTTAGTTTTGTTGAGACAGTTTCAAACAAGCAATTCTTATTATTATTGGTAGTTAATTTGGCTACCTATCTAGGCGTATTTGTCTGGGTGTATTTAGTGTTGAGTTATAGTGCTTCTGTCTTGATGCGTATTTATATTCTCTTGGTTGGAGTGATTTTTACACTCTTGACACGAATGGTCGAGAGCGGAGAGGAAATGACTCGACAGGGAGTGGATTTTGATTTAGCTAATCACTTTTTTTTGGCACTTCTTGGCCACCAAGGTTTGGCTGAAACGCTTGTTACTGTAGGTTTTCAGTGGGGCTTGTTTTTCGTATTGTTTTTGGGCTTGCTAGGCCAGTACATATTTAGCGGAGGCAGACGTTTTTCTAAGCTTATGTTTCTTCTATTTTTAATTTTTAGTGCTTTAGCCTTTGTGAGTCCTGAGCCAGATAGAATCCCCCGTTCCTTGGGGCAAAATGGGCTGATTTATTTGGTAAAAAGCGCATGGCTTCCGGTACCAGATGTCAGCGTTCAGCGGGCTGGGCTAGATGTTACGGAGGTAAATGTTACGGAGGTAGATGTTGCTAAGTCTGAGGCGTTTGAAAGGGAGAAGACCAAAGACACACAATGGTTTGCCAAAGCCGAAGGGATGAATGTTGCGATTATTACCTTGGAATCAACGAGCGCAAACTTACTTAGCTTTTATCCGAACAGCGATGCTTTTGATGGCTCTACTCCTTTTTTAGAAAAAATGGCCTCACATAGTTTGTTCTTCAATGAGACTTCGTCGGTGATGGCATCAACTACTAAGTCTTTGGTTACGATTCTTTGCGGGATCGAGCCTTACCTTAAAACTGATGTGTTTGAAGTCACCCTGGGTGTGCCAGCCGAGTGCTTGGCGCGGCGCTTAAGTGAGAAAGGTTATGATACCGCATTTTTTCAATCTGCGACGAAATACTACGAAGGGCGAGATCGTCTGGTAGAGAACTTAGGTATTCAAACTTTTGTGGCAGTAGACGATTTAGATGAGAGTGATTTGATCGGAAAGCAAAAAATTGGATCGCTTGGCTATGAAGATATGGTCATGTTAGACAGGCACGAGCAATGGCTTAGAGAAAAGGCAGAGCATAAGAGTGAACCATTTTTAGCTTTCTATCTGACGCTTGCTCAACATCATCCGTATTTACCAGTTGACCATGATGAACGATTTAAGGTGTATGACGAAAATCGTTATTTAAACGATTTTGTTAATTCTTTGTCTTATGTTGATCATTATCTAGAGCAAATAATCGAGCAATATAAGTCGCAGGGTTTATATGAAAATACGCTATTTGTCTTTGTTGGGGATCATGGAGAAAGCTTTGGGCGATATCACCAGCCTTGGTTCCATAATAACGTTATGTATCGAGAAGGCGTATGGGTTCCCTTTTATATTAGTAGTGAGAAACTATTCTCTAAAAGAGAGAATTTGAGTGGTGAATTCAGCTTGATTGATGTTGCGCCTAGTGTGGAGTATTTGCTTGGGATGCCGGTGAATACGGGCTATACCGGGCAGGTCTTTACTCAGGTACTTGGGAATAAAGAGCGCAGGGTGTTTTCCGCCTGTTGGTATAAAAAGCGCTGTCTTGCAGTGAGTGATGCGCAATACAAATATATCTACAATTTTGGTGATATGCCTGATGAGCTATATGACCGCTCACGAGACTTCAGAGAACAGAAAAATCTGGCTGAAGCGAAGCCTGTGTTGGTAGGCTTTTATAAGCATCTTTTGCTGTCGTGGTATTCAGATGTCTTGGTTGGCTACGATAACTACTACAAATCGAAAGATGATGACTACTTACTTAAACCAGATAGCTATTATCAGTTCCCAATGGAAATTATTCCGAACAAAGACGAAGTCGAGCGGTGGTGATATGAAAACCTCTTTAATTATTCAAACATTCTATCTATCTTGGTTGGCTATGAGCATGCAAATTGTGGCAGCAGGTGAGCTACCCACTCCAAATAATTTTGGTGGCGACTTCTCCCTGGAGTCTACGCAAAAGCCATTGCATTCAATCAGTGAATGGAGGGGTAAGCCGGTACTTTTGACCTTTGGTTTTACATCTTGCCCGGATATATGTCCTATGGTGATGTCCAAGCTTAGCTTTATTCAAAATCAATTGGATCCATCGGGTGACGATCTTCAAGTCGTGTTCGTAACTGTTGATCCAGAACGGGATTCTATAGAAAAAATTAGGGACTATCTGAAGCACTATCACCAGGGGTTTGTGGGGATGCGGGGTGCAAAAGAAGAGTTCAAAAAAATACTAAAAAGTTATGGCGGATCAACTCATAGTGAAGAGCATGAGGGTCAAAAAGAGGTCTCACACACTGATTATGTTTATTTGATTAATGCTGATGGTTATGTCGCTGGGTTTTATAATATAGAGAGGGATTACGAGGCTGTATTGAAGGCCGTTAGGGAAATGCTTTAAGGCTTGATCAAGCAAAATATAAAATCAACGTAACTCGAGTAACTGGTCAAAAATATGTTTTAGCCTCGTTTAAAGTGTATGTGAGTGATTTCATTTAGCGAACCTATTCTCATAATTGGGCCCCATGTACTGCTGCCAGTGGAAACGTGCAAGATTGCGTTGTGTCTTTTAATGGTCCCTTTAATATCTTTAAATACCTGCTTTACCATAAAGTTAAACGGGACGATCTGTCCATTATGGGTGTGTCCGGCTAACATTAGATCGATTCCTTTTTTAGCGGCAGAACCAAAGCCTTTGGGGCGATGATAAAGCAAAATATTAAAGCGCTCGGTATTGATGTCCATGTTTTCGAGTACGCGTTTTACTTGCTTTGGGCTCTCAGCATCATCTATGCCTGTGAGGTCGAAATCGTCTAATATTAATGTTTCGTTTCTGAGGATATTGAAGCCTTGTATTTTCAGTATGGGTAGCAAGCGGTCTAGGTTGACGTAGCGATCATGATTGCCGGTAACAAAATATACAGGGGCTTCAAAGTTTTTTAAAAGTTTTAAGTCCTCTTCTCCGACGGCTGATAGGTCGACTAAATCACCTGTAATAAAAATCTTATCTGGCTTGAGTTGGTTAACACGTTTTATTAAACGTTTGATATAAATATTAGAGCGTGATCCGATATGCACATCGCTTAGTTGTATTGCTGTGCTATCGCTTGGGATTCTTTTGTCCTGAATTTGAATATCTTTTACAAAGAGTAGATTGGCGTTAATGATTCCATAAGCCGCTAGAAGAGATGCGAGAAATAAAAATAAATTGGTCACCATTTGTAAGGTGTTTTCGGAGAAAGAAAACAAGGCGTTGCTGAGCATTAAGGCTAGAGTGGGAAAAAATAAAAAGAAACAGACTCCGGCCCAAGTCATCGTAATAGCCATTATATGACGGCTTAGTCGATTCTTTAGCTTCTGATAAATTAAGCGTCCGCCGAGAGGAGAGATAAAAGCAATAAGCAACGCCAAGTCAATAAAACTGATACTAGAGTCAAACAGATAGTCGAGTAAAGGGTAGCCCAGATATCCGCCCAGTGTGTTCAATGGCATGATAAAAACCAGGTAATAGAGACTGAACCCTAATGCGATGGCGGTAAATTTGCCTACGGGGCTTAAGAAAAACTTTCTTACTGCGCTCATAATACTGTCTGATCTCGAAATAACAGTTCTAATTTAAAAATCCGACTTATTCTTTGAGTTCATTTACCCAAAATAAAGTTGCGCCGCAGACTGCAGCTGGAATAACTACGAAGTTCAGTACCGGAATCATTAGGCTAAACATGACGACCGCACCAAAGCCTAGGGCTGTTAAGTTTTTTGTCCGGATTTGGTCTAACATATTCTTAAATGCAATTTTATGATTATCCATCGGAAAATCGATGTATTGTATTGCCATCATCCAGGCTGCAAAAAGAAAGACTAGGATATTAACGCCAGGGATAAAAGCTAGAAGGGATAAGCCTATAAAGCGGGGTAGATAATATTTTAATTTATGGAATTCTCTCGCGATACTCGCGGGTATCATTTTAAGAATATCTGAAAAGCCAGAATCTTCGAATGCGACCTCATTGGTGATCAATAGCTCAGTTTTCTCAGCCAGTAGACCGTTAAAAGGGGAGGCGATAATATTTGCAATTACATTGGAAAAGAAAAATATAAATGTGCCTAGGGTGAGCACAAATATTGGCCATAAGATCCACTCTATAAAAGACAGCCAGCTGGGAATTCTGGCGAGTAGTGCATCTAGCCAGCCGCCAAATACGTCGATACTGTACCAAGTGGCAGCACAAAAAAGGGTAATATTGATCAGTAGTGGAACCAATATATAAAGCCTTAAGCCTGGTTTGGTGATTAATTTAAACCCTTCGATGAAGTATTGTATGCCTTGAGCTGCATTTCCGTTCATTGGCTTCCCTCAGTGGCTGGTCAGTTAGTTAAAAGCAAATAATGGAGTTCCTTGGATGATAGTCAAGGGTCTTTTCAGAATCCACTATTTTCTTGGCTTAGCTTTGGAAAGTGTTGTTTGCTCATTTTATTTATGAGCTTCATGGTTTGAAAGCCATCAAATGCTTCAAGAAAACTTTGTTGCCACTTTGTTTTATCTTTGCTTTGAGTAAGCTTTTTCAGTAGTCCCAGTTGTTTGTCGTGTTCGCTTACCCAGTTAAAAACGGTTTCGCCTGCGAGTGCGGTTTTAGCAGGATGATCCTCCCAAAAAATCTCAAAAACACTTTGTAGTGATTGAGTGTGATCAGGTAGGAGCTCAGGTAGGTTATTCCAAAACATCAAATAATATCTAAGGATTACGAAACAGCGCGGGTCATAAAAAGCTTCTGGCTTACGGACGCTTGAACTCATTCTTTGGATGGCTGGTCCTGTTCCAAACGGTACGCGATGGGAGGGTCGGACGCTGAGTATGAGAGGGGAGTTATTTAGGTTTTCTACTGAGGCAAGTTTGCGTAGTTTGTTTAAGAGATAGAAATCTTCTCCAGCATTTTTTTTAGGAAAGCCTCTTGCTTGAATGTAGCGGTCAGCCTCAATGGCCAGACAGCTGCCAATAGTATGAAACGCATAGGGTGAACCCGCTGAGGCCAGTCCTTTGACATAATGCTCAAGGCTCGCTTGATAGATTTTGGCGGCATTCTCGTAGTTTAGTAGCTCAGAGCTTTCTTCCGCAAGGTGCTCAAAAGCAAAGACCCAGGCTGATTTATGTTTTATATTTTCTGGGTTGATTTGAGTAAAATAATTTTTTGGTAGGTTTGCGTCAGAGTCAGTATTATAAATAACCTTTTGTTGAACGATATTGTTACATATGAGCAGCGAGGCTATATCATTGGCTATTTTTCTTGCGAGACCAACCCCTTGCCGATAAGGAATAGGGTTGTCTGCGACTCGTTTTACTAGTATTAATGAGCGATCTTTTTCAACGCGGTGTAGGCTGCAATTATTCTCTTGAGAAAGTAGCTCGTAATTTTGATAAAGCTGTGTGTATAAGTTTTCCGTTCGCTGGGTGGCTTCGGATAATTTGTTAATCTGAGATTCAGCGATGTGTTTTTCTTGCGGGTTTTTCCAGTCATGCTGGCTGGGCGCGTTGACTACCAAAACAAATAGCAGGTGGTCAGTGTTAAAGGGAGCTTCTAATATAGTTCTAAGCTGGTTCAATGTTTCGTCGAATGCAGGAATACAGAGTACCCTCGAAAATGTCTCTTTAGAATTCTTAAATAAGTTTAGAGCATAATGGGATTCAGTTTCGGCATGTTGATCGAAATATTTTTGTTGATTTTGTGCCATTGCTCTAGTGCAGGGCTGATCGAATTGGGAGTGAGTCTACTATTTCAGCTTCGATGGAGATTAACTCTTCGAAGCGGCTCTCAACATCAATGTTATTAGAATATTGTTTTGCCAGTTCAATAAATTGAGTCGCATGACGCTCTTCAGATCGGGTTATTGAATGATAGAATTGTTTAAGACTATTTTGGGTCGAAGGGAGGCGCTCGGCAATTATGCCAAATCGCTGATGTCCTCTTGCTTCAATAATCCCCGCTACCAGAAGTCGATCAACCAGATAGCGTTCGGTGCCTTTGCCCATGAACTTTAAAAAACGGTTTACGTAGGGATCTTTCTCGTCGTCTTTGGGTTGTAGTCCCCGTTCATGAATAATCTTGAGCACTTCTTTAAAGTGGCTGAGTTCTTCGATAGCCAGGTCAGCCATTTTGCTAACCAGATCGGGCTTATCTGGATAGTGTGATAACAGGTTGAGAGCCATTCCCGACGCTTTTTTTTCGGCAGACGCATGGTCTAATAAAAAGCTATCAAAATCTTCCAGAACGCATTCGATCCAGGCATCTGGACTGGGGCTGATTGGGATCATAGTTTCTGTATCGTCTGCTTATTTGTTGATACCGAGTTTGCCACCAATACGATTGCCATCGGCATCTTGAGTATCCTTTATGTTGTCGCTTTCTGGGGGAGAGGCTTTAGGCTTAACAGTATTTTTAACTCGAATTTGTACACTAGGCTTGTTTTCTTTTTGTTCTTCGACCCACTCTTCATTTTGCGCAAGGTCGCGTACTTTTTTTGCGCTTACCGCCATAGGAGAATGGTTGATGTCGAAGTTTCCTCCCTGTCCACCACCACGTTTCCTGAATTTTTTGTTGGCGGTTTTGGAGTTGCCATTGCCACTTGAAATATTCGAAATATATTGTTTCCAGGAAAGATCTCGTTCGTCTATGTCAGAGTTGAATTGATTACCAGTATTTTGAGGGTTTCTGGGTTGGTTGTTCTTTGGGTTCTTATTTCGGTTTTTATTTTTTGACTGGGATTTCTGATTGTTATTTTTCTTAGCCTGATTTCGTTTTTTGCTATGGTTTTTAGGGGCCTGATTGCCATGAGCTTGGTTACCAAAGCTCTCTTGATTAAATGCATCATTACCAAGTTCGTAGCTAGTTAGCTGAGGTTGGTAGTCGAGGATGTCTATTTCGCCATATTCAGCACTGTTGCCGTTACCTTTTTGTCCCTGCTTATTATTTTTGTTGCGATTTTTGTTATTAGGTTTCTTTTGCTTGCTATTGGTTTTGTTGTTTTGTTTAGAGTTTTGGCGTCGGCCGCTATAAGGGTTTCTGTTTTTAGTTTGAGTATTCTTATTGCTGTTGGTTTGACTGCTAACGCTCGGTTCGCTTGATTCGGGTTCTAAGCCTTCAATTTTTTTACGACTTAGGGTTTTACCAATATAGCGTTCAATTTGATTGAGCATAGACCATTCTTCTTTACCGACAAGGATGGGTGCTTCTTGCTCGGATTTCTGGTCTATCAATATTTCTAAGCGTTGTAGAAAAAATAAAATATCGTTAGGTAGGCTTAGATGTATTGTTTGAGGCTTTTCTGTGTTTCTCAATGGGTGGTCTGCCGCTAGGTCATGTTCATCCTTGATGAAGTGAATCTGAGAGTTAGGGCTTTTTAAGCTCCCGTCTTTCTGAACCTCGACTGATTCAAGTTCGCTTGTTAAGTAGTCTTTGTGCTGATCGAGTTCGTCTTGAGACTGGCTGGTGATCATTATATGACTAGCGTTGCTTTTCTCTACCAGGGCCTTGTTTAGTTTAAGCTTGTGATCATCGGAGTCAGCTATGTAAAGGCTTTGGTTAAGTGCTTTGTAGTGCTGCTTACTGCGGGCTAATTCAAAACGAATTGGTGATTTTTGGTATTTCTCTGAGAAGGTGCTCAATTCTTCGCTATCTAAATTGCCAGAAAGAATGAGGGTTTGTCTTTGTTTTCCTTCATCGTTTAGCTCGTTGCTGAGAGGAATGGCGTCAATGATACTGCCGATATCGTCGAGCATTTTCATATCAATCATGCGGTGAATGTCGTCAAGCACTAAGTACTCTATTTTGTCGAAGTTCACGCGATTATTTTTTAAATGATCAAGAAGTCGACCCGGTGTGGCGACCAAAAAATCAATAGGTTTTTTTAGCATACGCACTTGGGGTGGGTAGGGGGCCCCTCCGACCAAAATTCCATAGCGTATTTCTAGTTCTCTGGTGAACCTGCGGATACAGGCACTAATCTGGTTAGCAAGCTCGCGTGTGGGGGCAAGTATCAATACTTTTGGGCCATTTTCGGGTTTGCTGTTCTCTTGCTTCTCTTCTGGTGATTCAGCTTGGTTTTCATTTCTGCTTTCGGCTAAAGTTGTATCGCTTTGCTTGTCCTCCGTATCCTCTTCTAGGTTTGAGCCGCTTTCGGCCTTTTTTGCTGTTAGTAAATGTTGAATAAGTGGAAGGATAAAGCTCGCTGATTTTCCGCTGCCCGAATGAGCGGATGCCAGTATGTCATGCCTCTCTAATATTTCGGGGATAATGAGTTGTTGCAGTTTACTCGCCCGAGTGAATTTTGCGTTTTCGATTGCGGTGATGAGCTCTTGGTCAAATTTAAATGAGTCAAATGACACGATCTATCCTCTCGCTTTTTGAGTGGTTGTTGGAATTGTTTGCATAAATCTGGCCTTTAGCTGTGGCTCAATCTTAGGAACATAAAACTGTTTTAGGGTATTTTGCTGTATATATCAGTGAAAAAGTGAATAGCTAATACTGTTTAGGAGATGATTCTGAAAATGTCAGCTAAGCATATTAGCTTCATTTTCCCGCGCCTGAGTGCTTGCGCAGCATCTATGTCATTAATAAGTTTTAATTTAATCTCAATATTTACACGCTAAGCTAATAATCAGCGGTTATCATAGAATTAGTTTTGGGGTTTTTAGGTGGCTTCTGGCAAGAGACTTAAGGGTGCTAAGCGCTTATTGACGGTCTTGCAAGTGTAAGGACTGTTTCGAAGCGCTATTAACTCGTTGATTGCTAAAGCATTGATTTCGAAAGCAAGCAGAGCAGTCGGTTTAAGAATAGTATTTGGATTATTCTTCGCGTCGCTAAAGAGCCTTTGTTGTCTCAATTTAGCTTGGCCTTTTGACTTGAACTCGGCTTTATCCTTGCCACTTTGGTAACTATAGCTAAGCCCTTAACAAATGCCAAGTTTTTTAGCTTGCAAAATGGTTTTATTTATACGGATAAACTAAGGCTTCCGCCGTCAATTCTAAGGTTTTGACCATTGATCATTGAGGCTTTTTCACTCGCTAAAAAGCATACTAAATCGGCTATTTCTTCTCGTCTAGCAATGCGCCCACTCGCATTGGGGAAATCATGCTTCACGATTGCTTGTTCGATTTCTTCCCAGGATTCTCCCCAGCCTTTTTTCTGGGCTTTAAGTTGGTAGCCTGCTTTCAGTTCTTCTGTGAGGATTAAGCCCGGTGAAACGGTATTAACAGTGATGCCTGTATGCGCCAATTCCTTGGTTAGGCTGGCTGTCATGTTAGCCATGGCGCCCTTCGAGGCATAATAGTGGGGCATTCGAGCATTGGGGTTAAGACTACCTATGGTGCCAAGCTGAATAATACGTCCCCAGCTATGCGCTTTCATTTGAGGGATGACCTCGGCTATTAAGCGGGCGCAGGAAAGGACATTTTTTTGGTAGATATCAAGCCATTGATCCTCTTCGAATTGTTCCCAGCGACCGCCGCTGGCAGTGCCATAGTTGTTGACTAAGATATCCACCCTGCCTGTCGCTTGCCATAGCTGCTCTTTTACCTGCTCAAAACCACTTTGATCTGCGATATTGCCCCAAACGGCTAGGCTGTCAGGATATTGGTCTTTGATCCTCTCAAAGCCCTCGATCTCGTTACCGTGCCTAATGACTGTTACGCCTTCGTTAGAGAGTTGTTGGGCGATTTGTTCGCCAGTGCCTCGGTTTGAGCCAGATACCAGTGCTACCTTATTTTGTATTCCTAGTTCCATAGGGGTCACGTTGTTTTATTAATCTATCGATGAAAAATTTTAGCTCAGAGTCTAGCAAGAAATGACAGCTCTTAATCAAAATATCTTTATATCTTTTAATTAGGGACTAAGGCCTATGTTAAACTAGCGCTATAAATGAGTGACACATAAGGAAGGCACGTGAGGAAGACTAAAATTATTTGTACCATCGGCCCGGCCACTAGCTCTTTCGAGATGCTGCAAAGCATGGCAGAGACTGGAATGAATATTGTGAGATTGAACATGTCTCATGGCGATCATGAATCACACGGAAAAGTGATCAAGGTGATCAAAACCATTAATCAAAAGACTGAATATGCAGTCCCTGTTTTATTAGATACCCAGGGGCCAGAGATTCGAACCGGTGCGATGGATGGAGAGTTAGAGCTTGCTAACTGTGATGAGATTACTGTGAGTGTGCGTTCGGGCAATGTAGAAGAAAAATCCATTAGCATTGATTACGAGGACTTGATCGACACCGTGAATGAGGGTGATCGAATTACGGTAGATAATGGCCTCATTAATTTAGAAGTGCTTGAAAAGCAAAAACGTCAAATGCGCTGCCGCGTGATTGATGGCGGTACTTTAAAGAGCAAACGCCACGTTAATTTCCCAGGGGTTAAGGTTAATTTACCTGCGATCACCAAAAAGGACAGGGAAGATATTTTGTTCGGCGTGGAGCAGGGCGTAGATTTTATTGCCTTGTCTTTCGTGCGCGAGGCTGAAGATATTCGCCAATTAAAAGAGTTATTGGGTGATAAGGCAGGCAAGATTAAGATCATCGCTAAAATCGAAGATCAGGAAGGGGTTAAAAACCTCGATGAGATCATTCGCGAGTCAGACGGAGTAATGGTGGCGCGTGGAGATCTAGGCGTCGAGATTGACTTTGAGGAGTTGCCCAATGTGCAGCGACGTATAGTTAAGCGCTGTCACCAGTTTGGTAAGCGTGTGATAGTAGCTACCCACATGTTGGAGTCCATGATTGAAAACCCAATGCCTACTCGGGCAGAAGTAACCGATGTCGCCAATGCGGTTTACGAAGAGGCCGATGCAATCATGCTCTCAGGTGAAACAGCGATGGGCAAGTACCCACTTAAGTGTATCGAGAACCTAGATAAGATTGCCAGACAGTCTGAAAAATGGGCTGGACTTAACTATAGTCAGTATTTAGAAAAGGATTGCGATAAGCAGTTCTTGGCGGTATCTGCCGTTGAGCTAGCTGAAAACTTACAAGCCGCCGGAATTCTTGTCATTACTCGAAGGGGTGTGATGGTGCAGTACGTCACGAATGCTAGGCCCTTTAGTTCAACTATTTATGCCTTTACTAATGACAGCCGTACTAGGCGTCAGCTAGCTATTAATCGCAGTGTGCTTGCCTATCGTATGGAGTTTAGTAGTGAGCCCGAAAAGACTGTGGATCATGCTCTACAGCAGCTTAAAGAAAAACAAGGGCTTAAAATAGGCGAAAAAATTGTGGTGATTTCGGACGTTATTGCGGGCAAGGGTATTGATGCGATTCAGATACGCATAATAGAATAGTCTTTGAGACAAAATTTTGTCCGACTTAGGGCGTTTTAAGGTATGCAGTTAATGGCAAGCGAACAGATTTATAAGGTGATTTTCATTAATCAAGGGCACGTCTATGAGGTATTTGCCCGGCAAATCTATCAGAGTGACCTGTATGGTTTTATTGAGGTTGAAGAGTTTATTTTTGGCGAGAAAGCCAAAGTGGTGGTCGACCCATCAGAAGAAAAACTCAAAGCTGAATTCGAAAATGTAAACCGTAGTTACATTCCTATCGCTGCCATTATTCGAATTGATGAGGTCGAGAAGGAAGGGGCGGCAAAAATTGTTGATATTAAAGACAGTAACGTGGCGCCATTTCCTTTGACCATAAGCCCTAACAAAGATTAGATATTCTTTCGCTGTGGCAAATGATTCCTCTTGGTGCTTATATATTATTGAGACTGAGGATAATACTCTTTATACGGGCATTACTAACGACCTAGAAAAACGCTGGGAAACTCACCTGTCTGGTAAGGGCGCAAAATATTTGCGAGCCCATAAGCCTAAAGCAATTGTTTATTCGGAAACCCATGTTGATCGATCCAGTGCTAGTCGTCGAGAGGCTGAGGTCAAAAAGCTCAGTCGTGAGCAAAAAGAAAAACTGATTCGAAAGGCTGTTAATGAGGGCTAGTAACAGCGGCTAGTCAAAGCGACTATTTAAACTGGCTAGTCAAAACGAGTGGAACAAATCGCTTGTTTTATGTCCTCGTCGATTGATTGTTTTTGAACTAATGCGCTGGCAAGTTCTGCTAAAGCCGGAGCCATTTGTATACCATAGCCCCCTTGTCCTGCCAGCCAAAAAAAGTTTTCTACAGTGTTGTCGTAGCCTACAACGGGCGAACGATCTTGAGAAAAAGTTCTAAGCCCAGCCCATTGCCTAACTATGCTGGAAAACTCTATATCAACAGCTTGTTGCAAGCGATCAATGCCTAGCGCTACATCATATTCATCCGCTTGAGCGTCGTGTGCTTCAGAGGGTTGCTCATCTGCTGGGGTAATCAGCAGGTTATTCCCCTCCGGCTTGAAATAAAATTGTTCACCAATGTCTAGAGTTAAGGGCCAATGGTTCACAGCCGTGTCGCCTTTTGGTTTGGCTACGCAAACGGTGCGTTTTTTAGGTTCTAGTTTTAGCGAATTGGCTCCTGCTAGTTCGGCAATATGATCGGCCCAAGCACCTGCGGCATTGATGACAGTCTTCGCTTGTATAGTTTCTTCGTCTTTTGTGTCTAAATTCCACAAGCTATTTGCAAAGCTCATGCTCTGAATTTTGTGTTTGTATAAAAACTCGGTGCCTAAGGTTTTTGCGCCTTTGATATAGCCTTCAAGTAGCGCGGCAACATCAATCTCCATCGATTGCGGTTCCCAAAAACCTGCTTGAATAGTGTCTTCACGTAGCGCAGGCAGTTTCTCGAGTAAGAAGTCTTGGTCGACTAGCTCGCAATCGGGGATGCGCGGCTTAAGCTCTTGGTAAAGCTTGCGCAAGGAATCTTTTTGCTCGTCTCTTGCGATATAAAGTGCACCACAAGGTTTTAGTAAAGGGACTTCGCAAAAGCCCTCTGGTGGATTTTCAAAAAAAGGACGTCCCGCTTGAGTGATTTGTCGAACGGTAGCATTGCCATAGGCTTCCATATAAAAAGCCGCGGAGCGTCCCGTGGTGTGATAGGCAGCATATGGCTCGGCCTCTAGGACGACTACAGCTGAGCCACTTTGACTGAGTTGGTAGGCAATTGACGCTCCAGCCATGCCGCAGCCAATCACAGCGTAATCGTATTCTTTATTAGCTTCTGTCTTTTTCAAGGTACGAAGGCTCAAGGTAGCAACGGTTAGAACTGGAACACTGTTTAACGCTGTTTAATAACAATGTCTTTTTGTTTAAGAAGCTCTTCTAGGTTTTGGTCTAAAAAAGATTTGGCTTTAGTGTCGCCGCTGATATGACTATCCATATGAGCAAGACCTAAACCTTGAACTAGAGTATAGGCGCTGGCGCCTGAGCAAAGTTCTGAACTTTTTTTCATTAAGGCAAGAGGACTGGTGTCATTGTCGGCGCCAAATAACGAGCCACCCATTTGAATCATTGCGTCGTGAATGAACTCAACGTTATCGCAAAAATGAAAATGATCTGAGTTCTCCAAAACGATCATGCTTTTAGGCTCAGGGGTCTTTTCATATAGGTCGTGCATACCGTCTAGTGGTAGTAAGGTATCGAAATCGGCTACTAAGTATAGGCAAGGTACTTCACGCTCGAAGCTAATAGTGTCAAAGGTAAGTACGTCTTCAGCAATTGAATTTTCGGACTTGCCGCCTGCTGGTGCTAAAGGCAGTACTGCTTTTATTCGCTTGTCCTGCATGCAGGTTTGTAAAGTGGTCCAGCCACCAAAGCTGTGACCGGTCATTCCAATTTGATCGGGCTTAATACTCAAATCAAAAGCTCCTGAAAGTGCGGAATCGATACAAAGCGATGCATCAGCGGGTCGGTTTTCTTTAAACGCTTTGAATTGTGAACTTAGGTCGCCAATGCCCTGGCCTTCGGACGCGCTTTTGATTTGTGAGCGTAGCCCCATGATATCAATCAAGGTATTACCGACGTGATCAGGCGATATTACCACGTAACCATGACTGGCTAGGTGGCAGCAAAAGTGTGTGGTTTGTCTGCGATGTCCTGCGAAACCGTGAGAGAAAATGATTAAGGGTAATTGATCCTTTAATGCTTCCGCATCTCTTATAGCGGTTTGGGGTAGCTCAGGAAAACCTTGAGCCATGGAATATTTGTCTTGAGTGTTCGGGTCAAGATCTTGCCCTTTGTGCTCCGCTTGTGCGGGATACCAACACTCCACAGGGATAGTTCGATCGATATTAGAATGACTCAAATCTAAAGACTTAACGCCTACCGGGTGTTCGCCTCGTTCAAAGGGTGAATATTGGCTCATAGGGTTTTCCTTAAAGCTGTTTAAAGACTGTGTCGCAGATCTCTATGGTTTGTTGAATGTGTTGATCTTCGTGAGCAGCGGAAACGAATCCCGCTTCGTAAGCCGAAGGCGCTAGATACAGTCCGTTATCAATGCATAGGCGGTGAAATTTTTTGAATCGTTCAATGTCGCAAGATTGAACTTGAGAAAAACGTTCGATGTTTTCTTCTTCGGTGAAAAACAAACCAAACATTGCGCCGACGTGATTTTCGCTAAGCGGGATGTTGTTGCTTTTTGCTGCATCCATAATTCCCTGAACCAATGTTTCGCACTTGGCGCTGAGTTTTGAGTAGAAGTCTGGCTCTTCGCTAATGGCTTCTAACATGCTGAGTCCCGCTGCCATAGCCAGTGGGTTGCCCGATAAAGTACCAGCTTGATAAACAGGGCCTACCGGAGCGATGTGCTCCATAATATCTTTGCGGCCACCAAAGGCGCCAACGGGCAAGCCGCCGCCAATGACTTTGCCGAGTGTGGTGAGATCGGGCTTTATATTGTAATGGGCTTGTGCTCCACCAAGTGCAACACGAAAGCCGGTCATGACTTCGTCAAAGATCAGCACGCTTTGGTGTTCGTCACAGAGTTTTCTCATGGTATCGAGAAAAGCTTGTGTTGGTGGAATGCAGTTCATGTTTCCAGCAACAGGCTCGAGAATGGTGCAGGCAATTTCGTTTCCGAGCTCTGCAAACACTTGTTCGAGTTGTTCTGGATTATTGTATTCTAAAGTGAGGGTGTGATTCGCGAGATCGCTGGGTACACCTGGCGAAGTAGGCACACCCATCGTGAGAGCACCTGAGCCGGCTTTGACTAATAAAGAATCAGCGTGGCCGTGATAACAACCCTCGAACTTAATGATCTTGTCTCGGCCAGTGAATCCCCGTGCTAGTCGAATAGCGCTCATGCAGGCTTCTGTGCCTGAGCTAACCATGCGCACGCGTTCGATGGATGGAATGAGCTCGCATACTTTTTGTGCCATGTGAGTTTCGATTTCGGTCGGCGCACCAAAACCTAAACCATTGTCTAGAGCGCTTCGAACTGACTCGATAATACGGGGGTGAGAGTGTCCCAAAATCATGGGGCCCCAAGAAGCTACATAATCGATGTATTGCTTATCGTCCTCATCAAACAAATAGGGACCTTCGCCGCGTTTGAAAAATAGTGGATCGCCTAGAACACCATTAAAGGCTCTTACCGGTGAGTTAACGCCACCAGGAATATATTGTTGTGCTTCTTTAAATAGAGCGCTTGAACGACTATCAGACATAGCTTTGTACACCACTTAATGATTTGGAATTTGGATTAAACAAATAGCCCGTTAAAGGCTTGGGCCTGCTGTTTAATATCTTCGCTAGAGAACAAGCCATCAATCACCGCTATGGAGTCGGCGCCTTGTTGAATTAGAGAGTTGGCATTATCCAAGGTGATGCCGCCGATGGCAACTATAGGTAGGCTACAATGCTCTTTGATGGTTTGGATGCATTCGATATCGGCGTGCTTGGCATCGGGTTTGCTTTTAGAGGGGAAGAAGCGTCCTAGTGCAATATAGCTGGCCCTAGCTGATTGCGCTTGTTGGGCTCTGTTTAGGTCGTTGTGGCAAGTGGCTCCGATAAAGGCGCTTTCTCCGAGGATCTTCCTTGCATCTTGAATGCTGCTATCGTCCAAACCCAGATGAACCCCATGGGCCTTAGCTTTAAGGCATAGCTCTATATCGTCGTTGATAATCAATGGTACTTGGTAATGCTCGCACATTTTTCGAAGCGCTTTTGCTCTTATTAGCTTTTCCCTTGAGTTCGAAGACTTGTCACGAAATTGAAGTAGTTTGGCACCACCGCTTAAAGCAGCTTTGCAGTCTTCGAGCAAGACTGGCAGGTCTTGGTCATCGTGGTGGGTAATAGCGTATAAGCCTTGAATAGTGTTCATGCTGCTGAGTGGTTTGGCGAACGGTTTGGAAAAAGTTGATGTTTTCCCAATGCCTGAGCCGATAACAAAGTCTGCTCGGTAAATGCGAGGGCTCGTTCAATGGCATTTTCTAGATCAACAGATTGAGCAAGCAGGGCGCATATGGAACTGGCTAGCGTGCAGCCGGAGCCGTGGTAGTTTCCCTTTAATCGCGGTGAAGAGTAAGTTTGTATTCCATTTTGAATAAACAGTCGATGCAGGACGTTTTCTGTCTTTGCTTTTTCGCTTTCGTGGGTGCCGGTAATTAGCACTGCATTTGCCCCCGATTTTAATAAACGAGTTCCACAATCTTCTATGCTTTGAGTGTTTGTATCCTTGCCAAGCAGTTGGAAGGCTTCGATTGAGTTTGGAGTAATAATCGAAGCTAAGGGGAGCAGATGTTCGACCATTGCCTGAATATGTTTTTCTTTCGCGAGCTCGTCACCCAGACCACTCGCGAAAATAGTATCAATAACCACCGGAATATTGGGCATTTCTTTTATTAAGCTGGCTAGTAGTTTGATTTGTGCTTCGTCGGCAAGCAGGCCTATTTTTATTGCGGCGATAGGGCCATCTTGTGCCAAGTGATTCACTTGCTTTTCGATAAACCCGTCAGCGGTTTTTTGTATCTCATAAACGCCTTGGCTATCTTGCACCGTGTTCAAAGTGATTACGGGCAAGCAATGGCAGTGGTGGGCGGCCATGCTTTCTATGTCTGCTTGAATGCCTGCCCCACCTGTGGGATCAAGGCCAGAAAAGCAAAGTACTCTAGGTTTTGGCTTTTGTTGCTCGCTCATAGAATTTTCGAGCTCTTAAAAAGGTCGTACGATGACCATGATCACAATGGTAAACAGCAGGAGAACAGGTAGCTCATTAAAGACGCGATAGAACCTATCATTGCGTTGGTTTTTATCATCTGCAAAATCCTGGACTAATTTTCCACAATAGAAGTGGTAGGTCACCAATAGAACGACGCAGGCAACCTTTATTTGGAACCAAGTGGCGTTCAAGAAATATTCCCAATTCGCTGACATTAAATATATGCCTAGCAAAACTGTCAGAACCATAAAGGGAGTGACGAAACGATAAAGCTTTCGCTCCATGACTTTTAGGTGGTCTTTGGTTTTTTGGTCCTCAGCCATGGCGTGATAGACAAAAAGGCGAGGCAAATAAAAGATACCGGCAAACCAACAAATGATAGTGATGATGTGGAAAGCTTTGATCCAAAGCATAGTGTTGTTCCAGGGGGTAACTAGGTTTTCGTTTTAACTTCTAAAATACTGGTCCAAATGATCCTTTAACAGGATGCTGGAGATGAATACATTACCATTTGGGTTCTGATCATTCACTAAAAATAGTGCGTTGACCTGCTTTTCAGAAAACAGATCTAAAGCTGTGGCTAAGCTGGCTTCGCTGCTGATTTCTGCCAGGTCTTTCTTTTCGCCGGGTATGGCTAGCAAGTCGATTTGTTCGCTCAAATCTTCTTCTTGATCCTGTGCTGAAAAGCGCAAATGGAAAGCGAGGGTGCTGCTTGAGATCAGAGCAGTAGGCTGATTGTCATCCCGTATTAGGATCCATTTGATACCTTGAACCGTTAAGTTGTGTGCGGTTGATCTTGGGATATAGCGATTTTGTGCGCTAAATCGGCTATCGGCAATTTGGTTAACGGCCGTATTTTTAAGCCACTGTTTAAGTTCTTGCCCTTCTTTGAGTGAACCGTCGTGTAAATTGCCTTGAGTATCTAGCAGAGTTTGAAAGACGGACTTTTGTTTGAATAGACCGTTAGATATTAAATTCGAAAATACGATGACTAGCATAGCAGGCAATAGAATGTCGCTATTGCCGGTAAATTCTAGAGCGGCAATTAAGGCTGCGAGTGGTGCTTGCAGAATGGCTCCCATCATCGCCGCCATACCCAGGGTGGCATAAAAACTAATGTCTGAGTGGTTGGCTGGTAACAATTGATCTGTGATTAAGGCAAAAGCAGCGCCAAGGCAGGCACCCATCACGAGGCTGGGCCCGATAAAGCCACTCGGCACTCCAAGTCCTATAACTGCAGACGTTACCAATATTTTTGCGAGGGCTATGATCAGCAGTACTTGCCAGGTGATTTCTCCAAGCATAGAAGCATTTACCGTATCGTAGCCTAAGCCCATTATTTGAGGAGCAAAGTAAATGCCCATGGCGGTTACTGCTGCCGCTAAACTAAAGCGGAGCCAAATATTCCAAGCCCGGCTGACTAACGCAAAGCGTTTAACCACTAGAATGGAAAGTGATGCTGCCAGGCCTATCAAAATAGATAGAAGCAATAGATAGGGCAGTTCCCACAAACTTTGAAACTCAAATGCAGGCACCATAAAGGTAAGATCGTCGCCAAATAAACTTCGAGTGATAACAGCTGCGATAACGCTTGAAAGAATGACAGGTATAAAACTGGCAACGGCGTATTCCATCAGCACAACTTCCATGGCGAATACCACTCCAGCTAAAGGAGTGTTGAAGGAGGCTGATATTGCAGCGGCACTTCCGCATGCGACTATCAGTCTCATATTTTGATTGTTCAGCTTGAGTCGATTTCCGAGGATGCTGCTGACGCCTGCGCCCAAATGCACGGCTGCCCCTTCGCGGCCGGCTGACTGCCCGCTGATGACCGCAACAGCACCGGTAAAAAATTGGCTAATAATATTTCGTAATGGGAAGTGACCTTGATGCAGTCGAGTACGATCCATGACGTGGGCCAAGCCTACGCGAGGATGGCTGCCGCCAAAAAAGTGTATGTACAGAGCGATGGCAAAAAAGCCTAAAGTGGGGAGCAGGATTTGAAGTTCTAAACTGAGTGCTTCGTAGTCCTCAAGTGCAGCCGGAAGCAATAAAGTCTGAGGCAACTCAATCGCTAATCGAAATAGAACAATCAAAAGTGCCGAGGCAATGCCCGCAAGTATTCCTAATAAAGCTAAGGCAAAGGCCTGCTTATCGCCTAGGCGACTAAAGTATTGCTGTAATTTGCTACTTAAGGTCATGTAGGCCTGGTGTTTAAACTGGTATTGGTGTCCCTTGGCAGATAATTATACCTTTCGATAGGGGACTGTATATAATTAGCCTTTATTTACATCCTTGGAGGAATTCAAACTGTGGTCAAAGTTGGCGTAGTCGGCGGAACAGGCTATACAGGTATTGAGCTTTTGCGCTTGTTATTAAATCACTCCGAAGTGAGTTTGGAGGTGGTTTGTTCGCGCTCGGAAGCGGGTCAAGCTTTGCACAGTGTTTATCCCAGTTTAAGTGGCTTCTCTAACGCTGAGCGTTTGTCTTTTGTGGAACCCAATGTCGAAAATCTGGCATCTTGTGATTTGGTCTTTTTTGCGACACCTAATGGCATAGCTATGAACTATGCAGAGGCATTATTGGCTAAAGGTATCAAAGTGATCGATCTTGCTGCTGATTTTAGATTTAAGGATCTTGAGCTTTGGAAAGAATGGTATGACATGGATCATGCCTGCCCAGAAGTCGCTGCAAAGGCCGTTTACGGTTTGCCTGAAATGAATCGAGATACGATTAAATCGGCGCAAGTTGTCGGCAGTGCAGGTTGTTACACGACTGCTTCTCAACTGGCTTTGTTGCCCTTGTTGAATTTGGAAGGTGTAGATCTTGCTAATATCATCATAGATGCTAAGTCTGGTGTGAGTGGCGCAGGTAAATCGTTAAAGGCAAGCTCTTTATTTTCTGAAGCTGCGGAAAACTTCTCTGCCTATGGTGTATCAGGTCACAGACATCAGCCTGAGATTTGTCATTCGATTGAAAATTTTAGTGGTAAGCAAATTGGGCTTACCTTTGTGCCTCACCTCGTACCGATGGTAAGAGGCATCTTTGCCAATGCTTATATTAAGTTTTCAGATGGCTTTGAGCTTGATGCTATTCAAGAGCAGTATGTTTCTTTTTATAAGGATGAGCCTTTCGTCGATGTGATGCCTGCCTCTAGTTTGCCATCGACTAAAGAAGTAAGGTCGTCTAATCGATGCAGAATTGCTTTGCACAAAGCAAATGATCAAACCCTTGTGGTGTTATCCGTTATAGATAATTTAGTTAAAGGTGCGTCTGGCCAAGCTTTGCAGAATATGAACCTAATGTTGGGCTTTTCTGAAACCGCAGGTTTGGATATCGTTCCCCTTTATCCCTAGTTCTCGACCCTAAATTAGGAGAAGGTATCTTTGAGTAAACTCTCTAATCGCTTTCAAGTGATTCGCCGAAACGACGAAGAGTTGCTTTTACGTCGAATTTTGATTGCGGTTTTAGTGCTGATATCGACAGCGGTTGTTAGTTTTAAGGGTGGAGAGCAGTGGTCGTCTTATTTACGCGATGAAAATGGCCGACTTGAGGAGGTCAATAAATCTTTGTCCGATGAGTTGGAGTTAGCTAAGGCTGAAACCGCTCGTGCTCGACTGAAAGTTAAGACTTCTAATATTGCAGTGAATGCAGTTCGTGAAGAGAATGCGAATCTAACAGAGGAAATTACTCAGCTATCCAGAGATATAGAGCACTATAAGCGGCTAATGTCGCCAATCAAAAATGATAAAGGTTTAAGGGTAGACTCTTTAAGCTTGGAACCGAGCAGCGACCCAGGTCGATTTCGTCTTGCTCTGGTATTAACTCAACTGGGGTTAAAAAATAGGACAGTGATTAAAGGTGGTGTGACTATCACTCTATTGGGATCAGAAAATGGCGAGAGAAAAGATTACTCTTTGCAGAGTTTGAAAGTCACCGATCAAGATCTTGCGCTTAAATTTCGCTTTAAGTATTTCCAAGAAGTTGAAGAGGAATTTGTTCTACCGAAAGGTTTTGTACCTGAGCAAGTTCAGGTGAAGTTACAGTCAACAGGCAAGAAAGCAATGAGCGTGGAGAAGCTATTTGATTGGCTTTCCTTGGCGCCTGCGAACGAGGATGAGTAGCTTTTTTTGTCCTTAAATTCCCCCCCTTTATCGCCTTGGGATTGCCTTTGGTCCTGGCTAGGCGCTTACTAGTCACTCTAATAATCCTCCTCTAGGCACTGCTTATTCCTGAGTTAGTGTGTTTTGAGGCTCTTGTAATTTAAGGAGCAAAGATATGTTTTCTCGTAAGAACTCTGGCTTTAAAGAGCTTAATGAAGCTGTTCCCGATACCCTGGTAGCTGCTAATGTCAGCATTGAGGGCAGTATTCGGTTTAGTGGTGGGATTCAAATAGATGGTCATTTGAAGGGTGATTTAGTAGCTGAGAATGGCTCTGATGCTCGGTTGTGGGTAACAGAAGAAGGTTCAATTAAAGGTCAAGTGCGCGTTCCCTCTATTACCATTAATGGTAGTGTTGAGGGAGATGTATACGCCAGCGAAAGGCTAGAACTCGCCGAAAATGCCAAGGTAACCGGAAATGTCTATTACAAAGTAATAGAGATGGCTCAGGGAGCAATAGTGAATGGGGAGCTACATAAAGAAGATAGTCCAAAAGCTAATGTAACTCCTCTGAATAGCGATCAGGCGGCTAATAATTAGCGCGTAAAAGTCCGAGTTTTGGATGCTGCTAATACTTGAGTAATTTACTCTGACATCTACCCCGTCTATAATAGGTATCGTGTAAGCCCCTTGCTGAAGGGCGGAAATCTCTAATATTTATGTATACACTGTATACAAGAATTGAATTATGTCTGATCTGATATTTACTGATAGCGCTGCAAGTAAGGTAAAAGCCTTGCTCGATGAGGAAGAAAACCAAAATCAAAACCTACGCGTGTATATCACTGGCGGGGGTTGTGCTGGTTTCTCTTATGGATTTAATTTCGATGAAAATATTCAGGAAGATGATACTCAAATAGAGAATCAGGGTGTAAAGCTCTTGATTGACGCAATGAGTATTCAATACCTTGAAGGCTCAGAAATTGACTATGTAGAAGGTCTGGAAGGGTCCCGATTTGTGGTCAATAACCCCAACGCAACAACAACGTGTGGATGTGGATCGTCCTTTTCTATTTAAACCTTATCTAAGCTTTTTGCAAAGCTATCTGTCCCTAGAATTCGCTGTTCAACTTTCTTGGCATGTTCTTTAAAAAAGGGACCTTTTTCTAGGTGCTTACCTGGAATACAGTAAACATTGTATAGATAATTGAGGTACTTGGATCTTAAGGTTTCATCGAAGTCCCAGTGTTCTATATTCTTTAAGGTGTCTAATAGCTCTTGTGCGTTTGTGGCGCTGCGAGTCAGGCCAGTAATGTTGTAACACGCGTCGCCAAGAACGATTACCTTTTTTTTGCAATACAACGCTTCCAGTCCAACGGTTGAGTTGATTGTTAGTACAGCTGAGCTATTTTCTATCAGTTCTGGAGTGTTATTTCCGTTAGCGAATATCGCATGTTCATAGTTATCATATAGTTCTTTAAAATGGCCTTTCCAGGAGGGGTGTTCTTTAAATACCAGTTTGATGTGGTTAAGTTTTGCTGCTTTATGGGCGCTAACGACTTCTAGGAATAGCTGCTCCATTGATTTTACCCAATGAGAATTGCATATGATTTGAGTGTCGTTTGGTACTTGAAATGGTATAAAAAAATAGGGTCCTTCAATGCGGATGTGTTCTTGGATCTGTCTTTTTTTGTTAGGTGCTCGGGTATCAAGTTTGGGCAGCGTTTTAGGGCTTTCTTCGAATTCATAGTCGAGAAAAAACTTCGCATTGCGCGGAAGTGAATTAGTGTAGTTTACTCCCATCGGATCGAGAGTGGTGGTGTTAGGCATGGGGCCTAGTTCAAAATAAAAAACTCCAATGCCAAGCTGCTTAGCAGCAGCTACCACGGTTTCATTCGGCAATTTGTTTCCATTCCAAATTGCTATCTTAGAAGGTTTTCTCTTCTCTAATAGGTGAAGGTATTTTAAGTATCTTAAACGTTCTACCAGAGCTGTTTTGGCTCTGTAGATCGACATGATAAGCGGCCAGGATTTTAAAAATGGTCGTTTACTTATTTTTATTTCAAGTTGTTTGTCAACGACGCTTGTGCAGTCCCAGTTTAATATTCCTAAGACCTTGCTTAATGCTTGAGGGTAAGGCTTACCCATAACATGGGTTTGATAGTTGTTTCCCAACTCTTTGCACAATCGTTGGTAGTATTGGCTGTTGCCCCGTTTTCTGCCTATGAAAAGTATTTGCATTGATTTGGCTTTTATAGGACTTCGGATATAGATCCTAAAATAGAATTTTTCTGTGCGCCCGTAACAGATGATAAGCCAACGGGTTTGTGTTCGTGGGTTTGCTTCGCTAGCCAGGCAAAGGCACAGGCTTCTACCCAGTTGGGTTTTAGTCCAATCTCTTGGGTGGTCATTAAAGAATGATTTTTAAGCTGTTTCTGTAAGGTTTCCATCAGAAATGCATTGTGGGCACCTCCTCCACACACAAAAATATCGCTTTGTGCAGGCCCCCATGTATCAATTGCTGCAGCTATCGAGTGCGCAGTTAAATGTAACAAGCAGGCCTGAATATTTTCCGGTGACTCCTTGGTGGTCACTAGCTTTTCTTCGAGCCATTTTTGATTAAATTTATCTCTACCGGTACTTTTTGGGGGCGGCTGAGAAAAAAATGGGTCATCGAGCAGGTGTTGTAATAGGTCGCTATTTTGTGTCCCACTTTTGGCCCATTGGCCATCGTGATCATAAGGTTCACACAGGTGTTTATTGATCCAATAATCCATCAGAACATTGCCTGGGCCAGTATCGAACCCTTGGATAGAAGATGAGTTTTTGTTCAAAATAGTTAGGTTGGCCATGCCCCCGATATTTACAATTACTCGATTTTGATCTTTTGACGTAAACAGAAATTGATGAAAAGCCGGGGCGAAGGGCGCTCCTTGGCCTCCTAAAACCATGTCTCGGCTTCTAAAGTCAGATATGGTTTTGATGCCTGTGCGCTCGGCAATAATATTAGGGTTGCCTATCTGAAGAGTATAATAAGGCTTGGTTTCTATTTGGTGGCGAATGGTTTGTCCATGACTTCCGATAGCGCTTATATCTTTGGTGTGTAGTTTTGCTTGTTTTAGCAATTCTAGTGCCGCCTCGGCAAATAGCTCTCCGAGCAATTGATCCATGTGCATACTCAAATGTAGCTCGTTTTCGCAAGGGCTGTTGAGTTTAATGATTTGGGTTCTGAGTTCGTTGGGGATAGGGTGAGTATGTGTAGCCAGAAGCTCTAGACTGTTTTCTCCAAATCTGGCAGCGGCCACGTCGATGCTGTCGACGCTGGTACCTGACATAATTCCAACAAAAATACCGTCTTTTGAAGCCGTTGTGTTCATTTGTCCATACTAACGAGAGCAGGTTTCTATGGCTAGGCTCATTTCCATTTATTGCTCCTTCGTGTAGCTTTCAAAAGGCGTGTCCTGAAATTCATGGAGTATTTTCAGGGTGTCCTCGGCATGCTCCATAAAGTGAGCGCGTTCCTCTTTCTTGATTGGTTTGGCGTGAGGCAGAGCAATAGTTAGCGGGTTTCTGTGAACACCATTTACTCTAAATTCGTAATGTAAATGGGGGCCAGTCGCTAGGCCAGTGCTGCCGACATAGCCTATGATTTGGCCCTGTTTGACGTAGCGGCCTTCTTTTACACCGCGGCCGTATTTACTAAGGTGAGCATAAAGAGTGGTGTATTTTTGGCCATGCTGAATGATAACTGCTTTACCCCATCCACCTTTACGACGAGCATTGATGACTTTGCCGTCGCCAGTTGCCCGAACAGGGGTTCCTTTAGCCGCTCCATAGTCAACGCCCTTGTGTGCCCTTATTTTATGCAGCACAGGGTGTTTGCGCCTAAGGTTAAATCGAGAGGTGATGCGTACAATGTCTAAAGGGTTTCTGCGAAAGGTCTTTCTCATACTCAGCCCCTCGGGGGTGAAGTAGCCGACATCGCCTTTGGAGTCTTCGTATCGTATCGCCGTGATGAGCCTTCCCTGGTTGATAAATTGAGCTACCAATATGTTTCCATTTTTTACTTTTTCCCCATCCAGGTAGAGTTCCTCGAATACGAGAGCAAAACGGTCCCCTTTGCGAATATCCAGCGCAAAATCAATATCCCATCCTAATAAGTCAGCAAGTTCCATTGTGATGTTGTCATTGAGCCCTGCCTTATTTGCTGCTAGAAATAACGAATCTTCAATCACTCCTTCGGCGTATTGGGTTTGAGTGCTTAGCTCTTTGATATCTACTCGACTAACGAATTGATCTTGTTCGCGTGTGATGACTAAGGTTTCGGTTAAGGTGTAGGAATAGCTTAGGTGGGTAAGCTGATCGAATTTGTCAAAATGAAAATGAATCGTTTGGCCAGGAAAAATATTGAGTAATAGTTTCGCATTTTCTCCAGATTGCATGATCTGGAATACTTCGGTGGCATCTAGCTCGGCCCGTTCTGCGACCAGTGAAAAATTGTCCCCGGATTTCACAATGATCGAGCGAGTTTGAGTAAGAAGGGCATCTGGAATAGTGAGCGGGTGGCTGACGCGAGTTTTATCAGAGGGTATGAGAAAAGCCGCGGCCAGTATTAAGCTCGAGATGGCAAGTAATATTACAAGGTGGGCAATCGGCATTGCATTTAAAATATTGACGATATTGCGTTTTTGAGATGCCATTTTTACCCTGGAGCTAATAGAGATTATTTCAATCAGCCGGCAATATACCCAAAGTACTTTATATTTGATAGCACGGCATAGCATTAAAAATGTTACAATTAGTTTTTTCGATTAATCAAGTGAATGTGGCAACCCAATTGCCGCATTTTAAGGTTGTGTTTTTATGTCCCACGAGTTTGATGATGCGCTTGCTCTTTTAAAGCGCGGTTGCGATGAGATTTTGATTGAAGAGGAGCTGCTTGAGCGTCTTAAAAGCGGCAAGCGGCTAAAAATTAAAGCTGGATTTGATCCAACTGCGCCTGATTTACATTTGGGTCATACGGTTTTAATCAATAAATTGCGTCAGTTTCAAAACCTAGGTCATGAGGTCATTTTTCTGATAGGAGATTTTACCGGCATGATTGGGGATCCAACCGGTAAGAGTGTTACTCGCCCCCCATTGACCCGCGAAGAAGTTGAGCAAAACGCCCAGACCTATAAAGAGCAGGTGTTTAAAATTCTTGATCCTGAGCAAACAACCGTTGCCTTTAATTCCACCTGGATGGATAAGATGGCGCCTTCGGAGATGATTAAGTTAGCCGGGCAGTTTACGGTCGCGCGTATGCTTGAACGGGATGATTTCAGCAAAAGGTTCAAGGGCGAACAATCAATAGCGATTCATGAGTTTCTGTATCCTTTGGTTCAGGGTTATGATTCGGTGGCGCTTGAGGCGGATGTTGAGCTTGGTGGTACTGATCAGAAATTTAACCTATTAATGGGGCGAACTCTGCAAAAATCCTATGGTCAGACTTCTCAGATTGTAATGACTTTACCTTTGTTAGAGGGTTTGGATGGAGTGAATAAAATGTCTAAATCGCTCGGCAATTACATTGCGATTGAGGAAGCGCCAAATGAAATGTATGGCAAGTTGCTGTCGATTGATGATGATCTTATGTGGCGTTACTTCGAGCTTTTAAGTTTTAAAAACGATGAAGAAATCGCCGGATTTAAGCAGGAAATCGAATCGGGTGTTAATCCTCGGGAGATCAAAATTAAGTTAGCTGAAGAAATTGTAGAACGTTTTCATGGTAAAAGCGCCCTCGAAAATCTCGGAAAGGGTCTGGGTAACGTCTTCAAAAAAGGCGAAATGCCTGAAGATATGCCCGAGTTCACTTTTGAGTCAGACGAGGGTATGCCAGTAGCAAATTTGCTTAAAGAGGCGAACTTAGTGGCGAGTACTACCGCTGCACGAGGTATGCTTAAGCAAGGGGCGGTTTTGCTTGATGGGCAAGAAAAACTGGATTTAAGCTATGTGGCTCAAAAAGGAAGTACTCATGTTTATCAGGCTGGTAAAAAGAAATTTGCCAGAGTAACTATTAAATAAAAAGAATAGACTATCTAATCAGTGCAAGTTGAAATTTATAAAGGCTCAAGCTTTAAGGCTCAATATAATCAAGAGTTTGCTTTCTTTGTTGAGAGCTTAAGTTCGGCTCGCGCTTGGTTTTTGGAAAACGGCGAGGCTATTCATCAAGATAGAAATGTGCTCAAACGTTTCGACTCGGACTTATTTAATGGCTTGGACGATGCTGTCGTAGTTAAGTCCTTTAAGATTCCTAATCCAGTCAGTCGATTGATCTATAGTTTTTTTAGACCTTCTAAGGCTAAGAGGTCGTTTAGAAACTCAGTAGAATTAGTAAAGGCAGGTTTTTCCGTTCCTAGCCCTTTAGCTTATATTGAATTCTTTAATGCAGGTTTGTTACGAGAGAGTTTTTATTTCTCCCGAGAGTTTTCCTATGGCTGTACTTTGCATGAGGTCTACAGGAAGCAGATGTTTGAGAGAGAGGATGTTTTGCCTTTGGTGGTTAAGGAGGCTTACAAAATGCATCAATCTGGTTTTTTACATAGAGATTTTAGCCACGGTAATGTCTTGGTCAGTAAAAAAGCTGATTTATACACTTTTGCTTTTGTGGATCTGAATCGACTCTATAAAGGTAAGGTGAGTTTTGAGTTCGGGCTTAAAAGTTTGGTGAGGCTCGCGACGGATGAGCGATCGACGGAGATTTTGGCCGAACACTACGCCTTATGTGCAGGTCGATCAAAAGAAGAGGCTCTTAAAGTTTTAAATGTTCATCTATATGCGCATAAAAGACAGAAAGCCCTAAAGCAAAAAATCAAAAAAGCCTTGGGTATTTCTCGTGATTAGCAAAGTGGATGAGGGTGGTACTTCTCCTTACCAATGGGATCACTTCTCTGATCAGCCCTATCCAATCCGTGATACAGATTATAAACGTGATTTAAGAATAAAATCGATTCCTTCAATTCTTAAGGTTTTTCTATCAAGTTCGATAGCGTTCTTTCCTGTGTTGTTTAAAAGTCTCCGTTTGGAACGTGTTCAACTTAAGGAGGCTCAGTATGGGAAGGTTGGTCTATGTGTGAATCTTGATAAAGAGCCTGAGCTGAGTCCGGAGTTGGTTAAAGAGCTGGGGGTGAAAAAGCTTTCGTTGCGCATACCTTTGAATGATGTTGGACGGATCGAAGAATACTTGAGCTTTGCTCGACAGTTTAAAGATGCACAATGGTTGTTCGTTTTGTTGCAAGATCGAGAAACTATTGAGGATGTTGCTTTAAGGGAAGATAGCCTGCGAAAAGTGTTTGAAGTTCTGTCTCCGCTTGGTGTGGACTTTCAAATAGCCAATGCGATTAACCGTACCAAGTGGGGTTTTCATAATATTGATGAATACTTTGGTTTTTTTAAAAGCGCGCAAACAATTAGGGATGAGGAGTTCCCCGAGCTCAATTTGCTAGGCTCGTCAATTATAGACTTCGAAATATACGCCTTATTAAGAAGTCTTTTTCATTTTAAATCGGCGAGCTATGACGGAATTGCCTCGCTGCTTTACGTGGATCGTCGAGGGGCGCCAGAAAATAAACAATTTATTTTCGACCTTATAGGCAAAATTAATTTCTTCTGGTCGGCGCTAAGCTTTTCACCAAAAACAAAGAATCGTATGTTGATTACCGAAGTAAACTGGCCAATTGAACATACTAAGCCTTATGCGCCGGCGCTCGATGATGTATGGGTGAGCGAAGAGGATTACGCAAGCTACCTAGCAAGGTTCTATTGGTTAGCGGTAGCGAATGGAAGGGTCGAGTGCAGCTATTGGCATCAGCTTGTGGCTCCGGGTTATGGTTTGATTGATAACCGAGAGGGAGTGCGTAAAAGAAGGGCTTATTACATTTTTAAGGATCTTTGTTCTCGCTTAGAAGGTGTAACTGTTAAGGGTATAGAATCGTCTAAACATGCATATGAAGTTGAGTGTATAGACTCGCAAGGAAAGCATTTTATGGCACTGTGGGCGCTTCAAAATGAATTTGATTTTGAGTTGTTTGAAAATGATGAGGTGTTTGATGTCACTGGCGCGCGAGTTGAGTGCTCAGAATCTAAGCTAATTGTGAGCGCTGAGCCCAAATATATATACCGCTAAGTGTTTGAATTTGTGCGTTTTTTAATCATTTTTAAATAAAATCCTGATTTTCTCAAAATTATTCCACTTTTTTGCCTTTTGAGGCCAAAAATCGATTGACCTTTTTTTGGTTATCGCTAGAATACGCGCCTCCCCAGCCGAGGTGAGAGCTGGGATCGTAGTTGACGAGGCTACGATTAGATCTTTAAAAGTTGAATCAAGTAATTTGTGTGGGCACTGAACGGACTATTCGTCACAACGAATAGACCTTTAGAGTCCGACAATTCATTTACTGAATATAGGCAAACTAAAGCGTCGACAAGATTGGTACCCTAAGGTACCGCCAAGATATAAACTGAAGAGTTTGATCATGGCTCAGATTGAACGCTGGCGGCAGGCCTAACACATGCAAGTCGAGCGGAAACGATGGGAGCTTGCTCCCAGGCGTCGAGCGGCGGACGGGTGAGTAACGCGTGGGAATCTATCCAGTAGCGGGGGATAGCCCGGAGAAATCCGGATTAATACCGCATACGCCCTACGGGGGAAAGCAGGGGCTCTTCGGACCTTGCACTATTGGATGAGCCCGCGTTGGATTAGCTAGTTGGTGGGGTAAAGGCCTACCAAGGCGACGATCCATAGCTGGTCTGAGAGGATGATCAGCCACACTGGGACTGAGACACGGCCCAGACTCCTACGGGAGGCAGCAGTGGGGAATATTGCGCAATGGGGGCAACCCTGACGCAGCCATGCCGCGTGTGTGAAGAAGGCCCTAGGGTTGTAAAGCACTTTCAGTAGGGAGGAAAGGTGTAAGGTTAATACCTTTGCACTGTGACGTTACCTACAGAAGAAGCACCGGCTAACTCCGTGCCAGCAGCCGCGGTAATACGGAGGGTGCGAGCGTTAATCGGAATGACTGGGCGTAAAGCGCGCGTAGGTGGTTTGTTAAGTTGGATGTGAAAGCCCTGGGCTCAACCTGGGAACTGCATCCAAAACTGGCAGACTAGAGTACAGTAGAGGGGGGTAGAATTTCAGGTGTAGCGGTGAAATGCGTAGAGATCTGAAGGAATACCAGTGGCGAAGGCGGCCCCCTGGACTGATACTGACACTGATGTGCGAAAGCGTGGGTAGCGAACAGGATTAGATACCCTGGTAGTCCACGCCGTAAACGATGTCTACTAGCCGTTGGGCAGCTTGACTGTTTAGTGGCGCAGCTAACGCGATAAGTAGACCGCCTGGGGAGTACGGCCGCAAGGTTAAAACTCAAATGAATTGACGGGGGCCCGCACAAGCGGTGGAGCATGTGGTTTAATTCGACGCAACGCGAAGAACCTTACCAGGTCTTGACATCCAGAGAATCCTTTAGAGATAGAGGAGTGCCTTCGGGAATTCTGTGACAGGTGCTGCATGGCTGTCGTCAGCTCGTGTCGTGAGATGTTGGGTTAAGTCCCGTAACGAGCGCAACCCTTGTCCTTAGTTGCCAGCACATAATGGTGGGAACTCTAAGGAGACTGCCGGTGACAAACCGGAGGAAGGTGGGGACGACGTCAAGTCATCATGGCCCTTACGACCTGGGCTACACACGTGCTACAATGGCCGGTACAGAGGGCAGCGACCCAGCGATGGTGAGCCAATCCCTTAAAACCGGTCGTAGTCCGGATTGGAGTCTGCAACTCGACTCCATGAAGCCGGAATCGCTAGTAATCGCGAATCAGCATGTCGCGGTGAATACGTTCCCGGGCCTTGTACACACCGCCCGTCACACCATGGGAGTGGGTTGCAAAAGAAGTGGCTAGTCTAACCTTCGGGAGGACGGTCACCACTTTGTGATTCATGACTGGGGTGAAGTCGTAACAAGGTAGCCGTAGGGGAACCTGCGGCTGGATCACCTCCTTAACCGACAGTGACGATTACCTGTTTGGTGTCCACACAAATTACTTGATTATTTATCTAAAGAGAGTATCACCCGTAAGGGTCCTGCAGGCCCACGCTAATTTGAGATGCATGCATTGAGATTTAGTCTAGGGTTTTTAACGCCGGATTGATTGAGTTTAGCGAGGCGCTAAGCGCAATGAAGACCAGTTAAAATAGGCCTGTAGCTCAGCTGGTTAGAGCGCACCCCTGATAAGGGTGAGGTCGGCAGTTCAAGTCTGCCCAGGCCTACCAATTTTGCTTCATGCTGCGTTGGCTTTCGCCTCGTTTATTAGAATAAACGTCGGCTCAGCCGCCTTGCCTGAACCAAAATTAAAATCCTAATCGAATGATTGGGGCTATAGCTCAGCTGGGAGAGCGCCTGCCTTGCACGCAGGAGGTCAGCGGTTCGATCCCGCTTAGCTCCACCACTTTCTTTAGAGGCTTTGAGAATCCAGATAAGAGTTCGCTGTTCAGTGAATTGTTATCTGGTTTTTTTAGAGGTAGTTAGCGATTTATCGCTTAGTAACTCTTATCCTTTAGGATGAGATGCCAGAACCTGCATTGGATGACTTTGCGGGTAAGATCTTTAACAAGTTGAATCTGAGTCAAATATTATATCTTCGAGTACGTTAGTACGAAGAGGGTGTAATACTCAAATTGCAAAATAATTAAGTGAGTTAATCAAAAGCGAACTTGGTAGCAATACGAATGTGGCAAAAAAACAACTCTGTGTTTACACAGAGCTGGCGAAGGTAACAACAAGCAGCACTGAATGATGTTGTATTGATGAGTGTAACGAGCTGATCAGATCATTTAGGCTTATATGGTCAAGTGACTAAGCGCACATGGTGGATGCCTTGGCAGTTAGAGGCGATGAAGGACGTGGTAGTCTGCGAAAAGCTTGGGTAAGGTGGCAAACAACCGTTATAACCCGAGATGTCCGAATGGGGAAACCCACCCGCTTGCGGGTATCCGTAACTGAATACATAGGTTACGGAGGCGAACCCGGGGAACTGAAACATCTAAGTACCCGGAGGAAAAGAAATCAACCGAGATTCCCAAAGTAGCGGCGAGCGAAATGGGATTAGCCCTTAAGTTTATGACGTGTTAGTGGAACGCTCTGGAAAGTGCGGCCATAGTGGGTGATAGCCCCGTACACGAAAGCGCGTCATAGATGAAATCGAGTAGGTCGGCGCACGTGAAACGTTGACTGAACATGGGGGGACCATCCTCCAAGGCTAAATACTCCTAACTGACCGATAGTGAACTAGTACCGTGAGGGAAAGGCGAAAAGAACCCTGGTGAAGGGAGTGAAATAGAACCTGAAACCGTGTGCGTACAAGCAGTGGGAGCACGTTTACGTGTGACTGCGTACCTTTTGTATAATGGGTCAGCGACTTATTTTCAGTAGCAAGGTTAAGCGTTTAGTGGAGCCGTAGCGAAAGCGAGTCTTAATAGGGCGTCAAGTTGCTGGGAATAGACCCGAAACCGGGCGATCTATCCATGGGCAGGGTGAAGGTTAGGTAACACTGACTGGAGGCCCGAACCGGGTAATGTTGAAAAATTATCGGATGACCTGTGGATCGGAGTGAAAGGCTAATCAAGCCCGGAGATAGCTGGTTCTCCTCGAAAGCTATTTAGGTAGCGCCTCGCGTCTCACCTCAGGGGGTAGAGCACTGTTTCGGCTAGGGGGTCATCTCGACTTACCAACCCGATGCAAACTCCGAATACCTGAGAGTGCAATCGCGGGAGACACACGGCGGGTGCTAACGTCCGTCGTGGAAAGGGAAACAACCCAGACCGCCAGCTAAGGTCCCCAAGTGATAGTTAAGTGGGAAACGATGTGGGAAGGCTTAGACAGCTAGGAGGTTGGCTTAGAAGCAGCCATCCTTTAAAGAAAGCGTAACAGCTCACTAGTCGAGTCGGCCTGCGCGGAAGATTTAACGGGGCTAAAACTATCCACCGAAGCTGCGGATCCATACTTAGTATGGGTGGTAGAGGAGCGTTCTGTAAGCCGTTGAAGGTGAACTGAGAAGTTTGCTGGAGGTATCAGAAGTGCGAATGCTGACATGAGTAACGATAATGCGGGTGAAAAACCCGCACGCCGTAAGACCAAGGTTTCCTGCGCAACGCTAATCGGCGCAGGGTGAGTCGGCCCCTAAGGCGAGGGCGAAAGCCGTAGTCGATGGGAAACAGGTTAATATTCCTGTACTTTTTATAACTGCGATGGGGTGACGGAGAAGGCTAGATGTACCGGGCGCTGGTTGTCCCGGGGAAAGATTGTAGGCTTGGGAATTAGGTAAATCCGGTTCCCTTTAAGGCCGAGAGTCGAGACCATTGGAACTTTGTTTCCGAGAAGTCATTGATGCCATGCTTCCAGGAAAAGCCTCTAAGCTTCAGGTTATAAAGAACCGTACCCCAAACCGACACAGGTGGTCGGGTAGAGCATACCAAGGCGCTTGAGAGAACTCGGGTGAAGGAACTAGGCAAAATGGTACCGTAACTTCGGGAGAAGGTACGCCGCTTTTGGTGATCGGATTTACTCCGTAAGCTGAGGGCGGTCTAAGAAACCAGGTGGCTGCGACTGTTTATTAAAAACACAGCACTCTGCAAACACGAAAGTGGACGTATAGGGTGTGACGCCTGCCCGGTGCCGGAAGGTTAATTGATGGGGTTAGCTTATGCGAAGCTCTTGATCGAAGCCCCGGTAAACGGCGGCCGTAACTATAACGGTCCTAAGGTAGCGAAATTCCTTGTCGGGTAAGTTCCGACCTGCACGAATGGCGTAACGATGGCCACGCTGTCTCCACCCGAGACTCAGTGAAATTGAAATCGCTGTGAAGATGCAGTGTACCCGCGGCTAGACGGAAAGACCCCGTGAACCTTTACTATAGCTTCACACTGGACTTTGATATTGTTTGTGTAGGATAGCTGGGAGGCTTTGAAACTGTGACGCCAGTTGCAGTGGAGCCAACCTTGAAATACCAGCCTGACAATATTGAGGTTCTAACTTTGGCCTGTTATCCAGGTCGAGGACAGTGTGTGGTGGGTAGTTTGACTGGGGCGGTCTCCTCCCAAAGAGTAACGGAGGAGTACGAAGGTGCGCTCGGCATGGTCGGACATCATGCTATGAGTATAAAGGCAAAAGCGCGCTTGACTGCGAGAGAGACATCTCGAGCAGGTACGAAAGTAGGTCTTAGTGATCCGGTGGTTCTGTATGGAAGGGCCATCGCTCAACGGATAAAAGGTACTCCGGGGATAACAGGCTGATTCCTCCCAAGAGTTCATATCGACGGGGGAGTTTGGCACCTCGATGTCGGCTCATCACATCCTGGGGCTGAAGCCGGTCCCAAGGGTATGGCTGTTCGCCATTTAAAGTGGTACGCGAGCTGGGTTTAGAACGTCGTGAGACAGTTCGGTCCCTATCTGCCGTGGGCGTTTGAGAATTGAGAGGAGCTGCTCCTAGTACGAGAGGACCGGGGTGGACGAACCTCTGGTGTTCCGGTTGTCACGCCAGTGGCATTGCCGGGTAGCTACGTTCGGACGGGATAAGCGCTGAAAGCATCTAAGCGCGAAGCCTCCCTCAAGATGAATTCTCACTGGACTTTAAGTCCCTGAAGGGCCGTTGAAGACTACAACGTTGATAGGTTGGATGTGGAAGCGCCGCGAGGCGTTGAGCTAACCAATACTAATTGCCCGTGAGGCTTGACCATATAACCCTAAGGGGTTTGATGGCTTGTCTAACCTAAGCAAACAATGACACATTCAAGATACCAAGTACGCTTGATACCACTTAAGCAAAAGAGCTCGTAAAGAGTTGACGCAGATTTAACGAATTTGTATGGGGAACACATAAAGTCGCTCTTTGGCATCCATGCCACCGCGACATTCGTACATCCCTGTACATCACAAATCGCTTGACGACAATAGAGCGGTGGACCCACCTGATCCCTTCCCGAACTCAGCAGTGAAACGCCGTATCGCCGATGGTAGTGTGGGAGATCCCATGTGAGAGTAGGTCATCGTCAGGCATTAAACATAAAAGAAGCTCACCTTGTGTGGGCTTTTTTTATGTCTGACGTTTAAGGATCTCTCACATGGGTTCCCATGTGGAGTAGGGCGAAAACGGTTAATAGCCAAAGCTAACCGTTTAGCTTTGGCCCGTTTGAGCGACGTTCGCTCTCGGTATCCGCTCCTGCGTTACTCTACCTCCTGTATCCATGCAGTCGTGCGAACGGTTGGCCCGAAGGGGCGTCAGGCACTTTTTGTATCCCCGTTTTTCACGCCGTAAATCAACTTTCCTTTAATGTTAGGCGCAGTTTAAACTATGGAAAGAAGCGGTTGTAACTTTAGTGTATTGAGAAGGGTCGTTAAGGATTACAAAAAGGTTTCGGGAAATTTGGAAAAAATACGTTTTTGGAATGATTTTACTAGATTCGTACTTTTGATCTCTATGGTTTTCGTTTTAGGGTCTGTGTTTTTTTGGGAGAGAGCTTTGTAGATAGATACTTTTTTGTATATTTAGGTATCTTCTCTCCTGTTTTTTGGTTTAATGGTCTATAAGTTTTATTTTCCCAGGTGTCCCATACGCACTTATAAAAGTTAAAAAAATAAAAACATCTTAGTAGTATAAATTATCAGCTTTTTTAACTTTGTTATTTTTAAATTAAGCCTTTAATTTTACTGGCTCCCGTACTTAGGGGGAGCAAAAGCATAATAGTTAAAGTACCATCTAGCCTTCCTTGCACCGATTTTGGAGTCATGAATGGTGCATTCACGACTCGTTGGAAGGTACAAGCGCGTGGGTCACTGTGAGTTTTAAGGGTAATTCAGATTGATGGTAAATGTAACAAAAGTCGATGCTAAGTCTGTAGGCTTTGGAGTCTTATTAGTTTTATTTTTCATGGTCGGTTTTACAGGGTTACTGAATGACGTAGAGGTAACAGAAGCTGGTCGAACTGTTTTGTTGTTTGAAGTGCTTGTCTGTATTGTCTTCATCTTGTTGTCTAGAGGGATGCCTAAAAAGGCTTTGGATCGGCCGTTGCTCTGCGGAGTGCTTATATTTGGAATATCGTCTTTTGTTTCAACTTATTTGTTTGTAAAGGACTTCCCTGATGTCAGCCATACCTATACTCGTCTGTATTGGGTTTTTACTCTAGTTCACTTTCTATTTTTTTTGTGTTTATTAAAGTTCTCTCAGAAGCCCAAAAGATTACTGTTAGGCCTGTCAAACACATTAATTGCGATCGCATTTTGTTATGCAATGGCATATCTGTTTGGTCATATTTTTAATCTATTTCCTGAAGATATTAACCTCTTTAGGGATCCTCCTGGTTTTGCCCATATTCGTCATATGGGGTATTTGATTGCCTTGGCGGCAATGCTGGCCCTAGTGCTTTTAGTAGATGCATCCCAGCGGTCATATATAGGGACGTACCTGTTTCTCGCGGTTGTGGTAAACAGCTTCTTATTTTGGCTTGGGGGGCGAGGTGCAATTTTAAGCGTGATAGTTGGCGTGGGTTTTTATTTGTTGCTTAATTTTACAAGTCTACTCGACTTTGCAAAGCGGGGCTTGACGGTGGGTTTGGTGTTTGCTGCTGCTATTCTAATCAGCGACCTGTTTAGTATTTATCCATGGAATGGAGCTGCAAGGGTGCTTAAGAGTTTCGATGTGATCACGCTCGCTGTAAATCAGTCAAATATCGATGACGCTAAAACTAGCGGGATTGAGGTGAAACAATTGCCTATCAAAGATAGTGCCGACTCTATAGCTCAAAATGACACTAAGGGCCTGGGTTTAATGGTTAATAAGCTATCAACAGACCGGATCTACATGTGGAAGATTAGTATAAACTCGCTTAAAGAACGTGCTTTATTTGGTTGGGCCGGAAGAGGCTTTAGCTTTATAGAAGGTCGACTTTATGGATCCCAACCCCATAACTTCGTGTTTCAGTGGTTAGTTCAGTGGGGTGCCTTAGGCTTTCTAGCACTGGTATTTGTTTTTACCAGGGCGTTTTATCTAGGGTATACTTCGAACTTGGCTGTTGAATCGAAAATAGCGCTCTCAACCTGTGTGTCGCTACTGGTTCATTCCTTGTTTGATGGGCCTTTGTTCTATAGCCAAACATTGTTTTATTTTTTACTGTTTGTTGGGATTTTTGTTTTGCTTGGGGCCGATGAAGTAAGTGCTCACGAGTAAGTGGTAAGTCGTTTACATGAAGAACCGTTTAAGAGTTTATCCTTTTTTATTTGCAGTATCTTTTGTATTGCTCAGCTTGGTCTTAAGTGCATTGGTATTTTATATATACCCGATGGAGTGGACCCTAGAAAACTTTAACAAGAAGAAAACCAGTCTTCGTTATGAAGGTTTTGTGTTGGCGTCAATATTTTGGGCCTTAATTGTTCTGATTCTGTATAAGGTTAATTGGTACCGTGCTTTATTCTTTTTTATATTTTTAAACTTCTCTGCTCTAACCTTGGTCTCTTCTTGGTTGAATTTTGATTTTTATAAAGATTTTCTAACCCTAGATGCGTTTTTTATGACGAGCGATATGGTGAATAGTGAAGGAAGTCAGGGTCTTTCTAGTCTAGCTTCATACGAAATGGCTGTGAAAGTGATGACGGTTTCAGTCTGCTTATCATTGTGTGTTTTGGTTTTAAGATATTTTGCAGGTGTTTTATCAATAGGTTATTTGCTGGTTACGCTTTTGTTATCTGGTGCGATTTTTGGGAATTATTATGATCGCTATGTTCAGATCGATGTTGCGGACAGAGCACTATTTTATCCTCCGCTGGATGTTCACCCTATAACTTATTTTTTGTTTTCGGGAGAGTATTCAGTTGAGATGACTGATGAGCTGAAAGGAGCGGCAAAATATATTTATCCAGAATCTGATCAAAATGACTATTATCCCTTGTTAAGGACTCAGTCAAAACCTAGCCCATTGTATGATGGCCCTAACCTAAATGGGAAAAATGTTATCTTTTTCGTTATGGAAAGTGTTCGTGACGCGGAAACCGGATACACAGGTGGTGGAGTCGAATCTATAACTCCCAATCTAGACAAGATTTTAAACTCGGGCTTGCGATTCGATAACTTTTACGCAAACTCCCATCAAACTATTAGAGGTGAAATATCCATTTTATGTTCGATTTTTGATTTCTCTAGGGGTAGTCCTATATCAAACAGATTGATGGATTTGAGGGCGCGATGCTTACCTGAAATATTAAAAGAGAAAGGCTACGGTACTCATTGGTATCATGGGAATGAGAAGACTTTTTTTAATAGAGGAGATTTTTTGCCCACTTTAGGGTTCGACAGAATTATTGATCAATATTATGTCGAAGAGCATTTCCCTGATGCGGAACAAAAGGGTTGGGGAATCGCAGACGTGGATATGATGCGTATTGCTTTTGAAGATTTGTCACAGCAACAACAGCCATTTTTGGCTCAGATAGTTACTTTAACCAATCATTTTCCTTTTGATTGGGGTTTTGAACCTGTAGACGCAGAGAGCAGTGAGAATGATCAGGTGTATAACCACTTTTTGAGGGGTGTTAATTATACCGACAAGTCCTTAGGTGTGTTTTGGGATTTACTTCAGCGGTCTGAATTGAAAGAGAACACAATTTTGGTGGTTTTGTCAGATCATGGCTTGTGGATGGCCTCTGCGGAGGACGATGATCAAGACTTAGCATTGATGCATCGAAATCAATTTAAGTTGCCAATGGCTATTTGGCATCACGAGATCGAGGCAGAAAGTTATTCCCGTTTAGCGAGTCAAATAGATATAGCGCCAACGATTTTAGATATGTTAGGCCTGGAATATGGTGAACATGCGTTTATAGGAGAAAGCATATACAAGGAAGATCGCAGAGATCTTGTACTGGCGACGGGCTTTAACAATTTGGTGAGTGTAGATAAAGAGCATTTTTGTTTTCCAAATGTAGGTCGTGAGATTAAGAATGGCTATTATCGTGATCAAGAGGGATCTAAGGCAATTACCAACAAAAATCTAATATGTGTAGCAAATGATGGGTCTTCATTATCAGAGGAAGAAGTGGGTGAGCAGCTTGACGATAAGCTTTCGCTTTATAGAAAGATTTTAAGGCTCAATGATTATGGATTGTTCGAAGGCTTCTTAGCACGATAAACTAACAATATTCATTTGAGCGGTTATATATGAAGCATCCTGAAAACTTTAGTTTCGAAGCAATAGAATGGTCAATTGAAAGTTTTGTGTTGACGATCACCTTGAATCGACCAGACAAAAGGAATGCTATCAATGCTGCTATGGCGCGCGAGATTGTGTATTTGTTGAGTTTTGCTAAGACAGATAGCTCGGTTCGCGTTGTTAAGATTAATGCAAAAGGAAAAGTTTTTAGTGCAGGCGGCGATTTGGCCGCTATGAAAGGCGATCAACAAGAGAGCGCGAGTACCGTGCCATCTTTAGCACCGGCTCCTGGTAGGAATGCTGATCTTAATTTGATTGCTCACAAGTTAAGAGAGCTGTGTAAGCCGTCGGTAGTTATGGTTGAAGGCCCTGTATTTGCTGGTGCTTTATTGCTTATTTGCAATGCTACTCATGTTTATGCGAGCGAAAAGGTTGTATTTGGAGCACCTGAAATAGAGCGGGGCTTATGGCCTTACATGGTAATGGCAGGTCTTTTTCGTCTTGTCCCCAAGCGCCAAGGTTTGGATTGGATTATGAGTGGGGAGCCCATTAGTGCAAGGGTCGCGGAGTCTTGGGGACTCATCAACGAATGTCTTGACGCGGATGCGCTGGGGCAAACTGTTGACGAAAAGCTTAGTCAGTTGAAGTCTAAGCCTCCCAAAACGATGAGTCTTGGCCTAGAGGCATATAATCATCAAGAAAATATGGAGTTTGAAAGCGCTCTACCATACCTCGCTGATATGCTACAAAAAACAATTGATGAAGGTGATGCTCAAGAAGGGATAAACGCTTTTTTTGAGAAAAGGACGCCAAGCTGGCTCGAGGGCTTTGAGTAGAACTTAGTTGCACTAGTGGTTGAAGAGGCTATTGAGAATAGGAATTAATGGTTAATCGAAAAGTTGGATTTTGTTTTTTTAATAATCCCCATCACATTTATCATGCGGCCTCGATAGCTTTTGAGCTATCTCAGTTTGAGAATTGTGAAGTTTCAATTTTTTGTTCTACAGAGGCCAATGAGTCTACTGTAAAGTCTTTAGCAAGAGATTATTTTTCAAAGAACGATTGCTTTGATGATTCGTGCTTAAATATACAATTTCTACAACCATCGTTATTTTATCGTATCACTCGTTCTATTAAGAATCGGGATTTCCCTGGTTATAAAGCTATATTCAATAGGCATAAAGATAAGTTGATGGAGTGTGATACTTTAGTCAGTCCATCAAATGAGATAATTTCGTTTAAAGAAAACGCGGGCTTTGAATCTAAGCGTTATGTATATACCCACCACGGTGCTGGAGATCGTGAGTATGGTTTCGGGGAGTGGGTTGGGCTCTTTGATTTAGTGTTTTTAAGTGGTGAAGACCTTAAATCACGGTTTTTAGAAGAGTTATCCACTCGTCTAGGCCTAGATGATAAGATGAAAGTAATTGGCTATCCCAAATTTGATTTATGTAAAGCAAAAGCGCCTCGCCAATTATTTGACAATACCAATCCAATCTTTCTTTATAATCCGCATTTTGAACCCGAGTTCAGCTCCTGTTTTGATTGGGGGGAAAGCTTAATTAAATTTTTTGTCCAGCATTCAGACATGAACTTGATCGTTGCGCCTCATTTGAACCTGGCCAAGAAGCAGAAAGACGCATTACTAAATCAAGCCTATGGCTATGACAATATTCTCGTAGATGTGGATCGTGAGAGTGACGCCTTAATAGATATGACCTATACCTTATTAGCGGATGTGTATATAGGGGATGTTAGTAGTCAGGTCTATGAATTTTTAAGTATTTCTCGCCCTTGTGTTTTTCTCAACTCGAAAGGCTTTAATTGGATGGGAGATCCCAGTTTTGCGTGCTGGGAGTTTGGCGAGGTGGTGAGTGATGAGCTAAGGCTAGATCATGCTTTAATGTCGGCTTTTGATCGACACCCTGAGTTTTTAGAAAGGCAAAAAAAGGGCTTTGCCAAGCGTTTTTATTCTGACAAGAGCTCTGCCTCAAAATTAGGTGCTCAGCACCTCGTCAATACCTTGCCTAGCTAAATACTTTGGCGCCTGCGGGGGTCCTATAAATGGGGTATGCAAGCTGCTAAGATGAGCGAGAGAATCAGGGACTGGTACAGGGCTTCAAATGATGGATTTTTGAACAATTTAGCTACTGTACGTCGATACTAAAAATAATAAAAACGAGTTTCTGATGGAGAGTCATTATGTTGATTCGCAATAATTTGCATATCAAGCCACTAATTTTGGGTCTTGCGGCCTTATTTGGAGCTGTGGCAACACCCCTTTATGCTGCAGAAGCCACCAGCGCTGGTGAGGTGTCTGATCTTACGCGAGTGGTTTCTTTGTCCCCAGAAGATTTGCCAGAGCTAAGTGGTCGGAACCCAGGGGCTTATTCTTTAGCGGCGGTTCATAACAACCGTATGGTACCCATTCCTTTTCAAATTGATGAGCGCCGTGAAAGTGGTTTTATCTATATGAAAGAGCGCTCCAAGAAGGAAAAGAAAAAGGACCCTCAGGTGGGTAAAGAACTTTTCTTTGATGGCAACGATGAGTTTTTGTTTATGTTCAAAGATGCCGGAGATCGCGTTAAAAACATGATGCGTATCGACGGTAAATTGGCCGCCGAAATCGAAATGAAAAATCATAAGGGCGAGCGCAGGTATGTATATTTGGTAGAAGATGCTGTTAGGGAGAGTGATACCTACTATGTACGCTTTAGTTCTGAGTTAGGCCGCGTAGAGACCGATTATTACGCATTAAAGGTTGATCCTAAAAATGCCTTTATGTGGGAGGAGTTCTATTACGATAGTTTTATTGGTGCTAGGTCTGGTCGTCCGATTGACACGATTAAGCTTAGAATGTATTCCAAAGCTTTAGCTGCAGTTCCCATGAACTTAAACAACAAACACATGGTTGCAAAAGTAGTCGCCGAAAAGTCAGGTCCGATTCGCTCTACTACGGAATATAAGGTGACTTTGAAGTTGCTAGGTTCTCCTGTGATGAAGTTTGATTTGCAGATCGTTCATCATGAACAAAGCTTTTCCTACAACTCACGGGTAAACATTCCATCGCTTCGACGCCGTTTGGTCTCGAAAGCGGCTATGAATGTGTCGACTGACTTTATTGATCTGTTGAATGCTGAAGTTAGAGTGTCGGGTGGTCCTTCTGAGCCAGGTATTGTGGACGGTGAGACATCGGAAGTTGAGAAAGAAATGGCTAAGGTGGTGTTTGAAGTGAACAAGCCTAACTGGCTATTTATTGGCACCAAAGACGGCTTCTCAATGCTAAACAGCTTCTTTGTAGAAACCCAAGAAGAGCTACCTATGGGCTTGGTGTACGAGGAGAACCTCGATGAGGAGTTAACGCCAGAGTACTTTAAAGGCCAGATGCCCATGCTTGGCTTTAAGATGCATAGAACACCCTTAGGTGGTTTTATGCAGATTACCAACAAAACCACTATGTTTAATCAGGATATCGATATAGACCCTGCTGAATTCGTTAAAATGGTGGATAGAGATATAGGTCTTAAGGTTTACGACATACGAAGGTAGATTCTCACGTCTTATAAAAAAGGCCCATTTTGGGCCTTTTTTTATCTTAAGATTTATATCAAATATTTACATCTTCCTAACAAAAAAGGGCTTAGATTTCTTTGACTTGCGAGGTTTGTGCTGCTAATTTTGACCTTGCTCTTGACGGAAGATAAGAGCAATTACAAAAAAATTAATTAATTCAAAAGGTATTACTATGTTGAAAAAGTCTTTAATTGCTATGGGTCTTGCGGCTCCTTTGATGTTGTCTCAACCAGTTATGGCTCGAGATTTTGGCTCGATCTATACTGATTGTGGTTTAGGTGGTTTAATTGGTGCTCAGGTGGAGGACAGTTCAACTGGTAACATCCTTGCAATCGTTACTAACGTGACTTGGGATCTAGGAACTACAGCAGTCATCTCTGACGTAAGTTCTCCTGATTCTTGTGCAGGTGGTAGCGGTGCGGTTGCAGCGTTTATTCACCAGTCTTATGACGCGCTTGAACAAGATCTTGCGAGCGGTCAAGGCCAACACCTAGATACGCTTAAGTCTCTAAGCGGTGCGGGTGAAGGTTTTGAACAAGACCTTCGTTCTGCTTTTACTGCAGAAGTAGCTAGTGTTGATTACTCTAGCCAAACTCATTATGAGAAATCTGAAGCGCTATATAACTTAGTTTACAAAGTAAATTAAGGGCTTTATCAAGGGTGAGCACAATGTGCTCACCCTTACTTTCAGTTTGTAACTACCCATAAACTCTAATTCTTTTGTCTTTCGCCCTTATTTAGAGTCTCCGAATATTTACCTGTCTTTATGTTTGCTTCGCCGATCTTGGTGAAAATTGGCAACAGTTTTTCCCAGTCTTTCTTTCGTTTAATTTGTCTTTGTGTGCTGGCATTAGCTTCATTGAATGTGCAGGCCAAAGACGCTGAGCATTTCATTAAGTCCGCACAAGATCTAAATCTTGCGTCTCACCCTACGTGGCTGCGTTTGCTTTATGTTCAAGCAGCAGGCCACACCAGCGCAATTACCTCTCCAAAATATTTTTTTGCAGAAAACGGAAGAGAGAGCGCATCCAGTGAATTAAAAGAGACCATAAAAGCTTATTTTAGGCCTTGGCAAGAGCCTAATAAGCACCCACGTTGTCGTTTTCCCGCGAGATATCACTGGCTGTCAAAGCAGCTAGAGCTGCCCTATGAAGAGATAGAAATAATTCAGAATTGCCCAGGTCTTGAAAAATGGGGTATGCATAAAAAACTGGATTCTGTCAGTTTGGTTTTAGTCAGTGGTTATTTGGGGAATCCAGCATCTAGCTTCGGTCACGCACTTTTGAAGCTAAATATGGAAGAGTCCCGAGGGAATAATTTGTTTGATCGTACCGTTAACTATGGTGCTAAGGTTCCTCCGGGTGACTCTATTTACCGCTATATTACTTCAGGTATTTTTGGTGGTTATAAAGCCTATTTTTCTAATCAGTATTTTGCTACCCAGGATTTGGTTTATAGCCGTACTGAATTTAGAGATATGTGGGAGTATGAGTTGGCGCTAAGTGAAGAGCAGGTGCGTTTCCTAATGCTGCATGTATGGGAAGTGTCTGGCCGAGAGTTTGACTATTACTTTTTTGACGAAAACTGTGCCTATCGTATCGCTCAATTAATCGACTTGGTCGATGAAACTGAGCTTGCAGAGAGTGGAGTAAGACCTTGGTATTTGCCTGAAGTATTATTTCAAAACCTTGAAAAAATAAATAAGGAACGCGAGCAACAAGGTGGCACTGCCTTGATTCAGAGCGTTAAGTTTATCCCTTCCAATCAGCGTATTTTATATCGTCAAATGGAGCTGTTGACAGAAAGTGAGATTGAGGTCGTTAAAGGGATATTGGAATCTCAAGCAGAGGATCACTCAACCTGGCAAACTCTAGCTGAGTTGCCTGAAGATAGGAGAATTATTCTTTTAGATACTTTGCTCGCTTACCAACAGTACCTCTTGGTTTCGCGTGGGAATAAGGAGGACAAGTTTATGTTGCGCTTAAAGAAAAAAATTCTTTTGGCCCGCCTATCTTTGCCCGCTGCCCAACGAACTCGTCCTCCTGAAAAACGGTTAGCCTCTCCTGCGGCAGGTAATGAGTCTATGATCCTTGGGGCCGGGAGATATGATATTCATGATGTGGAGTCCGGAGCTTGGCTAAAATACACCGGTTTCTCTCGAGACTTGATGAGTCGCAATAGTTTAGAAGGCAATGAGTTAGTGATATTTGATGCCGAGGCGTATAGCGACTCAGAAGGGTTAAAGCTTCGTTACTGGGATCTAATTCGGGTCAGTAATTATAAACCTGCTGGTTTTAATCTCTCTGAGGACAAGCGGTGGAATTGGGATATTGCACTAGGAGCTCGACGTTTGCCGGATGAAGACTATCAAGCCTATTTCTCGGGTGGTGCCGGCCGTAGTGTTGCTTTAAATGATCAATGGTTTGTTTATTGGTTAGCGAACCCTTCGTTGTATTCTACTGGTGAGCATGTGGACCTTGGTGTGAAGCTTGGGTTGGTATATTTGTCTCAGTCCTGGAAGCTTTCGGTAATTCATCGAAGTGCTTGGGATTTAGAGGGTGAGTTGTATAAACGTTCTAGTCTTAGTTTAGGCAGGCCCATTAGCGATGAGGTTAATGTGGTATTAGGGGCGAGTCGGGAGAATAGGCAGAACGAAGCAAAATTCGGTCTTAATTATTATTTCTAACTTTTAGCCAATTTTGCTCGGAAGAACTTCGGAGATCGCCCTGTCCATTTCTTAAAGCTATTGGAGAAATGAGAAGCGGAGCTAAAACCTAAGTAGTAGGCTATCTCCTCAATAGATAGATCGAGGTTCTTTAATAATTCGATCGCCTGTTCCTTGCGCACTTGATTGACTACTTCCTGATAACTTAGGTTTTGTTTTTCTAGGCGTCTTCGTAAAGTGCGAGTGGATAAATTTAAGTGTTGTGCGATAGACGCTTGTGAGGGTAAAAAGCCAAGAGAGTTTTTGATTATTTCCCTCACTTGCTCAGGAGTAGAATCTTCGGCATAGGGTAAAAGTAGCTCATTTATTTTTTGTTCAAGCTCTTTAGCGATAACGGGGTTGGCGGTACTTAAAACCTTTTCAACCGCCGATTTTGGTAGCCGAATTTCGTTATGAGTACTGTTAAATATCACTTTTTGTTGTAGGCGGTTTTGATACTCGTTTTTATCTTCACAGGGGTTGTCAAAACGAAGGCGAATGCTGTTTATGGGGAGTGTCTGATCGAAAATTAGATCCATAATCGCAAAGTATGAACACAGACCGCCCTCGATTACGAAGCGATACACCTCGCCTTCAAAAGCATCGGTATCAATATCGATTACGGCTTCATCTGCATCAAAGTACAGTTGGACTTTCAGAATAGGTGCTCGTATACGAGCAAATTTCTCTCCTAGTTTTAGACAATCCCATACCCGAGGCATCCCCAGGGCCGCGTAAGACAAAACACCATGTGTTCCAACCTCGAAAAAGCGTCCAACCTCCAGGCCAAGGAGGGGATTTTGACTGGCCTTGATGGCTCCAGAAACCAAGAGCCGATATTGCTCTACACTTAGAAAACCCTGCTCTCCTAAGTCTTGAGAAGGGTTTAGGTCGGCTTTTATAAGGATGCCTTGTATGGTCGGCTGATCTAAGCCAACGCGGACCAGTGCATCTTGAATGACGGTTAAATAGGCCGCTGAGACTGCGGGGCGTTTTATTGAGCTTTTCATTTCTCGGCTTATATAAGTTGGCCATATTTTGCATGTAGGTGTCCCATATTAGAATGTTAATCTAAGCTAAAGCAAGGTATTTTCGGTTAAATATAAAAGCTACAAATCGCCTGGAGAGCCACAGAATATGCTTGATAAAGCCCTAGTAGAGCCCGGATTTTTCGATCGCCGGGTAACCAGGCCCAACCCTCTAGACCAGTGGGATGAAGCCGCTCAAGAACAAATAAAGCAGGATTTTGAAGCCCTTAAAAAAGAATTGATGGCTGAGCATCGCAGCCCTGCCTGCCAAAAGTTTGATAATGCTTATGCCTCGGAAATGCTCGAAAAGATTACGAGTGAAGAGCAGCTCGGAAGAGACTTGCTCAAATACGGTTTTGATCCTGTGACTTTTTTATATGGTGCTTTTTTGTTGGGGCGCTCGCGCTTTGCTTATTTTTCTCTAGGCCACGAAGCCTTGCATGGAACCTATCGTACACATTCCAACCCCCAATTCTCAGGACAGGACTGGGAGCACACCTTGTTTATTAACTCTAAGCATTGGAAGCAAGGCCACAATCATGGTCATCATAAAGCCCCGGGGGTTTTTGGTTTGGACCCTGAGTCGAGCCCGGCCAATTATCGGGGTAGTACAGATTTCTACGCTGAAAGAGGGGATCGGATTACCGCGATTTTTACCTCTTGGATTTTGAATTTTCATACCTTGTTTTTTATTGGTATTGTCGAAGCCCAGCATGTGGCTAAGACCGACCCTAACGCTTGGAAGGAGTTAGGAGCGACCAACTGGAGGTTGTTTAAAAAAGAGTTTTTTGCTTATCCTCTAAAAGCCTGGATTAATGCGCCGAGAGTTTTTGTTGGCAATGCACTTTCGTTCTTTTTCGCAGAAGTGTTGAGTGGATTTTTAGGAAGAACGACTCACGTTCGTGATGACGCTATTTGCCTACATGTAGATGAATTTGACCCCGATAATAAGGCCCATTTTTATATCACATCTGTACTGAATGCTGGCAATGTTGATGTTGAAAACAATGAGCATCTTTATGGCTGGGACACTCATATTGAACACCATCTGTTCCCTTTTCTATCAACGCGTATGCTGAAAAAAGCACAGCCCAAGGTTAAAGCAATTTGTAAAAAGCATGGACTGCCTTATAAATCTGGAAAGCTACGACAGGTGTTAAAAGTAGCTTACGTTCTCGATATCAAAAAGCTCATAGCAGCTTAAAAGGTTTAGGGTAGATATGGCTGCTGAAAAATATGTGCGTCCACAAAAACATAATAGCTGGTTTAATGTCGTTCCTGTTAAGGACCTGAAGAAATCTATAAGCAATCGTTATGATTTTTTAGATACTTTTGTCACTGTTGAAGAGCAGAATGATGGCTCTTACTCAGTGTTCTTAGAAGGAGAGAAAGCTCTCATTGTAGAAGAGCACTTTGGCTTTTTATGTGTTTGGTATGGGGATAATTTAGAGCAGGCCGATTGGCCTTTTCCGCAATTGTTTGACGAATCCTTTGGGCATGATTTTGTAATCATCGAGCCGCGTCTGTTTAAGGATACGAATTTATTGGACTTGATCGAAAATAATGGTGACCCGATTCATTTTAAAACCGTGCACCATTGGTTAGAGGTTGATCTGAGTGACCACGTTTATACTCCGACTAAATACAGTCTTACGATGAAGGGCAAAGTAAAGTATGCCCAAAGTGCTGACAGCCGTTTTAAGCGTTTTATGTCTCGCTTTATTCCTGTGTCAGAGTACTCTCAGCGCCTGGCTTTTCATGGCCCTGGTTTTGGTTCTGGGGCTATTTTTACCGAGCCGAACCTTAAAGCTCAACTGATTTTAGCTTTCTTACCCTTAGGTGATAATGACCTGCGCCTGCATGTTGCCGCAAGCGTTGATGTGTCGACCTTTCCCAAATGGATGCACTGGCTGTTCGCGATTATTCCTTTTGTTTCTCTGCACGACGTAGTCGCTTGGGCACTAGCTAAAGCCGGTCGAGATGATACCGATGGCGACTATCGAATTTGGCATACTAAGCGTTCGTTAAAAGACCCTAAGCTATTACCTGGTGAAAATAATATCGTAAAAATTCGCGAGTGGATGGCAGGCTTTTACCCCAAAGACTTTAAGCAGCCTGAACAAAGAATCAAACTAGAAGAGGAAAAAAGCTGGTCTTATCTATCAGATGTCTCGGGCATACAAGCAGATAAAGTAAATAGCTTTACAGTAGGGGGGGAGGAACTGGTGGCCATTAAAACCAGTCGAGGCGAATTGAAAGTATTCGAGGCCCATTGTCCTCACCAAGGAGCCCATTTAGGTTTTGGAGGAAAGCTGGAGCAAGATTGTATTTCTTGCCCTTTCCATAAATTCTACTTCAACTCTGACGGCGCGTATGTGGGTGCAAAACCTGGTGGCCCGGCTAAAGATTTAATGGAACTGGTTAACGTTCCTGTAAGACAACAGGCAGATCGAGTTGAAGTCTTGGTTTGAGACATTATTCTTAACTTATTTAATAATAACTAGAAGGCGATTATGGTAGAAATTTACGGAGAATTCGATCCAGCTTTTACTCCCTTGCGCGATAAACTGGCTAAGCAAATTAAGTTTTTTGGTGGAGGCGCTGCCGCTAGTGTTTATCTTCATGGCGAAAAGGTTGTTGATATTTGGGGTGGACGAGCTAGGAATGATGGGGCGCATTGGGAAAAGAATACACGCTCATTAGTTTGGTCAACGACCAAAGGTGTACCCGCTACTTGTGTCCATATGCTAGTGAGCGAAGGGCTCATTGATTTCGAAGAGCCAGTTGCTAGCTATTGGCCAGAGTTTGCCCAAAATGGAAAAGAAAAAATCACCGTACGTCAGTTGCTTTCACATCAAGCGGGTTTGTACCAAGTGCGAGGCCTGATTGAGCGTCCTAGTGATATTTTACATTGGGATAGCATGGTAAGTGCGCTTGAAAAGTCTAAGGCCTTGCATGAGCCGGGAGAAGCCAATGGCTATCATGCTTTTAATATCGGTTGGCTGTTGGGTGCCTTAATCGAAAAAGTCAGCGGTATGCCCTTTAAGGAGTTCTTGAAAACCCGTTTACAAGAGCCCCTAGGTCTAAACGGTTTAGTGATCGGTGCTGAGGATCATGAACTTGCTAATATTGCCGATGTGAAAGGTATGCCTTCTCATTTTTCTAAAAGTCGTATTAAGGGGCGTTATTCAGTTCCTTCTTATGTGCCGCCTGGGCCTCTGAGACGTATGGTAAGTCGTGGTATTACCCCAAAACGCATGTGGAGCTATTTAGGTGATCCAGAATTTTATAAGGCAAGCATTCCAGCGATTAATGGTACCTTTGACGCGCGTAGTCTGGCAAAGATGTACTCCATGATAGCAAACAGAGGTGAGTTTGACGGTAAGCGTTATATTGATGAGACTGTGATTGAGCAGATTGCTAGGGTTCAGACTAAGAGAATGGATAAAGTAACGGTTTACCCTTTGCATTGGCGTTTGGGTTACCACAGGGCAGACGCGATTACGGAAAAACACCCCGAGGCCTTTGGCCACTTTGGTTTTGGTGGGGCGGGTGGCTGGGCCAACCCAGAGCAGGGCTTGTCTTTTGGTTTAGTGCATAATGGCAATCCGATGACGGTATTAGGCCAAACTCGCTGTGTTGCTATTACCGGTTCGGTGTACGATGGGCTTAAGAAAATTGCCTAAGTTAGTGTATAACAGAATCTAAGGAGAGCATGATGAGCGAGCAAACAACGCAGCAAACAACGCAGCAAACAACGCAGCAAACAACGCAGCAAACAACGAGTCAGTGTGGTTGTGGTCAGGTGCATACAGAGATTAAGGGAAAGCCCTTGATGCGCATTATTTGTCATTGCGAAATTTGCCAAGAGTTTAACGACGCCCCCTATGCTGATATTTTGTTGTTTAATAAAAAGGATGTGGATTTGGCCAAAGAAAGCAAAGTGGACTATCGCTGCTATGCGAAACCAGAAGTGCTGTATCGGGGAAAGTGTGCTGCATGTCATCAACCAGCGATCGAAAAAATATCAATGCCAGTTTTGCCTAAAATGGCCATCATTCCTAGTTCCGCTATGCCTGACGACTACGAATTACCTGAGCCAGCCTTTCACAGTTTTTATCATCGCAGAAGAGAAGATGCGAGAGATCCATACCCGAAATACGAGGGTTACCTAAAAAGCCAGTTCATGTTTTTTGTAAAGCTGATTGGTGCTCGCTAGGCACTGGATTTTAGCTGTTGAGGTATTGGCTTGACTAAAGCGATTCTAAATAGAGCTCAGCTTTCCAAAGCCATTTCGGAGCAATCCTGCGCATACCTAATAAGGATTTTGCAACGAATCCAGGGTAAATAATTCCGCCACCGTCGCTTACGCTTTTTTCAGCCTCGTCTAAGATAAAGCCCGGTTCTGCCAGTCCGCCTTTTTCCTTAACCCACTTAAGTCCGCCCGAGTTGGCGTCTAAACCTTGGTTGATTAATGGGGTGTCGACAGCAGGTGGGCAAACCAAGGTGATGTTCACTTTAGTTTTCTTTTGTTCGTTGATTAATTGTTCTGCAAACATGTTAACGGCTGCTTTGGTAGCGCTATAGGCGCCCATTTTTGGCATCAAAACTTCCCCAGCCAGTGAGCCGAACAAAATAATCTCTCCCTGATTGCGTTCTCTCATTTGCTCGAGCACTGACATACACGTGTAAACGGTTCCGAAATAGTTAATTTCCATCAACTTGGCGATTTTCTCGACCGGCATTTTGTGTAAGGGGGCCATGGGCATAATAGCTGCGCAATGAGTTAGGCGATCAATGGGGCCTAGATCTTCGGTGATTTTAGCAACGGTGGCTTCTACCTCTGCCTGACTCGATACGTCGCAAACATAGCTATGGATGTTGTCATAGCCCCTTGAAGTTTCTTCTAAACCCTCTGGGTTTAAGTCAACGATGGCAACTTTAGCCCCTTTTTTTGCCATGCGATGTGCAGACATTCGGCCCATACCGCTAGCGCCACCTGTAATCATAACAACCTTATTCGCAAGACCCATTGCTCCCCCTTAAACGTCTATTTAACTTTATTGTAGAGGCTATCTAGCTAAGCTGGGAATGACATTCTATAGCATATGTTAGCCAATCGGGTATTGTGTTTTCTGGCTTGCTAAAAGTTGTGAAATGTCGCTTAATAATCTGAACGATGTTTGAGTAGTTATAAAGGAAAGATAGGAGTCGCTCATGTCTGAAAAAATCATCATTAAGGTAATTGAAAATGGTCCTTTAAGGTATCAGGTTTCAATTCAATTCGTTTTGATGGTGAAACTCTTGAGTGTCAGGATGAGGTCTACTTGTGCCGTTGCGGTGATAGCGAGAAAGCGCCTTTTTGCGACGGAAGCCATGTAAAATGTGAATTTAATGGTGAAAATCAGCGCACCGAAAACCATGAGGTTCGAATATGGGAAGGGAGAAATATCAGCACCACCTTTAATCCCAATCTTTGTATGCACGTTTATTATTGCCAGCCGCTTAAAGAGTTAAGAGAAAAAGAGCTAGAAACCGGTGATGAAGAGTTTGCGTTAGAGATCTCCAAGGTGGTGAGCAAATGCCCCTCTGGTGCTTTGAGCTTTCAGATGAATGAAGGTACTGACTGCGGTGTTGGCTTTGATAATTCAAAGATTATCGACATTGTGCCAGGTGGTGAAATTAGGATTGCGTGTGAAGTAGATAGTGAAGAGCTTCCTCGTCAAGAAAATCAAGTGGCAAATCGCAAAACGCTTTGCCGCTGTGGGTTGTCTCAAAATAAACCTTATTGCGATGGGGCTCACCGTAAAAAGCCTAACTTTCGTTGAGCTGCCCTTGGTGGTTTGGTGCATCTAAAAACTTTTTAATTGCTTGTGCTCCTAGTTTAGCTTCCTTTAAAAAGGGCAGCGCGATCCAAACGTGAGGCATATCTTGCCAAATTTCTGACCTGCCGTTTGGGTTGTCACGTTCCAGGCGTTTGGCTAGCTCCCGTTCTTCATCATGTAGGGTATCTCCACCACCTATTAAAAGATAAATTGGAGGAAGCTGAGTAAAATCCTTGTAAACAAGTGAATGTTTTTTTGCATTCTGTTTAAAGCTGGCTTTGCCGTAGGCCACGATTGCCTCGGGTCTAAGGCTTGGGTCAATGATCTTGGTGCTTAAAGGAAATCGAACCTCAAAGTCATACCAAGGGCATATTGCTACGATGGATTTAGGTAAAGGTAGAGATTGATCTCTAATGGTCTGTGCTAAGGCTAAAACCATGGCGCCGCCTGAGGAGTCACCTGCTAAATGAATGTTTTCTCCTTGGAGCCCGGATTGCAGCAACTCTTGATACATAAGCAACCCATCTTCAATTTGGCAAGGATAGGGGTGTTCGGGTGCTAGGCGATAGTTGAAGGCTAGAACTTTTCTTTGGGTATGTTTTGCTATCATTGAACAAACGCCAGTGTGACTTTGATAGGAGCCAATGCAATTACCTCCACCGTGGCAATATAAAATCACTTCTGAATCATGGCTCTTAGTTGGAGTAAACCAAACTGCGTCAAAAGATTTAAATTCGCTAGTCTGCCGTTTAACGCCTGAATGTAGGGAGTTCCCAAGTAGGTCGATTCTCTTTCTAGCTCTAGAGTAATCGCCTCGCTTTGCTCCAAATTGAGTATCCCAGAATAGTAGTTCTGAACCATAGCTTACGACATCTATTAAAAACTTTGAACTTAGTCTTTGGATGTATTCCATTCTTTGCACCGATGTTGTTCCTTGTAAAATATAATTCTATTTTAAAGGGCTAATTTGTTGAAGTTAAGTTTTTAATCGCTGATATAAAACCGAAAACTATTTAGTTTTTAGGTTTGATGATAATCTGGAGTCTTCTTGAAAGAAGGCTGATGTTTAATATGGAAAGACAAGACCAGCACAGAGTGCTCGTGATTGGGGGCACTGGTTTTATCGGTAGCTATATTGTGAAAGAGTGTTTAAAACAAAATTACTCGGTCACTATTTTGAGCCGAAGTGGCAAGGGCGCTTTTGATTGTGAATATCTACAAGGAGATATACTTGAGTTAACAAGTGCTGATTATGAGCCGCTATTACAGGGTATTGATAAGATAGTGTTTGCAGCGGGTGCAGACGAACGTTCTGGATTAGAAGAAGACCCCTATGGCTTCTATTATAAGAACAATATTGAACCCTGTATCGAATTGTTCACCGCCGCTCGAAAGTCCCAGGTTAGCCATGCAGTACTATTGAATTCAGTGTTTACCATGATGCACCGGCTGTACCCTGACTTGGAGTTGGCCGATAAACATCCTTATATTCGTAGCCGGGTTAAGCAAAGCCAGGTGTCCCATGACTTGGCGCATAATCATTTTGTTCTGACTTCGATTGAAGTTCCCTGGGTCTTTGGTTTGCCTGGTTCGGGCCAGTCCCAATGGTTCGAGTTAGTTCAATATGCTCGAAACAGTAGCCCTTTGTTTTCTTGCCAAGGCGGGGCAAGCATCGTGGCGATAGAATCTTTAGCCGAGGCTTGCGTGGCGGCTTTATCTAAGCCAGCTCGGTCAAGCTCACTTCCAGTGGCTGATACTTACCTTAGTTTTGACGAGATGTTGGAATTAATTTGTGACTATTCAGACAGAACCAAACCTCGTATCGTTAGGGTGGATGAGGATGCATTTCAGGATATTATGAGCGCGAGTGGGCTTATATTTGCGTTGTTCGGCATGCGATCGGGGATTGAACTTCGTCACGCCCCTGAGTTAGTGACTCTAGAGATTAAAGTGGATATTACTGAGTCCCAAAGTTTGCTGGGTTATAGCACTGGCACAGCTTTGCCCGCGTTGAAGGCTGTCGTCAATAGTGTGGAAGAAAATCGCTATGCTAAGGCCTGGCGTAAAACACTGAACTTTTTTAGGGCTTAATAATGATACGAGAAGCTACACAAGACGATTGGAAAGCTATTTGGTCTATTTTTCACGAGATAGTGGCTAAGGGCGATACCTACGCATACGATAGCAAAATCAGTTTTTCTGAAGGAGAAAAGGTTTGGATGGAAATCCCGAGAAAGACCTTTGTCTACGAACTCAATGGAGAAATTCTAGGAACCTATTATTTGAAGACCAACCAGGCGGGACCTGGTTCGCATGTGTGTAATTGTGGTTATATGGTTTCCTCTAAAGCTCGTGGTAAAGGGCTTGCCAGCATTATGTGTGAGCATTCTCAGCAAGAAGCGCTGCGCTTAGGTTATAAAGCTATGCAATTTAATTTTGTGGTCTCTACCAATGAGCGCGCGGTTCGCCTTTGGACAAGGCTGGGTTTTGATGTGGTGGGTCGTTTGCCTGAGGCATTTGATCATCCTGAAAAAGGTCTAGTTGATGCGTTGGTTATGTTTAAAACTTTATAGAGCTAAATAATTCTATGTCTAAGGTTGTGCTGAAGGGTTACATCCAAGTTTCTGATTCTGATCTTGCAGCTGTACTCGCTGAGTTAGATAGGCACATAGTCGCTACTCGTAGTGAGCTAGGCAATATTTGTTTTGAAATAACTCAAGATACAACCAATCCAACTCGATTTAATGTTTATGAGGAGTTTATTAATAAACAAGCCTTTGAAAAGCATCAAGCAAGAATTATTGGAAGTGATTGGGAGCGTGTGACCAGATCGGCTGAAAGACATTATCAAATAAGTATAAAAAAGCCCTCCCGGTAATCAGTCCGGGAGGGCTAGAACTGCCCTAGTACTACTCGGCTCTAGGGACTTTTAATTGCCCTTGCACTACTCGGCTCAAGGGACTTCTTTATGCGGTTGCGACCACACTTGGTCAACGTTGTTGACCAAGTGGTCAATCAATGAGACTAATTTAATCGTTTGTGACTCAGGATACAAGTGTTCTCTCAATCCTTGTTTTTTAAGAAAAATGGCCAATAAAACCCCATAAATTATTGATTTAAAAGGATAAAAAACGGTTAACAGCCAATGGCTGAGTTGGTCCCGAATCGGACCTAGGTCACAAATCTAGAAAAAAGTTTTCGATGCTCAAGCTCGATCGCTCCTGTCCTATGATCTATATAGGGAGCTTATGCGTAACAAGCTTTAAGGAGACTGTTCTTATGAAGCAAATCTATCGGTGGCTTGTTCGATATCTTTCCATTAGCGTTTTATGTCTTGGTTTGTCCAGCTTAGCGCATTCGAATGTGCAAGTAATTCAACAGCATATGCCAGAGGTTCATAAGAAATCAGAAGTCGATTTTAAATACCTTTGGCTAGATATTTATAAGGTATCTCTTTATGTACCTAATAGACATTACGACCCAGAGGGCGCGTTTGCCTTAAGGCTCGTCTATCAGCGCTCTTTCCGTGCTAAGGATATTGCCTCAAGGTCAGTGTATGAGATAAATAAACAAGGCTTCGAAGATCAAAACAAACTAGCTGAATGGGAGCGTTTGTTAGTTAATATACTTCCAGATGTAGAGAAAGGTGATGATCTTATTGGTATCAAAGACGCAAAAGGAAATGCATACTTTTATCAGGGAAGCCAGTTGTTAGCAGAGGTCAAGGATTCAGAATTTTCACATTGGTTTTTCAATATTTGGCTAGGAGAAAATAGTAGTTTTCCTAAGTACACAAAGCGCTTACTTGAAAGTTAATGCTCAACTAGTGGATTGACATTTCTTAGTTTTATCTTTCTTGCTGTAAGCTGGATCGCCATATATTCAAGTGAGGTTTAATATTTTTTCCTACATGTATCATCGGATTAGAGGGGCTGAGGCCTTCTTCTTTTTCCCATTGTTCGATAAGCGCTTTGCCCGAGTGGAATGCATGTTCAAAACTATCGGCTTCGCTTAAGGACTCTGAAAAGTAAGCGCGACCAAAATAGGTAAAGTCATTCTCATCAGAGCAGCCGAAAGAAGTGCTTTCTGGGTCCGAGGCACTCATGATCAAACTATTGTCATCTTTCAGGCCTTCGACAAATTGGCCTGAATAACACGATGAGATTACGACCACTTTATGTTTGATCCCGCTCGAATCTAGGCTTTCTTTTAATTGATTGACTTGTAGGTCTAATAAGCTCAATCCTTTGTGTCCAAGGGAGAAACCTTTGTTTTCTTCACCGTGGCTTGTGGCATAAATAAAAAGTATGTCCTTTTCTTTATCCATAACCTCTGAAAAAGTAATGATACTTTTTTGTATACTGGTAATTGTGGCAAGAGGGCGGCTTAAATCTCTTCGACTATTGACCAAATTAATGGACCTTGTCTCAGTGTTATACAGCTCTGCGAATTGCTTTTGGATAAAGTCTACTTCTCTCCTGAACACCTCCTCCTTTCCCCAGCCCGCAATTGTCAGTAAAAATAGTTTGGGGTATTTGTTATCGGCTTTTTTATCCGGTGTATTGTTTTGCTTGAGCTGCCGTAAGGATTCTTTTAACAGATCTTGTTGTTGGTAAATGGCATGTTCAGCTACCTCGCCGGATGAATAAGTTTTCGGACCGCCTTCTTTTAGTTTTCCTTGTTTCCAGATGCCTTTGAACGTTTTAATGCCATCGAGAACTTTTGTAAACCAGTATTGACCGCGACCGTCTTTTTGACCGTAGTCAAATGAGCCTTCGTATACGTTGCCATCCGAATTGATGAGTTTTCCATGCCCATGATAGATACCATTTGAAAAGTTACCGACATAGCGACTGCCATCGATACCTTTATATTCACCTTCGCCGTCTAAGTGCCAACCGTCGAAGTCTCCTATCCATTGGTTGCCCTCATTGTCACTCCTGATGCCTTGGCCTTTGGGTAGCCAATTGTTGAATTGACCTTGGTGGTTCCCATAAGTGTCGCTAGTGAACCTACCCTCGCCGGTGAACTCGCCTTCTACGAATTCACCTTCGTATATACCTAGGTTTTTTTGGTCGTATTTACCTTGCCCGTGTAGTTCGCCATTTTTGAACTGGCCTGTATAGTGGTCTCCATATTCGTAGGAAATCGCACCTTCGCCATGAAAAAGGCCCACTTTCACTTCACCAGTATAGGTATAGTTTCCCGGCACCAACCAAGTACCCTCACCGCTGGGCTCATTGTTTTGGAATTGGCCGATATAGTTGTCGCCATTGGTGTAGGTGATTTCGCCTTGTCCATGTTTTAAACCTCGCTGAAATTGTCCTTTGTACAAGTAGATATCTGGATGCTTCAGCACGCCACTGCCATGAATTAGACCATCGGCAAACTCTCCTTTATAGCTGAAGCCATCAGCCCAGGTTATTTTTCCTTGCCCTGAAAGTTTCCCTTGCGGATCTAGTTCACCGGTATATTCGCTGCTATCAGCAAAGCTGAGCTTTTTTATAGGTATCGATTCGAGGTGAGAGTAACCAAGCTCACTCTGGGTTAGAAGGGTGTAGCTGGCAATTCCGCCAAGAATGCAGCCAAGGCTTATGAGTAAGGTGGTTTTGATCATGTGATGCAAGCTCCTAAACGGGTGGTGCGTATCAGGTCTGGCGTTTTTTTAGACTACGTATTGCTACCGAAATTAGCAATATGTGGGCTTTGGCTAGCGGTCCTTACCTTTTTTTGTGGCAATTGACTATTTTAACAATTGTTGGTCTGTGTATGGGTGATTAGAATAGTTACTCTATGTTGATTGTAAGGGATGTTAAATGGAGAAGAAAAAGCCGCTGACTCGAAAAGAGCTGCTCGAAAAAGTGGCGGCCCAGGGAGAGGTTTTAAAAAAAACTGGCGCAAATCTCCAGCAGGAGATTAGGCAGAGTCTCGCTCAATTAGCAGAGCGTGCGCCTGAAATTGGTGAAGATTACTCCGCGATTGGCTCTCCCTTTGTATCCGCGCATTTTGATCGTCAGTTTGAACAGCCTTATAACGGCATGGTTTTTGTTTGGGATATTGATAAAACTTATTTGCAAACCCACTTTTCTTCGCTGCGTGGATTAGCAGCTATTCCTTTTGAGGGAGCTGAAGACAAAATTGCCATTCCTGGCACGATCCCGATTCTCAAAGCTTTAAAAAAAGGTATGCACTCTTGGCGCGATCTGGCTCACCCCTTGTTTTTTGTCAGCGGAAGCCCACCCCAGTTAAGACAAGTGATTCAAGAAAAAATGACGCTAGATGGTATTCGTTATGATGGCCTTATGTTTAAAGACCAATGGGGCTTGGTTAGAGCGGGGCGTCCCAAGGATGTTAAAAAACAAATTGGATATAAGCTAGCCGCATTATTAACCCTTAAATTGCATATCCCAGGTAACCCAAGTTTTTATTGTTTTGGTGATGATGTGGAGAGCGATGCCGAGGTGTTTGAGCTGTATGCTGAAGTGATGAAGGGGATGAGTCAGCAAGCATTACTTGAGCGCTTAAATGATGCTGAAGTTCATGAGCACGATATGGACTACATTTTTAGTGTTATTAACGAAGAAAGTATGCAAGAAAGTGTGAAGGGGTATGCGAATAAGGAGCCTGTTGAAAAAGTATTTATCAATTTAGAAAAAAGAACAGCCCCGACACATTTTAACAATTCACTGGTAAAACCAGGGTATAATTTTCTTCAAATCGTATTTGTATTGGTCAACATGGGGCTGGTTCCCGAGACTTGTATTCGAGTCGTCGCCGACGAACTAAGGGAGAGTGGCATGGCTGAGTTGGCGTTAGCGGCCTATGCGCTAGAGGCTGTCGAGAGGTTTGCATTGCCGATGATCTATGCTGAGCAGGTCTTTAGAAACCCCGTTGACAAGTAAATATGCCTGGGAGGTCTTAGGTGTCTAAAAGCTATTCGACCTCATTTGGTCAAGCAGGTGATGATTACAGAAAATACCGTCTAGGTTTTCCGGTGTCGCTATTTGATAAGCTTAAGGGAAAGGGAATAGGGCTGTCGGGGCAGAAAATTTTGGATGTTGGTACTGGCACCGGCGCTATTGCACGACAACTCGCCTCGCAAGATTGCAAGGTCCTTGCGTCCGATATCGATAAGAGCATGCTAGAGCAGGCAAAAATAATGTCTGCGGAACTTTCCCTAGATATTGAATTTTTCCACTCGGCTACTGAATCTATTGAATTAGACGATGAATGTCTGGATGTTGTGAGCGCCGGACAATGCTGGCACTGGTTTAAGCTAGGTGAAGCTTCAAGAGAAATGTTTCGTTTGCTTAAGCCTGATGGCAAGCTAGTTATTGCGCATTATGACTGGATTCCATTGAAAGGTAATATCGTCGAAGCCACTGAACAATTGGTGTTAAAGCATAACCCGGATTGGCCTTTTCATGGTGGTACGGGCGTTCATGATTATGGCCTTAGGCCCTTGGCTGAGGCAGGCTTTAAAAATATAGAAAGTTTCTCTTATAACGAACCTGCTCAATACTCTCACGAGGCGTGGAGAGGAAGAATGCGTGCCAGCAATGGTGTAACAACGATGGAAAAGGAAACAGCAAGCCGCTTTGATGCTGAGTTAGCAGAGCTTCTAAATGATAAATTCGCCGACGAGCCGATGCTCGTTGACCATCGAGTGTTTTATATCATTGCAGTGAAGCCTGAATGATGTTTCTTTGATAACCCGTCACCAGCTTGATTTATTTGTTCATCACCAAAGCTAACCTTGCCCCCGCGGATGCTGTTAACGCGCCTAAGTTCAATAGCACAAGGGATATGATGATAGGCCCGATAATTGACATTCCGGGTGCAGAATGCTGATAGTCCACAAAAAAAGACAATATTAGAGACCATGTACCACCTGATATGGCGGAAATCTTTATGCGCCTAGATTCGAACTTGGATTTAGTCAGACGGCAGCAAACGTAGCCACAGGCCATTGAGGCTAAAATCAAGTGAGTTAAATATACGAGTTGAAGAAGTAGGGGGTGAATGCGCGAGAGGAATAAAAATTCTGACAAAATATATAAATTGAAAGCGACTAGAAAAAAGCAAATACCGCTAATGAAAATGGCTTGTAGGATTGCTTTCATTTGGTGTTTTACCGAATAGTAAAAACTCGCTAATCCAGAATATCGCGTTATGAAAACGGTAGTGTCTCTAGATATTAGGCATGAGAATATGTGTTCTAATGCTGAATGAGGTTTGAGGCTGCTCTAATCCGAGGTTTATTCTAAAATAGTTGTCATGACTTAATCAAATGTTATATTCTCGAACGATTCTTGCAGAAATGCTGTAGATATAATGAATTGCCGATCCAGGTGATTTTTGCTGTTATCATTTTTCGGAGAATGTTTCATGAAGAGTAGCTTTGTCTTTTTTTGTGTGCCTATTAAATCTAAAGTTTTAACTTTTGTTGTCCTTTTATTCGTTATTTTCCAGATGCAGGTAGCTTGGGCTGCCGGTGATTTTAATGTCTCCCGTACTAATGATCAGCCGAGGGAAGAGGTTGATGTAAAGGATTTCTTGCTAGAAGAAGACTGGAAATTAGTTAAAAAGAGAAAAGGTATATCAGTCTTTGTTCGTGAACTGTCCGAATTTAACATGAAATCCTTTAAAGGCGAGGGAAACGTCGAACTTGCAAGAGAAGGTCAGCATATAGAGTTGGTTGAGAATCTGCCTGATGCGGCTAACTTTTTAGCATTTATCAATAAACTTGAAGAGTACAAAGAGCCAGACGGCAATGTGCACTTTTTAAGAGCTTATACTTTTTTACCCTTAATTAAGAATCGTGATGCTGTTATAAAAGCGGTGATTAATTATCAAGATGATGGGCTTATGGTTGAGATTATAAATGACCCTGAGGGCTTGCCTCAAGATAAAGAATATGTCCGAATTCCTCTGTTAGAAGGAAAATTTGAATTTAAGTTTGAAGACGACGACAAGATAAATGCTTTCACTACTTATGAGGTCGCATTGAATGCGGGTGGATATGTTCCAAATAAAATTGTCGCATTACTTCTGAAGGGTGTTCCCTATAGTACTATCAAAAAACTGCGCAAAGAAGTGAAAAAGGCCTAATAAAGGTTTTTTGGTATCTTAAAATTTTCACCAATGAAGAACCGAGAAATTAAAAATTAAAATTTTTTTTCAATTTTTTAACTTACGTCTTAGAGGTTCGTTGATGTGGTAGTGACAGCCTATGAGATTTCAGAAGGAAATTACCTTGGCACTTTCCCTCAATGGGAAAATTATTATTTCTAAATAGTATACGAACTAGAAATAACTATTTAAAGGAAGAATACACACATGGAGAAGTTCTTATGTCCCTAGTCTTAGTAGCAGAAACCTTTGCGCCTTATCGAGACGCTTTGTTATTTATACATGTACTCTCGGTTATGATTTGGTTGTGGTCAGCGTCGATTGCATATACTTGGATGTTAAGACCGGCGTGGCTAGACTGGCAAAGAAACCCTGGTGATCCAGAAATAAAAGCAAGGAGAGATTGGGTTTTTGAGCACTACGATAAGGGGTTAGAGTTTGAGCATCTTGCTATGTTGTTTGTTTATATTAGCGGCCCTCTATTGTTTGTGGTTGATGGTTGGAGCCTTGATCAAGCGCAGTGGATGTTTTATAAACTGTGCATCGCGTTTTTATTATTTCTTCCTTTAGAAATATTTGATTGTTATTTGGCCCATTTTCATGGCAATAAGAAACGTATTCGCCTAAATGAAAATGATGACGAAAAATACGAAAAGTATATGAGGGTCAATTGGGCATTCTTACAGTTTTCGGCGCCGCTTGCGGTTGTTGGAATTCTGGTGGGGTTCTATTTGGCGATTGTAAAGCCGGTTTTCTGATAGGGCGAAGGTGATAGGCTTATTTCACGAAGTACTTTTGCCAATTTTTTTACTCGTTTGCGGCGGCTTGGTTTAAGCCGGTATAAAGAAACTTTTCTTCAACTCCCATGGTAGAAGCAAACCTACCTTGGGGGTGGTCAATGATCCATAAGTGAATCATTTCTGGCGATCTCTTAACATAAAAGCCTTCTTTGCATTTATCGCTTTCTAATCGCTTTCTCATTTCGTTCATTTCTTGCGGATCTTTTATTTTCCATTTTTCAAAATCGAAGCTTTGGCAATAGGGCTTTTCATATTGATGATAGTGCCAAACCATTTCGTGGCCACCAATTTGCTCGCCATGTCCTAGGGGGTCGGAATGAAGGAACATAGCACCTGCAAGTAAATACGTACCCTCAGAACTGGGATAGTACATCAACACTTCAGGTTTGTTTGGATTTAGGTTTTCTCCGTCAAAAATATATGGGTAATTGTGATAATGGGTGCTGTCTACATCCTTTTCGTAAAGGTAACCGTCTTTTAAGGCGTTTTCACGAACTAGCCAGCCATTTTTATGAACGGCCTTAACAAAATTATCATATAGTTCATCTGCGCTTTTCTTTTGCTCGGCAGTTTGCGCTTGATCAACATATTTTGATACCTCAATCATGCCGTTCATTTTGGGTTTCTGTAGGGCAAGGTCTACACTTCCCCACTCCCTTGGTTGAGCAGGTGAAAATGCAGAATATAGAACAGTACTATTTTCTCTGAGGTTCTCAGATTTCTCTTGGTCTGTTTTTTCGCAACTAAAAAGTGCAAGTGTCAAACAGAAACAAAACACAGTGTCTATCAGTGAGTTTCTAAGCATTGGGTCTACCCATGGTATTGAAAAACTAATCGGTAGTTTTATCTTGATTGGGATCGATAGTTTTATTTTGATTCAGATCGTCAGCCTCACCTTGGTTCTGAATTTTACCTTTAGACCTTATGAGAGGACTATCTAATACGTGTTTGTGGGTCACGTTCATCGAGGATGTGTATCTGCCCCCTAAGTGTTCCTCCATAAACCATATGTGTAGCATCTCGGGCGTTCGGGGAAGGGCGATATTTCCGTTACACCACCTCAGTTTTCGTAGTGTGGGGATGAAATCATTGTAGATAAAATATATGGGTGAAAATTGAACACAGCCATCGTTCTCATCCATATATTGATGGAAGTGCCAAACCGTTTCATGGCCCCCAATTTGTGGTCCGTGTGCTTCAAGGTCGTCCATCCAAAACATAACCCCCGAAACCATTGGGCCTTCTTCGGTTTGGACTATCACTATTATTTCTGGTTTTTCAGGGTTTAAAACTTCGCCATCGATCATGTATTTCAGGTTGGTGGCATGGGTACCTTTGCCGCCATATATCTTATATCCGTCATCTAGGACCTTCTCAGAGTCAAACCAGCCCTTGTCGATGACGTTTTGAAGCGTTTTGTTGTAAAGCTCGTCGGCGGCAATTTTTTGCTCAGGGGTTTGTTCGATATCATGATAACGCGAGACTTCAATTGCACCACCAGTTCTTTCTCTTTGCTGGGCAAGTTCTAGGCTTTCCCACACCAGTGGTTGTCCATTTTTGAATGCTGCGTATTTGACACCTTGTTCAGAATCTTCGTTTGTTTCGTTATTTTGTGAACAAGAAGTGATAAAAAACACTCCTAGCCAAATCAATAGATGCTTGCCCATCTTCACCTCTTATTGCTAGTTATTTTGAATAGTGGCAATAAAACTATATATCAGGTCAGCTTAAGCCTATCGGTGCCGCTATTCAATATCGACTTTAGGCCGGCTTCGTCCTCAAAAAATAGATAAAAGGCAACAGGCCTAGGTAACCCAATACCGCTATTTGATAAACAGGGGATATGCCCCAAATACTGGAGGCATTTACTGAGTATGTGACCCCAAGTAGAACAAAGGCCATATTCCAAGCGAACAAGAGCGGTTGAATGGATTGGTTGCTTTCTGGTACTCGCTTTAACAGCCAAGGGAAAAATACACCACTAGCAATGGCTAGCGGAGCAATGACTATGGAAACAATCACGACACGTAGGGGAATCGAATCAATACGAAGCGTCTCAAGAAAAGGTGCGATGGCGAGTTGAATAGTGAAAGCGCTTATCACAAGAGTAGCGAGCCCGATTAACACTGAGTTTAGAGAAGAATTTCGTGTTATTAGACTGCCGAGCCCGGAAAGGGCGGGATACACACAAAAGATCGCCAGTAAGGAATAAGCGGGGTTCCCTAAGAAGATGTGAAACTGCTGCATTAAGCTAACCTGCAATAAACCAAAGGATACGCCTAGTAGAGCCAAAGCACCGAGATTTGTCATCGTTCTAGCACCAAAGGCTCGAGTTTGAAGACGAATTAATATCAAGCAGGGAATTAAAATTAAGCCTAATGTTAAGCCTGAAACTAAGCGTAGGTTTTGTTCTCCAAAGCTGCGGAATTTATCAAAGGTATAAAAAAATGGGCGCTCGTCTGTAGCGGGTCGTAAGCCTGGATCACGACTTGCAAAATATTCAGCTGTTGTACTTGATCGGAGTGCTTCTGCAAAAAGTTGAATTTCTTGTCCTAGGAAATAACTCTCTTGCTCTGACTGGCTTGTAGCTAAAGGGCTATAAACGTTTACATAGGGTGCTTGGATTGTTGGTTGAATGTCGTTCGTGTAGCGCTCTTCGCTAATGGCTTGCTTGGCGATGTAAACCAGTGTGATCTCAGAATTTTCTAAGTATTCGAAATCGGTATCCATACCAATGATTTGCAGATGGCGTTCAGGATATTCGATACCTTTGTCGTATAGGGCCTGCATCGCGGTCAAGATAAGTTTATAGACTTCGTTATTACCATGCCCAGAGAATGAGCCAAACTTAGATACGTATAGTGTGCCGTCGTCGCTCAAGCGTTGCCAATAACTCTGAAAGGCTTCAACAGTGTAAAGGTAGGACTCCACGTAAATACGGGAATAAGGAAAAGGAAAGTAGAGCTCTGCAAAGCTGATATGGATAAGATCAAATAAATGTTCTGTGTGACGAACAAAGGTGCGGCCATCAGCGAGCTGATAATCCACATGATCGTAGGTGCCACCTGAAGCCCATTGACCTTGAGGGGATGTCATTAAAGCAATGGTCGCCTGTTTGATTTCTGCGCCAGTTATATCAGTTATTCCGTTAGCTTTCAGAAAGTGCACATCGGTACCGCCACCTAAACCGATAATAAGTGCCTTTGCATCGGGAGTGGCAAAGCCAAAATGCTCTTTTAAGTAACCCGCCGCTCGTACTGAATTGGAGTAGAAACCGTTGTAATACAACTCATAGGTGTATGGTGCTTCGTATAAAGGGTTTGTAGCGCCAAAGGAATGTAATTTCTCTGGCGGAAAAACCATGGTTCCTATAGATTGATTTGCTTTAACAAGATCGGTTCGCGAAACAAAGTCCCATTGCGTAGCAATAATGCTCCCGAAGTATTCACCTTCTTGTTTCTTATATAGGTTCCAAAAATTGTGTTTGCCCGAGTTATTGTCGGTGACTTTATTGTTTAGTTTAAAAAAATCCCAGGCTAAGGGCTCGGGGACTTTAACGATCGCGGTAGAGAGCACAAAGATCAATAAGCCTAAGCTAAGACCAGTCGTAACATAGCGTAGTTTTTTATTTGTCCACGTCCAAAGGCCGATAGTTAAAGGTAGCAGTATAGAAAGTAAAATTAATGTCTCTGCTCCAACTAGGGGTAAGAAAAGAGCGATGATGCCTGTACCAAATGCGAAGCCACTAAGGTCGGCGAAGTAAATGATATTTTGATCGTGCTCGCGAAAGGCGCTGCCCAATAGTGCGCCAGTAACTGCAAAGGGAATAACGGACGCGATCTGAACATGGGTTTCTGAAGTGAAAAAGACAATACCAATGGCTGCCACCAAGACCGAAACACCTAAACAGCAGGCAAAGACACTAAACGATACTGGTGATTTTGGTCTGATAAAGTAGGTCGCGATTGCACCAAGGCTTAAGCCAATATAATAAAAGGGCAGGATCTGAAATAAGTTAAACCCTGGGATACGTAATCCAATAAGCTTCGGTAAAAGTATCTCTAGTAGGATCGTGACGCAGGTGGCGACGAAAACAATCAGTGCGTGGGTGCGGATGGAATTAGTAATGATCAAGCCCTCTGCAGGAGTCAGTCTGACAGCTTATTTTTTGTAGTTATTATTAGGACTAGCCAGAAGGCGTAGTAAGCAAATAGACTTATCACGATACCATTGATTGGCCCTAAAAGCGCTACGTAAAAGTATATTATATTGGTGTTTGGTGTAAATACTTCCTCGACTTCCACAAGAATTCAAGTCGCGCAAGTAGCCCAGGAAAAACGCTCCGCATTTTACTAATGCTTTTAGTGACAGACCTGCTTTAGCAGGCCACCCGTACGCATATTGCATTCCATTCCACCGAGTTTCCTTCAAATAAATAAAAAGGGCCTCAAAAGAGGCCCTTTTTATTTATTGGTGGGGCGGCGGGAACTAAACTAAAAGCCTATCTATTTGATAATTATTAACAAATTATATCCGAATTAGGTTTGGTACTACTTAGGGTACTACTAAACAATTATCCCATTCATCTGCCAGTTATTAATACTCATGCATTATTCCGCGAATCTTTATGGAAAGCAGAGATAAATCATTTACAGCCCTTCTGGCTAGTTTGGGATTTGCGGTATGGTTGGAAGTGCCAAAGTCATCACCTGTAATTTTCTCAAATAAATCAGACATCAGAGCGTTTAATTCTTGTTCTTTTTCGATTTTATCTTTGGTCTTAATGTCTGAGTGATCTACAAATAATAGCCTGATATAGCTTCTGATTATCCCAAGGTTGTTTTGAATTGATAGTGTAGAAATTATATCTATATCAGCAGAAGTGTTACCGGCGTCATTACACCAATAGTCCAATACTTGCTTTTCTAGTTCTTCAATCTTGTCCTCAATTATTTTTCCAAGGACATATCTTCTCCTTTCTTTCTCAACTGTTTTTTGATGTAGGGAGGTTAGAAAAAAACTGGAAAGTACCCCGATCAAGCCAGCAGTTGTGGCAATAAAGAGAGTCGACCAATCGAATGATTCTGATTGATTTGTTAATGTTGTGCTGATTTGACTAAGAATATCGATTATGGATGGTTCTTTCATCTGGCTCGCATCTCTTTTCTGCTTGCTTAAAAGTTAAGCTCTACTAGGAGTCTTGACATATTTTTTAGAATTATATTTCGATACCTTGATGTGATGAAGGATTCGTTCTTCATAAAATTTGAAATCCGGGTCAGTATATACTAGAGAGATCGAGTTCAATAATTCGTCAGATGTCATATACCCGTATTTTACTACGCCTGCGAAACCTTCACTAATAAACGAAGATCCATAGCTAGTAACCCCTTGATCTAAAATGATGTTTAGTTTTTCGTTTTTCTCTAGAGCTCTAAGTCGTGGTAGAAAATAATTTTCACGAAAATTTTCACCATTACTTTTTCCATCTCCATCCGATAAGTATCTACCTAATGGTTCGTCCGAAAAATCAGTAGCTATTTTAAATTCACTCATTTTTTATAATCCCGTTAATTTAGAGATACCTTCCATATAATCAGGGTACCACAAACTTTGTTTTTAAATGATTCAGATTTTACGGACTCTTTGCCGTTTCGGTTTTCATATTTATATAGCCCATGATAGCTAAGAATAGATAGATAGCCATTTTGTCGTAATTTGATGAAGTCGAGAAGTTCTGGCAAGCCTTGCCCTCTATCGGCCTCATCAGTGCTCGTTCTTTTGACCTCAACAGCCGCTTTTAATAGCACTTCGTCCTTCAATTGTGATAAAAACCCTAGCTTTGCGGAGAGCTCAAGTACTTTCTCGTATATATCAGATGTGGGGAGTGAGTTAGGAATTCCAATACCTTGGTCATAAAAAATAATTTTGAGCTCTTTAGTAGTTTGGGAGTATGCCCCTCCTAGATACCAGTTTTTATCTCGATCGCGAATTTTGCTCGATTTTGGGTATGCGTGATGAGAAACGTTAGTAATTGCTTCCCCTAGACCGCCGTCTAAAAACATCCACTTTTCGATTTCTTCCCCAACCACATTCCTGATTTCTGTTTTTAACCGTTTTCTATGCCCACCTTCCCTTTTTAAAGGGGATATATTCCCTTTGATGTAACGAACTACTGAAACGTCCGATTTCTTATCAAGTTCAAAAGTCTTTAAGGGGTTATTTCTAAATAGTTCAAAGAAACCTAACTCAAATAGCCTCAGAATTATGCCGTCGTCCCAGTGAGCTAATTGAGGTGTTATGTTTTGATTAGAATGGTCATCCCATCTTGAAAGCTCTGCTGTTAGCACCAATGCAGCAGAAGTGGAAATATCTTTTAACCCCTCGAAATCTACTTTCGCCAACCTGTAATCGCTTGGGTGGCTTTTTTTCGATAGTTTTCGTATGCATTCTATCGTAAATGCAGTGTCGTCAAAGTGAGTTGAAAAGTTCATTTTACTGGGCAGACGAACGATGATATTCCTATCATCTACCTTATCTAAAAAAGGGGATTCGATTTTGCTTTCTATCCATTGTTTGGCAAGAGAGGGATTTTTGCTGGTATACGTAGATCCTGATCTTTGCCGTCGATACTTTGATTTTAATTTTCCTCTATGGGGATTGCCAGACTTGAAAGCTAAAGCTTCTAATTGGCTCCTCCTTCTCGTTTTTCTTGTTAGTTTTTTCATATCAACTTTTTCTTAATTTTCTTATTTTTTTGAGTCTATAATATCCTATAGCGTCCAATATGAAATACTAAGTTGAGGTTTGAGATGGGAAATGATGATGAAATAGGTGTAGAGGCTATTACATGGCACCCATATGATGGTGAAAATAGGGTTCGGACATGGGCTTCTATAGGTGAGAATGGCCTGGTGAATATATCAGCGGGAGAAACATTTATTGAAATGTCTCCTCTGTCAGCCAAGGGTTTGCTTAACGATCTAGTAGAGGCCACAGGTGAAAGTATTGATTTACTTATGCGGCCAAACTTTGAAGGCAGTCAGAAAAAGAGTGAAAAAAGCCTTGCTGCAAGAGAGAAGAATACTTTACTAGTTTTGATAGCAGCACTTTGTAAAGAAGCTAAAATAGATTATACAGCAAGAGGTGTTGCTGGCTCTGTGAAATTGCTGACTGAACAGATAGGTGCTCCAATAAGTGATGACACCATTAGAAGGGTATTTGATCAGCTTGAAAGCGCAGTAGAAGCTAGGTCAAATTAAGCTAAAACCGCATAGGGTTTGAAAAACCGTATTAGGAATTTGGTATTCCGTATAAGGATTATATTGCTGTAGTTTATTTATTCTGACGTCTCTTAAATACACATTTAAAGAGGTGTCAAAGTGACTCATTCAATTCTAAGGCTTCCAGCCGTTATTAAGCGTACTGGTTTGTCGCGTAGTTCAATTTATTTACGAATCTCACAAGGGGATTTTCCACTATCGATTTCTTTAGGGGGAAGGGCGGTAGGCTGGCTTGAGGAAGATATTGATAACTGGCTATTGGAAAGAATTGATGCAAGTAGAGTCGTCCAAGCTCAGGGTTAGATATGACTTTCGATATTAAGTCCCTTTTTCAACGTGGTGATAGGTTTTCTATTCAGAGGGGTAGATTAGTCATTGAACCAATAAGTGGTAAACCTGTACCTGACAACTGGCTTAGGGTTAACCACAAATTAATTCTTTGCGAAATTGAAAGGCTAATGGGGCAACCGCTTTATTCTTATATCGCCTATTCTACTGGTAACTATAAAATTGGAATCGGAGAGAAAATGGCATCTGGCCTTACCTTGCAGTTTCTAAGTTCAGGTGGCGAAGAGGTGTTTTGTTGTTTTAACGCTGAGCTCACGCGCGATCGAAATTCGATACATGGGAAGAAGGGTAGTTCATTGCCAGATAAACACTTCCGAGTGTCTATGAGAATGGAGTTCTATAAGTTTTGGCTACGAGCTGGGCTAGTCTCGCCTCCTAGGCTGTCCTCTTTTCATGATTATATGGGAAATTTAAAGCCGATTATATTCACCGGTGAACTTCAAAAGGGAAATAAGTTATCAAATAAGACAATTTTACCAGTTGAAATATCTTATGAGAGTTTGTTAGCAGCAGTACATGCAGACAGTGTCCGTGCATCCTCCATACAAGCATCAGACAGTAGCCGGGCATCTCAGCCATACAAAGAATTTACTAGGAGGCAAGCCAATACTGGTGTTCGTGGTGAGTCTAATACGGGATCAGATAACTACGGAAATAAGGTAATAAGTAAAGCGGTAGAAGGAGATAAGGTTATTTACTTAAATAGAGAGGGAGAATGTGTTGAAGAACAAACTATAGATGAATGGCTAAGTGACCTGGGTGATATTGGTTGATTAAATTTACTTAATGATTTCGGATAAAAACTATGGGTGGGAGAGGTAGTGGCTTATCAACTCGCTTCGATAAGAAAAAAACCATTGAGGAAACTAAGCGTATTGATATTCGTTTTATGAAGAAAAGAGGCTTCTTAAAACCATCGGTTCAAGGGACGCTAATGTGGTCGTCAGGTGGTCAACCACGTGGCAATATCAATTTCTCGTGTCGGAAAGACTACCTCAAGCTTGATTTTAATTATCGTTACAACCGTGAAGGTTGGCAGCCAGTGGAACAAAAGATTTGGTTTGACCGAACCCCTTGTAATTACGGGGGAGAACGCTTGTGGTTTAAGTGCCCAAGTTGTACTAGGCGTGTCGCTGTACTTTGTTCTGGAGGCAAGCTGTTTCTATGTAGACATTGTTATGATCTTCCTTATTCGTCTAAACAAGAAGGCTATTTGGATCGTTTAAGTAGCAAGAAACATAAACTTGGACAAAGGCTTTTTGAGCATTATGAATATGGAAATGGGTGGGGTAAAAAGAAAGGTATGCACCAGAAAACCTTCGATAGGTTATTTGAGGAATACATCATTCTAGAGCAGCAATGGGATAGAATGTTTGAAAAGTATATCCATTGTGTGCCTTAACTTGAAACTAGTTTAAGCCCTTTGCTATTTGTTAGGCTCATGTTGCCGGTAGCAGCTTGCTCGATATGAAGACTCCACCAGTCCATCATAGGTTTTCGTCTTTTTAAATAGTCGGCTCGGTTGTAGGCATTCCTTACTTCATTCTTTCCGGTGTGAGCAAGCGCTGCTTCAATTAAGTCAGCATCAAAACCTTCCTCATTTAATGTTGTGCTGGCTATAGAGCGTAAGCCGTGAGCTACCAACTCATTTCTAAAGCCCATTCTTTTTAATGCCATGTTAGCGGTAGAAGAATTAGTATGTTTTTTTAAGTCTCTATCAGATGGAAAAACATAATCACTATACCTGCTAATAGATTTCATGACGTCTAATAGGGCTAGGCTTTGGCTAGAAAGGGGAACAGTATGTGCTTTTTTAGACTTCATTCTTTCGGCTGGTATGTTCCATAAACCTTTCTCAAAATTTATTTCTTTCCATTGAGTACCAGCGGCTTCGCTAGGCCGTACCATTGTATGTAATTGCCACTCTATCAAGCAGCGAGTCGTTATTTTAATGCTGGCAATAGAAAGCCTGTTCATGAGCGTGGAGAGTTGTTCAGGCTTTAAGGTCGGTAAATGTTGCTTTGTAGGTACTTGAAAGGCGGCGTGAATACCCGATAGGGGGTTGTTGTCTATTAAGCCTGTGTTGACCGCATGTCTCATCACTTCGTTTATTCGCTGGCAAAGGCGTTTAACGGTTTCCAAGCTTCCCTTTGCTGCAATGGGCTTTAACACATTGATAGTTTTAACAGCTGTAAGTTTGTGTATTGGTAATTTGCCAAGTTTTGGGAATACATGAAGTTCTAAGGAGCGCCATGTGTCGTTAGCATGGTCTTCTGTAATTTTGCTTTTTTTAACTTCTAGCCACTGACTAGTAACATGCTCAAAGGTGTTTAGATGTGCTTCTTGGTTTTTAAGTTTTGATTCGTCACGGTGTTCTTTTGGGTCAATATCTTTTGCTAAAAGTGCTTTAGCTTTATCTCGTAGTTTGCGCGCATCGGCTAAGGAGACTCCTGGGTATGAGCCAAAGCTCATACTGGTTCGTTTCTTCGTGTGGGGCTGGTAGTAGTCTAAGAGCCATAATTTGGCCCCGTTTGGCTTGATTCTTAGCTGTAAGCCATTGCCATCTGAAAGGCTGTGAACCTTGTCGCGAGGCTTAGCTTGGCTTACTTGGGTATTAGTAAGGGGTTTGGTTGTTCTAGCCATTTTAGTAGTATCGTGTGGGTTCGGATTTGAGTGGTACTACTAACGGTACTACTAAAGTTTTAGGAAGTCTATGGATCAGATAGGATGTTATAAGGACTTAAATAAAGAGGTTTTGTAGGATTTTAGCGGCTTACAGGGCGTTTTAACACCCTGTAAAACCTCTAAATGGTGGAGGCGGCGGGATTCGAACCCGCGTCCGCCAGCACGCCGCCTTCGGCTCTACATGCTTAGTTCTGTCTATTGTTTTAACGCTAAGCGACCCGACAGTCAGGGTGCTAAGCGCGATCCTTTAAAAATTTAACCTCGAAGCTTAAGGCAAACTTCTTAGCGGTCCCATGAGTCGATGCCCCCAGTCCGAATCCATGGGCAGATTCTTCTTGGGGTTAGCATTACTTAAAGTAAATTAGATTTAAATTAAGCAGCTAGTGCGTAGTTATCGTCATTTGCGATTACTTTAAAATGCAACAATGGATTTACGAGAATTGCTACACTTCTCGGCATGCACCTTGGGTTTTGTTACCAACGTCGAAGCCAGTGTCGCCCCCGAACTTGTTAATTTTTGTGTGAACTTTGTTGTGCTGCTTTCTTCACTCAGTCATGTACTGTTCGTACACTCCTTCGTTCATCAATTGCACGCCGCGTTCACTCAAAAATTTCCTGCGTTCGTCTTACCGGTATAAATGCTCTTAAGCTTTGTTGTGCGTTGTGCTTCTCTCAGTCATGTACTGTTCGTACATTCCTTCGTTCATTACTCGCACGCCTTGCCCAAAATAAAAATATCCGGCGTTAAATAAGCTTAACTGTGTTCAATGAGCATTCGCTTATATAAAGCATAGCTAGGCTTAAGATGGGGCAATTCTATGCCTATGGTGGCTAGGGTCAAGGTGATTCTGGTCGAGCGGGCTGTCTTTATGTATCTAAAAGCGCTTAACTAGGCTCTTTATGGCTTTCAAAGGGTACGATGATCTCGTTATCCACGGCTGAGACGGGGTCTAGGTGGATGATGATGTCGGCATTAGGGAAGTGCTCGAGAATGTCGTCTTCTATCGCGTCACAGATATGGTGGGCTTCGATCAGTTGAATATCGTCGGGCAGTTCCAGGTGCATTTGGATAAAGATTATTTTGCCGCCATCGCGGGTCCGTAGGCCGTGTACGCCTAATACGCGCTTGTGGGCGACGGCGATGCTACCAATCTGTTGTTGGGTTTCTTCGTCGAGTTCCCTATCGAGTAGTGAGTGAATGGCGCCTTCTCCAAGGCGGTAGGAGCTGTACAGAATATACAGGCCAACGATCATGGCAATTGCTGGATCGGCTTGTTGGAAGCCTTGGCTCGCTAGGAAGAGGCCAGCGATCACGGCCAAGTTCATGATTAGGTCGGAGGAGTAGTGCAGTGAATCTCCTTCAATCGCTTGTGAGCCAGTTTTTTTAATCACATATTTTTGAAAGATTACCAGAGCCAGGGTCAGCACGATGGATATGCTGATAATGCCAATACCCAGATCGGGTCTTTGTACATCTTGTGGGTCTAAAAATCGTTGAAAGGCATGCAGTATTACAAATCCTGCTGAGCCAAAAATAAAAGCCGCTTGTCCTAAACAGGCGATGGCTTCGGCTTTGCCGTGGCCAAAGCGATGGTCTTCGTCAGCGGGTGCTAGGGCATAGCGCAGTACCATAAAGCTAATGATGGAGCTAAGCACATCGATACTGGAGTCAACCAGTGATACCAATACACCCGATGAGTTGGTTTCAAACCAGGCGAAAACTTTAATCACAATTAAGGTCAGTGCAGTAAGCACAGAGGCGGCGCTGGCGAGGGTGACCAGTGTGTCGTAGCGTTGGCTGTGATTGTTTTCTTGTTTTGGGTTCATGGTGGTTTCTTTTCTTTAGGTGGGTGAATTATAACGCCTTGTTATAAATTCAACACAAAAAAAAGGCTGGTATTCACCAGCCTTTTTTAAATGGTTCTTATTAAGAATCGCTTTTTGCTTTCGCCTTTATTTGGCTGCTTCTTTTAGTTCGCTGGTGACGTCAACGATAGCTTGTTTGCCATCTCCGTATAACATTACGTTGTTTTCCATTGCGAATAGTGGGTTAGGTAGACCAGCAAAACCTGGGCTCAAGCTACGTTTAACGACTACTACGTTGCGAGCTTTGTCCACGTTAAGAATAGGCATGCCGTAAATTGGGCTGCCTTTGTCTTCACGAGCCATTGGGTTGGTTACGTCGTTCGCACCAATCACGATAGCGACATCGGTTTGCTCAAAGGTTGGGTTGATTTCGTCCATCTCTTTAAGTTGGTCATAAGGTACTTCTGCTTCTGCTAGTAGTACGTTCATATGACCAGGCATACGACCCGCTACCGGGTGGATTGCATATTCTACTTCGCAGCCACGTGCGATTAGAGTATCAGCAAGATCGCGCACCGCGTGTTGCGCTTGTGCCATTGCAAGACCAAAACCAGGAACGATAACAACCCGCTCTGCAGACTCCAATAACATGCTGACTTCTTCTGGAGAAGATTGCTTAACTTTGTTGTTGTTTTCACCGTAAATTTCGTGGCTTTCGATCGCTTCGCCACCTTCGGCCATAACACCAAAGAGTACGTTGAATAGTGAGCGGTTCATCGCAACACACATGATGCGGGTTAGGATGATGCCTGATGCACCTACTAATGAACCAGACACAATTAATACAACGTTGCCGGTGATAAAGCCCGCCGCTGATGCAGCGATACCTGAGTAAGAGTTAAGTAGCGCGATAACCACTGGCATGTCTGCGCCACCAATTGGCATTACCAAGAACAAACCAAGGAGAAGGGCTGCACCAATCAATACTAGGTAAAGGTGGGTTTGGCCTGGATCAATGGCTAGCGCAACTACACAGCCTAAAGCGGTGAGAAGCAAAATGGCGTTGATTGCTTTGTTGCCAGGTACGCCTTTTAGAACACTGTCTAATACTTCTTGCAGTTTAGCCCAAGCTACAAAGCTGCCAGACAAAGTCACGGCACCAATTAGAGTAGCAATAGTAATAGCAAGAGAGTTAACCACGTCGTCAGCGCTTGGGCCATTACTAAAGGCCGAGCTGATTCCGCTGATAAGCGAAGTTTGACCTGTAAGGGTTAGGTAAGAAGCTGCCGCAATAAATAATGAAGCGCCACCACCAGAACCGTTTAGTACTGCAACCATTTGAGGCATGTTGGTCATCAGTACGCGCGTTGCCATAGTGGCACCAATCGCTGCACCAAGAAGCATGCCGCCGATGATCCATTCGTACGAAAGGATGCTTTTATCAAGCAAGGTTACTGCGATAGCGATAAGCATACCGCTAGCTGCTAGGGTGTTACCTCGCACGGCAGTACGAGGTTTAGAAAGGTTTTTGATGCCTAAAATAAATAAGGCGGCAGAAACCATGTAAGCAATTGAAACAATAGATGAACTCATAGCGTTGTCCTTTAGGCCTTATTTCTTTTTAAACATGGCAAGCATACGGTTAGTCACCATAAAGCCGCCGATTACGTTAATAGTAGCTAGTACGATCGCGATAAAGCCGAGTACGCTGGTTAAAGTGCTGTTGCCTTGTCCGGTGGCCAAGATTGCACCTACGATGGTAATACCTGAAATAGCGTTACTACCTGACATCAAAGGAGTGTGCAGAGTAGGTGGCACTTTGGTAATTAGCTCAACCCCTAAAAAGATTGAAAGAACAAATAGTGCTAATAAAAGAATAATTATTTCCATTACGATGCCTCCGATTCAGCTGGCGCTTCTTCAACTGCTGCTTTAATTTCTGGTAGACCCAGTAAGCTGCGCATTCTGGCGTGGGGTACTTCGCCTTCGTGAGCAACAACGGTCTCAGTTACGATTTCGTCTTCAAAGTCGATGGCTAGATTGCCTTCGTTGTCGTGAAGCAATTTCAAAAGATTTTCTACGTTTTTGCCATACATTTGGCTCGCGTGGAAAGGAATGCTTGAAGGTACGTTCTCAGGACCCACAATAGTCACGCCATTTTCAACTACTATTTCGTTAAGTTTGGTTAGCTCACAGTTACCACCACGCTCGGCAGCAAGGTCAATGATGACTGCGCCAGGCTTCATGGTTTTAACCATCTCGGCAGTAACCAGGATAGGAGACTTAGCTCCAGGAATCGCTGCAGTAGTGATCACCACGTCTTGCTCAGACAATACTTTAGCCATCGCTGCGCGTTGCTTCGCTAAGAACTCTTCGCTTTGCTCTTTTGCGTAACCGCCTTTGTCTTCGGTTTCTTCTGCTTCGATGTCTAGCTCAACAGGCTTAGCGCCTACAGAAAGAATTTGTTCACGAGCTGCAGGACGAACGTCGTAAGCTTCAACCACTGCGCCTAAACGCTTAGCAGTTGCACAGGCTTGTAGACCTGCAACACCTACACCCATGATTAATACTCGAGCAGGTTTAACAGTACCTGCCGCGGTCATTAACATTGGAAACATACGAGGAGAATATTCAGAACCCATCAATACAGCTTTATAACCAGCTACAGTTGCCATTGATGAAAGAATGTCCATGCTTTGTGCGCGAGTAATACGAGGAATCAACTCCATAGCAAAAGCAGTCACACCTTTTTCAGCATACTTTGGTGCATAGTCGAAAGCAGCTAAAGGATCCATCATGCCGATTACGATTTGATCTTTTTGGAACAGAGCAAGATCTTCGTCACCAGACACTGTGTTGCATCCAGGTGCTTGAATTTGAACCACGATTTTTGCTTTGCTAATTAAAGCAGCACGATCGCCTTCAACTTTTGCGCCAGCATCGACGTATTCTTGGTCCAAGTAACCAGAGGCTTCACCAGCGCCCTGTTGAACCAGCACTTCGATGCCCATTTTAGTGAATACCTGCACGTTAGCAGGTGTCATAGCAACCCTGGCTTCGCCTGGGCGTGTTTCCTTCGGGATGGCAATAGTCACTCAAGTATCCTCGATTGTGTGTATTTGTTTGGTGACATGAGCGTCTCTATGAGAGGTCTCAATGGGGGCAAGATGGTACTGGCTAATACCCTACAATTCAACGAATATTCGACCTTTATAAGCGGTCTGAATGATATTTTTAAAAGCGATAATTTGGGGTGATAGTGCTTGGTATAAAAGGGCCAAAAAGCAAAGTCTTGGCCCCTTAAGAAGCGGATTATGGAGCTGGCTTAGCGTTTAAAGGCTGCAACTCTGCTCGACTTGAAGAACCTGCATGACTCGACCATTGGCTAGCAGGCCAGCAATAGTTACTGTCATTTCGTAGATTTCTTGATTGCTAAATGAGGTTTTTAGTTGGTCAAAGAAAGCGTCGTCAATAGCTAAATGATCGGCTATAAATCTTTCGGCATATTGAATACCTAGTTTCTCCTTAGGTTTGAGAGATTGACTGTCTTGCCAGCTCTCAACCTGGGTATAGAAAGTTTCGTCTATACCAGCGTCGACTAGCTCTGGAAAACGAAAGTTTAGGCAAACCTGACATTGGTTTATCTGAGCAATGCGCATTCTAATGGCTTCCCGCACACGAATATCAAGATTCGACTTAGAGTAAATAGCGTCGGCTAAGACCGCCATCGCTCCGCCCATGTCGGGTTGCACCATTAATAGTCTGATACTTTCTGCTTCTGTTCCTTGTGGAAGTTCTATCCTTGCCATAATTGTATTTCCTTACTTGCAATAGTTACTTTTAGTAACTATTGTTTAATCTTGCTGCTTAAGTGTCAATAAGGCACTTTTAGGTAACCTAGTAATAAACCTGTTATTTGAATTTATGAAAAACCAACCTTCAAGAAGTAACGAGAAAAACAGTTTTGTTTTTCCTGATGATGATAGTTGTGTCGTTCGGGATGTTTTAAAACCCTTAACGAGCAAGTGGTCAATGTTGGTTATGTTTGCGCTTATGGCAGGCCCGATGAGATTTTCAACTTTGCAAAATAGCATAGAGAGTATTTCTAAACGAATGCTGACGGTGTCTTTGCGGCAAATGGAGAGAGAAGGCTATATTGAACGCGAGGTGTTTGCTGAAGTTCCTCCGCGTGTTGAGTATCGGTTGAGTGAACTGGGCCAGAGTGCGGTTGTCCCTCTGATTGAGTTGATCTCGTGGGCGGGAGTTCAGCATGATTATATCCGTGATAATAGACAGGCCTACGATTTAGAACACAACACAGAGCATAATGTTTAATTAGAATGGAGTATTAATATGAGTTTGATTTTGACCTGTTTAGTGATCAGTGCATTTTTACCCTATTTTGCTCACTGTTTTTCGGTGGCTTATAAGATTAAAAACCTGCAGGGGGAAAGTTACGACAATAATGAAACGCGAAAAAAGAGCCAGGCTTTAGAGGGTATGGGCGGGCGTGCTTGGGCTGCGCAAGCTAATGCTTGGGAGGCGGTGGGTGTGTTTACTGTTGCCTGTGTGGTCCTGGTACTTGGTCAAGGGGATTTAGAAAAAGCGGGAGCAGCGGCAATAGTTTTTGTGATCAGTCGTGTGGTTCATACGCTGTTATATGTGGGCGATTTAGCCTATCCGCGTTCGCTTGCTTTTAGTGTTGGGCTTGGTGCTTGTGCTTATATTATGTATTTAGGCTTAAACGGTGGCGCCATCTAAGTTACATAGAGATCATCGCTTAGGTGATTGACTGTTTTAAATGGTAGATTTTTAAACTAAGGGAGTAGTTCATGAGAGCGATTTATACCGCCAATAATATTTCACAAAAGTTAGTTGTAGGCCAGAAGGCACGACCTAGAATCCGGTCTCGAGAAGTATTAATCAAAGTTCACAGCTCGAGCATTAACCCTATCGATTGGAAGTTTCCAAGCAAAATAGTTTGGTTTTATCCCTTCTCTATTGTTTTGGGTAGAGACGTTGTCGGAGAAGTGGTTCAAGTAGGCAAGGGTGTCTCTAAATATAAACTGGGAGATTGGGTGTTTGGATGTAAAGCCTTTGCAATTAAAGGTGCCTACGCTGATTTTTATTCTATACACGAGTCGCAAATAGCTCATGCGCCGAAAAATCTCGATAGCGATCTACTTGGCGCTGCGCCTTTAGTTTGTTTGACCGCCTTGCAGGCGATTCAATCAGCAAAATTATCCAAAGGTGATAGGATTTTGATTATCGGTGGAGCTGGTGGTGTTGGCCATGTTGGAATTCAAATCGCTAAGAGTTTTGGTTTGATAGTTGATGCGGTGTGTAGTGGTCGAAACAAAAACTTTGTTTTGGAGCAGGGTGCTGATCGGGTTATTGATTATACGAAAGAAGACTGGACGAAGCAGAGCCTTAAGTATGATTTTATATTTGATACTGTAGGTTCCAGTTCTTATGGTGAGGCGAAGCGATTACTCAACAATAGGCATCTTTATGTCACTACTCTTGATACCTTTAATAGTTATTTTGAACGCATAAAGTCTGAAACCTTTGGGCGTTTTTGGAGTAGGTTCAATACAGGGGGGTTTCATTTTCTTAAACCAAATACTCAAGATTTAGAGACCATTTCGAAAATGTTGAGCGAGGGTGTCCTAAATATTCATATTGATAAACGGTTTTCTTTTGATCAAATAGAGGAGGCTTTCGCTGTAAGTAAGATGGGCAGGACAGTGGGTAAAAATATTTTATTGTTTGATTTAGATAAATAACGATGTTGACGGTATTGAGTACTGGTTTGTGTAAAAAGAAAACACTAATACAAAAATTATCGCAAAAAAAAGCCTCGAGTAATCGAGGCCCTTTTTCGTAATTTTCCACCCAGCTGAGGAAGGGGGGTAGATTTTAATTACTCTTTTGTCGCTCTTAGGGTAGCTGTCCTATGGAAGAAGAGTCTCACCCATTAAGTAGCGATCGATCTCGCGAGCTACACGACGGCCTTCGTCGATACCCCAAACCACTAGGGATTGTCCTCTTCGGCAATCACCTGCCGCGAAGATACCTTCTTGGTTTGTCGCAAACTTATCGTAGTCAGCTTGGTAGTTAGAACGCTGGTCGGTGTCTAAGCCAGCTTTTTCGCCAAGGTATTGCTCAGGGCCTAAGAAGCCCATAGAAAGAAGAATAAGATCCGCTTCCCATACTTTTTCAGAGCCTTCGACTTCAGACATGTTCATGCCTTCCCACTTTACGTCGACGGTTTTAATACCTTTTACATTGCCTTCGTCATCTTTGATGAACTCTTTACTTAGTAGGCAATAAGTACGTGGATCATTACCGTATTTATGCTCGGCTTCTTGGTGACCGTAGTCAACACGCAAAATGCGCGGCCAGGTTGGCCAAGGATTGTTATTAGCACGATCTTCTGGAGGCTGGGGCATTAATTCAAAGTTAACGATGCTCTTTGCACCATGACGTGCCGAAGTACCGATACAGTCAGTACCGGTATCACCACCACCAATCACGATAACGTTTTTGTCTTTAGCAGAGATGTAGTTACCATCTTCAAGTTTAGAATCTAACAAGCTCTTAGTGTTAGCTCGTAAGAAGTCCATCGCAGGGTAAATGCCTTTTGCATCACGGTTGTCGATAGGAAGGTCGCGAGGCTTAGTAGCGCCCACACAGAACACTACCGCATCGTTAGCTGCTTTAACTTCTTCAAAATCGACAGGCTGAGTGTCTGGCGCGTAGTCGCCGTTACCACCAACGTCTGCGTTAGTGATGAACTCTATGCCTTCTTCTTTAAGAATGTTGATACGACGCTCAATAACGTCTTTGCCTAGTTTCATGTTCGGGATGCCGTACATTAGTAGGCCGCCGATACGATCAGCTCGCTCGTAAACAGTTACGCTGTGACCGGCTTTGTTAAGTTGTGCAGCAGCTGCTAGACCAGAAGGACCTGAACCAATCACTGCTACTTTTTTACCGGTACGAACTTCAGGCGGTTGCGCAACGATCCAGCCTTCTTTGAAGCCACGATCAACAATCGCGTGCTCGATGTTTTTAATAGTCACTGGCTCATCAACGTGGCCCAGTACACAAGAACCTTCACAAGGAGCAGGGCATACACGGCCAGTAAACTCTGGGAAGTTATTGGTCTTGTGTAAACGATCCAATGCTTCTTTCCAGCGACCGCGATACACCAAGTCGTTCCACTCAGGACACAAGTTGGTAACCGGGCAACCGTTGCCTGATTGACAGAAGGCAACACCACAGTCCATGCAGCGAGACCCTTGAGCGCGTAGTTTTTCTTCTTCAGGTGGCGTGTAAAGCTCGTCGTAATCTTTTAAACGAAGATCGACCGGGCGATATACACGTGCTTGTCGAGAAATTTCTTTAAAACCTGTTGGCTTTCCCATAATGCTTTAACCTTTTTATAAGTCTTTCTAACTATCTAATGTGTGAGTAATGTTTTTTTGAAAGCAAGGCTTAGCTTGCTTTCTTTTCTGCTTCGGCGCGTTCGTTTAATACACGCTTGTAGTCAGTTGGCATTACTTTCACAAATTGCTTAAGGGTTTGTTCCCAGTTATCTAATGCTTCTTTAGCAACAGTTGAACCGGTGTACTCAAGATGGTTTTTGATCAACTCTTTTAGTTCGTTGATGTCTGCATCGACTTCTAGCTCTTCGAACTCAACCATGCCCATGTTACAACGGTCTTTGAAGGTCTTGTTCTTGTCCCAGATGTAAGCGATACCACCACTCATACCTGCCGCAAAGTTGCGACCAGTTTCACCGAGTACTACGATGCGTCCGCCAGTCATGTATTCGCAACCGTGGTCACCAACACCTTCAACAACAGTGCGAGCACCTGAGTTACGTACACAGAAACGTTCAGCAGCAACACCGCGGAAGTAAGCTTCACCGCTAGTAGCGCCGTATAAGCACACGTTACCGACTAGGATGTTGTCTTCAGCTTCGAAGCTAGATACTTTCGGTGGGTAAACAATAACGCGACCACCAGATAAGCCTTTACCAACAAAGTCGTTAGCGTCGCCCTCAACTTCGATGGTGATACCTTTCGACATGAACGCGCCCAAACTTTGTCCCGCAGAACCATTCAGTTTGATATGAATCGTGTCATCAGGAAGGCCATCGGCTCCGTACTTGTCAGCGACCTTATGAGAAAGCATGGTTCCAACTACACGGTTGATGTTAACTACTGGCAGTTCGATATTTACTTTCTCGCCGTTTTCTAAAGCAGGCTGAGCTTGTTTTATGATTTCGTTATCTAGGGCAAGTTCTAGTTTGTGATCTTGCTCTTCGTAGCAGTAAGTGCCTACAGAATCATCTTCTTTCTCAGCTGGAGTTAAGATAGCTGTTAGATCAACGCCGTCTGCTTTCCAGTGATTAATTGCGTCGTCCATCTCAAGCATGTCGCTGCGGCCAACCATTTCGTTAATGGTTTTAAAGCCAAGCTCAGCCATGATGCCGCGCAGTTCTTCAGCTAGGAAGAAGAAGTAATTCACAACGTTTTCTGGCTTACCGTGGAATTTTTTACGAAGATCCGCATCTTGAGTTGCGATACCAACAGGGCAAGTGTTTAAGTGACACTTACGCATCATGATACAACCCATAGTCACTAGAGGAGCGGTTGCGAAACCAAACTCTTCAGCACCTAGGAATGCAGCAATGGCTACGTCACGACCAGTTTTAAGTTGGCCGTCAGTTTGTAGCACAACGCGCGAACGTAATTTGTTCATCACCAAGGTTTGGTGAGTTTCAGAAATACCTAATTCCCAAGGTAGACCTGCGTGCTTGATAGAGGTAAGAGGTGAGGCACCAGTACCACCATCGTGGCCAGCAATTACTAAGTGATCTGTTTTCGCTTTGGTTACACCGGCAGCAATTGTACCAACACCCATTTCAGAAACGAGTTTTACAGAGATACGTGCGTTGCGGTTAGCGTTTTTCAAATCGTGAATCAGCTGAGCCATATCCTCAATCGAATAAATATCGTGGTGAGGAGGAGGGCTGATTAAGCCTACGCCTGGTGTTGAGTGACGTAGGAAGGCGATGTAGTCATCGACTTTACCACCCGGTAGCTCACCACCTTCACCTGGCTTAGCGCCTTGAGAAATTTTAATTTGAATTTCGTCAGCGTTAGCAAGGTAGTTAGCAGTCACACCAAAACGGCCAGAGGCTACCTGCTTAATAGCGGAGCGCTTTGAATCGCCGTTTTCTAAAGGTTGGAAACGCTTGGCGTCTTCACCACCTTCACCTGTGTTTGATTTACCACCTAGACGGTTCATGGCGAGTGCTAGTGATTCGTGAGCCTCTGGAGAAATTGATCCAAAGCTCATTGCACCGGTACAGAAACGTTTAACGATTTCTTTCGCAGGCTCAACTTCATCGATAGAAATTGGATTGCCTTTCTTAAACTTCATTAAGCCACGAAGCGTTGCGCCACGAGTGGCTTCTTCGTCAGAGTGCTTGGCGAATTTTTGGTAGGCTTCTAAGTTGTTGTCACGGGTAGCGTCTTGCAGAGAAGAAATAGTCTCTGGGTTCCACATGTGAGTGTCACCACCTTTACGCCATTGGAAATCACCTGGGTTTGGTAATTCGCGAGCGATAAGCGGGTTACGCTTTTCGAAAGCCATTTTGTGACGACGGATACTTTCTTCTGCCAGTACTTCAAAGCTAACGCCTTGAACTCGGCTAGGTGTACCTACGAAACAACGGTTAACGACGTCGTCGGATAAACCAACCGCTTCGAAGATTTGCGCGCCCTTGTAGGACTGAAGGGTCGAGATACCCATTTTAGCCATCACTTTAAGCATGCCTTTAGCCACACCTTTACGGTAAGCAGCAACGATCTTGTTATCGTCGTCGTACTTATCACCGCTCAGGATGCCGTCACGTTGAGCTTGCCATAGAGATTCAAAGGCTAGGTAAGGGTTGATTGCGTCAACACCGTAACCGATTAGCATGCAGAAGTGGTGAACTTCACGAGCTTCACCGCTTTCTAACACGATACCGATCTTAGTACGCTCTGAAGATTCCACTAGGTGATGGTGAACCGCACCAGTGGCTAGTAATGAACTAACCGGCAGACGATCTTCTGAAAGATTGCGGTCAGACAGTACCACTAAGTTGTGGCCGTCTTTAATGGCTTGGCTTGCTTCTGCACAGATACGCTCTAGTGCTTTTTCTAAGCCGCCAGCACCTTCGCTCTTATCGTAAGTGATGTCGATCACTTGCGAAGTCCAACCGTTATGATCGATGTGCTTAAGCGCAGCCATTTCTTCGTTAGTAAGAATAGGATGAGGAACGCGTAGACGTTGGGCGTGGCCCTCGGTTACTTCTACTAGGTTGCCTTCGGGACCGATGTAGCATTCCAGAGACATAACCACTTCTTCACGAATTGAATCTATAGCAGGGTTAGTTACCTGGGCAAATAATTGCTTAAAGTAGTCATAGATCATGCGCGGCTTGTCAGATAACACAGCAAGCGCACCGTCGTTACCCATAGAGCCCACTGGATCTCGAAGCTCAGTCACTAAGGGAACCAGCATGTATTGCATGGTTTCCATGGTGTAGCCAAAAGCCTTCATGCGGTCGATCAAAGTGTCTGGGTCAAAGCTGTGAGGTTCGTTCTCGCAGTTAAGATCCGCAAGTTCAATACGCTGATTGCCCAACCACTCTCCGTATGGAAGTTTGGCAGAGAACTCGTTTTTCAATTCTTCGTCATTGATTAAACGGCCTTGCTCAAAATCAAGCAAGAACATCATGCCAGGCTGTAAACGGCCTTTTGACTTAACGTTAGCAGGATCAACAGTCACAACACCGACCTCAGACGCCATGATTACTTTGTCATCGTGGGTGATGTAGTAGCGACTTGGACGAAGACCGTTTCTATCGAGAACCGCACCGATGTATTTGCCATCAGTAAAGGCGATAGATGCTGGGCCATCCCAAGGCTCCATAATAGTAGAGTTATATTCGTAGAAATCTTTCTTCGCTTGAGACATGGCTTCATCGTTTTGCCATGCTTCTGGAACCATCAACATAACCGCTTCTTGTAGGCTGCGACCGTTCATCAACATAAATTCTAGAACGTTATCGAAACTACCCGAGTCTGAGCAGTCAGGCTCAACTAATGGGAATAGTTTGTCGATGCCATCGCCGAACAATTCACTTTGAACCACACCTTCACGAGCGTGCATCCAGTTGATGTTACCTTGGCGAGTATTGATCTCACCGTTGTGGCTCATAAAACGGTTAGGCTGAGCACGATCCCAAGAAGGGAAAGTGTTAGTGCTAAAACGTGAGTGAACCATTGCTAGGTGAGAGCTGTAGTCTTCGTCACTTAGGTCTGGGTAGAAAGGCATAAGCTGATCTGGCGTCAACATACCTTTGTACACGATCACTGTGCTGGAAAGTGTACATACGTAAAACATATCCGATTGAGTGAAAGACTCATTGTTGCGGTTGTCGCGAGTACTTTGCTTGCGGATTAAGTAAAGCTGACGTTCAAACTCTTCGTTTGATGTTGAATCTGCCGCTGCGATCACTAATTGCTCGATGTGAGGCATCGCGGCTAAAGCGGTAGGGCCTACATCTGCTTTAGTAGGCTCTACAGGAACCTGTCTCCAGCCGATTAGCTGTTGGCCTTGAGCTTCTACATAAGACTCAACCACTTTTTTACATTCAGCTCGCTCGCTTTCATTTTGAGGTAAGAAAACGTTACCCACGGTGTAACGACCTGCTTCTGGAAGTTCGGCACTTAAATCTTGTTTAACGACTTTTTGGAAAAAGCTGTGTGGCATACCGGTTAAAATACCGCAGCCGTCACCAGTGTTCTCTTCACAGCCACAACCACCACGGTGATCCATGCGACGTAAAGCGTGATCAGCTTCAACAACGATTTCGTGGCTGGGGCGGCCTTTCATGTCCGCAACAAAACCCACACCACAGCTATCTTTCTCGTTAGCTGGATCGTATAAACCCTGTTTTTCAGGAAGGCCAATTCTTTTATTGGTACTTACTTCAGAACTCATATTGCTTTTTCTCCAAGCGTTTCTATCTACTTCAGAGCTGCTTGAGCAAGCTCCGAATAAAAAATTGAGGGCAGAAGCTGCCTGCAGTTCTTGACCTGCAAATCTCAAATTGTGCCAGCAGACCTTTGATCAAAAGGCTGAATTTCTTATTTTGGCAATGGAATCAGGACTTTAGAGAGGTATCTCTAGTGGACTTTAGTAGCAGTGTCCTGAGTTCGGGGGGCGAGATTATACTGAAAACTAGGCGCTTTGGACAGCTTAGTGCTAAAGAGCTGTTAAATTCGCCAAACCTTAATTAAGCCCTTTGTTTTAAGGCACCTTAAGGTTAGTAAGTATATACTTTCATAAATGATTTATGAATTACTTTGGGCTAGTATGGCTTTATTATTCATTTATATTTGAAATTTAAGATACTCAGAGTATTTTCGCGGTAATTTGAGTATTTTGGTAACCAATTGGTCTTTTTAAAGGGTGGGTCTTCTCTATGGATAAAACAAGCAAAGAAACGAAAGTGAACGCATATAAGCTGTCTCGACGGGAACTGCTCCGCGCGAGTTTTCTGGCTGGCGCTTCAGCTCCAGTGGTTTTGGGCTTGAGTAATTGTGCGCTGGCGCTTCCGGGTAATGACCATCTAGCGCCACCCGATGAAAACGGTATTCGCTTAAGAGCTGGATTGAAAAGTCGAGTACTCGCCCGCTCAGGTGAAGAGGTGCCGGGAAGCGACTATGTCTGGCATGACGCTCCGGATGGTGGTGCTTGCTTTTCTAAACCAGATGGGTGGGCCTATGTTTCCAATAGTGAGCAGTTGTTAGGACGCGGCGGTGCTGGCGCCCTAGTGTTTAATGCGAGTGGTGAAGTGGTTGGGGCCCATTCGATTTTGAAGAACACTACTCGTAATTGCGCAGGGGGCGCTATGCCTTGGGGTACTTGGTTGTCTTGCGAGGAGGATGGCAACAACGGTAGAGTATTTGAATGTGACCCTTGGGGTAACAAAGAAGCGATAGAGCGACCACTGCTAGGGCGCTTTAATCATGAAGCTGCGGTGATCGATACGGCCACTGGATACTTGTATCTTACCGAGGATAAATCCGACGGCGGCTTGTATCGTTATGTTCCCGATGGGGTCGATGTTTGGGGTAATCCCAATTTAGAAAAAGGTCAGCTGCAAATTGCGAAGATCAAACGCTCCGGCGATATTGAAACGCTGACTTGGCATGATATTAAAGATCCTTCGGCCAAGTCGGGGCCGACTCGAAAACAAGTGGCTGGCGCGGCGGAATTTAAGGGCGGTGAAGGCTTATGTATTTATGAGGCCGTGGTTTATTTTACTACTAAAAAAGATAACCGAGTATGGGCTTACGACACCAAGAGTCATGAGTTAATGGTTATTTATGATCTTGAAGATAGCTCCACGCCTTTTTTAAGCGGAGTCGATAACATTACTGTTAATGCGGCAGGTCAATTGTTTGTGGCAGAAGATGGGGGTGACATGCAAATTGTGATGTTGAGCCGCGAGGGTGTAGCTCAGCCAATTTTGCAAGTGACTGGCCAATCCAGTTCTGAAATTTGTGGTCCTGCTTTTTCTCCGGATGGAACTCGTTTGTATTTTAGTTCTCAAAGGGGAACTACGGGTTTCAGCGCGGGAGGAATTACTTACGAAGTTTCTGGTTTTTCGCCCGCTTAAAGTACACAGGCTCAATGCTCGGCGAGATATCGGTATAGTTGCGTTTCGCTAGAGCGGCCACGTAGCTGTTCAGCTTTAGCAAAAGTAAATTTACTTTGCATCGCTTTGGAAAGTTTTTCGTATACCTCGCTAGAGATTAGTAGGTCGGCAGCGAGTGTTTTACACATGCCTTCAATTCTGCTGCTGGTGTTTACGGTATCGCCGATGACTGTGTATTCCATTTTCTTTTTGGATCCGATGTTCCCCGCAATCACTGGCCCAGAGTGAATGCCTATGCCGATTCTTAAGGTTTTTTCTCCTTTTTGTGTCCGCGACTCGTTCACTTTTTTCAGGCGATCTAGCATAGCTATAGCTGCTTGGCAGGATTTTTGTGCATGGTTGGGGTCTCCCCCGGGCACTCCCCATACCGCCATTAGCCCGTCACCCAAAAATTTATCAGGGATACCATCGTTGGCTGCTATTTCTTGGACCATATCCTCAAAATAGCCATTTAGAAGTTCGACGACTTCTTCTGGACGTAGTTGTTCTGAAAGGGAGGTGAAGCCTCTAATGTCTGCGAACATTATGCTGGCTTCAATATCGCTGCCACCGAGTTGGTCGCCACCATTTAGAATATCATCGACAAGGCTGGGGTCGATATAACGGCTGAAAGTATCTCGAATAAAATCTCGCTCGTTGATGCTGCTCACCATGTCATCAAACATTTCCGAAAATTCACCAAGCGCATCGGTTCTCCAAAGAGGCTTTGATTGCTCTTCTAACTCACCATTACGAAAGCGCTCTAGTTTGCCCGCGATCTGCCCTATCGGCTGTGAAATTGCGCGTAATAAAAATCCGCCCTGCCAAAAAGCGTTGAATACTGTAAAGGCCAATACATAAAGCAGAATAGCGCCAGACGCTTCATTTTTTTCATATAGGAGATAAATAAAAACGCTGGGTAAAATCGCTGTTGTGATGACTAAAAGTTGAATACGAATATAAGAAGGAATTTTAATAATATTTTTTATTTCAGAGATACGTGTTGAGCCAAGCAAAAAAGGGAATAAATTTCTTTGCACCAAAGATTCGGTGATGTTGAGTTGAAGAATAGCGACAATCGATCCGGATAAAAATGACGCAAAAGAGATATGCAGTACGATGGATTCGGTGGAAGCCGCCTCGATATGGATCAGTCGGACAATAAACACTAAGCCGGCCAGTGCCCAAATACCGAAACCAAAGACCGACATTTTAGGGAAGTTAAGTATTTCCTGTTGGAGTAGTTCTATCGATACGTCTTTCTTAAAATAGAAGTAGCCTATTAAATTTTTGTGCATCAAGTAAAAAGCAATAAAAGAAATAATAAAGCCGCTAGCGATAACGGGAATAATGAAGCCTTTTTCTTGATCGGCTATATCCCATCCCAGAGCAATAATGATATAGACGTCGACCATAAAAGCTCCAATCAGATGGATCAGAAAAGAGCTAATAAAAATATAACGTAGGTCTTTAAAGGCTTTCTTAAAACCTTCGCCGTTAGGGGGAGGAGTATGCATGAATGTGTAATTATTGTTATTAGTTATTAGTTATTAGTTATTAGTTATTAGATACCGTTGCGATTATCCGTATTCGAGTTGATCTATTCAATGGCCCGTAAGCATATTTAAATGTGGATTTTACTTTAGCCAGCCTTGCTTAGTGGCTACTTGGACTTCGCGTTTGATCCATTCGTAAAGCTCTGGAAAAAGTTCTTGAGTAGCTTGGTTGATTTCGAGCACTTGGTCATGATGTATGTCTTGTTCTAACCATGCCTTCCCTTCGCTAGCACGATTGAGCAAGAAAGGCAGTAGCCTATCAATGGCTCTCACCCATTGCGCTTCGAGGGAGGTTTGTTCTTCATATTCGAGCCATAGATTTTTAAGCTGGCTTGCTTTCTGAGGATATAGCTCTCCAAGGCGTTCTATACATTTCTCTTCAGCTTCTCGCTTATTTTGATGCCGTTTAGAAAAAACTGAAGTATCGCCGGGATCGATTTCTCCTAGGTCATGAATTAAAGCCAATTCTATTGCCCGCTCCAGTCGAAACCCATCAGGAGCCAAATTGCTTAGGCTCCATAGGGAAGTGGCTAGATGCCAAGAATGCTCTGCGGAATTTTCCTGGCGTAAGCCTTTAGCCACATAGGCCCTGCGTTTGACGGTTTTAAGTCGGTCGAGTTCTTGAATTAAAGCAAGAGCAGAATTAAGGGTCTTTTCCATATTTTGGCCTGAATGTTGGCTGTATGCTGATATTATACTCTATGACGATTTGTGGTAATGTCTGGTTCTTTCTAAGTTTAGCTGAATGAAATCTAGGGAACACTATGGAGCATTCGAGTAAGAGTCAGGCAACATTCGACACAATCAGGGCCTCGTTCTTAGCCTTGATGTTGGACATGCCATATAAAAAGATTGGCATTGGAGATATTACTGATAAGGCCTCGATCGCTAGGCAGACCTTTTACACCTACTTTCGGTCAAAAGATGAGCTGCTGATGAGCTTTATGGATGAAGGGTTTGATGAGTATTTTGAAGAGATACAGCCCTTGTTGCTGGATTTAAGACAGGCAGAAACCGTCATAGAAATGTTGTATCAGCGTTGGGCTGATAACTATCAGATACTGAGAATGATCCTTGACTCTGATGTTGATCATTTGATTTATAAACGATTTAGACAATACGTAAATCGTACTTTAGGTAATGTGCTTAGACGTTTAGATGTTCGTGTTTCTGACCCTAAGATTATCGAATTTATCGTCGATCATGTGGTTGGATCGCATTTTCATATGATTAAACATTGGATGCTCGAAGAGATGCCTTACACGCCACGGGAAATGGCGGTACTGCATACCTCGCTTCATTCGTTTAATAATCGTAAGGATGTTTTGGCAAGCATTCTTTCCATGGGTGTTAAGCCTACTCGCCAATAGCTGGTTCAATTTTAGGCGAGCGCTTTGGCTTCGCTAAGAGTCATTGAATCGCCGAGTGATACGCCATAATGAACATGTGAAATTTTTTGATTGGTATCGATTAAAAAATCTGCTGGTTTGGTTAACAAGGTTTTTTCTGGGGCCAGTTTAAATTTATAACCAGGTTGAATCATGGAGCTGAGAGCTTTCATTCCGTCAGCCAGGGCCTTAGGGTGTAGAAAAGCACTTATCGATGGTTTTAGGCCATATTGCTTATAAAGATTCATGTCAGGGTCAATGATTATTTCGAAGGGGGGCTCTTCGGGGTAGGCTTCCTGCATATTTTCTTTACTGGAGTGAAAAATGGGTACGTAACGAATGCCTTGATCCAGCAGTTCTTGGTAGCCATTTTGAAATTGACGCAGCGAGAAGTTGCAAATAGGGCAGGTTGCGTAACGATGGAATGCGAGAAAGATTTTTTCTCCGTTAGCAAGCGCGGCTTGGAGTTCAAAGTCTTCCCCGTAAACTGTTTCGGCTTGAATGTTGGGTGCTTGGTCGCCAATTTGTAAAGTGCTCATATCTATTCCTGAATCTTTTATTAATTTCGGATTATTGGTTGGCGGTGACCTTCTCGTAGATCGCCACGGATTTTTTTCGTGCAAAAATATCTCTCGCTCGGTTGGGAAAATCTGTCATGACTCCATCGACACCAATTTCTAGCATGTGCTCTATGTCTTTGGTTGCATTAACGGTCCAAACGTGGACAGCTAACCCTTGGGAATGAAAGTAATCTACAAGGGATTTATTCATAAAAATATAGGGTAATTGAAGTAAGTCGTAGCTGACATTTTTTAGATCTTGACCAATCAACCATGACGCATAAGCGTGGATTATCTCCTTAAGATGAGAGCTAGTAATGGCGTCTGGATGCTTGATACTTCTATAGTGTTCTAATGCATCCGGGTGTTTACTAGCAACTACCATACGATGTTGTAGCTCTCGTTCGCGTACAAAGGTGTTTAAAGCCTCAGCTAGCTCCTTTGAGTTTGGTTTTATTTCTACGTTGAAGCGTTGTCTCGGGAATGCATCGACTAATTCTCCTAGGGTGATTACTTCTAGACCTAAGCCTCTAAATGAGAATTCTCCATTTTCATTTTTGTGTGAGAAGCCTGCATCTTCTTGTTTGATTTCTTCAAGTGTGCTCTCATCGACCCGTTTGTTGGTGCCTGTCACGCGCATTAAGCTTGCATCATGACTGACAATAATATGCTTATCTTTGCTTAAGTGAACATCGAGTTCCAAAATGTCGGTATCTAATTCAAGTGCTTTTTTAAACGCTAGTATGCTGCTATCAGGATATGGCCCTGATGCGCCACGATGAGCGATAAGATGTGGACAGGGACAGTCGAAATACGCAGCAGGTTCATTTTTTAGAGGGCTTGCTTGAGGAGTAGAAAAGCAAAATAGGGCGCTTAGAATACAAGCCAGAATAATATTATTTTTTGCCATGGCTATTTCGTAAATCGAGACATTTCTTGAAAGATAATATTGATATCTTCTTGAGGAATAGAGGTGTTAGGCTGCGCTTCATAGTCTCGGTTGAAGGTTTCGCTTCCACTGGTGTCATGGGAAACATATATGTAGTCTTCGCCAACGATTGCTCGCCTAGACCAGCTTTCCATAAGTAATGGACGATCAAAATTTATGTCCTCGCCGTATACATTGAGGCCTGAACTGTAGTCGGAAACAGGATTGCTACAACCCAGCCCCTCACTTAAGAGGCTTGGTACGATATCAATGCTGGCAGTTTGTTCCGGAAGGACTCTTTTGCCATGTAGAGGATGAGAGTTTGGCCAGTAAATAATCATAGGCACCTGGGTCTGGTACTTAGAAAAGTTACCGTTGTGCCCCCAAAAATTACCTTTAGTTTCGTTGAACTCTTGGCCATGATCACTGGTGAATACCACTACGGTGTTATCCGCCATGGGGGATTTTTCGAGCGCGTTGATCAGTTCACCTATTAATGAGTCGGTAAACGCGACTGAGTTTTTATAACGATTAAAAAAGCGTGTTGGGTCAAAGTTATTGCTTAATTCAAGATAGTTTATTTTGTCCCAGCTTGGAGTGAACTTCTCGGGCCAGGTTTTTGGGTAAGAGTAGGAGTGTGGTGAGTCGTAAAAAACAAAACTAAAGAAAGCTTTTTCAGGGTTATGGCGCTTTAATTTATTAATTGCCGACTGGGTTATGTGCTGATCTTTTTTAAACGAAGAGGTGTTTTTAGGACCAACTTCTATTTTGTCTTTTACTTTCGTAAAGATGGTACGATCAAATTCTGGACTGTAGAGCGGGGCGGCAGCATCGATATAAAACTCATAGCCTTTCTCTAGGAAAATATCAATAAATGCGCTGCTGGTTTGGCTGTTAAGCATACTGTGCCAGTAGTTGCCAGGCAAACCATACATGAGGGCAAATAACCCAAAGCGTGTAGAATTTGCTAAGGCGTAGTGTTCGGTAAAGTTGTGAGATTTTTCTGCAAGGCTCCAGGTTTGGGGCATTATTTCTGGATCCAGCATGTCCCATCGTAATGAATCCACGACAATCATTAGTACATTTGGCGGCCTTTTTGCTTCACACAGCAGTGAGCTCTTTGGATAGTCAAGTCCGCTAATCTTATTGCTAAGTTTGTGTTCTTTTTGTTCGGTAACTTCGACTCCGAGTTGTCTTAATCTGCGTTTAGCAGTGATGGTCTGCGCCCAGGGGATAAATCGTTTGATAGAAGTAATAGTGGTGTCGCCTTTAGCATCACTAAAAATATAAATACTTTGGCTTGTGACACTGCTAACGAAAAATAGTAAAAGAATACTTAGAGTGGTAATGCCCCTGAGTCGATTTTTTAGTGAGTATGAATAAAGTAATTTGGCGATAAATAATTGTATTGCGATAACCGCGATAGCTATTGAGAAAAATAGCACCCACACTAGTGCATTAAAAGAAAGGATGTCTTGAAGGGCTCCTCCGGTAATTAATTCTAAAATCATCCCATTGAGGTGAAATTTATAAAGCTCAAAAATTCTAAAGTTGAGATAAACCAGCATTATCATCAGCATATTGGAGATGATTATCCAAATTGCTCCTGGTTTGTTACTGGTTTTAAAGAATTTGAGAAGCAGCCAGCCAGGAAAACTAACCAAAAAGAAAATAAAACTAAAGTGCCCAAGATTGGCAAAAACGCTAAATACTAAACTCTGAATGGACCAGAATAGAGTATTCTCTGGGATATTGTTTAGACAAAAAATGCTGGCGACTAAGCTGTTTAAAAACCCCATGCTTAGGTACCAGGTAGTATATGGCGAAAAAGTGGTATTTTTGAGTGTGGACATAGAACTCTGTTGAATAATCGCTACTTGGGCCAAGACGGGGCTGAATTATAACCAAATATTCCGCTGAATGTGATGGCTTTGTTAAGGATGGTAGACCAGGGGACCCATATTCCCAATCGTTATGTGTGGAAAAGTTTTCTTTATCTTGCAAAAGGTAACTTCCAACTTTTGGGTCCTTATTAAGTTGCCACTCAAAAAAAGCACAAATACGAGCGCGTATAGGGTTCGTGTGACTTAGAGGAGTGAGGTGTGTCGCGTTGTTGTGCTTTAACCAAATACTGGCGACTTGCCCGGCCCAAAGAGCCATATCCATTCTTCCAGTTAGTATAGGTAGAGGGTGTGTGCTGGTGCTACAAGAAAAAGGGTAGTGTAGCCCTACTGTCGCTCTAACGTGGTCCAAGTATGATTGTTGTAGCGCTACGCCACCGTCTCGGGAGTGGCTGGAAGCGCTCAGGCTTGGTCAATTTGCGTGAAGGGGCCCATGAAGTGGTGATAACGAAGCCCTATCAACATAGCCCGAACAACGTAGCCCGAGCAACGTAGCCCCGAGAAGCTACATGTCTCAGTAATTTGTTGTAGACCCAGGGGACAGCGAGTGTTTTATTGGCCCATATAGGCGTTTTACAAACTTCTCTGTTCCTAACGCCTACTGATGGCAGTAAATAGTATAGTGGCTGCTTACGCAATGGCTACTAGTATGTTGTTCATGGCTGGCGACCGCATGAGTGTTCTTCTATTGAGCAAGCTCTTGGTTCATTTATTGGTCCATATATTTGACGAGAGAATTAGCAGCGCGCGTGAAGGTGTTTTTTAAAGCAGCCCTGCCTATTGGTCCAGATAGTTTTAGTATTGGAGAGGGGTCATAAGCCACTGTATAGGTGAAGCGAGTATTGCGTTCATCTATCGCTTCCAGTTGATAATCTTCTGCCAACGTTTTTACAAAAGGTAAATTGGTTTGGGTAAAGTAAAAGCTAAAGCGTTTGTTATCTTCCCAAACAAAAAAATATTCCCAAACTTTAAGTGCACCTAGGCTAACAGTTCTAGTGGTACCTACACCAAAAGGTTGAGGGCTGGTCCACTCAACTTGGGTAATGCCTTTAAACCACTCTGTCCATGCAGGACCATTTTCAAATAACTTGAAGATTTCTTCAGGAGTGGCGGGAATCTCGACTACGCTTATGACTTTTTCACTTGCGCTATCTAAAAAGCTTAAGTCCGCTTTTTTACATTTAAATGGCATGGTGCTCTCCTGTAAATTATTAAAATGTTAGTGAGTTTTTATGGGGCTATCAATCAATGTCCATAGGTGGATCTAAGTTTACTTGAGCCGCTAGGGAAGCTGCAGTTTTGGTTGGTTGATAGTGCCTGTTACTTTGATGGGGAGTTTTAGGTACTGGCCTTTGTTATCCCAGTAACGCTTAGCTTCCGGGTTGAGCTGGAGAATCGGAGCTGCATCTTTTTCATTTAAGACAAGTTCACCGTCCAATGTGAGATCAAAGTCTTCTATCCCGATCTTTCCAGATAGGTTTAGGCTAGCATCTTGTTGTTTGTGGCTTTGAATCCCTTTTACTACCAAATCAACTTCTGCAAAATTAAAATTATTTAGTTGGAACTGGCCTGAACTTTTTTTGAAAGAGGTACTTTGGGTTTTAACGTTTGAAAAATACTGCTTCGCATTGGTGTTCATTTTTGAGCCGCCTAGCAGGAATTTTATGGTTTGGGTATAGATAACAGAGTTATCTAGCGCTCCCTGTTCTAGAATAAATGATGCGCCTGACTTTAGCTCCTCTTCTTCATTGTAGCTGGCGTGGAAATCTATATTAAATAAACTTTTTTGTGTTTTTCTGATAAAGTTTTTAATTGAAAAATTAAAGCGGCTGAAGTCCGCGTTTCCTTTTAGAAAGCCGTCGAATACGTTCCCTTCGATATCGGCGTTAAATGAGAAGAAGCCCGAATACTTTAACTCATCAGGCAAATAAGCATCGTAAAAAGGCGCGAACCTATGCATGGCACTCACGTCTAAACTGTCTGAGGAGATGTTTGCTTTTAGTTTGCGGTCTATTAAGGTGGCGTCTTCTATTATGCCTTTTATATTTATCTCGCTGTTAGCTATTCTTAGAGCGATTTTGTCGAATTGAGCGAGGTTTTTATCGGCGAAAAACCAAATGGGTTTTTCAAGTGTGATTGATGAATTTAGCGTTTCACCTAGACGGCTCTCATTTAGGTTAGACAGCTGGAGGTCTCGAGTATGGAAATCGCCGTTGAGCATGAGGCCGTCTTGGAGGTTTCCACCAGCAGTCATCTGAATATCGGTGGTTCCTTTGATGAACTTTATTTTATAGATATCGCTGATAAAAGGGTATATGCGATTGAACTCGGCAAGGTTGATGTTGTTAGAACTTAAACTGAGATCTGCTTGAGGGTTGTCGATGATTTGTTCGACTGTTCCATTTAAACTTAGTGTTGAGTCATTGATGTTGATTGATATATTTTCTAAATGAGTCGTTTGTTCGTTTAGACTAATGTTGCTGTTGCTTTTTATATCAATAAAAAAGCTTTTCCCTTTGATGCTTTTATCAATAGAAGCCATCACGATATTCTTTAGGCTGATATCGCCTTTGACTTCTAGCTTTTCCCAAACATCTCCGTCGAGCGAGTAGTGAACGTTGGCCACGCCGCTTTCCGGTAGCGCTAAAGTTCGGCGATAGCGCCGGTCTTTAAAGATTTCTTCTGGAACATTGGCGAGTTCAAAATCCAAGGGTGCATTTTTGACCTTGAGGTCTATGTCCATTGGTGATTCTTCTATTCGCCCGATCGTGAGTATCGGACCGATAGTGCCGTGGATATCAACATTTTGCTTAGCTGCTCCTGGAGTCTTGGCGCGAATATCAATATCCGCGACTTTTCCTTTGATGACATTTTGTATGTTGACGTCAATGTCTTCGATTTCATATTTAACTGGTTGAGCGAAAAGTAATTCGCTAAAAATATTCCAATGCATGTTATCGATATTAATATGGTGGGCTCTAATCCAATTCGAAAAGCGGTTGGACTTTTGCTTATTAAGGATATCTTCGAAGTTGTGCTTAAACCGGGAGTCTACTGAAATTTGGACTTGGGGATTTTGAACATCTACTTTGCTCAAACTGATACGGCCAATAAAAAAGGCTAGGGGGTTATAGCGAACCTCTACCTTTTCTGCATGCATTGCCCATGGGCTGAGGTAGGGGTGGCTTTCTAAATAGTCTGGGTTCTCTGCGATGCGAAAGTTGTCTAGTTGGACTCCGGTCATGCCAAACATTTTCGGGTGAAACTCGAAGTTTACATCTCTTCCCAGGTTTCCTTGTACGATTCGCTCCATCATGCTGAGTTGATCTGAGCCGGATGCAGCAAAAATGGGAGCGGAAACCAAGTAGAGTACGCTGGTCAATATCGCGGTAAACGTAAGTTGGTTTTTAGTCAACATAGGGTTTAGAGGCATTTTAATCGCCATTATAGTTAGTTTTCTCAAGGCTATTATAAAGCAAGGAGAGAGGCTAGCTAAACATGAGATTGGCCCTAAGAGATTAGATGGGCCTAATGATTTCGTTCAAAGAAGGTAGGTGGAGATTGCTCTTGAGTACCTCTAGTGTTTGCTCAAAGCCCTTGGCTTGATAGGCCTGAATGCCTGTATCTAAGGCGGCATTGACATTATCTAAGCTGTCGTCGATGAATAAAACAGCCTCTGCCTGGATACCAAGCCGATCTAGTGCCGATTTATATATCGATGGATCTGGTTTCATGGCGTTCATTTCGTAGGAGTAAAAACGCTGACTGAATAGTTCTAAAAAGTCACTATTTTTTTCCAGATCTTCGATATGGCAAGTATTGGTGTTGGAAAGGCACGCAGTTTTAAAATTTTTATTGAGTTCTCTTAATAGCGCTTCGGCTCCTGGGTAGGGTCCACTGACCCAGGACCTAAAGGCGATTTCAAAATCTGAAGGGCTTATATCTACATTGAGCTCAATCGGTGCTCGCTGGAAAAACTCTGCTGCTTGAATCTGGCCGGTTTCAAACTCGTACACGCAAGCCAAATCTATCCACCGCCTGTGTATTTCTTGATCACTTAAATCGGGATGGTGTTTCTTGAACCAGGGCATACCATTGAGCTCAATTAGAACAAAGCCGAGGTCGAATAATATACACTCAAAGTTCTGAGACATGTTTGTAGCTTCTTAGCGATCGAAAAAGGTGATCTCTGCTAGGGCGCCATCACTGCTGGCGGCTGAGGTGCTTAGATTCTGAAAATCTATTTGAGTCATGATAGCGCCTGCGTTTGTTAGCGCGGTGCTGATGTTGTTTTTTCTTTGTGACAGTAAGGTAGTCTTGCTGTCTTCATCAGCTAGCTGCTCTTGTTCGTCAGTACTTAGCAATAAGTTTACTTTAATCGCTTTTTCAGGATTTTCATTAAGTGCTTTGGCTACTTTATTCAGGCTTTTGATACTGTCTTCGCCTAGCTCTGATGAAGAGTGTTCAAAGTTAAGATTAATTGCCTTAGTGTTATCGCCTTTTACGATTCCGCCAACCATGTTGAGTGGGGCTGCAGCTGCTTTAGTGATGATACCTGTTAGGGTTTTAATCACTTGGCCTAGAATGCTAAAGTTTGGGTCGTTCAGGTCGCCATAAACTGGTACGTCTACAGGTATCTCTCCCTTGCTATTTTTTAGTATGCCGATGGCTAAGGCGATAGGGAGCTTACTAGCCCCTTCTGTTTTTTGTTTTTTACCAAGCTCTATGCCTTGTATGTTGAGTTTGTTTTTACTGTCGAGCTGATTTTCGATAATATTGATATCAAGATCCATTGAAAACACACCCTTTTCAATCGGTCGGCTTGCGAGGCCAAGCATGTAAGGAGAGAAGGTTTTTAACCCTAGTTTGTCGATTTTTACTTCGGTGTCTAAGGATATTTCTTTATTCAATAAGTTGCCGTCCCCTTTTGCGAAGAATGGTGCATGTTTATTAAATTTCGAGTCAAAATTAAACTTGGTAAGGTCAGGTGCGCCTTGGGCGATGTCCGTGACTTCTAGGTTTATGTTGTTTAGTGTGATCGTGGCTTTTTCAACTTGCGAGTAATCGTCAATATTGACTGTGTTGTCGTTGATCTTGAATAAGCCAATGTTTATGTCGATGGCTTCAGAGCTTTCTTGCTTGCTTTTAGTGCTACTTTTGTCTTCGTTATTTTCGCTCGTGTTCGTTTTAACTTCTTTTGCAAGATCAAAACTCGTACTGCCATCTCTGTTAAGTCTTCCGTTTACGGTGCACTGGTCGATTAGGAGAGAGGGCAGATTTAATTTATTTTCAGCAAGTTTAAAGTTAAGTTCTTTGTTTTCGATGCTTTGGCATTCAATGATGACCATGTCGTAGTTTTGGTGAGTCATTTTAAGCTCACTAATGGTGCTCGAATTTTCAATTTCTAGTGTTAGTTCCTGTGAGCTTTCCTCGGTTTGAGGGCTGGTATCTGACTCAGAAACTTCCTGGATCTCGTTTCTTTCGGTGTTTTGTGTTGGTTCAGCCGCTTGTTCTTCCGTTTGTTCTGTAGTGTCAGTTAGGGGCTCTTGAGTATCTTCTTTATTTACATGGTTGATAATTTTGCCTTGACTTGTAAGTTCTCCGCTTTCTAGGCTCGCGTAACTGAGATGCTCCACATAGGGGTTAATTTTAGCTAGTTGTAGCGCTTTCAGTTCGTAATTTAGCTCCATGGCGAGGCTAGTAGGGTGTACAGAGCCCTCTACCGCGATGATTCCGTTCAGCAATCCAATATCTAATGTTAGGTTTAGGGCTCGACTTAGGTCGCTATGGATATCTTGTGCGGCGAAATTAATAGGTCCGACAGGAGTGGTGAAGCCTTCGGGGTTTGATTCGCTGCTCAATGTCTTGTCTAAGAAACTTACATTGGCGTCTTTGAGTTGAAAACCTTTGATGACTACTAGCCAAGGTTTTTCTTCTAGATCCTCGTTAGTTTCTGCATACGCCTCATTTTCCGCAGTCTCGGCTAGTTCCTCTGTTTGCTCCGTCGTTTCACTTTTGGAACTGTCAGTGTTGTTGGCGCTATTAAGTTCTGGCTTTTCTAGGCTTTCGTTTGCAATGTCTGTTTCCGCTGCTTCAGAAATTAAAAGCGCATCAATTTCGTTTATAAAAAGGTCGATGTTTAGGCTTTGATCCTGTTCTAAACTCGGTGAGACGGAGAGGGCGCTTATCAGAATGTTTTCGATATCAACTTCTTGATCGTTTAAGCTAACAAAAGTTTTGTCTACTTGGAGTAAGGGTAGATTTAACCAGGAATCTTGTTCGCTCGGAATATTTAATTGGAGGTTTTTAAGTAGAACTGTGTCAACGTCAACACTCATGAGTATTAGGCTCATTAGATCAATGTTGATGTAGGCTTCTTCTAGCGTGGCGAGAACCTTGTTGTTTGCGTTGTATAAGGTGAAGTCGTTAAGCGTTACGCTGTTTGCCAATGGGTTTATGGCGATGGAGTCAAAATCAATGCTTCCGTTGATATAGTTTTGTGCTTGTTCCTGAGCGATTGGTTTTACAAATAACGGTGCCACAAAAGCTAAGCTAATTGAAATGATTATAAAAAGGCTAAGAAGGCTGATGGCTATTTTCTTTTTCATGATGTATTTATTCGCTTAAAAGTCACAAAGGAAAAAAAAGACCGAGGTCTTTAATAGAGCATCGGTCTTTTGATCCTGTTTGTTGTTATCTAGGTTATTTTAGTGAGTACACCAAAGTTAATGCGGTTTCAGTGTCAGTGTCCTCGATTGGGTCTTCAACTTCTGAAATATTTCGAATTTTTACTGAGGCCTTCATAGCAAGCTTGCCGCTTATTTGGGCTTTTAATGCAGTGATGGATTCAGTGATCGTTGCGTCTTCACCGATGTCGGCGATTAGGTCTTGGGTAAACGTGGCTTGTTCGCTGAAGTTATATGCGTAATAAGCAGCTGCTCTTACTATACCTTCTTCGTCACTTGGAATATGAACTCCGCCGACAGGCTCTGCCTTGACGTAGCGGACACCGGGACCGATTTCTGCTTTTAGGCTTTGCTTGTCTGTGTTGATGATACGTCGTCCGTAACCGGCAGCAAGTGTAGCTTGATATTGGAAGCCGCTAAAGCGATCGTCGTAATAGTCAGCAGATGCAAATAGAAAGTCATCGTCATTCAATTTGTAGTCTGCTCGTGCATGAGCGCTATACTTTTCAGCAGTGGTGGACTCTGTGTCGGTTTCTTTATCTGTGGCAGAGGTGTTTAGAGCCTCTAGTCGGCCTGATTGTGTCCACTTTTCTGTGTCGCGACTTGCGCTGATCTTTCCATTAGTGCTCTGAGTTTCTGAGTTACCGCTGGTCATAACAAAACCTAGCTCTGCTTCGCTTTTCCATTCAGCAGCTTGTGCAATGGTGCTGATCGATGCAAGTGCGCAAGTAGTTAAAATGATGCTTTTAAAATTCATGTTTGTTTTCCTCATTCTCAATTGTAGCAATTAGGCTTCTTTTGAAATATGTAAGTCCATTTGTGGATAGGGAATACCAATTTTGGCTTCGTCTAATTTTAACTTGATGGTCTCAGTTAGGCTAAAATATGCTGGCCAGTAGTCGGACGTTTTAGTCCAAGAGCGCACTACTAGGTTTACGCTTGAGTCACCTAGTTCGGCAACAGCGACCATGTTTGCTTGGTCTTGTAGCACCAATGGTTCTGCTGCAACAATGTCTTCTAACAGTTTGCGCACATCAGGTAAGTAGGCGTCGTAGCTAACACCAATGGTTAGATCTACACGTCGAGTGTCTTTGGCGGAATAATTAGTGATACTGCCACCCATGATACCACTGTTTGGAATAGTGATTTCTTTGTTATCAGGAGTTACTAGCTGGGTAGAGAAGATTTTGATTTCGTTTACGGTTCCGCTTTCACCACCGGCATCAACAAAGTCGCCAATTTTAAACGGTTTGAAAATGACGATTAGCACACCCGCTGCGAAGTTGGCAAGCGAGCCTTGAAGCGCCAAACCAACCGCTAAACCGGCGGCACCGATAATGGCTACGAATGAAGCGGTTTGAACACCTACTTGAGCAAGTGCTGCGATACAAACGAAAGCAAACATTAACCAGTAAAGGATGCTTCTTACAAAGCTGGTTACCATCGGGTCAACTTTTCGGTTTTTTAGCTGTCCTTCAACAACATTTGCCACGATTCCGGCGGCCCACTTACCGATCACAAATATAACGAGCGCTGTAAGGAACTGGATGCCGTATTCAATGGCAAGAGGTAGATACTTATCTACTAATTCAGTTGGGTTTTCCATAGTTCATCCTCTTATGGTCTTGTTTTAAAAGAGCGCAACTATACCGTTGAGAATCCAAGGTGTCACGGTAGAGCGTGGACAATTTATCTAAAAAAAGAAGTACTGGTTCACAAATATTCGAATATTTTCAGTTATAACAATAACTTATATGGCGATCCAAAAAAATAACGGCTAGCTGTGCGGGGAGGTTTTAGGGTTGGGTTTTGATTTCATTATGTGCCTTTGGTTTGAGCTGGTCTAAGTATTTCCCTCTTTTTAGACGATGCTTTTAGGTTGTTTTTGAGGTTTAATGATTCACTTATTATTTTTAACGTGGATGAATTATGACTTCTAATAACCATGGTCAGTTGGTGCTATCGATAATTACCCAGGATAGACCGGGGGTAGTTAAAGAGATCAGTGAGATTGTCGCTCAATCGGGCTGCAATATTGAAGATAGTCGAATGATGGTTCTTGGGGGCTCGTTTGCGATTCTGATGATGGTGGGCGGGAGCGACGTACAAATTTCAGAGCTTGAATCTCGAGAGTTAGAACTAACTGACAAGCTTTCTTCTCTTGTTCAGATGCATAAAACTGAAAATCGCGACCAAGCTGATACCGGGATTCCTTATGTTATTGAGGTGGTAGCTTTAGATCATCAGGGCATTGTAAGAGAACTGTCAGATTTTGTCGCTGCGAGGAATATCAATATTGAAGCCTTGAATACTGAGACCTATGCAGCCCCCCATACCGGGTCTACCATGTTTCGATTAGAAATGAGCGTTAACGTACCTGTTGAAGTTCGTTTGTCCCATTTCAAAGAAGCCTTGGTCGAGCATTGTGATCAAAAAAATCTAGATGTCACCATTGAGCCTATTACACTCTAGGCCAAGGTAAAAGCCAGGGTTGGTTCCGTCCCGTGAATTCAAAGAGCCCATTTGATTCTATAAACTTAGGCTGGGAACTTAAGCTTACTAATTGTCCCTGATATTCAAACTTGAGTGCGTAAGCATGTAAAAAGAGTCTATCCGAGCGTTTGCCTCCGTATCTTAAGTCCCCAAGAATCGGGCTTCCGTTTGCCTTTAAAAAGACCCTTGCCTGGTGGGTTTTGCCCCCGATGAGTTTAAGAAGGTAAATGCGTGTGCCGGGTAGGTCATCAAAAGCGCTCGAAAAAAATTGTACTGTGGATTCGCTTTCACCTGTTCGGGCTAGTTTCCAGTTGCCATTTCGAGCTTTTTTTAAAAATCCGCTAAGGCTTCCCTGCTTCTTGTTGCCCTTTTTGTGGCTGCAGGCCACGTAATATTTTTCGATGTTGTTCTGTTCGAAGAGGCGTCGAAACCTATTCGCACTAGGCTTTGACCGGGCAATGATCATTAAGCCTGAGGTTTCTCTATCTAAGCGGTGGCAAAGCCAGGGCTCTATATTTTGACTGGCCAATAAAGAGGCTAGGTTTGGTTGCTCGGGCCCATGAGAAGTTAAGCCAGACGGTTTTTCGATGATGTAAAAGTCTTCATGCGTGTACAGAATTTCGATTTTTGGAGAAATTGATTCTTGGCTCATATTTGAAAGGTCTTAGGTTTTGACTAAGAAGGTGGGACTATAAAGCTTCTGTGTGATCAAAATCACACTTTTTAAAATCTAATATTCAAAATTGTGAAATATTTCTCAAGCTTTCGAGTATTAGGGTGAACAAAAACTAGAAAAGTGTAATTTGTCGGCCGGAAAGCCTCACTGAGCCCATGATTGCTACCAAGTAGCGCAGCTAGCGAGTAAATTAAGTGACCTAGGTTGATGACTAAACACTTGTTAAGTTACTTTAGGATGTTGACTTAAGTTATTGATAGTGTTAGAAATTGGTAAATGGCCGGAATGCTCGCTGTTATTTGGTTTGGTATTTTGTTGGCTCAATTTGGCTCTAGGCTAGGGGTGCTTGCTAGGCTTGGAAAAGGTTTTTAAGAGGAAAAGCGTAATGATGTTGAAACAGCTTATGAAAATTCGTTCTTCATTTATGGTGTTCGTGGGCGCTTTGTTATTGAGCGTTACTGCGTTTGCAGCGCCTCAGGTGTCTATGGAAGTGATCGCTGAAAAAGAGATTGTGGAAGTTGATAAAAAGGGTAAAAAAGTTACAAAGCGTGTCGTTGCCGAAGATACAGTGCCCGGTGATGTTCTATTTTATACCATTCGGTATAAAAACACTGGCGATGAAGCGGCAACTAACATTACTGTGAACAACCCGATTCCTCAGGGCACAACCTACCGTGCGAAAAGTGCTTGGGGTCAAGAGGGAGAAATCTTTTTTTCAATTGACGAAAAAGCTGACAATCAAGTCTTTAAAAAGGCGAGTCAGTTGAGCTATCAAATTACCGATAAAGACGGCAAGGCAGAAAAAAAAGTTGCGTCACCTGAGCAGTATCGATCAATTCGATGGGTAATTGCTGAGATTCCGGAAAATGGAAAAGGCGAGGTAGGCTTTTCTGTTGTGGTGAATTAGAACTTAAGTTTTAGGCTTGGTTTGAAAAATAGATTGATGGAGTAGTAGCCGAAACCCGAATTATGGCTCGGGTAGGAAAATAAAACCAAACTGCTAGATCGGGTTTGGATCGAAACCCTAAGCGATAAAACTCGTTTTGGGTTTTTTGCATAATAAAAAATAGCCGCTACTAGTTATGTGGCCTGAGGTAGATATGAATACATTTAAAAAATACAGTTTGGCAACCGTCTCTCTAGTGGTAGCCGGTATGCTTCCTGCTAGTGTGTTGGCGAGCACAGCCGCTAACACTACGATTACCAACACGGTCACGGTCAACTTTGAAGATGCTGCTAATGTCGCGCAGACACCTGTTCAAGGAAGCGTTGACCTCACGGTAAACCTTGTTCCGTCTGCACCAGTGCTTAGCTCGCCTGCGGATATTGATCCAACAACTGAGAACACAGCGAATAACTTGGTATATACAATTACTGGTACAGCTAATGGACCAGATACATACAACTTCTCGTCAAGCGATACGCCATCGAACATGGATGCTAATGCAACATTTACGACTCCAAGTGCGACCTTAGGTGGATCTACTCTAGCTGCCGATGCAGGGATAGGGGATGGTTTTATCGTGGTTCCTTATGATGGTGATGATAGTGATGACGAAGTCAATGGTTTCGTTGCGGGAGATACTATCGTGATTAACAACGTAGCTTATACGGTTGGTGCAATCGATGAATCTGCAACATTAAGTAACAATACGGTCCAAATACCATTGACCACAAATATCACAACTGCAGATGTTATTGGTAGTATCGTAGGTGAGCGAACTACTGTCACAGTTGTGGCTACCACCGATGATATTACAACGGGTGCTTCGGGTACTCACACCGTATCTACTACAGCCACTTCAGCAGCAGATGCGGGTACTTCAACGACGCAAACTACACCAACGGTTATTACTGTGCGTCAACCTGTATTAACGGTGACTAAATATGTAAGAAACTTCTCTAACCCTGTTGTTGGCGGTGGTGCTAGTGTAACCATTGGTGCTGATACTTGGTACACAACTGGTGTTAATGGTCGTCCGACCGATATCATGGAGTATCTAATTGTCGTGGATAACACTGGTGCTGGTGGCGGTGTGGCTAATGATATTGTTATTTCAGATCCGATCCCGCAGTTTACAACTTTCTCTGCGGGCACCATTCTTTTGGATGCTGATGGTACCGCTGTAAACCTAGGTGCTTTTGTGACACAGAATGAAACTGCGGATGATGGAGATGCGGCTGAATTTGACGCCACTGGTAATGGCACTGTCTATATTTATGGCGGTGTCGGTGGTGACGATACAACTGCTGGAGCTGGGAATGGTGATGGCGGTAGCCTGAATAATGGCCAAATTAGCCGAGCGGTATTTAGAGTAACTATTGATTAATTTCTAAGAGCATTGGGCTGGCCGGTGGGGTCTTCCAACACCGTCTAGCCCATATCCGTTTAATTCTGGAAGCAAAAAAAACTGAGAGAAAGAGTATGAGAAATTTACGGGGTAGTTTATTAGGCGCAGCAGCGGTTGCGAGTTTAGTGTATGGGGGTTCTGCTTTCGCCGCAGTGGGTGGTGGAGCAACAATCCATAACGCGGCGAGTTTGACGTTTTCGGGCGGACAAGTAACTAGCTCGGTAGACGTTGGTGTTGAGACCATTGGTACTCAACCAACTATCGTTTTGGATGCTGGGCAAACTTTAGACTTTAATGCTGGCCAAGCTGTCAGCGTAGACTACTTAATTACTAGTAATAGTAATGGTAGTGATAACTACAACTTAAACGCTTCTACTACTGATACCGGTGTGAGTGCTCCTGGAGCGGTGACTATCACTACTCCTGTTACCTTAGGTGCGTCAATTGTGTTGTCTTCAGGTGTTGGTGGTTTGATTAATATCCCAGCTGGATCTGAAGTAGATTTTGATATTGGCGATACTGTTAGTTTAACAGTACTGGGTGGTACTCACCTTTATACAGTTGATGCGGTAAGTGTTGGTGCTATTGCAACTACTGCCGGTAATACAACCACTCTAGAAACTAACTCTGTGCTGACTCTGTCGCCATTGGCTGGTTCAGGTGCTCCTATCATTGATGGCGGTAACGTTGTTCCTGGTGCTCAAATTGGCGAGCAACAAACCATTACTGTTAGCTTTACTGCGGGTACTCCAACTACTCCGGGAACTGACGGTACTCACTCTATCTCTATTGGTGGTAACACAACTGCTTTGAATACTTCTGATGTGACTGAGGTGATTTCATTCACTGATCCTACTCCTTCGGTAACCGTTCTTTCGGGCGACGCGACTTTGGAGAAAGCAGTTCGAAACGTAACAGATGGTGTGGCTACTTTTGCCACTACAGGTGTTTCGGCGCGCACAGGGGACGTTCTAGAGTATCGCTTGACCGTTGGTACTATTGCGGGCGAAAACGTTACTGGAGCTTCTCTAACGGACGAGGTGCCAGTTTACACTACTTACGTGCCTAGCTCGACTACTATGAACGGTAACCCGGTGGCCGATGTTGGTGGTACTACAGCGCTTGAAAGTGGCTTAACGGTTCAAGGGGCTACCAGCGCCAACCCTGGAGACGTAGATGATGGTGACACCGCTGTTATCTTGTTCCAAGTGACTGTCGACTAAGCTTAGTCGTTACAATTTGAGGAGAAGGACTGTGTTCCTTCGACTGAGTAGTTCGAAACTGAATAAAAACAAACCGCTGGCATGTTCCGGCGGTTTGTCGTTTAAGGGGCTTTTGAAATCACCGTTAAGGGTGCTTTTGAAGCCTTTTATCAGCTCGTTTTTGCTGTGTTTTGTCCTGCTTGTTTCGATAGACGCCTTCTCTGCACTTCGTATAAAGCATAGCGAGCCCGCTCCGCCGACTCCTTTGCAGTTAAGCTATGATGGAGGGATATTTTTAACGCCTGATGTTGAAGTAATTCGCTACGAAAAAATTGGTTTTTTTCGTTATGACCCCTCTGCTGGCCAAAATTTCACCGTTAATCAGTCATTTTTAGCTGATCAAGATAGCTTGGATTACGAAAATTCTCTTTCTCCTTTGGATCCGCCGACTGCTTTTTATAGCCCTTTGCTGACATCAATGCCTAATCCTATTGATTTGGATGGTAATCCTTTAGCTTTGGGTGGGGCATTGCCTTTGGCAGAGGCAACGGATTTCAATTTTTCCGCTACAGAACCATTGTTTATCGTTGCCGAGGGGCCCTATTTTTCGGATTCGCGAGCGGTTAGCGCACTAAACTATATTGGCGTAACCGTTGCTTTGGATAATGGTGATGAGTTTATTGTTACTTTAACCGAATCTAGCCCTGGTGTTTATGTCGGGTATTTGCAACCCAATGTTCTCGGTTCTCCTGTTACTATTCCCCCAAACTCGGTTGTTAGTATTGATTTTGATAATTCTGATGAGAGTTTTTTTGTTACTGACGCTGATACCGAGAATGCGCCTTGGTTAATAGATCCTTTAGTGGTGGACTCGGTTCGAGGAAGAAAGACAGGTACCTTTGGCGCTTCACCAGCGGTGGATCCTGATTTTGATTTATTTTTAAGTAAGCAAAGTTTACGTAGCTCGGCAACTCTGGGAGATTTTATTGCTTATGATCTTCGTTTAGAAAATACCAGTAACGTGAGTATTTCAGGGGTGATGATCAATGACACTCTACCCAAAGGTTTTAGATATCAAAAGAACTCCACTTCGATCAATGGTGAAAGGGTCTCTGACCCAAGTGTTTCACCGGATGGTATACAACTTGCATTTAGCATGCCTGATTTAGCTTCTGCAGAAGTGGTGACCCTTCGGTATGTGGTCGAGATAAGTGCTGCGGCCGATCAAGGAAAAGCGATTAATACGGCACAAGCTTCTAACGGAACTGTTGATTCTAATGTGTCCACTGCGTCGGTATTAGTTGAGAATCCTTTTTTCAATGATCGAGCCTTTCTTTTGGGTCGAGTGTTAGCAGGCTCTTGTGGAAGTGAAGATGCAGTTCCACTAGAAGGAATTCGAATTTATTTGGAGGACGGTACCAACGTGATGACAGACCAGTTTGGCCGTTGGCACATGGAAGGTGTCATGCCCGGTACTCATGTTATTCAGCTAGATGAGTCGACGCTTGGTGCTAGGTACGTGCTTCAGCAGTGTCAGGATAATACTCGAAAAGCGGGTAATCCCGCGTCACGTTTTGTTAATGTGCAAGGTGGAACGCTATGGAGGGAAGATTGGTATCTCGGAAAAGTCTGGGGCACGGAGGCTAATGTTGAACAACAGCTTACAAGTACTCAGTTACCTGACGGCCGCGTTCAAATTGAACTACCTGTCCGTATGGGTGAGCGGTTATATGATGAGGTGATGACTCAGATAACAATGCCAGAGCATTTGGCTGTTGTACCAGGAACTACCACCATAGATGGGCGTTTGGCGGCAGACCTTCAGAAACGAGAAGGTGTTTACGAGATTTCTCTTGCGCCAGAAGGTTATTTTGCTAAATACAGCCTAGGCTTTGTGCTTGAGGTTGATCCAAACGTGCCCGAAAGCGCCGAAACTTTGGTGACAGCGGAAACCGTAGCGATTACGCAAAAGGGTACAATGTATTCGGTGAAGTCAGAAAACCTATTAGGGGTTAAAGGTTTCGATAAAAACGACAACAATATTGTTTTGCGTCCTAAGTTTCCACCTATGTCACCAGATTTGAGTGATGAAGATGTTGCGAGCTTTGTGCCTGTTATTGAAAAACTAAAAGGTATCGAAAATCTTTATCTTGATGTGGTTGGTCACAGTGATAGCGTACCAATTCGCTATCGACCCGGTAGAAGATTTAACAATAACTACAGTTTGTCAGAGGCGAGAGCTCAATCGGTTGCGGCTTATTTAACGGAAGTGTTGCAACTAGACCCATCTCGAGTGACAGCGAAGGGTGTTGGCGCAGACGAGCCAATCGCTGACAACCGAACCCGAGAAGGAAGAGCGGAAAACCGTCGAGTCGAAATTAGCTTCCGTTTTACCGAAAGAGTGGGTGATTCTAGTGTGGAGGTATTGGATGGCTATAGCGGTATCAATACCGATTTAGATCAGCCTAGTTATGGTGTTTCGCAAAATACTTCTGACTCGACAAGAAACAATAGCGTCGATAAAGCAGGATTTACGAGTTTGAAAGAGGGTGACACCCTGATTCACTCGGTCTTTAGTGCTACGGCTTTGATGGATGAAAATCTGAAAGTCGAGCTTTCAATTAACGGTAAGCAAGTTCCAGCCGGTAAGATTGGGATGAAGATGATCGACGAAGCGACAGGTATGGTTAGATATACTTGGGTTGGTTTGGAATTAGATCAGGTTGGCGATCACTTTATTTCGTTGCGAGGTATCGGCCCTTTTGGGAATGCTCGTTTCGAACAGAATTTGAATGTTAGATTAAGCGGCACTATTAAAACCATTCGTTTGGCGGATGCCGGACAGAATATGGCTGATGGTAAAACGCCTATTAAAGTTAAGTTAAAGCTTTTAGATCAGTCTGACAAAGAGGTTGTTGCCAACACCGAGCTAGAACTTGTTTCTGGTAATTTGATCCCTCTTAATTCCAGTCAAAACCCTAATCCCTTGGAACAACGCTCCAATGTTATTCATGTTGACTCTTTAGGTTATGCTCGATTTGAACCTGTAGGAACAGCTGGTACTTATCAACTTCGTATCGCTGCTTCTGATGGAGTTTATGAAGATATTGAAATCCCAGTGTCTCCTGATCTTAGAGAGTGGATTCTTGTAGGTTTTGCGGAAGGTAGTATTGGTTATAACACGCTTAAAGGAAATATGAGCGCATTGAAAGCTGAAGAAGATCATGCCTATGCAGACGGAAACGCAGCATTTTTTGCCAGAGGTAAGGTGAAGGGTGAATGGTTACTTACCATGGCATATGACAACCGTCGCGAAGAAGGCGATAACCCGTTGATGCAAAGGATAGACCCCCAAGCTTGGTATGTACTTTACGGTGACGATACGACTCGTAATCACGATGCGCCGACCAGCACAAAGCTCTATTTGCGTATAGAAAAAACAGATTTTTATGCACTCTTTGGTGATTATGATACTGGGTTAACGATGACAGAACTGTCTCGTTTTCAGCGTACGGTAACGGGCGCAAAATCTGAATGGAAAAGTGACACAGCAAGCGCGTTAGGCTTTATTACTCAAACAGATCAAGGGTTTGTTAGAGATGATATTGCCGCTGATGGAACGTCAGGCCTTTATCGATTGAGTCGAAATGGGGTGGTTCCCGGTAGCGAAAAAGTGTCCATTGAGGTTCGCGATCGATTTACTAATGAAGTAATTCGAACTGAACCAATGACCCCTTTTGCTGACTATAATCTCGATAATGACGACGGCACGCTTTATTTTAGAAGACCTGTTTTTCCGCAGGATGAAGAGTTTAACCCGCAGCGAATCGTTGTGGAGTATGAGGTTGATGCTGAATCAAATGAGTTTATAGCGGGTGGTCGTGTCGCTTTGCATGATAAACAAAAAGAAATAGAAGTAGGTTTGAGTGTTGTTGATGATAGTACTGTGGGTGCTGATGGTACATTGGGTGGCGTCGACGTAACCTGGAAGCCAAACGACGCGCATACCGTTAAGGCTGAACTTGCAAGTACTCGCCAGAGTGATATCAATAATGTTTCCGAAAGTAGTCAAGCGGGTTTGGCTGAATATAAATATACTTCTGAAAAATTTGATTCCCGCGTAAAAGTGGAAGAAGTTGATGGTCAGTTTGGTTTGGGTAATTTAGCGAGCGATGATGACGATATCAGAAAAGCAGAAGCTGAAACACGTTATCGCTTTAGTGAAGAAGTGGTTTTATCTGCTAGCGCAAGTAATCAAGAGATCCTCAGTAACGGAAATGAACGAACCACAGCAGAAACTCGATTCGAATACCTTCAACCTGACTGGAGTTCATACAGCGGATTTAGGCACGCGCAAGATAGTGTTGGTAGCAATGAGTTTGAGTCACAGCACTTGATCGCAGGCGGACGTAAAGCATTTCTGAATAAGCGATTGATTATGTCAGCACAAGGAGAAGCTCGCGTCGATCATAATGAAAACGCAGACTATACCAATTTATTGGGCTTGGGCAGTGATTATCGAGTTAATAATTCTGTTTCTTTATTTGCCGGTCAAAATTTTTCTTGGGGTGAGGAGAGAAGAAGTCAGGAAGCCAAGGCGGGGGTTAGGTCGACCCCTTGGAAGGGTGGTACGGTTACCACCGACGTGAGTCGCGCGCAAGATGAATTCGGACCTCGTGTGTTAGCTCACGCTGGATTGTTCCAGGTGGTTAAGTTGTCAGATCGTTGGAGCGCTGATTTTGGTTTTGATCGTTCTCAAACGATACGCGATGATAGCTCGAACGAATCAGATAGCTTTGACCCGCGTAGAAATTTGGCAAATGGTGGTAGGACTGCAGGGAATACTTCGCTTACATCAGGTAATAGAAATTCTGATTATACAGCTATTTCAGCGGGTACCGGGTATCGCACGGCTGAGTGGCAATGGACCAATCGCGCCGAACTTCGCCGTTCAGATATCAATGATAAGTGGAGTTTTTTATCTGGTTTTCATCACCGCTTAGATGCAGCCGACACTGTAGCGGGTAGGCTTTTGCATTTTGATACCCGCAATCATGGCGGTTTGGATGAGCGGTCAACAGAATTGGACTTTAGTTTTGCAAGGCGCCCTCAAAGTGACGCTCTTTACTGGCTGAACCGAACTCGACTGATAACAGATGAGCTAGGAAGCGGCTCTGATACTCTTAAAGGGCAAAGGGTAATTAATAATACCCATTTAAATTTCTTACCGGCTATTGGGCATCAGGTGTCACTTCAATATAGTGGCCGCTATGTTAGAGAAACTATCGATCAACAACGTTTCAAAGGTTATACCGATTTAATTGGCGCAGAGTATCGCTACGACATAACTTCTAAGTGGGACTTAGGTTTAAGAGGCAGTACGCTTGCATCTTGGAATAGCGATATAAGAATTAATTCTTTTGGTGTGATGGGTGGGTATAGCCCAGTGAGAGATGTGTGGATTAGTCTGGGTTATAACTTTAAAGGTTTCTATGATCGAGATTTTGATGACGCGGAAACCCGTGTTCAGGGCTTTGTGCTGAACTTTAGAATAAAGTTGGATCAGGAAAATGCGCCCGAACTAGTTGATAAGACACGAGACTGGATACAAAGAAAGTAAACTTAACATTAGTTGAACTTTCTTTTGGTAAGCCTGTCTATTGCTTGTCAAAATATAATTAAAAGCTAGGCTTTTATCCCGGAGGTTTTCATGCAAAGTATGCCGACAAAGAAAAACAGCTATATATATGCAGTATTTGCGGCTTTTTTATTTCTTTGTTTTAGTCAAACTCTGGCGGCTCAAGACACTGAAGCTCAAAGGCAAGTACAAGCTCTCCCGGTCTTGTTGAGACTGGATGGCGTGGGAGAGGTCTATGGTGTAGCTCTAGGTGTCACCAATGTCGGTAATCGAGAATTTGACCTTCATGTCGGTGCAGCGGGTGGTGATGTGAAAGGCGGTGGGGTTTCTGTGAGCGAGTTTGACCTAGGCCCTGGAAAGTTAAATTTTCAATTTGCTAGTTTGAGCGAATTAAACGTCGTAACCCAATATGCAAGAAGCACAACAGTTGGACCGGTTTTTCAGCAAGAGCTTTCTGGTTCTGGTTATCATTTAGGTTATGTCATGCCGCTTCAATGGGATGACTGGGATCTACAATACGATTTTGTACAGACTAAAGTCAGCTTTGAATCTTTTAGAAATAAAGACGGGGAAGAAATAAACATCAACATGGATGGTCTCACAGACGTGAATTCGACCGTAATAGGAGTTGGATTTAACTGGGACAATCGAGAGGCGCAGGCCTTTAGTGAGGGCGCGCAGTTTAAACATGGCTTATTACTGACACAAGGAAGGGATGGCCAAGCTGATCAGGGACAGTGGAACTTTAAAGTGGCACAACATTTATTTCTATCAGACGATCTCCTGCTAAGCGCTTATGTCAAAGGCAGTCATGCTTTTATTCTCAGTGAGCTTGCTAAGTATGATACCGATGCGGAAATACGTGCTCAACTTGATGCCCAATGTGATACCTTAACGGGAACAGAGGCCGAGGATTGTGTCGCTCTTGAGGAATCTCTAGTTTCTTTTGTGCTTGCAAATAATAAGTATGGTACTGCCAATGCGATTGGTGGAAATGGTGGTTTGCGATCCTATTCTGAACAGTTTTTTCGCGGTGCTAACAGCTGGTTAGAGGGGGTTGAAATGGAATATCGTTTGCCTAGCTTCTCAGTATTTAGCGGTGATCGAGCTTTACACGCGGTTGTTTTTGCTGAAAGTGCTCAGGTCAATGACAAACTAAGTGATTTATTTGATGATAGTTTGCATACGGTTGGCCTTGGTTTCAGAACCTATGCGGAGGATTTGGCTCTTCGATTGGAAACCGCTCACGGTGAAGATGGTAATGCCTGGGTATTTAGTGTCGGTCTTCCTTATTAATCAGAAATACCCTGTAATTAAAGGGTATTTTTAAATCTTCTTAAGAAATCCTTTTAGTTTTTGGAAGTTACCAGAGCCAATGCTGTTGGCGATATTGTCTTCTAGTTTTTGAACACCTTCGGTTGCAGCCTGAGTAATCAGTGCTCCTTTCGTGGTCACGACTAACTTTTTTGCTCGTTTGTCACTTTCATCAGGTATTAGCTGAATAAGGTCAAGCTCAACAAGCTCTTTGATAGTACGGTTAACTGCCTGTTTGCTCACCCCCATGTATTTTGCAATTTCAACTGATCGGTCTCGTCCTTCTGACATATTTAAAAAGATCATAGATTGAGCGTGGGTAAACTGCTGCCAACCCTTTTCTTCAATGTAGTTTTGTAGCTCGCTATCCGCTTGATAATATGCGTTTAGTAATAGAGCAAGGATGTTATCGTTAACCGTAGGGGCTTTTGGTGTGGGTTTCATGATCCGTCAGTTATGTGATTTGGTGAGTTGACAGAGATTATAGCAATATCTACTATTTTTTTGCGTCTCCTTTTTTCGTTAATTTATAAATGGTTAGTTATATAGGAATAAAATGCAGGAACTTGAAGTCAGCAACGAGCTCTTTGAAGAGCAGCTAGGAAAAGTTGTTCAAAGTGTGAGTGATGAAAATGTCGGCTTATTTGGCCCTGACTCTATGGTCTGGCATGTCTTTAAGCATTCGATGGCAGGTTATCATGCGGCGGGGCGCTCTTTGTTGCTGCAAATCATGCATCCTTGGGTGACGACTGGAATCGATGATCATTCCAAAACCCGTGAGGATATCAAAGGACGGTCCCAAAGAACCTTTACCGCAGTTTATTCAATTTTATTCGGTACTTTGGATCAAGCACTGAAAGAAGCGCGTAGAGTTAACCGTGTGCATAGTCGTATTACTGGTGTGATGGCCAAGGATAAAGGCGTATTTAAAGAAGGTAGTGCCTATAAAGCAAATGAAGCTCATGCCATGCTTTGGGTGCATGCTACCATTTGGGAGAATTTAATTCGTACTTATGAATTGGTTATTGGCCCTTTAAGCGCGGAACAAAAAGAACAGTATTATCAGGAGTCTAAGTTATTCGCCTATATGTTTGGCATCCCTGATGAGGTGATTCCGCCTGATTGGCCGAGTTTTTTGGAGTATAACGAGTCGATTCTCAACTCGGATATCCTACATTGTAATGATGAGATTTACGCTCTTTATGATTATCTCTGGGCGCCGACTAAAGAGAATAAAGACTTTAGACATCGTTGGTTTATTTTAACCACAGCGGCGACTATGCCTGCTCACTTGCGCGAACCTTTTGGTTTAGTTTATGGGGAGAGGGAAGAAAAACGCTTTAATAAAGGGATAAAAACGATTAAAACCATCGAGCCTTTCCTGCCGAATATTGTGAGTAGGGGGCCTAGTTTTATCGAAGCCAACGACCGGATTCGGGGTAAAGAATCCGGCTGGTTGGTAAAACGAGTGAATCGTCGCGTATTTGGCAAGGATAGCTTGGTCGGTTGAGCCGTTTAGGACTGACTACGGCCGCGGCTCATCACGCCTTTTCTACGTTCTTCTAGTATTTCAGGTGTAACACCCTTCATATGATCCTTGTTGGCCTTTGCCTCGATACGAATACCTTCGTGTAGAGTGGTGTCGTAGCCTTGGTCGATGATGGACTTATAGGTTTTTAAGGTGGCTGGTTCGCTGCTGGCGATTTCTTTTGCGAGCTCTAAGCACGCGGGTACCAATTCATCAGCTTTGAGAGTTCTATTCACTAAGCCCCAACGCTCGGCGGTCACTGCATCTAAAAAGTTTCCGCTAAAACTTAATTCTTTGGCGCGCCCAATACCGATGATGCGCGGCAATTTTTGTGAAAGGCCCCAGCCAGGTACAATGCCAATGCGACAGTGGGTGTCTGCAAACTTGGCTTCTTCACTGGCGATCATAAAATCACACATCATAGCTAGCTCAAAACCACCGGTAATAGCAAAGCCATTGATAGCTCCAATCACAGGTTTGTCCAGGTTGTAGAAAGCCTTGATCATTGCAGCATCAGAAACCGCGTCTTCGTTATCCGCTTTTCCACTGCCTAGTTCTTTAAGGTCCAATCCCGCACAAAAGGCTCTTCCTGCTCCTGTCAGTACAATTACGTTTACATCGTTGTTACTATTGCATTCATTTATCGCATCCACGATAGCTGACCGCATTCCGGTGCTGAGTGCGTTAAGCGAATCTGGCCGGTTGAGTGTAAGCAAGGCGACTTGATCGTTGATTTCGATTTTTACAAAAGGTTCTGGCATGTCTTTCTCCGTTGGCTGTCAGTCTATTTAAAGACTTGCTGGTGATAGGAGCTTTAGTGATTCTTAGAGGTGAGATACTACCTTGCTTTGATCAGTCTGGCATGTTTTTAAAGGCCCTAGCTTAGCTAATTATAGGTGACAATATGAAGTTATATCATTGCGAACTCTCGCGTTCGGTAAGAGTGCTCTGGGTCTTAGAGGAGCTCGGTTTAGACTATGAGCTCGATACCATGCCATTTCCGCCAAGGGTATTTCAAAAGAGTTTTAAAGAGATAAACCCCTTGGGTACAGTGCCGTATTTTGTCGATGGCGAAACAAAAATGACTGAATCCTGTGCTATTTGTCATTTCTTGGTCGAAAGATATGGTGATAAAAGTTTGGCACTCAGTTCTGATCATAATGAATACGGTGCTTACCTTAATTGGCTTTATTACAGTGATGCGACCGTTACTTTTCCGCAAGCGGTTATGTTGCGTTATTCGATATTAGAACCTGACGAGAGAAAGAATCCTCAAGTGGTGGAAGACTATAAAGCTTTTTTATTGGGCCGCTTGCGTAAATTAGAAGCTGAACTCGAAGGAAAAGAGTATTTAGTCGCTGGACGATTTACCATTGCCGATATATGTGTGGGCTTTTCGCTATTCTTTGCCAAGGCCATGCTTAAGCTAGAGGATGTGTTTGAATCTAACCCAAATATTAGCGAGTATTACCAGCGTTTAGAGCAACGGCCAGCTTTTCTAAAAGCGACTCAGGGTCAGTTGCAATAGTAAGTTTTAAAGGCTTCAAATAGAGATCGAAAACGATAAAAGTAAAATATAAAGGAGTAGAGCATGCAGCAGCTATTTAATATTGAAGGTAAAGTGGCAGTGGTAACCGGTGGTTCTCGTGGTATAGGTGCGATGATCGTGCAAGGTTTTTTAGAGAATGGTGCCAAGGTTTATTTTTCTGCTCGTAAAGCAGACGAAGTATCAGCGGCCGCTGAAAGTTTTAACCAGTATGGTGAATGCGTGCCGGTTGTGGCAGACCTTTCTACCCAGGAAGGACGTCAAGCGCTAGCGAGTGCCGTTAGCGAAGATAAGATCGATATTTTAGTGAACAACGCGGGTGCAACCTGGGGCGCTCCTTATGATGATTATCCCGAAGACGCCTGGGATAAGGTAATGAATATTAATCTGAAGGCGGTGTTCTATCTGACACAAGAGCTGACTCCAAAATTAAAAGCAGCTGGTAGTCATGAAAATCCGGCACGAGTGATTAATGTAGCTTCAGTCGATGGTATTCATGTGCCGACCTTAGAAACTTACGCCTATTCAGCCAGTAAATCCGCAGTAATCCATATGACTAAGGTGCTAGCTAAGCGTTTAGTGGGTGATCATATTAATGTGAACGCGATTGCTCCTGGTCCTTTTGAAAGTAAGATGATGGCGGCTACCTTGAAAAACTTTGGTGACGCATTGGCCCAAAGTATTCCGCGTAAACGCATTGGAGAGCCTGGTGATATGGCAGGTACGGCTATCTTTTTAAGTTCGGCGGCTAGCGCCTATATTACCGGAGTCACTATTCCAGTCGATGGCGGTATGGTGAGCTGTCGTTAGGAGCCGTTTAATTTTCTTGTCGTAAAGCCTGTGCAGCTAGTTCTGGTTGAACAGGGTTGACGATATTGCCTCCAGCGTTTTCGAAACCTGCTAAGAACTTCACTTGATTGGGTGCTCTTAAAGGAGGGCAAAAAGAAAGATAGCAGTGAAAATCTTTGCTGCTTTCTTTATCGTTTGACGGGCAGGGTGGGTTAATCCAAGAAATAATGTTGGGAAAAGGCATATCGAATAGCAGGTCATAGCTAGTCATTAGCTTGGTATAGATCTCTGCTAGTGAGTTTAATTGCTTGTTCGAAAATTCTGCTATTGAATGGGTGTGAAGTTTCGGAGCCAAAATACATTCATAAGCAAAGCGAGCAAAGTAAGGAACAAAGGCGATAAAGTCCTCGTTTTCGTGCACTATTCTTAAGTTTTGCTCTTGCTCGTTAGTAATAATGTCACACAGTAAGCTACGGTTATTTTCTTGGTAATATTGTTCAAAGGCTTGGTCTTGGCTTTGAATATTCTTGGGTACAAAAGGCGTGGCGTATATTTGTCCGTGAGGGTGGGGGTTAGATGCCCCTGATTCTTTGCCTTTATTTTCAAAAATTAGAATGTTTTCTACTTCTTTTATTTTACTGAGCTCAAGCCACTGCTCTTGTTTAGTCTTAAACACCTTCACAACGTTTTGTGAAGGTAGCTCAGCTAAAGCGGTATTGTGCTTTGGATCAAAACAAATAACTCGACAGGCACCTTTTAGATGATCACTTTTTTCCAATGGATTGCTCCAAGAGCTTTCGGGAGCATCCATGCTTAGGGATGGAAAGTCATTATCGAAGACGAAGGTGTTTTGGTAATCCGGGTTGGTGTTCCCAGAAGCGCGAGTATTGCCAGGGCATAAATAACACTTAGGATCGTGCTCGGGTGTGTTGTCGCTTTGTTGTTTGCTCAAACCACCTTGGGATACCGGTCTTGCCTGTGTATTGGCCGAGATCAGTACCCATTCCTGTAGAAGGGGATGCCAGCGTCGTTGCCAGTTTGAAGTACTCATGGTTGTTGCCCGTTCTGCGTTGATTCGACTTGAACTTCGTGAACTCCTTGCGAAGCTTCGGCAATATAAAATTTAGCTTCAAAGCCTGATGCTTTTAAAAAGGCTTCTTTTACTGAAGCCTGTATATCATGGAAGGCTTCTTTTTTAATTAGGCTAATGGTGCAGCCACCAAAGCCTGCGCCTGTCATGCGCGAGCCGAGTACGCCTGGAGCGTTTTGCGTAATCTTAACTAAGCTATCGAGTACTTCGCCGCTGACTTCGAAATCTTGGCTTAAAGATTGTTGGGAAAGCTTGAGCAGCTCAGCCAACTTTTGCCAATCTTGTGACTCAAAACATTGTGCCGCATCGAGCACTCGTTGATGTTCATGGATTACATGTCGTGCTCTTTTTTTGACGATAGGGTCTTTGATTAAGTGTTGGCTTCTTTCAAATTGCTCTGGGGTGAGCTGACATAGCTGATTTAATTTATGTGCTTGCTGTAGGGCAGTTAAAGCACTTTGGCATTCTTGAGCACGCTCGTTGTACTTGGACTCATGAAGTTGGCGGCTTTTTCTGCTATCAATAATCATCCAAGCTAGCTCTCCCATATCCAAGGCTAAGCTTTGGTGTGTTTCTTTTTGGCATTCAATCATCAGAGCCTTATCACTCTCACCTAAGGCAATACTGTAGGGGTCCATGATGCCGCAGTTGAGGCCGATAAACTGATTTTCTGCGCGTTGGCTGAGTAGTGCTAAGTCTTTTAAGGAGTGAGAGGTGTCGAATAATTTATGTAGGGCATAGGCGGTCAGTACTTCGATAGAGGCCGAAGACGACAATCCGCTGCCTAAAGGAATATTACCGTAAAAATAGAAATCGAGGCCTTGATCGATTTCATTTTCAAAGGCTTTTAATACACCTATTGGATAGTTGGCCCAGGCTAAGCTTTTCTGTTTGGAATCAAGAGACTTAAGTTGATCTAGGCTTATCTGAGGTGCCTCTGGGCAGTTGCCAGAGTAAAAGCGGTATTTGCCTACGGAGTTATTGTGAACGATAAGATACGTGCCATATTGAATTGCACAAGGTAAAACAAAACCACCGTTGAAATCAGTGTATTCACCGATCAAGTTCACACGCCCGGGAGCGAAGAAATAGCGGGTGTTTTCGCCATTTATTTCGCCATTGTTTTCGGCCAGCTCCTGGGAGAAGTACTGCTCGATATGGTTAAAAATTTCTTGTTTAGATAAGTGATGGCTAGAAAGATCGTGCATAAGTAGTAGGCTAAAGCTATTTATCAATATTATTCTTGTAGCATACATTATAACAAGACTGGCCTAGCCTAGCATTTCGGAATTTATCCTTATGAAATTACTGCTTAAAGCCGTATCTCTATTTTTGCTTTTTATTGTGGCCTTATTAGCTTTGGTTCTAATAGCTGCTGGTGCTTTTGATTCCGTGAATGATCCTGGTCTTGGCAAAGACAGTCTAAGCGGGTGGTCGGGCGAACTAAGGCGCACTCAAGAGAATCCAAACAACAATCTTTATTTCGGCGATTTGCATATCCATACTTCCTATTCTTCAGACGCCTATTTAATGGGGGTGCGCACTTTGCCGGAAGATGCTTACCGATTTGCCAAAGGTCAAATTATTGAGCATGGCGCAGGCTATCGAATTCAAATATCGCGCCCTTTAGATTTTGCGGCGGTGACTGATCATTCAGAATATTTGGGTATGATGAGAATTAGCAAACCTAATCTTCCTCTTGAGTACCAGAGTCTCCAATCTATTTTGGAGAGTAAAAATAAGCTAGCTGTGACCATCGACTATTTGAAGATTACCCTGCGTATCGCTAAACACTATTTCAAATCTTATGTGATTGATGAAGGCGCTTCTGAAACTGCCTGGAAAAGCATTATTGAAGTAGCAGAAGCCAATAACCAACCAGGGGTGTTCACTACTTTTATTGCCTATGAATGGTCAAGCCAACCCGGTGGCGATAATCTGCATCGTAACGTGATTTACAAGGGTGGCAAGGATCAGGTGCCAGAGCGTCCCTTTAGTGCTTTGGATTCTATCGATCCTGAAGATCTGCTAAAGACGCTGGAGCAGCAAAATAAATCGGGTATGGAGGTGATTGCAATTCCTCATAATGGCAATCTTAGCAATGGTCGAATGTATGGTAAGGAGGATTTCTCAGGAGACCCTATTAGTGAAGAGTATGCTCGCCTTAGAAATGAGCTTGAGCCAATCAATGAAATCCTTCAGGTGAAAGGTGCTTCAGAGACTCACCCGGTGTTGTCCAATCTTGATGAATTTGCAGACTTTGAAATTTTTGAATCTAACATGAGTGCCTTTGGTGAGGTCGCGCCACCTAAAGGTAGTTATGCACGAGATGCTCTGCGTACAGGTATGGAGATGTATCACGATGAGGGCTTTAACCCTTATAAGTTCGGTGTGATTGGCTCTAGTGATGGCCACAATTCGAGTTCACCTGTTGAAGAGGACCGTTTTCACGGCAAGCTCCCTCTAATGGATGGCACCGCAAGTTTAAGAATGAATGAAGCTTTACTGCTTCCCGATAATCAAAACCGGGCGACAGAGTGGGGCTCGGGAGGCTTGGCGGCGGTTTGGGCTAGGGAAAACACCCGGGACGCTTTATTCAACGCGATGAAAAATAAAGAAACCTATGCGACTTCCGGAACCAGAATCAGTCTGCGCTTTTTTGCTTCGGGTTCATTCGGTGAATTACCTTCTGAGCGTTTGAGCGATGACACTGTGTTAAATGTTGCTTATGAGAAAGGAGTTCCGATGGGGTCTGATTTAAGTTTAAGCGCTGATCAAGTTCCTGAATTTTTGCTTTGGGCGGAAAAAGATCCTGATGGTGCCGATCTCGACCGTATTCAGATCGTAAAAATGTGGGTTGATGAACAAGGTCAAAGCCATGAAAAGGTTTTTAATGTGGCGGTATCTGAGGGTAGAGAGATTCAAACCGATGGTTCTGTAGAGCCTATTGCGAGTACGGTTAATGAAGATGATCTTAGCTATGATAAGTCGTCGGGCTCGCCTTATTTGCAGATTCGCTGGCAGGATCCTGAATTTTTAGCTGGGCAGCAAAGTGCTTACTATGCACGTGCGATTGAGATTCCAACTCCCCGTTGGTCAAGTTATGACGCCAAATTGTTAGGGATAGATCCAGTAGATCCTATTGTTATCCAGGAGCGAGCTATTAGCTCTGCTATCTGGTATCAGCCAGTTCAAGCTGAAACTAAAAATGTGACAAATTAGTGATATATAGTCAACTTTGTTGACTATATGATCTTACTATGACAAATTGCGCTCAATCAAAAAAAGGTGAAGAACATGAGCACGGATAATTCGGTAAGTCCTAATAATATTAATCATATTGCGTTTTGTACTGGCAATATGAAGGAGCAGCTCCAATTCTATACCCATGTGATTGGTATGGAGTTAAAAGCTTTGTTTTGGATGCACGGTGTTGAGGGCGCCTTTCACGGCTTTTTGAGCCTGAATCCGAACTGCTGTCTAAGCTTTGTTTATCACCCAGATATTGAAGAGAAAGAAACCGTAATGGGTCAATCTCATGCGCCAAACACTATCAGTATGGTCCCGGGTGGGGTGCATCAGCATATGGCTTTTCATATGGACTCTCCTGAAGAAGTACAGGCTATGATCGAGCGTATTCGCAGCTTCGGCTACATGGTGTCTGACATAATTGATCATGACTTTTGTAAGTCAGCCTATATGCTGGCGCCGGAAAATGTGTGGATTGAATTTACCTGCACCGTGAGAGACTTCAATGATCAAGATATTGATCCAGAAGTGGTCGGTCTTTGCGGGATCAACCCAACCGAGCTTGCTCGAATGGTGAACCCCAATGAGCATGTGGAGGCTCATACCGCTGATCTTGAAAAAGGCAAAGCCCAAAGTGAGCTGATGCAACAGAGAATGATTGAGATGCTTGAGCAGATGAAGTCTCAAGGTCAAGATCGTTTCAAGACCGAATACAAGCATTAGCCCCTATTAGATATAAGTATTAGTAAAGCTAATTTTAGCGCTCATTAACACCAATTTCTTTTATATTGATTCTTTTTACGTCAGCATTTTGGCGTACTTGAGCTGATCGCTTGTCATTCGCTGGCGTCGTTCGCCAATTGCTGGAATAATCCGCTTTCCGAACGATTAAGCGCTCCGAGTTAATGAGAAATCTAGTTAAATTTGTAATGAATGAGACCATGCCCTCACATGATGGCATGCCTGGTGTGGCCGATATTCAAGCTGACCTTTTTTTAGATGATTTTGGTAAACACGCCCATCTCTTAATGAGGATTGGTTTTCGTTTGGCTGTCCTCGTCTACGTATTCTGTCCTATCTTCACGATTGGCGTTCCACTACCCGCTAATGTGCTTTCAAAAGAAAAAAGAGAGGCACATCTTCAAGCCTACAGTAGCAGCCGAAGCTTTTTATTGTCTCAAACCTGGTTGCTGATCAAAATGATCACCGGTATGTGCTGGGGTATGTCACCTGAGGTGAGAGCCTATTTTGGATACCAACCTTACGACCCAGAATTGGGTGGTTTTAGAGAAGGAGACAAGCTATGAGCCATGTTTCTTTCCAACAGAAAGGTAAGCATTACCAGAATGAATATGACTACGTCATTGTAGGCAGTGGTCCGGGCGGATCGGTCTTTGCAAAAGCCCTAGCCGATGCGGGTGAGCAGGTTTGTATTGTTGAATCAGGTCCTTGGCGCGACCCCGAACATTACCCTTCGTCTTTTTATGGCGCTATGCGCGACGGCTTAGATGCCTTTGGTACCACTTTAGCTAAAGGGCAGGCTCAATGGCCCATCGTTCAGGCCAATCTTGTCGGCGGTGGTTCTGTGATTAATTCGGCGATTTGTGTGCGCACTCCTGGTGATGTGTTTGAGCAGTGGAAGCAGGATTATGGCTTTGGTGGTGAAGCACTCGCCAACAAAATCTGGGAGAAACAAGACAAGCTAGAAGAGCTATTGTCGGTCGCAGAAACTCGTGAACCTTTTCTAGGTGAGAGTAATAAGCTGGCGTATAAGGCGGGCGATGCTAGCGGTATCGAACATCATTTGATCCGACGCTTCGTAAAAGATTGCGAAGGCACTGGCAATTGCTTCCAGGGTTGTAAAAAGAATAAAAAACAAAGCATGAACGTTACCTTTATTCCTGAGGTAATTGCCCAGGGCGGTGCAGTGATTTCATGTGCCCCAGTTAATAAGGTTTTATTTGAAAAAAATAAAGCAGTAGGAGTGACTGGAAACTTCCGCCATCCATTGAATAAAACAAAAGGCGCTAAATTTACTGTGCGTGCCAATAAAGCTGTTATTGTTGCAGCGTCACCAACTCATGGTCCGGCTCTTTTGCAGCGCTCAGGTATTAAGTTACCAGCACTGGGTAAAGGTTTTATGTCCCATCCTGGCGGCGCAATTACCGCGTTATATGACCATAAAGTAGATATGCATTCAGGCTCTACGCAAGGTTGGGCGTCAATGGAGTTTAGAGAGTCTAAAAACTTAAAGCTCGAAACCTTATCCATGCCTTTGGAAGCTATTTGTGGTCGTTTACCCGGTGGTGGTAAGGATTTAATGGAGAGGGTTAAGGACTTTCCCTATATGGCGAATTGGGTGCAGGTGGTTCGCGCCGAAGCCCGAGGTACGGTGCGCAATGGTTTGTTTAACCAACCAGATGTGCGCTACGGCCTAGGTGAAAAAGACATGCTGCGTTTTAGAGAAGGCATGTACATCACCGCAAAACTGCACTTTGAAGTAGGTGCGAAATATGTGATCCCGGGTATTAAAGGTTTGCCCAACTACTTATCTAAGGATGAGGTAGATATGATCAAAGATGCACCTGTTAAGCAAACTGCTTACTTTGGTGCCTGCTCTCACTTGTTTGGTGGTTGTACTATGGGTACTGACGAGCAAACTTCGGTGGTGGACCCTCAAGGTAAAGTGCATGGCTATCAAGGCTTATACGCTGTGGATTCTTCTATATTGCCTTCGAATCTAGGTGTTAATCCCCAGCACACCATTATGGCCAATGCGTGGCAATTGGCTGACCAGCTCTTAGGTGCTTAAGAATTTTATCGGTTTAGTTTTATAAGCCCATATAAAATTTAAGACCTAAAAACATCAGTAAGCCAATCGGTCCGAACATCAGTGTAAATACATAGCAAGGAAACAACAGCCAATGACTGATGTTTAGGGCTGTACCTTCGCTGTGGATGTAGAGGCCAATCATTAAATCAAAGGCAAGAATGTGCACCCAGGCAGCCAGCGCGCCCTTGGGATCTTTGAGCAAGGCAAGCACACCTTTAAGAGTAGAGAAACTAGGTTTATCTCCTTGTATTGGACTTGGGTGTCGAATAGCGTCCTGTAGTAAAAATATGTAAAGGCATGCAAGCAAAATAAAGGAAAGGTATAGGACCAAAGTGGGTGTGTTGGCCCAAGAGGGTAGTAGCATGATGCAAAGCCATCCGGACATGGCGAATACGTTCGCGAGCTTAAAAGAAATATCCATCTGCGGGTTAACTGGATTTTGCGTGGCCTGTTCCATAACAAGCTCCTTATAAAGTGTGACTAGATATTTTTAAAATGATCGATTTGCGTTTTGAGCTCGTCAGTATCGATTTGACTCAGTAACTCGGGAATCAGTTCTGGGTCTTCTTTTATATGAAGGTTGATGACCTGGCCCAGTGCTTCTCGGTCAATCGCCTTTAAAAAAGCGACGCTAAAACTTGGGTTATCTCTTAATGAAGTGTTTAGAACCTGGGCCACCGTTTCGGCGTCCGCCTTTGCTACCACTTTTGAGAGTAGGTCTGGTTGCTCTTCTAATAGTAAATTAACCATATTTACTAAGTGATCGGTGTTAATCTCGGTAACGATTTGTTTAAGGTAATTTGGATGATCCTGCAGGAACTGATTCACCGATTGCATCATCGGCGCCGGGTCAAATTCTGAGCCAAGCTGAGACAAAATATCGGGTCGCTGTTCAAGGAAATTGTTCACTACGGAAAACAGCATTTCGGTATCGATTTCATCGACGATATTTTCTAGATAGTCGGGGTGATCTTTAAAGAAGCGATTGAGCTGTTTCATAACCGGCCTGGGTTCGATGGAGCTGATTAAGCCAGATAAGAATTGAGGGTTTTTGTCTAAAGCGTCACCCACCGCGCGACCTAATTTGCGTGTATCTAGGCTGCCGATGATTCGATAAGTAAGTTTGATAAGCCAGGAGGTGATGTTCATGGAAATTCCTTTTTTGGCTGGGCCTAGTGTTTTATGAGGCCTTAAGATTATTCTTATAATGTTTAGGTTTAGTGCCCATATCTGCTTTATATAAGGATTCTAAACAAGCGTTCTTTAATGGCAAATCAGAAAAAACCTCGAAATATAGTACACATGCGTACTAAATCTGTCTATACTGGCGATATTGCCGACTGGTCAGACCAGTTTGAGTAGGATTCAAAGAAAAGGCGAAGATAATGGCTAAGACAAAAGTGGATAAGGTAACCGTGCCGAAGACAGACGCGACTACGACAGACGCGGCTAAGACAAAGCCCGCTAAGAGTAAGTCGACCAAAAAGACCAGAGCAAAGGCTTATGACCGTTCTCAACCCCGGCTACTGGTTATCGGTGCTGGGATGTCGGGGGTGCTTATGGCTATTAAGCTTAAAAAAGCAGGTTATGAGAATATTCGCGTGTTTGAAAAGGCTGATAGCGTCGGGGGTACCTGGCGAGATAACACCTATCCGGGGCTTCACTGTGATGTACCGTCTTTAAGTTATTGCTATAGCTTTGCACCGAGGAATAGTTGGGATAAGCGTATGTCCCGTGGTGAAGATATTCGTGTTTACTTTGAGCGGGTGAGCCATGAGTATGGCGTGCAAGAAATCATCGAATTTGGCACTGAGGTAAAAGACTCTCGATACGATGGGGACGTGTGGAAGGTCACGACCAATCACGAAAAAGACATTGAGTTTGATTTTGTGATTACTGCTTGCGGTGTATTACATCATCCTGTGATTCCTGATTTTAAGGGTAAGGATAGTTTTAAGGGTGATTCATTTCATTCGGCGCGATGGGATCATAGCATTAAACTAACAGGTAAACGTATTGCTGTGATCGGAACGGGTTCTACCGCTGCACAAATCATCAAACCAGTTTCGGAAACTTGTAAGGAGGTGGTGAATTTTCAACGCACTCCTCAATGGATCTTTCCTTTTCCTAATCGTGAATACCAGACAACCGATAAACTGGCGGCGAAGTTTTTACCAGGCTATAAAAAAATGGTGCGCCGTGTTTACGACGAGGCCTTCGATCATGGTGGTTTAGCTGTGACGCAAGATGGCTGGCAACGAAAACTGATTCAGCAAGCGGTTCGTTTAAATCTTCGCCTGTCGGTCAAAGATAAAAAATTGCGCGAGAAATTGACGCCTGATTTTGAACCTTTATGTAAGCGTATGGTGATATCGGATAATTATTATCAGTCCTTACAAAAGAAAAATGTGCACCTCGAAGTATCAGCCATCGAAGAAATTAAACCCGGTGGCATTGTATGTGCCGACGGCACCTATCATGAGCTAGACATCATTGTGTATGCCACTGGCTTTGATACTCAGGCTTATATGAAGCCGATCACTATGACCGGCTTAAATGGCATGACCTTGAAAAAGGCCTGGGCGAAAGGACCGATTGCTTATCGCACGATTGCGATGCCTAACTTTCCCAATATGTTTATGATTCAAGGACCAAACGCACCCGTGGGTAACTTCTCATTAGTATCTACTGCCGAGTCTCAAACCAGCTATGTGATTAAATGTTTAGAGCATTATAAGAAAGGTAAGTTTTCTTATATGGTGCCAACCCAAGAAGCCTGTGATGAGTTTAACGCCTCATTGGTAGATGCGATGGAAGGCACTGTGTGGATGTCTGGCTGCTCTAGCTGGTATATCAACGATTCTGGTGTGCCCCTGTCTTGGCCTTGGGGTCCTCGAGAATTTAGAGACAGTATGCGTAAGCCCGATTTCTCAGAGTATGCGTTTAAATAGGCTATGTTTAAAACTAAAGCGAACGAGCGAGCAAGGATAGGGCGCTTAGCGTAGCTAGAGTCAGTACCAGTTTTCGGCTAAGGCCTGGGTTTAAAAAACGTGAAAGGCTTTGACCGATGGCAAAGCCTAAGAATTGCCCTGGCACCAAGATCATTCCTAACATTATGTCGTTTATCGAAAATAAATTCTGCGAGAATAAGATTCCGATTGAAAAGATAGACGCAAAAATAAAAGCAAACGCTAAATTGGAGCGAATAAACGCTGGTGATTCGAATTGCATGACTAAAGCCATTGGTGGGCCGCTAAGTCCCGCGAGGGTATTCATCATGCCAGAGGCGGTGCCGGCAATCAGGGTGTTTTTTGTATTTAAATGAATGATGCTTTTAAAAAGACTGAGACCAACTCCAATCAAAACGATAATGGCAGCGATCAAGGGAAAGGCGTCGGCTTTGATATAGAGTAATACGCCTATGCTTAGGCAGCTGCCTAAGGCTAGTCCACTTAAAAGATTGTATTGAACCTTGGCTACAATATGTTCCCTTTCTCGCCAAGCCATAAAGGCGCATAAAAAAATATAAGCAAATAGAACGGGTGAGGGTACCAGTCGAGTATCGACCAATACTAATAAAGGGACAGCGAGCAAGCCTGATCCAAAACCAGCGGATGCCTGCAAGGTCGCCCCCAGCACCATGATAAAAGTGATGGCTAAGAATTGGATTAAGTTTATGTCGAGATAGCTATGCTCTAGCATTTATTAAGCTCTACCACTTTGCCCCTTACCACTTGGTCCCTACCATTTGGCATAGTGCTCTTCGACCACGCCACCCAGGTTGCTAACTTGTAGAGTTTCGCCAGACTCTAACTGGATAGTTCCACTGTAATAACCGCAGGGTTGGATAAAACTACTAGCTACTAGTTTAAAATCGTCTTTGGATTGACGTTTTTGTTCCGGTTGAAAGCTCAAATTAATACGGCCGTCTTTGCTCTTTACTAACCAAGGTTCGAGGATATTGTTACTGTCGTATTCAAAAATAATTTCGCTTTGTAGTTCTGGTTTGCCATCTATCCAAACCACGTTCTCTAAATAACCGGTGTTATAAACACCGGATGAAAAGTTAATGCCGACACGTTTTCCGCAATTGCTAAGGCCGCCGGCACTGGCCCAGTTCCATTCGGTGACTCGATTATGGAAACCATTAGTCCAGTCAAAGATGGCGTAGCTATTGGAAGGGTCAAAGTGAAAGGTCGCATCTTGGGTTTCTATGGTTCCTGAGGCGCTTAAGCCTGCAATTTTTTGCGTGAATACTCGTTTACCGTTTTCCATCGGGGTAAGTAATTGCAGTGGCTCGCTTTTTAAGTCTTCTTCGACTTCTATGTTGGCTAAGATCTGCTTTCGTTTGCCCTTTTGGATATTGATATTGAGTAAGCGCTTGCCCTCCTGGCATCGGTGCAGCATATCGATCCGGTCGCCATCACTTTCAACACTACAGTCTCCTTGGTCGGGATTTCTGTCAAAGTGCATACCGGAGAATGGCGGGACTACGTAGCCTTTTTCGATTAGCTTCTGTTGTTTGCGATCATAAACAAAACTAAAGGCACTGGTCGCGTAGCCTAGGTGTACTAGCGCTGTGCCCGAAATGCATTCTTCGCTAATAATACCCATATAACTCCAACGCTTTTCTCTAAAACGCCTGGGTTTAAATGATAGGGAATCGCTGCCCACCCACTGGTCTACGGCTAGTCCTTGGATGCGTTTAAGGTGGGAACCGAAATCAATAGAGGTGGCTTTGGACATGGGCTTTCTCATTTGCTTAATTGGGAAGACGAAGGATAGTATTGTCAGCAGTTTTTGTCGATGTAAAGTACTAAGCTGAAAGCTCAAAAAATGTGGGGCTTCGTGTAAGAACAAGGGATGCAAAACAATGGATCGATTTAATGAAGAGTGGCTGGCTCGGTATCGCGAGGATGTTTTAGAGCCTGAGTTAACAATTTGTGATGCTCATCATCACCTTTGGCATTTTGGTTCTTATAAATATATGAGTGATGATCTGCTCGCTGATATTGCCACTGGGCATAAAGTAGTGAGTACCGTTTATATGGAGTGTATGTGGTCCTATGATGCGGAAGCCGAGGAGCATCTTCGCTCAACAGGAGAAACACGTTTTGTGCTAGGTGAGCAGCAAGCTCACGAAGGTGGCGCTACTGAAGTGGTCAAGTGCATGGTAGGCAATACTCACCTGTGTGGCGGCAAAGTCGGAGAGGCCTTGGATGCACATCTGGAAATAAATCCACGCTTCAGGGGTATTCGTCATGCCAGTGGTTGGCATCCTTCAGATGATGTTCCACCGACTCATATGGGGGCGCCTGAGGGCTTGTTATCTGATAAAGGCTTTAGAGAAGGTTTTGCTGAGTTACAGAAACGTCAGCTAAGTTTTGACGCTTGGTTGTATCACAATAATATTGGTGAACTGGCGGAGCTCGCGGACGCTTTTCCAGAGGTCACGATTGTACTGGATCACTGTGGTGGTCCTTTGGGTATTGGACCTTATCAGGGTAAGCGCGATGAGGTGTTTGCGGAATGGAGTAAGGCGATATCTCATTTAAGTGAACGTCCTAATGTGGTGGTAAAAATTGGCGGGATGAATATGCAGTTGAATGGTTTCGCCTGGGAGACCAAGGCTAAACCACCAACCTCCCAAGAGCTAGCCGATGCTACTAAACCTTTTTATATGCATTGCATTGAGACCTTTGGTGTTGATCGTTGTATGTGGCAGAGTAACTTTCCGGTAGATAAAGTTTCCTGTTCCTATGATGTGTTATGGAACTCTTTTAAACGCATTACTGAAGGTTTTAGCGCCGAAGAAAAAGCCTGGCTTTATCATGATACTGCTGCGAAGGTTTATCGTTTTGAGGATTGTTAGTTGAAAGCACAAGATATACTTAACTTTTGGTTTAAAGAACTAGAGCCTAAACAATGGTGGGTGAAGGACTTAAACCTAGACAGAACTATCGAAGATCGATTTGCTAGGTTTTTGAGTGCCGCAAAACTGGGAGAGTTCAGCGCTTGGCGAGATAGTGCAAAGGGGCGCCTAGCTGAAATCATTGTACTGGATCAGTTCTCAAGAAATATTTTTCGTAATCAGCCAGAATCTTTTGCAGCGGATGCTCAGGCTCTTACCCTATCTCAGGAGGCAGTGCGCGCAGGGGTGATGGGCGAATTAAACGAAGAAGAAAATGCCTTCTTATTAATGCCTTTTATGCATAGTGAATCTAAATTAATTCATGAGCAGGCTATGGGCTTGTTTGAAAGTTACGCGCCTTACAATCTGGAGTATGAGCAGAAGCACAAAGTGATTATTGATCGCTTTGGCCGTTATCCTCATCGCAACGATATCTTAGGGCGCGATTCCAGCGAGGAAGAGTTAGCTTTTTTAAAGGGGCCTAACTCTTCTTTCTAGCTTGATCAATTATTCGGTCTTTGTATGAGTATTTCGGCCTGAATAAAAATGACTATGTACGTGGCTTATATTTATTGCCCTAAAATGGCTTTAAAGCTCATGGTACTTACTTCGCCTGGTTTTAATTTGGGTAGGTAGATCCATTGAATGGCGTTATAGTCTTTGGCTAAAGCTCTTTTCTCATTGCCGTGTAGGTCTTCGACTTTCAGATCTTCTGGTTGATGAAAACTCTGACCACGGTCGATCGAAAAGTTGATTTTCGTTGCTTTCCCTTCAGCAGAGCCTTCTACGTAACTTAATTCTCTAGAAATTGGGTTTGTTACGATTATGTTTCCGGCGTTTTCTTTTCCTATATTAGTAATGGTATTGATATAAATAACGGTATCATTAGGTGCAATGGAGGTCTCGTCAGCCTTGATGTGCTTGATACTTTTGTTGCCTTTTGTGTCGGTAGTTTCGACGACTTTGAATACTTCACTTTTAACTTCTATGTTTCCTGTTTGGGCAAGAGTAATCGTTGAAAAGAAGAATGTACTTGTTAACGCTAGTAGTAGTTTTTTCATGTTTAGATTCAGTTTTCTTAGCCTTGTAGGATTCTTTTTAAGACGGGCTTGTTAGTTATTTTTCTTGTTCAATTATCCCATACTAACAGCCAAAAAATATACGACTAAGTGATAGCTAAAGCACTCTTTCAGTCACTTATTATCGGGAGTTTGGATGATATCCGTTTAAGGGTTAGAGCAAAAAACTCATCGCTAGTTTGCTTAAACTCGAAGGTGTGCGGTCTAGCAGGACGCTTTATTTGGCTGTACAAAGGTGTTTCTCAAATAGCAGGCAAAAAAAACCCCGCTAGTGCGGGGTTTTTCCTAAACACGAGGTGTTTATACAGCTTGGTACATAGTCACAACGCATGCTCCACCGATACCAACGTTATGCTGAAGAGCGACTTTAGCGCCTTCAACTTGACGTTTGTCGATGTTGCCACGTAGTTGGTTAACAAGTTCGAAGCACTGAGCTAGACCGGTAGCACCAAGTGGGTGACCTTTAGATAGCAAGCCACCTGATGGGTTAGTAACCACTTTTCCGCCGTAGGTGTTGTCACCGTCTAGAATGAATTTCTCGGCAGTACCTTCAGGAGTAAGGCCCAGAGATTCATAAGTGATCAACTCATTAGCGGTGAAACAGTCGTGTAGTTCAACTACGTCAACGTCTTCAGCGCCAACGCCGGCTTGCTCGTATACTGAGTTTGCGGCGCGTTGAGCCATACCATAGCCAACCATTTCCATCATGCTGCCACCGAAGCTGTCTGGAGTGTCAGTTTCCATAGCTTGGCCAGCGATTTTAACTTGAGCGCTTTTACCATTCTTTTTCAAGAACTCATCGCTAACTAGTACCGCAGCCGCTGCGCCACAAGTTGGAGGGCAGCATTGGAAGCGAGTTAGAGGACCGTATTGGTAAGGAGACTCTAAGATTTCATCAACCGTTAAAGGTGCTGTAAATAAAGCACGAGCGTTATGCTCAGCGTGCTTACGAGCTTTAACCTGGATTTCGGCAAAAGTCGATTGAGCGGTGCCATACTTTTCTAGGTATTCTTGGCCGGCACTGCCAAACATCATGGCAGCAGGTGCTGCACCTGGACCTGGTTCTATACCGTCTTCTTTTTTCTTGGCCATGTACTGACCCAAAGCGCCCATGTGTAACATGGTAGGGAATTCACGGTCCATGTACTTGGCGCCTAGGGCTCCTTTTTCCATTTTTTCGAAACCGACGACTAAGGCGCAATCGACTTGCCCAGACTCTACCGCTTTTCTAGCAGCAAACAGGGCTGAAGAGCCAGTAGAGCAGTTTGAGTTGTGGTTGAAGATGGGAATACCAGTTTGCCCAACTTCGTAAATAGCACGCATACCACTGCAGCTTTCGCCGTATACATAGCCAGCGTGGGCTTCTTCAACGTTTTTGTATTCGATGTCAGCATCTTTAAGAGCATCGCGGATGGCATCAGCGGCTACTAGGTGATAATCACCAACGTTAGGGTCACCAGGTTTGGTAAAAGGTGTCATGCCAACACCAAGCACGTATACATTACTCATAGTAATTTCCTCAATTAGGCTTTCGATTCAATTCCAGTCCCTTAGAGCTAGGAATAAAGCGGATCGGAAGCTTGAACATAGAGCCCTCACATTGGTGTGGGCAGATTCACCCCTTAAAACAGGGATCAGCATAATAACCCCATGACTAGTCCTTGGTAAGCCCTTTGCTTTCAATTTGGGTCAGACAGCGAGCGCTTCTGTCGTAATGTGCTCTTGGGGTGGCCTAAATAGCATATTCCGAGTGTTTCCTAGCAGTAAAACTGGCAGAATACTTGTTTATTTTGAAAGTCTTATAATTGCTATTTGGAGAACGATTTTGTCCTTGCCAGAACTAGAAAAATCAGAGGTATCAATTGAGTCTGATGAGGAACCCCAGCTAAAAGCTAATACTAGTATTGGCCAAATATTGATGCCGGTTGTTGTGACTGTCGGTATTTTTGCATGGGTATGGAGTGGTATTGATTTTGAAAGCCTTCAAGAAGCGATGGCTGGGATATCTTGGTGGAAGGTGACTGGAATAGTGGGCGCTTTTTGTGTCGTTATGTACATCTGTGACGTGTTCTCTTTTGGGGCTAGTTTTAAGTGGTTAGTAGATCCGCGGACGACTTGGATCGATATATTTTATATGCGCACGGCGACTATTTTTGCTGCTGTTATTTTTCCTCCAGCTGGCGAGGTTTTTGCCCCCTATTATTTTTATAAAAAATGGGGACAGCCAGTATTGTTAACACTGGGAGCTGCCTTTTTTGTGGTGTTGTTAGATTCGAGCACAGCGGCAATTTCCTTGGCGAGTGCTTTTATATTTTTTGATACGAGTATGTTGAGCCCGCTCTGGTTGGTGTTTTTGGTGGGTCATAGTGGCATGTTGCTCGCTTTTATTGTTATGTTTTCCCGATTGGGGCAAAAATACTTACCAGCTTTTATGCAGAAAAGTATATTCTTTGGTCCAATGCGCCAAGCTGACTTTTTAATCGTTTTTAAAATATTTTGCGTAAGGGCTTTAAATTTTTTGGCAGCTTGCGCTACCATATTTTATCTTATTAAGATTATGAAAATAGATTTGAGCGTCGCTCAGGCTTTGTTGTTTATTCCTCTGTTTTGGCTGTCAACCTTTTTGCCTATTTCTGCGGGCGGTTATGGTGGTCCTCAAGGGGCCTCTATTCTTTTTTTGGTTGAACTTTGGTCGTTATGTAGTGCGGAGCAAGCGCTAGGATTTAGTTTGTTATGGTCCACCTTTTTCTTATTAGGGCGTTCGATAAGCAGTGGGGTTTTTGTTCTTCCCGCATGGGGAATGTTTCAAAAGCTTCGATAAGTTTTCTTAAAGCCGATTTTGTTTCGTTTAAAAGTTTTCTTGCTTTGTGAACTACGTCCTACTTTTTTATTGTTAAAAATTTTTTTTTCTGTACAGTCGCGTTTTTTGAAATACGGGAAAGGCTTCCCGAATAAATACGACTTTTCAGGGATGGAAGTGTAAAGATTCGCTTATCTAGCGTTAGTCTTATTATCCTTTTGAACTTCGTGTTATCCGATACTGATATTTAGTCCATAAGGAGTTGGCTTGTGAAATATTTAGCGCAGTGCTTTTTTAAAAATAGTATTTATAAAGGATTAATTGCTTTAGTATTTTTTTCCTTATTTTCTGCGAGTTTCAACGTTTATGCGAACGCCTCAGATGTGTCTTGGGGGGTTCGAAATAAAACTGAGATAGGTTATTTGTCTCCGAGCAACCATTACACTTGGACGCCTGTTGCTTATTTATCAGAAAATACGGATGCGCTGGGTTTGGTGGATGATGTATACGCAATAGGTACCCAGCGTGATGGTGATTTCGTTTTGCTTGATTTGCAGACAGGTACAGAAACTGAATTGCAGAAAACAAATAACTTTCCTCGTGTGAGCGACTTGGATGCCGGTGCATTTTCGCCCGAGTTTGATAAATATTTCGCGACTAGTGAGCACAAGGATAAGTACTACGTGTTCGATGTTGATGTGGCTCAGAGAACAATTACTTTTAATAAAGCGGTTCCCTTGAGGAAGTGGGGTTATAAACAACGCTTCCGGTCAGATGATTTAGTTTTTTACCACGGAAAGCTGTATGGGGTTGATCACGGTTGGTTAGAAGTTATTTATTTAAATGGCAGGCATAGAGGGTATCGATCAGATAATTTTCGCCGTTTTTGGATAGGTTATGTCGGCGAAATTTCAGGTATGTGGAATACTCGAGATGGCTTTGCAGAGGTGCTAGATCGATTTGGAAATGTTTATGAGGTCGACCTTAAGCGAGCGCGGCTAAGGTGGCTGAAGTTTGATTGGAGCTTTAGTAATTGGCATTTCTGGCGCCTAGAAGAGCACAATGATTTTGTTGGCTTAGCGCCTTCTTTCTCCATAGATACCGATGGCGACGGTATCCCGGATTCTTTAGATCCTGATGATGATAACGATGGATTATTAGATTTTGAAGAAGAGCTATTGGAGACTGATCCATTGTCTCCCGATTCCGATGCTGATGGCGTTAACGACGCTGCCGAAGTTGGGGATGTCAATAACCCATCTGATGAAGATAATGACGGACAAATAGACGCGCTGGAGTCATTCATTGGAGACGCAGACAGCGATGGTGTAAATGACCAATCTGACGCAGCTAACAACGACCCAGCTAACGACAGTGATGGTGATGGTTACACCAATGAGAACGAAACGGCTGCGGGAACCGATCCTTTGGATCCGAACAGCGTACCAGCTGATAACGACAACGATCTAATTCCAGATGCGCTAGATGAAGACGATGACAATGACGGCCTTTTAGATAATGAAGAGGTTGTATTAAATACCGATCCACTTAATCCAGATAGCGATGGAGACGGCACCAATGACCTAGATGAGGTTGGAGTTGATGTAGGTAACCCAATTGATACTGACAATGATGGGCAAATTGATGCGCTAGAATCTTCTCTAGAAGATGCTGATAACGACGGGGTGAGCGACCAAGCGGATTCAGCCAACAACGATCCAAATAATGATAGTGATGGGGATGGCTACGGTAATGCTGATGAAACAGCTGCAGGTAGCAATCCTCAAGATTCAGGTAGTGTGCCAGCTGACAATGATAACGACGGTATTTCTGATGCTTCTGATCCAGACGACGATAACGATGGTTTATTGGATATAGAGGAAGTTACTTTAAATACTGATCCACTTAACGCAGACAGTGATGGAGACGGTACCAGTGACCTTGATGAGGTTGGGGGGGATACAGGTAACCCAGTTGATGCTGACAATGATGGACAAATTGATGCGATAGAATCTTCTCTAGAAGATGCTGATAACGATGGGGTGAGTGACCAAGCGGATTCAGCCAACAACGATCCAAATAATGATAGTGATGGGGATGGCTACGGTAATGCTGCCGAAGCAGCTGCAGGTAGCAATCCTCTAGATCCAAACAGTTTGCCAGCGGACAATGATAATGACGGCATTCCTGATGCTGTTGATACAGACGATGATAATGACGGCCTGAGTGATACGGATGAGGCTGCGTTAGGGACTGATCCATTTAGCTCGGACAGCGACGGAGATGGCATTGATGATGCTACAGAAGTGGCTGACGTAAACAATGCTAACGACAGTGATAACGACGGCATTATCGACGCATTGGAATCATTCATTGCCGACGAGGACGCTGATGGTGTTGCTGATCAGTTTGACGAAGCTAACAACGATCCATCTAACGACAGCGATGGTGACGGTTACACCAATCAAGATGAAACGGCTGCCGGAACCGATCCTCTAGATTCAAACAGTGTGCCAGTAGACAGTGATAACGATGGCACCCCTGATGCTGTTGATACCGACGATGATAATGACGGCCTTCTAGATGTTGATGAAACTAATATAGGTACAAATCCTTTTGATAATGATTCGGATGGTGATGGTTTAAATGATGCCGCGGAGGTAGAGGTTGCAAACAATCCAAGCGATTCGGATGGGGATGGTTTGATTGATGCACTGGAATCATCTATTGCAGACGAAGACGCTGATGGTGTTGCTGATCAGTTTGACGATGCTAACAGCGATCCATCTAACGACAGTGATGGTGATGGTTATACCAACGAAGATGAAACGGCTGCGGGAACCGATCCTCTAGATTCAAGCAGTGTGCCAGTAGACAGTGATAACGATGGCACTCCTGATGCAGTTGATACCGACGATGATAATGATGGCCTGAGTGATACGGACGAGGCCGCGCTAGGGACTGATCCATTGAGCTCGGACAGCGATGGAGATGGCATTGATGATGCCGCTGAAGTAGGTGACGTGGACAATGCCAATGACAGTGATAACGACGGCATTATTGATGCTAATGAATCATCAAATGAAGATGCTGACAGTGATGGTGTAAGTGACCAAGCGGATGCTTCTAATAACGATCCAAGTAATGACAGCGATGGTGATGGTTATACCAACGAAGACGAAACGGCTGCGGGAACAGATCCCCTAGATCCAAACTCTATGCCAGTGGACAGTGATAATGATGGTACCCCAGACGCTGTGGATACCGATGATGATAACGATGGTCTATCGGATTCAGAAGAAGCGGCATTGAACACCGATCCACTTAACGCAGATAGCGATGGTGATGGTGTTAATGACTTCGATGAAGTGGGTGGTGATGTAAATGACCCAGTCGATGCTGATGGCGATGGGCAAATCGACGCTCTCGAGTCATCTGTTGAAGATGCTGATAATGATGGAGTACATGATCAATCGGATGCGTCTAACTACGATCCGACTAATGACTCAGATGGGGATAGTTACACCAATGCAGATGAGGCTGCGGTGGGTACGGATCCGCAGGATTCTAGCAGTGTGCCTGCGGATAACGATAACGACCTTATCCCAGATGCATTGGATCAAGATGATGATAATGATGGCCTGCTTGATGTCGATGAGTTAGCTATAGGTACTGATCCATTTGATACTGACACGGATAGTGATGGTGTGAGTGACTCCATTGAAGTTGGCCCTGTGCCAACAGCTCCAATAGACAGTGATGGGGATGGGGATATTGATGCCCTGGAGTCTTTGCTTGTTGATAGTGATAACGATGGCGTTAATGACCAAGCGGATACAGCTAACAACGACCCAAACAATGACAATGATGGCGATGGCTATAGTAATGCTGATGAAACAGCCGCAGGGACTGATCCTTTGGATTCAGGCAGTGTTCCAGCTGACAATGATAACGACGGTATTTCTGATGCAACTGATCCAGATGATGATAATGATGGTCTCTTGGATACTGAAGAAGCAGTATTAAATACTGATCCGTTCAGCGCTGATAGCGACAACGACGGTGTTGATGACGCAACCGAAGTGGGTGATGTGAATAATGCAAGCGACACTGATAGTGATGGTCAAATCGACGCGCTAGAGTCATCTATTGATGATGCTGACAACGATAGTGTGAGTGATCAAGCAGATGCAGCTAACAATGATCCAAGCAACGATACGGATGGTGACGGATACTCAAATGGAGATGAAACCACTGTCGGTACTGATCCTCAGGATTCCAATAGTGTGCCTGCTGATAATGATAACGACTTTATTCCAGATGCCTTAGATCCAGATGATGATAATGATGGTCTCTTGGATACTGAAGAAGCAGCATTAAATACTGATCCGTTCAGCGCTGATAGCGACAACGACGGTGTTGATGACACGACCGAAGTAGGTGATGTGAATAATGCAACCGACACTGATGGCGATGGGCTGATCGATGCTGTGGAATCGTCTATTGAAGACGCGGACGCAGACGGAGTAAATGACCAAGCGGATGCGGCCAACAACGACCCAACTAATGACTCGGATGGTGACGGTTTTGATAATGCTACCGAAACATTAGCGGGCTCTGATCCTTTGGACCCAAATCATTTACCTTCTGATTTTGATGGTGACGGCTTAGCGGATGTTGTGGACGAGGATGATGATAATGACGGTCTTCCAGATCTACTTGATCCTAATGACTTTAATCAAGATACGGATGGCGACAATATTAACGATAATGCTGACGTTGATATTGACGGAGATGGTGTTGATGACAACGGTCTAATAGATACGGACGGAGATGGTATTCATGATGCTGCTGATATCGATGTTGATGGTGATGGAATCGATGACAATGGCACTGATGAAGACCTTGATGATATCAATAATCTCTTTGATTTAGATGACGATAATGACTATCTACTTGACGAGTTTGATCCTGATAGTGCGAATATCGATATTGATGGAGATGGTATTCACGATGGAGCTGATGTAGATGTTGATGGCGATGGTGTTCTCGATAACGGCATTGATAGTGATTTTGATGGCATAAATGACATCGCTGATGCTGATGTAGATGGCGACGAAATCGTTGATAATGGTATCGATACTGACGCTGACGGAATCAATAATATGTTAGATCTTGTTGATACCAACCGAGATGGTGTACCGGATTATGTTGAGTGTCCGAATGTAATTACTAACTGCCCTGATACTGATTCAGATGGTGTGTTAGATATTATGGAGATCGACAGTGACGGAGACGGCTATTCAGATTTTGAAGAAAACGCAGGCTTTGGAATTGACTCGGATCGAGATCAAATTGACGATCGCTTTGATGTTGATGCAACTGGAGGTTTAGACCTCAATGGTGATGGTATAGATGATGGTGTACCGATCGATACCGATAATGATGGAATTCCGGACTTTAGAGATCTGGATAGTGACGGTGATGGAATGTCTGATATTACTGAGTTTGGTGATACGGACGGAGACGGCATCCCGGCTAGAGTTGATCTTGAAGGTATAGGGTTGGGGCCTGGCGATAACGAAATGGATCTAGTAGCCGATATTATTGAGTGTCCAAACTATCCATTCGTTTGTTGGGATTCGGATAGTGATGGTGTGCCGGATTATTTTGATACGGATAGTGATAATGATGGTGTGTCTGATCAAATTGAAATGAATTTGACGTTTATTGGAGATGATGACTTTGACGGTATTCAAAACAGTTTTGATATGGATGATGGCCTAGCGGGTATCCCATTTGGAGGGGTAGATGCTGATGGTGATGGAATTGTTGATAGTTTTCCTGATAACGACAATGACGGTATGCCAAATTATCGGGACCCAGATAGTTAGGGCTAAGATAATTAAAACCAAGATAGTTAGATAGGGAAGAGGGCTTGGTAATAAACTTGATTCCGAATCAATTAAGTTACCAAGCCTTCGGTTAATGTGAGTGACGCTCTTTGTATTTAGGAATGAGCTGCATGCTAAAAGGAATGTATACTGTAAAAGGATTTATGCTTATGCGTCAGTTAGGTATGAGGGTGTTTGGGTTTTGTTTTGTTCTGGCTGCGACCTTCCCTGCTATAAGTTTTGCAGCTGTGGACTTTGACGCCTGCCGATCAGAGGCCAAGATTAGCAATATAGACCCCAATGATTTTGATGGTGATGGATTGATTGATGCGAGCGATCCTGATCAGGATGGAGATGGTTTGACAGATGCTAGTGAGTCAGCACCTGATTTAACACAACCAAATATTCTGTCCTATGACACTGATCAAGACGGTATAGATGATTTGGCGGATATCGATAGTAACCCTGGTGCCGACGCAGATGGTGACGGTATTTTAGATATTTATGATTACGAGGTTGCGGGCTCTTTTAACGGTTCTGATTTTGATGGCGATGGTGTTAATGATGTAGGTGACTCTGATGCTGATGCTGACGGACTGTTGGATACCAAAGATCCCGATCCATTTGACGCGGATATTGATGGGGATTCTATTTTAGATGGTTCTGATGCTGACATAGATGGTGACGGGGTTTTAGACAATGGACCAGACTTAGACAAGGACGGTATTAATGACGCAACAGATCCTGATGCTGACGGCGACGGTATTCCACAGGGAGCGCGTAATGACGGTTTTGTTGAGGCAGATGACTATAATTGTGCTAACACCTTAGATTTAACCGGGGACAGCGACGAAGATGGCTGGAGTGATCGCTTCGAGTGCCCCACTGCCCTTAAACCCGGTCTACCCGCCCCCCCTGGGCTGCTTAACCCTATTGCTTGTTTGCACCCGCGGGCTATATTTTTGAACGTATGGGTTCGAGAAGCAGATGACCTAGATGGAGATCTTTTTCCTGATGTGGATGATGTTGATATAGATGGTGATGGTATTCCTAATCAATATGAAGATTGGAATATAGATGGAGACAATGATCCATCTACGATGCCTTTGGATACTGATGCAGATGGCACGCCTGATTATTTGGACATGGATAGCGATAATGATGCCACCTATGACCCAGATGCTGACGGAGTATTTAATCCAAATGACGTGAAAAGTGATCCGGGCGCCATGCTTGATGTGGTTGAAACTGGAGTACCTGGTATTTCAATTGGTTGGGATAACGAAAGTGATCTGTTTTTAGCTGCTGATTATGACTGGGATGGTATTCCCGATGCGTATGACCCTGTAAAGGAAGGTGGTATGTATAGATTTCTGACTTTTCAAGTTTATGGTCCGCCGGACACGGATGGTGATGGAATATCAGACGGGGTTTTGCTTAGGGATACAGATGCTGATGGTATTCCTGATTATGTGGATATTGATCAAGATAGTATGTTTTCTGGGGACAGTGATGGTGACTTTGCCTTGGATGTTCACGAGTGTCCGAATTGGCCGAGCGATTGTGATGATGATGATAGCGATGGTCAGCCAAATTACATGGAACAAAACTTTGATGTTGATGACGACGGTTTTACTAACGAAGAAGAAGGCCCATCTGATATAGATGGAGACGGTATTCCCAACTATTTTGATCTCGATGCTGACGGAAATGGAACCAACGACGATGTGGAAGGAAACTCTGACCTAGATGGAGATGGTATTCCTGATTATCTAGATACAGATAATGACGGGGATTTGCTGTCGGATACAGATGAATTAAGTTTTGGTACTGACCCCTTAGATCCTGATACGGATGACGATGGTTTGAATGATTCCCAGGAGAAATTTGCAAAAACCGATCCCCTTAATCGCGACACTGATGGTGATGGCGAAAGCGATTTTGATGAAGTTGGTTCAGACCCTAGTCAGCCTTTAGATACGGATGGGGATAAAATTATTGATGCGCTTGAATCAATGGACGTGGATTCTGATGGAGACTTTATCCCCAATGAGCTCGATCGAAAAAACCACGAGGTGGTTCCCGTAAAAATTGGTCGGGAAGGTGTTGGTCACCTGAATGTGATATTTGTTTTTTTAATGATGTCTTATTTTCTTGTTCGTAATTTAAGGAAACAAGAAGTAGCTTAAGAAGTATTAGTTGTTCTAGACCAGGATGGTCAAATGTATTATTTGAAAAATTTAGGCTTTAAGGCCGTAAAATTATTAACGCTGATTTTAATTATGACTATTGGTGTGCATGTAAATGCACAGGAACCTGAACCCGAATTGGAAAGTGGTCAAGGGCAAGATATTTCATCCGATTTCCAGGAAGATGGTTTGCCTCCCAATGAGCCGAGTCAGGGTGTTGGTCTCGAAAGTGATCAAGAGGAAACCCAGGGTGAATCGGGTTTATTTGGTAAATCAAAAGGTTGGTACCTAGGTGCACAACTTGGCGTTTCAGAGTTTGACCCTATCCTGGTAGATACAGGATTTAGTTTGGCAGAAGAAAGGGACCAGGGCTTCCGTTTGTTTACTGGATTAATTTTTTCTCCAGATGTTTTGTTAGAACTGTCTTATGAAGAACTGGGGAAGGCTGAATTAATTAATCTTGTTGATATTGAGAAGAACGTTAGTTATCAGCATTTTGGCGCTTCAGGCCTTTGGTTTCCTGGTAAGGAGAATGGCTATTTCAAAGAAAGAGATTGGCGCTGGTACCTTATGATGGGGCTAGGTAGCTTGGAAGACGGTGGCAGTGCGTTTACTGATAAAGAACGTGACCTACAGATCCATTTTGGTGCTGGCTTGGAGTATGAGTTTGTGCCGAGTTGGAATTTGCGCCTGTCAACTGAAAGCTATGATAAAGATGCTCGATCTTTATGGTTAGGTGTGAGTAAAGTATTTAGCAATGAGTATAAAAAACAGCCCGAGCCTGTCGAAGAGCTGGAACCAGAACCAATATTTATTGATGAAGATCAAGATGATGTTGAGGATAGCTTAGATTGCTGTTTGGGCACGCGTTTAGGTGTGCGGGTAAATTCTAAGGGTTGCCCTTTGTTGGAGATGCGTCTTAAAGAAGTTAACTTTGCTTCAGGCTCATTTAGCCTTTTACCTGATTCAAAACGAATTCTAGATGATGTTGCTGATTCAATTTATCTTTATGAGTATGCAATTCTCGAAGTAGGAGCACATAGCGATAGCATTGGTTCTAATGAGGTGAATATGATGTTATCCGAGAAAAGAGCAGATAGCGTTTCAAAATATTTGATATCAAAAGGAGTCGCGGAAAAGTCTTTAGTCGTGAGGGGCTACGGCGAAGAGCAACCTATAGCGGATAACGATACCCTCGAAGGGCGCGAAATGAATCGCAGGGTGGAGATTAAGGTATTGGATCCAGGCATAGACGAGGAAACAGGGTGTCCAGTGGTAAAAAACATTTATGTAGAGGAGGAAGGGGTTGAGACATTTTTGCAAAACAGCTCGAACAATATTCGTTTTGCCTATGGCTCTTATCATATTCTGTCGTCATCGCTGCCAACCTTAGATCGTCTAGCGGAGCAGCTGATTAACAACCCGGATATGATTGTCGAGGTCGGTGCGCACACTGATAGTATCGGATCTAAAGAACACAATCTTAAGTTATCAACGCGTAGAGCTAATCAGGTCTATGAGCACCTAGTGCATAAAGGTGTAAGACCGGATCAGATTTTTGCGGTGGGATATGGGGAAGATAAACCTGTTGCCGATAATGGGACTAGTGGGGGTCGCGAACAGAATCGTCGGGTTGAAATTAAGATAGTGCCTAAAGGTGGCATGGAAGAAAGTGTAGAAGCTCAAGATGCAATGAATTAGTGTTGGCTTGTTAAGAGACGCTGCTTTAAAAGCTCCTTTAAGATTTATTAGCGTTTCTTAAAAGGCGTTGCTTGTCTCTGTTCCAGTCTTTCTGCTTTTGGCTTTCTCGTTTGTCGTGCTTTTGCTTGCCTCTTGCTAGAGCAATTTCGCACTTAGCTAAACCTTTTGACCAGTAGACCGACAAAGCTACGCAAGTAAGCCCTTTTTTGGCGATAGCGCCTTCTATCCTATCAATTTGTTGGCGGTGCAATAATAATTTTCTAGTTCTTGTTGGGTCAGCTTTTACGTGTGTAGAGGCGCTTTGCAGGGGGATAATATGAGATCCGAGTAGCCAAGCTTCCCCATTTTTTAATAATACGTATGACTCGGTAATATTGAGCTTTCCTTCTCTAAGGGACTTCACCTCCCAACCGTCAAGCACAAGACCAGCTTTGAAGTTCTCTTCGATAAAATAATCGAATCTTGCCTTTTTATTGGTGGCGATTCTAGCTGGAGTCTGTTTTTTTGCTTTAGCGTTCATGGCGGATGTGGGCTGAGGTCCCTATACCTACTCTATATTAGCATTTTTGGGTTTAGGACTCGGACTATACTTGAGTAGGCTGTGCTTTTTAAGCACAATTGGTCCCCAACATTAATTAATAAAGTGGTGCTCCTCAGGTAATCATGGAGGCCATAGGGAAGGGAGACATGTCAGATTCATCTCAAAGTAAAACCTGGGGCAGTCGTTGGGTTTTTATCTTAGCGGCAACAGGTTCGGCAGTTGGGCTGGGCAATATATGGAAATTCCCTTATATCACTGGTGAAAATGGTGGCGGTGCGTTTGTTTTAGTGTATTTGGCCTGCATTTTTATGATTGGCATTCCTATAATGATTGGTGAGGTGATGATTGGCAGGAAATCCCAGTTAGATCCGGTCAATGGTATGCAGCTACTGGCTAGAAAAGCGGAAGCCTCACGCTTTTGGACTTTGTTGGGTGTTATGGGGGTTCTAGCGGGCTTCTTAATTCTGTCTTATTACAGTGTTATTGCTGGTTGGGCTTTGTCCTATGTCGTTGATGCGGCTGGTGGAGCCTTTGAAGGCGCAAGTGCAGAGCAGATTGGTGCAGCATTTGAGCAGGATCTATTAGGTGAGCCTTGGGTGCTGACCTTTTGGCACACTTTGTTTATGGTGCTGACTATGGTGGTGGTGGCTAAGGGAGTAAATAAAGGTATCGAAAGAGCTATTATGTTTTTGATGCCTGCATTGTTTGTTTTATTAGGTGTGATGTTGGCTTACGCTTTCAGTTCTGGAAACTTTATGGATGGTGTTCGTTTTCTTTTCACCTTTGATGCGAGCAAACTTGGAGCTGATAGCGTCTTAACTGCTATGGGGCATGCCTTTTTTACTTTGAGTTTAGGTATGGGGGCGATCATGGTGTATGGCTCCTATATGCCTAAAAGTGCCTCAATAGGAGCCACTGTATTAACCGTTGGTTTTTTAGACACTTTGGTTGCACTCGTGGCAGGTATGTCGATTTTTCCAATTGTGTTTGCGAATAACCTTGAGCCAGGAGCAGGACCAGGTTTGCTGTTTGTCACCCTTCCGGTTGCCTTTGGACAAATGCCCATGGGTAGTATTTTCGCAGTTGTATTTTTTGTGTTGGTGAGCTTCGCAGCTTGGAGTTCGTCCATTTCTTTGATTGAGCCCGCCGTCGCATGGTTAGAGAGAAAAGGTAAGTCTCGAGTAAAAGTTTCCCTAGGACTCGGGTTTGCATGTTGGTTAGTCGGTATGGGCACGGTGTTCTCGTTTAATATCGGTGCCGAATATAAAATCTTTGGCTTAACCTTTTTTGATGCTTTGGATTATCTGACTTCAAATATCATGCTGCCATTGGGCGGTTTGTTGATCGCGATTTTCTCTGGGTGGATTATGAAACGAACCACCGTGCAGAAGGAAATCGCATTTAAGAGCTTTGCGGTTTATGCGGCTTGGACAATCGTGATTCGTTTTGTCGCGCCAGCTGGTGTGATTGTCGTGATAGCTTGGACGTTATTCCAAGAGCAAATAAAAGCGCTTCTGGCGTAATCGCTGTTATAAAGATTAAGTATTTAAGGAAAGGACTGTGGCAAAAATACAGGTAGAAGTGGCCTACGCTTTACCCGATAAACAAATCCTATTGAGTCTCGAAGTTGAGGAGGGAGCAACTTTATACGACGCTGCTATAGCTTCAGGTATTGCGGATAAGTTTCCTGGTTTGGATTTAGAAACAAACGACATGGGAATATTTGGCAAAGGTGAAGCCAAACCCAAGGAAACTCAGCTACGCGATGGGGATCGAGTTGAAATCTATCGCCCCTTAATTGCTGACCCTAAAGAAGTTAGAAAAAAGCGAGCGGAGGCCGCTAAAAAGAAAAAGGAAGAAGGCTAGTTCTGCCAAACTAAGACGTTAGTTTAAAAAATCCAGAGAAACTTCTTTCGCTCAGCTTGCTTAGGTAGGGGCTCTCTACGCAGGCTGCTTTGGCGTATCGTTCCTATCAATTCGTAGTTCGTGTAACGCTCTTGCTCAAAAAAAACAGTGACCTGGCTGCTCTTGGTGAGATTTGTTCTGCCAGTTTTTAATGTGTAGTAGTAGTCCCAGCGATCTTCGTTAAAAGTATCCTCGACTAGGGGTGATCCTAATATGTATTTGACTTGGTTCTGGGTCATCCCAGGCTGAAGCTTATCTAGCAGGTCTTGGGTAACAATATTTCCTTGAGCAATGTCTATTTTATAGACACCGGGAAATCTCAGATTACTGCATGCAGACAAGGTGCTGAAAATGAGAGCTGAAATAATCAGTGTTCTTAGCGCTCGCTTAGACTGTTGAATTCGAAAAATATACATATAAATAGTGGGGTCTTTTGGTGAGGCTTTTTTGATTTTACGGAATTAGAAACTTTTATCGGGCGAATTCTACAAAGCCAATTGTATTATGGCTAACATTTAGATACCGTAGCGCCAACAAGTTCCCCAAATCTTTAACTAACGAATTATGAGCTAAGACCTTGGAAAATCAAGAACTAAAGAAAGCCGGCCTTAAAGTTACCTCTCCTCGGGTGAAAATCCTCGCCACCATTGAAAGTGCAAAGGAACATCATTTAAGCGCTGAGGATATCTATAAGCTGCTTATTGATCAGAACGAGGATATTGGTATTGCGACTATTTATCGCGTGCTGACTCAATTCGAAGAAGCAGGTTTGTTAGTTAAGCACAATTTTGATGATGGTCGATCGGTGTTTGAGCTGGCTAGCGAAGATCACCATGATCATATGGTTTGCCAAAAATGCGGCAAGGTGGAAGAGTTTTTTGATCAACAGATCGAGGAGCGTCAGGAACAGGTTGCTGACCAGCGCGGTTTTAAGATCTTGCACCATAGTCATTCTATTTATGGCTTGTGTAGCGATTGCCAATAAAGACCTCTGAGCTTAGCTGGCTTTTGCCATTGCGAGCATTTCTTTTGCGTGCGATTGAGTCTTTTGGGTCAGTTCAAGGCCGCCTAACATACGCGATATTTCATTAATCCTTTCTTTTTGGCTTAGTGCATTAACCTGGGTCTGCCTCGATTTGTCGTCGCCATCTTTTTGGACCTTAAAGTGCTGTTGTCCTTGAGCGGCGACTTGCGCCAAGTGTGTAACACAGATAACCTGCCCATGATCAGCGAGCTCTTTCAGCAAGCGGCCAACAACTTCGGCGGTGGCACCACCAATACCGACGTCGACTTCATCAAATATCAGACAAGGTAGGCTGGCTTTCTCGGCGAAACAGACTTGTATCGCTAGACTGATACGAGATAGCTCACCCCCTGAGGCAATTTTTGCCAAAGACTGGTGCTTTTGCCCTGGATTAGTCGATACGCAAATTTCGATACGGTCTAAGCCATAGGGCTTTGCTTCGTTAATATCTAGGCTCTCAACTTCGGTCAGTATGCTAGCGCCTTCCATACCAAGCTCCGCGAAGCGATGGTTAACCTGCTTATCCAGTTTATTTGCCATTTGTTTTCGTTTTTTAGAAAGCTTTTGTGCGACTTCCTTAAAGGATTTTTCTAGTTCCCCACACGCTTCTTCTAGCTCAGCGATGGAACTGTCAGAGTTTTTTAGACGGCTTAACTCTTCAGTCAAAGATTGGTGAAATTGAAATAGCTCATCAGGGCTTACATTGTGCTTACGGGCTAAATCGTGAATGGTGGAGAGTCTTTGATCCATATTATGTAGGCGCTCAGGATCTAGCTCTAAGCTATCAATATAGTGTTGAATATCATGACTGCTTTCTTCGGTTTGAATCAAAGCGCTGGCAATACTTTCGGCAGCGGGTTTCAACTTCGGGTGCTGTTGGCTCAGCTCTTCAAGCTGGCCTTGTGACTTTGCTAGTAGGTCTAATGCACTTGTTTCTCCATCCCGCAGAATAGCCAAAGTGCTTTGTGCAGACTCAATATCCTGATCAGCATTGGCGAGGCTTCGATGCTCTTCGCTCAGCTGTTTGTATTCGCCGTCTTCGATGGCAAGTTGGTCGAGTTCGTTCAGTTGAAAGTCTAAGAACTCAATACGGGAGAGTCGGGTGTTTTGCTCAGACTTTAACTTACTGAGTTCTTTTTCGGTCGTTTTCCACTCTTTGAATGTCTGTTTGATCTTGTCGAGGAGCTTGGGCTCTTCACAAAAGGCATCGATGAGTTCTCGGTGACTTTCCTTCTTGAGTAGCTGCTGATGTTGATGCTGGCTATGGATGTTGATTAGGTGCTCACTTAAAGCTTTAACATCTTGTAGTGGTGACGGAGTACCATTAATAAAAGCCCGTGACTTGCCATCTTTGCTTAGCACTCTGCGTAGAATGCATTCGCCGTCCGCATCTAAACTACGTTCCTCTAGCCACGCTTTAGCCTGTGGGTTAGTCGTAATATCAAAGTTAGCGATAATCTGGGTTTTATTGCTCTTGCTTCCCACCCAGTGACTGTCAGCGCGAGCGCCTAGAGCCAAAGATAGGGCGTCAATCATGATGGATTTACCGGCACCGGTTTCCCCGGTAATAGTGCTTAGGCCACCTTCAAACTCAATATCTAACTGGTCTGCAATGGCAAAATTGTTGATGCTTAATTCATGTAACATGGCTATTTGTAGAGTTGTTTTGGGCTGTTTTTGGTTTTTATCGTGGTTCAATCATATCTAAAAAGTACTGTCTAAACTACCAGTATTTTAGATAAGCTGCGAGCGCCTGAAAATTGGGCTAAAATTAATGCCAATTCAGCCGTCCTTCTGAGGCTTAGAAGTCGATTTAGAGGTAATAAGTGTCTGTTAAAAAGCCCATCCCTTCAGCAATAGGAGCTAGCTCGCTGCCCGAGCGCTCAGAGCAAGTACTAAAGCTATTAATAGAAGAGTACATAGAAAACGGCCAACCCGTTGGCTCGAAGGTGCTTGCTGATCGACGAGGCTTATCGGTGAGCCCTGCGACTGTGCGTAATGTTTTGTCTGACCTTGAGGCAAGAGGCTATTTGCGATCACCTCATACCTCGGCTGGCCGAGTGCCTACCAATGAGGGTTATCGCCTGTTTGTAGATCATTTGCTCACTACTAATGAAATGGATATACAGGGCGTGCAAGGTATGCAACAGTTATTGTCTGCAAACTCTGACCCCAAGCAAATTGCCCATGCAGCGTCTAAGATGCTGTCGGATATGACTCAGCTAACCGGTATTGTCTTAGTACCTGGTAATAAGAAAGAAACCCTGCGCCATATTGAGTTTTTGCCTTTGAACTCCCGCCAAGCCCTAGTGATTTTGGTGATAAATGAGAAAGAGGTACAAAACTATGTGATCGATACTGATCGCGAATACAGCGAGATAGAGCTGACTGAGGCGACTAATTTTTTAAATCAGAATTTCTCTGGTCAAAGTGTGGCCTCCATCCGATCGCACCTATTAGGGATGATGGAGCAGGAGAAGCAGGACCTTACTAAGCTTATGGAAACAGCTATCAGCGTCAGTAGCCAGGCTATGGAGAAAAGCAAAGACGAAGATAATCTAGTTATCCAAGGTGAGAGTAACCTGCTAGGTCAAAGTCAGGGGGCGGATTTAGGGCGGTTAAAAGCTTTATTTGAGGCCTTTAGTCAGAAGCGAGATATCATTGATATTCTAGACCGCTGTGGACAGAGTGAGGGCATGCAGATTTTTATTGGCAAGGAAAGTGGGCATCAATTATTCGACGATATGAGCCTAGTCAGTGCCCCTTACACTGTAGGAGAAGAGGTTGTTGGTGTGCTTGCAGTGGTGGGTCCGACCCGAATCCCCTATCAAAAGGTCATACCAACAGTAAATATAACTGCAAAAATCCTTGAGTCGGCCTTGAATCAATCTCATTAACCCTTATATTGCGCCCTTTACTGGCATAGCAATTCGGAGAAAATACTCGCCATGACTCAAGATCCTAATAATGAGCAAACCGAAGAGTCCCTAAATGAGGGTCAGGATGAGGCTGTTCAGGCAGACTCTCAAGAAGCGGTCGAGGCTGAAGCTACTGAAAATGTTGAGGTAGAAGCCGCTGACGAAGCTTCTGAAGAAAGTATCGAAAGTCTTAAAGCTGCATTGGTAGAAGCAGAAGCTAAGGTTCGAGATGAAGCGCTAAGAGCCCAAGCCGAAATTCAAAACATCCGTAGACGTGCAGAGCGTGATGTAGAAAGCGCTCATAAATTTGGCCAGGAAAAGCTGATTAAAGAACTGCTGGCAGTGGTTGATACGCTCGAGCGAGGTATTCAAACCATTGACGAGCAAGAAGGGGAGTTGGATGAAGCGGTTAAGACTATTCGCGATGGCTCCGACCTTACCCTAAAAATGTTGGTGGGGGCCTTAGAGAAATTCCAGGTTAAGCAAGTGGACCCAATGGGTGAGCCTTTTGATCCTCAATTCCATGAAGCGATGTCAATGATTGAAAACCCGGATGCTGAGCCCAACTCTGTGATCGCAGTGGTGCAAAAGGGTTATTTGTTGAACGAGCGTCTGGTTAGACCCGCAATGGTCGTAGTCGCGAAGGGCAACCAATAGCAACTAATTTAGAAAAAGCCCGAAAATCCTATAAATAATTGCAAATTTCTTAGGTGTAGACCTTGAAGTTGGCCTATTTGGCTCAATTATCAGTTTTGCCTAAGGGCCCCATGGGGGCTGAAACGAATTTAATATCTTTCGATTGGCTCAAAGCAGCGGTCGGAAACCTAGTAAGAGCGGAGAAAAACAATGGCAAAAATAATCGGAATCGACCTTGGAACCACTAACTCTTGTGTAGCTGTAATGGAAGGCGACCAAGCTAAGGTGATCGAGAACGTAGAAGGTGATCGTACTACCCCATCTATCATCGCTTATACCGATGATGAAACCTTAGTGGGTCAATCTGCTAAGCGTCAGGCGGTCACTAATCCAGAGAATACTCTATTTGCCATTAAGCGTTTAATCGGTCGCAAGTTCACCGACGATGTGGTTCAAAAAGATATCAAAATGGTGCCTTACACCATCTCTGCCGCTGATAATGGTGACGCATGGGTTGAGGTAAAAGGTGAGAAACAGGCTCCCCCGCAAATCTCAGCGCAAGTTCTTGCGAAAATGAAGAAGACCGCTGAAGACTATCTAGGTGAAGCTGTAACCGAAGCAGTGGTAACTGTGCCTGCATACTTTAATGATTCTCAGCGTCAAGCGACTAAAGACGCAGGTAAGATTGCCGGTTTAGATGTAAAACGTATTATCAACGAGCCAACAGCAGCTGCTTTGGCCTATGGTTTGGATAAAGGTCAAGGCGATTCCACCATTGCCGTATATGACCTGGGTGGCGGTACTTTTGATATCTCAATCATTGAGATTGCAGAAGTTGATGGCGAGCATCAGTTTGAAGTGCTTTCAACCAGTGGTGATACCTTCCTTGGTGGTGAAGACTTTGATATGGCCGTGATTGAATACCTTGCTGACGAGTTTAAAAAGGACTCAGGTATTGACCTTCACAACGATCCGCTCGCTTTACAGCGTTTAAAAGAAGCGGCTGAGAAAGCGAAGATTGAATTGTCTACATCTCAGCAGACTGAAGTTAACCTTCCTTATATTACCGCTGATGCAACAGGTCCCAAGCACCTTGTGGTTAAGTTATCTCGTGCCAAATTGGAGTCCTTGGTAGAAGACTTAGTGGTAAGAAGTATCGAGCCTTGTAAGACAGCGTTAAAAGATGCCGGTTTAAGTGCCTCTGAAATTAACGATGTTATTTTGGTAGGCGGTCAAACCCGTATGCCGATGGTTCAAGCAAAAGTACAAGAGTTCTTTGGTAAAGAGCCACGTAAAGACGTTAACCCTGATGAAGCAGTAGCGATGGGTGCATCTATTCAGGCCGCGGTACTGTCTGGTGATGTGAAAGATGTATTGCTTTTGGATGTGACTCCACTAACCCTAGGTATCGAAACTATGGGTGGTGTGATGACTCCGTTAATTGAGAAAAACACTACGATCCCTACCAAGGCTTCGCAAGTATTCTCAACTGCAGATGACAACCAAACGGCTGTTACTGTTCACGTTCTTCAAGGTGAGCGTAAGCAAGCAGCGGGAAATAAGTCACTTGGTCGTTTTGATTTGGCGGATATTCCACCTGCACCTCGCGGTGTACCTCAAATTGAGGTGAGCTTTGATATCGACGCTAATGGTATCTTAAATGTGTCCGCGAAAGATAAAGCGACTAATAAAGAACAGTCTATTGTGATTCAAGCCTCTTCAGGTTTGTCCGATGATGAGATTGATGCAATGGTGAAAGATGCTGAAGCGAACGCAGAAGAGGATCGTAAGTTCGAAGAATTAGTAACAGCTCGCAACCAGGGCGAAGCGATGTTGAACGCAACCAAGAAAACTCTTGAAGAAGCAGGCGACAAAGCTACCGAAGAAGAGAAAACTTCAATCGAAGCGGCTTGCGCTGAGTTAGAAGAAGCTCTGAAAGGCGATAACAAAGAGGAGATTGAAGCCAAAACAACAGCACTTACAGAAGCTAGTGGTAGCTTGGCTCAAAAACTTTATGCCGAACAGGCAGCAGCTGCTGGTGCGCAAGGCGGACCTGGGCCGGACGTCGATCCAGCTGCGGGAGCTGAATCCCAAAACGGTTCTGCTGATGACGCAGTGGACGCTGAGTTCGAAGAAATTAAGGACAACAAATAGTTTACGCTTGCTGTGCTTGAAAATTCTTTGTTAAAAAGAGCCTCAATGTGCTCATTTACTGTTAGTAAAAGACGCCGCTTTTTTGGTTCTTTGCGCCTAGACTTTTCTTCGCTTGCGACAGCGTGAAAGAGTTTAAAAATATAACTGTAAGTGTAATAGCGCGGGACCTCCCGCGTTATTCGTTTTAACCAGATAGTGAGTTTGCCTTCCTATGTCTAAACGAGATTATTATGAAGTGCTAGGTGTTGCTAAAGGCGCTGAAGCTTCTGACATCAAAAAAGCTTATCGACGCATGGCGATGAAATATCACCCAGATCGTAATGAAGGTGATGCGGCAGCAGAAGCAAAGTTTAAAGAAGTACAAGAAGCCTACGATATCCTATCTGATAACGAGAAACGTCCGCTTTACGATCGCTATGGTCATGCTGGTGTTGATCCTCAAGCGGGTGCTGGTGGTGGTTTTGGTGGCGGCGATTTCGGAGATATTTTTGGTGATGTTTTTGGGGATATCTTCGGTGGCGGTCGCGGAGGAGGCGGTAGACGCAGTCGTAGAGGTTCAGATTTGCGTTATACCCTGGAGCTGGATTTAGAAGAAGCTGTGCGCGGCACCGAAGTACAAATCAGCGTGCCTACTTACGCAACTTGCGATACCTGTGACGGTAGTGGGGCTAAAAAAGGCAGCTCCCCCGTGACCTGTTCAGGTTGTGGTGGAGTGGGTCAAGTGCGAATGCAGCAGGGTTTCTTTTCGGTTCAACAAACTTGTCCGCAGTGCCGAGGTGCGGGTCAAGTGATTGCTGACCCCTGTCACGATTGTTCAGGCCAGGGGCGTGTTGAAAAGAACAAAAAGCTGTCCGTTAAAATTCCGGCTGGCGTTGATACTGGTGATCGAATTCGCTTAGCGGGAGAGGGTGAAGCTGGTGCGCAAGGAGACCCATCAGGTGATCTTTATGTGCAGGTGGCTGTTCGCGATCATTCTGTTTTTGAGCGAGATGGAAAGCATTTATATTGCGAAGTACCTATTAGTTTTACCGAGCTAGCTTTGGGTGGAGAGATCGAAGTGCCGACCCTAGACGGTCGAGTGAAACTTAAAATCCCTAGCGAAACCCAGACTGGTAAAATGTTTAGAATTCGTGGCAAAGGCGTACAACCTGTCCGCGGAGGATCTAAGGGCGATTTGCTTTGTAAGGTCGCGGTAGAAACCCCGGTTGGCTTGACCAAAGAGCAAAAAGAGCTTCTTAAACAGTTTCAAGAATCAGTAGAAGAAGGTGGGAAAAAACACTCTCCGCAAAAGAGTTCCTGGTTTGAGTCAGTAAAAAGCTTTTTTGAGTAAGCGTTTCAAGCTGGTAAGATAGCTTCTTTCTTTTTTTGGGACCAAGATTGGCCCGTTCTTCATTTAGGATAGCGTTATGATCAGAGTAGCCGTGACCGGAGCAGCCGGGCGTATGGGTAGAACCCTAGTTCAAGCTTTTACCGAAGGTGAAGGTGTCGGCGTGACTGCCGCTATCGAGATGCCGGGGAATAGTTTTGTAGGAAGCGATGCGGGTGAGCTTGCGGGTTTGGGCAAGTTAGGCGTTACGATTGTTGATAGCCTTGATACAGTAGTGAATGACTTTGATGTTTTGGTCGATTTCACTGCTCCTGTAGCGACGCTCTCGAACGCCGAGTTTTGCGCAGCTAATGGAAAGCGTTTGGTTGCGGGTACGACGGGGTTGACCGAAGCGCAAAAACAAACACTTGCTCGCTCGGCTCAAAGCGCAGCGATTATGTTTGCTCCCAATATGAGTGTTGGGGTGAACTTGAGTCTTAAATTGTTAGAAATGGCAGCCAGTGTATTGGGTGACGATGTCGATATTGAAATTGTTGAAGGTCATCATAGGCATAAAGTAGATGCTCCTTCAGGTACGGCTTTAAGGATGGGTGAAGTGATCGCAGATACTTTGGGAAGAGACTTAAATGAATGCGCGGTCTATGGCCGTGAAGGGCAGACCGGCGCTAGAGATCGTAAAACCATCGGTTTTGCTACCGTGCGCGCCGGAGATATTGTTGGTGATCATACCGTGATGTTTGCTGGCGAGGGCGAAATATTAGAAATCACCCATAAAGCTAGTAGTCGAATGAACTTCGCCAAGGGTGCAGTGCGTGCCTCGAAATGGGTCGTAGAGCAAAATACTGGTCTATTTGATATGCAGGATGTATTGGGCTTTTCAAACTAATATTTATTCAGTATTTCAAGATATTGCCCATCCTGGGGTTTTGTTTGTCCGTGTTTAAAATAAGCATTTCTTTGCTAAAAAGTTCGTTTTTTCTCCCGCTTGAGCGTAGAATTTCCTTAGGTTGACAGTTTTTGCTTATGTATCGCTTCCCAGGAGGGTGTGGTGGACCCATAAGCATGGGGTAGTAAGCCGTAACCTTAGCTGAAATTTAAGACAGGTTGATAAGGATGTTTTAGTAGTCGACTTTGATTGAAGCGCTTAGAGAATTTTATTTTGCTCAACGAAATAGGGCAGAACAAAACTTAAATAGCTTCGCTTACCTATAAGTCTAAAAATAATATCAGGCGGAGCAGAGAGGGAACTATGCCGCTGGTGATTGTAAACATAGTATTAGCTATCACTTTTCTATTTGGCTCTATCGTAGTCAATGCTAATTCGCCTGAACTTTTTTCTTTTTTAAGTGCTGAAGAAAAACAGTGGGTCTTAGATAACCCAAAAATAGTGGTTGGAAATGAGCGAGACTGGCCCCCCTTTGATTTCGAAGAAAATGGTGAAGCTAAAGGCTATACCATTGATTTAGTCAAGTTGATGGCGGGTAAGCTCGGTCTAGAGGTTGAGTTTGTAGGTGACCTTACCTGGGATGAGTTGATGTCTCGATTGGAAAGTGGTGACATCGACATGATGCCTGCGATTTATAAGTCTCCTGAAAGAGAAGAGTATTTGAGCTTTAGTCACAGTTATTATTCCCAACCTTCAATTATTGTTGTTAGAAACGGTAATGAGTCTGTAGCTAAATTTGAAGACCTTAAACATAAAAAAGTAGCGGGGGTGAAAGGTTATTTAGTGACCGAGCGCCTTAAGAAGAGCCACCCTGATATACAAGTAGTAGAGTACGATACGGTGGTCTCATGCTTGCAATCAGTCGCAGTAGGAGAGGTAGATGCCTACATAGATAGTATCGGTTTACTGGCATATACACTTGAACGCAACTTTATCCCTAATCTAAAAATAATAAACGGCTTAGAACAGTTTGAATTATCGAACCCGCCTATGCATATGGCGGTAGGAAAGCAGAGCGAGGTGTTGGTTAGTTTAATCAATAAATCACTCGCCGCAGTTAGTGATGAGGAAAAGCTTCTTTTGGCAGAAAAGTGGCTGCAAACCAGCTTTTACGAAGACAAGATCATTTTAACTCAAGAGCAAATTGATTGGGTTAAATCGCATCCTAAGATCAGGCTGGGGCTAGACCCTGCTTATGCTCCATATAGCTTTAAAAATGAAGAAGGTGAATACCTTGGGATAGCCGTCGATTTTCTACACTTGCTAGGACAAAAAATTGGAGTGGAGTTTGAGGTTGTTCCTAACCTTTCTTGGGTAGAGATGCTAAGCCACGCAAAAGAACAAAAGCTAGATGTGATAACTCCTGTTGTTCAAACCTCCGAACGTAAGGAGTATTTGAACTTCACCCCAGTTTATATTCCGACCCCACTGGTTACTGTAGGCAAAGAGAGTTTGGATTTGGCGGCTTTAGAATCCGGGGGCTTATACGATCAAGCGAAAGTAGCGCTGGTTAAGGGTTACTCTTCAAGCGATAGGTACATATCAGACCATCCAAGTGCAGATATTGTTTGGGTAAATACCGCGTTAGAAGCTCTTCAAATGGTGTCTTCAGGACGTGCTGATTTAAGTGTGATGGTGATTGGAGTCGCCTCACAAATTATTCGTGAATACGGTATGACACAGCTAGAAATTTTAACCTACTACGATGAAAACTACGATGGCCAAAGAATTGGAATTCGTAGTGACTGGCCTGAGCTTTCGGTGTTGTTAGGTGTTGCCCTAGATGATGTGAGTGAAAAGGAGCGTAAAGAGATTTATGATCGCTGGATTAGCGTGTCTTTTCATAAAGAAGCAGGCTATAGCTTATTATTTAAGGCTATTTTGGGTCTGGTGATTGCGTTGCTGTTAATGTCTCTCTATGTGCGTCGTTTGAACTCAGAGATCGAACAGCGTCATCAGGTCCAAGCTAAATTAGAAGAGAGTAACTATTTTCTAGCACAGGCTAAAAGAAGAGCTGATCGTGCTAATCAAGCCACTTCAGAATTTGTATCGTCCTTAAGCCATGAACTCCGAACCCCTTTGACCTCTATCATTGGCTTCTCTCAGCTGTTAAAACTTGATAACACACTTGCCCGAGGAGCATCACACCAAGGCGGATCATATTGAAAAGGCGGGAGAACACGTTATTAAACTGATTGATGATGTGCTTGATCTATCCATTATAGAGGCGGGTAAATTACGCTTATCACCTGAGCCTATTAAAGCCGGGGAGATCGTTCAGGAGAGCGTCCATCTCATCAGCCCTCAGTTAAATGACAAAGGCCAAGGTTTGGCTGTAGAAGAGAGCGGGCTAGGAGATGAGCTTATTTATGGTGATCGACTAAGAGTTCGCCAGATAATCTTAAATATATTAAGTAACGCGGTAAAATATAATGAGCCTAATGGCAGTATCGATATAAGCTATGAACGCCAGCAAAACCAGCTGAAGATTTTAGTTGCTGATACTGGGCAGGGGCTGAGCACGCAGCAGTTGAAGGTTTTATTTGAGCCCTACGAGAGAGCAGGCGCCGAGAAGAGTAATATTCTGGGTAAAGGTATGGGGCTAGCAATCTCAAAGCGGTTGGCAGAATTGATGGGTGGAGAGATTGGTGTTGAGAGTGAAGAGGGCAAGGGCTCGTGCTTTTGGCTGACTTTACCCCTAGTAGATAGCTAGCTCGGCGAAGTGTTGAGTTAGGTCTTGAGTTAGGAGTGGCAGCAGGGGTAAGAGTGGATCAAAAAATCAAAAAAATACCTCTGGATTTCAATTTCTCTAATGACAGTTCAGGCTCTCTCTATTACAATTGCCGTCCAACCAAAAGGCTAATTTCTTTTAGCTTTGAACTTTCTAGCCCCCTTGGTGTTCATCGCGGGGATCAACGTTGAAAACTTGCTCGCTAGAGCATTCCGGAGGATAAATTGAGTAATCCAGCCGTACTTGCGCTCGAAGACGGTAGTGTGTTCCGCGGCCAGGCGATAGGAGCCAGTGGCCAAGCTCTAGGTGAGGTGGTATTTAATACTGCGATGACAGGCTATCAAGAAATCTTGAGTGACCCCTCCTACGCTAAGCAAATCGTCACCTTGACTTACCCCCATATTGGTAACACCGGATGTAACTCAGAGGATGATGAGGCGAATAGTCTTTGGAGTGCCGGTTTGGTGATTAGAGACTTACCTAAGCTTTCTTCTTCTTTTAGGCAGGAAGAAACTCTTCCACAATACCTGAAGCGCAACAACATGGTGGCGATTGCCGGGATCGATACTCGACGATTGACTCGAATTCTACGAGAAAAGGGAGCTCTGAAAGGCTGCATCCTGACCGCCTCGGCTGACAGTGAAAGTGTAGACGAGGCAAAAGCCCTGGAGTTGGCTAAAACAGCGGATTCCCTCAAAGGCTTGGATTTGGCTAAAGAAGTGACTGCATCGAAAGCTTACGACTGGAGCGAAGGTTCTTGGGTTCTTGGCCAAGGCTACCAAGGCCTAGCAAATAAAAAGTATACGGTGGTCGCTTACGACTTCGGCGTAAAGCGCAACATACTAAGAATGTTAGTTGATCGGGCATGTGATCTTAAAGTGGTTCCTGCAACAACTCCCGCAGAAGACGTACTAGCAATGAATCCTGATGGCGTATTTTTATCTAATGGCCCAGGTGACCCAGAGCCTTGTGATTATGCTATTGAGGCGGTGAAAACCATTCTTGAGAAAAAGGTGCCGATCTTTGGGATTTGTTTAGGCCACCAGATTCTTGCTTTAGCCAGTGGTGCTAAGACCGAGAAAATGAAGTTTGGCCACCACGGTGCAAACCACCCCGTTGAAAAGTTAAGTGATAAAACTGTTTTGATTACCAGTCAGAACCACGGCTTTGCGGTATCTGAAGATGGATTGCCGGGCATCTTAGATGTGACTCATAGGTCTCTATTCGATCAATCATTGCAGGGCATCGAAAGAAATGATGTGCCAGCCTTTGGTTTCCAGGGTCACCCAGAAGCCAGTCCAGGTCCGCATGACGCAGCGCCTTTGTTTGATCACTTTATCGAGCTCATGGATCAAAATAAATAAGTCTTTAAAACTAACCCTTTAAAGCACGGTAAACAGTTTAACCTCGGAACAGTTAGAGTAGCCTAAATGCCAAAAAGACAAGATATCAACAGCGTTCTAATTTTAGGAGCAGGTCCTATTGTGATCGGCCAGGCCTGTGAATTTGATTATTCAGGAGCCCAGGCATGCAAGGCACTTAAAGAAGAAGGTGTAAGAGTTATTCTGGTTAACTCCAACCCAGCGACCATTATGACCGACCCATCTATGGCTGATGCCACTTACGTAGAGCCAATCCAATGGCAAACGGTTGAAAAAATCATCGAGACTGAAAAGCCAGACGCCATCTTGCCTACTATGGGTGGTCAGACTGCTTTGAACTGTGCTTTGGATTTAGCCAAGCACGGTGTGCTTGATAAGCATAATGTAGAAATGATCGGCGCGAAGAAAGAAGCGATCGATAAAGCTGAAGATCGCCAGTTGTTTGATCAAGCGATGAAAAAGATTGGCTTGAGCACGCCTCGTTCGGCCATTGCTCACAGTTTAGAAGAAGCGCTGCAAGTACTCGACGTAGTGGGTTACCCAGCGATTATTCGTCCATCTTTTACTATGGGTGGTAGCGGGGGTGGTATTGCCTATAACCGCGAAGAGTACATTACTATTTGTAAGCGCGGTTTAGATCTTTCTCCAACCAACGAATTATTGATCGACGAATCACTGATCGGTTGGAAAGAATATGAGATGGAAGTGGTTCGCGATAAAGCCGACAACTGCATCATCATCTGTTCCATCGAAAACTTCGACGCTATGGGTGTGCACACAGGTGACTCTATTACGGTAGCGCCAGCACAAACTCTCACCGATAAAGAATACCAAATCATGCGTAATGCTTCGTTGGCGGTTTTACGTGAGATCGGAGTCGAGACCGGAGGTTCAAACGTACAGTTTGGTATTGATCCAAAAACTGGTCGCATGGTGATTATCGAGATGAACCCGCGGGTATCTCGTTCATCGGCATTAGCTTCTAAAGCCACTGGTTTCCCAATAGCAAAAGTGGCTGCAAAGCTAGCGATTGGTTTTACCCTTGATGAATTACAAAACGAAATTACCGGTGGCGCGACACCTGCTTCTTTCGAGCCTTCGATTGATTATGTTGTTACTAAGATTCCACGTTTTAACTTTGAGAAGTTTGTGGATGCGGATGCCTCACTAACCACTCAAATGAAATCAGTGGGCGAGGTGATGGCGATTGGTCGTTGCTTCCAAGAGTCTTTCCAAAAAGCACTGCGTGGATTAGAAACAGGCAGCATGGGTCTAGAAAGCCGCTTTGAAGCTGGCTTTGACGACGAAGCCATGGCAGTGATTAAGCGCGAATTACAAAATCCAGGTGCTGAGCGCCTATGGTTTGTGGCTGATGCCTTCCGTGCTGGCCTAGATATTGCAACGGTTTATGAATGGTCTGGCATTGATCCTTGGTTCTTGGCTGAATTAGAAGATTTGGTCACTCAAGAAGGCCGCGTTACGGAGACCGAGTTGGGTGACATACAGCGAGATCAACTGTTCCGTTGGAAGCAGCAAGGCTTCTCTGATCAACGACTTGGCTATCTAATGAACGAAAGCGAAGCAAACGTTCGAGAAAGGCGTTTAGCTTTAGGTGTAAAACCGATCTATAAGCGCGTTGATACCTGTGCCGCTGAATTCTCTACTTCCACTGCCTATATGTATTCAAGCTACGACGAAGAGTGTGAGGCTCAAGTCAGCGATCGCGACAAGTACATGGTGCTTGGTGGTGGCCCTAACCGAATTGGTCAAGGTATTGAGTTTGACTACTGCTGTGTACATGCTGCCCTAGCATTAAGAGATGCGGGTTTTGAAACCATCATGGTTAACTGTAACCCAGAAACCGTTTCGACCGATTTTGATACGTCCGATCGTTTGTACTTTGAACCGATCACTTTAGAAGACGTGCTTGCTATCGTTGATGCTGAAAAACCAAAAGGTGTGATTGTCCAGTACGGTGGTCAGACACCCCTTAAGTTAGCCCGTGATTTAGAAAAACACGGAGTACCTATTATTGGTACTAGTCCAGACGCCATTGATTGTGCCGAAGACCGTGAGCGCTTCCAGCAATTGATCGAAAAGCTGTCTTTAAAGCAGCCGCCCAATCGAACAGCGAAAAGCATCGAAGAAGGCGTAAAAGGTGCCGAAGAAATTGGTTACCCATTGGTCGTAAGACCTTCTTACGTACTAGGTGGGCGCGCAATGGAAATTGTGGCCAATGAACAAGAGTTGCGCCAATACTTCGATACCGCTGTACAAGTGTCTAACGAATCTCCAGTATTGTTAGATCGTTTCTTAGATGATGCGATTGAAGTTGACGTTGATGCGATTTGTGATGGTGAGCAAGTGGTGATCGGTGGCATCATGCAGCATATTGAGCAGGCGGGTGTTCACTCGGGTGACTCGGCTTGTTCTTTGCCTCCCTATAAATTAAGTGACGCAATTCAAGAACAAATGCGCGAACAAGCTCGTGCTATGGCACTAGAGCTTGGCGTAGTTGGCTTGATGAATGTTCAATTCGCTATTAAAGACGAAGATATTTTTATCTTAGAGGTGAATCCGCGCGCTGCACGTACCGTGCCTTTTGTGTCTAAGTGTATTGGTCACTCTTTAGCAAAAGTGGCTGCTCTGTGTATGGCAGGCACAACTTTGAAAGAGCAAGGTTTCGAAAAAGAAATCGTGCCTAAGTTATTTAACGTTAAAGAATCGGTATTTCCATTTAATAAATTCCCAGGTGTTGACCCCATTCTTGGCCCTGAAATGAAATCGACTGGTGAAGTAATGGGGGTTGGTGAAAACTTTGCCGAAGCCTTTGAGAAAGCGGCCTTGGGCGCAGGTGAATACTTACCTGAATCAGGTATGGCCTTTATCAGTGTGCGTGAAGGTGATAAAAAACAAGTGCCAGCGATTGCTAAATCTTTGGTAGAGCTTGGTTTTAGTTTGTCTGCTACCAGCGGTACTGCTAAAGTGATTGAAGAAGCCGGCCTTGAAGTGATGAAAGTGAATAAGGTGATGGAAGGTCGTCCTCATATCGTAGATATGCTTAAGAACGACGAAGTTGACCTTATTGTAAACACTACAGAAGGCTCACAAGCGATCAAAGATTCGTTTACGATTCGACGCACAGCCCTTCAGCATAAAGTGTGTTACACCACAACGATTGCTGGCGGTGAAGCGATCTGCATGTCGGTAAAAGAAAAACGCAATGGAGCGACTAAAGTCCGCAAGTTGCAGGATATTAAAAACTAAAATAATTAGATGAGCGCTTCGGGACGAAGCGATTAAAAGAGTAAAGAACATGAGTTTAGATAAAGTTCCAATGACAGCAAAAGGTGAGCAAAGTCTTAAGGATGAATTGCATCACTTAAAAACCGTTGAGCGCCCTCGTATTATCGAAGCGATTGCAGAGGCTCGTGCCCACGGTGATTTAAAAGAGAATGCTGAATACCACGCAGCTCGTGAACAGCAAAGCTTTGCCGAAGGACGTATTCAAGAGATCGAAGGTAAGTTAAGCAATTGCCAGGTGATTGACGTTTCTAAGATTGAAAATAAAGGCAAAGTCATTTTTGGTGTGACTGTCGATATTATCAATATCGATACTGACGAAAGCAAAACCTACAAAATCGTAGGTGAAGATGAAGCCGATATTAAAGCTAATTTAATTTTCGCGGGCTCACCGATTGCGCGTGCTCTAATCGGAAAAGAGGTCGGTGACATAGCTGTAGTGGAAACCCCTGGCGGCAGTGTCGAGTACGAAATCGACGACGTTCGTCACGAGCTTTAAAAGCTTATTTAGCCTGTTGCTGTCTCAGGATATTGGACAGCTTAGCCTTAGGTTTTTTAGCTGCGCGATAAATTAAAGCGATATTTCCTACCTGTTGAACCAGCGTGCATTGGCAGATTTTGCATAGCTCGTCTAACAGAGCTTGTTTTTCAGATTTTGGAGCAGCGGGTATTTTGATCTTGATAAGCTCGTGATCTTCTAAAGCTCGTTCCAGTTCCTTTTGTACGTTTTCGCTGAGACCGCTTTCACCTAAAGTAACGATAGGGTTCAATTGGTGGCCAATGGTCTTAAATTGCTTTTTTTGATCGGTGCTAAGTATGAGGGTCATAATGAAAGCTCTAAAGTTGGTTTGTCCAGGTTGTTATCGAGGACTGGTATCTGGTACTGGTATCTAGGAAAGGGCGGCAATTCTAACCAAGCTGTATCCTGAGCGCTAGTGCTCAACATAAGATAAAATAGCCCCCAAGTAATAAAATAAGCAATAAAGTAGCAGTAGCATGGCCGGTAACAAACCTACTAAAAGCACCAACAAGAACACCAGCAAAAGCAGTAAAGCCTGGCTAAAAGAACATTTTGACGATCACTTTGTCCAAGAGGCTAAGCGGCAGGGTTATCGCTCGCGTGCCTGTTTTAAACTGATCGAAATGCAGGAAAAAGACCGGCTAATTAAAAAAGGTATGACGGTGGTGGACCTTGGCGCCGCTCCAGGTGGTTGGTCACAGCTAGCGGCGGAATGGGTAGGCGAAGGTGGCAGGGTCATTGCCTCCGACATATTGCCCATGGATCATCTTCCCGGCGTCGAATTTATTGAGGGCGATTTTAGCTCAGACGAGGTTTATCAGGCCCTGCAAAATACCTTGGGAGAAGATAAGGTCGACCTTGTAATCTGCGATATGGCCCCCAATATCAGTGGTAATTCCACGGTGGATCAATATAAGGCTATGGCCCTATGTGAGCTAGCCCTGGATTTCGCCTGCGAGCATCTCAAGCCTGGAGGAGACTTCTTAATCAAGGTCTTTCAGGGTAAAGGGCAGCAAGAGTATGAAAGCCAGATACGCGAATCTTTCTCTAAGTTATTGATTCGTAAGCCTAAATCCTCTCGAGCGCGCTCTAAAGAAGTGTATTGTTTGGCTAAAGGCCTGCGCTAAGGTCCTGGTCAGCAGACGATCCTATGGGTATATTACCTATAGCAGTTAAGTTGTGTTATTCACGGCTTGGTAATAGATAGTTTTAATGAGGATGATCCCTTGAACGACACAATGAAAAATCTCATCTTATGGTCCGTCATTGCCGTGGTATTGGTGGCTGTATTCAGTAGCTTTAATCAAAACCAAAATCAAAACCCACTGAGCTATACCGAGTTTGTACATGAGGTGCAAAGCGGTCGGATCAGCGATGTATTAATCGATGGACATTCTATTAAAGGCACTATGGCCAATGGTAGTTCTTTCTCGGTCGTTATTCCTCCAGGCGTTGCTGATTTGGATTTAATGCCTGATCTTCGTGATAACAATGTTCGTGTAATGGGCGAGGCTCCAGAAAAACCGAGCTGGATTATGCAGATGCTTATTTCTGGCATTTTACCGATCCTGTTATTGGTGATTGTATTCAGTTTCTTTATGCGTCAAATGCAAGGCGGCGCGGGTGGCAAAGGCGGCCCAATGAGCTTTGGTAAAAGTAAAGCGCGCCTATTAAGTGAGGACCAAATCAAAACCACATTTGCTGATGTGGCTGGTGTCGAAGAAGCGAAAGAAGACGTACAAGAGATTGTAGAATTCTTAAGAGATCCAGGAAAATTCCAACGCCTTGGTGGCAAGATCCCCCGTGGTGTTTTGATGGTAGGTTCACCAGGTACGGGTAAAACTTTATTAGCAAAAGCGATTGCTGGTGAAGCACGTGTGCCTTTCTTTGCTATTTCCGGTTCTGACTTTGTTGAAATGTTTGTGGGTGTTGGTGCATCGCGTGTGCGTGACATGTTCGAGCAAGCTAAAAAGCAATCCCCCTGCATTATCTTTATCGACGAGATCGACGCGGTAGGTCGTTCCCGTGGTGCTGGCCTTGGCGGTGGTCACGATGAGCGTGAGCAAACCCTAAACCAATTGTTAGTCGAGATGGACGGCTTTGATCCAAACGACGGCGTTATTGTTATTGCTGCGACTAACCGTCCAGACGTATTGGATGCTGCTTTGTTACGTCCAGGTCGTTTTGATCGTCAAGTGACTGTGCCTCTTCCAGATGTACGTGGCCGTGAACAAATTCTTCGTGTGCATATGCGTACCGTGCCTCTAGGTGATGACGTAGATGCGGCGACACTTGCAAGAGCGACTCCAGGTTTCTCTGGAGCTGACTTAGCTAACTTAGTGAATGAAGCAGCTTTATTCTCAGCAAGACAAAACAAACGCATCGTTGAGATGAACGAGTTTGAAAAAGCCAAAGACAAGATCCTAATGGGCGCTGAGCGCAAAACCATGGTCATGTCTGAAAAGGAAAAAGAGAATACCGCTTACCACGAAGCAGGCCACGCTATCGTAGGTCGTTTAGTGCCTGAGCACGATCCTGTTTATAAGGTAAGTATTATTCCTCGTGGTCGAGCTTTAGGTGTGACTATGTATCTTCCTGAAGAAGACAAATACAGCCTGTCGAAGCGTGCTATCGAAGGTCAGATCGCTAGCCTGTTCGGTGGTCGTATCGCCGAAGAAATTACCCTTGGCTTTGATGGTGTGACTACTGGGGCATCAAACGATATTCAACGCGCTACTGAGATGGCACGTAATATGGTGACCAAGTGGGGCTTATCTGAAAAGCTTGGCCCGCTAAGTTATGAGGAAGAAGAAGGCGAAGTATTCCTAGGTAAATCCGTAAGCCAAACCAAAAACGTATCCCCCGTGACAGCAGAAGCTATTGATACTGAGATGCGCAAAATTATTGATGAGGCTTATGCAAAAGCGAAGCAAATCCTAGAAGACAACATGGATATTCTTCATGCTATGAAAGATGCCTTGATGAAGTATGAAACCATCGATGCTTCTCAGATTGATGACCTTATGGAGCGGAAAGAAGTGCGTGCTCCTAAGGATTGGGACGAGGGCGGTGGCCCAAGTTCTGGTGCAGGGACTCCGGTAGAAGAAGAACCAGCAGCAAGTGCTAAGGATTCTAAGAAGGATGGCGACAGTGGCGTCGGTGGTACTGCAGAAGCTTAAATAGTATTTACATAAAGCTCCTAGCGTTTTTAAAGCGCTAGGAGCTTTTTTCGTTTTAGCCCAGTCGTTTATAGAAGCCGCTATTTATAATTATAAAAAATATCGATTGACCTTATTTTCGGTGATCTTATGTCCGATGAGATATCTAACAGCTATTCTAAGAAACCCCTTCTTATGGGTATTTTGAATGTTACACCCGATTCCTTTTCTGACGGTGGTAAATACAGCTCATTAGACCCGGCTTTGGCTCGCGTTGAAACCATGTTAGCCGAGGGTGCAGATATTGTTGATATGGGCGGTGAATCTACCCGACCAGGCGCAGAGCCTGTTAGCGAACAAGAAGAAATGGATCGTGTGCTTCCTGTGTTTGAAGCTGTGAAAGAACGTTTTGATGTCGCTGTGTCGGTAGATACCAGCAACGAAAGTTTGATGCGGGCGGTATTACCCCAAGTCGATATTGTTAATGATGTGCGAGCTTTAGGGCGTTTGGATGATCTTAGTTTTTTAGCAGAAGCATCCTGCCAGATTTGCTTGATGCATATGCAGGGCGATCCTAAGACCATGCAGAATTCGCCTCAGTATGATGATGTGGTCGAAACCGTCAGCGCTTATTTAGCTACACGGATTGAAACTTGCGTCGCTCAGGGCATAGATCGGTCGCGTTTGATCGCGGATCCGGGTTTTGGTTTTGGCAAAACCCTGGAGCATAACCTTAGAGTGCTTAACCAGTTAGAGGCCTTTGCAGAACTGAAATGTCCCATTTTGGTAGGTACGTCACGAAAATCGATGATCGGGCAGGTGCTTGGGACCGAGATAGATGAGCGAGTTTTTGGTAGTATTGCCACCATCGTAATGGCTATTCAAAAGGGAGCTGCTTATCTACGGGTACATGATATCGCAGCCAGTCGACAGGCTATGGACATGACCTGGGCAGTATTGACGGAAGGTAAGAATTAACTATGAGCAAGCAAAAGTATTTTGGAACTGATGGTATCCGTGGCTTAGTGGGTCAGGGCAATATCAATCCCGAGTTTGTGCTTAAGCTGGGCTGGGCTGTTGGTAAGGTATTTTCTAAAGATAAACAAGCCAAAGTCTTGATTGGTAAAGACACCCGAATTTCTGGCTATATGTTTGAGTCGGCCTTAGAGGCAGGCTTATCCGCGGCGGGTGCTAATGTTCGCTTATTGGGTCCTATGCCGACGCCAGCAATCGCTTATTTGACCCGAACCTTTCACGCCCAAGCGGGCATTGTCATCAGTGCATCACATAACCCTTATCATGATAACGGCATTAAGTTCTTTTCTAGTGAAGGTACAAAACTGCCCGATGAGATTGAGCTAGAAATCGAAGCCATGCTCGACGAGCCGATGGAAACCCGTCCAAGTTTTGAACTTGGTAAAGTTAGGCGCATTCTTGGTGCCCGAGGTCGTTATATTGAATTCTGCAAAAGCACCTTGCCCTATGAGGCTAGGGATTTTTCAGCCAATAAAATTGTAGTCGATTGTGCCCACGGTGCTACCTACGATATTGCTCCGGATGTGTTCGATGAGCTGGGTGCTGAGGTAATTGCCCTAGGTGTTGATCCAGACGGTTTTAATATTAATGAGGGCTGTGGCTCAACTGATCCCGTGGCTCTACAAAAAGCCGTACTAGATAACCAAGCTGACTTTGGTGTTGGTTTTGATGGTGATGGCGACAGACTTATCTTTGTTGATGAAAAGGGCATGACCCTCGATGGCGACGATATTCTTTATATCATCGCTAAGCATCGCCTTAAGCGCGGCGTGATGGAAGGCGGTATCGTTGGTACCGTTATGACTAACCTGGGTCTCGAGCTAGCTTTTAAAAGCATGGGTATTGAGTTTGTACGTGCTAGTGTTGGCGACCGCTATGTGATGAGTGAGCTTGGCGAGCGAGGTTGGTCTTTAGGTGGTGAATCATCGGGCCATATCTTATGCCTGGATAAGACTACGACAGGAGACGGCATTATTTCTGCTCTACAGGTGCTACATGCCTTTAAAGACAGCGGTGGCAGTATGTCGAGCCTGCGCACCGGTTTAAACAAGTTTCCACAAACCATGATTAATGTGCCCCTAGAGCAAGGCTCGGCTAAAGAGCTGATCGAAGACGCCAAAGTACTAGAATGCGTGAAAACGGCCGAAAGCACCCTAGCAGACAAAGGGCGGGTACTCTTGAGGCCTTCGGGCACTGAGCCTTTGATTCGAGTCATGGTCGAAGGCGAAGATGCTGAGCTGGTCTCAAGCCTAGCGGGCGATATCGCCAATTGCATCAAAGCCTTGGTATAAAAGGCCTATATGGCTGCTCTTGGTTGTAAGTTGAGCAGCCCTAAGTTAAGATTGCCGCCCCGTTTAGACCCGATCTGACCTGCGTTTGGCCAAGATTGAGCTAGGTGGGCAAAAAGCTGACACACGGGAAGATCATGAGGCGATATTTAGTAGCCGCAAACTGGAAAATGAATGGGACGAGAGCCGAAAACGAAGCTCTTATCCAAGGCATTTTGGCAGAGCTTCCTTCAGGTGACTTTGGTGTACTAGTCAGTGTGCCTTTTGTGTACCTTGAGCAGGTGGCCGACTTAGTCAAAGACTCTGCTATTTCGCTAGCCGCACAAAATGTCAGTGAGTTTGAAAAGGGTGCTTACACCGGCGAAGTATCGGCCCAAATGCTGGCTGATTTAAATTGTCAGTATGCTCTGGTAGGACATTCGGAACGACGCCAACTATTTGGTGACAGTGACGAAAAAGTTTTACAAAAGTTTAAAGCGCTCCAGCAAGAAGGTATTACTCCGATCTTGTGTTTAGGTGAAACCCTAGAGCAGCGCGAAGCAGATCAAACCGAATCGGTAGTATCTGCGCAGTTAAAAGCAGTAACAGACCATCTCGGTGTTGCCGCTTTTGAAAAAGCAGTGATCGCCTATGAGCCTGTTTGGGCAATAGGTACGGGTAAAACAGCAAGCCCAGAACAAGCGCAAGCGGTTCATCAGTTTTTAAGGTCTGAGCTTGCTAAATTGGATTCAAATGTCGCGGACAAAGTACAAATACTTTACGGCGGCAGCGTTAACGAAAACAGTGCAGCAGAGTTGTTTGCACAAAATGATATAGATGGTGGCCTAATAGGTGGAGCATCCCTAAAGGCTGATAGTTTTTTAAATATTTGTAAGGTGGTTGGTCGTGGATAAAGTTATTTTAATCGTTCATGTGCTAGTAGCGGTATCTTTAGTGGTATTGATTTTACTTCAACGTAGCTCAGCAGATGGCGGTGCAGCCTTTGGGGGTGGTTCTCAACAATCACTGTTAGGCACTTCGGGCTCAGCACCTTTGCTAACTAAAGTAACCGTTGGCTTAGTAACAGTTTTCTTCGTTACCAGTTTGACTCTTGCCTACTTCAACCGTCATTACGGAACAAGTGAAGAAATTATTATCCCAGCTGCAGAAACTGTAGATATAGATGCAGCAACACAAGAACCTGAAGTCACTGTTCGTACTATCGACGACGATGACATTCCAGCGGTTCCTGAATCAGAAGAGGTTGATTCTGATATTCCTACTCCAGTCGAGTAAGACTGCGACACAAAAAATTGCCGAAGTGGTGGAATTGGTAGACACGCCATCTTGAGGGGGTGGTGAGCTATGCTCGTGGGGGTTCAAATCCCCCCTTCGGCACCAAATCTATTAAATAATATTGGTGTTTTTTCAAGCATTATTTCTATTTTCTGTTTGTAAGGACATAAGCGAGCTGAGTGTGTATGATTTGTTCGCTTGGATCGCATAGCTTGGTTACCGCAATTTAATCACGGAACGTGTTTCTACTAATAAAAAAATAATAATGAGGCGCAATATGCGAGATAAACTTCTTTTGTGGACATCCATTTTCTTTTTGAGTTTGGTTGTTGTTGCATGTGATGACGATAAGGACGAAAGTACTGAACAAGCAGTACCTGATACACAAAAATACGTATTTGTGAGTAGCTCTACTCATACAGGAAGCTTAGGTGGTTTATCAGGTGCGGATGCTATTTGTAACCAGTTAGCATCAAATGCCGGATTGCCTGGAACCTATAAAGCTTGGCTTGGTGATAGTACAGATGGTCCTGCGACTCGCTTTACCCAATCTAGTGTTCCTTACGTGCGTACCGATGAAAATCAAATTGCGTCGAATTGGGCGGATTTAATTGATGCGAGTTTAGATCAGCCGATTAATTTAGATGAGAATGGGAATGCGGCGCCTAGTTCGAGTGGGTTTGCTAGCGATTGCTCTATTTCTACTGCGGTTTGGAGCGCTGCTTCTTTGAACGGTACATCTTACGGTAATTTTTGTAATAATTTCACATCAACAACAGGCAGCGCTTATGTGGGAGACTACTCAGTAACATTTTCAAATTGGTCGGATAGTTGTGTCGTTCCTACTGCGGCCTGCGCTAACACTGCACCTATATACTGTTTTCAGCAGTAAGTACTCCCTTGGCTCTATTATCACTGTGCCTAGTCGCAGTTGGTAATATGTCTCGCCTTGTAAGTGCCTACTACGAACTGAAGAGTGTTAGTGGTATGTTATTATTAAGGATTAAAAAAAGTTCAAATCGGTAGATATAATAATAAAATGAAGATTTTTGAGTACGAGAGAAATAACTACACCCTGTATGGAATATTGTTTGGATTGTGTTTTCCTATAGGTGCGACCTTATTAGAAATCTTAATAAACCCGATCGAGATTTCGATAACATCAATATTAGCACTTCATAAGCAGATACACTTTTTATGGATGATTGATACGGCACCGGTGGTCTTGGGCTTGTTTGCTCGTTTAGCGGGCCAAAAGCAAGATAGCGTAAACGCCGTTCTTAATGATGCTTTGATCGCGGTAGAAGAAAAGAAGCTCGCTATCGAAGTCCTCGAAAAGAATGAATTTGTAGCTAAGTTGTTCTCTGATATAAGGGATCTGGCTATTGAGTGTGGTTCTGAACAGGAATTCGCCACTAAAAATGTCGGTTTGTTAACCCAGGTGATCGAGGCAAAGGTGGGCGTGTTTTATTTGCTCGATGACAGCGGTCTGTTAAATCCGGTCGGGACCTATGGTGTTGATTCGGAAACATTTCAATCTGGTTTGGCCTTAGGAGAGTCGATAGTAGGCCAAGCGGCGAAAGATGGTAAAACCATTAAAGTAGAAGGCGGAGTGGCTGAGTTCTTAGAGATTCAGTCTGGTTTGGGTAAAGCATCGGCAGACGTCTTGGTGTTGTCGCCAGTGAGTTTTGGTGAAAAAGTTTTAGGGGTTCTCGTGTTTGGATTTTTCCAGAAGCTTGGTTCAGAGAAATTAAATTTAGTTGGTTCTCTATCTGAAGCTTCTGGGCGTTCGTTGGTATCTTTGACAGCTAGAAAGGTCTTAGATTCATAATAGCAAAGGCGATTGCTTACTTACATTTGCAAAGAACGAATATACAGAATAACTGCGTTGATATCATGTGTGGTAAGTTCTTCTCCCCAAGGTGGCATTCGGTCTGATCTTCCAATCGCTTTGCCGCCCTTTTGAATAATCTTCTTCATGTAATCGTCTGTCGATTTAGTCTCACGTAGGTTTGACGGAGATGGGTCTTTTATTATCTTTGCTAGCCTTCCGTTACCTTCGGCAAACTCACCATGGCAATTGACGCACCGCCCTTTGTATAGTTTGCGTCCGTATTCGACGCTAGGCACTTGTCTATCAGCAATCTGTGATAGTTTCTTTTGAGCAAGTTCAGGGTGTTGTTCAAGCTTAGAAAGAAATAGGGTAAGTGATTCGATTTCTGTCCAAGTTAGCTCATTTCCCCAGGGGGGCATTAAATAACCAAAATCTCCTTTGCTGATACCGTTAACAATAATCGCTTTTGTGGCTTCGCGGTCTTGAAGGGATTTTAGGTGTTTTAGCTTGAACAGATTGGTATTTGGATAGGTGTCTAAAATTAAGGGCAATACCCCATCACCCATAGCGTAATTGCCGTGGCATAAAGCACACTTATTTTGAAAGGTCTTAGCGCCGAGTCCAAAGTCAGGGGTAGGGTCTTTGATAACATCTAAATAGTCGTTGGAAAAAGCTTCTGTATGCGCTAGCCATAGACAAATGCCGAGCAAAGCGTTTTTTAATGGCCCCAAGGTATTTTTATTTAACATGAATTTTCATCTGCATTTGAGGGTGAATGGCACACTCAATGTCTATCGTACCTTTTTTAGTGAGCTGAATACTTCGTGATTCCCCTTTTGGATATGACCCAAGATCAAAAGCCTGTGTATCTGATAAACTAAAAATATTATGAGAGAAAGGATCGCTGTTTAGAAAATTAATAGTGTCTCCAAGGGATGCGGTAACCTCCTTTTCGCCAACAAAGGATTTGTTCTGTTGAATAATGGTATGTTCTTTTGCCAATAAAATGGATGAGCTTAGTGCGAATGTTATGAAAATTAAAAATCTCATAATTTATCCTCGGTGGGTAATATAGGTAAGTTAACTTCGATTTGTTTTGATGATAAAGCTTTGAGGAATTCCACAAGGTTTTCTTTATCTTTGTTTGATAGTTTTAAGTCGGTCTTCATATCAGGAGAGAGCCCAGGTCCCTTTGCCCCAGAGTTATAGTGTTCAACCACTTGCTCTAATGTTGTAGCTTGCCCGTTATGAAAGTATGGAGCGGTATAGCTAATATCTCTTAGTGTAGGTGTTTTAAAGGCGTATTTGTTGATTGATATCGGTTTTTCGTTATAGCGACCTAGATCCGATTTGCTGGTACCAATGTTATGAAAACCATTATCTGTGAAGTTGGGCGCCTGGTGACAAACCGCGCAATTGCCTTTGTCGGGGTCTAAAAATATTTTAAAACCTTTCACCTGGCTTTTGGTCATAGCTTTTTTGTCCCCTTTTACCCATTGATCAAAAGGGGAGTTATTGCTGACTATAGTTCGCTCATAGCTTGCAATAGCTTTTGCAAAAGTGTCTTTGCTTATACCTTCTGAAGGGTACGCTTGCTTAAATGCTTTTTGGTAGCCAGGAACTCTGTTAAGCCAGATCACTAATTTGTCGAGGTCCATATGCATTTCGTCGCTTGATTTTAGGGGCCCGAGTGCTTGTGTTTCAAGCGAGGGCTCTCGTCCGTCCCACATTTGCAAATAGTTGAAACCGCTGTTGATGATGGTAGGGGACGCTCGATCCAGTACTTTGCCTCTAAAACCAATAGCTGTAGGTAGTCCATCTGACCATCCGAGTGATGGGTTATGGCAAGTCGCACATGACATATTCCTGTCTCCGCTTATACGCGGATCAAAAAATAGCTTCTTACCTAGATCTACACGATAAGCGTTGGCCTGATTGTCTTCTGGTTCGTCGGGCCGCGCCGGTAACAACCAGTCACTTAGGCTGGGATGGCCCGGCTTTACCACAACATCGTCTGCGTTCGAGGTAGAACATAGGATTGCAAAGCTGGCTAATATTACTAGTAATGATGGATGGTATTGATAACTGCACATATATGAATACTATCTCGATTTTTTGATTTAATACTCGCTTGAATTAAGGCGAGGGAAGTGTAGAGTATTGATCGCAGTGGATGTGAAAAATTTTCGGAAAATGTGATTCTTGTCACAACATCAATAAGTAAATGGTTATGTTATGTCCTTAGAGGGTTTCGGAATAAAGCAAAAGGTATTCTTTTTAGCTGCCTTTTCGTGTTGTTCGTTGGTCTTGGTGTTTTGGGCGGCCAGTGTGGCTTTATCTCAAAACCTTAATCAGATAAAAAATCTTGAAACACAATCGCTGCCTTTAATTGAAACTTTAATGGCTTCTCGACAATTGTATGTTGATATGGAGCAAACGTTCGCAGAGGCGGCGCTGGTTGGTGATTTAGAATGGTACTCGGACGCTGTCGATATTTCTGACAAAAATAAAATGCTGCTTATCAGTATGTCTGTAGAGAATGACAGATATAAAAAAGAGGTTAGAGAAATTGTTGAAATTCTAGATGACTATGAAGTGGTTGCGAATATTTCTTTAGATGCCACCTTGGGGCGTCCACTAACTACTGCAGAAGAAATTGCGCAAAGTACGAGAGCAGGTGAACTAGGTCGCTCCTTCCAAAGCCATATTGATGGTATCTATAAAAGTGAGCATGAAACGGTTGGCAGCCAAGTTGAAGATATTATTCAGTTTAACAGTAATATGCGTGTAGTTGGCCTACTTTTTTTGATAGCAAGCTCATCTGTGTTGGCTTTGGTTTCCTTGTATATTGGGCGTTCATTATCTAAAGGGTTTAATAAAGCGATAGAGGTGGCGGATTCGATTGCCAAGGGGGATTTTCAGACTCAATTTCAAATTAAGTTTAGTGATGAAATTGGGCATTTGCTCTTGGCTTTACAAAAAACTCAAAAGCAACTAAAGCATAGTGCTGAGAAAGACCAACGGGAAATGAGTTTAAAGAATGATATTTCTGATTTACAAAGCGACCTCATGGGACATCCCAATGTGGGGAGTTTGGCTTCTAGTATATTAAATAATCTGGCGAGCTTATCTGGTGCTACTTCTGGAGTGCTTTTTGTTCAGCAACAAGATGGCTTTGTAGATGCTTTAGCTAATTACGCGTGCCGCTTGGAACAAGGAAAAAATGATCGTTTTCAGCTAGGAGAGGGTTTGGTGGGGCAGTGTGCTCTGGAAGGTAAATCTATCTCCATTACAAATTCGGACCATCAATACTTAGTTTATGGGGATACTGCCAAAGGCTCAAATTATGCGCCACAGAATATTTATCTAATACCGTTGATACATAACGAGCAGGTATTGGCAGTGGTTGAGTTGTCCAGCGCGGTAGAGTTATCAGATTATTTCTGGGATCTTTTAGAGAGGGTTAAATCCAATCTCTCGGCTAATATCGCGATTTTGCTGGATAAGTAACCCCCCCCTATCGAGGGGGTAGATCATTTATCTCATAAAGCTCAATAATCACTACTTCAATAAACTTAAGGAATATTGTCATGTCAATCCGATTTAAGATATTTAAAATAGTTCTGCTTATTTTGTCTTTGGGTTTTCCACAGGTTTATGCGGCCGACCCCTTGGTGAATACTGGCGTTTTACTTAAGCAACTTAAAAAGCTAGAAAAGTGTCGTAAGTGTCCCGTATCAGAAATTAAGAACTTTAACGAAAGTAAAGTGATCAATATCTCTGGAGTGCCCGGATACTCGAAAGGGATCAGTACCAAAATCAGGGCACAAATGTTTGTTGCAGACGCCTATTCTGAGAGTACTACGGTTCAGGTTTACGGTTTGCCTGCGATTATTTATTTCCCGGATAACCCTAATAAAAGCCCTTTAAGAATATCTATGATTACTGTTGATGTGCATGAGCAGATTCATGAAAAAGTATTAGATTCAAAGGAAGTGGGAGTACCTTACGGTGCTTTGAATGGCAAAAAAAGTAAGTACATTGTTTACGGCCAAACCGTGTTAAAAAATACTAAAACTGAATTAAATTATAAGGATGGACGTTTTGAGATGGAGAGCGAAGTAGATATCTCTAATATGAACGACAAAGACGGCAGAAAATATTTTGATAATTTTCAAGGTTTGGTGACTTCTTTAAATCAAGAACTCGATAAAATGAATAACGTTCATTATCGAAAATGGCAAGAGGAAGAAGCAAAGCGTATCTTGAAAAAAAGAAAGCAGTTATCCAAGCAGGTTCACACTAATATTACTGACCCTTCGGTCTTTGTGGCGCTTTTTAATTACAATGTCAGTTTTGCTAATTTGAAAAAAGAGAGTGAGAAGACGGAGCTGGGTCATTTTGCCTATGATGACTCGGAAGCGCATAAAAAATACAACGTGGGCGTTGAGTTGATTAACTATGGTAGCTATTACGATATGCTCTATTCGGTGGCTTATGATGAAGCCATTGACGACGATGAGGCTAAGCTAAAGGCAATGATCGATAAGATGAATGAAAAGCTTGGTGGAAAGATACCTCCGGGAGCGCAGTCCGCGAGCGCACAAGAAACAAATTATAAGGGTATTGTGGATGTTGTCGTGCGTTATGACATTAGTCAGGGAGTAAAAGGAAGTACTATGGCAAAAAATGACGAAGGTTTTGCCAAGTTCACTAAGAAAACCTATGGGAAATTACAGAAGATCGCTGATAAAACTAAATAGACTTTAACAATTGTGTATAAAAAAGGGGCTGCGGCCCCTTTTTTTGTGTCTGAACTTTGTATAAGACTTGAATATACGGAAAATCATATATATGATTTTCCGTATATGATTATTACACCTTTACAGTTTTATAAATGCCTTGCCGATGAAACCCGCTTGAGCTGCGTATTGTTGATTAGTGCGGAAGAGGAGCTTTGCGTCTGTGAACTCACTGAGTCCATTGATGCTAGCCAGCCTAAGATCTCTAGGCATCTGGCTCAGCTAAGGGAATGCGGTTTGTTAAGTGATCGACGGGTAGGCCAGTGGATCTTTTACCGAATTAACCCTGAGCTTCCTTCCTGGGCCAAAGAGGTGCTTGCCAGCACTCTTAAAGGCAACCAAGAGCTATTAAGCCCATTGTGTTGCCGATTAAATGGTATGAGTAAGCGCCCGGAACGTGGCGTAGAGTGTTGCTAGGGGGAAGTATGAAAGTCTTATTTATCTGTACTCATAATCGTTGTCGAAGCATTCTGGCAGAGGCAGTTACTAATCATTTTTCAGAAGGTTTGATCGAAGCGCAATCAGCGGGCAGTCAGCCTGTGGGTGAGGTGCATCCCTTGTCTCTAAAGTATTTAAGCGAATCTGGAATCGGCACCGAGGGATTGGTGAGTCAGTCCTGGGATGAACATGAAACCTGGAATGCTGATGTGGTGATTACCGTATGTGATTCGGCGGCGGGGGAGTCGTGCCCGGTATGGTTTGGTAAGTCTTTAAAGATTCACTGGGGTTTAAAAGATCCTTCTGCGATAGATGGGAGTGAGCAAGAGAAAGAGCAAGCGTTTAAGCAGCTTATAGCTAAGTTGCAGCTGCGTGTAGAAGCTCTGCTTGAAAATAATGTTCATACAGCTGCGCCTGAAGAGCTAAAAGGTATTTTTACTCGAGTGGGTGAAATCTAATGGGCCTCTTTGAGCGCTTTTTAAGTGTTTGGGTGGCGCTGGCCATCGTGCTCGGAGTTGTTTTTGGATCATTGTTTCCAAACTTATTCCAAGTGTTAGCCGGTTTTGAATACGCTCAGGTTAATCTTTTAGTGGCGGTGTTAATTTGGCTAATGGTTTATCCCATGATGATCCAGATTGATTTTGCAGCAGTTAAGGATATTGGCAAAAAACCCAAAGGCATCGTTTTGACCTTAGTGATCAATTGGTTAGTTAAGCCTTTTACGATGGCGGTTTTGGCTTGGGTATTTTTTAAAGTCTTTTTTGCAAGTTGGGTTGATCCGCAAACAGCGAATGAGTACATCGCGGGAATGATTTTGCTAGGTGTGGCGCCATGTACCGCCATGGTCTTTGTATGGAGCCAGTTGACTAAAGGTGACCCTAATTACACATTGGTCCAGGTATCAGTAAATGATGTGATTATGGTTTTTGCCTTTGCACCTATTGCGGCACTCCTTTTGGGAATGTCGGACATTACAGTGCCTTGGAATACCTTGCTTTTGTCAGTTTTGTTGTACGTGGTGCTACCTTTAATTGCGGGTTTGATAACACGACGAGTGTTAAATGGCGAAACCGAAAATTTTGTTAACCAACTAAAACCATTGTCGATGTCGGGCTTGTTGCTAACAGTCGTGCTTTTATTCGCTTTTCAGGCGGAGAGCCTGATCACTAAGCCTCAAAGTATTGTGTTAGTTGCTATTCCCTTACTGATACAAAGTTATGGAATATTTTTTATTGCCTACTTTGCCGCCAAGCATATGAAGCTACCTTTTTCTATCGCGGCGCCAGCAGCTTTAATTGGTACCAGTAATTTTTTTGAGCTCGCGGTAGCAGTTGCGATCTCATTATTTGGATTGCACTCAGGAGCGGCCCTAGCCACAGTTGTGGGTGTGCTGGTTGAGGTGCCTGTGATGTTGTCCTTAGTCAAGTTTTCTAATAAAACTCAACACTGGTTTAAGGGCAATGAATAAGTTCCCAGCTGAATTAATTAACATTCAAGAGCATGCGTGGGCGGCTTCCGATATGGCGGCTTTTAAAGGCGCATCTACTAGTACCCATCCACCAAAAATATTGCTTTTGTACGGTTCTTTGCGTGAACGTTCTTTTAGTCGTCTAGTGGTTGAGGAGAGTGCGCGTATCTTACAAGCACTCGGCGCTGAGACTCGAATATTTAATCCTTCCGGATTGCCTTTGCCTGATGATGAGGATGAAAGCCATCCAAAGGTTCAAGAATTAAGAGAGTTAATGGCATGGTCCGAAGGCCAGGTATGGTGTTCACCAGAACGTCATGGCTCGATGACCGGAATTATGAAAGCTCAAATTGACTGGGTGCCTCTGGCGATGGGAGCTGTGCGTCCAACTCAAGGAAAAACCTTGGCTGTTATGCAGGTTGAGGGTGGTTCGCAGTCCTTTAATGCGGTTAACCAACTTAGAGTACTTGGTCGTTGGATGCGTATGATCACGATTCCTAATCAATCCTCTGTGGCTAAGGCCTGGAAAGAATTTGATGAGAATGACCGCATGAAACCCTCTGGCTTTTATGATCGTATTGTCGATGTGATGGAAGAGCTGGTTAAATTTACCATAATGACTCGTGATCACTCAGATTACCTAGTGGATCGTTACTCCGAAAGAAAGGAGAGCGGAGAGGAGCTTATCCAACGAGTGAATAAGGATAGAGCTACCTAGCTAAGGTTGTTTGCTTGTCTGCTGATGCAAAAGGGTGATGGCACTTGCTAAGGAGCTAGCGTAGGCTAGTGCCTATTATGCAAATACCTGCGATTCAAATACCTGCGAATCATAATTCCGCGACAAAGAATTTGTTCTTAAGCTCGGTTATTGTCTTGCTTAGTCTGGTTCTGGTGGCATGCGATGCCCTGTTCCCGCCAAGTCCCTACGATTGCGAGAAAATGCCTGAAGTGCTTGAGACAAAAGCAGCAGCCTATGTTCTTTGGCGAAAGGAAGCGGTTCAAATATTCGAGACCAATGTTTTTTCAAAGCTTATTCCTTGGCTTCTGGCTGAGCGAATGGGACGGGTGGGTCCAGATGGTGAGCCTTTGCCATCGATTAAGTTTTGGCTCAGGGATGATGCGGTTGATAACTTTACGTTCTCAGATGCTAAGCGCAAAGATGGCGCTGTCATTGCTGGATTGCTATTAATCCAAAACCCACATGAGCAGGAAAAGCTACATGCGCTAATGGATGAGTTATTTTACGACTACGCGGCTTTTGAAGTTGATAACAGTATTCCTTTGGATTCAGGCTTTCCTTATGTAAGTGGTGAAATGTTGCCAGGTCTAGTATCGGTATCTTTTTTTGAAGCGCCGAAAGAGATGTCTCGGGAAAACTTTAAGCAGTATTGGTTTTGCAGTCACACGCCTTTTGCTTTGGATATTCATCCGCTCTGGTCCTACGAAAGAAATCATGTCAACAAACAATTAGTAGCGCCTAAGAGGGTAGAAGGTCAGCTAAGCTTTGACGCAATAGTGCCTTTGCACTTACAGCATGATTCAGATATTGAGTTTTCTAGATTTTTCGCAGCTGATGGAAATTCGCCTCTGAAGAATGCCCTACGAATACAGTCCGATGTTGAACGTTTTATAGATATGGATAAGATTCAGACCGTGCCTATGCGGCAGTTTATTTATAATTAAAAAATAAAAAGGGAGAGCGAAAATGAGCGCAGAAGCTATCTATCAATACTTACTGTACTTTATGTTCGCGATGTGTGCTTTCACTTTTATGGGCAGCTTTTTCTACACCACGCCTTATGGTCGTTTTAAAAAAAGTGATGAAAAATTTGAGTTGCCTTCTCTACCTGGTTGGCTGCTTATGGAGTTTCCCTGCTTAGTGGCGGGTATTTCTGCTTTTTTTTTAACCGGTGGTAATACTGGCGCATTGGTGCCTTTGGTCTTTATTTGTATTTGGCAGTGTCATTACATTTACCGTTCGATCATTTTTCCTTTAAGGATGAATAGTCGGAATAAAAAAATGCCGGTGATGGCGGTTGTTACAGGTATTGTATTTAACTCAATCAATGGCTTTTTAAACGGTTATGCTTTTTCTCATGCTGAGCACCTGCTTGATGCAAGCTGGTTAATGAGCCCAATGTTTATTGCGGGGGTTTCTATGATGATCGTCGGTTTGGCCATTAATATTCATTCCGATAATGTGTTAAAAAATCTACGAGCGCCAGGCGAAACAGGTTACAAGGTGCCCAAGGGAGGCTTTTATCGTTGGGTGTCAGTACCGAATTACTTTGGTGAGATTATTGAGTGGTGTGGTTTAGCACTAGCGGCTTGTACTCCAGCAGCCTTGTCTTTTGCTTTGTTTTCCATTGCTAATTTGTTTCCAAGAGCGCTGGCGCATCATCGTTGGTATCGTGAGACCTTTGAGGACTATCCTGATTCTCGCAAAGCGATTATTCCATTTGTTATATAAAGAGTTATTTAAAGGGTAGGCCTGTGCAATTAGCAATCTATATCATTAGTTTATCGGTTCTGGTCAGTGCCGTCCTTCATCTACGCGCTGAGAAATATAATGATGTTCGCAAGATTTATATATTTAAGTCCTTAACAACAAGTTTAATTATCGGCTTAGCTTTTTATATGGGTAGCTTAGATAGCCTTTATACCAAGCTGATTATATTGGGTTTGATTTTCTCATTGGCTGGCGATGTGTTTTTAATCTCCGAGAATGGCTTTGTTCGGGGCTTACTTAGTTTTTTAGTGGCTCACGTATTTTATATTGCTGCCTTTGTTATAGAGCTTGGTATTGATCAGGTTTTGTATTTGCCGTCTTTATTGCCTTTTGTTTTGTTTGCTTTAGTTGTAATTGCTCTGGTCTATCCCGGCTTAGGCACGCTCAAGATTCCTGTCTTTGTTTATATCAGCGTGATTTTGCTCATGGGTTGGCAAAGTCTCAATTTGTATTTGGTAGAAGCTAGTCGTTTTGCATTATCGGCCTGTGTGGGCGCCGCCTTTTTTATGCTGTCTGATTCTTTGATTGCAATCGATAAGTTTCGTTCTGAGCTTAAACACAATAGGCTCCTGATCATGAGTACCTATTACTTAGGACAGTGGTTAATAGCCTTGTCGATCTTGGGTTTTGGGCAATAAAGCTCTGGGAGCTTTGCGAGCAGGGGGTGTCCGGGTCTATTTAGGCCAAAATCACCGACTATCAGTTGTCCCAATATGGCTGAAAGATTGACAAACAGGGGGCTTAGGCATATATTGGCCGCCTTTCAAGTGCGGGGTGGAGCAGCCCGGTAGCTCGTCGGGCTCATAACCCGAAGGTCGTAGGTTCAAATCCTGCCCCCGCTACCAATGAATACCAGTGTAATGTTTGTAAAAACTTTATGCGCATAGCTAGGGATCTAGATTCTGCTAAGGCAAAATTGGGTCGTTTAGTTAGGGAGTCTGAAGAGGGCTACCGAAGTCAGTTAGATTTTTTTAAAGCCCCTCTTTAGGGGCTTTTTATTAGGTGACGTTTATTTGCGAAAGCTAAGTAAGTGATCACCGATTTAAAGTGGGCATTTAAGCCCACTTTTTGTTTGTAGGGCAAAATTGTTTTTTTGGGTAGTAAAGATACCAGTGGAGCACATGGCATGTCTGCTAAAACAGAAACGTTAATCGCCATTGTGGAACCCGTTGTTGAGTCCTTTGATCTAAAACTATGGGGCTTGCAGTACTCGGGCCAGGGCCAACATGCTTTGCTTAGAATTTTTATTGATAGCGAGCAAGGTGTAGGTGTGGATGATTGTGCCAAAGTGAGTCGACAATTGAGTGCGGTTCTTGATGTTGAGGATCCAATTTCTGGTCGTTATACCTTGGAAGTATCATCGCCTGGTATTGATAGACCTTTGTTTTATTTTGAGCAATATCAGAACTATATCGGCTCTATGATTAAGCTAAAGCTTAATGTGGCTCAAGATAAACGTAAGAAGCTTAAGGCGACTTTGTTATCGCTTAACGAAGATAACCAAAGTCTCGAATTTAGTTTCGAGCAAGAAGTAATTACTGTTGATTTTGCCAATATTGGTAAGGCCAATGTATTTGGGGAGCTTCCCTAAGTTGATCGTAGCTAGTGTGTTGTCAGCGCGGTTTATTTTTTAAATGAGGAACATAGATATGAGCGGTTTTGGACATGAGTAAAGAAATACTTTTAGTGGTTGAAGCAGTATCAAATGAAAAAGGTGTTTCCGAGGAAATCATTTTTGATGCCTTGGAGTTGGCTTTGGCCTCAGCAACCAAGAAAAAATACAGCGAAGAAGCTGAGTTCCGCGTTTCTATTGATAGAAAAACTGGCAATTACGAAACCTTTCGTACTTATCTAGTAGTAGAAACCGAAGAAGAGATTGAACTTCAAGGTGTAGAGATTTTACCAGAACAAGCGAAAACAATTGATCCAAGTGCAGAAGTTGGTGGCTACATTGAAGAGCCAGTTGATTCTGTTGAATTCGGTCGTATTGCTGCGCAAGCCGCTAAGCAAGTGATTGTACAAAAGGTTCGTGAGGCTGAACGTGCTCAAGTGGTAGAAGAGTACCAAGATCGTGTTGGAGAAATGCTTAACGGCACTGTTAAAAAAGTAACCCGTGATTCTATTATTGTTGATCTAGGTGGTAACGCAGAGGGTGTGATTCCTCGTTCAAATATGATTCCTCGTGAAATGGTCAGAATGAACGATCGTATCCGCGGTATCTTGGTCGCTGTGGAGCCAGAAGCGAGAGGCCCTCAGTTAGTGATTAGCCGTACCTGTCCAGAACTATTGATCGAAGTATTTAAAATTGAAGTACCAGAGATTGGTGAAGAGGTTATCGAGATACGTGCCGCAGCCCGTGATCCAGGCTCACGCGCTAAGATTGCGGTTAAAACCAACGATGGTCGTATTGATCCTGTTGGAGCTTGCGTGGGTATGCGCGGTGCGCGTGTTCAAGCAGTATCGAGTGAGCTTAGTGGCGAACGTGTTGATATCGTACTTTGGGATGACAACCCGGCTCAGTTTGTGATTAACGCAATGGCGCCAGCAGAAGTTGCGTCTATTGTTGTTGATGAAGAAAAGCAAATGATGGACATTGCAGTTGAAGAAGATCAACTTGCACAAGCCATTGGTCGTGGTGGTCAAAATATTCGTTTAGCTAGTGAACTTGCCGGTTGGACCTTGAATATCATGACTGTTGATGAAGCCGGTAATAAAGAGCAGGAAGAGATACAGGGATTCATTCAAGGCTTTGTCAATGATCTGGATGTCGATGAAGAGTTAGCGGTGCTATTGGTTGAAGAGGGTTTCACTAACGTAGAAGAAGTGGCCTATGTACCTAAAGAAGAAATGCTTGCGATTGAAGGTTTGGACGAAGATATTGTGAATGAGCTGCGTGCCCGTTCAGAAGATGTTTTGTTAACTAAAGCTTTGGCTAAAGAGGAATCTTTAGGTGATAAAGAGCCCGCAGAGGATCTGCTTGAGCTTGAGGGTGTGAGTCGAGAAATGGCTTTCATTCTCGCGAATAATGGCATTACCGATAGAGAAGAACTGGCTGAGCAAGCCGTTGATGATCTATTAGAGATCGAGCAGTTAGAAGGTTTAGATGAAGAATCAGCGGGTCAATTAATTATGACCGCTCGTGCGCATTGGTTTGAGGAAGACGCTTAGCTTTTAAAGGCTTAGATTTTAAGGGCTTAGACCAATCGCAAAAGTCATCGGACTTAAATACATTGATAAGTTAGGAGCGTTAGCTAAATATGGCTGATACTACAGTAGAACAATTAGCAAAAGTCGTTGGGGTTTCGGTTGATAAACTCGTGTCCCAGTTGAAAAGTGCAGGTGTCGAAGACAAGAACGAAACCTCGCTGGTCACCGACGAAGAGAAGCAGACGCTTCTTGCTTATCTAAAGAAATCTCATGGTGTTGAGTCTCAAGAGGCAAAACCTAAGAAGATCACTTTGCGTAAACGTGCCACTAGCACTTTGTCAGCCACGGGTTCAAGTAGTGCTAAAGGTAGCAGTGTTGTAAACGTTGAAGTTCGTAAGAAACGTACTTTTGTTAAAAAGAAAGTAGAATCTGCTGAAGCGGCATCGGGTGAAGAACCAAAAGTGGTGGCGGAGCCTGTCGAGACAAGCTCAGCTTCTGAGCGAAAGAGTAAGGCGGATATCTTAAGGGAAGCTAAGCAAGCGGCAGATGAAGCTTCGCGTAAAGCTGAACAAGAAGCGCATCAGAAGGAAGAGGCTGATAAAAAACGAGCTGCGGAAGAAGAAGCGATTCGTAAAACCAAAGCTAAAACCAATAAGGCGACTAAAGCTGCAAAGAAAACGACTCGTAAAACCAGTAGCAAAACAGCTAAGCCCAAGATTGAAGAAGAGAAGCTTGATCCTGAAGCAGAAGCGGCGAAACGTCGAGAAGAAGAGGCGCGCAGAAAAGAAGCTGATGAAGAAGCTCGCTTAAAGACTCTGGAAGAAGCTAAGCGTATTGCTGACGAGCTTAAGAATCGCGATGACGACGATCGCGAAGAGCAAGAGTACGTTGCAGGCGATAAGCTGGTTCAAGAAGCATTTGAGCAAAGTCTGCGTGAAGAAGATAAATCGATTAAAAAAGATACTTCGCGTAAAGCTCGGGTAAAACAGCAAAAGCAAATTCGAAAGCCAAGTGCTCCACTTGTCAGTAAGTTGAATGACTCTCATGGTTTTGAAAAGCCAGTTGCTCCTCAGATTCACGAGGTAGAAATCCCGGAAACGATCTCTGTTGCTCAACTAGCGGCTAAGTTAAATATGAAGGGCGGTGCGCTGGTTAAAGAGCTGATGAAAGTTGGTGAAATGGCTACGGTTAACCAAGTGCTTGATCAGGAAACGGCTACTCTAGTGGTAGAAGAACTAGGGCATAAGGTTAAGTTGATTGACTCTAACGCTTTGGAAACAGAGCTAGAAGAGTTGGTTAAGAGTGATGGCGAGCAGGAAGAAAGAGCGCCAGTTGTGACCATTATGGGTCACGTCGATCATGGTAAAACTTCATTGCTGGATTACATTCGCTCAACCAAAGTGGCAGATGGCGAAGCGGGTGGTATTACCCAGCATATTGGTGCTTACCACGTTGAAACTGACAAAGGTATGATCACCTTTTTAGATACTCCAGGACACGCGGCCTTTACTGCAATGAGATCTCGTGGTGCTAAGGCAACTGATATCGCTATTATCATTGTTGCTGCGGATGATGGTATGAAGCCTCAAACCGAAGAAGCGATTGATCACGCGAAAGCGGCTGAAGTACCCATTATTGTAGCTGTCAACAAAATGGATAAAGAAGGTGCTGATCTTGAGCGTGTTAAAAACGAATTAAGTGCGAAAGAGTTAATACCAGAGGACTGGGGTGGTGAGCATCAGTTTATTCCAGTATCTGCGCACACTGGTCAGGGTATTGATGAGTTATTAGAGGCTATCTCTCTTCAGGCAGAATTGCTTGAGTTAAAAGCCGTTAAAGATACTAGCGCGAAAGGTGTGGTAATCGAATCACGTCTAAGCAAAGGCCAAGGTGCGGTTACCAGTTTGTTAGTTCAAGAGGGCACTTTATCTAAAGGTGATATGGTGCTTGCGGGTCATTTCTTTGGTCGCGTTCGCGCGATGACAGATGAAGATGGCAAAGCGGTTGAAACGGCTGGGCCTTCGTTACCTGTCGAAATCTTAGGTCTTGCTGGCACTCCTGATGCGGGTGATAGCTTTATGGTTGTACCGAACGAGAAGAAGGCGAAAGAAGTCGCTGAAACTCGTGAGCGCTCACAGCGTGAGGCGCGTCTTGTTCGTCAGCAAAAATCTAAGCTTGAAAACTTATTTGAGAACATGGGCTCTGAGCAAGCTGCGACGGTTAATGTCGTACTTAAGACTGATGTGCGCGGTTCTTTAGAAGCCTTGAATGCTTCTCTAAATGACCTTTCTACCGATGAGGTTAAGGTGAATATCCTTGGTTCTGGTGTTGGTGGTATTACTAGCTCTGACGTTAGTTTAGCAATGACTTCGTCGGCGGTTGTGTTTGGTTTTAACGTTCGTGCAGATGATACGGCTAAAACTATGGCGCAAGAAGAAGGCGTGGATATGCGTTACTACAGCGTTATCTATGAGTTGATCGATGATGTTAAAGACGCGATGTCTGGTCTTCTTGCTCCTGAGCTTCGTGAAGATATTCTTGGTACTGCTGAAGTTAAAGATGTATTCCGTTCGTCTAAGTTCGGAGCAGCTGCAGGTTGTCAGGTGATCGAAGGTACTTTGTATAGAAACAAGCGAATTCGTGTATTGCGCGATGCGGTTGTGATTTACGAGGGTGAGCTTGAGTCTTTGCGTCGCTTTAAAGATGACGTTAACGAAGTTAAAAACGGCTTGGAATGTGGTATCGCGGTTAAGAACTACAACGATATCAAAGAAGGTGACCGTATTGAGGTTTACCAAGTCAACGAAATCGCTCGTAGCTTGTAGTTAGTCAGTATGAGTCGCCAATCTCGTCTAGCAGAACAAATTAAGCGGGAGCTATCCCAGCTTATCCAGCTAGAAGTGCGAGATCCTCGTTTAGGTATGGTCACGATTTCAGCAGTAGAGCTAAGTCGTGACTATAGCGTTGCCAAAGTTTTTTTTACGGTCTTCGAAGACGATAAAAAGAAAGACTCGGTTAAAGTGCTTGAAGGCTCCTCAAACTTTCTACGTAAGATGTTGGGTCAAAGCCTATCTCTTAGAACGGTTCCACGTTTAAGTTTCTTGTACGATGAAAGCATTGAGCGCGGAAGTCGTATCTCGTCTTTGATCGATGAAGCAGTTGCAGACGATCAGCAGCGTAAGGGCGAAGAGTAGTTCGCGTATAGCTAAGCAACAATTCAAGCAGCAACTCAAGCAACTATCTTGGTAACTATCCCAACAAGTATCCAGCAAATATCCAAGCAATTCTTAAGACTGTAATTTCCTAGCGATGGCAAATCAAAAAAGAGGCAGAGATGTAAACGGCATCATGTTGTTGGATAAGCCCCTAGGGCTTAGTTCTAACAAAGCTCTGCAAACCGTTAAGTATATTTACCAAGCCAGAAAAGCCGGACACACCGGCAGCCTTGATCCTTTGGCTACTGGTTTACTTCCCATTTTTTTAGGAGAGGCGACCAAGTTCTCTCAGTACCTTTTAGATGCCGATAAGGTCTATGAGGCACGGGTTCAGCTTGGCCAAAAATCGACGACTGGTGATAGTGAAGGCGAAATCGTTGAGACGCGCCCTGTTGATTTTGGTTTTGAGGTCTTGGTTGAAATATTGAGCCAGTTTCTTGGTGAAATTGAGCAGGTGCCTTCGATGTTCTCTGCCATTAAACGTGACGGTCAGCCACTGTATAAGTTGGCGCGCAAAGGTATCGAAGTAGAACGCAAGGTTCGCAAGGTGCAGATCTTTGAGTTAAGGCTGAAATCAGAGCCCAAGCTCTTTGAGCAAGAGCAGGTTATAGATATTTATGTTCACTGCAGCAAGGGTACCTATATCAGGAATCTAGCTGAGGATATTGGCGAAAAAGCCGGCTGCGGAGCCCATTTGCTCAGTTTGAGACGTCTTAAAACCGGCCAATTTGAAGATATGCATGAGCTTCAAGACCTGTTTGATACTCGGGGTGAGGAAAAAGAGCTGAGCGATAGCGCTCGAGATGAGTTAGATCAGCGCCTTTTACCCGTCGACGCTGCCCTGAGCGCATTTCCTGCCTTTGTGATCAGCCAGGCCGAGGCAGAAGAACTTAAATGTGGCCGGGTGGTCGCTAGCCCAGATAATCCGAGGGCTCTAGAGGGTTTGCTACGTTTATATGTCGATAATGAGAGCCAATTTATGGGTTTGGCTGAAATCGGCGAGGATGGAGCCCTAAGAGGTAAGCGCCTATTGCGTACTGACGGTCAGTAGTGAATGGGCAGGATTAACTGAAAAAAGCTGTTTTTTGCCTATTTTTTTGTTTTTGTTGTGGTAAGATGGCCCGCCCTGAAAGGCCTGTAGGCCAGAAGAATTAAGGGGTCGACCAGAATAGCCAAGTCTAAACAAGACTAGCTAATACAAGATTAAAAGATAGGCTGTAAATATGCGTGGCTTATCTTTCCATTTTATCAACGCATATTAGAGGTCAATAACATGTCTTTAACTGCAGAACGCAAAGCAGAAATCGTAAGTGAATATCGTCGTGGTGACTCTGATACTGGTTCACCAGAAGTTCAAGTAGCACTATTAACTGCTCAAATTAATCACCTTCAAGGTCACTTTAAAGAGCATAAGCACGACCACCATTCAAGACGCGGTCTTATCAGAATGGTTAACCAACGTCGTAAGTTACTAGACTATCTTAAGAAAAAAGATAATTCGCGTTACGCCGATTTGATTAAGCGCTTAGAACTACGTCGCTAATCACAATACGAATCATTAAAGGGTTTTCAGTTTGAAAACCCTTTTTTCTTTAAAGCCTATAGTTTGTTTCGCTCAATTTAATCAACGATTAATTATTAAAAGTAATCAGCAAATGTATATATAGGGCTTTAAAGTCTAATAAAAAGTTTCCCTAAAAGAGAAAAAAAGAAAGTAAGTAAAGTAAGTTGAAAAGTAAGAAAGAAGAAGAGAAGAGAAAAATCTATGTTTAATCATGTAAGAAAAGAAATTCAATTTGGTAATGACACAGTTGTACTAGAAACTGGAAAAATCGCTCGTCAAGCAACAGGTGCCGTGATGGCAAGTATGGGCGATACCACTGTTTTGGTAACGGTAGTTGGCCGCAAAGAAGTGAAGCCTGGCCAAGACTTTTTTCCATTAACCGTTAACTATCAAGAAAAAGCTTATGCTGCTGGTAAAATCCCTGGTGGCTACTTTAAGCGTGAAGGTCGTCCAACTGAAAAAGAAACATTAACTTGTCGTTTAATCGACCGACCTATTCGTCCTTTATTCCCTAAGGGCTTTATGAACGAAGTACAAGTAATCGCTACCGTGATTTCTTGTGACAAAGACACTGATCCAGATATTTTATCACTAGTAGGTACCTCAGCAGCTTTGGCTATCTCTGGTATTCCTTTTGATGGTCCTTTAGGTGCAGCCCGTGTTGGTTTTATCGACGGTATGTATGTTCTTAACCCTGGTTATTCAGCGCTTGAAAATTCAAGTCTTGACCTAGTGGTTGCAGGTACTAAAGATGCGGTATTGATGGTTGAGTCTGAAGCTAAAGAGCTTTCAGAAGATCAAATGCTAGGTGCTGTTCTTTTTGGTCACCAAGAATTCCAATCAGTGATCAAAGGTGTTGAAGAGTTTGCAGCTGAAGCAGCTAAAGAGAAGTGGGATTGGGCACCAGAGCCAGAAAACACTGAGCTTAAAACTAAAGTAAGCGACGCTTACGGAAGTAAAATTTCTGACGCTTATCAGATTAAAGACAAAATGCAGCGCTATGACACTTTGTCTGCTTTAAGAAACGAAGCGGCTGAAGCTTTAGCCACTGAAGAACTAGCGGCTGATGATATTAAAGACACTTTCTCTTCTGTAGAGAAAAATGTTGTACGTGAAAACGTATTAAGCGGTGCGCCACGTATTGATGGTCGTGCGGGCAACAAGGTTCGCGATATCTTCACTGAGCTAAACGTACTACCTAAGGCTCACGGTTCAGCCATGTTTACTCGTGGTGAGACTCAAGCCATTGTTGTTGCGACTTTAGGTAGTCAGCGTGATGCGCAAATCATTGATGCGCTTGAAGGTAAAAAGACTGATCCTTTCATGCTTCACTACAACTTCCCTCCATTCTGTGTGGGTGAGACTGCTTTCAACTTGGGTCCAAAGCGTCGTGAGATTGGTCACGGTCGTTTGGCTCGCCGTGGTATCCAAGCGGTGCTTCCTACCGAAGAAGAATTCCCGTACACCATGCGTGTAGTATCAGAAATCACTGAATCTAATGGCTCATCATCAATGGCTTCAGTGTGTGGTTCAAGTATGGCTTTGATGGACGCGGGCGTGCCTCTTAAAGCACCTGTTGCTGGTATTGCAATGGGTCTTGTTAAAGATGGTGATCGCTATGCGATTCTTTCTGACATCTTGGGTGATGAAGATCACCTAGGTGATATGGACTTTAAAGTAGCCGGTACTCAAGACGGTATTACTGCTCTTCAAATGGATATCAAAATCCAAGGTATCACCGAAGAGATTATGGAAAAGGCTTTAGAACAAGCAAAAGAAGGTCGTCAGCACATCTTAGCTGAAATGGCTAAAACCATATCTGCTTCTAAGACTGAAGTGTCTGAGCAAGCGCCTACTTACGCAACTCTAAACATTAATCCAGACAAGATTCGCGACGTTATTGGTAAGGGGGGTGCAACTATCCGTGCCTTGACCGAAGAGACCGGCGCTAGCATCGACCTAGATGATAGTGGTTTGGTTAAAATTTTTGGTGAAACTAAAGCGGCTGCTGATGCGGCAATCGAGCGTATCTCTGAAATCACTGCTGAGCCAGAAATTGGCAAGGTATATGAAGGTACAGTTGCTCGTATCGTAGACTTTGGCGCTTTCGTAACCTTTATGCCTGGTACTGATGGTTTGTTACACGTTTCTCAAATTGCTGAGGAACATGTTAAGAACGTTTCTGATTTCTTGTCAGAAGGTCAAACGGTTAAGGTATTGGTTAAAGACGTGGATAATCGTGGTCGCGTTAAGTTGAGCATGAAAGACGTTAAAGAAGACTAATACTGAGTTTTCAATAAATTAAAAGGCTTCCTTGTGAAGCCTTTTTTTTGCCCGTATTTTTGCCTTTATTCTTGCATGGTTTTTTCGTTTATAATTGTTGCTTATGAATATACCGATAAAATATATTGAGCCCGTTTTTAGGCCGCCTAGTGAAGCGCGTTCACTGATTCTTCCTGTGACCAATGGTTGCTCCTGGAATGAGTGCACTTTCTGTGACATGTATACGGCGGAGCAAAAAAAGTTCTCTGTTAGACCTCAAGAGCAACTCGATCAAGAGCTTAAAGCGGTATCTGAACAGTATGAGGTTAAGCGAATATTTTTGGCCGATGGAGATGCCATGACCTTAAGCTTTCGACGTCTAAAAGCGATACTAGAGTCGATCAATCGTTACTTTCCTAATATCCAGCGAGTGAGCTCTTACTGTTTGCCTCGTAATATAAAAAACAAATCAGTGGAAGAGTTAGCGGAGTTAAAAGAGCTTGGTCTAAAAATGCTCTATGTGGGCTGTGAGTCAGGTGATGATGAGGTGCTCCGCTGTATTAAAAAAGGTGAGACTTATCAGAGTTCAAAAGATGCTTTGTTGAAGATTAAAGCATCGGGCATAAAAAGCTCGGTAATGATTTTAAATGGCATGGGCGGGGTTGAGTTAAGTGAGCAACACGCACTGAACTCGGCACGCTTAATGAATGACTGTCAGCCGGATTATCTTTCAACTCTGGTGGTGAGTTATCCCTTGGGAGAAGAGCGAGTTCAGGAAGGTTTTGAAGGGCGCTATCAGCAACTGGATCAAGCTCATCTATTTAAAGAGATACAATTATTTTTAAACGAATTGGACCTAGAAAGCACTATCTTTAGAAGTGATCATGCTTCCAACTATCTGGTGTTAAAAGGTGTGCTTGGTAAAGATAAGCAGAAGTTACTGACTCAAGTGAATCAAGCGATTGAAAAGCCGGATAGCGTATTTTTAAGGGAAGAATGGCAGCGGGGTTTGTAGTCTAGGGATTTATAGTCTGTGAAAGGCCGTGCGAGCTAAGCTTCAAGCTTTAGGTCTCATTGACTAGATCGATATGCTTTCTGCGCATAGCTCTTGCTTTTTGTTTTTTTGCAGCGTCACTGGCTAGTATCTCTAGTTCCCCGATGTCTTTATCACTGTCGGGGGTTATGGCAATATCCTTATATTCAAATCGCTTCGGGTTGGACCATATTTTTTTCATCATTCGATTTACTCGAAAATAGCAGCTTAAGATAACAGTGCTGGTGTAGAAAAATTCAATCAGTACTTTAGGGTAAAAGACTAAGATGGGTTCTTGAGCTAAAGAGGGTCGTCTATCTTTGCGGTTTTTAAGTCTTATCCATCCACCTTCAAGTGGATGGATACCGTATAGCCGTCTGTATTCTCTATACATTACTAGTTGTACAACGGTATTAATTTTTAAATTGCTGCCAAGAGCAGCTGCTCTTTTTAGAACGGTTTCCATGTGTTTGAATGTGTAATATCGATTCCATACCTCGTTATATAGTGAGTCCCATTCTTCATCTGGAATATTCTCATAATGAATAACCCTATGGTTTAAGTCATAGAGATTCATATCACTATCCATCCATACTCCAGCTTCAATATTCTTTTTGTGATCCTCGCTGCCAGGGAGAGGGGTGAGATTAGTAAAGTACATAACGTCGATTGGCAGTTCTCTTTTTACCGTGTCGATGTCTCGTAGAATAGATTCTCGCGTTTCATTAGGGAAACCCAGAATATACCCTACGGTTATAATAATAGGATATTGTTTCCATGCCTGGAGCATTTCTCGGTACTCGGCAATTTTATTTTGCCTTTTCTTGACCAAGAGCAAGCTGTCCGGGTTGATGCTTTCCATGCCTATAAAGATATGGTCAACTCCGGCAGCTACCGCTTTTTCGATAAAGCCATCGATTCGATGACAAAGGGTGTCGACCTGAATTTGAAGGCGTAGCCTTATACCATCTTCTTGCCGTAGCTTGATCATACGATCAAAGAACAAACGCCAATTTTTGTTTCGAGCTAGATTGTCATCGGTAATGAAATATTTAAAGATGCCATTTTCTGCATTGGCTCGGATAATATTTTCTAGATCGTTCTCGGTTCGGAATCGACTAACACGTCCTTGCACGTTAATTATGGTGCAAAATGAGCATTCAAATGGGCACCCCCTACCTAAATCAAAACTAGAGTATTGGTTCATGGTTTTGTCAATTTGCTCTTTGGGCAGATAAGGCAGTGCTTGCTCTTCGAGGCTAGGCATATCATCCGTATAATCGTAAAGCTTCTTAAGCGCCCCTGCGTAGGCATCTTTGATGACCTGGTCAAATCGTTGGTCTTCCGCTTCGCCTGAGAATAAAGATATTCCCATTTTTTGGGCGGCAAGAATATCTTCAGGCAATTGGTCTAGCATCGAAAGACAGCCAGAAATATGAAAGCCGCCTGCGGCTACAGGTATTCCCGCTTCTAGAAAAGGTCGGGCTAGATCAACAGTCCTGGGAAACTGATTGGTTTGAACTCCTACAAAACAAATGACCCCTGATGACTTAGGTTGTTGAATTAGTTTTAGAATTTTTTTTGTGTTTATTTTGGTGTTGGTGTCATCAATAGTGTGTAAAACACATTCGACATTAGGTCCTAGTATTTGTCGGTTTAATGCGTCCTTAGCTATGCCGTACACGGCTGCCAGAGAGTTTGATGGAATTAAGGATCTAAACCAGCGTATTGGATAACCATTATCGTCATAGTGAGTAGGCTTAATTAAGTAGATGTGAAACTTTTTCTTATTCAACATACTTACTCTACTGCTCTTTGAGTGGTGGCAATAAAGCATCTTTAGAGAAAAGTCCCCTTGCTAGAGCTATTTTGACTAATCTATTAACCAGAGGGTCGGCCCAGCCATTGATAAAACAAAAATGCCTTTCCGGGTCTTGATGATGAATAGCATGATATTTCGGTGACATAATAATTTTGTAACGATGTAGAATGTTGATGAATTTAGAATTAGGATGCCGACCGTGAGCAATCGAATGAATATATTGAGCCCAAAAAATAACCGCTCCAGTTAGGAACAAGGTTAGGCTAATGTATGCAGGTGCATTGTTTAAACTAATAAGAGCGGATAGAAAGAAAAAAAAGATAGTTGCGGGTAGTGTGGGTAAGAAAGTGGTGTAAGCAGGTCGAGTCGCAACTTGTTTTGGGCTGGTTAAGTGATGATGTTTAAAAAAAAATACGGGATGTTGAAGGATGCCAGCCTTTTTCATTACTCGTGATCTTAGTTGCAAATACTCGGGCGATGATTTTTTTCCTTTGTAGTAAAAAAGCTTGTCCAAACCAACACCTTTTTTACACGGAGTATAGTCCACTATAAAGTGCAAAAGTCCCGAAATGAAATCAGCCAAATAGGTAGCTATAAATAAGGCAAATATAAAACCAAGGGCTGAGTATTGATCAAAACCATTTGATAAGATGATTAGGCTCGTTACTAATGCACAAACCATAGTGAGCAATAGAACTTTAAATCTTTGGAGGTCTTGTTTGTCTACAGAATTTATAGGCATTGTTACGTATCGAGCTTGAACAACTGGTGATTATTGTATGGTAAATATTAACCTCAAACTGGTTAACAAGCTATTGGAGTAACTATTATGGCTAAATGTGTATCTGGTTTGTGGGATGATATTGGGTCTGGGTTGTCTGGGGCTGTGGAGCTAAGCCTGAGATTGTTGAGCTTAGTAGTCTGTGTTAGAGACTAAGGGCTAGGTCTGTGTAGGGTCTACCTCTGAGAATGACTCCGGGATTAAAGCCTGCTTGTGTACCTTTTGATCACCAATCTTATATGAGCAAGACCTTAGCCAAGCGATAAGATCTTCAGCACTCAGTGGTCTCGTTAAGTGGTAACCCTGAGCAATATCGCAGCCGAGGTTGCGTAAAGCCTCCAGTATCTCGGCATTTTCTACGCCTTCAGCCACTACCCTTAAGCCAAGGTTGTGACTCATATGAAGAGTAGTATCTACGATTACTGAGTCATCTTTGTCTTTTACCATATCCATGATGAAAGACTTATCTATTTTAACTTCATTCAAAGGTAGCTGTTTAATGTATGACAGTGATGAGTATCCCGTGCCAAAGTCGTCGATAGAGATACGAATGCCATCCGAGCTTAGTTGGTTTAATACATTCTTTGCATGATTTGGATCCAGCATCATCGCGGTTTCCGTTAGCTCGAGCATTAAGAAATTAGGAGGCACTTTGTGTTTCGCGAGCAAGCTCTTTACACGGGTTACAAAGTTAGGCTCTTGCAAGTTTTGTGCGCTTAAATTTACCGAAATCGAAATTTCCATACCTTGTTGTACGAGGTAGGCACACTCTTCTAATGCTTTATTGAGTACCCAGCGAGTAAGCTTGCGTGTTAAGCCTGTTTTTTCTGCCAGTGGTATGAATTCGTCAGGTGGAATGAAACCATGCTCATTATGTTTCCAGCGTGCAAGAGCTTCGACGCCTACAACCGCATTCTGTTCTATATCGATTTGTGGTTGGAAATATAATAAAAGCTCATCCTGATCAATGGCCTGGCTTAGCTCTCCCATAAGCGCCAGTCGCCGAGGGCTGTATGGGTCCAGTTCGGGTGAGTACATAGTTAGATGAGTCGCGTTCTTGTCAGCATTTTCCATAGCGACTAATGCGCGACGTACCAAGGTGTTTAGGTCTTTTCCGTGTTCGGGATAAAGTGCAACACCGAGGCGAGCACCGATATCGATCGACATATCTCTAAATTCAAAATGCTTTCGCATACTGGTCAGTACGCGTTTTGCTGCAAACTCAACTTGTTGCTGTGTGTCTACCAGTAAGACTAAGCCGTAAGTAACTCCCTCGATGCTTGCGACACTTTGTTTGCTAGCGTCAACATCGATGATGGTGGAGTTTTCTAGGTTATTAGCTATCTCTGCTAGACGTTCAGTAACAATTTTGAGTAGATCGTCACCATTTTGATGGCCAAGCGTGTTATTGATTTCATGAAAGTGGCTAAGGTTTACTAATACCACGGCAATGGATTGCTGATAAATCTCTGCTTCACGAATTATTTCGGGCATACGCTTTTGCAAAGCGAGGCGGTTGGGTAAGCTTGTTAAAGGATCATGAAGAGCTCGGCTTAGCATTTCATCTTCGGCTCTGCGCGAAGCAATAATGCTTTGGTGTTGTTTTCCCAGCTCGATGTATTTAAGGCGATTATCATTTTGTGTACGGTCAATTAACCCTAGTGAGAGTAGCAATAAGTGGGCAGCGAAGGCTATGTGAAAGGAGAAGTAGCCCAAGGTTGGGAATGGGAATAAGTCATAACTATGCAGGGCGTAAATCACTAAACCAAGAGGCAAGCACATCATGGCCATAAAGTAGAGCATGGCGGGATGGCGACCATTTGCCTGCCAACTTTTTAGGATAGCTGCGATAGTTAGGATAGAGATCACGCCGGCAGCCATAAAGAAATAGATACTGATACTTGAGGGCTCGAATACAAAAGGGCTTAGTGCTAACGCTAAGCTAACAGGAAGCGATACCAATAGAAGTTTGTTTACCCTTGGGGAATTGCGCTTAGTTTCTAGCAAGGATAGGCAGAACAGCGTTCCCCATAATAATGCACCTGCCCCAGAAGATAGGGCGATCATGATCGAGGAATCTGGCAAGAAACTCCATAGCTGCATGCTGCCTAAACCACTTAGGCTTAACATGAATACTGATACGGCCGACAGATAAAGGAGGTAAAAAGTATAGGTAATGTCACCGACGGAGATGTTTAAAAATGCGTTGTATAAAAAAAGCAGGAGCATCACGCCGTAAAATACGCCGATGATAGATGAGATTAAATTGTTGCTGCGTTCGATATGAGTGGGGTTCCAAATAGACGCGCTTACGTTAAGTGTCTCGCTAGGTTGAATGCGAATGAGCACTCTGGTTTGTTCTTGTTGAAATAGATGAACAAGAAACGCACTGCTGTTAAAGTTCCTACCTTCGAGTACATTTATACCCTGGGCTTCTGCCGATTTAAGCTTGTATAGACCATCAGCGGAAATGTCGAAAACCTGTGTATTATCTTTTAAGCTTTCGTTATCTCCAAAAATCTCGACAAGCCATTCTTGCTGAGCAAGATGGCTAGGGTCTTGGCTTAATATAAGGCTAAACCAATAGCTTTGTTCTGGCTCAAGTTTAATGCCGTTGGAGCTGACCTCCTTAAACTCGGAGAAAGGAAGCTTAGAAACCTCTTGTACATCTAATGCCCTGCTGGCGTCTATATAAAGCCTTAGTGCGCGCGTAATGGATATCTCGCTAAGCGAGTCGTTTAGTTCTAACGAGGTATCTGCAAGATTTGAGTTGGCAAAGCTGTTGTTGCTAATAAGCAATAACAAGCTTGCTAAGCACGAGAGCAAAGGAGCGATTATTTTAAATTGGCTGAAACGCATGTTGATAATATATTAACTCTTTTGCCTAAGCTTTAAGGCTAAGCTGTAATTTTACAGCTTTTTAGGTTTATGTAAGAGGTAAACAAGAAAGAAGGGGTCTTGTGCTACCGGTTTTCTTTTTATCTGAAACAGAGCTTAATCTGTAAATAAAAAGTATCACACGCTTGTCCGTAGCGAAGGCTGATATCCAAAATTAGCTATTTGGCTGAAAATAGGTTTTTAAGGCTCCAGGAGCGTTCTTGGTTTTGCTGTTGTTTCGGTGGTACGAAACCTTGTGTCAATATATCTGTGTCTAGCTCAATGCCAGCATCAATTAAACTTTTACGTACGCTAGTAGCGCCTGCTGACTGTGTTTGGGATCTTTGATAAAGATCAACAATAGTTTTTTTGTGAACGACTTTGCCGTCCTTATCTCTAAGAATCATTACTTTAGGTAATAATTTCCGCTCCGGGTTTTGTGCAATAACAATTCCTACTTCATCGCTATTGAGCTCTACAAGCGTTCCGGCAGGGTATATACCGATTGCTTTAATAAACTCTTCTACTAGCTGACCGTTGAATGCTCCGTTACGCATTTTATAGATACGCGATGCTCCGTCAGATGGAGTTAGCTGTGATTCTTGTGCTCTTACGCTAGTGATTCGGTCGAATTCATCAACGAGGCCGGCGATTTGAGCCAGAATAGGAATCTGATTCCCTGCCAATGCGAAAGGATAACCTGAGCCATCTAATCTTTCGTGGTGAGCCTCAATTATTGGAATGATCTCTGGTGGAATGCTATCCCCAGCCTCTTCGAGAATTTCTATCGTAAGCATGATATGAGTGCGATACTCTGGAATATCTTCTAGCTCGATCTTTTTAGCCAGCAGCAGTACGTCATCATCCAGCCTTGCAATTCCGATATCGCAGAGTAGCACGGCGAGCGTAAGTAGTTCGATGTCTTCTTGTTTCATTCCAAGGTGTACACCAAAGGAAGCAGCAAGAACGGATGCTCTAATGGCATGGCTATAGCTGGCATCGTGGCTCGCTTTCATTTTGCTAAGCCACACTAAAGCGTCGGGGTTTCGAATCACTGATTCGGTGATTTGCTTGACCGCTTTTTTGGATTCAGTGGCATCGAATACCTCGCCTTTTTTCAAATTACTAAGCGAAGACTCGAAAGCTGTCTCGATTTCTTTATAAATGGTTTCGCCCTTAGATAGTTCAGACTCTAAAGGCTGATGATTAGTATATTTAACACTCTTAAGGCGAACCGTCCGTTTGTTAGGGTTCGCTTTTTTGCCACCGACGGTAACGGTTTCTTTTTTCTTTTTTGCAACTGGTTGGCGTTTCTTGAGCTCTTCGCTTGGTGGGTTACCTTTTTCAACGTCGATGAAAACAAACTTACAAAAATTTTGTACTTTTTGCGCGTCGCTCCCGTCTCGAATATGAAAACCCTGCAAAGGAAATGGAGTGTCCACCCAGGGGCGATCCAACTCGGATACGTACATTCCAATTTCAAGGTCTTGAGCTCTAACTTTGACAAGTGCTAAGGGCATATATCTCGACTCTTACATTAGTTATTACCGAAAATGTAGGGATGTCTCAATACATGGTGAGGAGGCAAGCCCATACGTTACATCAAACCTTTGTTTTCGATGATGGCCTAATTTCCCTAAATCTTGAAGCTCAACAGCAGGGATAAAGGCTCCGTTTGTACTCTCCGGAAATCATCATTCTTAAGCTTGTACGTTGAACCAGGAAGCAGGCCTAAGAAACTACAGTATTTCGACAAAGTGTCTTATCCGTATGACACCCATATTTTATTAAAAAATAGTAAGAAATTCGATAAAAATCTTAGCTTTTTTACCGTCATAAGGGGCCGCAAGCTACCTTGGTGCAGCATTTGTTGTAGCGATAAAGTATTGATTTTGTTAATAAATTGTAAATACCGTGTTTTGACTTTGCTCGCAGTCTTTTCATGGCGAAAACCGCCATGCTTGCAGCCCGCTTGTGATATGATGTGCAGCGCTTTTACGCTGATCCAATTGAGTTGCTAGTCGCGTATCCGCCTAGCCATTAAAGATAAAGTCTATGTTGTCCACTGAGCTACAAGAGAAGATTCAAATTCATTACAAAGAATGCGTTGAAGCAAGGTCTTTAACAGTGCGAAAGGGCCAGCGGGTCATGATCGCAGAGGTGGCAAAGAGCTTTGCCTCTAGTTTAAATCTGGATATTAACTCACCATCCAACGCTGGGTCAGTTTGCGTCATTGAAGCGGGTACGGGCACTGGAAAGACGCTAGCGTATACCCTCGGGGCCTTACCGGTAGCGATGGAATATGAAAAATCTCTGGTGATTTCGACCGCAACCGTAGCTCTGCAAGAACAGCTGTTTTATAAGGATTTACCCGAGCTAAAGGCCCATAGTACCCTGAATTTTGAGTTTGCCTTGGTGAAGGGTCGGGGTCGATATGTTTGTTTATCTAAGCTCCTAATGTGGGAGAAGCAAGAAGGGCAAAGCTTGTTTATCGAAGATCTGTTAATGGACGATTCACCGACGGCGACAGGAGAGGATATCAAACTCTACCGCTCTATGATTGAGGCTATTGATCTCAACGAATGGGATGGTGAAAGGGATCATTGGAAAGAAGAAATTAAGCATAAAACCTGGGCGGGAGTGATGGCTAATCGCCAAGACTGCAGTGGTAAAAAATGCCCCTATTATGGCGAGTGCAGTTTTTTTGAAGCCCGAAAAAGCATCGCGGATGCTGATGTGATTGTGACCAACCACGATTTGGTGATGGCTGATATGTTTCAGGATGAGGGCAATATTTTGCCTCCAGTAGAAGATGCATTTTATGTGTTCGACGAGGGCCACCACTTGCCAGATAAGGCTTTGAGCCATTTTTCCTCTAATTTTCGAGTTCGGGCCAGCCAAACGTGGTTGCTCAGGTCACAGTCTTTGTTGGATAAAATGCAGGATGAGGAATTGCTGCAAGACCTGCCTCAAGGTGATTTACTGCGCACTCAAGAGGCTGTGGTGTCCACTCAAGAGGGCATGGACGAGCTCTACGACTTGGTGGAGAGTTGCTATCAGCTAAACCTTGAGAAAAAAGGCAGTCAATCCAATAAACGTTATAATTTAGATGACGATGTTTACAGTCGCTTTGAAAACGGTGAAGTTCCAGGGGAGCTGGTCGACAACGCAGTCGAGCTCAAAACACGCTTCTTAAGCCTTTCGCGTTACAGTTCAGACTTAGTCGAAACCCTCAAGGCACATATGGAGCTAAACCACTCAGAAGAGGGTATGGCCTACTTGAGTGCGGTTGCTGGTGTGCAAGATCGAGCTGAGTCGAGTGCGGCACTCTTTGCTGAATTCTCGAAAACTGTTCATGATATTCCGCTGGCAAAATGGATAGCTTTGCAGGAGTTTTCCGATACTCGGGATTTTCAATTATCCGCTAGCCCTATACATGCCAGTGAGCTACTGGATGATTTGCTTTGGTCTCGTTGCCAAGCGGTATTGGTTACATCGGCAACCTTGACTGCGCTAGGCAGTTTTAATTTTTTTATCGAAAGAACAGGCTTGCCAGAGCATACCCAATATTTTCAGATAGCCAGTCCTTTTGATTACCAGGGTTCTGCAAAACTGGTGTTGCCAGATATTCAGTCCGAGCCGAATGATAGCGCCAACTTTCCTTTAGAAGTCGCAAGTTATATCGAAAAATGGCAGCCGTTGAGCATGGGCAGCTTAGTACTGTTTAGCTCCTGGGCTCAAATGAATGAGGTCAGCGACTATGTGGATTCAAAATACCATAAACAGATATTGAAGCAGGGTGACCTGTCCAAGGAGGAGATCCTGACGCAGCACAAAGAGCGTATTGATCAAAACCAGCATAGTATGATTTTTGGTTTAGCGAGCTTTGCCGAGGGTATTGACTTGCCCGGTGATTATTTGAGCCATGTGATTATTTGTAAGATACCTTTTTCGGTACCAACCGATCCGATGGCTGAAGCCCTGTCAGAATGGGTGAGCCAACAGGGGCGAAACCCATTCTCAGATATATCGGTACCCGAGGCTTCACTTAAACTTATTCAAGCCTGTGGTCGTTTATTACGCTCTGAAAGCGACCGAGGAAGAATATCTATTTTGGATAAAAGGTTGCGCACCAAGTCCTACGGTAAGCAATTAATATCAGCTTTACCGCCTTATCAGCTCCAACACGGCGATGAGTGAGGCAAGAAATGACGGAAGCTAATATGACTTTTCATGAGCAAATACTAAGTGATGACTTAAGTCCAGGTGACGCGATTGAACTGAATGAACAGTTGGTCCGCATAGTTGCTGATAATGGTAGTGTTATGACCGGCTCCGGGACTAATTCATACCTGATCGGTCGTGACAGTCTGACACTTGTTGATCCCGGACCTAAATCTGTAGCCCATTGCCAGGCTATTTTGGATGCCGCAGCGCCTCGTGGCCAAATAGACTATATAGTGTTGACCCACACCCATGGAGATCACTCACCAGGTGTTGAAGCCATAAAAGAGGCAACAGGTGCAAAGGTCGCTCTGTACCCCGAACCCTCGGGTGAGCCTTTTCAAGATAAGCCTGTGCATGCTGATCAGGCTATGAAGCATGAGGACTACCTAGAAGGCTTTGAGCCCAAGCTGCAGGCAATTCACACCCCAGGGCATGCTTCTAATCACTTATGCTTTTATTTGCCCGAGCAGAAGGTCCTGTTTACGGGCGATCATATAATGAATGGCTCCACGGTGGTGATTGCTTCGCCCGACGGCAATATGACTGAATACTTGGACTCTCTCGCATTACTAAAGAATTACGATATTGACTACTTAGCGCCAGGTCATGGGGCGGTGATGGATAAGCCTATTGAGGTTGCAGATTCAATAATTGCCCATAGATTAGGTCGGGAGAAAAAGGTGCTCGACGCGGTCCAAGAACTGGGTCGAGGAGACATTGATCAAGTACTAGTGAGAGCCTACGCTGACACTCCTGAGTTTTTGCATGGTTTGGCCAAAATGTCGCTTAGAGCCCATTTAGAAAAACTAGACCGGGATGGAAAGGTAGATACTGACGCAGAGTATTGGCTGGCGAAGTTTTAAATTCCTTCTAGCCCGCTTTAAAAACAACTGAATTGATAATTAAAAGTATTAGTCCTACATAAGGTAGAAATATGAGTACAGACAACAGTCATAAAGATTTAGCCCATTCCAGTTTTAGCTTGCGCTCACGCACTAAAATCGACTCGCTTAATATCGAGGTGCAAAGCTTTGAGCACAAGGTAACGGGTGCTCAGCACTTTCACCTGGCCTCGGACAACGATGAGAATGTTTTTTTGGTGGGACTGAAAACCGTACCAGTCGATTCAACAGGTGTTGCCCATATTCTTGAACACACGGTTTTGTGTGGCAGTGAAAAATACCCCGTGCGCGATCCTTTTTTTATGATGTTGCGCCGTTCGATCAATACTTTTATGAATGCCTTTACTAGCAGTGATTGGACTGCCTATCCCTTTGCTAGTCAAAACAAAAAAGACTTCGATAACTTGCTTGATGTTTATTTAGACGCGGTATTTTTCCCGCGTATTTCTGAGTTGGATTTTCGTCAAGAAGGTCACCGTTTAGAGTTTGCGGAAAAAGAAAATCCAGAGAGCGAATTGACCTTTAAAGGTGTGGTCTTTAACGAAATGAAAGGTGCGATGAGCTCTGAAACCAGTATTTTGTATCAGACACTTAGTAAGCATCTTTTTCCTAGCAATACTTATCACCATAATAGTGGTGGTGAGCCTGAAAATATTCCAGACCTTAGCTATAAGGGTTTGACTGATTTTTATAAAAAGCATTATCACCCGAGTAACGCGATTTTCTTTACCTTCGGCAATATTTCTGCTGCCGAGAACCAAGCTAAATTTGAATCGCGAGTGCTGAGTCGTTTTGAGCGTTCGACGGACTTGCCAGTGGTTGCTCTTGAGCAGCGCTATGATTCAGCACAAGAAGTACAAGAGTCCTATTCGGTCGAAGGTGAGCAGAAAAATAAAACTCATATTACCTTGTCGTGGTTGCTAGGTGAAAGCAGTGACTTGATGAACTCCTTGAGGGCGCACCTATTATCCAGCGTGTTACTCGATAATAGTTCTTCGCCTTTGCGCCACGTACTAGAATCCAGTGACTTAGGTTTGGCTCCATCGCCAATGTGCGGTCTTGAAGATAGTAACCGCGAGATGATCTTTGCATGCGGCCTAGAAGGTAGTGAAGTTGAACACGCCGAAGCTTTAGAACAAGAAATTCTAGCCTGCTTGAACAAAGTGAAAGAAGAGGGTGTGGAGCAAAGCCAGGTAGAGGCAGTGTTGCATCAGCTAGAGTTGAGTCAGCGCGAAATTGGGGGTGATCGTTACCCTTATGGTTTGCAGTTGATATTGACCGCTTTGTCACCCGCTATTCACGGTGCTTCGGTGCCAGAAGTATTAGACCTTGATCCTGCCATTCAAGCACTAAGAGAGGAGATTGCGGACCCTCAGTTTATTCCTCGCTTGGTGGATGAGCTGCTATTGAGCAATCAACATCGAGTACGATTAGTACTTAAACCCGACGCATCTCTTGCGGAGAAAAAAGTTGAGGAAGAAAAAGCTAGATTAGCTGATATTAAAAGTTCTTTAAGCGCTGAAGAAACTCAAGCGATTATTGAGCAGAGTGTTGCGCTAGAGCAAAGACAAAATGCTCAAGAGGACGAAGAGATTCTGCCTAAGGTGGGCAAAGAGGATGTGCCGAAGAAAAAAGATTATCCCGAGCAAATAGATCAAGAACTTAACGGTTTCAAGTTAAGCCGTTTCAACCAGGGTACTAATGGTATTTTATATCAACAGATTTTGGTGGATATGCCGGAACTGAGTGCTGAAGAACAAGAGATCCTGCCTTTGTTTTGTAAGTGCTTTGGCGAGTTGGGTGCTGGTGATCAAGATTATCGTCAACTGCAAATGACTTTGTCCGAGCACAGCGGTGGGGTTAGCGCTTTCTATAGTTATAAATATTTAACTGAAGGCTCACAGCTTAAGGGACATTTTGTGCTATCGGCTAAAGCGCTTAATCGCAAAGCTGAAAATCTTAATAACTTGCTGACTCAAGTTTTCAAGGACACTCGTTTTGATGAGTTAGATAGAATTAAAGATTTAGTAGCACAGGTTCGTTTAGGAAAAGAACAAAGCGTGACCAGCAATGGCCATGCCTTAGCGATGTTAGCGGCCTCTAGCAAGATGTCTCCGACCAGTATGATATCCCATGCTTTGGGTGGGCTATCGTCTATACAAGCCGTGAGGGGCTTAGACGAATCGTTAAAAGATGATTCTGAGCTTGAGAATTTATCCAAGCGTTTCCAAACCTTGCACAAAAAGATATTGGCGATGCCTAAGCAGTTTTTGGTGGTGTCTGAAGAAAAAGTAATGGAGCAAGTTCAATCGCTCTTGTCCCAGGGCTGGAGTGAATCCAGTGCGGCAGAAAGCCAAACACTAAGTTTGCCAGGAAACTGGAGTGGTGCGGAAAACGTGAAAGATATGTGGTTGTGCAATACCCAGGTGAATTTCTGTGCCAAAGCTTATCCTGCTGTTGACGAAGAACACGATGACGCACCTGCGCTTACTGTATTAGGTGGTTTTTTAAGAAACGGCTGCTTGCATCGAATGATTCGCGAGCAAGGCGGTGCCTATGGCGGTGGAGCGAGCTTTGATCCGGCAGGAAGAAGCTTTCGCTTTTACTCCTACCGAGACCCTCGCTTAGCAGAAACGCTCGAGGATTTTGATAAGGGTATACAATGGATGCTTGAAGAGCAGCATAGCGAGCAAAAACTAGAAGAAGCTATTCTTGGAGTAGTCAGTGATATCGATAAGCCAGGTTCACCCGCTGGTCAGGCTAAGAGCAGTTTTCATGCTAATTTGTATGGGCGAACGCCAGAAAAACGGCAGGCCTTTAGAAGCAAAGTGCTTGAAGTCAGCTTAGATGATCTTAAGCGCGTAACAGAAACTTATCTTAAAAACGGTGAGGCTTCTGTTGCGGTGATTTGCCCTCAAGACAAGAAAGACTTGGCGCCAGATTTAGGTCTGAATGTCGTTAGTCTGGTGTAGAGGATTTTAGATAATATCTAAACGGTATTGAGATTAAAACGCCTAGCGCAACTCCAGCGCTATTCGCAATAAAATCCAGGAGTTCGCCATAGCGGTTAACATAGGGTTGAATTAGCTCGATAAGGCCGCCCCATATTAAAAAGAAAGTAAGTGTAGCCCACCAGTAGCTGGGTCTAGCAAAAGCTGCTGGGAAAGCCAAAGCTGCATAAGCGATTAGGTGATGGGTCTTATCGCTACCTGGCGCTTCGGGTAGCTGTGGTAAACGGCTGAGCGACAAAAAAGAGATAATAATTAGAAACGCTAAGCTGATGATTAGCCAATATTGTTCCAGTAGCTTAGCTATAAAACGCATAGCTAGCTTTTAAACAACTCTACAAAGTAAGTTAGGCCTGTTTGATCTTTGGATATAGCGATGTTTTGGCGATCTACTTCAGCTGTTAGGCAGTAGTCGATGAGTTCTTGTTCCGACCTGGGGATTAAATTCCATTCACAAAGGTATTCGATCCATAAGCGATCAATATTTCTAGGGCTGATGTTGGTGAAAAATATTTGCCCTTGGCTGTTTAGGCAGTTTTGATAGAGCTGAGTTAGAATTTTTACGATGGCTTTTTCGCCGAAATAATCGAAGAGTCCACCTAGTAGAATCAAGTCGAAGTTTTCTCGCTCGCCCAGACCTTTGAGTTGCCTAAGAATATTGGCACAGATAAATTCACAGCTTTGATCAAGCCCAGAAAAGTGCAAGGCAGCATGATCCAGAGCATCTTGATCCCCATCAACTAAAACAAATTCGCAGAGGTTTTTGTCAATGTATTGTTCCGCTTGTCTAATATCGGGGCAAGAACCGCAGCCAATCGATAGAACCCTGAGTTTGCTATTCTCGGCCTGCTTTTGACGAAAATACTTGGCGATCAAGTGGCTTTGGTAAGCCAATTTGTTTCGATGCTGTTGAGCAGCAGGGGATACCATGCCGTATTCTTCAAGCAGATAGGCAAGAGTATCTGGCTCGGCTTTGTTCTCAGCTTTTATCAGGTATTCGACGGTTTCAAAGTCACCGGGATAGCCTCGCGGCCAGGTTTGTAAACGTTTGTAGAAGGGAGAGCTAGAAATAAACTCTCTTGCTTCACTTAGCTGCTCGATGATCTGAACTTTTTCCTGACCTGCCTGCTCGAGCTTTTCTATTTCGCATAGCAAGCGAAAAATATTAGATACCACCAAATGGTAAGTGCTCAGGTGGTCGCTATCATTGGGCGTGTCGCACAGTTCCCGTATGGCAGTTTGAAGGTCGTTCACAATTAGCCCCTGGGCCCTTTAATTAGAGCGCCTTAATATTTTCGATTTGCTCACTGAGCTTGTCATAGCTTAGCTGAAACTCAGCCAGTTTTTCTTTTTCTTTATTAACGACTTCTTTGGGTGCGTTATCAACGAATTTGGCATTGTTTAGTTTGCCAGATATTTTTTTGATCTCGCCTTCGAGCTTGCTGACTTTTTTATTCAGTCTCTCTATCTCTTCTTCTTTGTTGATAAGGCCCTTCATGGGGACGAGTACTTCCATATTGCCAACTAACTGTGTGGCTGATTGAGGTACTTCGTCACCTGGGTTTAGCCAGGTGATGCTATCGAGTTTAGCTAAGCTCTTTAAATAGCTTTCGTGTTGCGACAACTTTTGTTGATCAGCATCGTCACCATTGTTTAGAAAGATATCTAGGGTCTTAGCCGGGGAGATATTCATCTCGCCACGAATATTTCGTACGCCGACGATTATGCCTTTGATCCAGTCGATGTCCTCTTGTGCTTCGGCTTTACCAAGACCGCTTTGCCTGGGGAAAGCAGCTACCATAATGCTCTCTGGTGCATCATCACCAAGAATAAGTTCTTTTGTTTTTTGCCAAATTTCCTCTGTAATAAAAGGAATCATCGGATGGCTTAGGCGTAGAATATTTTCCAGAACCGTTAGTAGGGTATGGCGTGTAGCAATTGCCGCTGAACTACCTGGGTCAGCATTTAAAGTGGGTTTGCTGAGCTCTAAGTACCAGTCACAATACTCGTTCCATACAAAGTCATAGATCGTTTGTGCAGCATGATCAAAGCGATAGCTGTTTAGCGCATTCTCTACTTGCTCAATACATTCGTCGAGTTTGCCAAGAATCCATTGATCAGCGATGCCCAGTTCTAGGCTTTTACCTTGGCCATTATCTTGGCCTTCGGTGTTCATAAATACGTAACGGGATGCGTTCCATAATTTGTTACAAAAATTTCGGTAGCCTGCGGCGCGCTCCATATTGAACTGAATATCGCGACCAGTAGAGGCTAGGGAGCATAGGGTGAACCTCAAAGCATCTGTGCCTAGCCCTTCGATACCATCAGGAAAATTCTTTTTGGTTTGTTTCTCAATCTTGGCTGCCAATTTGGGCTGCATCATATTGGCGGTACGCTTGGATACTAAATCTTCAAGTGAAATACCATCAATAATATCTATAGGGTCAAGCACATTGCCCTTAGATTTTGACATTTTTTTATTTTCAGAGTCCCTAATGAGCCCTGTGACATAAACCTGTTTAAAGGGAACCTCTCCAGTAAACTTGAGAGTCATCATGATCATTCTGGCTACCCAGAAGAAAATAATATCGAAGCCAGTGACGAGTACATCAGTAGGGTGAAAATTCTTAAGGTCTTCGGTTTGTTCTGGCCAGCCTTGGGTTGAGAAAGTCCAAAGAGCAGATGAGAACCAGGTATCCAGTACATCTTCATCCTGTCTTAAACTTTGATCGGCAGGGATGCTATGTTTTTCACGTACCTCTTCCTCGCTACGACCAACAAAGACTTGGCCTTCGTCGTTGTACCAAGCGGGAATACGATGCCCCCACCACAGCTGGCGGCTAATGCACCAGTCTTGTAAATCGCGCATCCAAGCAAAGTAGGTGTTTTCCCATTGCTTGGGAACAAATTCGATATCGCCATTTTCTACCGCTGCGATCGCAGGTTTAGCCAGTTCTTCGACGGCGACGTACCATTGCTCAGTTAAGAATGGCTCTACGACAACACCTGTACGTTCTGCGCGAGGTACTTTCAATTTATGATCATCAATTCTGTCGAGTAAGCCTAAGGCGTCGAAATTGCTAACAACTTTTTTACGCGCTTCAAAACGATCTAAGCCTCTAAAGGCTTCAGGCGCTAGCTCATTAATGTGAGCGGTTTTATCAAAGATATTTAGTTCAGGCAGTTGATGGCGTTTGCCCATTTCGTAATCGTTAAAGTCGTGGGCCGGAGTGATCTTTACACAGCCCGTTCCAAACTCCATGTCAACGTAATCGTCTGCAATGATAGGGATTTCTCTATCACATAGGGGAAGAGCGACGGATTTACCGATCAAATCTTTGTAACGTTCGTCGGCAGGGTTTACCGCGACCGCACTGTCTCCCAGCATGGTTTCGGGTCGAGTGGTGGCAACAACGAGGTGGCCATCCTCTCCAGCGATCGGATAGCGGAGGTGCCAAAGGTTGCCGTTTTCTTCTTCGGATAGAACTTCTAAATCTGAAATCGCCGTTTGAAGTTTTGGGTCCCAGTTAACGAGGCGGCTGCCTTTGTAGATCAGGCCTTCGTCGTAGAGCCTCACAAAGACTTCTGACACGGCCTTCGAGAGGCCTTCGTCCATCGTAAAGCGTTCGCGGCTCCAATCGAGTGAGGCACCCATGCGGCGAAGCTGTTTAGTAATATTGCCGCCAGACTCTGCTTTCCATTCCCAAATTTTTTCTAAAAAGGCTTCTCGCCCTAGTTCTTTTCGGCTGCTGCCTTTTGCTTCGAGTTGCCTCTCTACCACCATCTGAGTAGCGATACCGGCATGGTCAGTGCCTGCTTGCCAAAGGGTATTGTCGCCTTTCATGCGGTGATAACGAATCAAGCAATCCATGATGGTGTCTTGGAAGGCATGGCCCATGTGCAAGCTGCCAGTGACATTCGGCGGTGGGATAACGATACTGTAGTTGGTGTCGCCACCTTGAGGAGCAAAATAGTTCTTTTGCTCCCAGTTTTGGTACCAGCTTTGTTCAATAGATTGGGGTTGGTATGTTTTTTCCATGGGCTTTCGGGACTATCAACTCTTAGGGCTATCAAATAGGCGTCGTTAGGACGGGACAAAATTGAGCCGCCTATTATGGCGAAAAAGCCGACTTTTAGAAAGCAGAAGGGCTTGATTTAGCTGGGGCAGGGGTGATTTGTACGTAGGTAGGGCTTATTTATGTAAGGTTTGGGCGATGTATTCGTCCATCGCTTTTTCTAGGCGCTTTTTAAGGCGCTCTTCTAAGTTGGGTATCAGTACATCCAGCTTTTCTTCTAGCTCGGTAATGGCGTCATTGATGAGGTCTTGAACGATGAGCTGGGCATGATCCTTTAGTTCTTTTTCTGTCACCTTAGACTGCGTTTGTTGGTAGTCAGATGCTTCTTCGTCATCAAAGAGCGATGATGAGGCAGAGATATCATCAACCATGGGGATGTCTGCTTCTGATATTGCTTGGCTTTTTACCGATGCTGGAGAAGGGGGTTCTGGCTCTTTGGGGTTTGGGAAATCTAGTTCGTGGGTTGTGCTTTTGCTTGGATCTAGCAACGGAATTTGAAACTCAGCGTCACCCTTGAGTTCGTTTTGTATATCTGAAGCCTCAAACTCAATGCCATTGTCGTTGCTGTTGTCGTTGCCGTCGCTGGCAGTTTGAGCTGAGCCACCGTTGAGCACTTCGAGCACTTCATCTTCATTTAGAAGGTCTTTAACGGATTCGAGCTCTTTAAGAATGGCTGCTTTTTTAGCTGTATTAATATCAGAGTTTTTGGCCATGCTGAGCTTGGGTCCTTTAAATAATAAGGTAACAGATTAATTACAAAGCGCTTGAACTACAATTTATGTGTTTTTAGAGGATAACCTCGTTGTTGATAAAATCTATAGTTCTCGCGAAGTTTTTCCTTACTTTCTTCATTGTTGTCTATGATTTCTACACTGCGCTTAAAACGGGAAAAAATAGGCGGTATGTCGAGAGAAAGATTAATGAGGACTTCATTCTCTAAACGGGGAGCGCTGTCTTTGCAAATATTGTGAGAGATTTGTATAGGACTGTGACTTGAGTTTTGACGCGCTTCACCTTGCTCGGTATCGATGATGTCATTAGCCAAAAAACTTTCTGGCTTTAAGTCCCAGAGGACCTGGCTCAACTGCTGGCTTTGCAGGGTATCTTCGGTATAAATAAATACTTTATGACCGAGTTGATAGACTTTGTTGCAAAGCCTGGACGCAAAGTCGAGGCGACTTTGCGCATTGCTCAAGATATAAAAATCGATCTCAGTCATGCTGGATTATTTGCTTTGGCTGTTGATGTATTCAACCAATAAAGGTACTGGTCGCCCGGTAGCTCCTTTACTTGGCCCAGGTCCAAACCAGGCTGTACCCGCAATGTCTAAATGAGCCCAAGGGTATTTTTTAGCAAAGTTAGCTAAGAAGCAGGCTGCCGTAATACTACCGGCTTTAGGACCACCAATATTGGCAAGGTCAGCAAAGCGGCTTTTTAATTGGATGTCGTATTCTGGCCACAAGGGCATTGGCCATACTCGATCCCAAGATTCGATACCTGCTTCTTCAATCTTCTTTGCTAGTTTATCGTTGTTACTGTACAGCGCTGTTGCATGGCTGCCTAGTGCTACTACACAGGCTCCGGTCAGCGTCGCAACGTCGATTACAGAAGCGGGCTTAAAACGTTCCGCATAAGTTAATGCGTCACACAACACCAGACGACCTTCGGCGTCAGTGTTTAGGATCTCAACAGTGAGGCCGGACATGGTGGTGACAATATCACCTGGCTTAGAGGCGCCGCCACTCGGCATGTTTTCAGCCGCAGCGATAATGGCAATGACGTTAAGAGCGGGCTTTTGAGCGATAATTGTGCTCATGGCTCCTAGTACGCTCGCGGCACCGCACATATCGTATTTCATTTCATCCATTGCGCCACCCGGTTTGAGTGAAATGCCGCCGGTATCAAAGGTGATGCCTTTACCCACCAAAACATGAGGTTTTTGATCTTTCTTGCCACCTTGGTAATTGATAACGATCATTTTGCCTGATAAGTCACTGCCTTTGGCTACTGAATAAAAAGCGCCCATACCCATGCGCATGCAGGCTTTTTCATCCATAACTTTGACACTTACTTTAGCGGCACTGGCCATCTTTTGTGCTTCTTTTGCTAGGTATTCTGGAGTACATACATTGCCAGGAAGGTTGCCGAGGTCTTTGCAGAGACTCATGCCCTTAGCCAAGGTTTTGGCATTTTTAATGGCTGCGGCTACTTCTCGTTTATCTTTAGCGCCTAGTTTCTCGAAAGAGAACGTTAGAGCTTTTACGCTTGATTTTGGTGTTTTTTTGCTTTTTTGTGACTCAAAACGATATTGGGCGTTTAGAGTGGTTTCGGCGGCAATACTGATATGTTTATTTAATTTATAGCCAAGCTCACACTCGTGAACATAGCTTGCTACATTCTCTGCACCTGTTTTTTCAACCGCGCTAAGCAGGGTTTTATATAGGCTTTGTAGCTCGTTAGGCGCCAGAGTTTTTTTGTTACCAACACCTAAGACCAATACTCTTTTGGCTTTTATGCCCGGAACCTTAAATAAAACAGTGCTTTTGCCTCGGCCGGTCGAAATATCTTTGCTTTTGATGAGCGCCTTGATGTAGCCACCGCTAGCTTTATCGATTGCGCTTAGAGAAGGGCTCAATTGGCTAGAACTGGCAATAGGTAGTACCAGGCAGTCACTATTGTTGGTAATGGCGGATTTGCTGTTGTGGCTTAGATTCATATCAGTGTCCAGGGGTTAGCTTTAGATCTTACCTAGTTGGTGGATTATTACTTAAAACAAACATTTAGCCGCGAAGGCGTCTAAGGTATTATGAGCCCTCTGCGTGCTGATAGAGAGCTGTTTTAAGCGCGTTGTCGCTTATTGTAAAAGCCGCTATAGTTTCTTCAACCTTTTTCGATGTGAAACCATATTTGTGATTATTTATCGCTATCTTTCCTCTCAGTTATTAAGTGCAACCCTGGCAGTGGGTTTTGTCTTAAGCCTGATTATTATTAGTGGTCGTTTTTTAAGCTATATGGCTGAGGCTGCCAATGGTGAGATCGAAGGTTGGGCTGTGATTTTGGTGCTTTTTTATCGCTTGCCTGAATTTATGGTGTTGATCCTTCCGTTGAGCCTCTTTTTAGGAGTCTTGCTCGCCTATGGTCGTATGTATGTCGAGTACGAAATGATTGTCTTAAAGGCCTGTGGCATGGGGCAGTGGCGCTTGTTACGTTTTAGTCTTGTGCCGGCTTTGATGATGGCGGGTTTGGTCGCTTATTTGAGTTTGATATTAACGCCTCAAGGTTATCTGAATTCGAATAAGATTCTTGTACAACAATACACTCGCTCCGCGTTGGAGTTACTCACGCCTGGGCACTTTTTTACCACCAAAAAAGGCGAGGTGATTTACGCTGAAAAGCTGAATACGGATAAAACCGAACTGACGGGTTTCTTTACCTCTAAAAAGAGTGGCGAAACTTTTGTCACGATTGTGGCAGAAAAAGGCCGTAGGGTTTTGGATGAAGATACTGGCGAGCAATATATGGAGCTTAACCAAGGTAGGCGTTACGAGCTCGCAAAGGGTAACCCGGAAGTCAGTGAATTAATTTTCGATACCTACCGCTACAAGTTGAAAGGACCCGATAAAAATAAAGTCAGGAACAAAATCCAATCAACCTCGACCGAAGATCTTATGACAAGTACAGATCCAGAGGAGCAAGCGGAATTACAGTGGCGCTTCGCTTTGATTCCTCTGTCACTGATCGTGGTCTTGCTAGCTGTGCCTTTGAGTAAAGTTAATCCTCGCCAGGGCAGATTTTTAAAGTTGTTGCCAGCAATCATGATTTATCTGACTTATGTGGCTGCTATTCTGGTGGCTAAGAACGCAATTGCTGATGGAAAGATAGCGCCGTTCCCAAGTATTTGGTTAGTTCATCTCTTTTATTTTTTACTGGCTCTCGTTCTGATGGAGTGGGAAAAAATATCAGGCTTTTTGAATCAACGGAAAGTTCGAAAGCAATTGACTAAAAACAGCGATGGAGAAGTCCAATGACTTTGCTTGATCGTTATATTTGGTCCAGTGTGCTGCAAGCCTTTTTTTTGGTCATGTTTGTACTTTTGGGTCTCGATATGATCTTTTCTTTTATTGATCAATTGGGCGACTTAAAAAAAGATTATCAAGTGATAGAGGCCTTTATCTATGTGCTGGCTACCTTGCCTGATAGTGCCTTTGAGCTTGTGTCTATGGCGACTTTGCTTGCTTGTTTGATTGGTTTGGGACAGTTAGCAGGTAATAGTGAACTAATTATTTTTAGGGCTTGTGGTTTATCCGTGAGTCGTATTCTTTTTGCGGTAATTCAGCCTGTATTGTTGATCATTGGTTTGGCTTTGGTGACTGCTCAGTTTGTATCTCCAGCCACTAGTCAGTTTGCCGAAAGTTATCGCGCAGAGAAAAGTGGCAGTAGTGAGTTTGCTACCTTCAAAAAAGGTTATTGGCAGCGCGAAGGTGATAGCTTTATTTACATTAACCAAATTGATGAAAAAGGTTTGTTGCGTGGCGTGAGTATATTTTCGTTTGATGAAGGTAGCGCGCTTAAAGAAGTTAATTTTTTTAAGACTGTTGATATTGAAAATGAGCAGTGGATTACCAATCAGGTAGACAGGACCCATTTGAGCGAGAATGAAGTTAGCTTCTCTAAAGCAGAAAAAAGCCAGTGGGAAAGCGATATTACTTTGCGAATGTTGCGTTTATTAGCTGTCGGGCCCGAAAAGTTATCTGTATCTTCCTTGTATCAATATGGTGGTTATCTCGAAAAACAAAATCAGAATGCTGCTAAATACTATTTAGAATTTTGGAATAAAATATTTTTACCGCTCTCTACCGTTGCGATGGTTTTGATTGCTGGCTCCTTTGTGTTTGGCTCGCTTAGAGAAACACCTATGGGATCGCGAATTATCGTGGGGGTGGTGATTGCATTGGTGTTTAATCAGGTGCAAACCTTATGTTCGCATGCCGCGGTCGTGTATCAATTTGAGCCCATGTTTGCAGCCTTGGCACCGTCTTTGGTCGCCTTTGTTATTGGCTTGTATATGATTCGCCGCACCGTGTAAGTTTTTGTGTGCCTAGGTATAGACGGCTATGAAAGTTTTAAATCAGGATGAGTTAAAAAAGAAGCTGGGCCTCGACGCTAAATCAAATACGGAAGCGTTTCCGAAACCCGAAGAGCCAGAAGATCCCAAAAAACGAATTCAAAAAGTATTTTTGTCTGCGCTGGCTAGGCGAGAATACTCCCAGCAAGAGTTAATGCAAAAAGCCTCTACAAAAGGTTTTGACTCAGAGCTTGCGGATGAGGTGTTGAGTGAGCTGCTATCCGAAGGCTATCAAAGTGATCAGCGTTACGCTGAAATGTTAGTGCGTTCTCGAATTAATAAGCAAACCGGTCCCTTTAAAATAAAAATGGAGCTTAAACAGAAGGGTGTTCCTGCGCCTGAAGTGGCACTGGCTTTTGAAAATATAGAATGCGATTGGTTTGAGCTGGCTTTAGAGGCCGCACAAAAAAAATCTTCAAGCTGGCGTAGCTTTGAATTTGAAGATCAGGCGAAAATGACGCGCTTTTTACAGGGAAGGGGTTTTGAGCAAGATCACATTCAACATGCGATAGAAGAGTTGAAGAGAGAAATAGCTAGCCTGAAGGATTCAGGCTAGCGACTACAGATTTAAGAGCGGTTATTTAACGCTCTTTTATTAACGTTCTAAGTATTGAAGTTTGTCTTCAACACCATCCCACTCTTCAGCGTCTGGCAGCGCACCTTTGTTTTCGGTGATGTTTGGCCAAACTTGAGCAAGCTCTTCGTTGAGTTCAATAAACTTCACTTGATCTTCGGGCAGCTCATCTTCTGAGTAGATAGCGTTAGCTGGGCACTCCGGTTCGCACAGTGCGCAGTCAATGCACTCGTCAGGATGGATAACTAAAAAGTTAGGGCCTTCGTAAAAGCAGTCTACCGGACATACTTCAACACAATCTTGGTATTTGCATTTAATGCAGTTTTCAACAACAACAAAGGTCATGATCTACCTCTAAATATAAATTCAATTGGCCGGTCTGTTACTTAAGCAGCCAAACTATTGCTCAAACTTCAGCGCTAGGCAATTTGCTAGCGGCGAAGTGTAAACGCTTCGTTTTTTTTAGGCAAATGCTGGGGATCTTGTCATAGCTCAAGATCGCGATTTTGGGCCCAAATCCGATGCATCGATTATAGCAATAGGGCTATTGATCTCTTAATTGAACGATTTGATAAAGTAAATCAAGGGCCTCTTTTGGGCTCAGTTCATCCGGCTGCAGCCCTTTGATCGCGTTTATTAGAGGCTCAGGTAAGCTCGGTGCCGCAAATAAATCCGTCTGTGGTGAGGTGGGGGATGCTTTGGGTTGAGGAGTGCTCTGGGCTTTTGCTTTTGGCTGATCAGCTTGAGTGTCAAACTGGCCTAGTTCTTGGGCTTCTAACTCGCCCAATTTGCTTTGTGCTTGGGCTATAACATCACGAGGCAAGCCAGCCAGCTTGGCTACTTGTAGTCCATAGCTCTGATTCGCAGGGCCATTTTTAACGCGGTGTAAAAAGATAATTTGATCACCGTGCTCTGAGGCTGATAGATGCTTGTTAAAGGCGCCAGGGTATTGCTCGGGCAGAGTGGTTAATTCGAAATAGTGTGTAGCAAATAGCGTGTAAGCTTGGATTCGATCCGCTAAATCAATTGCGCATGCCCAGGCTAATGATAGTCCGTCGAAGGTACTAGTACCGCGACCGATTTCATCCATCAGTACTAAACTGTTGGGAGTAGCGTGGTGAAGAATATAAGCAGCCTCCGACATCTCGACCATGAAGGTAGATCGACCACCCGCTAAATCATCCGATGAGCCTATACGCGTAAAAATTCGATCAATAGGGCCGATGTTGGCTTCACTCGCCGGCACAAAACTACCCACGTGAGCCAACAACACTATCTGGGCAACCTGCCGCATGTAGGTCGATTTACCGCCCATGTTAGGACCGGTAATGATCATCATTTTTTCTTGTTCGCTAAAGCTTAGATCGTTAGGCACGAATTGGTCTTCGAGTACTGATTCAACAACGAGGTGACGGCCTTCTTTAATATCGATACCGCTCTCGCTGACTAAGTTGCTTTGGCAAAGTCGTAACTGATAAGCGCGCTCAGAAAAATTGTTGAGCACATCCAGCTGAGCGAGTGCGGCACCACAGCGTTGTAATTCTTTTAGAAAGGTATTGAGATAAGACACCAACTCTTGGTACAGATATTTTTCCCGCTCTAGGGCTTTGCTTTTTGCGCTCAGGGCTTTGTCTTCAAACTCTTTTAGCTCTGGGGTAATGAAGCGCTCAGCATTTTTTAGGGTTTGCCTGCGTATGTAGTGGGCTGGTGCGCCATCGCTTTGTAGCTTGCTGATCTCGATGTAATAACCGTGTACGCGGTTGTAGCCTACTTTTAAGGTACTTAGACCTGTGCTTTCTCTTTCATCGGCTTCGAGTTTTAATAAAAACTCACCAGCGTTTTCGCTGATGCCGCGTAGCTCGTCTAACTCTGCATCATAACCTTCTGCAATCACACCACCATCGCGGATCAGCATCGGCGGCAATTCAATAATGGCTTTGTTAAGTCGCTCAACAATGTCAGGAAATTCACTGATGTCAGTTAGCAGTTCTTGTAGCAAACGAATGTCTTGGTCTTGTCTTAAGGCTGCTTGTAAATCTGGTAGGCAAGCTAAAGAGTCTCTTAGGCGAGACAGATCCCGAGGTCGAGCGGAACCCAGCGCAACACGAGACAGTATTCGCTCTAAATCACCCACGCCTTTTAGGTGCTGACGCAAACCTTCGTAACGATAGTCACTGAGCAGAAACTCTACGCATTGATACCGCGCTTTAAGTGCTTCTTGATCAGTCAGTGGTTGGTTAAGCCAACGTTTTAGTAAACGACTGCCCATCGCGGTGGCGCAACGATCCATTACCGAAGCAAGCGTGTTGTCCTCTTCGCCCCGAAGGTTTAAACACAATTCTAAGTTGCGTCGAGTTGAGGCGTCCATTTGTACAAACTGGCTATGGGCTCGGTAGTCCAGGCTTTGTACATGGGGTAGTTGGCCCCGTTGGGTTTCTATCGCGTATTGCAGTAGTACACCTGCGGCGATAATCGCTGAACTATGTTCTTTGTCGATTAAGCTATCTAAGCTTTTTAATTCAAACTGCTCGCACAATTTATGCTTGGCGTTATCAAGATCAAAGTCCCATTCAGGGCGTAGCTGAAAACTGAGGTTTTGATTAATTAAGGTCAGCTCTTCTTTGTTAATGCTGTCGTTGTCTTGTATTAAAAGCTCGGCAGGATTGAGTCTGGCCAGTTCTGACAACATGGCATCTTTGGTTTCGACTTCCTGCGCTTGAAAGTGCCCGGTACTGATATCCATGGCGGCGATGCCGTAAGCACAGCCTTTTTGGCTTTTGCCTTCTTCGCCGGTGAAATAAAGAGAGCACAGTAGGTTGTCTGCTTTTTCATCAAGAAAGGCTTCGTCGGTCAGTGTACCTGGCGTAATTACTCTTAATACTTTTCTCTCAACAGGTCCTTTGCTAGTTGCCGGGTCGCCGATCTGTTCACAGATAGCAACAGACTCGCCAGCACGTACGATCTTGGCGATGTAGTTCTCTGCCGCATGGTAGGGAATGCCCGCCATTGGAATAGGGTTGCCGCCAGATTTACCGCGCGCGGTAAGGGTAATGTCGAGCAGCTTGGCCGCTTTTTTAGCGTCATCGTAAAACAGCTCGTAGAAGTCGCCCATGCGATAAAACAACAGCTCACCCTCGTGCTCAGCCTTGGTTTTCAAGTACTGCTGCATCATTGGAGTATGTTCGGGTTTACTAGCGGCCATGGCGCGAAAGCTTCCTTGTGCTTTTGTTATTTTGTACTTTTGTAACTTGTCACTTAGAGGAGCGGCTAAGGATAGCAAACTCAGGCTTGTGTCTCTATCCACAATCCAGTAATCCTTTTGGATATTATTTGCGTTTTTTAGAGATTTTGTAGGTCAGGGTAATAATGAATGGAAATAGAATACCTGTAACGATAAGAATGTATCCTACCAGAGCCGTTCTTTCTGGATTTTTGCCAAAAATGCCGCAGGTCAACCAAATATAGTCTTCTATTTCGCAGTTGGGCCTTTGGGGTTCAAGGCCCCTTAGTTCTGCAAAAAAATAATTAACACCAACTGGAAATATTATAAGAAATAAACCAGCGGCTATTAATGGGAAAGCAATGACAGCGAAGAGTTTTAGAAACCCCATGGGTCTGGGCCTATGATGCTAAGATGGTGTATAAACTACCACTCTTTTTGTTTTCTCGGAATAACGAGGTTTGGCTTAAAGCCCCTTTGCTCTGGTTTGTAAACTGGCTTTCCAGGCAGCAACGCTTTCAGGGAGTTCGATAGGGCTATTGTCTATATCTAGTAGTCCAAGCATTTCTTCGGGAGGCAGAATCTTACCGTCTACTAATGGGCAGATACGGGAGATTGAGGTCGCATGAACTTTGCCTTCTACCGAGAACTCTTGGCTCATATACAGATATTTGTCATCCCAGCCGACAAACTGCGTTGATAAATCAAAACCTTGCAGAGGCTTTAGTTCGCGAATAAAACTGATATTCACTGAAGATACTACAGGACGAATTTTGTGTTGAATAAAGCCTTTAAAAAAGCCTTGATTAAACATGCAGGCAACTCGACCTTTGTCTAAGTACAAAAGGTAACGGGAGTTAGTCAAGTGCATATTGCTATCAATGTCCCAAGGTTTAACCCGGGTATTGAAGCTGACTTTTTCGGTAAAGGAGTCGGCCTGCTTTTTATGAAAAAGCAGGCGAGAAAGTACAAAGAAAAACATCTAAATTTCTAGCTTTAGAACTCGACGTTGTGGAAGATATTTTGCACGTCTTCTAAGTCGTTAAGCATAAATTCAAATTTTTCGAATAGTGCTACGTCATCACCGCTGATGCTGGTGAAGTTTTGCGGAATAAATTGAATCTCGTCTACGTCGAAGTCGATTTCACCAAAGGTATCGGCGAGGGCTTTTTTAGCTTTAAAGTAGTCAGTGTTGCCAGCAAATACAGTAAGTTTACCGTCTTCGCTTTCGATATCAGTGACGTCGACGTCGCCTTCCATCAAAGCATCCAAGACGCTTTCTTCGTTGATCTCATCGCTTTCCTTAAACACTAAAATAGCGAGGTGATCAAACATATGGCGGACACTGCCTTCTGTTCCGATTTTGCATTTGGTTTTGGTAAAGGCCTGGCGAACGTCGCCAAAGGTTCTGTTGGGGTTGTCGGTTAAGCAGTCCACGATTACCATGCAGCCGCCAGGTCCATAACCTTCGTAGCGCGCTACTGCAAAATCTTCTCCACCGGTACCGGCAGCTTTATCGATAGCTTTTTCAATCACATGGCTAGGGACTTGGTCTTTCTTAGCACGATCGATGATACTACGTAGAGCAAGGTTGCCGTCAGGGTCTAGGCCGCCTGATTTGGCGCAAACGTAAATCTCACGCGCGTATTTGCTGTAAACCTTGGCTTTCATATCCGAGGTTTTGGCCATTGATTCTTTTCGGTTTTGGTACGCTCTTCCCATGGGTCAATCCGCTACTTTAATGCTAAAAACAGCGATTTTACCCAAAAGCTAGGGTTCTTGCAGCCCCATTTGATGTTTAAGCTAGGGCGGAGAGCTTGTGTACGAACTCAATCAGTATCTTCTCACGAGCCTGTGGTGATAGCTGGTTGAGCAGGCTGTTCACCGTGTCCATGCGATCGGGCAGATCGCCTTCACCGGCACCGAGCATTTTTGATACCTCATCAAAGATTTCGGGGGTGATGTTTTCGAGGAGCTCGAGTATTTCGGGTGGAAGACTTTCGGCCTCGTTAGTGGGTGGGTTAGCCTTGAGCTTGTTAACGCACTCTTCTAAATCGCTTAGCAGTTCATCCGCAAATGGAATATTGGTTTTACCAATGGTGAGGTGAAGGTTTTCTGGTGAGCACTCATAAGCAAGTTGAGCTTGCAGGTACCAGCCTTTGTCCTTCATCTCTTCCATTAGGGTAAAGACGTTTAGCTCGTCTGAGGTAATGGCAATCATATTCATTTTGGGTTCGCCCAATACGCGGATGCCACCGATAGCGTTAAACCCTTCGATTAACTTTTGACTGGTTTCTAAGGTAGGGCCGACAATGCTTTTATAGCCTTCTTTGCCTAAAAAGTTTAACGCAGCCCATGCAGCGGCTACGGGACCACCACTTCTCGAAGAGGTGATAGCTTGGTTAACGATGCTGTAGCCGGACCAGGTGGCGCAGGCGTAGACCTGATGCTTTTTAAGGTCGCCATCGCGATACATGATGATGGATGCTCCTTTGGCGGCATAACCAAACTTGTGTAAATCCATCGACATGGAGGTCACACCTGGCACTGTAAAATCGAAGTCAGGGATATCAAAACCCATTTCTTTGGCAAAGGGTAAATAGAACCCGCCTACGCAGGCATCTACGTGACAAAACAAATCATGTTTTTGGGCGATGGCTGCTATCTCAGTAATCGGGTCCACCACACCATGAGCGTAGGAGGGGGCGGAACCCACTATCAGTACCGTGTTGTCAGTGATCGCCGCTTCCATATCAGCGGGATTAGGCAAAAAGCTTTGCGGGTCTACTTTTACCGATACTGCCTTTAAATCAAAGTAATCACAGGCTTTATAAAAACAAGAGTGGGCTGTTTCAGGTAGCACGATCTCGGGTACTTTGATTTCGGGCTTATGCTCGCGGATATAACCGCGAATAGCCTTCACCATTAGCATCACACTTTCTGTACCGCCAGAGGTAAAAGTACCGCTGGCATTGTCTGGCGCGCTTACCAGATCGGCTGCCATACCTAAAACTTCTTTTTCCATATTCAAAATGCTAGGAAAAGCGGTTGGGTCCAAAGCATTTTCAGTTAAAAAAGCATCGTAGGCTTTGTGCACAATATCCATAGCCTCGGGGCCAGCATCATAAATAAAGGCAAAGGTCTTGCCGCTTTGCCAAGGAATATCATTCTCTTTATTGGCTTCGAGTTGAACCAGTAATTCTTTTGCGGGGGTGCCTTGTTCGGGAAATTTCATGTTTTATTCCTGCAATGATCAGTCATTCCAGCGTAGGCTGGAATCTAGTTTTTATATCTCATCAGAGAACACAATGCCGTTAAATTCTTCTGGTTTAAAAGGAAGATCGAGCATAGGCGTTCGGGGATATTCTTTATCGTACATATTAGGTGTCACCGGAAAGCGAGTAGGGTAGTAGTTCATCTCGCAAATGGTGTGGCTCGCTCTTTGATATAAGTCTTCGTATACATTCAGTTTGTCTCGAGCGCTTTGGGTTAAGCAGCCATCAATTACAGCTTTTACGGCTTCTTCGTTGAAGCTCGACTCTGTAAAAGCATGGTCTTCCTCAGAATTGCCAGAAGGCTCATAGGGCAGAGGCATATCACCGGCTCTATACAGTGAGGCATGTTTGTTGCCTTCACTATCGGTATAAGGGAAAGGATCAACCGGCACACCGTTTAGCCAAACGTTGTAGTGGGTATGGGGTACGCCCCAGGGGAAGGTAATAAAACCATCGAGGCCGCTATAGCCTGTAATTGCAATCTCTTGCCCGCGTTTGACGATATCACCTTCTTTGACTTTGGCTCTTGCCAAGTGAGCGCAGCAAGTAATCAAACCCTGACCATGATCGATATACACTTTTAAACCACCGCGGTTAAACTCAGAAATCACGCGAATCACACGACCCGGCGCTGACGCTAACAAAGTCGTACCAATGGGTACCGCATAATCGGTGCCATTGTGGCTGTCGTAGGTTAAGCCCTTGCCACGAAAATCCAGAGTCTGCCGCTGACGAACCGACCAACCTTTCTCAATAGGGGTTTGATTGTGGTTAAAGCAGTTAGAGATGATGACCTTATTTTTAACCCGGTGTTTACCAAACCAAAGGGGTAGACCAATCCCCGGTCTTAGCTGTTTAAGGCTGCTGGTGTCGTAACTGGTCGAGGGAACATCTTCCTCGCCGTTAATAGCAATCTTGGCTTGAGCCATGCGTAACTTAAAGGGGTAAAGGCCAATGGTCTCGCCCCAAAACTTAATACGTCCTGTTGCGTACTGCTCCATAGTTTCAGCATCGGGGATATTTATCTCGTTCATGTCGATTTATCGCTTTGCTTTCTTATTCTTGTTTAGAACAGCCATATTAGAAAACTTAGGCCGCTCAAGTAATAAGCAAAGCCGACAAGCTGGGGGCGGGGGATAACAACGTGCTTGAGTCTTTATGGTAATACTGTCAGTATGTACAGATTCTTAGGAAGAGGATATATTGATGTCTCATCAGTTTGGTGGTTTGTGGACGCGGACAAAATTAGAAATTTTAAGTAAATATCTGGTGTTTTATTCGACCGCATTAAAAAATCAGCGATTTAGCCTTCATTATGCAGATGCATTTGCTGGTACAGGTTCTCATATTCCGTCGTCGATTGATGAAGAGCAACCTCAGCTTATTGATAACGAGGCGCTGGAGGGGTCTGTTCGAGCAGCTCTTAGTATTAATCCAAGTTTTGATAATTATCATTTCAATGATTTAAATCCCGAGCACATCGAGCAATTGCATGATTTAACAAGAGAATTTAGTGAGTGCAATATTCATATTACTCAAAAAGATGGGAATATATTTATAAAAGAGTTTTGTCAGTCTTTAGGTTCAAAAGATAGGGCTGTTCTGTTTGTAGATCCTTATAGTACTCAATTTGACTGGGATACTTTAGAATTTGTGGCTAGCTCCAATAAGGTAGATCTTTGGCTTCTTTTCCCGATTTCGGTAATCGCGCGAATGACGCCTAGATCTGGTGATAATATTAAACCTGAATGGGGGGATACTCTGACGAGGTTGCTGGGGACTGGTGAGTGGGAAGAAATGCTCTATAAGCCGAAAGAGCTACCGCCTATTGATGATTTGTTTGGAGACCCGGATGTTGGGGCTGACACTGAAAGGTTAAATTATGGTGAACTTAGAAAGTGGGTTACCAATAGATTAAGGGAAATTTTTCCTTACGTTTCTGAACCAGTTTCTTTATCAAGTAATGGTAGGCCATTATTTGATTTTTATTTTATGGTAAGCAATCAGAATGTAAAGGCGCAAGCGTTGGCGAAAAAGGTTGTTTCCCAGATATTAAAGAGTGAGAGATAATATATTTTATGAGTAAGATTGAATGGACCGAGCAGACTTGGAACCCTGTGACGGGATGCACAAAAGTATCTCCTGGGTGCAAGTATTGTTATGCGGAGACGATGTCAAAAAGGCTCGAAGCGATGGGGGCACCTGGATACGAAAATGGTTTTAAATTAAGTTTGCTCCCAGAAAGACTAGCTCAGCCTAAATCTAGAAAAAAACCGACAATGTATTTTGTTAACTCTATGAGCGACCTTTTTCAAAGAGGGGTCCCCTTTGGTTTTATTGATCAGGTTATGTCGGTCATAGAGGAGACACCTCAGCATACATATCAAATACTAACCAAGCGTAGTGGGCGTATGAAAGAATATTTTTCTAACAGAAATGTCCCCAAAAATGCTTGGATAGGTGTGTCTGTAGAAGATAAAAAATATGGTAAGCCGAGAATTGACGATTTACTTGGGATAGAAGCTGAGACTCGATTTTTATCAGTTGAGCCCTTGTTGGAAGATTTGGGGCGTTTGCGACTCGCTGGGATTCATTGGGTAATTGTAGGGGGGGAATCAGGTGTGAAGGCTAGACCTATGGAAGAAGCATGGGTGATAAAGATTAAAAATCAATGTGATCAATCCGGTGTTGATTTCTTTTTTAAGCAGTGGGGAGCTTGGGGTCAAGATGGGGTAAAACGAAGTAAGAAAGCTAATGGGAGAAAGTTGGGCGGCAAGACTTGGGACGTTATTCCTTCGTTAGCTGTATAACTAAATTATTGCTATGCCCACAGCCAAACTCCCCTCAGGAATAGAACTGACCTACGACACTTTTGGTAATGAAAGTGATGAACCCTTGCTATTGGTCATGGGCTTAGGCGCTCAAATGATCGCTTGGCGTGATGCATTTTGTGAGCAGCTGCAAGGCCAAGGCTTTTATGTCATTCGTTTTGATAATCGTGATATCGGTTTGTCGACCTTTTTGGATCAGTTTCCTGCTCCTAACCCAATGACTATGTTTAAGGCTTCTGTTTTGAATAACAGAGAGCTTGCTCCTTATTATTTAAAAGATATGGCTGAAGATGCGGTGGGTTTATTGGATCATTTGGGTATTCAACAAGCACATGTGTGTGGTGCGTCGATGGGCGGCATGATCGTGCAGGAGATGGCGATTCATTTTGGTGAAAGGGTGAAATCTTTAACTTTGATTATGACCACGCCTGGAGACCGGCGCTTGCCCAAACCAACGGCTAAGGTTTTGTTAAGTACTATGAAGCGCGTGCTGTCTGTATCGAGCAAGCAAAAGGTGAAGCTTAGAGCTAAGCACTTAAAAATCATTGGCAGTGTAGGTGATTTGGCCACCAGTCTTGATGAGCTTTTGCCGTACTCAGAGCGCTTAGAGGCGCGTTCTCCCGAGCGCCCGGGCTCCACTCGTCAGGTCTTGGCGATTATGTGTTCGCCAAATCGCAGTAAGCATTTAAAGGAGCTTACTGTGCCGACTTTGATTATTCACGGTGAGGCTGATCCGTTAGTGCCGGTTGAGCATGGCCGAGCTTTGGAGAAATTAATGCCTCATGCTGAAACAGAGTTTGTGGATGATATGGGGCATGACGTTCCTCCAGCTTTGTATGAGAGGTTTGCCAAACGCATTGCTGGTTTAGCCTTTGGGTAACCTTAAGTGGATACTCCAACCCTTAATCAACTCATTCGCCAAGAAGATTGGGAAAATGTGGTTGCCCTAATCGATGCGGGTGCGGATATTCATGTCGCAAGCGGCAATGGCTATACACCTTTGATGCAGGCGGTTGAGCTAGGTTCTTTCGAACTTGTGGATTATCTCTTGGCTCGTGGGGTCTTTATTCACTTTGCTGGGCGCGAGGGTAATACGGCGTTGCATATTGCCGTTAGCTCTGCCATTGAATGTCAAAAGAACGGATTCCCTCAAGAGATTGGTCGTAGTCTTGAGATGATTCGGTTTTTGCTTAAGCGCGGAGCCAAACTTGATTTGAAAAATGACTCAGGGGATACCGCTTTGGACTGGGCTAAGCAGGTATTTGCCAAGACGGTGGAAGAGGTATTACTCTCCGAATAATTAAATTGTAAAGGACGATAGGTAAAGGAATGAACAAAACAGCGTTGGTAACCGGTGGTAGTGATGGGGTGGGTTTATCTTTGGTAAGGGCGTTAGCTGACGAAGGGTATGAAGTGCATTTTGTGGGGTCGAGTGAAGAAAAAGGTCTCAAAATATCGAAGGCTTTAAACGAAGAGTCGCAAGCTAAGATAAATTTTTGGTGTGTTGATTTAAGTGATCTGGATCAGGTTAAACGATTCGCCAAAGATTTTGCCAAAGAAGTAACAGTCCTAGATCGTTTGGTATTTTCCGCGGGTGTAGTGATGCCCAAGCGTAAACTAAGTAAGCAAGGCCACGAGTTAACTTTTGCTATTAATTATTTAAGCGCTTATGTGCTAGCGCATAGTTTTAAACCCCTATTGGAAAAATCTGATGCTGCCCGTGTGCTTTTTGTCAGTGGCGGTGGTGCTTTGGTTTTAAAACAGCGTTTGGATTTTTCTAACCTTATGCTTGAGAAAGGTTATCTGGCACCAAAAGCAGCGGCTAATGCGGTGCATGCCAAAACTGCTCTTGCGCAAATTCTGGCAGAGGATTGGATGGATACCAATATTGCCGTGAACGCTTTTCACCCGGGTCTGGTGAAATCTGGCTTGACGCGTAATTTGCCTTGGCCAGTTAATCGGGTGGCTGGCTTCGCTTCGCTAGCGATGTCTGAAGTATCTAAAACAGGTGTGAGAGCGGCTTTGAGTGAGGATTATGCGGATGTCAGCGGTCATTTTTTTGAAGGCCGAAGGAAAAAGCGTCTTAGATTTGATATAGATTACTGTGAGCAGTTGCGGCAATGTAGCAAAGAGCTAGTAAGCTAAGAGAGAATTTATGCCTTTTTATCGATCCATAGTATTGATTTCGTTTGTTTTGATTGCCAGCGCATGCAGTGATGAAATCAAGCAAGAGGCTCAAAAAGTATTGCCTCAGGAACTAGTAGAGTTAATTCCAGTAGCTGATCACGAAGAATCCGACGAATATCAGGTGGAAGACACACAGGCTAAACCAGTTGTACCTTCGGTGATTAGAAAGTGCGTAATTGACGGGAAGACAACCTTTACCGATCAGCCCTGTCCCGGCGATAGTGAAAAAGGTTTTCAGCTAAGTGAAATGAACGTAATGGAGAAGCAAGAGTATCAGTTTAAAGCAGATCCCAGTCTGTACGCCTCTAATTACTCCAGTGCAAAATGGTATGAAGACACGGTGGGCTATATAGAGGCTAAAAGAGTGGCAAAAAAATACGGTGTCCCAATTCTGATCTATGGTTACACAGATTGGTGTGGTTATTGCCGGGCTATGGAGCAAAACTATTTTACCGACGCCAACGTGAAATCCAAATTACAGCAGTTTGTAAAAGTTAGGCTAAACCCCGAACATAGTGATGCGGATCGTCAGTTGTTTAAGAGTTGGGGTGGTAAGGGTTATCCTTCGGTGTATGTGCAACATGGAGATGCGGCGCCTAAAAAAATCAGAAACGGTAATCTTAAAGACAGAGATTCAAAACCGGCTGATCCGCCTCATAAATTTGCGGACCGTTTACAAAATGAACTAAATGTTTAGCTGTTGATAAGAAAATCATAATGAGCAAAAAGAACTTGGAGCCTTGCCCTTGGGCTAAAGGAGAGATCTATTTAAAGTATCACGATACGGAATGGGGTGTACCTTGCCACGATAACCAAAAGCTTTTTGAAAAGATTTGCTTGGAGGGCCAGCAAGCAGGCCTAAGTTGGATTACTGTACTTAATAAACGTGCTCATTATCGAAAGCGCTTTTTCCGTTTTAATCCGAAAAAAGTAGCAGCGATGAAGGATAAGGAGCTAGAGGATTGCCTAAAGGACGAAGGCCTGATCCGTAACCGATTAAAGATTTATGCTATTCGAAAAAATGCTCAGGCTTATTTGGCGATGAAAGAAGAGGGTATCAAGTTCAATGAGTTTATTTGGTCATTCGTTGATCACGAAACCAAGGTGAATAAGTTCGCCACCTTGAAGAAAGTGCCTACAGAAACCCAAGAATCCCGGGCCATGAGCAAGGCGCTGAAAAAGAAGGGTTTTACCTTTGTCGGGCCCACTATTTGCTATGCCTTTATGCAGTCGATGGGGCCAGTGGATGATCATCTGAGGTCTTGTCCAAGACACACCGCTAATCTTAAGTAAATTTAAGTGATCTAATAGCCCATTTAGTGCGTATTTCTTATTACAAGCACGCTGCAGACAATAAGAGAGCTCTAATGAACGATGTTGTTCTTGATACTGACAAATATAGTAACCTAAAGGCATTTATCATATCCATGCTGTTTAACTGCTATTGGGCCTTGTGTGTGTTTGCTCAAAACTCGGCATGGCCTCTGTTGCTGGCGATACTTATTGTTGCCTTTGTTTATGATCGTTTTGCCTTGGTTCTAGCTCCTTTTATTGCTTTGGCAGGTTTGGGTGCGGATTTTCTGTTAACAGGTCTTGGTTTTTATTCTTTCTCTTACGCAGAGCAAAAACTTAGTTTTGGTCAAGCGCTAGCGACCGTGCCATTTTGGCTAGGCTTTCTGTGGTTTGGTTTCGCTACCTATGCTTGCATGATGAGAGAGGTATTAAAAAAATATTCCATTTATTTGATCAGTATTTTATGTGCTATTTCGGGCACTTTAAGTTACCACGCTGCAGCCAGAATAGGTGTTGTGTACTTTGGTGATTTTGTACTAACAACTATTGTGTTGCTTACCCTCTGGGCTTTGTATGGGTATGGCTTTTCTCGTTTGATTCTTCGGGCAGCTGAAGAGTTAGATAAGACCAGCGCAACCCGCAAAGCCCTTTTTTTAAAACCGGGGGATGAGCCGTTGTGAAAAAATTATTTTGTTTAAGTCTGATTGTATTTGTAAATTTGGCTTGTGGTGCAAAGCTTGATGACTACCAAGGTCAAAGTCCCGACTTTGCATTGTTTGAATTCTTCGAGGGCAAAACAAAAGCCTGGGGAATGGTGCAGGATTATAGTGGTAAACAGATTCGGCGTTTTGAGGCGGATATTGTCGGCACCATAGAAGGCGAGCAATTAACCCTTGATGAAGATTTTGTTTATGACGATGGCGAAACCCAAACTCGTCAGTGGGTGATTGAAAAAAATGCCGACGGATCTTACACAGGGCGCGCTGGTGATGTAATAGGCGAGGCCAAAGGTCGTGAGCAGGGTAATGCGCTTAATTGGCATTATGTACTTCGGGTAAAAACCAAAGACGGTGAAATTGATTTAAGTATGGATGATTGGATGTATCGTCAAGATCAAAAGCACGCTTTTAATAAGGTTAAGATGAAGAAGTTCGGTATCGAAGTGGGTGAGATCACCTTGTTTTTTCAAAAGTTAGATTAGTACTAGCTGCCGAGGCTCGGAGTCTTGTGCTTGTCTTTGAGATTGATGTTGTAAACCTTGTTTCAGCTGAGGTTGAGAGCATGCTGGTCCAGTTGTAGTTACCATTGCAGTTACTATTGCAGTTACTATTGTAGTTATGTTGGCTGCTAGGCATACTGTTTGTTCGTTTAAGGCGTCTTTCTATTCTATAAACCGTGAGCAATTCTCTTCACCATCATTTTTTAGATAAATATTCTAATACCTCTAAGCTGTTGGGGATGGAGGTGCTTTCGGCTGATTCTGATAAAGGGATTTTAGAAGCTAGATTTCATGCTAAGGATGAATTTAGAAACACCGCGGGAAATATACAGGGCGGAATTCTAACCGCCATGCTTGATGATCTAATGGGTTATGCCTTAGGCATTACTTTACCCAAAACTCGCTTTGCACCAACGGCTAATTTAAACGTGTCTTTTTTACGGCCGGCTCAAGTAGGTGTGCTTCAGGGTTCGGGGCAAATTCTTAAGCAAGAAGGTGATGTATATCATTTGGCTGCCAAGATATATAACAAAGACAAAGCTTTATTAGCGTCTGCAACCGCAAAGGCAAAAGCTTTAGATATAAACTAATACGCGTTCGGGAACGAGGCGATGGAACTAAAGACTACTCTATATCGTGTTGAAGAAGGCATCGCTTGGATTACCTTAAATAGGCCTCACCGAAAAAATGCTTGGACTGGTCGAATGCACACAGAATATCGTTGGTGTTTGCAGCAGGCGGAAAACGATTCAGAAGTGGGTGTCATCATTGTGACCGGCAGTGAGAATAGTTTTTGTGTTGGTGCCGACTCCCAAGCCTTAGAGGGCCATGTTAAAAAGGGCGGCTACGATCCGGGGACCCCACAAGATATTCCTAATCCTGGCTTTGGGGTCTATGAGCCATTTGATCAAAATTTTGCTTATCAATTTGGTATTCCAAAACCGGTTATTGCAGCGGTTAACGGCCCTGCGGCTGGTGTTGGTTTGGTGGTCGCCTGTTATGCGGATTTTCGTTTTGCCGTGAAGGGTGCGAAGCTCACCACAGCCCATGGCAAGTTAAATCTTCCTGCCGAGTATGGGATGTCTTGGCTATTGCCTCGTTTGGTTGGTCTTACCAAAGCGAATGATCTGCTGTTTACGAGTCGAAAATTCACTACGGATGAAGCGTACGAGCTTGGGTTGTTTAACGGGGTGTTTGACGACAATGAATCTTTGTTAGCTCATGCTAAGCAATATGCTTTGGATTTGATGGCGAATATTTCACCTGAGTCTTTAGCGTCTACCAAGCATCAAATTTATAAAGACCTGCATCGAACGGTGGGGGAATCGGTGGCGGAAGCTGATCGTTTGTTGAATGAGATGTCTAAGCAGGGCAATTATAAAGAAGCGATTGCCGCCTTTATGGAAAAACGCTTGCCTCGCTGGAAACGCTAGCACTTTATGGCGCTAGGCGGTCTAAATTCCAGTTGCTTTGGTCTAAAGTATAAGCCAGTCGATCATGCAAACGATTTTCACGTCCTTGCCAAAATTCGAAGTAGCTAGGCTTTACTCGGTATCCGCCCCAAAAATCTGGCAGCTCAAGTTCGCTTTGGTTTTGGCCTAACTCAGCTTTCTTGTTGTCAAAGGCTTGTTCTAAAAATTCACGATTAGGAACGCTTTGGCTTTGCTCGGATATGCTCGCCGCGATCTGGCTATCCAGTGGTCGTGATTGAAAGTAGGCGCGCGATTCTTCTTCACTCACTTTTTCTACTGTGCCTTTGATTCGAATTTGGCGATCAAATAAGGACCAGTGAAAAAGCAAAGAGGCCTTCGCATGGTTTTCTAGATCTTTAGCTTTTGCACTTTGGTAGTTGCTAAAAAAAGTGAGGCCGTGTTCATCGAAGCCTTTTAGAAGTACCACTCGTGAGTTTGGCTCGCCTTGGCTATCTACTGTAGACAAAGTCATCGCGTTTGCCAGATCGATGACTTTGTCCATAGCCTCTTTAAACCACAAGTCGAAGAGCTCGAAAGGATTATTAGGTGCATCGCTTTCGTTAAGGGCTTTTTGTATGTATTCACGTCTGATGGCGTGAAACTCGTCAGGGTTCATGGCTTTTTTCTTTACTATGGTCTTTGTATTAGGCTTGAGGCAATAAGTTTAGCACGAGTTCTTCGACGTAATAACGGTCTTTTCCATAATAAAAGCCAACATGGCCGCCGTGTTCACTTAGTTCTAGCGTGACTGAATCAGATAGCTCTGATTCATCGGGGATCATAGAGGGTGTTAGAAAAGGATCATCCAAGGCGATTAAAATATGGGTGGGTATCTTAATGTGTTTTAAAAATTGGCCGCAGCCGCATTTTTGGTAGTAATCTAATGAGGAGTCAAAGCCGTAAATAGGCGCGATGATTTCGCCGTCAAAATCCCAAAAGGAGTTAAACTTTTTGCTAAAGGGAATGGTATCCATAATCTTAGCTTGATCTGGGTGATGTTGGCTAAGGTGTTCGTATTTATCTTCTAAATAAACTTTTAGTTGTTTGAGTAAGTGACTTCGATATACCTTGCTAAAACCTTGGTTTAATCGATCAGCACTCATCTCTAGTTTAAAAGGTACTGACATAGCAAAGGCTCCGACCAGGGGGCTGTCTGGGTTCTCGCCTAGGTACTTAAGCAATACGTTTCCACCTAAAGAAAATCCCATCGCCTGCCATTCGTACTCGGGGTAGGTCGCATGAATATGATCGATCATCTCTTTTAGGTCGTCACTGGATCCAGAGTGATAACCTCTTGCTCGACGATTTGGGTTTTTTGCGCCCCTAAAGTTCATGGCGATACTAAAAAAGCCCAAGGTCTTTAATAAATTTTGTAGGCCTACAATGTATTGGGAGTCAGCATCACCGGTTAAACCGTGGATTAAAAACACAGCTCGTTTTTGTTTGATGGGTTTTGGGATGACTTTCTCTAAGAGGACCTCATCACCATCGGATGTATTAAAAAAATAGCTATCCCGCTCAGGTATCGGCGGGTTTCTATACAAGGATGGGTACAAAGTTTGGAAATGCGGATTACGCAGATACCAAGGGGCAACGAACTGGCTTTTGATAATGGGCATAGAGTGTTCTGTTGATTCGTTAACTAACGTACAGCCTCAGATGAATATAGAGCACGACAAAGGCTTACACATCGCGGTGAACGAATTCTATGGTCAAGACGGTTCATTGTATAGCCAAAGGATAGTTCAGCTTTGGGATCGGCAAAGCCTAGCGATCCACCCATGCCGGCGTGGCCAAAAGCTTCGCTGTTGGGCGAGAAGATATGAGGTTCGTCTTTTAAAAAGCCCTGATTCCAGCCCAAAGCCTTACCAACTACTCTATCTTGTTCTGACCAGCTGGGTACAGGGTAAACTGTTTCGAGAGTATCCTTATTAATCAACTTTACGCCATTAAAACTACCGTCACCTGCTAGAGGAGCGTAAATTTGGGCAAGTCCGCGAGCGTTCGAAAAACCACCTCCCCACCAAAAAGCATTTTGTTGGGCTAAGGTTTTGTTGTAGGCAAGTGGGCCTTCTAATCCTGAATAGGGGTTGATAAACGCTTTTTTAGGCAATGAGTTTGGTTTTAGCAAGGCGCGAATTACCTTGGATTCTGCAGTACCACCTTTTATACCAGTAACTATCGATTTGCCTAAGCGCTCCATCGGCTTCATTTGGTAAAGTCTAGCGATTCGATCACTTTGACTATCGGCATTACCAATCCAAAAATCTGGCTGCAAAGTACTTTGAATTTCTCGCCGGTAAAAATCGACCATGTCTTCGCCGCTGATTTGTTTAAATAGCTCCGCTGCGTACATGCCAAAAGAGATTGCGTTGTAGCCTTGGTCGCTACCGGGTTTAAACAGAGGCGCTTGGCTTTCCAGCGCTGCTTTGAGCTTTGCTTTGCCTTCTGTGTTTGCTAACTCTTCTAAGCGCATAGGTGTTTCTATCCCGCAAAGTCCCGATGTGTGGCTGAGTAATTGTCTTACGGTGATGTCTTCTTTGCCTGATTGAGCAAATTCGGGCCAGTAATGTGCTACTTTTTGGTCGTAATCGAGCAGGCCTCTATCGGCAAGCATTAACAGACATAAGGAAGCGACACCCTTAGTGGTCGAAAATACAACGATGAGGCTATCTTCTTGCCAAGCTGCTTTGGTCTTTTGATTGCTGTAGCCGCCCCAAAGGTCGATAACTTTTTCACCCTTGTGATAGACCGCGACGCTCGCTCCGACTTCTACATCCTTTTCAAAGTTTTCAATAAAAGCTTTGAGCACAGGCTCATAGCCTTTGTTAATGTAACCGTCGATGGGAAAGTTTGTTTGGGGCAGGGCGATACGTTCGTTATTCATACTGCTAATATACTTTTATATTTGGTGTATTTTGGGGATTCAACTAAAATAGGCGCTCAGATTAGCATTCTATGCAGATTGCTTAGATAGCATTTTTAGAAGTTTTTATGGCAGATTCTAACAGACCTAATTTCAGTGTTGGCGAGGTAGCGATTTTGCAGCCTCCGCATCCTAGCGCCCGCCATTTGTGGGGACAAGAAACAACTGTGCTTGCGATTTATTGGAACGATGGGGCTGAGGATGCTATGGGTGGTTATACCGCAGGTTGGGGTTATGAGACTGATGTCCCAGCGCCACCGCCCACTGATTTACCCGAGGATCAGCATAACCACTGGTTATGGTGTGAGTATGATCTTAAAAAGAAGTACGATCCGGGTGAAGATTTTGAAAGCCTGATCACTAGCCTTAAAGAAGAGATCGTCGAGGTTTAAGTTTTTGGGGTTAATAAAAGCCCTTAGCGCAAATAAAAGCCTTTAGCTTTAGTTCTAATGAAAGTCCCTTGAGTGCAAATCTAAGTCACTAACTAAGTGACTTAAATCCTCCAGTACGCCAGCAATTACATGCACCACATCTTTCTCTCGCTCTATGTGGCCTTTAATTTTTAGTGCTCTTGCCTTAATGATGATTTCCCTTTGGCGCTCGACCACTGAACGCCAGCACACGATATTATTGTTGCCTGTTTCATCTTCTAGGGTGAGAAAAATAACACCTTTAGCTGAACCTGGTCTTTGTCGTCCAGTAACGAGACCGGCTACTTGAACAAAACCACCGTGTCGAATCTGTTTGATCTGCTCGAAGTTTTTGCAGTGTTTTATATCGGGATGTTGCCTTAGTAAAAGCATAGGGTGTTGTCTTAGGCTTAGCTTGGCATGTTTATAATCTTCCATCACGTTTTGTGCATCACTGGGTGCTTGAATATGTGAAGGTAAAGCGGAGTTGCTACTCTGTGGCACAGTTTCGAATAGTGGTGGTGCTTCTTCAATCGTGTTGACCTGCCAGCGACTTTGATAGCGGTGTCCACTGAGTTCCTTAAAAGCGTCGGCATTGGCTATACGAGCGAGTTCTGCTTTATTTAAGCCAAAACGCTGAGCGAGTTTATAAATGCTATCGAGTTTGTATTCACCTTGTTCGCGTATTTTTACGAAGTTCTCAATGCGTTCTTGTTTTAATCCTTTAACTAAACGAAAACCTAAACGTAGCTTCAGTACTTTTTTATTATCTACCGTATGCTCCTCTAGATGGTGATCCCATTCGCTTTTAAGTATATCGATGGGCAATACTTCAACATGGTGGCGCCTAATATCTTGTATCAGTTGGGATGGGGTATAAAAACCCATGGGTAAACTGTTTAATAGGGCGCAGCAAAAAACGGCGGGGTGATGACACTTAAGCCAGGAAGAGACATAAACTAAAAGCGCAAAACTGGCAGCATGGGATTCGGGAAAACCATAGCCCGCAAAACCCATAATTTGTTCCCAAATACGTTCAGAGAATTCTTGGCTGTAATTATTTTTAGCCATGCCTTTAAGTAGGCGCTCTTTAAAGTCGTTAAGTTTGCTATGTCGCCCCCAGTTGGCGATGGCACGTCTCAGCGCATCGGCTTCACCTGCGCTAAAGTCAGCGGCGACCATGGCGATGCTAATAGCTTGTTCTTGAAAGATCGGTACACCCAAGGTGCGCTTTAATACCGCTTTTAAAGCCTCGCTAGGATAAGTCTCGGGTTCGATACCATCGCGCCGCCTTAAAAAAGGGTGGACCATATCCCCTTGAATGGGTCCGGGCCGAACAATAGCAACCTCAATCACTAGGTCGTAAAAATTTTTAGGTTTTAAACGCGGCAGCATGGACATTTGCGCGCGGGATTCCACTTGGAATACGCCGACGCTGTCACCTTTTTGTAGCATTTGATAAACCGCAGGGTCTTCGCAGGGGATGCTAGCGAGGTTGAATCTTTGTTGATGGTGTTTTTCTAGTAAATCAAAACTTTTGCGAATGGCGCTAAGCATACCTAGTGCTAGTACGTCGATCTTTAATAGGCCTAGGGTTTCAATATCGAGTTTGTCCCACTGGATCACGGTGCGATCCACCATGCTGGCGTTTTCGATAGGCACTAATTCCGCGATTGGACATTCTGAAATTAAAAAGCCACCGACGTGTTGGGATAGGTGGCGAGGAAAACCTAGTATCTCATCGACTAAGTGTAAAAACAGCTTAAGCCTTTGGTCCATAAGGCTTTGGTTTTTGATATTTTGGCCTAGGCCTTCGACCTTTTCTTTGAGTATGGCCTCTTTGTTCCACCAGGCAAGTGATTTGCTGAGGTACTCAATGGTTGAGATATTAAAGCCTAGTGCTTTGCCGACTTCTCTGATCGCACTTTTGTGTCGGTAGGTAATAATCGTTGCGGTAATAGCTGATCGATCTCGACCGTATTTTTTATAAATGTGTTGTATGACTTCTTCTCGTCGTTCGTGCTCAAAGTCAACATCAATATCGGGTGGTTCGTTTCTGTCTTCTGATATAAAACGCTCAAAAAGTAAATTAATCTCTTTAGGGTTAACCGAAGTAATGCCTAAACAGTAACACACTACAGAGTTGGCTGCTGAGCCTCGGCCTTGACATAAAATCTCTTGTGAGCGGGCGTATTCAACGATTTCGTAAACACTTAAAAAATAGTATTCGTATTTTAGTTTTTGAATTAGTTTGAGTTCTTTTTCGATGGTGGCTCTTAAGTCGTCATTGATACCTTCCGGCCAGCGGCTTTGTATTCCAAGTTCAACCAGTTGTCTTAAGTATTCGCTAGGGTTTAAGTGGGGAGGAACTAATTCTTTAGGGTATTGGTATTTAAGTTCGCTTAATAAAAACTGGCAGCGCTTGGCGATGCGGTGGCACTCGTTGAGTTCTTTTTCGCTATATAAAAACTGTAACTTACGATGATTATGTAAGTGCTCTTCACGATGGGCACTAAAGGCCTGGCCAAGATCGTCTACCGTGCAGCCAAGGCGAATAGCATTAACTGTGTCGTATAAGGCTTTGCGTTGTGGCTGATGAAAGTACACCTTAGGGCAGGCAGCAATGGGCGCTTTAAAGCGAGAGGCTAAGCGTGACAGTACTAAACGATGTTCTTCAGCTAAGCCTGTAAATTGATGGCTGTAGCCTAGCCAAATATTTTTTTTAAAATGGTTAAATAAATCATCGAGTTGTTTAACATCTAGAGTCTTTGAGAAGTCATGGGAGTAGATCAGTAAGCAGTCTTTTAGATAACGGTTAAAGTCTTCTATGAAAACTTGATAGCTGCCTTTGTCAGCTCGTCCTCTAGCCTTGGTAATAAGATGGCATATTTGTGAATAAGCAATCTTGCTTGGGGCTAGAGCTATTAGATTAAAACCTTCTTCAGTATAAAATTCACTGCCGATTAGAAGTTGGAACTTGTTATCTTGATAGGCGCTATGTTCGATGGCTTCAGCATAGCCCCTAACAATGCCCGAAAAAGAACATTCATCCGTGATTGCTAAGGCTTTGTAATTCAGCTCAATGGCTTGCTGAACCAATTCTCCTGGGTGAGAAGCGGATTTTAAAAAGCTAAAGTTGCTTAGGCTGTGTAGTTGTACATGCTGAAGTTGGCTCATGGTATGTCTCAAGAAAAAATACCATGCAAAAACCAGGCACCTTGCTTTAAGTGATCTTGAAAGATCCAGTAGTACTCTCCCTTGGGGTGCCTAGCGATAAAATAGTCGCGTTTAATAAATTGTGTGTCCCACCAACCGGTTTCGATACGTTCGGCATCGTTGATTAAACTGAGCGGTCCAAAATAATGGACCTGCCTTTTTTTAATATTGAGAGGGCGTGGAGTGCTTAATAACCAAAAGGGTCGTTTGCTGCTGTGTTGGAAGTGTTGATGCTGTTGTATTTGATCTTTTGTGTTGTTTTTTGTTTGGATTTCACCGTAGCTCATAGCGAGTTCAGGTCGGTGTTCAGCTTTCAGTTGAATACCTTTAATGCAATTGTCGCCCATGCGCGCTCTAAACTGATCGATTAATTGGGTGTCAGCGCTACCGCTAGAGCTCTCTTTAAGTTCTCCGGGAAATAAATCTTGAACGCTTTGATTGCGTTCACAAAAATCCTGACAAGACAGTTTAATTTCATGAATTGGCTGTTGTAGTTCGAAGTTTTCCAGCTGTAGGCGCAATAGATTCATTATCTCTTTTGCTTGATGCTGGCCCTTGGCAAAGCGTAGTTGTAGCTTTTCTTGGTAAGGGGTTTGCCTCTGTTTGTTGTCGCTCAGCTCGATATTTAGTTTAAGCGCTGATAATTGCCGGCTATGTAGATAGTAGGATAAGTTTTGAATACAGCGCTTGATGGGAAAAAGCACCTGTTGGGTGTTCTCGATCTCTTCGATAAAGAAAAAGCTGTCTTCAAAATATTTGGGTGGCTCGTAATAGTTAACACGGGTTTCGTTTTGGCCTTTTAAGCGTTTTAAATATTTAAAGTCATCTGAATCAATTTGCGTTTTGATTTGGCTATTGGGTATTTTGATCAGGTCTTGAATACTTTGAATGCCGCAGGCGCTTAGGCTGTCTAGGTTACTTTGCTTAAACTCCAAACTGTGAATATCTAGCTGGGCTAAATCTTGTAGCTTATAGATATGATCTTTTGATTTGGCCGGTAAATAGCAGCTGAGAAAGGCAAGCTCTGGATTGCTCGCTAAACGTAACTCAATACTGAGTGCTTGCTCTTTGGTAAATTTTTCATAGATATCTTTTTCTAAGGTTTCTATAAATTTGTTGAGCCCTTTAAACAGTTTAAGCGTGCTGGATATTTCGATATGCACACTACTGTTGTTGTAAAAATAAATATAGGGTGAAAAGCGATATAGATAGTTAGCTAGATTGTGCAGCTGTCGCTGTTCGCGTTTAAGTTCTCTGTCTTGTATATGGATCTGCTCGCATAGGCTTTGAGCCAGCTTACTGTTCATGCCGATTTCGACCCCTTGTTTTAAAGCGCTTTGGTTGCAGTGGGTAACAATGGATCTGTTTTTTATAGACTCCAGCACAACAAAGGCTTGATCTGTTTTATGGGAGCCAAAAACTTCGAGGGGCAGTGAGGGTAGGTGTATAGCAAGCCAAAGCATGAGAATGTAACTCGCTGCTTAAAGCCTAGGCGCTTTAACTTTAGGCGCTTTTATTGAAGCATTACTTATAGGGGTTTGTGTTTTAAGAGGTGGCTGCTGGGCTGTTAGCGGATTGAGTAAATCAATGCTCGCTATTTCAGTCTGTGGTGCTTGTGTCTGTTCTGGGCTGTTCTCTGGGCTCTGGTTTTTGTACTGCTCAGCTATTTCCTGATTAAAGTGGCAAGTCTCAAGGGTAAAAGGAGGTACGGGCCAACCATTGGGACGCTTAATGATTTCGATATCAATGTTTTGTTGGCTTGTTTTGCTGTTGTCTTCTATAAAGCTTCTGCTGAGTTGTAAGCGTAAATTTGCTGCAGAAGCCTGGTTTAAATGTTCTAAACTCCGATAAAGAAAACCTAAAGCCTGCCCCTGACCAGCGGCCACCTGTAAGCGCCTAATGTGTTTGGGCAAAGCCTGTGTAGGCCAGCACAGTACGGCGCCACAGCTGTCAGATAGTAGTGCTTGTTCCATCGACCATAGTTGATCTTTTGCCTCTGGACTATTGATCACTAGGCAATGATCGAGATTTAAACCTTGCTGAACTAAGGCAGGGCCATAGGGCAGTTGGGGTGGGTTAATAAAAATGACCCATTGTTTTTGGCTGATGCTTTTAAGTGCTGGCAGCAAAAGCTGTAGCTCGCCAATGCCTTGCTGTACGCATAAGAATTCACTGAGTTTGCCCTTGGACCAACCACCATTGGGCAAGTATTGGTTTAGCTCTTCGTAACCCGTATCCCAAGCGCTACCAGCTTTAAGTACCTCATTACCTTTGCGTAATGGTGCCTGTTGAGCTTGGGCCTGAAGCATTAAGCTGTTAATCGCTGTATGGCTTTGTTTATGGGGGTTAGAGCGTTGCATGGTTTTTGTCGTATTGTTTTGTCGCTTGGTGAGCTTTCTCACTAAATCATTAAATACTGTTTATACGTACAGTATACGAAGTTTTGTCGGAAATCTACCCCTATGGTTTAGTTTGGTATGTTAAAGAGCAAGGTGAGTGACCCTGGCGCTTTTATTTGAATCTTAATGGATTCATACTGCACAGCCATGAGCGAAGCACATATAGATAGTTGGAAAGAACGCTTAGGGATAGGCATAACACTAGAGTTAGAAGAAAAGCGCTTGCAGTGTTTTAATGGCCAGGATGGGGCGGTCATGCTGGTGGGAATTTGTGTGGCGCTTATTTTGTGTAGCTAGCTAGGCGTTGTGTACCAGCTTCTAGAAAGTCTTTCGACAACCCATAATACTGGCTGGGTACGATGCCCTCTCCTCGACACATTTCAGCGATAGAACCTTCATCAAGAAGAACTTCTAGCACTATACGAATTCGTTCTTCGGGTTCGAACTTTCTGCGTGCTTTCAGTTTTTTAATGGTTCTTATTAGTTATATCTTCCAGTGATTGTTTAATACAAAAGGCCTGAAATGGTTCTCTTTAAGTCTTCTACTACTACTGGCTTATGCAGAAGCTCGGCGTCTTGTTGCTTGGCTTCTCTTAGGCGGTCAGATGCAGTATCACCAGTAATTATTATTGCGGGTAGGTGTTTGTTGATGTGGGCTCGTACTTTATGAATTGCTTGTCCGCCGGTTTTATTTTTACGTAAACGGTAATCAGCAATTACTAAGTCGGGTGCTTGGCGTTTACCGTTTAAAATATCGATCGCCTCAACCTCTGAGTCGGCCAGCCAGCATTCTCCATGCCAGGACTCGATGAGGTTCTTCATAGCTGCTCTAATGCTTTCATCGTCATCAATAAATAATATTTTTAATCCAGGTTGCAGCACTTTGGAGCTAGAAATCTTAGGATCGTGAACGAGTTGATGTTTAGAAAGCGGGACGTTAATTTTAAATACCGTTCCCTGACTTGGCCTGCTTCTTAATTGTACATCTATATTAAGTTTTTCACTTAGACCTTTAACAATTGCCAGGCCTAATCCAAATCCTTTTTGGCGATCACGTTCTGGGTTATTGAGTTGGTAAAATTCCTTAAAAATATTCTCATGTTGTATCTCTTTAATGCCTATGCCGGTATCCCAAACCTCTATAGATGCATAATGGGTATTGGTTTTACGGCAGGCTATCAGAACGCCACCTTTGTAGGTATAACGAATTGCATTACTTATAAGATTGCGAAGAATAAGTTCGAGTAAAGTAGAATCGCTATGCACGACCGCGCTGGTTTCTTTACAGCGATATACAATATTTTTGCTGTCTGCTGTACTGGCTAATTCTTTTTCGAGCTTTCCAAATATTGCTTGTAGGTCGACGGGTTCAAAATTGGGTTCGATAACACCAGCGTCAAGCTTTGAAAAGTTCAATAGTGTATTTAACATGTCCCTGGTAGCGTCTGAGGCGAGGTTGATTTGGGAAAGTATTCCTGTTTGCTCAGGGTTCAGAGAAGTATTTGCCATACTTTCAATAAATAAACCCATGGCGTGAAGAGGTTGTCTAAGATCATGGCTTGCGGAAGCCAAAAATACTGATTTATCTCGATTGGCTTTTTCGGTGCGGCTAATGGCTTCGCGTAGTTGTCCGATCAGTTCAAAGTTAGAGAATTGCAGCTCAATGGAGTTTTTGATGATGGATTCCATGTTGTAGGCACAGGCCAGCATCACAGGTATATAAAGAAAACATCCTACAATTAAACCAATTAAATCCCACTTGAATTCAATAAAGCTGATTGCCAGCCCAGGTATTGATGTGAATAAAAAAGCTAGAAAAATAGGAAGACAAGGCGCTTGCATGGTGAGCGCGCCTGCACAAATGCCGGCTACTAAAATGGTGATATTGACAATTAAAATGGGTGAAGAATCGGGGTTTAAAAAAATAATTGGTAAGATGGCTACTAACAATCCCATAATGAGAAGGATGTATACCTGGTGTTTAGCCTCCTCAAGAGGCTTATAGTTAAGGTTGTTGATTTTGAAATGGTGCAATATTGAATAAACGGTGATGGCAGTAGTACACATCAACCAGGCAAATATTCGATAATCCTTTGCGGAGAAAAAAACAAGCAAGCCAGCAATGCTTGTACCTCCCCAGAAGCCAGACATCACCAGGATGTAATTTTTGTGTACTAGTTTGAGTTGCTCTCTAAGAATTTTTTCTTCTCGAAAGCGGGGGATCCATTGAGAAATCATTTAAACGATTATGCCTAGTTTTTGTGCTTTAAGAATTGCTTCGCTTCTTCGAGATACCTCAAGTGTTTCTAAAATAGAAGAAACGTGTACTCTTACGGTGTTTTCAGCCAGTCCTAGGTCTCTAGCAATAAGTTTGTTGGTTTTGCCTTCGCAAAGGAGCGCAAGTACTTCTAATTGTCTTGGGCTTAAGGTGGGTGAGTCATCACGTTTTGCTTGGCGCCTGTCGCTAGGCTGATTTGGAGAGCTGGTTAAGACTTCTTCGATAGTGCTAAAAATCTCTTCCGCTTTGGCATTTTTATGGATAAAAGCTTTTGCACCACGATTTATAGCGTCTTCTTGTGTGCTTATAGAGTGGCTTGAAGACAAAATAATAATCGGGCACAAGGGAAAAGTTTCGTTCAGTAACTTTATGCCTTCTAAACCTGATATCCCAGGCATTTGGATATCCAATAAAATCAGATCAATGCTGTGGTCAGCAAAGCCCTTAGCCTCCATAATAGAGCCGGCTTCGTATATCTCATGCACCAAAGCGTTCTGCTTTAGAATCATGCTTAAGCCGGTACGGAATAAATTGTGGTCATCCACTAATAAAAAGTGCTTGGTGCTCATGGCAAAAGTATAGCGATCTTTAGCTTTATAGTCTGTATTAGTACTGATATTCGTCCTTTGGTCTGGCATCATTATCCCTCTGTAAAGCCTTGTCATCCATGGGTTTTGGAGCAAATGTAGCACTTCGCGACTCTAAAGCCATTAGTCTTAAAGGACTAATGATTCTGGCGTCTTTAGGCAGTATAGTTAAGCGTGAAAAGTACCGCCTATTTAGCCTGTCTGAGGGAAGTTCTTTTGAACAGAATAATAAAAAAAACGATTGATTCTCGTCCAATTCAGTTCGTCAAACATTTGCTAATACCCAATCCCATGTGGCAGCTGACAAATTTGCTAATACGTTTGTTGATTAGCTCTGAACCTGTCCTAAAGCAAAGCCGAGCTTTGAGCCTGACCTATGTTTGGATGTTAATGTATTCAACGGCGGTAATGGCTAATCCCAATGGTGCCGAGATTGTACATGGCCATGTAAGTATCTCTGCTAATGGTTCTAATCTTAGTATTCATCAAGGCAGCCAAACCGCCATTATTAACTGGCAAGACTTCTCTATTGATGCGGGCGAGCTTACTGAGTTTATTCAAAACAATGGCGATGCCGCCGTACTGAATCGTGTCATTAGTAATAACATTTCTGCCATTCAGGGCAGCCTTAAAGCCAATGGCAAAGTGTTTTTGATTAACCAAAACGGTGTGGTGATCGGTAGCTCTGGGAGCATCGATACCCAAAGTTTTGTGGCATCGACTTTAGATGTCAGTAATAGCGATTTTTTAAACCATATCGAACAAGGACAAGCGCTGACTTTTAGTGGTGACAGTTCAGTGACCATTATTAACTTGGGTCAAATTCACGGCGAAGAGAATGTGTTTTTAATCGCACAAAATATTGAAAACCATGGCGAGATTAGTGCGGGCAGCAGTAAAGAGAGAGGCAGTGTTGGTTTAGGTGCAGGCAGCACCGTTAGTTTGCTAAGCGAAGGTCAAGATAAAATCCGCATCGACGTCGCCGGTGACGATGTAAATATCGATCAACAAGGCTTAATCGAAGCCACTCAAATCGAATTACGTGCTGCCCACAATAACCCCTATGCTTTAGCGATTAATCATGAAGGCATAAGCCGTGCCAACAGTGTTGTCCACAAAAATGGCCGCATTATTTTAATGGCAGAAGGCACGGCTAATGTTGATGGAGCGTTCGACGCTTCTGCTCCGATAGAAGGTAATGGTGGTTTTATCGAAACCTCGGCAACCCATATTGATGTTGCAGACACTGTTTCAGTAAATACTTCCGCAACGAATGGCGAAACGGGTACCTGGCTGATTGATCCCGAAGATATTGAAATCAACAGCACCCAAACCATTGCTGGTGCATCGGTGATTAATGCCAGCACCATCGAAACTAATTTACAGACGACTAATGTAGTTATCGAAACCGATGATGGTTTAGCGGGCGATGGTGATATCACCATCAATCAAGCCATAAATGCACTTGGGTCTGCCAATAGTCTTAGCTTAGATGCTGATAGAAATATTCTTGTGAGCCAAGATGTCAGCTTAAGCGGCAATCTGGATTTACAAAGCGGTGGCAATATCACGGGCTCGGGTGTTCTTACAGCTAACGATATAAACCTCACGGCAAACTCCCAAGACGAGTTTATTGGAACAGCCGTGCAAGCCATTAACACCAACGCCAGCGGAGTTGTGACTGCTAGCGCGAATAATGGAAGTGGCGGTATTTATGTTAGTAATTTAGGCGACTTAAGTGTAGGTGATATCAACGCGGGTAGTGGTGACGCAGAAATAACTGCAGTCGATGGTGAGCTTACAACAGGCGTTTCACTTGTTAGTTTTATGGCTAACAACATAACACTCGCGACAACAGAGCAGGTTGGCAACAACACTGTCGGCGATAGAAACATCGTCATTGGCTCAGGTGGTATCGTTGGAACAGGCACTGTTTTGGCGCTTAACTCTGCGGATGATGTGATTGTCGCTGGTGCTATCAATGCTGGGAGTTTTTCCGCAACAGCAGGTAACGGTAAAGACGGAACAGGTTTATTTGATTTAGCAAGTGATCCTAATGCATTTAATGATGGAAGAACGGGTAGCGACGGCGAAAGTGGCGGGCAGATTACCGTCACCAGCATGGGCTCAGTGACTACCTTCGTGGGGGATTTAATCCTGATCGCTGGCCGCGGGGGTAATGGTGCATTCGGTGAAAATGGTATAAGCGGTGCCGATAACACGGGTGATGCAGGTAATGGCGGTGGCACAGGAGGGGATGGTGGTGTGGGTGGCAACATACAGATTGATGGAGCTTTAACATCCAACCAAGCCCTGAGTGTAACTGCGGGTTCAGGTGGTCATGGTGGTACTGGGGGTGAAGGTATAGGCACAGGGGGTAATAGCTTGGTTGATGGCAATGGAGGCAATAGTGGTGGCACCGGTGGCAATGGCGGTGCGGCTGGCTCGGTTACCGTCAACATGACTCTGAATTCTGGCCAAGCCCTGAGCTTGATCGCAGGGGCGGGCGGTTATGGTGGTCTAGGCGGACGAGGCCATGACAGAGGTGGCAATGGTCTGATTGGGGGTAATAGCGGGGGCAAGGGCGGTGACGGTGGTGCTGGTGGCTCGGTTACGGTGAATGCTGAAGTGGCGTCTGACCACGAGTTGGCTTTAGTTGCAGGGTCAGGTGGTGTTGGTGGTAATGGAGGTACAGGTGATGGTCGAGGTGGTCAGGGCGATATTACTAGCAGCACGGGAGGTACGAGTGGAGGTACAGCCGGTCATGGCGGTACAGGGGGAGAGATCACTATTGCTGCCGCATTGAGTTCACAACAGAATCTGAGCTTAAGCGCAGGATTGGGTGGCAATGGGGGTTTTGCTGGTGATGGTTTTAGTAACGGTGGTTTCTCTGATGGCCATAGCGGTGGTTCGGGTGGCAACGGCGGTGATGGTGGTGATATTACTATTAGCGCAGAGTTAAGTTCACAGCAGGGGCTGAGCTTGAATGCTGGAGCCGGCGGCAATGGCGGATTAGGAAGTTATGGGGATGGTGATGGTGGTGGCAATGGCTTAGGCAGTGATGGCAGCAATAGTGGTGGCACCGGGGGTAATGGTGGTGCTGGCGGCAATATTACGCTCAGTTCTACTCTCAATGCTCAGCAAGATTTAAGCCTGAGTGCCGGTGCAGCGGGTCACGGTGGTACCGGAGGCCGGGGCAATGGTAATGGTGGCGATACTACTGGTTTTAATGACGGTAATAGCGGTGGCACGGGGGGGCATGGTGGTATGGGGGGAAGCATTATTATTGATGCAGCGCTGAATACCCAACAAAACCTGAGCCTTATCGCAGGTGCAGGTGGTAACGGTGGTGATGGTGGTGTCGGTATGGGTGCTGGTGGCGGCTTCTTGGGCACAAGCGGTGGCATGGGTGGCGATGGTGGTTCTGGCGGGAGTATTACTCTCAATGCAGCTTTAGATACCCAGCAAGACTTGAGCTTGAGTACTGGTGCAGGCGGCATAGCGGGCGTAGGTGGTAGTGGTCTTGGTCCTAGTGGTCCTGGCATGGATGGTGATTCTGGAATTGGTGGTCAAGTTGTAGGCAGCCAAATTGACCTATCCGCATTAGGTGGCAGCATAGCCATCACGGGTTTAATTGCGCCAGACGCGGGCAGCTCAGTTTCTTTGTTAGCTGGCACTCAAGCAGGTCAAACGCTTGGTTTTAATAACGGTTTTGATTTAACAGGCGACGGCAGTTTGCACCTACAAGGTTTTAACCTTGGCTTGGGTAGCAACTTCAGTACTGAAAACGGCGACATTACTTTAAATAGTGGTGACGGTTCGATGTCGCATACTGGTTTAATCAATGCAGGTAATGGCGATCTGACTCTCGTGAGTACGGGTGATATATCTTCGGCTCAAATACTTTCTGGTAATAATCTTTACCTAACAGTCACAGGAAGTAATTCTTCTATAGGCAGCTCCGGCGTCGGGGCTATTCAAGCTAACGCAACGGGCAATTTTAATGCCAGCGCAGCTAATGGAAGCGGTGGGGTCTTTATAAGTCAGCAAGGCGACTTTGATCTAAGCAATGTGGTGCTGGATGCGGGTACAGGTGGTATTGAAATAACCGCGCATGAAGGCAGTCTGACTACAGGTACATCGGCATTCAACTTTACAGGAGCTAGTTTGTTGTTGGCCACTACTGAAGATGCTAATGGCTTAAATAGCATATATCTACCAGAGCCGCCTCGGAATCTTGTCGTTGGAAGTGGCGGGATTAATGCTACCGGTGCAGTTGTTAGCTTAAGTTCAGCAGATGATTTGCACATTAATGGGGCTATAAATGCCGATAGTGTATTAGCGCAAACAACGCCTGACAGCTTTGGTGCCGCCCAGTCAGGCACCACCGGCACTATTGTTGTCAATGATGTGATCACCAGTGCTCAGGACATTGTATTGACGACCAGTGATACCCCTTTTAATTCAGGGGGTAGCCATGGAGGTTCGATAATTGTGAATCACGCTTTAATTGCCGGAAGCCAAATCGATATGACGACGGGGTCCGGCCACGTTAATGGAGGTTCCATTCAGGTTAATCAATCGCTAACTGCGGCACAAAATATCAATATGAGCACAGGTTCTGGTGGTCATGGCGCCAATGGGGGTGATGGCGCTGTTTCTGGTTCAGGTGAAGATGGCGGTAATGGTGCCAACGGAGGTCATGGTGGCTCTATTGCTATTAACGCACTCGTTGAATCTCAAGTGGGCGACATTGTATTGAATACTGGGAATGGTGGTGATGGCGGACTGGGTGGTAATGGCGGTTTTGGTGTTACGCATAGCGGTGGAGATGGCGGTGACGGTGGGCACGGTGGCCGAGGTGGTAGCGTTATTGCCACAGCAGCCGTGAACAGTGGAGGGCAAATCGTTGTAACTGCAGGTGCTGGTGGCAAGATTGGTCTTGAAGGCGCAGGCGGCACAGGCTCCAATGGTATTGACGGAACTGCAGGAAATATAACGGGTACTGATAGAGGAGGGAATATCCAGCTGTCGACGGTCGATGCCGTGGGCGATGTGACTTTGACGGCGGGTGCTAGCTATGACGGTGCCTTGGCGGGCGATGTTATTTTTGATGGTGAGTTGAGCACCCAAGGTAATGTTATTGCTAATGCCGGTACGGGACAAAAACTGGAGATTGGCTATGGATTTGGAGGCTTTGGTGGAAATGTGAAAGTGAACCAAGGTTTGTACGCGGATGGAGAAATTCAACTACTAGCTGGAGACGGCGGTGATCGATTTAGCTTTGATATAGGTGGTGGGTTTGCTATCTACGAAGGTGAAGGTGGTGATGGGGGAGATGTGGAGCTGAATGCCGCTGTGCGCACCCAGCAAAGCGTTACATTAAGCGCAGGACAGGGCGGTGATTTAAATGGCGGCGATGGCGATATTCGTGGCAGTCAAATAGATGTGGCTAGCGCTTCTGGCGATATTTCAGTGATTGGTTTAATCAACGCTGATGCAGGTGGTTCTGTCAGCTTGTCGGCCTTACATAACATAAATCTCGATATTGCACAGAATTTTAATTTAACAGGTGAAGGTGATTTATTTTTACAAGCCAATGGTTTTAATTCAGGAAATACATTTTCTACAGAAGACGGCGATATCACCATTGATAGCCGTAATGGAGATTTGGTGCTAGACAGTGGCTTTTCTGCCATGAGCACCGGCTCTGGCAATGTTGTACTCGCCAGTGGTGGTAATTTTCATAATGATAGTGGTAGTGTTACCCCCGTGTCGGTGAATGGCGGTCGTTTTGTTGTTTACTCTACGCGCCCAGATAACAACCGTAATGATATCGGTACTGATGCTAATGCTATCGCTCACGATTTTGTTCAGTACGGTTTAATTTATGATACAGCCAACCCCTTCCCTTCACCACTGGCGCTAGGAAATGGTTTTGTATATTCAGTTCAGCCTGTACTGACAGGTGTAAATGTGAATGTTAATAATCAGACCGTTGATTACGGCCAAAACATTGATGTAAATGATTTTAATTTAATAGGCTCGATACCCGGAACTTACCAAGTGGGCGGTTTGGCGATTAACGATGCTGAGTTTGAACTAAGCTCGCCGGGCACTATTACTGAGGGGAATATAGCTCTCGCGCTTGATTCGAGTGTTGGTATTAGCAGCGCAGGATTTGCGGAAGCGGGTAGTTATAGTAACGGCATTGAGGCGGTTTTTAGCTCTGGTAATTCTCATGGTTTAGCTTTAAATGGAAGTGGCAACTTAATCGTTAATGTTATTGATTTAAATGTCACCTTGGCTGCTGAAGATAAATTATATGACGCCACTACCGATGTAGTAGTGAACATTGTTAACGATGATCGTGTGGTAGGTGATGTGCTGAGCGTTGATTTTAGTACTGGAAATTTTGACGATAAAAATGTCGCTATCGACAAAGCAGTCAGTGTGTCGGGTGTGACTTTAACGGGGGTTGATGCGGCAAACTATAGCTTAGTTAGTAACGCTGATTCGTTAAGTGCAAATATTAGTGTTGCTGATTTGTTTGTAACTGGTGCAATTGCAGGCGATAAAGTATATGACGGTACCACTGTGGCAATCGTTAACGGTGGTAGTGTTGCCGCGCTAGCTGGTGATGTATTGAGTGTTAGTTTAGATAGCGCAAATTTTGATGATAAAAATGTTGGTAGCAATAAGTCGATTACCGCTGTTTATAGTTTGTCGGGAGCTGATGCGGGCAATTATAATTTAATTCAGCCAACAGCTTTGCAAGCTGATATTACTCAGCGTGACCTAAGCTTTGGGGTTTCGGGTAACGATAAAGTTTATGATGGAACAATCTTAGCGACAGGGTCTTCTTTTGATGATCGTATAGCCGGAGATTCGTTAAGCTTTAGCCACACAGGTTTTCTTTTTGACGATGAAAATGTCGGTGCTAATAAAACGGTTTCGGTTTCTTTCATTACGTTGGGCGGGGCTGATGCTGGCAATTACAATTTGCTTTCGACTACGGCTAGCGATCAAGCAGATATCACACCGGCAGCTTTAAGCATTACTGCTAACGACGATAGTAAAACTTATGATGGTCTTGCTTATACTGCTGCGCAAGGTGTCAGCTATAGCGGTTTTGTTGGCGGAGAAAGTGAAAGTGATTTAAGCGGAAGCTTAGTTATTGGTGGCGATGCTGTTGGTGCCATCAACGCTGGCTCTTATACTTTGGCAGCGAGCGGGCTGAGTTCGGGTAATTACGATATCAGCTATGTAGATGGATCTTTAACGGTTAACCAAACGCAACTTAATGTTGTGTTGAACGATGATGTTAAAAAGGCCGATGGTATTGCTAACTCTGGCGGCAATGGCTTTGTGTTTGATGGTTTTGTGAATGGCGAAGACGAAACAATATTAGCAGGTTCTATTGTTTATGGTGGTAGCTCTCAGGGTGCGATCAATCCTGGATTTTATACGATCGAAGGTTCGGGCCTTGTTTCCAATAATTATGCAATTAGCTATCTGGCTGGAGAGCTAGAAATCCAAGCTCCATCTGTCATAAACGAGTTAGATCATGATTCTCAAGAGGCAATTGCTCGACAAGAGATTGCCTTGACTGACAGCCCTAGTATTAGTTTGAACGAGACAGGGCATCTTGGCCAGAAACAAGGCGTAAACAAAAAAGGTAAAAAGGCTTCTGTTATCGGTCAACAGAGTTTTGAGAATGAGCCCTTAAAGGAATCGCTACTCAGTAGAGCGCGTTCTTGGTAAAAGGAACTGTTAGTTAATGAGATACTTTTTTAATGCCGTACTACGGTGCTCACTATTGTTGGCATGTACGGGGCTTTTTGCTTCTGAGCTGGATAGGATTCAACCCAAGCAGCCTAGGGTGTTTGTCAATGATCCCAGTTCGGTGAAGCTGAGATCCACTATGGAACAAAAGATTCCCGCTAATGAGCAAATATTGGGCTTGCTGAATGGTGTTGTTTTGTTGTCTAACGTGAGTGGTATAAAAACTCAGTCGATTGATCAAGCGGGTGTTCATGTATTGATGGGGGAGCAAGCTTATCTTCCTGGTTTAGAGGAGGTTGTAAGCCCTTACTTGAATCAAGGTTTTTCTTTGCAAACTTTGAACTTGATTAGCAAGGACTTGCTTTCTTTTTATCAGTCTCATGATTATCCTTTTGTTGATGTCTATACACCTGCCGGACAGGATGTTACCAGCGGTGTTGTACAAATGGTGGTGTTGTTGGCTAGTGCTGGGGGTTTCGAAGTGGAGGGGCAACAGCATTTTTCCAGTGAATTGTTGAATTCCTATTTTGATGTCAAATTGGGAGACCAAATCAAGGGAAAGGATTTGCATAAAGGCTTGTATCAGCACAATTCGAATCCATTTAGACAGTCGGGTATTTCAGCTCAACGTGGCGAGAGATTAGGTGAAGCTAAGTTAAAAGTGGAAGTAAAGGATAGCAAACCGTGGCGCGTTTATAGTGGAGCAGAAGATACGGGTACCGAAAGCATTGGCGAGCGTCGAGGCTTTGTAGGTTTTAATTTGGGTAATCTTCAAGGGGCGGATCATCAGTTGTCTTATCAGCACACCTTTGATGGGGAATCGGGTCCTTTTAAATATCGCGCTCACGCTTTGACCTATCAGTTTCCGGTCAATACCCAAGGTCATACTTTGCAAACGAGTGTGTCTTATTCTGAGGTGGAAAGTTCGATCTCAAATATTATTGATAGCGATGCCGAAAACAAAAGTTTGGCCTGGCGCTATATTATGCCAGTTCAGTTTAATCCTGAGTTTTTTCAGCAATGGGAATTTGGCTATCAATATAAAAACAGTAATAACAATTTAGCTTTTGGCGGAATTGATGTGCTGTCGGGTCAGTATGCAGTATCTCAGTTTAATGTGGCTTATCAATTGGCGATGGCAAAAACCGTCGCCAATCAACTGATCAGGGCAGAGCTCTTTCTAAGCCCAGGCGATATGTTTGCCTACAACGATACCGAAAGCTTTGAAGCCTCGCAGGCCGATGCCGACGCACAATACGGCTATATGAAACTCAGCTATCGTTTAGATTTTGCTTTACCTAAAGACTTTAAGTGGAACCTAGATATTCGTGGCCACTATGCAGATGAGCTATTGTTAAGCAGCGAGCGTATTGGTATTGGTGGTTATGCGAGTGTTCGAGGCTATGATGAATACACGGCCTTAGGTGAGCGTGGTGCGCTGATGCGTAACGAATTATCTTGGAAGGCCTACTCTATTATTAAATCCCAGTCGGATCAGTTCAGACCCTTGGTGTTTGTAGATGTGGCTAGTGTTAGTCGCGCTCGTGAGGTCTCGCCTAGCGCAGATCTGCAATCCTATGGTTTGGGTTTTCGATATCGCTTGTCGAGTTACTTAAGTGCGCGCGCGGACTATGGCTTTCAGTTAAAAGCTTTAGACGGGCAAGAAAAGGACGAACGAGTCCATTTTAATTTAACCGCTTCGTACTAACTTAGGTCAGCCTTGCGTTGTCTTCTTTTTGCTTTATTGGGCTTATCTTTATTTACTGCACCGTCTGCAGGATAATGGTTAGTAACTAAATCCTTAGGATCCTAAAGCTTTTGAGCGCATCTTCCTCTTTAACAACTACCGATTCAACACGTACCGGATTTTTGCAAACGCGCCAATGGTTTGACCAAGATGGCGTGAATTTGCATTTTTGGTTGAATACCGACGAAGGCCCCTTGCGTATTGAGTTTGATCAGCAAGAAGTGACTTTTTTTGTTGAGTCCGATTTTATCGACAGAGTGCGTGGTCTTTTGTCTCAACACATCAGTCACCCTAAAAGCGATAGCTTTCCAAAAGGCCGTTGGTATGACAAAGCTTTGCCGCTTAAGAGCTTTAAGCATGTGCCAGTACACGCTATCTACTTTAAAGAGCAACGCTGGCTGTATAAGGCCAGGGATTTGCTGGCACAAGCGGGTATCGAAGTATTAGAGGGTGATGTTAGCCCGACTGAGCGCTTTTTAATGGAGCGTTTTATCACCGGCGGGCTTAGGGTTCAGGGTGACTTGCTGAAAGATGCTAAGGGCTGTGCCTACATGCGTAACCCGCAAATTAAGCAAGCGGATTATTTCCCGGTCTATAAAGTGATGTCTTTAGATATTGAGACATCTATGCGCGGTGGTCATTTGTACTCGATTGGTTTGGTGATGACCCATACCAAAGACCCCAGCGTTCATGTTGAAAAGGTATTTATGATTGGGCCGGTTGCTGAAAACCAATCCGACACTTTGCCAGTCTATTTAGAATATTGCGCTGACGAGCAGGATTTAATGCAGCGTTTTTTAAAGCTCTATCATGAGCTTGACCCAGATATTTTGATTGGCTGGTCGGTGATTAATTTTGATTTGCGCTTTTTGCAAAGAAAGGCTGATGAGTTGGGTGTCGAGCTCAGCTTAGGGCGTGCAGAGCAGGCTTTAGTTTGGCGCCAGTCACGCGATAATGATCAACACTACACGGTGAAGGCGCCCGGGCGTTTGGTATTGGATGGTATCGACACGCTTAAGTCGGCCACTTATAACTTTGAAAGTTTCTCTTTGCAGAATGTGTCCAAGGAAGTTTTGGATCGAGGAAAGTTGATTCATGATGTGGATAATCGCGGCGAAGAAATTACAGATCAATTTTATGAGGATAAACCAGCACTGGCCGCTTATAACTTAGAAGACTGCCAACTGGTGTGGGATATTTTTGTAAAAACCAAGCTGATTGATTTTGCCATTGAGCGGGCGCAGCTTACGGGGCTTGCGATGGATCGTTTTGGTGGGTCGGTGGCGTCTTTTGACAATCGCTATTTGCCTCGTTTGCACAGGGCTGGTTTTGTAGCGCCTCAGTTACAGGAGAATCCAGAAGGTATTGGTAGCCCAGGCGGCTATGTGATGAATTCTAAACCGGGTTTGTATCAGCATGTTTTGGTGTTGGATTTTAAAAGCCTGTATCCCAGTATTATTCGTACCTTTAAGATTGATCCTCTGGCTTTGGTTAGCGGTTTAGAGTTAGAGCCTAATGAAGCTGTACGTGATCAACAGCAAAGCGAAGTAAAAGATCGAGAGGCCTTGGTGCCAGGTTTTAACGGCGCAGTGTTTTCTAAGCAGCAGAGTCTGTTACCCCAGATTATTGAGGAGCTTTGGCAGGCGAGAGATCAAGCAAAGGCGCAAAACAATAGCGCTATGTCGCAAGCGATTAAGATTTTAATGAACAGTTTTTACGGTGTGCTAGGCACACCGGGTTGTCGTTTTTTTGATTACCGTTTACCGAGTTCAATTACTTTGCGCGGTCACGATATTTTAACCCGTACCCGCGCTTTGATCGAGCAAGAGGGCTATCAGGTTATTTATGGTGATACCGATTCGATCTTTGTAAGTTTAGAAGATCAGGCCGATAGCCTAAGCTCTGAACAAATGCATCAGCTCGGCCATAAGCTCGCAGATAATTTAAATGTGTGGTGGCAGGAGACTTTACAAGAGGAGTTTCAAGTTGAGAGTGCTTTGGATATTGAGTTTGAAACTTATTTTTCTCAATTTGTGATGCCGACGATTCGTGGATCGGACAAGGGCAGTAAAAAGCGCTACGCAGGTTTGTCTACCGACCTGCAAGGTAAAAGCGAATTGGTGTTTAAAGGTTTGGAAACCGTTAGAACTGATTGGACAAGTATAGCCCGTGAGTTTCAGCGTGAGTTATATCGTCGTGTGTTTTATCAAGAGCCCTGGAAGGAATATGTAAATTCCTTGGTCGATGATATTCGTGCCGGTAAACATGACAAGGAACTGGTCTACCGAAAACGCATCCGAAGACGCTTGGATGATTATGTGAAAAATATCCCGCCACAGATTCAAGCGGCGCGCATTGCTGATAAGGAAAGAAAAAAAGAAGGTAAGCCGCTAGCCTATCAACGTGGTGGTTGGATCGAATACGTGTGGACCATTAATGGGCCTGAACCTTTGGAATATTTAAGTTCGGCCCCTGATTATGATTTGTATATCGAGCGCCAAATTGCGCCCATTGCAGATGGTATTTTGCAGTTTTTGGGCTCTGACTTTGACAGTATTGCGGGGCAGCAGTTGGGGATGTTTGATTAAGTACTATTTGATAGGAGCCTGATCTAAACGACCTTATCAATCCACAAAAATAAAAAAGGAAATTCGTCGAAGACGATAGAGTCCCTTAGCCAATACAGCCATGCGCTGGATACTAAAGCATGGGATAAGACCACGATCCATAGGCGGCCTGTTTTTAAAAAGTAATAAGCGTAGATGGCACCACCGATGGCTGAGGGTAGCATTAGGTGAGGGTAGGGAATATGCAGGATGCCAAAGCCGATCCCGGTCAAAATAGCTGCGCCCAGTTCGTAGGATAGCCAGTTTGGTAAACGCTCAGAAATGTTTGGTTTTTTAACGAACTCAAAGAGTCTTTGTGCTGCATAGCGCTGGGCTAGAAAGTGTTGAATCCAGGCGTAGTAAAAATAAGTGAAGGTGATAGTAGCTGAGGTGAGTGCTCGTTCTAGGCTAACTTTTTCGTGATGGTAGCCGTAAAACCATGCTGCGAAAAATAAAAACGCGGTACTGCCAATATAGATATGGTCCAGCTTTGTGACGGCTTTGGGTTCTGGTTTGTGTAGGTCTACTTTGTGGCCAAAGGCAAGTATAACGAAGCAAAGGCTAGAGCAGACGATAAAGTCAGATAAGGTGTCCCGCGGATAGAGCAAAAAGTAGCCTAAAAATAACGGTAAAAAAGCGAGTTCGCCCAATAGCCATGGGTTAAAACTTTTGTTGTCGCTTGTAGTGGGGCTGGACATTGTTTACTTCTATGTGGGATTGCTAGGTTTGGCTTGCTAAGCGTAGATTGTATCGCAGGGGGATCTTAATGAATTTATCTGAATAATTGGTGAACTATTCTTTTGTTTTTTGGAAGGGCTATTTTAGCTCTTCTTGATATTTGAGCAGGGTCTCTTTCAAAGTTTCTAAAATGATTGGTTTAGTGAGCTGAAAATCAATGCCACTTGCTTTGCATTTTGCGTGATGCCTGTCGTCGTGGTGGGCCGAGAGTGAAATAATCCTTGCTGGTTTCCAGCCTTTGTCTTTTTCAATTTCGCGAATACTGCGACTGGCTTCGAAGCCATCCATGATGGGCATCTCGCAGTCCATTAGAATAATGGGATAGTAGTTGTCTTGTTTGATTAGTTTAAGTGCATCTTCTCCGTTGCTGGCGATATCGGGGAAAATGTTTAATTTATCCAGTAAAGATTTGATAACTTGCTGGTTGATGGCATTGTCTTCTACCACCAATACCTGTTTTCTCGCGATTAGAGAGAAGTCGTCTTGTTCGGGCTTTTCTTTCTCGTGCGTTAAAATCTGGTTTTGCCGTTCTGGTTCGACATAAAGTTCTACGGGAATTAATACCCAAAACTCGCTGCCTTCGCCCAGCGTTGAATTAAGACCAATTTCGCCGTTCATCAATTTCAATAGCTTTTTACAAATGCTAAGCCCCAGGCCGGTTCCATGAGATACCTCCTTATCCGCAGCCTGCTCAAAGGCCTCGAAGATACGTTGTTTGTGAGACTCTTCGATACCTATCCCGGTGTCGTTAACACTTATGTGCAGTTGAAGCTCTTTGGAGTCGGCCTTGCTGGTCCACTGGGGGAATACTTTAATTTCGACTTCGCCATAGTCGGTGTACTTTACTGCGTTGCTGAGCAGGTTAAGCAGGATTTGCTTGATTCTCAGCGGATCGGCTACTAAAACTTCAGGCAAATCATCGCTGACTTTGCTGACGATGGAGATATTTTTTTCCCGAGCGGCTGTCATATACAGAGAGCAACACTCTTGTACTAGGGTATGGATGGAGAATTCTTTTTTAACTAAGTTGAGTTTGTTGGCCTCAATTTTAGAGAGGTCGAGTATGTCGTTGATGATGGCAAGTAGGGATTTGCCTGATTTTCGAATCAGTTCTATGTGGCGTTGTTGCTCGTGGTTTAGGTTGTCGTCTTCGAGTAAGTCAATCAGTCCTAATACACCGTTCATGGGGGTGCGAATTTCGTGACTCATATGGGATAAAAATTCGGTTTTAGCCTGGGTGCTGGCTTCGGCAAAGGCCCGATCTTTTTCTAAGCGAAGCTCTCTTTTTTGCTCTTCTAAAAGAGTAAGCTGCATTTGGTTTAAGGTATCGACTACTTGGTCGAGTTCGTCGGGGCCGCTGCTCTGTTTTCTACCTAGATCTAGTGGGTTATAACCAGCATACAGTTTCAATGATTTGGTGTGTTGGGCGATGGTTAACAGGTGTCGAGTCAAAAACTGTCGAATCAAAAGAAGAATGATCAAAGTAATGATGGTGGTCTTGATCACTTGGCTCAGAATAATAAAGCCCGCTTGTTGCCAGAGTTGTTCGTAAACGCGCTTTAGGCTGGCTGACACAATTAAGTCGCCTAAGTGAATCTCTTCGTTAGGCCTTGTTTTTATGATGGGATAGACTTGCTGGATAATATTGTGGTCTGCTGTTTGTGAGCCTTTGGCTGAAAGTATCTTGGTTTCGCCATCCCAGTTGAAGGCGACCACTTCTACATGAACCACGTCATCAAGGTTCATCAAGCCATCGATGGTAGTTTGAGCTTGAAGGTCGTTAAACTCCCATAAGCTCTTTTCTATAGATGGAATAGTAGAAATTTTGATCGAGTTTAGGCGTCGCTCTAAAATGCCAACATCGGTATCATACTGGCGATAAAGCAATAGAGCGATAGCAATCGCGGTGATTAGCGAGCTGCTCAATAGAATATAAAAAGTTAATTTTTTAGATAAGGCGCTGTGCTTATAAGTGTGTCTATAGCGGTGCCCATGATCTGAGTTGCCCATTTAGGATAGCTTAATTTTTCTTGTTTTGATCAGATATTGAGCAGTGTATGGAAAGCCGAAACTTTTATCTACGTTTAGAGCTTATAATTGCTACAGGAATAATTAGAGGAAAAGTCCTTTGAGTGAAAATAAAGTATGCCCTTGCTGTTCGGGCAAAGATTATGACGAATGCTGCGGCCGTTTTTTAGATCAGGGAAAGGTCGTCAAGACCCCCGAGCAACTGATGCGTTCTCGTTATACAGCCTATTGCCAGGGTGGAAGGGGCGAATACTTGCTCGAGACTTGGTTTCCTATCACTGCACAGGGTCTAAGCGTGCCAGAATTGTCGCTTCGACATCGTGACTGGAAAAAGCTCGAAGTACTGGCCAAAAGCCAGCAAGGGGATAGTGGAACAGTAGAGTTTAAAGCTTATTTTAAACCTTTAAATAAACCTGATGCGGAACTAGAACATCAGCACGAACGCTCTAGTTTTCAACGGGTGCAAGGAAAATGGTTCTATGTGGGCGAGGAAGTCAGCTAGTTGTTGGTTCATGTTTTCAAAAATTTATTACTGTACGTGTTGACAGCTGTTCTGGTGGACAGTAGTATTCTTTTCAAGTTGAACTTGTGCCAAGCTTTAATGGTTTTAATAAAAGGCCCAATGCAGCCTTTATGAACCATAGTTCAACGAGCACGTTATCATTGCGGGAAAACCGGCTGTAAGAAGGGGATGGTCCAACTTATAGTTGATTAAAACAGGCAGGGTTAACCACACAATAATTTAATGTCCACAAGGACAATCATAGGAAACGATTATGAGTGATAACAAAGATAAAGCATTAGCCGCAGCCCTAGGTCAGATCGAACGCCAATTTGGGAAAGGTTCGATCATGAAAATGGGTGACCACGAACAACAAGCAATCCCAGCTATTTCTACTGGTTCACTATCTTTAGATATTGCCTTAGGTATAGGCGGTCTTCCTAAAGGAAGAATCGTTGAGATTTATGGTCCAGAGTCATCAGGTAAAACGACTATGACTTTGTCAGTGATTGCCGAAGCTCAAAAGCAAGGTGGTACATGTGCTTTTGTTGATGCCGAGCACGCCCTAGACCCTGAATACGCGGGCCGTTTAGGTGTAGATGTAGATGATTTATTAGTGTCTCAGCCAGACACAGGTGAGCAAGCCCTAGAGATTACCGATATGTTGGTTCGCTCGGGTGCTGTTGATGTCATTATTGTTGACTCGGTAGCCGCTTTGACGCCTAAGGCAGAGATTGAAGGTGATATGGGTGACCACCATGTTGGTTTGCAAGCTCGCTTAATGTCGCAAGCACTGCGTAAGCTAACTGCCAATGTTAAAAACGCCAACTGCTTAGTGATCTTTATTAACCAAATTCGCATGAAGATTGGCGTTATGTTTGGTAACCCAGAGACCACCACGGGTGGTAACGCACTTAAGTTTTATTCTTCAGTTCGTTTAGATATTCGTCGAACTGGTGCTGTTAAGCAGGGCGACGAAATTACGGGTAACGAAACCCGCGTGAAGGTAATTAAAAACAAAGTAGCGCCCCCGTTTAAACAAGCAGAATTCCAAATCCTATATGGAGAAGGTATTAACCATCCCGGAGAGATTATCGATTTAGGCGTAAAAGCCGGTTTGGTCGAAAAATCAGGCGCATGGTATGCCTATAACGGAGATAAAATTGGTCAGGGTAAAGCCAATGCCAGTCAGTTCTTAAAAGATAATCCTGAAATCAGTGAAACCATTGAGAAGCAGATTCGTGACCAGTACCTAACGGTTAAGTCGAACGATGAAAGCGACATGGGTATTGAACTGACTGACGAAGCCATGGAGATGGACGAAGAGTAGATGGACGAAGAATGGTCCATAGCGATCCTCAGCTGAGATAGGGCTAAGGGTTTCTAATCCCGGTTTTAGGTCTGAATTAACAGAGACCGACAACGCAAACGGTATTTGAAATTTTTGGCTCTGTCTTATCTTTAGCTTAAATTGGCTTTGATTAAATTAAATAGCCAGTGCCAGCGGCTAATCGTTATTTAAATACGTGATTTTGAATGTACGAGTTTAAATGTCTGAAGTTGTTTGCTTAACGCTTTATTTTTAGTGCTTAAAAGAACCATCCCGCCACTGTTGGCACTGCAGTGGCAAACCCCTAAACCCCGCGAAAGCGGGGTTTTTTTTTAAACAGGGAGAACTCTTCTTGTTCTAGATTTCGAGTCTCCCTTCGTACTTGCTTGTATTCACCCCAGGCCATTCCGGTCATGGCGAGTACAGTTAAATAGCAAAAAATGCCTTCGAAAAACCATGCGAGAAGTGGGGTTATAAAGAAAAAGGAAGCTAGCTCCCATTCGATGTGGCTCAGTGGATTAGGTTTGTAAACGCGCTTAAGCTCAGACTGATAGTCTTCAGTTTGATTAAAATCATTGTCTACATAGCGCTTGTTTAAAAAACGATCAACTTTGCTGTGGTGTAGATGAGGCTGGGTATTGGACATGGTAAGTTCCCTTGGTTCATGTGCTTGTTTATGCACAGGGTTTCGCCGCTGAAAGTCGCTAAGCATATAGAACTTTTGTCTTTCGATATAATCGGAATGGGCGACAGAATTGGTGTTATTTGGTTTTTATTGCTTGCCGATATTTCTACGGTGCGTGTCCCTGTCTAAATAAGTTATTCCTTGCCTAAAAATGCCAATTTAGTAAAATTGTGCACTTTCTTTGTCAACTGATCGCGTGTTTCTCGCGCGTATTCTGGGTATATCAATGGGTGAGTTATTAAATTCAGCGGTGGAGCTTATGCTTTTGGGCATGGGTACGGTATTTGTGTTTTTGGTGGTGCTGATTTTTGCTACCAGGGGCATGTCAGCAGCTGTCGCTTTATTACCTATCGATGAACCCGAAGAACCAAAAGCTGCACCTGCTCCAGCAGCAGCCGTCTCCAATGTGAATGACCCTCGTTTGATCAAAGCGATTAGCGCTGCCATTAAGCAGCATCAATCCCAATCCTAAGCATTTAAGAGTCTGAATCATGAGTAATGCTAATAAAAAACTCGGTATCACTGATGTTGTTTTACGTGATGCCCACCAATCCCTTTTCGCCACGCGTATGCGAATTGAAGACATGCTACCGATTGCGGAGAAGCTTGATAAAGTTGGCTTTTGGTCATTAGAAAGTTGGGGTGGAGCAACCTTTGACGCTTGTATTCGTTATTTAGGAGAAGATCCCTGGGAGCGTATTCGTCGTTTGAAGCAGGCTATGCCAAACACGCCTCAGCAAATGTTGTTTCGTGGCCAAAATATCTTGGGCTACCGTCATTATGCTGATGATGTGGTGATTAAATTTGTAGAGCGTGCTGCTCATAATGGTATCGATGTGTTCCGTATCTTCGATGCGATGAATGATATGCGTAACCTTGAAACTGCTATTAAAGCGGTAAAGGAAACCGGAAAGCATGCTCAGGGTACGATTGCTTACACCTTAAGCCCAGTGCATGACTTGGATACTTGGGTGGATCTTGCTCAGCAAGTTCAGGACATGGGGGCTGACTCGATTGCTATTAAAGATATGGCGGGTTTGTTAAAGCCTTATGTCGCTTTCGACTTGGTCAGTCAGCTAAAAGAAAAGTTAGAAATTCCCGTCCATATGCAATGTCATGCAACTACGGGTCTATCAACAGCGACGGCTGTTAAAGCGGTTGAGGCTGGTATTGATAATATTGATACCGCGATTTCATCAATGAGTATGACTTATGGCCACTCTCCCACAGAAAGTTTAGTGTCTATCTTTGAAGGTGAAGACCGAGATACCGGTCTTGATCTAAACCTGCTTGAAGAAATAGCGGCCTATTTTAGAGATGTGCGTAAAAAATACGCGGCTTTCGAAGGCTCTTTAAAGGGTGTGGACTCTCGAATTCTAGTGGCTCAGGTGCCGGGTGGCATGTTGACCAATATGGAAAACCAACTCAAAGAGCAAAACGCTGGTGAGCGCTTGGATGAGGTACTTGAAGAGATTCCTCGTGTTCGTAAAGACCTAGGTTATATTCCATTGGTGACACCTACCTCCCAGATTGTGGGATCCCAAGCGGTCTTAAATGTACTGACTGGTGAACGTTATAAATCGATTACTAAAGAAGCCTCAGGTGTATTAAAAGGCGAGTATGGTGCGACACCAGCGCCTTGCGATAGTGAATTGCAAAAGCGTGTGCTTGACGGTGCTGAGCTAATTACTTGTCGCCCAGCTGATCTAATTGATTCAGAAATGGCCAAGCTAACCGCAGAGTTAGAGGGTATCGCTAAAGAGAAGGATATTAAATGGGGCAAAGACAAGGTTGATGACGTATTAACCTACGCTCTGTTCAATCAAGTGGCGCTTAAGTTTTTAGAAAACCGCGATAACCCTGATGCCTTTGAGCCAATGCCCACAGGCAAAGTATCTTCAGGCAATGAGAGCGGCGTCTACACCGTTACAGTAGACGGTCAATCCTACGTGGTAGAGGTGAACGAAGGTGGAGACGTTGAGAAGATCGCAGCTTTAGGCGCATCTGCTCAAGCTGGCGCGGCGCCCGCTGCCGGAGCAGCACCAAGTAGCGGTGAGCCTCTGAATGCAGCAATGGCAGGTAACGTTTTCAAAGTGAATGTGGCTCCCGGTCAACCGGTTAAGGAGGGCGAGGTGCTGATGGTGCTCGAAGTGATGAAGATGGAAAACGATATTGTTGCATCGAAAAGTGGAACCATCGTCTCTGTTAACTGCAAAGAAGGTGATGCGGTTGCCGTGGGTGATGAGCTGTTAAGCATTGGGTAGGTATGGGCTTAGGTGTTGTTTTAAGCCTCCTTTTAAAGATTAAAGTATTGAGTGATTCATGGATAATATAATTAACCTTTGGCAAAGCACGGGTATTTACGCCCTGATTGAAGCCTACAATGCAAACGGTACTGAAGCGCTCGGCTCTGTGCTGATGATGTTTGTTGGCCTAGGTCTTTTGTTTTTGGCGATTCGTAAAAACTTTGAGCCTTTGCTATTAGTACCTATCGGTTTCGGCTGTATCTTGGTCAACATCCCTGTGGCTGGTTTTGGTGATGAAGGTGGTTTGCTTTATTACGTTTACAACGTAGGTCTACCCACCGGCATTTTTCCGCTGATGATTTTTATGGGTGTCGGAGCTATGACCGACTTTGGCCCGCTTTTGGCTAACCCCAAAACTTTGTTGCTGGGTGCGGCGGCTCAGTTCGGCATTTTTTCTACCGTATTGGGTGCAGCAGCCTTGGGCGCGTGGGGAATTTTAGATTTTACCCTTACTGACGCGGCAGCGATCGGCATTATTGGTGGTGCCGATGGTCCAACCGCAATTTTCGTAGCGAGTCGCTTGGCGCCTGATTTGTTAGGCCCGATTGCGGTAGCAGCCTATTCTTATATGGCTTTGGTACCCCTGATCCAGCCTCCGATTATGAAGGCTCTTACTAGTGAGGAAGAACGCAAGATCGAAATGGTACAGCTACGCCCGGTCAGTAACCGTGAGAAGATTATGTTTCCATTGGTACTGTTGATTTTGGTGGCGCTGTTATTACCTGATGCAGCCCCGCTTTTGGGTATGTTTTGCTTTGGTAATTTGTTGCGCACCTGTGGTGTGGTTGAGCGCTTAAATGATACCGCTCAAAATGCTTTGATTAATATTGTGACTATCTTTTTAGGTCTTGCTGTAGGTTCGAGACTGTCGGCTGACAAGTTTTTGACTGCGGAAACGATTGGTATTTTGCTTCTAGGTATTGTTGCTTTTGGTATTGGTACCGCTAGCGGCGTGTTGATGGCGAAACTGATGAACCGTATGAGTTCGACGCCAGTTAATCCTTTGATAGGTGCTGCGGGTGTCTCCGCTGTACCTATGGCGGCTCGTGTGGCAAACAAGGTAGGTACCGAAGCGAATCCTCATAACTTCTTGCTAATGCATGCGATGGGCCCTAATGTGGCCGGCGTTATTGGTTCTGGTGTTGCTGCTGGAGTGATGCTCAACTATTTCAATTAAGGGTTTGGGCTGGGCTTATTTTAGCCTTGTGAGGAAACACTATGATTGATCATATGAGCACTTACACCGTCAACTTTGAAACCAGTCAGCTTTTTTACCAAGAAGTTTTTCTTACCCTTGGCTACGAGATGCAAAGTAATTTCGTTGCTGAGTGGAATCAGGATTTTCCTACCCAAAGAATGTGTGCTTTTGGCCCAGAGGGGCAAAGTATCTTTTGGCTTATTGAGCTTAAGGAGGAAAGCACGCCTCGTCACTTTGCCTTTACCGCCGAGAACAGAGACCAAGTGCATCAGTTCTATCAAAAGGGCTTAGAGTGCGGTGGTCAGGATAACGGCGTCCCAGGTCTACGTGAGCATTATCATAGGAATTACTATGGGGCTTTTTTGATTGACCCCGACGGTAATAATATCGAAGCGGTTTGCCATCGCAGGCCCTCTTAGTAAATTATTGATACTAGCTAAATCTCAAATAGCTTAAACGCAGTAAACCTGTGTTGGGCTTTATTAGTTATTAAGAGATTGAAGAATAAGGAGGGAAAATAAAAGGTGAGAAAAGGCTTCCGACTTTCCTCACCACGCTGAAGTTATGTTGCTTTTATTTATTATTATTATTTGAGGCTTTATTTTTTTTATATAAACAGCGTTATTATTATTGTTGCCGTTTGCTTACTTAGTTGCAGGTAGCGTGCCAACTTTGTATAAAGCTTTGCGGAAAGTTCGTGAATACAGATAATATCTAATAAAAACAATACCTTATAAACCTAAATAAGTTTCGGTTTTAAGCAGTGCTTGCTTGAAGTGACCAAGGGAAAATGTGCAAAAACTAAGAATTAGGGTAGCACGGTAACACTTATGGTAACACTTTATCCCTGGGGTCTTAAATTTGGGGTTATGTGCGTAAAAGCGCTCCCAACGGTAACACTTTCGCTTATTTTGATGCTATTTCGGTCTGATTGGGCCTAAAATAACTAAAACCCCTAAGTTAGCTGTTGGCTGTTTTCTTTCGAGGGATACCAAGACGCTGTCTTCTTTCCCAAAGGCTCTTACGGCTAATACCAAGCTTTTGAGCAAGCTCTGTCTCGGTCATTTGGTCTTGGTTCTCTAGCACGAAACGTTGGAAGTAATCTTCTAATGATAACTCTTCTTGATTTTCTCCAGCGCCACTGGAGATTGCGTTGCTGTTTTTGGTTTTGCTGTCCTCAGAGAGGGTAACAGTTGCTTTGCGTCTATCGGGATTGATGGCGAGCAACTCTTTAGTAATGAGGTTGCCATCGCAAAGAATCACGGAACGTTCAATCGCATTTTCGAGCTCGCGAACGTTGCCTGGCCAATGATATTCGGTGATGGCTTTGAGGGCTTCATCGGAATACTGGAGGCGTTTGCTGTTGAGGTTTTCACAAGTTTTAATTAGTAATTTTTCGGCCAGTTGTACGATATCGTCACCTCGTTCCCTAAGCGGAGGGAGTTTTAGTGCTACTACGTTAAGGCGATAATATAAGTCTTGTCTAAAGCTACCGCCAGTTTGTGACAGTGCTTGTAGGTCTCGATGGGTGGCAGCTATCAAGCGTACGTTAATCTTACGAGAAGATACGGATCCTACTCGTCTGACTTCTTTTTCTTGCAGGAGCCTCAATAGCCGCGCCTGAGCTTCGAGAGGAAGCTCTCCAATTTCGTCTAGGAATAGAGTACCGCCATCAGCGGCCTCGACCAAGCCTTGGTGGCGAGAGCTGGCACCTGTAAAAGCGCCTTTTTCATGACCAAAAAGCTCAGACTCGATCAAGGTTTCTGGAATAGAAGCGCAGTTTACAGAGATCATCGGTCCATTGGCTCTCTCGCTCATGTCGTGTAAAGCTCTGGCGATCAATTCTTTTCCGGTACCGGATTCACCTAAAATAAGAACGGTAGTATCGGTTGGCGCTACCTTATGCACATGGCGTGACACTTCTTTCATCTCGGCGCAATTGCCTATCATGCCCTCGATAGATAAACCTTTGGCGGATATCTGAGATTTGAGAGCCTTGTTTTGTTTAACCAAACTGCTGGTTTTTAAGATCCGGGCAACAGACAGCAGCATTTCTTCGTGGTCAAAAGGTTTGGCAATGTAATCTTCAGCGCCCAGCTTGATCGCTTCTACCGCAGATCGAATGCTCGAATAGCTGGTCATGATCAGCACGGGAACGTTTCTAACAAGCTCGATCACTTTTGTGCCTGGTTCGCCAGGCAAGCGGAGGTCGCTAATGATTAGGTCGAAGTCATTCAGGTCAAACTGTTCTTGAGCTTGATGAATGCTTTCAGCTTCTTCAGTTGAATAGCCATTACGTTCGAGCAACCTGCTGAGGGCTGAGCGAATTACGCGTTCGTCTTCTATGATTAGAATGTGACTCATGGCTAACAGCTACTACGTTTTAATTACGTTTTAATAGTTAGTGGCTTACGGAATTTAAGGCCTAACACTCTTTTAAAAGTTGTGCGGCTCAATAGAAATATCAGCAAAATAAACAGTTCAACAAAATTCCATCTCGTGCCTCTAACCATATCAGAATTTTCTCAGATTCAGAATAGACAAATAGCGATTAGGGGCGTGATCTACAACTTAATTCTCTGGGTTAGTTTCAATTGAATCGCCTACCAATATGGGTAAGCGGATATCGACTTGTGTGCCTGAAAGCATTTCGCCTTTCTCGGATCTTGACCAGTTATCAATGGTGATGGTTCCGCCATGATCTTCGACGATACTATGAACTAGCGAAAGACCTAAGCCTGTGCCCTTACCCGGATCTTTGCTGGTGACAAAGGGGTCAAAAATAGTGGGGAGTAGTTGTTCAGGAATACCCTCACCATAATCCACGATTTGGATATGTAGGTGCTCACCATGTCTGTGGTTTTTGATTTCAATGCAAGAGTTGTTTTCACTGGCATCGATGGCGTTGGCTAAAAGGTTAACAAAGACTTGGATAAGCAGTTGTTCGTCTCCCAATACCGTGTCCCTAGGTTCTACTCTGTTTCTAATTTCGATATTTTTTTCGTGGCTACCGAGTAGCAAAAGTTTTTTGGCCTCCTCTATGCAGTAGTTTAGAGAAACAGGAATACTTTCTCGGTCCGCCTGACCAGCACGGCTAAAGCCCATGAGTGATTGTACTATGGTAGACACTCGTTTGGTTTGGACTCTTATCTCATCGAGCATTTCAGTGGTGTCCTCTGCGAGCTCATTTGGTTCTGCGTGTTTGAGGTCGAAAAGCATGTTTTGAGCGAGACAATCAATGCCGGTAATGGGGTTTCCTATTTCATGCGCTACACCCGCTGCCATTCGACCTACTGATGCGAGTCTTTCGCTGTGAGTTAGCTTGGCTTCAAGCTTAAGCAGGTTACTCACGTCGTCGACAAGAAGTGCTAGGCCTACGTTGGTGGCTAGCTCGTCGCCAGTGTGTTTATCTCGATTGTCGCTGATATTCGCCTTATGTAGATTTAGCCAACGGGTTTCATGGTTCAGGGTTATTTTTTTTCTATGCCAGTGGGTGTCGTTGCTTAAGATGAACTCTTTAAACAGTGAGCCCCAAGGCTCCGGTACATTTTGAAGTTTAGAGCCGACTACGGATTCACTTTTTAGCTCGGTAATTCCTTCAATGCTGTGGTTCCAAGTAACGATCTCTTCGTCTTGAGCAAGAGCGCACACGCCGATGGGTAGGTCCAGCAAGGTTTGCCTGTGGAATTTGCGTAGGTTGTTGAGCTCTGCGGCTAAGCCAGTGAGTCGATATTGGTATTCTTCGAGTCGGCCTTCCATAGCGTATAGGTCATCACTTTCGGCAAAGTCGCCACTGACTGGAATATGCTCATTCAAGATTTCTCGCGCCCGTGTGGGTCCAAGCAAACGGCTGAGGTTGGTTTCTATACGATGTCTTAGTTTTTGTAGGAAAAAAGGGCGGCTTTCATTTTCTTTTAGCCCTAGCTCATTCATAGCGGAGCGAACTTCTTTTTCAGCGACTTCTTTGCCAAGGGGTCTTGCTAGTCTTAGTGAGAATTCGTGAGCGTGGCTAATGTCCAGTTGGCGGTAACGACGAGGAGATAGCATGTTCTGGGTGCATTGTTCGGCAGCTAGTTTTTCATCTTCTCGAGTGGGGGTGATTAAAGAAACAAAAGCCATAACCATCGCATTGATGACAATCGAGTACATTGTGACAAAATGCCAATCTCGATTGTTAAGCTGAACGCCTATGTAAGAGATTTCGATGCCTACCATATGAAAAAGTCCTAGTGGGTCCAGTTCAATGAGTAAAGGTAGATAGAATGCGAGCATCCACACGGCGAACCCCGCCAGGATACCCATAAATACACCTTGCCTATTAGCTGGTTTCCAGAACAAGGTGCAAAAAACCGCTGGCAAAAATTGAACTGAAGCGGTGTAAGCAAGGATGATCAATTGGGATAAGGTCTGCTGATTATCGATAAAGCGATAGACCACGTAAGAAGAAGCAATGATCACGGCGATTAAGATATTTTTCTGTAGCCGTAGCCATGAATAGAGTTGTGTGCCAGAGGACTCCGTGCTGTGTTTCAGAGTTATGAGATGGTTTAAGCTCATAGAGGCGAGTGCAAGGGTGCTGACAATAACGATACCACTTGCGGCTGATACGCCCGCGAGATAGGCGAGCAGGCCGATGATTGGAGCTTCTTTAACTAAGCTGATCCCAATAGCGACATAATCGAAGGCAATATCATTTGAGGGAAACAGTTTTTGTCCCGCCCAGAGGATAGGTGGAATCGATATCGCCATTAGAAATAGATAAAGAGGGAGTCCCCAGGATGCTATGTATAGAGATTTTTGGTTTTGGTTCTCAACGAAGGCCATGTGGTACATATGCGGCATGGCGAAGGAGGCTGCAAAGAAAATCAGAACCAAGGTGGGCCAGTTTCCATTGATCATTGGCTCGTACATGTTTGTTAAGCGAGAGGGGTTATTTCTTAACCAAGTGTGCATGGCGTCATGGCCGTCAAATACCACATAAATGCAAAAGCCAGCGATGATTAAAATCGCAATAAGCTTAAATAAGGACTCAATCGCAATGGCTAATACCAGCCCACGGTGGCTGGTGTTTTTATTATCAAAATGCTGCGCGCCAAATACGATAGTAAAGAGGGTGATGAATACGCAGAAGATGATCGCTAGCTCATCCTTTGATCCATCTTTAGTGATGTATTGAATGGAAGATGCTACCGCTTGAATTTGCGCGGCCAATAAAGGAGTAATCGAAATAATTAAAAAAATGGTTACGAGTTTGCCGATGAGTGGACTGCGATACCTAAAGGCTAGAAGGTCTGCTAAAGAGTTTAGTTGATAATTCTTGGATAGTTGAAAGATTGGACTCAGTAAAACTGGAGAGAAAAAATAAGCGGCCGAAAGACCGAGGTAAAACGCCAGATAGTTATAACCCGATTCATTAGAAAAACCTACCGCACCATAAATAGCCCAGCTACCCGCAAATACGCCCAGAGATAAAACAAATACCAAAGGGTGATCGACGATTTTCTTTGGAATAAATCCTCGATCAGTCGCGTAGGCGATTAGAAATAAGGCGCCCAGATAAACTAAACCTATGAGTAGGAGAGCGCTTTGACTAATCATTGATATCTCGGCTTCTCATCATCCAGAATGAGATGGCTATCAAGCTTAGCCAGACAAAAAAAGGTTGATACCACTCATGATTTTTCGACGCATACCAGTTGATTAGTAGGGGCGAAATCAGAAAGGCGGTCATAGCCAAAAAGAGTATGAGACGATTAGCGTACATGAATAAAGGTTTTGGTTTAAAAGCATCATATTACGCTTGAGTCAGTGGTTTTTAAACTGGATTTATGTCCAAATTAACTATTATTTGCAATGTTTAGCTGACTAATCGGAACCGGGCCGGTGGGTATTCGAGCGATGTTCCAATGTTCTGTGGCCCAAAGTAATTGTATAGACGGAGCTTCATATCGCAATTCTTTGGGCGGTGTTTGGCCTAGGGCTTTTATGCACTCAAAGATCAGTTGTTTGGAGTGTGTTGGGTCGATTTCTTCTGCAAAGTGTTGTTTGCTGAGCTTTTGCTCAAGCTCGTTGGTAACAATAGGAAGGTGGCAATATTTGAAACTTGGTTTTGTCCCTTGAGAGTTCAGTCTGAGGTAAGCACCTTGGAGGTGGCGCTGCCAAAAGTTGGCCTCAAGTAAATCGCTCCCTCTGATGATGTGGCTAATATTATCGTTTAGGTCATCTAGGCCACAGGCAAGCATATAGCTAGGCAAGCCGTCTTTTCTTAAAATAATAAAATCACCAAAATGTTTAGGATGCCTTTGAGGTCCTTGGATTTGATCAACGAAATCCAGATCTGACAAGGCAGTGTTTTCTGTTTTAAGGCGTAGAGAGAAATCTCTGATGTTGATGATGTCTTGGATTTGTCTCTGGTTTTGAAATTGTTCGATGTTTTGTTCTAGCGATTGAATCAGCTGGTCTTTTTCTCTGGTGTTTAAACCCCGTCGACAGTGCCCTGGGTATTGGGGGTGGTCGGCCAGTTTTTTTCGGCTGCAGGTGCAGGGGTAGACTTGATCGTTCTTGATTAACTCGATACAAGCTTGGAAGTAGCTAGGAATTCGACTGCCTTGGTAGATCACGCTCTGGTCCCAACTAAGTTCAAAGCTATCTAAGGTCTTAATTATCTTTTGATCGGCGCCAGGAATTTCACGCGGCGGGTCAATGTTATCTATTCTTAATAACCATTGGCCCTGGTTGGCTTTGGCGTCTACATAGCTTCCCACCGCGCTAAGCAGCGAACCAAAATGTAGACCTCCGCTGGGTGATGGCGCAAAACGACCTATATAGGGTCGTTTTGCTTTAAGGTTTTCGGAATCCAAGCTCATAGCTTAGAACTAAACGTTATAGGAGGGTTTGTTTTTCTTTAATTTCAGATAGGGTCTTGCAGTCAATGCATTGAGTAGCTGTTGGTCTGGCTTCAAGTCTTCTGACGCCGATTTCGATACCGCAATCCTCGCAGTAACCATAGTCATCATGTTTGATAGCTTCGAGGGTTTTGTCGATTTTGCGAATGAGTTTGCGCTCGCGGTCGCGGGTTCTTAACTCAAGGCTAAACTCCTCTTCTTGAGAAGCGCGGTCATTGGGGTCAGGAAGGTTTTGTGATTCATCCTTCATATGATGCACAGTGCGATCTACTTCGTGCATTAATTCCATTTTCCATTCGTTTAATATGTCGACGAAGTGCTGAATTTGATCAGCGTTCATGTAGTTTTCACCCTTACGCTCTTGGTAAGGAGTAACGACTGGCCCGTCGGCCGCTTTTTTATTACTGGTCCGTTTAGCAGGCGTCTTCTTCGCTGCAGGCTTTTTAGCGACTGCTTTTTTGGGAGTAGGCTTCTTAGCTACAGGCTTCTTGGCTGCCGGTTTCTTAGTTGCAGCTTTCTTTGCGACTGTCTTTTTGGCTGCTGGTTTTTTAGTGACTGGTTTTTTGGTAGCGGCTTTCTTAGTCGCCGGTTTTTTAGCAGCTGGTTTTTTGGTAGCGGCTTTCTTAGTGGCCGGTTTTTTAGCGGCTGGCTTTTTGGCAGCGGCTTTCTTAGTGGCCGGTTTTTTGGTAGCGGCTTTCTTAGCGGCCGGTTTTTTAGCAGGGGCTTTCTTTGCAGCTGGCTTTTTAGCAGCGGCTTTCTTAGAGGCCGGTTTTTTAGCGACTGCTTTTTTGGTAGCGGCTTTCTTAGAGGCCGGTTTTTTAGCAGCGGCCTTTTTGGTAGCGGCTTTCTTAGTGGCCGGTTTTTTAGCAGCGGCCTTTTTGGCGGTCACTTTAGTGCTGGCTTTTTTGGTAGTTTTTTTAGCAGCTGCCTTTTTTGTTTTTGTAACCTTTGCCATATCTAAACCTTTTTTTGAGTCTTGGCGACCTTTGCTGGCGCCTTTTAAAATATTACGGATTAATCCCACCGTCTTTCCTTAAGTCATTTTATTCTCTTTGCTTTGTTTTGGCTCGAGAATTGATCAGTGCGTGATATTTAAGTTAGCAGTATACACCCTATTGGTTCGGTGTCTGCAGGCTGTCATGCCTGTATAAATCAGCCGGGCATTCTAATCATCCTTACTGGATCTGGCAATCATTTTAAGGCGGCTATTGAGGCCATTCTCCTACATTCAGAGCGGGTATTTATGGCTGATATTGATAGAATAGCGGCTTTTGACAATCGTGGGTGTTGAATTGACTGAGTCTGCAGAGAATAAGGGCTTTAATCAGCTGGCCGAGAGGGCGGGTGAAGTAGAACCTTTCCATGTGATGGAGATTATGCGTATGGCCGCTGACCTGGAGGCCAAGGGGAAACATATTATTCACCTGGAAATGGGCGAGCCCAGTTTTGATACCCCCCAACCTATTGTTGACGCTGCCAAAGAAGCGATGGATAAGGGATTAACCCATTACACGAGGGCAGTAGGCATTGACCCTTTGCGTCAAAAAATCGCTGAGTTTTACCAGCAGCAATTTGATTTGGACTTGGATTGGAACCGGGTGGTGCTCACTTCTGGTGCATCCTCTGGCCTGTTGATGGCGCTTAGTTGTGTGCTTGATCCAGATGATGAGATTCTGCTGACCGACCCAGGTTACCCTTGCTATCCAAATTACGTGAAGTTATTGAATGCGTGCTACCGCCTTATTGAGCTAGAGGAATCTAAGGGTTTCATTTTAGACAAAGAGGCACTTGAGACAGCTTGGGGAGACCAGACTAAAGCTTTGCTCTTGGCGAGCCCGGCTAATCCAACAGGGGCTTGTGTGGGGCTTGAGGAGTTGAAGGCCATTGCGGAGTACATAGATGAGCGTAAGGCAAGCCTACTCTTGGATGAGATTTACCAAGGGCTTAACTATTCGGGCGAGGGTAAGGCTTCGACGATTTTGCAGGTCAACGAGAATGCCTTAGTGACCAACAGCTTTTCCAAGTATTTCGGTATGACCGGTTGGAGGATTGGCTGGTCGATTCTGCCTGAAGCCTATTTGCAGCCGTTTGAGCGACTTGCTCAAAATTTAACCATTAGCCCGAACACTATTTCTCAATATGCTGCTTTGGCTGCCTTTGATGAGCAGACTCTCGCTATTGCAGAAGAGCGCCGAGTCGAGTTTCAGAAGCGACGAGACTATCTTGTTCGAGAACTTCGCCGTTTAGGCTTTGGTATCGAGGTGGAACCAGAAGGTGCTTTTTATATTTATGTGAATATTGAAGCTTTTTCTGATGATAGCCGAAAGTTTTGTATGGACTTAATGGAGCAAGCGGGTGTGGCTTTGACGCCTGGGCTTGATTTTAGTCCTAGCCAGCACAAGCGCTTTGTTCGAATTTCCTACACGGCTGATATGGCCCAGTTGGAAGAAGCAATCGCGCGCATTGAAGCTTTTATAGGAAAGTAGCTTCATGGATTTTGAGCAAGAGCTAGAACAGGGCTACCTGATTAAAAGGTACAAACGTTTTTTAGCGGATGTGTGTTTACCTAATGGGGATGAAATCACCATTCACTGTCCGAATACTGGCTCTATGAAGAACTGTTGCCCAGACGGTGCGCCTGTCTGGTTTTCGACCAGCGATAACCCAAAGCGTAAATACCCAAATACTTGGGAAATTGTGCAAAGCCCAGAAGGGCATAAGATTGCTATAAACTCTGCGCAAGCGAATAAGATCGTGGTTGAAGCATTAAATGCAGGTGGGGTTTCAGAGCTAACTGGTTTCTCTGAGCTTAAAACCGAGGTCAAATACGGTGAGGAGGGTAGCCGTATTGATATTTTATTAAGTGACGAAAACAATGTTTTGACCTATATAGAGGTGAAGAGCCTAACTTTGCTCGAAGATGATGGGCGAGGTTATTTTCCAGATGCAGTCAGTGCTCGAGGACAAAAGCACTTAAGAGAATTGATGCACATGGTAGAGCTAGGTCATAGAGCGGTGCTGTTGTTTTGCGTACAGCACACTGGAATTCAGTCTGTTAGCCCTGCTTGGCATATTGATCCCGAATACTCGGAGCTAGTTGAGCAGGCGATAGAAGCTGGAGTCGAGGTTCTAGCCTATGGCTGCAGTATCGACTCCAGAGCGATCACTTTAAATCAGGCTTTGCCTTTTAGTGTGCGCTAGCCTTTGTTATCAGAGTAATTCAGCATGAGCAGAAACTGCTAAGCGTGGGCCAAATTGACTAACGACTTTGCCGGCTGCCTTACATGCTAGAGTGCCTGCTTGCTCGAAGTTTTGCCCTGCATTGATCGCGTATAGAAAAGCACCGGCAAACATGTCACCAGCACCATTGCTGTCTTTGGCTTCAACAGCATCACCACTTACTTGGATTAATGTTTGGCCGTCATATACCACAGCGCCTTTTGCACCGAGGGTAACCGCAAATTGTTTGGCGTCTGATTTTAAAGCCTCAACAGCTTGTTCAATGCTGTCTGACTCAGTCCAAGCGAGGGCTTCTTCTTCGTTACAGAATAATAAATCAACACCGGAACCCACCATTTCTTTTAGTTGGGGTTTGAAAAAATTAACCATGGCAGGGTCAGACAAGGTGATCGCGGTTTTTATACCCGCTTGTTCTGCTAGGGCTTTTGCTTTAACGGCCGCTGCTCGGCCTGTGTCTGAAGTGCACAAGTAGCCTTCAATGTATAAGTAGTGAGCATCTTCAATAGCGCTAGGCTCTAATTCGGACTCAGAGAAGGTTTCTGAGATTGCTAGGTAGGTGTTCATGGTGCGTTCGGCATCCGGCGTAACCATAACCAGGCATGTACCTGTGGGAAGTGTTTGGTTGTCGAGGCTGGGGCTACAATCTACCCCAGCTCTTTTCATGTCTTCGACAAAAAAGCGTCCTTTCTCATCGTTGTTGGTTTTGCAGCTGTAGTAGGTTTTTGCTCCAAAGCAACTGGTCGCATATAAAGTGTTCGCTGCAGAACCGCCACTCGCCTGTTTACACACGATTTGCTTGCTGTCGATGGCTTGTAAAAGTGCCTCTTGTCGCTCGGGCTCAACGAGAGTCATAAGGCCTTTTTCAACGCCTTGCTGCTGCAAAAATTCATCGCTTACTTCAAGCTCCATATCGACTAGAGCGGCCCCAATTCCGTACACTGCGTATTTACTCATATCTTTCTCGTGGTTGGTTGGCTGGGTCTTGGTTCTTCGACCTAGGCTGGTTGTGGCAATAAAAAACGCATATTATGCATCACCTAGTGCTAAAGCAAGTTGAAAGCTTGCTTCGAGCTGATAAGCCTTCGTAAAGTATCGACTTATTCTTATATCTGACATGCCTAAGACGCCCAGTAAAAAAAGCAGTACTAAAAAGCCACCCGCAAAGGGCAAAGGAAAGGCGGGCGCCAAAAAAGGCGCAAAGAAAACAAACTCTGCTAAGTCAAAAACTACCCGAAAAAAGACCACCAAAAAGTCACCTAAAAAGGAGTCCAAGTTTCTTTATATTTGGTCCTTAGTTAAGCCCTTTTTCATATTTTTCGTCGGTCTAGGCATGGTTTCGTTTGTACTTTGGATAGCCTGGTTGGATAACGAGGTTAGGCAAAAGTTTGAGGGAAAGCGTTGGTCGGTGCCTGCTAAGGTGTACGCAAGACCTCTAGAGTTATACGAGGGGCAAGAGCTTCGAGCAAGAGACTTGCTGGCAGAATTAAGGCGCTTACGGTATCGCGAAGTCCATGAATTTCCACCGCGAAAAAGTGGCAGCTTTTCTTATCAAGGGCTGGGCAAAAGTCACGCTAGTTTTTGGTTAAAGACACGAGGCTTTGAGTTTTCAGATGGTGCGAGTTCTTCGCAGATATTAAAAGTTGAAATTAAAAATAAACAAGTTGTTTCGCTCAGTGAAGTAATTGGGAGACTGGAGCCTCAGTTGATTGGAGGAATTTTCCCAGCGCACAATGAAGACCGAGTCTTGATTCAATTGGAAGAGACACCTGAATTTTTTATCGAGACTCTGGTGCTGGTAGAGGATAGAGAGTTTTTTAACCACTACGGTTTGTCACCTAAAGCGATTGCTCGTGCATTTATTATCAATATTAAGAGTGGCCGAGTAAGGCAGGGTGGAAGTACTTTAACCCAGCAGTTGGTTAAAAACTTCTACCTAAGCAACGAGCAAAGCTTTGCGAGAAAAATACCTGAAGCTTTTATGGCGCTATTGTTAGAGAGGCATTACAGTAAAAATGAAATTCTAGAAGCCTATCTTAATGAAGTGTATATGGGGCAAGCAGGGCGTCGAGCTGTGCATGGTTTTGGTTTGGCCTCACAACACTATTTTGGCGAGGAATTTAGACACCTCGAATTGCACCAAGTAGCACTCTTGGTAGCTATTGCTAATGGGCCGTCTTATTTTAATCCAAGGAGAAATCCGGAGCGTGCTTTAAAAAAACGTAATTTGATTATTTCCTTAATGGCCCAGAACGGTTTTATTTCGGATGCACAAGCCGATAATTATAGCGCCAAGTCTTTTGATCTCAGTGATGGCTCGGTGCTACGACACAAACAATACCCAGCTTTTTTGGACTTGGTTAAACGCCAATTAAAAGATAGTTATAGCCTAGAGGATTTGCAGTCGGAAGGTTTGAGAGTATTCACTGGTTTTGACCCTATTGCGCAAGAAAAAGCTGAGCAAAGTATGAGTGAAACCTTGGGCTTATTGCGTACTCAAGGTAGCCCTGAATTACAGGGGGCTATGTTGGTAGTTTCTCCTCAAACTTCAGAAGTGCTCGCCCTGGTAGCAGGAGCTGATTCACAGAGTGCTGGCTTTAATCGTGTACTTGATGCGAGACGCTCAGTGGGTTCTCTATTGAAACCAGCGATTTATATGACGGCCTTAAAACGTGACGATTTAAATTGGGCGAGTCGGCTAGATGATTCACTTATTTTTGTCGATAAACATGGACAGGTTTTGAATGGCTTAGAGCCAGAGTTAGAGACTCAAGCCGAGCTGGATGATGAGCTTTGGTCACCGAGAAATTTTGATAATAAAGTTCATGGGGAAGATGGGAAGGTTTCGATGATCGAAGCTTTTAGCAAATCTTACAATCAATCTACGGTTCGCTTGGGGATGCAAGTAGGTGTTTATGAGGTGATTAAGTCCCTTAGGTCTTTAGGTATTACGCAAGATATAGAAGCTTATCCCTCGTTGTTTTTAGGTGCCTTAGAGCTCAGTCCTTTTCAAGTAACGCAAATGTATCAAACGATAGCGAATGGCGGCTTTAATACGCCAATTCAAAGTATTCGAGAAGTTCAAGGAGCGAATGGGGAATTATTAAAACGTTTCCCTTACCAAGTTAAACAGGTAGTTGATAGTGACCTAGCCTATCTTGTGCATGCGGGTTTGCAGGATGTAATGAAGCAGGGAACAGGTCGTTCTGCTTATCGTTATATTGATAGGGATATGTTTCTTGCTGGGAAAACCGGAACCAGTAATGACTTTAGGGATAGTTGGTTTGTTGGTTATACTGGCGATGTGTTGGCTAGTGTTTGGTTGGGTAATGATGATAATAGTGAAACAGCTTTCACCGGTTCTTCGGGAGCCCTAAAAGTGTGGACGCATTTTGCTATTAATTATCCTATGCTGCCTGGCCGGAGCCATGCTCCTGAAGGAGTAGAGTGGCACTGGATCGATGTTCAAAACCAAGGCTTGAGTAAGGAGTCATGTGATAGCGCTATCTATGTACCCTTGCGCAGAGCGCATGTACCGGAACATAGTTCGGAATGTGGCAAATTCTCGGCGCCTAAAATTGTGCCGAAAAAAATCAAACGATGGTTTAACTTTGGAGATTGATTGTGTTGTCTAAAAAATATTTTTATAGCTTGTTTTTGGTACTGGTGTTAGCCATGGCTGCGTGCGCGAATCAGCCAATCCAAAGAACAGGTCAATCCAATGACTCATCGAATGTGGCTGATGTAGATTTAGAGAAGACTGTAGAAGAGAGCGAAGAGAATTTGTCCCTCGCGAACTTGAAACCTGCTGTAAGGTCCCTGATTGTGCAAGCAGAAAGCTATCATCAGTCAGGTGAAAAGCAGCAGGCTTTAGCCACTTTGGAGAGGGCTTTGCGTATTTCTCCTTATTCACCGCAAGTACATTACTATTTGGCCAAATATCAACTTGACCAAAAGCAGGCTCAATTGGCTTTGCAATTGGCGAAAAAGGGGCAGTCTTTGCTAGGTGCGAATGATGGTTCCTGGCGGGATGCGTTTAGTACCTTACTTGGTGAAGTGTATGGCGAGATTGGGCGCTAGCTAGACAATACCTTAAACTACCTAGACATATTTTTGCTAAATAACTGATTGTTTATTATCGTTGTGTACTTTATCAATGTTGAAGTTAATTTTTGGCGACCTTTTAGTTGTTGAGCTAATAGCTGTTCAGCTAAATCGCACTACCCGATGGAAATTCTGGTTTAGAGGAGAGAGCAGGTGTTAAGTACTTTTTATGTTTTGTTTGTGGCCTTGAATGTTTGGTTCGCTTATAACCTTTACCAGCCTTCGTTTAAAAATAAGCGTTTAATCGTGCCCAGTTTTATCGCGGGTTGGCTTGTGGGGGAACTGGCTTTATTTGTTGTGCTTATTCAGATAGTGCTTACGGTAATGTTTGTAAACGCTGGAGCTGTTCATGGTTTCTTGGGCAATCTAGCGTTACTTGCCAATGTTGGTGCTTGGTTTTTTTATGTGCAGCATTATCTGGCTGCATCGGATACGCCTGCAGTAATGGAAGATGCGTTCAAATCTACTTTTGGAGCAGACTATGCTGACAGTATTAGTGAAGATGTGAAAAAGCGCATTCCAGAGGATGTTGAGATTGAGCGTTTGTTAAAACCATTTTCTTTAGATCTTCCTGAAGTCGAGCGGATAAAAAATATTCAATACGATCAGCAGGATGGAATTAATTTGCGCCTAGATGTTTATCGGAATCGAGAAAATGAAGGCACTAAAAAACCGGTGCTTTTGCAAATTCATGGAGGAGCGTGGACTTATAAACTAGGTAGTAAAGACGAACAAGGTCGCCCTCTCATGAATCATCTGGCAAAACATGGCTGGATTTGTGTCAGTATCAATTATCGCTTAAGCCCTAAGGCAATTTTTCCAGAGCATATCATCGATTGTAAAAAAGCTTTGGTTTGGATTAAAGAAAATATTGCTGACTATGGTGGTGATCCCGATTTTGTTGCGGTTACTGGTGGCTCGGCAGGTGGTCATTTGAGCTCTTTGTTAGCACTGACGGCGAATGATCCTAATTTTCAGCCTGGCTTTGAGGAGGCAAACACCGAGGTGCAAGCTTGTGTTCCTTTCTATGGGGTTTACGACTTTACCAATGCGAATAATCTTCATGCCAATAATGGCGTGCAACAATTTGTACAAAAGTCAGTGTTTAAAAAGCGTGTCGAAGAAGATGAAGAGTTTTTCAAACAAGCTTCGCCGATTCATCGTATTCACGCAGATGCACCACCATTTCTAGTAATTCAAGGAGATGCGGATACTTTGGTGTGTGGTCCAGAGGCGGCTCGCTTTGCGTCAGATTTAAAAGCGGCTTCGAAACAAAGCGTGTGTTATGTGGAATTGGAAGGTGCTCAACATGCTTTTGATATTTTTGTTTCGCTAAGAAGTGAGCATTGCAAACACGGTGTGCATAAGTATTTAAGTTACGTACACAGTCGGTGCCTAGCACAATAAGCACTTTGAAAGGCTATTCGTTTTGCTCTTCGCTTTTGACTGCAAACTCAGGCCAGCGGTCTTCAGGCCAAGCCTGAATATCCAAGTCAGGCGCTTCGCTTGGATCGGCGATTGGCCAAGCGTCACCCCATAAGCTTCCGCCACCATCCACTTTAATGGTTTCGCCAGTAATAAAATCTCCTGCTGGCGAAAGCAAGAAGCAAACGGCTGCTGCTATTTCTTCGGGCTTGCCTAGGCGCTTTGCTGGAATGATTTTCCATGCGGCTTCTACTACCCCTGGTGGGTAGTTATTCATACCGCTTGAAATAATGGTGCCAGGAGCAACGCAGTTCACTTGTATATTATGTGCTGCCCACTCAACCGCAAGTGATTGCGCCATATTCACAATGCCAGCTCGAGCAGCGCCTGTGTGTACCATGCCGGGGAATCCTCGCCACATATCTGCTACGATGGTCACCATCTTGCCGCCGTTTTTTAGCATCCATTTATGTGCAGCTGTCGAGCACATGTTCCAGGTACCGTTTAGATTGGTGTCCACCACAGCCTTCCAACCACGTTCATTGATAGCTTCAGCTGAGGTGAAAAATTGGCCACCACCATTGTTGACTAAATAATCTATTCGTCCGTATTGAGCGAGAACGTCGTCAAAAAGTTTTTCTATAGTTTCGAGCTCGCGAATGTTGACGGGAAGAGGTGTGACTTCAGCATTATAGTCTTTGCTAAGGCCTTTTGCTGCGGGAATCAGACGTTCCATTTTTCGAGATGCAATGACTACTTTGGCCCCTCCTTTGGCCAGTTCTTCTGCAATTGCTAAGCCGATACCGGTACCTCCACCGGTGACTATTGCCACTTTATCCTTAAATAAATCGTCTCTAAAAATAGAATTTAAATTGCTCATAAGGGGAGGCCTTGAGAATAAACCGGCGGTAATGATTTATGAGGTGAAACCTATTCACCTTTTGCGACTGTTGGCCTAGTAACCTTTTTGCAATCGAGCTTCAAGAATGGGGTAGTACTATCTGGTTTAAATAGACCGACAAAGTATTTTCCCCTTTGCGAAGGGCCGTATTTAGCGCAGGTACTTTCTGCGAATTCTTGCGCCTCTTCACTACTGGTTTCGTCGGATATTTTAAAGGTGAGCGCGCGCTTATATCGGTCTTCGGGCATGTCTTTTAAAGGCCGGGATTTAAAGTTAGGAGAGTAGGTAATTTTAACTCCTTTACCTTGCTTGCCTTCGACTTTCTTCGTATTGAGATTTATGGTCCGTATGGAGTTACCTTTACCGTCTCTTAAAGAGAACCTAGGACCGGCTTTATCGTCATTGTCTGTGTCATCACCTTTTTTAATGAAATGAATCTTTGGACCGGGGTTTTTAGACAGGTCTTGCTCTTCTATGATAGGTCTAGGGGCGGACTTTGGTTCAGGGCTTTCAGCATAGCTGGTTGTTATTGCGCTGCAACAAAGTATTAGGCTGAGTGAGGTATGTTTTAAATTTAAATAGCTTAGCTTCTTCATATGTTTGGCTCATACTTATAGGTGTAGTTTAGATATAAAGGTCTAGGTTTCTTAAGCTTATGTTTTAAATAGGTTTTTTCTATTTTTACTACAGGTGGTATTGTATTTAAGCTATCATTTAGTATTGCTTTTGTCTAAGGTTTCCAGGTAATTAAAGTCCCGCTTTGTCGTCGAGCGGTGGCTTAATTTATCCCAGATTGAGTGATATAGGTGAATACATGATTTTATGCAGTTTGGCTGATATTGAAGAAGGCGCGTCTAAGGGCTTTGACTTAGGTGAAGATCGTAAGATGTTTGCCGTTAAGAAGGATGGTGAGGTCTCGTTATTTGAAAATCGCTGCCCTCATCTTGGTATTCCCTTGGAGATGATGCCGGATCAATTTCTCGATATTGATAAGCAGTTTATTCAATGCTCAACCCATGGCGCTTTGTTTCAATTTAAAGATGGCTTATGTGTGGCGGGTCCGTGTAATGGCGCCAGTTTAAAAGCGATCGAGTTTGAGATTGTGGATCAAGAAATCCATATTGCGGATTAGGCTTATTCTAGGTTTACTCTAAGCTTTTTAATTTTTTACCAATGACCTGAGCCATTGCTTCTGTGCTTGGTATATCTGATAGAGCATTGGGCACCGAGAGTACAGCCAGTGCGCCTTGTTCGTCTGTGAATAGGCCGACATAGATTGATTTGTCTTCTAGCGGCATGGGAATCGCGTACACCCCTTCTGCCTGGAAGCTCACACAAGAGAAGTCTTCTAAATTCACTTTACCTACGTAGCTGATCATACCGGTAATGCTGCATTCTCCCCGTTCATGCATGTTTCGCAAAAACTGTGGATTGGGCATGAATACAGATTTAGGCAAAAGCTTGGTAAAACGTGTCAGTTTTTTTGGGTAAACCGACAGATCCTTTTTAGCGCGCATCGCCTTAATGACGGCCTTATGAATATCATCGACACTCATTTTTTGTTCAAAGCTCAAGTCAAACACACCGCTCATATTGCTTAAATGGTTTTGTTTTTTTTCTTCTCTGCTCAAATAACGGCGCAGGTCTGAGGGTATTCTAAAGGTGCTTTTAATACCTTCGCCATGTTCTTCTTCGGTTAGCTCTTTAATAACAAAAATTAGTTTTGCGAGAAGTTTGGTGTCACCGACGGGCCAGCGATATTTGATCCAGTGGCAGCCAGAGGCATCAGGGTCTTGAGAAACAGGGAATACAGGTTTGCTATTGGCAATGAGGTTGTCTGCTTCAGGATAGTCCTCGCGGTTAATCATATCCAGTTCACTGAACTTGGCGATGGAGCCCTGAAGCTCTTCTTTTCTTAAAGCCCTAAAAATCTCTCGAATCCAATGCAGGGTTCCTGCGCCGTCGCAGATGCCATGATGAATTCGGAACAGTAACTTAAACTGCTCGGTGTTGTGATCTCTAAAAAACGTGATGGATGACAGTACGTCAGTGCGCGCGTTAAGCACGCCATTGATGGCATCGGCGTCTAGGGAACTATTACCATTCCATGAGCCTTGATATTCCAGTATCTCTGGTAGACGTTCATCTTTGGCCCAGTACCTTCCCATCCAGCGACCTTTGAGTTGAAGGCAAATGCCGGGGTTGTAGGCGGCTGCTTCAACAACTGCTTGTTCTAAAGTTTCTTTGGAGACTTGCCCGTGTCCTTCGACAATGAACTGGTTTACGAAGGGAGACTCGATGCTCGTGTCCCTACCTAAATAGGTAAATTCAGCAGGGGATACATCTCGGAATTTGCTCATGGACTTTACTCGAAGCTAGTCAGCCAAAGGTGATTGAGCAGAGTATAGAGCAAATACCCGAAGGCGGCAGCCTGCCTCTCTAGGATTTTGAAAGTTAAGCGAGTTCTACGCCTTTGTCTTTGCTATCGAGGTTCATTTTGCGAAGCTTTTCCATATGCGCTTCGGCGAGTGGGTCCATCAGTGCGAACCACTTCTTTGGGACGAATGCTAGGTTTAGCATGTATTGGTATCCTCGAGGCATTTGTGGAGCTTCGTCAAAATGCCTAAGAATTTGGTAGCGTCGTGTTGGGTTGGCATGGTGATCAGAGTGACGCATGAGGTTAAGCATTTGGGCATTCTGCAAGCGACCACTGGCGTTCCAAGAGTGTAAAGGCGATACACGTTCATAACGACCATTGGCTAATTTACGACGTTCTAAGCCATAGTGCTCGATGTAGTTAACGGTCTCAAGAGAAACGATAGCTATCAATGCTTGGATGATGAAGAAGCTCAGAGCGGCTACTCCACCTAGCAAATAAGCGCCGAGCGCAAAACTCAATGATAGTAGTGACCAAAGAATCAGCTCATTGTGATGGCTCCAAACGGGCAAATTCCTTTGCTTTAATCGTTTGGCCTCAAGTCTAAAACCGTTGTAAGTGTTCCGAACCATTGCTTGTGGGATAAAGTTGTAAACGCTTTGGCCTAAACGCGCAGAAGAGGCGTCTTCGGGGGTGGATACGTTCACGTGGTGACCGCGAACGTGTTCAACCTTAAAACTGGCATAGCATACAAAGCTCAGCATTAATCCACCCAGAAAGCTCTCGTATTTATTGGTTCTGTGTACGAGTTCATGAGCGGTGATGATGGCTGCACCACCAGAAAAACCAATGCTTAGTGTGAAAAAGACCAACCAGTACCAGGCCACACCCTGTCCAATCATCCAGCAGCACCAGAGGGTGGTAAGGCCCTGAAGGTAAACGTGGGCGTAGGTGATGTAGCGATAAAATGCTTGCTCGGATACTGCCTTTTCGTCTTCCTGGGATACGTTCTTAGTATCGTAACCACCCCAGCGCGTGCCTTTTAATATGCTGTTTGCAAAGAAAGCATAGATCGCAAAAGGTAGGCTGTACCAGTCGAGGTAATAAATAATCGGGACAATAACAGGAGATATAAGAATTTGTGCATATCGAAGTTGAAGTGGCATGGTGACTTCCTCTCTCGAAAAATAAGTAATGGTTTAAACTAAATGAAATTCAATAAAACTAGATATAAAGACAGCGCAGGAAAATCTTAGATAAGCAGCGCACAGCACGCTATATTTTTCAGCGACATATATGGCGCGGCATATCGCATAGCAACAAATTTGCCAACATTATTGGCTGACAATGCCTAGTTTTTGACTGTTCAAGCTATAAACAAGGCTAAAGCCTCGTGCTATGTTAGCCGCAGTTTAATGTTTAGGTCACTGATAGGTTTGAGTAGGAGTTCACATGGGGCAAGAAGCTAAAAACCCAGCAGAAGCGATTATGGCAATGATGGCGCCGGGCGAGCGATACGAAGTCGGGCAGAAAAATATCAAAGGAATTGACCATAAGGTTTTTTTGAATATTCCTGATGCAATGATGGGTTTATATAAAGAAGGTTTAGCATTTGAGGACGAAATTTTTTTAGTATATGAACAAGATCGCTGGACCTATGGTGAATGTTTTTTAAGGGCCGCAAAAATTGCTCAAAACCTGTCCGAGCAATACGGTATCAAAAAAGGGGATCGTGTTGCCCTTGCAAGTCGAAACTATCCTGAGTGGATAGCTACTTATATGGCGGCCACCATGATGGGTGCTGTCATTGTGCCAATGAACTCTTGGTGGCTAGGTAGTGAGCTAGAATTTGGCCTTGAAGACTCAGGGGCAAAAATTCTATTTGGTGACAAACAACGCATTGAAAGTGTCGCAGATAAGTTGGATCAGCTCAGAATTAAGGCTGTCGCGATTCGTTGCCCTGAATTGGTGAACGATAATATTCCTGACGTCGCTGATCTGATGCAAGGTTGGGAGCAAGCCCTAGCGCCGGATGTCAAAGTCGAGCCCGAAGATTGGGCGACCATGTTGTATACCTCCGGTAGTACGGGCAATCCCAAAGGTGTCGTGGCAACACATCGTAACGTGCTGAGTCAGGTTTACTCGGTGAGTTTTGGTGTGACAGCGATGGCTATTTTGTCGGGTGCGGATTTAAGTACGAAAAAGACAGGTTCATCCATGTTGCTGCCTTTGCCGTTGTTTCATGTCACTGGTTGTAATGTGCAATTTTTACCTTCCTTTTTGGTCGGTCGAAAGTTGGTGATGATGTACAAGTGGGACCCGGGTGTTGCGCTGGAATTGATCGAACGAGAAAAAATTAACGCCATGACAGGCGTGCCAACTATGGGTCAGGATATAATGGAACATCCCGATTTTTCTAAGCGCGATTTGTCTTCGCTCAAAGAAATCAGTTCAGGTGGGGCGGCTAAGCCTCCCGAACAGGTACGAAGCATGGCTAAAAAAGCGCCTAATCTTCGAGCCGGAGTGGGTTATGGTTTAACAGAAGTGAGTGGGGCGGTCGCCTCCATGGGTGGGGCTGATTATTTAAAATACCCAAATGCCTGTGGTAAAGCTATACCTCCTTTGACTGAGATAAAAATCGTTAATGAGCAAGGTCAAGATGCTGAGCAAGAAGAGTGGGGCGAAGTGTGTATTAAAGGTCCGATGGTCATGCAGGGATACTGGAATCGACCAGATGCGACCGCTGAAGCGATTACCCAAGATGGTTGGTTTAGAAGCGGTGATATTGGTTATCTCAATGCTGAAGGCTTTTTATTTTTAGTGGACCGCGCAAAGGATCTAGTGATTCGTGGTGGGGAAAATATTGGTTGTGCAGAAGTAGAAGGTGCCATTGCTTTGCACGATGCGGTAATGGAAGTCGCCGTTTATGGTTTACCCGATGAACGCTTAGGTGAAATCGTGGGCGCTACCATTATGCTGAAAGAGGGAACTGAGCTGGATCAAGAAACATTATTGGCCTTTTTAAAAGATAAGCTGGCTCCATTTAAGTTACCAGAGCATGTAGCTTTTCAATACGAAGCTTTGCCTCGCGGTGCAACCGAAAAAATCTATAAGAAAGGCATACGTGAAGAGGCTGCCAAAGCGCTAGGGCTAGCTTAACCAAAGATTGATAAAGCCCTGTTTGCCTTCGGTCAGTTCATTGCGGCATAACTCTCTTAGCTTGGGCACGCTGGTAGGCTTTAATTGGTGTTGAATATGATCGATGACGTGGATAGTGAAGTCATAGGCTTCAATTTCGTCCAGCAGGCTATCCGCGCTCGCTCCATTTTGTCTTAGGGCAAAGGGCCAAAATTCTAAGATCATTTTTAGTCCTTGGCGATTTTTGCTTATGGTGTGTTTAAGCCCTCGAATAATTTCGTATTCAAAACCTTGCGTATCAATTTTTATAAAGTTGATAGGCTGATCTTTTACTAGTTCATCACCGTTGATGATTTTGATGCTGGTTTTTTCTCTATCACCATCAAAATCGAAAGCGCGGTGGTCGCCACGATTTTGGGGGCTGGTAAAGAAATCGATGCTTTCGGTAGTTTGTCCAAGTCCCACATTAAAAGCTTCAACATTACTGAGCTGATTATTTTCGATGTTGTGAGCGAGCAGTTCGAAATTGCTGGATTCAGGTTCTATCGCAATAATTTTCCCGTCCTCACCTAATATTTTTGAGGCAACCAGTGAGTAGTACCCAATATTTGCGCCAATATCTAACAGTGTTTGACCGGCTTTTAGGTTCTTTAAAAGTAACTGAGTCTCATAGGCTTCCCAGAGTTTATCCTTCAAAACAAATTCAGAAACAAGTTCTCCTGGCCCATGGGTTTGCAAACGCAAACTGTGATCAAAGCCTGGAATGTTTAGTGTTGTGCAAAATGATGGGTCAAAATTCATGGCGATCTACAGTATAAGTACTATTTAAGTGTTCGTTAAAATTGAGCCTGTAGCTCGGGCTCAAGATTGTATTGTTTTTTCATGCCCGTAAGCGGACAGATAAAAGCAAGATGTATCGCAGTTAATTGCAAGTCCCTGTGATCTTTGGCGGCCTGGCCATATAGACGATCCCCTTCGATAGGGAAGCCTTGCTCGCTTAGGTGCCTGCGAATCTGGTGTTTGCGACCGGTTTCAATAGAAATCTCCAATAGTGAACGTTCGCTTGCTTCTTCTAAACCTATTTTACGAACGTGCGAAATTGCTTTTTTTCCTTCAATAGAAGTATTGATAGAAAGCTCGTCTTCTGAAAATATTCCCTCGACTACGGCTCGGTAGATTTTTGTGATTTCTCTATCTTGAAACAGCTTAGAAAGTTTAGCCGCCGCATGTTTAGTATGGGCAACTACGATTAACCCGCTGGCAGCTCGATCTAGTCGATGAACTATGAATGCCGGGCGTTGGGGTTTTAGATTAAGTTCGGCATAGCGGTTAATCGTGTGATAGTCGCCCCATTTAGAGCCTTGAGACAAAAGACCAAAAGGCTTGTACCAGACCGAGTATTGCTCCTCGTCTTTTATTAACTTTGGTTCTGGCGGAACCTGCGCTAGTAGGGACTCATCATAATAAAGATGAACGATCGAGCCTTTAGGTAAAAGCTTGTCGGCTCGTCTTAGGCGCTTGGTTTTTTTGCCTTGTGTTATCCACACGGCTCCATGCTGCATGGCTTTTTTGATTTTTTGTTTGGATAGATCGCATTGTTCGGCCAGCAGGGCGCTGGCCTTAATTTGGCTTTCGTTTTCGCCAATTTGGATTTGCTTATGGAAACGCTGTGGGCTTGTTTCTGTATTCACAGCTCTAGTCCAAAGTTGAGAGCTTGCTAGTCGTTAACCGCTTGCTTTAGTTCGACAACATTATCGGCTTTGCGAAACTGGGGTTCTTGAGCATTGATGGTCTTCACCTTTTCGTTGTGCTTTTGAAGCTCTTTGTAAAAGGGGTTAAGTTTGGTGAAGCCTACATGTCCATAGTTTAGCCAGTGGATGTCACATTGTTTCCAATGTTCACCCAGTAGTCGCACATGCTTAGGCAGAGCTATTTGATCGAATAGGCCAGTGATAATGGTTAGCTTTCGAGTGTCGACTTTAGGCTCAAAGGTTAGGGCGTTGCAGGGTGCGTAGGTATGTCTAAATACTGGGAATTCTATATTCTCTTCTTTTAGCAACTTGTTGAATAAACCGGGTAGAGGGAACCACTCCATATAGGACTCTGGCACGTTATAAACAGGAGCGATCAGTGCTGCAGATTCTACCCGCTCATCGGCTGATACCACGAGTGATGATACAAACCCTCCCAAGCTAATTCCGCTTAAGTGGATTGACGAGGCAATACCGCTATCAAGCAAGTAAGTCATCAAAGAGCGACAATTGTGTACTGCGTTAGCGAATACCTCTACCGTGTAAGCAGGACCGTGGCCAAAAAAATTCCACATGTCTGTACTTTGCTTTAGCTTGCCATGATGAAAAGGCAGGATTAAAAAAACCACGTTGTATCCGTCCTTGTATAGTTTTTTTGCTGAGAAAATAAAGTGGTTCAATGTAAAATCATCAGCACTGTAACCATGCATGCAAATATAGGTAGGGCGTGCTTTATTATCATCGTGCTGCCAAAGTTCAAAAATAAAATCTTGGTGTTTGTGGTAGTCCCAATAGCTATCTTGGAAAAAAGGATTTAGAGGTTGAAAGGTGTTTGGTCCCTTACAGCGATATACTTTGCCACCAGAAATACTTTTCTTTTCAGTTTTCGATATAGCTTGATCATTCAGTTTCGTGGGCTCTGCAAATACTTGGCCGGCATCATGGGTCGAGGCAAGGTCCTGATAAAAAGACCATTGCTCGCGATGGCCAAGGATTTCTTCTTTATTCTTTTTAATCAGGAAGTAGTGCGCACCTGAGAGAGCGATTGAACGAATTACCCAATCGAGGGCTTTAAGAGTGCCGGCTAAAAGAGGATTGGTACTGTGGTCTAGCTTGACCTTTTCATTTTGAATCTCGGGATCTAGGTCGTTCCACCAGTCAGCTGCTAGACTTTTAATAGCGCTTTGCTTGTCGTCGAGATAGGGCTCTTGGCCAGTACATGCTTTCATACTTACTTCACTTCTAGTTTTTGAAAATAGGCTCTTTTGAGCGGCTCTGAGTGTATCGAATGGTCTATGTAAAGATCAAATAAAGACGATAAAGTGAGTGTTATGTTTAGTTAATCCTGAGTTTTTATGGCAAAAAGTTTCATTTCGCATAGTATTTGTCTCCTATCGTATTAATCATATTTCACCGCTCTTATAGAGGAAGCATAATGCAAGCTATTGAAGAATTATTGTTCCAGCCTTTTGAGTCAGAAAAACTCTCATTGCCTAACCGTTTAGTGATGGCACCTATGACTCGAAATGCGAGTCCAGATTGGGTGCCGAGTCAAAAGACGGCTGATTATTATCAGCGTCGTGCTGCTTCAGATACGGGATTAATTATTACAGAGGGCACGCCAGTGAACCATATCGCCTCAAACGGCTATGAAGGTGTGCCTCGTTTCTTTGGTGAAGACGCTCTTGGTGCTTGGAAAAATGTTGCCGACGCAGTACATAGCGTAGGCGGAAAAATTATTCCTCAAATTTGGCATGTTGGCTCGATGCGTAAGCCTGGCGTGGGACCTGATCCAGATGTACCTGGCTATAGTCCTTCTGGTTATTCAATGCCCGGTAAAAAGCGTTGCCACGAAATGACCGATTCAGATATTGCTGATGTTATTGAGGCTTTTGCTCAAGGCGCAGAAGATGCAGAACGTTTAGGCTTTGATGGGGTCGAAATTCATGGAGCTCATGGTTATCTGATTGATCAGTTCTTATGGGGTGACGTTAATCTTAGGGAAGATAAATACGGGGGTGATTTTGTTGAGCGTACACGCTTTGCGGTCGAGATTATCGAAGCGGTTCGTAAACGAATCTCCAATGATTTTCCTTTAGTGCTTCGTTATTCCCAATGGAAGCAACAAGACTATGGCTACAAAATCACTCAAAACCCACAAGAGCTTGAAGCTTTTTTATCGCCCTTAACAGATGCTGGTGTTGATATCTTTGATTGCAGTACCCGACGTTTTTGGTTACCTGAGTTTGATGGCTCTGAGTTAAACCTAGCTGGCTGGACTAAAAAGATTACTGGTAAACCGACGATCACCGTAGGTAGTGTAGGGCTTAATGGTGGAAATGATGGTTTCTTAGATATGAAGGGTCATAATGAAACGGATCATGATTTTGATAAGCTAGCTAAGCGTATGCATAACGACGAATTCGATTTGGTTGCGGTAGGTCGTGCGCTGCTGGGTGATCCAGAATGGTGTAACAAAATGAAGCGTGGTGCTTTTAGTGAAATGCAGCCTTATTCAATGGAATCATTAAATACGCTTTATTAAATTATCGAGAATGACTACAGGCTTAGTGATTTAAGAGCGCTAGCCTGTAGTTTTTTAGCTCCTCTATTAAATCAAGTTTTTGAGGTTTGTCTTGGTGCTCTTCGCTTAGTTGCTTAAGTCTAGCGTCAAATTCTTCTAGGCTTAAGCTGCTACTTGGCTCATTGCCAGCAAACTTGCTTTCGCGAAAGGCCTGCCATTGTGCTTGCTCTTCTTGAGCTAGGGATTCTGGAAAGTTACGAGCACGGTAGCGAAATAACATTTCACTGAGCCTTTGATCTTCGAAGTTAAGGTTTTGCTGAGCTTTCGCTAGGGCATCACCATCTAATTGAGTGAGGTTTTGCATAGTTTGCTTGTCATTTCGGCTAAAGAAACCACCACTATAAATCATTAGGTCCGGGTCGCTTGGCTGTTCAAAGTCATTGTGAGATAAGACCTCACGTAACTTGGCGCTTACCGCTTGCTTGTTGGCAAGCAAAAAGTCTTTGTGTTCTTCAATGGTCTTTATATCTAACTCTAGTCGATCAATGTCCTTATCGCCTAGTACAGAGGTGGGTGCGATTGCAGGGCACTTGTTGGCATGGATAGTTTTAATTGGCGGTCTGACTTTTCCCTTGGCCATATCTTCGCTCTTGGTATAGAGGTCGGCTCTTATTTCGTCTGCACTCAGATCCATTAACATACTGGGATCTTGATCTAGATCACATACCACAATGCCATTTTTATTGGTTGGATCTTCGCAGATGGGAAGGACCAAATTGATACAGTTTTGTTTAGCTGGATATTTGCCGGAGACATGGACAATGGCTTCGTTAGCATGGGGGCGCAGTAGTTCAAAGGCTTTATCTTTCTTGCGTAAATCAAATAAAAACTTGAAGAGGCGTTCTTGTTTGTTTTTGATGAGTTTCGCGAATTCGATGGTCGCGATAACATCCGATAGGGCGTCGTGAGCGGCTTCGTGGCCAATACCGTTGGCTTCGGTTAATAGCTCCAGTCGGAAGGAGGTCACACCATCTTCATTCTTGGGCCATTCGATTCCCTCAGGGCGCAGTGCATGGCACATGCGTACTAGATCGATAAGATCCCATCGACTGTTGCCATTTAGGTACTCGCGTTGATAGGGATCATGGAAGTTTCGGTACAAGCTGTTGCGTGTGACTTCGTCATCAAAACGGATGCTGTTGTAACCAACAACACAGGTGTTAGGTACTGTCATCTCGTTCAGAATCTTGCCGATAAAATCGCGTTCCTTATAGCCTTCAGCGAAAGCCTTTTGGGGGCTGATGCCTGTGACAAGACACGCCTCTGGTTGTGGCAAGCAGTCGTTTGGCGGTTTGCAATAAATCATCAAAGATTCGCCAATGACGTTGAGGTCTTCGTCAGTGCGTATCCCTGCAAACTGGGAGGGCCAATCCCTGCGGGGATCAGTGCCAAAGGTTTCGTAGTCGTGCCAGTAAAAAGTCTGTTTTGAGCTCACTTTGGCTATCCTTATTGGTAGAGAGGATGTTGAAGGTGTCTTTCTGCTGCTGACGCTGGGAATTATATCGTAAAAGATTGGCTCGGATTCTTTGATTTTGCGCCATTTAGTGGTTTAATTTCTGCATTGATTAGAGGGGCTGGTTTGGTCTAGCGCCTTTTTGTTGAACGCAATTAAAGAAATAATAAGAAAGGAAAGTAAAATGGCCTCCATTTTGGTTGTTGATGATTCCCCTACTCAGGCGATGAATTTAAGTAAGATTTTAGAAAAGTACGGTCATAGCATTATTACCGCAGAAGACGGTGCTTCTGGTGTGGCATCTGCGAAAGAGCACAAGCCTGACTTGGTATTAATGGACGTGGTTATGCCGGGTCTTAACGGATTTCAGGCGACTCGTAAATTAACTAAGGATTCTGAAACAGCGCATATCCCTGTCATTTTGGTGACCACGAAGGATCAGGAAACTGATCGTGTATGGGGAGAGCGTCAAGGCGCTAAAGATTATTTAGTTAAGCCAGTCGAAGAAACAGCTTTAATGGCTACGGTAGATCGTTGCTTAGCCGGAGATTTTTAATCTCAAGTATCAGCTTTGCCTTGATAAGAAAATCATTTATAAAAAAAGCGGCTAGAGCCGCTTTTTTTATACTTGCTATTTGGCTGTGCTTATTAAACTGCAGCCACTTAGTTATGACTATGTAGTTCTTCGTTCAACGCAATAGCTGATTTATTAGTTCTACACTGAATAGCGCCTGTTAATGAGTGCCGGATGAATAGTAAATCGTCTTTGCCAGAAAGCTGACCTGCCTTAACGGTCTCCGTGACCTGGCCTTTGTCGTCTAGGACTTCTACTTTTGAGCCGCCGGTGATGTATAAACCAGCTTCTACCGTGCAACGGTCACCTAGAGGGATACCTAAGCCAGCATTTGCGCCAAGTAAGCAGTCTTTGCCGACTGAGATGCGCACATCATTCCCACCAGAAAGTGTACCCATGGTGCTGCAGCCGCCACCTAGGTCGCTGCCAGAACCCACAAATACGCCTGCTGATATGCGGCCTTCGATCATGTTAGGGCCTTCGCAACCAGCGTTAAAGTTGATGAATCCTTCGTGCATGACGGTAGTACCTTCCCCAAGGTAAGCGCCTAAACGAACACGAGCGGTATGAGCGAGACGTACACCTGTAGGTACTACGTAATCAGTCATCTTTGGAAACTTATCAATTGATTTAACTTCAAGGACTTCGCCACGATGGCGCGCTTCGATTTGTTTTTCGGTCAGTTCGTCAAGATCAATTGCACCGAAGTTGGTCCAGGCAACATTAGGAAGTAGTGGGAAGATGCCGCTCAAGTCCGTGCCATGGGGTTTTACCAAGCGGTGAGATAGTAAGTGAAGCTTAAGGTAGGCTTCTGGTGTAGAGCTAGGGGCTTCATCTTTTTCGATTGTGCAAATGATAGGCGCTGATTCTCCGGCGTTTAGAGATTTTAAAAGCGATGCTTGAGCAGGGTCGACACTCTCTAGTGCAGCGGCAAGCTTGTCACATTGCTCTTTGTTCGCTTCAATTACCTCGTTGCCACCATTCAGTAGGCCTTCACTCTTTAGGCATTCGACTAATTTTGCCTCAGGTTGAAACAGTGGAGCGGGGTAGAAAGCTTCTAACCAATCCCCTTTTTTGTTTTTGCTGGCGATACCAAAGGCAATACTGAAATAGCTGCTCATAATGTTTCCTAAGTCTTTGTTGATTGTTGCTGTGTTGATTTTTACTGTGTTAATAGTTTACAGGGTGTGAATTCTACTGAATAAAGTCTTCAATCGCCTCTTTATTAAAGCCGATCAAGGGATTTTTTTTGCCTTTTGCTTCAATAATGGGGCGCTTAATCATGGAGGTGTTGGCGAGTAATAGCTCTACCTGTTGTTTTTGACCTTGTTCAGCCTTGGCTTGCTCGCTTTCATCAAGCTTTCGCCATGTGGTTCCGCGCTTATTGATGACTAGCTCGGCGCCAAACTCCTTGATCCAACGTTTAAGCATGGCTTCTGTGGGTTCTTGCTTTTTAAAGTCGTAAAACTCGAACTCGGTTCCATTCGCCTTGAGTAGTTTTTTGGTTTTTTTAACCGTATCGCAGTTTGCGATGCCGTAAAGCGTAATGCTCATGGTGCTTTCCTATCTATTGGTTTTTTAAATGCTCTGCAAAGGCTAGTAAGCGCCTTGAAGCTTCTTGGCACTCTTCTACTTCGGCCACCATGGCCATACGTATAAAGCCTTCTCCAGGGTTGATTCCGTTGATGGTGCGGGATAGGTAACGTCCCGGTAATACGGTAATGTTTTGGGTGCGAAATAGTTCTGCTGCAAAGGTCTCGTCGTCAATCGGGGTTTTAAGCCAAAAGTAAAAACCGGCATCAGGTAGTCGTATGTCGTAGTTGTCCTTTAACGAAGAAAACACGTCAGAAAACTTTTGACGGTAGTAATCTCGATTTTGCTTGACGTGGTCTTCGTCGTTCCAGGCAACGATACTAGCCAGTTGGTTGGGTAGAGCCATCGCGCAACCGTGATAGGTTCTATAGCTTAAAAAGTATTTAAGCACTTTGGCGTCGCCAGCAATAAAACCCGATCGTAAACCGGGAAGATTTGAGCGCTTAGATAAAGAATGAAACACTAGGCAACGACTAAAATCATCATTGCCCATAGCGGCGCTAGCTTGTAGTAAACCTGGTGGAGGATTGTCCTCGTTAGGATAAAGTTCTGAATAGCATTCGTCTGAGGCGAGAATAAAGTCGTGTTTGTGAGCGAGTTCGATCAGATATTGAAATTGTTCGACGCTGGTCACCGCTCCGCTAGGGTTGCCAGGCGTGCATAAAAATAATATCTGGGTGCGCTGCCAAATGTCCTCGGGTACTGCTTCATAATCGGGGATAAAGTTATTGCTTTCTAAGCAATTTAAAAAATGGGGCTCTAGGCCGGCTAGGTAAGCTGCACCTTCGTAAATTTGATAAAAAGGATTGGGGCTTAGCACTAGGCCATTTTTTTTATTGCCATCACATACTGCTTGGGTAAAAGCGAATAAAGCTTCACGAGTACCGTTAACTGGAAGTACTTGGCTGCCAGGGTCTAAGGTCTTTAGCTGAAAACGTTTTTGTAGCCAGTTGGCAATACTTTCCCTTAATTCATCGCCGCCTTTGGTGGTTGGATATTTAGCGATCTCTCCAATATTTTTATTTAAATGATCTAGTACAAACTGTGGAGGCTTATGTTTGGGCTCGCCTATCGATAGGGCAATATGCTCTAGTTCTGTTGGAGGCATGAGGCCATCTTTTAGTTTGGCAAGTTTCTCAAAGGGGTAAGCTTGAAGTTTATCTATATTTGGGTTCATGTTTGCTTTTTATCTTTGTTGTTAGGGCTTTCTATTTCGGCTTATATTGAAATGGCGCTTACAGTATCGGTTTGATTTTCTTCTCGGTTAAGGCTTTCTACAATGGTTTTTTGTAGTGTTTCACACAGTGCGGGATCATCAATAGGTTTTAGATCGCTGGTACTGACAAAGAAGATGTCTTCTACGGTTTCACCTAGGGTTGCAATACGTGCATTGTGAACGACCAAATCAAATTGCATAAATATGGCGCCAATCGCGGCAAGAAGACCAGGGCGATCAAGGGTTTTGATTTCGACCACGCTGTAAAACTGTGATTCGGGGTGTGAGATTTTGGATTCGGTTTCAATACTGAACTGTTTAAGCCGGCGTGGCATGCGTTTGCTGGCGCCATTGCCAACAATCTTTGCAAAGTTTTCTGGTTGAGCTAGTTGACTTTCCAATAACTCGATAATTTCCTGATGGCGATCGATATCTGGGTTCTCTAAAGTGTTTTCATCCAGTACGACGTAGGTATTGAGAGCCATGTTTGAATCAGTCGAGATAATTCGGGCGTCGATAACCGATAGGCCAAGTTGGCTGAGCAGGGTCACTGTTGCTGCGAATAGATTTTTTTGGTCTGCACAATAGGTGAAAATTTGGGTTTGCGCCAAATGCTTTTTGTCTTCAGTACGAATGGCAGCGAGAGGCTTTTCATTGCGATGGTTGACGATAAGGTCGCTTTGCCAGGCGATCTCGATACCATTGTGGCGCACAAAGTATTCATCGTTAAGACTATTCCATAGCTCGTCACAGTCTTTAGGGTCGATCACTTGAGAGGTTAGTACCGCACTCGCATCGTCTTTTCTGTCCTGTATAAGATCTTCTAGGCTGTTGGGCATCGATCCGCTGCGGAATAACTGTTTAGTTTTAGTATAAAGCTCACGATAAAGGGACGCTTTCCAGCCGTTCCAAAGGGTGGGGTTGGTCGCGTTTACATCGGCAACGGTGAGTGCGTACAAATAATCGAGCCGAACCTGGTTTCCGACATATTGGGCGAATTCCTCAATAACTTCTGGGTCGGCAAGATCTTTTCTTTGGGTGGTCATCGACATCAATAAATGACTCTTAACTAACCAAGACACTAATTCGGTATCCCATTCACCAAAGCCATGTTGTTTCATAAATGGAATAACGAGTTCGGCGCCTAACTCGGAGTGGTCGCGACCAGAGCCTTTGCCAATGTCATGAAAAATAGCGGCAATATAAAGTGGCGCTAATTTGGGCAGGTTATTAACGATGTTATGCGCGATTGGGAATTCTTCCCGTTGTTCTGGATAGCGAAAACGTCTAAGGTTTTTAACCAATAGCAGGGTATGGGCGTCCACCGTGTAGATATGAAATAGATCATATTGCATCTGCCCAATAATTCGTTCGAACTCGGGAATATAAGCACCCAAAACCCCATAGCGCTTCATTCTTTTTAATTGAGAGAAGAGTTGATAGGGTGAATTCAATAACTCAATGAAAAGAGAGGTGTTGCGGCTGTCAGTACGGAAATTCTCGTTGATTAGATAACGATATTTTCGTATCTGCCTAATGGTTTTGATATGGATGTCTTCGATGTCTTTGTTTTGCGCGGCAATTACAAATACTTCGATTAAGGCTGATGGGCGTTCAAGAAATACTTTTTCGTGGGTGGTTTCTAAATAGCCCTTGCGAAGTTTAAAGCGCTTGTTAATTGGAGTGGTTCGTTTAAGGCGTTTTTTGTTAATAATCTCGTCATCGAAATGCTGGAGTAGCATGTCGTTAAGTTCAGATACCTCTGCTACGACTCGGTAATACTGCTTCATCAGGTGTTCGATGCCTAGCGATTTTTCGTCGTCTTCGAAGCCGAAGTGCTTAGCCAGTTTTTTTTGATGATCAAATAACAATTTGTTTTCGGAACGATCAAGAAGACAGTGCAGTGCAAAGCGTATTTTCCATAGAAAGTTTTGGCATTCGCTAAGGCTTTGGAATTCTGCTTCTTCTAAAAAGCCGTGTTCTACAAGAGCGTAAAGGCTGTCACAGTTGTAATGTCGTTTGGCCACCCAGGAGATCATTTGAATATCTCTTAAGCCGCCAGGTGCTTCTTTGAGATCAGGCTCAAGATTGTATTCGGTGTTATTATGTTTTTTATGTCTTTCGTTTTGCTCGTCCCGCTTGGCAGAAAAAAAAGCTACGCTGTTCCACATTTTTCTGGGCCGGGTTTCGTGCTTCATTTTTTCTAGCAGTACTGCTGGACCATATAGGGTCCGTGCTTCCATAATGTTGGTTGCGATTGTTATGTCGTCCTTAGCTTCGCGAAAACAGTCTTTAATGGAGCGAACGCTTGAGCCAATATCTAGGCCTAAATCCCAAAGTTGAGTGATAAACTGACTGATGGTGTCATCTGCTTTTTTAAAGCGGTCATTTTTCTTCAACACCAAAATGTCGACATCGGAGTGGGGGTGCAACTCAGCCCGACCGTATCCGCCGACAGCTACCAGGCTTAGTTTATCGTATTGATCTAAGCCGTGGTGCTTCCATAGGCAGCATAGGACCTCATCCATAAACTGGGAAAAACTTCGGACCAATTCTTCAGCTGGTGTGCCGTTTTGAAAGAGTTGAAAGGATTGGGTTCTAAAGTCTTGGATGGTTTCTTTTAGAAAAAGGGCTGAATGACCCTGTTCCGTCCATTCTTGGTTTAACTGGCTGCTAGTGGGTACTGGGGCTGCCACGACGGCCTAGCGCTCCTCATCTCGAAGAGTCAATATCTCAACGCCGTCAGCGGTCACTAATAGCGTGTGCTCCCATTGCGCTGAGAGCTTTTTATCGCGAGTGACCACGGTCCAGTCATCTGGCAGCAGGCGCGTGTCAGCCTTACCAGCGTTAAACATCGGCTCGATGGTAAAGGTCATGCCTTCTTTCAGTTCCACACCTTGTCCAGGGTTGCCGTAGTGCAGTACCTGGGGTTCTTCGTGGAATACCAAGCCAATGCCATGTCCACAGTATTCTCGAACCACGCCAAAACGTTCTTTTTTTGCAAGCTTTTGAATAACGTGACCGATGTCACCTAGGTGGTTGCCAGGTTTAACCTGCTCAATCCCCAGGAATAGCGCTTCACGTGTTACCTTGATAAGTCGGTCGGCAAGGGGAGAAGTCTTGCCTAGGCTAAACATCTTGCTGGTGTCCCCGTGGTAACCATCTTTGATCACAGTGACATCGATATTGATGATGTCTCCGGATTTTAGGATTTTGGTATCGGAGGGAATACCGTGGCAGATTACGTGGTTTACCGAGGTACAAATAGACTTAGGGAAACCTTTGTAGTTGAGTGGGGCAGGAATAGCTCCCTGTTCGATAATGTAATCATGGCAGATCCTGTCCAGCTCACCGGTGCTGACGCCGATCTGCACATGCTCGCCGATCATTTCTAGGACTTCTCCTGCTAATTTGCCGGCGGCCCTCATCTTATCTTGGGCTTCAGCATCTTTTATCGAAATATCACTCATACATTTAGGGCGCTTTGGCGCGTATTCATTTGTTCGGGTTTAGGTAACTAGGCCTGCAGCTCTAAGTACAGATCTAGGTACTGAAGGGAGGCGAAGTATACGGTATTTGGGGGTGACTCTGCCATTATCGGGGGGGATTTTGCTAGAAGTATTTAAGTGCACTTAATTCGAGCAGCTCACCATTCAACAGGCCCTTTAGTGGTCTGGATTTAGAGGAGATTTTTAGCGGTATTTCTTGTTGTTGGGGTGGCTCTATGGTATAAAGCCCGCCGCTGTATGCAATTTGCGTGCGGTGAAACTAAGTGCCTGTTTTTAAAGGAGTTTGTTTTTAAGCTTTTTTGAATATCAGGGAAAATACGCACACACGTCGACACTGAGTCCGGGTGCCTTAGATTCTCTTAAGTAGAATCACGAGGTTGGATGATGGGACGTGTGGAGGCCTAACCCAAATAAAAGGTAAATATTATGTCTCAAGTCACCATGCGTGAGCTTTTGAAAGCTGGCGTGCATTTCGGTCACCGTTCTCGTTACTGGAACCCTAAAATGGGTAAGTATATCTACGGGACTCGTAATAAAGCTCACATTGTAAACCTAGATCATACTCTTCCTGCTATGAATACAGCGCTTAAGCTGATTCAAGAGCTATCAGCTAACAAAAACAAGATTCTTTTTGTGGGTACTAAGCGCGCAGCAAGCGACATCATTAAAGAAGAAGCTATCCGTGCTGGTATGCCATACGTTAACCATCGTTGGTTAGGTGGTATGTTGACCAACTATAAGACGATTCGTCAGTCTATCAAGCGCCTTAAAGATCTAGAGAAGCAGTCCGAAGACGGTACTTTTGATCGTCTAACTAAAAAAGAAGTATTGATGCTTCGTCGTGAACAAGAAAAGCTTGAAAGAAGTCTAGGTGGTATTAAAAATATCGGTGGTCTTCCCGATGCTTTGTTCGTTGTCGACGTTAACCACGAAAACATTGCAGTTACTGAAGCGCGTAAGCTAGGTATTCCTGTGATTGGAGTGGTTGATACTAATAGTGATCCCGACGGTATCGATTATGTCATTCCAGGTAACGATGACTCTATCAGTGCTATTCGTCTTTACGTTAAATCGGTAGCTGACGCTTGCATTGAAGGTACCGGTACTCGTGCTGATACCCAAGAAGAAAAGAAAAACGCTAAAGTAGAAGAGCCAGAAACGGCAGCTCCAGAAGCTGTGGCGGAAACCGAAGCAGAAGCTCCTGCTGAATAATCTATAGCGTAGCTTTTTAGGAAAGGGGGGCTGCTGCCCCCTTTTTGATATTGACTGTAAAGAACTATTACTGAACAAATTATTTTTAAGAGGAAAAAATCATGGCGATTACTGCTTCATTGGTAAAAGAACTTCGTGAGCGTACTGGCTTGGGCATGATGGATTGTAAAAAAGCTTTGGTTGAAACTGATGGTGATATCGAGCTAGCGATTGAAAACCTTCGCAAATCAGGTCAAGCAAAAGCGGCAAAAAAAGCTGGTCGTACAGCCGCTGAAGGCACAATCCGTGTATTGGTTTCTGATGATGGTAAGAAAGCAGGCATCATCGAAGTGAACTGTGAAACTGACTTTGTCGGACGTGGTGAGATATTACAAGGCTACGCTGACGCGGTTCTTAAGACAGCTTTTGAGGCTGGTGAGACTGACGTAGCTAAGATAGCAGAGTTAACTCTAAATGGTGACTCTGCAAGCGTTGAAGAAAAGCGTTTGGTTATGGTTCAAGAAATCGGTGAGAACATTCAACTACGTCGTGTAGAGCTAGTAGAAGCTGCAGATGGTGTTGTGGGTCAATACATCCACGGCGGAAAAATCGGCGTATTGGCTGCTTTGAAAGCAGGTAACGAAGAGTTGGCTAAAGACGTTGCTATGCATGTAGCGGGTCATGCACCTGCTCCGGTAGTAGTGAATCCTGATCAAGTATCTGAAGAGCTAGTCGCTAAAGAGAAAGAAATCTTTGTGGCTCAAGCAAAAGAAAGTGGCAAACCAGATGATATCATTGAAAAAATGGTCACTGGGCGTGTTAAGAAATTCTTGGCTGAGATCTCTCTTACTGAACAAGCTTTCGTAAAAGACCCAGACACTAAAGTCGGTGCTTTAGTTAAAGGGGCTGGCGCAGAGGTTGTTAGCTTTGTCCGTTTTGAAGTGGGCGAAGGTATTGAAAAAGAAGAAGTGGATTTCGCTGAAGAGGTTATGGCTCAGGTCAACCAATAAGCGCGGCGAAACCCCGCTTTTTGACATACTGCCACTTGCTCAAACCGGTTGCTGTAAGCAGCACTGGAGTAATGAACTCAGTGGCAGTATATTTCAGCTAGGCTCCTGCTAGGCGAGCCGCGTCCCTAATAACAGTTGAGGCCCAAGCAATGAATAGTGATCAGGCGAAATATAAGCGTATTCTCTTAAAGCTCAGTGGTGAAGCACTAGCTGGCGAGATGGAATTTGGCATTGATCCTAAGGTTCTGGACTCTATGGCACTAGAAATAGGCCAGCTAGTCGGCATTGGCGTCCAAGTAGGTTTGGTTGTGGGTGGCGGTAACCTGTTTCGAGGAGCTGCACTCAATGAAGCTGGGCTAGATCGTGTTGCTGGTGACCATATGGGTATGCTAGCGACCGTTATGAACGGTTTAGCGCTCAGAGATGCGCTAGAAAGAAGTAATATTTCCTCCCGTCTGATGTCTGCAATCCCCATGAGTGGCATCGTAGAGCACTATGATCGCCGTGAGGCAGTTCGCCATCTGCGCAATGGTGAGGTAGTGATTTTTGCCGCTGGTACCGGTAACCCTTTCTTTACTACTGACTCTGCCGCTTGCTTAAGAGGTATTGAGGTAGGCGCTGATGTTGTATTGAAAGCAACAAAAGTGGATGGCGTTTATTCTTCTGATCCAGTTAAGGACCCTAGTGCTACTAAGTTTGATCAACTGACTTATGACGAAGTTCTAGAGAAGAAACTCGAGGTCATGGACTTAACCGCGATTTGTTTGTGTCGAGACCAAAGCATGCCTTTGGGTGTTTTCGATATGACCACCCAAGGTAATTTGCTTAACTTTATGTTGGGTAAAGTGTCAGGAACCTTGATCAACTAAATTGTCCCCATCCAGCGAATAGAATTGGAATGCGAAATAAAAACTAAGTAGAGGAAGCTCCAGTGATTGACGAGATTATTCAAGATACCGACGAAAGAATGACCAAAACTTTGGACGCGCTTGCTACCAATCTGAAAAAAGTGCGTACAGGCCGTGCTCACCCAAGTATTTTGGACAGTGTCCGTGTTGATTATTACGGCAGCCCGACTCAAATCAGTCAGGTAGCTAATGTTTCAGTAGAAGAAGGTCGAACATTAGTGGTTACTCCTTGGGAAAAGGATATGGTCGCTGTGATCGAAAAAGCGATCATGACATCTGACCTTGGTTTGAATCCTGCCACTGCAGGAGTCGTTATTCGTTTGCCAATGCCTGCTTTAACTGAAGAAACCCGTCGCGACTTAGTTAAGACCATTAAGGCTGAAGGTGAAAATTCAAAAATTGCACTAAGAAACATTCGTCGCGATGCTAACTCTGACTTTAAAGATCTGCTTAAAGAAAAAGAGATCAGTGAAGATGAAGATCGTAAAGCACAGGATGATATTCAAAAGTTAACGGATCAATACATTGCTAAAATCGAAGAAGCGCTAGACGTGAAAGAAAAAGAACTGATGGAAGTGTAATCACCATCCGTCAATTTAATTTCCTAAGCTCTTCGGTTTAATCCTGTGCCTTCAATTCCCGAAACTCTCCCTAAACATGTTGCCATCATTATGGATGGCAATGGACGTTGGGCACGCGCCAGGAATCTTAGTAATAGTGAAGGCCACAAGGCAGGTATTGAGCCTTTACGATCGGTGATCGAATGCTGTGGCGAAATCGGGATTGAGGCTCTCACGGTATTTGCCTTTAGTAGTGAGAACTGGGCTCGCCCCGATGAAGAAGTCAGTAATCTAATGAGTCTTTTTGTCGAGTCTTTGACTCGAGAGATCGATGAGCTGCATGAAAAGTCTGTTCAACTCAGAGTGATCGGTCGCCGGGATCAGTTTAGCTCCGATTTATGCGAGCGTATGGCTTACTGTGAAGATCTGACTAAAAACAATTCCCGTCTAATCCTGACAATTGCGGTCGACTATGGTGGCCGCTGGGATATCGCTCAGGCTGCACAAGCTCTTGCTAAGGAGGTTAAGGACGGTAAGTTATCTCCAGAAAATGTCGATGAAGAGCTGCTCGGCACTCGAATTTCCAACGCAGATGTCCCAGAGCCCGATATTTGTATCCGAACCGGTGGTGAATACCGAATTAGTAATTTTTTATTATGGCAATTCGCCTATACTGAATTTATTGTCAGTGAGTCCTTATGGCCTGATTATGGGCGGGATGTGTTCATTGAAGATTTGAAACAGTTTGGAAATCGAGAGCGCCGTTTTGGCCAAAGTGGAAGTTAGCGTTTTTGATAGAAGATAGAAGATAGAAGATAGAAGATAGAAGGTTGGAAGCTAGGAACAAACTATGAGTGAGTTACAAAAACGTATAGCAACCGCAGTGGTGTTAATTCCCGGTGTCCTGTTTTTGATCTTTTATCTAGATACACAAGGTTTTCGTATTGCGATGTCGGTGGTTTTGGTTTTGGGTGCTTGGGAGTGGTGTCGCCTAATTGGGATAAAAGAAATCCCCGGCCAAGCGGTTTATATTGGAGTCGGCTTGTTGTTGGCATTTGCAACTCAGTATGTGCCATCCTTTGTTATTTATGGTTTAGCTGGGTTGTGGTGGCTAGGAGCCATTTATCTTGTGGCTACTTATCCTAAAAGTGACGAGCTTTGGAAAAATAATCTGTTATTAAAATCTCTGATTGGCATTCTGATATTGGTTCCTACTTGGCTAGGTGTGGTTGAACTGCAAGCGGATAGCCCTTGGAAAATGATGTTTGTCTTTATGCTGGTATGGGCAGCAGATATCGGTGCTTATTTTGCTGGTCGCCGATTTGGTAAGCGCAAATTGGCACCTTCGGTAAGCCCAGGCAAAAGCGTAGAAGGCTTGATAGGTGGTTTGATCGTTTCATTGATTCTCGCGTTGGTGCTTAAAAACTACGTAGGTTTAGAATCATTGAGTGTAGTTAGTGCGGTGTTGGTATTTAGCACGGTTGTTCTTTTCTCAATTTTAGGTGACTTAAGTGAGAGCTTGTTTAAGCGCTCAAGCGGAGTCAAAGATAGCAGCCAGCTACTTCCAGGGCATGGGGGTGTGTTAGATCGCATTGATAGCTTAACCGCTGCGGTTCCAATCTATTTTGCCGCCATGGCTCTTTTTGCTTAAGAAGAATTGAGGGTCTAGATTGAATACTCAGCCAAGCGAGGGTCATACAAGTTTGCTGATATTGGGCTCGACCGGCTCAATAGGTGTTAGCACACTCGATATCGTTAGGCAGTACCCTGAGCGTTTTCAGGTGCTTAGTCTAAGTGCGAATAAAAATCATGATTTGTTATGGCGGCAATGTTTGGAGTTTAAGCCAAAGCAGGTGGCGATTGTCGATTCAGGCGCGGCAGCGGCTTTTCAAGAGCGTTGGCAAAAAGACAAGCCAGAATATCTAAATGAACTTGAAATAAAGAAAGGTGCGGATGCTCTTGTTGAGCTTGCGAGTGAAGCTAAGGTTGATAGCGTTATGGCGGCTATTGTGGGCTCGGCAGGTTTAGAAGCCAGTATTACAGCGGCACGCTTAGGAAAACGTATTCTTTTGGCTAATAAAGAATCTTTGGTGATGGCTGGCGAGCTGTTTAAAGAGGCTCTTGATGAGGGCCAAGCTGAGCTACTACCTATTGATAGCGAACACAACGCTATTTTTCAGTGCCTTCCTATTTCCAGGAAAAAGCCTGAGATCGATGCTTCTTCCGTGAAATCGATTAAAAGAGTGATATTGACTGCCTCGGGTGGTCCTTTTTGGCAGCGTGACAAAGGTACTTTTGACGAGATCACCCCGGAGCAAGCTTGCGCTCATCCCAAATGGGATATGGGTAGAAAGATATCGGTTGATTCCGCCACACTGATGAATAAAGGATTGGAAGTTATTGAGGCTTGTTTGCTCTTTGGCTTACCCCCAGAGCAGGTAGAGGTTATTATTCATCCTCAAAGCATTGTGCATTCGATGGTGGAATACATTGATGGTTCAGTCATAGCTGAGTTGGCTAATCCGGATATGAAAATACCGATCGCTTATGGCATGGCTTGGCCAGAAAGGGTAGCCAGCGGAGTTGATTTTCTGGATTTGGTTAAAGAGCGGGAGTTGACCTTCGCTAAGCCGGATATGGATAAGTTTCCCTGTCTTGCTTTAGCTTATAGAGCGGCTTCCACGGGGCAATATGCGGTGACGGCTCTTAATGCTGCTAATGAAATTGCGGTTGAAGCATTTTTAGACGGAACTTTAAGCTTTAATGACATTCCTAAACTGATTGAGCACGTGCTTGAAGATGTGGGGGAGTGTGACTTGCCTGATCTTGACGCTGTGATGCTCTTTGATCATGAGGTTCGTGTGAATGCTAAGGCCCGGATAGGGCTCCTGTAAGAATATAATTGGGTGAATTTGACTTGTTAGAAACTTTGTTTTCAGTACTACAGACCACTATTGCGATCATTATCGCGCTTGGTATTTTGGTGGGCATCCATGAGTGGGGGCACTTTATTGTTGCTCGCATGTGCGGTGTTAAGGTCCTTAAGTTTTCGATCGGGTTCGGTCAAAGTCTCTATTCTTGGGTTGATAAAAAAGGAACGGAATTCGTTATTGCCTGGATCCCTTTAGGTGGTTTTGTAAAGATGGTTGATGAGCGAGAGGGCGAGGTTGCTGAGGAGGATCTTCCTTATGCCTTTAACCGTAAGCCCGCTTCGCAACGGATAGCGATTGTTGCTGCGGGTCCGGCCATAAATCTTCTCTTCGCTGTTTTGGTTTACGGTTTTGTATTTATGGGTGGTCAGCAAGCCCTGATTCCTAAGGTTGGGGCTGTCGAAGAAGGATCTATTGCTCATCAAGCGGGCCTTAAAGTTAATGATGAAGTCGTATCGGTAGAAGGTGAAGTGGTTGGTTCTTGGGATGATGTTGTTCAAAGAATTATATTAAAAGTATTAGAGCCAGGAGCCTTTTCTCTAGAGGTAATAGAAGCGGGTAGCGAAGAAAGCAAAAGCAGAGTTTTTTATATAGAAAAAGCTTTGGTCATTGATGAGGATACCGACCCCTTATTAGCTTTAGGAATTCGACCTGCTTTTCCAAAGGCACCAGCGGTGATCGGTGATTTATCAAAGGACGGTGCTGGTAGGCGCGACGGTCTACAGGTGGGTGATAAGGTACTCAGTGTTAACAACGTAGAAATCGATGATTGGGCTGCGTGGGTTGAAGCCATTCAGGCAAGCCCTGAGATAGAGTTGTTGGTTTTGGTTGAGCGAGAAGATGTGCCTACTGAGCTCATATTAACCCCAAATTTAAAAGTGGGCTCAAATGGTGAGCGCTATGGCTTTATTGGTGCGGGAATTGCTCCTTTTGAATGGCCAGAACATCTGGTTAAGACAATCGAATATAACCCCCTTGAAGCAATGGCAGCGGGAGCCATTAAAACCTCGAATAGCGCAGAGCTTATATTGGTCTCCACCTGGAAATTAGCGGTGGGTGATCTATCTAAAGATAATTTAGGTGGCCCCATTAAAATTGCTCAGCTTGCTGGGCGTTACGCTGACAGAGGTATTGAGCCCTATCTTCTATTTGTTGCATATATAAGTATTGTGTTGGGGGTTATGAATTTGCTTCCGATTCCTGTGTTAGATGGCGGACATATTCTGTTTTATAGTATTGAACTGGTTTTTCGTCGTCCTATTCCTGAAAAAATTCAGGAGTTTTTGATGAGAGTGGGTTTGGTTATATTGCTGACCATTATGAGTTTTGCGATTTTTAATGACGTGTCAGGTCTCGTGGGTTAATAGTCGGCAATATGAAAAAAAATAAATGCTCTTTCTTACTATTGTTGACGGTGTTTGCGACTGTGCTTACGCCTGAGCAGCTATGGTCTGAAGAGTTGATTGTCGAAGAAACGGTGAATGCTGCTCCTGCTAACTCCGATTTTTATGTGCGTGATATTCGAGTAGATGGATTACAGCGGGTCCCTGCTCGAAGCGTGTTCTCTGTGCTTCCAATTAATGTCGGTGATAAGGCTGACCCACTTAGGCTGTCACAGGCTATTAAGTTTTTATTTAGGACTGGTAATTTCGAAGATGTTGAAATCGGTCGAGATGGCGATGTTCTTGTTATTCGAATTAAAGAGCGCCCATCAATCGATAAGATCGAGGTAAAAGGTAACAAGACGCTGCCTACTGAGGCCTTGATGGATGGAATGTCTCAAGCTGGTTTGGTAGAAGGGGAGGTGTTTAGGCGCAATGTGATGGAGCACATGAAACAAGAGCTGAATCGATTGTATGTTGCTCAAGGTCGCTATGGCGCGCGCATTGACGCTGAAATAGTAGATCAACCTGCGAATAGAATATCTATTAATATCACGATTTTTGAGGGTGATGTGGCCTCAATTCGCCAGGTTAAAGTGGTAGGTAACGAAGTGTTTGATGAGCAAGTACTGCTTGACCAATTTCAATTGAAGAAGCCACACTTTACCACCATATTTAAAAACGATGATCGATATGCACGTGAAAAACTAAGTGGAGACTTGGAAAGTTTGCGATCATTCTACCTCGATCGTGGCTATATCAAGATGGAAGTCACCTCAACCGAAGTATCGGTTACTCCTGATAAGCAAAAAGTATATGTCACGGTTAACGTTAGCGAAGGCGATGAGTACACCGTCAAAAGTGTGAAGTTAGCCGGTAGATTAGTGGCTCCTAAAGAAGAGCTGGAGTCACTTATTCTCGTTCGAGAAAATAAGGTTTTCTCCCGCCAAGATCTTACTGTTACCAATGAATTAATTTCTAAATATATTGGTAACGAAGGCTATATGTTCTCTAGGGTTAACGGGATACCAGATATCAATGAAGAAGATAAGACGGTAGATATTACCTTTTTTGTTGATCCGGGCCGTAGGACCAGCGTAAGGCGAATTAACTTTTTAGGCAATGAGCGTACTGAAGACAATGTTCTGCGCCGAGAAATGAGACAAATGGAAGGGGCTTGGGCTTCTAGTTCGAAAATCGAGCAATCCAAGGTTCGCTTAGATCGCCTAGGCTATTTTAGCAATGTTAAAGTAGATACCCAGAGGGTTCCTGGTGAGCCAGATCAGGTTGATGTTAATTATGTGGTAGAAGAATCTAGTTCGGGAGAAATCGGAGCCAGTATTTCCTATCAAGATAACGTAGGCGCCTCAGTTAGTTTGTATCAAAAGCACAATAACTTTCTTGGAACTGGAAATCGAGTTAGTTTTAATTTTGAAAAAAGCTCTTTCAGAGAAAACTATAGTTTCAGTTATGTAAACCCTTATTATACCGTCGATGGTGTGACTCGTGGTTTTGATGTGTTTTACCGCAAGACCGACTTGTCTGAGGCGAGCGGTTTAAGTACTAGTAGTATCACCGATGAGCGTGGCTTTAATGTCACCTTCGGTTATCCTATCAGTGAGATCTCTCGATTGAACTTTGGTGTCGGTATAAAGCAAACTGATATTACGGTTAACCTGCCGTTCAATCAAAGAATTATTGAGTTGGACGAGTTTTTTGCAGAAGAAGGTGATGAGCTTCTTGCTTATAATTTATCGGGTACTTGGATTCGTACCACTCTCAATAGATCACCGTTCGCAACAGCGGGTTCTCAACAGCGCTTGCAGTTATTGTTTACAGCCCCAAAAATTAGTGATGTAGAATATTACACCCTGAAGTACACCAACGATTTTTATTACCCTTTGATAGGAAACTCTTGGGTCTTCCATATAAATGCTGATTTGGCCTGGGGTGCTGGCTATGGTGATTCGAGCAAATTACCTTATTACGAGAATTTTTATGCAGGTGGTGTGGGTTCAGTTAGAGGATACCGAGTACGCTCGCTCGGATACAAAAATCACCTATATAGTCCGACGCCACAACTAGATGCTTCTGGAAATTTAGTAACGGACGCTGATGGTAATGCAGTGTATAACGAATTTTATGATGAAAATGGAAACCTAATCTATAGTGAAGACAATGTTCAAGAGTTTCAAAGCTTTGGCGGAAATCTGAAAACTGAAGCAAGCCTAGAGTTAATTGTGCCGACGCCATTCGTTAAAGATGATCGTATGCTCAGAAGTGCTTTCTTTGTGGATGCGGGAAATGTGTTCGATACCGCGAGAGGCTTTGATCCCATTTTTGATGAGCTAAGGTATTCGACCGGTGCCAGTTTAACCTGGGTGACACCGCTGGCCCCGTTGACCTTTATTTATGCAGTACCAATAGATGAGAAAGATGGAGATAGATTACGTCGTTTTGAATTCCAGCTAGGTACTGTGTTTTAATGGGCGCAGGGATTAAGCTTAGGTTAAAACGACCGGGTTATCTTTAAACAAATTTACATTTGAGGAAATGATTGTGAGAGTGATTTTATCAGTATTCTTGTTACTAGGGTTTGCAGCAAACACGGTAGCCTCGTCAGGATCAAAAATAGCTGTGGTGGATATTCAGTTGGCCATTGAATCCTCTCATCATGTTAGCAAAATTAATAAAGTGCTAGAACAAGAGTTTGGTCCCGCTGAAAGCGATTTAAAGGCATTGCAGAACGAAATTATTGCTATGGAAGAGCGCTATGTGAAAGATGCTGCAATTATGAGTGAGACAGAGGTTCGTCGCTTGCAGCAAGAAATGACCGAGAAAAAAGGACGGTTAAGGTTTGAAGGACAAGAGTTGCAGCGAAAAGCGGCTGCTCGTCAGCAAGAATTGACTCGTCCTTTATTAAAATTAGTGGATGAAGTACTAAAAGAGTTTGAGTCGGAAGGTAAGTACGACCTGATTATTCGGCGCGAGGCAGTTTTGGTATTTAACAAGGGAGTAGACCTTACCCAGCAGCTTACTGAAAAACTTAACAAGAAAAAGTAAAAGGACTTTCGTTTGAGCCGAAATAACCCCATATTTACCTTGCAAGATCTTGCTGATCTGCTGGGAGCGGAACTTAAGTTAAGTAAAGAGCTAGAGATCTCTGGTTTGGGTTCAATTTCGGATGCCAGCTCGAGCCAGGTGAGTTTTTGTGGATCAAAGAAGTTTTTAAAATCTTTAGCAAGCAGTCGATCTGGAGCGATTCTTATTTCGCCTGAGCTATTTGGTTTGCTCGAGTCCTTAGATCAAAATAATTTTCTCTTGGTTCCTAATCCTGAAGCCAGTTTTGCTGCCTTAACTAAGGTATTTAGTAACTATCCAATATATACCGCTGGTGTACATGCGAGTGCAAGCGTGCACCCTGAAGCGTCACTCGGCGATGGCGTGGTGGTTGGTCCCAATGCTGTAGTCGAGCAGGGAGCGAAGATAGGCGATAACTGTGTGATTGGAGCGGGCAGTGTGATTGGTTCCGATTCATCGCTTGGGGCGAATACTCGTTTATTTAATAATGTAAACATCTATCAAGAAATAACTATCGGCCGAGATTGTATTATTCATTCGGGCGCGGTTATCGGTTCTGATGGATTTGGCTTTGCTCCCGGAGCTCAGGGGCTAGAAAAACTGTATCAGTTGGGTTCTGTGATCGTTGGGGATCGTGTTGAGATTGGTGCCAATACCTGTATTGATAGAGGCGCGCTGACAGACACTCGAATTGGTAACGGGGTAAAAATAGATAACCTGGTTCATATCGCCCATAATGTAGAGGTCGGTGAGAATACCGCGCTTGCAGGGTGTGTGGGCATCGCTGGAAGTGCTAAGATTGGTGCCAATTGCCAATTTGGTGGTCAAGTAGGCGTCAACGGGCATATCAGTATTTGCGACGGAGTCGTGGTGACGGGTAAGGGCTTAGTGGCTCAGAATATTACCGAACCGGGAGTCTATTCGAGCGGAATTCCTGCGAGCAAAAATATTGACTGGCGAAGAAATATCGCTCGGTTTCATAATTTAAACGAAATGAGTAAGAGTCTAAAGCGCATAGAAAAACGCTTAGGTCAGTTGGACGAAGATTAGTCATATTGTTTGAGTAAAAAAGTTTAACTTTAGTGAGTAAAGGTATCTTATGTTAATGGATATATGCGAGATCAAAGAACACTTACCTCAACGTTACCCAATTTTGTTGGTGGACCGAGTGGTTGAAATGGAACTTGGTAAAACCATTGAGTGTTATAAAAACATTAGTGTTAATGAGCCAATGTTTGATGGCCACTTCCCTAACTTTCCCATTTTTCCAGGTGTTTATATCATCGAAGCGATGGCTCAAGCAGCTGGTATTTTGGCATTCAAAACTGAAGGCGTAAAACCAAATGACGGTGATACCTACATGTTTGTTGGCTCGGATAAGGCCCGTTTCCGTCGCCAGGTGGTCCCTGGTGATAAATTGGTGCTGAAAGCGAGTATTAATACCGTTAAACGCGATATCTGGAAATTTGATTGCCAAGCATTGGTCGATGGCGAGCTAGCTGCTTCTGCAGTGATTTTGTGTGCAAGGAAGAAAATAAGCGATTAGTCACATGAGTGAGTTGATCCATCCTACAGCAATTATTGACCCTAGTGCCCAAGTGGAAGACGGCGTTTCTATCGGCCCCTTTGCCGTTATTGGAGCAAACGCTGAGATTGGTGCAGGAACACGTATTGCATCCCATGTAGTTATTGGTCGAAATACTCGTATTGGTAAAGATAATAATATCTTCCAATTCGCCAGTGTGGGCGAAGATCCCCAGGACTTAAAGTTTGCAGGCGAAGACACTTGGTTAGAAATTGGAGATCGAAATACTATTCGAGAATCCTGCACTATTCATCGAGGTACGACTCAAGACGAAGGGCTGACTCGTATTGGTAGTGACAATCTAATGATGGCTTATACTCATATCGCCCATGACTGCCAGATAGGTAATGATAACGTGTTGTCGACTCAAGCGACTGTCGCGGGCCATGTCAAAGTTGGTAATGGTGCCAATATTGGTGGTTTAGCGGGTATTCATCAATTCTGTCATATTGGTTCCTATTGTATGATCGGGGGCGGCTCAATTGTACTCAAAGATGTTCCTGCTTATGTGATGACCGGAGGTAATCCGGCCTCCGCTTTCGGGATGAATTTTGTCGGTATGAAAAGGCGCGACTATTCGAGGGAAACCATCGCCAACTTAAAAGAGGCCTACAAATTGGTTTATCGGAATAATCTAACCTTAGAAAAGGCCCTAGAAGAAGTGGCGACCTTGCCGCAAAGTGCTGAGCTTGATTGTTTTGTAGAGTCTATTAAAAAGTCGACCCGCGGCATCCTTCGCTAAACTGAGGCTTAGTTTATGGCGGAACGCAGTCCTAAGCCCAAACCATTACCCGCTGCACAGTTTTGTTTAGAAAATGATATAGCTCATTCAAATCCCATAGCGGGCATAGATGAAGTTGGGCGCGGTCCCTTGGTCGGAACAGTGCTTGCGAGTGCCGTTATTTTGCCCCAAGATCATGGTATCGAGGGCTTGAAAGACTCTAAAAAACTATCAGAAAAAAAACGCGAACAAATCGCTCAAGAAATTAAAGAAAAAGCACTAGTATGGGCCTTAGGAAGCGCTTCTCCGCAAGAGATCGATCAACTCAATATTCTTAAGGCTAGCCTATTAGCGATGTCTCGAGCGGTCGCCGCCTTGGATAAGCAGCCTGCTTTCGCCCTAGTGGATGGTAATAAGCTGCCCCCTGATTTGCCTTGCGCGAGTGCTGCAGTGGTGAAAGGTGATGGCCGAGTACAAGAAATAGCAGCCGCGTCAATATTGGCAAAGGTTGCAAGAGATGATGAAATGAAAGTGCTAGACCAGCAATACCCGCAATATGGTTTTGCCCAACACAAGGGTTATCCCACGCGCTTGCATATGGAAAAGCTAGTCGAGCATGGTGCTTTGCCGGAACATCGTCGTTCCTTTGGTCCAGTTCGAAGGTTGCTTGAAGAGCGGGGGGATCTATGAGCCCGGACTTTGTTCACCTTCGTTTACACAGTGAGTTCTCGCTGGTCGATGGCACCGTACGGTTAAAGCCTTTGATGAATAAATTGCAGGCGCAAGCGATGCCTGCAGTCGCTCTGACCGATCTTAATAATTTATTTGCGCTGGTTAAGTTTCAAAAGGCGGCATTCGGCGCTGGCATCAAGCCGATCTTTGGTGCTGATATTTTGGTTTGGGATGAAGAATCTGAAAGTAGTTACGAACTGTGTTTTTTGGTTCAGAATCAAGAAGGCTACAAGAACTTAACTGAACTGATTTCAAAAACTTATTTAGAAGGCCAGCGCCTAGGAAAGAGTTACGCACGTAAAGAGTGGATTGAAGAATACCAGAATGGTTTATTGTGCTTGTCGGGAGCAGGGCGGGGAGAGCTTGGAAAAATCCTGAAGAAGGATGGGCTTGACCAGGGCCTAGAGTGTGCAAAATATTGGCAGTCAGTTTTTGCAGATCGATTTTATATAGAACTTCAAAGAACTGGGCGAGCTGAGGAAAACGAGTACTGTGAATTGGCGGTGAAGGTCGCAGAAACTTTAGGCTTGCCAGTTGTTGCCACCAATGATGTTCGATTTTTGGAACCTGATGAGTTTGAGGCGCATGAGGCTCGAGTTTGTATCAATGACGGACGAGTGTTGGATGATCCTAGAAGAGAGCGCCTATATAGCGAACAACAGTACCTTCGCTCAAGCGAAGAGATGCGCGAGCTGTTTTCTGACCTGCCAGAAGCCATCGAGAATACGGTTGAAGTTGCTAAGCGTTGTAACCTAAGAGTGTCTCTCGGTAAAAGTTATTTGCCCAATTATCCGATTCCAGAAGGCAAGACGATCGAGGAGTTTTTTAAGGACCTCTCTCTTCAAGGTTTGGAAGAACGCTTTAAGCAACTGGGGATTACGGATGAACCCGGTGACATAGGGCGCACTCGTAAAGATTACCTTGATCGTTTGGACTTTGAATTAAACATTATTAATGAAATGGGTTTCCCAGGTTACTTCTTAATCGTGATGGACTTTATCCGTTGGGGAAAAGCGAATGGCGTTCCAGTAGGCCCTGGGCGTGGATCGGGTGCAGGTTCCTTGGTGGCCTATGCGCTAGAGATTACGGATCTGGATCCATTGGCATACGAATTACTATTTGAGCGTTTCTTGAATCCAGAACGGGTATCGATGCCTGACTTTGATATCGATTTTTGTATGGATGGCCGTGATAGCGTGATTGATTACGTGGCCGAGACCTATGGACGTGATGCGGTATCTCAGATTATTACCTATGGAACCATGGCTGCGAAGGCGGTAGTTAGAGATGTGGCAAGGGTACAAGGTAAGGCCTATGGTCTTGCGGATAAGCTGTCTAAATTAATTCCCTTTGAAGTCGGTATGACTTTGACTAAGGCCATGGAGCAAGAAGCCGATCTTAAAGAATTTGTAGAGAACGACGAAGAAGCTGAAGAAATCATGAGCATGGCTTTTCAGCTAGAAGGTATTACTCGTAATGTTGGTAAGCATGCGGGTGGTGTCGTGATCTCCCCAAGTAAGTTAACTGACTTTACACCTATATATTGTGATGAAAGCGGCGGAAACTTAGTTACCCAGTTTGATAAAGATGATGTGGAACAAGTGGGTCTGGTTAAGTTCGATTTCTTGGGTCTGCGTACTCTTACGATTATTGATTGGGCGGTTCAAGCTATTAATAAAGACCTTGAAGCTGCTGGTGAGGACGCGATTGAAATTGAGAGCATTCCGCTAGATGATGAGCCCAGTTTTGAATACCTGCGCAGCGCAGAGTCAACAGCGATCTTCCAGTTGGAATCTCGCGGTATGAAAGACCTGATTACTCGCCTACAACCGAGTAACTTTGAAGACATTATCGCATTGGTAGCCTTGTTCCGTCCCGGTCCTTTGCAGTCGGGTATGGTGGATGACTTTATTGCCCGTAAGCATGGTCGTGCAAAGGTAGAGTATCCGCACCCTGATTTGGAACCCGTATTAAGTAATACCTATGGGGTTATTGTTTACCAGGAACAGGTGATGCAGATTGCCCAGGTATTGGCGAACTACACATTGGGTGGCGCGGATATGTTACGCCGTGCGATGGGTAAGAAAAAGCCAGAGGAAATGGCCAAACAACGCACTTTGTTTAACGAAGGCGCTAAAGCTAATAATATCGACGAAGGTGTGGCAACGCCCATCTTTGACTTGATGGAAAAATTTGCTGAGTACGGATTTAATAAAAGCCACTCGGCTGCATATGCTTTGGTGTCCTATCAGACTCTTTGGTTAAAAACCCATTATCCTGCCTATTTAATGGCGGCAGTGTTATCTGCGGATTTAGATAATACCGATAAAATTGTCACACTGATTGAAGAATGTAGAAGTATGAAACTTCCAGTGATCCTGCCTTCGGTGAATTACAGCGAGTATCGCTTTGTATGCAAAGATCGTAGTGAAGTAGTTTATGGTTTAGGAGCGGTTAAAGGAGTAGGCGAAGGTCCGATTACCAGTATTGTTGAGTCCCGCAATCAAGATGGCGAGTTTAAGGATCTATTTGAATTCTGTCGGCGTTTAGCGGGCAGTAAAGTGAATCGTAAAGTGATTGAGGCCTTGATTAAGTGCGGAGCTTTAGATGATTTTGGACAGGATAGAAGTGTACTTTTAGCTTCATTGGACTCTGCACTACAAGCTGCGGATCAACATTCTCAAAACCTTTCGTCGGGTATCGATGATATGTTTGGTTTGGCTGAATCGGAAAGCCCAGCGACTGATTATGTATCTGCTAAACCCTTAAAAGAAAGAGAGCGCTTGCAAGGTGAGAAAGATACCTTAGGTTTATATTTAACGGGCCATCCTTTCGATCAATACGAAGATGAAGTTAAAACCTTTGTAGGTAAGGCTATTTCTGAGTTGCGGCCCAGTGAAAAAGTGGAAACCATCGGTGGTATGGTCTTATCTTTCAGAAGCATGTTAGGTAAGCGCGGCAAAATGGGATTTGCCGAGGTCGATGATCGCAGCGGCAAGATTGAAGTCACGCTTTTTTCTGAAGCGTTTGAGCGCTGTGGGCATTTATTGACTAAAGATGCGGTGGTGATATTGGAAGGCAAGGTCTCCCATGATGATTATACCGGCTCTAATAAAATGCTGGTCGAAAACGTTAAAAGCCTGCGCGAAGCGAGAGAGCATTTTGCTAGCGATATTCGAATCAAGGTGAACCAAGCAAGCTTGGCTGGAGACTCTATTGATAGACTAAAAGCTCTATTGCTTGAGCATGGTGCAAAGGGCTCAGGTTTTATTTCTGATTCTGGCTGTCCCATTGCATTGGAATATAAAAATAACGAAGCGCAGGCTAATTTGGTTCTTGGAGATGGCTGGAAGGTGAGTCCAGAAGACGACTTAATTGATGGTCTTCGTGAATTATTTGGCAATGATGCCGTTCATTTACACTACCCTTAGTAAGCTTAGCTAAATACGAGTCGGCGCATGCTGTATTCAAAATTCTCACTTACCTTAGATAGCTACCTTGAGCGAAATACCCATATCAAGCGTTTGGTGGTGGCTTATAGCGGTGGCCTTGATTCAACAGTATTACTGGATTTAGCTAAGGCCTACTGTGATGAGAAATCAGATTTAACATTGTTAGCTTGCCATGTTGATCATGGTATTCAGTCTGAGTCCGGAGCTTGGGCAGAGCATTGCCAAGAGCAGTGCGCTTCCTATGGCTGTGCATTTAAGCTTTGCTCACTAAAAATTTCCCAAGAAACGGCAATGGAAGAAACTGCGCGCGCTTTGCGCTATCAAGCTTTCAATGAAATTTGCTCAAGTGATGATCTTCTACTAACGGCTCATCATTTACAGGATCAAAGCGAAACGGTGTTGTTTCGCTTGTTGAGAGCAGCGGGTGTGCGTGGTTTGAGAGGTATTCCTAAAGAACGAGTATCGAGTAAGGAAAAGCTTATGATATTTCGTCCTCTGTTGGATATTGATCAGACGGTATTGAGAGCTCATGCCAAAGAGCAGGAGCTGACTTGGGTTGATGATCCAAGTAATGAAGATAATCACTTCAGCCGAAACTTTTTGCGACTAGAAGTGCTGCCTAAGTTGAGATCACGCTGGCCTGAGTTGGATAAAAGTTTAGCGCACAGCGCTGAGCTTCTTAACGAGAGCCAAGCTTTGCTTGATGAGCTTGCAGCTGAAGATTGTGACGGAGTTAAGGTTCAGGATTTAGAAAAACTGAAATGGGGTCAGTGTTTAGATTTGGGTGCTTTAAATAATTTGACCTGGTCTAGGCAAAAAAACCTCTTACGGTATTGGGTTGGTAGCCAGTCATCCACTCTACTTAATGATGTTCGGCTGGAGGAGATAAAAAAAATTATTAGCGCAGGACAAGGCGAGTTGTGCTGGAAACAAAATGATCAGCAGTGTTATTTGCGTTGTTTTAAAGGTGCTTTGTATTTTTGCTTAGAGAAAGCCGTGGAGATTGATAAGGATCTACGCGTGGAATGGGATTTAAACGAAGTATTAGAATGGCATGGTGTGAGCTACCAGGCCAAGTGCTTTCCAAAAGAAGCGTTGCCAGAGACCGGTGCTGTTTATTTATCTAACTCTGTTTTAGAGATTAGCTATAGGCAGGGGGGAGAGCGTTGCCAGCCTATCACTCGAGATAAGAGTCAAAGCCTTAAAAAGCTCTATCAAGAGTTTGATATTCCACCCTGGGAGCGAGACCAAGCACCTATCTTCTATTTAGGTGATAAGATTGCAGGGGTGTCCGACTTTTGGCTATGTAAGGGCTTTGAGGGCCCTAAAGAAATAGGGGAAGGTGACCACGGATATTACTGGCAAATCATTAGGCAGGGTTAATGAAGCAAGAATAAAAACACATAAAGCGAAGATCTTTGTTGTGTAATGGCCGCTAGATCACTATAATGCAGCGCTTATTTTTCGAAGACCAGCCATTTTGCCAGTCTGTGATCGAGTACAATACATTCGAGTAAAAATGCGCTGATCGGCCGCTATCCTGGAGGATCTACGATGTTGCGTATAGAAAAAGAAGCTCTCACCTTCGATGATGTTCTCCTTGTGCCTGGCTACTCAGAAGTCCTTCCTAAGGATGTCTCAACAGCCTCTCAACTTACGCGAAAGCTGCGTTTAAATATTCCCCTAGTGTCGTCTGCAATGGATACGGTCACCGAATCTCGTATGGCTATTACTATGGCCCAAGAGGGAGGAGTTGGCATCTTGCACAAGAATATGACTCCAGAGGCACATGCGCTAGAAGTTCGACGAGTTAAGAAGTTTGAAAGTGGTGTGGTTAAAGACCCGCTCACCATTGCTCCTTCGGCCACCGTGTTGGAGCTGATTGAGCTAACCAATAGCAATAACATTTCTGGTGTGCCTGTTGTTGATGGACAGGATTTGGTTGGTATTGTTACCAGTCGCGATATGCGTTTTCAAAATGATTTAAATGATCCCGTGTCCTCGATCATGACCCAAAAAGATAAACTGGTTACAGTGAACGAAGGTGTTGATGCGGCTCATGTTAAGAACTTGCTGCACGAGCACCGGATTGAAAAAGTACTGGTCGTTGATGATGCTTTTCAACTGAAAGGCATGATTACGGTTAAAGATATTCAAAAAGCTGCTACTTATCCTCACGCTTGTAAGGATGAGCAGGGTCGTTTAGTGGTAGGTGCCGCAGTTGGAACAGGTGAAGGTACTGAGCGACGTGTTGAGTTATTAAGCGATGCTGGTGTTGATGTCATCGTTGTGGATACCGCTCATGGCCACTCTAAAGGTGTGTTGGAGCGAGTGAGCTGGATCAAAAAACATTACCCTAACCTTCAGGTGATTGGTGGCAATATTGCCACTGGCGAAGCGGCTAAAGCCCTAGTTGATGTAGGTGCTGACGCGGTTAAAGTAGGTATCGGTCCAGGGTCTATTTGTACAACTCGTATTGTAGCGGGTATTGGCGTGCCTCAGATCACAGCGATTTCTGACGTAAAAGAAGCAATTCTGAATAGCGGCGTACCGGTGATTGCTGACGGCGGTATCCGTTTCTCCGGTGATATGGCTAAGGCTATTGTTGCCGGTGCTGACAGTATCATGGTGGGTAGTCTACTAGCGGGAACCGAAGAGGCTCCTGGAGAAGTAGAACTTTATCAAGGTCGTTATTATAAAGCTTATCGAGGTATGGGTTCCCTGGGAGCGATGTCTCAAAGCGAAGGCTCGAGTGATCGTTATTTTCAGGATGCCTCGGCTGGTGTTGAAAAGCTTGTACCAGAAGGTATCGAAGGCCGAGTACCGTACAAAGGCCCAGTATCTGCTATTGTTCACCAGATGTTGGGTGGTTTACGTTCTAGCATGGGTTACACAGGCAGTGCTGACATTAAAGCCATGCAAACTAAGCCTCGCTTTGTTAGAGCGACCAGTGCGGGTATGGCCGAAAGCCACGTGCATGACGTTAGCATTACTAAAGAAGCGCCTAATTATCGTATTAGCTAAACCTTGGTTGTCATAAACCAGTTTTAACATATAGATGTTGGTCTGGGTTGAGCACTGTTTAAATTGCTTGCCCAGGCCTTTTAGTTTTTAAGCCTGTTTTCGGAGAAATATTTCGTGCTCGATATTCATAGCGAACGTATTTTAATTCTTGATTTTGGATCTCAATACACTCAATTGATCGCGCGTCGTGTCAGAGAAATAGGTATTTACTGTGAGCTTTATCCCTACGACGTTGATAAGAGTGTTATTGCTGAATTCAATCCAAAGGGCATCATACTCTCTGGGGGGCCAGAGTCGGTTACAGAAGGTGATACCCCCCGTGCTCCAGATTTAGTGTTTTCCTTAAACGTCCCAATTCTTGGAATTTGTTATGGTATGCAAACTATGGCGAGCCAGTTTGGGGGTGAGGTCAGTAGCTCCAATAAACGAGAGTTTGGTTATGCCAAAGTGGCTATCGAGAATGATAGTAAATTATTTGCTGGCGCGATTGATCGTCAAGAAGGTGGTCAAGATCTACTTGATGTTTGGATGAGCCATGGTGATAAAGTTACAGCCTTACCCGATGGTTTTAGTGTATTAGCAGGCACAGAAAGCGCGCCCATAGCGGCGATGGCCAACGAAGAAAAAAGTCTCTATGGACTGCAGTTTCATCCAGAAGTCACACACACTCTGCAAGGCGCTAGGATTCTGGAGAATTTTGTGGTCGGTATTTGTGGCTGTGAAGCCCTTTGGACCGCAGAGAATATTGTTAGCGACATGATTGCCAAAGTTCGAGAGCAAGTAGGTGATGACAAAGTATTGCTCGGGCTGTCTGGCGGCGTAGATTCTTCCGTCGTGGCAGCTCTACTGCATAAAGCTATTGGTGATCAGCTAACCTGTGTTTTTGTAGATAACGGTCTATTAAGGTTGAATGAGGGCGATCAGGTGATGGCTACTTTTGCAGAGAATATGGGTGTAAAAGTAATCCGCGCCGATGCTGAGTCTCTGTTCTTAAATAAGCTTGCTGGTGTCAGCGATCCTGAGCAAAAAAGAAAAATCATTGGCAACACATTTATCGAGGTATTTGATGCTGAGGCTGAAAAGCTCGAAGATATTAAATGGTTAGCCCAAGGTACCATATATCCAGATGTTATCGAGTCGGCAGGTGCTAAGAGTGGCAAGGCGCACGTGATTAAATCACATCATAATGTCGGTGGCTTGCCAGAGGATATGAAGCTCGAGTTATTAGAGCCTCTAAGGGAATTGTTTAAGGACGAGGTTCGAAAAATTGGCGTCGAGCTAGGTCTGCCCCCTGCTATGGTTTATCGGCATCCATTCCCAGGCCCTGGTCTTGGAGTGAGAATCTTAGGCGAAGTTAAAAAGGAATACGCAGATCTATTGAGAGAGGCGGACGCGATTTTTATCGAAGAGCTTGTGAATAGCGGTTGGTACGATAAAACCAGTCAGGCTTTCGTAGTGTTTTTGCCCGTTAAATCCGTAGGCGTAGTCGGAGATGGTCGTCGCTATGAGTGGGTGGTTAGTTTAAGAGCGGTTGAAACCGTAGACTTTATGACTGCACGTTGGGCTCATCTGCCATATGAGCTTCTTGAGAGAGTATCTAATAGAATTATTAATGAGATCTCTGGAATATCCAGAGTAGCCTATGATGTCTCGTCTAAGCCTCCTGCTACCATTGAGTGGGAGTAATAAAAAGTAGCAAATAAGGTTAAAAACCCTCTGAAATGAGACCGTGGTCTATAGACCAAAGCGCTGCATAGAGGTAATCTGCAAGGACAAGGCAGGATAATAACAAGAAGGGAAATGGGGGATGGAGAGTCTTGACGGTCGGTTGTTAGCCTCTGCTTTGGCTAAAGCGGCAGCTCCAAAAAAAAGAACCGGAATAATATCTACGGTATGGCTAGTGCTGTTTACAGCACTGTGCGTATGCTTTACCCCTGTTTATGCTGAGTCGGGTTCTAAGTTATCAACCTTATATCTCGATAGTTCAGATAATGCAGCTTACCTAGGTAATTATTGGCAGGTTTGGGTGAACAAATCTGGTCTAAGTTCTGATCAGGTTATAGGGAATGAAGATTTAGGATGGAAGAATGAAACTCGTGATAGCGCGAATTATTCTTACGACGAAAGGGAATACTGGCTACGTTTTCGATTACAGCCTAAAGATTTAGGCTCCCAAGAGAAATATATTTTAGAGCTAGCGTATCCGCTGCTTGACCAAATTGATGTGTTTGAGCTTCATAATGGAGAAGTGGTCGAGCTTTACGTAAGCGGCGATCAATATCCCTTTGAGCAAAGGCCCATTATCCACAAGCATTTTCTTTTTCCTTACCAGGCTAAAACCGAAGCTAGTGATTTTTACCTGAGAATTAAAACCAATTCTTCTATACAGGTTCCAATGAGTATTTGGACCGAAAGTGAGTTTTGGCAAATCGATAAGATGTATACCTACATGGATGGGGTGTTTTTTGGTGGCATCTTAATATTAATGCTCTATAACTTTTTCATTTTTACCAGTGTTAAAGATAGGGCTTATCTGTATTACGTGCTTTATATGGCCTGCTTGCTGCTCGTGCAGGCAGCCAATAGAGGCGTGGGGTTTCATCTGTTTTGGCCCGACAACCCTTGGTTTCAAAATGTGATTATTGTACCGAGTCTGGCTGGTGTTGTGGCGTTTGCATCATTATTTTTTATGGCGCTATTGAATTTATGGAAAATCTCCCGGCGCTCCTATTACTTCCTGTCTGTTGGGATTGTGTTTACATTATTCAGTGCAATTTCTCAATTCGTCATGCCATATCCTCTTGCATTAAAGTTAACTTCTATCGTGGTTCTAACGGTTGGGATAGGGGGTTCAATTGTCGCTATCAATCTGTGGCGTCGGGGTATGGGTTTAGCTGCTTACTATGTCGCTGGCTGGGGCGCGGTGTTCTTTTCTTTTAGTCTGTATATTGCTTCTATTTTTGATTTGGTGCCGCGAACCTTGGTGGTCGAGTACGCAACCATGATTGGTATTTTATCTGAAGTTATGATTTTCTCGTTCGCGCTCGCAAGTCGTATTAATTCAGAAAAGAAAATGCGCTTAACTGCTCAGCAAACTTTGTTAGAGACACAGCAAGAAATTAATAAAAAATTGGATGTTCGAGTTAAGCAAAGAACTCAAGAGCTAGAAGTTGCTAATTTTAAACTTCAGGAAATGAGTTTGAGTGATGGTCTGACTGGCGTTAAGAATAGACGCTTTTTTGATGAGCGCTCGCAAATTGAATACAAGTCCTCCTATAGAGAGCAACAGTCCTTAGCTTTACTAATGATTGATATCGATCATTTTAAATCCATTAATGACCGTTTTGGTCATCAAGTAGGGGATGATTGCCTAGTAGAAGTCGCGAACACTCTCAAGGAGTGTTTAAGGCGTCCAGCGGATACGGTTTCGCGTTACGGCGGTGAAGAGTTTGCAGTCTTATTACCATGTACTGACCTCAAGGGCGCGGATTTAGTGGCTGAAAAAATGCGCTCTTCAATAGAGTCTATGCGATTTGCAACCCCGCAAGGAGAAGAGGTGCCACTTAGTATAAGTGTAGGTTCGGTGGCTTATACTCCAAAAATACGCGATGGTTTAGATAATCTAATAAAGCGTAGTGATGAGCAGCTCTACGAGGCCAAAAGCTCCGGTCGAAACTGTGTAAGATCTTCTGACCAAGAACGCCGATAGTCTTAATTTGTTCAAAGCTCGATCGATTTGATTATCGTACTTTGATTAACAGCATTAATAATACGATGGTCAGCATGACTTGCAAGATAGAAAAGCGCATGAGCACTTGGCTTGCAGACCAGCCATGGTTGTGTCTTACGTGGTCATGGAGTGGGAAGCGTATTTCCTTAAAGATCGCTATTTTGAAAAATGCTAATAGCGCTACTTTTACCAAACCTGTACCTCCATTGATAAGTAAAACTCCTGACACAATAAAAATAAGGAAAGGGTTACCGGTTTGAATGATGAATACACCGAGGAGATAGCCAATCGCTCGAGAGCCTGCATCTCCCATTAGTAGAATACTTGGGTAAGCGTTATACCAAAGGTAGCCGATCAAGGTGCCTACCATCGAGAAGGCCATGATGGCCCATACTGCTCCGTTAGGGTAATGAGGTAATAACAGGTAAGAAGAAATCTCAGCATGGCCTAGAATAAAAAACATCATGCTTCCTAGGGCTGTTAAAGCAATAGTGGCTAGCGTACCAGATAGTCCGTCTACTCCATCTGAGCAGTTCGTGGAGTTTATAACGACCCATAACAAAACTGAGCCACAAGGAATGGATACCCAAGCAGGCGCCATCCAGGTAAATTTGGTAAACGGAAACCAGATTTGAAAATCATCCAACTGGGTAATTACCAGCATGGTTGCGACGCATAATACTAGATCAATACTGCCTTTGATTACTCGCCCCCAAGCAACATCGCTTTTGTCGTCCAACCAGCCACCTATCATGGCCAAACATGTCAGTGTCAAAATAGCGAGTAGTTCAAAGTTAAGTGGTAACACTAGGAGTTGAACAAAAAGAAATGAACTAACGAATATAATACCTGCTCCAGTTGGCTTACCAACGGATTTGGCTGCGTCTACAGCGAATTCGCGCCCTCGATCGGTGGGTAATTTATGCATGAGACGAGGTAGTAGAGTAAAACTCAATATCCAGCAGAGTACGACGCCTATACCGCCTAAGAACAGGTGGGAGGTTAATAGCCTCAAGGGGCCAAAAAATTCGGTAAAGTATTGACCTAATAGATAGAGCAAGGGTCTTTCCTCTTACGTTTGTGTACTTCGATTGCATTCACAATTGGATATAATGATGAAATAGTTCTCGATATCGCTTAGAGCTAAATGTTTAGTGTCAACTGCTTGGTATTTATCGCTTGATGCCTAGCTTATAGCAGCGCACTATAGCGAATTATGGGATTGACGTCATTAAATGGCACTATTTAATCCTGATGTTATGTTTGGTTTTCCTGCATATAGAAACCTATGAAGTTCTCTTCATAATCGAGTTTAAATTGAGATAAGCGTAGGCCTTTATGATTAGAGCTGAGTGCCTGACCATTTGAGGGTTCGTATTCTATGCCGTGCCAAGGACAACGAATAATATCTCCTTGTAAACAGTTGTCCCCTAGTGCTTTGTTTTGATGGGGGCACTGGTTCAAGAAAAGTCGACTGGTATTGTTGAGGTGGATCAGCAGAAGAGGGTAGCCCTCAATGTTAAAGCAGCGCTGATAGCCCTCGTGTAAATTAATCAATTTTTCTAGCTTAATGAAACGCATAGTAGATAAATCGGTTAAAATAATAGAAGTGAAATTTGTTTACAGTAATATATTTAATACCTTTCAGCTTATCACCTTAGTTAATCAATGGATACCAAGCTATTAGTCGCTAAAAAAGTAGAAGAATGCTACCAAGAAGCAGAGCGGTATTTTTCTAGATCTTTGGTTCGTCCTAAATTAGGCTTTGATATTAGAGGGCAGGATGCGGGCCGGGCTTATTTTTTTGGGAAGCAAGCTAGCTTTCTTAAAAAAAAATCTGAAGAAAGGCGTGAGCTAAAATTCAACGAGATTTTAATGGATGAAAATCCTCAAGTTTTTCTTGAGCAGATTGTTCCTCATGAGTGTGCTCACCTTATTGTGTATGAAATATTTGGAACTCAAGCTAAACCTCATGGACCTGAGTGGAAAGGGCTTATGGAGCGAGTATTTGAGGCAGACGCTAGCACGCGGCATAATCTCGATGTAAGTAGGGTTAGTAATAAACCTTATATATACTCATGTCGTTGCCCAGGTAGAGAGATAGCGCTCAGTTCACGACAGCATAAAAGTATTCAGAAAGGATCTGATTATCAATGCCGGGAATGTAAAGGCTTACTAGTCTTCTTACATGAAACAGAAATAAAAAGTTCCAAAAAGAATGCTATGGGCGGTATGACTGGTCTCTATCTTTATATAGCTGACGATATTGTCCTGGACCAGGTCTTGCTTGGGCGCATGTCATTGGTGTTGGGTAAAAAGAAACCTAAGCTAGTATTGAGTTCCCGTGATTTATCTAAGATAGGTTTGTTTGCTGAGTGGCTTCGGTCTCGAACTATTTTCCGGCGTTATAAGGGGGAGCTACCTTTGTCTGAATTAAAAGGGCAACTAGAAAGTGGTGAAATATCGCACTGTATTCATTTTGGTTTGATCGATCAGGGCGAAGAGTATTGGAACGAGCTGGTAGAGATGGGGCTGGTGCTAAGAACAATAAAATTAAGATAAAAAAAGCCCGCATTAGCGGGCTTTTTTAAGATTCCATTTCTAATATTAGAAATCTTTGATCGTGGCTAGAGGTGGGTTCACAATTTGCTCATGGAACGCCTCAGGGCCTTTTTCACCCACTTTATCCGGGAACCAGAAAGCGTATTCCATATCCAATTCTTCAATCGCTTTCATATCTTTAGGTAAGCCGTTAAGAACCATGCCAATTTTAGGGCCAGCACCAGGGAAGGTTTCAAACTTAGTGGTGGCTTCCTTATCATCTTCGTAATAAACCTTAAGGGTCATACCCTCTAAATGCTCCATAGGTAATTTGAAGGCCATAAAGATATCCCAGCCTAGGCCACTCTCAATCCAGGTCCAGTCACCGGGCAGTCCTGCCGCGACTGCTTTGTTTTCTTCTTCGTCCATTTTGCCGTCGATGAAACCGTAGAGTCGTTCGCCGTTTTCATCCAAGAATGCTTGAGCTGAAACCTTACCGCCATCGATACCGTTCATGTCGGCATACATTACGATTTTTGCGTCCTTAAATAATTTTACAAACACCGCGCCTTTTCCGACTTCGGTTCGATTAGGCATGACCATGCCTTGCTCGTAGAAGCTGATTTCGGAGTTCATGCTAAAGATTGGGACTTTGCCTCCAAGTACGATAACGATTTTAATGAAAGCAGTTGAGCGAACCGGACCGTCCTTAACACCCAAAACTTTAATTCTTACATTTCGAGCACTGTTCATCCCTACTCTGAAAATACCCGGGGCTACTTTCGCGGATAGTTCGAAATAAATATTGTCGATAACTCGTTGATCAGCCGCGGTCCCTACGTAAGGGCGTACATCTTTGAAGTCCAAAAAATTCTTCGGGTTGTATTCAATATGGTAATAGCTTGAAATAATTTTAGAGTTTTCGATGTCGGTGCTGATATAGTCTGCATCGCTTCGTTCGCTGTTATTCTCTACTAGATAAGCGAAACGCTCGTTACCAAGGTGATCTTTAATGTGCAGTTCTTTAAGAATTTTTCCTTCAGAAAGTGTCATAGCACCTTTGTCAAATCGAGTTTCACCTGCATCGCGGTACATAAAAATTAATTCATCCGAAGGGTCAACTTCTAAGTAGGTGCCATCGATAGGCGATTTATTTACGTCAGGAATATAGATGTAGCTATTCTTGGCGTCGAACTCATCAAACTGAAAAGGGATAGGTTTTAGTTTACCTTCCCATACTGCCATAACAGAAAGCTCTTCCATTTTTCTGCCCAGGATATCGGGGATCTTCTCACCCTTGATACGCATAGGATGCAAAAAGCCATAGTGTCCAATATTAAAACTTTCGACCATATTATGTAGCTGAGGGTTCGATAGCTTTCGAATCAGTTCTTGGTCTTTCGCCAGATTTCCGGGAGCTATTTTGCTTTGCTTTAAAAACTCTTGGTATTGCTCATCAGGCAAAGATTTCTCTTTAGCGGCGAAAGTAGCATTGCTTAAACAAATTGTTAGCAACAATGTACTTGGCTTTAGCAGTGCTTTTAAAGAGTGCTTTAACATACTTCTCTCCCTTACTCGTTCTTTATATTTAGAGTGATGATTATTTACTGTCATGCTTTTGACAGTGCTCATCTTGTTTAGTTTTTTTATTTTATCTATGCCGTTCACGCCGAGTTAAGGATTGTTTGTGCTGATCTTAGGCTCACTGCTTAAGTTGGCCTGTTTGTAAAGTCATATGGACAAGTTACAGATCGAAAGGGTCGGGCTCTAATTTTTGATTTGGCCCAGTGGTCCTCGGGTGAAACGCGGAAGCAATCATATCAGCTAAAAGCTCAAAAAAGCCAATTTTACTTGGCTTTTTTGAGTAATGTCAGGGTTCAAATTACTGCAGATAAGAGAATTCAATCTCATCTGCTTTATTAATAATTTTCGAAAATTCTTTGACACTCATGTCTAACTCTTCGCTGAACATTTTGAGATCAACAATAAAGCGCATTGAGCCCTTGAGCGGAAGAAATGGCACTGAGAACCCGATATTTGGAGACTGGCCTTTGTAGTACTCGGATTTGGTTTTCTTCTCGTTATCATCTTCGTATAAGACGCCCATCGGCACCTCTTGGTCGGCTTCTATACGAACATTAGAAAACAACAAAAAGCCATAATGGGTATCAAAAGACATCCAATGAGTGTCGCCAGCTTCGATTGGAGTTTCAATTATCTGGGTTTCAATGTCAGAAATTTCTCCATCAACGATACCTTCTTCATCCGGGCCATTTTTGATGTATACGGATGCGCCCTGAAGGTCGTAACCATCGACAGATACTTTGAGGGATGGTTTGCCTACCATTCGTCTACGAATAGGGGGGACCTCTGTTTGCGCATCGTAACTAATCTCTTGTTCATGATGCAAAATTTGTAGTTTCATATTTAAGAGCGGTGTTCTTAAATAGGTGAGAGTCATTTTATATTGGGTGGTGGAGCGAATTGGCCCCGACTTCTCAGCTATTACCTTGGCAACGATGTTTTTGTTAGTCAGTGTGACGGGTACCCCACCTAGAGCGTTGCCTTTCATTTCTATTTTAATGGTATCAATAGGTTTTCTAGGGTGAGCGCCATCGTATTTGTCATAGTAAAATTCTTGCCACATAAAGGCGTTTTTGGGGTCTACTTTTAAAGCGTAATAGTCGGTTTCGACGCGACCCAATTGGGCGCTGTATCTAACATAATAGTCTTCTGCTTCCAGCCGAGAGTCCTCTAGCAAATAAACGTAACCTTCTTTGCCGTCGTATGCTTTTACCGAAATTTCAGCCAGAATTTTCCCATCACTGGACATGCCCGCACGCTTTCTAGCGCCTGTGTCTTTAAACATAAAAAGAATTTCGTCATTAGCGTCAAAGAACCCTTCCTCACCAAGAATAGGGTCGTCTTTTTTGGCCTTTTTATCTAAGCTTTTCATGTATACGTAACCGCTTTCGGTTCTTTCATCTACTTGAAAAGGAATAGGAGATAACCTTCCCCCTTTAATCGCCGCCAGTGAAAAGGAAGAAATTCGTGAGCCGATTATTTGAGGTGCTTGTTGGGGGCTAATAGATATGACCCTTGACCTGTCTGAGGCTTCACCACTTTCCGATGCCTGAACTTGGGCGTTCAAACTAATAAAGACTATGAGCAAAATGATTTTGATTGAAAAGCGTTTAAGCTTGGTGATCTGCATACTTTCTTCCCTCTTAAATACGTATGTTTTTCAACCTCACCAATAGAGATAAGTGGCTGACCCGAATACCTTCATTGGTAGGTGTTGTTGTTTTTATATCCTAAAAAATATGAACCAGTTCTCATTATTGGTGAGATTTGGTCCCTTATAATGCCAAATTGATGAAAAATCACAAGAACAACCCAAGGAAAGTGGTCATTGTGGGCCTGTGATTCTAGGTTTAAATTGGCATTTTGGGACAATTTCTAGGGGGCGGGGATTAAGTGATAGCACTTAAAGCGTTGCGCTGACACAATTATTTTAGTTTACCGATTTAAATTCGGTACCCACTTCTTCGGAGGACTCGTTATGAAATCCATGATAATGAATACATCAGATCTGTCACGCAAACCACAGGACGTTAGTGTTATCGCGCGCAAGCTGGGTAACGATGACTATGCGGACGTACAAGCTTCTTGGTTTGCAGATAATAAGGTGCTCAGCACTTTAGTTAATGTGTTTTCCATCTATATTCCTAGGGGCGAGAAGTTTTTTATTAAATCGGTCCGATATTTTGAAGATGAAATCAAAGATAGGGATGATGAACTGAGCGGCCTTGTAAAAGAGTTTATTAAGCAAGAAGCAAATCACTATAAGGCTCATGAAGCTTTTAACGGAAGCCTTAGCCAGCACGATGTGAGCGCTAAACGAGAGGAGAAGGTGTCTGATCGTTTATTCTCCTTTATGGAAAAATTCCTGCCTAAAAAGGTTCAGTTGGGAATTACAGTATTTGATGAGCATTTAACGGCAACCGGCGCTAAACTTTTATTGAAATCAGAGGCTATGTCCAGTTCTATGGACCCCGAAATGCGCAAATTATGGGAATGGCACGCAGTAGAAGAGATAGAGCATAAGTCTGTGGCTTACGATGTCTATGAAGCTATGGGCTGTGGGTATTTTCATCGCATGTTTTCTGCTTTTATTGGGGTGGCAATTCAGCTCCCATTTATCGTTGGCTCCGAAAACCGGCTACTAAAGGAGCGCGGTGTCACCCGATTTGGACCAGAAGGTAAGGAGGCAGGACGGATCATGGCCTCTTTTCATGATTTTCGTAAGGTCGGAAAAGAGTTCTTGCTCTATTTTAAGCCTGGTTTTCACCCATGGGATATCGACGACAGGCCTTTCCTAGAAAAGTGGTATCGAGAAAATGCTAGCTAATTCTCAGTAACGAAAGATCTCTGGGTCAGGTGATTGAAAGATGACTTAAAGCTTGCCAAACTACCCGCCCCCTAAGATTGGTTAGTAACTCAGTATGGCTGGTTTGTTTGAAGTTAAGCTAAAAGTTAATGCCCCCCCGGCATATTTATGGAAAGTGCTCATTGACTTTGAAAGCTACCCTGAATGGAATCCATTTATTTCCAAAATAAAAGGGGAGCCTAAAATCGGGTCAAAAATCACCTTGCATATCAAACTCGATCCGAGCATGGACTCGATTCGATTATCAAAGGAGATGATCGTTTCGCTCAAGGAAAACCAACACCTTAGTTACGACACTCACTTTCTAAGCTCAAGTTTGTTCAACGCTGTGCGTTGGCAGACTATTCGTCCTCTTGATGGTGGAAAGGCCAGCCTTTACCATTCTCAGCAAAAAATGTCCGGTCTGGCTTCATGGCCTTTGTCCAGAGCGTTTGGAGATAAGATAGCAACCGGCTTTGAGGCCTCTAGCTTGGCCTTTAAAGAAAGAGTCGAAAGTATTTATCAAGCTGATTTAAAAGCCTGATTTTGCTGATACTGCTTTTAAAGCAGCAGACACACTGCGGCTGGCATTTTCAAGAAACTCCAGATGGTATTCGCTAATGGGACTAATGCTGGCGACCTCTAGAACAGCAATGACTTCGTCATCAAACATTAGCGGCATAATGAACAGAGCAGGTTTTTCGAGCTTGCCTAGACCTGTTTGTAAGGTATGAAAACCTTCGGGTGATTGATCCAGTTGGAATGCCTTTCGGTCCAATGCCGCCTGCCCAAGCAACCCCTCACCTAGTTTAAATGTTTCTTTAAGCTGATATTGTTCCGATGCAGCATATTGTTTTAGTAGAATAAGTTCCTGGTCTTTTACAATATATATGGAACCAAGGTTGGCATTTAGATAAGGTATTAAAAAGCTCAGTATCTTGTCACCCAAAATATGGATGTCTTTTTCACCACTCATTGTTGCATAAAATTTCGAAAGCTCAGCTTTTAGGCGATTCTCTCGCTCAGTTTTTTCATTGAGATAGGAGAGTTGCCTATTCTTATTTTGGATTTCTAATAGATCGATAAAAGCCTCACGTGCCTGATATTCTTTTCGGTAGACGTAAATAAATCCAAATAGATTCATCGCGCTTATAATGCCCACTAATTCACCCCAATTCGGAACTAAAACAAATATGTAAAGGCTCAATATAAAGACGATGGTTGCCAAGAAACTGGCCAGAAGGACAAATATTAGTTGCAGTCTTAACAAGGTGAATATGTATATATAGGTAAAAATAAGCTCCATTTCGAGAGTGAAGATAAAGCGCGGGTCATTTACCAGTGCGTAGCTGATTAGTGTCAGTGCAAGTATGCTAGCGACACTTAATGAAATAAACAGTTGAAAACTATCTTTAATTAGAGGGTTTTTAGGAAGGTAGAGCATGGAAGCAAGGATCAATGCAATAAAGGTATGTATCCGGAGATAGCCCCCTATCCCCGAGAATAGGTCGTTGGCAGTATTTGATTCAGAAATACGAATAATTTCAAGTAGCTCTTTTGGGTCAATTTGAAATATGAATAGCTGAAGAACTAAGCAAGTAGGAACAAAAAGAAAGTAAAAAGACGAGTAAAATTGAGATCTTGATTGCTCTGAGAAATGTTTAACAAAAGATTGTTCGAGTTCCGATGGAAGCCGCAACCAACGGAAACCGTTTCTTCTAGCCTCGTCAATTAACTGTTGATTTCGTGCGTAGTCAGAATGAGCCAACTGCAATATCGCTTTTTTATCGCCTAAAGCTGATTCACCCATGATTTAGCTCTTTAGTCTTAGTTTTGCGATTTGTCTTGACACTGCAAGTAGTTGGCCTTGGTCATCCCAAATTTCAACATCTTCTTCTAATATGCTGTTATTTAAATGTTGGGTTTTAGCCCGTATTTGTACTCGCTTGGTGTTGGGTTTTGCCCTGACATTAACAGTCATTTCAAGCGTGGGAACCCAGCCATTCGCTCCAACCTTGGTGAAAATAACCGGTGGCAGCATATCGGGAATCATTAATAGTGAAAATACATCAAAGGGGCTTGAGTCTTTATATTCCAGCCAAGCATTCATTTCCGCTTTATCTTTGAACTCCCCTGTGTTCCAGCCGCAACATTTTGGGTCAAAACGCATATTAAACTGCTCGTACATTTTTAATTTTGGCGCAATGTCCTCCACTGGCAGGCAGTTTTCGAAGGGGTCAATGCTAGGCGCATCCTCGTCATTGAGGCTTGGGCCACTGAGTCGATCCAAGTCACTAAAAGTCGCGGTTAAACGTACTCTTTCGGTTAGCTGGCCGGCGTCACCTTGTATTAATTTCCCAGCCAATGTTGAAACACTACGTCCTGTGCGAAGCACTTCGCTTTGGACTTGCGCGGGGCCGTTATTCGATTTATCCAGATAATATCCCGTCACTATTAATGGGTCAGGGTGGGGGCTGTTTTTAGCCAGTGCTTTGGCCGCATGGGCCATCAGGTAACCACCATTGGGAATACTGCCAACATTCCAAAGCTCGCTAATAATAACGTTATGTTGTCCGTCTGCGACGGTTTCGACCTGGGTCGTGTTTGAAAAAGTATTGGACATTAAATCGTTTCTTACATTGGGCGATAATTGTGCAATGAATGCTGTGAGTGAGAGCCTAACTGATGACGTCTTTGTGTTCAAACGTCTATATTCTTCGGGTTTGTCTCCTAATACCACTTGTGGCCAAATGTCGCTCTAAAAACACCTTTGTCCTTTGGTTGCATGTCTAGCCAAGCGTCTAAAACTGTTGTAGTTTTCGGGTACTAAGAACAATAAAAACACTTTGCGTTGGCCTTAATTTATTTATTGTAGTCGGACTCTGGTCTGAATAATAAGCAGCCAAATTGCAAATAATGCTTTAACCCTAACTTTCAGGTGCTCCATGACATATCTTTTTAATCGTGCAAGTAGCGCGCTTTTGGCGTTGTTTAAATTTAGTATTTTCGGTCTAGCTTTTTTCCCTTCTGTCTCGTTAGCGGCCTTAAGCCCCGTAGAAAAAGAGAAAGTAATAACCATTACTGCTCAAGAGCTCACTGATCTCAGTGATCCAATTGATAGTTATGCCTTATTAGCGGTGAAAGGTGGTGGAACGGAGCCTATTCCTTTTCAGTTTGACGAGATGACCAAAGATGGATTCGTTTATATTGATGGTGCTGACTCGCTGGCGCTGACCTTAGAGGGTGTGAAGTCGCATCTAAAAGGAGAAGAAGGAGTCTTTGATGAGGATGATCAACTCTTGTTTATGTTTCGTGATGCGGGTGTAAAAAAGACTAAAAAGACTAGAAGTACTGGTGAGGAATATGTTGCCGAGATTTCTGTGACTGGTTCCGATGGTCAGGCGCGTTATGTGTATTTAGTAAAAAATGCACGTATTCTTTCTGACACCAGTTATGTTAGATACAGCTCAGAAATTGGTCGCGCTGAGACTGATTTTTATTCTTTAAAGGTTGATCAAAAAAATGCTCTGGTTTGGGATGAGTTTTACTTTGACAGCTTTCAAGGTGTTCACCCCAGGCAGCCATTTGACACAATGAAGCTGGGAATGAGTGGGCATGTTCTTCCTGCTGGAGCAATTCCGGTTTACCTTACTAACAAAAGTATTAAAGCCAAAGCCTTAGCGGAAAAGGTAGGCCCTATTCGTGCCACCACTACTTTCCGCATTACTTTGAAGTTCTTAGGTCTCCCTTGGTTTGTAAACAAGCTTCAGATTGAGCATTTTGAAAAGGCGGTACGCTATCAGTTTATAATGCGTATGCCTGAATTGCGGCGACAAGCAATGGCTAATTTGAGAGTAACCATGTCGATGGATGGTCGAAACTTGGATGGTGCTGATGTGGCTTTTTCACCTAAAGCGGATCAATTAGCTAAAGTTGATGGCGAGGTTTCAGAATTGGAACAAGCTATGAATGGGCAAGAGCTTTCCTTAGATGAGCAAAATTGGATTTGGCTCAACACTCATGATGGCTTTTCAACCTTTATGACATACGATGTGGGAAATAATACACGTATCAAACGTGACTTTAATCAGCCTAGAGTTCGTATGCGTTATAGTGACAGTGGGGATAAAAAACAACGCCACGAGTTTCACGAGGGGCAGCTGCCTGATGCCGGCTTTGAAATTAGAATGCCCCAGTTTGGACGTGTCACCATGGGTGTAACTTACAATATGTTTGATGCAGAAATGACTCAAAGTGTTGAGGAGATCGCTAAGCAAGTTTATGAGAAACCTGCGGTTAATATCGAGCCAATGAAATAGCGGTTGTGAACAACATGAAAATAATGAATATAGAGGCAAGCATGAAAAAACAAATAATTCTTTTGATAGGCGTATGTTTATTTTCTTTCGCTACAGTTGTTCACGCGGACGAAATATCTGGAGACAATTACTGGTCGGTGAGTCTTGATCAATTGACCTTGGGTGGAGACGATAGTTCAGATGACTTAGATATGAACTCTGTTAACTTTGCATTTGGACATCGTTTTAATCGCTTTATCAGCGCCGAAGCGAATATGTCTTGGTGGATGTTAAATCATCATATGCCTGGCGATGAGCTTCCTAATGGTAATGATATCAATATGGACTCCGCTCAAGGGCTTAGCTTACGATTTGATGCCCCTCGCTACAAACGCTTAGGAGCTTATGCACAGCTTAGCTACAACATTGTTCATTTTGATGTAAAGGGTGGGAAGAATTTGAACGATAACGGCATCGGATATAGTGCAGGCCTAGAGTACCAAGTGTGGAATGGTTCGGTATTTGCTCGTTATGCCCAAATTTTGGAAAACGACAATGATGATCCTAACGACCCATCGGTGGAAGACCTAACTGCCTTGGGTTTAGGTTATAAATTAGATTTACCATTTTAAGCTCATTTTAGATCAGTCAAAAAAGCCTCTTGCTCATTTGATCAAGAGGTTTTTTTTGGCCTGACGTTCTATCATTTTGTAAGCAATAGCATTTGTTGTTTTTTCGGCTTCATTTCCTTAGAGTGAAGAATCATTTTTCTAGCGTGCCAAACCTAGATAGGTCTAATAGATAGGAGTGAAATCATGGGTGAAGCTTATATTGTTGCAGGTACAAGAACAGCGGGTGGTCGAAAAGGTGGCCGCTTAAGAGATTGGGAGCCTGCTGATTTAGGTGCAGCTGTCTTGGACGAAATCGTGAATAAAACAGGCGTACCTGGAGACAAGGTCGATGATGTAATTTTTGGCTGTGTTAGTCAGTCTGGTGCCCAAACAGGCAACGTCGCTAGAACCTCGGTGTTGAGTTCGTCTTTACCTATTACGGTTCCAGGAACGACGGTTGATAGACAGTGTGGCTCTTCCCAGCAGGCGCTTCATTTTGCTATTCAGGCTGTGATGTCTGGTACTCAAGATATTGTAATCGCCGGTGGTGTTGAAAGTATGACTAAAGTGCCAATGGGCTCTTCGGCTATTGACGCTCTTAAGGCGGGTCATGGGCATCCTTATATGGGCAAGGGCATTCAAGAAAAGTATCCAGGGGTTCAATTCAGCCAGTTTATGGGCGCAGAACTGGTGGCGAAAGAGTACGAGGTGTCTCGTGAGGAAATGGAAGCTTTTGCACTTTCCAGTCACCAGCGAGCAGCCGCAGCCACAGAAGCTGGTAAATTTAAAGATGAGATTGTTGTGCTAGAGGGTGTTGATAAAGAAGGCAATGTAGTGAGTCACGATGCGGACGAAGGCATTCGACCTGACACGACTTTGGAAGCGCTGCAGGGCTTGGATACTCTTGCTCCCGACGGGCGTATTACCGCTGGTACCTCTAGCCAAATATGTGACGGTGCTTCTGCGGTTATGGTGGTCAGTGAGAGCGCGCTTAAAGAATACCAGCTAACACCGTTGGCTAAAGTTAAGTCCCTGGCCTTAGCAGGCACTGATCCAGTGATGATGCTTGCCGGACCAATACCTGCAACTCAAACCGCACTAGAGAAAGCCGGTTTGAGTATTGATGATATTGACCTTTATGAAGTCAATGAAGCTTTCGCATCTGTACCCCTAGCATGGAAGAAAGCAGTCGGTGCGTCGGAAGATAAGCTCAATGTAAATGGCGGAGCCCAGGCACTTGGCCATCCTTTAGGTGCCACGGGTACTAAATTAATGACTACCTTAGTTTATGAGTTGAAGCGTCAAGGTGGAAAGTATGGCTTGCTCGCTATCTGCGAAGGTGGGGGCACAGCCAACGCAACTGTTATCGAAGCTTGCTAGGGCTTGCTCTAGTGGCTGATAGTCAGTGAGTTTGAAAGCCTCGCTATGCGGGGCTTTTTTTTGCAAGAAGGTTTACGTTTGAGGAAAACACATGCGTATTTGGATTCGACGAGTTGTATATTTTGTTTTGGCCTTCGGCCTTGTACTGGGTGCTTTACAAATATTTCCATTAGGAGAAAGGATCAGCGTCGAAACTCAATATGGAACTTTGTTGGGCAAGCGCTATGAAGGAGTGAATACTTTCTTGGGTGTTCCTTTTGCTCAAGCGCCGGTGGGCGAATACCGCTGGCGTTCTCCTCAGACGCCAAAAAGCTGGATGGGTGAGAAAAAGGCCTACAATAAAGGGCCAGCTTGCATGCAAGGGGCAGAGCCGAACCCAGCGATTCTTACCGGAGAAAGTGAAGATTGCTTGTATCTAAATATTTGGGTTCCCGAGGGAGAAGGTCCTTTTCCTGTCCTGGTTTGGTATCACGGCGGTGGGTTTATCCTAGGTTCTGGCAGTGAAAAAAGTTATGACGGCGAGACCCTAGCCAGGACCCAGAAAGTCGCCGTAATTACCACTAACTATCGCCTTGGCTATCATGGGCATTTGAGTCTACCGCCATTGGTTAATGAATTAGGCGAGCCAGAGAGCCTCTCCGGAAATCAGGGCGAATTAGATCAAGTGGCTGCATTACAGTGGATCAAAGAAAACGGTGAGGCCTTTAATATCGACACCTCCCGGGTTGCAATATTTGGTGAATCGGCTGGCTCGATTAGTGTGTGTCAATTGTTAGCTAGTCCATTGACCGACGGACTTATTTATGCGGGCATTATGCAAAGTGGCGCCTGCTCTCTCAAACCGACTCAAAGCATTGTTGAAAGCCAGCTTTATGGTTTAAGTTTTCTAGAGAAAATTGGTTGTAAGGATTCTGATCAGCCTTTGGTCTGTGCAAGGGGTAAAAGCCATGCGGAAATATATGATGCGCTGGGTATAGAGCCGAATGAGATGTTTAAAAGAGGTTTTAACGAATGGGCTTTTCAACCAAGCATAGTGGTCGGAAGCGAATATATGCCTAAGCCGCCCATTGAGCAGCTAGCACAGAGCAGTAAAGCAAGTGATGTAGCTCTCATTTTGGGTGTTAACGCGGACGAAGGCAGTCTTTTTGATGGTATGAATACTCACGCAAAGCCAGGTGATGATTGGGTGGCGTTTTTAGATACTCGTTTTCCTGGCTTAGGCAAGGAGCTAGCCGAGCTTTACCCTTGGGACGAATCTGTGAACTCTGGAGAAGTGACTGCGGAGTTGCTAACCGACGCGGTTATGCTCTGTCCAACTAAAGAGGTGGCAGATATTTGGTCTGAGTCACGTCCGACTTATCTCTATTATTTCAACCAGGAGGTAATGGCGCCTATATTTGAGCTCATCGCCTTGCAATGGAATGAGGGAGCCGCAGATTTAGGAGTCGCACATGCTTTAGAGATTCCTTATGTCTTTGGTGTAGAGGGGGTTATGGGGTTTTTGTACAACGAGGATCAATACCATACTCAAGAACATATGCAGGAGTATTGGGCGAATCTTGCCAAAGTAGGAAACCCTAATCGTGGCAAGATGGAGCAAACTTGGCCTATATATTTTAAGGGTGAAAAGGAATACTACATCGAGTTTAATGACGGCCCAGCGTTAGGGGTCAATCTTAGAAACAATTATTGTGAATTCTGGCGTGGAAAAGCTATGGATTTCTAGGCTGACAGTTCGATCTTTAATGCTGAAACATAGCCCCAATTAAAACAGGTAAAGCAGTTTCAACTTTCAAAATGCGGCGGCCTAACTGAATTTTTTTGGCGCCCATTTCTTCAAAGTCTTCTACTTCTTTCGGGACAAAACCACCCTCTGGCCCGATCAGAACAGCATGTTCGCCATGTGCTTGTTGTTTTGCCTTTTCATGCTTACCTGGATGAGCTAACCAAAGTTCTTTATTTTTTATAATGTCTTTTAGGCTGTTCTTTAAAAAAAATTGATAGTTTTTATGCAGGTAGAGTTTTGGTAAAACACAATCAAGGGCTTGCTCTAAACCTTCTATTAAATAACTTTCTGCGTCTTTGAGTTTGGGGCTTTGCCAGTAATTTTTTTCCACTCGGGTACTTTGAATCAAGTGAATCTCTTTTATACCTAGGCTGCTGATGTGTACCAATAAACGCTTAAGTTGCTGGGGTCTGGGCAAGGCAAGAATCAGAGTGCAAGGCAGGGCGGCGGGAGGTTCTTCAAACCCTTCTAAAGGTTCAATCAAAATGTAATCTTGTGCCAATTTTGCTATTCGTCCTTGCCCAAGCTTGTCGTTTAACTTTGCGATACGCAGCCGGTCACCGTCGCTTAGTTTTAGCACGGATTGTATGTGCTCGATTTGCGTAGGTCTAACGATCTTGATATAGCCGTCGCTTAACTGTTCAGGTTTATAAATTAGAATATTCATGATTAGTCGATCGCTTGTTACGCTCTTCAAGTATGTCAGGTCTCAATGTGCGCCAAGTCTAAGAGAAAATAAAGTCTTAACAAGGCAATTTTTGTATAATCTGTGCGCTCCTACTGTTTGATCAATATTTGATGCCCAGTGCTATGCCCTATGCTATGGCCTGTGCAGAATGAGGCAATTATGAAACCACTTGAAGGAATACGTGTAATTGAGTTGGGTCAGCTATTAGCGGGGCCTTTTTGCGGAACAATGTTGGCTTACTTCGGAGCAGAAGTGATTAAAGTAGAGCCTCCTAAAACCGGTGACCCTATCAGGGGCTGGCGTCTATTGGATGACACTGGTACAGCTTTCTGGTGGCGTAGCCTAGGCCGTAACAAAAAGTGTGTGACACTGGATCTAAAACAGGACAAAGGACGAGAATTAGCCAAGCAGCTCATTAAAGAAGCGGATGTGGTGATCGAAAATTTTCGTCCCGGCATGATGGAAGAGTGGGGTATGTCCTACGACGAGCTTAAGGAGATTAATCCCAATTTAGTCTTTGCTCGTATTTCAGGTTATGGCCAAGATGGGCCCTATTCTTCTAAACCTGGTTTTGCTTCAGTGTGTGAAGGCATCAGCGGTTTTCGTTTTGTAAATGGTTTTCCAGAAGAGGCTCCAGTACGCCCTAATTTGAGTATCGGAGATACCCTTGCGGGCATTCATGCATTTATGGGAATCTTAATGTCTCTTTTACATAAAGAGCGGAACAAGGAAGCGCAAGGACAAATGGTGGATGTGGCGATTTACGAGTCCATTTTTAATTTACTAGAAGGCGTTATTCCAGAATTCTCGGGCTCGGGAGCAATACGACAGGCATCAGGAACTACTATAACGGGTATTGTACCGACTAACACCTATCGAACTAAAGATGCCAAATTTGTTGTTTTGGGTGGGAATGGTGATTCTATTTTTAAACGTTTAATGAAAGCAGTCGGCCGCGACGATTTAGCGGATGATCCTCAATTAGAAGTGAATGCTGGACGTGTTGAGCGTCAACAAGAGTTAGATGAAGTGTTGGCAGCTTGGTGCTCAAGCCATGAGCGCGATGAGATTCTGGATTTGATGGCTGAGGCGCGTGTGCCTGCGGGTCCTATTTATAACGCGGCTGACATGATGGCTGATGAACACTTTCAAGCACGCGGTTTATTCGAACAAATAGAAATCAATGGCAAGCCTTTGGATATTCCAGCCATTATGCCTAAGTTAAGTGAAACACCAGGCAGCACTGAATGGCCAGGGGGTGAGGTCGCCAGTCACAATGATGAAGTATTTGGAAATATCTTGGGACTAAGCGAATCTGAGATCGAACGTTTGAAAAAGGGTTCGGTGATTTAGTACCGGCATACGGTTTAAAGTAAAACTAATGTTCAAGTCTTTCTTGTTTAGGTAAGGCGAAAAAGAAACAGATTGCTGCTAGACAAGAAACGACGAGAAGATAAGCCATCAAGATTGAAGGGTCGTCACGGTGAATCCAAACGACTCCAACACCTGCCAAAGCACCAATTACGTTTTGAATGATCCCGCTCAATGAGGAGGCAGTGCCCGCAATTTGGGGGTAGTTTCTTAAGCTAGCGGCGTTGCATTGCGGAAGCACAAGCCCAGCTCCAAAAGCATAAAGGGCTATGGGAAATACAACTGAAATAGGGTGATAGCTTTGCATGAGCGCAAGGACAAGCCCTAAGGTTGAGGCGGCTCCCGCAATAAAAATACCCTTAAGTATTATTTTTGTAGGGGCAACTTTTTCAGTGAACTTAGCCCCAGTGCTGGCTCCAGAAATGAAACCGACCACCATGCCTAAAAAACAAAACCCAAATTCCTGAGGGCTAAGCCCTAAAAATTCGATAATGATAAACGAGGCCACCGAAATAAAAGCAAACAGGCCTGAAAAAATTAAGCTCATGATCGAAGCATAGGAGGTAAACACCCGATCCCTCGCTAGGGTTTTGTAGTTACGCCAGATGTTTGGAATTTTTATCGACTGACGCAAATCAGGAGAGAGAGTTTCACCAAGAAAAATCGTGTAAAGAGCTACGCTGACCATCGCGGTAATCATTAAAGCATAAAATACCGAGCGCCAATCCAAATGAGTAACAAGAAAGCCACCTAGAATGGGCGCAACTGCAGGGGCCAAAGCCATGATGCTGGCTAAGTGTCCAAAGGCTTTGGCAGAATCAGTTGCACCGTAAATATCTCGCACCATAGTGCGACCCAATATGGGGCCAACACTAGCGCCAATCGATTGGAATAAGCGAGCAGTGATCAAAGCTTCAATCGTAGTCGCCATGGCACAGGCGATACTCGAAACTACAAAAATGCTCATGCCAATGTACATGATAGGTCGGCGACCAAAACGATCAGCAAGTGGGCCCCAAAATGGAATTGCTAAAGAAGTACCTACTAAAAAAATACTAAGGGTTAGCTGGATTTGATCAATACTGGCATTAAGGTCCTCTTTTATGGCTGGTTGTGCAGGCAAGTACATATCGGTCGATAGCGGGCCGATAGCCACGAGACTAGCGATAAGGGGCAGTACCCAAAAAGAGGAAGCTTGTAATTTCATTGTGGCCCTAAACCTATCGGACCTTAGGCTGCTTACTTAGTGTGTTGCTGATCAGGATCTGAGTTGAGATCGGATTTAGGATCAGAGTTAAGGTCTAAGTTAAGCAAAGCATCTAAGTCTTTGTCGTAATGCTTAACAGCAAGGAAAAGGCAGGGTATAGCAAGAGCTGCCACGAGGCCAGAACAAAATAGTCCAATGGTTAGCGCATTGTCATAGCCATTTTCTCTCAGAGTATCGCTGATGAATCCGACCATTCCGGCGCCACCGCCACCACCAATGATATTACTGACCAGTAAATAAAAACCTAACAAAGTGCCTCTATAAGGCACAGGAGTGAGTTCTTGCACAGAGGCGAAAATAGGCCCGTAGGAAAAAGAAACGTAAAAGAATGTCACTGCCATAGCACAGTAAAAAAGCGTTGTGCTTGGTTCTAAAAATCGGTAAATCAGAAGTATCGGTACAATCGCCAAGAAACAATACAAGAGAAAAGCCATTCGGCCACCACCAAAACGGGCGTTATACCAGTCGCTGCCAAGAGCGCCTACGATCGCACCCAGAGTACCAAAGACCATAAAGATCGCACCAAAGGTGCTGGCAATGTCGGCATCTGAGTAGCCGCGTTCCCTAACTAACCAAAGCATTTCCATCGCACCCGCGCCCACAGGAAATTGCATGGCGACACCGGCGACCATGGTTAAGACTAAGGCTCGTGATCTGGATAATGAAAAACGAACGTCTCTCAACGCGTTCCCAAAGGAAAATTTCTCTAGAGTCAGCTCGGCACTTTTATTACCTTGATCCATCACCCCGCGTTTAGGGTCTTTGATCAACAATAAAAACATAACAAAGATGAGCCCTACTCCACCCAATAAGAAAAAGCAGTTACGCCAACCAATGATAGGGCCAAGCTGACCCGCGATGACGTAACTTGATCCCGCGCCAATGGGTACACCAAAGTAGTATATGCCTGTAGCCATACCGCGTTTAGCGGGTGGGAATAAGTCGCTAAGCATAGAAATAGCAGTAGGTGATAAAGCGGACTCCCCTACGCCAATAAACACTCGAGTTAAGGCGATTTGCACAAAGTTATAGGTAAAGCCAGTTGCTGCTGTTAACGAACTCCATAAGGTAAGACCTGCAGCGATTAAGCGCGGGCGATGCACACGATCTGCCATGGCGCCCATAAAGAGCCCGGTCGCGGCGTAGACAGTAACGAAAATGAGGCCCGTCAGTAAGCCAAACTGAGTGTCGCTTAAGGATAAGTCTTCAACGATGGAGGGAGCGAATGCTGAAATTAAGTTGCGATCAACAATATTGAGGTAGTTTAGAATGACAAAAAAAGCGAGGTAGCTATAGGCAACTTTGGAGCTAGGCATTGCCTCATCAGCACCCGCAGATGGAGCGTTGTGCATGGGTGAATGTCCTGTAGACGGTGCCATTAAAATGGCTATTATTTTTGGTTCAGTCTACTTGAGTACTAGAGGACTTTCCACATCAGGCTAGCCTCATGAACTAGGGGCTTTTTAGCTGTTACTAAGTGAGCTTCTTGCAAGCTTTTGGTGCTATTTAGGGCATTCGCCTCCGCACTCTGGGGTTCTACGCAAATCGCGTGCTCTGGCATGTCGTAAACGACCCAGTGATCGCAGCTGGATACTAGGCTCAGCTCAAGGGCGCCGGGCCATGTGAGTTTGGGTGGGCGTTTGATGTCAGTAAAGCAGTCATCCCAGGGGCGAGATTTGGGCGCGATAAGTGCTCCGTTAGGAATTTGAAACTGATCGCAGTCATATTGATGCTCAGCCTCGAAATCTAACTGTAAGAGACCTCCTTTCTCTAGCTGGCGCTTAAACCAGGGGTGCCACCCGACAAAGGCGGGAAAAGTTTCCTGTTTGCAATGAACCGAAATCTCCATTCGGAGTTTATTTTCTTCCAGCTGAAATGTTTGCTGAGCAAAGCCTTCAAAGGGCCAGTGCTCTCCTAGGTCCGTCTGTATGATTAATTGGGTCTCTGATTGTTCTTGAAGGTTCCACGCGCGATCAAAACAGGTGCCATGAATAGCGTTCGGTACCATATTGAGAGGGAAAGAATATTGCTTTCCTTTAAATTCAAAACAACCCTCTTTTAGGCGGCCTACCCAGGGGATCATAGGATAGCAGCCCCAAGCGAGAGGATTATCTTCTTTTTCAATTAATAGGTTTAGGTTATTAACTGTCAGTTGTTCAATACGCCCACCTTTTTCCAGGTCGACTTCAAGCAAGGCATTGGATGAAGAAAGCTGAATCATAAGGCTGTTATCGAGATCTTCGTTTAGGCCTATTTTTATTATTGGCGCGTCGAGGTTTTTTATCATCAGGGATCAGGTGATGATCCTTGTCGCCGATTAAATCACTACGCCCCATTTCTCTGAGAGTTTCCCTCAACAAAGGCCAGTTCTTTTCATCGTGGTAGCGTAAAAAAGCTTTTTGAATACGTCTGTCTTTGGCTTCCTTGATGATGTTAACCTTGGGACTTTTGTAGCTGACTTTCTTCAAAGGGTTTTTTTGAGAATGGTACATGGCCGTCGCTATTGCCATAGGTGAAGGGTAAAAGGTTTGTACTTGATCGGGTCTGAATTTGTTTTTCTTCAGCCATAGGGCTAGCTTAAGCATATCCTCGTGGTCACCACCTGGATGTCCTGCGATAAAGTAAGGGATTAGATATTGTTTTTTACCGGCTTCTTTTGAAAAGCGATTAAACATCTTCTCAAATTCGTAATAGGTATCCATCCCTGGTTTCATCATATGAGATAGGGTTTTCTCTTCGCTATGCTCTGGCGCAATTTTTAAGTAGCCGCCGACATGATGGGTCACCAATTCTTTGACGTATTCAGGATCCTTCACCGCTAGGTCGTAACGAAGCCCAGAAGCCACCGATACATTTTTTACCCCAGGAATTTTTCTGGCAGCTCTATAAAGCTCGGTAGTGTGTTTGTGATCGGTATTTAAATTCTTGCAAATAGTTGGATACACACAGGATAGACGTTTGCAGTTTTGTTCAATCTCTTTGCTGACGCAATTTAGGCGATACATATTGGCGGTAGGGCCACCCAAATCTGAAATGCTTCCAGTGAAACCTGGTACCTTGTCGCGTATATCTTCAATTTCTTTGAGTATGGATTCCTGAGATCGACTTTGAATGATTCGGCCTTCATGTTCGGTAATGGAGCAAAAGGTACAGCCGCCAAAGCACCCGCGCATGATATTGATCGAGAAGCGAATCATTTCGTAAGCAGGTATTTTTTTATTACCGTAGGCTGGATGTGGCACGCGCTGATAGGGAAGATCAAATACGCCATCAAGTTCTGGCGTTTCTAGCGGTAGCGGCGGAGGGTTGATCCAAACTTCTTGATTGCCATGTTTTTGTACCAGAGGCAAAGCGTTGCCTGGGTTAGATTCTACGTGCAGCACACGAGAGGTATGGGCATAAAGTGCCGGATCATTTTTTACCTTGTCGAAAGAGGGCAGGCGTATGTAACTTTTGCTTTGCTGTAAGCCGTCTTCTTTCTGCGCCTTGCGAAATAGAGGCATGGGCACAATTTTTACTGGCTGTTCTTCCGCTGCTTGCTGGTCTTTCGTGTAATTGTTGTCTTGCTTGTTGTGTTGATACTCGTAGGGGTTTGGAAACGCATCAATATTGCTCGGCCAATCTACCCGGCTTGAATCGACTTCGTGCCATTCACCCTCAAGCATGTCTTGAGTATTGTTTCTTAATACTGCGGTACCGCGAATATCATGAATATCGTGAATATCTGTGCCACGGGAGAGTTGGTGCGCGAGCTCCACAATGGCTCGCTCAGCATTGCCGTATAAAAGAATATCAGCACCGGAATCAATCAATACTGAGCGTCTGACTTGGTCGCTCCAATAGTCGTATTGCGCTATTCGTCTTAGGCTGGCTTCAATGCCTCCAATGACAAGCGGTGTGTCTTTGTATAGCTCTCGGCATTTTTGAGCGTAAACAATCACAGCTCGCTCGGGGCGTTTGCCGCCTAAATTGTCGGGTGTGTAAGCGTCATCGTTTCTTAGTTTTCGATCCGCTGTATAGCGATTGATCAGCGAATCCATATTGCCCGCGGTTATGCCAAAAAACAGATTGGGCTCGCCCAGTTCCATAAAGGCCTTGGGATCGTTCCAGTCGGGCTGGGAAATAATGCCTACACGATAACCTTGGGCTTCTAATAAACGACCCATTACTGCCATGCCAAAACTGGGGTGGTCTACGTAAGCGTCACCGGTCACAATAATAATGTCGCAGCTATCCCAGCCGAGCTCATCCATTTCGGCCCGGGTCATCGGCAAAAATTTTGAACTGCCATAGCACTCTGCCCAATATTTTGGGTAGTCAAAAAGGCTTTGGCTGACTTGATTGCTAGCGACCGATTTCACAGGGGCTCCCGGTTTTAGTTCGCTTGGTTGTAATACTTCGTCGAGGTGTTTACGAAGAATAGTTCTCTGGGTAAAAGTGACGTTCTACCAGTTCGATTAAAGTGTGGATCACTTTGATGTGTAACTCTTGCACGCGGTCGGCATAATGGCCGCCTGGGGTGCAGATTTCGACCGTGGCCAGTTCGCCTAAGGTTTTGTCCGGTTTACCGGTTAGAGCAATAACTGGGATACCCGCTTCTTTCGCGTACTCCGCTGCCTTAACCACGTTCTTGCTGGTGCCACTGGTGCTGATCGCAAATAGGCATGACTTTTCGTCCGCGTGAGATTGTAAATAGCGTGAGAAAATAAACTCATATCCAAAGTCGTTGGCGACACAGGAGATATGTCCGGGATCACTGATAGCAGTAGCCGCTAGACCTTTTCGATTGTCTCGATAACGGCCGGTCAGTTCTTCTGCAAAGTGCATAGCATCACTCATAGAACCGCCATTACCACAGGAATAGATGCAGCCGCCTTGCTCCAATTGCTGTATCAGCAGTTTTGCTGCAGCCTCAATATTTGCAATGGTTTGTTCATTGTTGATCAAGGCTTCTAGGGCGTCGCGGGCTTCATTAAGCGTATCGAGTATTTGAGCTTTCAAGTGTTATCTCACAGGTCGGGTGATGACTTTCAAAACCCAATTCTACGCTTATGGGGTTTTGAAAGGAAGTATTGCCAAGATCCGCGTATTTTGGTGACTTATTTTAGAAACAATCTAAGGAAAATAGCGAGGTTATTTCCATTGACTTCAGTGCCTGAAGTTTTGGTCTCATATTCCATATAGCTTAGCTTAAGCCCGCTTTGTATGTTTGGTTTGATAGAACGGGCAAAGTTTGTACTGATTCCTAAGGCGTTCTTAAGCTTAAGACTAGCTGCGGTATCGCCGTCTTCATCTTCCAGGCTTATTTTTGGGGCAATGTGGTAACTAAGGCCTATGCCTAATCGGTCTTTTTTAGAAATGGCTTTTTCGTATATTAGATCCAGGGGAAAGCGTCTAAAAATTACGCTTTGATCATTCCCATTGGTTTCATCTTGTACCGATATAGCGACTTTGTGTCCCAAGCTTGCGAGGATGTAATCGCTATCAGATAGTTGGAATTGTTTTCCAAATGAAAACTGAATGAGACCTCCAGCTCTACCATTAATCCCGTCATCAAAATCAGAGATTTTATCCCCGCCAAATGCTAGATCCCCAGAAAAGAACAAATCTTGTGCTTGAGCTAGTGAGCATAAAGAGGATAACAAAAAGATAACAGATACTTGTTTAAGCATTTTCGCATCTTCCTTTGCGTTTAAAGAGATACAAATGTTAAGCCAGCTTTTTGTTCAAGTCTATCAATCAGCCGCTGGTCAAAGATGCTGGCACTGGTCCAAAAACCGCCGGCTTTCTCTTCCTTGCTGATATCAAAGGCTAAGCTCAAACCTGCTTCACCAAGCATTTTTCCGGTGGAGCCGTAGCCAGGGTCTCGGTCTCCGGTCACTTTGGTTTGAATGCTTTTACCTGCTGGGGTGGTACCAAAAAAGCGCAGATCGAAGTAGCCATTAAGTTGGGCTTCTGGGCTTGGGCCTTCACCGGGTTTTGGAAGTACATATTTTTCTAAGCCCCAACGTAGGGGTGGAATAACTACCGAAGCCATAAATAAGCCCATACCTACCAAAATACCGTTTGAGGCAACTGCGCCCTTGGCGCCTTTGCCCGTCAGCATCGCTTCGTTATATAAAAAGTCGTCGGCGTAGTTATTTAAAGCGTTGGACCTTAAAACGATACGCTCGTTGATAGCGGCCATAACAAAGGGTGCGATCCAGCCTTCAGCGGTGTTATCGTACTTAGCGCTGTTTATACTTTTTTGATCGCGATTACGTTTGCTACCTTCAGGGCAAAGTGAGTAGGGGTTTTGTAATTCCTTGCGCAGCTCAGCATCTTTTGAAGCTTCTTTGACTAGGTTAAGCATACTGGCGATGGTGCCGCCCGATGCGCCGCCTTTTGCTGCTTTTACTCTCATCGTGACCGTGTTGCAGTATTCACCCAATTCTTCTTTTGCCAGTTGTTGCAGGTGGTAAACCCCCATATCGGAAGGAATAGAGTCAAAGCCGCAGCAATGAACGATGCGAGCACCGGAGACTTTGGCTGCCTCTTCGTGCTCTTTAATCATGGCTGAGATCCACTGGGCCTCGCCGGTCAAATCGCAATAATCGGTTCCTGTGTCCACACAGGCTTTCACTAAGGGGCTACCGTAAAGCGCGTAAGGACCTACTGTTGAGATAATAACTTTGCATTGATCGCAAAGGGCTTTCATATCTTGCTCAGAGTCAGCGTTTGCAATGATCGTATCCAAAGCATCAGTAGAGCTACCCAAGGTCTTTTTGAGCTCATTGAGTTTGGCCTCGGAACGGCCAGAGATAGCCCATTTTAGATCTTGATCGGCACCATAAGTATCCAGTAGATATTGGCTAAGAATTTCACCAACAAAACTGGTGGCTCCAAAAACGATGACGTCATATTGCTTGTTACTCACTGCGTACTCCGCTTATTTATTTTTAATATCTAGGTTTTAAGTCTAGTTAGTTGAGGCGGCTTTTGCTGCCAATTTGCGTTGCCTTGCTTGGCCTATCTGCATCAATTTTGTCACCAGTCGACGATATAGGATAGGAGTGAATCGAGTGGCATAATCAATTATATGGGCATCGAAACCAATCAGTATGCGCATTTTATTTTTCTTAATGCCTTTAACGATAGTCATGGCCGCCTTTTCGGGGGTGGTCATGGCGATCTGAGTAAATTGTGCATGGGCTTGTGCTTTATCCATGCCCAAATCTTCCATAGTCGCTTGGTCCATTCGGGCATCGCGCGCAATATTAGTTTTGATACCGCCAGGATGGATTGAGCTTAAGCTAACACCACAGTTCTCGATATCAAGCTCAGAGCGTAAGGTCTCATTAAAACCACGGATAGCGAATTTTGAGGCATTGTAAGCACCAGTGCCCGCAGGAGCCATAAAACCAAAGACACTGGATACATTGCAAATGTGGCCTTCGCCAGCAGCTTTTAGGTGAGGTAAGAAGGCTTTGCTGCCGTACACCATGCCCCAAAAATTGATGTCCATTAGCCATTCAAAATCTTCGTAGGTGGTATTTTCAAGCGTGGCGCTTATGGCGACCCCGGCATTGTTGATCACGATATTCACTTTACCGAAATGATCGGCCACCACATTGGCGTAATCATGAAAGGCTTTTTTGTCCGCGACGTCTAACACTTGGGCGTGAACTTGCACACCTAGCTTTTCAATTGCCTGGCGGGTAATTTCGAGCTCTTTCTCGTTAACATCAGATATAGCCAAGGAGCAGCCCTCTTTGGCTAGCTCTATAGCGGTGGCTCGACCAATACCTGAACCCGTTCCTGTGACGACGGCTACTTTTCCATTGAGATCTTTCATTGCATGAGTCCCCTTATTTGAGCTCCATTTTTGTCTGAGAGTGATCACTGAGATTGATGACTAAGAGAGCACTTTATACCTCTTCCCAGGTAGCAAAGAAACACTGTAACTAAGACATACGAGCGAGTTGCCGGCTTTTGTCCTGTTTAGCGCAGGCAGCTGCCTAAAATGAAGGAAAAATAGATGACAAAATGAGGTTCTTAAGGCCCGGAAACACGTTTGAATTATGGCAAGAATAGCCAGCCTTGGTTATACTCGCGCCCTTGTTTTTGTACCAGAAAGGCTAAGTCGCAAGTATGAATGAATTTGTAGTCGGTCAACGTTGGTTGAGTGAAACTGAAACCGAATTGGGCTTAGGCATTATTCAGAGTTGTGATTACCGCTTAGTAACGATTTTTTTCCCAGGCGCTGAAGAAGAGCGTGTCTACGCCAAGGACAACGCCCCTTTATCAAGAGTCCTGCACCAGCTAGGTGATAGCATCGAATTAGTCGATGGTGCTAGTTATGTTGTTGATGAAGTCGACGAAATTAATGGCCTGACTTTTTATCGTGTCTGCGTCGACGAGCTAGCCAAAGAATATACAGCGATACCTGAAACTCAATTGAGTCATGTGCTGAGCTTAAAGCAGGCGCAAGACAGATTATTCTCGCGCCAAATCGATTCACCTCGTTGGTTTGAATTACGCTATGCAGCATTAAAAGCCCAGCAAGATTTAGAATCGCGCCAGGTCAGTGGTCTAACCGGTGCACGTGTTGATTTGATTCCCCATCAGCTTTACATCGCACAAGAGGTGGCCCAGCGTTTTGCCCCCCGTGTGTTATTAGCGGATGAGGTGGGTCTAGGTAAAACCATTGAAGCCGGTTTGATTATTCACCAGCAATTGATTAGCAATCGGGCAGAACGAGTATTGGTGGTAGTTCCTAAATCTTTGACTCACCAATGGTTCGTCGAGATGTATCGACGCTTTAACCTGCACTTTAGTATTTTTGACCAGAACCGCTTGAGTGAAGAGGGTGACGGCACCACTGATAACCCCTTTGCCAGTCAGCAGCTTATTTTATGTAGCCAGGACTTTTTATTAACTGAGCAAGCTAAAGATATGCTTGAAGTGGACTGGGACTTGGTGGTGGTGGATGAAGCTCACCATTTGGACTGGCAAGAACATCAAGCCAGTGAAGAATATTTAATGGTAGAAAGCTTGGCCTCGCGCTCAAAAGGCTTGCTGTTGTTAACAGCTACTCCTGAACAGTTGGGCGTTGAAGGTCACTTTGCGCGCTTACGTTTGTTAGATCCAGAGCGCTTTTCTTCATTGTCGAACTTTGTATCCCAGCAAGCTCAATATCAGCAATTGGCAGAACTGTTAGAAGCGATAGAAACTGAAGACTCTTTAAGTGCTAGCAGCTTACAGGGAATAGAATCCTATTTAGGTAAAGAAGAAATCGCGGATAAGAGTCGCGAACAAATTATTGAGTCACTGTTAGAGTGTTATGGTACCGGACGAGTGTTATTTAGAAACACTCGTAAAAACGTCAAAGGTTTCCCGGCTAGAAAAGTGTTCTCCTACCCTCTACAGGAAGGGCAAACCGAACAAGGTCAGCAGGATCTTTTGAATCGCTTGTATCCAGAATCTGCTTTCGACAATGACACCTGGTGTCAGCAAGATGTGAGAGTGGAATGGCTGCTGGAATTTTGTAAGCAGCATCCTCAAGAAAAAATCTTATTGATTTGTGCGCTTAAAAATACCGCGATGGATCTGGAATTATTCCTTAGATATCGCAAAGGTTTTAAGACAGCGGTTTTCCATGAGGATATGGATCTGATTAGCCGTGATAGGGCTGCTGCTTATTTTGCCGATGATGACGATGGTGCTCAGATATTGGTCTGTTCTGAGATTGGCAGTGAAGGGCGTAACTTTCAGTTCTCAAGCAATCTAGTCTTATTTGATTTGCCTTTGATTCCCGATCTATTGGAACAGCGTATTGGTCGTTTAGATCGTATTGGTCAGAAGAATGATATTCATATTCATGTGCCTTTTGCTGAAGGTGGTGCACAAGCATTATTATTTGATTGGTATCACGAAGGTATTAATGCTTTTGAACAAACCAACCCAGCAGGTGAGGCCTTGTACGAGCACTGTGAAGCTCGATTACTAGAAGCTTTAAGTGAGCCTAGTGACGAGATACTTAAAACCCAATTATTAGAAGAAACCAAAGCCTTTACGGCTGAGCTAAAGCAAAACCTAGAGCAGGGCAGAGACCGTTTGCTTGAGCGAGCCTCCTACAATGATGAGCAAGCGAAAGCCTTGGTCGAAGTGGTTAGAGAAGAACAAGCCAATAGCCCACAGGAATTTTTGGAGCAAGTCTTCGATCGTTTTGGTGTGCAGACTGAGGAGCACTCTGAGTCTTCGAGTATTTTAAAACCTGGTGATCATATGCATGACCAGGATTTTCCTTACTTGCCTGAAGATGGCATGACTGTGACCTATGATCGCACCATCGCCTTAAGCCGAGAGGATATGCACTTTTTAAGTTGGGAACACCCAATGACCAGCGCGGCGATTGATTTAAGTTTGTCCCAAGAAATGGGTAAGGCCTGTGTCTCGGTTTTAAAGAACAAAGCAATTAAACCTGGCAATCTATTGCTGGAATGTTTGTTTAAGTTAGAGACCGTTTCTCCTAAATCTTTGCAAGCCAGTCGTTACTTACCCTCTACCATGATTCGTGTGTTGTTGGATGCTCAAGGTAGGGATTTGTCTAAAGCGGTAGCCCATGAAAACTTAAACAAGCAAGTACATAAACTGCAAAAGGGTATTGGTAAGCAAATTATTGCCAGTGAAGAAAACAATATTCGAACATTAATTGCCAAAGCAGAAGAGCTAGCTAGCGTTCAAGCGCAAAGCTTTCAAACCGAAGCCCTGGATAAAATGAATAGCTTGTTAGGCGAGGAGTATGAGCGACTGGTGCTCTTGCAAAAACGTAACGCGGGTATTCGTGACGTGGAATTGGAGTTCTTAAAGGATCAACAAAACGCGCTTAAAAAATACATTGGTGATGCCAGCTGTCAGCTCGACTCCTTGCGTATTATGGTAACCACCAACGAATAATTCAGATCCTCATTTAAGAAATAAAAAAGGCAGCCTAGGGCTGCCTTTTTTGTGCATTCGATTATCTTTTAAATAATCATGTCAGCGAGAAAGACTACCAAGTAGTCATTTCTTTAATTTTAGCACCGATCTCTTCAGCGTTGCCGCCACCAAGACCAGGCATAGCGCCGCCACCCATGCTTTGCATTTGCATAAGTTGGCTCATGTCGCCTTCAACTTTGATTTGACCGCTCATGAAAGCTTGCATTGCAGCGCTTTGATCTTGCTCAACAAATAGCTTCTTAGCTACTTCAGCAGGAAGGATCAAAGTAGTTTTGCCGTCGTCCGCATGACCTGAACGAAGCTCGCCACCAGAAACGCTTGCTTTCTCTTCGCCGTCCTCATAAGTAACGGTAAAGTTTAGGCTGATAGCTTTTGCATTATCAGGTACTTCTACATCACCAAGACCTTCACGTAGTTTGTTAATTTCGCCAACCCAACCTTCACTCATAAAACGATGTGTGCTCATTCTTGTATCTCCTAATTAAAAACGGGGGCCCGTGTTTTTTGGGGGCCATTACTCACATAGCGAATCCTCGCCTGCGTAGGACCCTAGTTATACGCCCTTTTTTTGGAAATTAAAACACTTGTTTGAAACTTTCGTTCAAACTATCTAAGTAATTGATTTTAAAGATTAATTAGCTCGAATAAATGGCTGTAGTCGGTCTTTAAGTTTGTGTATTATGTCGGCCTTTTAGTAATAGGTATAAAAAGCCAGTGATCAAACTCGAGGCCCTAAGTCTGCAAAAGGGCCAAAAGCAGCTTTTAAACGAAGTGGACCTATCGATCCATGCTGGATGGCGCGTGGGGCTGGTAGGCGTAAATGGTAGTGGTAAAAGCTCGTTGTTTGAATTGCTTAAAAAACCAGAACTGGCGGATGACGGCCTTTGTTACATTCCAAAGGATTGGGTGATTGCTCATCTTGCTCAAGAGGTGGAAGAGAGTGCGCAAGCCGCGATTGATTTTGTGCTTGATGGTCATGAACGTTTTCGAGAATTAGAGAAACAAATCAATATAGCTCAACAGGATGACACAGAGGGCAAGCTTGCCGAACTTCTAGTTGAGTTTGAATCCATTGGTGCCTATCAGTTAAAAAGCGAGGCGGCAGTGTTATTGGCGGGCCTTGGTTTTAGTGAGGAGAACCAACAGAAGCCAGTATCGACTTTTTCAGGCGGTTGGCGTATTCGTTTAAATCTCGCTAAAGCTTTAATGTCGCCATCAGATTTATTATTGCTGGATGAGCCTACTAACCACTTGGATTTAGATTCAATCTTGTGGCTAGAGCAATGGCTGAGGCGTTATACCGGCACTTTGGTTATGGTGTCTCATGATAGGGAGTTTTTAGACAACTCGGTAAATCACATTGTTCACGTTTATCAAAAGGAGCTGCAACTTTACACAGGTAACTACAGTCAGTTTGAAGATCAGCGTAGCCAAAACGCACAGCTGCAACAGGCGCAGTATGAAAAGCAACAGCGCCAAATCGCACATATGGAAGACTTTGTTCGACGTTTTAAGGCTAAAGCGACCAAAGCTAAGCAGGCGCAAAGCCGTGTCAAAGCACTGGAAAAGATGGAGCGAATTTTACCAGCGCACGTTGATAGTCCCTTTAGCTTTAAGTTTTTCGATCACGAGCATCTGCCCAATAGCTTGATTCGCTTAGATGATGCTGACTTGGGTTATGGTGATACGCTTATTATAAAAAACGTAAACTTAGAATTAGGGCCCGATACACGAATGGGGGTGCTGGGTCTTAATGGTGCGGGTAAATCGACCCTGCTCAAAAGTTTGATTGGTGAGCAAGCTTTAATCAGTGGCAGTCGTCAATGTAATGAGAAAGCACGGGTCGCTTATTTTTCTCAGCATCAATTAGAAGCATTGGATTTAGATAGCGATGCTTATACTCATTTGTTGAGACTCACTAAATCTCTAGGGCAAGAGGCAACTGAACAAATCCTTCGAACTTTTTTAGGCAGCTTTGGTTTTCACGGTGATCAAGTTAAAGAGTGTGTTGGTCATTTTTCTGGTGGAGAGAAGTCACGCCTAGCGCTAGCCTTGCTTTGTTGGGCTAAACCGAACCTATTAATTTTGGATGAGCCAACTAACCATTTGGACATGGAAATGCGTCATGCGCTTACATTAGCGATTCAAAATTTTAAAGGTGCTTTGGTTTTGGTATCCCATGATCGACACCTGATTCGTTGCACTACCGATGAATTGGTGCTTGTGCACAATGGAATCTGCGAGGACTACACAGGGGATATCGATAATTACTCCCAGTACATTGATCAAAATACGGAGCAAGAACCCGAACCGGCGGATAGTAGTTCTGCTAACGATCAAATGTCCCGAAAGGAGCAAAAACGACAAGAAGCGGAACAACGAGCCAAGATAAGCCCCCTGCGTAAAAAGCTACAGCAGGCTGAAAAAGAGATGGAAAAGGCTACCAAGGCCCTAGAAGAGATAGAAAATCAGCTCGCAGACAACAAACTGTATGACGAAAGCAATAAAGATCAGCTAAAATCACTGCTGATTCAGCAAAAAGAGCACAATGCTGACTTGGCCAAACATGAGGAACAGTGGTTGGCCTTGAGTGATGAAATTGAGGACTTACTGAATCAAGCTTAAGGCCGGATGCCAAGAATAAAATAAATAAGAGGCAAGCTAAGTATTAAATGCTACTTAGTACAAAGGTCGCTATGAAACCCTTTCTTTTTGTGTTGGCACTGTTGCTACCTTCTTTTGCTCAGGCGGAAAGCATTTCTGAGCCGAGCAATCTTTCTTTTCAAGTGATGAGTTATAACATTCAGCAAATGGGGTTTCCGAGTTGGTTTGGTCGCCACTATGAACAACAACGCTTAGAAAAATTAAGTCCAAGAATTTTAGAGATGGATCCATTGCCTGATGTGATTGTTTTTCAAGAAGCGTTTATCACCAGTGCCCATCAACACATTGTAGAGTCTTTAAAAGAAGTTTTCCCTTATGCGACTCAGATAGGAGGGGAGACCTGCTCAACCGAGGGCTGGAGCTCAGAAGCGACTAACTGTGAACTGGATAGTGTTCGACACCAGCTTACGCATAATAGTGGCGTCTTTATTTTAAGTCGTTGGCCGATTGAAGCGAGCCATAGTTTGACTTACAAAAATTATCGAGTCAGTTATACCTTCGATTTTATGGCGCGCAAGGGAGCGGTTTATGCACGTATCAATAAGGATGGAAATCTTTTTCATGTTGTCGGAACTCATCTCCAGGCTGATCGAGCTAGTCATGATATTCGCATGGCGCAGCTTGATGAGATGAAAACCTGGCTCGATGCTTTTGAGATTTCTAAACAAGAAGCCGTGATACTCGCTGGCGACTTTAATGTTGACTCAAGAAATTTAATTCAGTCAGGTAATATGTTGAGCCATGCGAACGCCTGGGTCTATATGAATAAAGATGATGAGGGCTCAGTGTCCAGTGCTAGCAATCGTTATCTCAATTTGATTTATGGTGATGTTGAGGAAAAGACCCTCGACTATATTTTGTATCGAGTCGATCATTTAAACCCTTTAGGGGTTGCAGAATTGAAGGTTTTAGATTTTAAATCTAGCACTCCATGGTCTACTGATAGTTGGTTTTTCGAAGACCAAGACATTTATGATATCTCTGATCATTACCCGGTGATGCTCACTTATTATTTTTAATTGAAGTTTAAGGATTGATCATGCAGGAATATGCGAAGGAATTTGCGCGCTCGACCGAATCACCTGAAGAGTTCTGGTTAGAAAAAGCGAATAATTTAAATTGGTTTACTCCGCCCACAACAGCGCTTGCTGATGATGAAAATGGGATGTCTCGGTGGTTTCCCGATGGTGAACTCAATACCTGCTACTTGGCTTTGGATCACCATGTAGAGCAGGGCAGAGCTGAGCATTGTGCGATTATTTATGACTCGCCTTTAACGGACACGCAAACAAAATATTCTTATCAACAAGTCTTAGAGTCTGTTCAAAAACTCGCGGGGGTAATCGATAACTTAGGCTTGGAAAAGGGTGATACGGCCTTGATCTATATGCCGATGATTCCTGAGGCGGTATTTGCCATGCTCGCTTGTGCGCGCTTAGGTGTTGTGCACTCTGTTGTTTTTGGTGGTTTTGCTGCCAATGAACTGGCGGTGCGGATTGATGACGCTAAACCTAAATTGATTTTGTCTGCTTCTTGTGGGATCGAGCCAGGAAAGGTTTTAGCCTACCAGCCTTTGATCAATGATGCGGTTGCGGCCTCGGATCATAAGCCAAGTAATGTGCTGATGTTTGAAAGGGCTGAGCAAGCTGTCGATTTTTCTGAATCAAACAACGTTAACTATCTAGATTGGATACAAGAAGTTGCAAAGGCTGATGCGGCTGATTGTGTTCCGGTGTACAGCATTGATCCACTTTATATTTTGTATACCTCCGGTACTACCGGTTTACCTAAGGGTATTGTCAGAGATAACGGTGGCCATGCGGTTGCAATGAAATACAGCATGGAAGCGATTTACGATATTAAGCAGGACGAGGTGTTTTGGGCAGCATCGGACGTAGGTTGGGTGGTAGGTCATTCTTATATTGTGTATGCACCTTTAATTCACGGCTGCACGACTGTGTTGTATGAAGGCAAACCCATAGGTACTCCTGATGCGGGTGCTTTTTGGCGCGTGATTGAAGAGCACCAAGTGAAATCACTATTTGCAGCGCCGACTGCTTTTAGGGCGATAAAAAAACAAGATCCAGAGGCGGCCCTGACTAAGCTGTACGATTTAAGCGTATTAAAGACTTTATTTGTGGCGGGTGAGCGTTTAGACCCTCCGACTTTTCATTGGTTGGAAGAAAAGTTTCAGCGCCCGGTGATTGATCATTGGTGGCAAACCGAAACCGGCTGGGCAATCGCAGCGAATATGATGGGTATCGAAGCGCTGCCTAGCAAAGCTGGTTCGGCCTGTGTGCCGACGCCTGGTTTTCAGGTAGAAATATTAGATGATGACGGAACCGTTTTACCTGCGGGTGAGCAGGGCAATATAGCCGTTAAGCTGCCATTGCCTCCCTCCTGTTTGCCAGGTATCTGGCAGGATTTTGAGCGTTTTAAAGACAGTTACCTAGACCCTTTTCCAGGTTATTACTTGTCAGGTGATGGCGGTTACTTCGATGACGACGGATACCTGTTTATTATGGGAAGAACTGATGATGTGATAAACACCGCTGGCCATCGTATGTCGACGGGTCGTATGGAAGAGGTTGTGGCTTCTCACTGTAGTATTGCTGAGTGTGCAGTGGTCGGAGTAAATGATGCCCTTAAGGGTCAAGTACCGGTAGCTTTTGTAATTTTGAAGGATGGTGTAGCTAGTAGCGAACATTTAGCCGCTGATATTGTTCAATTGGTGCGAGACGAGGTAGGAGCAATTGCCTGTTTGAATGTTGTTCATCAGGTTAGCCGATTGCCTAAAACCCGCTCAGGGAAAATACTAAGAAAAGTAATCCGTCAGATTTTAAATGGGGAAACCTATAGACTACCCTCAACCATCGACGATCCTGCTAGCCTAGATGAATTTATCAGCTTAGCTAAAGTATAAAGTTTTAGAGTATTGATATGAGCGACAATGTGGATGGCATACCTCCATGCCCAAACTGCGGTTCTATTTATGGCTATGAAGATGGCGCCTTTTTGGTCTGCCCAGAATGTGCACATGAATGGTCTCCTAGCGAGCAAAATACCGATAACGATGAGCTAATTGCCTTGGATGCGAATGGGGTGTCGCTTGCTGATGGGGACTCGGTAGCAGTGATTAAGGATTTAAAAGTAAAGGGCTCTTCATCGGTGATCAAAGTGGGTACCAAGGTTAAAAATATCAGGCTCATAGAAGGCGACTCAAGCGGTGGCCATAATTTGGATTGTAAGGTAGAAGGCATTGGAGCTATTAAGTTGACTTCGAAATTTGTGAAAAAGGCCTAAAAACTAGCGAAAATTCGCAGATAAAAGCCTAGAAACTTGAGTCATGGCTCAAGCATGGCTTAGAATGCCGATGTTTAATCAGTTTAATGTTTTAGTATTACGAGGTTTATATTATGAAAATTCGATCGCTATCAATCGCTGCTTTTGTTTTGATGGCCAGTGCTTGTGCAGGAGTTCCTACGCAGCCTGATTGGGCGTTTATTCAAGAGCATGGCGGAATTAGTATTGATCCACTGCGGTCTGACGAAGGAATTTACTTTCTACCCGTGAAAATGAGCGTGGCGTCATATAAGCCTGGTACAAAAAAAGAAATGGTGTGTACCCGAAGCAGTGCTCGCGTAGCTGGTAAGCAAATACTGTTGCGTATTAAAACCGACTCAAAGAAAAATGTTCCTAACGGCAGTGCCCAATGTCCAGAGGCAAAATTGGGCGGTATCCCTGATGGAAATTATCGTGTGATTCACATCGGCCCTGATGGCGAGAAAAATAAAGTGGGCGATGTGGTTGCTAATTTAGCAGACGGCTAATTACGAGGATTAAATTAAGCGGGCGCGCTAGCTTGGCTCGCTCGCTTAATCTTCGAGTTTACCTACTCAGAATTTTTCAGTTGATACATAGGGTCGTTCATATTTCGAATATAGAGCATAAGCTCTCTTTCTGCGTCTAAACGATTGTCGAAAGGCCCTTCCTGCGTATTTTCCCTTGTCATAAAAAAGAATTGGCCGTTCATTACGACAATTCGATCAGAGCGAAAGTGAGTTTTGTCTTCCTCTCCTTGCCTTACTTTAGTGTCTTCATCCATGATGTTTCTCCTCGTTACTGCTTAATTATCATTGCAGTGTTCGTTATCGTTTAAATATCGCTTGTTTGTTACTTTAGCTTTGCTTGGGCATTGCTCGGGTATTGCTCAGTTATTACTGGTTTGACGCTTAGTTACCGCAATATTTTTTTGCTTATCCTTATAAAGAGCAAGGTGGACTTGATGCTCTACATGCGAAAGCACTTAAGTGTTGCGTTATCTTAACTAAAAATCAACTAAGTAGGTTGTTAAGTAACAAGTCCATTTATGGGAAGGTTGGAGTCGAATTTTTTCAGGTAGCTAATAAGCTAGCAGCTGACTTTTCCTTGCTTTAGTTACAATGAACGCCACTACCGCAGATAGCTCCTTCTCTAATCCAGTTGAGTAGAGTTTGGTAGTCCCTTTCTCCGGCCAAGGTGGAGCGATCAATTCGAACGCCACCGCCGTGATGTTTTCCGACAGGTTTGCGTAGCAATAGACTGTTTTCTGGTTCGGCCAAATTGACACGAGCTCTTACATGGCGATAAAGATTCACGTTTGTCGCTCCAGTATCATCAACCGCTGTGTAAAAGACGGGTATACCATCATAGCGATTGTCGTAGCCTCCGCCAGCGCTGTGATGAAAGTTGGAACGGTGGCAGTTTGCACAAAGGCTTTGCGCGGTGGAGCCCAAAATATTGTCCATCACGTCGTCAACAAATGTAAGTTGGCTTTGATGTTTGGCAAGCATTGCTCCTGTATTATCAATGTTGAGCACCATTGAATCAGTGTGGATGCCTAGGTCATTTCTCACGGTTAACTCGATTGTGTAATCCCCATTTCCGCTTGCGGTGAAAACTGGGTTAGCAATGAATCGATTATTAAAGGTTCCAGATTCCCCGCTAGGGCTGCTGATTAAACGCCACTCGTAGGTTAAGGCAAAAGAGCTAGCGCTTCCGTTAAGCTGTACTGGCGACCATGCGCTTCGGTCTTCACCAGGTCTTGCGAATGGGCGCCCTGGCTCCATGGGTAAGTTGTTTTCATCGTAAATATCAAAACCAACCAAGAAAGAGGCGAGTACTGATGGAGCGCCAGAACGGTCCTGCCAAAAGGTTTGGTAATTGAGTAATGATAGGGGCATGATGCCGCGCTTGAATACATAATCGATAATCACATCGTTATACGAAATAAACTTCTCGTAAGTGGAAAAGTTAATATCATTCGCATCGTTGTTTTGGTTGTTGCTTATGTTCGCAACGTCTTTTCCTCGAATGGAGTGGCAACTGATGCAGTGGGGTTGTACAACCTCGAGGAATAATTCTTCGACACCATCTGGCCTGCTAGCATTTTGACGCCAGCCTGTTGGGATAAAGTGTTCATCATAAGTGCCACGGCTAAACGTCGAACCACCGTAGCGGCCTTCGGACAATTCAATAGCAAATTCACCATCCCAATGATTAAAGTTTTGGGTGTCTTGTCCATCTATCTCGGTATAGGTTTCATTAACATATTGGTTAATGATTTTGATTTGGCTTTCCATACTGTCTTTTGTAAATGTCCCAGATTCTGCAAATTCAAAACTTTCTACTTCGAGTTGGTTTAGTTTGGCAGACTTTAAGGACAATAGTTGAAATTCACCATTTTGATCTAAGGGAAGCAAGCGAGCTCCATGACACACCAGGCAGGGAATCGGCATTTGTTTTTCGCCTCGACCATCTAAGTTTGCGGTGTCTCTTCTATGCTCGGTCGCACCTTCAACGAGGCTATTTCTTCTAAAGGTAAAGAACTTAAGAATTTTTTCTGAACTAGCATCGTTGGGGTCAATTGGGCTAAATTCGATCGCATTGCTGCCTATGTGGTATTGGTGCATCTCTTCGATTGCTGCTATGCCGTTCGCCGCACTATATTGCCCTTCTTCGCCGCCTAAATCTGCGGCGTAGTTTTGAACAAAAAAGCTTATATTCCCTGTGCTAGGGTCCTTTCGTGCATGCATGTTTCGGCCATAACCAAGGTCTTTAGTGTCTCTGAATACCACATGGACATCTTCTCCTTGATCAAAACCATTTTTTCTTTGCCAAGAGCTAAGAGTTAAACGCTCATCATTCGGGTCAACGGCTCGATAGTACGCGTCTGTGTATTCTTGTGAATCAATTTGGCTGACCGCTAAGTTGATCTCGCTTCCTTCAGAAATAACTTGGTTATTTTTTAAAAGGTACAAGTAAGCCGGTACTGAAGAGTTTGTGCTAGTGGTCAAACCCCCGGCGTGACTTAAATTGATGGTATGGCGAGGATTTCCAGCTGATGTTTCATCCTGTCCTCCCGATGAAGCCCAGGTACCACTGAAGCTTTGGGTTTTTCCATTGATATTGACTCGTACGGAATAGTTGCCGCTCTGAGAGCTCGTTTGAGTTCCCATGACAAGGGTATACTCCCCTGGACCTAGACTTGCTTGGGTGTTGATAAACTGCAAAAAACTGTTGGCTTCTTCAAAGGCGAGAGTCGATTCGGGCCGAGGCGGGGTATCACCTCGTTCGCTGCATGAAAATGCAAACAGTAGGAGGCTGCTCATAATGCTTAGCTTTAAGAGTGGGTGTTTCAAAATATGATCCACGGTTAAAATCTCCTCAATAAACTGCCGCTAATTATGCCGCGTTGATATTCTGCACCTGCATCACCTGAAACGTCGGCATAGGTGTAGGACAAATCCAACGAGGAACTATGACCGACACCGTAGTTAAAGCCGAGTATGTAGACCAAGCTATCCGCTTCGGTTCGGTAAGACTGCCATGTACCTGCGCCGCCAAGAGATTCGTTGTAGGCCTCATCCCACTGCGAGTTGTCTGCGCCGACATCTAAGGCGATGAGCAGTAGGTCGTATGAGTTACCTGGAATAGAAACCGAGAATGTGTCACCAGTGATGTAGCTAAAGGTTGCATAAAGACTCGCCTTTTTGTTTAGCGCATAATCTCCACTAATAAAGACTCGTTGGTCACTTAGGTCATAAACGGTGCTTTCTGAGTCACGATCTTTAGCGCCTAGGCCAAAGGTCGCTGATACTATGTCGGTAACACGCATGCTTACAATGAATTGGGCATTTAAAATGGTTGAGTCTTGTTGTTTGCTGTCGTTATTTTGAAACTCGCTATCGAAAGACAATTGGTAAAGGGGGGATCGGTATCCCACACTATTTTGCCAAAGAAAGGATCCGCCTAGGTGGGCAGATTTAGAGTTTTGTGCGCGCAGTTCTTTAAATTGCTTTGCTGATAAGCCGGCTTTTAAGGTAAGAGCGCTCATCGCGTCGATATCCATTTGGTAGCCGGAGCTAAGTTGGGCAGATGTAACTGTGTCTTCTACCTTTTGACTGTCCAGCTTGGCCTGGTTAATGTTTGAATCAGATTGCAGAGTCATGTCTAAGTCGAAAAACCAATTTTTTTGAGCATTAGCGACACTTGGTAGCGCCAACGCTGCTAATAAAATAGAGCATGAAACTTTCTGCGAAGTCATTTTTAAGGTGCGCGAAGAAGCAGGTCGCGTTTTCATCGGTAATTGAGTTCCTTTTTCAAGCTATTTGAGAGCATTAAGGCGTCGAGTCTGAACTAAGCTAAGCATTAGGCAGCTTAGTAAAAACAAGTGGGACAAAGGGTTGATACTACCAGCACTATTTACTTCCGGGTCATCAGGGTCATCAGGGTCTTCGAAAAGACTTTCGGCGAGGGCTAGACCCGCAGTAATTTGGATGCTGCCATTAGCGTTAGAGTCCGTATCATTGGGTCCTCCATCCGAAAGTTGTAACTGAATACAATCCCTAAAAGCGAGTAAGCCCGGTTCAAAAGATTGGTGTCCTGGAGCTGGGCAGCCATTCTCGCCGCTAGAAGCTGAGCTTATTGCATTCTGCCCGTCTTCAATAAATGTATACCATTCGTCGCCGTCAAAAATGCGGATTACTGAGTTTGGTGGAACGTTTTGGGGCAGCGGAACTACAATAAATGTAGATGAATCCACTGCCGATAGCCCGTCAATTACGAAATCATAGAGTACTCCAAAATGAATAAAACCTTCATCGTTTATATTCACTCCAAGTTCCTCTAGTCCGGTACTATTAAAGCTAGCTTCACCTTCGTTTCCGATACTTAGTCCGCCTAAGCTTAAGGTATGTCCTGGTTCAGCTTCGATGAACTCGTCATCGCTATTACTGATGAACAGCAGATTAGGAGGGTTGTCGTGCGCATCTAAGTAATCTGGGATGCCGTCTCCATCGCTATCGGTTAAGCCCTCGGTGTCATCCGCGGTTCCATCTCCGTCGCTATCATCGCCACTGGATAATGAAAACGAAGATGCCTGGTAGCTAAGCGTAATGCTTTCGGTAATTAAACTCAGGCCATCACTAATGGTGACCGATACATTAAATAGTCGTGGAAGGTCTTCTGGTGCAACGGTAAGAGCATCGGCATCAAACACAAAGGTATTTCCACCGGAAGCGCCTGCCAACTCTGTATCACTGCCACTCCAGTCGTAGGTAAGTAGATCACCGTTACCATCAGTGGCATTGGCAGTGACTGTAACGTTTCCTAGACCCCCAAAGATTATCTGTGTTTCTGTTCCTCCTTGGACGGAGCTTAAGTCAGCCACCGGAGGCACCTGACCTTCAGCTATAGCGATCTGGTGGGTAATACTACTGCCTAGTTCAGGTCCTGTTGATACCGTGCCGAGGCTTATATTTAATGTTTCGACACCTTCTGCCGCGTCACCGTCATGAATATCAACGTTCAGGGTGATGGTGTTATCGCTCAGATCTCCGGGATTGCTTATCACTATCGGGGACGCTCTATCAATGCTGTAATCAGCTAAGCTGGCGGTGCCGCTGACGACGTAAGAAATGCTTACGGGATAGTCGGCTGCTGGAATGTCGCCATTAAACTCGATAACCACCTGCCCACTGCCGCCTTCAACGATTACTTGAGAGCCGCCTAAAGAAACCAGAGGGTGTATCGTAATATTTTGAACTTCATCAGTTACGTTAGGAATTTGATCTTGTGCTTGCCAGTTAACAACATGGTCTCCGGGGCGTAAGTCGTTTTCGGCTGTGCCCACAATAATAACTTCAACAGGTCCATCATTGCCATCGATGGCGCTTGCGAAGAAGTCGACATAAGTTGTGTAGCCTTGAGCGACCAAGTCTTGATCACCGTTGTGAGTAATTGTAGGTCCAACCGAGTCAATAGAAATTGCGGGGCAGGTGTCAGCTGAGCTTACGTCACCACCGGTACATGTGGTGAATTCGGTAAGGTTGTCTAAGCTGTCACCATCGACATCGCCTGTCGCATCGCTGGCTAAGAAAGGATCCATTGGTGGGTTAGCGTCCTCAGCCACATCCGATACACCGTCATTATCGTCATCGAAATCACACAGGTCGCCTTCGCTATCCATATCGTTATTTGCTTGATTGGTATTAGAAACAACAGGGCAGTTGTCCTCATAATCGGGCACCGTATCGGTATCACCATCCTGTAGGGTGACGGTAATAGTAAAGTCCTGAGTAGCCGCGGTTTGACCATCTTCACCATCGTCTGCGACAGATACTGTCACAGTATAGTCTTGAGAAAGAGCGGCTGGATCGACAGTACGAGCATCATTGTTACCCGGGGTCCAAGTAATCTCACCGTTGGCGTCAATAGCCGGCTGAGCACCGTTAGGCGTTGGGGTAATGTTGGCTATGCTAAAAATCAGGTTGCTGTTTAGATCGGGAGTGTTGTCCTGAGGGTCTGAGTCGCTTACTACCATGGTGTATGGTGTGATTGAGCTATTTTCTTCGACCATCATGGTAGGCACTACTGCGTCAATCGTTGGGGCGTCATTCACTGAGTCAACGATAATGTCGAAACTAATGCTATCAGTAGCAGCGGCTTCGTCGGTTACCTGTACGGTAACGCTTTGAGTTCGATCTACACCTTCGCCTGGGGTCCAGCTGAGCACACCTGTTGGGCTAATAGCCATATCGTCCGGTGGTGAGGCAGGGGAGAGGATGGCCCAAGATTCTGTGTCACCAATATCAGTGTCAGTGAAGTTCACGTCATAGGAGAATAAGATATCTTCCGTCGCGTTTTGGTCTGCAATTGGCCCGATGATAATGGGGGCTTCGTTGTCTTTGAGTACCGTAATGGTCAAAGTGATTTCGTCAAAGAACGCTCCATCATCAGTAACGCGCGCGGTAAAATCAAAATCACCTCGCTCACCTTCGACTGGTGCCCAAGTGACTTCGCCGCTGCTTGGGTTAATCGCAATCTGTGGATCATCCTGCGCAGTCAAAGACCAGGTCCAGCCGTCTCCCTCAAGGTCTCCATCGGTAAAGGTTAGAGTGTGTGAGAAAGGAATGGTGTCTTCGGTGGTATTGGTGGCTAGATCACCTTGAACCGTGGTAATGACGGGTGTTTGGTCGATCACTGGAGTAACGTCAATATCAAAAGAAACTTCGTCGTTTAGTGCGCCACCATCGGTTACTCGAATAACGATGCTTTCGGTAATAGAAACGTCACTGGTAGGTGTCCAAGTGAATACACCGTTTGCATCAATGCTCATATCGTCTAGCGGAACGGCAGGGGTTTCGATGCTCCAAACGTGCGTGACTGTATCTCCAGCGTCAGGGTCGGTTGATCCGAAATCCATTGTGATGGTTGAGTTTTCATCAGTCGCTTGTGTGGCAAGTTGTCCATCGGGTGATTGGTTAACCGGGTTGCCGTTAACAAGCACGGCAGTATCAATGATGGGCGCGTCATTGGTGGCGCTCACATTGATTGTTAATTCTAAAGTGTCTTCAAGCAAGCCGCTATCTCGAACACGAGTGGTGAAGGTCGCACTTAACTCCCCATTGAGTGGTGTCCATTGGATTTCACCTCCGGTGGTGATGGAGACGTCTGGATCATCGGTGGCAGTGATATCCCAGCTTTGGCTGTCGCCGTCAACATCATCATCGTTCCATATCATTTGGTGGGTATATGGAGTGTCTTCTGTTCCTCCTGAAAGATCTCCCTGTACAGTGGTGATCACGGGAGTGTTGTCATTGACCGCGGTCACTGTGATGTTGAAGGTTTCCTCATCAATACCGCCAAGTCCATCAGTAACTCGTACTGTTACCCCTTGGACCAAATCAGCTTCGGTGGTAGGGGTCCAGGTGAGCACGCCGGTGCTTGGGTGAATTGCCATATCATCAGGCGGGGTCATTGGAGACTCTATGCTCCACACATGGCTGGCAGCATTCCCCGAAATAGAGTCGCCATCAGTCGCGTTAAAATCTAGGCTGTATAAGCTGTCCTCGTCTACGGCCTGAGCTGCAGTTGAGGTAGTGATCACCGGATTTTCATTGTCTGGATCTACCGTAATTGTATATGTTTCTTCATCATAAAAGCTGCCGCCTCGGCTATCGGTAACCCGAACTGTAATATTATGGTCGCCTTCGGTGCCTTCTAAGAAAGCAGAAGTTATTTCTACCTCTCCGGTGCCGGTATTAAGGTCGACATTTGATGGCCAAGAGCCTTGCTTAGACCAGGTCCAAGAGTCGCCATTTTGGTCGCCGTCGGTGAAAGCGACTGTGTAGGCAAATCCAGAATTCACGTCTTCGGTTTGATTGGTGAAGTTGCCTTGCTGGCTCGCTGTTATTACGGGTAGCTCGTCCACCACGGGGTTAACGTTTATGGTTACAAACAAAGTATCTGTGATATTGGTGTCTGCATCGCCATCGGATACTTGAATGGTGAAGCTGGAGGAGGTCTGTCCTTCGACAGGTGTCCACGTTACTTGGCCTGTGCTGCTGTTAATAGCGGGTCTTGGTAGTGAGCCAGTTGGTGTTCCGGTGAAGGAGAAGCTTAGGTCGTCTGAGCCGCCTGAGCCTGAAGTGATGGTTGGCGTCCAACTAAAAGCCGAGTCCTCGGTTGCGTTGCCAGGTGAGCCTGAAAGAGTCGCTCCCGTATTACAGGGAATGGTGAAGTTCCGAGTTGAGCTAGTGGTAGTGCCTGAAGCAAGGTTGTCGCCAATAACTCTGTAATCATAAGAGTCGGTATTGCTACAAGTTAAACCACTAAGAGTGCGAGTTGCCGTATCATCGTTGGTACTGCCATCGCCTCCGTCGGTCACTGCGCTGTCAGATGCCGTGCCTCCTGGGATCCAGGAAGCAGAGTTAGGTAGGCGATACTCTACCGCGTAGCTGGCCTCGTCGCCGTTATCGTTGATGCTCCAACTAAGATCGATTTGATAAGAGTTGGTACCGTCGCGGGTTGGGCCTGAAGAATTGCCTGTACCTATATATGGGTTTACGTAGTTTTCTTCGCCATCGGCTACCCATTCTTCTAAATGAGCAGTATTTGCAGCATTTCCACCGTACATCGGAGCATCATTGTCGACAAAAACTCTATCGTAAATGGTGTTGTTTACCGGACTCACTTTGTTAGGTCCGCCATGATTATTTAAGACGTTGGTATATGAGGTCCAATGAGGAGTTGTTCCTCCCCCCGAGGAATGGCAGCTAGTACACTGATTGAAGAAGGTGTTCAATAGACCGTCGGTGCCAGAAAATGTTCTGATACCTGATGGCCCTGCTGCATAGCTAGTACTAGCAAGGCCAGCCATAAGAAGCACAGCGCTAGCTTGGCGAAAAAAGGTTGAGGTAGGAGCAGAGATATTCATAGCAGCATTGACCCTAATGAACGAGTTATTATTGTTCTAAATTCAGATTGATTTGAAGAAGTTACTGCTTCACCGGCGGGTCCTTTTACCAGTGAACTTTCCATAATCGACTAAGTCTCATATTTTTTCACAAACTGGGCCAAATAACGAATATTTAATCCCTCTATTTGGGTGGTTTGTCGCGTCAAAATGGGACTTTTGTTGACGTGGTTCAAGCTGGAAAGGGGAAAAGCCTCGCTATTTAGTTAAAAAGTGAAGATTTTTTAGGTATGCGCCTAGTTTAGGGGCATACAACTTACTACAATGGGCCTGCAGTCAAGCAGTCGCTTTAGAATTTAGATTTAAACCTTAGACTTAAACCTTAGACATTTAGGAAGCTCCATGAAAGATAATTTAAAAGATTTATTAGCCAAAGAAGAAAGCCGTCGTGACTTTATCAAGTTAGCAATCGAAACCGGTTTATTTGCTGGCATCGCTGCTGCTCCCGCTGCCCACGCCATTGGAGGCCAAGTTCCTAAACCCTTAAAAGAAGGGCAGTCCATTTATAAGGTAAAAGGGGATGTTACGGTCGATGCTCGTCCAGCGGATAAAGGAACTGTAATTAAAGCAGACTCTTTTGTGAAAACAGGCTCGAATAGCATAATTATTTTCCGCGTAGGTTCTGATGCGCATATCATGCGTGAGAACTCTGAGATGCAATTGATTGGTGAGAACTTTGTTGAAGAAGGCCTTCGTTTAGTCACAGGTAAACTTTTGTCGGTGTTTGGTGCGCGCTCTCAAGGCAAAAGTCATACCATGAGAACGACTACTGCTACCATTGGTATAAGGGGTACGGGGGTTTATGCCGAGTCGGAAGATGATCATAGCTATGTGTGCACCTGTTATGGAGCTGTTGATATCGCCTCAGATAAAGACCCGCGTAGCAAGGAGCGTATAGTTTCTCAGCGTCATGATGCACCTCGCTATATCCGTGCTGATGGTAACGAGGGTAAGCTTATCGAGCCTGCACCGATGAAAAACCATGATGATGAGGAATTAATGCTAGTTGAGGCGATTGTTGGTCGCACAACTCCATTTTCTGGTATACGATCTTATACTAAACCCAGAAAATCATACTAATTAGAAAAAACCAGCTATGTCCAAGCGTTCATTGCCACGGGTTCTTATTGAACTCGTGGTTCTTGTTATCTTCTTATTACACGTCTCCTCGGCAGTTCGCCTTCCCTTAATTGGATATATAGAAAACTTTATATACGACGCCCGAATTACCCTCACCATGCCTGATACGGTGGAGGAGAGTTTGGTAATCGCTGATATTGATGAGAAAAGCCTAGCTGCTTTGGGTCGTTGGCCGTGGAGTCGAAATGTAGTCGCTGATTTAATGGACGCCTTGTTTGACCACTACCAGATCAAGGTCATTGGTTTTGATATGGTTTTTGCTGAAAAAGACGCAAGTAGTGGTATCGGTGTTTTGAGCGAGCTTGCGAAAGGTGAGTTTAAGAACAATGACCAGTTCCAACGAGCTTATAAGCGTTTGGCTACTGAACTGGAGTATGACCAGCAATTCGCAGAAAGCCTAAAAAACCGAAACACGGTGATGGGTTTTGTATTTGATCAACAAGATCTATCTGTGAACTCCTTGCCGCCAAATTTGGGTGAGTTTGATGCCGATTTAGTAAGTCGTTTTAATATTCCACAGCCCAATGGTTATGTATCTAACCAAGATATGTTTACGCAGAATGCACTTAGTTCGGGTTTTTTTGATAACCCATCTCTAGATGAAGATGGGATTTTTAGACGTGTACCTATTGTTCAAGCCTATCAAGGTCAGTTATTTCCTTCGCTTGCGCTGGAAACTGCTAGGGTAGCGATGGGCTACCCGGAAATAAATTTTGGTTTGATGGAAACCGGTGCTGGGTTTTTAATTCAGGACTTTCGGCTTGGTGATCAATTGATTCCGATTGATTCTTTTGGAAATGTATTGGTGCCTTACCGTGGTAGAGCGGGTAGTTTTCCGTATATTTCGATCATCGATATTATCGAAAAGAACATTCCCAAAGAATCCTTAACAGGTAAAACTGTGTTGTTAGGAGCTTCGGCGGCGGGACTGCTAGATCTTCGTTCTACACCCGTAGGTGGTGCTTACCCTGGAGTGGAAGTACATGCGAATATAACATCTGGAATTATTAACAACGAACTTAAGGTGCTTCCGGATTATACCTTGGGCTTGGAGGTGATCAGTATGCTGATCTTGGGGATAGGTATGATGGTTCTCCAGCCTCGCCTGGGTCCTGGTGGTAATGTTATGTTGCTGGTGGGTGGTATTGTTTCAATGGTCGCTTTGAACCTATATTTTTGGAATATAGGCTATGCGATGCCATTAACTTCTGAGATCTTGATTATGATCTGGATGTTTTTGGTTCACATGTCTTACGGCTATTTCTTTGAGTTTAGAGGCAAGCAACAGATCACTAAACAGTTTGGACAGTATGTTCCACCTGAAATTGTCGGAGAGCTTTCTGATAATCCCGATGAAGTAAACTTTGAAGGTCAGGCAAAAGAGCTGACGGTTTTCTTTTCAGATGTTCGTGGCTTTACTTCTATATCAGAAGGCCTGGATGCGCGCGAGCTTGCCGACTTAATGAATCAGTACCTCACACCGATGACAGAGATTATTCACAATAAGCGCGGTACTATTGATAAGTATATGGGTGACGCCATTATGGCATTTTGGGGAGCGCCGGTAGAAGAACCTAATCATGCTTTGTTAGCAGTTGAAGCTTCTATGGACATGCTTGAGCGTTTGAGGAGTATAAATGAAGAGTTTCAGGCTAGGGGTTGGCCAGAGGTCAAGATTGGTATTGGGTTGAATACCGGAACCATGAGTGTAGGGAACATGGGTTCAGATTTTAGAATGGCCTATACCGTGATGGGTGACTCGGTAAACTTAGGTGCCCGCCTGGAAAGCTTAACCAAACAATATGGCGTTTCTATGATGGTGAGTGAGTACACGGCTGAAGCTGTCCCTGAATACGCCTATATAGAGTTAGATCGAGTAGTCGTAAAAGGAAAAGTTGAACCGGTCACTGTGTATCAACCATTGTGCAGAAAGGAAGATCTGAACGAAGGCCAAAAGAGCTTGCTCAGTGATTACGAAAAAGCGATGAATGCTTATCGCGCTCAGGATTGGTCCCTTGCAAAAACATTGCTCGCTAAATTGCTAGAGCGCGAAAGTGATCGTTTAATCTACCAAATATATCTTGATCGAATCGCTGTTTTTGAAAAAGACCCGCCACCGAAAGATTGGGATGGCGTGTTTATTCATACTTCAAAGTAAGATCGAAGGCTTTTCTAACCGCCGCTTAGTTTTACAGTGTGTCCGTCTTTTTCTAAGTGGGCTTTTACTAAGTCGCGCTGATCTCCCTGGATTTCAATTGTTCCGCCTTTTACAGAGCCTCCGCTGCTGCATTTTTGCTTTAGGGTTTTTGCTATTTTTTTCAAGGATGTGTCGTTGCCACCCAGCCCTTCGATTATTGTGACGCCTTTTCCTTTTCTGCCTTTTTTATCTAAAGAAATTTTAACAACATCTGCCTGTTGATAATTTTTATCTCTGACGCAGTTGCATTGGGATATCGCTTTGTTACAGCTGGGGCATAATTTACCCTGATCGGTTGAATAAACTAAAGACATGGGTTTAGTTTTCGGGTGCCTTTCGAGACAGCTTAAGTGAGAAGGAATGAATTTGATCTCCAGCATTTATTATCGAGATCGAAGGCCCTATAGACCATTTATCAAATATTATTTTGTTTGTTTCAAACGCAAAATACATATTGGTGCTGTTTTCGGTATAGTCTAGCGATTGAGAGGGTAAACCTACCGGATTGACTTCTCCTTCGGTTGTTAAAATCGTCTGCATAGCACCTAAATGTAGCCTATAAGCAAAGGGGCCTAAATCGTCTTGAAAATAAATGTTTGCTAGTGCTCCTTGATATTTTTGTTCGCCTTCGATTCGCCCAAAATTTTGTAAGCCAGTTAAATTGCCTTCGAATTCAAAAGCTCCCGCATGGATAAGCGCTAGTTCCACCCCAGTGCGATCGCTATAGGGTAGTACCCAATACAAAGAAAGCTGAGGGCTGTTTTCTATGTCAATACTGACGCCTTGCCCTTGTACATTGAAATTCTCATTACCGATGTCAATTGAGGCTAGCCCAAGTCCTAGGCCTACATAGCTACCTCTGTGAAAAGGAAATAGCTTTTCTTTCCAGTTGCTCCATTCGATAGCAAGAGCAATCTCTGTGCCCAAAAGTAAGCTCAGTAAGAGATAATATTTTGACAGGGAAAGTGCAATAGAACGACGGTTCATGTTAGGCCACTAGGGAGATTGACTCCTGCTCATCATACGAAATATGTTGCGTTAGCTCAATTTCTTTGGGTGTGTGTTTTAATAACGGTGAGGAAGTGTTTCTGCATTATTAAGCCAAACTTTCCATTTGGTATCTAAGGCATCTAGTCCGCCCGGGTAATATTGATCGAAAAAGCTGCTGCTATCGGGAATGATGCACCGGTTTTCCCGAAGCTCCTTAAAGTAGGCTTTTAAAACTTTTTTACCCTCATGGTCTGACATAAGAAAGTAAACAATGGACCAGGCCTCAGCGTAATGTCTATTAACATCTTTTCCTTGCCAGGCGGCAACAGAAAGCTTTAGATGTTTCTTTAACGAAAGGGAGCCATCTTGGTTAAGGGTTCGTAAGGCATGGAGGGCGCGTTTATTAGGGTAAACGGTAGTTTCAAGACCTGCGACCTTAAGGCCTTGAAAATATTCGGCAAAGCCTTCGTTTAGCCAAATGGGGCTTAAACCATATAAATTGGCCATTATTACGTGGGAGGATTCGTGGCGAATTAATGCCATGGTGGCGTTTTTATTGCGTTGTAAGAGTATGCTGGCTTCGTTGTCTTTTGGAGAATAAAAGCCAATAACCTGGCTGAGGTTGGGGGCTTTTTGTTTTTGATAGCTTTTGAATTCGCGTTCGTTTCCATACACTTTGAGCTGGAGTGCTAAGGGATGCAATTGATCAATAGCTAAGGAATCACTGAGTACAAGAAACATTTTCAAAATACTGACTTTAATCAAACTATCAAAATCTAGAGGAAGTTCAGTATTGATGGGGTGTATATCAGTAGAAATATATTGGGTTCGACTCTGATATTGTTTACTTATGTCGGTAGCGTTGCTTGACTGGCTCGCATCACCAAAGTGTGTTCTACCGTGCTCGTCTTTCCATTGGTAAATTTTTTGTTGCGGTATATTTAGCGCTTCTTGCTCGGCTGGATTGTGGATGCCGCAGTTTGGGTCAAGCATTAAAAAATGCCCATCGTTTCCTGCAGAGAACTCTTCGTTCAGAAACGCTAATGCCTCCTTTAATCCTTCATTCCCTGACGCATGTATGGTTTTTTGGACTTGGTTTCGAATAGACTGGCTTGTCTCAAATAAATCGAAGGGCGTTGCCTCATCTAGCTTGACAAGGATAGCCTGTTTTTGTTCATCATTTGCTGACGCCCAGGTGTAAACCAGCACAATTATTATTGTGAGAATCACAATGTTAATAAGGCTTTTTACAAATCCAAAAAATAGTTTCATGGGTGTCGTTTTGAGCAATATTTTTTGCTTTAACTTAACCCTAAGAGCGTGATGGGATCAAGTGCTAGGAGCTCAGGAAGAAACCTGAGCGTACTTTCCTTGGCAAAATAGTAAAGGTTCACCGCCTCTATTTTCAAATTTCGTGACCTTGCCTATAAATATGATGTGATCGCCACCATCAACTTGTTCATGAGTTTCACATTCAAAGGTGACTAGGCTTTGCTCTACATTAAGACAGTCGTTGGTGCCTCTGGACCAGTCAAATTCGGCTAGGCTGTGTCCGCCTTTTTTAGATAGTTGGTTAGAAATGTCTTGTTGGTCTTTATTTAGGATATTAACGCTGAAGGTTTTGGTATCGATAAAGGTTTCAAATAGGTCGGAGTTTCGATTAATACTCCATAGGACTAATGGTGGGTCTAAAGACACTGAGGAGAAGGAATTTACGGTGAGCCCTAGATCACCTTGATTAGGGCAGTTGACGGTAATAACCGCAACGCCAGTGGCAAAGTTTCCAAGGCTATTGCGAAATTCTATAGGGTCAAAACTCATGTTAAAAACCTTCGAGTTAGTTGTCTGAATGAAGAGAATATTATGCCTGAAATGCGCTTTGAAAAATCATCTATTTGAGTGGCATTGGCTTATAGTATTTAGGCGGGCATCTTGGGCCTTAGGTTTAATATTGGTGCTTCAATCAAAAGGTAAGTGCATATTGCGATTAAGGCAGAGAGTATGGCGCTGATAGTAAAGGCCAGGATCATCCATGCCTCCATATTGGCCATAAAATCAATGTTAAATAGTTTAAAGTTATAATTCATATTTCTCATCACAAAACCTACTGCTAAATAGTGAAATAAATACATGGAGTAGAGGAGATGAGCGAAAGGGTGAAAGCCTCGCCATGACATCGCTTTGTTAAACCTCCTGGCATGATTGCTTTCAAACAAACCGCAAAAGAGCAGCCAAGCTGCGCAGAGGCATACGATTGTTCTGCGTCCAATGTTGAGAGAGATGTTGATCCATTGGGGTAGTTCAAAGCCCTTCATTAGTACCGGTAAAAGACACAGCGTAAGAGCGACAAGCATGGCTATCGTAGTGATAGGGCCGGCGTATTTTGATGAGAGAATCTCTCGGCATCGATCAGGCTGAAAGCGGTAAGCATAAGCCACCGCAATACCGCCGATAAAAGCGCCAAATCGCGTATAAAGATTGTCGTATAACACTACGAAATAGTGCCCGAAATTGTCTCTGTCAAAAATAATACCTTTGATGGACTGTGTTCTAAGTATGTCATCGTCGAAAATGACCCAGGCTCGAATCAATAGTGAGGCACAAAGCAACGCGAGAAGGTGTGAAAAGGGATGTTTGGTTTTTAGTAAAATGAAATAGAGATAAGCAGGTAGTAATAAATAAAATTGTTCCTCAACTGCCAGGCTCCAGGTGTAGGGCATAAGGTAAGCGTCATAGTCATTGAAGAAGTTTTGAAGATAGAAAAAATTGGGCCATACATTCAGCTCGGATGTATCCACGACCAATATGAACACCGTAAGCGCAAAAAAATACGCTGGGCTTAATCTAAGAAAGCGACTGAAAAAAAAGACTTTTACCCCAAGCCTTCCATGTTCTTGGTGTTGTTTTAGAAGTATGTTGGCCATCAAAAAGCCGCTGACCATTAAAAATCCGTCAACCGCAACATCGCCATTAAATACCCACTGGAAATAAAAAGGTGTTTCTGAAACTAAGCGTCCCCATTCTTCCATGCCGAAGTGACCTTGGGTGGTGATAACGCAATGGCCTAAAATTACCCAAAGTATGCCTATCGCCCGGTAACCGTCCAGAAAGGCCCAGCGATCGCTTTCGCGCACAAATATCGTCTTGAGGTTTCGTTTGGGAGACCAGGCTTGAATGATGTTTTGGGAGAGAGAACTCAAGGTAGACCCTCTGGCTAAACTTTTTTTATAAAACGAATTATTTCGGTCGTAAGTTCATGATCGGCATTTCGATAAATAGCCAAGACAAAATAGCTAAAAACATTGTGCCGAGTATGCTAAGGACAATACCAAGCAACATCCAAAGTGCAAAGCCATCTCGAATGTCGATATTGTAGTACTCTAAATTGGCATTTAGATTGATCATAACGAAGCCGACTGCAATATAGTGAAATAAGTACATTGAATAGAGCAGATGGCCAAAGGGATAAAAGATACGCATGGACATAAAGTTGTTAAAGCGACGGGCTTGAGTGGTTGGGTACAGCCCGCAAAGTATTAACCATACCACCGCTAAACAAATCAAATTACGACGACCAATTTGCCAGGCTAAGTTTATTTCGTAGGTCATGTGGAAATCTTTATGAAGTACTGGAAGTAAGCACAGGGCGAGAATAGTAAGCATGCTTAAAATCGTTAGCCAAAACGCTGTTTTGGTTTCGAAAAAGCTTTTGAGCTCGTCGGACCGATAACGGTATATATAGGCAGCTAATATTCCACAGATAAACGCGCCATAGCGGGTATACAGATTGTCGTAGATTGTGACGAAGTAATGCCCAAAGAGTTCCTGGTCAAATACCACCTCTTTGATTGGTGTTAGGTGTAGGATGTCGTCGTTTAAAATGACAAGTGCTCGAATAACAAAAGATGCAATAAAGAGACCAATCAGCCATGCCATTGGTCGAGGGCTTTTAAGTAAAATGAACATGAGGAAGGGCGGAAGCAGAAGGTAGAATTGCTCTTCGACTGCTAAACTCCAAGAGAAATACATAAAGTATTGATCGTAGTCGTCAATAAAGTTTTGCAAGTAGAAAAAGTTGGGCCAAACAGTTTTGCTATCCCAGGCTCCAGGCTGTATCGCTAAGTAAATACCAATAGCGATTAGATAAGCGGGGGTGAGTCGCATATATCGGCTGATGTAAAAAACAGCCGCTTTTATTTTTTGGCTTTCTTGGTGCTGCTTCATCAGCATGTTGGCCATCAGAAAAGCGCTGACTACCAAAAAGCCATCAACGGCGACATCGCCATTCGGTAGCCACTGAAAATAGTAAGGGATATTTTCTACGGTTTCTCGCCACCAGTCCATGCCGTGAGTGTATTGCAGCGATACTAAACAGTGTCCCACGACAACCCATAGGATACCAATGGACCGATAGCCATCTAAAAACGCCCAGCGATCATTGGTGCGAATAAAGAGCGTGTGTAAATTCTTTTTTATCGAGTAGGCGTCTTTTATATCTTGGAAGGTGATTTTCACTTCGCGTCCTTGTTTTATTTATTTTGAGAGCTAGGCTTCTTTTTATAGATTAGATCTTCAATGCGAAGGGGAAAGTGCCCAGTTTTCCTATCTTCAAAATAGTGCTGTAGGGTTTTCTTGATCGTGGGAAAGGCCAAGTCTTCCCACGGGATATTTTCTTCGAGATACAGTTCTGTATCGCTACTTTCTTCTCCCGGTGCATGTGCGCCATCTAATAACTCAGCTTTGAACAGCATGTACACTTGGTTTATAGAGGGAAGATTAAAAACGGTATAAAGTTCTAATTTTTCAAGATTGGCGCAGGCCTCTTCCCAACTTTCCCGCTGAGCGCCCTCCTGAAGAGTCTCGCCGTTCTCCATAAAGCCAGCGGGCAATGTCCAGAATCCTAGTCTAGGCTCAATAGCTCGTTTACATAGTAAGACTTTATCTTCGAATATAGGCAGACAACCGGTAATGATCTTGGGGTTTTCGTAGTGGATAAACTCACATTCACTGCAGACTGCTCGAAGGCGATTATCTCCCTCGGGTATTTCTTGTCGGGTCTTAGCGCCACAATGGCAACAGAATTTCACGTGTGTGTTTCCTGGTCTGACTAGGCTTTTGTTTTTGGTAAAGTTAAGCGAAAGAATAAATGGTGACAAGAATACTAACACGTTCATTTCTGATGGTGAAAATTGGTCAAGGTGCTTTAAAATACATTAGTATTGTTAGTCTATTGTTTATTGTTTCCATAAATTGTCTATGTTGAACCAGCTTCGATCAAAATTACCGCCATTAGAAGAGCTGCTACTGGCCGAGAAGGACTATAGTTCTGCACCATTAGATGCAGCGGTTTTAGCGGCTTTTACTCAAGGGGGCAGAGAAACTGAGCTTATACTAACGCGTCGAAGCCAGGAGATGCGCAGTCACGCGGGTGAGGTGGCTTTTCCGGGAGGTAAGGTCGAGCCTGTCGATCGATCCTTTGTTGATACAGCGTTGCGTGAGAGTCATGAGGAAATCGGTCTTATTCCCTCCGAGGTAGAAGTCATTGGGCAAATTGAAGCGCTTCATTCTCGCCAGGGAGTGAGAGTTCAGCCCATAGTGGGGGTGATTGATAGTGCCTTGGAATTTGAACCTCGAACCGGGGAGCTAGATGCAGTTTTTAGGGTGCCGGTATCGTTTTTCTACGATGAAAAATCCCGCACAACCCACCAATTTGAAATGAATGATAGTTTGGTAGAAATGCCAGCTTTTCAGTTTGAGGAGTTTACTATCTGGGGCTTAACGGCCGCGATGATTGTGAAGATTTTAAACGAAGTGAACGAAGAGCAAATTGAGCAGCCCCAAATACGTTTTAGGGCTAAATAGATGAACCAGAGTTAAACCAAAAACAAGAGGAAACCCCATGATCTACGAATTAGGTGATAGAAAAGTACAATTTACAGGTGACGATTATTGGGTGGCTGACAATGCCGTTGTGCTCGGATCAGTGCTGCTAGAACAGGATGCGAGCGTTTGGTTTAACTGTGTGGTTAGAGGCGACTCAGATTTGATTGTGATCGGAGAGGGCAGTAACGTTCAGGACGGATCTGTTTTGCATACTGATCCAGGCTTTCAACTAAAAATCGGAAAGAATTGCACTATTGGTCACCAGGTGATGTTGCATGGCTGTGAGATCGGCGACAACTCTCTGATCGGAATTAATTCGGTTGTACTCAATGGCGCTAAAATTGGTAAAAACTGTTTAATTGGTGCGAATGCTTTGATTCCTGAAGGCAAGGTGATCCCAGACGGCTCCATGGTTTTAGGTAGCCCAGGTAAAATCGTAAGAGAGCTGACCGAACCCCAAATACAGGTGATTGGCTTAAGCGCTCAACATTATGTTCAAAACTTCAAACGCTTCAAAAAAGAGCTCAAGCCACAAAATTTGGATTAGATCAGGGCTTTAAAAACAGTTTGGGGGGGAGCCAGGGCAAGCTGTACCAAGGAAAATGTCCCCCATATTGGTTACCGTTGATGTATCCCAGTGACTTAGATCCTGGCTAAAAGCACTCGCGTTTGCGAAAGCTCCGTACATGTCCGTAACTGAGCTTAGATTTGGAGCATCGCTAGGAACAGCTGTTAGGTTACTGGCTTCATTAAATGCTTGGGTAAATCCTTGCCAAGCGATGCCGCCCCATTGAATAACTTCGAGTAGCTTTCCTGCATCATTGGTGGAAGAGTTGGAATATATTCCTGGATAGATTCCGCTAATCACTACAAAATATGTGTCAGCGCTGCTGTAGTGGCAGGTGTAGTGACCAGTTTGTGAGATGGCATCATTCACGCCATCGTTGTCGCAGTCAACCGAATAATTGTAGCTGTAAAATCCAGTGTTTAGCGGAAGCATATATTGAGTAGAGCCAGAATTGCTGTCGGCAGTGATGCTAGAGTCAATTTTTAACACCAATTCATTTGGTGCGAAGCTTGGCTGAGTATCATTAGGGCCGGAACTATTAGCGCTAGAGGTATTGTTTTGGTTATCTGGGTCATCACTAGAACCGCCACAAGCAGCAAGTGAGATCATGGTAAGTAAGACATAGATTGAATTTTTGCTGGCTCTGAGCATAAGGATCTCCACCTCATTTTATGGTTAAAAATTGGTTTAGATCCTAGCGTTGTATGGGCTTGTAGTAATTATCCTATGATAATCGAAAGAAAAATTTCTAACTTGTTTTTAAGGCGTCAAAAGGATGATAATTAATTGGAAATTAATAGCCGGACTCGTGGAATGGACGAAACTCAAAGCCTGATAGAAACGCTTTCAAGGTTGGCTTGTATCACTAAGGAAGATGCAAAAAGCTTGTTGCTGAAAACCAAAACACTAGAGTTTGCTCAGGGCGAGCATCTATTTCAAACTGGGGATAAAGTGGAGAATGCTTATGCGGTTTTAAATGGAGTTACAAGAAACTATTATAAGACCAAGGAAGGAGCCGAATTTATAAAAACTTTTATAACACCAGGTCGTATGGTTTTTCCTTATCTTGAGTACTTGAGTGGCGTGCGATCTCGAACAAGTGCCCAGGCAATTACACCCACTAAAGTATTGAAGGTAAATTTTAAATCTTTGTTGGAAGTTTTAAATACGTCTAGCCAGCTAAAAGAGCTGCATCTGGCAGCTATTCAAGAGTCTTTTGCAAAAAAAGAAAAAAGAGAGTTTGAGCTGTTAACTCTGGATGCTACCGAGCGCTATAAAAGTTTTTTAGATGAGTTCGGCGAACACGATGAAGAGATACCGAATATGTATGTCGCATCTTATATTGGTATTACCCCAGTTAGCTTGAGTCGCCTTAGAAAGCAATTTAAGTAGTTAACCGTGTAAGGCCTCTGTGATTTTATCCTCGCAGCAGGTGCTATCTTCATGCACCAGAATGATAAGTGAATCAGTATTCACTTGAGTTTGGGCTTTGGGGTTGGTGTGAACCTTTTTGTTGCTGTCAATATACCCTAAAGGTGTTCCTAAACCAGCGCTGACAATTCGCGAAGCTACCTGGGCCCATTTCATATTGCGTACTATGACTTCATATCGTTGTGGGTAGTCTCCACGGTGGGTGAATAGGTTTTCGAGTACTTGTTCAGTACCGGGAGCTTCTAGTGCTCGAGTGACAATTTCTGGGTAGGCTCGAATAGGGCGAATAACTGAATCTGAGCCATGATCTCTAAAACGTTTTCGGTTGGCGTCGTCTACAACCTCGGCCAAGATATAAGCCGTGGTCGTAAAGTCGTCGATGCGGTCTAAGATGTCGAAATTAATGCTGTCTGAAATAGGGTCGGTATAGTTTCGAGCGATAATCAGAATATATTTAGCATGTTGTATCCCCGCACAATCTAATAGGTCCCCGGACTCAGGTCGCCCATGGACATGCACAACCCCCGCATCCCTGACTTCATAGGGGAGGCCGTCTGGAAACTTGTCGGTCAAAATTTGTATTGGAAGGGTAGCGAGCGCAGGGGTAATCTTAATTTGTTCAATTAAACGCTTGAGGTAGCGCTCTGCATCTTGATCAGGTGTATTAATAATCAATAGGTGGTCTTTCATATTTTTCCACTCCCACAGGCCTTTAATTTTTCGATCTCTTTTTTCTAATCGGTAGTCAATATATTCCGCAACTAGTTTTGCTAATAAGGATATGCCGCCAACATAGATTAATATGATAGTGGCAAGGCGCCCTAAGTCTGTTTTGGCAGAAAGATCCCCATAACCGACCGTAGTCACACTAGTCATCGTTAGCCAAAGTGAGTCTTTAAAATTTAGACCTTCAAAGCCCATCATAGCGAAGGTGTGAAGCGCTATAAGTACCAGAAACACCAGTAAGGTATCGACGAATTGATCAAATACCTCCGATGGCGCGGATAAGCCTGGTTGTCGAAAGCGCTGATAGCGACCTTTGATATGTATATTGGTAAATTGCAACGAGTTTGACCGTGAAGTAGGTAAATTATTCTGAAGCGTATTTTTACCGTCTTGGCTTTTAAAAGCAAACTGGTTAAGGTGGCGCTTTTGCCAAGATAGACTTCGGAGAATGAGATGAGCAATGTAAGCCTAGGCACGCCCTTAAGTTCGAGTGCCACCAAAGTGCTGATGTGTGGTGCTGGTGAGCTAGGTAAAGAGGTGGTTATAGAGCTACAGCGCTTAGGCGTCGAGGTGATAGCGGTTGATCGTTACGCCGACGCACCTGGTATGCAAGTGGCTCATCGTTCTTATGTGATCTCGATGTTGGACGGCGATGCTTTGCGCAATGTGATCGAGCAGGAAAAGCCTGATTACATTATCCCTGAAATTGAGGCAATCGCGACAGATACTCTGCAAGAGCTAGAGGACGAAGGGTTTACTGTGATTCCCACTGCTCGTGCTACACGCTTGACCATGAATAGAGAAGGCATACGCCGATTAGCCGCTGAAGAATTATCTATTCCCACCTCGGCCTATCGTTTTGCGAGCACTAAAGAAGAATATCTTGAGGCGCTTAAGGCAGTGGGCATGCCTTGTGTGATTAAGCCGATTATGAGCTCTTCAGGTAAAGGCCAAAGTACGGTTAAAAGTGAAGCGGATATCGATAAGGCATGGGATTATTCTCAAGAAGGTGGTCGTACTGGTTCAGGCACGATTATTATCGAGGGTTTCGTTGATTTCGATTACGAGATCACCTTGCTGACTGTGCGTCACCAAGGTGGCACGAGTTTTTGTGATCCTATTGGACATGTGCAAGAGGATGGTGACTACCGTCAGTCTTGGCAGCCCCAGGCTATGAGTGACTTGGCGCTAAAGCGTTCAAAAGATATCGCTCAAAAAATTACCGATGCATTAGGTGGTCGAGGATTGTTTGGTGTGGAATTGTTTATTAAAGGGGATGAGGTCTACTTTAGCGAAGTCTCACCTCGCCCTCACGATACTGGCTTAGTGACTTTGATATCTCAGGATCTTTCTGAGTTTGCTCTACATGCAAGAGCTGTACTCGGCTTACCAATTCCTAATATTAGGCAACTTGGCTCAGCGGCCTCCTCGGTTATTTTAGTTGAGGGCGAGTCTACTTCACTGAGTTTTGTGAATGTAGATAAAGCGCTTAAAGAGGTGGATACCCAATTGCGCTTATTCGGTAAGCCCGAGGTCGCAGGAAAACGTCGAATGGGTGTGGCCCTTGCCTTGGATGAAAGTATCGATCAGGCGGTAGAAAAAGCCAAGCGGGCGTCAGGTGCGGTTGAATACAAACTTTAGCTTAGTTTGTTAGCCTGCTCCTTAAGGATCTTTTTCTGTTTCTAGTTCTTCGGAGTCGACTTCTTCAAATAAATCCGGGTGGGGCAGTTTCACCTTAATGGTTTTGATGGTGTTGTCCTTGATTTGTACCGTTTCGAAAAGGTGGTCACCAAGCTTAATACAGATGTTATTTTGTGGAATATATTCTAAGTATTCCACAATCAATCCGCTGATGGTTTTTGCTCCGTCGAGTGGTAAGGACCAACCCAATGCCCGGTTGAGATCGCGCACGTTTAAACTGCCGTCTAAAATAACACTACCGTCTTCTTGCGGAGTAATGTCCTGGCCACCCATGCCAAAATCAGTGGTAAATTCGCCCACTATTTCTTCAAGAATATCTTCAAGCGTGACGACTCCAAGTACGTCTCCGTATTCATCAACAACCACACCAATACGCCTTTTTTCCTTTTGAAAATTGAATAGTTGTGTAGGCAGTGGAGTGCTTTCAGGCACAAAATAAGGCTCGCGTGTAATCTGCATTAGTTCGGCTTTATTGATTTCATCAACTTTTAACAATCGGCTGACGTTTCTAAGGTGAAGAATACCCGATACCTGGTTTAAGTCTTCGGTGTAAACAGGGATGCGTGTGTGCTGAGTATTACTGATTTGTTCCAGAATCACTTCGATATCGTCATTCAAATCGATGCCGACCACTTCATTTCGAGGAACCATAATATCGTTAACTGAAATAGCCTCTAGGTCTAAAATACTAAGTAACATGTCCTGGTGGCGACTAGGAATCAGTGGACCAGCCTCGGTCACCACTGATCTTAGCTCCTCAGGGTCCAGCGCTTCATTATTATGCTTGTCTAAATCGAAACCGAAGAGGCTAATGATTCCTCGGCTAATGCTATTTACAAACCAAACGAAAGGGTAAAGCAGGCTTAGGAGTGGCCTGAGGAAAAAAGAAAAGGGAAAAGCGAAGCGTTCGGGTGCCATAGCGGCCATGGTTTTAGGCGTGACTTCGGCAAAAACCAAAATAATAAAAGTCAGTAAGCCGGTAGCTATGGCGATACCCGCGTCGCCGAACAAGCGGATACCAATAACGGTAGCGATTGATGATGCGAGAATATTAACGAAGTTGTTGCCGATCAATATAACGCTGATGAGGCGGTCGGTCTTATCGAGTAAATGCTGGACTCGGGTGGCGGCTTTATGTTTTTTGTTAACTAGATTTTTGAGCCGATAACGGTTGATCGACATCATGCTGGTTTCTGAACTGGAGAAAAAACCAGACAGAATAATCAGCACGAACAGGCTGAAAAATAAAACGCTAAGAGGGATTTCGCTCATGAGTCTTAGGCGCGCTCAAGTAAGATTTCTAGAACAAATTTGCTGCCCAAAAATGCTAGGAATAAAAGACTATATCCGCCCAAAGTAATTTGAATAGCTCTACTGCCGCGCCAGCCAAATTTTACCTTGCCAAATAGAAGTGCTGAAAACACAATCCAAGAAAAAATACTAAAAAAGGTTTTGTGAGCCACTTGTTGCGCAAACATATTGTCCAAGAACAATAAGCCAGTAACGATTGAAAGGCTCAGCAATATTAAACCCAGCGAGATCATTTCGAATAGAGAGTTTTCCAAAGTTTGCAATGGTGGAAAGTTCTTATGCCAAGAATTCGCAAGTTTGTTCCGTAATTGATAATCCATCGAAGCGATAAATAGCGCCTGGCCTGCTGAGATACTGAAAACACTAAAGGCAAGCAGTGATAAAAAGATATGGCTCAACACGCTCAGTTCTACATTGCTAAGCGGCGGTGCTTTACTTGGAAACAGCATGACTAAGGCAATAGACAAAGCGGCGATAGGAAACGCAAACATCGAGAGGTTGATGGTGGGTCTGTAAACGCTAGAGAAAATGGTCATAGCACTCATCAGCCAACCAATCAAACAGCAAATGTTTACCAATCCGAGATAGATGCCTGTGTCCTTGGTAATAATTTGAATCAGCAAAAGCCCATGTAGCAAAAGCACGGGGCTGCTCAGTAGGGCTAGCTTTTGCGATGCGGGTGCCGTGTCGTTGTTGAGTCTTGATTTGAAAATCAGTACCCAAAGGCCGGCGTAGCCACCCAGGCTGGATAGCGCTAATAGCCAAAGGGCTTGGTTAGAATAAAATGAGGACACGTCTTTTCGCTAATTAAGTGTGAAGTCGCCATTTTAGGACTAAGACGCTGCCAGTGGCAATGCTTGCGCTAGTCTTTACTTTATTTGTTCCTGAGTTTTTAGGGTGTTTCAATGCTGGGGGCTAAGCCCTATAATGCTTGACCGATTTGATTACCCATATTTTTAAGAGTTCTATCATGGCAATGTTTGAAAATCTCAGTGATCGTTTATCCCAAAGTTTGCGTAATGTTGCAGGTGTTGGAAAGCTTTCTGAAGACAATATTCGCGATACCCTCAAAGAAGTGCGTATGGCGCTATTGGAGGCGGATGTTGCTCTTGAGGTCGTTAGGCCTTTTGTTGATCAAGTTAAAGAAGGTGCCCTAGGAAGCGAGGTGATTCAAAGCGTTGATCCGGGTCAGGCTTTCGTCAAAATCGTTAACGATCATTTGGTTGAAGTATTGGGACCAGAGTTCTCAGGTTTAAATGTCAATCAACAGCCGCCTGCAGTTATTTTGATGGCGGGTTTGCAGGGTGCAGGTAAAACCACTTCTGTAGCCAAGATAGCTAAATGGCTGCAAGAAGAACACAAAAAGAACGTGATGGTGGCCAGTGCGGACGTTTATCGCCCAGCAGCGATCAAACAGCTAGAAACCCTTGCGGGGGAAGTAGGAGCTAAGTTCTTCCCATCCGAAGCCTCTGAAAAGCCTATCGATATTGCGAAAAACGCGATGTCTGCTGCTAAATCTCAAATGGCTGATGTTTTGATTATCGATACCGCAGGCCGTTTGCACATTGATGCCGATATGATGGACGAGATTAAGGACTTGCATAAGACCTTAAATCCTGCCGAAACACTCTTTGTTGTTGATGCAATGACTGGTCAGGATGCGGCCAATACAGCTAAGGCCTTTAATGATGTCTTAGAGTTAAGCGGTGTCATTCTTAGTAAGGCCGACGGTGATACCCGTGGTGGTGCGGCTTTGTCGGTGGCTTCGATTACTGGCAAACCGATTAAATTTTTAGGTGTTGGTGAAAAGCTCGATGGACTAGAGGCCTTCCATCCGGATCGTATTGCTTCCCGTATTCTGGGAATGGGTGACATTCTTACTCTAGTAGAAGAAGCGGAACGTAAGCTTGATAAGAAAAAAGCTGAAAAGCTCGCCAAGAAATTCAAGAAAGGTAAGGGTTTTGACCTTGAGGACCTTAAGGATCAATTTCAACAGATGCGGAATATGGGTGGTATGGCCAGCATGGTCGAAAAGCTGCCTGGTATGGGCCAGATGGCCGAAGCTTTGCAGGATGATGCCCAGCAGCGCCAATTGAAACAAATGGAAGCGATCATTGACTCCATGACCATAAAAGAGCGTCGAAAGCCTGATGTGATCAACGGATCGCGTAAAAAGCGCATTGCAGCGGGCTCCGGTACCAAGATTCAAGACGTAAACCGCCTGCTCAAGCAGCATAAGCAAATGCAGAAGATGATGAAAAAGGTCAAGCAAAAGGGCGGAATGGCCAACTTAATGCGTGGTCTAGGCGGCATGAATCAAGGAGGTGGTATGCCTCCATTTGGCCAATAGCGGCAAAATAAGCTGAAATCTTTCAAATATCGGCCCTTGCCGCTAATTCGGGATGATATTTTGCTTTGAATTTGACCAGCAATCCCTTAGAATACGCGCCCTTTGGTGGGTGAGAGTCGTGTTTTTCATCCAATTTATTATTAAGTATATGCAGGACTGAGATAGGTCTTAGGCAGGAAAATATTATGGTAGTGATTCGCTTAACTCGCGGTGGGGCTAAAAAACGTCCTTTTTATCACGTAGTGGTCGCTGATTCTCGTCGTTCAAGAGACGGTCGTAACATTGAGCGTTTAGGTTTCTTTAACCCCCGTGCGACTGGCGGCGAAGAAGCTTTACGTCTTGATTTAGAACGCGTTGAATACTGGGTTAGCCAAGGTGCGCAACCTTCTGAACGTGTTAAATCTTTGATCAAGCAAGCCAAAGAAGCTCCATCTGAAGTGGCCTAAAGCTCTTCCTACAAGCCGTTTGATGATCCGGTGTCCACTCCATGAGCAAGACAGATGATCAATTGGTGTTGGTGGGCCGGATAAGCTCAGTATTTGGTATTAAGGGTTGGGTTAATGTGTATTCTTATACTGACCCGGCAGAGAATATTTTAAATTACTCCTCTTGGTTGCTTTGCGCATCCGAAGGAGATGGACAGGGTAAACGAAACAGTTTACCTCCTTTGTCGAAATGTAAGCCCCATCGAGTAAGTGACGGGCAGCGACACGGAAAACGCATCATTGCTCAGTTAGACGACAACACTAGTCGCGAACGAGCGGGCGAATACGTTCAACAGGATATCTTTGTTAAACGTGGCGATTTACCAGCCCTTGATGATGATGTGTATTGGATAGAGTTAGAAGGTTTGCAGGTTGTAAACCTAAAAGACCAAGTACTTGGTCGAGTCGAGAGACTGTTTGAAACGGGAGCCAACGATGTCTTGGTGGTGAAACCCGAAGACACAGACTCCGAACAAGAGTATTTGATCCCGTATGTTGAAGAGCATTACGTGATTGAGGTGGATCTCACTAGCGGTACCATCCAGGTGGATTGGGAGCTAGAGGATTAGCTCAAAATATAAGCTGAGAAGCAAAGCAGGTAGGTGAAAGTATGTGGGTAGCAGTGCTAAGCCTCTTTCCCGAAATGTTTCAGGCCTTGAGTGATCATGGTGTAACGGGCCGAGCGATCCGCGAAGAAAAAGTAAGTTTACATTTTTGGAATCCGCGGGATTTCACAAATGACGCCTACCAAAGTGTTGATGATCGACCCTTTGGCGGTGGACCAGGAATGGTCATGAAGGTTGAGCCTTTGTTAGGCGCTTTGAACGCAGCAAAAGAGGCAGCGAGCAAGGCCGGTAAAACACCTAAGGTCGTTTACCTTTCGCCTCAAGGGCAATTGCTAAAGCAAAATGCGGTGAATAACTTTGCTCAGCAAGATAGTTTGATTTTGATCGCAGGTCGCTATGAAGGCTTGGATCAACGCTTCATTGATAATGAAGTGGATGAGGAGTGGTCAATTGGTGACTACGTACTCAGCGGGGGAGAGCTCCCCAGTATGGTGTTATTAGATGCTTTGATTCGCCAGTTACCGGGCGTTTTGGGGCATGAAGAATCGGCTAAGTTCGATTCATTTAGTGAAGGGGTCGAAGGTTTACTCGACTGTCCACACTATACTCGACCAGAGCAAGCGCTTGGTCAAACGGTGCCAGAAGTTTTATTAAGTGGGCATCACGAAAATATTAAACGCTGGCGGCTTGAGCAGAGTGTGCGAAAGACCCAGCAAGTAAGACCTGAGTTGTTAGACTCTTTGTTAACAGAGGGTGGGGCAAGTTCAGATTTGCTTGGATTGATAAAGCAAATTAAGACCGAGTCTGAATAAAAGCTTAGGCTTACTGAAAGTTAGAAGTTTGTTTGTAAAGGTGTTGTTTATAATCGTGAGATTAGAAACAACAGTTAAAAAGTTAAGTAGTCATAATTTAAGCACTTAGGAGCATCACATGTCTGCCAATAAAGTTATTCAAGCGATTGAAGAAGATCAGCTTCGTAGCGACCTTCCTGAATTTTCTCCAGGCGATACAATCGTTGTGAAAGTTAAGGTAAAAGAAGGTTCACGTGAACGTTTACAGTCTTTTGAAGGCGTTGTGATTGCAGTGCGTAACCGTGGTATTAACTCTGCGTTTACCGTACGTAAAATCTCTCACGGTGTGGGCGTTGAGCGTGTATTCCAAACTCACAGCAAGCTAATCGATAGCGTTGAATTGAAGCGTCGTGGTGCGGTTCGTCAAGCTAAGTTGTACTACCTGCGTGAGCGTTCTGGACGTTCTGCTCGTATTAAAGAGAAACTTAATTAAGAACGATTTCTTCAGTCTTAAATCGCTAACGGGCTAGCCCCAAGATTTAAGCCTAGAAATGTGTTAAAAAAGCCTGAGGACTTAAGGTTCTCGGGCTTTTTTTTGCCCTTCTTTTATAGTGCTTCTCTATGAGGCTGAGTTTATGTCAGACCCACAAGCAAATTTAAAGCATGAGCAAAACCTTCAGCTGATCAGTGCTTATTTAGATGCGCTTTGGCTCGAAAAAGGGCTTAGCGATAATACCTTGAGTGCTTATGGTAGTGATCTTAAAAAGTTTTCTCAGTGGTTAAATTCAGAAAATAAAGCAGCTAAGAATAAAACCCTACTAGAAATCGATAGAATCGATATCTTCGACTACCTCGCTTCGCGTACTGATAAAGGCAAGAGTGTTAGTGCTCGCTCGAGTTCTCGTTTTATTTCCTGTTTACGAGGTTTCTTTCGCCATGCGCTTCGCGAAAACCTGGTGCAAAAGGACCCAAGTAGCCAAATTGATTTTCCAAAATTGGGCAGACCTTTGCCCAAGGCCTTAACCGAAGAAGATGTCGAACGATTGCTTGCCGCACCTGATTTGTCCCAGGCGATGGGTTTGAGAGATAGAGCCATGCTTGAACTGCTTTACGCCTGTGGTCTAAGGGTGAGCGAGCTGGTGACTTTAGAAATGTCCCAGTTAAATCTTCGCCAGGGTGTAGTGCGTTTACTGGGTAAGGGTAACAAAGAGCGGCTAGTGCCCATGGGTGAAGAGGCTTTAAGCGTGTTGGAACGCTATTTTAAAGAAGGGCGAGCAGAATTGCTGAACAAGGGAATCAATGATGTTGTTTTTCCCAGCAAGCGAGGTCAAAAAATGACGCGTCAAACCTTTTGGCATAGGATTAAGCATTATGCCGTGGTAGCCAATATTAAGAGTGATCTTTCACCCCATACCCTTCGTCACGCCTTTGCCACCCACCTTCTGAATCATGGTGCTGATTTGAGGGTGGTTCAATTACTATTGGGGCATAGCGATTTATCCACCACACAGATTTACACACATATCGCTCAACAGCGATTACATGATTTGCATAGGGAACATCACCCTAGGGGGTGATGTCATAGAAGCGTGAGCAAGCCGGTTGAATAGGCTAAACTAAGAAAACTTAAACGAATTAAAGGTGATTAACGTGAATATCAAAGATTATGTACCTACTTTCTTGGTGATGTTAGTAGTGGGGGCCGGTGCCTATATGGCTGGCGATAAGGGGCTTCCGGGTCAGGTAAAGGCAAAGGAGGTCCAGCCGCAAATGCAGGCGGTTGACTCTGATCCGATGGAAGTCAGGAGAACCATTCTTCGCAACGTTAGGGTTGTTGACGACTCAGTTTTAGATTTGCAGGTTGAAGAAAGCCCAGTTCCCGGTGTTTATTGGGTTTTACTTCCTGGTAACGAGACTATTTTGGTTAGTTCTGATGGTCGTTATATTCTCGGTCGAGCTATCAGTGAGTTTACTCCCGCTGGTGTGGTGCCGGTTGCCAGTGCCATGGTCGAAGAGGCTAAGAAAGGTGCATTAGCCGAAGTTAGACAGGAGTTTCAAAATACTGCTGACAGCCAATTGGTATACGAAGCAAAAGGAGATAAGAAAGGAGAGGTCTATGTTTTTACTGACGTTAATTGCGGATATTGTCGTAAGTTTCATCGCGATATTCCAGAGCTCAATAACGCCGGTATCGAGGTTAGATATTTTGCTGGCCCCTTCTATTCTAAAGATAGAGCGTCTTTAGAGCGTATTTGGTGTGCTGAGCAGCCGCTCGAAGCGATGAATATCACCAAATCTGGTCAAAAGGCACCGGAGGCTGAAGTCAGCGCGGAGTGCGCAGAAATCGTCACTAAACATATTGCTATTGGTCAGCAGCTAGGTGTGCAAGGTACTCCGGCAATCTATACCAAAGATGGGGAGAAGTTGGGTGGATATATTCCGCCAGCGGATCTCGTTCGTCGTTTGACCCAAGGCTAGAGCCCAAAGAAACAGTAGTCAAAAGCGGGTCCAAGAGGCCCGTTTTTTTTTAGGCTTGTTTTGTTCGTAATACCAATCTTAGGTATAATTCAGGCCTTTTTTATAATGCTCTAGTGATTCTCAAGAGCAAGTGTTCAAAGCGTAAATTTTGGATTTAGCTGATATGCATAAAAACTCTAAGCAAGTGAAAGTGGGCATTGTTGGATTAGGCACCGTTGGTGGTGGCACTTTCGATATTTTAAGCCGTCAGTTTGAAAAGCTAAAACAAAGCCGAGGTATCGAGATTGTTGTCAGCCATATTGGAGCGAGACGGGACAACCCAAAGGTCGATTTGACTCAGCCCCCTTTTGCAGAGAGCTTAAAGGTATCGCGCGATATTTTTGACGTGGTTAAGGATACTGAGCTTGATATTCTGGTTGAGCTAATCGGTGGTACCACTGTGGCACATGATGTAGTTAAGCAAGCGCTAGAAAGTGGTAAGCATGTCGTGACCGCCAATAAAGCATTGATTGCTGAGCACGGAAATGAGTTATTCGCCTTGGCTAATGAAAATGAAAAAGTCTTAGCCTTTGAGGCCGCAGTTGCTGGTGGTATCCCAATTATTAAATCCTTAACTGAGGGCTTAGCAGCAAATAGTATTGATTGGCTCGCAGGTATTATTAACGGAACTGGCAACTTTATCCTGACCGAAATGAAGGATAAAGGTAGGGACTTTGCTGATGTGCTAAAGGAGGCCCAAGAGCTGGGCTATGCCGAAGCAGATCCAACTTTTGATGTAGAAGGCATTGATGCAGCCCATAAGCTGGCGATTCTAGCTTCACTTGCCTTTTCACTTCCACTTAATTTTGAAAAGGTGTTTACCGAAGGTATTACTAGGATCACGCCAAGTGATCTAAAGTTTGCCAATGAGTTTGGCTATCAGGTGAAGCACCTAGGTATTGCACGTCGAAATGAGCAGGGTATTGAGGTGAGAGTTCATCCAACTTTAGTGCCTGATAGTAATCTTATTGCAAAAGTAGATGGCGTGATGAACGCAGTGCTGGTTGGTAGCGACGCGGTTGGAAGCACGCTCTATTATGGAGCTGGTGCAGGTGCAGAGCCAACTGGCTCTGCGGTATGTGCTGACATAATTGATATTGCTTGCGGAAACTTAATAGCTAAGTCACAACGTTTTTTGCAACAGGATAGATTTGTTTCTATCGAAGATATTGAGAGTGCGTATTACCTTCGGGTACAGGCGCAAGATAAGCCGGGTGTTTTAGCTGATATATCTAAGATATTGGGTGAACAAGATATTAGTATTGAAGGTATTCACCAACGTGAACGTCAACCAGGCGACGATAGCGTGCCGGTAATTATTATTACTCGCAAAGTGCATGAGGAAAAAATGAATACTGCGATTGCCTCTATCGAAGCTTCTCCCTGTACCGAAGAAGCACTAATGAAAATTCGTATCGAGCACTTTAAAGCTTAAGCTTCTTTGAGATAACGCACTAATTAACATAAGTTACCATTAATACATTCAGGTTAATCATGAAATATATCAGTACCCGCGGCCAAGCACAGGCTGCCACTTTTGAAGATGTCTTACTACAGGGTCTAGCCCCTGATGGTGGTTTGTACCTTCCGGAAAGTTTGCCAGAGTTTAGTCGAGAAGAAATCGCGAGTTGGAAAGGTCTTTCATACTCCGAGTTGGCGTTTAAAGTGATGAAACCTTTTGTTGGTGGAGCTATTGATGACGATAGTTTTAAAAACATGATTAATGATTGCTACTCGCAGTTTGCTCATGACGAGGTTGCGCCCTTGACTCAGATTTCAGATAACGAATATGTGTTAGAGCTATTTCATGGGCCAACCTTGGCGTTTAAAGATTTTGCGCTGCAATTGTTGGGCCGTTTGTTAGATGCGGTCTTGGAAAAGCGCGATGAACGAGCTGTGATTATGGGGGCGACTTCTGGTGACACAGGATCGGCCGCAATCGAAGGTTGCCGCGCATGTAAGAGAGTAGAGATTTTTATATTGCATCCTTATCAACGGGTGAGTGAAGTGCAACGCCGTCAAATGACTACTGTGCTCGCCGATAATGTTCACAATATTGCAGTGGAAGGTAATTTCGATGACTGCCAAAATATGGTGAAGCAAAGTTTCAGAGATCAAAGTTTTTTACAAGGTAAGAAGCGTTTGGTAGCAGTTAACTCGATTAACTGGGCACGGATCATGGCTCAGATAGTCTATTATTTTTACGCTGCGCTTGAGCTTGATGTACTAGGAAAGAGTAGCGAGGCTAAGGTTTCATTCTCGGTTCCCACAGGAAACTTCGGTGATATTTTTGCTGGCTATATAGCGAAGAAAATGGGCTTGCCAATTGATAGTTTGGTTATTGCTACAAACGCCAATGATATTTTGCATCGCTTTATCAGTCAGAATGACTACTCACAGACTCAGCTGGTTCATACTTTGTCACCCAGTATGGATATTTTAGTATCCAGTAATTTTGAGCGCTTTTTGTTTGATGTCTTCGAGCGGGACGGAAGCGCTTTAGCTGAATTCATGGAAAAACTGAACAAGGAAGATGTTAGCGTTGATGAAGATAAAATGAATTTTGCTCGATCACTATTTAGCAGTGCCAGGGCTAATGATGAGGAGACTTGCGAAGTGATTAAAAGAGTTTCTGATAGTGCTCAATACTTGTTGGATCCACATACGGCGATTGGTGTTAAAGCCTCTCGAGAATGCTTGCCGAATCACGCTTTTCCTGTGGTCAACTTGGCAACGGCTCACCCGGTGAAATTCCCTGAGGCGATCGAGAAAGCCGGTTTGTCAGAACCTGAATTACCAGCGCATTTAAGTGATTTGCTACAACGGGAAGAGCGCTATGACGTGCTAGCCAATGATATTGAAAAGGTTCAGGGTTATATAGTTAACAAGGGTCTTTAATAGGAGAGTTTTAAGACTCTCTGAAAGTGTTGGATCTATAACCTGGTCGAAGGGACGCTGGTATGGTTCAAGAAAGTGGCTTATTAAAAAGTGGCTTGCACAAAAGTGATTTGCAAAAAAGCGATTTGCAAATTGTTCGTAGGCCCTCTCTGACTTTCGAGAACTCAAGTCAGCTGGACTTACTTATTCAGACTATTCTTTGTAATCGTGGATTGCGAGGTGAGGATGATACCCAATCTAGCCTTAGTCACCTGCTGCCTTTTCACACTCTAAAAGGTATCCAAGCGGCCTGTGATCTCCTTTTTCACGCGTTGCAAAAACAAAGCAAGGTGCTGATCGTTGGTGATTTTGATGCCGATGGTGCAACGAGTACCTCTGTAGCCATTAAGGGGCTTAGATCTCTTGGCTTTGCTAATTTGGCTTTTTTAGTCCCCGATCGTTTTAAATTTGGCTATGGCTTAAGCCCTCAAATTGTTGAAGTGGCGCTTGACGATAAACCAGACCTTATTATTACCGTAGATAATGGAATCTCAAGTGTAGAGGGTGTGGCTTTTGCACGAAAGAACGGTATTGATGTATTGGTTACCGACCACCATTTACCTGGTAAAGAGGTACCTGATGCTAACGCCATTCTTAATCCAAACCAAAGTGGCTGTGACTTTCCCAGCAAAAACTTAGCAGGTGTTGGAGTAATGTTTTATCTCTTGGTGGCTTTTAGGGCGCACCTTCGAAAAAAGCATTACTTCAGCGAAGAAGAACCGAACTTGGCCGAGTTATTGGATTTAGTAGCTTTGGGCACGGTTGCCGACATCGTGCCTCTCGATAAGAACAATCGCGTGCTTGTGCAACAAGGGCTCGCCCGAATTCGAGCAGGGCGAGCATCTCTAGGCTTACAAGCATTGATTCACGTTGCAAAGAAAAACCCAGAGAGTTTTAAATCCAGTGATTTGGGCTTTGCGATTGGTCCGAGGCTTAATGCGGCGGGTCGCTTGGATAGCATGTCAGCGGGGATAGACTGCTTGTTGAGCGAAAATCGAGCTGAGGCATTGAGTTTGGCCGAAGCGCTCAATGATTTTAATGAAGATCGAAAGCAGATTGAGCAGGCAATGAAAGAGGAGGCCTTGGCGCTCTTGCCAGAGCTTTCTATTAATCGCGATACTAAACCCATTATTTGTTTGTTTGACGAGCGATGGCATCAAGGGGTTGTGGGTATTCTCGCTTCACGCCTAAAAGAACGTTATCACTTACCTTGTATTATTTTTGCCCCCGATGATAACGACAGCGAGATGCTAAAAGGTTCGGCTCGATCGATATCTGGCTTGCATATGAGAGATCTTCTCGATCAGGTGGCCAGCCAATATCCGGATTTACTTAAGAAGTTTGGCGGTCATGCCATGGCTGCTGGAATGAGCATCGAGAAAAAGAATTTCGTAGCTTTTTCTGAGGCGCTATGTGAGCAACTGTTGCTTCGATTGGAAAGCGGCGAGCAAGATGCCAAGGATTTATTGCAGGCTAAAGTTTACGTCGATGGCGAGTTGCAACAGAAACATTTTAGTTTGGAATTTGCCAAAACTTTACAAAGCTTTGAACCTTGGGGTCAACAGTTCCCAGAGCCATTATTTATAGGCCAGTTTACGATTGAATCCCAACGAATACTGGCAGAAAAGCACCTTAAGATGACTTTACGTCCAGAGGGTTTGGATATAACTCTCGATGCAATCGCCTTTAATGTAGAACCGAAGTACTGGGAATACGAAGGTAAAGTCATTCAATTAATTTTTAAACTTGATATCAACGAATTTCGTGGTACCCAGAGTCTGCAGTTAATGGTCGAACATTTTATTTTATAGTGTTGCCGCTTCAGGTAATATAGCGCCCTCTGGACCAGCGCCTGCGCGCTTATTAAGGGTCTAATTAAAGATATGAGAATGCTAGCTTGGTCTGCTGGCTTTGATTACTAGCTAAAGAGTGACGATGGAAGTTAACCCCATAAAAGAAAAGATTGCCGATTTAACAGAGCGAATGACTATGCTTAGGGGGTATCTTTGACCTTGATGTTAAGAAAGAGCGTCACGAAGAGTTAGAGCGTGAGCTAGAAGACCCAGATATTTGGTCAGATCAAGATAAAGCACAGGCGATTGGCAAAGAGAAGGCGACTCTCGATCAGCTTCTTTCTAAGGTAAGTAAAATTGAAGCAAGCCTAGAAGATAGTGACGAGCTACTTCAACTAGCTGTCGAAGAGCAAGACCAAGACTCCATTACCGAGCTAGAGCAAGAACTGTCGGGCGTTGAATCTTTGGTGGAAGAACTTGAATTCAGGCGCATGTTCTCTGGCCAAATGGATGCCAATAATGCTTTTTTGGATATTCAAGCAGGCTCGGGTGGGACCGAAGCGCAAGATTGGGCGGAAATGTTACTGCGTATGTATTTGCGTTGGGGTGAACAGCAAGGCTTTAAGACTGAATTAATTGAAGTTTCTGCGGGCGATGTCGCCGGCATTAAAAGCGCCAGTATTCGATATGAGGGAGAGTACGCCTTTGGTTGGTTGCGTACAGAAACCGGCGTGCATCGACTGGTTCGTAAATCGCCTTTTGACTCAGGAAATCGACGCCATACTTCTTTCGCGGCAGTTTTTACTTCGCCCGAGGTTGATGATCAAATCGAAATCGATATTAATCCTGCCGATCTTCGCATTGATACCTATCGAGCCAGCGGCGCAGGTGGTCAACACGTGAATAAAACAGATTCTGCGATTAGAATTACCCATGAGCCTACGGGTGTAGTGGTACAGTGTCAGAGTGATCGGTCCCAGCATAAAAACAAGGCCACCGCGATGAAAATGCTGCAATCCAAGTTGTATGAGTTGGAGAGCTTAAAGCAATCCGAAGCTCAGCAAGCCATGGAGGATGATAAGTCGGATATTGGATGGGGAAGTCAGATTCGATCCTATGTATTGGACCAAAGTAGGATTAAAGATTTGAGGACTAGCGTAGAAAGTAGCAGTCCTAACAACGTATTAGATGGAAATTTGCAGCCCTTTATGGAAGCGAGCTTAAAGGCGGGCCTTTAGTGGTCTAGCCAGAGAAATCAAATTAGTTTATACAAGAGCTAGGAAAAGAAACCTAAGATAGAGTGAACCATGAGCCAAGATAAGAATGCCGATACCCAGAACTCTCCTGAAGTAAGCGCGGAAGAAGAAAATAAATTAATCGCCCAGCGACGACAAAAGTTGGGTGAGCTGCGCGAACAGGGTAATGCCTTTCCCAATAGCTTTCGCCGAAGTGCTTTTGCTGGAGAGCTTCAATCCGCTCATGGGGAAAAATCCAAAGAAGAGTTAGAAGCAGCCTCTATAGAGTTTTCGGTCGCCGGTCGTGTAATGTTGAATCGCGGTGCATTTATCGTAATCGAGGATGTAAGTGATCGCATTCAACTCTATGTGAATCGAAAGGCGCTAGAGGCTGATACTTTAGCTTTGATTAAATCCTGGGATCTTGGCGATATTGTTGGTGTTAAAGGTCTACTGCATAAGTCAGGCAAGGGCGATTTGTATATCGATATCGCTGAGGCTCAACTGCTGACAAAATCTTTACGTCCTTTACCCGAAAAGCATAAAGGTTTGGTGGACCAAGAAATCAAATACCGTCAGCGTTATGTTGATTTAATGACTAACAAAGAAACCCGTGACGTTTTTCGTATTCGATCGCAGGTGATTACCGCGATTCGTGAATACTTGATAGAGAAAGATTACCTTGAAGTAGAAACCCCGATGATGCACACCATACCCGGTGGCGCAGCCGCTCGCCCCTTTGAAACCCATCATAACGCCTTAGATATGCCGCTGTTTTTGAGGATCGCGCCAGAGCTCTATTTAAAGCGTTTGGTTGTTGGTGGCTTTGAGAGAGTGTTTGAAATCAATCGTAACTTTAGGAATGAAGGCTTATCCACTCGTCATAACCCGGAATTCACCATGTTGGAGTTCTATCAAGCCTACAGTGATTATCGTGAGTTGATGGATTTAACTGAGGATATGCTGCGAACGGTGACTCAAAAGGTACTAGGTCAATCTACTTTTAACTACCAAGGTTTGGACTTTGATTTGTCTAAACCTTTCCATCGCATGACTGTGCTCGAGTCTATTTTGCATTTTAACCCTGAGTTGGATGAAGCCTCTTTATCAGCAGAAGATTCAGCGCGTAAGATTGCGACTGATTTAGGTATTCCTCTCAAAGATTCTTGGGGCTTGGGTAAGGTTCAAATCGAGATTTTTGAGAAAACCGTCGAGTCGAACCTAATGGAGCCTACTTTTATTACAGAGTACCCAACTGAGGTATCGCCCTTGGCGCGTAGAAATGACGAGAACGATCATGTAACCGATCGATTTGAATTCTTTATGGGCGGGCGTGAAATCGGTAATGGTTTCTCCGAGCTAAATGATGCCGAAGATCAAGCCAATCGCTTTAAGCAGCAAGTTGCAGAGAAAGAAGCGGGAGACGATGAGGCGATGCACTTTGACGAAGACTATATTCGTGCGCTTGAGTATGGCTTACCTCCAACAGCGGGCGAGGGCATTGGTATTGATCGTTTTGTGATGCTCTTGACTGATTCGCCATCGATTCGTGACGTGATTCTGTTCCCTCATATGCGGGCGCAATAGTTGGCACAACGATGAGCGATAAGGATATTCAGCTCGAAGCCTCATGGAAAGAGCATTTGCAGCAAGAGTTTGAGCAAGAGTATATGCTCTCGCTCAAGGCATTCTTGCTAGCGGAAAAGCAAAAGGGCAAGGTTATTTATCCTCCTGGCAATTTGATGTTTGAAGCACTCAATAGGGTGCCTTTGGGTCAAGTGAGAGTGGTAATTCTTGGTCAGGATCCTTATCACGGACCCAACCAAGCTCATGGTTTAAGTTTTTCTGTTCCTGATGGGGTGAAGGTTCCCCCTTCACTGAAAAATATTTACAAAGAATTGGTCAATGATTTGGGAGTTGAAAAAGGCTCTTCGGGAAATCTGAGTGCCTGGGCAGACCAAGGTGTGTTGTTGTTGAACAGCGTATTGAGCGTTGAAGCAGGCCAAGCTGCTAGTCATCAGGGTAAAGGCTGGGAGCAATTTACTGACAAGGTCATTGCTGTGTTGAACGAGCAAGGGGAAAATCTTGTGTTTATGCTTTGGGGTTCTTACGCGCAAAAAAAAGGCGCCGCAATCGACGCCCAAAAGCACCTGATTTTAAAATCGGTGCACCCGTCGCCATTGTCAGCCCATCGGGGGTTTTTGGGCTGTGGTCACTTCTCGAAGGCAAATTTTTACCTCAAGCAACAAGGCTTCAGCGAAATTTCTTGGTAGCTTTATTTGTGGATAATTATAAGATCCCCTTTAATTAAATAAGTTCACTGTTTAATGAGATTATTTATTAATGGTAAATCTCATCAAGTTTGAGTCGCTTACTAATATTGTCTAATGCGTTCCGCCCTCTGAGTACGCGTCCGTCGGTGCTAATCAGAATAAACTTTTCGTTGCTAAGCTCGCTTGGGATATCGATCCCAAAAAAAGGCGTATTTTGTCTAGGGATTAACGCTATCTTTTGTGCCGGATCATTGACGAGTAGGGTCCTAGCAATTAGATGTGCTGTTTGGGAATTACCATCGAATATGAAGGTATCTTTGTTCAGTTCAAAAAATCTGTTTGTATTTTCTCGGCTCGTTACCGAGTTGAAAGCTAGATTAGCCATAATGTCCTCACAATTTTCTTTTGGAACCTTGTAGGGTTATCCATCTTGTTTAAGTCCTGATCACAATAGGCTTCTCAAACTGAACGAATACTTAATAGTTGGTCTAGGCTTTCAAAAGTGCTTACTAGGTCACATTTTTATTTAAAATCAATCACTTATGTGTGATCTTAGTCCGTTTGTACTGAAAATAGTTCAGTTTAAGAGAGGGACTTGCTAGGTCGAGTTAAGACTCGAGAGAATAAGGCGGTGAACTTAACTGACTAATGATAAAAGCTGTTTCGCTTGAGTTAGAGTTAAGCATTAGCTCCAGTCTTGATCCAGAAAACTGCTTAAATTCGTCAATGCTTAGGCTAAGTAAAGCATAGTGCTGCTCATCAAAGTGCGTAATGTCGATAACTTTGCCTTGAGATTTTTGGTTTGTATCCAGTACATCACTTTGAAGCTCACCGTCTTGCAGAGCCGTCGAATTTAAGATGCTTAGGTTTTCATTTGCTTTGAGCTCAGCAATAAAAACTCTCCGTTTGGTCTTGCCGCGGTAATGGAGTCGGGCAACTACTTCTTGTCCGGTATAGCAACCTTTCGTAAAGCTAATGCTATCGAGTAACTCAAGATTACATTCTTGAGGGGTGAAATGCTCGGAAGTGGCTGGGTAGATAAACACCATGCCTTGCTGAATGACTTCGTATTCAAAACTTCCTAGCGCACCAGTTAGTGCTAAGCGTCGCCATTTTTCTAAAATCTGGTCTTGGGGCTCTAGGCAAAAGTCGATATCGAGGTGTTTAATTTGGATGGTGTGAATGCCAGTCGCTTTTTCTTGAAGGCCCGTGCTATTTTTATACGCTGTTAGGCAAAGGGTGTTATCGACTTCGATAGTGACTTTGGAAAAAACCGCGTATTTCTTTAGGACGGTTTCTATCTTAGCTCGCATTCCTTGCGGGCAGAGTAGTATAAATTTTGGTTTGCCCGTATTGTTTAATGTGTAGACGATAAAGTTAGCTATGACCCTCCCTTTCAGATTGACGCAACATGCGAGCTTGGGACCATCTTGAATTACCTCTTCCATATCGCAGCTGATCTGACCTTGTAAAAAGCTAGTAGCATCGTCGCCGCTCACTGAGATAATTTCCCAATGGGGCAAAGGCGCAAACCAATTGGCTTGGTCATTGTTAGGGCGAGTCGTTATCTCGGGTTGTTGCTCGAGAAAATTTTGCCATTCTTGGGTTAGGGAAAGATGTTCAGTAGTCATGTTTTAATAATTATGGATTAGGTGTTTATGTCGGCTAATATTTCTATGCAGTGGAAGTGTTTATACAAGTCAAAGAACTTATACAAGTTAAAGTGCTTAGGGTAAAATAGTTATTAGTCGAAGGGTAAATCTAGGTCCTATGTATGTGGTCAAGGTATGGGGTCAAGCTCTTGAAATTCAAGTTAAGTGATATGGGCTAAGATAGCAGAACCATGGATAAAGATCTAAACCAGCTAAGTGTTGCTGAACAAAAAAAAGCACTTGAATGGCAGTGTAGGCGTGGTATTAAAGAAATCGAAGTGCTGTTGCTGCCTTTTCTGGAGCATCATTTTGAGCAGGAGGATGAGGAGGTTAGGATGGCCTTTGTCTCCTTATTGGAAGAAGCTGATTTGGATATGTTTGAATGGTTTATGAAAAGGGACACAGCGGATGATGAACGACTGCAATGGATTGTAGATGTTATACTTGAGAGATTGGCGGCCTGAACTTCACTTTAAGCCCTCACGTATTTTAGCTAAGGTTTTTCTATCCATTGGTGTTCTGATGGTTTCAGCCTGTTTGGGCTTTTGTATTTGGATGTCTGTGAATAAAGAAACGGGGCTTAATTCAACGAGCTCGTTAATTTACTTGGCTACTTTTTTCTTATTTTCCAAAGTTTATCTGCTTAGTTATCGAGAGTTGGTAAATCTGACTCATCCTAGAAGTTTGATTGCATTGAAGTTCGATAGTGTTAGAAGCACATGGACGTTATTAAAAAACAATGGAGCTTGTGAGGAAAATCTATGTATTAAGTCCTATTTTTTAAGCGCTTATTTGATTGTTATAGATTTTCAGCCTTTGGATAGCAATATACACTCGCGCGTTGTTTTGAAGCGCTGTTTAATATTTAGCGATCAACTGAGCGAGACAGAGTATAGGGCTTTGTGCGCTTGTCTTAAGTTTGGCCGCAAAGATCTTCTGTCTTTGGATCTGTCAGACATTACTTAGGGTAAGAGTCTGGAATTTTTTACTTGGTTCGCGAGTTCAGGGTGATCTAGGTTGTAGTGCAAGCCTCGACTCTCTTTTCTTTGCATGGCGCAACGAATAATGAGTTCGGATACTTGTGCTAGATTACGCAGCTCTAATAAGTCACTACTGATTTTAAAGTGGCTATAGTACTCGTTTATTTCGCGTTGTAATAATTCGACTCGAGACAGAGCTCGAGCAAGGCGTTTGTCGGTTCTTACGATGCCAACATAGTCCCACATAAAGCGCCGTAATTCGTCCCAGTTGTGGCTGATCACCACGTGCTCATCAGAGTCGCTTACTTGGCTCTCATCCCAACGGGGAAGGTCCGGAAGTTCAGGGATATCACTTATGCTAGCGCTGATTGCCTCAGCAGCAGATTTGGCAAACACCAAGCACTCTAGTAAAGAATTACTGGCCATCCGGTTGGCACCGTGTAAGCCGGTGAAAGCGGTTTCGCCAATTGCGTAGAGCCCAGGTAACGTACTTTGTCCATTTAGATCGGTTTTAATACCACCGCAAGTATAATGCGCAGCTGGGACAACGGGTATAGCCTGCTCGCAAATGTCGATGCCTAGGCTTAAACAGTGTTCATGTATATTCGGGAACTGGGTTTTAATGAAAGCATTATCTTTGTGAGAAATATCGAGGTATAGATGATCCGCACCTAGTCTTTTCATCTCATGGTCAATCGCTCTCGCCACAATGTCTCTTGGAGCGAGCTCGGCTTTCTGATGAAAGCTTTCCATAAAGGTTTCACCAGACGGTAGCTTAAGACGCCCACCTTCTCCGCGAATTGCCTCTGTGATCAAAAAGGAACTTTTACCGGGGGAGTAAAGGCAGGTTGGATGAAACTGGTTGAATTCCATGTTGCCAACTTCACAGCCGGCGCGCCAAGCCATAGCAATTCCGTCACCGGTGGCGATATCTGGGTTGCTAGTATAGAGATACGATTTGCTGGCGCCGCCAGTGGCTAGTACGACTGTTTTCGCTTGAAATACTTCAACCTTAGAGGACCCATCGTTGAAAATATAAGCGCCAAGAACACCTTTGTAATCTAAGCCTAACTTTTGGCCATGAATTAGATCGATGGCCAATCGATTTTTAAACAGCTGGATGTTTTCCTGGCGTTTTACTCGGGCTATCAGAGTATTAGAGATTTCTGCTCCTGTTGCGTCTGCGGCATGAAGAATTCGCCTAAAACTATGCCCACCTTCTTGGTTTAGGTGGTAGGTCTCTCCGCTCTTTTTTTCAAAAGTTGTGAAGTGGGCACCCTGATCGATTAACCATTCTACCGCTTCGGGGCCGTTGTGGCAGGTATGAGCAACCGCTGCCTCATCACACAAACCAGCGCCCGCAGCTAATGTGTCACTAATATGGGCTTCTATAGAATCATCCTGGTCAAATACTGCGGCGACCCCACCCTGAGCGTGATAGGTGCTAGCGGCTCTTAAGTCACCTTTGCTGAGTACTGCCACTGACAGGTTTTCCGGTAAACGCAGCGCGAGTGATAAGCCAGCGGCTCCGCTGCCTATGACTAGCACATCAAAGTGGTATGTAGTTTGTTCACTCATGTCTTAGTTTGTGCGCCTTCAGCAAACAGGGTTATGGGCTCATCGAAAAAGGGCGGCAAGTATATCGAAATAATACCCTGAACCCTATACCATAAGCGGCCGACGCGGGTACGCTTTAATTTTGTGTCATGTTTTACCCTTAATTATTGGAACTTTTTCGTGTCAGAGAGCTCTATAGTATGGATTTAGTAACTTGAGCTTAGAGGTTTGGGGTTTCCTCCCTTGTAATATATTGATTTTATTAAAGTTTAATTCTTATGAGTGAAGCTCAAGCAGATAAATTGTTGGTGGAGCGCGTTCAGAACGGGGACTCGAGAGCATTTGATCTTTTGGTGCTCAAGTACCAAGGTAAAGTGCATTCAATTATTGGGCGTTTGCTAAATAAAGGTCCTTATCGAGCTGATGTGGAGGATGTCGCCCAGGAAACGTTTATAAAGGCCTATCGTGCTATTCCCAAATTTCGGGGTGATAGTGCGTTCTACACCTGGCTATATCGTATAGCCGTAAATACAGCGAAAAACCATCTAATTTCTGGTAATCGAAGGCCTCAAGGAGTGGATGCCGAAATAGAAGAGGCGGAGCAGTTTGATTCTGCATTTGGGCTCAGAGAAGTAGATACCCCAGAAAACCTTGCTCAAGTGAAAGAGTTGGAATCTTGTATCCGAGAAACGATCGATGGCCTTTCTAATGAACTTAAATCAGCGATCACCCTTAGGGAGTTTGATGGACTTAGTTACGAAGAAATTGCCGAGATACTGGAATGCCCTGTAGGTACAGTGCGTTCAAGAATCTTTAGAGCAAGAGAAACAATTGAACAAAATATGAAACCTTTATTGGCCGCTGAGGGTCTATAGGGTGAGAGCGAAATTTTAGCAGTGAAGTTACTTATAATTAGTTAGTAAACAATAGCGTCAATTACGAGAAATGTTATGTCTGATCATGAAGATATGAAAAATTCCAATCGAAGCCTCTCTTACTACCAAGAATTGCTGTCGTGCTTACAAGATGGCGAAATTTCCGCACGCGAGCTAGGTGCATTGCTGGATGCTATGGATAAACTGCCAGAGTTAAGACTCGCCTGGCAAAGTATGCAGCTTAATGCCACCTTGATGAGTGATGCTCAAGGAACGTCTAGTGAAGTGAACGCTCTGCTAGGTGGGCTAGGTTTTGCTGATAAAGTCCGGGAAAAAGTAGAAAACGAAGAGCCAATACTCGCTTTGGATGGATCAAAGGCCACAAAACCAAGTGATACAAGCGTGAGTGACAACGTCGTGGTTTTAGGTGACCGGATCGCGTCTAAAGACTCTCCTGTTACCGGTAGTGCTTGGAGTGGTTTTGCTATCGCTGCTTCGGTTATGTTCATGGTTACTTTTAGTTGGTTAGGCTCCCAGGAGGGGGTTAGAGACAATGTATATGCCTGGTTTAATTCTGAATCAAATGTTGTAGAGGAATCCCAATTAGCCGCTCAGGAAAGTGCGGATAGATTTAAAGCGAACTTACACAATGACTCAATATTAGTATCAGCAGGTAAACCTTCTTTGCAGAGCAAAAACGCTAAAACTCAAACACAGGTTTACCTGTCTGAAAGGCGAATCGAAGACTATATGTTGCTTCATGCTGAAAATGCTTCGCTTAATACTAATCAAGGTATTATTCCATTTGCGAGAGTTAGTCGCGTATCGCAAGAGAATCAGTTTTAATATGAAAGGTCTTTTAGTCTCAGTGTTCAATGTTCGTGCTCTGGTAACGTTGGTGTGTTTGAGTTCTTTCTTATACTCGGCTCAAGTTTTCTCTAGCCCTGAAGTGAGGGCAGCTTTGGAAAAGATGTCTGAGTCAATGAGAGATTTGAACTACCAAGGCCGCTTCATGTATGCGTCCGGCGGAGATATGGCTAGTTTTGAAGTTCAGCACGCAGTAATCGATGGCAAGGAGCATGAGCGCTTAGTGTTTTTGAATCAAAAGCAGCAAGAAGTTGTGCGAGTGGGTCATGATGTTTATTGCGTACATCCTGGAAACCACCTTATTCGGCAACATCAAAACTTTAGCGCAAACCCTTTTGCTGATCGCTTAAGTGATTTAGACGCGAACGTTTTTGGTAACTATGAGCTATCTATACAGGGCAACAAGATGGTTGCTGGTCGAGATGTTTATAAAGTTAATTTTAAATCAACTGATGATCATCGCTATAGCCATAGCCTGTGGATTGATAAAGAAAGCCATCTCCTCTTGAAAGCCGATGTCAGTGACCCTATGTTGGGTGTGCTGGAGTCTTTCGAATATGTTCAGATAGATATTGGTGGTGAAATACCTAAGTCGATATTTGAGCACGATAATTTTATGCGTCACACCCCGGCTCATGTTGGCTTAGGTCATGATAACCCAGAATTAGGGTTTAAGTCGGCGAATAGAATTTGGGACCCAGTGTGGTTGCCAAAGGGTTTTTACCTGAGCGGAAAGAGTGACTCCGGCATAAAGAGTTCTGAACATACAAACGACAAGCTAAAAATGCTGATGTACACTGATGGAATCGCGGCAATTACTATCTTTATAGAGCCGGTACAGACAGCCAGTGAGTTCAGCGAGAGTTCCCAAATGGGAGCAATGTCAGCCTATAGTCACGCTTTGAAGGTTGATGGAAAACATTATATGGTGACCGCAGTAGGTGACGTTCAGCTGCAAACAGTAGAGCGAATCGCTAAGGGTGTTACCAAGCATAAACCTTAATATTATTTATGATTGAAGAAACAGCGAAGGTAATCGAAGTAGCGGAAAAAAGTGTAAAGGTACAAGCCCAGCCTAGTTCTGCTTGTGGGGCCTGTCATGCTCGCAGTGCTTGTGGGCAGGGTTTATTATCAAAATACTTTAATCAAAGCCCCGGTCAATTAACTTTAGATAAAAAGCTTTCAAATGGTGAGCCATTGAATGTTCTCGAAGGTGAAGAACTTATTCTTGGTATTGACGAGGGCTCAGTGCTCGTGGGAGCATTTTACGCATACTTTATCCCATTATTCTCAGTCATTTTTTTCGCGACCCTGACTTATTTTGTGAGTATCGAGTCCGAACTATTACAATTGGTCATTATTTTTCTTGGAGTGGTGCTTAGCTTAGTATTTAGCAACGCGTATTTGGATCGGGGAGCTAGACACTTGGATAAAGTCCTTCCGGTTATTTTGAGAAAATCAAACGCTTCAAAACGAATACCTATTGTCGAGCGGATGGAGTAATTTGAAATGAAAACACCTGCTGCTTTATTATTTATCTTAAGTCTATCGTGGTGCGCTGGTGCTTTTGCTAGCTTGCCAAATTTCAGTTCCCTAGTTGAAAAAAATGGCTCTGCAGTGGTCAATATTAGTACTGTGCAGAAGGCTAAGAATCGAAACCCTTATCCCGGTAGGCCAGGAGAAGAAGTTCCCGATATTCTTCGCTATTTTTTTGGTGAGGGTTATCGCTTTCCTCAACAGGATAAGAAATCACTGGGTTCGGGGTTTTTTATATCCAAAGATGGTTACATTTTGACTAATAATCATGTGGTCCAAGGAGCAGATGAAGTTGTAGTCAGGCTTCAGGATAGAAGAGAGTTGAATGCGCAGGTGATTGGTACGGATGCCAAAAGTGATCTAGCCCTTCTTAAAATAGAGGGGAAAAATTTCCCCGCGGTTAAAATAGGGCGCTCCAAAGATTTAAAAGTAGGCGAGTGGGTACTTGCGATTGGTTCCCCATTTGGCTTTGACGCATCAGCCACTAAAGGTATCGTGAGCCATCTTAGCCGATCTCTACCTTCAGAAAACTATGTGCCCTTTATTCAAACAGATGTGCCTATTAACCCCGGTAATTCTGGTGGCCCTTTATTTAACCTTTCGGGTGAAGTGGTAGGTATCAACTCGCAAATTTACAGCCGCACAGGTGGCTTTATGGGTCTGTCTTTCGCCATTCCAATCGATACAGCGATGAATGTCGTTGAGCAATTGAAGAGTACAGGGCATGTTCAACGAGGCTGGCTTGGTGTAGTCATTCAGGAAGTGAACAAGGATCTTGCTGATACCTTTGGATTGGATAAGCCCGGTGGAGCACTCGTGGCTCAAGTTTTGGAGAATAGTCCCGCGTCAGAGGGCGGGTTGAAAGAGGGTGATGTCATCCTCGGTTACGAGGGGAGGGAAGTAAGAACCTCGTCAGATCTGCCAGTATATGTTGGAGAAACCCCAGTTGATACGATGGCTTCGCTTAAGGTATTGCGCGAAAGGAAAAAGATAACGCTAAAGGTTCGTATTGGTGCTTTACCAGATAACAATATTGCTCAGACTGGCTCTTCTACTGGCGAAAATAGTGGTCCAGATAAGTTTGGTATAGAAGTCGCTGAGTTGAGTGAAGAGCATGAGAAAAGATGGGGAATTAATCTCGGTGTATTGGTTCAGCAAGTGTTGCAGGATCCAGCGCTGAGTGCAGGTATTCAACCTGGAGATATTATTACTCAGGTGAACAACAGGAATATCGAGTCTCCTGAAGCTTATTCTAAAATTCTTGCTCAGCTACCCGGGGATAAATGGGTACCGGTTTTGGTTTACCGCCAAGGGAAACCGATTTGGGTTCCGCTTTATCTACCGTCTAAATAAGATCGTGGAGCGCTGAAAGTAGCTAATAAGCCTTTTTATCTAAGCCTTAAATCGGTAGACTTGCCGCGCCCTTCTTTATATATAAAAAAAGGTGTGTATTTAGGTCTTGTTTCTTAATCTAAGGCAGTAGCTACCCTTGACTGATATTCAGAATATTCGAAATTTTTCCATTATTGCCCATATTGACCATGGCAAGTCCACTTTGGCCGATCGTTTCATCCAGCAATGCGGCGGTTTGAGTGATCGCGAAATGGAAGCGCAGGTATTGGACTCCATGGACCTTGAGCGCGAAAGAGGTATTACCATTAAGGCCCAGAGCGTGACTCTGCACTATCAAGCCCAAGATGGTAAAGAGTACCAATTGAATTTTATTGATACTCCGGGGCACGTTGATTTTTCGTATGAGGTCTCTCGATCTTTGGCGGCTTGCGAGGGTGCTTTGCTTGTGGTGGATGCCGCGCAAGGTGTAGAGGCGCAGTCAGTGGCTAATTGCTATACCGCGATAGAGCAGGGTTTGGAAGTATTACCTGTCTTAAACAAAATTGATCTACCTCAGGCCGAGCCAGATCGAGTTAAGCAAGAAATAGAAGAGATTATCGGAATCGACGCGCAGCTGGCTTGCCAAGTGAGTGCTAAAAGTGGTGTTGGTATCGACGAGCTGCTTGAAGAGCTGGTTCATGGTATTCCAGCACCTGAAGGCAACCGGGATGCACCCCTTCAAGCTTTGATCGTGGACTCCTGGTTCGACAATTACCTTGGAGTGGTTTCTCTTATTCGAGTTGTCCAGGGTCAAATTAAAAAGGGTGACAAGTTTCTGGTGAAATCCACGGGAAATGTCCATTCAGCAGACTCAGTAGGGGTTTTTACACCTAAGCGATTAGAAACTGGGTGCTTAGAAGCTGGTGAAGTCGGCTTTTTAGTTGGAAGCATCAAGGATATTTATGGTGCGCCAGTAGGGGACACGCTGGTAGGGTACAAAAACGAAAATACCGAAGCTTTACCTGGCTTTCAGCAAGTTAAGCCACAGGTATACGCTGGCTTGTTCCCAGTCTCTGCCGACGACTATGAAGCTTTTCGAGATGCCTTAGCTAAGCTAAGTATTAACGATGCTTCACTGTTCTATGAGCCTGAATCTTCGGACGCCTTAGGTTTTGGGTTTAGGTGCGGTTTTTTGGGTATGCTCCATATGGAAATTATCCAGGAGCGATTAGAGAGAGAATACGATCTAGACCTAATCACCTCGGCCCCATCAGTAATCTATCAAGTGATTACCAAAAAGGGAGATGTCATCTCCATCGATAATCCGTCAAAAATGCCCGACGGCTCCTTAGTTGATGAGATACAAGAGCCCATCGCGAGAGTGAATATTTTGGTGCCCCAGGAGTACGTGGGCAACGTGATTACCTTATGTGTTGAAAAGCGAGGCGTTCAAAAGAATATGCAGTTTCTTGGAGCGCAAGTATCTTTAGACTACGAGTTACCGATGAGTGAAGTGGTTTTGGATTTCTTTGACCGGGTTAAATCGATTAGTCGGGGATTCGCTTCTTTGGATTATAGCTTTGACCGATTCGAAACCAGTCAATTGGTTAAAGTTGATGTGCTAATTAATGGAGATAGAGTCGATGCACTAGCGATTATTTGTCATGCCGACAACGCACAGTCTAGAGGTAGAGCCCTGATCGAAAAAATGAAAGAGCTGATCCCTCGTCAAATGTTTGATGTGGCGATTCAGGCCTCGATAGGCAATCAAATTATCGCACGCCAAACAGTTAAGGCTTTGCGTAAGAATGTTACTGCCAAATGCTATGGAGGGGATGTTTCCCGAAAGAAAAAGCTGTTGGCTAAACAGAAAGCGGGTAAAAAGCGCATGAAACAGATAGGAAGTGTGGAAGTACCACAAGAAGCTTTCTTAGCAGTATTAAAAGTAGATAACTAGCGTAGGCAAACAACTCCATGGATATTGATTTTCCTTTAGTCCTCGTCATTTTAAGTGCGGTTACTGGTGTGATCGCATTAATAGATTTTCTTTGGCTGAGCAAACAGCGAAAAAAAAGGGCCGCCAGTTTCGAGGCTGCAGATAAAACTAAAGATGCAGACCATGACAAGATGCTCGCTGGGCTAGCTAAAGAGCCGATAGTTATAGAGTACTCAAAGTCCTTGTTTCCAGTTTTTTTCTTGGTATTGATTCTTCGGTCTTTTATTGGCGAGCCTTTTAAGATTCCTTCTGAGTCGATGTTGCCGACCCTTGAAATAGGTGATCACATTGTGGTCAATAAGTTTTCCTATGGATTACGCCTTCCAGTTTTGGGGACCAAGGTATTTGATATTGCAGACCCACAGCGCGGCGATGTAATGGTATTTAAGTATCCAGAAAACCCAAAAATTAATTTTATTAAACGGGTGGTAGGTGTTCCAGGAGATAAAATAACTTACAAGAAAAAGCGTTTGTACGTGAACGATGTGCCTGTCGATGAGACTCCCCTAGACAGAGAGAGTCACTTATATAAACAAGCAAAGTTGTATATCGAGAGTCAGGGCGAAGCCAAGTACACTATACAGAAAAACTACTTAGATACTGGGCCCAGAAAAACCTATACTTGGACGGTTCCAGAGGGAGAGTATTTTGTGATGGGTGATAACCGTGACAACAGTAATGACAGCCGCTTTTGGGGAACCGTACCGGATGAGCTCGTGATGGGTAGAGCGTTTGCTATATGGGTCAATCGTAAACCTGGCTTTAATTTGCCCACTTTCCATAGAAATGGAAGGATACATTAGAGATTTGGAATATTTAGAGCTATGATTGGGCTGAAAGAAAGTAGTATTTGTTAAAGTAGGGGTAGGGCTTGTTATGAGATCTTTGAAAGGTACAGAAATGCAAAAAGGTGCCGCGGGTATCGGTGCGATTATTTTCAATGGCGTTATCCTGGTATTTTTAGCCATCATGGGAATGAAAGTCGGGCAGTTCTATTTCGATGATAAGATAGTAAAGGATACTATCGAAAGTTTAAAAGAAGTCCCGTATATCACTAAAAAGTCATCCCGAGAAATTGGTGATTTGTTACAAAGAAAGTTGTCCTTAAACGATTTAGAATTTAAGAAGGACGAGGTAATTATTGAGAAGCGCTCCGATCGGACTGTCGTGGAAATCATCTATGAAAGGCGTACTAATTTGATCTCGAACATTGATGTGGTTGTGGGCTTTAATCATAAAATTGAATTGGTACGTAATTAATCAACGGTTATTTTGGCGAAATTCTTGAGAGAGCGTGATAAGAAGGCGGGCTATATTAGCCTTCAGGAGCGTATAGGTTTTAGTTTTCAGAACGAGGACCTGCTGGTGCATGCTCTAACTCATAAGAGCTATTCCAAAAAACACAATGAACGTATGGAGTTTCTTGGAGACTCCATACTCAATACTAGTATTACCTCCTATCTATTTCGTAATTTCCCAGAATATAATGAAGGCGTTCTAAGCCGAATACGAGCAAGTTTAGTAAAGGGCGAAACCCTTGCAGAAATTGCTAGAGGCCTTGGGCTGGGCGAGCTTCTATTATTAGGACCTGGTGAACTTAAAAGCGGTGGGTATCAGCGTGAATCTATTTTAGCTGATGCGCTTGAATCAATCATTGGCGCAGCTTATTTAGAGGCGGGTTATGAGCGAGCAGAAGCGCTTGTCATCGGGTTGTACGAGAAACGATTAAGCAAAGAGGCCGTTGGTCTTTTAGATAAAGATCCAAAAACCCGCCTTCAAGAACATTTGCAAAGCCTTAAGTTACCCTTGCCAAATTATGAAATCGTTCGAACCGAGGGTAATGATCACAATCAAGTGTTTTGGGTTAGGTGCCACATTGAATCTTTAGGTTTATCTCTAGAGGCATCTGGTAAAAGTAGGCGGTATGCTGAGCGTAAAGTGGCGGAAAAAGTGCTGGGTCACATTGGTAATATGAAGTGAGTGAGATGATTGAAGGTAAACGGTGTGGTTATGTTGCGGTGATTGGTAGGCCCAACGTAGGAAAATCTACCCTGTTAAATCATATTTTGCAGCAGAAGATATGTATTACCTCTAGGAAACCGCAAACGACCAGGCATCAGCAATTGGGTATTAAAACTGAAGGTCCTAATCAAATAATTTTTGTAGACACCCCCGGAATTCATAATAGCCAGAAAAAATATTTGAATCGCTATATGAACCAGGAAGCCCGTTCGGCCTTGTTAGATGTCGATGTGGTTGTATTTGTGGTCGAGTCACTCAAGTGGACAGAGGAAGATCAATTTGTCGCCAGGCTGTTAAAAGAGGCTGACTGTCCTAAGATCTTGGCTCTTAATAAAATTGATCGCCAAAAAGACAAGTTAAAGCTATTGCCTTTCATTGAAATGCTTAAGGAACAAGTCAAATTTGATGAATTAGTTCCTGTTTCCGCGCTTAATAACGAAAACCTAGAGACGCTCGAGTCTTTGATCTCGTCTTATTTGCCGGAGGGCGAGCATATATTCTCAGAAGATGAGCTAACGGATCGTTCTGTGCGGTTTTTATCGGCTGAGATTATACGAGAGAAAGTCATTCGGCAGTTAGGGGATGAGCTACCCTATGAGCTTACCGTCGAAATTGAGCGCTACGAACAAGCGGAAGGTATCGTTCATATTGACGCACTGATTCTAGTAGACCGAGATAGTCAAAAACAAATTGTGATTGGTGATCAAGGGCGAAGATTAAAGTCTATCGGTAGTCAAGCTCGCGAAGATATCGAGGAATTGCTGCAACAAAAAGTAATGCTGAAGACATGGGTGAAAGTTAAAAATGGTTGGGCTGATTCGGAGCGTGCTCTTAAAAGCTTGAACCAGTTTAAAGACCCAGGTTTCAGTTCGCCGCTAGAATAATTTGCGTCTGGTGATTCAGGTGGCTAATCCGAGCTTAGAAAAAGGTGTGATTTTACACATTAGGCCCTATCAGAATACCAGCATGTTAATCGATTTTTTTACCGAAAAGTCCGGGGTCTTACGTTGTGTGGCTAAAGGCTTCCGAGGTAAGAAAAAGCAAATCTCGCCTTCTCAATTTTGTTTATATGATTTAAGTTTTTCGGGAAAGTCTGAACTAAAAAGTCTTACTCATCTGGAAAACTCGGAGCCCCCCATTGTTCTGGATCAGCACGCATTATTTTGCGGCTTATATTTGAACGAACTGTTGTTAAGATTGCTACATAAACAGGATCCATATCCAGAAATATTTGATTTATACCAGCAGATTATTTCGTCTCTCAGGGAGCTTGGGCGATCCAAAGCCTCACTTAAAGAATTCGAACCCAGTCTGCGTCGATTTGAATTTGGTCTTCTTAGTGCAATGGGTTATTTAGTTGATTTGCAATATGATTGGAAGAGTGGTGATTTGATCGATCCAGATCAAGAATATAATTTTTATGATCAGCAAGGTTTTTCGGAGCAAAGTAAATCTGATCAAACCATTTATTCTTTTTCAGGATCAACCTTAATGATGATTAGAGAGGGGCGCTATGACGTTCTGGGTGAAGATGAAAGGGCCGTTCGCGACTCAAAGGTGTTAAGCCGCATGTTGCTAACCCCTTTGTTAGGAGCTAAGCCCCTACAAAGTAAGTTACTGTTTGAGCAAATCAATAATTCAGCGAGAGAAGAATGAGTACAGTTAAGTATGATGTTAAACGCTTAGGGGTGAATGTGGACCACGTCGCTACCCTAAGGCAGGCTAGAGGAACCGATTATCCGAGCCCTCTGCAGGCGGCGCAGATAGCATGTGAGGCTGGAGCTGACGGAATTACGATTCATTTGCGCGAAGATCGTCGTCATATTCAAGACCATGACGTTTGGGATATAAGACAGAAGATGAATTGCCATTTGAATTTAGAAATGGCGCTAACGGAGGAGATGCTTGAGATAGCACTCAACGTGCAGCCAGATTATGTGTGTTTGGTGCCAGAAAAGCGTGAAGAGCTGACAACGGAAGGGGGGTTGAATTTACTTCCGATAGAAAATGAGCTCTTTGAGGCATGTAGGCGTTTAAATGACACAGGAATAAAAGTTTCGTTATTTATTGAGGCCAGTGAGGAACAAATTGATGTGGCTAAGCGCTCCGGTGCTAACGCAATAGAACTGCATACTGGTGCCTACGCGGAATTGAGTGGTGAAGCTCAGGCGAGAGAGTTTGATAAGATACGAGAGCAAGCGGCTTATGCCAGTGGACTTGGCCTGGAAGTCAATGCAGGGCATGGTCTGCACGTCGATAACGTTGCTGCCATAGTATCTATTCCTGAAATTTACGAGCTGAATATAGGTCATAGCCTAATTGCTGACTCGGTGTTTTTGAGCTTGGCTGAGGCGGTCAAGCGAATGAAGCTGCTTATGGTTTCTTGAGTGCAAACTCAGGCTTTATGAATTGGGAGTGCTTGATTTTGGTATTCTTGAACAAGCTGAAAAATGTTTTTCTCTAAATTGTTCAGTTCAAGCGAAAATTCGTCGGAAGCCTTTAACTTTTTTTCGAGTTCCAGTACTGATTCCCTTAGGGCGGGAACGCCGCAGTAACGACATGCTCCGTGAATATAATGCACTTTATCGAATAGTTGTTCAGTGTCGTTTTCACGAGCAAAGCGCTCTATTAGACGCCAATCTTTTGGAAGGTTGTTTACCAATAGTTCTAACATTTCGTTAGCTAGATCTGCTTTGTTGCCGGCGAGTCTGAGTCCTTCATCTGCATCGATAATTTTATTTAAATCTGGAGTTGTTTGAGTATGGTTTGCCGATTCAGTCTGAGAGGTACTTTCACCAGAAATATTGTTATTTTCTGGTAGATAAGCTGTCCAATGTTCAATTGTAGAAACGAGCAGGTCCATATCAATAGGTTTGCTCAGACAATCATTAAAGCCATCTTTTAGAATGTTTAGTTTCTCCTGTTCAGAAGCAAAAGCGGTTAAGGCCACAATAGCTCTATTGCGAGAGAAGCGCTGATCAAATTCTCGGATATGTTTAGTGGTTTCTATCCCGTCCATATCAGGCATTTGAATATCCATAAATATTAGATCGTACTCATTTTGTTTACTCAGGTTGATAGCGCTCCGACCGTTGTTGCATGAATCATAGTCTAGTCCGAGGTCTTCTAACAAAGCACACAGTAGTTTTAAGTTAGAAGAGTTATCATCCACCGCTAGGAGCTTAGGCTTTTCGAATGACTGCTCTTGCTCGTTAGTGTCTTCGTTAGGATCATCGCTAGATGAAATGGCGGTATTTGAGCTGCTTAGGGTACTTATGTTGTTTGGCTGAGAAGCGGGTAAAGTAAACCAAAAGGTCGAGCCTTCACCCAAAGTACTGTCCACCCCAATCTCTCCGCCTAGCATTTCCACCAGATGCCTCGAGATGGTAAGGCCAAGCCCCGTCCCCTGGAATCGTCTTACATGGGAGGAATCGCTTTGCTGGAAAGCATTAAATAGTTCATTTTTAGCATTGTCACTGATGCCGATACCTTGATCACTGACCGAGAATTTAATCAGTCCCTGTGAGGATTTAGAACTCTCAATGCTTGCTTGGATGATAAGCGTTCCTTTTTCGCTAAACTTAATCGCGTTGTTTATGAGATTAGTAAGCACCTGTTTGATTCGTAGCGGGTCACTTAAAATAAATTCCGGTACGTTATCGTCAACGTTAATAATCTGGCTTAGCTCTCGTTCTTTGGCCATAGGGGCGAGCATTTCGCTGATTTCATCTAACACTTTTCTTATATCTACGTTAGCAATCTCCAGGCTTAATTTTCCTGCCTCTATTTTCGAGAAGTCTAGGATGTCATTGATGATTGCCAATAAACTCTGAGAAGATTTGTGAATAGTTTGCAACTGATCCAGTTGTTTAGCATTGAGGTCGGACTTGAGCAACAGCTTGGTAAAGCCGGTAATGCTGTTTAGGGGCGTGCGAATTTCGTGGCTGATGTTGGCAAGAAATTGAGATTTGATACGGTTAGCGTTTTCTGCTTCTTTCCTTGCAAAATCGAGTTCAATATTTTGAACCTCGATAGTTTCCAGGGTAGAGCGAAGGTCTTTGGTGGCCTGATCAATGCTGCTTTGCATTTCTTCGTTAGCTTCCTGCAAGGACTCAGCCATCATATTAATACCCCAAGTCAGCTCATTAAGTTCTCCTGGAGGCACTTTATTCTTTACCCGGGTAGATAGACGCCCCTCTTGAATGCGTGCGATAGCAAAGGATATGGCACGGATAGGCTGGCTATAGCGGCCAGCCGATAACTGAGCGAATATCAGCGCGAATATCACACAGATAGAACCTACCGACCAGTAGCTTAGCAATATTTCGTATTGCCTGACGACGACGAAGTTTCTGTCCAGCTCTAGCTCTAGAATCAAATGAGTTTTGTCTTCAGAGTCACTCTTTAGTACTCCCCGAAATCGTTGAGTTTCAGCAAATAGATCTCTTAAATATTGGGGCTGTTGCTCGGGTTTCATTCTAGGCCCAGAGCGGAACAAGGTTTGTTTGTTATCTGAGCTATTTGGTTTTCCACTGTCATCTAACCTTGAGCTAGTATAAAGGTGAACCGAACGAACAGAGTCATCCTGAATTAATGTGTCGCCAAATTTCTTTAGGGCTTCTGGATCTTGCTTGAATAAAGATTGTTCCCCTAAGGACTGGTAATAGAGCAGGATTAACTCGCCACGCGCGTGGAACTGTTCTTGTATATCTTGCTGCTTTAGGAAAAACCCGAGGCCGCCGAGCGTGATGCTTGTAAGCAGAACGGGGATACTGATCATGCCAAAGAGCTGATTCTTTAAGTTGATCGAATTTTGCCTAGGGTAGTTGGGCTCTTGCACCGTAATGGAAACCTTTTCAAATAGTCTTGAGACAGGGCTAATGTGATGAATACTAGCGCATTTATTGGTAAAAAACGCTACAATCGCCGCCCACGAAAATAGGAATTCAGCCTACTATGTACCCTACGATTGAACAGTGTGTTGGAAATACCCCCTTGGTGCGCCTGCAAAGGCTTGCAGGGAATAGCACGAACACTATTTTATTGAAGTTAGAGGGGAATAACCCTGCGGGTTCGGTCAAGGACAGGCCTGCCCTAAGTATGATTACTCAGGCAGAAGAAAAGAGCCAGATTAAGCCAGGGGATACACTGATTGAGGCGACCAGTGGTAACACCGGTATCGCTCTGGCGATGGCCGCAGCTGTTAAGGGCTATAAAATGGTATTAATTATGCCTTCTCATATGAGCGCAGAGCGCAAACAAGCTATGTCAGCTTACGGCGCACAACTGGTGGAAGTTAGCCAGGAAGAAGGCATGGAGGGCGCGAGAGATCTAGCTCTCGAGATGCAAGCAAAGGGGGAGGGGCTAGTCCTCAACCAGTTTGCCAATGAAGATAATCCACTGGCCCATTACGAGAATACGGCCCGCGAGATATGGGAGCAGACCAATGGGACCATTACCCATTTTGTGAGCTCAATGGGTACTACAGGAACCATTATGGGCTGTAGCCGTTACCTCAAATCTAAGAACGAGGAAGTGCAAATTATTGGTTTGCAGCCTACAGAAGGCTCTGCCATCCCTGGTATCCGACGTTGGCCTGAGGCCTATCTGCCCAAGATTTTTGACGCTACACGTGTTGATGAGGTAGTGGATATGGATCAAGCCAAGGCTGAACATTGTATGAGAGAGCTAGCTGCTAAAGAGGGTATATTTTGTGGGGTGTCCTCAGGGGGAGCTGTCGCAGCGGCGCTTGAACTAAGTGAGCGTGTTGAAAATGCGGTGATCGTCGCCATCGTTTGTGATCGAGGTGATCGCTATTTATCGACTGGCGTCTTTGGCCAGCCCTAGTCTAGCTAACCCTATACCGCAATCTATAATTTAAGGTTTACTCCAAATGGCAAGACGCAGACGAAAAAAAGTGTTGCCCCAGGGCTTATTTGACGCCGAGATAAGCGCGTTGAGTCATGATGGGCGAGGTATCGCTCATATCGATGGCAAGGTAACGTTTGTCGATGGAGCGCTGCCAGGTGAAAAAGTCGGCTTTGAATACAGCTATCAACGTAAACAATTTGACGAAGGCGTAGCTAGGGAAATTTATCAAGCATCCGCAGATCGAGTGGAGGCACCCTGTCGGTTTTTTGATCGATGTGGTGGCTGTAGCCTGCAGCACATGAATACAGACAAGCAAATCGAGTTTAAACAGGATGCCTTGATTGAGCACTTTGAACACCAAGCCGAAGTTGAAATCCCCAAGTTATTGCCGCCGTTAAAAGGCCCTCAGCTTCACTATCGAAGAAAGGCGCGCCTGGCGGTTAAACATGTTCCCAAAAAAGGGAAAGTCTTGGTTGGCTTTAGGGAAAAGCGCAATACCTTTATAGCGGACATAGAAAGCTGTGAAGTCCTAGTCGAATCAGTAGGGCATCGAATAACGGAACTAGGCTCATTAATTGAAAGTTTAGAATTGTGCTCTCAAATACCTCAAATAGAAGTTGCCAAGGGTGATGGTGACGAAGTTGCTTTGATCTTTAGGCATCTAAAAGAGCTACCAGAGGTCGATCTATTCAAACTGAAGGCATTTTGCAAAGAGTACAAGTTTCATCTGTATTTACAGGCTAAGGGGCCGGATAGTGTTCAGCGTATAGGTCTTGAAGATAATGCTTCGTCAGGTTTTCCTATGCGATTGAGTTATACCTTGCCCAATCACAATGTCGAATTTTTATTTCACCCTACAGACTTTACTCAAGTCAACGGCGATCTGAATCGTTTGATGATGGATAGGGTGATAGAGCTTTTAGAATTGAATAGGGACGATACGGTATTAGATTTGTTTTGTGGTCTTGGTAATTTTTCACTGCCCATTGCTAAACAGGTTAAACGCTTAGTCGGAGTAGAAGGAAGCCAGTTGATGGTCGAGAGAGCTGAGGAAAACGCTCAGCATAATGATATCGAAAATAGTGAGTTTTACGCTCTCAATCTAGATCAAGATTTAACAGAACTTAAAAAGAACGAAGGCAGTTGGTTGAATGTAGAGTTCAATAAAATGCTAATCGACCCACCACGTTCAGGGGCCTTGGCTGTAGTGGAGGATATTGATCTATTGGATAAACTAGAGCGCCTGGTGTATGTGTCTTGTAACCCAAGCACGCTTGCTCGGGATGCTGGCATACTGTTAAAAAAGGGTTTTAAGCTGGAGAGCGCAGGTGTAATGGATATGTTTCCTCACACCAATCATGTTGAGTCGCTCGCTTTGTTTACGCGCAAAGTTAAGAATAAATAGCATCTGATTTACAAACAAGCAATGAATCATGGTTAAAGTAAGAGAAGAACAGCCTATACGAGAAGACGGCAGCGTTGATTTGGGCCTATGGATCGAAGACCTCAAACTTTTATCCAGCCATACTAGCTTTGATGATGATGAGCTTACTAGAGCTTGTGAATTTAGTCGCAAAGCTGAAGAGAGAGCTAGAGGCTCAAAAAACGTTTGGAGTCTAAGAACTAACAGCTTCCTGATAGGCCTAGAAATGGCCAGTATTCTTGCAGAGCTGAGTCTCGATCAAGACTCGATTGTAGCCGCTATTCTGTATCGAAGTGTGCGTGAGGGAAAAGCGAGTATTGAACAAGTCGAGAAAAAATTCGGACCCAATATTACCAGCCTGATTGATGGTGTTCTGAAAATGGCGGCTATCAGCGAGCTTAAAAATACCGCAATGGAAGCTAGCGTACTCGGCCAGAATAGCGATCAGCTGGATAATCTTAGAAAGATGTTAGTGGCGATGGTGGATGACGTACGAGTCGCGCTGATTAAAATCGCTGAACGAACTTGTGCTATTCGAGAAGTGAAAGAGGCCGAGAGAGAACGGAAGCAAAAAGTAGCACGAGAAGTATTTGATATTTATGCTCCGCTCGCTCACCGCCTAGGCATTGGGCACTTAAAATGGGAGCTAGAGGATCTCTCTTTCCGTTACCTAGAACCCGACGCCTACAAACAAATTGCTAAGCTTTTGGACGAAAAGCGCTTAGATCGCCAGCAATATATTGATTTAATATTGGAGCAAGTTAACGCACAGCTGGATGAAACCAAGATCCGTGCTGAGACCTTTGGTCGTGCAAAACACATTTACAGCATTTGGCGCAAAATGCAGAAGAAGGGTATTGATTTTTCTGAGGTCTATGACGTTCGAGCGCTGAGGATTTTGACCAACTCGATTCAAGATTGTTATACCGTCATTGGTATTGTTCATGGTCAGTGGCAACCGATTCCCGGCGAGTTCGATGACTATATTGCAACCCCTAAAGAAAATGGCTATCGCTCTTTACATACAGCGGTCCTGGGCCCTGGTGGAAAGGCCCTGGAAATTCAGATTCGCACCTACGAAATGCATGAGGAAGCTGAGTTAGGTATTTGTGCGCATTGGCGTTACAAAGAAGGTTCAAAAACCGAACAGGTGGGTGGTTACGAGGATAAGATCGCGTGGCTTAGACAGGTGATCGAGTGGCAGGAAGAGCTAGGTGAAGACGTGCTTGGGACAATTGCCGATCAATTTTCTCATGCCATTATCGATGAGCGTATTTATGTGTTTACGCCCGACGGCCACGTGGTAGACCTGCCCAGTGGCGCAACTCCTATCGATTTTGCTTACCATGTTCATACGGAGATTGGTCACAGCTGCAGAGGAGCCAAGGTTAACGGTAAAATGGTTCCCCTAGGTTATCAATTGAGCACTGGCGAACAGGTTGAAATTATTCGTGGCAAACAAGCTCGACCCAGTCGAGATTGGCTAAACCAAGAATTGGGGTTTTTACGTACTTCGCGCGCACGGGCTAAAGCCAAACATTGGTTTAAACTTTTAGACCGAGACGAAAACATCATCGACGGAAAACATATTCTGAAACGCGAGTTTCATCGCATGGCATTGGCTTCTGTGGACTTGGATCAGCTGGCACCGAAGTTAAACCTAAGGGCAGGAGACGATGTTTATGCTGCGGTTGGGGCAGGTGATTTACGTGTGGCCCAGGTGCTTAATGCCCTGCAAGGAACGGTCGATATTGAACCTAAGTTGGAGCAGGATGACCTGCAGCAAATGGAGTTCTCTGCCTTGCCTTACCCCAATGCTGGGCCTAGTTCAATAAATGTTCAGGGCGTGGATAACATTCTGACTCAGATAGCAGGTTGCTGTAAGCCCGTGCCCGGAGATACTGTCATCGGTTATATTACGGTCGGTAGAGGTGTGAGCATACACCGATCCGATTGCGCAAAATTGGTGGATATGGTTGAGCGCGAGCCTAATCGAATAGTTGAAATCAATTGGAACGCTAATGAGGAGCTTTACTATCCGGTGGATATTTTGATTCGAGCTTATGATAGACAGGGTTTGCTGAGAGATATTACTGAGCTATTAGCCAATGAAAAAATCAACCTAACCGGTGTTCAAAGCCGCTGGGATGCTGGGAATAATATCGCTGATTTGACCCTGACTATGAGGGTCCCAAGCCTGGATAAGTTATCTCGCGTGCTATCAAAAATCTCTCAGATGTCAAATGTCTTCGAGGTTCAGAGATTTCAGTCCTAAAATGGTGCGCTTTTAGCTCTAAGTCCTTGTTTTCACCATTGTTAATCACTTTATGCCCCCAAGTTTGCTAGCCTAGCTGACCTGCTTATATGCTATACTCTCATTAGATGATGTTGCTTTTAGCAACAAAGCTTATGATTCAACTGATTTATGTGCGTTGTTGTACAGTGTTTTAGCTTAGGTTTTATAGCAATTAATCTAAATTGCTTATAGCTCATTTCCTGTTTCGCCTTATTTGTACGTTTTAAATCCCAAATATATTAAAGGTAAAACTATGGCAATCTTTGAGTATAAGGAAGGTCAACACCCAGGTGGGTTTGTTGGTTTTAGAGTGGTTTGCACGGTCGGCGATGAATACCGTCAAAAGTATTTTAGCTTACGTAAAGCTAAGAAAAATGAGAAAGCAACTATTAAAAAAACGGCTGTTGCATTGGAGGCTAAATGGGCCACAGAAGCAGCAAAGGTTCGAAAAGAACGGGCTGTTATGGGCGACCATCCGAACGTTAAAAAAGTACACTCCACCGGCTATACAGGATTGCGTTGCGTTATTCTGTGCGAGAAAAAGAAACGAGCTAAAGAAGTACGTTCTTATTACGCTCCCGCCTTTGTTGCCCGCGGTAACGGTGAAAAAGCGTTCCGGATATCCAAGTACGGTTATGAGAACGCGTGGAAAGAAGCTGTTAAATACTATTCTGAACATCATGAGCTTCCCCGTGGCTTGAAACCTCAAATATTAAAAGCGATACCTGAAAAGGGACGGTTTAGAAAGATTCGCAATGATATGAAAAAACGAGGTCATGAGGTTCCGATGGATGTTTTGAAGAAAGTAGGCTTGTAAAAGGCCCATCTGATAGATAAAAAAAGCCTCCGAGTGAGGCTTTTTTTTTGCCCGATGAAATATGCTAGAATTTCATTCCTTTAATACCTGTTTTTCTTAGCCTGATCCAATTTAAGTTTTATTTATGAAAATTCTGCATTTGCTTAATGAGCGCATCCATTCTGCTTTGTTAAAGGTTGGCGCCCCTGAAGATTGTGAGCCTTTGGTTTCTTATTCAAAGAATCCAGATTTTGGAGACTACCAAGCCAATGGGGTCATGGCGGCCGCGAAAAAGTTGCAGGTGAAACCGCGCGATCTCGGCGAAAGAGTTATTGATGTTTTGGATCTACAAGGCATTGCTTCTAAGGTCGAGTTAGCAGGTCCAGGCTTTATTAATATTTTTATCGAGCCCAATTGGATGGCTCAGCAATTATTGGAAGCTAAGGGAGAGGCAAAAGAGCTATTAGATACCGATGCCAATTCAGCAAAGGTGGTCGTCGACTATTCTGGTCCGAACTTAGCAAAGGAAATGCACGTAGGCCATTTGCGTAGCACGATCATCGGTGATGCCGTTGCTAAAGTATTGGAGCTGCTAGGGCACAAAGTTATTAGGCAAAACCACGTTGGTGATTGGGGAACCCAGTTCGGTATGTTGATCACGCTTCTTGCAGAACAAGATAAAGCAGGTGCGGATGAGGCATTGGACTTATCCGATTTAGAACGTTTTTATCGGGAGGCGAAAAAACGTTTTGACGAAGATGAAGAGTTCGCACTTCAAGCTAGAAATAATGTTGTGGCTTTGCAGAGTGGTGACCCAGAATGTCTGCGTTTATGGCAGGCCTTTACCCATCAAAGCCTAGCTCATTGTTTCGACATTTATAAACGACTCGGGGTTTCGTTAGATAATAGTCATACGCGCGCGGAGAGTGCTTATAACGATGACTTGGCACCCTTAGTCCAAAGTTTGGCGGACAAGGGATTGTTATCCCAAGACGATGGCGCCCAATGCGTATTTTTAGAAGGTTTCGAAGCAAAGGACGGTAGCCCACTACCTATTATTGTAAAAAAATCGGACGGTGGATTTTTGTACGCCACGACTGATCTAGCGGCTTTGCGTTATCGTTTGCAAAGCTTATCTGCATCTAGGGTTTTATACTTTGTCGATGTTAGGCAGTCCCTACATTTTAAACAGATATTTGCAGTGGCTTCAGCCGCGGGTTTTAGCACAGAGCAATCTAAATTGGAGCATATGGCCTTTGGTACTATGCTTGGCGAAGACAAGCGTCCTTTTAAAACTCGCAGTGGTGAACTCATAAAACTAGCAGATTTGCTAGATGAGGCCGAAGAAAGAGCTTATCAGTTAGTGTCAGAAAAACAGCCTGACTTAGATGACAGTGAAAAGAAACGTATTGCTCGTCAAGTTGGTATCGGTGCGGTTAAGTACGCCGACCTATCAAAAAATAGGACCAGCGATTACGTGTTTTCCTGGGAAAGCATGTTGTCTTTTGAGGGCAACACCGCCCCTTATTTGCAATATGCTTACGCTCGCATTCAAAGTATTTTCCGCAAGCTAGACGAAGACTTTTCAGTTGATTCACTGGATTCACTCTCTCTGCTTGAACCAGCGGAAGTAAGTTTGTCACTTAAATTATTACAGCTAAACGATGTCATCGATAGCGTGGCCAGAAATGGCTATCCGCATTATCTGTGTGAATATTTGTTTGAGCTTACTCAAAGTTACATGAGCTTTTACGAGCAATGTCCAGTGCTAAGTGGCGGGGCGCAGAAGGCGTCTCGTTTGTATCTCTGCCAAATGACTGCAGCCAGTTTAAAACTGGGTTTGGACTTGTTGGGCATCGAAACGCCTGACTCGATGTAGGTCTAAGGCTAAGTCGCGTAACTAGTCTTTTAGCGCGACGGTCTCACAGCCTTGTCCAAATTGTTCTTTTCCAAAGTTCCAATACTCTTCCATATTAAAAGTATCTTTGTCGTTACGAATAAACATTTCTTGGAAAAGCAGGCAGCGAGTTTCAAGTTCAGTGATAATGGAATCACTTAAGAGTTGCTGTTTTAAATACTCGCGGCTTAGGTCTTTGTCTGACATTCTAATGCCACCCTCACCAGTATCTAATACTAGAAACTTTTGCCCTTGATTGTTCCAAGGCTGCCATTGTGGCAAGTTTCCATTACGTCCTTTTCCGGGAGAGCCGGTATAAGCAAATTCGGTCCAGTAGGATTGAATGGTATCGGAGAACGCTTTTCTATTTTCTTTGCTATCTGACCTTACATCCAATGAAAAAACAAGGTCGATCCTAAAGTCTGATTTCAGTTCCCCAAAAACAAAGGGTATTTCTAACCCGTGGCCAGCTCCCATAAGTGTTGATAAATCGACAAAACCTATCTTGGGCAGCTCGTCCCAATCAAAACGATAGGCGTATACTTCAGCGTAGCTGTCGGCTATGACGCGTGCGTGGGAATCTACGCCTCTGACTTTCCAGTTGTTGCTCAGATAACGACTCCAGCGATCATACATGTCCTGGTCTTTCATTCTAAAGCCGATATCTACGAACCTCGGATCGAGAGCCATAAAGCTTTTCACCTCGTCTCGGTTAGTGCCAAGCATGACGGGTACTGCGTTAAAGCGAGAGGTATCGGAGAACACCACGCTTAGATCTTCGCTAGGTAAGACGTATCCGTCGGTCACCATGCGCGGGAAGTCGAGCATGCCCACCGCTTCATGTTTATAAAGCTCCACAAGATCTTCCGCATCGTAAGTACGAAGTGCTTGTGCTAGCTCTTCAGCAGAAGCGTTTGCTTTAGGTAACACCCTCTTACTTATTTCATGACTGCTCGAAGGGTGACCACCTTGATCGTGAGCTGCACTGGCATATGTCGGTGTGCTGCTCCACATACCTCCGCTTTGAGAAATAGCGCGGTGGAAAAGCCCTTTCGCCAGGGGGGATATCAGTAGGCTGTAGACATTAGTGCCGCCAGCGGATTCGCCAAAAATGGTCACGCGATTTGGATCGCCGCCAAAGTTTTCAATATTGTCCTGCACCCAGCTTAAAGCTTGAATAAGGTCCAGCGTTCCATAATTGCCTGAGCGATCTTCTGGGCTTGCATTTGGGCTATGTAAGGCTGGGTGGTGGAACCAACCCAAAGGCCCGAGTCGATAGTTCACACTGATGACAACTACTCGACCATTGGCACTTAGGTGCTCTCCAGTATAGGCGCGATTGCCTTTGTACCCTACGCTATTGCCACCACCATGAATCCAAAACATCACAGGCAGTTTTTCTCCCTCTGTGATGTCAGCAGGAGCGGTTATGTTGAGGTAAAGGCAGTCTTCAGAGCCTACTGCTTTATTCCATTTGAAAGGGTTCATGGTGCTCAGGAGTCCACCTTTCTGCACGCACATATGACTGTTATCAGTAGCTTTTAGAGTTAATTCTCTTTTAAGAGGAGTTTGTGGTGCACGCCATCTAAGCTCGCCTAGGGGAGCTTGAGCAAAGGGGATGCCATGCCAGGAGTAGGTGTTGAGTTTACTTTTAAAACCTTCTACCGGGCCTTCTGTCGTGTTGATTAGCAGTGGGTTATTTTGTGCAAAGGTAAAGGTGCTAGCTAGCAAACCGGCTAAGATAAGTGCTGTACTAATCACTTTTATTAGAAAGCTCTGAGCGCCGTGCTTCATCGGGGTATTTCCTTTTTGTTTTTTGTGGGTAAAAGAGTTGCTGGTAAAAAAACGGCCCTTAGTTTGTAAATATTTTAAAACTAAAGGCCGTAATTTTTAATGGTGGTTTGAAGGTGCTATTAAACAGCGCCTCCATAAATGCATTTGGTTTCTAGGAATTCTTCAAAACCCATCTCGCCCCATTCGCGGCCATTGCCTGATTGCTTATAACCACCAAAGGCACCATTAAAATCTGGTGGCGCGCCATTGACGTGGATGTTTCCTGAGCGAATGCGTCCCGCTACTTTCAAGGCATGTTCATGATCGGAAGAAGCAACGTATCCGGAGAGGCCGTAACAGGTGTCATTGGCAATGCGAATGGCATCTTCTTCATCCTTATAAGGTAGAATGCTCAGCACTGGGCCAAAGATTTCTTCACGTGCGATGGTCATCTCGTTGTTTACGCGTGCAAAGACTGTTGGTTTAACATAGAAGCCCTTGTCTAGGCCATCAGGGCGTCCGGGACCACCAGCGACAAGTTCGGCGCCTTCTTCAATACCTTTCTCGATAAGGCCTTGAATCTTATTAAATTGTACTTCACTCGCTACCGGGCCAATGCCAGTGTCCTCTGCATTTGGATCGCCTGCTTTAACAGTTTCTGCTGTGGCGCGCGCGACTTCGATGGCTTGATCTAATTTGGATTCGGGTACCAACATGCGTGTAGGTGCATTACATGACTGGCCGCTGTTACCAAAGCAGTTAACCACACCTTTTTTCACCCATTTTTCGATATCGGCGTCTTCTAATAGGATATTGGCCGATTTTCCGCCAAGCTCTTGGGTAACACGCTTAACAGTTTCAGCAGCATTTTTGGCAATGGCGATACCTGCGCGGGTGCTACCTGTGAAAGACACCATGTCGATATCAGGGTGGCCGCTAATGGCTTCACCGACACCAGGACCGTCGCCATTCACTAGATTGAAGACACCCGCAGGTACGCCAGCTTCGTCCATAATCTCTGCCAAAATCATGGCATCAAAAGGAGCAATTTCGCTGGGCTTTAACACCATGGTACATCCAGCTGCTAGGGCAGGAGCTACTTTGCAGGCGATCTGGTTGATTGGCCAGTTCCAAGGAGTGATTAGACCACATACGCCGACAGGTTCTTTTTTGAATACGGTAGTACCTTTAGTTTCTTCAAAGGCATATTCTTTTAGTACATTTAGAGTGAACATAAAGTGCGCGAGTCCTGCGCCTGATTGGGCAGTACTCGCAAGTTTCATAGGAGCTCCCATTTCTTGCGAGATCGCCTCTGCAATCTCACCTTGCCTACGTTGATAGATGGCTAAGATCGACTCCAAAAGTGCGATGCGTTCAGCAGGTGTTGTTTGAGAAAAGCTTTCAAAGGCATTTTTTGCCGCTTCTACCGCTTTGTTTACGTCGTCTGCATTACCAAGGGAGATTTGCCCCATGACTTCTTCTGTTGCGGGGTTGACCACGTCTAGGGTCTTCGGATCAACAGGATCTACCCATTCTCCATTGATATAAAACTGCTTGTAAGAGTACATAAGGGTCTCCTTGTGTTTGACCTATGTGTTTGACTTAGCCGCATGAGCGGTGCTTTGGGGCATCTTGGCAAGTGGTTCGGCACAAGTGGTTCACCAAAAGCCTTGGCTCAACGCCCGGAATAGGATGCCTATAGTGGACCAAGTGTTTGCTTTAAGTCCAGGGGTAAAAACGACGCCTTGGCGCCATGTCGTCGTATTTCATCAGAGCAAAATGGGCTAAAAAGGCAGTGCTTGCTTATGCTAAGCTATAGGGCTTCAAACAGCCGTTTATTTTTCTTTGGATAAGTCAATATGGGTTCAATCAACAGTGTGCCTTCTCCCGAAAGTGTGGACCATTTTAATCAAGATTTGTTTAGCTATTTGGACAGTGCTCCCACGCCTTTTCATGGGGTGAGAGAGGCTATCAGACGCTTAAAAGATGCAGGCTTTGAACGTCTGGATGAGGCGGACCAATGGCAGCTGGAGCAAGGAAAGCAGTATTACGTAGAGCGTAACGCCTCCAGTTTAATTGCCTTTACTTACCAGGACACTAATTGGGACCAGTCCTCGTACCGCTTGTTTGGTGCTCATTGTGATAGCCCATGTTTGAAAGTGAAGCCAAACGCAGAAGTTTCCACTAAAGGTTATTTAAAGCTAGGAGTTGAGGTTTATGGCGGCGTGTTATTGAACCCTTGGTTTGATCGCGATTTAAGCTTAGCCGGCCGTTTGGTGTTGGAGAATGACAACGACAAAGCTAGCACCACTTGTTTGATCAATTTTGATAAGGCAATTGCCTTTATTCCCAGCTTAGCTATTCATTTGGATCGAGAGGCTAACTCTAAGCGTACTATTAATGCGCAAAAGGATATTCCACCTGTGTTGCTACAACATGAGGCGGGTGATACCCCAGTCTTAGAAGGTATTTTGTTAGAGCAAGTGGCTAAAGAACATCCAGATTTAGCTAGAGAGTTCAATCGTGTGTTGGATTTTGAACTGAGTTTTTATGATGTTCAAAATGCTAGTTATATTGGTTTGAAAGACGATTTCTTTGCCAGTGCTCGACTTGATAATTTGTTGAGTTGTTATGTTGGTCTACAGGCTTTGATCGACAATAGTAACAGTGATCAAGCTCAGAATGCTTTGATAGTAATCAATGATCATGAAGAAGTGGGTTCCCAAACCGCACAAGGAGCGCAAGGGGCTTTTTTGAGCCAAGTGTTCGAGAGAATTTGTGGCGGTAGCGAAAACGCGTCGCGCTGTTTAGCTCGATCTATGTTGATCTCCGCCGACAATGCTCATGGAGTACATCCCAATTTTCCTGAGAAGCACGACGCTAATCACGGGCCTTTGTTGAACGCTGGACCCGTTATTAAGGTGAATGCAAACCAGCGCTATGCCACTAACAGCCTGACCAGTGCTCGCTTTAAGCAATTTGCCGAGCAAGCTGATGCGCCTATTCAAAGTTTTGTAGTCAGAACCGATATGGGCTGCGGCAGTACCATTGGGCCTTTGACTTCGGCCGAGTTAGGTATTCAAACCATCGATGTCGGAGTGCCCACTTTTGGTATGCATTCCATTAGAGAGAGTGCGGGGCGTTTAGATGCTTGGTATTTGTATGAAATAACCAAACATTTTTTTGCAGCATCTAAAGTTCTATAAAACTGAAGTCTGTTTAGCTCGATGTGCTATTTAAGGCTTCTATGAGCTTTTGAAATTTATCCGGATTAATGGTGCCTTGAACACGATAGCTTTTGAACTCTTGGCCTTTATCGTCGAAGAATAAGATCGCCGGCGGTCCGAAGAGTTTTAATTCTTCGAGTAGCTTAAAATTGTCTAAGCTGTTTTTGCTCAGGTCGGCACGGACCAAATAAGTAGATTGTAAAAAACCTTCAAAACGCGGGTTTTCAAATATATGCCGTTCAATTTCTTTGCATGATGTACACCAGTCCGCATAGAAATCGAGTAGAAGGATTTTCCCACTGTCTCGATTATTTGCGTGTTCTTGCTCGAGTTCAGCTAGAGATTCGATAGTTTTAAACTCTAAAGTGTGAGTCTTGGTGGTTCCAGGACCAGCTCTATTGTTTGCATTAACCTGTAGGTTTTTAAGTGGTTGCAAAGGATCTGTGTTGCCTAAAGCAGCACCTAACACCATTACGATGCCCCACAACAAACTAATACTAAGGGCTGTTTTAAGAATTGGATGAGTTTTAGCCCAAGGGCCAAAAGAGAAGCTCGCGAATATAAATAAGGCTCCCCATAAAGCTAGACTAAGAGAAGGGTTAAGGAAACGTGCCAACATCCAAACGGCGACTGCAATCAGCATGATGCCAAAAAAGCGCTTACTGTAGTTAAGCCAGTTGCCTGCTTTTGGTAAAACGTTTGTACCTACTGTACATAAAATGATAAGCGGTAGCCCCATGCCTAGTCCCAGGGCGAATAACGCACTCGCTCCTATCGCTATGTCACCAGTACTGCTGATAAAAACCAAAGCTCCAGCTAGGGGTGCCGATATACAGGGAGACACGACCACGGCGGAGAGTACACCCATGATAGCCGCGCTTAGGTAACTACCGCCTTCTTGAGCGTTAGACAGATCATTGAGTTTTTGATTAATACCCTGAGGAAGCCTTAGTTCATAGACATCGAACATGGATAGCGCAAGCACAACAAAGAGCAATGCAAAGCCAGATAATATGATGGGATGCTGCATCCAAATTTGAAGGTTAGCGCTAGCCCCCAAAGAGGCCGCAATTACACCTACCAAGGTGTAGGTGAGGGACATCGCGAGAACATAGCTGGACGATATGCCGAAGGCTTGAGTCGTGTTTAGAGATTTTTCTCTACCGAGTACGATACCTGAAATAATAGGCATCATGGGCAGCACACAGGGCGTGAGACAAAGTCCAATACCTAGAACGAAAAATATTATGATTATTTTCGCTAGGGACGCTTCACTAAGTAGGGTTTCAAATTCCATACTTAAAACGCCAGCGTTGTTTTCGTCACTCGATTTAATGTTGATATCAATAGTCGGCGCAGTAAAGTCGACTCCCGTTAAAGCTCCAAGAGAATGGATTTGCATTGGGTAACATAGCCCAGCTTCGGCACAGCCTTGAAACCTAAGGTTTATTTGGGAGAGATTTTCTTTTTTTAATTGTTTGAATTCGGCTTCTGAAAACTGGAAGGTAGCTTCTATCTGTTGCTCAAAGATTTCCATATCTTTGTCAAAATTCGGGTCATATTTAACCAAAGGCTTTCTGGAGAAGTCTGCTTGGGGAAAATTTCGGGCTTGTTCGCTGTCGAGAGATACGGATTCAGCATAGAGATAATAGCCCTGAGTAATTAACCACTCAGCTTTCAAGGTGTAAGTTTCATCGACTAGCTGAGCGCTGAGGGGAAAGGCTTGCTCGGCTGGCAGAAACTCCTCCTGCTGCCAATTAGCGCCCTTATCGAGGTCGATGGCTTGTGCCGATAAACAGAGCATAAGAGTGCTAAAGAAAAACAGGACGGTGGCCAGTCGAGTTTTGCCAGACTTTGATTGACTAAGATAAGGCTGATGGTATTTGAGAATAGGCATAGGTCTTTAAATACTAACTTAAACAGGTGCTGCGCTGGTCGAGGTGACGTCAGCCGATAGAAATCATATGATGTCAGTAACGAATCAGGCGCCAACGGCGATCAATTAGGGATTTCAGGGCGGCAAGCGCACATGTTGTTTACTCGCGATATTATATCAGACCTTAAAGATGGAAAGGAGTTCCCTAAAGTGAGCCAGCCTCAGAGCTTGCTTGTGGATAACGCTGCCGTTCTTTCATTAGTATTTTCCTTGTTTTCGCTGTTTTTTTCTCCGGTGTTGTTCGCTGAGGTTAGCCTGGAACTCAAACCGAATCAGGGCAGCTACAGCGCTGGCCCCTATCTAAGCTATATAGAAGATAAAGATGACCTGCTCGAACTTGAGCAAGTGCAAAGGCTGTTTGAAGGCGATAAAAAAGGACGAGTAGGGGGATATGAGGTTAAACAGCATTATGAGGATATTCTGAGCTTAGGCCTCAGTCGATCGACCTATTGGATCTATTTGCCTTTTGAGCTTGATGACTCTTTTAACGGGCGACCTGATACTTGGTTGCTTGAAATTAAGCATCCTCTTTTGATTCAAAGCGATTTATATCTTTTGGATCAAGGTGAGGTCTTTGTTCACCAATCTCAAGAGGAACTTGGTGCTCATAAACAGTACCGCAATTTAGTTTTTGAGCTCGAAGGTCTGGAGCCAAAAAAATATGCGTTGATCCTCAGGGTGCAATCTCATGCCATGATTACCATGCCAATTAGTCTTTGGCAGGCTAGCGCCTTGGCTAGTCACAATCAATTGGTGGAATATTGGTTAGGTTTTTTCTTCGGCATTATGATGGTTATGGCATTTTATAATGCAGTTGTTTTTCTTGTAACTCGCGATCGAAGCTACGTGTATTACGTAGGTTATATCGTTTTTTCAACCCTGTTTTTTTTGGTGTTTACTGGAGTAGGTAACGCTTATCTTTGGGGGCGAAGCCCTTGGGTTAACGAATATTTGCCCCTTGCTTCTTCTTTGATGGCAATGGCGTTTAGCCTCAAATTTGCGGCTGCTTTTGTTTCATTGGAAAAGATTTCTAAAGCTCATAATCGATTGGTTAATATTTCTACCATTTTGGTTTCGCTAGCTGCCGTTGTGACATTCTATGATCCTTATTTAATGCTATTGCCGACAGCAGTTTTATCGCCATTTTTTACTTTGTGTCTGTTGTATATTGGTATTTTTGCTCGCCTAAAAGGCTCATCAGCCGCCAATATATTGCTGGTATCATTTTCTGTACTGGTTGTGTCGGTTTTTGTGTTTATTTTAATGCTTATGGGCGTTATTCCCGCGGATGATTTTTCAGATCTAAGTTTATTTAGCGGTTCTGTTATTCAGGTTTTAGTTTTGTCATTAGGCCTTGCGAACCAAATCAATGTCGAAAGGAGAAAGCGCTACCAAGCTTTGATCAGTGAGAATCAAGCAGTACAAAATATGCGGCGCGTAGAAACTAAGTCGATGGAGCGAGCTATGCTCGACCCATTAACAGGTTTGCCAAATAGGGCTGCGTTGGAACGTTTTAGCCAAGAGCATCTTGATTTTAAACAAGAGAATAGGTCTCCGTTGGTGGTGTCCCTGATATATCTCCAGGGTTATCACGAAATAAATCACACCTTGGGCTTCCGAAGCAGTGATTTGTTGATCGAAAAAGTGGCGGCACGGCTGAATCGGATAGCAGGTGAGTTTGTAGATTGCATGCCTTTGCGTTTACCGGGCGGTCCTGTCCATTATTCGGCGATGTTAGATAGTGTGTCTTTCATTGTTTTGTTTCGGCTGCGCGAAGAAAAACAGAAGTATGTTAATGACGTGGAGCACCTTTTGGCCTTGTTAAACCGCCCGATTGCTGTGCATGACATGATGTTAGAGATTAATGCTCGCGCGGGCTTATCCTTTTCGCCAGAACATAGTACTAATATTTTTACCCTGATCAGGTTTGCTCAAGCAGCGGTAGAATCTGATCAGGAGCAGGAACAACCTGTTGTTTTGTATTCTAGTGTTGTTAGTCAGCAAGCTGCCAGAAAGCTAAAGTTGATCAATGATCTTAGAGGTGCGATTCAGCATGATGAATTATCCTTAGTATTTCAACCTCAGTTGGATATTCGAGCCCACAAAATAGTATCACTCGAAGCGCTGGTTAGATGGCGTCACCCTGAGTTCGGTGAGGTGGGCCCTTCTGAATTTGTTATTTTAGCTGAGCAAGCGGGCCTAATAGATGAACTGACAGATTGGGTTATTCATAATGCATTAGAAAGCTTGCTTTGGCTTCTGGAAAAAGGTTTAAAGCTTGGCTTATCAATCAATATTTCTGCAAAGAATCTATCTCAAGAACAGTTTGCCCAAAGTTTAGAGGCTAAGATGGATTCTTTTGGTTTGGCCCCTGAAGCGCTTACTTTAGAGTTGACGGAAACCTCTCTTATGCAAAACCGAGATATCGGTATTAAAGTGTTAAATGATTTACATGAAGCGGGCTTCGTTATAGCGATTGACGACTTTGGGGCTGGTTACTCCTCTTTGTCATATATAAAACAGTTGCCTCTATCGGAACTTAAAATAGATAAGTCATTTGTTAGTCATATTGATAATGTGCATAGTGATCGAATTATTACCAAGTCAACGATTGCTCTAGCTCACGAAATGGGCGCTAGAGTATGCGCCGAGGGTGTGGAGTCAGCCTCTTGTCTGAAAATACTAGATCAGTTCGATTGTGACGTGGCGCAAGGTTTTCACATTGCTAAACCTCTTAGTAAAGAAGATTTGATAATTTGGGTGGAGATGAAAGTCAATTTATCTCGTGATAGCATGCTGGCTATAGATGCTGCCGGATGCATGTAATTGAGATCATGTGCCTTTAAAAAAAGTATGTTTAAAAAAGTATGTCTAAAAAAATATTAGTTGTTAAAAACCCTGTTTCAGCAAGTGGTCGACGTCAAGCTTTTGTCAATAAAGTTATAGATAGACTTGAAAAAGAAGACTGTTTGCTTTCTGTTTACGAAACTACAGCGGCTGGAGACGCTATTAGCTATCTTCTTGATTTGGAGCATTCTTTTGATCTGGTAGTTGCGGCAGGTGGTGATGGGACAGTCAATGAGGTTATTAACGGGATGATTCATATGCCTCGAACACCTTTGGCTTTGATTCCGGCTGGTACCACCAATGTGTTGGCGAAGGAACTGGGTTTGCCGCGAAATGTGGATGGCATTGTTAAAGTTATAATGAGTGGATTATCAAAATCTGTTTATTTGGCTCGATTAAATGACCGAAGGTTTTCGATGATGGTTGGGGTTGGCTATGATGCGTGGGTGGTTAACAAGGTCAACCTTGATCTGAAAAAAAGATTCGGCAAGGTCGCTTATGTCTTGTCAATGTTGAAAGAGATTTTTACTTTTGGTCAACAGCGGTTTGTAGCAGAGATTGACGGTCGACAAGTGAATGTCACATCTATGATTGTTACCCAGGGGAAGTATTATGCGGGCAGTTTTGTTCTGTCTCGCAAGGCTGATTTAAGCAACCCTTATATGCAGGCAATTGTCGTCGATACTCCGAGTTTGCTGAGATTCTTTTTGATTACCTTAACACTGCCCATGGGTTTAATGGAAAAACATCCAGCGGTTAAATCAATTGCCGCTAAAGAGATTCGTATTAAAAGTGTAGAATCAAAGCCTGATTTGGATGTGCTTCAGATGGATGGAGATGGTGCGGGTATTATTGCCAGCACACATGAAGATTGAAGAGCAGCCAATTTCTATTCTAGTTTCTTCCTAAATAAATTATTACTTTAAGCGTTCTTTTTTTCCTGCTCTACTTCTGACATTCGGTAGCTTCTAGGTGTTTTTCCTGTCCATTTTTTAAACGCTCTGTAAAAGCTAGAAGCATCGTTAAAGCGCAATGAATAGGCGATATCGTCAATTAGGATATCAGGGTTTGCTAGGTATTCTAGCGCTAGTTCTTTTCGAACCTCGTCCAATATAACCTGATAGCTCGTATTGTATTGTTTGAGCCTACGGCCTAATGTGCGAGGGTGTAGATGTAGGACGTCAGCTACTTGATCGAATGTGGGCAAACTTTCTTTGTAGCTAAATATTATTTTCCTTACTTTTTCTGGGTAGGTTTCCCTTTGCTCTAGGGAATGGAGTATATCCTGGCATATTTGCTCGGCCATTTTGGCTGTATTTGGGTCGGATTCCGGAAGCATATAATCTAGCAGAGGGTTAGGTATTACAATCTGGTTATACTCTTGTGAAAACTCGACATGCTTACCTAAAATTTGTTTAAAGAAATCGCTGTATTCAGGCGCCTCTTGCTTAAATTGGACAGTGGCAGGAGTCTTTATAAAGTTCGAATAGAATTCATTATCTTTGTTGATGTCTTGATTAAAAATTGAACGAAATACTGTATAGAAGCCAGCTATGACCCCTTCTGCTAACAGGTTCTCAAAACCTTTAAAGTTAGTTGTAAAATTGATTCGTAGATAGGAGGCATTCACGCCCTCTTCGAATTGAAGCTCCATCAATGTGAAAAGGGTTCTGTGATATTTAGTCATCAACAGCAAAGCATCCCGAAGGGTTTGGCTGCTCATAAAGGCAAAGCCGAGTATGCCATGGGAGGTGATGGTGGTTCTCGCTCCGTAGTAAAGACCAAATGTGGGGTCGCCCAGTAATTCGGAGGCATTTTTTAGTACTCGGTAGTATTGCTCACCGTTTACAAAATCTTGGCTATTTTCTAGGGTGCTTTTTTCTATGCCGGTATCTTTTAAAATCGAGTCAACAGAGATATTTCTCTCTTCGCATAAACGTATAAGCAATGCTAGGTAGTTAATTGAAATAGTGGTTTCTTCTAAGCGCATGGTTTAGGTCGCTCAAGCTAAGTTGTCAGTCTACGTGTATTTAAAACTGGCGGTAATGCTTAGGGGCAGGAAAGAAGATGTTTTCAGCTCTTTGTAAGTACTAAAACATGTGAGTGCTTCGACGAACTTCGTCACGATAATGACTCATTTCGGTCGGAGAGTACGGGCGGTAGACCCTCGCCATCTGGACGAGCTGTACCCTTTGGCTATACCGTTATTGCCAGCGGCTGTCACAATATGCAATTTTCTCTTAAATTTCAAGGTATTTAGTGTTTAAACCAAGTATTTAGAAGCTATTTGATTAGGTTGCCGTATAAGGCTTCGAGACGGAATTCGATTCTCGGTAAAGCGCTAAACTCAAAATCTCTGGGGTGGTCTACGCCTGGCGTTATTTGGTAAAACAGCCAGTTTTTGTAAAAGTTTTTTCGGTATCTGAATTCTATCCAATAGTTGTTAACTTGATCCTTCTTTCTTAGGTGTAGCTCATCCTCATTTTGGCCTGATATTCCAATACTATAGGCAATAGCACTTTTTGTGTTGAGTTGGTCGTATAGAGTTAAGGACTGGGAACCGCTCCAGTAACTATCTATATCCCAGTAGGTAGCGTCGGTTCTCGTTCGGAAAAATAATTCTTGATTTAGAGGGTATTCGATCTCAAGTCTGGAGTCGGCTGTTTTGCCTCGGGAGTCGCGCCATTCAAAGGTTTCAGTAAAGCGCATCTCTATATTTTTGATTCGAAAGCTTCGTCTAAGCCTTAGCCTTGAAAAAGGATCTAGTGGGGTTCTAAATTTTACGCCTAGGTCAGCACGTATATCCAGTGATTCGTTGGCGAGTACAATGAGACCGAGAGCCGTAGCGAAGGTGGTTTCTGTCAAACTATCGGTAAGGCTGGTATCGATATTATCCTCCTCCTCATCATCTTCTTCGTCATTGGATTGAAAACGCAGTCTTAAGCGATCTTTAGTATTAGGTAGTGCGAGGGATAGATTGACTCTTGGTTGAAAAGTAGGGTCCTGATGCTTTTGAAAGCGTGTAGTCAGACTGATACGCATTCGGCTATCCTTACTCTCTTGTTCATAGCTATCATCCGCAAAAAACCTGTCCACGTATCCTGATACTTTGTGCAAACGTTCGCTAAGGTCTTCTTGAGATCTATCTGCCGCCTCCTGAGTGATATCCAAGGCCTTTTCTTGTTGCTCTTTAAAATCGTGATAAAAACTTTGCGTCCTATGCTGTAGATTGGAGCGTATTTCTTTAACTGGGCCTGTGGGCTCGCTTGTAGTCTTTTGCTCTACGGTGAGCGAAGCTGGGGTGTTTTGGTCTTGTTTGGTGCTTTCCTGATCGGGTAGTTGCTCTGCGCGAATGAATTCTTGCGTCAAAAGTAGTGACGCTAGCAGGCATAGGCACAAGGCAAGGCGGCAGGGGACGATGTGTGAGGCCCTAAATGGATTCGTAATTTGAATGATGTGCCAATTGATCAAACGTTTGCGTTCTCAATAACTAAAAAAGCTGTGCCCCCTTTTTCATTTGTCCTAGGGTGCACAGCTTTGAGTGTATCCAAGTTTTGGATAAAAAGAACTAGTTTGATCCTTACCAGGTAAGAGCACCACCTGTTTGATATTCGATTACGCGGGTTTCGAAGAAATTCTTCTCTTTGCGTAGATCCATGATCTCTGACATCCAAGGGAAAGGGTTGTCACGGCTCTCGTACTGCTCAGGCAGGCCAAGCTGAACTAAACGGCGGTTTGCGATGAACTTTAAGTAATCTTCCATCATCGCTGCGTTCATGCCCAATACGCCACGTGGCATTGTGTCTCTAGCGTACTCAATTTCGATCTCGGTACCTTCCAAAATCATTTGAGTTACTTCTTCTTTAAATTCTTCTGTCCAAAGGTGAGGGTTCTCAAGCTTGATCTGGTTGATTACGTCGATACCAAAATTAAGGTGCATGGATTCATCGCGTAGGATGTACTGAAACTGCTCGGCGGTCCCCGTCATTTTGTTGCGACGACCCATAGATAGGATTTGGGTGAAGCCGCAGTAAAAGAAGATACCTTCTAATACACAATAAAAAGCCACCAGGTTTCTTAGCAATGCTTGGTCGGTTTCTACGGTACCGGTGTTAAAAGTAGGGTCACAGATCTCTTGTGTGTATTTTAGGCCCCATGCCGCTTTTTTAGCGATCGATGGAATTTCTCTATACATGTTGAAGATTTCACCTTCGTCCATGCCTAAGGACTCAATGCAGTACTGATAAGCATGGGTGTGGATCGCTTCTTCGAACGATTGACGAAGAATATACTGGCGGCATTCAGGGTTTGTGATTAATCGGTACAGGGCAAGGGTTAGGTTGTTAGCCACCAATGAGTCGGCAGTTGAGAAAAACCCTAGGCTACGTTTAACAATTTTTCGTTCGTCGTCGCTGAGGCCTTCTTCTGATTTCCATAGTGCAACGTCAGCGGTCATGTTAATTTCTTGGGGCATCCAGTGGTTGGCGCAACCATCTAGGTACTTTTGCCAAGCCCAATCGTATTTAAATGGCACTAATTGGTTTAGGTCGGCACGACAATTGATCATACGTTTATCGTCAACTTCGATTCGTCCAGCGTCTGCTTCTAAAGACAATATGGCCTCTTCAACGTTTAAGGAACTTGCGGCAGCCTTAGCCCGTTCAATGGCTGTGGCACCTTCGGGCAGAGGCGCAGCTTCAGTTTGTTTGGCGGTGCTTGCGGGTGCTTCTGGCTTTAAGCTAGACACTGCTTCTGAAGGAGTATCACTAGGCCCAAAGCTTTTGCTTAAATCGACTTTTGGTGCATCGGCTACTTGCGTCGCTGTTCCTGTTCCGTTTTGCGCATTTGCTGCTGGTGTTGCGTTCGACTCTTGTGTACTCGGGTTAATCGGTGCTGTTGACGCACTCGAGCTGTGTTTCTCTTCTGCATTGTAGTCATCCCAGTTAAGCATTATGAATTCTCCAAAAATCTTTCTTACTTTGTGCCCTAGGGTTTGTGCCCTAGGGCTTTTCCGTATTAGTTATTAATTTTTATAGTTTATTGGCAAGCTTCGCAATCAGGGTCATCGATTGAACAAGCTGCGGGTAGAGGTGCTGGCCCACCACTTTGAACCGCGTTTAGAGCGCCATCAGAAATGGTAGATTTTTCTGTTGTAGTGGCCGCTCTTGAACGGAGGTAGTAGGTGGTTTTTAGGCCACTAAACCAAGCCATCTTGTAAGTGATATCTAGCTTCTTACCAGATGCGCCATCGATGTATAGGTTGAGTGATTGTGCTTGGTCGATCCATTTTTGGCGACGACTAGCTGCTTCTACGATCCAGCGAGGCTCTACTTCGAATGCTGTTGCATATAAAGCTTTTAGGTCCTCTGGGACGCGGTCAATCTTCTCTAAGCTGCCATCGAAGTATTTAAGGTCATTAACCATTACGTTATCCCAAAGTCCACGCTTTTTAAGGTCGCGCACGAGATGTGGGTTAACCACGGTGAATTCCCCTGACAGGTTAGATTTCACATAAAGGTTTTGATAGGTCGGCTCAATTGATTGGGTGACGCCAGTGATATTAGAGATGGTAGCCGTAGGAGCGATAGCCATCACGTTGGAGTTACGCATACCTTTAGCTTTTACGGTATTTCTTAGGCTGTCCCAGTCTAGCGTGTAAGATTCATCAACTTTGATAAAGTCTTCGCCGCGGTTAGCTTTTAATGTTTTCAATGAATCGATGGGTAGGATGCCTTGATCCCAAAGAGATCCTTTGTAAGAAGAGTAGCTGCCTCTTTCTTCTGATAGGTCAGAAGACGCTTTAATCGCGAAGTAGGAAATCGCTTCCATAGAGCGATCAGCAAAATCGACTGCTCCTTGAGAACCGTAAGGAATACTTTGAGCATACAAAGCATCTTGAAAGCCCATAAGCCCCATGCCAACAGGGCGGTGTTTTAAGTTAGACTCTTTAGCTTGAGGCACAGAGTAGTAGTTGATGTCGATAACGTTATCAAGCATACGTACTGCGGTGTTAACGGTTTTCTCTAGCTTGCCCAAATCAAGTTCGCCATCAACGATGTGTTGTAACAAGTTGATCGAGCCTAGGTTACATACTGCAATCTCGTCAGCTGAGGTGTTTAATGTGATTTCAGTACAAAGGTTAGACGAATGCACGACGCCTACGTGTTGCTGAGGAGAACGCAAGTTACAGCTGTCCTTGAAAGTAATCCAAGGGTGACCTGTTTCGAATAACATGGAGAGCATTTTTCTCCAAAGTTCGGCAGCGGGTACTTTTTTGTGTAAGCGGATTTTCCCTTCTTCTGCCATGCGCTCGTATTCTTCGTAGCGTCTCTCGAACTCTAAACCGTAGAGGTCGTGTAGGTCTGGTGTTTCGTTGGGGGTGAACAGCGTCCATTCTTTTTCTTGCATGACGCGTTTCATAAATAGATCAGGTACCCAGTTTGCTGAGTTCATGTCGTGTGTACGACGGCGATCATCACCCGTGTTCTTTCTTAGCTCTAAGAATTCTTCGATGTCGACGTGCCAAGTTTCTAAGTAGGCGCAGACCGCTCCTTTACGCTTACCGCCTTGATTAACGGCTACAGCAGTGTCGTTTACGACTTTTAAGAAAGGCACAACACCTTGGGATTTACCGTTAGTGCCTTTGATGTATGCACCAAGGCCACGTACTGGAGTCCAGTCATTGCCTAGGCCGCCTGCCCACTTAGATAGCATGGCATTATCTTGAATGGCACCGTAAATGCCGTGAAGGTCATCAGGTACAGTCGTTAGATAGCAAGAAGATAGTTGTGGACGTAAGGTTCCCGAGTTAAACAGGGTCGGTGTGGAACACATGTAGTCGAAAGAAGATAGAAGGTTGTAAAACTCTATAGCGCGAGCATTTTTATCATCTTCTTCGACAGCTAGACCCATGGCGACACGCATAAAGAACACCTGAGGCAACTCAAAGCGTACTTCGTCAGAGTGAATAAAGTAGCGATCATATAGGGTTTGCAGGCCCAGGTAGGTGAACTGGAAGTCGCGCTCGGCTTTAAGTGCTTGGCCTAGTTGCTCCAAATCAAAGCCCAAAAGAGTTGGGCTCAAAAGCTCTAGCTCAACACCTTTTTGCATATAGGCCTTAAGTGCTTGAGGGTATAGAGCATTCATTTCGTTGAATGTGGCTTGCTGTGCAATACCCAAGAACTCTAGAGCTTCGCTTTGCAGGTTATCTAGTAAGAGGCGAGCTGTTACATAGCTGTAGTTAGGCTCTTCTTCGATAAGAGTGCGGGCCGTCATCAATAGGGACGTGTTTACGTCCTCCATAGGAATGCCTTCGTAAAGGTTTTTAATGGAGGCCTCTAAAATTTTGTCGGCATCGACGTCTTCAAGATTTGAACAAGCAGTGCGCACGATGTTTGCCAGTCGAACTTGATCTAATGGTGCTTGTTGTCCGTTTTTAAGCGTTACCTTAATTGCGTTTTCATTGCCAGCAGCGGCTTGGCTATCGGCTCTTTCCTTAGCTCTTTCACTACGGTAAAGCACGTACGAGCGCGCTACTTGATGTTCACCAGAACGCATAAGTGCCAACTCAACTTGGTCTTGTACGTCTTCGATGTGGATCGTGCCACCCGTAGAAAAACGGCGTTTGAAAATAGCTGATACCTGAGCTGTGAGCTGGGCAACCGTCTCATGAATACGGCTAGAGGCAGCAGCAGTTCCACCTTCGACAGCTAAAAAGGCCTTAGTAATCGCGATGGAAATTTTATCGTCGTCATAATCTACGACAGTACCATTACGCTTGATAAGGTGGATCTTCCCTGGTGCCGTGGCAGAAACCGCTATTTCAGGTGAATTGCTGGTGGCGTTTGGAACGGTTTGGCTGGTGGCTGTGTTTTTCGCTGAGTTTTCTATTTCCATTATGTAACCCTAGGACTGGCTGGTCATTGTTATGGTTAATGTTGTTTAAATACGCTGTTTTTCAGTTTTTGTTACTTTTTCATGCACCGTTCTTTCCTAGAGTGACCTGAAAAAGGCACAAAACCCAACAACATACCATGAAACACAAGATGTTGTGGTTGTGACCGAAATAGCAGTTTTGTCAAAACGAACAATGACTTAGCTCGTTTTTCTAAAAACTACTTCAAGTTTTTTGCAAGAAAAGTACGGGTTTAAATCAAGGGAAGGCTGCTGTTGTTTTTATTATTATCACAACATCTAGGGGTTCTCTCGATTTCGGATACAAGATAGTGCGCAATGCGCCGGAATGCAAGCAGAATTTGATGTGAGTTTTCACTTAATAAATTGTGGATAAGTTGTGTAGTAAACAAGGCTTTAAAATGGTGCGATTTTGCCCAAAAAGCACCCAAATAGCCCAAGGGTTAACACTATATCTTGTGTTTTAGTCATTAAAAATTCTGCTTTTGCTACTGCCTTAGCATTTTTTGCGAATTAGGACTTTAAAAGTCTTCAAACGAGTGGACTATTTCTGGCTTTTTGGGGACCATTCGGCTTCTAAAAATAACTCTAAGAGGGGAGCGACTGTGCCCAAATATATTCTTTCTATTGACCAAGGAACCACCAGTTCAAGAGCGATTGTGTTTGGGGATGATGGAGTGAGCTTAGGTGTGGCTCAGAAGGAGTTTGAACAGATTTTTCCAGCGGATGGCTGGGTAGAGCATCGAGCAGCGGATATCTGGGGTACCAGTTTAGAAGTTTGTAAGGCAGCAATCGAAAATGCGGGTATTCAGCCGAGTGATATTAATGCGATAGGTATTACCAATCAGCGCGAAACGACTTTGGTTTGGGACAGAAAAACCGGTGAGGTGCTATATAACGCCATTGTTTGGCAAGACCGTCGAACAGCAGATTATTGCCAAGCGCTTAAAGAGCAAGGGCATGAAGAGAAAGTCTCGGAAAAAACTGGCTTGCTACTAGATCCTTATTTTTCGGCGACCAAGATCCGTTGGATTTTGGAGAATGTGCAAGGCGCCAGAGCACGAGCTGAAGCTGGAGATCTATGCTTTGGAACGGTCGATACCTTTTTGATGTGGAAATTGAGCGAGGGTAAAGCACACGTAACTGACGCAACCAATGCGTCACGTACTTTGGTGTTTAATATTCAAAGCCAAGAATGGGATCAGGAGTTACTCGACTTGTTTGAGATCCCAAAGAGTATGATGCCTGAGGTCAAAGATTGTAGTGCTAATTTCGCTACAGCGGCTGAAGCAGTGTTGGGGGCCGAACTGCCTATTTGTGGTGTCGCGGGTGATCAGCAAGCTGCCTTGATTGGCCAAGCCTGTTTTGAGAGCGGTATGGCTAAAAGTACCTATGGGACCGGCTGCTTTATGATCCTAAATACCGGAAAGAATATCGTTCGCTCAAAAAACAAATTATTGAGCACCGTAGGTTATCGTCTAAATGGTGAGACCACTTATGCCTTAGAGGGCAGTATTTTTATCGCAGGTGCAGTCGTTCAGTGGCTTAGGGATGGTTTACAGTTGTTTGGGAACGCTGAGGAAAGTGAAGCTCTCGCAGAAGCGGCAGGATATCCAGAGGGCTTGTTCTTGGTTCCAGCGTTTACTGGCTTAGGCGCTCCTTACTGGGATCCGAATGCGCGTGGTGCGATTACAGGTATTACTCGAGATACTGGAATTAAAGAAATCGTGAGTGCGGCCTTGATGTCAGTTGGTTTGCAAACGGCTGACCTGCTTAAGGCTATGAGCGAAGATGGAGCCGATTTCCCCAGCCGTTTAAGAGTAGATGGTGGCATGGTCGCTAATAATTGGTTAACACAGTCTTTAGCTGATTTAATGCAATTGAGCGTGGATCGACCCGCTAATGTAGAAACCACAGCGCTAGGAGCAGCGTATTTAGCAGGATTGCAGGTGGGGATCTATGAGTCTTTAGATCAAATTTCTCAATTATGGGCTAAAGAAAAAGGTTTTGAACCAGTGCTTGGTAAAGATCAAGCGGATGCTATTTATGAGAAGTGGCAGAAAGAGGTTCAGAAAGTGCTAAGCGATACCTAGCACTTTTTAATGAAGGGGTTTGCTATCTTAAGCTTGGCCTTCTTTAGCCTTTGCTTCGGCTTTTAGGCTTAAAGGAATCAATGCGCCAAAGGGAAGCATCAATAGTTTGTCCATGATGACGCTTTGACTATGCTCTTGAAGTGTTTTGTCGAACAAAAAGGTTTCAACAACATGAGCCAACACAATCAGTGCACCAAACAAAACGTATTTTTGGCCGAAGCTGGAGTCGATAAATAAAAATGCGACGAGTGCGACGCTGAGCCAGTAGCCTACTAATGCTTTTTTAGCGATGGAAAAATGCTTTGGATTCATAACAAGGTCCTTTTAATCGTGTTGCTTAATTCGTGAAATGGCGCTCCCGAGTTCAGCGCATAGAGAGTGCTCAATGAGTTCAGTCTAATCCAGATTGCTATTGAAGAGCAATTCCATCAAGGCTTTCTGAGCGTGAAGTCGATTTTCAGCTTCGTCCCAGACGACTGAGCTGGGCTTGTCCATCACTTCGGCGCTGACTTCTTCACCTCTATGAGCAGGTAAGCAATGCATAAACAGGGCGTCATCATTGGCTAAGCTCAAAAGTTTAGTATTCACCTGATAGTTTTTAAAGGTTTCTAGCCGCTCTGCTTGCTCATTCTCTTGCCCCATGCTGGCCCAAACATCGGTCACGACTAGGTCTACGTCTTTAACGGCGTCTTGCGGCCGCTCAAAGACTTGCACTTGAGGGTTTGAGTCAACCAAATCCTGCATGGGTTCGTAGCCTTTCGGACAAGCAATATTCAGCTTGAAGCCAAATAAGCGCGAGGCATTAATATAGGAGTGACACATGTTATTGCCGTCTCCTATCCACGCGACGGTTTTGCCTTTTATATCGCCTCGATGTTCGAAATAGGTTTGCATATCCGCTAGCAGCTGACACGGGTGGTAGTCATCTGTCAGTCCGTTGATTACCGGCACGCTGCTGTTGTCAGCAAACTCGACTAGCTTTGAATGTTCGAAGGTTCGAATCATAATCATATCGAGCATGCTCGAAAGCACTTTTGCCGAGTCTGCGATGGGTTCGCCTCGACCTAATTGTGAATCTTGAGGAGACAAGAAAATCGCCGAGCCGCCAAAGTGCGTCATAGCTGCCTCAAATGACACTCGAGTACGTGTAGAAGACTTTTCGAACACCATACCCAATACGCGATTAGGAAATTTTGGGCCATCTTGGCCTTTGTGTTGAAGCTCTTTTAGTTCATTAGCTCTCTTGATCAGTTGCTGTGCTTCAGCAGGGCTAATGTCATTAAGTGTTAAAAAATGTCTAACTGACATGGTTTTTTCCAAATATAAAAAGTATTAAAAAAAGGGGGCTATAGTTTCGAGATTAGATCGCGTAGCTTGTATACCACGGTTTCGATTTGTTCAGTTTCGATAACTAAAGGAGGTAATAGGCGAACAACGTTTCCTGCGGTTACGTTAATTAATAAACCATCTTCCAGCGCCATTTGTACTAGAGAACTGGCATCTGCATTTAGCTCGATACCAATCATTAAACCTTTTACTCTAGCGTTATCGACTTGCTCAAGAGGTATGAGCACTTCATTAATCAAAGACTCAAAATGTTTAGCTTTTTCATTTACCTGGGCTAAAAAGTTAGGTTCGCAGATGGTGCTAACCACCTCAAGCGCTGTTTTGCAGGCAAGAGGGTTGCCACCGTAAGTGGTTCCATGTTGACCTGCTTGCATTAAAGACTTGGCTTTGCCTGCACTTAAACAGGCACCAATGGGTATGCCATTGCCAAGCCCTTTAGCAGTCGTTAGTACGTCGGGTTTGATATTGGTGTGCTGAAAAGCAAAGTATTCGCCAGTTCTGCCATTGCCTGATTGCACTTCGTCAAGCATCAGCAGCCAATCTAGCTCATCGCATAGCGTTGCCAGTTCTTCAAGATAGGTTTTGCCTGCAACATGTATTCCGCCTTCGCCTTGGACGGGCTCAAGGAACACCGCCACTACTTGTTTGTTATTTTTGGCTACTTCTTTGACAGCATCTATGTCGTTGTAAGGTACACGTATAAATCCAGGGACTAGAGGCTCAAAACCCGCTTGTACTTTTCGGTTAGCGGTAGCGCTTAGCGTGGCCAATGTTCTGCCATGAAAAGCGTTTTCCATAACGATGATATGAGGTAGATCGATATCTTTAGTTCTGGCAAACAGGCGAGCTATTTTAATGGCGGCCTCATTGGCTTCTGCACCGGAGTTTCCGAAAAAGCAGTTATCCATTCCGCTAACAGAAGTGAGTTTATCGGCTAATTCCTCTTGGGAGGGTATTCGATAGATATTCGAGGTGTGCATAAGTGTGTTAGCTTGCTCTGCAATGACCCGCGCAAGTTTGGGGTGGGAGTGCCCCAAGCCGACTACCCCTATTCCTGACAAAGCATCTAAATATGCTCTACCTGTGTCATCGAACACAAAGCATCCTTCGCCTTTTACAAAACTAGTGTTGAGTCTGGTGTAGGTGGGCATAAGGCTATTGGTCTCTGTACTGCTCATGTTGCTGCTCTTGTAACTGCTGTTAATGCTTAGTGGGACCTCAATCATCTCGGCCCCAAAAATAAAAAGGGCGGCCTTAATTGAAGCCGCCCTAAGTATTCTGGTGTTTAAGAATTGATCATATAGCCTCTATATCATGCATGCAAGGCTTATCGCCCCTAGGCTTGGCGGCTAAATCATTGTCAAAGATGATCCAAAATGGGGAGAGTTTGCGTAAAAGATGTGTAAATAAAGTTTAGGATCACCTTGAAAAATGAGGCCAGAGCGGCCATATTAGGCGGCCTTAAATCCCTGACGATTTATCCCCTCAGAGCAGGTGATACTTGGCCTGGGGCAATTACATGACGGTTAACTATAAAAAGGCCTTAAAGCGATATGAGTATTGTTGAGATTATCAAAGATCAGATAGAGCAAAATGATGTGATCCTATATATGAAGGGTACGCCTCAGTTCCCTCAGTGCGGTTTTTCAGCTCAGGTGGTTGATGTGTTGAAGCCCATTGGACGCCAATTTGCCTACGTGAATATTCTCGAGAATCCAGAAATTAGGGCGGCTTTGCCTGAGTACGCTAATTGGCCAACCTTTCCACAGCTGTGGGTTAAAGGGGAGCTGATTGGTGGTTGCGATATCGTGGTTGAAATGGCCAGAAATGGTGAATTGAAACCGTTATTAGAAGAAGCTGTGCCTGCTTCAGAATAAATTAAATAAAACTCACGAGGAATAAACATGAGCGTATTAGTTGGAAAACCAGCCCCAGATTTTACAGTCCCTGCTGTTTTGGGTAATGGAGAAATAGTTGATGAATTTACTTTGTCGGAAGCGATTAAAGGTAAATATGGTTTGGTATTCTTTTACCCGCTAGATTTTACTTTTGTTTGTCCTTCAGAGCTGATTGCTTTGGATCATCGTATGGATGATTTTACAGCGCGCGGTGTTGAGGTGATTGGTGTTTCTATCGATTCTCACTTCACTCACAACGCTTGGAGAAACACTGCAATTAATGATGGTGGTATCGGTGCGGTTAAGTACACATTGGCAGCTGATATGAATCACGATATCTGTCAGGCTTACGATGTGGAGTCAGAAGGTGGTGTTGCTTTCCGTGGTGCATTTTTGATCGACAAAGAAGGTAATGTTCGCTCTCAGATAGTTAATGATCTTCCGTTGGGTCGTAACATGGATGAGCTTATTCGTTTGGTTGACGCACTTCAGTTCCATGAAGAGCATGGTGAAGTTTGCCCAGCTGGCTGGCAAAAAGGTGACAAAGGTATGGATGCATCTCCTACTGGTGTTGCTAGCTACTTGTCAGAAAACGCTGACAAGCTTTAAGCTAAAGCTTATTTAAAAAGCCCCATTTATGGGGCTTTTTTGTATCTGCTATTTGAGATTTGCTTGATTGATGGAAGCCTCTAACAACCGATCACTATTTGATTCGTTCTCTCCTCTATTTTTTAGGGCGCTGGACTTCTTTACTGCTGGTATAGCATTTTATTTAGCTCACTATTTTCGCTTCGCAAATATTCAAACGAGTTTCGAATATGAAATATTAGGCCTACTCGCAAGTTTTGTTGTGGTGGCCAGTGTGTCCTTGTGTGGCGGCTATGCTTCTTGGCGTGGTAAGTACCGTATAGAGATGATTGGGCGGATCTTTCTGGCCTGGTCTTTAGCGTTTATGACGGTATTGGCTTTACTGGTATTAAGTCACAAGGGTGAAGATTTTTCCCGTCTTTGGTTGGGCTACGCATATTTAGGCTCATTGTTTTTGGCAATTGTTGCTCGAATTGTTTTATATGCGGTCTTAGATTACTTGAGACGTATGGGAGTTAACCAAAAAAGGGTTTTGGTCATAGGTAGTGAGAAAAGTGTTGACCTGATTAACGAGTCTTTGTCTATCGATGGTACCTCTGGTTTTTCGGTTTTTTCTGCAATGACGATTGACCTAAAACCTTTGTTTGGCAAAAACCTAGAGGTTTCGTCACTTGAGTCCCTAGATTCAGTGTTACGAGAAAATAATATATCCGACATTTGGTTTAGCTTGCCGTTGAAAGAGTCAGAGTTTTTAGATCAAGCGATGTTTGCCTTGAGATATAGTACGGTCAATATGCGTTTTGTTCCCGATATGTCTGACTTTAGATTGCTGAACCATCAATTGACGTCTATCTCGGGGATGCCAACGATAGATCTAAGTGCCAGCCCGCTAACAGGAGCGAATGGCCTTTTAAAACGCTTCGAAGATCTATTTTTAGCCTTCACGATTATGATTTTAATATCACCTATTTTAGTCATTATTGCTCTAGCTATTAAGTTTACTAGCCAAGGTCCAATTATTTTTAAGCAGTTAAGGCATGGGGTCGACGGTAAGCCTATTAATGTTTACAAATTTCGAAGTATGTTTGTGCATGAAGATGCAGAAGTTAAGCAGGCGACTAAGAATGATAGTCGTATCACGCCTGTGGGTGCATTTTTAAGAAAAACCAGTTTGGATGAGTTACCCCAATTCTATAACGTGCTTCAGGGGCGAATGTCAGTCGTTGGGCCGCGACCTCATGCGATTGCCCATAATGAGCACTATAAAGAATTGATAGAGTCCTATATGCAGCGTCACAAGGTTAAACCAGGTATTACCGGGTGGGCTCAGGTAAATGGATTTAGAGGGGAGACAGATACAGTAGAAAAGATGGAAAGGCGTGTTGAGTTTGATCTTTACTATATTGAAAACTGGTCTCTTATTTTTGATATCAAGATAGTAATCATGACTATCTTTAAAGGTTTTTCAAACGAAAACGCTTACTAAGCTAATCCCTCGTTTTTTCTGTCTGAAGTGCATAGGGAAAAATGGTGGACGAACCCCAACCACCAGGGAGGAAAAGGAAGAGGCCGTCCGCGGAGCATATTACCTTCCTGTTAATAAAATAAACCTTTCTTAAACGAAGTATTCTGTGTCGGGAACTTAAAGTTTTTTCCGTAATAAATTCGCTAACGTGCAGTGTTTAGCTTGTTAAGATCTTCTGAATCAAGAGACAGGTTTATTGCGAGCTTAGAAAGGCTTCGGGGCTCGGATAAGAACTGGGGATAGGGGTGAAGAAAGATCGTGGTGCGCCAGGAGTGCTTTTCCAACGGTTTTATTGATATTTATCATTCTTTATACGGATTCACCCTTTTGTCACTTTAGGCTATAAAATAAGCTGTTTTTGGCTCGAATTTGTAAACTTTCTTCACATAAGTTTATTATTAAATGTATAAGCAAGTGCCCCAAAAGTGCCCCAAGGCGGTTTAGAGGTAATTAATAACTAAACAAGGTTGTATCTGGTTACCATCGCCTCCAATTAAATGGTTAATGTAGACAGTAGTCATTTTGCGTTTAATTCTCTTGTATAGCTAGAGTCTGAGTCTAAGAAGGTGTTTAATAAGCTATTGGACTTCCCAGGGTTTGCTAGACACCAAATAGCGTTAATATGTAACTCTATGAGGTGTGATAATGAAAGGCAAACGGTATACAGAAGAATTTAAAAAGGAAGCAGTCAAACAAGTTACTGAACGAGGATATTCAGTAGCTGATGTTGCTCAGAGACTCGGCACAACTACCCATAGTCTTTATGCTTGGATGAAGAAATACGGTGAGCCGATTCCCCGAGAAGTCGATAAAAACGACCTTGCTGCCGAGAATGCCAAATTAAAAGCGGATTTACGCCGAATGACGGAGGAGCGCGACATACTAAAAAAGGCCGCCGCGTACTTTGCCAACGACCGCGAGTAAAGTACGCCTTCATTCGCGCACATCGACATGAATTTTCCGTAAAGGCCATGTGCCGAGTCTTTAAATTACATCGTAGTGGTTTTTATGCTTGGCTAGAAAAACCCTTATCCAATCGCGCGATTGAAGACGAGCGATTATTAAAAAGGATCAGGGAGTTTTATATTGCCAGCGGAGGGACTTATGGCAGCCCATGGATTCATCGTGACCTTCGTGATGCAGGTGAGACTTGCAGTGTGCATCGCGTTGCTAAAATTATGCGAGAGAACAAACTAAAAGCACAGATAGGCTATAAGCGTCGTTATATTAAAGGCGGAAAAACAGCATCCATTGCAGATAATGTTTTAGCACGGAACTTTAGCCCTGATGAACCAAACAAGTCGTGGGTGAGTGACATTACTTATGTTAGACCACATGAAGGCTTTTTGTATGTCGCCACTGTATTAGATTTATTCTCTCGTAAGATTGTCGGTTGGTCGATGGATAAAAATATCGACAGACATTTAGTTATTCGGGCCTTAATGATGGCCGTTTGGCAACGGCAACCGAAAGACACGGTCTTGGTTCACAGTGACCAAGGTAGTCAATATGGGAGCGCGGATTACTTATCGTTCATGAAGTCGAACAATTTAGAGCCCTCCATGAGTAGGCGAGGCAACTGTCACGACAATGCGGTAGCTGAGAGTTTCTTTGCAACATTTAAAAAACGAGTGACTCAACGCAAGATTTACTCAACACGCGACGAAGCAAAGACAGTGATATTTAATTTTATTGAGATGTTTTACAATCCAATTAAGCGGCACACTCACACAGGTGGTGTGTCGCCAATGAAGTTTGAAGAAGACTATTTTTCGAAGCTACAAAGTGTCTAGCAAACCCTGGGAAGTCCAAACCACGAAAGCAAGGCTGGTTTTATTTTGCTAAAGGCGATGCAATGGACGTCTGTCCTAAGCATGTTAATGATTGCGGGGTGAGTATGACAATTGAGCTAATTCTAGTAATAGGTCTTTTCGCAGTATCTATTTTATTGGTTGTATTTCATATGTTCAGTGAGAAAGATATTGAATTGACTTCAAAAGAAGCTGATGAATCTCTAAAACAAAAGTACGAAAGCTTTCTAGGCAAGTATTCGAAACTTATTAGTATATTTATGTATTGTTTTTATACTTTTGTAGCTGTATTTATCGCCTATAAAGTATTTCTTTGAGGAGCTTTATTCGGAGTGTTCGGTCCCTTTCTTTCTAATTACATCGCAGGCCAAATGAGGCAAACTGTTAAGGCTTCATGGAGCGATAATCATCACCGCATTTTCGCTTTCCCTGTGGCTAAATTTTCTTGAGTTCTTAAAAGATCCTAGCGCTATTATTTATATAGCTCTTTGCATTCCTTTAATAGGTTATGGAATATACATTTTCAGAAAATCCTTTTCCTTGTTTGATATTGAGTTAATCGATTATATGGACGGACTAAGCAATTTTGATTTTAGGATGTGAGAAGTAATTACGGCACTTATAAATCAATGCATATGGATAATTGGTTCTAGGCAGCGGGCTTGGCGTAGGTGCTGCCGGAATTCCATCCGTTTTTTAGTTTCTTACACTAGGGTCAATCATTGCAATTATCGCAGGAGCGCTGAAACGTACTTCACTAATTGAAGCTTGGAAAAATTCTGAGTCACGTTGTACTCCAGAAAGGGAAGCGATTTCAAAAAAGGTTGATGCCCTATGGCGGAAAAAGTCAGTCATAGACAGGAAGTTAGAGTGTGAAATAGGAGGCTATTGCGGGGGCTTTGCATTAGGAATGGAGCATAAAGTTGATGACAAATTGGTTGAGCATTGAAAAGAAAAAGCTCGAGAAATTATGCGGAAAATTGGAATGCATCAAAACTCGCTTCCGCCTTTGTGTTGAATATACCGGCGTACATCTAAATATTCGCTTATTGCTAACGGTTCGTCTATTTCGAAAATTAATGAGCAGGAAAAATGATTGTGTATAGAGAGGGGGGAGGAGGCACTTAGTATTGGTGATTACGCCTTTTTTACGCCAAATACATTTAAAGCCTTTTATTAGTCAAAGATGTGGTGCGCCAGGAGGGACTTGAACCCCCACGCCGCAAGACACTAGAACCTAAATCTAGCGCGTCTACCAATTCCGCCACTGGCGCACATGATCTTTGTCGATCTATTGACGCTTAGCAAATGTGCTTAGATCAACAGATGAGGTCGCGAATTCTACCAGAGAAAGTGGTCCAGTCAATGAAGAATTAACTGGACCTAAAATTTATTTTAGTGAACGCGCTTAGCAGTAGGATTGTCTTTTTCGTAAAGACGAATTAGGCGCGCAGTATCTGATTGTACTTTCTGAATCGCAGAGCTCAGACGGCTGCGGTGAGCATCAATTGTTTCGATGGATTGGCTGTTGCTTTCCACTTTTTGGCTTAGGGCGGTTACTTGCTCACTAGCACCCGATTTGCTTTCAAGTTCTGCAATCTTAGAGGTGTTAGTAGAGATTTTGCTGCTTTGCCCGCTAACCGAAGCAGATACTTCATCAACTGTGCCTTGTATGGTTTCGATTGCGGTCACTTGCTTGCCAACACGTGAGCTATTCCAGCCGATATTTTTCTCGGCGGTTGCTAAACGACTTTCAAGATTGAGCATTTTGCTGGTAAGAGAGCTACCCGCTGCATCGGCTTCTGCATCGCTTGCAGAAATGCTGTCTTCAATCGCTTTAAGACGCTTGTCCATCGCTAATACAAACTCATTGGTTTTAAGTAGGCTAGCTTCGGTCTTTTTGAATTGGTTTTCTAAACTCTTGAACTGCATGTCCATGTAGTAAAATAATCCGCCAGCAACGCCAAGAATTAACAAAAAGGCGATTGAAAAAGGCACCCAAGGTGAGGGCGGCTTATCTTGAACAACTGCCGGAGCAGGGCTGGGCATTGGGCGAGATCGGGTTGCAGATAACTTAGCTTCGTCAGCAGGCATGATTGAGATTCCTTTTTTATCTGTGTTCTTAAGGAGGTGTGTTGATTGTTCGGGTTTAGTCGCTTGTATGGTGGAGTGTCATTTCAGAGAAACGTCGCAATATCCGCCCCAAGCAGAGCAGCGCTAAAGATAGCGTTTTGTTCCAATGAAGACAATCAGATAGCGCCTGAAATTTAAAAAAATGTTAACAAGTTCCTCTAAATATCTGTATTTCATTAATATTTTTTGATTTTCAATAAAAAAGGCCCTCTCCAGACTATCTCTGGCGAGGGCCTTTTTAGACTACGAGCTGATCGATTTAAGCTCTAGCAAGCCTCAATTAGACCAGCGGCACCTTGTCCGCCGCCGATACACATAGAGATCAAGCCGTATTTCTGCTTACGACGTTGAAGCTCACGAGCAGCGTGGCCCACTAAGCGAGAGCCAGTCATACCGTAAGGGTGGCCAATACTGATCGAGCCGCCGTTGACGTTTAGCTTGTCATTATCGATACCAAGCTTGTCACGGCAGTATACGGCCTGAGAAGCAAATGCTTCGTTTAACTCAATGATGTCGATATCGTCTAGGCTAATGCCTTTAGCTGCTAGAAGCTTAGGAATAGCAAAAACAGGCCCAATACCCATTTCGTCAGCACCACAACCAGCGACGGTGAAGCCTCGGAAGTAAGCAAGAGGCTCGAGACCTAGCTGCTCAGCTTTTTGAGCGCTCATCACCAGGGTCATGGAGGCGCCGTCAGAAAGTTGAGAAGAGTTACCTGCGGTTACTGATCCTTTCTCAGGATCAAATACAGGGTTTAGACCTTGCAGGCTCTCAAGTGTGGTTTCTGGACGGTTACACTCGTCGCGATCCACGGTGCCTTCTAGTTCAGTTTCTTCACCGGTGGCTTTGTCTTTCTTAACCCATTTAACGGTCATGGGAATAATTTCATCTTTAAATAGACCGGCTTCCTGTGCAGCGGCAGTACGTTGCTGGCTCAAGAAGGCCATTTGGTCTTGATCTTCACGCGCTACGTTATAGCGTTGCGCTACGATTTCAGCGGTTTGTCCCATAGGCATGTATATGCCAGGAGAGATCGCCATGATGTCTGGATTGAACAGATTATCTGAATTGGTTTTGGTCATTGAAATTTGCTCAACACCACCAGCAAGGATAATGTCGTCACAGCCCGATGCGATTTGGTTCGCGGCAGCTGCAATTGATTGCAAACCAGAAGAACAGTAACGACTTACGGTTTGGCCAGGTACTGCATCAGGAAGACCGGCAAGAACTGCAGAAGTACGACCGATGTTCATGCCTTGGCAGCCCTCTGGCATACCTGCACCAACGATACAGTCACCGATGCTGCCAGGTTCGATTTTAGGATTGCGCTCCAAAAGCGCTTTGATTAGGTGAGCGACCATGGTGTCTGGTCGAGTCCGGTTAAAAGTTCCTCGGTTGGATTTGGCTAACCCCGTTCTCACGCTATCGACAATTACGACATCTCTCATTTGGAAGCTCCTCATTTGGTGAGTGATAAATATTCTATGATTCTTCCTGGTCAGCTATTTCCATGTATTAGTTCAGAAATGTAGGCAAACACTTGTTTGAATCGCGAAGCATGTTACGAGAGCGTTTATAGCCCTGCAAGGTTATTCCTGACACTTACATTGTCGGATTGTCGAAGAAGGTTAGAAAACCAGCTTTTTCGCTGGATAGAGCTGGGTGAGCTATTAGCGAATAAAAAGCGGAACAAGCCAGGGTAGGGATAGGGCGCTGATCAAGGCCACTAAGCCCATAGCCAGCACTGAGAAAGCGGCGTACTCTGCACCGGTGTTGTCTTTCGATTGTTTAGCCTCTTCAATAGCATGGGTGCTGCCGATGATGTGAGCGCTTAAACCTAGTGCCAGGCCTTTGGCTTGTGGGCTTTTGGTTTTTGCAAGCCTGAAAGCGAGTGGTGCTGTAATGACGCCGAACACACCGGTGATTATGACTATTAATGCGCTAAGCGAAGGGAGAGCCCCAGTGGTGCCACTAATTGCGAGCGCAACCGGAGTGGTGACTGATTTAGTTGAAAGCCCTAGGAGCGAGTCGGTTGATACACCTAGCAGAGCAGCTATGCCTAAGGTAACGCCGAGTGTGAAGGCACTGCCAATCGTTAAGGTAAGCAGTATTGGAATAAAGTTCTTTTTCACCTGAGAAAACTGTTCTGCTAAGGGAACCATTAATCCGATGCTTACTGGAGCGATCATATAGGTGAGTAGGGTGTTCCCTTCTAGGAAGTCAGTCGCAGGGATTCCCAGTATCGCCACAGAAGTTATCAAAACGATGCTCGCGATCAACATAGGATGGAGCAGAACATTTTTATTGAGCTTGTCATACAATGCCTTAGCACTTGCATAGCAAATAATACTTAAGCCTAAACTAATAGGTGTGACCAAAAGTTCGGGAATCACGACGGCTTGCTCCCTTTGAGAGCCATATACAGTTTGGGGGTGATTATTTGGGTCAGTAGTAAACCAATGGTCAAAGCTATCAAAATCGATAGACTGTCTTGTCTTAGGAGTTCGAGTTGGTTTAGTACGCCTACGCCACTTGGAAGAATAAAAAAAGGAAGCAGTGGAAGGAAAAAGTTGCTGCTGTTTTTTAATAGTACAAAAACTTTTTTGAAATGATCTTTAATAATTAACGTAAAGGAAAGAAATAAAATCATCCCGAGAATAACACCCGGAATAGGGCTGCTATGTAGTTGTTGAGTTAGTTTTCCTAACCATAAAAATACAAAAAAAATGCCCAGCCCGGGAAGGGCTGAGCATAATTCTTTGAAACGGCTTTTGGTTTGGTTTTTCAACACCAATTAAAATTCACTTTCGCTCATTTGCATAAGGTTATCTGCACCTGCTCGAATACCGGCCAGGTGTAAGTCACAGCGAGGCAATATGCGCTGAAAGTAAAACTGTCCAGTGTGTACTTTTGATCGGTTGAAATCAGAATCGTCACCTGCTTTGATTTTTGCTTTAGCCGCTTGGATCATGCGCGCCCAAAGGTAGGCATAGCAAAGGTATCCAGAGTACATAAGGTAGTCTACTGATCCTGCGCCTACTTCATCTAAATTCTCCATAGCTTTACCGCCGATATAAGCAGTGGCTTCTTCCCAGTCTTGAATGCGCTGCTTTAATATAGCAGTGTATTCGCTCATGTCATCATCGCTTTCTTCGCAGAAGGCGTCGACTTCAGTAGTGAAAGCTTTAAGTAACTCACCGCCGGTTTTCAAAACTTTACGACCGATTAGGTCGAGTGCCTGAATGCCAGTAGTCCCTTCGTAGATAGCGGTAATACGAGCGTCGCGGTAGTTTTGCTCCATGCCCCATTCTGCAATATAGCCATGGCCACCAAACACTTGCATACCAAGGCTGCAAGACTCAATAGCTACTTCAGTGGTGAAGGCTTTACCGATTGGTGTTAATAAACCTAATAGCTCATCAGCTTTTTGTCTTTTCTCTTCGTCGTCGCTGTAGCGAGCAATGTCAGCAATTTGAGTTTCGTAATGAATAAACGCACGGCTTCCTTCTGCAAAAGACTTGATCGTCAAAAGCATGCGCCTAACGTCTGGGTGAACAATGATTGGATCAGCAGGACCTTCGGGATTCTTAGGGCCTGTGAGTGAGCGCATTTGTAGGCGGTCTTTAGCGTAAGCGACAGCGCCTTGATAAGCTTTCTCGATGTGACAGCCAGCTTCAAGTGTGACACCAATACGTGCAAAGTTCATGAAAGTGAACATGCAGTTTAGGCCTCTGTTTTCAGGGCCAATCAAGTAGCCAGTGGCTTCGTCAAAGTTCATCACACAAGTGGCATTACCGTGTATACCCATTTTGTGCTCCAGTGAGCCACAGTTGACACTGTTTCGCTCACCCAAGTTGCCATCTGCATCAGGAATAAACTTAGGTACGATGAATAAAGAAATACCTTTAGTACCTGCTGGTGCGTCTGGAAGACGTGCAAGTACAATGTGTACAATATTTTCTGACAGGTCATGATCACCAGAAGAAATAAAAATCTTGGTACCGCTTACTTTATAAGAACCATTTGCTTGTAACTCGGCTTTGGTTTTTAGCATGCCTAAGTCACTACCACAGTGGGGTTCCGTTAAGCACATTGTCGCTAACCACTCGCCTGATACTAGTTTAGGTAAATAGGTTGATTTTTGTTCGTCAGAACCGTGCTCAAGAATAGTCGCTTTACCACCGCTAGCGAGCCCTGGATACATGTTCCAAGCGTGGTTAGCCTGACCAAATAATTCTGAAACCATGTTCTCCATAGAAGCAGGAAGGTTTTGGCCGCCCCATTCCTCTGGTGCGGATACTGAAGGCCATCCACCTTCTACGTATTGTTGATAAGCTTCTTTGAAACCGTCCGGTGTAGTCACAATGTTATTTTCTAATGTGCAGCCCTGTTGGTCGCCAATGGCGTTCAGCGGAGCGATAACGTTTTCCGCTAATTTAGCAGCTTCTTCTAAGATCGCTGCTTCTAGGTCAGGGGTTGCTTCGTCAAAGCCAGGTAAATTTTCATAGTGGCTGGGAAAATCCAGTACTTCATTCCTTAAAAACTGAATGTCTTGAATCGGGGCTTTGTAATCGCTCATGTGTACTCTCTTATTATTGAAGGGTTTTCAAATTCAGCAGCGGATTCTACTAGACTGCCCGGGGCTTGCAATATCGCTGCCTTATGGGCGGTATTCATTAAAATGTTGAAGGTAAGGTAGTGCTGCCTAGTCATCTAGTCATTATGTATCAATGTCTATTGTTTTGTACGTGAATGCCGAGATAAATAGATCAAGTTTTCGTGTATATGAGGCATCTGAGAGTGCGCAACCTAAGATGCGCGGGTTGTCGTATGCAATGCTGCTTGCATTTAACGACAGAAAATGCTCCACTTGCGGCGCTTTTAGCAAGTAATGCGAAGCTAAAGGTTGTAGCTAGCTTAGGCTGGCTCCTGCTGAAGTTAAGGTTGTTTTTTTGACCAATTGGTCGAGAAATCGTTCAAGGCCTAGGGCGCGTTCTAATCTAAAGTTAGGGCAAGGGTGCTCCTTTTTTAATTTAAATGCCTATACAAAGAGTAGAGAGGTTATTCATGTACGAATTTAATGAAACCCAAACCATGATCAGAGATCAGTTCCGTAATTTTGTGGATACTGAGATTCGACCAATTATTGACGATATTGAGTACAACGGCGTACCGCCTTACGACGTACTTAGAAAAATGTTCAAAACGTTCGGTATGGATGTTGCGGCCAAACAACAATTTGAGGCCCGCATGGCGAAAGAAGAAGCAATTGCGAACGGCGAGGCGGTTGAAGAGAAAGAAAAGAAAGAAAAAGATCCAGACGATCCAATGGTAGGCATGATGGCAGCAATGACTGTCATTCCCATTATTGAATTGAGCCGCGTGGCGACTGGTCTTGTGACCGCAATGGGCGTGTCAATGGGGTTAACTGCGAGTGCGATTCAAAGTAAAGGCACCTTGGCGCAAAAGAAAAAATATTGCGGTGAGTTATTAACCTTAGAAAAAATTGGCGCTTGGGCGATCACCGAACCGAACTCTGGTTCTGACGCATTTGGTAGTATGAAATCAACTGCACGTCGTGATGGTAAAGGCGGTTATATCTTAAACGGCAATAAGACTTTTATTACCAATGGTCCACACGCCGACGTGATCGTATTCATTTGTAAATTGGAAGAAGAGGGCGTTGCTCCTCAAGATCGTAAGATCGTCTCTTTCATTTTGGAAAAAGGTACTCCTGGTCTAGTTCAATCTGAGCCTTTTAAGAAAATGGGTATTGGTTCTTCTCCAACTGGTGAGCTGTTTCTTAATGATGTTCAGGTTGGTCCAGAGCAGTTGATGGGTGAATCTGAAGACGGTTATGGCCGTGGAGGAGCGAAAGGCTCATTCTTGCAAGAACGATCAGGTGTGGCATCAATGGCTTTAGGTATTATTGAGCGCGCACAAGAGTTAAGTATTGAGTACGCTAAAACTCGTGTTCAATTTGGTCAGCCTATTGGTCAGTTCCAATTGATCCAACTTAAGTTGGCTAAAATGGAAGTGGCTCGATTGAACGTCGAGAACATGGTGTTCCGCTATGTTGAAATGATGATGAATGGCGACTCCCATAAGATGAGTTTAGCTGAGGCTTCTGCTATGAAGTTGTACTCTGCTCAGGCGGCTATGGAAGTTACTACTGAAGCGGTGCAAATATTTGGTGGCGCAGGTTATATGCGCGAAACCCGTGTTGAGCAATTGATGCGTGATTCGAAGATTCTTCAAATTTATGCAGGTACTGACGAGATTCAGGTAACTCACATTGCCAAAGGTTTGTTAGAGGCCTAGCTTCTCGGCGCATATCTCTCGCTTCTGTGGGATTTAAAAAGCTCGGTATTGGTTCGATCTAATATCGGGCTTTTTATTTTTTGTGGCGACCTGCTGTATTAAAGCAAACTTTAAGCTAAGACTTTTAAGTTGCTGAAATATTAGGCAATATTTGATTGCCATTTATAATTTTTTTCGATTTAATGGGCTCGTTTGTCATACAAATTATATTTATAGGTGACATTTTTTCGCAAATTTGACGCTAAAATACAACATAAAGACTGTCCAAAAAAGGCAGTCGCTTATCCTCATTTTTGCACCATTTATGATCTTTTGTTGAATTTGTGAACTTCTTCGCATTTTCCGAAAATCACAAAAACTTCATAAGAATTAACAACTTATGATTTGTTTTTTCAGTCGCATGAAGTATTTTCTCGAAAAGCGCCTAATAGGTAGCAATTCAAGACAAACCCTGTCATTATTTGTCTAGTGGGCAATTTGACAACCCGTCTATACTGCGCATGTGGAAGTACATCTTTTGCTCAGATATTAAAAAGTAAGAAACCGAGCAAATGCCTTATCTCAGTGCAGGACGCAGCCAGGATGGCAGAGTTACCAAGATCAAGATTGATCTGATGTTGAGTAGCTCAACGTACAATAAATAAAATATTAATAAAGATATAAAGCTGAACTGCGAAACCTTAAACCGGAGTCTATTATGTTTACTCAAGCAACGATGTTGATTCATGCTCTAAAGCAAAAGGCATCAATGAAACTGCTGACCTTGGCGTCCTTTGCCATGATTATGGTTAGTTGTGTTGGTACAAGTAGTGTACCAGTGACATACGTGTTGCCGGTGCAGGGTGGTGTTTATACCACGGCAACCTTTCTACCAGAACTTGAGTTCCCGAACGGTGTTCCAAATCAGGCTGGTACGATAATTCGTTTAAATGGTGCAGAGATTCAGTCAGCATTTGACGTTTGGTCTGGCACTACCGCTAGAGTGAGCAGTGTTGGCGCACCCAACTTTAACATTATCGCTGGCGCACTTCGTGATGGTCGCAACAACTTCCAAGTATTTGAGCCAAACAAAGGCATGGTCACTTTCAATGTAGACGTCGATACTGCGTCTGTTCATGTTGTTAAAGTAGTCGATAACTGGGACGGTGTAACCGCAAAACCAAATAACCTAACTGTTTATGGTTATATCGAAGGTGCTGGCTATACCACTATTGAGAACATGAGTGTTCAGGTGAGACGCCTAGATAATAATGGTAATCCAACTAATTTAGCGGACCATCCTTCGAGTAACTCTGCTGGTGGTCAGTATATGATTGTGGCCCCTGGTAACACTGTGAATGAAGGTGCTTATTATTTAACTCTTTATGATGACGACCATGTGACAACAGATCAGCGAGACCTTTGGGATCGCCCCTATGGTTTTGTGATGCGTATTTATGATGCTGATGCTGATGGCGACCTAGTGACTATCGGTGCGCAGAAGCGTGACCTTCAGGGCAATTTAAAGCCTTGGACCTATAAGCATTGGATGCGCTCTAACATTCCTCTTTACGATCAACGCTTAAATAACAACGGTGCCTTTAGTTTAGCGCTCGACCAGATTGCACTTAAGAGTACTGGTGTGGGTGTAGCTGAAGCCATTGATGATATGGAAGTAACGGTGTATGAAGAAGACTGTGCCGGTTGTGTGACAGGTTATCGTGCCGATATTCGCGATATGACCTTTAATAACACGAGTGTTGATTTATCACTGCCCTGGCAAAATAGTAGTACTAACGCGAATATTCGGGTTGACGCAAGAATTCCAGTTGATTCTGGTAACCACGGAAGCGTGACTGTATGGGCATTATGGATTCCTGTTACCTGTACCATCAGTGGTCCGGCCACTCTAACGTTTGGCGCAAACTTTAGCTTAAATGTAGGTGGAGGTGATCAAACCAATATGAGCTCCTCTGGCGAGAGCTTGGGTGGTGTTGGTGATTTAATCGATGGGGCATGTGGAGCGATTGCTGGTTTCTTTGTGGGTATCTTGCAGGGAACGATCGTTGATACCATCACAGGTATCGTTGAAGATATGTTTAATGTCGATTTGCCTAAAATGCGCTTGGTAGTCAAGATTGGTGATGAGATTCATGCGCCAGTGAATTCTTGGGATAATGGATCTGGTGTTCATGGCTCGGTTCCTGGTACTTATTACCCCGGTGAGTATTTGTTTGGAGCCTATTTGTTTGAGCTTCAGCCTAAAATGATGAATTTTTATGGCAGACCAAATTCTTGGGTAAGTGGTGCAACCAGCTGGGATATCGCTTGGGGTCTTAACCTTGGTTTCCACGCCTTGGGTACTGGTATTAACCGTATTCCTTCTTTAGGTACGCAGTATTATCAGCAGACTACTGCGCCAGCAACTTTGGCGATTGGTGATAACGATCAAGAGAGGGCGCTTGGTGTACGTACTTTAGGTGCTACGCTTTCTGAAATGTTTATCAACCAATTGTTTATGGGCTTGTGGGAGTCTGGGATTCTCTACATTGATATGGACTTTGGTTCGATTGTTCCAATTCCAGGGCAAACCGTGGTTCTGGATGATGTGAAATTTGCCTTCGCTAGTAACGCTCCTTGGGAAGTTGATATTCTCCCTAACGGAAGCCCGGAGGGAGACGCGATTGTGAAGATTCCTGATTTGCGCGTAGAGCTTATTGGGGATGCTCATGACGCAAGCCTGCCGGATAATGGTAACGATTATACTTTTGCCTATATGATCGGTGATTTGACTTTGTACTTTATTGGCGGTGTATCTCCAGAAGGGGGAGCATTAAGGTTTGAACAGGCATCTACAGTAGAGCTTGCTGTTACTGATGTATATTCTGACTGGGATGGTACGACCCCAGAACAATTGGTGTCGGTGTTTGACTACGCCTTTACCTTCCTTACTCCAGAACTTACTTTGGATATTCCGTTCCCTGAAATTTTGGGTTCGACCGTACAGTTTGGTGATATTAAATCTGACAACGGTGGTTTCCAGGTAACGATTGATGTTTGGAATAATGATGTCTTCCCGAGCAGTCCGCGAGACAAAATAACCAGCTTGAATTTTATCAATGCTAGTTCTGGTGGCTATGGCAGTACCACTGACCTAGAGGACCGTGTTCCTTCCAATTATAATACTTATGGAGCGTCGGGTACTGCGCATTTCCATGCGATTGCTCGTGGACGTAACACTAGACGAGATTGTACCGCTACTGACCAGTGGGGTAGTTGTACTGCACATACTTGCTACTATTGGAACGAGCCGTCCTTTGACTGGGGCTTCAGGTTCGATACCGTTCGGGCTGTAAATGTGGACGAAGTAAGATTGGTTAAGCGTAGCGGACAAGAGGGTCGTGTGAATAATATTCGTTTGTATCCTCTTTATAATGGTAGTCGAGTAGGTAATTCTAGTGGTTATACTTCAACCGATGCTGGTGCTAGTCGTGTTTATGACTTAAATGGTGTGGTTGCTAACGGTTACGAGCTCTTGGTATATGACACTTGGGGTAATGATAGTCAACACCATGGTTATGGTAATACCAGTTACTGTACCTCGACTGGTGATAAGACAGGTCATACGACTGGCTCTGATAGCACCATTAATATTGCTGAGATATTTATTATAGAACAGTAATTAGTCGACAGAACATTTAGCAAAAAACCCTTGATGCTTATACTTTGCATCAAGGGTTTTTTTTTGCCTGCGTACTATACTTTTGCTTAGCTCAATCTTATAGTCGGGCTAGTTTATTAAGGACTTTGAATGCAAAACTTTGATTTTTTTTCTTCAGTGCTAAAGGTAGTGGCACTTCCTAAGCGCTGGATTGTGAATTTGATTTATATCCAGGAAAAGAAAACCTACAACTTTTATGTGGTTTTGCTGTTTGCGCTTTTTGTAGCACTGGTGCGCTACATGCTTGAAGTGATCTTGTCCTATAAATATATGCTTTTATTGAATTGGACTTTAATCTCTTCCTTGGCTTTTTATCTTCACTGCATCTTTATTTATACCTTTATCCTCGCTTTATTTATCCCCAACTTTCAATGGAAGCAGTCGATTCATTTGGTATTGATTGGGGTATTTATGGGGGTCTTCCCTCCTATAATAGATGTTTTTAACGCTGGTTTGGGTGAGTTTGACTACCAATATGTGGTGAACTATAAAGACGATTGGCGTTGGTTAATCTATAACACTGAAGGCGGCGTACCTCTGGGTGAGGCGACTACCTTGTTTATTACTATTTTCTTTGTGGGTGTGATGGTTTATCTGAAAACCCAGAGTGTTATTAGAGCCACGCTTGCCCTTTTGCTTACTTATTGCTCAGTGTTTTTTTACGGAGGTTTGCTGCCATTAGTTTCCGACTACATAAGCGAGGCTATGTATCAACATAGTTTGGAAAACCCGAGTACTTTCTCAAAGTCTTGGTTTGAGTCGGTTGATCCTCCTAAGGTCGCAGTGTTGGCCTACTTACAGATTCTGGTATGTGTTGCTATTTATTTGTTTTTAAACCCGGTGTTATTTAAACATCTTGCGTCACGTTTAAATCATGCTTTGCCTGTCGTATTGACTTGCTTATTAGGTTTTAGCGTATATGAGGCTGTCAATGGCTACGCGTTATTAATCGCAAGTATTAGCTTTTTTGCAGCGCTGGTGGTTCTGGTTCAGAACGATTTTTTTGATTCCGATGAAGATGCTTTGGCTGGTAGACCAGTCTGTGTCAATAAAGATGACGTAGCTTTTTTTAACACGATGATACTGATTGTCGTGGCCTTGTTGGTGGCGACAGCGAACTTTGCCGGTTATATGCTGCTATTGTTTATGGTCGCGTCTTACCTATATAACTATGATTACTACCGCGGTAAACGTTATTTTCCAAGTAACTATAAGTTAGAGGGTATAGCGGGTTTGGCAGCTTACTTAATGGGAACCTTTATGATGGTTTCCACCACCTATAATGTATCTGGAGATGCTCTCAACGCACAGGATTTCGTCCATGCAACTAAAGGTTTGGTTATCGGCATGGAAGAAATTTGGTCTAGGGTATGGAGTATGGATAAGGTGTGGATCGCCTTTTTTGTCTTTGGTGGTTGGTCAATACTCTCGGTTGTGAAGGACTACAAGGATATAGAAAATGATCGCCAGGTTGGTAACCAAACAGCCTATACCTTGCTACAAAAACGCGGAAAAAATATCCAAAAATTCCATCGTGTTTATACTACTTTATTGGCTTTGAGTATGTTGATTCCCGTATTCTGGTTACGTACCGTAGGGGCGCCGGTTTTAAGTATTTTTGCTGTGGTAGTTTTAGCCTTGTTGTTTGTGGTTGGAATTAACCGAGAGGCTTCGAAGCGAAGTGTCGCTTTAGCTTTTGGAGCGATCAATCTGTATTTGTTGAATTTGGTTACAGCGTTTCATTTAAGCCATGCCTAGTCAAAGGTCCAATGAAGATTAAGTGACAGTTCTGTAAACTCGGGTTTAGCTTGTCATTAAATATGACGGCCTATCGCTTGTTACAGTGTTTTATATCGGGTGAGTGTGTTATCAAGTGCTCATTAGATAATAAACTTGTAATTTTAGTTATTTTTCGATACTTTCTTGCCGCAAATGACACGGGGTGACTTTTTATGCTAACCCACTTCGTGAAGTCAGCACACTGAAGTGCGAATGGTTTTTTAGGAGGCGTATGTGCGCAATCTTCCTCTAATTGTTGGGTTTGGTGGAATTAATTCTGCTGGGAGATCTTCTGGGCATTTGGCCTATCAAAGAATGATCTTTGACGCGCTAGGGCATAAGGACCGTAGCGATACACTATTATCTTTGGCCCATTTGATGAACCTCGTTACTAGTAAAGAGGGGAAGCTTGTTGATTTAAACGGTAATCCGGTGTCAGAGGCCGAATTAACCTCCCGATATGAATCCACAATTTTAGAAAATACCCAGATTAGGAAAATTCACCCTGGAATCTACGATCCTGCTGCCTCTCCAGCAAATAAGAAGGCGAATTTAAGTTCCGCTGATGGTCATGTCTTGAATTTTGTGCTGGATAAAAAGGATCTCCCGACTCCAATGCCAAAAGACTGGCAGGTTAAAGACCTAGGCGATGATAAAGTGTCCATAAGCTGCGAAGGATTAGAAGTGCTTTTGAATGATCACCGCGAGTTAAAAGTCAGTGCAGCAGGTCAACTTCCTACAGGCTTAGACATAAGCGCTATGTATCAATCTCGAAATCACCCTAAGGGTTTGGAGATGACGGTGTTTGGTGCCTCGGACGCGCTTGGGTCTTTAGGAATAGATATCGACACGATTAAGTCTCTAGTGCCACCTGATCAAATTGGAATCTATGCCTGTAGTTCAATGGGCCAATTGGATGACAACGGTGTTGTGGGTTATTCCAAAGCCGCGATGATGGGAAAAAGGGCGACATCTAAACAATTACCATTGGGTTTTCCAGAAATGCCTGGTGATTTTATCAACGCCTATATGTTTGGAAACGCTGGTTTCACGGGTGGGGTAGTCGGAGCCTGTGCGTCATTTCTTTATAATCTGGAGCATGCGGTAAAAGATATTCAGGCTGGTCGAAGGCATGTTGCGATTGTAGGTGTGAGCGAGGCACCCGTAAACTCTGAGGTTATGGAGGGCTATCGAACGATGGGGGCGCTTGCCGAAGATGCAGATTTACTGCAGCTGGACGCACACCTAAACCTTAAGGAACCTCGCTACCATTTAGCTTGCAGGCCATTTGGTGATAACTGTGGCTTTACAATGGGTGAGTCGGCTCAGTTTGCTGTTTTGTTCTCTGCCGAGTTTGCACTGAAGACGGGCGCAAATCCTCTAGCAGCCTTGCCAGGTGTATATACCCATGCGGATGCATTTAAAAAGTCGATATCTTCCCCGGGCATAGGTAATTATTTGTGCCTAGGCAAAGCGGTATCTTTAGCAGAGGAAATGATCGGTAGAGAGGCGGTCCAGAAACGCAGTTATGTTCATGCTCATGGTACTGGAACGCCCAAGAATAGAACGACCGAATCCCACGTGATGAATGAAATAGCCAAGGCAAAGGGTATCGAAAACTGGTCAGTAAGCTCAGTAAAATGTTACCTAGGACACAGCCTAGGTGCCGCCGGCGGAGATCAGATGATGGCTGCGTTAGGTACTTGGCATCATGGCCTTATACCGGGCATCTTTACTGTTGATAAATTTGCAGACGATATTTTTGATAGTAATCTTAATTTTAGTCAGCGGCATATTGACGTTGGTAAAAAGGGAATGGAAGCTGCCTTCCTAAATTCCAAAGGCTTTGGGGGAAATAATGCGACCGCATGTGTGTTGAGCCCTAGTTTCGCTGAACAAGCTCTTCAATCCTTGGCGGGTGATAAGCAATTAGAGTACCAGGCCAAACGCGAAAAAGTTCTAGAGAATATCGAACGCTATCATCAACGGCTTCGATCTGGCGACAGCGCTTTGATCTATAAATTTGGCGAAAATGTACTCGAAGGTGAGGAGCTAAATATTTCCTCAGATAAGATCGAAGTCCCTGGATTTGAGCAAGCACTCTCGCTTAAAGTGGAAAATCCTTATAATTGAACCGCTTGTATACCTTATTGAATGTGAAAGCTGCATTTAATACTTGGCAAATAGCCGGATTTGAGCGATATTAGTAGGACGCGTGTTCGGTTTTACTGGTTTTGTCTTTAGGTCAATTGATGGCCCAATTGACTAAGCTGAAGTAGAAAAATAATAATTATACGTAACTCATCGAACCTTCCTAATGTGATTGGTTTGATGGTATACGATTTTTGCTTTGTTAGACGGAGAGCTTTTGTGAAAAAGAGTATTAATCTCTTTTATTTGACTTCCTATGTTAAGTCCTTTTTTGAGCGGGTTATTGGGGCCTCCTCAGTAATACTCTCGCCTGCAAAGAAGCTACTGGGTTTATTCTTTGTTGTCTCTATGTTGAGCGCCTGCGGCGATATTATCAATATGAAATATTGGCGAGAGATGTCCTGGGGTTCATATATTAAACCTGTTGAAGGCCCCGCCTATCACCCTGTAGTTGAGACCGATCCGCTAAATGCGGTTGTCTATGTTTATAGACCTTTCTCTGACTGGGCCGCGCAGGAACTACAAGCCCCTAGCTTGTTCATCCAAGAGCAAAGAATGTTCGGGATCAAAAACAATATGTATGTTGCCTTAGAGCTAGAACCTGGGCGACATGTCTTCAGTGCTCGACGCCCCTTAGCTATTCTGCACGTAGAGCAAATATTCGAGCTTGAACTTGATGTCGATCCAGGCGAAATATATTACATGAGGTATTCGGAGGTCGACCTCCCTCCTGAGTTGAGCTTTGAAGAAGGGTTTGTCAGTGATGGACCTTTTTATCAAGTAACCGAAGAATTTGCTCGTCATGAGCTTCGTTTGACCCATTCAGCCGATGCTGTGGTGGAGGAAGTAGCTCGGGCTGAGCGCTGTGAAAATACTCGAGACCTAATATACGGCGAAGGTGAAGACACCGGGGTTGAAGAGACTGACGATGGAGAGGGCTGGTCAACCAACTGGCGTAGTTATGTTGAACTTGGGGATGATTGTTAAACCCTAGGTTTCCCTGATACCAGTCAGTGATTTAGAATGCTCGAAGACATACGCTTACTAGATCGTTGACTATAGAATACGGACCCTGTTCTTTGTATAAAGGACAGGGTTTTTTTTGGTCATTTTTTTAACCTTACCTAGCGGAGCGGATTAGTCATGGATTTGAAGAATAAAGTAGCGATTGTGACCGGAGGAGCTTCTGGTTTAGGGCGAGCCTGTGTTGAATTATTTGTAGAGCGCGGCGCGAAAGTAATGGTATTTGATAAAGCGAAAGACCAGGGAGAGGCTCTGGCCAATGATTTGGGAGCGAGTGTCTTATTTCGAGAGGTTGATGTTTGTGATGAGGACGTGGTGAAGGCTGCGATTCAAGATACGGTCAGTAGCTTCGGCGGTTTACACATCTTGGTGAATTGTGCGGGCATCGGTATGGCGGGTAAAACTTACGGCTCAAAGGGAGTCATGCCATTGGAGCTGTTTCAGCTAACAATCAATATTAATTTAGTCGGTAGCTTCAACGTCTTAAGACTAGCGGCCGAACAGTTTGCAAAAAACGAAGATGAAGAAAAAGGAGTGATTATTAATACGGCTTCAGTTGCTGCCTTTGATGGACAGATTGGCCAGGCTGCTTATAGTGCTAGTAAAGGAGGGGTGGTTGGTATGACTTTACCCATTGCTAGGGATCTTTCACCTCTGGGTATCCGTGTTATGACTATTGCGCCTGGTGTGCTTGATACGCCTCTTATGTCTTTGTTGCCCGATGAAAAAAGGCAACCATTGATTGATATGGTGCAAAGCCCGAAGCGCTTGGGTTATCCCGGTGAGTTTGCACAATTGGCGGCTCATATAGTTGAGAACGCATACCTAAACGGGGAGACCATTCGTTTAGACGGCGCGATTAGAATGCAGCCTCGATAGCGAAAGCTAAGTTCGATCTTGTTCTTTCAATTGTTTTCTGAATTCACCAGGAGACATGCCCGACCAGCGTTTAAATGCGTGGTAAAAGTTAGTGGATTCAGAAAAGCCTAGTAGGGCAGCGATACTATCCATGTTCATGGAGTCGTCTTTTAAATAATTTTGCGCGAAACGAAAACGGACCTTCTCTCGGAGAGTTACATAAGAAGTGTCTTCATCTCTTAAACGCCGTTGTAGGGTGCGTGGAGTCATCTTTAGATGATCCGCAACATCCTGAATACTGATCGCGTTTTGTCCGAGATTATCTTCTAAATATTGGATGATTTGCCGGGAAACTTTTTGGCTCTGATGGAGTTGCAGTAGCTGAGCTCTCGCTTCCATCTCGATTTTTCGGTTGGCCTCTGGTAGCGCGCCGAGCAAAGGCTTTTGAAGCAATTGGGTGTCGACGATTACCTTGGTTTGTTTCTGGCTAAAGAGTACGGGTGCTTTAAAAATTCTGGCGTATTCTTCGGTATAACTTGGCTCGGGATGTCTGAAATGGGCTTGTTTCAAAACAAACTGATCTTTGCTGGATAAAGCCCTTGCGATACTTAACAAGCTGGTCATCGCGATTTCTGGATAAATGGCTTTATTGTTGTTTTCGAAGCGGTCGATATAACAGATGTGGGTTTCATGTCCCACTTGCTCGAGGGTGAAGGCGATATGCGGACTGACTAAATCTTTGTATTTGGCGTAATGGTCAAACACTTGCTGTAAAGTCGAAGAGGTAGCTAAGAGTGTTCCTAGTGCCTGCAAGGAATTGAGTTGCAGGCTGATACCGTGGTGTAAGCCCAAAGCCGGGTCACGGCTAGCGTCCCTCATGACCTCTAAAACACGATCAAATTGAGCAAGCGATAATTGGGATTTTGGGTCGTTGACCTGTTCCTGGGTAATTCCGGCTTGCTCTAGCAGTACGTCAACTGAAAGGGCGCAGCGATTTGCCACGGCGACTAATCCTGGAAGTATGGATGCGGTTAGATTGACGTAATGACTTTCCATGCTCTGCTCTATCCTCGCTCAATAGCGAAATTGACCCTTTAGATCTAGCTACCATCAAAGTTTTTGTCGAAAACTTTGATATATATCGAATCGTTCATTGTGACTTTACGACTGCAAAGGTACTATATCTTCCCCGGCAAGGCTAGAGTCTGTCAGTCTTAATATGCTGATTAGCTCAACAGCCGAAAAGTGAAGCCCGTTAAGAAATAAATACAGATTCAAACAATGACCGATTTTGATGTACTCAGCTTTACCAAGGAGCTGATAGAAAAGCCTTCGATTACCCCTTTAGATGAAGGATGCCAAGAAATGATGATGGCTCATTTAAGCCAGTATGGCTTTCGAGCGGAATACCTTGAAAGTGGCGGCGTGAAAAACCTGTGGGCTCGTCTGGGAGATCAGGAGCCTGTGTTCGCCTTTGCGGGACATACTGATGTTGTACCTGTGGGGCAGGTGTCAGATTGGGATAGCCCTCCCTTTGAAGCTCATGAGCGCGATGGCTTGTTATTTGGTCGTGGTGCGGCTGATATGAAAGGCAGTCTGGCTGCTATGGTTGGAGCGGCCTGTGAATTTGTTGGCTCGGGTTCCCATAAAAAAGGCTCAATAGCGTTTTTGATTACCAGTGACGAAGAAGGGCCAGCAACTGATGGAACCGTAAAGGTCATGGAAATGCTAGAGACCAGAGGGGAAAAAATTAACTGGTGCTTGGTAGGGGAGCCTTCAAGTCAAAATCAACTAGGGGATTGTGTTCGTGTCGGTCGTCGTGGCTCTTTGGGTTTTACTCTGACGGTACGAGGCATTCAGGGGCATGTTGCTTATCCAGAAAAGGTGGACAACCCCATTCATAAGGTTGGTGATTTTATTAAGCAGATGGGTACCCAGGTATGGGATGGGGGAAATGAGTTTTTTCCAGCAACCAGTTTTCAGTTTTCTAATATTAATGGTGGGACGGGAGCGACGAATGTTGTGCCGGGCCACGTCGAAATTATCGGAAACTTTCGTTTCTCTACCGAGTCTACACCTGAGTCCTTAAAGGCAGCGACCGAAGAACATTTGAACAGTATCAAAGGCGACTATTCGATCGACTGGAATTTAAGCGGTTCACCATTTTTAACCTCGGGTGGCGCACTTATTGACGCTTGTCAAAAGTCAATTAGGACCCATTGCAACATAGAGCCGGAATTATCGACAGGTGGGGGTACTTCTGATGGGCGATTTATTGCCCCTTATGGTGTAGAGGTGCTCGAGCTTGGTCCAGAAAATGCTACGATACACAAAGTGAATGAATCAGTCAGCATAGAGTCTTTATATAAGTTGCAGGATTGCTACTTAAGTATTTTAGAGGAGTTGTTAGGGTAAGTAAGCGGAATACTGATCTTAATGAATACGAAAGCGAGGAGAGAATTCCGTGGGAGTAAAATTAAGCATTAGGAACAAAATTCAAGCCGTCGCGTTTGTCGGAGTCTTGGGTTTTGCTTGTTACTTCTTGTTGAGTATTAATACCAATCTTGCCTACAAAACGTTGTTTGCTGATATTAGCCAGAACGATCTGCGTATATTAGAACTGGTTAACACTGCGACTCGAAAATTTGCTCAGATAGAGCGTGCCACCCAATCCGATGCCTCATTAGCCGAGTTCAAGAGAGCTACCCAGGCGCTTCGAGAAGTCAACTCCACCTATGAACGCCTTGCGAAAGTCGACCCCCTTGCCAACGAGGATATTGATGAGCTGAAATCTCTCGTGAAAGAGTATTCTGAATTACTCGTAGGTTTGCAGCTACTTCAAAAGGAAGATCCGACCTTTCTGTCGAATGTAGAAGAAATGGGCCAGCTGGCCAAGCAGATTATTTTTAAGAACGATGAATATCGTGCTCAATATTATAAGCAGATCGAAGAAAAAATAAATCGATCTGAAAAAATCAATGGTGACTCTTTGATTATTGGGTTCTTTCTAGGTTTGCTGCTCACATTTTTTATGTTTGTTTTATCCCAATATTTCGCTAAAGGGGTGACAAGAAATCTATCCTATCTTTCTCACATTTCTGAAAAAATTTCTGAGGGAGAGTGGCAGGTAGACATTGATGCCGATGCTAATGATGAAACCGCAGAGGTATTAGAAGATATTGAAAAAATGCGCATCGTTTTAAAGGAAAAGGCCTACCAAGATAAAAAACGCGAAGATGAGCAGACTCGAATTGTATCTTTAGGCGAGTTAAGTCGTGGAGACCTGGGGGTGCTGGAACTTTGCCAAGTGATGATGAGGCATATGCCGCCCATGTTAGATGCCAATGTCGGGGCAATGTATCTAAGCGAGGGTGAAGAGCTCAACTTAATGGCTAGTTATGCATTCACCAAAAGAAAGGGTATGTCCAGTAACTATCGGTTTGGAGAAGGTGTTATTGGTCAGGTTGCCCTAGAGCAGACCCAGGTGTTATTGAGTGAATTACCTGACAATTATCTAAGTATCAGTAGTTCGCTTGGGGAAGCGAGCCCGAGCTTTGTTGTGGTGACTCCTATGCTCTTTAACGAGCACCTGTTTGGTATTTTTGAATTGGGTTTTGTAAAGGAACCAAGTGAAGAAGATTTAGCGTTTTTATTGAGGGCTGGAGAGTTTATATCTAAAGCGCTTGAGTCGGCGCAGGCTCGAGAAAATATCAACACCATGCTTGAAACCACCAAAGAGCAAGCGCTAAAACTCGAAGAGCAGCAAGATGTATTGCAAAGCGCCAACGAAGACTTAGAAGAGCAGGCAATGGCCTTGACCGAGTCCGAAGGCCGACTCTTGGCTCAGCAAGAAGAACTTAGAGTTAGTAACGAGGAGCTAGAGGAGCAAGCTAAAGCACTGAAGCTTTCTGAGGAGAGACTTCAAGCTCAGCAAGAGGAATTAAGAGTCACCAATGAAGAGCTTGAAGAACACGCAAAAGCTCTTGAGCGCCAAAAACTCGACATGGAGCGTCAGAACGCCGAGCTCGAAACTTCGAAAAAAGAACTGGAGCTGAGTGGACAGTATAAGTCAGAGTTTATGTCCACCATGTCTCATGAATTGAGGACTCCTTTAAATAGTATTTTGATTTTGTCTGAGAACCTTTCAGATAATGACGGCGATCACCTTACCGAAAAGCAGGTAGAACACGCGCAGGTTATTAATAAGGCTGGCAGAGATCTATTAGAGCTCATTAATGACATTTTGGATTTGGCAAAAGTTGAAGAGGGCAAACTCGAGTTATTGCTTGATCAAATTGAATTTGCAGAGTGGGCAGACGATCTAGATAAGTTGTTCAGCCCCGTGTCTGAAAATAAAGGCGTTGAGTTCTTGGTAGAGGTTGATGCCAGTTTAGGAGCTACCTTCGCATCAGACCAGAAGCGCTTGAATCAAATTATTAAGAACCTTTTATCTAATGCGCTTAAGTTTACCGAAGAGGGATCTGTAAAATTGGCAGTTACGCCGGTGCCAGCGGATGCTGATTTAAGCATAGATTTGAACCCAGATGACCTAGTGGCGTTTAGCGTGATCGATACAGGACTCGGTATTGAGGAAGATAAACAAAACTTGATATTTGAAGCTTTTAGACAATCGGATGGAGCCATCAGCAGAAAATATGGTGGCACCGGATTGGGTCTAACTATTTCTACCCGCCTAGCCAGGCTTTTGGGCGGAGAAATTACTGTGTTTAGCGAGGGCGAAGGCAAGGGAAGCTGCTTCACCTTGTATCTGCCTAAGGTGCCCCCGGAGCATTTACTAGACGCAGATGTAAGCGTCGATTTATTTAGTGAATTGGCGGAGGTGCCTTCACAGAGTGAGTCATTACCGAAAAGAGAAAAAAGCTCAGCCCTATTGATCATTGAAGATGATCCAGATTTTGCCCAGACACTGAGTGATCTGGCTAAAGAGTTTGGTTGGGATGTGGTATTGGCCGATGATGGTGAATCCGGTCTAAAAATAGCCCAGCGCATTCTTCCACAGGGCATTATTTTAGATGTAGTGCTCCCTGGTATAGGCGGCTTTGAGGTGATGGACGCATTGAAGCAAGACCCAGAGACTCAGGATATTCCTGTCCACATCATGTCGGGTAATGAGGAGCGTGATAAGGCCTTAGCGATGGGGGCGATAGACTTCTTGCAAAAGCCAGCTTCGAAACAGCAGATCAAGGACGTGTTGAACCAAATTGCTGATAATAAAGAGCTTAAACGTCTACTCATAGTTGAGAGTAGTAACGATCCTACCTATGAGCAGTTGAAAGCCTTGGTGAGTGATCAGGGCTGTGAAGTTTTGAAAGCTTCGGGTTTGACCGGAGCCCTAGCCTCCGAAAAGGGCAGCCCGAGTGACTGTATTATTTTTGATTTAGATGCCTTTGATGGGGAAGATGCGGACTCCCTTGCGCAGGGCCTAGAAGCACTTCGGCAAGCCGGAGGTGGAGCTGATACGCCCCTAATCGTCTATACCGGAGATGACTTGGATAGGGACCAAGAGGGAACCCTAAGGAAATATGCTGATCGAGTTATCTTAAAGTCTGGGTCTTACGCAGAGCGCCTGATCAGCGAGGCTTCCTTGTTTCTTCACTGGATTGGAAGCGAAAGTCAGGAAAATCAGCTGGTTTCAGCAGCAGAAGCTCGAGATGAATTATTTGATGGTAGAAATGTCTTAATCGTTGATGATGATATGAGAAATGTCTATTCGCTAAGTTCTGAGCTTGAGAGGCGAGGTATGAGCGTGGAGGCAGCGGCCAGTGGGACAGAATGCCTCGAAATGCTTAGTGGAGATGCCCCCAAAATGGACATCGTTTTAATGGATATTATGATGCCAGAGCTCGACGGATTTAGTACTATAGAACAGATTCGTAAGCAGCCTGAGTTTGAGTCTTTACCTATTATTGTTCTAACGGCCAAGAGCTTAAAAGAAGATAGGGAGCGCTGCATGAGACTTGGGGCTAATGATTACCTTCTTAAGCCCATCGAAATTGAGAAATTGATGTCCTTAATGCGGGTTTGGATGACCTAACAACGGTAATTGACTGTTGACCCTCAAGGCTTGCCTCAGGCAAACGTTGATGGGTCACTAGAGTATGCGTAATGAGTACCAAATCTGACACAAATACAGAAGCTGAAACCGAAGAGGCACTTCAGATTCATAAATCTCCAAATGGCTCTGGACCTAGTCACGAGGAGTTATTGAATCTGATGGATACAGAAGCTATTGAAATTGATTTGCTGCTAGAAGCAGTTTACCAAAAGTATGGCTATGACTTTAGGTCCTATAGCAAGGCTTCGATTCGGCGGCGCGTCAAACATCGCTTGGCTGCCGAAGGTATGACCAGTGTGTCTCGCCTTCAGGAACAGATTCTTTACGACCGAGAAAAGTTTTCGTTATTGCTGAATGACCTAACCGTTAATGTAACAGAAATGTTTCGCGATCCTAATTTTTACCGATCATTTCGGGAGAATGTTGTTCCTGTTTTACACAGTTATCCATCGATTAAGGTGTGGCATGCAGGCTGCTCCACAGGTGAAGAAATTTATTCAATGGCCATCTTGCTGCAAGAAGAAGGTTTGTACGACAAGGCACAGATATACGCCACCGATATTGATAAGAATGTATTAGCAAAAGCTAAGAAAGGTATCTTTTCAACAGATGCTCTAAATTTGTTCCAGAAAAACTATAGCGAGAGTGGAGGAAAGTCAGACTTTTCTAAATACTACACGCTACGCTACGACAATATCATTATGAACCAATCTCTAAAAAAGAATGTCGTCTTTGCTGATCACGACCTGGCAACTGATCAGGTATTTGGCGAAATGCAGGTGGTATTGTGTCGGAACGTGATTATTTATTTTGATCGCGATTTGCAGGATCGAGTATTTAAATTGTTTTATGACAGTTTAGATATGGGCGGTTTTTTGTGTTTAGGAAGTAAAGAGTCTATTCGTTTTTCTAGCTCAGCAGGGAAATTTTCTCACGTTGATGAAAAACAAAAGATATATAGCAAGCAGCATGCTTTTTAGCTGGAAATGATTTGGTAACTGAAAAATATTGTGTGAATAGTATGGATAAACAAAAAATACTAATGGTTGATGATAAGCCTGAAAACCTAATTGCTTTAGACGCAGTTTTGGATGATGGTAGCCGAGAGCTGATAAAGGCTCATTCCGGGAATGAAGCTTTAAAAATTTTATTGAAGGAAGAAGTGGCACTGGTTTTGCTCGATGTTCAAATGCCGGGTATGGATGGCTTTGAGGTTGCCGAGCTTATGCATAGCAATCCAAAAATTGCCAAAGTACCCATCATTTTTGTAACCGCTATCAGTAAAGAAAAGAAGTATGTTGTAAAGGGCTATGAGGTCGGAGCGGTAGATTATCTTTTTAAGCCTATTGAGCCCATCATCCTTAAGAGTAAGGTGAAATTTTTCTTGGAACTGGATCAACAAAAGAAAGACTTGGAGAGAATGCTGGCTAAGAGCCGCAGGTCGGAACAAAACTTTCAAGATGCCATGCAAGGCAAAGTCGACGAATAGATGCGTTGCTTTCGTCTAAAGTTGATCAACTTTTCAGTAAATAAATAGTGAATATTAAGCCCTTTGAATGCGTAATTATCGGTGGCTCTTGGGGAGGTATCGAAGCTGTTGGGGCGATATTAGAAAAATTGCCAGTAGATTTTCCTCTTCCTATTGTTGTAGTTTTGCACCAACATCGTAAATCGGGCAATCATATTCCTGAAATTTTTGAGCGTAAGTGCCCTTTGAAAGTTAAAGAGGCCGATGAAAAGGAAATTCTTGAGCGAGGTACCGTATATATCGCACCTGCCAACTACCATTTATTGGTGGAGCCAGATAGAAGCCTATCGTTCAGTGTCACGGAGCCAGTGCATTATTCTAGGCCCTCTATCGACGTTGGTTTTATATCTGCTGCTGAAGCTTACCGAGATGCCTTAATTGGTATTTTGCTAACCGGTGCCAATCAAGATGGAGCGGATGGTGTAGCGGAGATTAAGCGTCTAGGGGGGCTAGCAATCATTGAAGACCCAGATACTGCGAAGGTGGCCATAATGCCACAGGCAGCGCTCGCTAGGACACAGGTCGATCAGGTGCTTAATCAGGCGGATATCTCAGCCTTTTTGTTAGCGATTACGATGGGTGTGCTACCTGACTAGATTTTTTCTTGTTTGGGTTGGATTAGTTTTGGTTGGATTAGTTTGGCTCTGATTTTTCGAGGCTTGGATCCGGCGTGAACTCAGGTGTCTATCTCGGATGACTAAAGTGCTATATACTGAACGATAGTTAAATATAAGAGAGGGCAATATGTTCAAAGAGCTTTGGCAGCAGTGGGGACCTCAAGCCTTTTTGAATTGGCTGATATTAAAATTCTTATTTTCTGAAATGGGGTCTTTGATTGACGAGACCTATTTACCCATTTTGCGCTTATTGGTCGACGATAAAGATAAGCTGCGCGAAGACTTTCAGGCTTTGAGAGATAGTCGCGTCAAGTTACCGTTTTACGCGAGCCCACATCAGCGATGGTGGGTTTTGTACGGGAATTTTATCCGCGAGAACGAATTCGCCTTGGGTCTCTTAAAGCAGCACTTGTCTGAAGAAGATTTTGAAGAGCTAGCCGTTCGTTATAGCTCTGAGCGCTTGGGCAGACGTTTTGAGTTTATGAAAAAAGCGATGCGCAAACGCTACGGGCCTGATGCGGAAACTAGTTTGCATGAGACTTTTCAAAGTTCTTTTGGTAGGCGAATGGTTCCTGTGATTAGTTCCATGTCTCAATTTTTAGTGGGTCCAATGGATACCTTTGTCGATGAAGACGGTACCTTAGTGATGGAGATTCCTGACTGCGCTATGCATCGCAGTGTCGATGATTTATTTTCTCAAAAGGAAGACGGGCAGGCGCAAGAGTTATCTTGTTTGTATTCATGTAAGGCGGCCTGTGAGGCCGTGTTTTCGGCTAATGATTCAATGTGCTTTGAGTTTGAGCCTCACTTACCGGGTTATGGATGTACGTTTCGGGCTTATATGGAAGGCAGCCCATTGTTAGAGCGAAGACGGCAGGCGCTTGAATCAGCTGTCAAGTTTGTGAACTAGCTACTAGCTTTGAGTTTAGCTCTGATTTAAAGTCGCAACTCCTACGGTGATTAATTTAGTACAGCAATCATTGCTACAACAATAAAAAAGGTATTGGTATGCCCAAAAAAGCCTATTCACCCGAAGAGGTGCAGGCTGTAAAAAATCGTATCATGGATGAAGCATCAAGAATGATGGCAGAACAAGGGATTGCTAACATTTCTATGCGTGCATTAGCCAAAGCTCTCGATATGACAGCGCCCAATCTATATAACTACTTTCCCAATAAGCACGAGTTATTTGTTGAAACCTCCAAGCGTGGTTTTGAACTTTTGTCTCAGAATATAGAGGTAGCTACTCAAAATGTGAGCAGTTCCAAAGAGCGTCTTAGGGCGATTCTTAAAGCTTCACTACCTTTTGTAAAAGAATACCCAGGTTACTGGGAACTGTTGTTCCATCCGCCTATTTCATTAGGTGGGATTCAGGGCACGCCGCTAGAGGAGGCCGATAGACAACATCGTGAAAAAACCTTTGCTTTGTTGATGGGCTCGGTAAATGAAGTGGCGGAAGAAGTAGGCGGTGATCAAGATGTTCCCATTCGAGCGATCACCGCTATGACTAATGTTCATGGCTTAATTGATCTTTACATCCATCGCGTACTCGATCAATTGGGTGGTGATGTAGAGCAGAGTATTGAGTTTTTGATTGATCGATCTTTAGACCTAATTTTTCCTGAGTTGGACGACTAGCGTCTAATGGTAAGTGCAAATTTTAGTGAGCAAGATCATTATTGGATGGGCTTAGCACTAGAGCAAGCGCGCTTGGCCGCTGAGCAAGGCGAAGTGCCTGTTGGCGCAGTTTTAATCAAGGATCATGAGCTTGTCGCTAGCGCCTATAATCAAACCATTAGCTTGAATGACCCTAGCGCACATGCTGAGGTCTTAGTTATGCGCAGGGCTGGTGAAGTGCTGGAAAATTATCGGCTGATTGAGTGTGATTTATTTGTCACTATTGAGCCGTGCATGATGTGTGCCGGAGCAATGGTTCATGCTCGATTACGACGTATTACGTTCGGAGCAGCCGAACCTAAAGCGGGCGTTTTAAAAAGTCAGCTCAATATCTATCAAGAAGGTTTTCTTAATCATAAGCCTGAATTGAGCTACGGCCTTATGGAAAAGGAGTGCTCCGAACTCATGAGTGGTTTTTTTCGAGAGCGTAGACAGCAAAAGCGTTTATAGTGTGCTAGGGCTACAGGCTATGTTGGCCTGACTTTAAGTTGGGTGGGTTGTCTTCGCTAGTTACTTTAGTCATGCCTTGTTCTCTAGTGGTAAACACTAAGGCTGCGTAATACAACTGGATATTTTTGACGTACTCTAGCGACTGTCTACCGCCTGGGGCGTATCCATATTTGCTCTTAGAGTACCAGCGTTTGTGTTGTAGTTTAGGAAGGTATTGTTTTACCACATACCAATCATTAGGGTCTTCTCCAGCTCTCCGGGCAAAGGTACGGGCGTCTAATAAGTGTCCCCACCCGGCATTATAGGCGGCGAGTGCCTGCCAATTTCTGTCGTCGTCGGCAATACCTTCAGGAAATCGATCGAGCAGTTTTCGAAAATATTCAGCACCACCACGAATGCTTTCAAATGGGTCTAATCGGTCTTCAACTCCTAGCTCTTCAGCGGTGATTTTTGTAAGCATCATTAAGCCTCTCACTCCGGTTGGAGAGATGGCTTTGGGATTCCATTGGGATTCCTGATAGCTCATGGCGGCTAGCAAGCGCCAGTCGATATCGTATTTATCAGCTTCCATTTTAAAAGCACTCTCGTAACGAGGAAGCCGGTGCTTAACATGGTAAAGAAAAATTTTAGCACCCGCGTAATTGAGATCGTTTAAATGATCGAAATGTTTTGATAGCAATAGATCAATGGTTCCGTCTTTTTTTGATTGCTCAATAAACTCTTCTGCCAGTAGATACAAACTGTCATCGGAGTGTCTGGAAAATAACCAGCTAACCTTGCCGCTGTCGCCGATGTTGAACGCAGCCTTTAGGTTCGGAAAAACATGTTTGAAAGTCGCCCAATCGGTAGAGTCTAAGATGGTGTACTTACCCACCTCTTCATCCACCAGTTTTAGCATGTCGAGCGAGTCTAAATCGTTTCGTTCTAGCCAAATAAATTGAGGTAGGCCTGAAATAGATTTTAGAAAACGTTGCCCAGGCAAACTGGCAAGTACCATGATTTCTTCGTCGTGGATATCTGCGAAGGAGTTGGGTTTCCCGCGGTCGCGTTTGTAGATCAGTTTTTGCGATACTTCGTGATAGCTGGAACTGTACAGGAAGTCGTTTGATGCAGAGGCGCGAGGTCTTAAACCAGCGGCAGCAAAATCAACCTTTTGCTCGCGGATCGCTTGATATACTGAGCGAATGTCTTTTGCGGCTTTTACTTCTAAGCTTAGGCCCAAGGAGTGGGCAAATCTTTGGGCAAGTTCATATTCGAAACCTGAGTGCCCAAAGCGGTCCTCGAAGTAAGTACTGGGGCCGTTAATTGTTGCAATAGTGATTCGCCCCGACTCTTTTGCTTTGTCTAAAGCGCTGAGTTCCGGTTGGGGGCGGGCAATTAATATCGCAATAACAGCGACACAAATAGCGAGGATATGATGTCGGCTAGGTTTCAAAACTACTCCTCGATCAACAGGGACAAAGGTTTAGAGTTATTATTCTAAAAAATATGCTTAAGTGGTTATGTGCCCCATTTGAATGTTAATTTTAGGTAGGGGCTGCTTAATTGTCCAGAATTCTTGTGCTTGGCTTCTAGGATTAGCTCAAGCATTGCTCGCTAAGTCTCTGATTTTGATGTTTTGTCTATGCGTTCCTTTGCTCCACTATTTTGAACCGCTTTTGGAGCTGTCTCCGAATCAAAATTAAGTGCATGGGGAGCTTATTTTTTATACCAAATGCAGTATCATACGCGCTCATTTATTTGGGTCCTTCCAACGCTTTTTTGGGTGCGCACGCTATCATGATCGAATTTCTAGGTCGTTCTTGTCTCTCTGTTTTTCAGCACGAAAAATTATTCTCACAACTCCGCCAACACAGCGATAAAATCATTTCGTTTGAAGCTAAGTTTGTTCACCTAGTGGACACCAGTGATCAGCTTGATGACCAAGAAAAGGGTACGCTCGAAAGGCTATTGAGCTACGGCCCAGTTGATAATAGCGCTAGTACAAATGCAAGTGAGCTTGTGGTTTATGTGCTGCCTCGTCTAGGGACTATTTCACCCTGGTCAAGTAAAGCCACAGATATCGTTTTAAACTGTGGCTTAGAAAAGGTGAAACGAGTCGAAAGAGGGCGTCTATTTAGCTTTCAAACCAAAGGTGAGCTCAGTGAGAGTGAGCAAAGTGAAGTCTTGAGCTGCATCTATGATCGAATGACCGAAAGCCTTCTATTTGATGGGCTTGATCAGATCTTTCAAGAAAATACACCCGCTCGATTGCAACTGGTGGATGTGCTAGGTGGTGGCAAAGAATCCTTAGAGCAGGCTAACCAAAATTTAGGCCTTGCTCTTGCAGAGGATGAAATAGACTATCTTGTCGATAGCTTTGTTGAATTGGGTAGAAATCCAAGCGACGTCGAATTGATGATGTTTGCCCAGGCAAATTCAGAACATTGTCGTCACAAAATCTTTAACGCTGACTGGCTGATTGATGGACAAGCTCAAGAGAAGAGCTTGTTCGGCATGATTAAGAATACTTATGAGAAGTCCAGCGATGATGTTCTCAGTGCTTATTCCGATAACGCTTCTGTGATACGTGGTGCTAAAGCTTCTCGCTTTTTCCCAGACACGGACACTGGTCATTATTCTAAACATGACGAAGATATTCATATCCTGATGAAGGTCGAAACCCATAATCATCCAACTGCGATTTCTCCGTTTCCGGGTGCTGCAACTGGTTCTGGTGGGGAAATTAGAGATGAGGGTGCCGTTGGACGAGGCTCTAAACCTAAAGTAGGCCTCTGTGGCTTTAGTGTTTCCAATTTGCGTCTGCCAAACTTCCCTCAGCCTTGGGAAGATCACTTTGGCAAACCGGACCGTATTGTGTCCGCGCTTGATATTATGATCGAAGGTCCAATTGGAGCTGCTGCGTTTAATAATGAATTTGGGCGCCCAAATATCTCAGGCTATTTTCGTAGCTTCGAACAATGCGTAGTTGGTGACCCTGAAGGTTTAAGCCGGGCCTATCACAAGCCTATTATGATCGCGGGTGGATTGGGAAATGTTCGTGAAGAGCATGTCGAACAGCAGGTTTTTTCTGGTCAAGCAAAGCTGGTAGTGATCGGCGGACCAGCTATGCTCATTGGCTTGGGTGGTGGTGCTGCTTCTTCTATGAGCTCGGGTGCTAGTTCTGAAGATTTAGATTTTGCTTCGGTACAACGGGGTAACCCTGAAATACAAAGACGCTGTCAAGAAGTGATTGATCGCTGTTGGCAGCGCAGTTCAGAAAACCCCATTATTTTTATTCATGATGTGGGAGCGGGTGGTTTGTCTAACGCTTTCCCTGAACTAGCGAAAGATATTGGTAAGGGTGCTAATTTTGATTTAAGAAAAATACCTAATGATGAACCGGGCATGTCTCCCTTAGAGATTTGGTGTAACGAAGCGCAAGAGCGTTATGTGCTTGCCATCGCTCAAGATCAAATCGGTGTCTTTGAAGAGATCTGCAAGCGCGAGCGTTGTCCTTTTGCCGTTGTTGGTGAAACCCTTGATGAGCAGCACCTTCGTCTAGCGGATAAGGTATTTGAGAATGCGCCTGTTGATCTTCCTATGAGTGTTTTGTTTGGCAAGCCACCAAAGATGACTCGCGAATTTACTCCGCAAGATAGCGAGCGACAAGCCCTTGATCTTGGCAATGTGGATTTGGCTGAAGCGGTTAAGCGTGTGCTTTCTTTACCAACGGTTGCGAGCAAAAACTTTTTGATCAGTATTGGTGACCGTACGGTGACGGGCCAAGTCGCAAGGGATCAGTTGGTCGGCCCATGGCAAATGCCGGTTGCTGATGTTGCGGTTAGTTGTAGCGATTACGATCATTATTATGGCGAAGCGATGGCGATGGGAGAAAGAACTCCGTTGGCTTTGGTGAATGCCGCGGCTTCTGCCCGTATGGCAGTGGGTGAGGCAATTACCAATATATGCGCAGCGCCAATCGCTAAGCTTTCCGATGTTAAGCTTTCGGCAAACTGGATGGCTGCTGCTGGCTATCAGGTCGAGGGGCAATGCAGCGAAGACCAAGCGCTGTTCGACGCGGTCAAAGCTGTGGGTATGGAGTTATGCCCTGAATTGGATATTTGTATTCCGGTGGGTAAAGATTCCATGTCTATGAAAACCGTTTGGCATGACGGCGAACAAGAAAAGACTGCTTTGTCTCCGATGTCTTTAATAGTCTCCGCTTTTTCACCAGTGACTGATGTTCGTAAAACGGCTACACCTCAGCTTCGAACTGAGCAAGAGAGTGACTTGGTTCTGATCGATCTTTCTCGCGGTCAAAATCGTCTAGGAGGCTCTGCACTGGCTCAAGTTTATAGTCAGCTGGGTAATCAAGTGCCAGACCTTGATGACCCAGAAGATTTAAAAGCTATGTTTGCAGTGGTTCAGGGACTTATCTCAGACGAGCTATTAATGGCCTATCATGATCGTTCTGACGGCGGATTGCTAAGTGCGCTTGCAGAGATGTGTTTCACTGGTCGTTGTGGAGCGAAGCTTAAATTAGATTCACTTGCATCTGATCAAAGCGAGGTACTGACAGCACTGTTTAATGAAGAGTTGGGTGCATTAATACAAGTGCCTAGATCTGAGCTTGAGCACGTCTTGAGTCAGTTTAGCGGCGCGGGTCTTGGTGACTGTATTTCTGTTGTGGGTGAGTTGCAGCCCGATTTGGATTTAAATATAGAGCTCGAAGGGCAAACGGTATTTTCTCAGAGTGTGTTGAGTTTGTTAGAAACCTGGTGGGAAAGTAGTTATCAAGTTCAATCTTTGCGAGATAACCCAGCGTGTGCCGACCAAGAGAAACAGCAGATTCTTGATGCTGACAATACAGGCTTGTTCGCCAATGTGGCGTTTGATTTTGAGCAAAGTTTAGTGAGTGATCTAAAGGACCTTTCTAAGGATCAAAGGCCTAAGGTGGCTATTTTACGAGAGCAAGGTGTCAACGGTCATGTGGAAATGGCAGCTGCTTTTGATCGAGCGGGTTTTGCTGCTATTGATGTGCACATGAGTGATTTGTTAGCAGGCCGTCAACATCTAAAGGGTTTTAGAGGACTGGTTGCATGTGGGGGCTTCTCCTACGGTGATGTCTTAGGCGCAGGAGAAGGCTGGGCTAAGACAATTTTATTTAATGAGGATTTACGCTCACAGTTCAAAGCCTTTTTTGAAAGAAAAGATACTTTTGGTTTGGGTGTATGCAATGGCTGCCAAATGATGTCGGCATTAAAAGAATTAATACCGGGTGCTGAACAGTGGCCACGTTTCGTGCGCAACGAATCAGAACAGTTTGAAGCGCGTGTAGCGATGATCAGTTTGAATGAATCACCTTCGGTGTTTTTTAAAGGTATGGAGGGTAGTCAAATACCAGTCGCCTGCGCTCATGGAGAAGGCCGTGTCGAGTGTAGCGATGAATCTCTTAGTTATTTACAGACCAATAACTTGTTAGCAGGGCAGTTTGTTAATTATGCTAATGAGGTGACAGAACACTACCCGGCGAATCCCAATGGTTCTCCGCAAGGAGCTACAGCATTTTGTAATGACGATGGCCGCTTTACGATATTGATGCCGCATCCTGAGCGCGTTTTTCGTTCTCTACAGCATTCTTGGCATCCCGATAGTTGGGGTGAAAATTCTCCTTGGATTCGTATGTTTGAGAATGCTCGACTCTGGGTTGAGCAGTGCTAAAGCTCTGCGTTTATATTCCTGAAGCTCACTTAGACTCTGTAAAACGGGCTTTGTTTTCTGCTGGAGCAGGGCGCCAGGGGGAGTACGACTCTTGTTGTTGGCAAACTCTGGGCCAGGGTCAATTTCGACCCTTAGAAAATAGCCAGCCCTTTATTGGAAGCAAAGGCCGGATAGAAAAGGTTTCGGAGTATCGGGTGGAGATGTTGGTGAAAGATTCACTAAAGCAAGCAGTTGTTGAAGCTTTGATTGAGGCGCATCCTTATGAGGTGCCTGCATTCGATCTACTCCGTTTAGAAACAATCGAGTAATAGTTTTTTGCTGATTTTATTGTAAGATTTTTAGCTGTGAGCTTCTGCTGCTCAGGTAATCGAAGATTAGCTCATTAAGCATTTCGTAGGGTGAGTAAAGTAGGTATTTACCTTCGGGCTCTATGCTATTTATTAAGTCTTGGGCTGAATCAATACTGGCAATTTGAGCGCCTTTAACTGGATTGAGTTTTATTTCTTTTTGCGGGCGAATATCCAGTAATTTATAGCCTTGCTCGGCGACTAAGCTTTTAAGGTCTTTTCTTGATGCGTAGTTGGACTCGCTGACACTACCCTCAAAGAAATCCATCATCTTGCTGGCATTAAAGACTCTTAATTTGCCGTCACTGGCCATTTTGATGCTAGCTGTTCTGGGTAGGTCTTCCATCAGGCCGCTTTCGCCAAATGTGCTAGGAGCGGGTATTGTGGCAATAGGCGGGCTGGAATCGGTGACTTCACCCTGAAAAACGTTGACTTCGCCTTCGAGTAAGACGTAGAACTCGTTCTCGTAATGGTCTTCTTGGATGACTAAGTCGCCCTCAGACATGTTTTTTTCCTCGAAAGCATTTGCCAATCTCAGGAGATTATGACCAGGAATGTGATCGAACATTTCACAATCCTTTACTTTCGAGAACCACTCAGGCTGTTCTTGACAGCTGGCAGCAAAATCCCAACAGATCAACTGATCTTGTTCTTTGGGAGATAGATGAACGTTTAATACCAGGCAGTTTTCTAGTGCATCTATTTGGTAGTTGTGTTGCTGGTAGCCTTGTGTGATGGGCAGAGAAGAAGGGCCTCTCTCACTTGATTTACCGTTTGCTAGTGTGGTTTTAACTTTACCCTTCAGTAGAAATAGAACACAGTCCGCGATATCACCCTGCTGGCAAATTATGTCCCCGGATTTAAAGCTTTCGGGGTGGCTGTTTTCTGCAATGTGGGCCTGAAAGCCCGCGTTCAGATAGCTATAGGGTACCAACTTGGTCACGATATTGGTGTTTTTGTCGCTGTTGTTACTCATATTGCTCCATTTTGTCGCTGCCGATTGTTGATGCCGAGAGGCTTCTAAGAAATTACTCAAAAAATGTTAACTTAACGAGATATTTAGCGCAGAACCGGCTAGCCCTTAAAATAGTCGACCAGTAAATTGGGGTGGCAATACTATATCGAGTTTGGACTCCGCATCAAGAATAAAAGCGCCTTTAAACCCAGCTCGTGGCGTTATTTGTGGGGTATAGCCCGCAGTGTTTCAATTTAAAGCTAAATCCTTATAAAACCATACAAAATAAGGCCCTAAACATTTACCTGGGGCTGTGTTCATGGTTTAATTTCCGAGCATTTATACGGCTTGTGACCTAGCCACTAATTAAGTGTGTTGTAGGCATGTGCTTGCATAGATAAAAACTAGAATAATGGGATTCGACATGAATAAATGCCTTTCTTTCTCCTCGTGCCTTAGTACAGTTTTCTTGGGTTTAGTGCTTAGCTCTAACGCATTCTCTGAGGAAGCTGCTCAAGATCAAGTTGAAGCGCTTGGCGAACAAGTTGAAACGGCGACTGAGGCAGTGTCAGATGCCGCTGGCGATGTGCAGGCGGACGTAGATGCCGATGTTGATGCTGAAGTAGAAGCTGAACTGGCAGAGGCGGGTGAAGAACTCGAAGGGCTAGAAGAAGATGCCGCTTCAGAGACAGATAAAATTTTAGAAGAAGCGGAAGCTGCCGCTCAGGCAGAGGCCGATGCCAAGCCATTAACCGTTGAGTCTATGCGTGCTTTAGTAGACAAGGGTGAATATGAAGAGGCCTATTCTCAAGGGCAACAGATGCTTTTCGACTATGAAGGCGACCCAGAGTTCGACCTATTGTACGGCACTTCGGCTGTTGAGCTTGGACACAATCAAGAAGCTATTTTTACTTTTGAGCGTTTACTTGAAGACGAGCCTGAAAATATCCGCTACAAGTTAGAGCTTGCTCGTGCGAATTATCAGGTGGGTGAAAGAGAGAAAGCTAAGGGGATGTTCGAAGAAGTCTTGGTGTCCGATCAAGAGCTTCCTCCTCGAGTAGAAGCTCGCATACTAGCTTATTTGAACGCTATCGCTTCAGGCAGTGGTTTCGACGACCCTGCCAAGGCAGAGTCATTAAAAGGCTTTGTTGGGTTGGCGTTTGGTACTGACTCCAATGCGAATGCTTCGAGTGGAGAAGATTTTGTTAATAGAGCGGTGGGCTTAACCAACGTGGGAACATTTCCATTTCAGGTTCCGGTTGAGAAAGAGCAGTCTACTGGATATCTCAGCTATCAAGCGGCAGGTGCCTATGTTAAGCCTTTTAACGATAAAACCGCTTTGGACCTTAAAGTTTTTGCTGAAAGGCGAAAAAACGAAAGTGAGCAAAGTCGCTTCGACGCGGGTAATGTCTTTTTTGAAATCGGCAATCGCTGGAGGTTTAGCAAAGGCCTCGCCAAATTTTCCTTACGCTACACTGGCGCAACTTTAGGAGGTGCTGATCTCTATGATTACACGAGTTTCAGCGCTTCATGGGCACAGCCCGTGTCATTTAAATTCGCGGATAGCCTAAGCCTTGGATTTTCTACGGGTGCGTTACGCTATACCCAAGACGAGGCATCTAGCTTAGATGTTAACCCCACTAGCTTTAATGTGGGTATCACTAAACAGAGAGATCGCTTTGTTCATGGTGCCGGACTGGTTTTAGGTAGTGACGCTGCCCAAGGCGAGCGGGGTCAGTTAGTGAATCAAGACGGTGATTTAGTTGATGGTGGGCCTTCTGATCATATTTCTAGAACCTATGTTGGATTAAATTACACGCTCAATTACTTGTATGATGAAAAAACCAACTTTTACGGTACCTTGTCTCACATGACCTCTAGCTATAAAGAAGAGGATCACGTTTTTCTTGATGAAAATAGTGAACTGGCTAAGCGAGACGGTGCTCAAACCATGCTCATATTGGGTTCGAGGTACAACTGGAATAAGTCGCTTCAATTTAGAGCTAGCCTAAGTACTCAGAAGAACACTAGCGACATACCGGTTTATGAGTACTCTAGGAATAAGCTAGAAGTGGGAGCTGGTTATCAGCTTTAAAGCCGAAAATTTGTTAAAACAATAGAACGAAATATAAGAATAAGCCCCATTTCGGGGTGTTTGTTATAAATAACCAATAAAAACAAAGAGATAAGAGGTTTAGTATGAAATTATTGAAACTAGCATTAGTGATAGTAATTTCTCTTGGGGCAACATCGGTTTATGCAAATGAGGCCAGTGGTGCCAAGTTTTACGACCCTAATACTGAGGCAGCTAGCAAAGCTTCTCCCGCTGAGTCGGTGCCTGCAACTCAGCTCGCGAGCAAAGATGCTAACCCTAAAATCGTCAAGCCAGCTAGGCAGGATGTGGCCGGTTTTGTTATTGCCGCTAGGGGTTCGTTGACTGCTACGGATAGCTCTGGTGAAACTAGAACCCTATCTCGCCGCTCAAAGTTCTATGCCAATGAAGTGCTTAAAACCGGTGAGGGCAGTCGTGCTCAATTGCGCTTTAAAGACCGAGCGTTAATGACATTAAGGCCTAAATCCGAACTGAATATTGGCGAGTATCATTTCGGGGGTGCAAAGGACACTAATAATCGAGCATTTTTAAATTTGGTTTCAGGTGGCTTTAGAACCATTTCGGGCGCAATTGGTAAGGCTAATAAATCGGCTTACAGAGTGACTACACCGGCGGCGAGTATTGGTATTCGTGGTACTGATTACGAACTTGTGATTTCTCTTGATGGAAAAGTGTTTGCCGCTGTCCACGGAGGTGGTATTACCTTAACTAACGAAATTGGTGATTTAGATTTGGGAGCCGATAGCGACTACCTGTTTGCTGAAGTGGGAGCCGGTCAGTCTCCACTGGGCCTTGACCAAATGCCTACTGTATTTCAGGTGAAGGGTGGAGAGAAACAAGAATTGTCTCAAGAGCAAAAAGAGAAGCTAGCTAAAAAGCTATCAGAAGGTAAAAAGAAGGCCGAGGCATTGTTGGCTCGCTTAGGTGACGAAAATACCGGTGAGAAGGGTGATAGAGTGCGTAGAATTTTTGAAGAGGCACTCGCTAACAATTCAGCTTTTGATACCCGTTTGCCGCCTGAGCAATTAGCAGCCTTAAAAGCATCAAATACCTACTACTTTGCCGGTGGTAAGGAAACGGGTGGTATTCGTGAAGGTCGAATGATTAAAGACGCAAATGGTGACCCGATCGTCAATGAGATTAAAAATAACGATATCTATAAGATCACAGGCGCAGAAGGTCTTCAAGATCAAGCCTCTCAAGCTGTTAGTCCTTCAAGTACTAATGTTGAATGGCAACAGTGGAATACAGGAATAGATTTTGGTCAAAATGGATCACAAACCCCGTTTACTACAAATGATCAGTTTTTTGCCTCAGTCCAGGCGATGGATGTAGCTAAGATACTGATGTATCAGCAGTTAGCAATGTCAGTCTCTTTAGACTTACAGAGTCTTACAGTGTTCTCTAAGCAGCCAGACTTCTTCACCGCCAACACAAGTTCGTCTACAGGCATTACCGATCTAAATTTCGGCAGTAATCAAATCGCTGGTGATTTTACATTTGTGCTTGAAGAGGTCGGTGGAGGCGGTGCTACTATTCCACTTACTGTAAGTTTCAGTGGAAGTATGTTGAACAACAACGTGATAAACACTGAATTTGCTGCGGTGCTTACTGATGGAACCCATTCCTCTAGCTCCGGCACGACCGTATACGGTGTTGTAGGAGATAACAGCAACGCATCACCTGGTGTACATACTTTCTCTGGTGCATTCGAAGCTGACTTGCCGAATGAGATAACTGGTGGAATCCCGGTCGGTGTTCATGGCTTGCACTTTTTCGAGGGAGGGGGATTGGTCGAGAACAAACCGATGGATTTATCGTCCTTTTTATAGTTGAGTTTTTATAGGCGAGACACGCATTTAAAAGAGCCAGCTTAAGCTGGCTTTTTTTTTGTCTATTAAATGGGTTTGCTTAAGCGAATGTGATAAACGGCGCTTGCGGCAGCTCGATAGTCGGAGCTCTAAGGTCATTCATTTGGCAAGGCTAGAGTGGGGTATGAGTGTTCCAGCCTATTTCTAGGCGCTCAATGCGGTTCTTAATTCTAAAGTCTTATTTAGAAGTATGTTTAAAGGTTCCATCCCAGTCATTGGGTAGCTGAGCTAGTCTGTTTTCTTGAATTCGCTCTAAGTAAATTTGGTAAATCTTTTTAGAGGGTTCTTGAGATTTGAGGTGCTCAAGGACTTTTTGTGCATCGTCCCAGCTTTGGTTACGGTATAGCTCTAGCGCAGAATGATAGCTTTCTAGAGCCTTTTCTTGTTCTGGACTTACCTCGGACTTTGGCCCTAGGGGCTCAAACACGTTAACTGCTTCTTCTTTACCTTTTACTTGGATTCTGTCGATTTCTCTAAAGCTGTAACTGTCGACCCCTGACATAGTGCCTTCACCCACTAATAGATCGACACCATAAAATTTAGTTAGGCTTTCTAGGCGGGATGAAAGGTTTACGGCGTCACCCAGGACGGTATAAGCCCTGCGATATTGAGATCCCATGTCTCCCACATTCATAAGGCCAGTATTTAATCCAACGCCAATGTTAATTTCTGGTAGGCCTTTTTCTGCAAATTCGGCTTTAAGTTCTTCGGTTTTTTTGAGCATAGCGATAGACGCTTCAAGAGCATGTAGCCGATGATCAGGGTCCTCGAGAGGCGCTCCCCAAAAGGCCATTACCATATCACCTACATATTTATCGATGGTTCCTTCTGTTTCAAAGATGATCTGGGTGATAGGCGTGAAATATTCATTGAGCATTAGCTTAAGCTCTTCGGCGTTCAATCCTTCGGAGATACTGGTAAAGCTTCTGATATCCGAGAACAGGACAGTCATTTCACGCGAATCACTGGCAAAGGCATCATGGTCTTCTGAATCGACCATTTTATCAATATGGGCGGGAGGTACGTATTGCCCAAACATGTCCCTTAGCTCTTGTCGTCGAGAAGATTCTTGGAAGAAGCCCACTGCGATATTTAAAACGGTTATGCCTAACACTAATACAATAATAGGTGCTTGGGATAGATCAAAACCATTGGTTGACCATAGGTAGTAGTTGAAGGCCAAGTAGCCCGCTAGGCTGCCTACGCCAGTCAGGATCATGGCAAGAGAGCCCATTCTTGGTAATAGAAATGCCAAGCTTAAACCCATCAGGATAATTAAGGTACGTATGAGGCCTGCTTCCCAATCAGGCTGGAAGGGAATACCTCCCTCAAGTAAGCCTTTTAAAATATTGGCGTGTACTTCAACTCCCGGGTAACTGGTTTCTAAAGGTGTTGTTCGCAGGTCTTTAAGGCCTAGCGCCGAGGTACCCATCAATACGATTGAATCTTGCAGTATTCCTTCTTCTACGGTTCCATTTAACACATCGGTCGCCGATACATAAGGAAAGCTGCCCATGCCGCCAATATAGGGCACTAATACTTTGCCATGCGCGTCAGTGGTGGCTAAAAATTCGCTGATTCCGATGGATGTGATCGAGGTTAAGCCTCCCAAGTCATCGGTGTATAACTCAATTTCTTCAGAGAACAGGTATGCCATTCCTGCTGCTAGGCTAAGGGATGGGAAGAGTTTACCCTCATGTGCTAGCACTAGAGGTGAGCGCCGAATGACCCCATCGGCGTCTTGAATGGTGGTGACGGATCCTGCGCCGCGAGCGGCACCTTGCAGTACATCTAGGTTAGAAATAATGCCGGGCATGGGCTGAATCACAAAGGTTTCCATCATCTCTTTGCCAATTTCCATAACATTTGGAGGCTCAGCACCTACATCGCTACCTTCAAAATCAAAGAAGTAGCCGAGAATAACGTCGGTTTTATCAAATGAACGAGCAAAGACCTTATCCGCATCGGCAATGGTCTCGATCTTTTTGAGCTGATCCTGAATATTGTAAATAGGATAATTGGTTAGAATTTCAGTAGCGGGATTACGCTCCGCTTCAGAAAAGACAATATCGAATGCGACGACCAAGGCACCTTGTTCTGCCAGCCTTTCTACCAGTGCCGCGATTTTTACTCGGCTCCAAGGCCAGCGACCCTCTGCCTGAAGTGATTTTTCGTCAATATCGAGAATGACAATGTTGTTTTCGTGTATGAGATCACTTTCGTCTAAAGTCAGCCGATAGCGAAGGTCATAGAACAAATATTCGAGGCGGTTTAGGTTACTGCCTTCTAAGGGGTTGATGCCGTCGGTAAGCTCCCAGGAGAAAACCGCAAAGGTAATAATGCAGCCAAAAAGAGCAGTTCTAGAAAGGTTTAGGTATTTTTTTATTATTGTATTCATGGCCCTTAGAATGCCATAAATTTTCCTTAGAGATAAGCGGAAATGTCCGTGATATCTAACTGTTCTGGGTTAAGGCAGGACTGTGCGTAGCGCTTCCAAACCCCTTGCTTAAGGAACATCGCAAATAGCTCGCTGTCGATATGTTCGTCTTTTACCATATTGCTCATAATGGATAAGGTTTGGCTAAGCTTCATTGGGTCTTTATAAGGTCGGTCTTTAGATGTCAGAGCTTCAAAGATATCTGCAATAGCCATCATGCGAGCTGGGATGGACATTTCATCTCGTTTCAGGCCCTTTGGGAAACCTTGGCCGTTCATTTTTTCGTGGTGTCCGCCGGCGATTTCTGGAACCCTTTTTAGGTCCTTGGGAAAATGAAGAGATTCAAGCATATCTATCGTTACTTGCATGTGATTGTTGATGATATCTCGTTCTTCTTTAGTGATGGTGCCTCGAGCGATGCAGAGATTGTAAATTTCATCCTCATTTAACATCACTTGTTTGTTGCCTTGATGATCGACCCATTCGGTTTGAGCGATCGTACCAACTCTTTCTTGATATTCTTCACTCATAAATTCGCCGCCCTTGTTGCAGCTTTCAATAAAAGCTCGGTCATCTTCCAATGTCTTAAGGCGCTCACTAAGCTCGTTTTGTAAAGATGCCTGATCCGCTCCGGGTGCAATTATCTTTTTTGCGTATTCCAGTTCGATTTGTTGTCTAAGTATCATAAAGCGATTATTTACTTCATGGATCCCATCATGCATTTTGTGTAGTTTGGTGGATTTCTCGAGCACAGAGTCGGGCGTAGTTAACTTACCGCAGTCATGAAGCCAAGATGCGACTTGTATTTCGTAACGCTGTTCATCGTCAACATTATATTCAGGGAAAAACTCCTGGTCGCAGCAGATTGCATCAACCATCATGTCCATAATGACGGGAATTTGCTGGCAGTGAGCTGAGGTGTGCGGTGATTTGGCATCAATTGCGCCCGCAATGCACTGAACAAATGAATCGAGTAGCAATTTATGGTCTTCAAGCAATATTTGTAGATTCACTACAATTGCCGCATATTGGGTCAGAGCTGTAATAACAGGCTCTACCTCCTTAGAAAAGGGAATGGTGAGTCCGTTAGCCGGATTGGTGGAGTTAATAAGCTGGATAACTCCTATGACATCTGAGTCGTGGTTTAAAAGTGGAACCACTAATAAAGATTGAGTACGATAGCTCGTGATTTTGTCGAAAGATTTAGCACCTGAAGAGTCAAATTCTTTGTTGTTATAGATGTCTTTTATATTTAGTAGTGTTTTACTGTTAGCGACATGGCAAGCTATTAGAGAATTATTTTCCTCTCCATTGCTCTTGTATAAGTCCAATGCAGCAAACTGATTTTGCTCAGATTTTCGCGTGATATAGGTATTTAGGCTTTTATTAATTAAGCACTCAAAACTAAGCTTTCTGTTTTTGCCATCACCTTCGATCATATAAAGGGTTCCGCCGTCAGCGCGAGATACCTTCATAGCTTCACGTAGAACATTTTCAAGTAGTTTGTCGACGTCCCTCTCAGCCAAAAGATTAATGAGTACATCATTCTTTTCGTTAGCCAGAAGTACATTTTCCAAAGCAAGGGCCGAAAAATTAGCCAATATATTGAGCATCGACTCATACTCTTTATCGAAGCCAATGACTTCGCCGGTTTCTTTATTGGTTGCGTTAATTAGCTGGATGACTCCCACTACTTCAGAGTCGTGGTTTAGTAGGGGTACGACTAAGAATGATTTGGATCGGTATTCGTTTGCCTGATCAAAGGCTTTCATACCAGCAAAATCAAAATCTTCATTACGGTAAGCATCGTCGAGGTTCATAGGCTCATGAGTTACCGCTACATGGCTAGCAATGTTGGAATGGTTTTTCTCACCAGTTTCCTTGTCTACCAGATGGATTGAAGGAAAGGAGATCGGCTTGCCGCTTACACCACCCATGTAGATATTAAGGGAATAGTTAATCACGATAGAAAAATCGAGTACTTGAGGGTCGTCCAAGTTTGTTAAATACAGCGTCCCGCCATCAGCCTGAGTCATTTCCATCGCTTTGTTCAAAACGATCTCACATAACTTATTTGCATCACGCTCAACAAAAAAAGATTGTAGTACTTCAAACAGTAGAGTGTTATCAGATTGAGCTGTCACGGTGCATTCCTCAGGTGGCTAGGCTAAAAGATAAAGTAAAGTGCGGCGCTTGATTGGCAGTATTCTAACTCAAATTAGGCTTTCAATAACGGAAATTGTTTTAATTTTTGCGTCAGCGACAGGATACTGCTCCATATTAGCAATTTGCGAATTACTTAGTTTCAAGGTTTGATTAATAGCATCGATTAGTGATCTTGGGTTTTCTTTGATCTCTTTTTCTTCAATAACCTCAGAGAAGCCTAGCTTATTAAAAGAATTGGCGTTGAGAATCTGGTCTCCTCGGCTGGACCCTAAGGGGAGAGGGATTAAAAGATTAGGTTTTTTAAGACTTAGCAATTCAAAAATACTGGTCGCCCCAGCGCGGGAGACGACAAGGTCAGCAAGAGCAAATAAATCGGCAAGTTCTTCGTTTATATATTCAAATTGTGCGTAGTCTGGTGTTGAGCTTAGTTCTTTGTCGACACCTCCCTTACCGCATAGATGAATGAGATTAAAGTGTTTGAGTAGTTCGGGTAATACACTTCTTAGTGCTTGGTTTATAGCCGCAGAGCCTTGGCTACCACCAATAAATAAAATGGTTTTTTTTGCTTTCTTAAAACTACAAAGCGCGGCACCTTGTTCAGGGTCTCCCTGTTTTAGTTCGTCTCGAATAGCCAATCCTGTCATTATTCGCTTTTGTTCGGGTAGGTATTTTTCTGTCTCTGGAAAGCTGTAGCAAACTTTTTTAGCAAAGGGCAGTGATAACTTGTTGGCCAGTCCAGGACTGATATCAGACTCATGGATAACGACCGGGATTCGGCAAAGCCAAGCCGCCCATACGACAGGGCTTGATACGAAGCCCCCTTTACTGAACACCACTTTGGGTTTGAGTTTTAGTAAATGGAAAAAAGCCTGTATCAAGCCTAGGGCTATTTTGAATAAGTCGGTGAAATTCTCAAAATCAATATAGCGTCGGAGCTTGCCGGCACTAATACAATAGTAGGGCACGTTAAGCCCGCTAATTAAGCTTTGCTCAATACTGTTTTTTTGTCCGATATAGGCCAGTTCGTAGCCTCTTTTTTGCAGCTCATTAAATAAGGCAATGTTGGGCGTTACATGTCCGGCGGTTCCTCCGCCAGTAAAAAGAATATCTGTCATCTTGGGCCGTTGAGCAGGTTTGGTTCGAGGTTGCTGATCATTGTTCATCTTAAGCTAAGCTTATTTCCCTATTCTATATGAGAACAAAGGCGGTCGCTAAGCTTGAAGCAAGAAGATTTGCTGATTATGATTATGCGCCGCCCACAGGGTGGTTCTAAACAATATCCTATATATGAGGTAGGCAAGTGAACAGGTGAGTGGGCATACTGGTCTGCCTTTAAAAAGTGCAGCGAGAGCCTGGTTTGGTTTATCTAAATTGGGGAAAGGAGCTCTTGCAAGAAATCAGAATCGAAGCATATCGGATGATAGTTGCGCTTGTTAAAGAGATACGAATAAACATAAAAAATAAGGTCTATCACATGAAAAAATTAAGTCAGATTTCAATGTTAATCGTGAGTATGTTTGCATTGAGCACCTATGCAGTGGCTGAAGAAGCTGCAGCACAAGAAGAAGCTAAGGCGATGGAAAAGAAGGTAGTTACCTTAGACGATCCTCGCTTTAAAGTCTCTTCAGAGTGGAATTTGGAGTCTGACGAAGACGGTATTCAAACTTATACTAAATACCTTGAGGGTATGTCTTTACGTGCGTTTAAAGTGGTAACCACTGTCGATGCTCCTTTACCTCAGACCTTGATGTTCTTAAACGATAGTACTCAGTTCGATCGCTGGATCAATATGCTTAAGTCTGCGGAGATTCTTCAGCAAACTGATCCTAATGGTGTGTCTTATAACCATATGATTACACAAGTACCTTGGCCAATCAGGAACCGAGACGTCGTTGTAAAAGCGACTATCGTTTATGATGAAGAGAAAGACGAGGTGATCATTACTTCTGATGCCGCACCTACCTTTATCCCCGATGAAGAAGGTCTTGTGCGTATTCATGAGTCTTCTGCTAAGTGGCAAATAAACCGTCTAAGCAATGGCACTCTGCGGTTAGAGTTGACCAGCCATGCTGAGCCTGGCGGCAATATCCCTAAGTGGTTAGCGAACATGGTGGTATTACAGTTACCTAAGTACATGTTCTCTCGCCTGCCTCAGATCCTTGAAAGTGATGAGGTTAAAAACCTAGAATTTGATTCTATACAGATCTTTGGAAAAGAAGTTCAGCTTTAAATCTGAATTAGCGATTTAAAGAAAAACGCTCCTTTTGGGGCGTTTTTTTTGTCCTAGGGAAAGGCTGATCCAATATTGCTGAACGCTCGTAAAATAAAAACCGATCAATCACGAATACGAGCCTCTTTGGCTATAACCATTTTCCAAATTAAGTGCTAGTATCCCCATAATTTCATAATACTTAAGGATTATCATGAAAACATCTCATGCTAAAACTTTGCCAATTGTTCTCGTTTTATTGTGCCTTAGCCCTTTAAGCGTGGTGGCTTCTGATAAGGGTCCAGTTGAGCAGTTGACGCTTTCAAGCTATTTGCTGCACTTGCGTTCTCAACACCCCTCGTACATTAAAGAAAGCTTGAATAGAGAGTTAGCCAAAAAAGATGTGCAGATACAGGACTCAGGACAAGACTGGGAGCTTAACTTAACAGCTCAGCAAGCCCACCAAGAAACCCTGCTGCCTTCATTTGGGCCTGAAAAAGTGGACCAGAGTTTGGTAAGGGCGAGCCTAGGCAGGCAGGTTTGGAAAACGGGAGCATTTGTTTCCGTGGGAGCTGAAGCGAGCATTGACGATAATCATTATGCAGGTGCCGGCTCACCCTTTAGCCAACCAAGCGAAAGTCAAAAGCAAGAGTTGAACCTCACTGTGTCTCAGCCCTTGCTTAAGAATTTTAAGGGTAGTCAAAGCCGTTTGGCCTATGATTTGAGTAGACAGAGTGAGCGTTTGACCGATCTTCAGGCTTTAGAAGCCCAGGAAAGTTTTCTAGCGACTATGGCTGATGAATACCTGGACTGGACGCTTCTGGCAGAGCAAGAAAATATTAATGAGGAGCGTCTAAGGCTTGCTCAAATTCAACGTAGGGAGATCAAGAAGCGCTACGATACCAATCTTGTTGAAAGAGTAGACTTTCTGAGATCTCAAGATTCCGAGCGCCTAGCTAACCAGCAATATCTACTAAGCCGCTCTCAATACATTGCCAAGACTCATAGTCTCGCTCATCAAAGTAACATGCCTAAGATACTAAACCAGGAACCTAGTTTTAAACTTTATCAAATACCAGAACTGCCAGACTTGGATGCAACGCTGGGTAAACTCAGAACTGAGTCAAGAACGCTCAAGACCTGGGATGGACAAAAGCAGCAGTTGCAGCGTCGCTTAAGTAGTTTGAGAAACCAGGAACGCCCCGAGCTGAATTTAGATCTGCGAACTGCCCTTAAGTCTGAAGATCAAGAAGGTTTGGCGCCTGGTGAAAAAGATAGCGATGACGGCAAGGACTATTCGGTCGGTCTTAACTTCAAGCACACCCTAGGTAAATCAAGTGCCGAGGGGGAGCGTGAAAAACTACAAATACAGCTCAATCAAATTGATCTTGATATGCAGTATTCCCTCATGCGTTTAGAGGCTAACGTTCGAGAACTTTACGTTCAGTTGCAAGCGATGCGCAACATATTGGCCTTAAATAAAGAGTCTATTAGCGCGGCTAAGGAAACCACTCGCGAAGAGTTAAAAACCTACCAGCAGGGACGGAGTGATTTGACCAATGTTATATCTAGCCGAGATCAGATTCAGAACGCACGATTGGTCTACGCTCAAAATGCTGCTAACTACCATAAGTTGTTTTTGCAAATGCAGTCGTTGAGTGACCAACTATTAGTATCAACAGGAGGTGAGTAATGAAGCCCTTTATTCGCTTTTTTGCACAGCGCCATGCACTAGCTTACGTTATCACTTTAACGATTATTATTTTTGGCGCGAGTGCGTTATCGACTATTAATCGAGATGTGTTGCCTAATGTTAATTTAGAAGAACTAGAAATTGTCACGCTTTATCCCGGCGGATCAGCCAAAGATGTCGAATTAAATGTGACGACTAAAATAGAGGACGAGCTGAAAGAAGTCGAAGGCTTAGATTCGGTGACTTCGGTCTCGGTGGAAAATCAATCTAATGTCAGCGTAAAAATCGATCGAGGTGTTCGTAACTCTGAAAAGGTCAAGAGAGATGTGCGAAACGCAATTGATCGAATCGTCGATTTCCCAGAAGAAGTCACGGAGGCGCCACTGATTATTGAGGTCAGTACAGATCTATTCCCAGTTATTGAAATCAGTGTTACCAGTGAAACTTTGCCTTATGCGGAGTTAAGAGCGATAGCCAAGGATATGAACGAACGAATTCTTGATTTACCGCAAGTGTCTAGCGTAAGAGCCCATGGTTTGCTTGACCGAGAACTTAAAATAAAGGTGGATGGTGAAAAAGCAGAGCGCTATCAAGTAGCTCCAAGGGATGTGGTAGCAGCGATACAAGCTAGGAATATTCGAGCTAGTGCAGGTACTTTTGAATCCTATACCTCTGAAAAAAGCGTGGTCACTCTAGCGGAGTTTGAAGACCCCCAAGCCGTCGAAAACGTTATCGTCAGATCGTCTTTTGGTGGCCCCGCGGTCTACGTTAAAGATCTCGCGACCGTAGAAGATAGTTTTGAAGATGAGGTCGAACGATCTCGTGTAAATGGCAGTCGAGCTATTTCCTTTGAAGTCCTCAAAAAAGCGTCATCCGATATTATTGCTACTGCCGATGCTGTGAAGGCTTTGGCTGCCGAGGAGAATGAACGCTATAAAGGTAAAGTTGATATTGTTACCTCTGGCGATCGCTCCATCATTGTGCGCAATCGCCTCGAGGTTGTAATGAATAACGGCTTGATAGGTCTGGGCTTTGTTCTGGTGATGCTGGTGATTTTGCTGAACCTTCGTGTCGCATTTTGGACTGCTTTGGGTATTCCTATTGCCTTGCTTGGCGCGATTTTCTTTTTACCTGTATTTGCAATGGATCTAAGTGCTATTGCGATGGCGGGATTGATTATCGTAATCGGTATTGTGGTGGATGATGCGATTGTTGTGTCCGAAAATATCACCCGGCATAGCGAGATGGGCAAAGATGCGATTCAAGCCGCTGTTGACGGGACGGAAGAAGTATTTCGTCCAGTGCTTACTACTATATTGACGACGATACTTGCATTCTCTCCCATGTTTTTCATTGATGGAGTCTTGGGTGATTTTGTTTTTGTGATTCCCTTAGTGGTCTGTGTCGCTCTAATCGTTTCTTTTATAGAAAGTATTTTTGCCTTGCCTTCGCATTTGATATCAGGTTTTACGGGTAAGACTTCTTCGATTACCGCCGGTAAAGAAGAAAGTCAGTGGTTTAAAAAGCTTCTAGTTGAGCCATTTAGCAGATTAGTAGCCCTATCACTACGTTTACGTTATTTGGTGATTGTTCTGTTTGTGTCGATACTGTTTGGAAGTCTGTATTACGCCAAAAACCATATTGATTTTATTTTGTTTCCAACCGATTCGTCTGAGGAGTTAGATGTGTTGATTGAGTTGCCCACGGGTTCCTCCTTGGATGCTACCGAAGAGGTCGTTAAGGAAGTTGAACAGGTGCTCTTGAATATGCCTGAGGGAGAGATCAGCTCTTTTGTGGTAAGAGCGGGTCGAGTAGGCAAGAACGTGTTGTTCAGAAATACCAATAACGCTTTTATTATTGTTTACCTAACACCTTATAGCTCACGAGAACGTGGAGCGCGTGACATAACCAAAGATCTTAAAGAGCGTGTCAAACATATCGACAATGCGACTATTGCTTTTCAGATTTCCGCAGGTGGTCCGCCAGTTGGAAAACCAATTACGCTTAGAGTTACAGGCGAGAATGATGTGGTGCGCAATGCCTTAGTAGACGATATTTTGGCAAAATTAGAAAAAATGGAAGCGGTTAGCGGTATTGAGTCTGATAATAAAAAGGGCAAAGAGCAAATCGAAGTTAAACTGGATTACGATAAATTGGCCGAGCTTGGTTTGAATGTCAGTGTTGTCGCGCAGAGTTTGCGTTTAGCTTTCGATGGAGAGGTGGCGACCAGTGTTCGTTACGATGACGATGATGTTGAGTTCCGTGTACAGCTAGATAAAAAGTCACTGAGTGATCTAGATGTGATTTCGTCAATGGTGATTCCAAATAACCAAGGTCGACTTATTCGCTTAGGTGAGTTTGCAGAATTTAAATCTTCGGACTCTTTAGCTATTTTTTCTCACTATCAAAACAAACGCAGTACTTTGATTACTGCCGATGTTGATATCGATATCATGACCCCCGTTGAAGCTACTAACAGTATTTTAGGTCAGATCAATGTTGATCAATGGCCAGGGATGGACGTGATTAGTGATGGCGAGGCGGATGAATCTCAAGAATCAGTAGGTAGTTTAGCGTCGGCTTTTGTAGTTGCGATGGTGAGCATCCTGTTGATATTGGTGCTCCTCTTTGGCTCGATAGTTAAGCCTATCATCGTGTTAAGCGTAATCCCTTTTGGTTTGATTGGTGTAATTTGGGCTTTTGTGGCTCACGGTATGCCGGTTAGTTTTATTGCTTCGATTGGGGTGATAGGGCTAACAGGCGTTCTGGTGAATGACTCTTTGATTTTGGTGAGCTACGCAGACACACTAATAAAGGCCGACCCTACAAAAACCTATCATCAAGCCGTACTTGAAGCCGCCTCGACACGCTTTAGACCGATTTTAATTACATCCATTACCACGGTGTCTGGTCTAATGCCTTTGGCTTATGGATTTGGTGGCTCTGATCCTTTGATGGCGCCGATGGCATTGGCGATGGGGTATGGGGTGACGATGGCAACACCCTTAGCGCTAATTCTTATTCCATGTATCTTGTTGGTGAATGAGGATATAAAAAGCATTGCTCTGAAGCTGGTTGGAAAAGGAGCTAAATAGCGATGATTGATGTTAAGCATCTTCAGACCATTAAGTTGATTAAGGAAACCGGCAGTCTTGTGGATGCGGCGGACCGACTTTGCGTGACCCAGTCTGCTCTTTCACATCAGCTTAAGGATTTGGAATCGCGCTTGGATGTGCAATTGGTGTTGAGAAAATCCCGGCCTTTAAAGTTAACCAGTGCTGGTGAACGCTTGGCTCGTTTAGCTGACGATGTTATTCCGGTTATTCAAACGGCCCAAAGGGATATTGCTCGCCTGGCCGGTGGCGAGACAGGGCGTCTTCATATAGCCATTGAGTGTCACTCATGTTTTAACTGGTTGATGCCTTCTATTACCGCCTATCGTGAGCATTGGTCTGACATTGAATTGGATTTAAGTACTGCTTTTAACTTTTTGCCTTTGCCTGCACTATTGCGCGGTGATTTAGATCTAGTGTTAACGTCTGACCCTCAAGAGATTTCTGGTATCAGCTATGAGCCGATGTTTAGTTATGAGGGAAAACTCGCGGTGGGTCCATCGCACTCCTTAGCTAAAAAGCCCTATGTTTTGCCTGAGGATTTAGCCAGAGAAACCTTAATTACCTATCCTGTTGAGCAAGAACGCTTAGATGTATTTAGGCGCTTCTTAGACCCGGCAGGTGAAGAGCCAGCGGCAATTAGAACGGCAGAGCTGACCTTGATGATTGTTCAGCTCGTAGCGAGTGGAAGAGGCGTGTGTGCTTTACCTAATTGGGCTTTAAAGGAGTACGTAGATCAGGATTACTTAGTGACCTGTAAATTAGGGAAGCTCGGTTTGTGGAGCAATCTATACTTTGCAATGCGTGAAGAGAGTGCCCAGAGTGTCTATGTTAAAGAGTTTATAAAACTGTCACGCGAAGTGTGTTTTTCTAGTTTGGACGGCGTGCGAGTGATTCACTAAATATGTGGACCCTACCTAATATTCTGACGCTCTTTCGCATCCTTGCGACACCTGTTTGTATTTATTTGTTTGTGCTTGAAAGTTTTCAGCTAGGCTTTTTTATTTTTCTATTGGCAGCGTTATCTGATTACTTTGACGGGATTCTTGCTCGCAAACTGGATCAGTGTAGTGATGTTGGTGCTCTGTTAGATCCGGTAGCTGACAAGGTCTTTGAAATGAGCTTTACCGTGGTGCTGGCTTATTTGGGTGATCTTCCTTGGGTTTATGCGGTGCTGCTGAATGTTAGAAACCTTGCTCAGCTGATGTCGATTCCCATATTAATGTGGTGGAAAAAGATCGCGTTTAAGGTGGAGCCAAGTTGGATTGCTAAGTGGGGTAGCGCCCTCGGGATGTTTGTAATCGGTGGCGTGTTTTTGTTTAAGTTGACGGGTTTTGAAAGCTTAAGTTATGCAATCTATGCCTTAGTAGTGGTTAGCGCACTTTTTGAAATCTATATGCTGGTGACTTATCTACCGCGTTTTGTGCAGATATATCAGGGAAAGCAAGATACTTTTAATTAGTAGGTGTGTAACTATCTGGTATGTAACTATCTGGTAGGTAATTAATGCGCTTACCCAGGGGTTATTATTTTCCGGTGCTTATTTCACTGTGCTTATTTTACTGTAATGACGACTTTACCTTGGCTGCGACCGCTGCGGCTTCTTTCGTAAGCGTCATTTATATTTTCTAAGCTATGTTCGCTATCGATGATGGGCTTAACTAAGTCACTCTCAATAAGCTCCTTAAGAGTGTTTAGATCTTTGGTGTAGGACTCAACCCAGACCGCTTTTGCTTCTTTCTTACCTTGAAATAAATAAGGTCGGTAGGTATTAAAGATTGCTTTGCCGTGGCCAGCCGTGCTGATAAAAATCCCTTCTGAATCCAATAGCGAAGAGCAAGAGCTTAGGCTCTCGTAGGCTGTCGCGTCAAAAATAATGTCGAACTCGAGGGTTGATTGTTTAAAGTCCTCTTTCGTATAGTCAATAACTCGATCGGCGCCTAAGCTTTTTACCAATTCGATATTTCTACTGCTACAAACACCCGTCACAGTGGCGCCCATCGCTTTTGCTATTTGTACCGCAAAAGTACCAACACCTCCGGACGCTCCAATAACGAGCAACTGACTACCTTGTTGTAGACCGCCGAGAAAGAAAGCTTGAAGAGCAGTTAAGGCTGCCAAAGGTACAGAGGCGGCTTGATAAAAAGAAATATTTTTAGGCTTATGAGCTATGCGTTTTTGAGAGATTACAGCGTATTCTGCGCAGGCGGCAGTTCGTAAACGCATGTCCATGCCATATACTTCGTCGCCTACTTTAAATTGGCTGACATTTTTTCCTACTTCTACCACCACACCCGATAGGTCATCGCCGATTAAATTTATGTCCGCGAGTGTGCCAATTTTGGGTAGCATGGCCGAGATATTGGTGTTGAGCTTCCAATCTTTTGGGTTCACCGACGATGCGTGGACTTCAACCAGTACATCATTAGAGCCGGGGCTAGGTTTCTTAGTGTCTCTAATATGCAATTTAGGTTTTGGAGCTAAACCACGCGTGCTTGCTGCTTTCATATATTCTCTCGGTAGAATGATCTTGGGCTTTTATTCTTTGTGTAGTTTACCTAGTACCACTGCGGCGCTAAAAAGAAGGCTTAAAACAATACCTTCTATTATGGCTATTTGACCTTCTAAGCCCGGCGCGAACATTTTGATTGAGCAATAGGCAAAATACAACAATAAGGTCATGCAAAAGAATAGAGAAGCTTTGTAATTTGGCTTTAGCAGCCAGGGGAAAAACAGGATAATTGGTGTGGCTTTTAACAACAGCAATGTTAACGCAGACTGAGTGCTTAAACTTTGCTGATTGAGGGTGTCTTCAATAGACAGGTAGGCGTATGCGTTCAGTATAAGGTAGACGATTAGACTTAAAACTAAAACTATTCTCCAAGTCGATAGTTTTTTCATGCTAATCAGTCCTAGTTATGCTTGGTATCTTACAGAATATCAAGCACGTTTTCTGGTGGCCGACCAATGACTGTTTTTCCATTTGTGGTAACGATAGGTCGTTCTATCAGCTTTGGAAACTTAATCATGGCTTCGATTAACTCATCGTCAGTAAGGGATTCATTGTCAAGCTGATTGGCTTTGTACTCTTCTTCTTTGATGCGCATTAGTTCTCGAGGCTTAAGGCTAAGTTGTTCCAGTATGGTTTTTAGCTCCTCGGTGCTAGGGGGGGTTTCAAGATAAAGCTTGATGCTGGGCTTGATGCCTTTGTCCTCAATGATTTCAAGGGTTTGTCTTGATTTAGAGCAACGAGGATTGTGATAAATAGTGATTTCTGACATGTAGTAATGATCCTGTATAGAAAAACTGGCTGCGTGCTCTCAATTAACGGTCTGGTGTAGGTGGAAGCCGGGGCCTTGATCAGAATGAGCTTAAATTAATGTTTGCTTGTCAGCAGATCCAAGCTGCCGCAATTCTAATCAAATCGTTCTAATCTGCAAGTGTCTGGAGTAAAATGCGCTCTCACAGATTTTAAATATATAGGTTACTCATGACAGTCATTAAAGAAGCCGATTTAATTCAAAGTGTTGCGGACGCTTTACAATATATCTCTTATTACCATCCAGTAGATTTCATTCAAGCGGTCAACGAGGCTTATGAGCGAGAGGAGTCAGAAAGCGCGAAAGATGCACTAGCACAAATCCTGATTAATTCGCGCATGTGTGCAGAGGGCAAAAGGCCTATTTGCCAAGATACGGGTATTGTGACGGTTTTCCTAAAAGTGGGCATGAACGTTCAGTGGGAGAGCAGCCAAAGCTTAAATGACATGATTAATGAGGGTGTGCGAAAAGCTTACACGCATCCTGACAACGTGCTCAGAGCCTCTATTTTGAATGATCCTGCAGGCGCAAGACAAAACACCAAAGACAATACTCCCGCGGTTATCCATACCGAGATCGTAGCAGGGGATAAGGTGGATATCACGGTTGCTGCGAAAGGTGGGGGTTCGGAGAACAAGAGTAAATTAGTGATGCTCAACCCTAGCGATAGTATTGTCGACTGGGTGTTAAAAACCGTACCAACCATGGGTGCGGGTTGGTGTCCTCCAGGTGTGCTCGGCATAGGTATCGGTGGCACCGCTGAAAAGGCGGGAGTGCTCGCTAAAGAAGCGCTTATGGAGCACATTGATATTCATGAGCTGATCAAGCGTGGTCCTAGCAACCGAATTGAAGAGCTTCGCTTAGAGATCTTTGAGAAGGTAAATGCGCTTGGGATAGGTGCTCAGGGTCTTGGTGGCTTAACCACAGTCGTTGATGTGAAAATCAAGGATTACCCAACCCACGCGGCTTCACTGCCAGTAGCAATGATTCCAAACTGTGCAGCGACTCGTCACGTTCATTTTCAATTAGATGGTAATGGCCCCGCGAGCATCACACCGCCTAGTTTAGATGATTGGCCTGAAATTACTCGAGAGCAGAGTGCTAACACTAAGCGCGTGAATATTGATGAAGTGACTCCTGAAGAAGCGGCTTCTTGGCAACCAGGAGATACCTTGTTGATCTCTGGCAAGATGCTAACGGGGCGTGATGCGGCCCATAAGAAAATTGCCGACCTGATCGCTAAGGGCGAGCCTATGCCTGATGGTGTCGATTTTAATAATCGTTTTATCTACTACGTAGGTCCGGTTGATCCTGTTGAGGGTGAAGTGGTTGGTCCAGCCGGTCCAACGACTGCAACTCGCATGGATAAGTTTACTGAAATGATGCTCGCCGAAACTGGCCTATTGGGTATGATTGGTAAAGCGGAGCGTGGTCCTGTGGCAATTGAAGCGATTAAAAAGCACAAGGCTGTATATCTAATGGCTGTGGGTGGTGCGGCATTCTTGGTGTCAAAGGCGATCAGAAATTCACGTATCGTGGCTTTTGAAGAGTTAGGAATGGAGGCTATCCATGAATTTGAGGTTGAAGATATGCCGGTAACCGTGGCGGTGGATTCAACAGGAGAATCCGTTCACCAAACAGGTCCTGCTATTTGGAAGTCGAAGATCGGTAAAATAGCTACGGCATAATAGTCATTAACGCTAAAGTAAAAAAAAGCCCGCTAAAGCGGGCTTTTTTTGTGTTTGTTTAAAGCTCTTAGATATCGAACAGCTCGCTTAAGAACTTTTCGATACTGTCCGTAGGCAAGTCCTGATTGTCAGCTTCTCCTCGAGCTTTATATTCCATCTGGCCTTTATCTAAGCCTTTCTCGCCGATAACCAATCTATGAGGAATACCGATCAGGTCCATATCTGCAAACTTGATGCCTGGACGTTCGGTTCTATCATCTAAGAGAACCTCAACACCACGCTCACTTAGCCATTGATAAAGTTCTTCGGCTTTATCTCTTACGCGCTCACTTTTGTGGCCGTTTAGAGGGATAAGGGCGATTTGGAACGGGGCTAGGGCGCTTGGCCAAATAATTCCCCTGTCGTCGTGATTTTGCTCAATAGCGGCTGCTACCACGCGGGTAACACCGATACCGTAGCACCCCATTTCCATGGTGATGGCTTTGCCATTTTCGTTAAGTACCGTTGCGTCCATTGCTTGACTGTATTTTTGGCCGAGCTTAAATATTTGTCCGACTTCAATGCCGCGTTTAATTAATAGGCTACCTTTGCCATCTGGGCTTGGATCGCCTTCAACCACATTGCGAATATCAGCTGAGGTGTAGTTGATGTTCTGTTCCTGCCAGTTACAGCCAGTGAAGTGGAAGCCGTCCTTATTGGCGCCACATACAAAGTCCGCTAGTGCAGCTGCACTGTGATCTACGATGATTGTGAGATCAATATCGACAGGACCAATAGAGCCTGGTTTGCAGCCAAGGGCTTTTACTATCGCTTGTTCTGAGGCCATCACGAGAGGGCGAGCAACTTGCTCTAGCTTTTCAGCTTTGACTTCATTGAGTTGGTGATCACCGCGTAGTACCAACGCGACGAGCGGAGCTTCTTCGCCTTCTTCGTGGCTGCCTTCAACAATCAAGGTCTTTACAGTTTGGCTTGGTTCTATCTTAAGAAGGTTGCTTACCTCTTCGATGCTGTGGGCATCAGGAGTGGCTACTTCAGCAAGGCTGGTTGTGCCAGCGCCCTGAGAGGCAGGAGCCAAGGCTTCAGCGTATTCAATATTAGCGGCGTAGTCGCTCTCGTTACTGAAAACAATGTCGTCTTCACCCGAGTTGGCGAGTACCTGGAATTCGTAGGAGGCATCACCACCAATATTGCCAGTGTCGGCTAATACGGGCCTAAAATTTAAATCCATGCGCTCAAAAATTCGTTTATAGCAGTCGTACATTTCCCAGTAGGTTTCGTCGAGGCTGGCCTCATCGGTATGAAAGGAGTAAGCGTCCTTCATAATGAACTCTCTGGAACGCATCATGCCGAAGCGAGGACGAGTCTCGTCCCGAAACTTAGTTTGAATTTGGTAAAAGTTACTAGGCAGCTGCTTGTAGCTGTGTACCTGACCATTCACCAGATTGGTGATCACTTCTTCGTGAGTAGGGCCTAAGCAAAAGTCCCTGTCATGTCGATCTTTTATTTTTAACAATAAGCCGTCGTCATATTCCTGCCAACGTCCAGATTGTTGCCATAGCTCAGCAGGTTGAACGACAGGCATCAGTACTTCTTGTCCACCGGATCGATTCATTTCCTCTCGGATAATGCCTTCTACTTTCTGTAGAACTTTAAGGCCGAGTGGTAGCCAAGAATAGAGTCCTGAGGCGAGCTTTCGAATCATGCCAGCTCTTAGCATTAACTGGTGGCTAATCACCTCCGCATCGGAAGGGGCTTCTTTAAGGGTGGCTAGTAGATACTGACTCGTTTTCATAGGTAATTTTGCGGGTGCTTATAGTGGGTGAAGTACTTTTTACTTAGGTTATAAATAAAAGCTAGAAATAAAAAAGGCGGGATAACCCGCCTTTTTCAACCATTTGAAAGGTGGGCTTATACAGCCATGTCTTTCAATTTCTTCAAAGGACGTACTTTAACAACGTTACGTGCTGGCTTAGCTTTAAATACAGTTTCTTCGCCAGTGAAAGGGTTGATACCTTTACGTGCTTTAGTGGCAGGCTTACGAACTACTTGTACTTTTAATAGACCAGGTAGAGTGAATTGACCAGCAGCATTTTTGCGAACATGACGCTCAATAACTACGCCTAGCTCTTCAAATACAGCGTTAACTTGCTTTTTGCTAAGCTCAGTACGCTCTGCAATTTCAGTAACAACTTGAGTCTTAGACATAGGTGCTTTGATAGCTGGTGCTTTTTTGGTAGCGGCTTTTTTAGCTGGTGCTTTTTTAGCGGCTTTCTTTGCAGGTGCTTTCTTAGCAGCAGGTTTTTTCTTCGCAGGTGCTTTTTTCTTGGCAGCCATATTACGATCCTTTTGGTTTTGGTTTTGGTTTTGGTTTTCTTGCTCAGTGCATGACGGTTATTTTAGTAAACGATCAAGCCTTTAAAAGGCCTTATTGTTCACGCCGCTAAATTTAGGGGAATTATTAAAAAGACACAAGCATTAATATTAAAAAATGCCTAAAAAAAAGGGTTTTTTTGTGATCTAGCTTTTAGATCTAAAATCAGTGTTGAAAAAAAGCCTATTTTTTAGGCTGTATTGCCTTGGGGCTTGTCAAGACAAGCGAAGAAAATAGCTTAAATTTTGCCCTGTATTACGATTAGGGCTATTTAGAAATACCTTAGAAATAAAGGATTTAACTCGTAGACTTAGACTCGTTCGCAGCTGTATAATTGCGCGCCAACTTTTTCAGCTTTCTCAAGGTGAGCGGAATCCAGCTTTAAGGGTTTTTTCGGTTGGTGTTTAAACTAAGATCTGCTCCCAAGATATTTGAGGGTGAACTATGCCAATTTATGAATATGAATGTCAGGCTTGTGGTCATGTGCACGAAGCTTTGCAGAAGATCAGTGATGAGCCACTGACAAAATGCCCAGAGTGTAATAAGAAGAAGCTAAAGAAACTGGTTTCAGCTGGGGGCTTTCGTTTAAAGGGTGAAGGCTGGTATGAGACGGATTTCAAAAGCGGTAAAAAGAAAAACCTCGCGGGTGGGGGAGACTCCTCAGGCGGGGGAGAGTAAGATTTATAATCCTGGCTTAGTGCAGAAAGAGGCCGGGCGACGAAAAACGACATATATTTACGATAAACAGGTTAGATCAATGCGAAGTCATTATTGTGGGTCAGTAACAGAAGAGCTACTAGCTCAAGAAATTACCTTATGCGGCTGGGTGCACCGTCGAAGAGATCACGGTGGGGTGATTTTCTTGGATATGCGCGATCGAGCTGGCATTGTGCAGGTAGTGTTTGATCCAGACACCGTTGAAGCCTTTGCTACGGCAGAGAAAGTACGTGGCGAATATGTATTGAAAATCCAGGGCTTGGTACGATCTCGAGACGAGGCGGCGATTAACCCAAATATGGTCACAGGTAAGATCGAAGTCCTGGGTAAAAACATTGAGATCTTAAATGCCTCAGAAACACCTCCATTTCAACTGGATGAGCATAGCAAGGTCGGAGAAGAGGTTCGCCTTAAGTATCGCTACCTTGATTTAAGACGTCCTGAAATGCTGGATCGATTTCAGCTCCGTTCTAAAATTTGCTCTCAAGTGCGTCAGAGTTTAGAGCGTCAGGGTTTTTTAGATGTTGAGACACCGGTTCTCACCAGAGCGACTCCTGAGGGCGCGCGTGACTATTTAGTGCCCTCGAGAAACAGTGCAGGTGGCTTTTATGCATTGCCTCAATCACCGCAGCTATTCAAACAGCTATTAATGGTGTCGGGTTTTGATCGCTATTATCAAATCGCTAAGTGCTTTAGGGATGAAGATTTACGTGCTGATCGTCAGCCTGAATTTACCCAGATCGACCTCGAGGCTTCGTTTGTAGAAGAGGAAGATATTATGAACATCGCCGAGTCGATGATTCGTGAGATTTTCTCTGAAGTATTGAACGTCAAGTTCGACACCTTTCCTCGTATGACCTATGCCGAAGCAATGTCACGCTTTGCCAGTGATAAGCCAGACCTTCGGATCCCTCTAGAGTTGGTCGATGTTGCAGACCTTATGCAGGGCGTTGAGTTTAAAGTTTTTGCAGGCCCTGCAACTGATCCTAAAGGTCGTGTTGCGGCATTAAGAGTGCCTCAAGGTGGCAGCATCAGTCGTAAAGAAATTGATGGCTATACCAAGTTTGTCAGTAACTTTGGTGCTAAAGGTTTGGCCTATATTAAGGTCAATGAGAAAGCTAAAGGTATGGAAGGCTTGCAGTCACCTATTCTTAAGTTCCTTCCAGAAGATACGGTTAACGGAATATTAGAAAGAACGGCCGCTGAAGATGGCGATATCATTTTCTTCGGCGCTGATAAGGCCAAGATCGTTAACGATGCTCTAGGTGCCTTACGGGTTAAGTTAGGTGAAGATCTTAATCTATATACCAGTGAATGGGCTCCGCTTTGGGTTGTTGATTTCCCAATGTTTGAAGAAGTCGAAGGCGGCTGGACACCTCTACACCATCCATTTACAGCTCCTTCTTGTGATCCTGAAGCATTGGTTTCTGCTCCAGGTGAAGCGCTGTCTCAGGCCTATGATATGGTCTTGAACGGTATGGAGTTGGGCGGTGGCTCGATTCGTATTCATTCGCCTGAGATGCAAAAGGCTGTGTTCAAGGCGCTTAATATCGGTGAAGAAGAAGCGAACGAAAAATTTGGCTTCTTATTAGACGCTTTGAAATACGGTTGTCCTCCGCACGGTGGTTTGGCTTTTGGTCTAGACCGTCTGATTATGTTGATGACCGGTGGCCAATCGATTCGAGACGTGATTGCCTTCCCTAAAACGCAATCGGCTTCTTGCTTGTTGACCGATGCGCCTTCTGAGGTTGAATCTGCAACTTTGAATGAATTGCACATCCGTGTTCGTAAGCCAGTGGTAGAAAGCGAAGGATCGTAATTCGCTTTCCCATCTATCCTCGACTTCGCTATTTAAATCCTGCTAATACTGGGCTATCGTTTGAAGCTTAAGGTAGGAAGATAAGATGGCGTTGATATTAGGTATAGACCCTGGATCCAGAATTACTGGCTGGGGAGTTATATCGGCTCTTGGGCAAAAAAATAGCTTTGTGGCTTGTGGCTGTATTCGTATGGCTAGTGATCCCTTGCCCGAACGTCTTAAAACCATTTTTGACGGCGTCAGCGAAATTATCGAAACTTATCAACCGGAACAATCGGCGGTCGAACAGGTCTTTTTAGCGCGTAATGCTGATTCTGCTTTTAAGCTAGGGCAAGCGCGAGGAGCTGCAATCACCGCTTTGGTGAACCAAAATATAGAGGTTGCCGAGTATTCGGCGCGCCAAGTTAAGCAGGCTGTAGTTGGCAAAGGTGCTGCCGATAAGTCTCAGGTTCAACATATGGTCAGTACCATTCTTGGTTTAGATAAAAGCCCGCAAGAAGATGCCGCGGATGCGCTAGCGATTGCGATTTGTCACGCCAACACGCAACACAGCTTGATTAGAATGGCTGGAGCCAAAAAGGTACGTCGAAGACGCATTCGCTAAGCTTTAAGCTTTTGTAAATCAGAATAAAGCTGTGAACCCAATGCTTTAAACGAAAGAAACTGTAAACGAGATTAAATATGATAGGACGTTTAACCGGAGTGCTAGTACACAAGCAAGCGCCAGAGTTGTTACTTGATGTTAATGGTGTTGGCTACGAAGTCAGTGCTCCCATGACCACCTTTTATAAACTGCCTGAAGAAGGTCAAACCTTGAGCCTGCATACTCATTTGGTCGTGAGAGAAGACGCTCAGCTGCTTTATGGTTTTTATGACATTGTCGAACGTTCTTTATTTAGACTGCTTATTAAAATTAACGGAGTAGGGCCCAAACTAGCCCTAGCGATTTTATCTGGAATCGATGCCAAGGCATTTGTGCAATGCATCCACGATGGCGATAGCTCGACTTTGGTGAAAGTGCCTGGCGTAGGCAAGAAAACTGCCGAGCGCCTAGTGATTGAAATGCGCGATAAAATTAAAGACTGGAGTGGTGATTCAGCCGCCTCTTCAGAGAAAGGTGTCATCGGGTTAGAGGATCTTATACCAGAGTCAAGTGCAAGAACTGATGCCGAAAGTGCGCTTCAAGCTTTAGGCTACAAAGCCGCTGATGCAGCTAAGGCAATTGCTCAGATTAAAGATGCAGATTTAAGTAGCGAAGAGCTCATTCGCCTAGCTCTGCAGAACATGCGCTAGGCTTGAAATTCAGCCTTTTTGATTAGGTTGGAATACTGGGCAAATATCCAGTATATTGAGCGGGTATTTTTAGGCGTGTTCATCAAGGCCTAATTCAGCGGAAACCCCTTTTATGATAGAGCAAGATCGCATCAGTTCGTCTGCAGTCCTTCCTAGTGAAGAGGCTATCGACCGTGCGATTCGCCCCGTTTCTCTAGCCGACTACACCGGGCAGACCAAAGTTCGTGAGCAAATGGAGATTTTTATTCCAGCTGCTAAAGCGCGAAATGAAGCATTAGACCACTGCCTTATTTTTGGGCCTCCTGGCCTAGGCAAAACTACCTTGGCTCATATCATTGCCCAAGAGATGGGTAGTCAGCTTAAATCCACCTCTGGCCCCGTGCTTGAAAAAGCCGGCGACTTAGCGGCTATGCTCACTAACTTGGAAGAAGGTGACGTGTTGTTCGTGGACGAAATTCATCGTTTGAGCCCAGTGGTTGAAGAAATACTGTATCCCGCGATGGAAGATTACCAGTTGGATATTATGATTGGTGAAGGACCAGCTGCCCGATCCATTAAATTAGATTTACCTCCTTTTACTCTGGTAGGTGCGACCACTCGAGCAGGTCTTTTAACTTCACCCTTAAGAGATCGTTTCGGCATTGTGCAGCGCTTAGAGTTTTATTCCGTGGCAGAATTGTGTCGAATCGTAATGCGCTCTGCGAATATTCTTGGAGTAGATATGCTAGAAGAGGGCGCTAAAGAGGTAGCGGCGCGTTCTCGTGGAACCCCTAGGATTGCCAATCGTTTATTGCGACGCGTTAGAGACTATGCCGATGTAAAAGCCGGCGGTCGGGTAGATAAAAGCGTGGCTTCGGCTGCATTGGATATGCTTGAAGTCGATTCCCACGGTTTCGATGCTATGGATCGACGTATTCTTCGAGCCTTGTTAGAAAAATTTGATGGAGGCCCCGTAGGTGTTGAGAGCTTGGCAGCTTCTGTTAGCGAAGATTCAGGAACGATTGAAGACGTGGTTGAGCCTTACCTAATTCAGCAGGGTTTTATGATGCGCACACCTCGGGGAAGAGTGGCTACTAAACATGCTTATCTGCATTTTGGATTGGATGTGCCCTCTGCTTTGGGTGAAAAAACCGCGCTGCAATCCCAACTCTTTGGCGACGAAGAGGTTTAGCATGTCTAAGGCCTCAACTGAACAAGTAGAAAAGGAACAATGCTTTACTTGGCCTGTCAGAGTCTACATAGAAGATACCGACGCAGGAGGTATCGTCTACTATGTTAATTATCTTAAGTTTATGGAGCGTGCGCGTACAGAATTTATGAGATCTCTCGGCTTTGAACAAAAACTAAGCATAGAGAGCCCTGTGCAGTTCGTCGTGCATTCAGCAAATACCCGTTTTGTGAAGCCTGCACGCATGGATATGTCACTTTCTGTTAGTGTTCGTGTCGCAAAAATAGCGAAGAGTTATTTTGTAGTAGAGCAAACAGTAAATTCAGAGGATGATTATGAGCTTTATTGCCAAGCTGATATAAAGGTGGCTTGTGTTGATTCAAATTCTTTTAAACCCATTGCGATGCCAGAGTTGGTTCAGCAAGGATTAAAAAACATTTAGTAAGTTGATAGTTAGTCAATTAGTCGTTAATTAAATTTCAAAAAGGGGACGCTCACGTGTCAGAAGGTATTTCGATTTGGTCATTGATTGTTGAAGCGAGTTTTATTGTTCAGTTGGTGATGTTGATATTGGTGGGTGCATCGCTGATCTCCTGGGTGATGATCGCTAATCGCTTTTTAGTCTTTAAATCAGCCAATGAACTTGGTACTCAATTTGAAGATAAGTTCTGGTCAGGTATTGATTTGGGCGCTCTTTATCAAAATTGTGCGGCGAATAAGGAAGAAAAATCCTGCCAAGAAAGTATTTTTGAAGCGGGATTCGGCGAATTCGTTAAGTTAAGGCAGCAAGACAATATGCAGGCAGAAGCATTAATGGAAGCGGTCCAGCGCTCTATGCGCGTAGCCTTCTCACGAGAGCAAGAACGTTTAGAAAAGCATCTATCTTTTTTGGCTACCGTAGGTTCAACTAGCCCCTATATTGGTTTGTTTGGAACCGTCATCGGAATCATGAATTCATTCCGCTCCTTGGCTTCCCAATCACAGGCGACACTTTCTCTTGTGGCTCCGGGTATTGCCGAAGCTTTGGTAGCAACAGCGATTGGTCTATTTGCTGCGATTCCAGCGGTGATTGCTTACAACCGCTATGCGAGTGCCTCGGACACATTGCTAAAAAACTGTGTCACCTTTACTGATGAATTTACCAGTATTTTACATCGAGAAGCTCACTCAGGAGCACAGAGCTAAGACGCTCAAGCGAGGTTAAAATTATGGAAATGTATCGCGAAAGTAAACGACCGATGGCCGAAATCAATGTGGTTCCTTATATCGATGTGATGTTGGTGTTGCTGGTAATTTTTATGATCACCGCACCATTGATCACCCAAGGTATTAATGTGGAACTGCCTGAAGCTAATTCCGATCCGATTGATCTTGAACGACAAGATCCCATCGTGATCACTGTGCAAGAAGATGGTTCTTACTATATGGATTTAGGTGAATATAAGGAAAAAGCCGCGACTTTAGAGGAAGTTGAATCTAACCTTGCCAAGATTATGCGCAATAAACCAGAAACCCCAGTACTAGTCAGTGGCGATAAAGAGGTTAAATACGCTGCTGTGATTAATTTAATGGCGAGCTTGCAAAGTTCGGGGGTGATTAATTTAGCTTTATTGACAGAGCCTCCACAGTAGTTTCAGTCTGAAATAACGAGAATTTGCGCGCAGTGAAATTTTTTTCTTCCTCATGGCTTAGTCAAAGGCTAGCAAAAACAATCGCTAATCCTGATGATCTGCGCGCCCCTATTTTATTTTCAATAAGCGTCCATCTATTGCTGGTGTTGGCGTTTACGATCTCTGATCTATTTGTAGATACTAAAGTTCTGGTCAAACCAAAAGAGCTAAAGGTGGTCAAGGCGGTGGTGATTCAGCCTCAGGGCAAGCAAGCCAAAAAAGACCAGGAGGCTACCAAAAAGATTGAAGACGACCGGGTAAAAGAAATACGCCGAAAAGAGCAGCAGAAAAAACAGCTCGAAGAACAAAAACGTATAGCTGAGAAAAAAGCAGAGCGTGAAAAGCTTGAAAAGGAAGAGGCTGAACGCAAAAAGAAAGAGGTCTTAGAAAAGGAAAAAGCCCTAGCCAAGAAAAAGGCCGAGGAAGAAAAGAAAAAAGCAGAAGAACTAGCAAAGAAAAAGAAGCTGGAAGAAGAGCAAAAGGCCAGACAGGAGGCCTTAAAAAAACAGCAGCAAGAAAGAGAGGCACAACTGCAAAAAATGCGAGAAGCTCGTGAGCAACAACAAGCATTAGCTAAAAAAAGAGCCGAGCTGGAACAGCGTCGTCAAGAAATCTTAGCGCAGCAAGATGCGCCTATCTTGAGTGAATATGAAGCTCATATACAAAAGAAAATAGCCCAGTCATGGTCGCGGCCCTTGAGCGCGCGAAATGGCATGCAGGCTACCCTGCGAATAAACTTGATACCCGGTGGTGAGGTCGCTAGTGTTGATGTTGTAGAAAGCAGCGGCGACGAAGCTTTTGATTTGTCGGCTACACAAGCGGTTTGGGATGCCTCTCCCTTACCCGTACCGAGTGAATCAGGGGTGTTTACCCGAAATTATAGAGTGTTTAATTTGTTATTTTCTCCGGAGGATTTATGGCAATAGTGAAACGATTTTTACTTTTAATGGTTCTCGTTAGTGTCACTGGTTCGCTGCACGCGAAAGAATTGCTGACTATCGTGATTAACAAGGGCTCCGATAGCCCAACTTCTATTGCTGTTGTGCCTTTTCAGTGGAATCCGATAAAGGCGCCCCCAATTGATGTTGCTGATGTTATTTCAGAAAACCTTAAACTCAGCGGATTGTTTTCGACCCTAAGTTCCTCAGACATGATTACTAAGCCGCATTCACCCGAGGGTATTTTTCCCAATGATTGGAAACGCTTGGGGGTGCAATATGTTGTAATGGGGCAGGTAAGTTTTACTCAAGGCAGTAGCACTAGTTTTGATGTCCGTTATTTCTTATATGATGTAGGAAATCAAAAGCTTTTGTTCGATGCGACGACTAGCGGGCGCTACCTTGATCGAGTTGCCAATGAAGTGAGTGATCAGATTTATAAGCGCTTGACTGGCGTCAACGGCTTCTTCTCAACCAAGCTGGTGTATATTACGACTCATACAGGGCCTGATGGAAAGCTGGTGTATAGATTGCAACAAGCGGATGCCAACGGCCGAAATGTAAAAACGATTCTAACTTCGGCTGACCCAATTTTGTCTCCGGCCTGGTCACCAGACGGTAAGAAATTGGCCTATGTATCTTTTCAGGATGATAAACCGAATATTTACATGCAAGATAGAAAGACGGGTAAGCAAACCCTAATCAGTAGCTTTTCTGGGATTAATGGTGCTCCCGATTTTTCACCTGATGGTAAAAAGCTGGCCTTGGTGCTCTCTAAAGACGGTAATCCAGAAATTTACATTCTTGATCTACGTACCAAACAATTCCAGCGCATGACTCACAATTTTGGAATTGATACCGAACCACGTTGGGCGCCAGATGGAAAGTCCCTGATCTTTACCTCTAATCGTGGTGGAAGTCCTCAAATTTATCGTTTGAATCTGCACGACCGAAAAGTTACTCGCCTGACATTTGAAGGTCGTTACAATGCCAGGGGACAGTTAACAGCAGATGGGGAGCACCTAGTGTTTGTTCATCAAACAGTGTCAAAAGACTTTCATATCGCTGCGATGAATCTTGCTACGGGCCTTATGCACTCTTTGACCAAGACTGAATTAGATGAGTCACCTAGTATCGCACCAAATGGCAGCATGATTGTCTACGCCACGAAATCAGGTAGTGATCGCGTATTACGAATGGTCACTATCGACGGTGCGATAGAAATGGAGGTACCAGCGCGTCAGGGGCAATTACGTGAGCCTGCTTGGTCGCCGTTTCTTAAATAGGTGCTGAACTAGCTTCGAAGTTGTTTGTCTTAATGCTGGCTTTATAAAAGTGATTTATAAAGTCAATTAGCTAAGGTAAGTATGGAGCAAGGCTAGGTCGCGGGTGATATCGCACGATACTTGGGATAAAACTCTGTATATTGTGATATTAGTCACGTACAAATAGAGAGATACTGAGGCTTTTAGCCATTTTTTCTGTTAGTATTCGCCAAGTTTACGCTAGGGACGGTACCTAGGTTCTAGGAAGGCCTTGGTTTTAGTCTGCTGGAATAGATGGATTCGATGTCGATTGGCTTCGAATGCAAATAAATATTAAGTAATTAAGGTTAAATAGGAGCAAAACATGAAGCTTTTAAGCAAAGAACTTTCTGCAAAGTTATTGGTATTGGCCCTAGTTCTAGGTGTTACAGCCTGTGCTAGCAACTCTAACAGTGAAGATGATGCCGAGGATGCAGCAAACGCAGCTGGTGCAGATTCAAGCGTAAGCACTAGTGGTTCTGATGATGGTGACGTTAGTACTTCAGTTGCTGATGCAGGCTCTGATGCTTCAGCTGCTGCTGGCGAGCTAGAAGCTAATGCTTTAGCAAATGCTGAACTACTTCAACAAACTGAATTCATGTTCGATTTCGATAGTTTCTCGGTAGCAGCTGCTGACGAAGAAGCGCTTCGAGCTCACGGCAAGTTCTTGTCAAAAACTTCAATCGCACGTGTTCGTGTTGAAGGTCATACTGACGAGCAAGGTACTCGTGAGTACAACCTAGCTCTAGGTGAGCGTCGTGCTAAAGCGGTTAAGCAAATCTTAATGAGCGAAGGCGCTAAAAGTGGCCAAATCGAAGTAATCACTTTTGGTGAAGAACGACCTAAAGCAAACGGTTCAGACGAGGGTGCATATTCTCAAAACCGTCGTGCTGAAATCGAGTACACAGTAGGTCGACCATAAGCTTAAATTAATCGCGTCCCAGCTACTTAAGATGCTTGGGATGTATTGATTAAAGGTTATAATAAAAAGGATAGGTTTTCGAACCTATCCTTTTTTTATGGCTCTAAGGTTTATATTCTAAATTTGCGAGGACAAGACATGACCGCTATCCAGCTTAAATCTCACTCCTTAAAAACCGTATTGTTTGCTATGGGCTTTGTTTTCGTTAGCAATGTGGGTGCAGAGCCTTTGCTGAAACGTCACAGTACTATTGAGCGCGAAAAGCAAGCCGCTCAATTAAAAGAACAAATGGAAGCTCAAAAAGCTATGCAAGCTCAGTTGAATAAGCTCAATTATGACTTGTATCAACAGGTCGAGGCGATGCAACTCGAGATACAGGGTTTGCGCGGCACGATTGAAGAGCAAAGCTACGTGATAGAGCGCTTTAAAAAAGCGGAACGGGAGCGCTACGCAGATCTGGATCGTCGCGTTAATGAATTAAGTCAGCGTGGTGTTGCAGCAGCCAGTCCCTCAACCAGCGCTATAAATGCTGATGATGAGGATGAAAAGACTTATCTTTCGGCTAAGCAAAAAGTGGATAGTAAAGAGTATAGTGCTGCGATCGCAGAATTCACCCTGTATCAAGAGTTTTTCCCTGAAGGCAAATATCTAGCTCAATCTAATTATTGGTTGGGTGAACTGTATTTGGCCCTCGAAGTGCCAGAGTATGAAAACGCCAAGAAGCATTTCGATAAAGTTGTTAAAGATTTTCCTGAATCTTCAAAAGTCCCAGACAGCCTTTATAAAATAGGCACGATTGAACTGGTACAAAAAAAAGCGCCTGCCGCGAGAGACACGTTTCAAAAGTTGGTTAAGCGCTTCCCAAAAAGCGCCTCAGCCAAACTCGCTAAACGTGAGCTCGAAAAGCTATAAGCGAAACACCCTACCTGGATTAGCAATAGCATGAGTAGCCTTCGTATCACCGAAATCTTTTATTCCTTGCAAGGGGAAGGGCGTTATAGTGGCTTACCTACAGTGTTCGTGCGTTTAACAGGCTGCCCTTTGCGTTGTAATTATTGCGATACTGAATATGCCTTTCATGGTGGCAATGTCATGATGCTCGATCAAATATTGGAGCAAGTAAAAAGCTTTGACGCTCCTTATGTCTGTGTCACAGGTGGCGAACCACTTGCTCAAAAGTTTTGTGCAGAATTGCTATCTAAGCTATGTGATCAGGGCTATGAGGTGTCGATTGAAACCAGCGGTGCTTTCCCAATACAAGGCCTTGATCAGCGAGTCAGTGTGGTGATGGATCTTAAGACTCCGGCATCGGGTGAGCTAAGTAGAAACTTGATGGAAAATATCGAAAACCTGAAAGCGAAAGACCAAGTCAAGTTTGTTATTTGCGACCGAAAGGACTACGAATGGAGTCGAGAGCAAATTCAGTGCCTTAAGCTCGCCGACAAGGTGGATGACGTGCTGGTATCCCCTAGTTTTGGGCAAATCGAACTAAAAGAGCTTTCGGCCTGGGTGTTAGAAGATCACTTACCCGTGCGTATGCAGCTCCAAATGCATAAGTTGATTTGGAACGACGCTCCCGGGCATTAGTGCTTGGAACGGAGAGGTTAAATGGGCGCTAAAAAAGCAGTAGTACTTTTGTCAGGTGGCTTAGACTCAGCTACCTGTTTGGCCTTGGCCAAAGACGAAGGCTACGAGACCCACGCGATCAGCTTTGATTATGGTCAACGGCATAGGGCTGAACTGGCTGCTGCCGAACGCCTAGCTGATCTTTACGCGCAATCTCACCAGTGTTTTCGTATCGATTTAGGGCAGATAGGAGGGTCGGCACTGACAGATCAAGCTATTGATGTGCCCGACTATCAAAAAGGTAGCGAAGATATCCCCGTGACTTATGTCCCTGCTCGTAACACCGTATTTCTGTCCTATGCCCTGGCAGTAGCGGAGGTCAAAGAGGCCAATGACATTTTTATTGGGGTGAATGCGGTCGATTATTCTGGCTATCCAGACTGCCGCCCTGAGTTTATCGACGCCTATCAAACCATGGCTAATCTTGCCACCAAAGCCGGAGTAGAGGGCCAAGTGCTCAAAATTCATACTCCGTTGATCAAGCTCACCAAGGCTCAAATCATACAAAAGGGAATCTCTCGGGGCCTAGATTACGCCATGACGGTATCTTGCTACCAAGCCGATGAAGAAGGCAGAGCCTGTGGTAGCTGTGACAGCTGTGAACTTAGAAGGCAAGGGTTTGGCGCAGCGGGCGTTACAGATCCTACGATCTATCAGTCTTAAATCAATAAAAATATGTTTGGAAAGGTTGGTGGGCCGTGCTGGATTCGAACCAGCGACCAATTGGTTAAAAGCCAACTGCTCTACCAACTGAGCTAACGGCCCCACCTATATCCCCATAGATTTTTGCAATTGGAGGGCGGGGAGAGACCATCCATCTGTAACCTAATCGAAGTTAGGCTTTAGGGTATTTTACCCTCGTCAAGTTGCTTCGCTTTAACTAAGTGATAAAAGCTAAGTTACCGACCTTATTAGGCATGTCAGAGTCACTTCGAACAAGCCCCTAGCAAGGAAGCGGGAATAATACTGATTTAGGCCAAAATAACAAGTATTTCAGGCATTTAAAGCCCAAAAAAATCTACAGAGGGCTTATATTAAATATACGCTTAAGTACTCGTGCATGTCGCACCGTAGCCGCTCAGCATATGGGTGTAGATTTGAGTTGATTTTAACTGGGCTCACCCAAGTAATTTATGAATAGCGAGCGGGATAGATTTAACTTCGAGTGCCTGGATGAGGTCATGCCAAAGCTAGCAGTCATTTATCCGCTTGGTAAACCTATTTGTGAAACAGCAACTTTGGTGTTCTTTACGATCCCTTGAGGGTCGTCGAAGAAAGCCAGCCTAACTGTTTTATATTTCATAAAGGACTTGATTAAAAAGTCTTATTTTAACTTAATAATGTATCTCTTAAATTTACCTTCATGAATTGTAGTCATTGGTTTGTTGGTGGCGAAATGTGCTGGATATCTAAAATGATCTTGCCGAAGCACCAAGAGTTAAGGTTTCGTCTAAAGGTTAGTTAGTGTTTTCACTAATTCCCCTTTTTTCTAGTTTCATTGAAAGCAAGTCTGTTGGGTCGGAATTGTCTTTGTCTTTGGTTTGGTAGATTTGAAATTTCTCTGACAAGGTTAGCAATCCGGAAATAGTTATTCTGTGCAACTATTGATGGCGTTATCAGTTTTTTAGGTGAATCGCTGAATGCCAGTTAATGGTCGATGATCGTTAGCGAGGGCCCAATCATCTTACCGCTTAAAAACAAAAAAGCCCGAATATTTCTATTCAGGCTTTTTTGTTTCCCTAAGGAAAGTGGCTCCTCGACCTGGGCTCGAACCAGGGACCCAATGATTAACAGTCATTTGCTCTACCAACTGAGCTATCGAGGAATTGTTCTTAGCTGTGTCTTTGAAGGGCGCTATCATAATCACCAAGGGTGATTGGGTCAAGCTCGATATGCCCCAAAACTTGGACTTTTTATTGCTCTTTAAGCTAGGCTTTCTAGGCGGTTGAGGGCTTCGGTCAGCACCTCCATCCCGGTGGCATAGGATAGTCTGGCATAACCTTCACATCCAAAGGCTGAGCCAGGTACTAAGGCCAAGTTTGCTTTTTGTAAAGCGTGTTCCGCAAACTCAATATCAGTAGTGCAGCCATCGGTCTTAGCGATGAGCTTTGATAGGTTAGGGAAGGCGTAGAAAGTACCGTCACTTGGATTGCAGCTTACACCTTCGATCGCATTTAGACGTTGGTTGACGTAGTCATGACGCTCCTTAAATGCTTTCAGCATTTCTGCTACGGCATCTTGAGGTCCGCTTAAGGCAGCCACTGAGGCTGCTTGAGATATCGAAGTAGGGTTCGAGGTGCTTTGAGATTGGATCTTTTTCATTGCGCCAATTAGCTTCTCTGGACCTGCAGCGTAGCCAATGCGCCAGCCAGTCATTGAGTAAGCTTTTGAAACCCCATTTAATACGACGCAACGATCATTAAGAGCCGGGCATACGTTTAATATGTTAACGAATGGCTCTGGTGTCCACAGGATATGCTCGTACATATCATCGGTAGTGACCAAGATATTGGGATGTTCAAGCAATACAATGGCGAGTTCGTTAAGTTCTTCTTTGGTATAAGCAGCGCCTGAAGGGTTAGATGGGCTGTTTAGTACTAGTAACCGAGTATTATCAGTAATTGCTGCACGCAGCTGGTCAGCGGTTATCTTAAAGTTTTGACTGTCATCAGTATCAATAATAACAGGTACGCCCTCAGCAATTTTTACCATGTCGGGATAAGATACCCAATAAGGTGCAGGAATAATCACTTCATCGCCAGGGTTCAGTAAGGCAAGGGCCAGATTGAAGAAGCTTTGTTTGCCACCGCAAGACACAAGAATTTGTTTAGGCTCATAGTTAAAGCCATTGTCGTTGGCAAATTTTTGAATGATCGCTTCCTTAAGCGCAGGAGTACCATCAACCGCGGTGTATTTGGTTTGGCCGTCAGCTATCGCTTTAATCGCGGCTTCCTTAATATGTTCGGGGGTGTCAAAGTCGGGCTCGCCTGCGGCAAGGCCTATAACGTCTTTTCCAGCAGCTCTAAGTTCGTTAGCTTTATTGGTTACCGAAAGTGTCGGTGAAGGTTTAATCGAATTAACACGGTTTGATAAATTGATGTCCACTTTTTTGCCTTTCTATTACAATGGTAGTTTGAGATACGGGGGATCTTCCTCGCCATCTCGGCCAGAGGGGCGAATGATACTTGAGCATGCTGTGAAAAAACAGACTTGGATTAGCTCTGGGCTTATAAACCACGCGAAATTGGCGTAAATCTAAAGAAAATCAACCCAATACTTATCAATCTGCTTTTGCGAGAGGGGTTATGGAATATTTAGACGCATTTGTTGCCGCTGTACCTAGCGATAAAAAGAATGAGTATATGAAGCATGCCGAATTGGCGAAAGAGGTATTTAAAAAGCATGGTGCGGTCCGTGTTGTAGAATGTTGGGGTGATGATGTTCCTGACGGAGAGAAGACTTCATTTCTATCAGCGGTTCAATGTCAAAGCGATGAAACCGTTGTTTTGCCTTGGATCTCATGGCCCTCTAAGCAGGCCAGGGATGAAGGCATGCCTGCAATTATGGAAGATATGGAGTCTTTGGGTGAAATGCCTTTCGACGGTAGTCGGGTCATTTTTGGCGGTTTTAACGTAGTGATGGATGTGTGAGCCTTGGGTTAATGAAACACCAATTTAAAGTTCAGTCTAATTACAAGCCTGCGGGTGATCAGCCTAAGGCGATTGCCCAAATTATTGATGGCGTTGAATCGGGCCTGTCTCATCAGACGCTCTTGGGTGTCACTGGCTCCGGTAAAACCTTTACTATTGCTAATGTGATTGAGGAGCTTCAGCGTCCTGCAATTATCCTCGCGCATAACAAAACCTTAGCCGCTCAGCTTTATGGCGAGTTTAAGGAGTTCTTTCCCAAGAACGCGGTAGAGTATTTCGTTTCTTATTACGATTACTATCAGCCCGAAGCTTATGTTCCCTCATCGGATACCTTTATTGATAAAGATGCTTCGGTGAACTCCCATATCGAGCAAATGCGCTTATCGGCCACTAAGGCCTTGATGGAAAGAGAAGACGCCATTGTGGTCGCCACGGTGTCAGCGATTTATGGTCTCGGTGACCCTGATCTGTATCTAAAAATGATGTTGCACATCAGTCGAGGCGAGCAGATTAATCAGCGCGACATACTCAGACGATTGGCCGAGCTTCAGTACACTCGAAACGACATTGATTTTTTTAGGGCGACTTATCGCGTGCGAGGAGATGTGGTGGATGTCTTTCCTGCTGAATCAGAAAAGCTTGCCGTTCGTATTCAGTTATTTGATGACGAAGTAGAGCAGATCTCTTGGTTTGATCCGATTACGGGTGCGGTCGAAGCCAAGGTGCCGCGAGTCACCATTTATCCTAAAACCCACTATGCGACGCCGCGTGAAACCATTCTCGGAGCAGTAGATTCAATTAAAGAAGAGTTAAAACCAAGATTGGAATACCTGCGCGATAATAATAAGCTGGTCGAAGCCCAACGATTAGAAGAACGTACCAAATACGACATCGAAATGATGCGCGAGTTGGGTTATTGCACGGGTATCGAAAACTACTCTCGCTATTTATCGGGCCGAGGTCCTGGCGAGCCACCTCCCACTTTGTATGATTACCTACCTGATAACGCTCTAGTGGTGATTGATGAGTCCCATGTTACCGTACCGCAAATCGGAGGCATGTATAAGGGAGATCGCTCACGAAAAGAAACTTTGGTTGAGTATGGTTTTCGCTTGCCGTCTGCACTTGATAACCGCCCGCTGCGTTTTGAAGAGTGGGAAGAGCGAGTAGGGCAAACCATTTTTGTATCAGCAACTCCAGGCAACTACGAAGAAGAATACGCTGGCCAAGTGGTCGAGCAGATTATTCGTCCTACCGGATTGCTGGACCCCATCATTGATGTTCGCGGCGCTGAGGCACAAGTCGATGACTGTTTGTCTGAGATACAAGAGCGTATTGCCAAAGATGAGCGAGTCTTGATTACTACTTTGACCAAGCGCATGGCTGAAGACTTAACTGAATATATGGACGAACAGGGTATTAAAGTCCGTTATCTGCACTCCGATATAGAAACCGTAGAGCGGGTAGAGATTATTCGTGATCTGCGTTTAGGTGTGTTTGATGTGCTGATCGGAATTAATCTATTAAGAGAAGGTTTGGATATGCCTGAGGTGTCCTTGGTTGCTATCTTTGATGCAGATAAAGAGGGCTTTTTGCGCTCAGAGCGTTCATTAATTCAGACTATCGGCCGTGCAGCGCGGCATCAAAATGGTAAGGCGATTTTATACGCAGATAAGATTACCAATTCTATGAAGGCTGCCATCGATGAGACCAAGCGCCGTCGATCGATTCAAGAAGCCTTTAACAAAGAGAACAATATTACGCCGATTAGTGTTAAAAAAGATATTGCTGACATTATGGAAGGTGCTCGTCTAGTTAAAAACAAAAAACAAGGCGATAAAAAAGTGGCTGAAAAACGAGCGACCTACGTAGCCAATGCAGAAGAGCTCAGCCCCAAAGCATTAATGACAAAAATTGCCGAGCTAGAAGAGCAAATGCTTACGCATGCCAAGAATCTCGAGTTTGAAGCAGCAGCAGCTCTGCGTGACGAAGTTACGCAACTTAGAGAGCTAAGCGTCAAGGTTTAGGGAAAGAACCACTTGTCGCCAGCCCCAGCAGTCTCTATAATCGCCAGCACCCTCCCGGCAGGATATATAGGCGCGTAGCTCAGTTGGTTAGAGTATCACCTTGACATGGTGGGGGTCGGCGGTTCGAATCCGCCCGCGCCTACCAAATTCCCATTAAGAGTTTCTGCATTTTTTTGCCTTTCCAATCGCTCGTTAGGCCTCGGTGATATCGCGTGAACTTTTCTATTCGCAGCGAGGCAGCGAAGTCAGAGTGTCTTATTTGCTTAAATTGAATGTAATCACCATATGTATATTGCTTCTTGGTATTTTAGAAGGGTTTGCGTGTTTTTAGTTTGTAAGGCGCGTCACTGGTTTTTGGAGATTTATGTGCCTAAAAGAGCTGGAAATGTTTGAATTGCCTGTTTTGACGTGAAATAAACGAATGATTAAACTCAAACGGATGCAGTTATTTGAGGTTATAGAAGTTGGAGCCCATGAAAAAAATATCAATCATAATCACGGCCTATAATGTTGAAAGGTTTATTAAAGAAGCGGTCGATTCGGCACTCTGTCAAGACTATCAAAACTTAGAAGTACTTGTAATAAACGACGCATCAACCGACAAAACTGCCGATATTATCCAGTCATTTGTCGACCCCAGAATTAGAGCTATTCATTTGGAAGAAAATGTTGGCTTAGGAAATGCTCTAAATAAAGCTATTGATAGCGTTACGGGTGAATATTTTATGTTTTTGGATGGTGATGATCGACTGTCTAATAACGATGTTATTTCGCGCATGGCCCTCCATGCAGAAAACAACCCTGATTTAGTTAGAGCCAGTATGAGACTCTGGAGGTTTAAAAAACTTGACGATGGTAGTTATGAGGAATCTTTCGTAAAAATTCGTTATGACGATATGGTGGAAAAGTCTAATAGAACGACCACCTTTCAAGAATATTCTAATATGATTTTTCTAAATTCCTCTAATCAGTTTTTAATAAAAAAAGATTGGATATTAAAGGAGAATATTCGATTTAAATTAAGGCATTTTGAAGATGTACCGTTTTTGACAGAGATGTTGTTGAGAGCTAAATCTGTTGTACTTACTGATATTATGCTTTTTGATTACCGTAAAATGATAGGCGAAAAAAATAGTATCACTCAGAAAAGCATCGATATGGATGACGTCGAGTTATATTTTCAACATGTCGACATCGTTTTTGAGCTGTTTAAAAAATATAGTGATCGATCATCTGCATTGTATTCGATGAATTTACAACGATATCTCGAGAGATTAAGTGTTGGAATCTTTAGGCGAGTGAATATGCAAAAAAACTCTGAGATGACATCGATTTATTTGGATGGGGTTAGGGAAAAGTTCCTAAATGCCGGAATAAACCAAGAAGTACTCTCAAGAATTGTTTCGGAGAAACTGGGCGCCCCGGAGAATCATTTTTTAGACGAGGAATTGATTAAATCGGGATATTACCAACGTTTTATTTTTATGTTAGAGAATAAGCGCTATTTGGAACTTGATAGACCTGATAATGTAAATTATACCTTGAGCAAGCTTTTTCAATCGGGTGAGTTTGACCTTGCGAAACAATATTTTGAATTGAGTGCGAAGTTTGACAGCAGGGTGGACTTATCGCCGTTGCCTCCGGGTCAGGTTAAAAAAATCTATATTCATTTGGGTGCGACTAAAACTGGATCTACGGGTATTCAAAACTTCTTAGTTAAAAATGCATCGGTTTTAGAAAGGCATAATATTTATGTCCCCTTAGATGGTTTGCATCGAGAGAGTGGTAGGCCTAATCGAACATCGGGGCATATAGGGTTGGTTAGTGACACCAAGGAGTTTTTAGAGCAAGCATTAAGTGAATGTAGCAAAGATCAAGCTTTAGTGCTGTCGACGGAAAATCTTTCAGCGCGTTTGAAAAGTTCGCCAGCTAAATGGCTGGAGATTTGCTACAGACTTTCTCAATATGAAGTGATTCCTATTATTTATGTGAAAGAGCAAACGGAATGGATTAGCTCGATGTGGGCCGAAATGGTGACTGGAACTAATAGGCGTTGGGTTGGGGAGATAGATGATTTTGACGAGGAGCAGGATGTTCTCGATTTGGATTATGAAGTGCTCTTTGAAAAGATTAAGCTACCAGAAAACGTTAATGAAGCATTATTAATACCCTTAAATGAGAGCGTGAAAGGGGAAAAGCTCATCCCGTCCTTTTTATCGTTAATCGGATTAAACTTTGATGAACTTGCGCACGAGTTTGAGGCTATAAACAATGCAGAGAGAAACCCTGGCTCTCCAGCATATATAACACCATATATTAAAGCCTTAAATGCTTCGAACGTGGATGATGATACCTATAAGCACTCCCTCAGAATATTTTTTAATGAATATTTGTACGAAAAAACCAATGGAGGAGAAGGGCGTGGTAGCTGTTTAAGCGACGAGGCAAGAGATTTTCTTAAAGGTAAATATAAAGAATCCAATTCAAGGTTACAGCAGATGCTTGGCTATGATGTTTTATTTGATCATCAAGAAATATCGAGCGAAAGTGCTGAGCAAAGAATAAGCACGGATGATTTTTTAGGGTTAATCAACTCAATCGTTAAGGGTGGCGAATTCAAAAAACAATCAAGTGATCTTGAATTAATTGACAAGGCTTTTCAATTCGACAATAAAGATGTTGATGATGCTTTGAAAGCATTAGTTTTCAAAAAAATAGCTATTATTTTTAGAGATATAGATACAAGCTTGGCCAGGGAGTTTTTGTTGAAATCTCTTGATTTTTCACCAGATGATGAGGATGCTCAACTTAGAATGCGAAACTTTGAGCGTATGATTAAAAATAAGGCTTTACCCAAAACACCTGTATCAAAAAAAGTGTCAAAGCACTTACAAAAGAAACGATACCGTGTGGCAAAGAAGAAGCTCAATTAGGTTTTTAATTAATGTAGCCACAAGGTGTCAGATATCATAGAAAAACCACTTACTTTTATAGCAGGACACCATAGAAGTGGAACTTCGCTTCTACACGACTTTCTTCGTTTTCATCCGGATGTTAGTGGTATGGAGAATACCGGTGTGAGGCAGGATGAGGGTCAACACATTCAATCAGTATACAAGCCAGCAAGGATGTTGGGCGGCCCAGGAAGTTATATTTTTCATCCAGAGGCTAGAATGGACGAGGAGCATGAACTGGCAAACCACTCGGTCGCAACGAAAATAATGTCTGATTGGGAACCTTTTTTTAATTTGGACAAGTTCATGCTTGTTGAAAAAAGCCCCCCAAATCTTGTTAGAACAAGGTTTTTGCAAAAGTTATTCCCTAACAGCTGCTTTATAGTCATCCTGCGTCATCCTATAGCGGTCGCTTATGCTACAGAAAAATTCAGCGACTTATCCTTGAGTAAGCTAATTGAGCACACATTGCTAGGTTATGAGATCTTTGAAGAGGATAGAAAGTATTTGTCGAATTGTTTTGTTATAAAATACGAAGAGTTGGTTAAAGATCCAGCAATCATTATGAGCAATATTTTCCAATTTTTAGGATTGGATCCTTTTCCTGTTACTTTAAACGTCGATGCCACCATTAACCAAAAATATTTTAATATGTGGGAGGTAGGGGAAAGCGGTGCCTCTAAAGACGTAAAAGAAAGCATTATCAAAGAATTTGAAACTAGAGCCAACTTCTTTTCTTATAGTTTTACAACTTTGGGCTGAATGGCGTTACCCACATACTAAACCTCTAATATAAGCGCTTCCAGATGCTAATAAAAAATGAGGAAGGTATAGGTATTTATAGTGGAATTTTGTGGTTTTAATCTGGTAGTACTTTGCACAATGCTTGTGAATAAGATCTAAATAAGGTGTCGATATATTGGAAATTTTGGGTATTTAAAGATTCTAATGCTATTAGTTCATTGGAGTCGTTTCAAATCTTATGCCATTTTATCGTTGAATATGTATCCATGTCCTCGCACTGTTTTTATCCAATGGCTGTAGTTGGACACTTGGAATAGTTTGGAGCGAATTTGTGATATATGAATATCCACAGCTCTACTTTGACCATTGTATTCGCTGCCGTTGAGATGGCTGAAAATTTCGTCACGGCTTTTTATTTCGCTGGGGTGCTTGGCTAAGTACCATAATAAATCAAACTCGACAGCGCTAAGACTCACTACTTTGTCTTTTGACTTTACTGAACGGGCGAGGTTATTTATCTCCAAGTCAGAAAAGGTGATGATGTGTTGCTCTTTGAGATCACTTGTAGAGCTTCGTTCCTCTCTTCTGATATGCGCTTTAACTTTTGCAGCTAATAGCCTAGGGTCAATGGGTTTGCAAAGATATTCATCCGCACCTATTTCTAAGGCTATCACTTGGTCTACACTTTCTGTTCTAGCACTTAACATGATGATGGGTCCAGAAAACTGAGGCCTGATGGCTTTGCATACCTCTATCCCATCTAAATCAGGTAGCATGACATCGAGTATGACTAGGTCGGGTCTATGTTCTTGTACACATTTAACGGCGTTTTGTCCTAAATGCTCCGTAATGACCTCAAAACCAAACTGAATAAGATACTCTTTTGTAAGCTCGCAAAGCTCAAGGTCATCCTCTACTAATACAATTTTTTTATTCATGGTGGGCTTGTTCTACCGATTCCCTTGTCCATTGCCATTGCCATTGCCATTGCCATTGCCATTGCCATTGCCATTGCCATTGCCTCTACCATTTCCATGGCCAAAAGCCTTTCCGTGAGGGCTGAACTCTTCTTCCTCTTCTAGCTCTTCGGCCAGTTGTTCCTCAATCTCTTCCGCTAGCTGTTCTTCTAGTTCCTCAGCCAGTTGTTCCTCTAACTCTTCCGCCAATTCTTCGCGAGCCTCATCAATTAAATTGCTACCGTCAAGGGAGCTGATCAGAGATTCGTCTTCACCTTCAAGACCAAGGGAGCCTATATCGTCATTAGATGAAACATATGCAGGCAAAAACAGTCCCACAGTTAAAATGTAAACAAATAGAGCGCAATTCCATCTCCAAGATATTTCCCTAAGATTTAAGGTGATTATTCTCATAACGATTTTTTACAACCTATTGTTGGAGTAAAGGTTAATTTTTTCCGGTAGTTCTATTGTGAACTTTGCCCCGCCAAGGGCTGAAGAACAAGCAAATACCTTTCCGTCTTGTGCTTCTACCAAGTTCTTTACAATTGCCAAGCCCAACCCAAATCCACCCAATCGCTTGTTTCGGCTGGTGTCGGTCGTTGAAAAAGCCTCGAATATTTTAAATCGATCAGCGGGGTGAATGCCAGCCCCATCATCCTCAATTGTTATTATATTTTTTGAGTCTGCGGAGAAATAGGTAATAAGTATCTTATTGTCGGCATAACGTAAGGCATTTGTAAGTATGTTGCTAACAATTCTTTGCATATAGCTTTGGTCAGCATAAAGAAACTCAAGTTTATTGATAAGTTCTAACTCAATGTCTTGGTGCGAGAATTGGTGCTCGGCAATTAATTTTTTTAGCAAGGTGTCTAAGTGAATTTCGGTATAGTTTGGCTCCGGGTTGGCCTCTTCTAATTTCGCCAGGATTAAAATCTCGTCCACCAAAGAGCTTAATTCGTTTAAGTCTTTTTCCATACCTTCGGTACGCTCATCTCTTTCTTTGCTGGTTTCGGCGTGCTTAATTAAGGAGAGTCGAAATTTTAGTCGAGCAATGGGTGTCTTTAGATCATGAGATACCGCCTGCATGAGATCGGTTTGATGTTCCATTAGTTGGTGGATTCTCTTAGACATTTCGTTGATTCGTTTGGTGAGTACATTGAGACTGTCATTGCCAGGCAGAACGATCTGGGTTGGTTTTGCGCTAAGCCCTATTTCATCAACAGCCCTTAGTAAACTAGAAAAACGTTTTTCTAAGGGCTTTACTATAACTAGGCCTATCAAGCTAATGGATACTAAAAGCAAAGCTAAGGCCATCCAAATAAGTTCCTGAGGGTACCAATTGAATTGTGGTATCGGACCGATTACTAGGGCCGATGAGGATTGGCCGTATGGCGCGTAGGCTGTGATAAAACGCTGTTGTTGATATTGATTATCGATCCTAACAAAAATGTCCCCTCTTTTTAGTCGGCGACTTTGTGCAGGTGTAAGGTCAAGTTTGTTCAGAGAGTATCGTTTAATAGGGTAAGTAAATTTTTCAGAAAGTTTATCGAAGGCTTGGTTACGGTTGTCTTTATCGTGTCGCCCTAACTCATTTAAAACCAAAAGGGCAGTTGCTCGAGCCATATCTTCATCAAACTCGCGTATTTCAGCATTTACAAAATTATTGCCGGCTCCAATACGATGATGAATTCTCATTTTAGTTGAAAAAAGGGAAGTTTTAACAAAATAGTTGGAGCTTTTATTGGGGATATTTTGAACGATTAAGTTTATGCCGATTACCCGGCTAATAGCGTTTAACCATTGATCTTGCTTTTCACCCTCGTGCCTACTTAATCCTTCGGCAACAAGTGAAAGGGTGCCTTTAGCGACCAGTTCAGCGTGTGAGCTTAACCTCCATTGGTTCAAGGCCCAAACGCCAGCATAGGTGATAATCCCAGTGATTATTAGGCAGGCTAGCAGTTGTTGATATAGTCGAAAGAAAACGTTTTTCATAGGAACAAATTAATATTCAAAGGTGAGTCCTGTAGCAAACTTACTTTGGCGATAGTTGTAGTCTGGTCTATTGGTATTTTGCTCTGTAGCTTGGGCTGAAAACTGAAGAGTTACGACCAGTCCGTCTTGGTTATGAATAATGTGTTGCTGAACATAGGATGCTGTCTGGTATTTTGAAGACAGTGTCACTTCCTCTATAAGCTCAATGTTTTGGGCGCGTTCATCGTAGGTGTGCTCCCCGTAACTTAATCTAAGATCAAAAGAGTGGCTTACTCCTAGCTTTTGGCGAACGCGAAAAAAACCAGAATTACTCGTTGAGTCATAGTAGCCGCTGTGGCTATCTTCTTGCATAATTTGTGTGCCACCTATCCAAAACTCTTGAGATTCACTCAGGAAAAATTTGTATTTCACTGAGATATCAGTGTTTAGCAAATGCAAATCACTACTCTCTATACTTTCGCTTTGCAAGTCTCTAGCCCTCCGGTCATCGTATTCTCTTTTAGATACCCCTAGCTCTAAGTCAAAGGTATGGCGTTTACTAGGAATAAACTTCCAACGAGCCTCTCCCCCTAAGCTTTTGCTATCAAAGTTAGTTAAATTTTCAAAATCTTGATAATCGAATTGGTGGGCCAGAATGTTGAAGTAAACTCTGTGTTTTTGGTTGAGTTTAAATCGGTTAGTTTGTTCTAGTAGGTGTGTCTTTCGGTCGTATCGGTTTCTTATGTCGGTGTTATCAAATGAGGCTATACGACCTTCGCTGTCGAGATAAGTTTTATCGTGATCTCGGTAGCGGTAGTTAAGTCGATGAGTAATCCAATACCCTGCATTCGATTTGTAGATTTTTTTTAGTTTTATGCTTGCTTTGTTGGATTTAGTATCCGCTAAGTCTGAGGGTGTTTCGTAAGATAGTTGAGTCTGTTGCGCCGAGAGGCTTAACCATTCATATGGTTTACCAGATAGTCGTAGCGAAGACATATTGAAACCTGCATTACTAGGATCATGCCTGCTCGCTAATTGATAAGGGTTTGAATCATGACCGATGCTTGAGGTTGCTCGGACCTGTAAGGAGTGCGCCTCTGAGCTTAGTACAATACTGCTTAGGCAGACCAGGAATAACATGTATAGATCGCCAGTGGATGAGCGCATAAAACTGATTGGCATAATTTTTTTGAGATTTTTTTATGATTTTTTATTCAAGTAACTATTTCGAGTATGATCGACCGGATAGCTGGTTTAGGCGGTAAACGGAATTCCTCTTGTTTTAGACACTCTCTGCAACTATTTTAACACTTTTGTTTATATCCTTTACTTTTTTTTTATAGCTCATAATAAATTACATTTCCTTTACAAAATTGATACAAACCCTTTCACTTATTTGGCTTAACTTTCACTTCTACCCGCCTGTCTTGAAAAAAAGTCCAGTTATCCGTCCCCATTTTTCTGGTTTTAAACATGCCTTAATTCCATAGGTTGATCTTCACTTCGTGGGGAACTGTGCATGGTTTTATTATTCGGATCGTATTCATATAATTTCAATTGTAGATAAACCGCAGTTTCACTTTGTGATACTCGGGTATTTTTTAGAGCTGATTTTTTTAGTAGATAGAGTTTGTTATTAATTGTGGGGAGTATAGCTTGTGGTAAATGAAATTTATAAAGTTAAAAAGCAGTCCTTGAGATTTCAAGAACTTAGAGGTTTTACTTTGATAGAGCTCATGATTACCTTAGCCATCGTTGCAATCCTAATGACGGTTGCTGTTCCAAGCTATCAAAGCTACGTCGTTAGAGGTGTACGCGCTGACACTCAACAAACTATGATGGAGATCGCTGCCAAACAGGAACAGTTTATGATGGCAAGACAAAATTATACGACTGATCTCAGTAGCACTGGTCTTAATTATAATATTGATCCCGCTGTATCAGATAATTATGACATAGCGGTTACATTAGTAGCAGGCCCGCCGGTGGGTTTTTTAGTCACTGCAACAGGCATAAGCAGTCTAGCTGACGGTGTATTAACTTTATCCAGCACTGGAGAGAAAACCCCAGCAGAAAAGTGGAAGTAATGAAATCAACTGTTTCGATCCCGAAAGACTGAGTTAGATAGATATGATCAAGCGTAAATATAATAACGGTTTTACTTTGCTGGAATTAATGATGGTACTTGCTGTCGTCGGGATCGTTCTATCAATCGCTACTCCATCTTTAACTCGTATCCTAGATCGCAACGCGGTTCGAAAGGTCTCATCTGATCTTTCATTTAGCTTGTTGCAAGCTAGGAGTGAAGCGGTCAAAAGAAATCAAATAGTTAGCGTGACACCTACTAACATAGGTTGGGAGGATGGCTGGCAAATCACATCCGGAGGACAAACCATTGCTAGTTTCGACGCCTCTGAACGTTTGAATGTAGTCGGGCCTGTGCAGATTGTGTTTGAGGGCAATGGACGGGTTAGTAATTTGGATAATAATGATCGTTTTGAGCTCGAAGTAAATGGCTCTGAAGTGCCCTTGTATTGTGTCTATGTCAGTACGACGGGCAAAGCTACTGTTTTGATTGATCAAGATGATGATGGGGTGTGTGCTAATGGCTAGCAATGTAAGGTCTTTTACGTTCCAAAAAGGCGCTTTAATGTTCGAAGTTCTGGTGAGTCTCTTTATAGTCGTTACTGTATTTGTTGGGCAGATTTCATTACAAGTATTTGTTCAGAAAAATACTGCTGAAGTTTCTCAACGCTCTCAAGCTATAGCTATGATGAACAATATGGCGGACAGAATAACCTCTAATAGGGGGGCTGCGGGCTGTTACGCTTTTACCTCTGCTACTCAGATTTCTCCGTTTCTTGGGCACAATGGTACGTCTCCAACAGCATGTGCGGGCTTTGGTGACCTCCAAACACAGGCTATCGCTTTAGCCGATTTAACAGGATGGGAGCGAGAGCTTCTGGGCTCAAGTGGAGTCGATTCTTCTAATAATAATATTCAGAATATTCGCAACGCAAAGGGTTGTATTTCGGTCGATGATTCGACTGTTCCACCCACCTATACGATTGCGGTTGCTTGGGAATCAACAGAAGAGCAAGTTGCCCCATTATCTCGCTGTGGTCAGGGCACATATGGAAATGAAGCCGTGAGAAGAGCGGTAGAGACCCAAGTTCAATTTGCGAGTCTGGATGCATCATGAGTACGAATTTAAAGCAACAGTCTGGTTACAGTTTGATAGAGCTTATGATTGCGATGTTTTTAGGCGGCTTATTAAGTGCTGGTGCGGTTCAGATGTTTGCGACCTCTAATGAAAACTATCGACGTCTGGGGGACGAGGTGGTGCTGATAAATAACGGCCAGTTTGTGAATAATATGCTGCGCAGAGAGATCCAAAATGCAGGTCATTGGGGTTACTTTTCTGACTTCGAAGAGGTGGCGTATCCATTAGACGTTTGTTCAACCGAATTGTCGGTGCTCAGAAAGGCAATAAGTCATCCTGTCTATGGGTTCAATTCGCCAGGCGCTTCCCCTATAGGTTGTTTACCGGGCAATAATTTCGTCGCTGGAACGGATATTTTAGTGATTAGAAGAGCTTCGACGGCGCCTTTACTAGATGGTGACCAGCCAGAAACAGGTGATGTTTATATTCAATCTAATGCCAGCGATTTTGAAATTCAGATAGGTCAAGCAGGTAATTTTATAGCTCCCTCTTTGGGAGCGGGAAATACTGTTTCCGAGGTAGGTACAACAGCTTCTGGAGGGAATCCAGCCATCAGGCAGCGCATGAATGTTCCTGGAGCGGACCCTTTAGTGATGGGGTTGAGGGTAGCGGCACCTATTCGAAAATATAGAACTGACATTTATTTTATTGCTCCTTGCACAATTCCGAGCAATGAAGGCGAAGTATGCACAGGGGCGCAGGATGACGGAGGGGCCCCGGTACCGACACTCAAGAGGTTGGTGCTAACCAGCGTTGGTGGCGGGACAGGTTTTGCGGTCGAGACGCTCGCAGAAGGCGTTGAAAATATGCAAATTCAATATGGGATTGACCAAAGTCCTCCAGAGACGCTTGGCAGTGGTGCCGCCGATATATATGTAGAAACACCCACTAATGCTCAATGGCCTAATGTTGTGAATATAAATGTTTCACTGCTGATTCGAAGTGCCGAGGATGGCGGTTTCTTGGACGAGAATACCTACGACTTAGGTAACGGCGTTAATGTAGGACCGTTTAACGATGCTTTTACTAGGAAGGTTTACAGTTCAAATTTTCGATTAGTCAATGTCTCAATGCGAAGAGAATACCCACAGGATTCTTTGTTATGAAGTTAAAACGAAACTCCGGCTTTGTGCTTATTTTTACCCTGATGATCATGGTCGCAATCAGTTTGGTGGCTATACCTGCTATGCGTTCAAGTACGATCAATATGCAGATCATGAATAATGATGTTAACAGAGCGCTGTTAAAAAGTCGGGTGGAACGAGCGATAGAACAGGTTGTTAGCTTGAATCCAAAAGATACTAATTATTACTCGGATAGGTCAGAGGTGACACTTATGGTAGAAGGCTCTCCGGTCACAGTGACTTTACCTGAGTGTTTAGATTCGGCTACGGCCCCTGGGTATAGTGTGGGAGATATTACTGCCTTAGAAGACGTGATCTGGGAGTTTCGAGCCACTGGCTTTGGAGACAATGGGAGTAGTGTGACGTTGGTTCAAGGATTGAAAATAAGAATGCATGCGGATTCGTGTGCATAATTTTGCTTGGGGTTGGGTTTGTTAGAAGAGGTTATTATGAAAACGATTCGTTTTATTAGCGCCGTAATTTTGATGGCAGTGTCTAGTGCTCTTTATGCAGAGGACATTGATATATTTTTAAACAACCCAAATGCAAGTGCCGGGAATCCTAACGTATTGTTGATTTTAGACAATACAACTAACTGGTCTTCCAACTTGGATGGGGAAACCCGTTTCGCGAGGGAGGTGGCGGCACTTCAAGCGGTGGTTGATACCCTTGATGCAAACATCAATTTGGGTTTGATGATGATGCATGAAGACGGCAATGGAGGTTATGTGCGCTACGGTGCTCGACCAATGAATGACTACAATAAAAAATCGCTTAAAGAGGTTTTAGGTAAGTTGATTATTAACCAAGACGCGACCGCCCAGGGTAACGGCAAGTACGGTACGATGATGTTTGAGGCCTACAAGTACTTTGGGGGTGGAGGCACTTCATCAGATACCACTCCCTCACCAGAGGGTCCTTCTGCACATGGCCCTGTGCTTTATCAAGGTGGTGCACCCACTAAAAAATCGACTGACGATAAGCGCTCCTTTGTTTTTAACCCGCATTACCTTGGATATAGCTTTCCACAGCAGGCGAGTGGTAGCGCTTTACTCAGCAAAATATCCTCTAAGTATCAGCCTTTGGTGACCGATACATGTTCGAAAAACTTTATTATTATTATTAGTAACGGACTCCCACCAAAAAATGTCGAAAATGAAATGGCTGGAATTATCAATGGTTTAGGTGGCAATGCAACTCCGATCCCCTTAAAAAATTCCAAAGCGCAAACCACTTTCTCAGATGAGATGGCTCGTTTTCTAGCGAACAACGATGTTAGCCCTATCCCTGGAGACCAGTTCGTTACTACATATTCTCTAGCGGTTTATGAGGCGGGAACAGAGAATAAGCCCGCAGTGGCAGGTGCAATTGAGTTGATGGCGAGTACTGCTCGACAGGGTAAGGGTGAGTTTTTCCCGGCTACTGATGCGACCCAATTAGCTGAGGCCTTAGAGTCTATATTTAACCAAATTCAAGCAGTTGATAGTGTGTTTGCATCGGTTACTTTGCCGGTCAGTGTGAACGTTCGTGGAACTCACCTTAACCAGGTTTATATGGGAGTGTTTCGACCTAACGAAAACGATAACGCAAGATGGCTCGGCAACTTAAAGCAATATAAAGTGGCTGAAACTGACGAAGCAGGGGTTTTCCTTGCCGACGCGAGCGGCAATCCAGTGCAAAACCCCGCGACCGGGTTTGTAAGGGATACCGCTGAAAGTTTTTGGACGGTGGATTCAGACTTTTGGAGCTTTAGCCCCAGCGGTGAACCGCCATCTGCTTCTGATTTACCCGATGGCCCATTGGTGGAGAAAGGTGGAGCGGCTCAACAAATAAGAACGCAATTTCCATCTAGTCAGGCTTCGCGCCAAGTTTATACCGGGAATATGATCTCTTTTGATACGACGACCTTTAATCCAAGTAAGCCATCGGTCCAAGCACTGCTAGGAGCAGCAGATGCAAGCGAAGCAGAAGCAATTATTAACTGGGCTAGGGGGCAAGACAACAAAGATGAGAACGGCAATGGAGTCTTTACCGATATTAGACCCAGCGTTCATGGTGATGTGCTGCATTCTCAACCTGCTGTTATCAACTTTAGCGATGACCCTGATGATGTGATGGTTTTTTATGGGAGTAATGATGGAGCCCTAAGAGCTATTCAGGGTGGCCGAGGTAACAACGGTGGGCAAGAACACTGGTCCTATATTGCGACTGAGTTCCTGCCTAAGCTTAAAAAGATCAGGGATAACAATGTTCCAAGAAGTGCAGTCAACCCAAAACCCTATTTCTTTGACGGTCCGATTACTCAATTTCAGCACGATGGTCGACGTTATCTATATGTTACAGCCAGAAGGGGAGGGCGTTTGATATATGCTTTTGATATCACTAATCCGACTTCTCCATCTTTATTATGGAGGAAGACTAATACGCAACTGCCAGAGCTTGGACAAACGTGGTCGGCACCTTCTCCGACAATACTCAATCTGAATAATGTTGCTACTCCCGTGATTGTCATGGGTGCCGGTTACGATCCGAATCAGGATCGTCATTCCCCGGGCAACGATACTATGGGTAGAGGGATCTTTATTTTAGATGCGCTTACAGGTGATGCTATCGCACAATTTGGTCCAGGCGATCATAGTGATTTGCGCTTTAGTATTCCTGCTTCGGTTACTGTGTTTGATAGTGATAGAGATGGCTTTTCTGACCGCATTTATGTGGGTGATACCGGCGGGCAGGTCTGGAGAGCTGATATTAGCGCGCTCAAGCCCGAAGAATGGAAAATTCATAAGCTAGCAGAGCTTGGGATTACTGCACCATTTGCAGGTAGCGCTGATCGTAGAAAGTTCCTGTTTGCCCCAGATGTGGTTTCCGGAACTGACGACTTGGGAAGCTACTATGCCATCCTCATAGGGACGGGGGATAGGGAGAAGCCGTTTGAAGAGAGTGTGGAAAATCATTTTTATTTGATCAAAGATAGAAGCGATCTCTTATATTCTGGCCCAACTGATTTAAGGCTGTCTCATCTATACGATGCTACCGCAAACTTGATTCAGTTTGGAACAGAAACGGAACAAAAAGACGCTGAATTAGGGCTTCGCGTTGGTGGTTATATTCGTTTACAAAAAGGCGAGAAGGTAACTACTAAAGCAATCACAGTGTCGGGCTTTTCTTATTTTAATACCAATCAACCCAGTTCTGCTGCTGCTAATTCTTGCAACGCAAACCTCGGTGTAGCGAGGCAGTACGTGATAGCCTTTGACACGTTAGGCATTCCAGAGTCTATACTGAACTCTTCTAATAACTTCTCAATCGATGATCGATTTGATGAGCTTGCAGGTGGAGGCTTTGCTCCTACACCGACTGCAATTAGAGTGTTAGGGAAGGAGTTAATTACTACGGGGGTGAATGTCAGGAAGGCTCAAAAATCCCTACTGAATGCTCGATTTAGGGTGTTTTGGTACGAGGTGTTTGAATAGATGCGTTAAACTCTATTTAGTGTGCACAGTGTGTGGAAACGGGCTACTAACTGGTAGCCCGTTTTTTTTGCCTTCATTCATGGTCAAAGAGTTTAGAATTAAAGCACTATTTGTTTTAGGCCAAAAAAAACGTTATAAAGGCGCTGGTTTTACGCGGTAATGCTTTATCGCATTTATTCACGTTGCCTTTAGTAGGGGTGACCACTGACAGGAAAAGATTATGCCTTCGATTACTCTACCGGACGGTTCCATCCGTTCTTTTGATGCTCCTTTAAGCGTTCTTCAAGTTGCGGCCGATATTGGCCCAGGTTTAGCTAAAGCCACTTTAGGTGGAAAAGTTAATGGTGATCTTGTTGATGCGAGCTTTGTAATAGAAAACGATTCCGAGCTTGCTATCGTTACCGATCGTGACGAAGAGGGGCTGGAAATTATTCGCCATTCAACCGCTCACTTATTAGCTCAGGCTACCCAAGCTTTGTTTCCAACGGCTCAGGTGACTATTGGCCCCGTAATCGACAATGGCTTTTATTATGACTTTGCTTTTGAGCGTGCCTTTACTCCAGATGATTTGGAAAAGATCGAAGCTAAGATGGCCGATATCGTCGCTGAAGACTTAAAGGTCGAGCGTAAAGAAATGTCTCGTAACGATGCTGTTAAATTGTTCGAAGGCATGGGCGAGCATTACAAAGTGGAAATCATTAAAGATATTCCAGAAGACGAAGTGCTGTCTTTATACCAGCAAGGTGATTTTATAGATCTTTGCCGTGGCCCCCATGTGCCATCAACCGCCAAGTTGCCTGTTTTTAAACTGACTAAGGTGGCAGGAGCCTATTGGCGCGGTAATTCTGACAACGAAATGTTGCAGCGTATTTATGGAACAGCCTTTGCTAAAAAGAAAGAACTGAAAAAGCACCTAGCCTTGATCGAGGAAGCGAGCAAGCGTGATCATCGAAAAATCGGTAAGCAGCTAGGTCTATTCCATATGCAGGAAGAAGCACCGGGTATGGCCTTTTGGCATCCAGACGGCTGGACTATCTATCAGCAGATTGAGCAGTATGTGCGTCAGGTTCAGATAGATAACGGTTATTCAGAGATTCGTACTCCCCAGCTAGTCGACTTTTCACTGTGGGAAAAATCAGGCCACGCAGATAAGTTTGGCGACGATATGTTTTCGCTAGAATCTGAAAATCGTCAGTATGCAGTTAAGCCAATGAACTGCCCATGCCACGTACAGGTATTTAACCAGGGTCTAAAAAGCTATCGTGAGCTACCTTTGCGATTGGCAGAATTTGGATCTTGCCACCGGAACGAGCCATCGGGCACTTTGCAGGGTTTGATGCGTGTTCGTAGTTTTACCCAAGATGATGGGCATATTTTCTGTGCCGAAGATCAAATTCAGGATGAGGTGGCGACCTTTATAGATTTGCTCTTTGCTGTTTATAAAGACTTTGGCTTTGATGACATTCTTATCAAGCTATCGACTCGCCCCGAAAAACGTGTGGGCTCTGATGAAGTTTGGGATAAAGCTGAACAAGCGCTAGCTCAAGCATTAGATGCCAAAGAACTACCCTGGGAAGAGTTGCCAGGCGAGGGTGCTTTTTATGGACCTAAAATCGAATTTTCTCTGCGAGATTGCCTGGAACGTGTTTGGCAATGTGGCACTATTCAGGTGGATTTTTCCATGCCTGGCCGTTTGGATGCCCAATTTGTGTCCGAAGACGGTAGCCGTCAGGTACCAGTTATGCTGCATCGGGCTATTTTGGGTTCATTTGAGCGCTTTATCGCGATTTTGATCGAGCACCATGCGGGGATTATGCCGACCTGGTTGGCCCCGACTCAGGCGGTGATCATGAATATTACCGATAAACAGGCCCCATATTGCGAAAATGTGGCCGAAAGCCTTAAAAAACGTGGCTTTAGGGTCATTTCGGACTTGAGAAACGAGAAAATCGGCTTTAAAATCCGCGAGCGCACTATTCAGAAGATTCCCTATCTTCTGGTAATTGGCGATAAAGAGATAGAAACCCAGTCGGTAGCTGTACGAACTCGTTCCGGTGAAGACCTTGGCACTATGCCTATCGAGGCTTTTGTTGAGCGTTTGGATCAAGAAGTAGCGAGTCGTGGCACCTCCCCGGTAAAGACAGAGTCGTAGTCTTTCACTGATCGGATTTCCATTGAATTAAAGTAAAGCTCAAAGGGGAGCTAACAAGCTGACCGCGTTATGTGACGCGATGAGCAGGAGACATTGTTATTAAAAAAGATTCGGCAAAACGCCCACGTATAAACGGTGAGATTACAGCGGAGACTATTCGTTTGATCGGAGCAGACGGAGAGCAAGCAGGTATTGTTTCTTTAGAAGAGGCAAGTACACAAGCATCAAATTTGAGTATGGATCTGGTAGAGATCGCTCCTGATTCCGAGCCGCCTGTTTGTCGCATTATGGACTACAACAAGCATCTTTTTGAAAACAAAAAGAAAAAAGCCGAACAAAAGAAAAAACAAAAGCAGGTTCAGGTTAAAGAGATTAAGTTTCGCCCGACCACAGAAGACGGCGATTACAACGTTAAACTGAAAAAGCTGATTAAGTTTTTAGAAGACGGCGACAAGGTAAAGGTCACTTTACGTTTTCGTGGTCGTGAGATGGCTCACCAAGAGTTGGGTATGGAATTACTCAAGCGTGTTGAAGCTGATCTAGCAGAATATGGCTCCCTGGAATTGGAGCCGAATATGGAAGGTCGCCAGATGGTTATGGTGATTGGCCAGAAGAAGAAAGGCAAGTAGAAATAGAAGCTACTTAGCTTGCTATTACTTTGTTAAAAACTGATTCGAATGTGCTCATTTATTTAATATAAATTCCGCACTCTCACCAGTTTTTGCCTCTTACTAGCATTGCACTTAACGCTTCTATAGATATGGGTCTTATTGTAAGAAAGCAGTAAATTTAAATTTTATTAACTAAACAGGTGTCAAAATGCCAAAGATGAAAACAAACCGAGGGGCTGCCAAGCGTTTTAAAAAAACCGCCTCCGGATTTAAGCGCAAAAGAGCCGGAAAGAATCATATTCTTACCAAAAGAACCACTAAAAATAAGCGTCAGCTAAGAGGAACGAACCTAGTCGATCCAGCTGACAAGGCAATGGTGGAGCGCATGTTAAGACTTAAATAGTCTTAAGCATGCTTTCAATTTTTACTCAGATTATTCTGTAGATATTAAAAGTTAAAAGGTAAGAAAAATGGCACGTGTAAAAAGAGGCGTACAAGCACGCCGTAGACATAAAAAAGTCTTAAAACAAGCAAAAGGTTATTACGGAGCGCGTAGTCGCGTGTATCGAGTAGCGGTACAAGCGGTGACCAAAGCTGGTCAATACGCATACCGTGACCGTCGTCAGCGTAAGCGTCAATTCCGCGCATTGTGGATCGCACGTATTAACGCCGCAGCCCGTTTAAACGGGCTTTCATATAGCAAATTGATCAACGGTCTTAAGCGAGCTTCTATCCAAATTGATAGAAAGATCTTAGCTGACATCGCTGTTCATGATGCCGAGACTTTTAGCGCGATTACTGAGAAAGCGAAAGAAGCTCTAGCCGCCTAAAGTCCTCTAAGGCATGATCATATTGATCAGCCTATATGAGCAAAAACATTAAGCCTGAAATTGGTGTTATAGCCAAAAGGGCCTAGAAAAAGGGAAAGAGTTTCACTCTTTCCCTTTTTTGTTTGAAAATCACTTACACTTCCCCAGGGAATGACCTAAAGGAGCAAACACTTGGACAATTTAACCGCGATTATTGATGCCGCCTTGGCAGAAATAGACAGCGCCAGTGATCTGAAAACACTGGACGATGTGCGTGTTCAGTACTTAGGTAAAAAAGGCAAAGTGACCGACTTATTAAAAGGTCTAGGAGCACTTAGTCCAGAAGAACGCCCTAAAGCTGGCGCAGAAATCAATAAAGCAAAGCAAGCGATTCAACAACAGATCAATCAAAAGAAAGATGATCTAGAAAACAGCGCACAGGCCGCCAAGTTAGCAGGAGACAAAATCGATGTCACCTTGCCTGGTCGTAGCCGAGGTGAGGGCAGCTTGCACCCAGTGACTCAAACCATGCTGCGCATTGAAAACTTCTTTAATACCTTGGGCTTTCAATCAGTCGAAGGACCAGAAGTTGAAGACGACTATCACAACTTCGAAGCACTCAACATTCCAGCGCATCACCCGGCACGTGCGATGCACGATACTTTTTACTTTGATGCCAATACTTTATTGAGAACCCATACTTCGTCGGTTCAAGTACGAGTAATGGAAAGCGGTGATGCTCCGATTCGTATCATTTGCCCAGGTCGTGTTTACCGTTGTGACTCAGACTTAACTCACACACCTATGTTCCACCAAGTGGAAGGTTTGTTGGTTGATGAGAACGTGACCTTTGCGCACCTTAAAGGTTTGATTCAAGATTTCTTAAGAGCCTTTTTTGAAAACGATGCCCTCGCGATTCGTTTTAGACCGTCTTACTTTCCATTTACTGAGCCTTCTGCTGAGGTCGATATTCAGTGCGTGATGTGTGAAGGCGAAGGCTGCCGTGTATGTAGTCATACAGGGTGGTTAGAAGTCATGGGCTGCGGCATGGTGCATCCTAAAGTGTTCGAGCATTCAGATATTGATGCCGAAAAATACACGGGCTTTGCGTTTGGCTTTGGTGCTGATCGCCTAACGATGTTGCGTTATCACATCAATGATCTACGCATTATGTTTGAGAATGACCTTAAGTTTTTAAATCAGTTTTAGCTTAGCGCTAAATCCTTTTTACCAAATTGTGTGAACGAATATGTTATTCAGTGAAAATTGGTTACGAGAATTAGTTAACCCACCCTTAAGTCGAGATGAGTTGATCCATCAATTAACGATGGCCGGTCTTGAAATCGACGGTTTTGAAGCGGCGGCCAACGAATTTAATGACGTGGTGGTAGGTCAAGTTCAATCGGTGGAGAAGCATCCTGACGCGGATAAACTGTCAGTGTGCCAAGTGATCGTGGCAGAGGGCGGCGAGCCTTTGCAAATCGTTTGTGGTGCTAGCAATGTGCGTCCAGGCTTGAAAGTTCCAGTGGCGATGATTGGTGCAAAACTGGCAAAAGATTTTAAGATTAAAAAATCTAAACTACGTGGTGTTGAATCAAACGGCATGTTGTGTGCCGAAGAAGAACTAGGCCTAGCTGAAAGCTCAGATGGATTGATGGAGCTTGCTGAAGAAGCGCCACTAGGCGCTGATATACGTGATTATTTAGGTTTAGATGACTCGATTATCGAAGTAGATCTAACCCCTAACCGTGGTGATTGCTTAAGCATCTTAGGTCTAGCCCGTGACGTAGCTGCGCTAAACGACTTAAAAATATTTGAAGAAAGTGTGCGAGCTGCGGAAGTCAATGATGACACATTGAAGCAAGTCGAACTGAAAGCTTCTGACGCATGTCCCCGATATGTTGGACGTGTGATCAAAGGTGTTAATGTAAAAGCAGCGACTCCAATTTGGATGACTGAGAAATTACGTCGTTCAGGTATTCGAAGTATTGATCCCGTTGTGGATGTGACTAACTACGTATTGCTTGAGCTAGGTCAGCCTATGCATGCTTTTGATTTATCAAAGTTAGAAGGTGATATTCAAGTACGTTTCGCTGCGGCAGATGAAAAGCTAACGCTGCTCAATGAGCAGGAGTTAACTCTACGTGATGACAGTTTAGTGATTTCGGATGAAAAGAAAGCACTAGCCCTAGCCGGAATTATGGGTGGTCTAGATAGCTCTGTGACTGAGGCAACCCAAGATATCTTTTTGGAAAGTGCCTTCTTCTCACAACTGGCGATAGCCGGTAAAGCTCGATCTTATGGCTTGCATACGGACTCTTCGCACCGTTTTGAAAGGGGCGTGGACTTTGAACTGCAAGAAAAGGCCATCGAACGTGCCACGCAACTTTTGTTAGAGATTGTTGGTGGACAAGCTGGGCCATTGGTTCACGCTGTGAGTGAAAACGATCTGCCTAAAAATGACGACGTGAATTTGCGTAAAGCTCGCTTAGCCAGAATGTTGGGTGTGGAGATTGGTCCTGCTCGAGTGACTCAAATTTTAACTGGACTGGGCTTTGGCGTAGAAGAAAACGAAGAGGGCTGGAAAGTATCAGTGCCTTCTTACCGTTTTGATATTGCTATCGAAGCCGATCTGATCGAAGAAGTAGGTCGAGTATACGGCTACAACGAATTGCCAGAGATGGCTTTAGATTTCCCTCAAAAGCTAGCCGCAAAGAGTGAACTGCAGGTCGATAAGGCGATGTTCCTATATAAGCTGGCTTCTCTGGGGTATCGAGAAAGCATTTGCTATTCCTTTATTGATGAAAAGGCTCAGGCTTTATTTGCACCAGGCCAGGATACTTTGGCCTTGGCGAATCCAATCTCTGCAGAATTGGCAGTGATGAGAACCTCCATGTGGCCAGGTTTGGCAAAAGCCGCGCTATTTAATCAAAATCGTCAGCAACACGAACTTAAATTGTTTGAGCACGGCCTTGTATTCCAGAAAGAGGGCGACGAGCTGGTTCAAACTAGCATGTTGGCAGGTTTGGTAAGTCAAAAGGCACTGCCCACCAATTGGGATCAGGGACAAGGCTCTCTTGACTTTTACGATGTGAAAGCCGATATCGAAAGCTTATTCGCTTTAGGCAATGCCGAACTGCGTTGTGAAGTAGCAGAACACCCAGCTTTGCACCCCGGCCAGAGCGCTAAATTAATAAAAGAAGGACGTGAAATTGGTCTTTTAGGTGCGCTTCACCCTAAGATAATCAAAGACTTAGGACTTAATGCGGACACCTTTGTGTTCGAAATAGACTTTGGCGCCCTAAGAACTAAACAGCTGGCCCGATACGAAGGCATATCCAAATTTCCAGGTACCAGCCGTGATATCGCACTGATTGTGGATCAAAATGTGCCCGCTCAGGCACTCTTGGACACCGTTTATCAGGAAAACAGCGAAATATTGTCTGGTATTCGAATCTTCGATCTCTACGAAGGTGACAATATAGAGGCCGGAAAGAAGAGTATTGCCATCAATTTAGCCTTTCAGCACCAAGATAGAACACTAGAAGAGCTTGAAGTTACTGATTTTGTTGATAAAATGGCAAAAAAACTAGAACAAAGCTTTGAGGCCAAGTTAAGAGACTAGGGTTAAAAACCGGGTCAAGGAACGGAAACTCAAGACTGAAAGGTTGTAGGTAGACCAGGTGACAGGTGTAAAATGAGTGCACTGACAAAAGCCGATTTAGCCGAAAGACTATTTGAGGAACTCGGCCTTAATAAACGCGAAGCCAAAGAAATGGTCGAAGTGTTTTTTGAGGAGATTAAACTCGCCTTGGAAGGCAACTACCAAGTTAAGCTCTCAGGCTTTGGAAATTTTGATTTAAGAGACAAGAAAGAAAGGCCAGGACGTAATCCGAAAACCGGTGAAGAAATTCCCATTTCTGCTCGCAGAGTGGTAACCTTCCGTCCAGGACAGAAACTTAAGGCAAGAGTAGAAGAATATGCTGGAACCGAGCAATAACGCTGAATTACCCACAATACCTGGGAAGCGCTATTTCACTATAGGTGAGGTCAGTGAGCTGTGCATGGTAAAACCCCATGTGCTTCGCTACTGGGAGCAAGAATTTCCTCAACTTAAGCCGGTAAAACGTCGAGGCAACCGTCGTTATTACCAACGACAAGACGTTATTATGATCCGCCAAATCCGTAGCCTGCTTTACGAGCAAGGCTATACCATTGGTGGAGCCCGTCAGCAGATGTCTGGTGACAGTAGCGAAGAAAGCGAAGTACCAAGCTCACTACTTGTTCAAGAAGTGATTGGCGAACTGCAAGAAGTCGTTCAAATCCTAAGTTAAATCTTTCCTCTTTTTGATATTTACGCATTTATGCGGCGTTGCGCTTTTTTTGAATAAGTGTGGCTTATCACTGGGCAAGCCGGTGTGAAATGAATAAATAGGCGTAGCGACTTTCTTTGGGTAGAGAGCGTAGCGCACCACACTGGGCGAACCAGTGTGTAATGAACAAATAGGCGTAGCGACTTTCTTTGGGTAGAGAGCGTAGCGCACCACACTGGGCGAACCAGTGTGTAATGAACAAATAGGCGTAGCGACTTTCTTTGGGTAGAGAGCGTAGCGCACCACACTGGGCGAACCAGTGTGTAATGAACAATCGGGGCGTAGCGCAGTCTGGTAGCGCACCACACTGGGGGTGTGGTGGTCGTAGGTTCAAATCCTGCCGTCCCGACCATTTTCTTTAATATTTATTTTCTGAATAACTTTGTTGATGATAAGTTCTTTTGAAAAGAGCTAGTATCGGTAGAGTTTAATTTCTGATGGGTAAGAAAAATTTAGGGTATATATAGGCCAGGCGTCGATTTGAGGTTGCTACAAATAAACGGACTAATTAATTGCATAGCTTTCTAAACTCTTTTGGATAGGTCTTATAGGGTATTCTTTGACTTTTCATCTGAACACTCCAACGGAACATTTACTCCGATTAAAAATGTCCGTTAAACTATAGCAGCTTCAAATTTTTGCGCCTAGAAACCCTGTGGGAGAATTGCTTTCAAAAATACGTTAGCTGTCTCTAGCTCTAAATATTGATTCTATCCAGCGGGCTGGTAGTGCCTGCAAAATGCTGGCCTAAAACATGTGTATATATTTGAGTTGTTTTTACATCGGTGTGACCAAGCAAGTCTTGGACAGTACGTATGTCAGTGCCGCTTTCTAGCATATGTGTTGCGAAACTATGACGGAAAGTATGGCAATTGACACGTTTTGTAATCCCAGCTTCAAGTACTGCTCTTCTTAGCGCTTTTCTAATAACGGTTTGGTGTAAGTGATGTCTGCACTGAGTTCCTGTGTAGGGGTGCTCACAGATCGTCGTAGATGGAAATAGAAAAGCCCAAGCGGGCTCTCTGAAAGCATTTGGGTATTTCTTCTCTAAGCCAGGTGGCATGGAATACCCAATATTAGATTCATTATCAATGCGCTGTATTTGAATGCTTTTCTCTATTAGGTCTTTTAGCGGTTTGTGTAACTTAGGGCTTAAGATCGTAACTCTGTCTTTGTTGCCTTTACCATCAATTATTTGGAGTGAAGAGCGTTCGAAGTCGATGTCTTTGGCGCGTATATTTAGTGCCTCGGAGACTCTAAGGCCACTGCCATACATGAGGGTTAGAATAACCTTGTCCCTTCCATTTGTTTTAGAAATGATCGAGCTGACTTCATCTCTACTGAGCACAGTTGGAAGTGATCTAGGCCGATTTGCAAGCTTAAAACCAAGATCTCCTAACGGCTGGTTAAGAAACTTGTCGTACAGGTAGGAAAGTGAATTTAGAGCGATTTTCTGAGTATTGGATGAAACATGACCATTGACCGCAAGGTGGGTGAGATAAGCGGCAACCTCGGCACTGCCAACATCTTTAGGATGTTGTTTGTTAATGAAATAGATGAATCGACGTATCCACAATAGATAAGTTTTTTCGGTTCTGAGGCTATATCCACGAAGCCTCATATGCTGGCTAATAGACTCTAGGAAGGGGCTAGACATCTCTGAATCTCCTTATAATGTACTGTACAAATATACAGATATAAGAATATGAGATCTACCAGAAATACAAAAATATTAATCTAAGCTCGCTTTGTAAGATGAGTGGTTAAATAACTACCATAAAATCAATATCTTAGGTGAAAAGTAGGGTGTGCAAGGGGGACCCCTCTCTATTGTTGCAAACCGAGAAACCCCCTATCTTCTTGATGAGATTTTGCTAGGATGTTAAAACCTAATTAAAACAATAAGTTGTGACACGACTAGAATGCAAAGAGGGTTGCATGCGAGGGGGGGTCACTATAATAAGCTGTGGTGGACATAAGTGTGAACTTTCCCACGCAATGAATAATTATAAAGATTTTTTATTTAACCGAAGATCAATAACAAAATTAGTTAAAGAACTTTTTAAAACAGATAGGGAGCATTGCCAAGAAAATCTTTTTAATCTACCGTGAAGCCTTAGCTTCGACGAATAAGCGGAGCTGATTCAGACGCAGCGGTTCTTCACGGCAAAGATATTTCCTTGCAAGCATCATGTTTTTTAAAGTTCCCACTTAGGACTACCGAGATTCGTACAGCTACGGACAATATCGAGTTAGACATTAGGCGAAAGAATGAGGCATTCTTTAGAAATCCACAACAAGGCACATAAGTGTATCGTAGCAAGCTACGAACACTTTGCTTGTCATTAAGTGGTAATAGAAATGGAATGTCCTGAGTGTAAAGAAAAGCTTCACTTCTATGATTCTTTAGCATTCCATAATGCCAAAGATTATTTAGGTGAATTAACAATGCAATATATTGTTGGTGGGTTGTTCGCAGTTATTGTTGCAAGTTGCTTTTCTTATTCTGAGGAATTGGGTTTGGTTGTTTTAATTGTTGGCAGTGGTTTATTTTATTACCACCTCACAAGTATTCGAACTATATGGTTATGTAAAAGCTGCAATAAAAAATATGTCGGCAAAAAATTGGCTATATACAATGGTTAAACCACTTAACAAGGCGCTTGTGCTGTGGACGTGCTACGCACGCCTCACAGCTTGGCGTTAGGGTAATGCGAGGAGAACATGAGAATAATAATTTTTATAAGTATTTTTATTTTTAGCTCATTCACTAATGCAGCCGAAGGGCATAGATGGATGAAATTAGATTACACGTCAAAAGCAATTATTATTGCAACCTATGAAAATGGAAAACTGGAAGGGTGTGGAGAGGGCGTGCGCCTTTCAACATCTGAGTTATTTGCTGATTCGAAAGATCAGATTCAACATAGCATCAAATTGGTGATGAAGTGCCCGTCAAAAATAGTTACTACAGCTGGAGCAATGGAGAAAGTTATAGCGATTATTGATAATGGTTACGCAAAACCAGGGGCTGCTAACATCAATATTGGAACTATGATAGTAAATGCTCTTGAGACATATACTTCTGGTTTAACGCAGTTTGAAGAGAGCAAGTTGAAACAATTAATCTCTATATCATCGTAAAATATGACTTACCCTAACAAGGCCAGCCATGTCGCTGCGCTGGACTCGCAACAAGTTGCTCGCCCATGCTGGCGGCGTTAAGTGTCTATGAGAATTCTAGGTATATTTCTTCTTATTGTTTCAAGTCCAATCATGGCCGAAACAACCGAATATAAAGGTAAATATTTAAGGTATGAGGGTGCGGAATATGAAAGTGCTTTTATACCTTGTGGTGTGGAGGGAGTTTGGTTACTAGAGAGAGGAGAGTCTTTGAAGAATCTAGTTTCACTTTACTCTCAACATGAAAAAAATAAATTCGGCGAAATACATGTGGTGTTAAATCTTAATGTGACACCAATAGATAAAAAGCTTTATCCAAATTCACACTACACTGCATTTGCTAGTGTTGAAGGTATAATACATAGTAAATCTGGTACAGAGAGTGGTTATTGCGATGAGAAATAATACACTTAACCAGCCGCTTAATGTTAATGGACTGCCTAACGGCAGCCCATTCGCGGGGCGTTAAGGGGTTCTTGACCAACATCTCAATCATACATACAATGTATTTATGATTAAATTCGAGTGGGACAATGCCAAGGCAGAGTCCAATCTTAAAAAGCATGGCATTTCCTTCGAAGAGGCCCAGTCCGTCTTTTATGACGATCTGGCTATTCAGTTCTTCGACGATAGCGCCAAAGACGAAGACAGGTTCCTTTTACTTGGTATGAGTAACTTGGCTCGCCTACTAATCGTGGTTCATTGTGAGCGCGGCGACGATGGAGAAATCCTTCGCATCATCTCAGCTCGCAAAGCCACTAAAAATGAACAAGGTTTCTACGAGGGTTAGCATCATGAAAAAAGAATATGATTTTTCTAAAATGAAATCGCGTAAAAATCCTTACGCATCTAAGCTTAAAAAGCCTGTGACCATTCGCCTGGGTGAAGATGTCATTGATTATTTTAAATCAATGTCTGAAGAATCAGGTGTCCCCTATCAGAGTCTTATCAATTTATATCTTCGAGACTGTGCATCACAGCATCGAAAAATTGATATCCAATGGCATTCCTCATAACCGAGCCCCTTAACAAAGTGCTGTTAGGGCCAGCACACCGCCAGTCCAATTTGCAAATGGCTGCGCCATTCTACATGCAAATTGGCCCGGCTACGGGCTGCCCCAAATCACGGTGTTAATCAGCAAAATACGGAGAAAATAAGGGAACCTCAGCCAGGCAGTACAAGTGGGGGTATATTCGGGGGTAAATCGTATTTTAAATATCATTTAAAACAGACAGCTAAGTAGGGTTATCAAATCCTGCCGTCCCGACCATTTTTCTTTTAAATCAATTACTTATGGATTAATTAAAAACACTCAAAAAACTTTTACGCACTAACTTTATTATTTTACGCACTTATTCGCCCTGGCAGTCTTTTTCACAGGCTTTGCAGTTGGGCGTGAGTGATCATATCTATTGCGCATCTTTTGATCTTTGTGTCCTGCAATGTGTTTGTTTTCTGAGTCAGTCATGGCTTTGTGTTTAAGTAAATGAAGATTCCAGAATACATGGCCTAGTCCTGCTTCAGTCATTTTCTTTTTCAGGTTTTGCATTGCAGAGTTAATACCTGTCCGTGTGATTCGCTATTTTAGACCTAAAATTGCTTCATCTGATGCATTTTAAAAAAGCTGGGGAAATTCCCTTAAGGAGAGGGATCGATAAGGGTTTTTAACGAGTGCATTCCCCCCATTGTCGTTTAAGGTTTTTTAACTTACTTACAACACAGGTTGGGGATACTTAACTTAGAAAAAAGGTGTGGAGATGCAATCGCGGAGGAGGGGTAGGCTTCCAAAGTTTTCTGGAACTCGGGATGATTGAATGCGTTTCTGAAGGTTTCAACAGATTCCCAGATGGCGTAGTTCATAAACACGGTGCTGCCTGCTATGCCTTGATGTAGTTGAGTAGATATATATCCAGGTTGCTTTTTCATCCAGTTAGCATCGGCTTCCCATGCTTCGAGTAGGCTTGGAATGTCTTTTTGGTCAACGTCAAAGATATTAACCAGTACCACATTTTCTTCGTTGGATTCTAGTTGGCTAAAGATTGGAACATTTTTATCTAGTGGGTTTAGTTGAACCATGATTTTTCTCCTAAAGTATTTGCTAATGAGCATTGATTAATAACCATTAATGACAGCATACTGTCAAAACGACAGTATGCTGTCAAAATAAATATCGAAAACTTCGATATGCTTCACAATTTAAATGAAAAGAAAGGCGTGGTTCAGAGGTGGATAAACGTTGTTGAGGGCGCGGATGATTAGTTTTCTAGCTTTTCAGATAGTTTTTTAATCACAGACAAAGCTGCATCTAGGTCACCCTGAGAAAATTCGTTTGCTAACTCAGTGGCCCAGGGGGTTTGAATTTCCTCAAGCCGGTTATATGTATTGACCCCTTTTTTGGTCAGTTGGACCAATTTTGAGGTCTTGTGGTATGGGTTCTCTTTTAGTTCAAGAAAGCCTTTATCGGTCATAGCGTCGACCAGACGCTGAACGCTTTGTCTTGTTTGCCCCATGTTCTGGGCTATTTGTGAAACTGTTAGGGGCTTTTCAGCGATTCCTAAGGCTCCTAGCACTTTCCATCTAGCACTGGTTAAGCCTACTTCATTCGCGATTTCATCTCCCGCAAATATGAGTTGGCCGCTTAGTTTGAATATATCGAGGATCATGTCGGTAAGAGCCTGAGCTTTTTTTGATCGAGCCATAATTTTTTAGCCTTTATTTGACAGCATATTGTCATAATGACATTATGCTGTCTATTTCTTATTGATTGGAGTCGCTTTAATGAAAACTAAAATGCATATGTTCGCAGGAATGGTTGCTATGGCCTGTATTGCCACTTTCTTTGTTTCTACCGTTATTGTAGAGCTATTTGGGTCTCCAGAGAATATTGTGCAGGTGAAAAGTCTAATTCTAATGCCTGGGCTATTCATACTGATTCCAGCTATAGCGATGACAGGCGGCTCTGGTTTCAATTTGGGAAAAGAGCGAAAAGGTAAGCTTGTCGAAGGAAAGAAAAAGCGAATGCCGTTTATTGCTGCAAATGGCATCTTGATACTTATACCTGCTGCTTTCTTCCTGGAAAAATGGGCTGCGGCAGGGAGTTTTGATGCCAAGTTTTACATTGTTCAGATTGCTGAGTTGGTTGCTGGGGCGACAAATCTATTTTTAATGGGGCTTCAGGCTAGGGATGGTCGAAAACTTACTGGAAAAAAATAATGGGTATTTAGTGTGCCCTCGCCATTGCTCTTGAGTTATTCACGCTAAAACACTTTCCTGTTAAAGCAAATAACTGAGCTTATGTTCGTAGGTGTTTTGGTTACACTTCAAATCTGTAATTTCTATATTTAAAAAGCTTAGGCGCTATATGGGCTTAGGCGTTATATGGATTAGCGGCCCGGGCCAGCGAATGGCCCAGGCCTTAATCTAAGCGAGAGATTCCTTCGTATGTTTGGGATTGGTTTTAGCGATAATAATCGAACCCAACACTGCCGATAGAAGTGAGCCTAATACCACACCTATCTTTACGCTGTTATGGTATGACTCTGGATGCTGTTCAAAAGCTAGTGATCCGATAAACAGGCTCATGGTGAACCCGATGCCACACAGTAAACTAACGCCATATAGTTGAGGCCAGGTGGTTCCCTCTGGGAGCTTAGCAAACCCAAGTTTTACCGTTAGCCACGCTGAGGAAAAGATAGACAGTTGTTTACCAATGAATAATCCCAAAATAATCCCCAGCGTTATTGGATTCATTAGGTCATTAATAGTTAGGCCAGAAAAACTTACACCGGCGTTTGCAAAGGCAAATAATGGCAGAATAAAAAATGCCACCCAGGGTTGCAGCTTGTGCTCAAGGTGATTCAGCATTGGGTGTCCATCTTCATTTTTTACATTTAGTGGAATAAATAATGCTACTGCGAAACCAGCTAATGTAGCGTGCACACCCGATTTTAGAACGGCCGCCCAAATCACAACTCCCACTAATATATACGCGCCTTGCTGCTTGATCGACAAGCGATTAAGGGTAAGTAAGACGATTAGGCCGACACCCGCGAGAATGAGTGAGTTAATAGATAGTTCTTGCGCATAGAATAGGGCAATAATGATAATTGCACCAATATCGTCAAAAATGGCGACTGAAAGTAAAAAGAGTTTTAATGTAATCGGCAGGTTTTTCCCGAACAAACTAAAGATACCTAGCGCAAATGCGATATCAGTTGCAGAAGGAACAGCCCAGCCTTTTATATTGATTTCATTGTCTATGTTAAAAAAAGCATAGATAAGCGCTGGTATGATTATTCCGGCGATAGCAGCGACACCTGGTAATACAATTTGCTCTTTTGAAGATAGGTGCCCCTCAAGAATTTCCCTTTTCACTTCTAGCCCGATGAGGAAGAAAAAAATAGCCATTAGGCCGTCATTAATCCAAAGTAGCAGTGGTTTGGAAATTTCAAAATTACCGATCTGCAAATGAACAGGCAGATTCAAAAACTTATAATAAAATGCGTCAATAGGAGTGTTGGCTAATATCAATGCGACTGTAGCCGCTAGGATGAGTAACACGCCTCCGATAGCATCATGTTGAATCATTTGTCTTAATGAATTAGCCATGTGAATATCTCTACTAGTTTTTTATTTGAACCTGCGGGTTTTAATTCGGTAAGCGCTAAGCTTTATTGCTCGCATCCTTCAAGTTTAATCGACTCTGAATCATTGGCGATGCAAAGTTGCCTATCAACAATGTCGTATGTGTGTGAGGTGAAAAATTATTAGAAAAGCCTGTTTGGTTCATAGATAGATCCCGAAAGTTTCACTAATTTAACTCGTTGCCCACTGGATAATTCCAATATAAAAAGGAATTCCAACAACTACGTTAAAAGGAAAAGTAATTGCTAATGATGAGGTGATTGATAGACTTTGGTTAGCCTTAGGTAGTGCCATAGCCATTGCTGCCGGAACCGCAATATACGAGGCGCTCGCTCCCAGAACTGAAAGTAGAATGATTCCTCCTGGCGAAAGCTCAATTAGCGCCCCGGTAATCGCGCCAAAAAAAGCTCCGACCAAGGGCATGACGATGCCAAAAGTTAATATAAATAGGCCATTCTGTTTCAGGCTTTCGAGTTTGTTGCCTGCTACGATACCCATGTGAAGTAAAAATAGAGCCAGGACACCGTGAAATAATTCTCCGAACATAGGCATGATGCTTTCCACTCTAGTTCCGTATAGGTATCCGATTAATAAGCCTCCGGTTAGCAATACAATTCCTTCGCTCGTCAATATGTCGTGAATGAGTGTTTTTGATTTTGCAATTAATGATTTATCTGCAAGTGCTAGTCCAACGGCGATAGCGGGCGCTTCTAATAAGACAACAAACAAGGGGAAGTAGCTTTCATAGCGAATATTTTGGGATTCCAATACTGCGATCGCAACGGCATAAGTCCCGACGCTCACTGAACCATAGTGTGCTGCAATCGATGCACTATCTGTTCGTGATAGGTTTCCGACATATCGTAAGACCGGAAAGGCGATAAAGGGCAATAAAAACCCCAGGCCTATTACCGCAAGTGATTGATGAATTATACTGGTATCTACGGTATTCGATAGGGCAATTCCTCCTTTTAAGCCAATCGCTATCATCAAGAAGATAGACAAAGATCTAGCAAGGCCTTGCGGAATAGTAAGGTTTGATTTGACTATGCTTGCAATGACACCCAAAACAAAAAAAGCAATAACAACGTCAATATACATAATAGCTCTCTAGACTAGGCTGATTTTTATTTCAGCTTTAATGCTTATCTGTAAATCGTTTTCTTCGGCTTTTCGAAAGAGTTTTATTAGCTCATCTCGAGACTGTGTTAGCTCAGCCATTTTTTGATCGGAGTAAGAGCCCCCTTTATCCATTTGCTCATGCGTTTTAAAACTCCTGATCCAGTGATGATTGATCCCGCGTTCTAATATTCCTAGCGTGTGGTCTCTAGCATCTGAAGGGCCGAATACGCCTTGTATTAAATTTACTTCTTTTTCTATGTTCTTTTTTGTTCCCTTAGCTGGGTTTGCAATAGATAAATTGCTGATAGACATGATTGTATTCTCCTATTGGATTAAATAACCGTAGAGTTTTTCAAATTAAATATGGCAGTACTAGGCCGCATCTTTTAATCCCCTGGGTGTATCCGAACCGATTTCTTTCGTGGCAAATATTTCTGGAATGGGAAGATTGCTTGTTTGCTTAGCGGAAGCTTTTATTAGGTTGTTTAGTTTTATAGTTGATCCTGCGACAAACAGACCTAGTCCAACCAAGGATAGGTGAGGGCTTACATTGCTGACCGTAAATGCCCATGTGCCAATAGATATCAGTGCGATGCCCGCTACCAAGCTGAAGTATATTTGTCGATCTCCCACTTTTTCCTCCGGTTTGAGTTAACTGAAAGTTGGGTAAATGATGGACTGATTTAAAATTAGTTTAAAATATAATCAAATGATTATATAAATAGATAAAAATCTATGTTAATAATTGCTCTTAATTCAAAAATATATATAAAAATAAGGTTTATATTTATTTTTTACTAAAATAGGCTATTTAATAAATGTTAGATAAAAATTAATTTATATATGATATAAATAGATAAATATCTATTTAATACTAAGGCCTTTCGATGAAATCTCGTTTGCATGCGCATATAGGTACATTTAGGCAGCTTGAGTTATTGCTTGCTGTACAGGAAACCGGGTCGATAAAAGGAGCAGCAGAGAGGCTCTTTATTGCTCAGCCCAGTGTTTCTATTCAGCTTAAAAAACTTTCCGAAGCAGTGGGCATGCCCTTGTATAACCAAATAGGTAAAAAATTGGTGTTTACTGAAGCGGGTCTTGCGGTTTTAGAAACAGCCGAGAGAGTGCTGGGGGATATCGATCGATTGGATATGCAACTCTCAGATATGAAGGGGGTTAAAACTGGCCTTTTAAGTTTGGCGGTGGTTACTTCTTCAAAATATTTTGCGCCACACCTTATGGGTGCATTTAGTAAGAAGTATCCAGGCGTAGAAGTTCAGTTGAAAGTTGGAAATAGGGAGGAAATTATCGAAAGGCTTAAAAATGACAAAGATGATTTCTATATTTTTAGTCATTTGCCAGAGGATGTTGATACCTTTTATGAAAATTTTCTTACCAACCCTTTGATTGCCATAGCAAGCAAAAAGAGTTCTCTGATAAAGCGCTCAAGAATCAGTTTAAATGAATTTGCCGAATGCGGTTTTATTAGTCGAGAACAAGGTTCAGGTACTCGTTACGCAATAGAGCAATTTTTAGAAAGCCGCAATGTTACCCTAAAGCAAAGAATGGTTATCGAGAGTAATGAAGCTATAAAGCACGCGGTAATGTCAGATCTCGGAGTGTCTATACTTTCGGCGCATTCTCTATCTTTTACTGCAGGTAATAGCGATTTGGGCCGGGTAAATGTACAAGGGCTTCCTATTCAAACATCTTGGTATATTGCTTGGTCTAAGCGTAAGCAACACAGTCCCGTGGCTCGAGAATTTGAAAATTATTTTAAGAGTGAAGGGAAGGATACTCTGCAAAAAGTATTGAAAAAGAATAGGTTTATTGATTCCTAGCGGTTTAGAAAGTTTGGAGTGATTCTGGAGCTTGTTTTACTAGTCTTTTTTGCGGCATCTTTTTGTTTTGATCTTGTAAAAACTTTAAGATAAAAAGCTTACAAGGCTGTTAGAGCCTCATCCCAAGCGTCTAGTGGTATCAATTTTAAAAACTCGGGCTATTTAGCTATTGATTTATTTGTATCACCAACTCGATCTAGTTCACCAACGTCCAGTACAGGCGATGCGTCTATATGGTGGGCGTCCATCATTTGTGCAACTCTTTGAAGCGAGGAAATAATTTGAGCTTGTTCCCAGTCTCTGAGTTCTTGGAATTCCTGCACGAAATTTTCCTGCAAAGGCTGTGGTGAGTCCTTAACCGCTTCTTTGCCCTCATTTGTGATGTTTATATACACTTTTCTTCGGTCTTCGGTGGAGCGCTCTCGCTTGATCAGGCATTTTTTTTCGAGGCCATCCAATATTGTAGTCATGGTTGCCTGGCTAACGCTGACGTTCGAGGCCAGCTGGCTGCTGGTGGCGGGGCTTTTGTGCAGCAGAGACTGCAGAACCAATAGCTGTGGTGCGGTAATTCCAATAGTTTTGGATAAGCGTTTTGAGTGCAAATCTGTCGCGCGGATAACTCTTCTTAATGCAATGAGCACGCTATCAATATTATTTTCCATTCTCGGTATAAGCCTTTGATATTTCGACGAATCCTAAACTTTAAATTAGATTTAATCTATTAATATTTATAATTCGAACAATAAATAGTTAGACATCTAAATAGTAAGTTGTTATTATTGCGCCTAAGCTACTGATTAATAAGGGGTTAGGAAGTATAAGATATCAATTAATAGTTAGAGTTATTACTATTAAGTACTTTGATTTAGTAGTAGTATTAATTAGATGTCGAACAAGTTATGACAAGTAAAATTTTAGATTTAGCGATAAATCAGAACAAGAGTTTAGCGCCATCAGCGTTTCAAATAGTCCCTCCACCTGCCGAAGCAGGTTATGCAGTTAATCAGTTGATTCAGGCGGCACCTCCCTTAGATACCAATTCAATATATTGCAACCTTTTGCAGTGTAGCTATTTCTCGCAGACTTCTGCAGTGACCATTCGTAAAGACGATGAAGAGCTCATGGGCTTTGTGTCGGGATATCTAGTCCCAGAGCGAACAGATACGCTTTTTATTTGGCAGGTGGCCGTGGCTGAAAGTGCTAGGGGCTTAAGTTTGGGTATCAAGATGATGGAAGATATTTTGGCTCGCCAGCCCCAGGTTAAATATATCGAAACCAGTATTACTGATGATAACGCAGCCTCTCAAGGCATGTTTAAAAAACTAGCTCGTCAGCTAGGTGATGCAGAGATAAACAAAACAATATTGTTTGATAAACAAAATCATTTTAACGGAAGGCATGAAACCGAGTATTTGTATCGGATTGGGCCTTTTGAATCGAGCCAGTAAACCAACCAGGAGACTACTATGAATATTTTTGAAGAAATCGAATCTGAGGTGGCAAGTTACGCAAAGTCCTTTCCTAAGGTGTTCGATTGCGCCAAAGGGGAATTTTTATTTGATGCTTCTGGTAATCAATACTTGGATTTTTTAGCAGGTGCGGGGACCTTAAATTATGGCCATAACAATGACCGTATTAAGGCTGACTTATTAGATTACCTATCGAGAGACGGTGTGACCCACGGTCTTGATATGCAAACTAAAGCTAAGGAAGAGTTTCTAGAGAGCCTTAATGAAAAAATCTTAAAACCAAGGGGTTTGAATTATGTAGTGCAGTTTACGGGCCCAACGGGTACAAATGCTGTCGAAGCGGCTATGAAAATTGCACGAAATGTTACGGGCCAACAAAATATCGTCGCCTTTACTAATGGGTTTCATGGTGTCAGCTTGGGTTCACTGGCAGCTACAGGAAACTCGCACCATCGAGACGTAGCGGGAGTCAGCTTGTCAGGCACTCATCGTCTTCCATATGATGGTTATTTAGGTGAGGGGATAGATACCACAGAGTATCTAGACAAAGTGCTAGCCGATTCTAGCAGTGGTATTAATTCTCCCGCAGCTGTTATCGTCGAAACTGTTCAAGGTGAGGGTGGTATCAACACTGCCAGCGTTGAATGGTTAAGAAATTTACAAGATGTGTGTAAAAAGCATGGCCTCCTACTCATTATTGATGACATTCAAGCGGGCTGTGGCCGAACAGGGTCCTTTTTTAGTTTTGAAGAAGCAGGAATCTATCCCGATATTGTCACTGTATCAAAATCATTGAGTGGCTATGGCTTACCTTTTTCTCTAGTACTTATGAAACCTGAGTTAGATACCTGGAAACCAGGTGAGCATAACGGTACTTTTCGTGGAAATAACTTGGCCTTTGTGACTGCAAAATCAGCGATTGATTTATATTGGTCTGACAACAAATTTTCTGAAGAAATTTACATCAAAGGAAACCTCATTAAGAACCGTTTAGAGGTTATGGCCGGAGATTATGGTGAGGGCAACTTTACTGTACGAGGGCGCGGAATGTTCCGAGGTATAAATTGTGTAAACGGTGAGCTAGCTTCTAAGATTACAAAAAAGGCGTTCTCGAAAGGTTTGATCATCGAAACCAGTGGAGCTGATGACGAGATTATTAAGGTATTGTGCCCGCTAACAATTTCTAAAGAAAATTTGATTAAAGGTCTAGATATACTTGAACAATCAATTTTTGAGGTCTGCCAAAAGGTCGACAAGATTCCCGAGCAAGACAGTTATTTTGAAAGCCATTTAAAACTTGTCTAGTGAAATCCGCTTCAATGGTATCTGGACTTTGATCGAGTTCCATATGGGGCTCGATTTTATTAACAACATATTCTTATATGAATTATACCAAAGGTTTTAATTATGATTGTTAGAGAATTATCAAATGCAAAAAACGAGGGAAGGTCTGTTGAAGATCCCAAGGGTAATTGGGAAAGCACTAGGCTATTATTGAGTGATGATAAAATGGGTTTTTCCTTTCATATCACCACCATCTTTAAAGGTGCAGATTTTAGAATGCATTATAAAAACCATCTCGAATCCGTTTACTGTATTTCCGGTGAAGGAGAGGTTGAAACCATAGACGATGGAAAGGTTTATCCTATTCAACCCGGAACCCTTTATGTGCTTGACCAGCATGATCAGCATTTTTTACGCGCTTTCAGTGATATGACTATGGCTTGTGTATTTAACCCGCCACTATCAGGGAAAGAGGTCCATGACAGCGATGGTTCTTATGCGCTTCAGAGTGAAGATCCACAAGCCCAATTAAAAGCCATTAGTTAGATAGAGATTTAACATGAGTCACACCGTTGAAAAGATAGGTGGAACATCCATGAGCAGCTACGAGGATGTTCTCAATAACATTATTTTAAAACCACTTGAGCAAGAACAAAGTATCTATCATAGGGTCTTTGTTGTATCGGCCTACGGGGGAATAACTGATCAGTTGTTAGAGCATAAGAAAACCTCGCAGCCAGGCATTTATGCTTTATTTTCAAGTGCGGCAAACGACGAAGTGTGGCTTGAGGCGATAGAAGACCTTCGGCTAAAGATGCATGGCATAAATGAACAGCTATTTAAAGGCTCGAGATTGTTACAAGAGGCTAATCACTTTATTGATCAACGCATCGATGCTGCCCGTTCCTGTTTGAGCAACCTTCATAACATTTGTCAGCATGGACACTTTAATTTGCGCGATCAGCTTGAACGAGTCAGAGAAATGCTGGCCAGTATCGGTGAGGCCCATAGTGCCTGGAATATGACCCGACTGCTTCAAAAAGAAGGTTTAAATGCTAAATTTGTTGATTTGACTGGTTGGAATTCACCCGAGCACATGGGGCTAGATGAACGTATCAAACAGGTATTTGAGAGCATCGATCTGGTCAATGAGCTACCTATTGTTACTGGCTACGCTCATTGCGACTCTGGTTTAATGACCACCTTTAATCGTGGATACAGCGAAATGACTTTTAGTCGTGTTGCAGTACTTACCAACGCTAAAGAGGTAGTTATCCATAAGGAGTATCATCTCAGCAGTGCTGATCCTAGGGTCGTGGGTGAGGAGTCCGCTGTGCCCATCGGAATGACTAACTATGATATTGCTGACCAGTTGGCCAATTTAGGCATGGAGGCGATTCATCCGAAAGCGGCAAATGGTTTAAGAAAAAATTGTATTCCGCTTAGGGTAAAAAATACCTTTGAGCCGGATCACCCTGGTACCTTAATTACCGCTGACTATTTGAGCAAGACCCCGTGCGTTGAGATTGTGACCGGGACGAAGGAGTTAATTGCCTTAGAGTTATTCGATCAGGACATGGCTGGTATTTTTGATGTTTACGACCGAAAGGTAGTTGCTACATTAAAAAAATATAAGGCAGAAATTGTTTCTAAAGATGTGAATGCCAACACGATTACTCACTATCTTAATACAAATATTAAAACGGTTAAGAGAATTCGTTCAGAACTTGAGGAGTGTTTTTCTGATGCGGATGTTAGGCATTTTAAGTTGTCTTTGGTGTCGGTGCTAGGCAGTGATATGAGTGTGCCGGGTATACTCGGTAAATCAGCTATGGCTCTCGCTAACTCGGATATAGATGTAGTAGCTGTGCATCAAACACCGAGACAGATAGAGATTCAGTTTCTAGTGGATCAAAGCGACTATGAGGCGGCTATTCAAAGCCTTCATAGTGCCTTGGTAGAAGTCCATGATCATGGAAGGGCAATAAGGCTAGCCATATGAAATATCTCTGGTTCAGCTTTCTGGTATTGTTCGCTTCAGTAGGTTTTGCGAAAGAGTCTAGTCAAGATTCGTCGGATGTAAACGAAACTCCCTCAGACTTAGTGAAGCCCGAGTTGGCTAAGCTGAAGTCTCCTATGTATACCCCTTTTGTTGAGCTGTATGTGCTAGAAGAGCTTAAGCATCTTAGGAGCGATATGGCCTCACAAAAGCATGAACTTATGCAGCAAATTCTCGATAGGGAGCACGCGTCAGTGGATAGGGCGGTTGAATATTCAACAGATACTGTTACCTATTTTTTCTATTTAATAGCGGCGGCTACTTCAGTCTTGGTGTTAGTGGGTTGGAACTCATTACGAGATATCAAAGAGCGCGTGCATTCAGTCGCGGATGAGGAGATATCAAACCTTATTAAAGTGTATGAAGGGCGGCTAAATGCCATAGAAGAGCAGTTGCAAACCAAGGCCGAGCATATTAAGGAAAATAAAGAGGAGATTGAGCTTACCAACGAGCTTCAGTCTCTATGGTTGAAGGCTGCTCAAGATCCTAGTCCGAGCAATAAAATAGTGATCTATGACCAGATCCTGGCGTTAAAGCCAGACGACTGTGAGGCCTATACTTATAAGGCCGACTCTGCCCTTGATTTGAACGAACCCCAATGGGCTGTCAATCTTTGCAATCAGGCCTTAGCCTTAGATGAGGCGAATATTCACGCCAAGTACCAGTTAGCCTGTGCATACGCAGAAATGGGGCAGTTTGAAGAATCGATTGCTTACCTTACTGAGGTTGTATCAGAGTCCGATGCTTACAAAGAGGAAATTCTAAGTGATCGAGCATTTGATTCTATGCGTGACTCAGAGGAGTTTGTTGCTAAATTTATGCAAGCAGCGTGACAGGATGTTAATCACTCAAGGTTAATTGCCGTAGAAGCGAATATATTACCTTAAAGACTAAACATAGCGATGGGCAAAACCGATACAACCACACAAAAAGAACAGCTTGAAAATCTCATAGATGTACAGGAATCGGAGTTCTCGATAGATCAATTAGAAAGGGTCGCGCGAGGAGAGCTAGATATTCAAGACTTGTTTGACCCATCTGAGCTTGAACAATATTCAAAACTTTTATTGGCTTTGACTCATGAGAGCTTCGAAGAGGCCAAAGCCGTTAAGCTATGGTCCGGAATAGTCAACCATATGTGTGATTTGGAAAGCGTTTTGGACAGGCGGGTGGGGATCTCAGTCGCGTCCTTAGATTACCTTACGAATATTAAAGAGGTGTTTTCTGAGCCTAAGCTTATAGAAGGTGAAAGGAGTGAATTTATTGCTCAAACCGCCACAATTGATGAACTAACGGGGTTATGCTTGCGTGATGTGTTCGAGTTCAATTTGGATGATTTTTGCCTCAGTGCCAACAAACATGAAAAGCCTTTTAGTTTGTTGATGATTGATATAGATGATTTTAAATCGGTCAACGACAACTATGGTCATCCTAAAGGTGATAAGGTGCTTGCTGGTGTTGGCACTTGTGTTAAGGCCTTGCTAAGGGATAATGATTTGGCTGGTAGATACGGCGGTGAGGAACTTATTGTGTTACTGCCGAATACACCTAAGGACGAAGCGTTCAATATTGCTGAAAGGATTCGTATAGGGATCGAAGCTCTGGACTTTGGCGAAGTTTCGGTTACGGTCAGTCTAGGCTTGGCGAGCAGACAAGGCGGGGCTGATGCCAGTCCTACAGAGTTGATTAAGAGAGCAGATGACGCCCTATATCAAGCAAAAGAACGTGGTAAGAATCAAACAGTAGTTCAGAATAATTTTAATTAAGTGTGTTCTACACTAAGTAAAAATTATAGACTGTCAAAAGGATTCCTGACGAAGAAAAGCCTATGAATATTAAATTGCACTCTATTTTGTTGATGGCGTTGTTGCTTAACTCAAGCTTAGCTTGGGCACAGGAGTTTTTGTGGGCGCGTAGCGCGCTTAAGCTTAATGAGCAGTGGGTTCAGAATTTTGGGTATGCTGAGCTTGATGTTGATGGAAAGCGTTTTTCAGCGCGCCTGTACGACGAGGAGTTCAAGCAGTTTTTGAGATACACGATTGAAGGCAAGATCAAGAGAGGTAGAATTCAAGCGACCATGACTATCCATCAAAGTGATTTGAAACCCAGCAACTGGGAGGGGAGGTTGCTGCGAATAGACGGGCGAGATGTTTACCATTTTACAAATGGTTTAGGCTTTATAGGACTAACCCAAATTCAATCGCAATAATCAGAAGGGGCCTAAAATATTATGGAAAAGATATGTAACAGCTTTATCACTTTAGTCCATTTTTTTGCGGCCATCGTGCTTGTTTTGATCGCCGCTCTTGTAGTGGCATGGTCTGCGTGGGATATTATTTCGTTAATATTAAATGGAGAACGAAGTGAGTTTATTCCTACGGTATTGCAGTCAGTTGGCGGGATCGTTATTGCGGCAGCTATTATTGATGTCGGCCAGTATATGATCGAGGAAGAAGTCTTCAAAGAAAAGGAGCTAAGGGATCCACGAGAGGCAAGGAAAACCATTACTAAAATTATGGCGATCATATCTATCGCCGTGAGTATCGAAGGCTTGGTATATATTTTTAAAGCGGGAACCTCTGATTTGAGTATGCTGCTTTACCCAGCAATACTTATTTTTGTCGCGGCTGTGCTTATCGTAGCTCTGGGTATCTATCAAAAATTCAGTGTGACCGTAGAGCGCTTTTCTCAGCAAACCGGCGAAGACTAGCCCCGTTCGAATCAAGGAGAGCATCATGTCTGTGTTCAATTCTACTAGGATTATTTTGCACGGCGCTAAAGCGGTTCAAGAGGGCCTTCGAGGGATCATAGAGCGTGCGAATGAACGTTCGCCGCTTGAAGTTCGACTTACCTGGGAGGCGAAAGATATAAAGCGTTTTGTTGCCGAAGCCTCATCAGATGGTTGTAAAAGAATCATTTTTGCAGGTGGTGATGGCACCCTAAAAGAGGGCGCCAAAGCCTTAATGAGCTTGGCAAAAAAAGATCGTCCTGAGATGGCGATCTTGCCTATGGGAACTGCGAATGATTTTGCTAGGGCCAATGATATTCCGGTTGATTTAGCAGAGGCTTTAGCGCTAGCTCAAACCGCAAAGGCTTTTTCTGTTGATTGCGTAAAGGCCAACGACGAGTTTTTCATCAATGTTGCCAGTGGCGGCTTCGGCGCAGAAGTGACAGCTTCAACTCCTGAAGCGTTAAAAAAGCTGATGGGGGGAGGGGCCTATACTATCGCAGGTCTAGTCAAGGCGGTCACCTTTGCTCCTTATCAAGGCGTAATTTCATGTGATTCGTTTAAAGAAAGTGGAGAGTTTTTGTTCGCGGCGGTAGGTAATGGACGCCAAGCTGGAGGTGGCTTATCCCTTTGTTCGGAGGCTATGATTAATGACGGAAAATTTGATTTAGTGATTATAAAGTCTTTTTTGCCGGAAGCGATTACTGAGGTTCTGGCTGAGTTGTCCAATGTGGGTCCTGATGGCGAGTATGTTAAGTATGTAAAAACTGGTTGGGCAGAGTGGGACTTCGGAGGAAAAATGCCTCTCAATCTCGATGGGGAGCCCTTGGGCGATACCCAGGTTAAGTTTGAGCTGATCGAGGGTGCAATTGATTTAGCGCTTCCAGAAAGCAGTCCACTTCTTGTAAAAAGCTGATAGCTTTGAAGTTGTTGGGTTATATGCTTAAATCATGAGTAAGAGACTGAATTTAAATTTTAACTTAGAAGATGCCAGTCAGGTAGCTGTCGGTGCTTTTGCATTGGCTGTGCCCATATCTTTTTCTGAGGAAGCTTGGAGACTGGGTGAGGTTCTCCCAATAGTTAACTTGCTATTAATATTTAGTTTGTCCGTTATTTTTTTAAGCTTTTTTGCTTACGAGAGTGTGTTTCAGGGGAACATAAGGTATCGAGTTCCGGTTTTTGTATTACGAATTTTGATAGCTTATTCCATTACCGCGTTGGTAGTGGCTTTGGTATTGCTGTCATTTGATAAGTTCCCACTGATGGCAGAACCCGAAGTGGCGTTAAAAAGGCTTGTGGTGATTACAATGCCGGCATCCATGGGGGCTATCATTGTTGATAGTTTTGACAAAGAATAATGCTAAACCCACTATGCCATAAATTCATTTCCTCAAGATTAAATTCCATTTAAACTAATTGAAGTATGTTGACTTACTCAAGCAAACTTCTGAATGGTTTGCGAGGTGACAGATTAGTGATGTGTTTATCTAGGGGGTAGCAATGAAAAAGTACTTTGAAAACTTAGCCAAAGCTTTGCTGAATCAATCATATACAGAGCTTAGTGAATCAGAGCAAAAAGTTATTGAAAGTATCGCTGAAAATACGCCGGTAGCCGAGAATGCTAACGAGATATTTTCTGATTCTTTAAGTTTGGGGGAGCGAGTCGCAGACCGCATAGCGCAATTTGGCGGTTCCTGGACTTTTATTGGTCTTTTTGTTTCGTTTATTTTTGTTTGGATAATAGTCAACAGCGCTTGGTTAGTGTTTGACGAAGCGTTTGACCCATTTCCATTTATTTTGTTGAACTTGGGGCTATCTACATTGGCTGCTTTTCAAGCGCCTATTATTATGATGTCTCAGAATAGGCAGTCAGAAAAAGACAGGGTTAAACAAGACGCGGCGTTTGAGACAAACTTGAAGGTAGAGTTAGAAATCGCTCGTTTGCACGATAAGATGGACTCACTGTTAGGAACGGGTAAGTTATGAATGCCTTATTTGTTGGCCTCGTAGCACTCATTTATTTGGTGTTGGTGAGTGTTGTGTCTAGGTCTATCCGAAAGCTTGGTATTAGCAAGCAAGTCAGTGCTTATCGTATCCGTTATGTGACTCGCATTGTTCAAATTTCAATGTTCGTTTTTTTTGTAATTCTGGCGCTGAGTGTTTCAGGGTTTGAATATTCGCAAATTACCATTTTCTTGTCTTCGGTGTTTGCAGTCTTAGGTGTTGGACTATTTGCTCAGTGGTCCATACTTAGCAACCTAACAGCGAGTATGATTATATTCTTTGGTTTTCCCTATAGGGTCGGCGATGAAATCAGGGTGCTAGATAAAGACGGTGATATTGCAGGCTTCGTTGAAGAGATCACTTTGTTTCATGTCTTGATAAAACAAGGCGATCAGCTTATTACCTACCCAAATACGTTGATTTTGCAAAAAGCCGTTATAAAAATCTCCAAATAGTGACGTACGTTCAGAACTTAGAGCTTCAAGTTTGTTAGAGTTTAGTTGTCGACTATTGTTTAGTTGTCCTTTGTTCGACGACCAAAAAGTATAATAAAAATGGATCTGAACTATGGATACGCTGCATTCCTTCTTGAATGGCGACTACATGCCTCATGGCTATTGTTTTTCTTGGCACCCGGGAATTCTCTGGACTTCTGTAATATCTGATTTGATGATCGCCGCGGCTTACTTTTCCATACCGATGGCGCTGGTGTTAATCATCCGAAAGAAAAAAGATTGGAAGTTTCATCATATTTTTTGGATGTTTGCGGCTTTTATTCTTTTGTGCGGTATGACTCATTTGTTCGCCATATTTACCTTATGGAACGGGTACTATGGTGTACATGCTTTGCTTAAGGCTGTAACAGCTGCGGTATCTATGGCGACGGCAGTATTTCTTTACCAAAATATACCGGCAATGATTGCTTTGCCCACCCAAGTTCAATTGGATGAGGCTAATAAAGCTGTCACTGACGAAAAGCTTCGAAACCAAGAGTTAGAACTTATTAACCAATCGAATGTCTTGATTAAGGCAGCGGTTGATTTTATGCCTAATGGGATCGCTATCTTTGATGAAGATGAGAAGATGTTAACGGGTAATCAGGCTTTCATCGATATATTCGATAACTCAGAGCAAAGCGTTCGAGGAACTGAATTGTCGAAGCTGTTTGATTTTTTTAGCGAAAGCGCTGATGAACTTAAAAATTACTTTTTCCCCTCATTGGATGAAAGCTTTAGGGATACCGAAAGTCAGCTGGATTCGCTGGTAAAAATTAAAAATGATACGGCTGATCGTTTGTTTCAACTAAAGGTCTCTAAGATAAAAGAGTTTAGGGTACAGCGCTATCTTGTAAGCCTTCACGCTGTTGATAAAGTGTTGCAAGAAAAAGATTTATTGTTTTCTGGTGCCCAAAGAGTATTTGATGCATTGAACTCAGGCGATAGCGGTCTATGGGAGCTCAACCCGAACACTGGCGAAGCGTGGTTTAGTAAGCAAATGGTGAATATTTTGCCGAACGTTTCTGACAGTCACCTAGCGTATGGTGATTGGAGGACCATGGTACATGAAGAAGATTTGGGGCTATTTGATAAAAGTACCCAAAATGTCGAAGACAAGATCGACTTTGCCTACCGCCATAAAATGGCTAACGATTATCGCTGGTATCGCGTGAGGGGGAACGTCTCTTCTTATGCGTCCAAACAAAATGTTCTGCTCTCTGGTACCTTGACGAATATAGATCCAATTAAAAAGGCAGAAATACGCTTGCAAGAGTCGAACGAAGATCTTGAGCGTTTCGCCTACGCGGCTTCTCACGATTTACAAGAACCTCTTCGCAAGATATCGGGGTTCTCTGGAAGCTTAAAACAGCGTTTGGGCCAAGCTCAACTCGATAGCAATAGTCTCTATGAGCTAGATAGAATGGAAGACGCAGCGAAACGAATGAGTGGCATGATTAGATCTTTGTTGGAGGTGTCTAGGATTAATAAAACGGATCTTAAACGAGGCTCAGTGTCATTGCTCGAGCTAGTTGAGGAAGCTAGGGCCGATCTGCAAACAGCTGATAGCGAGACGGAGCTAGATATTACTGTTCAGGGCGATCCGACACTCAATGTAGATAAGCCATTAATGGCAACCTTATTTAAAAACTTATTCCTCAATTCCATCAAGCACTCTGGCTTAGGTGGGCGAGTGAAGCTAAAGGTGTTGGCCCAACAAGATCAAGGTAAACTGATTGTTCAAGTGTCTGATAACGGAAAGGGAATCCCTATTGAGTATCGGAACGAAATTTTTGCACCCTTTAAAAAATTGGATACAGAGAAAACCTCGGGTTATGGTATTGGCCTTGCAATCTGCCGACAGATTGCTAAAGCCCACGGCGGCCAGATTGTTTTAGATGGGGAATCACAGGGCGCAAGCTTTAAACTTGAGCTGGGGAAAGCTTAAGGATATGAAAACGATTCTGTTAATTGACGATGACGAGGATGATCAATACATAGTCAAGAGCTTTGTTGATTCCTATAGTCCTGAATCAATAAGATTAATTATCAAAAATAATGGGCAAGAAGCCCTAGATTTTGTCGAGCAAGAGGGCTATCACCCTGACTTTGTGTTGCTAGATTTGAATATGCCGGTCTTAGACGGAATTGGTTTTTTGAAGCGCTATCGCACAAAGTATGTGAGCGAGTTCACCCCTGTTGTGATTTACACTACGTCTTCTTCCCCAAAGGACATAAAAGAGGCATATATGGTAGGCGCGAATGCTTTTATCGTTAAGCCGATAGATTATACTGAAAATATATCGGTATTGAGGAGGGTTGTAGATTTTTGGACTACAGTATCGAACTGAGTTAAATGGCTTGGTTTATACCTAAAATTAAGCACCAATCTAACCATTTATTGTCAGCTGGGAGCTAACAATGGAAACAACAAAAAATCTATCCGCTCGTGGTGAAAGGTTTAGGGAGTTTTCACACCTATCATTGCTCTATATTGAAGATGATCAGGATGATATTTACCTTTTTAATAAACGCTTTAAATCTAAATTTGTAAGCGTTCAGGCCGTGGGTTCCTTGGTCGAGGCGAAACGCTTTTTTGACTCAGAATCTGCCGATGTGGTTTTGCTTGATCTAGGTTTAGAGTCAAGTAAAGGGCTAGACACGCTTGAAGCATTTTTAGCTTTGAAGATCAAAAAACCTCTGGTGGTGTTAACAGGGGATAGCGATCCAGAAACCAATGCTCGAGCCTTGGAGTTGGGGGCTCAGGATTATATTTTTAAAAATGAAATGGATTATGCTGGTCTTGAGAGGCGACTTCATAATGCAATTTTTCGGTTTCAACGAGAAAATGAGTATAAAGAACTGGCTCATACAGACGAGCTTTTAGATATTCCCAACAGACGGGCCTTGTTTGAATTTATCGATAATCAAATTGCTTTAGCCAATGAAGAAGAAAGCGCCTTTGCGGTAGCTATGCTTGATATTGATGATTTTAAGGTAATTAATGACAGTTACGGGCATGAGGTTGGTGATTTCGTTCTGTACAACTTTTCCAGATCGGTAGTGAGGGTGATTAGACGTTCAGATTATTTCGCGCGTTTGGGCGGAGATGAGTTTGTTATTGTTTTTCCTGAATACTCAAGTTTGGATGAGCTGACAGATGTTCTGGAGAGAGTGCTAGAGAGTATCTCTGTGCCATTTTCACAGGTCGATGGTGCGGAACAAAGAATTCACAAAATTACCTCAAGTATTGGCATTGCCGAGTGGAGCAGCTTATTCAGTTCTGCAGAGGATGTGTTAAAACTGGCGGATGAGGCTTTATATGAGAGTAAAGAAGAGGGTAAAAACCGTTTAAAGTTCCATTAGAGGCTATATGAGGTGTGGTTTAGCAAGTGTGTTTCGGGGTACACTGTAACTCAGTTGAATGTAAATCCATGTAAGAATAATAATAACTAACTTTTCAGTCATCATCGTATCGTATGTCCAAACTTAAATTCAGTTTTGTTGCCAAAGTGGCAACATCTATCGCCATTATCGTATCTCTTTCTCATTGTGCAGTTTTTGATCGGCTAAGTAATGATCCACAGGAATTGTCCGTACAAGAGGCTCCAGAGTCTGAGTCGGAAGCCCAAAGTGGTGACGAGATGAAAAAGCCTAACCCTACACCAGCAGAAGTAGAGAAAACGGCAAAGCCAGGCCCTGACATTACCGAAGAGAGCGCTAAAGACATAACTAAAGACAGTAGCAGGGAGCACGCTAAAGAAAGTGTTAATGAGCCTATTACTAAAGAGTTGAGTTCCATTAAAAATCAACAAATTGAGGCGAACACTAAACCGGTCAAAGCTACCACAAGGTCCTCTAAAAATCAGGGGGGCTTATCAGGCGTCGTCACAATTTTTGATAAACAGGGCGCAAAAGTTTCTCCTGCGGGCACAATGATTCAGCTTCAAAAGCTCGACAGTGCTCCATCTACCAGTAAGTATACTTCTTTAAAGTCTCATGTAATTGACACTCGAAACAAGGTATATCTCCCCGGTTTTTTAACCGCCAAGGTAGGAGATACTTTAGTGTTCAATAATCTGGACCCAATCAAGCATAACGTATTTTCATCATCAAAGAACAATACCTTTGACCTAGGTACATACGGTTTCAACCGGACAGAAAGCTATAAGATAAAAGACGAAGGTGTGATCAAGATTTATTGTAATATACATCCAGAAATGGCTTTGTTTGTTTCTGCTTCTAAGGCGGGGCAATCTGCTCTTGTCAAAGACGATGGACGTTTCCGTTTGAATGACCTACAGCCTGGATCCTACCTTCTTAAAGCTTGGAACCTTAGAGGAAAAACTGAGAAAAAGATTGTGATATCAAGTGCCCAACAAAGTGTAAAGCTGAATATTGATACTAGCAATTACAAGCCAGAACCTCGTTTAAATAAACATGGTAAGAAATACAAAAAGAAACCAGCAATTTTTAAAGATGAGTTTTATTAATGAGTGAAAAGAACTTTGTAAAATTTGGAATTAAATTAAAACTGTTCACTTTGGTGTTAATCACCATTGGCTTAGTGATCGGGATTATTATTTGGCAGATCGATACCCAGTCTAAAAAAAGTGCTCAAAAAACAGTGGAAGACTCTCTTAAACAGTCGCAAACTATTTTGAATACTAAATTAGAAAGTCGCTTTAACGACATCTCTGAGACCGCCTTTAGTATGACTCGAGACGGGCGTATTCTGCCTTTAGTATTTGATGAGGCCTCAGCAACGCTTCAGGATTTGGTTCTCGAGTTTGAGAGGGCCTTGGCTTTTAATAGTATGTTCATCACAAATGCCGAAGGTGTTATTTTAGCGCGATCAGATCGACCAGAGGCGATTGGGTATTCTCTAGCAGGGCGTAGCAAACTATTTGATGATCCCCTTCAAGGTAAAATGTCGAAAGGTTACGTGGTATCTGGAGGACAGATTATGCAGATGGTCACAGTCCCGCTTTTTGATAACATCGCCAAAGACGTTATTCGAGGCACAATTTCTTTTTCATACGCACTATCACCTCAAATTGCCAGTGAAATTAATGCCTTAACTCAAAGCAATGTTGATTTTTATATTTTTACCTATGATGAGAATAGACAAGTCAATGGCTTAGAAACCTCTTATTCGACATTGCCGCAAATATCTAAGCGATTATTAGAAAAATTAAACCGGCCCGAAGAGCTTAAGAAGTTTCAAAGCTTGGACACTGCATCGAATCAGACTTTCCATATTGGTGATCAAATTTATAAGGTAGCGATTAAGCCTATCAGTCGGTATGAAGGTGAGAATTTGGGTTTTATTTTAGCCTATCGGTCTGAAACTGACCTGTTGGAACCGTTCAAAGAAATTGAGAAAAGTGTTTTTATCATAGGTTTGGTGTGCTTGGGTATTGCACTCGTAGCAGCCTGGGTACTGGCGTCCAGAATCTCTTCACCGATTATTAATTTGGTATCACTGACCAATGATATTGAAAACGGTAAATACCCCGATTCATCCAAATCAGAAAGAAGCGATGAAATTGGCGTTTTGCATCAGGCGCTACTGAGAATGGGTAGAGGGCTCAAAGATAAAAACGAGTTAGAAGGCTACCTAGCTGAGATTGCCTCTGATATCGGTATTGATTTTGACGATGATGAGCTATTGGAGGCAGATATGGAACTTGCTGACACTCCGGCTTCAAGTGTCGATAGTCTAGATGATACGCTCGTGGACGGAACATTATCCCAAGCTGACGAGACCTTGGTTGATCCTACGGTAGCGAACTCAAATGATTTTGCAGATAATAATCAGTCATCAGTCGGCAGCGACGTAATCGATGGGCGCTACCGTTTGTTACGGATGTTGGGTAAAGGGACAACGGGAGTGGCTTACCTAGCTTACGACCAGGAGCTTGACGAAAGGATTGCGATCAAAATTTTATTCAGTGAATACGTCACCAGTGACTTTGCTGTACTGTTTAAAGAAGAAATAAAACTTGCTCGCCAAATTACCCATCGCAATATTCTTAGAACATTTGATTTTGGTACTTCTGACAATATATTTTATATTACGATGGAATATATTCAGGGCTATGATTTAAGCAAACTGCTTTCACTTAAAGGCAGCTTGAGTCCACATATCTCTGTGGTGATGGTAAAGCAGATATGTTCAGCACTGGCCGCAGCCCATGAGCTCGGAATTATTCATCGTGATCTTAAACCCGCCAACATGATTATTAATCGACAGGGTGTTTTGAAAATCATGGACTTTGGCTTAGCCATGAAAGTAAGCGCAGAGGCAAGCCTTGCTCAACCCGGAGAAGAAGGTGGCTCGGTTCAGAAGACTACGGTCGCAGGTACTCCAAGGTTTATGGCGCCAGAGCAGTTTACCGGAGTGGGTTTAGACCACCGCACTGATATTTATGCTATCGGTATTATTTTATACACACTGATAACAGGCGCTCCGCCATTTAACGCGAGTAGCTTTGGAGAGCTATCGCTCCAGCATCAGGAAAAAGAAGCGCCCTTGCTTGGAAACAGCGTTAAAGGCGCGTCAAAAGATCTTGAAAACATTATTGCTAAAGCATTGAATAAGCAACAGTCTGATCGTTTTCAAACTGTTGCCGATATGCTAGAGGCGTTAAATCAAGCTGACTATTGATTTTTTTTCAGCCACTCCTCATTGAGATCGAATTTGAAGAGCAGGGTTACGAGGGTTTCATCGTAGTCCTCGGTTTTTCCAGCGCGCTCAAATTCGTTGATGGAATGCTCAACCAATAAGTTAAAGTACTTGTTCACCTTATAATCGAAGCCAACGTCGATTTTATCCCATTCCCAGGTCACGCTCATGGCAGGAAATGGTCCCTCGATTGTATAGTCGGGAGATAGTGAAGAGTAACGCAGTACCGGTGTTAGGGATTGAAGATAAGCCATGTCGTCGAATTCGTAAAGATAGCTCAGTTCGGTTTCCCACCCGTCGCGCTCCTGTCCGGCAATATCCTGGGTGACGTATTGGGAGAACATGGCAAAGTTTTGGTGGTAGAGCCATAGTGTTAGTCCGCTCTCGGTCTTTTTGTCGCCATCCAATACAAAGCCAACGGGCGCGCTGATAGTATCTGGAGGTAACTCACTAGGAACCACTTGCAAAAGATCCAAATCCCCGCCATAGCCGGTACCTTCTAGTTCGATAGTGTCTGCTAGTTCACGCTCGTTATGGTGGATAAGTGCGTTGATTCGAGTAGAGCCTTCGTCATTTAGCCAACGGTAGCCCAAGCCCACACTGGTCTCTGGGTTTTCGCTCAGGTCAAAATCTTCAACTTCGGCATCGTATAAAATCAGCATGCCGCTATTGTGGTCTGGATCCTCCGGGTCTGATGCAAACTCTACTCCATTGTCACCCGCCAGAGCATTAGGGTCCCTGAAAAACAATGGGGTTCCGGTGGTATAGGATAGTTTGCCGTAAAAGCCCTGTGGCAAGTCTACGCCGAACTCTAGCCCGGTATCTTCTAGTCGGTTAAACGCAGTTGAGATTAGACCATAGCTTTCCAAGTGGCGGTCTTCTTGGCGCTCGAATTTTCCAAACTTACCTATTTGAGCGTAGTAGCTTGTTTCTTCAGGTAGAAGTCCATGGGTATGCTTGGTGCCATATCTGAATATTAATGTGTCGATATCGATTTCTCGATCACTTGTTGTAGGGTTTCTCTCGTATAGATCGACTAAGTCTAACTTTGAGAGCATTAGCCACGATTCGCTAAATTGGACTTTGCTAAAGAGTGTGATTCTTGAAATTTCAGAACTATCGCCTGGGTCAACCGTTCGCTGAAAGGTGTCTGGTGGGAAAGGAGCCTGTAGGGATAGGTCTTCGCTGGAACGGTGATGCCCCCTGACTTCTAATTTAAGATGGGTCAGCTCAGCTGATGCCAAAGCCATGCTGCTATGTACTGATAAGGACAGCGCAGCTAAGGTGCCTAATAGGGTGCTTAGTCGGTATTTCATAATTGCCTCAATTTATGGTTGTGTTACGCATTTGTTGTTTTAAAGAGGACTAAATGCTCCTTGTCCGAGCCGAAGGTAAATTTTCCTTTCCCTACCAGTGGATATGATTCCCGTTTTAAATATACTTCTTCTCCCGATTCGAGTGTGACCGTTGTGCCATTAGTACTTTGGTCTGTCAGTATAAACTTTTTGCGACTTTTGGTGATCTCTAAATGCAGTCTTGAAGCCCAGCCAGAGTCCACCTGTAAGTCACAACCAAGCCCTCGGCCCACTGAGAAAGCTTTTCCCTCGTCTGAGCTAGGTATCACAATGGACCGCCCTTGGTAGTCAAGTTGCAAGCCAGATATCGCGTATTTGTCGTCTTTGGCTTCGCTAACGAAAATTTGGGTATGATCTTCTTCCTCCATCACAACTTGAAAGATATCAAGCATGTTTTCCTTACCTTTTACGTGAGTGCGGTCAAAAAGGCGGCAAGCAAATCTATTGTGATCTTGGAGGTTATTATACACTTCCTCAGAAATCATAATTTGACCACCCTTAGCAACCCCCGCTACTCGGGCGCCAACATTGACTGCGTCACCAAAAATATCATCGTCTTTTTTGATGGCGGATCCAAAGTGCAATCCGATACGCACCTTAATAGGCTGCTCTTCTCGATTTTCGAGGTTGCGAGAATCATTTTGTATTTTTTTAGCAGCTTCGAGAGCGTCATCTGGGTTTTCAAAGTAGGCAAGAATTTCGTCACCGATGGTTTTTACTACCACGCCATCATTCGTGACGACGGCTGTTGACATCATGGTGAGTGAGTCTGCAATACACCTTTCGGCTCCTTCGTCGCCTAATCGGTCGTACAGCTTAGTGCTCCCGGCTATATCCGAGAACATGATGCATAAACTTTCGTTAGTGTTAGTGCTAGTGGGCATTGAGTATTAGTATTTTTTATGTGCCGGCAGTTATACCGGTATTATGTACGCATATGGCAAATTCATCAAATAATACCCATTTTTTCAATAACTTAGGTCGTTTTTTACTGCAATTAGCTTGAATTTGGGCCCTCGTAACTTGGTAGTACAACTTAGCATGTTTTGACCCGATTGTCGGTTAGCTACTAGAGGCCGGCATCTGGTACTTGTGAGTCCCGTCAAAACCCACAGGTAGTGCCTGCGCCTCGATGTTTTTTGTATCTCAAGTCTAGTTCTAGTGCTCGTGGGCGGTGGTTATATTGTGGGGTATTCGACTCAGTTCCGGCCCAGGCGCGCCACCTTTTCCAAACCATGATTTATTCGGTAATTGAGTATGAGGTCAAAAGCCCTGTCACAATAAAAATCAACACTATAAGTGTCAGTTCAAGCTTGATTACTTGCTTTAATTTTGTGGGCGCATCTGCTTCGTGTTTATAAATTTTAGGACTCAGAATAAATTTGTTGTAGATCACGAGTGCCAGTACGACCAATACCAAAATCATCTTTATGGAAAAAATAAAGATGTAGTTCGAGATAAATATTGGAAGGGAGAAATCTAACAGTGCGGCAATTGTAAGTGCCGCAGCGAGTAAAAAGCTCATAACAATCAAGAGGGCTTGTTTGGAAAAGCGCCTTAGAAGCTCTTCCAGCTGCGCAGAGTTAAGCTCGCTACAAGCTGCATGCAATATGCTCAAGCTTCCTAGCCACCATGCAAGTCCGGCAATGTGTATAAATAGTGCGATTGGGGCGACTAATCCATTTTGTTCGACATTACTTGCACTGTGTCCGCTTGCAGAAAAGCTATAAATAATTAAACCACTGCTTAATAAGCTTAGTACGTTGAATAGCCTAGGGTTGGTTATGGCGACGATCATCAAGATTGCGCCTATCATTCTCGTCAACAGGCTGAATCCTATGTTGTTATCTAAGATAAGGGTCAAGAATTCCCACTCCATTGTTCCTCCTAAACGAAGAACTAATAGGTAAACAAAAACCAGACTGAGCACTAAGCTAAGGGCGGCTAAGATTAAGCTGAGTTTAGGTAGAGGTCTTAGCCATGGGGTGTTGTATTTGGCACCTAGAGTTAGGGTGGCGAGCCAATATCCGACCGGGTAGAGCAAGCATAAGTACCATATTATTTTGTGGAGTGCTGCACCGGCGTCGAGCATGTTTGATTATTCTTGGCTGTCTATTATAAAGGAGAATGAGCCTGACATAACATGCCCATCATCTGAAAGGCCTTTCCATTCAATTTTATAGCGCCCATTGTTTAATTTAGGTGGGTCGAGTTCGAATCGCTCATTTTTTCTTTGTGAGGGAAGCGTGAGGGCACGCTTGTTGTTGCCACCATCGCTTGAGACTGTCTCTATTGTGGCTACTGTGAGTAATAAGGGCTTCCCAAAGTCTAAAGTTATTAGCTCGGGAGCAGTGTTTAATACTTCGCCATTCTGTGGTTTTGTGTCCACCAAAGCAGTATGAGCGTGGCTGCCTTGGCTAAGAGACAATGTCAAAATAACAGCAGTGAAGAGCCCAAGTAGACTGTGCTTTCGGAAACTCTTGATAATAAGTGAACAGTTTACGGCCATGGAGTGTTCCTTAGTTAAACTTAGGTTCAGCGAGCCAATTGAGGCTTAATCGACGAAATCTTTGTTATTCTATCCTTAGGACAAGTTTTGGCAAACCCAGGTTCAAGATATTGAGATTATTATCAGCGTGAAGCTAGGTATTTTACTTGGTATAGTGCCTCCTGAGACGAAAACAGGTCTTTCAATTGGGTAAATTTGGAAAATGCTAAAAATTCACCAGACGCTCGTTCTTGTGTTGTCGCTTTCACTTTTGACGCTCGCAATTGCCTCCGAAGGCCTAACGGCGCAACGGATCTATGCGAGCGAAACACGTTGGGTTGCCGACGTTACTCTATACAGTGCAGATGATTTAAAGTCCGTCTTGCATGAGATCTCGGATTATACGGAAAATCGACCTGACTCCGTTGGAGAATATCCACCCATTGTGGTTTTACTGCATGGTCCTGAAGTGCGTCAATTAGACAAAAAACTCTATTCTCAAAACAAAGGTATGATTGATACGGCGGCTAAACTGGATGCTCTTGAAGTAATCGATCTTAGGGTTTGTGAAACGGCATCTCACTATCATGGTGTTGATACCAATAACTACCCCAATTTTGTGAGTTTGGTTCCAAGCGCTAGTAAAGAAATTAAAAAGCTGACTAGCCAAGGGTATTCCCATTTTTAGTTTTGGGCTCTTAACCAAAGGTATGGTTTTATATTGTCTCCGTTAAAATCTGAACTGAGCGAACGACAGGTTATATTTTTAGCGCTTATATCCGCAGTTGTTACCTCAAACGCTTACTATATCCATCCTATTATCGCTCATGTGGCTCAATCCTTTGAGGTTAGCGCATCTATGGTGGGCGCCGTACCAGCGCTCAACCAAATTGCTTTGGCGGTAGGTATTTTTTTTCTTTTACCTCTGGGTGATCGATTCAGCAGTCGCACGATCACTACATGGGCTTTGTTGGTTCAGGTATTTGCCTTGGTGGTGATGGCCTTTGTGGACCAGTTTTCCATCTTTATTGTTGCCTCAGCGCTGTTGGGCTTTTTTACCATCACACCATATCTTTTGCCTGCTTATGCATCGCGCCACGTTGCACCGAAGCGCTTGGGAAAGGTTACAGCAACCTTAACTGCCGGCGTAATCGGGGGTATCGTGTTGTCCCGCTCATTGTCGGGCTATATGGGGGAGAGTTTCGGTTGGCGAAGCATTTATTGGGTAGCTGCTACAATGATGTTAATGGCGACCTTGATGTTATGGTTTTTGCTAAGAGAAGAGGATTCTTTGCCAAAGGATTCAAAAGGTAACTATCGCGAACTCATTTTTTCTATTGTCAAACTAATTCCAGCGCACCCTAGGGTGGTAGTATCAGGAATAATTCAGGGTTTGAGTTTTGGGGTCTTTCTTCTTATTTGGATGGGCCTAGGGTTGCATTTAACCAGCGACAGTATGGGGTATGGAGTCGACGTGGTTGGCTATCTAGGCCTGGTATCGGCTATTAATGTTTTTACCACGCCTTGGTTTGGGGCTTGGGCAGACCGTATCGGCCCCTTAAAAGCTCGTTTCATAATGTCCTTAGCTAGTTTGTTTGGTGCAAGTTTACTATTTGTTACGATGAACGATTTGTGGTTGCTGGTTATTCCTATTGTCATTACTAGTGTCGCTGGCCCAGTGATTGATGTTGCTGGTCGAATGACTGCGTTGGCAGAGAGTGAAGATATTCGCACGCGTTTGATGTCAATCTACATTATTATTATGTTCCTTGGCGGAGCAGCGGGCAGTTGGCTGGGTACGATTGCCTATGATTTGGCCGCTTGGCAGGGGACTGCCTGGGCTGCTGTAAGTGTGTCGATGGTTGTAGTGTGCTTGTCTTTATTAACCTTTATAAAAGCAAGGTGGTCTTGATGTATTATTATCATTTATGGTTGTCCACAGTTCCCAAGGAATCGGCGATAGCCTTGCTAAGAAAATGAATAATATGCACGATAATTCTAGCGATTGTATGAGAAGATGAGTCGGGTGCAGCCCTAAGATGGTTTGCACAGATAGCAAGTGATTTGTAAGATTTTAGAAACTGTTAAAACAAAAGGTAATGATAAATTATGAATGCTGAACAAGTTATTTCTTTGTTTGAAGATTGGAATGCTGCATTGCAGACTAGGGATCCTAAGAAAGTTACGGATCTATATGCGAGTGACGGAATTCTTTTGCCCACGGTGTCCAATCAGGTTCGTCACAATCATGAAGAGATTCAAGATTACTTTGTTCACTTTCTGGCAAAAGGACCAGAGGGAAAAATTGATGAGTCTAACGTGCGTATTTTGGGTGAACTCGCGATCAACTCGGGTGTGTATACCTTTACGTTTTCAGATGGCGCGGTTGTGCAAGCACGGTATACCTATGTGTATCGCTTGATTGATGGTGAGTGGAAAATCATTGAACATCACTCCTCACAAATGCCTGAGTGATTGTGGCTAGTGTTTTGGTTATAATGGGCAGCTGGTCTTATTACCTTGAAACGTGGCCTGTTGGTAAGCTTGAACACATCCCCTCGGCTCTTTTTATACCTCTCGCGAGCCAGGTACGACCCGCTTATAACCAATGGTGCAATTCCAGCTGAAGGTGCAAGTCAAGGCTGTTAGATAAAAGGAGATAGAAGAAGTGGCTTTAATAAAGATAAATAATAAGATGATTTGTGAACTTGGTGCGATTAAATCACTCGGTTCAGAACTGCAGGCCTTAAAGCTTAGCAATGTGCTCATTTGTACTGATCCGGGTATTAAACACTTAGGCCTATTGGACCAAATACGATCGCTTATTCCTGAAGATATTAAAGTCAGTGAGTTCACTGAAACGCCAGGGAATCCGACCGAGGATGCTGTGCTAGCGGCCACTAAGATTTATAAAGAAAACGGCTGTGACAGTGTATTAAGTATCGGTGGTGGCTCAGCAATGGATTTAGCTAAAGCCGTGTCGATTCTAGCTACTCATGATGGAGCGCTTGCATCATTTGCAGTAGTAGAAGGTGGTATAAAGAAAATCCAACAGACAGCTCCGCATATAGCAGTGCCTACAACAGCCGGAACCGGTAGTGAAGTCAGTACTGGACTGGTGGTGACTTGCAACGATGGCAGAAAATTGACCTTCGTTCACCAAAATTTGGTACCCAAGATTGCGATAGCTGATCCAGAATTAACGGTAGGCCTACCTCCGATTCTAACGGCTGCAACAGGCATGGATGCTGTGACCCATTGCATTGAAGCTTATTTAACCCATGGCGATAATCCTCCTGCCGAGGGGATTGCACTTAATGGTATTGAGTTAGCTATTGCGCAAGGAAACCTCGAAGAGGCGGTTAAGCAAGGTGGCAATATAGACGCTCGAAAAAACATGATGATTGCTGCGGCGGAAGGTGCGTGGGCTTTTAACGACAAAGGCTTAGGTTCTGTCCATGCGATGAGTCACGCGTGTGGTCGTCATAAAGAATTAAAACTTCATCACGGTACTTTGAATGCGGTCATTCTTCCGCATGTGCTTCGCTTCAATGCGCCTGCGGTCGAGACTAAGATGGATCGTCTACGCGTGGCGATGGGTTTGAGCGCCTCTAGTGACATTGCCGACGAGATCACTAAGCTGAATGAGCGTATAGGGATTCCTTCGTCTTTGTCAGAAATGGGCGTGACTAAAGATTTAATGCCAGAGTTGATCGAGCATTCACTGTCGGATATCACTCATTATGGCAACCCAAGACAAGCAACAGCTGAGGATTACGAGAAGCTGTTTATAGAAGCACTGGCCTAATCTCCCGTCAGATTTTAGAATAGTGCCCGATTACACTTTGCTCTAGTTGACGTAGACCCAGGTACGACGTGGCCCGATTATTTGTAGATAAGCTGACTGTTATTGATTTTTCTTTTCTTGATTTTGAAAGGGGCGTCGTGGGTGAGTCTTGGATCGTAGATATTGAGTTGGTTGGTGAGCTTGATAAACAAGGTATGGTGTTTGATTTTGGTCACGTTAAAAAGAAAATTAAACAGTATATTGATGATTACGCAGATCATTGCTTGTTAGTACCAACCCTATCGCCTGGCTGTGAAACTTATACCCAAGGTCAGGACTTAGAAGTTCGCTTTCCATTGAAGCTGGGTGGGTCGATTGTCCATAACTCACCGAGAGACGCAGTATTATTGCTGGATTCGGACTTTATTACTATTGAACATATTTCTAATGATTTGCAAAAAAGATTGTTTGATATTTTGCCCGAAAATGTTCAAGAGGTCGGGGTGACTCTTAGACCCGAGCAAATCGACGGAGCTTATTATCATTATACCCATGGATTGAATAAGCATAAGGGTCAATGTCAGCGCATAGCGCACGGCCATCGTTCGCGAATTGAAATTGAAGTGGATGGCCAGCGGAACCAGACTTTGGAACAACAATGGGCCGAAACATTCAAGGATTGCTATATCGCAACTAAATCGCATGTCACAGGGGAATTTGAACAGCGCGGTGTTTCCCACACCCATCTACAGTATGTTGCGGAACAGGGTGCGTTTTCCATCGTGCTGCCTAGTGAGGCGGTTTTTCTTATACCCAGTGTCAGCACCGTCGAAAACATTGCGATGTTGCTAGCTGACACGATTGCAAAAACAACACCGGGTAAAATTAGAGTGAAGGCTTTTGAGGGTGTCGATAAAGGTGCAATTGGAGAGGTCGGTTTTCAGGGCGCGTAAAATTGTGTAGTGGCGCTCAAGTGCTCCGCTTTGCTAATTCAGTATTCGAAAAAAGGTTTAAATCTTATGTCTTTAAAAATTGCCATCGTACCGGTAACACCTTTCGAACAAAACTGTTCGATTATTGTTTGTGATGAAACTAATAAAGCGGCTGTCGTGGACCCCGGTGGCGATTTGGATAAAATTGAGGAAGCGTTAAAAGAGCTAGGAGTTGAGCTAGAAAAAATTCTAATCACTCATGCGCATATTGATCACGCCGGAGCGACTGCCGACTTGGCTGAAAAGACAGGTGTACCTATAGAGGGGCCTCACCAGGGTGATCAGTTTTGGATCGATAAGTTACCTGAGCAAAGCCAAATGTTTCAATTTCCTGATGTAAAAGCCTTTACGCCTAATCGTTGGCTTGGTGATAAGGACGAGGTGATTGTGGGTAATTTAAAGTTTGAAGTGGTGCATTGCCCGGGTCACACCCCAGGTCATGTGGTTTTTATTAATCAGCAAGAGAAAATTGCAATTGTTGGGGATGTGCTATTTCAGGGTTCAATTGGGCGTACCGATTTTCCTATGGGTGACCATGATCAGCTCATCAGCTCTATTAAAGATAAGTTATTTCCTTTTGGTGATGATATAGCCTTTGTGCCTGGGCACGGTCCTACATCCACTTTTGGACACGAAAGAGAGCATAACCCTTTCGTGTCCGGACGTTTTGGCTAGATTTATTCTTCAGCCTTCCAGGGTAGTGGGCTTTCGTAACCAAAGACATAGTTCATATCATAAGGATAGCTGGGGTCGCTCCATTTAGGATCTTCTAGAGCATCAATCAACTGACTAAACATCTGCTTAGGTCCAGATACTACAACAAAGTTAGCGAGCCATTTTGGAATTTGCCCGCCAGGATCTGCGTGCGATTGTAAGGTGGTCGATAGGGTTCCGTCGCCGTTATCTTTAATAGTCCAAGTCGCTGTGGAAGAGGGGATTCTAATCAAGCCCTCCGCCTCGGGTGTGCGATCAGGTTCACTGATTGAAGTTAAAAAGATTTCTTTGGTGTCAGAGTTGTGCGCGATTGTAGTACGAACCACGATGTCTCGGTCACGGATAGGCCAAGGCACATCCGTAATCATATACACGTAAGATAGGCCTTCACTATTTGGTTCAGCGACCCAGCTCACCTCACTTAACATTGGAATCCAATCAGGAAAGGTTTCAATGTCTGCCAAGATGGTCAATAACGCCTCTAAGGAGGTTCTGAGGTCTGCTTCGATTTTAACTTCTCGGATTGGTTTGCCTTCTATAACACGGGTATAGATTGTGAAGTCATCGTTTGACGTTTCTTTAACCCATGCAGCTTTTTTAGGTTCAGAGTTAGCAAAGACCTGCCCTGCTAAAAGAGCTGTCCATACGCTCGCTACCATCATAAATACTCTAATGTTTTTCATAGTGTTGACCTATCTAGTCTTAAACTCCGGCTAAGGCCTAGTTCTTGTGTAGTTGTTATTTTGGGATGGGGGGATAAATTTACCTTAATTTTCAATCACTTGTAAATGAAAAGCGCTTAGAAGTTTTTACCGGCATCCAAGTTGAGCTAAGAATATTTTCATAACAATCTACCTACAACAAAAAATAAATATTGTTGTATATTGTGTGACGTGTGTTGTATGCTGAGTTTAGGGCTAGTGTTATACACCGCTAGAGTTATAGAGCCTCATATGTTGGTAAACGGAGGGTATTCAGTGTGCAAGCAGAGCAATTGAAAGAAGTCAGTTCAGAAGCAGGAGCAGAAGACGAAAAATGCTCTTTCACGAAAGCAGAGAGCAGCGCCGCTAATGATCCGAGATTAAAAGAACCTAAGTGTCCTTTTTCCGATGCCAGTCCAGGTGTGATAAAGGTCGGCAAGACCGATGCACCACGTGTACCAAAAATTAAACACACGCCTTTTTTGGGGCCCTTCAAAGAGTTTACCGGTGATGTGATGCCGTTTTTAAACGAGCAACGCAAGATCTATGGCGATGCCTTTCGTTTCCCGGTGTTTGGTTTAGAGCAAACCATTTTGACGGGTGATGATGCCATTGCTCTGCTAGAGCATGATGAGTTGCTGACCACTAAAGATAAAATGGAAACGCTGGTTAAAGCGGTTGGTAGTAAACTACCAGCGACCTTTGATGGGCCTTATCATAAACATTATAAGCGCATGCAAACCTCGTGGTTGAACCGCAAGCTTGAGCGCCAGCGTCGCCCGGAGGTAGCTGAGGCGGTTGCCGACAATGTTGCCCATTGGTATGAGGGTTATGAATTTAATCCCTTGCTAGAAACCCAAGCGCAGACAGTCGACATATTGTCTCGGGTATTAAATGGTGAAAAGTTTCCCTTCAAGCATAACGAACTGGCCAAAGTCGTGCGTACATTGATTTTTGCTACCTATGGCCCGGCTCCTTTATGGTTAACTTTAAATGTTCCCGGATTTAAAAAAACCATGGAAAAGTTTAATCAAAACTCATTAAAGCTGGTAGACAAAGTGCGCAATGATCCCCAGTTTGCCGAAAGAACCTTGATGGGTCAGTACCTAAAATATGAAGCGAAAGAAGATTTAGGCGGAGAGTGGAAAGACGAAGACCTGAAAGTTGTACCTATGGCTGCCTATTTAGCGGGATACGATACGGTGGCTTCCGCGGCAGCGTTTATGAGCTACCAGTTATTAGCTCATCCAGAGTGGTTAGAAAAAGTGCGTGAGGAGTACGCCACTCTATCAAAAGATTCCGATGGTGATGTGGATCCAATGAAGCAAACCGTATTACGCGCCTGTTTTATGGAAACCACGCGTATTCACCCTCCAGGCATTCTAGTCATTCGAACAGCTACCCAAGATTTTCAGTTTCAAGGCTACCAAATTCGTGAAGGCGATAATGTCATCATTCAAATTGCCTCAAACAATATGGATGAGGATATCTACGGACCTGACACCGATCAATTTGATCCTTCGCGCTTTTTAGGTGATGACTTAACCGCAAGAAAACGCGCTTTATTGACCTTTGGTAGTGGAGCGCACCGTTGCTCTGGCGCTATGATTGGGCCACTTTTTTCTCAGGAGATAGTGGCGCACTGGGTGAACTACTATGACCTAGAATTGGTAGAAGGGCACGATGAGCCGGTGGTGCGTTGTTTACCTTTTACGCAGCCCTTTAACTTAAAGATTCGTGTAAAGGGCAAGCGCAAACCTTTTTAAGTGTTGCAAGATCTTGCTGGCTAGATTTCTTCCAACTGGAAGTCTAGCTTGCAGGCATCGCAATCTGGGCAGGTCCAAGTGTCGGGCACATCTTCCCACTTAGTACCAGGCTCAATACCGTCCTCAGGGAAACCCAGTTCCTCATCATAAACAAAGCCGCATAGCTTACATTCATACTTTTTGAAAGCGCTCATTGTTGTCTCCCATAGGGCGCAAGACTACCTAAAAATTGGCTCTTTAATTGCTTACAACATATATTACAATTTGTTGTGGCTTTGTTAAAGGGGAAGAAAAGGTGTAAGAGCTTAAAGAAAATAAAACTTTGAGTTTGAGCCTGATCTCGTATACAAAACCCATTATGGCAAACACTAGCAGCGATAAATCCTATATTAGAGTAGGCAAATTTAAAGTAAGAGTACCTGCAACTCGCGTAGCGCGATTTCGCTTGGGTCTTGGTTTAACCATTGTGGGTATTTTGCCAGTTCCACCAGGTCCGCCGGCCGCTGCGGCGGGTATTATGATTTTATCGATTGATAACCCGCGGATTCGAAAAGCCCGCAGAAAAAGCTTAGTCTGGGTCGGGAGACGAACATGGGCCAAAGAAAAATTAAAAGGGTAGATTGAATTATGAAGCCGAATGTAAACAACTTATTTGGAATTCCACTGGTGGCTTTTCTTTTGTTAGGTAGTTCGATCGCCCATGCTTCATCTGGAGAGATCCCTTGGCAAGCTTACCTAATCGTGGGAGCGACTATTTCTTTAGTAGGTGCGTTTATTCTAAGTAAAAGAAATGAAAATGTAGAAGGTGCTGTAGTCAAGGTGCTACTGGCAGGTTTATATTTTTGGATTATTACTTTCGCACAATTAACCCTATTCGCGATTATCTATCAGCTGAGTAAATAATAGTCGTAGTTTAGGTGGATACCTTCTCTTTTTTTGAGAATTTTTTAATAAAGTTTTCAAAACGCAATAGAACGGTTGGTAGGTAAAAGAAATCCAAGATTAAAGCCATATACAAAATTGGCACCATTAATTTCACAATCAAAGTGATTTCGTGTAGATAACTAAATAGCAGAACAAATAAACCTAAGGTAAAGGTCACTGTTGTGATAACGAGAGCAGTACCGACTGATTCAAAGGTTTTAATGATGGCGTCATCAAAGTTGTAGCCCATTTTTCGATGGGTAAGATATTTCGATACAAAATGCACAGTGTCATCGACTACGATGCCAATGGTAATACTGAAGATACAGGCTTCGATAAAAGTAATGTGTCCCACTAGGTATGACCAAATGCCAAACACCACTAGGGCGGGGAAGAGATTTGGGATGATACTTAAAACTCCATAAGCGATTGACCTAAATGCGAAGACTAAAATGACTGATATCGCGATGACCGCGTAAATCGCGCCTTCTATCAAGTCATATAAAGCTTTTGAAAAAATATGAGGCCAGGTGTAAGAACCTCCTAAGGCATAAAGCTCAAGCTCAGGAGCATTTTGCTGTAACCACTCAAGGCTTCTGTTTTCGATGTCATAACTTTCCTTGGTGCTGAGTGCGACCGTTTGTACGGTTAGTCTTAGCTTAGACAAATCTTCAGACATACCGAGCGCGTCATAGTCACCAAAGTCCATCAGATCAAGTAGCAACATGTATTGCGCAATCTGATCCTCGCTATCAGGTATTGTTTCAAACTCAGGCAGGTCCCCGTTCATTTTTCGATGGGTTTTCTTCAGTAGGTCTACATAGCTGTTAGCGTTCAGAATCTCGTCTTGCTGGCGATTCCACTCAGCGAAGGCGTCGACATTTTTTAGAAACTCTGGGTTATAGATGCCTTCCTCTTGTCCGGAGTCGAACACGTACATGGCGGGGTAGCGAACGGGTATGCGGTTGTCTAAAAAGTCTATATTGTCGCGAACTGGGTGGCCCTTGTTAAATTGTTTGCCTGGAAAATAGTTCACTTCTAGCAAGCTTAAACCAGCTAGGCTAAAAATAATGAAAGCGCTCATGCTATAGAATATAGGCTTTTGGAACTTAATGATTAGTTTTGCCAGCTTATTCATTACTACTGCCAGTGTAAGTGGTTCAACTGGAGTGTTGTTTTCTCTCATTAGGAGTAAAGCTGGCATGACTGTTAGGGTGATAAAAAAGGCGATCACGGTGCCAAAAGCGGTAATGTTGCCTAAGTCTTGTACCATACCCACCTCGGAAAAGTTAAGGCTTAAGAATCCAAAAGTGGTGGTGACAGTTGTAAGTAGAATGGGGAGCAAATTAAATTCGAGTGCGTTGATCATCGCCGATTCTTCTTCTTGACCGGCTCGAAGATTTTGAAAAAAGCTGCTCATGACGTGTACGCTATCGGCGCCCATCACCATGATCACGATAGCCGGTGCCATGGCTGATAGCTGGTCTAGGGGTATGCCTAGGCCTCCGACCATCCCGAGTACAAATACTTCGCTTAATATGATTAATGAGGCAAGGCCAAGAATTAATGCTCGTACCGAGCGAATCAACAACCAAAAGGCTGAGCATGAAATAAATAATACGACGGGAGTCAGTTCAAACAGTATGTTTTGCATTTCTTGAATTTGGGTTGTGAAATTGACCCCCCAACCTAAAGTGAAAAGCTTGACCTGATCATTATTTTTGCCTGCTAACGTCAAGAGCTCGTTGCTTTGCGTTACTAGGGTGGTCTCTAGCTCGAGCCTTTCCTGAAAACTAATATCCTCGGGCAAACGATAACTGACGATAATGGGGCTTAGGCTTAGGTCTTCGCTGATCAGCAGTTTGTTTAGGTCATCATCGTCTTTTAGGCGTGCAGTGATGGCGTTGATTTCTTCTTGGGTGAATTCTGATTGATCCGGTATAAGTGCTTCAAGCTCTAGTTCATTGTCGTAAACCTTGAGTAGGTTGGAGTTACTTAGCGATCGGGCAGACTCTACATGAGTAAGCGCTTCCGCCTTTTCGGTAATGAGACGGATTAGGTCAATGTTGTCATTATTGAGTAGCTCGCCTTGTTTGCTGCCAACGATTAGAAAAAGCTTGCGGTCTTGCTCGGGAAAAGTCTCTTCTAATAGTTTGTTTTGAATAACGTAGTGATTCTTTTCGTAGCCTATTTCTTGCTTCACCGTACCGATTTGCACCTTGGGGATCTGTGTCCCAATGATGGCAGCGATCATTAGGTTGATAATCAATAGAATATTTCTATGGCGCACTAGCCATTGGCTAAGTGTGTTTATCCAGTTCATAGGGTTCTCTAATACAGGTTTTCTAAAATGGCTTCAAAACAATTAAAAGTAATATTTAATGGCAATTCGAACAAAGCTTTCGTTTTCAAGAATTCTCAGTTTGTTTTCGTCAGCGAGAATATTGAAATAACGTTGCAATTGATCAAAATTACTTTGCGCGTTAATAAGATCGGCTGGGTTTCCAGTCAAGCTAGCAGCCACCAAAGCATTGGTGAGGTTGGTGGTGTCCTCAACACTTAAGTTGGTGTTGGTAGCTGTTGTGATCAGCGAGTTGATTTGCTCGGGTGATAAATTATTTAGATCGTTGATGTCAGCTTCGATTGGGTCAAGAGGAATGTAGACATAAGCGCCTGAAAGGGACAGTTGTAGTTGATCATTAAGGTTGGTGGACAAGCTGGCTAGATACAGTTGTTCGTAGGTATCGACATCAAAAAGGCTGCTTAGGATTAAGCTGGTTTCACGCTCGTCATTAAAGTTTAGATTGATGCCGGTAAGGATGTCATTTTCTCGAAATACGCCGATGCTGCCATCGTCTTTTCTATCATCGTGAAGATATTGCAATACACCTTGCGCGCTGACTCGAGTGTCAAAGAGTTCGCCAAAATCATATTCGGTGCCAACCACTGCCGCGCCATAACGTTCTAAGGAGGCATCACCTGGGCGGCTACCGCTTCGAGTCATGCCTTCAAAATTGAAGGTAAGGCCATCTTTTGTCCAAGATAGCTCTAATCCCACTTGTTCCATTGGGTTGTAGACCGGAGAGAGCGTTACCACAGTATCCGTATCGGTCGAGGGGGTGAATCTAGGTAACCAGTCGTTACCACGGCCAACTCCGTTAAAGTAGGAGAGGCCCACTTCCCAATTGCTGACTGGGAAAACCCAGCGCACGGCATAATCTAAACCAGGAAAATACTCTGAGTTGTTGTTAATAAAGACATCGCCATCATCGATTTCTAAGGGCAGCGCGGGTCGGCTGTTGCTTCCGGGGTAATTGGTTTCCCTAAATCCAGTTAGTACATATAAGTCTAGGGTACCGTACTCTTCGTTTTCACGCGAAAAGTTGATCATAGGCTGACCTAGCTTAGGAGTATTGTATAAAGTGCTAAATACTCCGCTGGAAGTATTAATCACATCTACGACTCCGGACACCAGAACTGTTCCCCATTTTTCTTGTCGTATACCAATTCTGGTTTCCCATTCCTCGCTTACATGCACCCAGGTGAGTTCGCTGATATCGACATAGCTCATATTGCTGTCGCGCTGATTTAGTGTGATAAAGGGGGAGAACACAAAACTGTCGTCGCCGTCATTCCAGTCGGTGTAGTAGTCTGCCTTTAGCGAGGCATTTAAGGCTGTCCGATGTCGGCCATCAGGGTCTTCTTCAAAGTAAACGAGTCCGCCTGTTTCTAGTTCGTATTCCCATGAGCCACTTTTGAATAGTTCAGGTACCACCCCTGCAATCGCAGTCCCCGATGGGGTAAAGCTGCCAAGACCTATTAACAATAAGCCCGCTGTGCGAAGGGTGTTAATTCCCATGATAGACGAGTTGTTTTACCTTTTGCGAGAGGCGCGTTTTAGCGCATTTTTTGTAAACTGTTTCTCGTCCAGGCCAAGATTAAACTGTTGTTCGAGCCATTTAAGCTCTGTGGCTTTTCCATTAATGTGGTTACTCATTAGCATAATGTTAGGTCGCCAAAATTTATCTTGGTATTTTTTATAGTTATCCAAAGTCATTGTTTTTAGCAGCTCACCTTTTTGATCGAAAAAATCGATCTGATAGGTCAGTTTGTCTTCAGTGCCAATGGTGAAGATTTGCTTGCTGTAACTTGAGTTTTCATCTTTAGGGGTGGCCTCGAGTTGATGAAAGGTTTTACCGTCTATGGTTTTGTCGCCAAGGTCTTTGTAGTTGAAGTCGTCGCTGCTGCCTGGATCCATATCTTCAAAAGAAAACTCGCTACCCATAAAGGATTTGGATTTCCCTTTAGCTGAGATCTTTTTTGGTGTGCCTAAAGAGGGTAGGTAGAGCCATTGCTCATTGTCTGCATCTTTATGGGTAAAGCTGAGTAGGGCAGTGCCTTGAATTTTTCGAGGACTTTTAAATACCACTCGAGACTTGCCTAAGTCATCAGAGATTTTTAGAGCAATGACTTCCATCTCTCGCTCTTTTCGCTTTCCGCTTTTGCTAATTAAAGTCATTTGCATGCGAGTTAGAGAATCGTCCGCATCAAACTCGGTTGCGGGTCGAGAATTGGCTATCTTTAGGCCTCGCTCTTCGGCGGTTTGAGCTGTTATGTATGTTGCGGTGAATAGACTGATGATCGATAAGGATAGGCTGAATAAAGCTTTCATAGGAAAGTTCTCAAAAATGTAAGGAAATTAAAATAATACGGTGACGCCTTCGGCCTGTAATAAAATCAGGTTGCTGCGTGTGGGTCCGTCCATAGTGGATTCGAGGTTGTTGTCACTAAGGTCTAAAAACTCAAGGTTTGAGTGAGTGCTGCGATAATCACCAAATTCAACAATATTATTGTCGTTTGCCACGATGCGCTCGAGGTTAGTATTGTTGGTGATGAGGAGCTCTCCCGAAAGCAAATTTGCATCGACTTCAATTTCTTTTAGGTTCGAGCAGGTACTAAAGTCTAAACTCGCGATTAGATTGTCACTCAGAGTTAAGTTAGTCATAAGTGGGCACTCAGTTAGATCCAGCTCTTGAATGGTGTTGTCAGCTAGGTTGAGGGACTCGATAAAATTGCCGGCAGCCAGTGTTACAGTATTAGTCGAGTCAGACAAAATTCTATTACTGCTAAGGTCGATGCTTTCTAAAAAGCCAGGTGTGCTAAGAAAGCCTAAATCATCAAACTCTAAATTGTTGTTGCTGAGATTGATGGTGGTTAGTACGGTGTTGGCGCTTATATCAATGCTTTCTAAGTTATTATCACTGAGGTCTAGGCTTTCCAAATTGGTGTGCTGTGATAGTGCCAGGGATGCGATGCTTAAACTTGGCAGGTTTGAAGCGGATATAGATTCGATACCTGAAAGGCTGCCAAAATTTAGTGCGTTAAGACTGGGGTTGCCTCCAAAGCTCAGCTCTTTAAGAACACTTAGAGCGCTTACATTTAAACTCTCTAAAAAGTTTTCGCCAACGATCAGTGTTTCTAGAAAGTTAAGTTCTGATAGGTCGATTTCTGTGACAAAATTATCGTTAAAATTCAGCTCTCTGAGCAGGGTATTTGAGCTCAGATCTAGCTCGCGCAACAAATTGTTTTGCAATGAAAGTGTTTGCAAAGAACTCAATTGAGCAATGCCGTTGACACTGGTGATTTCAAAGCCGTCACAGTTTAAGTTTTCTACCTCGACAGCGCGTAGCCAGCCGTTAATCACAGCGCCGGCGGTAATGCAGGCCGCAAAGTTCGAGTCTTCAACATTGATATCGAGTACAGCTACATTGCCGAAATTATCTTCATCGGAAGAAGAGTCACTGTCTCGGCTAGGCTTAATATCGCAAGCACTTGCTCCCAAAATCGAAAGGAAGAGTAGTCCTATCTGTATATGTTTAGATTTTGCTCTCATAAGGCATTGTAGGTATTTGATTTTTATAGTTTTAACTATGAGGCTAAGCGCTCCATAGTAGCAACAAAAAGCTGAATATTTCCAGTAAAAAGCCCCAAATATAGGCGCCGTATCTAACTTTAACGATTAGCCCGCGTGCCAAGCAGCGAGCCGCGCTAAGCGGGCAGCTGGTAGCTTGCGGTATGATATCTGCGTGTTAGATGGTGGGTATTAAACGGGTGGGGTGAGGGAGAAAATGGCTTTTTTAATGATTCCTTTTTGCTGACGAAGGCCCGCGATGTAGCCCTTCATCTCTCCAAACACAATCTCGTTTACATTTGTGGGTTTGTAATTTGAAGGTAGGCCATACTCCTTGGGTTGATACGACTTGGAGACCTCTGAATAAGAACCAAACAAGCGGTCATACAGAATAATAAAACCACCATAGTTGCGATCGGCTTCTTCTCGAGTGGTGGAATGATGGCTGCGGTGGGCTGCCGGAAAATAAATGAATTTGTTAAGGAGTCCTAGACTCCAATTGATCTCGGTATGAATCGCGTATTGATAGAGTGAAACAAAAATATAAAAGAAGCCAGCAATGTAGGGTGGAACTCCGGCAAGTGTTAGTGGGATGCCATACAGTAGTACGCCGACAGGTTGCTCACCCCAGGAGATTCTCAAGCTATCAGCGACCGTAAGCTGGGGAATACTATGATGGGGTGCGTGTAAGCACCAGCCGACTTTGGTCATATGTAGTCCGCGGTGTATCCAATAATAAGTGAAGTCAACAAACAGCCAGGCCACAAGCCAATGCCACCATAGCTCCATCGTCAACAGCTGGGTGCTATAGGGGTAGACGAGCCAAAGTATCGGGGTGAGCAACAGGCTAATAAGCATTTGAGCTAAACCGACAATACAAAAGGCTTTTAAACTCTTTGCGGTCTCACTCCATTGATAGTTTGGATTGGTTTTTTTTATGTTTAGGTATTCGATGACGGTCCAGGCTAGTAGCCATATCGCAATGCCCAAAATAAAAAGGGGGTTGTCGATCAGCCAGGAGATGGGTTCTTTATAAGGTAGCTCTTGGTTCATAGGGTTTAGGTGTTATCGTCCTGCTTTTAGTGATAAGAAAAAATACATCCACAAAGTACTAGGTAATATCATCCAGAAAAAGCCTTCGAATAGACAAACTATAGCGAAAAAAGCGACACACAAAAATTGGCTCAAATAAATTAAATTGATTAGATGGGAGCTTTTGAAACCTAGAGGCACGCCAGTGTTAAATGAGCCGAACATACCGAGTGAATTAATCCCAGCCCACAGCAGGGTAATGAGCAACAGAAAAGGGCTAACAATCATGGGGATTTCCATCGAATCTGCCCACCAGGGGAAGGCACCGCGCTCGTATTCTAAGCTCAAATCGCCAATGTATGCCGCGACGCTTAAAATAGAGGCTGAAATACCCAGTAGTAATATTTTGACTCTCGATCTAGGGCTTTCTGGATTTTTACCTTTTTTGAAAAATACAAGGCCCGATATACCAAGAATAAAAAAGGATAGCCCGTAATCTTGAAGAGGGTATTTCAATGAAAGATGAGACTTTCTTAGGCGATAAAATTGATCCGAAGCAAGTTCGCTTCCATCCAGTTCCCAGTCTATGGCTGAGTATTGTTCTTTGTATTCCTTTTCATTGTGATAAGGGACAAGTGAATAGGAGGCGACTAGGCAAACTAGGGAAACTAGGATTAAGGTAAAGGAGGCGAGTCGAAGGCGATGGAGGGATTCATGGCTCATCAGGGTTTAGCTTTGGCCTAGCTTTTGGCTCGAACGTAAATCATACCCGATTGGCTAACTGATTCACCTTGATAAACACCGTTAATCGAAAATCTGATTTTGTCGTAACCATTGGATTTCGATAAACGAAACTCTATGGGAATCGATCCTGCTCGCTCTGACAGGGTAAATTTATTCTGCGTGAGTTCTATACCTTGGCTTGCGCTGATTTCTAGGCTCGCGTCATCAGAAAACCATGGTTTGGTGTACTCGAGAGTGATTAGTTTAGTTTCACCTGGAGTAGCATTTTGAACATAAGGGTGTTGAAGATCGTATACCGGAGGAGGTGGTGCGAGGCCAAGCCAAGAAAACACCGTCTGCCCAACAGGTCCATAGCGTGCTGGGTCAGGTAGAAATTGGCTAACGTGATTCATACAGGCAAAGGCAGTCGAAGAAGACAGTAGGGCGATCAAGGCCAGTGCTGAAAAGGTAGTTTGTTTACGCATGTCGCTTGGAGTCTGTTTTTGAGTTCGCTATAGCTTACCTTAGCTTGGGTCCACTTGGGTACTACTTGGACATTACTCGGACATTACTCGGACATTACTCGGACATAAGAGCTTGGGGCCTTAGCTTTAAAACTTACCATTTATGATATAATATATCATTTTTAGCCATACTCTCTTGTGAATCTAAACTCGCTATTTAAATGACTCGCTATCGTAAGGTGTTATATGACTTCGCTTCAACTCCGTTTTACTCGCTTGGTTACCGCCTTAGCTTTTGTTTTGGGCTCGTTGGTGTTGGGGCCGCAGGCATTGGCTAAAGGAAACCTAGATGCGCATGTTCATGGTGAAGCGAGTTTGATGGTGGCGCTAGAAGGTGATGTCTTGGAGCTTCAGTTTGAATCTCCCGCCGCCAATTTACTGGGTTTTGAGCACCAGGCTCACAGTGAGACAGAAAAGGCCGCGGTCAACACTTTAAAAAAGCACTTGGGGCAAGTGGAGAAGGTGCTTTCTCTACAGGGGGCTACTTGTTCGGTATCGAATAGCTCAGTTGATCTGTCTGGTGTGCTTGAACAGGAACGCTACGAAGGTCATGCGCATCACAAGAGCGAACACAGGGACGAACATCATGAGCACGATAAGCACGACCACAAGGAAAGCAGTCATAGTGAGATTTCGTTTTCCTATAGTTTTCAATGTCAGCGCGGAGGCGATTTGCAGTCCTTAACTCTGTTGCTTCTAAATGAATATAAGGGGCTTGAAAGTGTAAAGGCTCAGTGGATTACTGAGGGCAATCAGGGCAGTGCAACGCTAAGCTCAGCGAATAATGCGCTCTCCTTAAGGTAAACGTAATGCAGAACTTTAATCATGTGCTAGATCGAGCTGAGCAAATTTGCGTCGCTAATGGAACAAAACTTACGCCTAAACGTAAGCAAATTCTCTCAGGCTTATTGAAAGCGAATAAGGCCATGTCTGCCTATGAGTTAGTGGATAGTTGCAAGGAGAATTTTGGGGAGTCGATACCTGCGATGTCGGTATACCGTATTTTAGATTTTCTCCAGGAAGAGGGCTTGGTTCATAAGCTCGATGTGGTGAGTAAATACGTCGCTTGCTCACATATAACCTGTCATCACGCTCATGAAGTTCCGCAATTTTTGATTTGCGATAAATGCCAAGCGGTAAAAGAAGTATCGGTGGGTCAATCGGTGTTAGACCGGCTGCGGTCAAAAGTAGAAGAGGCTGATTTTTATCTATCGAGCCCTCAGATTGAAATGAGCTGCGTGTGCGCGGCTTGTTACTCACAGTTGAATTAAATATCAAATTAATCGAAAAGGTTACAAATGAATCAGGTTGTTCAAGCTAGATCAGATCAAGTTTCAATGGGACTCTCTTTCCTGTGCGCAGGTCATTGCGTGGTATCCCCCCTTGCAGTTATTTCTCTGCCAAGTGCTTTTGGAATGAGTTTGGAAGGAGAAGCCCTCCACTTCTTCATGCTGTTTTTAGTGATACCCCTTAGTGTCTTCGCGCTTACTATGGGTTGTAAAAACCATGGTCGTATTCGCTTTGCTGTGTTTGGGGGTATTGGCTTGGCTCTTATGATTGCGGCGGTCGCGCTAGGTGAGCAAATGCTAGGGCACTACGGTGAAAGAGTACTGACTTTGACCGGAGCGGGCATTATTGCGCTTTGCCATTTGTATAATTATCGCCTTTGTCGTCACTCTGAAGGCTGTGAGTGTGACGCTCATAGCGACCAGTAGTACTTTTATTGATGAAATCGAAGTATTTCGAGGGAATTGAACAGTATCCTTCTGACACGTATTTTTCTTTAGATGAAATAGTATCTGAGATAAATTTTAACGATTCTGGCTTAGTACCAGTGATTACACAGCATGCCGATAGCGGGCAGGTATTAATGTTAGCCTGGATGAATCTCGAGTCTCTACAAGCGAGTTTGTCCAGTTCCAGGATGACCTATTGGTCTCGAAGTCGACAGGCTTTATGGCTGAAGGGCGAGACTAGCGGAAACTTCCAAAAACTTGTCAGTATGCGCTTGGATTGTGATGGCGATGCTTTGCTTTGTTTAGTTAGGCCCGAAGGGCCAAGCTGTCACACTGGTAGGGACAGCTGTTTTTATATCGAACTTGATGCCGATCAAGGGCGGGCCAAAATAATTTAGATAGTGATGCCTTGCACATCGCAATGGTTGTAGATCGCAATGTTTGAAAAGGAGTTAGGTACACTGTGTCGCTTCAATTAGATAAGCCAATCCCGACGAATATTATTACCGGTTTTTTAGGCGTAGGAAAAACAACCACTATTCTAAACCTGCTTGAGCAAAAGCCTAAGGATCAACGTTGGGCCATTTTGGTGAACGAGTTTGGTGAAGTCGGAGTTGATGGCAGTTTATTTGAGGGTGCTTCATCTGAGGAACAAGAGGTATTTATTCGCGAAGTGCCTGGCGGATGCATGTGCTGTACCTCTGGGCTGCCGATGCAAATTGCCTTGAATATGCTGATCGATAGAGCAAAACCGGATCGTCTGCTGATTGAGCCAACCGGCTTGGGTCACCCCTATGAAGTGTTGCAAACCCTTGGTGGAGAACATTACCAAAACGTACTTTCGGTTGAGAAAGTCATCGCCTTAGTGGACGCGCGAAAATTATCTGATCAGCGTTACACCGAGCATCAAACCTTTAATGAGCAGCTTGAGATCGCCGATTTAATTGTTGGAAATAAACAAGATTTATATGAAGTGGTGGATAAAAAGCGCCTCGAAAACTATATCCAAGAGCGAGGCCTTCAGGCGGATCTCCAGTTTGCCAGTCTAGGCGATTTGGAATTGTCCTTGCTTGAGGGCGCTAGTCGTCATGGACAAAATTCAGGAGCGGAGTTCGCAGCTAAGGGTTCTATTACTTTCGATGCGAAAAGCGGAATGTCTCCAGAGCTAGAGCAGCCTATGCCACAAGAAGGCTATTTGGAGGTTAGGAATAAGGGGGAGGGTTATCAAAGCATCGGCTGGAGATTCTCAGAAGAGAAGATATTCGATAAGCAAAAGCTAGAGAGTTTTTTGTATTCTTTAAATGGTGTTGAGCGAGTTAAAGCGGTTATCGTGACGGGCCAAGGAAGTTTTGCTTTTAATTTTAGCGATGACGTTTTTTCTAGCCTTACATATGATGACGTCAGTGAAAGCCGGATAGAAATCATATATCCCAGTTCAGAAGGGCTAAGTTCAGAAGGTTTAGGGGATAACTGGAGCAGTAATCTTTTGTCTTGCCTAATCGATTCCCCTGTATAAAACTCCTAAGGGTTTATACCTCGATATTCTTCGAACGCTTGCATCTTTATTGAGTAAGCTGAGGTGGCTAATTGGTTTTCGGTAATAGCTGTCTCTAAGTTTCCAAATACCCATATTGGAGTGTACAAAGACTCTAATTGAAAACCTTCTGGATAGGTAATGTGAATAATCTGGTTCGGCGGTGGGGGTGGAGTGTGAATGCAGGCGCCGAAGTAGGGCACCAAAAAGAACTCGGTGACGGTTTGGTCATCATTAAACTCTAATGGCACTACAAACCCAGGTAATTTTACTGGCTTGTTGTTCATTTCAGCGATGACGTTTCTAGATACAAGCGCTTGTTGGTAGGCATCATCCGGTGGCGCTGCTAAGGCATTTTGCAGCTGGCTGCTGATCTGGTCTTCGCTGGATCCATCGGCAATGTCTGCAATATAAGCTGGTGGGTTCAATAAAACATCTAATTCCTCTTTAGGAATCAACTCTGTCCACTCAATAGTTTCAAATGTGCTCAAATCAATATCATTTTTTTTGGCTTTGTCGCCGGTAAATGGCAGTTTGAATCCTCCTGATTCTTGCCCCTTTGCTTCGTCCGCCGATTGTGAGTTTGCGTTTGAATCGCATGCTTGGGCAAATATGAATAAGCTAATAACTAAGGCTTTGGTAAAACAATTCATAATAAAAGGTTACCTGTTTTGCGGCTAGCTGACGCTTCAGCTATTACCAATAGACAAGGGGGTTCGAGCTGCATAAGATGATATAGTGTATCGGCCTTCAGGTATAGTTTAAGCCAATCTAAATGTGAGCGCTAAAAACCGGGTAAAAGAGAACTCAATGCTTGTCGAACTAAAAAATTTACGTTTCAGTTATGGTCAGGAGTCTGGGACGGATGTCATTAATATTCCGCACTGGTGTATTGAGAAGGGCGAGAGTGTCTTTCTTAAAGGTCCATCGGGTTGCGGTAAATCTACTCTGCTTAATTTGGTCAGCGGGATGTTGGTGCCTGACACCGGCGAAATATCTATTTTAGAACAACGTGTGGATTGTCTAAGCGCTCGCCAAAGAGATCGATTTCGCGCTAACAATATCGGCTATGTTTTTCAGCAGTTTAATCTTATCCCTTATTTGAATTCTGTAGAGAATGTTCAAGCGGCTCGATATTTTTCGAAGGCCGGTAACGATAATGAAGGTTCAAAACCACTGGATGATGTCCAAATTAACGAGCTGCTTTCGAGGCTAGATATCTCTGAAGCTGATCGAAACAAACCCAGTCACCAGCTTAGTATTGGTCAGCAACAGCGGGTATCCATTGCTAGAGCGATTGTAAATAATCCAAGTTTACTCATAGCTGATGAGCCTACATCTTCGCTTGATGCCAAGAATCGCGATAACTTTATGTCCTTGTTAAAAGAGATGAATGAAGAACGTTCTTGGACCTTGTTATTTGTTAGTCACGACGAATCTTTGAGTCAGCATTTTTCAAGGCTCGAGAGTTTGGCTGAGATAAATAAGGCAGGAGGCAAAGGATAATGTTTCTCAAATTATCCATTAAAAGCTTGTTAAGTCGTCGTGGATCAGTGTTACTCACACTTGTTGCAATGAGTGTCAGTGTTTTGGTGATATTGGGAGTCGAGCATATAAGACACCAAGCAAAGGTAAGTTTCGCCAGCACGGTATCAGGAGTTGATATGGTAGTGGGCGCAAAAACCGGAAGCCTGAACCTATTGCTGTATTCCGTGTTTCGTATCGGTGCTCCCACAAACAATATTAGTTGGGAAGCTTATGAGGATCTCGCATCTCGCTCTGAAGTGAAATGGGCGGTTCCAATATCCCTTGGGGACTCGCATAACGGTTTTCGCGTATTGGGAACAACGACTCAATATTTTGATCACTATCGTTATGGTAAAAAGCATCCACTTGAATTTAGACAAGGAGAGCGTTTTGAGGGCGTCTTCGATGTTGTGCTTGGTGCGCAGGTCGCGAGCAAATTGAATTATGACCTGGGTGACCAGATAGTGTTGGCTCATGGAACCGGGGCGACCAGTTTCAGTATGCACGACCAGCACCCTTTTAAAATCGTGGGTATTCTTAAGCCAACAGGAACTCCTGTGGATCAAACCGTGCACGTCAGTTTGCAAGGCATCGAGGCGATTCACCACAATTGGGGTGAAGGGAAGCCTAAGCCCTCAACTGAACTGAGTGAGGAACAGTTAAGGGCGCTAAAGCCTGAATCCATTACCGCTGCGCTTTTAGGTTTGAATTCTAGGCTGCAGGTGTTTGGCGTTCAGCGAGACATTAATCAAAAAAGAGGGGAGCCCTTATTAGCGATATTACCCGGAATCGTACTATCAGAACTTTGGGCGATGATGGGGGTGCTAGAAAATACTTTGAGATTGGTTTCATTTTTGGTCTTTATCTCAGCCGCCTTTGGTCTCAGTGCAATGATGTTGGCATCTATGCGAGAGCGAGCTAAAGAAATTGAGTTACTCAGGGTGATGGGAGCTTCCCCCTTATTTATATTTATTTTTATTGAGCTTGAGGCGCTACTCCTTTCTTTAAGCAGCATGTTGTGTGCCTCTGCGATACTTTATTTTGGCCTGCTTTTACTGGATGATTTTTTGATACAACAATTTGGTTTACACATCGATCGCAATATCTTAACGCTCGATAGTTTAATCATGTTGGGAGTTTTACTGTTAGCCACCATTGTCGCTGCGTCTATTCCTGCGTTTAGCGCATACCGGGTCGCGCGGTCTCCGTCCTAGCGCCTCCGAAATACTTGCAAATAAGAATCATTCTCATTAAGGTATGACTACCTATACTATAGATCGGTAGGGCGACGGCTCAATAAAGGGAGATTCTCGATGGCTATATCAAAAAATATTTCAAAGAACTTGGATATCGTGACCAATGCTTTTGGACGCGGGACCTTTCCTCATCAAATGTCTTGGTTTTTAGACCTGCCGGGTCGCCAGGCGATCTTGTCTCGTAAATTATTGGCCAGTCGTTTACCCCTTAGGCCTGATAGTCAGGTGCTGGAAGTTGGGCCTGGCTCTGGATACTACAGTGCCGCTGTTGCTAAAAAGATTCCTAAAGGGGAGCTAGTGCTTTTTGATATTCAGCAAGAGATGCTGGATAAGTGTGAAAAAAAACTAAGCAAAGCAGGCCTCGCAAATTTCTCGACTCAATTGTCAGAAGGGGAAACTTTGCCCTTTGAAGATAATAGTTTTGATGTGGTTTACATGGTCACGGTTTTTGGAGAGATTTCTGAGCAAGCACCTTTTTTGTCTGAACTTAATCGGGTGCTAAAAAAGGACGGTGTGTTATCCATTACCGAGCATCACCCTGATCCAGATTTTGAATCTTCTAAAAAGGTGATCAGCAAACTTGAGCGAGCCGGTTTTGTGATCACGCAAAAACTCGGTTGGCGTTGGGCTTATACCTTGAATGCTTCTAAGTGAAATGATGCCTACCTAGATTGAACGCTAGTTAGAACTCGATAGCTTGGGAATGAGAACAGGCGTGTTCGATTTATACTGCTGATATTCCGGTAGATGACCCCAGCGTTTATCAGCTGACTCTTCCAGCATCGGTACGCCGCTGACCTTAATAATAAGTAGAGCAATAATTACAGGTGAAATTAAAGCCAGGTAATACCATTCCTGTAAAGAAGGTATAGCCATTATCGCCACTCCTAACCATAGAGTGATTTCGCCAAAGTAGTTAGGGTGTCGAGAATATGCCCATAAACCATTGGTGATAAAGGGGGTTGTGCAGTCGCTTTGGGAAAAAATGGTTTTTTGTCGATCAGCGATCACTTCTATCGTGAAACCAAAGATCCATATTGCGAAGCCGATAAAGTGCATGAATCCCCAGTCGACAGATTTGGTGCTGAAGAGTGACGCCAGTAAAGGCAAGCAAACGATAAAGGTCCAAAGACCTTGAAGCGTCCAGGCGACTACAAAACGAGAATACACCAACTTTAATTTATCGAAACGACGGTCTGAGCCGGAAGCCAGGACTCTGCGAGTTAAAAAGCATCCTAGCCTTAGCGCCCAAACGAGTACACAAAATCCAATCAATATTTCTGGGGCAGGCAGCGCAGGCGCAAAATATAAGCCAAGTAAGCTGCATAATAGTATGGTGCTTGATCCCGTGAAATCGTAAAAATGCTCCATCTTCCAGATATAAGAGGGCAGAGAAATCAGCCATTGAACGCCCACGGTAAAAGACAAAAGTAGTAACATTGGGGATAGGTTTAACGCAGAGTTTTTATGTAGCCAAATGGTCAAGATGCCAGAAGCTAGTATAAGCGCCAGTACTAACATGAAACGTTGTTTGTAGGGGGCTATGTCGGTCATTTGGCTAATCCTCATTTGGCTGAAGTATGGCTTAACTTTGCATAGATGCAACAATAACCATAAAATGCCGCAACAGTAACCTCCTTAGTAACTTCCTTGGTTTTTGGATATGGAACAGCTTTCTAGTGTGAAAATATTTGGCGGTTGGCAAGAGCAGTACCAGCACTCAGCAGAAACGACCGCTTGCGACATGGTGTTTTCAATTTTCCTGCCTAGCAAAGCGGCTAGTGAAAAAGTTCATGTGTTGTACTGGCTGTCGGGCCTCACTTGCACTGATCAAAATTTTGTAACCAAAGCAGGCGCACAGCAATTTGCCGAAGAGCATGGCATTGCAATAGTTTGTCCAGATACTAGCCCGCGCGGAGAAGAGGTGCCCGATGATGAAGAGGGTGGCTGGGATTTTGGTTTAGGTGCTGGATTTTATGTCAATGCAACGCAAGCCCCTTGGGCTAAACACTATCAAATGTATGACTATGTTGTTGAAGAATTGCCTAAGCTGATTGAAGCGAATTTTCCGGTGACTGATAAAAAGTCAATTTCGGGACATTCTATGGGCGGTCATGGGGCCTTGGTGATTGGTTTACGTAATGCTGGTGCTTATGAATCAATCTCTGCCTTCGCTCCCATTGTTAATCCAACACAATGTCCTTGGGGCCATAAGGCTTTTGGTAATTACTTAGGCCTAGACCAAGACTCTTGGAAACAATATGACGCCTGCGAGCTGATACTTAGTAAGCAGTACCAACAACAAGTACCGCTAATGATAAGTCAGGGACTGGCAGATAGTTTTCTTGAGGAGCAGTTATTGCCGAATAATATTACGCTGGCGTGTGAGAAGGTCGGATATCCTATTTCACACTCGATGGATGAAGGCTACGATCACAGTTATTTCTACATAGCGAGCTTTATTAAAGAGCACCTTGTATTTCACGCCGAAGCTTTACATAGCTGATAAATCTATAAGCCGCAATTAAACTCTGAGATCAAAAGCGGCAATTCAATTCACAGTTTGATTTTGTTTGGGCTAGGCAATATCTTTTCCAAGCATGCGCCTTAATGTTCCATCTTTGTCCATGAAGTGATGCTTTAAAGCACCAGCGACATGAAGTAGTACCGAAACGACCAGTACTTTGCCTGCTATACCATGAACAGTGTGAGCTGCGCCGGCTATGTCTCCGTTTCTAGCTAAGACCTCTTGCGGGTTATTTGGGTCCATGTTGCTAGGAGCAAGTTCCAAACCAAATAGGGGAACATTGTGCCCCCCAAAATAAGACATCATTACTCCTGAGATCGGCATGACTACAGTGCCTATAATCAGTAAGTAGTGAACTATCTTAGACAGTAAAATTTCACTTTGCTTGTATTCGGCAGCATGCTCGGGCCACCCTTGTGTTACTCGCCAAATGACCCTAGGCAAGACTGCAACCAGAATAAGGAGTCCAAAAGACTTGTGCCAAGGGTAAAGTGAGTAGGCCGAAGTTTGTTCCATATATATGCCTATCGCTAATAGACTGATCATAAGGACCGCGACGATCCAGTGCAGGCTCACAGTGATGGGGCTAAGTTTGTTTTTGGTATCGTTAGACATAATGCTCTCCTTATAATGAGCTTAATCTAACAAATCGTTGGCTTAAGTAAAGCTTTGCTTTTGGTGTTGAATTGGTTTCCCTTTGCGGCAGAAGTGCTAAACTGTTTTCTTTCCAATAGCTTTGTTTAATCGCTAATTTGAAGGTTCTATAAATGGCAATTTCCTACGAATTTGATGTAAGTGCAGATGCGTTGTTTACTAAAATGACAGACCCTGAGTTTCTTAAGTTGCGTTGTGAGGAACTGGGGGAGATTAAGGTCAAAGCCAGTGCCGAAGAAGACGGCGATAAAAAGACTGTTGTTCTGGATCGCACCATTCGTCGTGATTTGCCTAAGATACTAGCCAAAATGTTTAATGCCGAGAATCGCACCATCATGACTGAAAAGTGGCAACGCAACGGCGATGGCTATGAAGGTAACTATGAGATTAAGGTGAAAAGCCAGCCGGTCACTATATTTGCAGATTTTTCTATTGAGCCCGGTGGCGATGGTTGTTTTTACACCATCGAACACGGTTGTAAGGCTAAGGTGCCTATGGTGGCAAAGCACGTAGAAAAATTTGTGTTAGGACAAATCGGAGACGGCTTACAAAAAGAAATAGACGTGCTAGTTGAGCACCTTTAATCAAGCTTCTTATTCGTAAACGGCTTTATAAAGCTCTTCTAAACGTTTTTCGATAGTATCGTAGCTTTCAGCAAGTACGTTGATATGTCCTAGCTTCCTGCCTGGTCTGACTTCTTTGTCGTACCAGACTAGCTCGGCATCATGATCAAGCTCGCTAAGTTGGCTGCAATCTTGTCCTAAAATATTAAGCATGCCTGCTATTTTATTGGTTTCAGTTGAGCCTAGCTCTAAACCTAATATGGCTCTAACGTGATTTTCGAATTGACTTGCTTGCTCGCCGGCTTGGCTCCAGTGCCCACTGTTGTGAACGCGGGGTGCTAATTCGTTTACGATTAGCTCTGATGACTCGCCATCGTTTTTCTCAAAACATTCCATGGCTAGTACGCCTACATAATCGACGGTATCCATAAGAGTCTGTAAGAACCTTTGACCCGTTTGTTCGATCTCTGGACTGACGTCTTTGGCTGGAGCGACCGATTTTAATAGCACAGCATTTTGGTGTTCGTTCTCAGCCGGAGGATAAAACTTAACTTCGCCGGTGCTTGATCGCGCGCCAATAAAAGAAATTTCTCTCGAGAAGTGAATAAACTCTTCTGCGATAAAGCCATCAGGAAATTGCTCTGCAGGACTCATCTCGTTCTCGAAGCCTTTAAGGTCCTCAGGCGTTTTTAGTCGAAATTGAAACTTGCCATCGTATCCGCCAGTGCAGGACTTGATAACGATAGGAAAGTTTAAAGTCGATGCCTTTTCTTCGAGCTCAGCGAAGGAGCGAAAAGAAAAAAACTTGGCGGTATTAATATTATTGTTCGACAGTAGGCTTTTCTCATTGAAGCGGTTCTTCAATGATTTGGCTGTTTCGACGTTTGGGCAAATATTACAAAAAGGGTTAAGGCCTTCTAAGATATCAATGTTGACGTTTTCGCTTTCGATGGTGACAACGTCAGGTTGGCCTAGAGCTTGGTATAAGTCTACGAAGGCTACAGCTGGGTCAAAGACCACACAGTCGCCAAGACCATCGACACATCGAGAACTTTCTGAAGGGGATAGTAAAAATGAAAATTGAACTCCTAAAGGAATTCCAGCTTGGGCGAGCATCCTGGCAAGTTGTCCGCCGCCCACAATAGCTACTTTCACTTCTCAACCTCCAGGGCGACGCTTTCGGTTTGCTTGCTGCGCCATTCGATCAATGCTTTCTCAAGCTCAGTATCTGAAGTGGCGAGAATTTGTGCCGCCATCAAACCCGCGTTAAAGGCACCTGAAACACCAATGGCTTGTGTCGCAACGGCTACACCTCTAGGCATTTGCACAATAGAAAGTAAGCTGTCTTGTCCTTTTAGGGCTTTGCTTTCAACAGGTACTGCCACGACAGGAAGATGGGTCAGAGCAGCTGCCATGCCCGGTAGGTGAGCTGCACCACCCGCACCGGCAATAATGACCTTGATACCACGAGTATGCGCTTGTTGAGCAAAGTCAAAGAGTCGTTCGGGTGTTCTATGAGCTGATACCACCTTGGTTTCATAGCTTAGGTCTAAGGCATCCAGGACCGTGCAGGCGTTTTTCATGGTGTCCCAGTCTGATTGAGATCCCATAATAATGGCTATCGAGGGTGCATTATTTCCCATGCTTAACTCCGTAAGAGGGCCGATATAGGCCCGTATTTCAAAGAAGGAGGCGATTTTAAAGGTTTTGGCCATGAATTCACCAATAATTTGCGAGTTTTTGCGAGTTTTTATGGTCCTTTTGCGAGTTTTGCTGGTTTCAGCGCATTTTAAGGTTTCGCTCAAGTGTCATAGCGCGGGTGTGGAATGCCGGTCCAGTGCCGCTTGAGTGGAGGGCTCAAATATTGATCCCGCCATAATTTTGATCTAAGTCAATGTAAGGGTGAGCTATTGGGGCAAGATATTGTTGTTCGGTACCTTTTGAATTTATCTTTGGAGATGAAAATGTCTAAAAAAAGCATGTTACTTAGCTTGGTTTTGCTAGGTTGTTTTGTGGCTCCGCTTGGTGCGGATGAGCCACTGACTCGGGATATGATGGAGATACATCAATCGATGAAACGTATTTTTCCTTTAGCGGTTAAAGGTGAGGAATTGAGTAAGAAGGAGCAGGAAAGCTTAGATTCAAACCTCGAGGCATTGGGTTCTCATGTAAGACATCTAGGAAAACTCTCCAGTGATAAGGGAGATAGTTTCCAAGTCTCTTATCAAATGCTCTTGTCTCATCTCGATCAAATTGATGCCGCTTTAGGGAACAATGAACGGGAATATGCTTTATCGCTGGTGCGAGAAATTCCCTCTATGTGTACTGTATGTCATACCCAAGATAAGCGGGTGCAACATTTTGACAGCTCTCAGCTAAAAAAAGTTTTGAAGTCTGATTTTCAACGTGGTGAGTACCACTTTATGACTCGAGATTATCAAGAAGCTCTTCTCGATTATAACGACTATTTAGCCAAGCAAAGAAAAATAAAACGAGCGCGCAATAATCAGGACGCGCTTGAGAAAATCTTGCTTATATATATGCAGGTTTACAGGGATCAAGAAAGCGCTCTGAGGTATTTTGAGCGTCTGCTAGGCTCTGGTCGATTGAGTACAAGTTTAGCCTTAGAAGTGAGCGATTGGGTGGCTAGCTTGAAGGGGCTCCGCTACAGCTTAGGAGAACTAGATGCTGATGGTTTAGAGCAAGAGTTTGACGAGGTATTGGCTAAGGGGAATGAGCCTCCTCTTTATATTGACAGGGAGAACAAAGTTAACGCGCTTTGGTTAAGGGCGCTTATCTACGACTTTATGGAGAAAAACCCAACGCATGAGGATGCGCCAAAATTATTGTACTGGTTGGCAAGTATTGAAAATGCGCTTGATTATGGTTTGAGTTATTTGTTGCCAGAGGGCTATTTAAAACATTGTGTGTTTAAATATTATGATCACCCTTATGCGCAAGCCTGCTTCAATCAGTATAAGGCAATTGTGGAATTGAATTATACCGGATCAGCAGGAACACACTTACCTCTCTATCAGAAGCTTGAGCTGGAAAAATTAGAGAGACGGCTGGATTCATCTAATTAGCCGTCGCTAGTCTCACCCTCTTAGAGAGGGTGAGGCGTTTAGGATTGCTCAGTTCCATAGGGCTTGAACATATTTATCAACGCCGGCAGCAATAAGAGGTTGCACAATAGGGCAATGAACATTGCCAGACCGGTTAGCAACCCGAAGTACATGCTTGGGTTAAAGTTCGAGAGCACTAGGATGGCAAAACCTGCGATGATAATGAAAGAAGTGTAGTACATGGCCCGGCCAATTCCTGTGTGCGAGTTAAGCGTGGCTTTTTGATAATTCTTGCTTGTCTCAAACTCGGTTTTAAAACGATGGGTGTAGTGAATGGTGTCATCAACGGCGATGCCTATAGCAATAGATGCAACCGTAATGGTCATAAAATCAAGCGGTAAACCGATTAAACCAATAAATCCTAAAATAATAAGTGCTGATACCAAATTCGGGATTATAGCTACGATCGACTGGGCTAAAGACCTAAAAATAATGATAAATAAAAGCAATATGGCAAGGAATACAAAGCCTAGGGTTTTTATTTGGGAATCAAATAGGGCTTGTAACAAATTGTTGTACATAACCATTAGTCCCGTAAATTTAATTTGCTGGTCATTTAGTTTCAGATCCTGGTTTAGTGACGTGCGCAAATTCTTGACGAATTGATTACGGCTCAGGTCTTTATTGGAATCAATAATTCGGGTGGTGATTCGAACTTCGTTTCCGTCCTCAGAGAGGTAGGGGTCTAGCAGTTGAGCTTTTAGATCAATTGGTAAGGAGTTATAGAGTAATAAGAGTTCAATTCGGGACAAACTTTGGTTGTCATTAAGTTGTTTGGCGATTTTATTTGCGGTGGCTAAAGAGAGCACTTTGCCAGTCTCTGGTAGTTCGTTGACGTAGTCATGAATCGCTTCGAGCTCCTCTAAGCCACTAGGGGAATACCAATAGCTGTCTTCGATTGGATTGGAATCTTCATCTTCGAAGGCAAAGTCATCATCAGAAAAGTCATCATCAGCAAAGTCATCGTCCTCTGAATATTCTTCAGCAAAATCGTTGTTACTTGCAGATGTTTCATTAAGCGCTTGATCCTGTTCGGGAGCACTGAGAATGATATCAAAGGAGGTGGTTCCGCCTAATTTGGTATCAATTTCAAGCATGCCCTTGAAAATCTCGGTGTCTTTTTTGAAGTAATCAATAAAACGGTTTTCGACACTCAGTTGGCTAATACCCAATAAAGAAACCATAGATAGCGCGGTAAATATGCCAAGATTTAGTCCGCGTCTCTCAAAAGCGAATGTTCCAAAAGCGGCCATAATATTACTCACCCAAATGCTATCGGTGTTAGCTCTTGGAATTGGGCTTAATTTGAGTACCAAGGTAAAGCAGATCATGCTGATTACAAAAGCTGCGGACACGCCTAGAATCATGACCCAGCCAAAGGTGATAACAGGCTGAATATCACTAAAGGTAAGGGACAGGAACGCAATGACCGTTGTAAGCGTTGTATAGAAACATGGTTTAAGCATCGTGCGTAGTGTTTGCCGAATCAGCTCGTCCTTGTTAGACACTTGTAAACTCAATTCTCGATATCGCACTATAAGGTGTATGCAGATAGACATCGTGAGAATCAATAACAATGAAATATAGTTTGAGGAGATAATAGAGACTTTCCAGCCAAGAGCCGCAATGACTCCCGTAACAAAGATTACGTTCAATAGGCAACTCAATACCGGTATCAGCACCCAGGTGAATTGCCTAAAAGCGACTAATAAGCTTAAGATAATAAAAAGAATGATAGCGCTACCAAATATTCTTAGATCACTGCTGATAAAATCAATAATATCGGTAGAAATCATGCTCGCGCCGCCGATGGAGAACGAACCTGTACCTTGATATTGCGCGAGAATCTCTCTTAGCTCATTAATAGTTTGTGTGTCGCGTTCGGTGGCCTTATTTTTGTATTCAGTGAAGGCGGCTATGGCAGACTCTAGTTCTTTTGGATCGCTATTTTCATCCATGAGTAAGGCATTTCGATGATCAATGAGTTTGAAATATTGGCTATCTCGTTCGAATACGATTTGAAGTGCCGTTGTTTCTGCGTCCCGGCTTAAGAGTAGGTCTTGGTATAAAGGGCTTTGAGTGAGTTCGACTTTGGCGAGTTCTAGATCCACATTTTGATTCGAAATGGTTCGAAGCCCTTTGGTGAGTTCTAGGATGGGCACCTGAGGGCTCGCAACCAGGGGGACATCTAATATACTTTGAACCTGAGCTACTCGAGGGAGTTGTTTGAAGGCATCTCTAAGCTCGGCCAGTGTGGCTAGGCCAGGTTCGCTGAACACGCCGTGCTTGGGTGTGAAGCTCACCAGTAAAAAATCATCAGAGCCATATTTTTTATTGATCTCTCTGAAATAGGCGAGATCAGGGTCATTTTCCAGGAGTAGGGATTCAGCTGAGGCGTCGATGGCAAGATTTTTAACTTCCATTCCCGCCACAATGGCTAAGCCCAGTAAAAGTACGAATAAGAACGGGGAAAAGCTAATAAAGGTATGAAAATTGTCGCTATTTGAGTTGGCAGTGTCGCTCATGGTTCACTCGCTTAGTGTTTTACATTGGCTGATTAGGCATGTGTCTGGGCTTGTGTCTGTGCCTGTTTCTGGGCTTATGTTTGCTGGCTTAGAAAAAACAATGCCCAAAGTATACGCCTATTGACGACACTCTGGGCAAAGAACGACCATAATTAAGCCGGATGTTTAAGGAGCTTGGCCTTTATAAGAAGCTGCAGTAGAGGAGTATCACTCTTCCTTTTCTTTGATATTCAAGAACTCTTTAACATCCTGGAGTGCAACAGTAAGGCCAAGTTCAAGCGAAGACCATGATGTATGTAAGCTGTCGCTTAAATCCTTTTTAACTTCTTCGCTGACATCTTCGAATTCTTCTAGCTTTTGTTCTAGCTGAGTTCGCTTATCGCGGAATTCAGCGAGCAATTCATCTTTTTTTTCCAGTGCCTCATCTTTCAAGTCAATCGCCTTATGTTCAATGCGATCAATTTCATAATCCCAGTCGCGTAGTTTTTGGGAAATCTTATCAATAAGTTCGTTGTGGCTGCTCATGCTTGCTGCTCCTGAGTATTTGCTGGTTTATGGGGCGGTTGCCCCTTTTCGAAACCAATTATTACGAGACTAAGTGACTTTGTTTTGACATAGGTCAAAAAACAGCACGCTAATCTATTCATACTTCTTGCCAAGGACTCCTACTAGAGATTTGGTACAGGGTCTGATAGCAGATGTTGAGTTGAATTGCTGGTGTAAGGTCATATGTTCTGGGATAAACATACTATAAAGCGTTTTGATGTGGCGGGGCCTCGATATACCTCTTATCCGACTGCTATGCAGTTTCATGAGGAGTTTAGTCAAGCGGATTTGCTTAAGGCTATAGAAAGGTCAAATGAGAAGCGCAGACCTTTATCATTATATTTTCATATCCCATTTTGCCGGCAGCTTTGTTACTACTGTGCTTGCAATAAGCAAGTGACTAATAATTCTGAGCTTTCTCGAGAATACCTAGATTTTTTAAAAAAAGAAGTTGAACTTAAGTCTAAACTTTTTGACAGCGATAGGCCTGTTCGCCAACTGCACTTGGGGGGCGGCACCCCAAGCTTTCTAAGTGATGCGGAGCTCACGGAGCTTGTCCACCATGTTTCTCAATATTTTCATCTGCTCAGTAACGACAGGGGAGATTATTCAATAGAGCTTGACCCGCGTGATGCGGCGCTCGAGCGCCTTGCCTTGTTACGCGGCCTAGGCTTTAACCGAGTGAGTTTGGGGATTCAGGACTTTGACCCCTTAGTGCAAGAAGTGATTAATCGGGTACAAAGTTATGAATTGGTAAAAGAAGTCTGCGATGGCGTCAGAAGTCTTGATTTTGATTCACTTAGCATGGATCTAATCTATGGACTGCCTTATCAGAACGCCCGCTCGTTTGGTGACACCATTGATAAGGTGCTTGATCTTTCGCCAGATCGTATATCTTTATTTAACTATGCCCATTTGCCTGAGCGTTTTAAAGCACAACGAATGTTTCAAGAGGAAAGCTTACCCAGCGCGGATGAAAAGCTAAGTATCTTTAATGAATCATCGGTCAAGCTACTGGAAGCAGGTTACGTGTTTATTGGTATGGATCATTTCGCGAAACCTGGTGATTCTTTGGTAGAAGCTCAGCAAAAGGGTGAATTGCATAGAAACTTTCAGGGTTACACGATTTGTCCTGAAGCCGAGCTAATTGGCTTCGGAGTTTCTGCAATTAGTCACATTGATAATGTTTACTCTCAAAATGTAAAGCAGCTTAGCGAGTATCAAAAGCGACTCTCTCAAGATATTCCGGTTCAGGAGCGGGGGGTTGAATTAGAGCCAGAAGATACGCTTAGAGCTTGGGTTATTAAGCGGATTCTTTGCGAAGGTGGGCTTATGTTTCGAGATTTTTTTTCGCGTTTTCAGCTTTCATTTCAAGAGTGTTTTTCACGAGAACTGATGGATCTGCAACAGGCCCAGCGCGATGGCTTAATACAGATTGATGATCAGGGTTTTAGGGCTAGCGAAAAAGGCCGTCTAGTACTTAGGCGTCTATGTATGTTTTTCGACGAATATAACAGAGCTGCAGCCTTTGGTTCATCAAAGCATTTTTCAAGAATTTTATAACGGTAGTTTTATAAGCGATCAATAACTCATTAATAAGATTTCGGTAGGTTTAGATATGACCCAGGCAACATCAGATAGTCAACAAGGCCATGACTACAATTATGACATCGTAAGAAAGTTCGTCATTGCTACGATCCTATGGGGTATCGTCGGAATGGGGGTAGGGGTGTTTTTAGCGGCTCAAATGCTTTGGCCTGCTTTGAACCTCGATTTTAGCTGGACCCATTTTGGTCGCTTGAGGCCTTTACATACGAACGCCGTCATTTTTGCCTTTGGTGGTTGTGCGTTGATGGGCTCCTCTTTCTTTGTTGTGCAACGTACCTGCCAAACTCGGCTAATTTCTGACAAGTTAGCGAACATAGTATTTTGGGGTTGGCAACTAGTCATTGTGCTGGCAGCGATAACATTGCCAATGGGGCTGACCAGTGCAAAAGAATATGCTGAGTTAGAGTGGCCTATTGATCTTTTGATCACGGTAATCTGGGTGTTTTATGGCATTGTGTTTTTTGGAACCATCGCGCAAAGAAAAGTCAGCCACATTTACATTGCTAATTGGTTTTACTCAGCGTTGATTATCGCGGTTGCGGTATTGCATATCGTGAACAATTTAGCGATCCCAGTATCGCTTACTAAATCATATTCAGTATTTGGTGGTGCCACCGATGCAATTGTTCAGTGGTGGTATGGACATAACGCCGTTGGCTTCTTTTTAACAGCGGGTTTTATCAGCCTGTTGTATTACTTTTTGCCCAAGCAGGCGAATACTCCAATTTATTCCTATCGTTTAACCATTGTGAACTTTTGGGCTCTGATCGGGTTGTATATCTGGGCCGGAGCACATCACCTTTTGTATACCGCATTGCCTGATTGGGTCCAAAGTTTGGGTATGGTTATGTCGATTATTTTGCTTGTGCCTTCTTGGGGTACCTTGGTGAATGGTGTCATGACCTTGGCTAAGGCTTGGGAAAAGCTTAATTATGATCCTACTTTACGCTTTATGGCACTAGCCTTGTCTTTTTATGGTATGGCCACGTTTGAAGGGTCAATGATGGCTATTAAAACGGTTAATGCTATGTCGCACTACACCGACTGGACTATTGGCCATGTCCATTCAGGTGCTTTGGGTTGGGTTGCAATGATCACTATTGGGACAATGTACTACTTGATCCCAGTGGTATTTGGTAAAGCCAAAATGTACAGCGAGCAGTTGATACATACTCATTTTTGGATGGCCGTTACGGGCACGGTTCTTTATGTGTCCAGCATGTGGATTAACGGTTTAACTCAGGGCGTAATGTGGAGGGCAACGAATGTCGATGGCTCGCTTACTTACTCCTTTATGGATTCTTTGATCGCTAGTTATCCCGGATATTTTGTTCGATTTTGTGGGCGGCAGCCTGTTTTTCCTAGGTATGTTGGTGATGGCATATAACGCTTGGAAAACGATCAATGGGGATGAGGCCCAACAGGGTGAGTCGGAACTTCGCCCTGCGATCAATTAGACATTAGCGAATTTTTAAACGAATCAGAGAAGTAGAGAGCGTATGAAACACGAATTGCTTGAAAAAAATGTTTTCCTGTTGGGCCTGGGTATTTTTGTAATGCTGGTATTTGGCAGTTTAACTGAATTGATACCCAGTATATTTATGGATGAGCATGAGGCCATTGAGGGGGTGGAGCCTCTTGGAGCAGTGGCGCTTGAGGGTCGCGACGTTTATATCGCTGAGGGTTGTCATGTATGCCACTCCCAAATGATTCGTGCGCTTCACACAGAGGTCGCTCGTTATGGCGAGCACTCGAAAGCTGGAGAGTCCGTTTACGATCATCCCTTTCTTTGGGGCTCTAAACGCACAGGACCAGACCTGGCGCGAATAGGTGGACGTTACTCAGATGAATGGCACCGGATACATTTATTAGATCCTCGTGCAGTCGTACCTGAATCGAATATGCCAGCTTTCCCTTGGCTTGCAGAGCGAACGGTAGATGGAGAAATGACGCCTAAAAAAATGATTGCTCTGCGTAAGGTGGGTGTTCCCTATAGTGACGAGCAAATAGAGGGAGCGGCTGCGGCGGTAGAGGGAGCGACAGAATTGGATGCGCTTATTGTTTATTTGCAGCAATTAGGGCTCGCCCGTTCTAGCAAGCGTTAGGCGACAAATATATTAAGGGGAAAAATATGACGCAAGAAACCATCATAGGTCTTGGCCTAATCATTGCCATCACGAGCTTTTTAGGAATGTGTTGGTGGGCTTTTAGTGCTCGGAACAAACAGCGTTTTGAAGATGCGGGGACTATTCCCTTTCTTGATGAAGAGGTAGATAAATAATGAGTACATTTTGGAATGCTTGGATTTGTATTCAGGTAATTGTTTTTCTGGGCATCATCTCTTGGGTTTTGTATTCAAACTTTGTAGCTAGTCACGATGGCAGTGATAAGCATCGAGAAGGTGAAACTTTTGATGGCGTGGAAGAGGGCTACGCGCCAATACCCATGTGGTGGGCTATGGCGATGCTGTTTACCATACTGTTTTCGATTGGCTACTTAGCCTTTTACCCTGGCATGGGCAGCTATAAAGGTTTTTTAAACTGGACCAGTGAAGAAGAGTTGGCCCAGGATCGAGCGTTTCATGCAAAAAAAACTCAATCTATTTTGGCTACCTATCAACAAGTAGCGATAGAAGACCTTGCACAAGATGCAGAGGCTATGAAGTTGGGGCGACGTATCTACCAAAATAATTGCATGGCATGCCACGGACGGAATGCGAAGGGTAGCTTGTTTTTCCCCGATTTAAGCGATGATGATTGGTTGTATGGTGGCACGCCAGAGGCGATCAAGACTTCGATCACCGAAGGGCGAAGGGGGGTTATGCCACCCTGGAAAGGTGTTCTGCAAGCAGAGCAAGTTGAATCGCTCGCTGCGTTTTTGAGTAAGGAAAAAAGCAGAGAAGAAAGTGAAGTGGGTTTGGCCAGCTATAACACTTTTTGTATTGCTTGCCACGGGGTAAATATGGAGGGCAATCCGCTATTAGGGGCTCCTGATCTATCGGATGATATTTGGCTTTATGGCGGTGACAAGTCTCAAATTATTGAGTCAATAGTAAAGGGTCGCGCTGGGCATATGCCCGCTCAAAAGAACTTGTTGAGCGAAAACAAAATTCACTTGTTGACCGCCTATGTCTATTCTCTGAACTTAGAAGATTGTTGGCCTGAGTCGCCATCCGAGTTGGAAAAAAACGATGACCTAAGCGGGGAGCTTACTGAAAATAACGAAAATACTCACAGCAAAGAGCTCAATGCTGAGCCAGCAGAACCGCCTGAGGTCGAACAGGACTCGCAAAAAGGAGATGACGACAATGAATAAGCCTCTACCAGAATATTCTGAACGTAAAACTAAGTTGATTTGGTTTTCGGTCATGATATTGATGCCGATTATTGCAGTGGCTATCAATCTGATTGGATTTTTTTACCTATCTCAAGAAAACCCAGAATCTCGTGTTGAGGAAGTGTTAAGTCAGCACACCCAAAAAGAACAGGATCAGGGTAAAAAAGAAAAAATGTCAGAAGAAGAGGAGCAAACTCTTTGAGCACCATGGGCTTTTTTCTCAATGAGACATCAGGCTCTGAGTCTCGGCGAGATCAAGAACAGCATTTTCTTATTTCGGGACTGAACTGTGGGGGCTGTGTCAGTGCTTGTGAGAATAAACTAGCCTCACTCAAGGGTGTGGCAGCGGCGTCCGTGCGTTACGAAAGCGGGGAATGCTCAATTACTTTTGATGCAGATCAAATATCAGAGAAAGATATAGTTTCATCCGCGAAGCAGTTTGGATATCGACTAAGCCCTTTTTCTGAGCATGCGAGGGCGAATGATCTTGAATCTCGCGAAAGGGCTTTGCTGAGCCAGTTAGGTGTTGCGGGTATAGCGATGATGCAAGTAGGCATGATCTCGATTGCGCTTCATTTTGGTATTGAGGGTGGTATGAGTGAGGAGATGAGACAAATTCTCATGTTTATGTCCCTCTTGATAACGAGTGCCGCCATTGTGTTTAGTGGACGTTCATTTTTTTTAGGGTTTGTATCCGCACTAAAGGCTAGACACTTGAATATGGATGTGTCTTTAACGATTGCCATTCTTGCTTCCTATCTTTTAGGAATCTCTAGCGCTTTTGAGGGTCAGACAGAGATTTATTTTGAATCCCTGCTTATGCTGATATTTTTGATTTTATTTTCACGTTTTATTGAAACAAAGGTACGCCAAAGTAATGCGCTAGCGATACTTCGGGATGGCGGAGAATCTCGGGAAAACGTTTCTCGCTTGTCGCAAGATGGAAAAGTAGAGTGGGTGTCTACGTTCGAAATTCAGGTCGGGGATATTATTTTGGTATCTGAAGGCGATCAAATACCAGCTGATGGAGAACTTTTGACCCCAGCTTGCTTAGATGAATCTGCGTTTAGCGGGGAGTCCTCTCCGTATAACAAGGGGATTGGTGACGAGGTATTTGAGGGGACTTTCAATCGAGGGCTTTCAGGACTGGCTCATGGTCAAGCTAAATCCGGCGTTGCCCATTTGAAAATGAAAGTAAGTGCGGTCGGTAAAGATACGCGTTTATTCGCGGTGAATGATCTGGCTGAGCAAGCGCTAAAAAGAAAAGCAAAGATTGTACAAAAAGCTGACCTAGTAGCTTCTTATTTTCTCGCACTGGTATTTGCCTTCTGTTTTATGTCAGTGATATTTTGGTCGATAGTTGATTCGACCAAGGTCATTCCTGTGGCCTTATCCTTGTTGATAGCGGCATGTCCCTGTGCTTTGTCTATCGCCACCCCAACCGCAGTGTCTTTAGCTATTAGTTCTTTGAGAAAGCAAGGGATTTTGGTTAATAGTCCGGAATTTATAGAAAAGCTGCTCAAGGTTGACCACTTAGCGTTTGATAAAACGGGTACGCTCACAGATCTTCGCTTATCGCTAGAGGGGGTCGAACTGTATCCGTATGAAGGCGATACTAGTGCTTCAGATTATTTTTCTGATCAAATGAATAAGCAACAGATGATTCAAATTGCGGGTGCTTTGGAAGAAACTATTCAACATCCAATTGCTGATCTATTTAGAGAGTTGGGCCAGAATATTCATTCAAGTTCTGACGAGAAAGCGGCTTTAACTGTAAAAGATCAGTATATTATTCCAGGTAAGGGCGTCACTGGATCTATAGGAAAAGAGTTTTACGCCTTGGGTAATAAGGCCTTACTAGATGACTATGTCTTAGATGGTTCGCATCCCTTAGTTGATCCTGGCATGAGTCTGTATCTAATTAAAGGGACAAAAGCTATTGCCGGCTTTAAGATAGAAGAGGAGTTGTTACCAGGCGTTAAATCCTCGATCGCTTCGATTAAAGACATAGGGGGTTTCCACTTATCTATCCTCAGTGGAGATAATGCTAATAAAGTTTCAGATCTTGCTAGACGTTTGGGGATCGACCATGCAGAAGGTGGCCTTAGTCCGGCAGATAAATTGGAATCCCTAGATCTTTTTGAAAATAAGGGTTACCACAGTCTAATGATTGGGGATGGTAATAATGATTTTCCTGCTCAATCCTTCTCATTTTTGTCTCTGGCATTACCCAATTCGTCAGGTCTCTCTAAGCTTGAGGCAGATATTGTTTTCCTTCGGCACGACATGTTTCAGCTGGCAAAACTATTCGATATGAGCAGGTTCGCCAATAAAATTCTACGCCAAGGCTTTGCTTGGTCTCTTTTGTACAATGTGGTCGCTTTGAGTTTGGCGTTCGCAGGTTTATTAACACCGCTGACAGCTGCTCTAGGGATGTCGCTGAGTTCTATACTGGTGGTGAGCAATACACTTCGGGTAAAGAGCTACTCCGATAAGCTCTTTGGAAACGAGGTGGCTGCCAACAATGTAGAAGAGGCCAGCTATTCCCCGTTGGAGGCTAGCTAATATGAATGCATTTGTGCTCATTTTTTGCTGTTTGATGTTTTTGTTGACCCTGATCTGTGTAGCCTTCGTTTGGGCGGTTAACAATAAGCAATATCAGGATTTGGATACTGAGTCGAGGAGAATATTGGAAGAGGGTAGGAATGATTTCAATGAAACAAATCAAGAGCTTAAATCGTCGGATTCGAATAATTTAAAATTTAGAGGTAAGTAAGATGGTCACTGACTTATACAAGGTGATGGTACGTCCAAGAAGATTTTGGGAAGCGTTAGATGACGATCCTGTTTCTCAATTTCGTTGCTATGCATACTTATTGGTCATGCCAGTGTTTCCAGCGTTAGCTTGGTATTGGGGAACGAGTCATTTTGGTTGGGAGGTGGTTGATCGAACCATAATGCTGAGTCAGCAAAGCGCTTTGATACTCAGTGCATTATTTTATCTGGGTATGCTGACGATAACTTCCTTGGTGGGTTTTATGATGTTTTGGATGGCTAACACCTATGGGGCTGAAAACACGCAGTTGTCTCGGGGAGTTATGGTGGCTACTTATTGTGCGACCCCAGTATTTCTTGCTGGTTTGTTTGGTGTTTACCCAATTTTTTGGCTGGACATTTTGGTGGGTTTGGCCGCTGGTGCTCATGCGGCCTATCTTCTTTATTTAGCGATTCCCATCGTAATGAAGATTCCTAAGGAACGTGGGTTTTTATTCGCGAGTTCAATGCTAGCTTCGAGTATGGTTATGATTATGGGCGCTATGGGCTTGATCACTTTTATGTGGGATTACTTTGTCAAACCTTTGTTTGTTGAGTAATCTTAGAGAAGATCTGGTAATCTGACTTATCTCAATTCGAAAAAATGCCTTCTGGAGATAATCTTATTGAAAGTCAGGAAAGTCGATTTAGGAGTGTGATAAGGGCCTATGTATAAAAATATATTAGTAGCATTGGATGTTTTTGAGGAAATTGATGACCTCTTGTCGAAGGTGATTGAGTATATTGATGCGGGAGCAGAGGTGCAGCTCTGCACGGCGGTACTGCCTTTGGAGAATATGTACTCTTATTCGCCGGTGGATGGTTACGCATTGGTTGTTAGCGGTTTTCAGCAAGAGTTGTTGGATAATTGTAAGGAACGTATGCAGTCCCTTTTAGAAAAGCTCGGCTTACCCCTAGACCATGGGCACGTTACTGTAGGTAAGACCGGTAAGGCGGTCCAGGCTTTGGCCGAAGAGTTAAACTCGGACCTGATAATCGTGGGCTGTAGCGGAAAAGGGACAATGCGAGCTATGCTTGGCTCTAATTCAAGGGATATAGTTTCTGGCGCACCTTGTGATGCTTTGGTGATTAATTATAATTAGTTCAGCTAACCAAGGGGCTTCTTGCATTATTTGGTAGCCTATTTAGAGCTACCCTTGATTTAACTGAAGAGCTGACTAAGTTAATGGCTGATGTTTCGAAAATTACCGTTTCAGAATGCACCCCAGTAAAATGTGCCGATTGCTCGCTCAGTACTTTGTGCCTGCCCGTTGGAATTGACTTAAGTGACCTTGATCTTGTAGACCAAATTGTTCAGAGAGGACGTCCGCTAAAAAAAGGACAGCATTTATTTAGAAGTGCTGACCCATTTAGCTCGATTTACGCAGTTCGCAGCGGTTGTATCAAAACTTATCTGATTAATGAAAATGGCACTGAGCAAATAACAGGTTTCTACCTACCTGGAGAAATCTTTGGGACGGACGGTATCAGCTCGAGTACTCATATCAATTTTGCTAAAGCGACAGAAACCACCTCGGTTTGTGAGATCCCCTTTGCTGATTTGGAGGCCCTGTCTGGCAAGGTACCTGGTTTGCAGAGACACTTTTTTCAAATTATGAGTAAGGAAATACAAAGCGATAAGAAAATGATGCTGCTGCTGGGGCAGAAGAATTCAGATGAAAAGATTGCTTCTTTCTTGCTTTCGCTTTCTGCTCGATATCGAGCACGCGGTCTAAGTGCTGGTCAATATAGACTGCCTATGGCTAGAGGAGATTTGGCGAATTATCTAGGTCTTGCGCAGGAAACCATTAGTCGCGTATTCGCCAAGTACCAAAGGCTTGAGTTGATCGAGGCTCAGGGTCGTGAGATCAAAATTTTAGACCTAGATAAGCTTTCTACATACACTGGTGGTGGCTCCTAGAAAAGTATTTGCGGGTTTCCTCAATCAATTGGCGTGCTTAGATAACTATGTATTCGATACAAGACTGGAAAGATAAGGGCTCAAGCATAAAGGTAGAAGGACATAGCTTTTTTTATGTCGACAGTGAGCCTGATTCTGATAAGGCTGTGATTGTTTTGATCCATGGTTTTCCTACCTCTAGCTGGGATTGGGTTAAAATATGGGAAGGCTTAAGTGATAATTATCGTTTGATCGCGATGGATATGTTGGGCTTTGGCTATAGTGACAAACCTCAAGGTCACGATTATTCAATACTTAAGCAGGCAGATTTCACCGAAGCTTTAATAGCAGAACTTAAGCTAAAACAATTTCATGTGCTGGCCCATGATTATGGCGATACGGTCGCGCAGGAGTTATTGGCTAGACAAAATGAGGGGAAGCGCGGTGAATGGCTTTCGCTTTGTTTATTAAATGGCGGTTTGTTTCCTGAAACTCATCGTGCTCGATTGGTGCAAAAGCTTCTGCTTAGTCCTATTGGTAAACTGTTGACCTATGTCAGTAGTCAAAAACAAATGGATAGAAGCTTTCGCGAGATTTTTGGTAAGGAGTCTCAGCCTTCTCAAGAGGAACTGGACTCGTTTTGGGCGCTTGTGGAGTTTAATCAAGGCAAGGCCAACTTTCATAAGTTGATTCGATATATGTCTGAACGTAAGACCCATCGGGAGCGCTGGGTACATTGTTTAGGTGAAGCCAAGATGCCGATTGCGTTAATTAATGGCTCTGTTGATCCCGTATCAGGCAATCATATGGTGGAACGTTATTTAGATATTATTGGAGAGCCTAGCTCTTTGGTGCGCCTAGCCAAAATTGGTCATTATCCCCAGGTGGAAGCGCCGGATGAGTTACTTAAACACTATTTGGAGTTTTTGGGAAGCCTGTAGAGGTTCAAGTGACAGGGTAAAGGATGGGGTATTGGGGGAGTCAAGCAGTCAAAATCAATTTTTATTTAGACCTTGGTTTAGACTGACTGAAGCCGTTTTTTTTATTTGAAGGGCGTCGTTTGTTAGCCTTACTTTTTGGTGTTTGCGGCTTGCTTTTGCCGCCCGGTTTACCACTACCTGTCCTGCTACTACCTGTCCTGCTACTATCTGTCTTGCTACTACCTGCTTTACTACTACCTGTTTTACTACTACTTTGCTTACCACTGCCTCTAGACTTGTTTCGTGACGTTTTACTATTTGCCCGTTTGCGCTCATGGTAGGATGGCTTGTCTTTTTTTGCTCGCTTTGGTTTGTGAACTCTTTTGGCTGGTTTTAGTTGGGATTGAGGTAGATCATGAACAGGTTCAAAGCCATCGATCAACTGCCTTGGGATTAGTTTTTGGATCAACCTTTCTATATCGGTGAGCTGTTTGATCTCATCAGCGCTCACTAAGGATACAGCATGACCGCTAGCGCCTGCTCGACCGGTTCGGCCAATACGATGCACATAGTCTTCTGGCACGTTGGGCAGGTCAAAATTAACCACTTGAGGAAGCTGATCAATATCGAGTCCGCGGGCGGCAATGTCTGTTGCTACGAGTACTTGAATTTTACCCGCTTTAAAATTGGACAGGGCCTTAGTACGTGCGCCCTGGCTTTTATTTCCATGAATGGCCGCAGCGTCGATATCAGCATTGGTAAGTTGTTTTACTAATTTGTTGGCGCCATGTTTAGTGCGGCTGAATACCAAGACCTGATGCCAGTGTTTGGTTTGAATTAACTCTATCAATAGTCCTGATTTTTGTTTTTTATCAACTGGGTAAACCCACTGCTCAACGGATTCGACAGTTGTGTTGCGCGGGCTGACTGAGAATTCCACAGGATTATTGACGATGCCTTTAGCGAGTTTGCGAATATCCTCTGAGAAGGTCGCTGAAAACATTAAGTTTTGACGCTTTTGGGGCAACACATGTAGGATTTTTCGAATGTCGTGAATAAAGCCCATGTCCAACATTCGATCAGCTTCATCTAATACCAGTATTTCAAGCTGATCAAATTTAATAGCATTTTGCCCATAAAGATCTAGCAGCCGGCCAGGTGTGGCGACGAGTATGTCGACTCCTTTCCTAAGCTTCATCATCTGGGGGTTTATTTTAACCCCGCCAAACACTACCGCTGATTTAAGTGTTAGGTTTTTACCATAAGCCTCTACGTTTTCGCCTATTTGAGCGGCCAGCTCACGTGTTGGAGTGAGTATGAGGGCGCGTACTTGGTTATCGCTAGCGCTTTTTCCTTTGTTTAATAGATCTAATATGGGCAGGGTGAAGCCAGCGGTTTTACCAGTACCGGTTTGCGCAGCGGCCATTAAATCGCGGCCTTCGAGCACAGACGGGATCGCCTTAGCCTGAACAGGTGAGGGTTTTTGGTATCCTTTTTCGGCGAGAGCATCGAGAATAGGCTGGGATAACCCCAAAGAAGAAAAACTCATATAATAGTATGTAAATTAGTAGGTGTTTCGCGAACGGCGAGACTACAGGAGAGCAGCTGGAAGTGCTATCTTTAAATCACGATGTTAAATATAGAATTCATAGGTCGTTGTTGTGTGTGAAAAGAGTGTGGAATTAGTTACGTATGCAAAAATTTGATCAAAACCTAGAGGAAATCCGTGAGTATTTAAAACGTCGCATTGGAATGGTAGAGCAGGCCAAGGCACTGGGTATTGAGGTGATTCGCGCCGAGGAACGTGGTGTGACTTCCATGCTGCCATACTCTGACAAAATTGTGGGTAATCCAGATACCAAAATTATTCATAGTGGTGCTTTGACCACCTTTATGGATCACACTTTAGGAGGCTCTGTCGGAAGGGCGCTTTATCCTAAGACTGACGTAACGCCAACGATCGACCTTAGGGTGGATCACCTGAAAGCCGCGGAGCCATTTAAACCCATTTATGGTTATGGTGAGGTCTACCGAATTAGCTCGTCGGTGGTGTTTACCAAAGCGATTGGTTACCAAGACAGTATTGATGACCCCATCTGTTATGCAACGGCTAGTTTTATGCGCTTGGATCTTGGCTTGGATATGACTAAGCCTAACCCTGCTGTTAAGGAGGAGGCTAAGTCATGAACTTAATAGACGCAGTAACAAAAAGCAAAGAGACAGGTGACTACTCCAATCTTATTGATCATTGCCCCTATGCCAATTTTATTGGTATGCAGATGGTGCAATATGGAGAGGATTATTTATTTCATTTGCCGCAGAAGCAATCCAATTTAGGTAACCCCACTTTGCCTGCCCTGCATGGCGGTGTGATCGCAGGCTTTGTAGAGCATTCAGCAAGCATCTTTTTGATCATCAAGATGGCTCAGCCCAAACAGCCTAAGATTATAGATTTCTCAATAGACTACTTAAGAGCGGGGCACTTTAAAGATACTTACTGTGTATGTGAGATTGCCAGAATAGGCCGAAAGATAGCGAACGTTCAGATGAAAGCTTGGCAGACAACCCAAGATGAACCTATTGTACTGGCTCGCGCTCAGTTTTTATTAAGTTAGTTCAATATAGCCCCGCTGTTTGCTGGCAGATAAAGTGTGTTTCCTTTTAGGGTAGCATTGCTATCCGTAGAGAATAGCTGCTCTACAGCTGGGCTATTAAGTTGGATGACTTTGTCTTGAGAAGATATATTAATAACAATTTTCAAGGACTCGTTCCCTTGCTCGGAGTCTATAATACGCTCGTAACAAAGAATGCCTGGTTCATGTTCATTTTTTGAACTTAGGGTTAATTTCCCCTGTTTTAAACATAAGTTGTTGTTCCGAATTCGTAATAGGTCTTTGTGCGTATTCAATAAAGAGAGGGGATCTTTACTTTGCGAATTTACATTTTGGCTCTGGAAGTTTTTTGAAATGGGGAGCCAAGGAGTGCCTTTGGTGAAGCCGGAATTTGGACTGTCGTCCCATTGCATAGGGGTTCGGCAGCCATCGCGGTTGATATATAAGTCCAAGCTTTTCGCCAGATTTTTGGGAACCCACCAATAGGGTTTAGCTAGTGCATCTAAAGCGTTTTTAAATGGAAAGTCTCCGTCTGGAATACCTAGCTCGTCTCCATAATAATTGATTGGAACACAGCGAGTTGTATAGATAAATAGAGCAAGTACTTTGGCGAGTTCTTCATCCTTATTAATACGACTGAAATAGCGCCGACGATCATGATTGCCTAAGCAAAAGGTAGGCATTAGCGGGGGAGGATATTCTTTTTCATTTTTTTCGATAATTCTATAAAGGCTGTCGGCTGTCACCTGGTTTAAATGAATAAGATCAAATAATAAAATTAGACTTAAGCCGTCGTTGTTTTTTCCTAGATATTTCTTAACTACTCCCTCACCGAATACTTCACCAACCGCAAAAGGTTCGTTGTCATACTCATCTAACACTCGTCTAACATCTTTGGCAAATTCAAACGCCTCTGGTCTATTTAAATTGTATTGTAATTTTTGGAGATAGCCTTCTTTTTGATCAGCCGTAGGGGCAAAGCGCCATGAAAAAGGGTTGTCTCTAAAATGCTGGTCCTTAAAAATAGAGTGAAAGATATCTAAGCGAAAACCATCAATGCCTTTGTCTAACCAAAAGCGAAGAGTATTAAGCATTTCTTCTTTAACTTCTGGATTTCTATAATTTAGATCAGGTTGAAAGCTCAAAAAATTGTGGAAGTACCACTGCTTGGTGTCTTTGTCATATTCCCAGCCTGAGCCGCCTGGTATTGCCTTCCAATTGTTTGGTGGCCGATTGCCTTTGCCATCACGCCAGATGTACCAATCACGTTTAGGGTTATCTTTGCTGGATTTGGATTCTAGGAACCAGGGGTGTTGGTCCGAGGTGTGATTCAGAATCATATCAAATATGATTTTCATCCCTCGTTCGTGAACCTTCGAAATTAGGTTCTCGGCATCTTGCATGGTTCCATATTCTGGAGCGACGCTTCTAAAATCTGCAATATCGTATCCAAAATCTTTTTGGGGTCCGATGTAGTGGGGAGAAAGCCAGATGGTCTCAAAGCCTAAATCTTGGATGTAGTCGAGTTTCGAAATAATGCCAGGAATGTCTCCGACGCCATCATTGTTGGAGTCAGCAAAAGACCGAGGATAGATCTGATAAATAGTTGTACTTTTCCACCAAGCTTCGCTCATATCTTTATTGAGTTTTTCTTATTTTTTCTTACGCAAGCGCTCTCGATATTTTGATCGGGCCAGGTCTTGCATATCTTCCACTACGTCGCGCTCATCAACGATTTCACGCCCGAGTAGAGTTTCGATAGCATCTTCTAGGGTTACAACCCCCGCGGTTTGCCCAAATTGATCCTCTACAAGAAATATGTGGTTTTTCTTTTTGATAAAGAGATCTAGCAACTGGTGGACTGGCAGTTGTTCAGAAACATGGACAATTTCCTGCGAAAAGTCTTTTATAGGTTTGTCACCATGTCCATCTCGCTCAGCTTCAAATAAGTCCGCGCGTATCACCTTTCCGGTGACATGATCAACGTCGGAGCTGTAAATGGGAATACGGGTAAACTGGCGGGTCTTCTCGTCATTCAGTGCATCGCTTACACAAAGGTCTTCTTGCAGAGTGTGGGTGACACTACGGGGGGTAAGAATTTTCTCTGTTGCAATATCCCTAAGGGTTAGAGAGTTTCTTAGATATTCACTTTCTTGTTCGAATATAGATCCGTATTTTTTACCCAATGAGGCGAAGGCGATGATTTCATCTCGAGTAACTTCGTTAGATTTGGTTTTCTTGAAGAGACGAGTAATAAGGGTGGCAAACCAAACCAGTGGGTAAGCGATTTTTACAATCCAGGTGATGACCATGCTGGAGGGAATGGCAAATTGGCGCCAGTAGGTCGCCCCTAAAGTTTTTGGGATAATTTCTGAGAAATATAAGATGACAAGGGTAAGGATGACCGCGATCAGCACTTCCCATTCCGGGCCAAATACTTGTAAGGCTTGTGAGCCTACACCGGCGGCTCCCATGGTATGGGCAAAGGTGTTCAGGATTAATATTGCAGAGAGTGATTGGTCCAAATGGGTAGTGACCCTCTTAGGGTATTGCCCAAGCTTAGGTTTGTCTTTGGCGATGGTCTCTATAAAGCTGGGGGTCATGGATAGAAGCACGGCTTCTAATATTGAGCAAAGAAATGACACGCCGATGGCCAGTGTCAGGTATATGATTAATAATGTCATTAGGTTAATTGAGTTAGAATGTAAGGCTATGATATTTGATTTGTTAGAGGCTGGCTAATATTAAGGTGATGTCTGCGATTTCTGGATTGGAAGAGGTATTTAAATGAAATTGTTCCTGTTGATTATGACTGGTGTTTTTTTGGGTAGCTGCGGTGAAAAACCTCATGAAGAGTTCAGTGAAGAGCAAGTAGGTAAGGCTGTTATGAAGCAGTCACGTATTTGCTATACAAGAGGTGATGATGGAGGCATTCTCTCAGCAGAAGAGCATGCAAATAGGCTCTCAGAGCTCCTAGATAAGCAACAGATTCCACATGTCCTACATAAGGAAAAAGCTTGCTTAGAATATGATCCAAAATTTGAAGCCGTTGTTAGTGAACAGCAACTTTATGTTGGAGGAGAGCCTCCCTTTGCAGGCTTGAGTACTTCTTGGGTGGGAAGAAACGATCAACTGATCGAGTTGCTTGAAAGCCATGGGATCAAAGTGAGAAAGCACATGTATTATGGAAGTGAATCTGTATCTTGGCTTTATGAAGATTATGAGAAGGTCGAGTCAATCTTAGAGTTCACGCCGAAGAGAAAGAAACTGTTTGAGGAACTTAGAGCTAGTGACCCCAGAGTCCAGCTCATGATTGAGGAATCTAGGTCTGGCTCTCAATGATATGGTGCATTGTTATTTTTGCACTGCAACAGAATTTTATAAGCGTTGTATGTGGGTTAAAATACGTTAAATCTGATTAGGCCTACCAATAGAGGTTACTGTGGCAGGAAAAGGAAACAGCGCAAAGACTTCAAATAGCCGTAAGGCTAAAGCCGGTACACCCGAATATATTGAGGTCAAGCAGGGTATGGTCGAGGCTTCTATCGGCCTTTTGGCAGAAAAGGGGCTAAAGAAGTTTCGCTTTGAGGAGCTAGCTGAAAAAGTAGGCTGCAATCGCGCAACTATATACCGCTACTTTGATAGCAAAGAAGAGTTGGTGGTCGAGGTCATGATGGCCCTCATGCACCAAATTACCAACGATATTATCGCCCAAACGGCTGGCACTCAAAAAGTCACCCGGGCCATGTTTACTGACTCCTTATATAGCATTATCACAGACCTCCGGTCAGATGATCGTTACCGTGTGATTATGGATGCTCAAAATGTGGAGAAGTTTGCCGATTTAACCCATGAGTACTTTTCTGCCATTACTGGCGAAATGCTTGAGCAGTATATGATGGATACGCCTCAAGGACGGGTGTTAAAGGAGGGTTTGGCTATGGATGATGCAGTGCATTGGTTGATGCACCAGATTATTTCCTACGGTTTTTTTGGTTTAAAGGGCAGCGGAGTGAAGGAGCAGAAGGCTTATTTGGATAAAATGGTAGTTTCTCTCATTATTGACTAGATTCTGACCGATATCACCATGCAAAACAGGGCCTAATGGGCTAGAATCGCGCCCCGAGCTTGCTTCAAGCTCTTTTAGTTTACGTCTTCGTTTGTGGAGCTAAAGGATTTGCTAAATAAAATCACTTTAACAGTCTTGGTTGTTGGGTTTTGGCTGTTGTTGTCTGGCCATTACACGCCGCTATTCTTTGGTTTTATGCTTCTGTCCACCGCTATCGTGGTTTACTTATCTGCTCGCATGGGTGCTGATCAATATCAAATCAACCCTTTTGTTAAGCTTTTGCAGATTTTGCGCTTTTTGGCCTGGTTTGTAATCGAGATTTTTAAGTCGAATGTAGAAGTGGCTTTAAGTGTTTGGGGCTTGAGGCCTGTTAAGCCTGCGATGCGCGAAGTGAGTTATTCTCAAAGTACGGGCAGCGGGGCCGCGCTTTATGCTAACGCGATTACTTTGACTCCCGGTACTTTGTCTATGGATATCGACGAAGATAAGCAGACCATTCTCGTGCATGCTCTAAGGCCTGAAATGTTAGATGATCTTGACGAGGGTCAAATGGATCAAGGTATCTCCTTGTTGGAGAAAGAATAATGTTTATAGCTGCGATGATTGCTGTAGTTGTTGTGATGGGTCTTGCTTTGGCTAGAGCGATCCTTGGTCCTACGGAATATGACCGCATCCTAGCGGTGAATATGTTTGGCACTAAAACTACCTTGTTTATCTGTGTGATTGGTTTTTTAACGGGACGCCATGATTTTGTCGATATCGCCATTGTTTATGCTCTGGTTAATTTTGTTGGTACGGTCGCAGTACTTCGCTATTACGAATACGGCGCGATGCAAGGGAAGAAATAACAATGGATTTGTTTGTTGATATCTTAAGTTGGATCGCCATTATGGGTGGAGCGTTTTTCTCTATCAGTGGTGCTGTCGGCTTGTTTCGCCTTCCTGATTTTTACTCTCGCGTACACGCAGCGGGTATGACCGATACATTAGGCGCTTTGTTAATCCTTTTGGGCTTGGCTTTGCAAAATGGCTGGGACCTCAATTTAGCTAAGTATGCCTTTATAGCGATTTTTATCTTATATACAGGTCCAACGGCTACTCATGCACTAGCTAAAGCTGCGATGCATGGCGGTTTGAAACCCACGCTGGATAAAGAGCGAGGTAAAAAATCATGATGGTGACTCTGATTGATATCGTTCTTTTGTTGTTTTTATCGATCACGGCAATTGCCGTTGTGCGCTTATCAGATCTCTTTGCTGGGGTGATGCTCTTTGGTTTGTATAGCTTGTTATCAGCATCGATTTTTCTTGCGCTGGATGCTGTCGATGTAGCATTTACGGAGGCAGCGGTGGGAGCGGGTATTTCTACTATTCTTGCGCTCAGCACTTTGGCCTTAACCTCAAGACATGCGAAACAACCAAAGCAAATGCAGTTGCTACCTTTGGTGGTGTGTACTTTGGTGGGTGGGCTTTTAGTTTACGCGACCTTGGATATGCCTCGTTTTGGGGACCCTCAGGCACCGGTGCATCAGCACGTCGCTCCTCACTATTTACATAAATCGGGCGACGAGATCGATGTACCTAATGTCGTGACCTCTGTATTAGCAAGCTACCGTGGTTTTGATACCTTTGGTGAGGTGGTGGTGGTTTTTACTGCGGCGGTTGGTGTTCTGCTTTTGCTTTCCCTGCGTTCACGTCGCGAGGTCGAAGAGGAAAATGAGGAGGGTGGTTTATGAACCATGTTCTTCTAAGTGTAATGGCACGGGTACTTGTGCCTTTTATTATGATGTTTGCCCTTTATGTGCAGTTTCACGGCGACTTTGGTCCCGGTGGTGGTTTCCAAGCGGGGGTGATATTTGCAGCAGCGATTATTCTTTACGGTTTGGTAAACGACGTGGCTAGTGCTGAGCGGGTTTTGCCTTTGTCTTGGTTGAGAGTGTTCGCTTGCTTGGGTGTTTTACTTTACGGCGGCGTAGGTGTGGCGAACATGCTACTGGGTGGAAACTTTCTAGAATACGGTGTGCTTGCGCACGACCCTATTCATGGCCAGCACTATGGAATTTTGTTAGTTGAACTAGGTGTAGGTCTAACGGTTTTTGCTGTGATGGTGATCATCTTTTACAGCTTCACAAAACGAGGTGAAGCGGATGAGTGATGTTCTAGGTTTGTACAACTATTGGGTCGTGATCTTTTTGATGATGATCGGCTTATACCCGGTAATGGCCAGTGGTAACTTGGTTAAAAAGCTTATTGGATTAAATATCTTTCAAACCTCGGTGTTTATTCTTTATATCACTATGGGCAAGGTAAAAGATGGAACAGCACCTATTTTAGAAGAAGGTATTACTCTTTATTCAAACCCTTTGCCTCACGTGCTGATTCTTACCGCGATTGTGGTGGGTGTAGCGACTATGGCGGTCGGCTTGGCTTTGGTCGTACGTATTAAAGAAGCGTACAACACCATTGAAGAAGACGAGATAAACGAGAAGGATGCTCGAGGATGATAAAAGTGATTGAGCATCTTCCTGTTCTTCAGGTGATTTTGCCTTTGTTGGCCGCACCGCTGTGTTTGTTGATTAATAAGGCAAGGTTATCTTGGTACTTCTCGGTATTGGTTTCTTGGCTAAGCTTTGCGATTTCGTGTTTGGTCTTGCTTCAGGTTCAAGAAAAAGGAACTTTAATCTACGAGCAGGGCGCTTGGTCGGCTCCGATAGGTATTGTTTATCACGTTGATATATTAAGTGCTTACGTCTTGTTGGTGATTAGCGCTATTGCGGCGCTCGCTATACCTTATGCGGGTAAGAGTATCGAGAAAGAAATTCCAGAAGACAAACATGCGCTATTTTATACCGCGATGTTGCTTTGTGTTGCTGGCTTGTTAGGCATCGTTTCAACAGGGGACGCGTTTAATGTCTTTGTATTTTTAGAGATCTCGTCTTTATCTACCTATGCCTTGTTGAGCCAAGGCAAAGATCGACGTTCATTAGTGGCTACTTTCCAGTACCTAGTGATGGGAACCGTGGGTGGTACCTTTATTTTGATCGGTGTTGGTTTGATGTATATGCAAACCGGTACGCTGAATATGGCTGATTTAGCTCAACGTTTACCACCTTTGTTTGAGTCCAGTACGATTCAAGCGGCTTATGCTTTCTTAACTGTGGGTATTTGTTTAAAGCTGGCTTTGTTTCCTTTGCATTTCTGGCTACCGAACGCTTATACCTATGCGCCATCTGCTGTGAGCGTGTTTATTGCGGCGACCTCTACAAAAGTGGCCGTTTATATGTTGCTGCGCTTTAGCTTTACGATTTTTGGTGCTCAGTTTGTTTATGAGCAAATGCCAGTAGCAGAAGTGCTCTTAGTGTTGGCGATGGTGGGCATTATTGTGGGTTCGGTCGCGGCTATTTATCAAGAAGATGTAAAACGTTTGTTGGCTTTTTCTAGTGTGGCGCAGATTAGTTATATCGTTTTGGGTATTAGCTTTGCCTCTGTGACCGGATTAACCGGTTCGATCGCACATGTGTTTAATCATGCGGTGATGAAAGCAGCCTTGTTTATGGCGGTGGGTGCTATGGCCTATCAAATTGGGTCTAGTCAGCTTTCTTCGATGCGCGGTATTGCTTATCAAATGCCTTGGACTTTTGCGGCCTTTGCAATCGGTGGCTTGAGTATCATTGGTGTACCGATGACTGTTGGTTTTATTAGTAAGTGGTATCTCTTGCTTGCTGCGATTGAAAACAATTGGTGGCCAGTGGTCGTGGTTATTCTGATCGGGTCTTTGTTGGCTATTGTGTACATCTGGCGAGTAGTCGAAGTAGCATACTTTAAAGCTGACGGCGGTGATAAAGAAGCTGGTGTAAAAGAGGCGCCATTGCTTTTGTTGGTACCTACCTGGATCTTAGTTATCTTAAATATCGTATTGGGTGTGGAGACATCAGTGACTTTAGATAACGCGACTCAAGCTGCAAAACTGTTGATGGGGGCTCAATAATGGATGCCTATCTAACTATTCAGTTGTGTTTATTGCTTCCGCTTGTATGCGCGGTCTTGCTTAGGTTTTTTGATAAGGCTCCTAATGTTCGCGAAGCGATTACCTTAGTCACGGCTTCTGTGCTTTTTTATTTGGTGTGTACCTTGCTGCCTTTGGTGAACGCGGGTGAGCAGATCGAGTTAATGATTGCTGAGCCATTTCCTGGTTTACCCATTTATTTCTCGCTAGAGCCTTTGGGTATGCTCTTCGCTTTGATTGCGAGTTTCCTGTGGATCATTACCACTATCTATGCCATCGGTTACATGCGAGGTCATGACGAAGAAAATCAAACGCGCTTCTTTATTTGTTTTGCTATCGCTATTTCTGCGGTGATGGGTATCGCTTTTGCGGGCAACCTATTAACTCTGTTTATTTTTTACGAAGTGCTGACAGTATCAACTTATCCTCTTGTAACCCACGCGGGTACAGAAAAGGCTAGGGCAGGGGGTCGTACCTATTTAGGTATTTTGATGTCGACGTCGATTGTATTCTTTTTGTCCGCTTTGATTTGGACCTGGTCTTTGACTGGAACCCTGGATTTTAAAGAGGGTGGTATCTTAGCGGGTAGTGCCTCGAATCGAGAGCTTGGTTTTCTTTTATTGTTGTTTGTGTTTGGTATCGGAAAGGCAGCTATCATGCCTTTCCACCGTTGGTTACCAGCGGCGATGGTTGCGCCGACACCAGTCAGTGCTTTGTTGCACGCGGTAGCGGTTGTGAAAGCGGGCGTATTTTCGGTTCTTAAGGTTTCAGTTTACGTATTTGGAATAGATTTGCTGGCTGAACTCCCCAGTACGGATTGGCTTTTGTATCTAGCATCCGCTTCGATCTTGTTGGCCTCTTTGGTAGCGATGACTAAGGACAACCTGAAAGCACGTTTGGCTTATTCCACGGTCAGTCAGCTAGCTTATATCGTAATGGGAAGCATGTTGGCTACATCGGCGGGTATCATTGGTGGGTCGATGCACATTGCCACTCACGCCTTCGGTAAGATTACTTTGTTCTTTTGTGCAGGAGCGATTATGGTCGCGGCCCATAAGACCGAAGTTTCGCAATTGCGTGGTTTAGGCAAGACCATGCCCTTTACTATGTTGGCGTTTTTAATTGGATCGCTAAGTATTATTGGCTTGCCTCCTATGGGTGGCACTTGGAGTAAGTGGTATTTAGCTTTGGGTACTTTAGAAACTGGCCACTTAATTGTGTTGATCACTTTGATGATTAGTTCACTGTTGAATATTGCTTATCTACTGCCAATTCCGATTAGAGCTTTTTATCCTGGGTCCGATTCTGAGTCAGGTCAGGGAGAAGCTGTTCAGATAAAAGAAGCGCCTCTACCAAGTCTTATTGCCATAGCAGTTACCAGTGTTGCTTGTTTGGTATTGTTCTTTTACCCAGATCCTTTGTTTGATCTGGTGAGTTTGATTCCCTTAGGAGGCTTGTGATGAGTAATCATGATACTGATCCAAAGCATGTTGTGGATGGGCATGAATCTAGTGAAGAACATGGTTCAGGTTTTTTTTATCAACCTAAGGTAATTAAAGGTATTGTGAATTCTTTGTATGCCTTTTGTGCTTTGTTGATTGTGATCGATCTGTTCGCGACTTTTGATGTTGTTTTGCATAGACACATTGTGCATCCATTTGAAAAGATTCCGGCCTTTTATGCGATTTATGGTTTTGTAGGTTGTGTTGTGCTGGTGTTGATCGCTAAGGAAATGCGCAAAGTGCTTATGAGAAAAGAGGATTACTACGATGATATGGACTAGTAGTGTTCCGGCTTTTGTTCCTTTTTATTTGGCGGCTTTGGTGCTGCCGATGTTGCCTAGTGCTGTGCGCAGTGCTTTCTTAGTTTTGGTAACCATTGTTAGTGGTATTCAAATTCTCGGCGTAGAAGAGGGCGCACTAACGGCCTATATCTTGTTTAATCAGGACTTGCTGCTATCACGTGTTGATAAACTAAGTTTGTTGTTTGGGTATTTATTTCATATCGCCGCTTTCATAGCTTTTGTTTATTCTTTTCATCTCAAAGATTTGCGCCAGCAAGTCGCTGGTGCGATTTATGCTGGTAGTGCCATAGGTGCTGTGTTTGCTGGTGATCTTTTAACTCTATTTGTGTTCTGGGAAATGTTGGCTTTATCTTCGGTCTTTTTAATTTGGGCCAGAGGTACTGAAAAAGCTTACAGCGCAGGTATGCGTTATCTAATTTTGCAGGTTTTGTCTGGCGTATTGTTATTAGGTGGAGCCTTAGCACACTTTCACGAGACGGGATCGTTAGCGTTTGAGTTTATTGGGCTTGATAGCTTGGGCAGTTATTTAATTTTTGCGGCTTTCGGAATCAAGTGTGCTTTCCCATTTGTTCATACTTGGTTAACCGATGCTTATCCAGAAGCTACACCTACCGGGACGCTATTTTTAAGCTCATTTACCACTAAGGTAGCGGTTTATGCTTTTGCTCGCGCTTATCCAGGTGAAGACTTGTTGATTTATATTGGCGCGGCGATGACTTGTTTCCCAATTTTCTGGGCGGTGATCGAAAATGATCTGCGTCGTGTTTTGGGTTACAGCATGATTAACCAAATTGGTTTTATGGTGGTGGGTGTTGGTATCGGCACATCTATCGCTATTAATGGTGCAGTGGCTCACGCCTTTAATGATGTGATCTTTAAGGGGCTGTTGATGATGTCCATGGGAGCGGTACTGCATCGCATCGGTCACGTAAATGGTTCTGACTTGGGTGGTTTATATAAAACCATGCCTAAGACAACGGTGCTGTGTATTATCGGCGCGGCCTCTATTTCGGCATTCCCATTATTTAGTGGTTTTGTCAGTAAGTCTTTGATTGTGGTAGCTGCTCTTGAAGAGAATCTAACCTGGTTGTGGTGCATGTTGTTATTTGCCTCAGCGGGTGTGTTCCATCACGCGGGTATTAAGATTCCATTCTTTGCATTCTTTGCGCACGATTCGGGGCAGAGGCCAGAGGAAGCTCCAAATAATATGTTGATTGCGATGACTATTGCAGCGGTCTTGTGTATTGCTATCGGTTGCTTCCCATTACTTATTTTGTACCCCTTGTTGCCATTGGAGATGGATTACCATCCTTATGACTTTACTCACGTGTTTACTCAGTTACAGATTTTATGTTTCTCAGCGGCGGCCTTTGTTTGGTTAAACTCAAGAGGCATGTATCCACCGGAGTTACGCTCAGTCGTTTTGGATAGCGATTGGATTGCCAGAAAGCCTTTGTATAACTTTGCCATTGGTGTAGCGAAGTTAGTATTTGGTTTGGATCAGCTGCTACGTAAGGGCTTTATGTCTGCGCTAGATGGGATCACGGAGCTTACGCTTAAAGTGGCTAGTGGGCAGGGCATTTTGACCCGAACACCTTCAAGCAGCGCTATGCTGGTTTGGGCAGGAGCGTGTCTGGCCTTGTATTTAGTTTTGTACTATTTCTTGTAAGTTCTTGTCCTAGCTTTGCCTCGGTCATTTTGTTGATAAGGCCACCGCAAATTCATCCAGTATCAGGTTTTTATTCTGCTTATTCATTGATGAACGGCTTTTCATTAGCGCTTCCTTTGTGCCTAGTTTGGAACAATCTGCTAGTGCTCAGTTTGTTTTAGCTTTATTTAAAGGGAACAAATAACGACATATTTATTGAGCGGTAATTGACCAATGAGCTGCGGTTTTCTGATAATCGTCCCATCTTTGATGAGGTGAATCCTATGAATGCTCCTGCACAAACAAGAGTGGTACCAAGACCCCGCCTTTCTGATGCGCCGGCTGAATTACGTAAATTTATGAGTCCACCTGATTTAGCCTGGCCTACATTAATTCTTTTTGTGCTGTCTAGTGTGGGTTTGATTTGCGCTTTGTTTGCTGCGGCAGCGGGAGCATTATCTTATGCAACGGCGGGCATGATCGTAGGTGTTTGCCACTACTGGTTATTTACTGTCTTACATGACGCATCCCATCGGGCGATTTCGGGTAAGTGGGACTGGTTGAATGGGCGCATAGGCGATGTTGCGGCGTTTTTGATGCTGCCTATCGTATTAACTAACGCAAACTTTCGTTATATGCATATTCAACACCATCGCTTTGCAAACGGCGGTTCGGACTTGGATCCGGATGATTGGGCAGGGGGTGGACGTGCTTGGACATTACCGCTTCGCTGGTTAACCATTCCTTATCGTTATTTGTATTTTTACGCTAAGTATTTTTCTGATCGCCCAGCTAAGGAAAAGTTTCATGCAATTTTGAGCAGTGTGCTTGGTTTGCTACTTGTGTCTTACTTATTAGTACAAGGTTGGGCTGAGTTGTTGTTTTGGGTTTATTTGATTCCGATTCATTTATCCTTCGCTTTTTTGGCTTTGGCTTTTGATTACTTACCGCACCATCCCCACGATGTGCCCGAAAATGAGGACCCTTATCGGGCAACCGTTATTCGTGAAAAAGCATCCTGGTTTTTGACACCCTTGTTGTTGAGTCAAAATTACCACTTGCTGCACCATCTATATCCTAGGGTGCCCTTCTATTATTACCCCAAGGTATGGTTCGGTATGAGAGAAGGGTTGATCAAGAAAGGTGCTAGGGTTGTCTAGTTATAGGTGAGTCTTATTCTGAATCTCTTCATTTTGAACCAATAAGGTATTTTGCGCGTATACCCTATAAATCAATTGTTTGCTTTATAGGGTGTCGAAAGCGTGAATATTTTTGTACTAGATAACGATATAGAAAAATGTGCCCGTTACCATTGTGATCAACATGTGAGCAAAATGATATTGGAAAGCGTGCAAATACTCTGTACTGCTTTAAATAAAAGAGGCTTTGTTACGCCCTATAAGTCCACCCATATTTACCATCCCTGCACGATATGGGCAGGTAGTTCGCTTGATAATTTTAATTGGTTGACCCAGCTGGCGTTTGAGCTAAATAAAGAATATCGCTTTAGGTATGATAAAAGGGAAGATCACAAATCAATTTCGGTCCTGAATGATATAAAGGGAATTGAATTTGCTGCAGCAGGTTTGAGTGATTTCGCTCAAGCCATGCCGGATAAGTATAAAGCTTCTGATGCCGTGTTAGCTTACCGAAGGTTTTATGTTGGTGAGAAACTTGGTTTTGCAACCTGGACTAAGCGCAGCAAGCCGAGATGGTTGAACGAAAAAAAGTACCTTCTTTCTGAAGAGACTGAATATGCATAAAGTGCAAGCCTGTAGCATTGTTTGGTTTAGAAATGATTTGCGTATTGATGATCATGCGGCCTTACAGGCGGCTATTGCCTATGGTAGACCTATTATTCCGATATATGTTTTGGATCAGGAGTCTCCAGGCTGTTGGGCGATAGGATCTGCGTCTTCTTGGTGGTTACATCACGCGTTGCTTTCCTTAAGTCAGCGTCTTAGTCGTTATGGGGCTACGCTATATTACTTTAAAGGTTCGGTGGAAAAAGTTATCTCGGAGATTTGTGATGATATTGAGGTTGAAGCCGTATTTTTTAATACGAGTAATGAAGCTTGGGCTTTGCGACAGCAAGCGAGTTTGACTGAGTTATGCACTCAAAGACATTTGCATTTGAATATTTCCAGATCAAATGAACTGTTAAACCCCGATTTACTTTTGAATCAGCAAGGCCAGCCTTATCGGGTGTTTACGCCGTTTTGGAAAGCTGCTCGTGAAAAGGGAATTGTAAGGCCTAATCGTACAGCTATAGATAAAGCACTTTGGATAAACGATTGCTTGAATACCGAGGTGAATTTAGAGTCTCTGGCATTAATGCCAAAAATACCTTGGGATAGTGAGTTTTATCAACATTGGAAGGTTGACGAAGAAGGGCTGAAATCCTCACTTAAGAATTTAAAAGAGATTATCGAAAGCTATTCCGTGGATAGAGACTTTCCTGCGATAAAGGCTACTAGCAGGCTTTCTCCGTATTTGGCCTTTGGTCAAGTGAGCCCTGCAAGAGTAATAAGCATAATTGGGCAGCATGATTGTGCAGATAAGTTTTTGTCCGAACTAGGTTGGAGAGAGTTTTCTCGTTATCTTCAATATCACTTTCCCGATACTCCGGATCAGCCAATGAATGTTAAATTTCGACAGGTTCCTTGGATTAATGATCCACAAGATTTACTCCGGTGGCAGACCGGCCAAACAGGTATACCTATTGTGGACGCCGGGATGAGAGAGCTTTGGCGAACGGGGTGGATGCACAATAGGGTTAGAATGATAGTTGCGTCCTTTTTAGTAAAACACCTGTTAATAGATTGGAAAAAAGGAGCTGAATGGTTTTGGGATACCTTGCTAGATGCAGATTTGGCCAACAATACCCAAGGTTGGCAATGGGTAGCGGGCTGCGGAGCAGATGCGCCACCTTATTTTAGAGTGTTTAATCCTGTTACGCAGTCTAAGAAATTTGATAAAGAAGGTGAGTATTTGCGTCGTTGGATTCCGGAGTTAAGTCTTCTGCCCAATAAATTTATACATGAACCTTGGACTGCTCCAGATTCATTGTTAAGCGAATTAGATATCACACTGGGTCAAAGCTATCCAAAACCTGTCATTGATCTAAAGTTTGGAAGAGAGAGGGCTTTAGAAGTCTTTAACGGTTTGCCAGCCTAGCATGAAGTATCTTTTACACCCTTGTAAATAAGCTTTCGAACAAAGAAAGGAAAGATAAGCTTTTTCACCCACCAATGAGGGATGCGTATATCTTGCCCCTGAGGAGTAAACACTCTTAGGCCTTCTTTCTTCTGTACGCCGAGAATAGAGCCCCAGCGTTTATCCACTGGTTTGAAGTCTTTCATTTTTTCGGGTGAATTTTTTAAAAAGCAATCGATATTGTGTGCGACTAATTTAAAGCCATCATTCCTGGCTGAACATCTTTGTGTATCGCTGGCTGCGACATCACCCACTGAAAAAATATTATTGTATTGAGTAGATTGTAGGTGCTGGTTAACTAGGACGTAGCCTTGTTCGTCCAAAAGCTCATCGGATAAAAAATCCGTGTTAGGTTTTGAAGCACCAATCGCGAGCAAGCTAAGTTCTGAATCAGTGGGTTTTTGGCCGCTGCTCCATTCAAGAGTGTGTTGGAGCAAGAATCTTTCATTAGCGATGACCTTAAGGCGATGATTGGAATGCAGTTCTATTCCGAGCTTGTAAAGCTCATTCTGAATTTTGAGTTGAACTTTTTTGGGGTAGTTTTTTAATACGGTGTCGCCTGGATAAAAAAGTCTAAGGGATTTTTCTGGGAATTGTTTTTTTATATTGAAGGCACTGTTCACCGCAGAAGCTCCACCGCCAATAATGTCGATTTTTCTGGCATTGGCAATTTCCGTTGCCTTTTGTTCTAAAGATCGTTGAATCTGCTCTTTATCTTCTAGGTTCGGTGTTCTCCAAAAACCATTGTTTACGCCGGTGGCGATCAAAAGGGCGTCGTAATCAATTTCTTTTTCTTCGTTGTTAAAGGTATGGATATTGATACTTTGCTTATGTGGGTCTATGCCTTCTACTTTTCCGTGAACGATGTTGACACCTTCTAGGTGCCTGTACTGAGCGAAGTCCATGAGGTATTCGTTCTTCCATGTCTCTAATTGGCTAAGCCTAGAACCTAATTCTTGTCCGCTAACTAATAGTGCTTTAGTGCTAATGGCTGTGATTTTATAGGTCTTGGGTAGGTGAATGGCGCTTAATAATCCAGTGTCGCCGAAACCTACAATGACTATGTGTTTCATATTCGTTTGGCTGTTTCGCTTGGTTATGGCTTTTTCGGAGGAAGCAAGAGCAGCATCGAGGTACTATCGATAATTTTTTGATAGTCCGGTCGTCGTTCAAGGCTGCGTTTCTCCATCATGGGTATGCTAGCGAAAACAAACATCGCGAGCATGGCGAAAAACCCAGCAGTCATCCAAAGAAAATCTTGAGGACTAACCGATAGTCCAAATAGTGCTAGGCTGAGCCAAAACATTAATTCGCCTAAGTAGTTGGGGTGTCGTGAGTACTTCCACAGGCCGTGATGGATAATCTGACCCGGTTTACGCGTTTCAATAAAGCTATGTAATTGTCGGTCGGCGATTAGTTGCAGACTGGCAGCAGCGATACCTACGACAAAAGCTAATATCATTAATATTACCGATGGATCTGTGTTCGCGACTACAAAGTAATAAACCGGTACTAAACCAAGGAATACTTGAAAGGTTGGGAAGACATGAATGCCGAAATAGTCGATTAAAAAAGCAAATTTAGGATTGTCTGTTTTTAAATTAACGTAGCGCCAATCTTCGTGGCTGAGACCCTCCCAATGTTTGGTCCAATTCCAAGTCAGTCGGATAGCCCAATACCAGATAACGAGAGCGATCAATACTAACCCTAAATCCCAAGTTAGGTTGAGCTCAATAAGCCAATAGTGAAAAGCAATAGGGGGAAATACCGACCAGTAGGCGTCATAAAATGACGAGTTTTTAAAGCTGCGACTGAAGATAAAAATGACAGTGGTAGCAACAAGGTCTGCAATTAAGGTGTTTAACAGAAGGTTGTCAGTGCGAAGGCTTGAGAGAGAATCCAGGTATAAGTATGCAAAGGCGGCAGCAAAGCAGGCGGTATAAGCACACAGTATTAGAGCTAGGGACTGGGGTTTAGGCATAGCGCGTAACCTTATTATTTTTGTTGTGTTGATCGTTGCTTTGATCGCTGTGTCGCTAAAGTATACGTGATTCTCATCACTTTGGATGAGTCATCAATAGCTGATTTTGCTAGTGTTGATGATTCGCCTCCCTTACCTAAAAGAAGCATAAATGAGCCCAACAGAAACTCAAGCAAAAGTTAAAAACCTAAGCCAAGATGTGTTTGATGTCATTGTCGTGGGAGCAGGCCCTTGTGGTGCAACGGCAGCCTATTTTCTAGCCAATGGTATGGACGACTTTTGTGGGAAAAATGTGGCTTTTTTAGATAGGGCTACGTTCCCGCGAGATAAGTTCTGTGGTGATGCTTGGTGTGCGCCAGCTTTGGATATCATGGAAGAAATGGGGGTTCTGCAGCAGCTAGAAGCGGAGGGCTTGATCCAAGATTGTACCTCTGGTGGCTTTGTATCACCGTCTGGTGAAAGCTATATCAGTGAAGAGCCTGATGAAGTACCTGACGAACCCAGCCCAGCCCGGTGCTACGCTATTAAGCGCATGATATGTGACGAGGCAATTGTGCGTGGAGCCGAAGGGGTTGGTGCCAAGCTGTTTGAAAATGCAGATTGCGAGTCTGCTGATTTGGGCAAGGAGCAAATTTGGACAGTTACATGCCGCGATGGTCGTCGTTTTCGCTCAAAGATGTTGATCGCTGCTGATGGCGCGGCTAGTAATCTATGCCGCTCTTTGGGCATTGTGCATACCGCCCCCGATGGTACCGCCAGTCGTCAATATGTAAAAGGTGGGACCCACAATTTTAAATCCGGTGGCGTACTGTTTTATCCCGACTATGCGATTCCCGGTTATGTCGCGATTTTTCGTCACTATGATAATGATATCGATATAGGTGTTTACCTGATTGAAGGGGGCGCAACCCCGCCTGAGAATATCTTGGATGTTGCGATTGATGGAGTGGCTTCTGACCCCTATATGCAACGCTTAATTGGGCCGAATGCGGTGGCGCTTGAAAGACCGAGAGTGGCGTCATTGAGAACAGGCGGGGAAGCGCAAAGCAGTTCTACTCAGTTTATGGCGGTTGGGGACGCGGCGGGTCAAACGGATCCGCTGACTGGCGAAGGCATTCATACCGGTATGATTGGAGCCAAGCTTGCAGCGCTCACTATCCATGAGATGTTTGAATCAGGTGACTTTTCCGCCAAAGCCTGCCGTGTGTATCACGATCGTTGGTGGAGTGATTTTGGAAAGGATTTTCCTGCGTCTGCCATCGGCGCAAAGATGACTTATCGCATGCCTTTAATTTTGGACGCTGCCAATAAGGTCGCTCAGAAAAAAGGTGAGGCTTTTATCGAGGACTTTGGAGCGGCCATGACTGGCGCGAAGCCCAAAACCACTTTTTTGAAGCCGCGCGTGTCAGTGCCGATTACGGTGGAAATTTTTAAACAAGCTTTTGTGCAAAAGGTACTTAGACCCTTTAAGTCCGTGCGGGCTGCTTACGACTCGCGTGCGGTGGAGGCTGATGATCGGCGTGATTCTTTTCATCAATCTGGGGTGATTGATGCCGATTTGCCGGCTCAAAAAATTAGTTTAGAAGTCGGCGTAGGAGATGAGCTGGATAAGTTGTTTCGCTATGAATATCAGGGCAGTGGCGCAAAGTCCTTATATGTTTTTTACGCTAGTGAGTATGGTTTTAGTGAAGAAGTCGCCGAGGAGTTGGCTGAACATTTATTTGAGCAAGGAAAGCAAGAAGGCGCTCAGGCCTTAAATATTCGTTTGCTTAGCTTAGAGCATGAATCTTTAGTCGATTGGGCCAATGTTGATAGTTGTTTATTTTTGGCATCAACGATTGGTGACGGTGATCCGCCACAGGTGATCGAGGCTTTTCTAGAAAAATTAAAGTCAGGGTTGGATCTGAGCCATTTTAATTATGCAGTCTTAGGTTTTGGTGATAGTGCCTATCCGAATTTTTGTGAAACGGGCAAAAACTTGGATGCCTTATTAAAGCAAAACCAAGCATCGAGCATGTTGCCTTTCGCGCGTGTCAATGCTGAAAGCCGCGTTGATATCCGCTCTTGGTTTGATGATGTGTCTGCAAACATTTTCGACGATTTATACTGGCAAGATAAGTTTGGTGCTAGGGATGATGAGCTAAAAGATAAAGCAGAAGACTATTTTAAGAACCTAAGACCACCTAGCCCTGGTAGCAATATACGTTCGCCAGTGTCTTTAAAAGTGCGGGACAGAAAATTGATCGGTGATGCTGGAAAAGGCGGTACAGAAACTTTTTCGTTAACTGTCGATAGTAATTTTGGTGATGGTTCGGGTCGTTTGCAGTGGCAAGCGGGTGATGCGCTAGGTGTTTTTCCTGAAAATCCTAAGCCAGAAGTCGAAGCTATACTGAACTTGATTCCTTTTGATTCTGAGCAGCCAGTTGATCTACCTAGAGATGGAGGTCGGGTTAGCTTTGCTGAGGCTATTGGTTTTTATTTAGACATCAAAGATCTTAGCGAAATTTTTTACAATCAAATTATTTTGAACTTGGATCAAGGCCAGAAGGGACAATTGGATTCGTTGCGCGAATCTAGTAGCTTGGAACTCCAGGATGTGTTTGTCCACTTTGCTGACGCGATGAAGGCGCTGGGCGCACAAGATCTGGTTGATCATCTGTCTGTGTTGCAACCTAGGTATTATTCAATTGCTTCTAGCAGTAAATATGATGAAAACAGTATAGAGCTATCAATTGCTACAGCCAGTCACGAGATAGCGGGTCAGAAACGACAAGGCATCGCTTCCTATTTCTTGAATCATCAAGTGCAGGTTGGTACTGAAGTTAAAGCTTTTGTACAAGCGAATCCTCATTTTCGTTTACCTGATCCAGGTAAGGCTTGCGTGATGATAGGTGCTGGCACTGGCGTTGCACCTTATCGAGCTTTTATGCAAGAGCTGGTGCTGAGTTCTGACAATTCAAACAACTTTTTGTTTTTTGGTTGTAAGTATGAAAGTGCAGATTTTCTGTATGGTGATGAGTGGCACGATTACGCGAAAAAGAATAGCTTAAATTTACAGACGGCTTTTTCTCGTGATCAGGAACAAAAAATATATGTTCAGGATCGCTTGAGAGAACAGGCCAGTGCCGTCTGGCAAGCAATTAGTTCTGGAGCGCATGTTTATATTTGCGGCGACGCCACCAGAATGGCGGTGGATGTAGAAAATACACTGCTAGAAATCTTTGTGAATCAAGGTGCGATGGATGGTCGGGCGGCCAAGATCATGCTCGATCAAATGTCGCAAGAAAAACGCTATCAAAAAGATGTTTGGGTATAGAAGAGTAAGGGGAGAGTTATGTCGGGTACAGCGAGTAAAGTGAGTGAAGAAGGATTAGAAACTTATTTAAGAGAGCAATATGATGCCTTTGATCAGGGCAATGCCGAGGCAGTCGATAGTGGTTGGTTTATTGGTTATGGCTATCGCTCAAAAATGCCTAGAGCTGAAATTGAAGAAGAAATGAGGCTGTCCTTTACCCAGTTGTTCTTTGATGTGATGGAATACTACAGCATTAAAATCGATGAGCTAAATGTAGCGGTTGATGGTGATACCGGTTTGACCTGGGGTTTTCATAGCGAAGATTTTCAAATGAAAGGTCAGGAGCCTGAAAAGCTTAGAGTTAGATTCTCAATGACCCTCAAGCATGATGCTGATCAAGGTTGGAAGGTGATCATGGGGCATCGAGATATTCAGCCTTTTGATGAAAATGATATGTATATTCCCAGTCATAATAACGCGGTGAAATTTTAATATGCCTACTCATTATCGACCCGCGCCAGTTAAAGGTTTTAATGCAATCCGGGGTGGCTTGAGTAAGCTTGGGCTAAAGCCTAAGGCTTTTGATGCCAATGTGATTTTTGATAAGGCACTTAAATCATCGGGTGTTTTAGCGCAAGGGGACTACTCCCACCTTAAAGAGCGGCTAGAACTTATATGTAATGATCTGAATGCTAAGTCTAGCTTGCATCCTACCGGACATTTGATAACTCAAATGTCTTTGCAAAACTCTATACAAAATCGTTTACAAATTGATGCACACATCGCTGCCAATTCAGAGATATTGGAGCGTAAAGTTGAAAAGCCAGTATTTATTTTAGGTCTGCCTAGAACGGGTACAACAGCGCTATTTAATATCTTGGGAAGCGTAGAAGGGATTCGAGCGCCCCTAGGCTGGGAAGTGAATAAGCCGGTACCACCGGTAGAGTTTGCTTCGAGAGACAGTGATCCTCGCATCAAGAAGACCCACCAGGAATTTGAGGCATTCTTTTATTTAACGCCCACGTTGAGGGTGATTCATGATTTTGGAGCGCTTTTGCCTCAAGAGTGCATAGCTATTACTCAATACGATTTATATACCGGCCAATTCTGGTTTTGTTATGACATTCCTAGTTATTTTGATTGGTATAAAAAACAGGATCCGACCGATACTTTTCGTTTTCATAAAATCTTTGCTCAGCTGCTACAGTCTGATTTCCCGAACCAACAATATTTGTTTAAAACGCCTTTCCATTTGCCGGTGATCGAGCAGCTGCTCGATGTGTATCCAGACGCTCGCATTATACAAACCCATCGCGATCCGATGGAGGTGATGGGCTCAGTGTGCAGTTTTGCATGGCATCTACGCTCTACTTTTTCTGATGAAATCGATTGCCAGCAAATTGGAAAAGACCAGCTGGACTTTTGGAGTGAATGTTTGAGCCAGTCAGTGACAACGAGAGACAAGCTGGCCGATAAGGCTGATCAGTTTTTTGATGTCGATTATCGAACCTTTGTAGATAGGCCCATCGATACCGTGTCTTCTATTTTAGAATTCTTAGGCGAGGATGGTGACGAAGAAACGACCCAGCGTTTAATTCAGTATGCGGATACCAATAAGAAAGATAAGCACGGCAAACATGTCTATAGTTTGAATGATTACGGTTTAGACGCGGTGCGTGACAAGTCGGTATTCGAGAACTATTGTAAGCGCTTTAATTTATAGAGCGTGTTGCTAAGAGTGATATATGATTAGTTTATTGCCTATTGCGAATGTAGAAGCACAAACCATTGGGAAAGTTTTGGGTCAGGGCTTTGCCGATGACCCCGTAAATGGTTGGGTGTTTGGTGATAACAATGAAAAGGCAATAGCTGCGTTTTATTCGCGCATGGCCAAAAGCAAGTATCAGTCAGAAGGTTTCGGTCATCTTGATGAGCAAAATCGCGGGGCTTCTCTGTGGTTACCTCCCTCAGCCAATAAAGAGATATCGCCTTTGGCAAGTTTGGTTTTGGGTCTATCTATTGTCAAGACAGCTGGTTTTACGTCCTTGCAAAATGGCATTCGCTACGACCTAGGTATGGAAAAGCATATACCTAAAGACCCCTATTACTATTTGTTTGCTATCGCCACTACGCCAGCTGGTCGAGGTAAAGGTGTGGGTGGTCAATTGATGGAGGCTGGTTTAGAGACTGTCGATGCTGCTAAACAAGCTGCTTTTTTAGAAAGTAGTAAGGAAGTTAACGTATCTTTTTACCGTCGCTTTGGCTTTGAAGTAATCGAAAAGGTGTCTCCAGCCTCAGGCTGTCCACCCTTATGGCTTATGTGGAGAGAGCCTTGCTAGTTCTTGTTGACTCCTTAAAAGCCAAATTGGACTATCTCCACGTTTAATTTTCTGTAAAATCCTAAGAGTTAAGCAAGAGATTTTTTATTATGGAAACCCCTAGCGATCCGCAGTCTGAATCGGAAGCCTTGTATGGTGAAAAGCGTATTGATTTAGACAAGTTAAAACATAGCTCCGAAACTCCCTTGTTCATCATAGATTTGGTCATGGTGGGCTTGGTGATCGTTAATCTTAGTTGGATTATTTTTGATACCTTATTTTCGGTGTCTTGGGTTTATGCGGGTCTTGAGTTTATTTCCCCAAGTTTCACCTTATTTTACGGCGAGCAAGTTCATCCTAATTTCTTTGACTATGATTTGATTTTTGTAGCTGTATTTTTTACCGAGCTTGTTTTTCGTTGGGCTGTAGCGATTTATCGTCAGACTTACCATCGTTGGTTTTTTTATCCTTTTGTGCATTGGTACGACGTACTGGGTTGTATTCCTGTCGGCGGTTTCCGCTTTTTACGTATTTTGCGTGTTATCTCGATTGTTTATCGCCTGCAAAAACTTGGGATTATTGATATTCGCAAAAACCCTTTGTACTCAGTGGTCGAGAAGTATCTCAACATCATTGCGGAAGAGGTGTCGGACCGCGTGGTTCTCAATGTGTTAGATGGTCTTAAGAGTGAAGTAAGGGATGGAAACCCTGTTGTGAATCGAATTAACGATGAGGTACTTCAGCCAAAGTTTGAAAAGCTGATGGAGAATATCGATAAGAGTGTTGGTGATGCGATCAGGCATGCTTTTTATGAAAATGAAATTGAGATCAAAGACTATCTAACGGCTTTGGTAGCGGAGCAGCTTGGTGTCAATGAATCTCGACCTGATATATTGAACAAGCCGCTGATGCGCATGAGTCATCGCATCAGTCATGATGTATTGTTCCAAGCGATTAAGCGTTACGTAGATAATTTTGGTATGTCAGATCATACTGAGTTAACAGATTTGCTCAGCGGTATCGGGCAAAGTCTTAAAGATCGTCATTTGGAGCCTGTTTCGGAAGAACTCACCCTAACTGCCATACAAGTGATTGAGAAAATAAAAGAAAATGTTGCCATTCAGCAGTGGAAGGTGAAAGAAGCTGAGGAAAGGGAATTAAAAGGTCTGAGCTAGTAAAGTTTGACTGTTTGCCATCCTGGTAAAAAGTTTAGTTCGATTTCTTTATCCTCAAGTTGTTTCTTATAACGCTTTAAGACCTTGTCAAAGCCTCCCGATACTCCTTTTTCGGGAACAAGGGGTGACCCTATAGGTTCGTTCATTTTGTCCCAGTGTACAGGAATTACACGCTTTGCATTTAAGGCCAGAGCAGTGTGTTTTAAGTAATCGTCTTGGTATTTCTCAGACTTGTGGGGCAAGCCTCCAATGCCTAATAAAACCGTATCGGCTTGATAGGGATCTAGTTCGTTCTCGATAAAACCAGCGCTGCCTTGTATAGCGATATTGCCCAGTTTATGTTCAATCAAAATAGTATAGCTACCGCCTTCTTTGTAAGAACCGATGAAACTAGGAGGGGTAAGAGGTTGATCAATTTCTTTGCCTAGTAGAAAACGACTTAATCCTAAAGGAAAGGGATAGTGTTTGCTTAGGATAAAAGTGACTTTGAAACTTCCGATGGGCATAGACTGCTTGGATTCAACTTCTACAATTTTATCTTCTGTTAAACCCCAGCCGCGTGAAATGTTAGCAGTAGATTTGGAGCCGTAAACTTTGGCTCCGGTTTGTTTGGCTACCTCTGGTGCATCCATGGCATGGTCAAAGTGGGAGTGAACTACCAAGACTGCGTTTAGCTTTTCTATATTGGCCTTTTTAAGCGCGGTAGCGATTATATTGGGATCAGGCTGCGTGTTAAAAAAGCTTAAGTACTTGGGTCGAGTGAAAAAGCCATCAATCATTAGCGAGTTTTCACCGTCACTTATCAGTGCGCTAGTTACTCCAAAGTACTGAATGTGCAAACCAGCTTCGTTGCCCTTCGAGGGTTTTAGATACCACTCCTGATATTGCTGCATGTTCTTGTGTAGCAAAAAGTCGCTAGCCTTGGCGTGCGCAATACTTCCAAATAGCAAAGCTAGCAGAGAGATAGCGAAAAAAGGTAGGGCTCTTGGCATGTAAGATCTCCATGGGTGTTGCTAAACATATCATAGTTTTCTTGCATGTAGATAAGTGCTTGCCTAAGCGAGGAAAGGGGTTTAAAAATAACGGTCTAATATAGAACACCAAAGGATATGTCATGGGCATTAAAAAGGTATTGATAACTCTCTTTGTACTCATCGTCGTTGTAGCAAGCGGGCTATCTACTTTTGTATGGTATATGCACGAGGCGGGGAACAACGACGACTATTTTGAAAGTGAGATTAAGGCTTTTGAGCAGGCTGACCTTGAGAATTTTCCTGCGCCCGATCAGATTCTTTTTGTAGGCAGTTCCAGTATTCGCTTTTGGGATAGCCTGTCCGAAGATATGGCTCCATTGTCTACAATACGAAGGGGCTTTGGTGGGGCTCATATGTCCCATGTGCTCTATAACTTTGATCGAATTGTTAGTCCTTATAAACCCAAAGCTATTGTTGTCTTTGTAGGTGGTAACGATATTGGCTGGGGAAAAAGCCCCGAGCGTTTGCTTGCCGACTATCTGTTGTTTATAGATAGGGTGAACCAAGATCTGCCGGATACCGACGTTTGGATACTATCAATGAAACCCTCCAAGCTACGTTGGTCGGAATGGCCAAAAATGCAAAGGGTGGACGACGGCTTTGCCGAGCTTGCCAATCAGTATGACAATGTAACTTTGGTCTACACGGGAAGAACTTTGTTCGATCATAAAGGCCAGCCTGATGACGTGTATATCTTTGATGGTCTTCATTTGAATGACGAGGGCTATAGGCGCTGGACTCAATATTTGAAGCCATTGTTATTAGAGCGATATAGTAGCTAAGGCGGTTTGAGGACTCCCTTTTTAACTTGGGGTTTAAAACTCATCCTAAAAGGATGGGTTTCTTTTATATCAGGGCGCTGATTAGATTTTTTTATCGAAATATCTTCTTTAAGGTGTTAATGTTTTTAGCTTGTGGAGCTAGCAGTTTCGTTAGCTTTTTAGCTATTAATTGTCATGGAGTTTTGGGTGAGTTCTGGTCCCCAAGTAGTACATTTTATCTCTGGTTTGCCGCGTTCAGGATCGACGCTGATGGCGGCGTTGTTAAAGCAAAACCCCAAGTTTCATGCAGATATGTCCAGCCCGGTCGCTGGTTTGATCAACGGGTGTTTAGAACAGGTCGGCGCAGGCGGCGAATTTTATAGTTTCTTTGATGAGGCCAAGCGTAAGCGTTTAAGCCAAGGTATCTTTGATGCTTATTATTACGATCAAGTTGACAAGCAGGTGATCTTTGATACCAACCGCTTATGGACTGCTAGGATGCACCAGTTGGTCGAGCTTCATGATGATTTTAAAGTGATATGTCTGGTGCGCAACCCAGCCTGGGTGATGGACAGTTTTGAGCGTATCTACCGTAAAAACCCTTTTGATTATAGTCGTATGTTTAGCGCGGGTAGTCGGCAAACGGTTTATTCCCGTTGCGAGTCGCTGATGTCATCGGCTGGAACCACTGGTTCGTCATGGACTGCCTTAAAAGAAGCTTACTATGGGGAGCACTCAGATAAGCTTTTATTAATCGATTATGACATTCTGAGCCGTTTTCCAGAAAAGACCATGAAGCTTCTGTATGAATTTATTGGTGAAGACGCCTTTGATCACGATTTTGACCACGTTCAGTACAGTGCGGGTGAATTTGATCAGCAGCTTGGGGCAAAAGGCTTGCATGATGTTAAAAAGAAAGTAGAGTTTAAATCTCGGCAAACGGTACTCCCGCCGGAGTTATTCGCTAAGTACAGCGAAATGGCTTTTTGGCGAGATAATAAAGGTACTAATGCCAGTATCATTGCCCCTAAAGAATAACAATAAAAAATTAACAAATGACAAGCCCTATACAAAACCATATAGGGAATAATAATTAAAATTATAAACACTCGTCGGGTGAGAAGTATGAAAAATCGTTTTGTCGGAACGGCTATTGCCGCGTTAATGCCATTTACTTCCTATGCGTTGGCAAAACCAGCTGCTTATAGTTCAAGTGCATATCGAAATGCTGGGTCGGTAATCGGTAAAGACTACTCTAAGTCAATCAAGGCCGTTAGCGAGAATGCGCAAAAAGCCGATAAGTCGCTTGATACTTTCTCTGAAGAGAAGTTAGGTCTACAGCAATTAAGTGTTGTTTCCGAGCTGGTAGTAATTGATGCTTCTGTTCCCGATAAACATCTTTTTTACAGCCAGTTAAAACCAGGTCAACAAGCTATTGAAATTGAGGCTGGTAGTAATGGATTGGATCAGCTGCTTAATGCACTTGAAGCTCATCAAAACCTGGACGGTCTATTCATTATTTCTCATGCCGAATCCGGCACCGTACAACTCGGTAATGGATCGGTAGACCAAAGATTATTAGAGAGCGATAAGCGCTTTTTTGACGCTATTAACCAGTCGTTAAAGCCTGGCGCCGATGTTCACTTTTATGGCTGTGATTTGGCTGCTGGCGTAAAAGGGGAAGAGTTTCTCGATATTATTCAAGCCAATACCCATGTTGATTTGGCGGCGTCTAATGATTTAACAGGCAATGCAGAACAGGGCGGCGATTGGGACTTAGAAATACAACGTGGCGATATCGATAGCGATCGCCAATTTTCTGCCTTAGCGCTTAAGGACTTCTCCGATGTACTCGCTATTATTGTTGGGGGAGGTGGGATCAGCAATAGCGGAGCCTATGAGGGCGCAAGCACAATAAATGCTGTCTATAACCATAGTGGTAGCCTGTTTACTTTTGATGGGGCTGATGTGAGCACCCAAATATCTACAGGATATGTTTATGTGGGAGGTGCGGCAACACCCTTATACGAGTCTGCTTTAACTTTGTCCATCGATGCCGGCACTTTCGATGTTAGCTCGTTTTATTTTGCCGGAGATACAAACGTACAATTGTCTTTCACATCGGATCAAGGTGACTCTCAATCTTATACGACGGTTTCTGGGGTTGAGACCATTAACTTAACTGGTTTTACCGGAATATCGACCTTAGCTATAACTTTTGTCAGCCACCCCTCATTTCCCGGCATGGTGGCACAACTAAAGGATTTCAATGTTTCGAATATTGATGCAACGCCTCCTGTATTTAGTGCGGTCAGTCCTAGCTCATCCAGTAATGTTGCTAACGCCAATGTCGGCTATACCTTATCAGAGGCCTTGGCTTCCGGTACTGTGACCTTTACTCGAACAGCAGGTACGGCAGATGGCAGTTCTCCTCATGTAGCGACTTTGACAGGTGCGGAGCTTAATTCGGGTACACGTGCTTCAGCAGCTTTGACTAACGCACCGACTTTAGTGAGTGGTGCAACTTACACTATCTCTTTTGACGGCCAAGACGCGGCGGCCAATACCGCCACCACGGTCAGTTCTACCAGCGTAAGTTTTGATAATACAGCGCCAGTTTTTACGGGAATTAGTCCAACTACTTCTAGTAGCATAAGCAGCGCCGATGTGGGTTATACCTTATCTGAAGCTTTAGCCTCGGGTACCGTGACTTTTACACGAACAGGAGGCACAGCCGATGGCAGCTCCCCTCACGTGGTTAATCTCGCCGGTGCGGAGCTTAACGCGGGTACGCGAGCTTCAGCAGCGCTTACTAATGCGCCGACGTTGGTGGATGGTACGATTTATACTATTTCTTTTGATGGGACGGACGCAGCAGGTAATTCGGCTACAACAGTGAGCTCTACCAGCGTGACCTACAGTATCCCAACTTCAGCTACTACCACAGCTGCGAGTTTTAATACGACTACCGGGGCGAACTTAAGCCCATCCTTTAGTTTTGGTGCAGCAGATGAGACCTTGACCATTGGGGCGGCGACTCATATGACGGGTTCTACGGCTGATGGTGGAGGTGGTACAGATATACTTAATGTCAACGCTGGTGAAGACCTAACGGCTCTAAGCAGCTTGGCGAATTTTGAAACCCTGAATATAAACGATGGCTTCAACTACACAATGACCGGTGCTCAACACGCGAGCTTTACGACCATTAATGCGCCAGGAGTTGGAAACACAGCGCAAATTCAACTGGCTGCAACAGGAGGCACAAGTTCAGTTACCGGTGCGACTGGGGTTGATGGTTATATTTTAAATGATGCCTATACCTTTCTATTAGCTGATGCAGGTCAGGCAGTCACTGGCAATGCGGGTGCTAACCAAACGATTAACGTTAGCATCCTGACACCTACTCGGACTTTGGATGGCGGCTCAGGAGGAAGCGACACCTTGCAAATGGCGAATGGAGCTAATATTTCTAGCGCAACAGTTAGCAACTTTGAAACCCTGTCAATCGATAGCGGGTCGGCGGTTACGATGACAGAAGCTCAGCATGAGTCTTTTGGCTCGGTGACGGCTCCAGGGATTCAGCAAATTAACTTATCGAGCTCGGACGGAGACGGCTCAATTACCGGTGATGCCAATGTGGAAAACTATTTGTTAGACGATGTCTACGCCTTTACTTTGGGTGATGCTGGCCAGGGGGTCACAGGTAATGCAGGTGCTAACCAAACTATTAACGTTGGTACTCTTACGCCAACGGGGACTTTAGATGGTGGTGCCGGTGGTACTGATATTTTGCAGTTAGGTAATGGAGCCAATATAGCGGCTGCAACTGTCAGCAACTTTGAAACATTGCAGCTACCCACGGCGGATAGCTCTGTGACAGCAGATCCTGCGCAGTTTAACGGTTTCACCACCGTCAATGCCTCGGGCGGTGGCACTAATACCATCTCCTTGAATGCCTCGGCGACACTGACTGATAAAACATTGACCAACATTCAACTCAGCACCGTCAGTGGCGGTTCAGAAACGATTACCTTATCCGCCAGTACGGCGAATAATGTCTTTTTGATCGCGGCAGACTCCGCTAATGATAGTTTCATCGTTACAGGCTCTGCTGGTGATCAAAGTTTAGTGGGCAGCGCTGGTGTCGACAGCTTATCAGGCGGTGCAGGTAGCGACAATTTTCACTTCGTAGGTGTCAGCAATCTTAACGGAGACACCATTACCGATTTAAGCCTAGGTGAGCAAATTACATTGATTGCTAATACCGGTGGTGTGACCACCAGCGCAGTGCGTTTTGGGGCTAGTAACGATACGCTAGAAATTGATTTGGGTGGAATCGATTTCAGCAGTATCGAGGCAACGGTGAATCTAAGCAATACGCCAGGTGCTTCGTTATCACCTAGTATTGATGGTGTCGATATTGGGGGCGGTAACGTCTATTTCACAATGAACTTTTCTGCTCCAACGGTAATGCTGCCTATCTCTACAGACTTTAGTGCTTACCCAGATGGTTGGGATCAAGGCCAAGGCGCTACAACGCCTTCTGGCTCTACCTCATCTTGGGCTGGCGGTTCTCTTGGCGTGGACTCTGTTGCGAAAGTAAACTTGTTCTCGAATACCAGAAATGAATGGCTAATTTCGCCATATTTTGTGGCCACGGCTACCACGAACTTCGACTACAAAGTTGCTGTTACAGGTTTTAACAGTACTTTCCCGTCGGATATGGGGTCTGATGACTCCGTGGATGTCATGGTGTCGACGGATTTCGGTGTTACTTGGAGCTCCTTGAAGCAATATACCAATGCGGATGGCCTGAGCAATACCTTAACGGATCAAAGTGTTTCTTTAGCCGCTTACGATGGTCAAACCATTCAAGTGGCCTTTTTTGCAACAGAGGGTTCAGTGAATGATGCGGAAGATTTGGATTTTCATGTTACGGATATTTTCATTGGAGAGCTCTTGCCCACGATTACCTCAGCCACCTATGACGCTAGCACAGGAAATTTAGTGGTCACAGGTACCGATTTCTCAGCCAATGGCGGTGGCAGTGATGTGGATGCATCTACGTTCACCATTACAGGTGAGGGCGGCAATAGCTATACCCTAACGGATACCGCTGATGTAGAAATTACTTCTGCGACAGCGTTTACCTTAAGCTTGTCCGCTACTGATAAGCTCAATGTGAATGGCTTATTAAATGCCAACGGCACCAGTTCCGATGGCTCAACCACATACAATCTTGCGGCGGCAGATGACTTTATCACTGCAGTCACCAGTGGCGATACATCCGATACCTCCGGCAATGGCATAACGGTTAGCAATGTCTTTGCGCCGACCATCACCTCAGCGACATTTGATGCTACTACTTACACTTTGGTGGTTACTGGTACAGGTTTTGTTAAGTCACCCGGGGCGAGTAATGATATTGATGTTTCCAAGATAACGGTGTCTGGCGAGACCTACGTGGCTGATAGTTTCTTCCCGACGGTGACCTATACAAGCCCCTATACGGTTCTATCGACTTCAGACGTAGAGATTAGCTCAGAAACACAATTTACGGTATCGCTAACTGAAGCTGCTTTCAGTGGTGTGCTGACGAAAAATGGTACACAGGCAGACGGGGGCGCGACCTACAATCTAGCCTTTGCCGACGACTGGATGCCAGGTGCTGCGACAAGCACTAATATAGCTGACCTCACGGGCAATGGTTTAACAGTATCTAATGCATTTACGTATGTAATCTCATCAACAAGCAACGTGACAACTAATGGTGGCAACGATGGTTCTGCAACAGGCACTGCGGCTGGTGGAGCGCCGGTCATTAATTATCAATGGAGTAACGGAGCGACAAATGCATCAGCAATAAACCTAGCTGCCGGAACATATAACACTCGAGCAACCGATAGCAATGGTTTGGTTCGAGATAGATCAGTAACGATTACCGAGCCATTGGCAAGCCCTGTGGTCACCACTCCATCGAGTGCGGTTAGCGTCAACGCTGCGACCCAGACCATCGGTGGTACCCACAGCCAAAACGGTGTCACGGTACACGCCTATTTGGACGCTAATAATGATGGCGTGGCGGACAATACGTCCTCCCTAGGTAATAGTACGGTTGCTAGTAATGCTTGGTCCTTTAGCGTGAGCTTAACAACCGATACCGCCAATAACTTTGTGGTTCGTGCTGATGCTGGGGGTGGTAACATCTCCAGTGATGTGGATGTGCCGACCGTTACCGAAGACAGCACGACGCCTACTTTTAACAGTGCGAGTTCAAATCCCTTGGATAATGCGGCCGGGATAGCTGCCGGCAGCAATATTGTGTTGAATTTCAGTGAAAACATTGAGCTAGTAAATGGCAATACCGTGACCTTAGTGGATGTTACCAACAGCGCGACGCGTGAGACCTTTACCGCAACGAGTGCGAGCGCGGGTACAGGTAGCTCAAGTGGCACGATGAGTGTCAGCACTAATACTCTCACCCTTAACCCTGGTGTGGACTTACAAGTGGGTACGCAATATGCCGTTCAAATAGCCGCAGCAACCATTGACGACATTGCGGGTAATAGCTTTGCCGGTATTGCTGATAATACTATCTATAACTTTATGACAGCGCCTGAACTTTCTATTTCAGCTAATCCGGCCACGATATTAGAAGCTGGTGGTGTGGCGACCTTTACGGTTGCTTTGAGGGACGGTGCGGGCAATTTATTTAATGCGACAGAGAACGTCGGTATCACCGTGAATTTAAGCACTGCGAGTGCGACATTGACTTCCGACTACACCTTGTCTGGATTTACTGGAACCAGCGATACAGTGACTATTGCGACTGGAAATAGCAGTGCAAGCTTTACAGCGACGGGTGTCGATGACGCGCCAACATCCGACCCGGGTGAAACTTTGACTGCGACACTTGCCGCAGCACCTTCGACGGGCACTGCTAGTGTCAGTACGACGAGTAACAGTGCCATGGTCACCATTCAAGAGAATGCTGCAGGTGTTCTTTCTATTAGTGGTGAGGCGGTGATAGGTGCGACACTGACTGCTAACTTAAGTGATGCGGATGGTTTGCCTGGTTCGATTACTTATCAATGGATGTCTGATGGTAGCAATGTAGGTAGTAACCAGACCACTTATGTTGTTCAAAGCAGTGATGAGGGCAATACCATTACTGTCAATGCTCAATATACTGATAATAACTCAGGAGCGGAGAACGTAACTTCATCTGCTACACCTGCAGTGGTTTCAGTAGTGGATAACGCTCTAAATTTAATCTCATCGATCGCCGGTGGTTCTAGTGGTTCCCCAACCAGTCAGATGTACTCTGACGCCGGTGTAACCGGGGTGACTGACGGCAATGTCTTAACTTTGGCTAACAATGCTGTACGAACGACGCCGAGCAGTAATGATGTCAATGAAACCTCCGAACTGCAAACTATTGTCGATGCTATTCTTGAAGGGCAAGATGACGATGGAGATGGCTTGCCCAATATTTTTGAGGGTTCTGATAGTGTTGATACTGATGGAGACGGCACGGCAGATCGCGATGATACTGATTCGGATAATGATGGTATTGTCGATGCGGTAGAAAATAACCTTACCCTCACTGACAGCGATAACGATGGCATTATTGATGTGCTTGATGCTGATGATGGCAATGACGCTGTTGTCGATGCGGGTAAAATGGATACTAACCTCGATGGTGTTATCGATGACTTTGACACCTTGGCAAAAGTGATGACTTTCTTAAACAACGACCAAGATGGTGACACTATTCCAGATACAGCGGATGCGGACGTGGATGGCGATGGTAGCATTGATGTTGGCTTAACCGATGTATCACCAGTCGATGGCATTGTGGATGGTCAAGAAGGGTTTGTTGCTTTAGTGCAGCCATTTTTTGTGATGGATTTTGACAATGATGGGTTGGTGAACTTTTTGGATTTGGATTCCGATTCCGATAGCCTTGCCGACGTGATTGAAGCGGGTTTTACCGATAGCGATGAGAATGCGTTATTGGATGCTGGTGATACTGCCATTGATGACGTTAACAATCTTACTAATACCGACGCGGATGCGCAGCCCAATTATCTGGATGTAATCAGTGACGGCTCGTCGAATGACATATTAACCGGGAGCTTTTCAGGAGAAGCTGGTACGTTGGATGCAAATAGCGATGGCACTTTAGATGACCTGACCGACGACGACAGTGATGGTATCGCCAATGTTGTGGACAATTTGAATGGCTTTGGTCGACAAAGCAGTACGGCTGACTCAGATGGTGACGGTGTTCCTGATAACCTAGATATTAGAGTGGGTACGAGCCCTGATGTGACTACACCAAGCCAAGGGGTAGGAAGTTTTTCGGCGCCCTGGTTGATGCTTTTAGGTCTAATGACTTTGGTGGGAGCATTTTATACAAGGAGGCAATATCAAGTGAGGTCTTTATTGGTGCTAGCGGCATTGCCGCTGGTATTAATGGCGTCTCCAGGTGCGGAGGCCTCAGATACTGCAAAAAAGTGGGAGCTGGGCATTGGAGTGGGTCAGAGCACCCACGATCCAGACTTGGCCGATAGCTTAAGTGTTGATGATGAAAACGATACGGCCTTAAGGGCATCAGTAGCGTACTTAATTAATGATATCTGGGCAGCTCAGCTACGCTATACCGAATTGGGTACTATTGATGTTTTAGGTAATAGCAACAGTGCACCTATTGACAGCAGTGCTGTTGAGCTGAATGCTCGTTACAGACTACCTTGGTTAACAAATAGTGCTTGGTACCCCTATGTGCTGGCTGGTGCTTCGCAAGTAAGCTCCGATGCGGATGCAGTAAACCTTGAAGACGATAGTGGAACTTACCTTCAACTGGGTGCTGGTATTAATCGTGACTTTAACAGTTGGTCAGCGGGCCTAGAGTACACCAGCTATAACAGTGATTTATCGGCGGTTGTAGTGAGTGTGTATAAGCGTTTTGGTAAATCTAAAATGAATGAAACGAGTTCTTTTACTGAGGAGCCTGCACCGGTAGAAGAGATAGCTGATGCTGCCGAGGAAACTCAAGAAGCAGAAGAGGTCGATGCGGACGATGAGCAAGTTGCTGAAGCTGAGGATCTAGTTGAAGAAAGCCTTGAACCAGTTTCCGAACCTGTATCTGAGCTAGCCACTAACAGTGAGGTATCCGCAGAAACTATTGCTCTTATTCAATCTAAGACTGTTTACTTTGATCAAAACTCCTCGATTTTGAGCCGGAGTGAGCGAAAGAACCTAGATAACTTTGCGGAGCTCTTACTGGCTAATCCGAAGTTAAGTTTAAAAGTAGAAGCGCATAGCGATAGTGTGGGCGAAGAGAAGTACAACTTGTTTATCTCTGAGCGCAGGGCTAAGCGAGTAAAAGACTACCTGGCTGCTAAAGGCGTGCCCGCGGAGCAACTTGATACTCGTGGTATTGGCGAAGGTTTTCCAGTTGCAAGTAACGATACAGACGAAGGCAGAGCCATGAATCGTCGTGTTGAGTTTGTGATTAGCGAATAATAGTGTTTGCTGTTTGAGTTTGTCTTGAGCGACTAAAGTTTTTCTGAAAGATAACTATTTAGCTTGCTAAGATAATTCCCAAGATGCGGACCAAAAAAGGCCATGCTGGGCTCGTAGCCGCCTTGGTCATACGAGCTTTCTGGTACTTCGTAAAAGTGGTGTTCGCCATTGAAGCTTGTGAGTACGAGCGTTTGACCTTTTTCTTTGGCTTTTTTACGACTTTCGTAGCCGAGTTCGGAGCTCAGCTCAAAGCCATGACCTATAAAAATCAAATCGTTGATGGCGAGCCCATGAATATGAGCATCCGGTGTTTGGCCTCCGAGTAAATAATTTGTTAGCCAAGGCCGAAGGCCTAGATCAGCAAAAGGTAGACGGAAGCTCCAATCAGGCAACAGTATAGGACTTCTTGATGCTCTTATTGTGGCATCAGAAACGTAAGGGTTATTTGAATTACCTATACTTTTAGAAAGCCTGTCAGCAAGTTTCTGCCCGTATTGATGAGCCAGTTCTAAGCCGGGAGCTTGAGCGATCTGGCCATTTAATGCGGGTCCGGCTTGAGCCGTTTCAGCGGCAAAAAAACCAGCTTGCTGCCAACCCATCGATTCCAGATTTTTATTTAACGCACCTGGGTAGTTTGCTGAACTAGCAACCGGGTGAGGAGCAATAATAGTAGCGTGGGCCGGAAAAGTAATGATTAATGCTCGATCACCGCTGGCTTGTTCTAATTCAAGCAGTACAGCAAGGTCATTAATGGCTTTGTTAGACTCAGTACGGTTGATCACCATATCAGGAATGGGGATTTCGTGAACACGCATTTTGCTGGGTTCGAGTGCTTTTAGGGATTGTCTTACGGCGTTTTCAGCTCCGTTTAAGATTATTAGGGCAACTTCCTCAGAATATTCTCCGAACATGATCTCGAGCAATGGTGCTTTAAGTATTGAGCCGGGGCCGTCATGGGTATGTGTTGCTCCAAGATAAAGGTGTTCGCGTGGAAGTACATCGCTTAAGCGTTTTGCTAAGGTCTGGCTTAGTTAGTTGGGCCAAAAACACAGATCGACTGTCAGCATTACTACAGGGCGGTGGTTCTCGATTTGAAATGCAAAAGCGTTGGCAAAAAGGTCACCATCAAATATATCTGGGCTTTGGGCTTTTCTGTCGCCATAGCCTAGGGTGGCTGTATTTGCGGGAGGTGTGATCGTGTGACGCGACCAAGCACTTAGAAGCTGACCGGGCTGTTTTTTATCAGCAAGTCGAGCAGTGCTCTCGTCAATTAAGCTTTTGCTTTGATGCTCGAGTTCGTCGAAAATTTTGGGGTTGCGGTCAATACCTTGAACTGAAATGAAAAGCGCAAGAATAACAGCGAGGCAAAGTACCCATGAGAAATATTTGACAGCTTGTTTCATCTTGCTTATTTCAGAGAGAGCTCAATCGTTGGTCGATTGCTTTTGTAAACTTTTTAAGCCGCGATTGATAGCGTCGGGTAATTCGGTGAGAAAGTCGCCTTCTCTGAACTTGAGGTCATGGTCTATTCGTCCATTTTGCTCCATTTGCTCGAAATACTTTTGTGTTCTTACCAAGGGCCCTGCTAATCGATGAGATATAAATAGAGTAAAAAAACAAGATACTACAAAGCCTATTCCGAGATATAGAGCTAGTCCGCTATAAATTACACTCATTTGATATTCGATGAATCGGTTGTAAAAATCTTCCGAGAATAAGCTGGTATTACCGCTTGTTGTATTAATGTCCTGTATGGAAGCATAAACTTGATATTCGATGGCGCCAAAAACCGCTAGCATGCACACGATGTTCACAGCCATTAAACTGAGTTGAAATTTAGGGTAGATCAGTAGTTTTCGTTTATAAAAAGAGGGTCGTTCATTGGTACTCATGCTCATGCTCCGAATCGTGGGCTAGCTGATCTAAACGGCTGCCGGGCCTAATTTAATAATTCTTTTTGGGCGTGCCTAAATATACTGAGAAAACTCTGGGGAGTAAAACGTTTGCTAGACCAGTTTCTGGTGTTTCAGCCAGACTTCCATCAGGGAGTTCACTTTTTCAGGCGCTTCTTGTTGCACCCAATGGGATACTTTTGGAAGGTAGGCCACTTCAAAATCCTCAACGTAATCACCGGTGCCAAAGGTTAACTCTTTGCCCAGGGCGCTGTCTTCTTCTCCCCATATTAACAGGGTAGGCGTGTCGAGCTTTTGGCTCCAGGTAGTAGTATCCTCTTCGGGATGCTTGCTGGGAAAATTAGCTCGATAATAATTGATCATTGCTCTGATATTTTTAGGTTTAGCGGCTTGTTCGCGGTAGACATCGATTATTTCATCAGTAAAACGACTTTTGTCAACGGCCATGTTTCTAAATACTTTAGTGACCATGCTTGCATCGTTTCGACTAAGAGCGAATTCAGGTAAGCGTGGTATTTGAAAGAAAAGTACATACCAGGATTTTCTTAGTTGACGAAATTTTTTTGCGCCTTCAGCGAGCAATAAAGGATGGGGTATATTCATAGGGATAAACCCGTTCAAGGGTCGCTGATGACGTATAGCAAAGTCCCAGGCAATTATGCCTCCCCAGTCATGAGCAATGAGTAATGTTGATTTAAAGCCGGCTGCGTCGATCAAGCCTGCAAGGTCGGCTCTTAAATGCTCTAATAAAAAATCATCTACTTGGCTTGGACAGTATGATTGTCCATAACCTCGTAGATTGGGTGCCCATACCGTGTAACCGAGTTTTGCTAGGAAAGGGAGAGAATGAGCGCTTTCCGGAAAACCATGTAAGCAGATCGCAAATTTGTTTCCGTTTCCGCAAATATTAACTTCGAATTGATGACCGTTGGCTTCGATTAATTCTGTTTTAATCTCATAGTGCGTCATGAGTACGTGCTAACTATTTGTTTACAATTTTAAGCATTTCAGTTTGATAAACTTTTCCACGTTCATTAAAAACGTCGATTACATGTAGCGCGGTGGGCACAAAGGCAAAGCCTATTTCATATTCTGGATTCCATTGGAAAATCGATCCGCCTAGTCCCATCCAGCCATAAAACCCTTCGCGGCCTTTGTTTAACGCTTTATCACTGGTTGAGTTGGTAGGGCCGCTCATCGTAAATAAATTTAATCCACCTTGAGTAAAATGAGTGCTCACGTTGCCACCAAGTTTGGCGTGATCGGGATTACCATGAAGCGCTTGCCAAGCAGTATTGCTAAAGTATTCGTTTCCATCGAATTTGCCGCCTGCAGCTAGCATGGCTGCGAGTTTCGCTAAGCCTCTGGCAGAACAATTTGCGTTAAATGACGCGGACTCACCCTGAGCAATAATGGCTTGGTTAAAATAGGTGATGGACTTTTCTCTATCGCGCATGGGAGAGAAGCCTTTGAGCGGGAGTCTCATTTTTGCTTTTGGTTTAGAAGGATCGAGCGACTTTTTCTTTTTGTTAAACAGTTTTTTCTTGACCAAGATACCGATCACGCGTGCGATGATAGGAGAAAAAAGAGCAAATAGATGCGCAAAGCTGCTATAGACTCTGCGCCCCATAAAATTTGGCTTAAAGCTCTCTTTAAAATAAAAAGCGATGCTGGGCATCCATAGGGTTCCGCGTCTGTCTATATCTTGATCTTTAACACCCACATAAACGTCGATGTCTAAAGGGCCGGATATATTTTCTTTTAGATACTCGCCTATGGTTCTTCCTTGGGGTTCTACGCGTCTAAATAATTCGTTAGCTAACCAGCCCCTAGTGAGAGCGTGGTAGTTTCGCCTCAGTTCTGGGTCCTTAGGTTTTTTCGGAGAGAGGCTTTCAATGACGCTTCCGATACTATTATTTTTTATTTCCTGAGTGAGCAGATTTTGTGGCTCGAAAGTGTGCTTGAAATCAACCAGTCCAGCTTCGTGGCGCATGAGTTCTGCAATAGTGGTATTTTCTTTTCCATTGTTGGCGAATTCAGGCCAATGGTCGGCAACTTTGTCATCGTAGTTAAGCAAACCCTTATCGACCAGGTGAGCAAGTGCTAGGGTCTCTAGTGATTTTCCACTACTGAATATGTTAACCAAGGTATCTGGTCCAAAATTCGGACTGACTGAATTGGTTGCACATAAGTCGACGACTTTCTGTCCTTTATAATATATGCATAGCTGGGCGTCTTTTTCTGCTTTGGTCAGCATTTCTTTTTCAAAAATTTCTTTAATGGATTCAAAGCCCTCAGCCACAGAACCTTGAATTTGCATGGTGGAAATGGGGCGATTTTTTTTGCTTAATTGTGTGTGTGGAGCGTTCATAACTGATCCTTGTTTTTGTGTTCAGCGACGAGTTTGAGCAAAGCCTGCCGGGGTTCCTATATTTAACGGAATGCTAATGTTCCATTAAATAATGACTAAGTCAATAATTCGAGTTAAGCTCTGAGTTTATTCGGGTTTTTTGCTGGGCCTAAAGCCTCTTTGGCTAGGCCTAAATTTAGCTGAAATGATTTTTTATGGGGCGGAGTGTTGTCTAAATCTTTTTTTAATTTAAAGCTTGTCAAAAAGAAACATTACCAGTTAATAGCAGAGCCAAGGCTCTGTACACCGGTTGATTTCTTGTACGGTGGTTCTTCTCTTGGAGCTGCGGTAGAAGCTTTTGAGATGAATTCTAATAGACCTTTAGTATGGGCTAGTAGTCAATTTATATCTTATGCAAAGCCTGATGATGTATTGGATTTAGTGATAGATGAACCGTCTAATGGCCGTAATTTTACTCAGGCCCGATTAACGGCACGGGTAGGCGAGCAAGAGATTTTTTCTGTTTCAGCGACACTGGGAGCTCGAGAAATAGAAGAGCAAGGCCAGTGGGCAGAGTTTCCTGAGGTGTTACCAGTTGAGTCCTGTGGAGAGCATAAATTGCCTTTACCTGACTTCGGTGAGAAGCAGCATATTCATAATCAACAGGAGTATCTTTCCCCTTTTAACGACACGCTGAAGAGGCCCGATAATAAGCATTTGGTGTGGGTAAAGGTGAAAAATGCTGACCATGATCAGGCTAGTATTTTGTCCTTTATCGCCGACCTAGCGACCGCATCTGGTAACTACGTGCTGAAAAAGCGGGTGGGAGGAAATAGTCTCGACAACACTATTCGAGTGGTAAAGCTTGTGCCTACAGAGTGGGTTCTGTTCGAAGCAGAAGTGCACGGCATTCAAAATGGTATTGCTACTACGACCACTAAGCTATGGTCACAGGATAAGCAGCTGATGGCAGTCGCGAGCCAATCGTTTATTGTTAGAGTGTTTGGATAAAAGAGGGTGTGCCCCCAAGGAGGAAAGGGGTTAATGTTAAAGTTATCTGAAGTACTTAAAACCATTGAATCTGAAGAAGAGGTTCAGCACAAATCAGCTAAGGTTCCTGCATGGATTAAAACCAGCGTTGCGCTTCTATTGAGCGTTTTAATTTTGGCCTATTTTTTTCAAGGCTTAGATTGGGATGCTTTTTGGCAAGCTGGTAAGTCCGCTAATATCGGTTTGGCGGTGTTGGGTATTTTGTTACCGCAGTTGGTGTTCTGGTTAACTTCCACATTTATGATGCAGCGTATGCTGGTGTGGTATCACGGTCCGTTTCCGTTTTGGTCTTACTTATGGGTCAAGGGTATGACCTATGCGCTTAGTATCGTGAGCCCAACGGTAACGGCAGCAGCTGACGTGCTTTATAGGCAGAGGCGATCTGGAGCGAGTTGGTCAAAAATTTTGGGCATCACTTTATTGCAATGGTCAGTAGGGAAGTGGGGCTTCGTATTTGTAGTGATTCCAACCCTGATTTATTTTGAGCTTAGCCCATACAGCAACTCAGCCACGGTCGATACTTCCATTGCATGGTTTATATTATTAGGTCCTGGTTTGTTTGTTTTTACTTTTAGCTGGTTAATCTTCGTTTTAAACAAGAACGTCTTGGGCTTAAGGGAACTGTTCAAACGAGGAGGGGAGTTTTGGCAGCCATTCCTGATGTCTGAGGCTAAACAATGGTTTGAGCAGTGGCTGGTATTTATTCCTTCGGTGATCGCAACTTTATTCGGGCTTTATTTTGTTAGTTTAAGTTTTGGTATCACCATTCCTATCCCTTATTATTTATCGACGGCTTCGATTGCTTTGTTGATTATGACCTTGCCAATCGGTTTGGCGGGCTTAGGTACTACCACAGCTGCTTGGATGTTATTTTACAGTGGCTATGGCGAGAAAGAAGCGATACTGGCAATGACGCTTTTTTTCCCTTTAGCACGCTCACTGATTCGTGTGGGGATGGGTTTAGTGAGTCTGCCTTTTGCTTTTAAGGAGTTAGAAAAGGTGCTAAATATCAGAGCTTAGGTAAATCAGGCCTAAGCAAATTCTATAGCTTGTTTGGCGAAGTAGCTTAACCAAAATTCGGGGTTTATTTTTTTTTGGCTGGAACTGGTATTACTAATGCCGCCACTAGCATAGTCGATGAAGGCAAATAGCATTTCTAACTCGTTTTCGATGCGAGCGTTTTTTATGTCTTCGACAAATTTGGAATCCAATGTTGCTGAGCCTGCGATAAAACCGAACACACTATGAATGAGTTGAAAGCGTAAATGTTCTTGGTTCTTCTCGGGCAGCTGCTTACTCAAGCGCTGAAGTACTGCGTTAAGATGGGATTCAAACAGTTCGTCACTGATGCCATTTTCTTGGGTAGCATCAATCAGTAATTTACTCCACAGTTTAAAAATATCAGGCCCGCAATTGGGAATATTTTGAACCAGCATAAGTGGGGTATAGAGTACGAGTAGGAGCTCCTGGACACTCATATTATCCTTATCTTCCCGTTGTTCTATCTGGCGCCATAACTCCTCTGTCGCCGGGGTGACCCGTTCAGCAACCCAGTCAGATATAGCCTTTAAAATGCCATCCTTGCTACCGAAGTGATAGTGCACAGCCGATTTGTTCTTTGTTCCCGCTTCGGCGTTGATAGCTCTCATAGACACCGCTTCGACGCCTTTTTCGGCGAAGAGTTTGATCGCTACGAGTAGCAAGCGTTCTCTTAGATCCGCCTTTACATCGACCATTAATCGGGGTTTATTCGGTAGAGCCATGTTTTACCTTTGCCTCTTAATTGTAGTAAGTCACTGAATATAAAGAGTTAATTCCTATATTTAGGGCCCTTGTTTAGGGGGCTAATTGTGACAAAGCTTCAAATTTAAGTCAATTGACTTTATTTAAGTCGCTTGACTTAAATGGGTTGGAAACCTAAGCTTAGCGCCATTGTGGTAAAAGTAAATTGCGCTAAGCCACATGAGCTGAGCCATCTGTGCTATGACGTATGTTGTAAGCCATATTTGCAGAAGGTCATACCTGTAAAAACGCTGAAGTATCGAAGCTTAAAGTTAATACAAAAAGGGAAGATTGCTATGCCAGTTCAAGAGTTTGATGTTGTGATTGTTGGTGCGGGTTTGTCTGGGATTTCGGCAGCCTACCATTTAAAAAAGCACTGCCCCAATAAGTCCTTTACCATTTTGGAGCGACGAGAAAATATTGGTGGCACTTGGGATTTGTTTCGCTATCCAGGCGTTCGTTCTGATTCCGATATGTATACCTTGGGTTATTCTTTTAAACCTTGGCCCAGTGACAAATCGATTGCGCCAGGAGATGAGATTAGGAATTATGTCCAACAGACTGCCAAAGAGAATCAGATTGAAAAACATATTCAATTTAAACAAAAATTGGTGTCTTCATCTTGGTCGAGTGGTGATGCTAGATGGACTTTAAGTGTTGAACAGACTGATGGTTCAACTAAACAATTACGAACTAACTTTGTGATGAATTGTTCCGGTTACTACAATTATGATCGTGGTTATACACCTGAGTTTGAAGGGGTAAAAAATTACCAGGGACAACTGATTCATCCTCAGTTTTGGCCCAAAGATTTGGATTATTCTGGTAAAAAAGTGGTGGTTATTGGTAGTGGAGCTACAGCGGTTACCCTAGTACCGGCGATGTGTGACCAGGCTAAGCATGTCACTATGTTGCAGCGTTCACCCACCTATATGGCGAGTTTGCCAAGTGAAGACTCAATGGCAAATGTTCTACGTCGTATATTGCCCAAAAAGCTGGCCTACTCGATTACCAGAACACAAAAGACCCTGTTCGCAGCTGGATTTTTTAAACTGAGTCGTTCGAATCCTAGGTTTGTGAAGAACCTTTTATTAAAAGGCGTCGGTATGCAGCTTAAGGATAAATCCTTGGTGAGGAAGCATTTTTCACCTCGTTATAATCCCTGGGACGAAAGATTATGCGCGGTTACTGATGGCGATATGTTTAAGGGCATTAATAGAGGCAAAATATCTATTGTTACAGATCATATAGAGCGCTTTAACGAGAATGGCATCCTGTTGAAGTCTGGTGAGAGCTTGGAGGCAGATATTATTGTCACGGCCACGGGCTTAGTACTTATGGATCCTAGGGATACACCTGTAATCGTGGACGGACAGCAGGTGGATTTTGCTAAAACATTTAACTACAAAGGTATGATGATCAGTGGAGTACCTAATTACTCTCACACTCTTGGTTATACCAACGCATCTTGGACGCTGAAGGCCGATTTGATCCATGGTTATGTATGTCGTTTATTAAATCATATGGAAGAAAGTGGGCAGGATTTTTGTGTGAGTAAGGTAGAGGGAGACGACATGGTTGCTGAACCTGCTTTAGATTTCTCCTCTGGGTATGTGCAAAGGTCTATTCATTTGTTGCCGAAGCAGGGTGATAGAAAACCGTGGAAATTATATCAAAATTATTTCCTGGATTTTATGAGCTTAAAAATGGCTTCTTTGCATGATGATGCCATTCATTTTGGTTCAGCTCGTGGGCTCGCATCCAATAATATCGAAAACTCAGAAGCCTTAGCCAAGTAGCCAAGTAGCCAAGTAGCCAAGTAATCAAGGAGGGATTTATGAAACATCTTCAGGGGAAGGTTGTCGCGCTCACAGGAGCATCCTCAGGCATAGGGCGTTGCTTAGCGATTCAATTAGCGGAGCAGGGTTGTCACTTAGCACTGGCTGATGTTGATGAAACAGGCCTGCAAGATACTCTGGCAAAACTCAAAGGTGGAACTAAGGCTAGTACTCATATAGTCGACGTAGCGAATAAAGAGCGAGTGTATGCGTGGGCGGAAGAAGTTGTGGTTGAGCATGGGCAGGTAGATATTTTAATAAATAACGCAGGCGTAGCGGCAACTGCCAGTATAGAAGAGATTTCTTACGCAGACTTTGATTGGGTCTTTAATATTGTGTTCTACGGTGTTCTTTATGGGACTAAGGCCTTTTTGCCCTATTTAAAGCAGAGGCCGGAAGCAAATATTGTTAATATTTCCAGTGTTAATGGTTTTTTCCCTTTTCCAAATAATGGCCCGTACAATGCCGCAAAGCATGCGGTGAAAGGTCTGAATCAGACCTTGATACAAGAGCTACGTAATACCAAGGTAAGAGTCACCTCAGTACACCCAGGCGGCATCAAGACTAATATCGTGCGCAATGCCCGTTTCGCAGAAAGCACTGTAGATAAGAGTGCGCAAATTAAGGACTTTGATAAGGTCGCCGGCACTAGCCCCGAAAAAGCAGCTAACATTATCATTGGTGCGATTAAGAAGGATCGAAAGCGCCAGTTGGTCGGTAAGGATGCCCTAGTAATAGATCTCTTAGTAAGGCTTTTCCCTCAAGGTTTTTCAGATTTAGTGGGTTTGGCTTTTGAGCAAAAAGAGCGTCGTAGCCGTCGTTGAGGTTCCTTGTTATAGGCTTGTATCCCGCTCGACACATGTTACTCTAGCCCTTCTGTGTATTCGGGCTCTGCGCCCATTAAGGAGGAATATTGGGATGTATAAGCTAAGTTTAAGAATTGTTTCCGCGCTCGTTGTTGGCTCTTGGTCAAACCTCTGTCGCCGTTGATATGACAGCAGAAGATATGGAAAAAGCGCTTGAAATCTCTAAAAAGGTTGAAGCTCACACGATAGGTTGGGGTGACAGTACCGCTAGTTTGAAAATGTCTATCCGCGAAGAAGATGCGGATGAAAATCGCGAGTGGGAAATGAGAGTACGCTCAATTGAAACCAAGAAGGACGGAAATAAGCAACTTTATATTGTTGACTCCCCTTTAACTCGCAAGGACTACAAGGCCTTAATTTTTTGGAAAAGTAAAGGTTCAAGTAAATATTGGCTATACAACCCCGAAACTAAACGGGTAAGTAGAGGGCCAGCTCGTGAACTGTCAACACCTTTCTTGGGCAGTGCCTATGCGATGGAAGATGTCGGTCTGTTTCGACAAGAAAACTTTGCTTTTACCTTTTTAAGCACTGGAGGAGAAGGTGATGAAGCCTATTATAAGTTTTTGGCTGAGCCTAAGTACAAACATTCTTCGTATAGCAAACAGGTTATTTGGTTGGATCAAGCAGAGGCGCGCATTCAACGAGTGGACTACTATGACCTAGATGAGAAGTTATTTAAAAGCCAGCGATATTTCGATTACAAACAATATGAAGATAAATACTGGCGTGCAACTAGAACCGTCATGCGAAATTATAAGGACAAGCTTGAAACCACTTTTAGGTGGTCTGATATCAAATATAATCAAGGGTTGACTGAAAAAGACTTTAAAAAGAATGTACTGAAAAGAAAGCTATAGTTTAAAAAATAAAAAAGGGCCCTAGCGCTAGGCAGTTTGCTTTGGTGCTGGGGCCCTTTCTATTTCTAGGATGGCAACTGTGTTTATGGGGAAGGCTAATGAGCGCAATTAAAATGAAGAGTTTGGAAATTAACAAGGCGAATACCAATCAAACGAGGATTCATGAAGAAGATTTGGATAAAACTCTTGAGCCTGATGAGGTTTTGATAAAAATAGAAAAAGTGTCTTTTACCGCCAATAATATTACCTATTGCCTCGCAGGAGACACGATTGGTTATTGGAGTTTTTTTCCCACAGATGAAGGTTGGGGCCGCATGCCGGGTATGGGGATAGGTGTGGTTGTTGAATCAAACAGTGAGCAAGTCAAGGTAGGAGAAAGGCTTTGGGGCTTTTATCCTTTCGCAAGCCACTTAAAAGTTAAGGCAAGCAAGGTGAACCAATTCAACTTTAAAAATCAGCTAGGTGGGGCAAAAGATGTAGCTCCCGTTTATGCCAACTATGACCGAACTGGCATAGTAGAAGCTGAGGACGTTGAAACTGAAAATTTGGCAATGTTGTTGAAGGGGCTTTTTGCAACCGCATGGCTGATTGAAGACTTTGTTAGGGATAACGAACACTTTGGAGCGTCTCAGTATTTGATTACCAGTGCGTCTAGTAAAACGAGTATCGGTTTGGCGCATTGTATTAGGGCGGCAGGTAAAACAAAAGCTGTTGCTATCACCTCGAAATCTAACCGGGCCTTTGTCGATGGGCTTGGTTGTTACGATCAGGTATTTGCCTATGAAGAGGTGGGTGGCCTTGACCCTTCGGTAGCATCGGTAGTGGTTGATATGGCGGGGAGCCCAAAGGTGTTGGAGAGTATCCATAAGCATTTTGGCGAGCAAATTAAGTATTCTTCTCAGGTAGGAATTACTCATCAGGGAGATGCCTTTACACCTGAAATGGTCGCCATGTATCAAAGTTTACCCGGGGCTAAGCCTACTTTCTTTTTCGCGCCGGCGCAGATTCAAAAACGAAATGACGAATGGGGAACAGGTGTGGTTGAAGGGCGCATAGCGGAGGCTCTTCTGGCATTTATCGCATTTTATAAACCGCAGGTTACCGTTCATGTATTAGAGGGAGCTGACAAGGTGCAAGAGTGCTATCAATTAATGTTGGCCGGTAGGGCTGAGCCATCTGAGGCCTATATTTTAAGCCTGTAAAAATCTATTAATGCGTTGGAGTCCCGGCCGCTAGGTGGTAGTCTTGCGTTTTTTAAGTTCTAGCGGCTTTTGGTTTCTAGAAAAGTATGCATGTTAACGAGAATTGCTATGCCCGGGTCTAAAAATATTTCTGTTTCAGAAGAAGTCGATAAGTGTGATTTATGCACAAGCTCTATTTGTTGTACCTATGTCACCCAAGAGATTGATAAGCCAACATCCATATTAGATTTCGATACTATGTTGTGGCAGCTTTACCATGAGGACGTGCAGTTTTTTAAAGAGGGCTCGGGCTGGTATTTGAAAATATTAAATGCCTGTACGAATCTATTATCGGATGGGCGATGTGGCATTTATGAAACCCGACCCATGATATGCAGAGATCATGAGAACGATTTTTGTGAGTATGATCAGGCGACGGAAGTATCAGCTGATTTGTTTTTTGGTAAACCAGAACAGCTAGAGGATTATTGCCGTAAGAAATTTAAGTCTTGGGATCGACGTTACAATAAATACAACTCTTAGTTTGCTGGTGCTGGTGATTGAGTTTTGGATGAGTGGTTTTCAGCACGCTCCCAAATTTGAATATAGGCTTCAGCGCTTTTGAATAGTAAGTTAATAGCTTCGTCTTTTACGCCACTCCGGCGCGCCTCCTCTATCAGGTCAGGATAAAGGCCAATGTTGGCTAGGCCTTCGGTATTGAAATCAAATTCACGATTACCTGTTTTAGACTTTTCAAATACAACATCGCCAGCGAAAGAGGTAAAGGGGTATTCCAAGGGCTGTTGTTGTTCGTTTTCACAACGAGATAAGTCACCAAAGCGAGGTCTCGCGTATCCGGCAAAACCGTTAAAATCGTAGCTTAAGGCTCTTTGTGGCAGCCCAGTATCTGGGTCTGTTCGTTCTACAATGTCGTCAAAAATACCCATCAGCTGAGATCGCCCTTGTTCATCACGACATACGTCACCTAGGCCTCTAGTTGATAGTCCACGAATTTCTTCGATCGCGCCACGATCACCCCCGTGGGTATGTACCGCCGGGTAGTTGGCTTCTTTAAGCATGGGGATTAGGTCATTCAATGCGGCTTTAGGAGAGTGTCCCAGATCGATGATCATTCCCAACTCCATCATTTCTCTGATGAGAGTGAACCCTAAAGGAGTGAGGCCATCTTGCTGGCAATGGGTTCTTGCTTCCGAGTAAAGAGGTAGAGCTTGATCTTCGAGAGTCTGGCCGTCGCTTAACAAGCCGTTTAGGGTTTCAATGCCCGGCAAACCCGATAGACGGGTGAATAGGCTTCGTTCTTTACCTTCGCTATGTGAGCCAATGTAAGGTCCAGGTAGGTTATCGCAGTCGACATATTGCCTCCACTGGCCAGTATTTAAATAGTCACCAAGTTCGAGTATGCCGGTGTCCCCGTCGCCACTTGAAAACGCATTTACGAATTTGTGTGAAGGGAAGAGCGCGCGTACTCCTTTGTCGTAGTAACGTTTTAAGCGCTCTTTAACTATGGCGTCCGTGCATACCTCGAATTCGTCTCGCTCGTCTATAAAGCAGTCGAATGGGTTTTCAATTTCTAGCCCGAGGATAACCGCAAGCTTGCCAGCTTTAACGACTTCTCTAGCTTCTTCTGGGCTATAGACCAAACGAAACCAACCCTTGTCGGGGCCGCCGTGTTGAGCGTCGATGTAGTCTTGCATTTCCTTCATCTTTTCCAGCTGGTGATCCACATGTACCATTTCGTTGCAGGTTTCGGCTTCACTGTTACTGGGGAAGAGGTTTTTATAGACCTCGCATACCACTTCGGTTGATTCCAGGTATTCAACCATGACTCTCATTCCACCTAAATATGCACGCTCGATCCATTTGTAATATAGGCTTTGATGGGTAGGCGCTCGGTGTACGGTCCAGTCTGTTAGTTCGGGGTAGCCGCTAGTGTCATGATCTGGCTTATCTTGAACGAGATGCTTAAATAGGTTTGAAAAGAATTGTTTTATCGTGATATTGCCCGAGCCGGATTTGTAGGTGATGCTCATAAGATCTTTTGATCCGTCAATACCATGGTGTTTTTGTGAGTCGGCGAGCGCGTGTTCAATGCCTAGTTTATGGAATGCGGCTCCATGAAAAATCATGCCACCAAATCCATGGTTAGCCGTAATGTGCTCGTGGGCATCAACGAAACCCCAGAGCGTGCCGTCTTCATGATGTGTTTTTATTACGGAGCCCTTGGAATTAGTACTGGCTTCTGGAAATGATGCGCAGTTTTTCGTTGGGTAAAAGGACAGAGCTAAGGCCTGGTCTTCTTGATCCGACAAGATATTTTGAGTTAACCAGAGTTCTGATTTCAAATTAAAAAGCTTGAAATGACCTTCTGGATGTAGACTGAGCTTCCATTCGGCTTCGGTCACGATGTAATCCTTTTCTGGCATATCTAAGACCATTTCGGATATTAATTTGTCTTGGCTTACGAGTATTTTTTGTTTTGCACTGATGTAGGATTTGTTTTGATCAAATAGTAGATAGGTGCCTAGGCCGGTAGGGCGCATATAAATTCGGGCGGCTGTCTGTTCAGTGTTTGTATCACCTAGGGTGCTGAAGTGATATTGCGCGTCTTTTTTTTGAAGCGTGAGTCCGCCATCGGCCGAACGTAATTCAAAGCATTGGTTGGCAAATTGATAGATACTAAGGTCTTGAGAGTTGTGGCCTTGTCCGCGGTTGGTCGACTCCGAGGCTGATAGCATCAAGGGGTAAGTTAGACAAGTGAAAAGAATTACACAGATCTTGCGGATTGAAACACTTAGCATAGCGTGGTTACATCATTAGTCTTGTTAAAAAGAGCGAAGAGGATAGCATTCTTTGCTTACATATTTCTGAATAGATTGCTCGAGTTCTTATTCAGTGCGCCACTGATTTGGCGATTTGTAACAATTATGGTTTTAGCCAGCAATAAAGGGTGGCAGCCTTGAGTAAAACTACCTTTAAAAAGCGTAACGCAACCATTTACCCTGACATTCTCATTTTAGAGCGAAATGGTTTAGAAGCGCTGTCGCAGGCTGTTTCAAGTGCCTGTCCTAGGCTGATTTCTGTCCCAAGGGTCTTTGAAGTGAATGATGAGGCTCTTGAGCTTGAGTATATAGATTCAGTTCAAATATCGAACACGCATTGGAGGAGTCTTGGGGAAGGCCTAGCTCAGCTCCACAAAATTAATCAGTTCCAATATGGTTGGCATGAAGATAATTATATTGGTCTTAGCGTACAAAAAAATGCAGTTGCTGAAACCTGGGGTGATTTCTTTTTCGATTATCGTCTAGCTGCGCAAGTGAGCTTGGTTAAAACAGAGAGTCTAAAAATTGATTGGATGAGAAGGCTTAATAGCTTTAGGTCTGACTTAGTGCGGTTTTTAGACGAGCATTGTGCTCACCCTAGTTTGATACATGGTGATCTTTGGTCTGGCAATGTGCTGTTTAGCAGAGAGAAAGAAGCTGAAAAAGTTTGGCTAATAGATCCCGCAGTATATTTTGGCGATCGAGAGGCCGACCTCGCCATGACCGAATTGTTTGGCGGATTTTCTCCGGTATTTTATCAGGCCTATGAGCGAGTACTTTCGACCACTGAAGCCTATCCTCAAAAACGAGTGATTTATAATTTTTACCATTATTTAAATCACTATAACCTCTTTGGTGAGGGTTATCTTGGTTCGTGTATTGAGTCTCTATCCTGCATAGAACAGCTTTTTAATGCCAGAGACTGAAAACCTTGGTTTAGAGGCCTAATTAATGACAAAAACTTGAACTCTGCACTTCAATTTTCTCGCTGCGGATGTCATTATTTGGAGCTAGAACAATAATAAAAATTGATCAGATCTGGGATGATCTCCTGTTATGAATAGTCTCTCTTCTAGCTCCAATATGTCAGGTTCGGTGGTAAAAGATAATGTAAGCGTCATGTTTGCAGATGTCGCTGGTAGCACCCGTATATACGATACCTTGGGAGACGCAGCAGCCGAAAAATGCATTAGTGATTGTTTGAAGATGATGGCTAGGGTGGTTAACGCTCAGTCAGGGCAAGTCGTTAAAACGATCGGTGATGAAATTATGGCGCGTTTTAGTAACGCCGATGATGCCTATTTGGCAGCTAAGAAAATTCAGAGCCAGTGTGAAAATATTTTAGTTGAAAGTCATAGCTCAATTCAGGTACGGATAGGTATGCATACTGGAAGTGTGATCGAGAAAGATAATGATATTTTTGGCGATGCAGTGAACATCGCAGCGCGCATGGCAGGTATAGCAAAGGCTAGGCAAATCATGTTGTCTGAGGATATGTTCTCGAAATTAAATCAGGAGTACCAATCAAGCTCTAGGTTTTTTGACCGAGCGCAGGTAAAGGGCAAGGAAAAAGCCTTGAATATTTATCAAGTGGTTTGGGAAGATCTAAATCAAACCAATATTATCTCCACGCCGGAAGATTCTCCGATAAGTGCAGCAAATGGTGGGCTTATTCTGGTTTATAATGGCCAAGGATCTTTTATTTCTAATGCAGAAGGCAGTAAGGCCTTTACCATTGGGAGAGGAGTAGATAGCGACTTAATGATAAATTCTGATTTTGCATCTAGGTCACATCTTGAGATTGAGTGGAAGCGAGATAAATATCAATTGACGGATCATAGTACCAATGGAACTACCGTTAGGCTCGAAGGAGGGGATAGTGTATTCCTCAAGCGAGAATCTTTCCCGCTAATGGGCAAGGGTAGCTTTATGCTAGGGGTGGATGATAAGCACCTGGTAACTTTTGAGATTCTAGCCAGTCACGATTAATATCCTAGAGCTCATTTGGCTAATGGTTGAGCAGGTCTTCACCTTCGAGTTTGTTCATTGAGCGAGCAGTTGATTCGAAATCAATAATTAAGCGTTTGAAAAGCTTTTCACTTTCACCTTCATATCCCGCAAACTGAAAACCTGATTCTAGAAGACCATCATCGCTATTCTTGCACCATACCTGTTCTGCTCTGAAGTAATTCAGTTCGCCCCCGCGCCCTGAAAAAGGGTTTTTTACTGAAAATCGATAAACTTTCCCTTTCTCGGTTTCATTTCCGGTACTGAGTTTGAACCCGGTACTGGAAAGGTCGGCGAGTAAACCAAAAAAATCATCGTCGCTTCCTTCAAACACACTAATATAGAGTGAAGGCGAGTAACGGGTTTGCAGACGTTTTTCTATTTCTGAGCGTTTCATGCTCCAAAAGATAAAACATTTCTTGCTCAAAGTCATACATCAAGCCCAAAATTTGGCCTGTTATTTAGGGTTAAACAGCTCAGCCTCTAAAATCAGCCGTTTGTCTAGCTCTCGGTCTTAAGGCTTTGAAAACGCTAGGATATTTGTATTGAGAGCCGAAGGTATTGTACTATTGAGCAGCATAATTATTACTATAAGGTCTACCACGGCAGAAGGACAGGTTCCCTCGCTTTAGGAGAGGTTTTGGACGCTAAGGCTATTCCAGGCTATCAATTGAAAAAGAAGCTAGGCGCTGGAGCTATGGCTGCGGTATTTCTTGCGCGTGAAGAAAAGCTAGATCGCTTAGTCGCGCTGAAAATAATGTCCAAAAAGCTCTTGAGTGACCCTTCCTTCGCAGAGCGTTTTCTCCGAGAAGCAAGAATCGTAGCCTCGATTTCCCACCGAAATATTGTAACGGTTTTCGATGTTGGCTCGGTCGGTGACTATCATTATATGGCGATGGAGTTATTACCTGGTGGTGATTTAAGTGACAAACTTAAAACGGGTCCTTCTTTAGAGGAGTGTGTTTCTTACATAAAAGATATCGCTGCGGGTCTCAACTATGCTGCATCCAAGAACTTTATCCACCGTGACATAAAGCCGGACAATATCATGTTTGGAGAGGATGGCCGCGCGGTTATCACTGATTTTGGTATCGCAAGAAGCACTGAAGCAGAAAACTCGATGACCATTGCAGGCAGTGTCATAGGAACACCTCAATACATGAGCCCCGAGCAAGCGGGTGCTAAAGAGCTAGACCACCGCACTGATCTTTATTCTCTCGGTATTATCTTATACGAAATGCTAACAGGCAGACCTCCATTTAGGGGTGACTCTGCAATATCGACCGGTGTGATGCATATTACTCAAACTGTTCCGCCGTTACCGCCGAAGTATGCGCAGTTTCAAAGTTTTATGGATAGAGCGCTAGCGAAGAACCCAGAAGAACGATTCCAGTCAGGTAATGAAATGGCAGCCGCTTTGGCTCAGGTGCCCTTGGAGGCTCCTGATGAAGATATCGAAGCGACTATGCAAATGAATGCAGATGATATTAGTAAGGCTCTATCTGATTCCGGCTTTAGCACTAAACCCGACGATGAATTGTCGGATGGCTTTTTAACGAGTTCCTTGAATGATGGAACGGCGGGAGAGGAGGTGGAGTTATCCGACGAGTTTTTGGATATCGACGCAGAATTGTACGCAGATGAGCATGTAATCTCGAGCCCTGGCTTGAAGCCAGCCATTGATGTTGAGATGCTTACTCCCGAAGATTCAGTACTGAACTCTGAATCGATCTTAGGCTCTCCCCAGCCGCCAACTGCTGGATCGTCCCAAAGTTTAGATGATGTATCCCTTGTCGAGACTGAAGAGAAGGACTCTGATGATGAGGAGTACTATGCGGCTACGAGAGAGAAGCGTATTTCGATGGAGAAGTCCTCTTTTGTTTTTCCAACCAAAACTGTTCTACTATTACTCGTCTTAGTTTCGCCGTTTTTAGCTCATATGGTTTATGTCAATGTTCTTGATAAACGGATAAACTTTTTTGAGATAGCGGTAAAAGCGTCTGATGTTTCTTTTGAAAGAACAGGCGAGAGATATGACTTTATGACAATCGCAGGCTCCTTTGATCGTGCCTCGAAAGGCTTTGCAAATTTTGTCTCCGGTTTATTTGGTGGATCTACTCGAGAGGTTAAACAGTTTGCTAATTTGGCACCAAATCAAAGAGCACTGTTAACTTCGTTCGATAATGCGATGCAAGATCATCGCTTGTTTTCTCCTCATTTTGATTGTGCAGAATTATATTTAAAGGACCTGTACGCTATTAGCCCCAAAAGCGAAGTGGTGAAAGTTAAGTCGGCAGAATTACTAAGGCTTAGTATGGATTTGGCTATGGAGTATGCTGAAGCAGAAGATTTCGATAAAGCTGAGAGCCTTATGAATGAAGCAAGCAGAGTGTTTGTATACTCTCAAGATAATACCTTAATGCGAAAACATCAGCAGGTTAGTAGCACCATTAAAATTATGCGTTAAACGTATGAGCCTGCTTGTTAGGGTAGATATTTAGCCCCACATTCTTTCACGATATAGGAGCGAAGTTCCTCGCTGGCGGGCCCGTCTTTCCCACCTGTCGCCTCTAGTACTTCTAGTAGGTCTAATTTTTTTTCGTAGCAGTGGGCGGAGCGGCGCGCTTCTGACTTGCGACCGGCTGATTCATTTAGGTAGTCGTCTCCACAACGCTCCATGATCACTTTTTTTAGTTCTTTTGCACGCTCTATTTCGGAGTCGACTTTTATCCGTTCTAAGCCCGCTTCAATTTTATGGAGTCGTCTTCTGAATTTAATGCACGCTCCATCTTCCTTCTTAGTTTGGGAGTGAGTATTGGAGGATTCTTTATAGCGTTGTAGGTCATGTTGGTCGGCGAATTTGACTCCGGTCTTTTTAGGAGTGTTGATTGTTTTGGCTCTGTATTCTGAATGGCTAGGAGGGGTCTGGGAAAAATGTTTTTTCCCGTGCTCATCTATCCATTCATAAAAATCCTGGGTAAAGACAGGTGTTGGAGCTAGCGCTAAGGAGAACCCTAGAGCTAAGACGATTTGGCGAGGTGCTGTAAGATAGGCTGCAGTCATCGTAAGATTATTGGGGTGAATTGTTTCGTGAGGATGTATTATATTAGACCTGCATCAAATGATTTGCATCTGAATTATTTATTTATACTTTTTGGGAGTGTTATGAGCAAGATAAGTCCGATAGTCATTCGTGTTAAGGCTTTGTTGTCGATTGGGATATTGTGTAGTTTTCTGTCTGCGCAAGTGCTAGGAGAAACAAAATTACCCGCTGATGTTATCGGTTTGGACGTTCGTAGCGCCCCAGAGCTATTGCTCAACCCTTCCAATGATAGTGTTCATATGCCGATTTCTGATCTATCTGAAAAGGCCTTGAGCGCCTTGCCAGATAAGAACGCTAAGATTTATATATTTTGCCAGAGCGGCGGTCGATCTGCTCGTGGAGCAGCCCTTCTTAAAGAGTTGGGATATACCCAGGTAGAAGATATAAAGACATGGAAAGCGTGGAACGCGCTTGAGTCAACTCGATCCAAGCGCTAGGTTTTTACCCATTTTGGTTTTTCGCTAATGCTTCTTCAATGAAATCTAAGCGATCTTGTCCAAAAAACATTTGATCACCGATATAAAAAGTGGGGGCGCCAAAGGCTCCTCGTTCAGCAGCTTCATTGGTGAGAGCCTTTAATTTTTCTTTAACCGATTCTTGTTCGATACCATTTAATATGGCTTGGGCATCAAACTCTGCTGCAGACAATATTTTCTCAAACACTTCCATATCGCCAATGTTTTTTTCCTGCTGCCACACTGCATTAAAAATAGTCTCCCTGTAGAGCTCTTCTTGGTCTGTGCCCTCCAAAAAAATACTACCCCGCAAAGCTTTGATGCAGTTAATAGGGAAGTGAGGATTGAAAACCAGTTCAATACCATAGCGTTTTGAAAATAGAGGAAGGTCATGCTGAAGCATCCATGTACCTTTGTTTGGTACCAGCCCAGGAGGGGAGTTGCCTGTTGCTTGGTGTAATGCACCTAAAAGAATAGGTTTGTAGCTGATTTTTGCACCTTGTCGATCAGTGATCTTTTTGAGTTGGTGATAGGCTAAGAATGCAGTTGGGCTTGCAAAGTCATAATAAAATTTTACAGTTTTCATAAGTCTCCTTGGTGCGCTTGCCTGTTTGGCAGCCGGTGGTGTTACCATTTCTCCGAAAAAGGTCGGATGTCGAGTTCAAAAGTCCAGGCGTTCCTGGCTTGCTGGTGCAGCATTAGATAGTTCTTTGCAAGTTCAGAAGGATGAACAATGGCGTCATGATCCATGTCTTTCAGTTTTTCGCCAAATAACTCTCGAATAAACTTGGTGTTTACAGCGGCATCGATAACTACGTGAGCTACGTGAATGTTTTGGGGTTGGAGCTCTCTAGCCATACTTTGGGCGAGCGCTCGTAGGCCATGTTTGGCACTCGCGAAAGCCGCAAAGCCAGCGGAGCCTTTAACACTGGCGGTGGCTCCAGTAAAAATGATTGTGCCCTTGTTACGGGGGAGCATGTATTTGGTGGCTTCTCGCCCAGTTAGAAAGCCTGAGAAACAGGCCATTTCCCACATTTTAAAAAACTTCTTGCTGCTGGTGTCTAGGATATTCATTGGGACATTGGCGCCGACGTTAAATACACAGACCTCGATTTCGCCAATATTGTTCTCGATGTGTTCAAAAAAAGAGACGGTATCTTCTTCTTTACGGGCATCGAGTGAGAAACCATGAAACGCTCCGCCTGAAGATGTTATTTCTTCTTCGAGAGTTTTCAGTTTGTCACCATTACGTCTTGCGGCACAGACAATAAAACCTGCTTGGGCAAATTCTTTGCAGATGGCGGCCCCTATGTCTTCGCCAGCGCCCACAATAACCGCCACTGTTTTTGGCTGACTCATGCTTTTCCTTAGTATTATTTTGGAACTTAGTAAGGTATAGTAAGTTCCAAAATAGAACCTGTAAACCTAAATTTGCTTACCAAGCGAAAAGTAGGGCCTAGATGCCCGGGGGAAAAGTGGTGAAGTGGAACGAACTAGGCCAAGAGACTTGTTCTGTGGCAAGAACCTTATCGGTTATCGGGGATCGCTGGACTTTGATGATTTTGAGGGACGCCTTTTTACAAGTGACTCGTTTTGATGATTTTCAAAAAGATCTAGGCATTTCCCGGCATCGTTTGTCAGAAAGGCTTAAGAAATTGGTGGAAGATGGCGTGCTCAATAAAGTGGAATATCAAAATAACCCCCCTCGCTTTGAATATCGTTTAACCAAGAAAGGCGTAGGTTTATATCCTGTTTTGATGATGATGGTGAAGTGGGGTGATGAGCATTTAGATCAAGGAAAGGGCGCGCCCATGGTTTATAAGCATGAAGCCTGCGGCCATTATTTTAAGCCACAGTTATCATGTTCAGAATGTAGTGAACCAATAGGGGCTAATGAGGTTGTGCCTGAACTGGGGCCAGGACAAGTAGCTTTGTCCTAGGGGTAAGTTTCGTTAAGGCGTTTAATGAACACTTCAACTTGGTCCTTTTCTAAGTCGTTAATTCCAGCAGCTGCAGCCCTGCCTCCACCGCTGGGAAACTGCATGCAAAGATCAGCCGCACCTTGCTTGTTATTCAGTGGCGCTCTAACGCTGACCACATAATTGCCATTGCCTTTTTCGGTTAATACAGCGTGCGCTCGATCCGGATATTGGTTGGCAAGATCATTGCCATAAACACCGCTTACTCGCCTTGCCCAAGATTCGTTGGGTAAGATGAATACTGCGATGTTTTCTTTGTCCTCAGAAGCTTCGGTGTTTTTAACTGAACTCATATCCTGTAAATAGGCGCCTTCCAAGTGTTTAAAGTCTGATGACTCAGCAATAAAGTTAAAAGGGCTATCAAACTGGTAGAGTGCTTGATAAAGATCTTTAGGATGAAAAATTAAGTCTTCAATCGCTGAGCCATAGCCGTTGTAATTGACATAAATGCCCAGATTTTCGAGTTGAGTTATTTGTGACTCATCTAGGCTTGTGGTTTTGGCAAGTGCTAAGGCGCTCTTCTTGAGGTTATCACCAAAGGCCCCCGCGATTGCCCATTCCGGGAATTGATTCTTTAGATGGCCATTTACCAAAAGGCTAGTGCAGATATCGGGCGCTTCGTTGATCAGAGCGCTTAACTTAGCACTCTCAGGAATATCGCCAGCGAAATGGTGATCGACGTAAAAAACCTCCGCGCCTAGTTCTAGGGCTTTAAGTAGAGAATCCTTGTTCTTATCCATGGATACGTCGAGCACCGTAAGGCGATCTTCAGACGAGACATTAAGCTTATCGAGCAGATTAATGTCTCGTTTTACGCCAGTAATCAGTTCGCTTGAGCGGGCTTCTGCTTTTCTCAATTGAATGAGAGAAAAAATACCATCGGCATCGCCGTTAAAAACATCGTAATCCATGCAAACTGATCCTGAATTCTTTAAGGCTTAAAGTGATTGATAATAGTCCATCAGAATTTTCGCTACTTCGGGGCGAGAGAACTCTGGTGGAGGAGCAATACCGTTGCCTAGCATTTCACGAACCTTGGTTCCTGATAAAAGAACAAAGTCTTCGGGTTTATGATCAGGGGCGTCCTTCATCATGACTACTCGGTCCAGCTTTTTAGAGTAAGCGGTATGGTCGGCTCTATAGATATCGATTAGTAGTGCGCCTTCAGGGACATGAGTGTCGAAAATTTCCTGGGCTTCAAAATCACCGTAGTAATCTCCAACGCCCGCGTGATCACGACCAACGATCAGATGAGTGCAGCCACAGTTTTGACGGAAAATAGCGTGAAGCACCGCTTCCCTAGGGCCCGCATAAAGCATGTCGAAACCATAGCCACTCACGATCACCGTGTTTTCTGGGAAGTATTCTTTCACCATAGTGCGGATCGCATTGTCACGTACGTCAGCTGGAATATCGCCTTTCTTTAGCTTGCCCAAAAGCATATGGACTAGGATGCCATCGGTACCCAGATCTTTTTGAGCCATGCGACATAGTTCTTCGTGCGCTCGGTGCATTGGGTTACGAGTTTGGAAGGCAACTGTTTTTTTCCAACCGTTTGCCTGGATTTGATCACGAATTTCAACACAAGTCTGGAATGTATCAGGGAAGTCGACTTCAAAATAAGAAAAGTTAAGCACCTGAATGGAACCAGAGATTAGTTTGTTGCCCTGGCTAGTAAAGGTGGCGACACCGGGGTGCTCTGGATCGGTGGTACCAAAGATTTGTGAGGCCATGGTCTGAAGCTTTTCGTCACTGACTTCTTCGATTGCCGCCACATCCATAACAGCCAAGACAGGCTCGCCATCTACATTAGGGTCTTTTAGTGCAATACGTTGCTGACCTTCAATCACTGATGTGTCTTTGCACATGTTGATAACGGGAACAGGCCAAAATAAGCCATCGCTGGTCTTAAGGTTTTCAGCAACGCTTAAAGCATCCGCAAGGTTCATGTAACCGCTCAGTGGAGTAAAGTAACCTGCGCCTAACATAACCGCATTTGCAGCGGCAGCGGAACTGACAGTAAGGGAAGGAAGGCTTTGAGCTTCTTCGATCAATGCTTGTCGTTGAGCTTCGTCGTAAACGTATAAAGGGCTAAGTTGGTCGGCACCGTGAGGTTTAATCATTACATGACTCCAATTGATACAGTGGTTCTGTAGGCGAGTGGCCTAGGGCTGCGGATTGTAGCACTATTTTGGGCAGGTCTCAGCTGTCTGGGGTTGTTTTTAGGGCTTATTGCCAGCTCTCAACTTTTCCTTGTTCGCGCCATGCCAAAAATAAAAAGCTGAAGGGCGCAGTGAGTATAGTGGGTAGGGTAGAGAGGAAAACCTCGGGCGTGCCTTTTAAGCTGTGGACTAAAAAGGTTAGGGCAATGGCGATACCTGCTGAGCTCCCCGCAGCTAAGAATAGCGCTCTGCAACGATTGGTTCCCCGTATGGCCAACTTTTCGTTATGGCGTGTTAGAAAGCCAGAGGCCAAAAAGGTATAGCTTGCCTGTTTTAGCGCGGCCGAACTGGCGAGCAAATGTCCATGTGGCATGTTTAGGTAGTAGACCACCGCGCCTAATATGAAAGCTCCAGCGAATGCCAATTTTATATTCACATAATGTGTGAAGACCTGATAAAACTTAGAGAACATGAGTGATTTATGGTTTCTTAATTGGTTCTTATCGTCGAGATCATGAATAATAGCGTTTTGATCTCTTTGCCAACTGGAATCCGATTATGACTGTTTTACCTTGCTTAAGCCAAATGCGAGCGTCCTCTGTTAGAGTATTTGGTGGGCTACTGCTTTTATCTCTTATTTCTGCCTGCTCGGAAATGAAAAAGTCCGAGAGCGAGCTCAATGATGAAACACCAAAAAATATTATCTTGGTTATTGGCGACGGCATGGGTCCCCAGCAGATAGGCCTTCTCCTATCTTACGCTAAACAAGCACCCAATTCTGTATTAGCTGATAAATCGGTTTCCTTCGAGCGAATGTTGGCAGAGGGGGCAGACCTAGGTATTTCGACGACTTTCCCGCATCGTGCCTTGGTGGTTGATTCAGCGGCGTCTGCCTCTCAGTTGGCTAGCGGTAAGCTGTCCGGTTCAGAGATGATCGGTCTGAATCATCAAGGGTATTCAGTGCCCAGTCTTTTGGAGCAAGCGAAAACCAAGGGTAAATCTTTAGGTTTAATTAGCGATACGCGCCTAACACACGCGACCCCGGCTTCTTTTGCTGCTCATCAAGCCCATCGCTCTTTAGAAAACGAAATAGCGGTTGAGATGCTAGAGCTGGGTCCTGATCTTATGTTGGCAGGTGGTTTACGACATTGGATTCCACAGAATGCTAACCAGGAAGGGGGGAAGCAGTATCAGGCAACCAAGGGTTTGGTAGGAGAGGGTATTTCACTTAAGTCTAAGCGTAAGGACGATCGCAACCTTTTAGTAGAGGCACAAGACAAGGGCTATGACCTGGCTTTTAATCGCAAGCAATTACAAAAAGCAGAGACAAAAGTTCTAGGTCTGTTTAGCTCGTCAGCTATGGCGAACGGAATTGTTAACTCAAGAGCAAAGGAGAAAGCGAATAGAGGTGAGCCAAGCCTTAAAGATATGGTGCAAAAGGCACTAGAGCTGCTATCGAAAAATAAGCGAGGTTTTGTACTCATGGTAGAAGCTGGTCAAATTGATTGGGCTGGCCACGATAACGATACGGGCACCATGCTTCATGAAATGCTTAAGCTAAATGACACCCTGGAGCTTATTTTGGATTGGCAGGAAAAGAATACAGACACCTTGTTGGTGGTTACAGCAGATCACGAAACAGGGGGCTTTGGCTTTAGTTATACAGCCAACGATTTGCCCCAAGGTGTTGATTTGCCAGGTGATGCATTTAGCGAGCGCCAGTATCAACCTAAGTTTAACTTTGGTAAGCCAGAGGTGCTGGATAGAATTTATCAACAATCGATAAGCTACGCGGATTTGTTCTACAAAGAATTTGAATCTTTGCCCAAAGAGCAGCAAACACCTAAGCAGCTGATGCACTTGGTAAATGAATATACGCAGTTCCCTATAACGGAAGAGCAAGCTGAGCGAATTTTGCAGGATGAAGACAATCCTTTCTATACCGAAGGGCATCCGTATTTAGGCAAAAAACGAGTCCCGCGCTACGAAGATAATGAGGCCTTTTTTGTTTATCAAAATCGATTGAATTTATTGGCGATGGCGGTGTCTCAGGAGCAGACAGTTGCTTGGTCGACGGGAACCCATACTTCTACACCGGTTTTGGTGTTTAGTTTGGGTCCCGGGCAGGAGCGTTTTAGTCAGGTATTGCACCATTCCGATATTGGGGCGCAGCTTCAGGATTTGTTGGAATAAAGCTAATTTGAATAGTCGTGGGAGAAAGGTATGAGGCACAAGCTTAGTTTTGAAAGCCAGGGTAATGCCTTAAGCGCTCTTTTAGAGGCTCCTGATTCGCCACCCTTGGCTTATGCTTTATTCGCACATTGTTTTACCTGTGGAAAAGATATCGCAGCTGCCTCGCATATTAGTAGGGCGTTAGCCGAACAAGGGATCGCCGTGCTTCGCTTTGATTTTACAGGTTTAGGTAATAGCGACGGCGATTTTGCGAATACTAATTTTTCCTCCAATGTGCAGGATTTATTGGCGGCTTGTGATTATTTGAGGCAGGAGTATTCGGCTCCCAAAATGCTGATCGGTCACAGTTTGGGTGGGGCAGCCGTGCTCGCAGCAGCGGATAAAGTGGAAGAGGTCAGCGCAGTAGTTACTGTTGGTGCACCCCATGGCGCTGCTCATGTCTCTCACAATTTTTCAGCTTCTTTAGAGGATATTCGTGAGAAAGGTGAATCAAAGGTTTTGCTAGCCGGCCGTGAGTTTTTAATCAAGCAACAGTTTTTAGACGATATTGAGCAGTATGCTAGTGTTGATTTTTCTCTCCGAAAAAAAGCCTTGCTGGTTATGCATTCACCTTTAGATGAAACGGTATCAATCGACGAGGCTGAAAAAATTTACAAAGCAGCCAAACATCCCAAAAGTTTTTTGAGTTTAGATAAAGCGGATCATTTGCTGACGCGTAAAGAAGACTCAGAGTATGTCGCTACCGTTATCGCCGGTTGGGCAGGTCGCTATCTTGAATTAGATGCTCAAGAAGCAAGGGCAAAGGTTGAGAAAGGAAGGGTGCTTGTTGAAGAAAAAGATCATAGGTTTGCGCAAAACGTGCTGAGTGATACCCATGTATGGCTCGCTGATGAGCCCAAAAGTTTTGGGGGTGGTGATACTGGTCCTGATCCTTATGAACACTTGTTAGCTGCGCTCGGTGCTTGTACTTCTATGACCTTGCGCATGTATGCGAACCAAAAGAACTTACCTTTGGATCACATTCAGGTCGAACTGGTACATAGCAGAGTGCATCAAAAGGACTGTGAGGAATGTGAGAACGGAGGGCGTTTAGAAAAAATCGAGCGCATTATTAGTTTAGAAGGTGATCTAAGTGAAAAGCAAAGGGCAAGGTTGCTAGAAATCGCTGACCGTTGCCCTGTGCATAAAACTTTAGAGGGAGATATTAAAGTCGAGAGCCTTCTGGCTAATGCTTAAACCTGGCGATGTTTGCGATACTGGCTGGCTGAAATTCCCATATGTTTTTTAAAGCTTCTAGAAAAGTAGTCAGGGTCTTTAAAACTTAATTTCTCCGCAATATGTTCTATATTTAAGGCTGTACTGTCTAAGAGCTCGCAAGCTTTTTTTATTTTTAATTCTTGATAATAGCGCATAGGTGTCTGGCCTGTCGCAGCCTTGTAGGAGCGAACAAAATGAAATTTAGACAGATTAAATTCCCTAGCAACTTGCTCAAGTGTTAAGTCTTGCTCAAGTTTTAAGGTGAAGAAGTAATGTAGCTTTTCTATATCTAAGTTTGAATTTGCGTGAAATGCCGGGCGGGTACTTAGTATATTAATAAGAGGGAATAAGCTTCTCATTCTAGAACTTAGATAATGGGCTGTATTTTCATTCCGCAAATGTTGAGCTTCTTGCAAACATTCCTGAAATAGATCGAGTAATTCTCTGTGTTGCCCAATTGGTATTACCCGTGTTCCTGGGGCTAAAAAACTGTCTAAAAGGGTTTCGGCGTCGTCATCAAAGTGGCACCAGTAGATGCTCCAAGGGTCTTTTTGGTCGGCTGCGTAATAGTGTGCCTCATCTTTGGGTAGTAGAAGTAAATCGCCTGGCTTTATATCAAACTCTCCTTGATTGATTCGAAGCAAGCCTTTTCCAGCTGAGCAGTAAATCAATAAATGATCATCCGGTTTATCACGGAACATGCTGTGATTCTTTGCTTGGGGGTAGTAACCAAGGCCAGATATATAAAAGTCCTTGGAAAAGTCGGACTGGGCTAGGGCCTTTTGAATATCCAGGGGAACGAAGTAGCGCTGCCCCTGTTTTGGCAGGGGCCAATTGGATGATTTGTTGAGTATCGGCTTCATGTTTATACGTGAATAGCAATAAAATCCAGAAATATGACAATAATATCTATTTAAACCTAAAATTTGCCAGTTTACGATAGCAAAATAATAAAGATTACAAATGAGGAAAGCCAAATGAACAAGGTTAAGCAGCTAATCGACGGCCAGTTTATTGATAGTACCAGTGATACCTACATCCCAGTTGAGAACCCGGCCAATCTTGAGATATTGGCAGAAGTACCGATGTGTACCTCCTCAGAACTAGAGCAAGCTATTGCTAGTGCCAAGCTTGCTTTTGAAACTTGGAAGGAAACGCCAATTTCTGATCGAGCTCGAGTCATGTTACGTTACCAAGCATTACTTAAAGAGCATCATGACGAGTTAGCCGAAATTCTTAGCCAAGAAACCGGTAAAGTCTTTGAAGATGCGAAAGGCGATGTATGGCGTGGCATCGAAGTGGTGGAACATGCCGCTAATATTCCATCGCTGATGATGGGAGAAAGCCTAGAGAATGTTGCCGGTGGTATTGATACCACTTCCTTTGTTCAACCTTTGGGCGTGTGCGCGGGGATCACGCCATTTAATTTTCCGGCGATGATTCCTCTGTGGATGTTTCCGCTCGCTATTGCCTGCGGCAATACTTTTATTCTTAAGCCTTCTGAGCAAGATCCAATGACACCTATGCGCTTGGCTGAATTATTTTTGGAGGCCGGAGCGCCTGCCAATGTGCTGCAAGTAGTTCATGGCGGTAAAGAGCAAGTAGACGCGTTGTTAACCCATCCAGAAATCAAAGCGATTTCCTTTGTTGGGTCGGTACCTGTTGGTCAGCATGTGTATCGCACTGGAACCGATCACCTAAAACGCGTACAAGCTTTTGCGGGTGCAAAAAATCATATGGTGATCATGCCAGATGCAAATCGTCAGCAAGTAGTAAATAGCTTGGTGGGTGCATCGTGCGGTGCGGCGGGCCAGCGCTGCATGGCGATTTCAGTCGCAGTCTTTGTGGGTGATTCAAAAGAATGGATACCTGAACTTAAAGAAGAACTGCAAAAAATTAAGCCAGGTGTTTGGAATGATAAAGACGCCGCTTATGGTCCACAAATTAATGCAGCAGCAAAAGAGCGAATTCTTTCTTTGATTCAAAGTGCAAAGGATGAAGGTGCTGAAGTGATGCTAGACGGCAGTACTTTTAAAGATGATAGCTTGCCCAATGGCCATTGGCTGGGTCCCACTTTGATTAAGGGTGTTAAGACCAATATGCGTATCTACCAAGAAGAAGTGTTTGGTCCGGTACTAGTTGCGCTAGAAGTAGATACCTTAGATGAAGCGATTGAACTGATTAATAACAATATCTACGGTAACGGCACCTCAATTTTTACGTCATCGGGTGCGGCTGCGAGAAAATATCAGCACGAGATATTGGTGGGTCAAGTGGGAGTGAATGTGCCGATTCCTGTGCCTTTACCTTTCTTTTCATTCACTGGCTGGCGTAATTCTTTTTATGGTGATTTACACGCCTATGGTAAGCAGGCGATTCGCTTTTATACCGAAACTAAAACTATTACCTCGCGTTGGTTTGAAAGTGACGTAGAAAGTAAATTGAACATGACCATTAACCTAAAATAGGCGGAACAGATCATGGCTAAGATAGGATTTATTGGTGTAGGTAATATGGGCGCGCCTATGGCTCGCAATTTGATGAAGGCGGGACACGAGTTAAAAATCTTTGATGTGAACAGTGAATTCGCACAAGCAGTCGCTAAAGACGGCGCGATAGCAGTTGAAACTGCGCAAGATGCAGTAACAGAAGTCGATGTTGTAGTCTCTATGTTGCCCTCAGGGCAGATTGTTGAGTCGCTCTATATTCATCAAGATAAGCTGCTAGATAGTATTAGTAGCGCATGCTTAGTGATTGATTGTTCAACCATAGCCCCAGAGAACGCACGTAATGTTGCTAAAGCGGCTGTAGACAAAGGTATCGATATGATCGATGCGCCAGTGTCAGGAGGTACAGCAGGAGCAGAGGCAGGCACGCTGACTTTTATTTGTGGAGGCGCTCAGGAAAGTTTTGAAAAAGCCAAAGCGATTTTGGAGTGCATGGGTAAAAATATTTTTCTCGCCGGAGATAGTGGAGCAGGGCAAGCGGCTAAGATTTGCAATAACATGCTACTGGCTATTCATATGGCAGGCACGGCGGAGGCTTTGGCTTTGGGTGTTAAAAATGGCCTTGACCCCAAAGTTTTGTCTGAGATTATGTTGGCAAGCTCGGGTCGCAATTGGTCGCTTGAGCTTTATAACCCTTATCCAGGTGTGATGGAGGGTGTGCCAGCCTCAAGAGAATACAGTGGCGGCTTTATGGTCAACCTGATGAAAAAGGATTTGGGCTTGGCGCTTGAGGCAAGTGAACAAGCCCAATCACCTACACCCTTGGGTAAGGCTGTTAGTGATTTTTATCAGGACTTGGCTGAGCAAGGTTTAGGCGACAAAGACTTTTCTATTATTCAAAAGTTATTTGAAAGCTAGGGTTTGCTTCGCGGATCTAAGAGCTTGCCACCAAAGGTTGTCTTTAGGTGGGTTTTTGAGATCAATTGCTTCACCAATATTGGGTGTTGTTAAAGAAACGTTTCGTTCTTTTGCGTAGCCAGTGACTTTTTCAAAGGGGTCGAACCAAGCGTGAAGCGCAAGGTCAAAAGTCCCGTTATGGATCGGGTACATCCATTTACCTTGTAGGTCGATATGAGCCTGTACAGATTGCTCCGGCATCATATGAATGTCGTCCCACGCCTTATTGTACGCTCCGGTTTCGACAAAGGTCATATCAAAAGGACCGAAGCGTTCACCGATTTGTTTAAAGCCATCGAAGTAGCCTGAATCTCCACTAAAAAAGAGTTTAGTTTCACTACTTTCGATTACCCAAGAGCCCCAAAGCCTCTCGCGTCCGTCCAACAATCCGCGACCAGAGAAGTGTTGAGTAGGAGTTAGTGTAACGGTGATGTTTCCAGCTTGTTTGGATTGCCACCAATCCAATTGGGTAATGTTTTCTTCGGCTACCCCCCAGCGAGCCATTAGGTCGCCGACTTTAAGTGGGGTGTAAAAGTGTTCTACTTTTTCAGCAAGTTTTTTAACAGCGGCTTTGTCTAAATGATCATAGTGGTCGTGAGAAATAACCACGCCCTTGATCGGAGGCAAATCTTTTAAGCTGATCGGATTTGGATGAAAACGCTTAGGACCCACATGCTGAGAAGGGGACGCACGATCTGAAAATACTGGATCGGTCATCCACAATTCGTTATCTAGTTTAAATAACAAAGTCGAGTGTCCTAGACGCCATACGGTATTATTAGCCGCCGCTTCTATTTGCTCTGGGCTGATGCTTTGGATCGGAATCTCTTTTTTGGGCGTCGCGTGCTTTGAGCGCTCTTTGGTAAAAGCGTGAACAGCGTCTTTCATTTTAGAAAGACTCATAACATTGGTTTTAACCTTGTTTTCGAACTTGCCATTGACGTTGATCGATCCTTGTTGTGAGGATTGGGCTGGCTCTTGGCTAGTACTCATTGTTTGGTCCTCGTGGTTTAAGTCCACTTGCTTGTCTTTTTCTTCGGCTATTAATGGAGATGAAACGCTCAGTATCAAGCCGCAGAGTAGCGTTTGTAGTTTGTTGCTGTCTTTTGTCGCTAAACTAGATGCTTGTTTCATTTTATTTCTCGCTGTCTTTGCTTAAGTATTTGAATCAATCATAGTCTTTCCTTAGTCATAGGGCTCTAGCGGATTGTGCCATAGCTCATGCAAAAGCTGCCCAATTACTTGCTGATTGTGCATATTCTGATTGGGGACAAGCTCCTATTTATTCCTTAGTTATCACTACATTTTGGGTGGCCAACCACCGCTTAAACCCTTCTTCGCCTAAGGAGGCTTTTAACTCAGAAGACTTAATGGCAGTGCCTTTAACAATGACATACTTAGAAAAGTAAACGACCAGGTAATAGTACTTTTCCTCGACGGAGGCGTTGATCAACAGGTCGTAGTCCTCACCAGCACTATCTAGCGCAGCCTCAATGGAGTCACTAAAGTTGTAACCGATTAAGTAGGGGTAGTAGGTCGCACCTTCAACTTCTTTACCAATATTAAGTTCTAGTCTGGCAGGTTCTGCTTGAGGCCTTTGGATAAGTGCATTGTCGATGACTGGATATGAGCAGGCTTGAATAAAAAGCGCTGCAATGACTAATAAGAGCGTTTTAGGTGTTTTGGCTGATTGGCTTGTCATGATGTGCCTCCTTATCGAATGTGAGACACGATAATAGGAAAGGCTTCGATGTGTGGCTCTAGCAAATTGTGCCAAATAGCTTGCAAGGCCTGTCGTTTGGCTTGTTAATAGTTCCGATGTGTAAATATAAAACCCATAAACTATTGAAAAATATAGCTATTTTTTAGGCTGGCGCGATTTCCGCAAAACTTGGCGCACCTTGCATTATTTGTGGCATAGTTCGCTAGAGCTATGTCAAAGGTGCTTTTCTATTATTTGTCCTGTGTTGAATCCAACAGCAAACGAATAACAGTTTAGATAAATTAAGGAGAAAGATTATGGCAAACAGAGCACTTATTACAGGCGCGTCCGGTGGCATTGGTATGGAGCTTGCGCGTTATCATGCGGCAAAGGGTGGTGATCTAGTTCTGGTGGCTAGAAGAGAAGATGCCCTTAACAGCCTTAAGCAAGAATTGATCAATGAGCATGGTATCCAAGTAATGGTTATTGCGGCTGATTTGACCCAAGCCAATGCGGCTCAAGATATTTTTAATGCAACAGAGCAAGCCAATGTTCAAGTCGATATTTTAATTAACAACGCAGGTGTTGGTGGTCATGGCAAGTTTCATGAGCGTGAACTAGAAAAAGACCTTGCGATGATGCAGCTCAATATGACCTCCTTAGTGGCACTGACTCACTTGTATATGCAGGGCATGATAGAGAGAAAGCAGGGTCATATTCTTCATGTCGCATCCACCGCTGCATTTATGCCGGGACCATTGCAGGCTATTTACTACGCGACCAAATCTTTCGTAGTGTCTTTTTCGCAAGCGATTGCGCAGGAGCTAAAAGATACGGGAGTGAGTTCGACAGCTTTGTGTCCAGGTGCAGTTGCGACGGGTTTTGTGGCGGCAGGCGATCTTGATGGATTAGGCCTTTGGGATAATGCCAAAACAGCTGACTCTGTAGCGAAGTTTGGTTATGAGGCCATGGAGAAAAAGAAATTAGTAGCCGTGAATGAATTTGCCTTGGGCTTTATGACTCGATGGATCGTTCCATTGTTACCGCGCCAGCTAGCGCTTTCGATCTCTGAGTCACTAATGAAGAAATAGCAGGTGAAAGCAATGAAACGTGCCAATAAATTTGAAGTAAAAACTGGTTGGAAAATTCTGCTTAGTGATATGGGTTTGGACCCAGCTGAGGTGCTCACTTTAGCCCGCTTACCAGCGGATTTGTTTAATCGTGAAAACGTGAACTTATTTGCGGACGAATATTTTCGCATTTTCTACGCACTTGAAGATTTGCTTGGAGCGGACCAACTCCCTTTAGCAGTAGGGCAGTCGATTTCGACCGAGGCTTTTGATCCTGCGATTTTTGCCTGTATGTGCAGTCCGAATTTGAACATCGCTATGAAAAGACTCAGTCAGTATAAAAGCTTGATATGCCCGATGATTATCGAGGTCCATGTGGAATCAAAACAAACCACTATATCGGTGAGTGTGGATGGATTTGTGGGTGACTTACCCCGATCCTTTGCTTTGATGGAGATGGTGTTTTTTACTCAGTTGGCTCGTATGTCAACACGGCAAGAAATTCAGCCGTTAAAAGTGTTTGTACCCACTTTGCCCAGTGAATTGGAATCCTACACCCGGTACTTTGGAGTCCAAGTGATCAAGTCGAAGCAAACGAAAATAGTATTCTCGGCGGAGGATGCTGCAAGGCCTTTTCTCACGGAAAATGCTCACATGTGGGATTTTTTCGAAGAAGACTTTAAAAAGCGTTTATCACAAATGGATGCCGATAGTTCTCTTGCAGATAAGGTAAAAAGCGTTTTGCTAGAGATTCTGCCGAGCGGGATGAGCTCGATTGATGAAGTGGCGAGTCGCTTGGCGATGAGTAAGCGTTCGGTTCAACGGGGTTTGAGTAATGAAGGGACGAGCTTTCAAAATGTACTGAGTGGGACACGAGAAGGTTTGGCGGAGCATTATTTAAAACAATCGGATCTCAGTCAGGGTGAAATTTCTTTTTTGCTCGGTTTTAAAGATACCAACTCGTTTACTCGAGCATTTCATTTATGGACAGGAGAAACACCTGGACAATTTAGAACGGCATCGGCTATGTTCTAGTTTTAATTGATAGGTCTATCCAAGGATCATATTTATGAGTGACACAGCAACGGTAACAATAGCGGAAGCGAGTCATCACGGACCGATTGAAGAAGTATTTCCCGATATATTTTATGTTAAAGGCACCGTAGCAATGGGACCAGCAATGAGCATTTGTCGTTGTATGGTGGTCATACGCGAAAACCGGGAGCTTTCATTAATTAATGCGGTTCGCCTTAACGAAGAGGCTGAAAAGGAATTGTTAGCGCTTGGCGAGATTAAGCATCTACTTAAAATCGGCTCCCATGGAATGGACAATCAATATTATATTGATAAGTTTAAGCCGACGCTTTGGTCGCGTGAAGAACCGGAGCTTGGCTACTCGATTGACCGAGTCATTGACGAGGGATGTGAATTACCCTTTGCCAACGCAATAACTTTTAAATTTAGGAACGCTAAAATATCCGAGTTTCCTATTTTGTTGGATAGGGATGGGGGAATTCTCTTAACCTGCGACAGTGTTCAAAATTGGACAAAGGCGGATTTAAAGGTAGGCTCTTTTGTGGGTGGCTTGGTGACTAGACTTTTGGGGTTTCTAGGTCCAGCCAAAATTGGCCCTTTCTGGTTAAAGTTCGTGACCCCTGAAACAGGTCCTAGCCTTGAAGCAGATTTTGAACGGCTGCTATCTTTAGACTTTAGGCATCTTTTGAGTGGTCATGGTAGTCCGCTTTTAAATGAGGCAAAAAATGCGCTTAGGGAACAAGTTAAAAGGACTAAGTTTTAGCTAGAATCACAATTTATTCTTAAGGGACGAATCATGAATGACATAGTTATTAAAACGGAGCGACCACATGTGGATGAACTGCTTTTAAGATACGCAGCCGAGATAGGTGAAGATTTTCCTGGCTACCGAAATCACGTTTACCGAACGATAACGTATGCTATGTATTTTTTAGGCAATGATGAGCAGTATGAAGTCTTGGTCGAGACTGCCTTTGCTTATCATGATATCGGTCTTTGGACTGATAAAGAGCTAGCTTATTTAGAACCCTCAGAAGAGCTTGCCCTCGCAGATAATGAAAAATACGGGTGGGGTTTAGATCCTGAAGCACTAAGAGGGGCCATTCATTGGCATCACAAAATTGTGCCCTATACTGGGGCTAACCAAAGGGTTGTAGAAGCCTGTCGAAAAGCTGACTGGATAGATGCTTCTAAAGGTGTGCTTAGAAAAGGAATCAGCCGAAAAATCATCAATGAAGTGGAGGCTGCGTTTCCTAATGAAGGCTTTCACAAAACCCTTATTAGACTGACAAAAGACCTAGGTGGGTCGACCTTGGTGGGTGGCGTTAAGGTCACGCGTGGCATTATTAAGTGGTAAGTGGCAGATTTAAAAGAACTTTATGCTATTTCGGTCAATTTAGGTAAAGTTTGAAAAATACTCGAAATATCATCCAAATGAGGTATGTGTACATTTTTTCATTTTTGTACAGTTTTCTTAGCTTATAAAACATCAGCTTATGGAATAAGTGAAACCAACTTCGGCAACCACCATTAGGGGACCAGCTATGAAACTTAGAGTACATGATGTAGAGAACGCTCATTTCTTCAGTCAATTTATTGCGCGTATTTTCGTTCACAACTTTTTTAGAAATTCACAGTTCTATTTGCCAAAGGCAGATTATGAACGAAGGCATGGTGATTTTCCGCGTTATTTCCCTGGTTGGTATTTGTTCGTTCCTTCAAGAGATCTTGAAGAGGGTGAAGTGGTTTCTAAAAAGCTAAATGGTAAAGACTTGGTTGCCTACCGTGATAAAGACGGTAAGCCAGTTATCCACTCAAATCGTTGTTCTCATATGGATGGCTTGTTTAGCGGTGGATTGGGTACTGTTAAAGATGGCAACATTGTATGTCCTTACCATGAGATTCCTTTTGATCATGGTGCGCCACAAGGTGGTCCTTCGGAGTTTCGAAATGATCCTAAGAACTGCATTCCTACACACCCAGTGGTAGAAACCCATGGATTAGTGATGTTTTGGTTTGATCCGGCTGCGGAAGACGGTATCAGCGAGCCAGCTTGGGAACTTGATTTGCCTGATGTCAGCGATTTGCCCCGAATGGCCCATTGTCGTTCTATTACTCCGACGCATATGGCTCCACTGCACGAGAATATAGTAGACGATCAACATTTTATGAAACTGCATTCAGCGGATCGTTATCGTTCGACTCCACAAGCTTATTACGAAAAGCATCGTTTCAGAACTGAGAACACCATGCGTGTACAGATTCCTGACAAGATAGGTCCTTTCAAACTACCTGGAAAAGATCGTAACTTAGATATGGTAATGGACTCTGAGTTCCACGGTCTAGGCATCCACATCAACACGGTCGATGTGCGAGGTTTTAAAGCCTTAGTGATTCACACTACGACACCAATCGAAGACGAAGTAACCGAATGGCATTTGAATATTTATATGCCTAAGCGTGATTGGAAAAACTTCAAGCTAGACGCTAAGAGCATGTTTAATAATGTTGTGTATCCTTGGGGTATGGTGGCTCAAACTTGGAACCTACACACTCAAGACCGTCGTACCTTCTTCGAGAAAGCAGAGTACCGTTTCTACAACGACGCACCTAAGGGTTGTGAAAAAGTTAATATGTTCCGTCGTTGGGTTCAGGAAGAGCTTATGGGTGAGGAAAGACCGATGGGTCCTAACTCCGTCGATACCACTTACGTGTCTCCCGAAGATTTAGAAAGACACCGAGCTAAGAAACAGGCGGCAGAATCTGAAGATGCAGAAGCAAGTGCCAAGCCCAAAAAGGCAACAGCCAAAAAAGCGACAGCTAAAAAATCCAAAACCACCGCCGCTTAGTTCTGAGTACTTATTTAAGCATTTAGACTAAATCAAACAGCGATGTAAAAGAGCCTTCTTGCCTCTGGGCAAGAGGGCTTTTTTTTTGCCTGCTTTTTAAGGTCAAGACTAGGCACTACCAAGCAGCTTTTGTATATTAGGCGGCATAATTTTTGCTGTATTTGCTGGAGTTACCATGAGCTCACTCACTAACGACACCAAACCTGGTCTTATTCAAAGGGGCAACGAGGGCTTTGCCAAGCTCGCCGATTTTTCCTATCGTTTTAAATGGTTAGTTTTTACCGTATCCATAATGATTTTGGCGGGTAGTGTGTATCTTGCCCAACAAGTTCGCATTGACAATAGCTTTGAGGCTTTTTTTGATTCAGAAGATCCCGCCTATATTGCCTATAACACCTACCGCAAAAACTTTGGCTCGGATGAGATTGTTTATTTGATGTATGACGCGACCGCTTACGAACATGGTGTGTTCAACCTCGAAGTGATGAAACAGGTGATGACCCTAGTCGAGCGTTTTGAAAACGACTTACCTTTTGTTAGCAAAGTAAGAAGCCTGTCCAATGCCGAGCTTATGGAAGGTGATTCTGGTGATTTGGTGATCCGTAAAATTGAGGAAGAAGAGCTTAGCCAGGAACTGCTACTTGAATTTTCCCAAGCTTTTTCTGGCAAAGATATCTATGACAATAGCTTGCTCAATACCGATCAAACCTTGGCGGCGATTATGATTGAAATGAGTCGCTCGAGTACCGATGCGGTTGAAGAGATCATGTTAGATCCAGAGCAGGGTATCTCGCTCAATAATTTATACCCGCAAGTCTCAGATGATGCTTTGCGAGCGATACTGGCTGAGCAGGAAAGCTCGGATATTAAATTTTATATCTCAGGCGATGTGCCTCTCAACTCAGCCTACAACAAACTGGTGGAAGAGGAGGGTATGTTGCTCGCGCTCATCTCTTTATTCTTGATCGCTATTGTATTGGGTTTTTGTTTTCACTGGCGTGTGTTGGGGATACTAGGACCAGTAGTGGTTGTGTTTCTATCGATCCTTATGTGTGTGGCCTTTCTAGTGATTATGGGCTGGAATCAGGATATGACTTTTGGTTTGGCGCCAGTTTTGTTAACCGCAATCGGAGTGGCTCACTCGGTGCATATTTTATCTGAGTTCTATCAAGGGCAAAGCGAAGGTTTACCGGTGGGCGAGGTGTTAAAAAATACCTTTCGATTAGTCGGTGTGCCGTGTCTGTTGAGTAGTTTGACTACGGCAGCAGGCTTTTTGTCTATGTCGGTAGCGCCCATTGTGAGTATCGCTCACTCTGCGTTTTATTTGTCACTGGGTGTAATGATTGCCTTCTTTTTATCAATGACTTTGCTGTCATTCTTCTTATCTTTTTCTAAACCTAGAAAGACACCTGAACCGGGGTTGGGCGAAAGAGCGTTAACTGTAGTGTTAGCTAAGACCGCTGACTTTACGCTAAGGCATGAAAAGAAAAATATGCTGGTATTCGCTGTTTTGCTAGTACTTTCCGCCTGCGGGATATCGATATTGAAAGTGGACTCAAACTTTTTAAGTGATTTCTCTAACAAGCTAGAGATACGTCAGCACACCGCACATATTGATAACACTATGGGTGGTATGAACTCCTTTGTGTATCTTTTTGACAGTGAAAGCGAAGGTGGAATCAAAAATCCAGAGTTTTTGAAGGAGCTAGAGCGCGTTCAAAAAGAGGTGGAAACACATTTTCCCTTGGTGAGAAAAACGACTTCGATTGTCGATTTGATTAAAGATATCAATCAAAGTTTTCATGATGGTGATCCTGAGTATTATCGAATTCCTGAATCCAAAGAGCTGATATCACAATATCTATTGGTCTATGAATTTTCCGGTGGCGAAGATCTATTTGATTACGTGACCAATGACTATCAGATGGCCACGATCAATATTCGTTTACAAATTCAAGATTCGAGTTATATCGAAGATTTTGAAAATGAAATGCAGGCCTATTTAGAATCGAATCCACTTGAACACTCGGTAAAGTCTAATACCGGTATCAGCGCGCTTTGGCTAACCCTTACTAGTTATATTAGCTCCAGTCAGTTGACGGGCCTTTCTTTGGCTTTGGTGGTGATTACCTTATTGATATCTCTTATTTATGGTTCATTAAAGATGGGCTTGATCAGTATGATTCCAAACGTTGGGCCTATTATTTTAGTGGTTGGCTTTATGGGTTGGATGGGTATCCATCTGGATTATTCAAAACTATTGATTGCAACCGTTGCTATTGGTTTAGCCGTAGACGATACCATTCATATGATGACCCGCTTTAAAATTGAGTTTGAACGTTTGGGTAATTACCGCGAAGCCTTTAAGGCAGCTATTAATGAAGTGGGAAGGGCATTGGTGATCACGACACTTGCGATGGTGATTGGTTGGTCTGCGCTGATGATGTCATCTTTGGATACGCAATTTTGGTTTGCGATTTTGCTCTCGATGACCGTGGTATTTGCTTTGTTAGCAGACTTCTTTGTGATGCCGATTTTGATTTTCTGGTTTAAGCCTTTTGGGCCGGAGCGAGCAAGAGCTCAAACACCGACCCAAACATGAGAAGCGGGCAGGCTTAAGAAGACTCTTCAGAGCCCATTTGAGATTGCAGGAAGTTTTGAATACCGACTTTCTCAATGAGGCCTAGTTGAGTTTCTAGCCAGTCGACGTGTTCTTCTTCGGACTCGAGAATATCGCTCAGTAAGTCACGACTAACGAAGTCCTTTACGGACTCGCAATGAGCGATGGCTTCTCGTAGCAGCGGGATAGCCGCGTGCTCTAATTTTAGGTCACACTCCAGCATTTCTTGGGTGTTTTCCCCTATCAAAAGCTTTCCTAGGCTTTGTAGGTTAGGTAATCCTTCTAAAAATAAGATGCGTTCAGTCAGCGCATCTGCGTGCTTCATTTCATCGATTGATTCGTGATATTCGTGATCAGCCAATTCGCTCAAGCCCCAGTCCTTGTACATTTTGGCATGCAAAAAATACTGATTAATGGCTACTAACTCGTTGGCTAAAGCTTTGTTTAAAAATTCGATGACTTTGGCGTCGCCTTTCATGTTGTTCTCTCTTTTTTTGTAAACGAAATGGATAAATGCAAGACTGCCCAAGGCGAGGTGGGTGGTCAAGCAAACAGCTAAATAAAACTGTATTTATAGGCTAAATGAGAATGTAACTGCTTTACGCTAGAAGCTAAAGGAAGTTGTTGAGAATGGAAACGATTTAGGCTTGTAAGTGGCTGGATCTAGGAGTAGCGTCAAGAAGAAGTGTGACGGGTTGATCAACGATCAAGTTACGTTCAATCAATTCGTTTGCGAAGCTTGAGCAGCTACCGCAGCCAGTCGCCAGCCCCAATGACTCGGCTAAATCTTGAACAGACTCAGCGCCATTTCTAATAGCTTTTTTAACTTGTTTCTCGGTAATACCGTTACAAACGCAAACGTACATGGTCTTGATCTACTTTCTGTCAAAATGAGTGCTGATATTAAACCTAAATGCGAATCATTGTCAATAAGATTATTGTTTAGGGCGATATTTATTATCAAAAGGAGTAGGCAAAGGGGGCTTAAAGCTGTTAATTTTCGGTTTTTCGGATATTTGCTCAGTAAAATTAAGGATAACTTGAATGAATACATGGCCAGGATTAAATGGAATTTGGGTAAGTGTCCTACTCGCTCTGAGCTTGATCTCATTTCATACTCTCGCAGAAGAGGTGAGCGAGCGTAAGTGGTCTAAAGTTAAGGACAAACAAAATATTCAGGTTTATCGGGCTCACTCCGAAGACTCACAACATAAAACCTTTCGATCGGTGAATCGCATGGAAGTGGAGGATATACGCTCATTTGTCGCAATGATGCTCGATGGGCAGGCTTATCCGAAGTGGGGTCATATGGTGAAAGAGGCCAAGGTTAGCCCCTTGGAGCAAGCTCAAACCTACGAATTGTATTTAAGTACCAGTTTGCCTTGGCCGGTGAAAGACCGCCATGTGAAAGGCATCTACACTTTTACCCAAAAAGAAGATTTGTCGATCTACGTTAAGTTGGAACAGTCTCCAACTCCACCAGAGCCCCGCAAGGGCTATATTATATCGCCCGAAACTTTTGGTTACTTTCAGCTAAACGTTATTCCCGACAGTAAGGAAGTAGAAGTAATATCTGAGGTCTTTATAGATCCAGGTGGTTATGTGCCAGCCTTTCTTGTGAACTTGATTATGGACGATGTTGCATTTTATTCCTCTAAAAAGCTGCGGAGGTATATTTCCAATGCAGATTATCAAGATTCAGATATCGACTTTATTCAACGTCGTCCTTGGGTGGTTGGAGCTAAGCTAGCAGAAGGTGCTGATTCCGAGACGGATTCCTAAGCTTAGCGAACTTCAAAACGTTTATTCATATTTTTTCCGTAACGGAATAAATGCAAAGCGGTTTTTGGCATACCGATGCCTGCGCCGATTATGTCTCTTACCCAGTTCACTTTGTAAGTTGACTGTCTGTTGATGCTATTGGACCAAGTTGAATGTAAAGTGACGGGCGGGTTAAAACCATTTCCTGAAGCAACCGCGACGGGTCCTTGTGCTAAATTGGTAGCGTCAAAGAGTTGTATTTCTTTAGGGTGGTCTTTGTTTAAAAATACTAAGACATAGCCATCATCTTCACTTTTAGGGTTTTTTCTTGGTATGAAAGTGGGCGGGTGGGCGAAGGTACCTGTTTCAAAAAAGTACTCGTCGTCATACTCCATGGTGTCTAAGTCAATATGGAAAATACTGGGGGCGATAGCCTCCTCAGGCAATTCATTAAACCCTACAAAAGCGTTGCTGGCACTGCTATATAGGTTTTTGGCGCTCTCTAAGGTTAGATCAGGCTCATAACCCATACAGCACATCCATAGATGTTTGGACTGTTCACGGCTTTCTTTCGAATAAATATTGTCGGTCCAAAGCACAGAGGTCCAATGTTTGTTTTTATCCCAAAGTACTTTGCTCTCGAGAATTTCGCCAGTCTTGGCGTTGATCCTGTATTTGCCGGTAGCATTGGGCTGGGGTCCCATGGATACAAAACCTTCTAGCTCTGCAGAAAAGCGCTCACCTTGAACATTCTTTTCGAAGGGGCTGATTACTAGCCCTAAATCTGTGGCGGGAATATGTTGTAGATAGAGTGTGATGATATCGTCGTCGTCATTGATATCGACTTTGATATGTCCGGCCGGTAAATCCAGTTTCACATATTGGGCATGAATTTCTTCGCCGGGTTTTGTGTTTTTGAGTTGGTCTTTAGCTATGATCCATAGCTGGCCAATTTCTTGATTAGCATGTTTTCGGGGTTTGCCATAAACCGTCATTGGTTCCACAATAAATGGTAAGTCACTAAAGACTAAATAATTACGAGTCGCTTTGATATCGTGAATCGTATCGAATACTTTCATGTCGGCAATGGGCCAGCGTCTTACTTTTCCTTCCAAGTCCCAGTGACTGATGGTGGTTTCTTTGATGCCATTGTTGTCGGGAATCAGCTTGTAGTTCACAAAATAAAGTTCTTTATTTTCGTAATCCGCAGCAGGGTGTGCGGCGACAGATATTTGTGGCTCTAGTGGAGCAGGGACGCCCTGAATCCATTCGTCGTTACTGCCAACGGGGCTGATAAACTCCAAAGTGTTGCCGTCGACTTCAATTGGCCGCCCAAGGTCGTAACCTACAAACATACGCCCATCCAATACTTGAAGATTGGTGTTCGCTAAATTGGAAATTCCAAAAGGGGAGAACTCTAATGCGCTCATGTTGCCGAAGAGCTTTGGTAGCTTTTCTCGAAGGCGATTGAGAGGGGTGTTCACTCTTTTAACTAATACCGGAAGTTTGCCGTTTTTGGTTTGGCAGCCGATTTTGTAGATCTCGCCATGGTGGCCAAGCCAATGGCCACCGGGTTCTTTTTTGTCGGGAGCGATTATGTAGGCGGCGCCATTTATGTCTTTTGGCCATTCACCTTTGGTGATATCAAGGTAGTACTCACCAGAGCCTGAGCCATAAAAAAGGTTATGTGTTAGTTGAGGCATATGCGGCTCCCTTTGTGGGCGAGTTTGGGCGCTTCTAGCGATTTCCGCTTTGATTGTATTCATTATTTGCTTAACGGTTGTTAAATATTCATCATTTTTGGTCTAAATGCAAGCCTTGGGGTGGTGATTGGCTTGACTTAGTGGCTCTGAACTTTTAATTTAACTATCGTTAAATTTATTCGCGATATGAGGGAAGCATGAGCAGCCAAAACCCCTATTTACAAGGAAACTTCAGGCCACTAGAGCAGGAGCAAGTGCTCGATAACCTAGAGGTTGAAGGACAAATCCCCGGTGATTTAAGTGGCGTTTTTTTACGAAATGGCCCCAATAACCAGTTTGACCCTCTTGATGATGCGCTTTACCACTGGTTTGACGGGGATGGCATGATTCATCAGCTTGAGTTTGGAGCTGGGCAAGCGCGTTATCGCAATCGCTGGATCGAAACACGAGGGTTTCAGATTGAGAAAGAAGAGGGGCAGGCGTTATGGAAAGGTTTTCGCTCCTTGCCTGACTTCGATAACAAATATGGAATGCCCGCTAAAAACCTAGCAAATACCGCTTTGGTTTGGCATGCGGATCGCCTACTGGCGACCTGGGAAGCGGGTAGCCCACATGAGCTTTCCCTTCCGGATTTAACTACCACCGGTGAAGAAACTTTTGACGGTGAATGGAACAACCCTGTGTCGGCCCACCCGAAGGTCTGCTCCCAGACCGGAGAAATGATTAACTTTTGTTATAACCCGATAGGTAAGCACCAAGTGACTTATGGCGTCCATGATAAAAATGGAAAAGTGATCCACAAGACCGGCATTAAGCTTAAAGGAAAGCCGGTGATGATACATGATCTCGCTATTACACCTAACTACAGCATTATTATGGATATGCCGATTACCTTCGATATCGAGCGAGCGATGAGTGGACAAGAACCCTTTGCTTGGGAGCCTAGCAATGGCTGTCGAATGGGAGTGATTGCTAGATTCGCAGAAGGAGATCAAATTCAATGGTTTGATGTAGAGCTCGGTTATATTTTTCATATTCTCAACGCTTGGGAGGAGGGGGATGAACTTGTGCTTGAAGCTTGTCGGGCAGAAAGGGCTGGTATTTCTTTGGAGGAAAAATCCAGCGAAGATAGCTGGGAAGAAAAAGGTAAACCATACCAATATCGCTTTAACTTGAATACAGGCGAGGTTAGTGAATCATCTATCAGCAAAACGGCCATGGAATTCACGCGCATTAATGAGAGCTACGTGGGTGTAAAAAATCGTTTTGCTTATGGTTCACGTTTTTGCCTAGATACCGACAAGCCTTTGTTTGATGCTGTTGTTAAATTAGACAGGGAAACCAACAGCGAAGAAATACTAAAACTAGGCGGCCAGTGTTTTACCGGAGAGTTTGTTTTCGCACCGAAGGTTGCGGCGCAGTCCGAGGATGATGGTTATTACATTGGTTTTGTTCACGATGAGGAGAACGATCAAAGCCAATGCTGGATAGTTGATGCGCAACGCTTTACAGAAGGACCAGTGGCTAAATTAAACTTGCCTAGAGTACCTTATGGTTTTCATGCTCATTGGGTGTCATCGCAGGATATCGCTAAGCAAAATACTAAATGCGCCTAAGCAGTTGGGTGTGGGTATTGCGTCAATACCTATTTATCGCTGCTTGATTAAGCTTTCTTATAAAAGTCTTTTTTTTTACATCAAAGCTTTTATTATCTGCCTTTTTAAAATTATAGAGAGATAGTTATGGCCAGTTCTGCACCCAAATGGACCTTACAGGATGTACCAAAGCTAGAAGGTCGCATCGTGGTTATTACCGGCGCAAACAGCGGCTTAGGTTTAGATACTGCAAAGGCGCTTTCTTCACAAGGAGCTGAGGTAGTATTAGCTTGTCGCTCTAAAGCCAATGCTGACGAGGCGATGGGCGATATTTTATCTTCCAATAAAAACGCGAAGCTTAAGTTTTTAGCCTTGGATCTTCAGGACCTGTCTTCAATAGCGGATTTCGCTGAAGCTTTTGCTAAGGAATATGATCGCCTCGATATCCTCATCAATAATGCGGGGATTATGAATACTCCCTATGCTTTGACTAAGGATGGTTTTGAGAGCCAGATGGGCACCAATCATTTAGGTCATTTTGCGTTGACGGGCAGATTGTTACCTTTGTTGAACAAAAGCGAAGCAGGTAGGGTGGTTACAGTCAGTAGTACGGGCCATAAAATAGGAAAAATGAGTTTCAGCAACTTGTTGTTTGAAAAGCGCGGTTCTTATTCCCCGATGAAGGCCTACAGCCGTTCTAAGTTGGCAAATCTTCTGTTTGCTTTTGAACTACAAAGGCAGTTTAACCGCGCTGGTATGAACTGTATTTCTGTCGCGGCTCACCCTGGGGCATCTCAAACCAATTTAGGTCGTTACATTGAAGATGCAACAGCAATGAAACTGATGAGCCCATTGCTTAGAAAGGTGGTGCAGAGCTCTGAAAAAGGAGCGCTTCCTCAGATTAGGGCCGCAGTTGAAGAAGGTCTAAATGGTGGTGAGTATTTTGGTCCAAGGGGTTTTATGGAACTATCGGGTCATCCTATACAAGTGAGAGCCAACAGTAATGCCTTGAAGGTAAAAGATGCTAGAGCTTTGTGGAGTGCATCCGAACAGCTATGTGGTCTAAGCTACGCCTTCGATGATATGTAACAGGTGTTAGTTTACTTTTCTGATAACTTATAGGTGTCTTTCCAATTTTCAGGTGTGCCATTTTCAATATAGTGTAGCGCACGTTCGGCAAATACCAATGAGCTTGGGTCGCTCCATTTTTCTTCGCAGGCTAAAAAAGCTTTTCTGGCTTCTTTAAATTTAGCTCTCGAATAAAGGCTGCGTGCTTCGTTAAAGTCCTGGCACATTTTTCTATTCTGATCGGTTTTAGCCATTATCTGAAAAATGGGCGATGCTTCTTCTTTTCCTTTAAGAATAACCGTATCAATGTAGCGGGTGGATAAATGTGCTCGCACTTGATCCCAAGTTTGCTCGCCTACCAATATTTCGCATTTATAGATTTTGGTAATCCCTTCTAGGCGAGAAGCGATATTTACAGCGTCTCCCATAGCGGTGTAGCTAAAGCGCACGTCTGACCCCATGTTGCCTATGATGGCTTCACCAGTATTGATGCCTATGCCTATTTCAAGTTCAGGAAAGCCCTTAGCTTTTTGCTCAACGTTGAGGCGTTTGGTTTTTTCACTCATGTCTAGCGCACACAAACAGGCTTCAAGCGGATGGTCAGGTATTGGTACAGGTGCGTTGAAAATAGCCATGATCGAATCGCCAATATACTTGTCGAGCATACCGTTGTGTTCGAGCACACTTTTGGTCATGGGTGTGAAGTACTGGTTGAGAGTGGTAACCAACTCTTCTGCGTTTAGGTCTTCGGATAGGCGAGAAAAGTTACGGATATCTGAGAATAAAAAGCTTGCTTCTTGAAGTTGCCCTCCCAAGCTAATTTGCTCTGGGTTTTGGCGAATCATTTGAAGTAGCTCTTCAGACAAATAGGTCTGGAAGGCTCTTTTTAAGTGGCCTGAAGAATATTCTTGATCGATGCTCCAAAGGATTTCATTACAGGAGGCCAAAATAAAAAATGCAAGGAAAAGGCCAAAGCTATTAATCCATAAGTCAAAAAGTACAAAGAATGCAAAATCTAAACTAAAGATTAAAGCAATGCCTGCCGACATAAGAGCAAAGCGGTCAGTATAGGAGTGGGGTCGAAGCAAGGTGATTGACCACGCAGCGATCGCTAGTAATAAATAGAGTAGATTAAATAGGCCGGGAGATTGTTTAATGATTTCATCATTTAAAAAATTAGAAACCAGTGTGGTGTGAAGCTCTACGCCTTTCATAGGTCCTAAAGGTGTGACAAAGGTGTCGTGCAAACCGGTGGCGGTGAAACCAACTACAACTATTTTCTCTTTAAATAACCCAGGATCAATCTCATCATTGAGCAGGGCTTCTGCAGAGACCATTGGAAAAGGGGATTGATAGTAATTGAGAGGAATCCCTGAATAGTCCCTGAGCACGAATTGCGGGCTGCTTGCGCTGAAATAAATCCGATTGGTTAAACCGCTTTCAATTGTAAATTTGCTGTCAAACCAAGTTTGTAAAATCTGTAAACCCAGTGAGGGAACCACTAAGCCTTGCTGGTCATCGATCATGCCGGGCATATAGTTGAGCTGTTTGCTGGTTCCTGTGTGATTGATATGAACCAGTCCTGATCTTTCTAAATGAGGTAGTAATTGGCTTGGGACTTGGCTAAGTTGATGTAGCTCTGGCATGAGCAAATAACGTTCATCTTCTGAGCTAGATTCTTTGTGCCGAATATCGGTGATCATGTAGGGTCTCATGGCGGCGAGCATGTCTTTTGAGGCATGGGATGAGTTTGGTAAAGAGGCCAGCGAGCCAACTACTCGTGGAAGTGCCGCTACATGCTCGGCGAGCATTGCGTCGCCGGGACTTTCTTCGATGTAAAGTATATCAAGCGCCACCAAGCCAGCGTCACCTAGCTTGCCTAATAGTTTTCCTTGCAGAGCTCTATCCCAAGGCCAGCGACCAAACTCTTTGAGTGCGGCATCATCGATACCCACAACAATGACCTGGCGGCTAGGCTTCTTTGGAGAGAAAAATGCCTGTTTGAAACCATTCACAGAGCTACTCAGGTTTTTAAGAGCTATGAATTGGTTTTCTAAGGGTGAATGCCAAAGTCCAATAGAGAGAATAAGGGTCAGCGCTAGGCTTTTTATAGCATGGCCCTGAGATCGATTGAGAGTGGAGAGTTTCAAAGTGGAGTCCAGCAACTTTTTCTTAAGCTTGTTCGTGGGCCTTGTGTGTATTTAGTGCCGACAATCCTGCTTTTATTTTAGCATTTCTGCTGGCCTGCCTCAGATTTTCCTGATGTATTAAGCGCCAGCGCGTGCAACGATTAGAGCAAATTCTAGGGAATAAGTGAATGAGCTTCAGGTAATAGATCCCAAATCCCGAAATTAATTAAAGTCGAGGACGTCAATGTCGATAGCTGATCAAAAATTAAGCAGAAAAGGGGCTCAACTATAGCCCTACAATAAAAGATCCTACAGTCGTCGCACTTCCGCCGATATTTAGGGTGGCGACATTTTTTGTGTTCTCCACCTGATAGGCGCCTGCTCTGTGTGTGCATTGCTTCCAGGCATCTAAAAGCATGCGAGCTCCTGTTGCTCCCACTGGGTGTCCAAGGCCGATAAGACCACCACTTGGATTGATCGGGAGTGAACCACCAATTTTAATACTTTCGTTCTCGACCGCTTTCCAAGATTCCCCTGGCGCGGTAATGCCAAAGTGATCGATCGCCATGTATTCAGTAATCGCAAAACAATCGTGGGTTTCTATCAGGTCAATATCCGCCAGTTGCATATTGGCTTGTTGAAAGCTTTTATCGATGGCTGCTTTTACATGTGGGAACACCAAGGGCTGATCTTTGCTGTCTGCTATTTTGTTGGCGTAGGAGATACCTGAGCAAACAATGTTGCCTGCTTTTATTTTGGGGATGGTGTCTAAAGATAGGTTTCTTTTCTTGGCATATTGTTTTGCATAGCTTTCATTGGCTAGAAACAATACGGCGGCACCATCAGTGACCTGTCCGCAATCATTACGGCGAACGAGTCCGTCGACGATAGGGTTGTGTTCGTCATCTAAACAAAAACTTGCTTCGTTGAAATCCCAATTACGCGTCTGAGCATTGGGGTTAAGCTTTCCATTCTCAAAATTGTTCTTTGCGATGGCTGCAATATGCTCGTAATTTAGTCCATAGCGTTTTTCATACTCTTGACTAAGCAGGTTGAACATATGGGGCCAAACGTAGGGAATGTCTTGCGCTTCTTGCCCTTGCCAGGCGGCACTACCTAGTTGCTTAGCTGCGACGTCTCCGCTTACGTTACGCATGTATTCCACGCCAATCACGCAGCTTAAGTTTTGTTGGCCAGATAGCAGGTCCTTAATTGCGGACATGGCGGCAATGCTGCCTGAAGCGCAGGCTGCTTCATGACGCCCGATAGGGAGGTTCTTGAACTCTGGAACAGCTTCTGCAGCGACGCCGCCAAGTAAACCTTGGCCGCAAGATAGTTCAGCAATGAAGTTGCCGATATGCACGCTTTCAACTTCATTTAAGTCAAGCTTGAGTTGATCAGCTGCTTGATAAACCGTTTCTTGAATTAAGGTGTCGATATTTTTTTGTTGGCGAGACCAGTTAATTGCAAAGTCGCTTTGTTCGCCACCGAGAATGTAAATATTTTCTTTCATGTCAGTACTCTTAATAAAAGATTAGGCCATATCTTCGCCGGGAACCCACAGGGTATGAAAACCTGCCGGCAGTCGGTGGGGCAGTTTTATTCTCGCGATTGGCCCTGGCTCAATATTTTGGGCGTCGAGTATCACGCAATATGAAATCCAATCTTTGGTGTCGGTGATAAAGCTTACTAGGTAGCCATCGTCTTCGGCGAGATTATCACTCTCTGGCGCGTATCTAGGTGCGAAAGGTGTTTCGCTACCATAGACACCTTGGCCATAGTCCCACTTTTCGTAGCTGTTGTTGTCTAGGTCAAATTTAATAATGCCTTCGAAGGTAGCGGGTATTTCGTAGGGGATATCTTGCAAATAGGTGTAGCGGTTTTTACGTCCCATAAAGTTACGGTTGATGCTAGGAAACTCAGCATTGTAATGGTCTATATGACCTTCGATCACTACACCGGTTTTCAGGTTAAAGCGCCACTCATAAAGGTTGGCTTGAAGCTTAATGCCGGCGAGCATGGCGGCGATATCGCCATCTTCTGGATTGAGCTTTAAAGAAGGGTCGTCGGTTCGACAGCCTATTTGTACCACCCAGTCACCTTCCTCATAGCAGTTGACAGTATGCAGCATGTAGCAGGGTTTACATTCAAACCATTGCACATCACTGTTGGTTCCCCAACGGGGTAGTACACCAAAGCGCGTCGGTACATCTGGATGAAATAAAGGCACGCGTTTTCCTGTGCGTTTAAAGTGTTCAGGATCAAAGAACAGTGGGAAGTCATGCAATATGGAGTAGTTTGCAGATACGCCCACATCGTGTGGTCTTCGTGGCCCGGGTAAATCGATATCGCAGCTGTGTACTTTGCCTTCAGCAGATACCACGCCGTATTTCATATAAGGAGGGCGATCTCCATAGGAGAACACAATCAAGTCACCGGTATTGGGGTCGATTTTGGAATGAGCTGACAAAGGCATCTTCAGTTCGTTATTAAAGTTCTCGAAGCCTGTGGTTTCTAAAGATCTTGGATCTAAGGTGTAAGCTTTACCTGATTCATACCAAAGTCCGCACAGTTGTTTGTTATAAAATATAAGGTCGGTGTTAGCTGTGTCCTTGATAGGGGCAAGTGGTAGTTCAAAATTAAAAGGGCCTAATACACCTGGCCAAATGGCGTTTTGTTTTTCTTCTTCCATTTTAAAGCCTTCGGTGCGAATCCAACGGTTTCGGTAACTGGCTTTGCCGTTTTCGAAATGAATGCCGTAAACCATACCGTCACCGTCGAACCAGTGGTAACGATTTAAGGGTTTAAAGCGGGGATTGGTACCGTTTCTAAAATAGCTACCGAAAAGATCTTTAGGAATTTCGCCTTCTACCTCAAGCTCGCCACTTTCTGTCTCAAGAGTAGTTGGAGCGAATACGCCGTGTAGGTAGGGGTGGTCAACTTCATTGACCCAATCTGGCTGATCATTGGGAGTGCTGCCGTTGGGTGATAGTGACTTACCGTATCTTTGAGTGATTTCGAGATTGTTCATAACTCTATCCGCTAGCGTTGATTTTAAGTTTTGAGGCTTAAGCTCTAAGTCCAAGCCCTTGAAACAGTCTATTAATTGATCGTTGATAAAAGGCGAGAAAATCTGAATTAGGTTTCATGCGTCCAATAAGGTGCAAGGAGATTAAACCGTGGCAATGGGACCAAAGGTGCAGTGCCAAATCTCTAGGCTGGCCTTCATCCAGTTGGCCCGAGTCTTGAGCGTTTTTTACTCGCTGTTCTAAGAACTGGAGGGAAGTGTTCATTTTTTCTGTGTTGCCATTTTGCAAACTGGGCTCAGTAAGCTGAACCACGGACATAAATAGCACTTCATAAAATTTTGGGTGTTCCAAAGCAAACTCTAGATACAGTTCTGCGCAACGCCTAAGACTTTCGGCTGGATCCTGGATATCTTGTGCTTGAGTAAAGAAACCTTGGAAGCATTGAAAACCTTCCAGTACCACATGATTCAACAAGTCTTCCTTATTTTTAAAGTGTCGGTAGGGGCTCATTGCACTTAGGCCTGCTTGCTTGGCGACCTTGCGCATGGATAAACCTTCGATTCCGGACTCGAGATACAGGTCTAGTGTGGTGCTTAATATCAGCTCTTTGGTTTCAGGTTTAGGTTTGGCGGCCATAGTATTTTGACTCTTGTTTCGAGCATTAGCTTACACTGTAAGCTAATGCCCTGCAAAACTTTGTGTAACACAATAGTAAAGACCAGTAAAAACAAAGACTTAAATTAAAAATTGTACAAAAATTTAAAAAATGTAAAACTATATAATCTTCAGACTTTATCTTCAGAAAGTATGGATTAGAGATGAGCAACCTAGCAGCAGAATACTCCGAACGAATTGACCAAACTCGCAACCGCCTGATGGATGCCTGTGTAGAGGTAGCCGCTGATAAAGGTATCAATGGACTTAGGGTAAAAGAGGTGGTGGAGCGTTCAGGCATTTCTCGCCAGACAGTTTATAACCACTATGCCAATAAAAAAGAGCTACTTAACGATACTTTTTTAAGAGAAGGTGTTCGCTTGTCCGAGGCCAGTAATGCTGAGTTAGCCAAGGCCGATAGTTTGGAGGACAAGTTTTTAAGAGGCTTACTTTTTGTCTATGATTATTTGCCTAAGCATCCCTTGTTGAAAGAAATTGTATTTAACAACCGAGAATTCTTTTCTTACGTTGATTTTGAAAACTATTCGCCCAGCGATTTTGGTTATCTCTGTCTTAGGGATGTGTTCGTAGAGTATCCACAACTCGAAGGCGACCTTGCTGAGTTGACTGAATATTGGGCTCGTTGTGTTTTCTCCCTGCTAACACTACCCAGTGAGCGTGACGAATCTCCTGAGGCCCTTGAAGCTTATGCCCGTAAGCGATTAGTTCCTGGTCTTTGTCTTGACCAGTATGAACTCTCCTAGTCATTAATATTTTCTAACTAAAGCTATGGAACAAAAAATCGTCGATTTTATTTTTCGATTCCGTTGGCTTTTATGTGTCAGCAGTATCCTAATGATGTTGGTTTGCGCCTGGGGATTATCGACTTTGGTGATCGACGGCAGTCCAAGAGCCTTTATGGACGATGATTTTAAAGGCATGGACGAGCTGACCATGATTGAGACCAATTTTGGTCGAACCAATAACGCAGTGATCTTATTAGCGCCCTCCAAGGAGTTGGAAGGACAAGTTGAGAACTATGTTTTTGACCGGGAGCAGATCAAAGCGCTTAAGGCCTTGAGTGATGCTAGTTTTCAATTACCTTTTTCTGTGCGAGTTGAATCCATCATTACCCATCAGCATAGTTGGAGCGAAGGTGACGACCTCTATGTAGAAAGCCTTTTTGAAGACATTGATAGCTTAAGCGATGAAGATCTTCAACGAACGAGCGATATTCTTTTAAATGAGATGGTGGTACTAGATCGTTTGCTGTCATCAGATGGCAACTATGCAGCAGTAGTGATTGAGTTCGCTATTGAAGAAGGAGATGCTGCGTCTGTTGATGTGGTAGGTGAGGCGGTTTACAAGCTTACGGCTGAATTGGAAGAGCGGTTCCCTAATGCTGATATTTACCCTTCGGGTACCTTGGTAAACAATTTTGTAACGATGAAACTAGCGTTGACCGATACCAGTAAGGTGGTCAGCGTCATGTATGTGGCTATGTTTGTCTTGTTAGCGGTGATGTTGCGATCTTTTACGGCTATGGGAATTATCGTGTTTATATCGGCGCTGAGTGCGATGGCGGGTATGGGCCTGGGCTCTTGGTTGAATATTGCCTTTACTAGTTTAAGTATGTTCTCGGGCAGTATTATCATCACGGTCGCAATTGCTCACTGTGTTCATTTGTTTATCGCCTTCCTAAATGAATACCGAAATGGTGTGGAAAAAGAACAAGCCCTAGCTCATTGTTTGGCTATTAACTTACAGCCGGTGTTCTTAACCAGTTTTACCACTGCGGTTGGTTTCTTAAGTATGAACCTGAGTGATCTGCCACCGATTCGCAGTATCGGAAATGTCTCAGCCGGTGGGGTAGTGATCGCTTTTATTTTGTCCTATGCGGCCTTTCCCGCGTTGGTGTCGGCTCTACCTTTCAGTCGTAAACAATCCAAAAGCGTACTGACAAACCTAATGGCACCTGTTGCTGATTGGGTCTTAAAGTATTCGAGGTTTTTATTAGTGGGGGTGCTAGCTTCTGCCTTGTTGCTGTCCTACCTCGGCACCAAGAACGTTATTAATGATCGTATGGCTGAAGCGATTGATATGCCTCACCGGATTCGCATCGACAATGACAAGGTAGATGATCACCTAGGTGGTATCTTCAATATTCAGTTTCAGTTTTTTGCTAAGCCCGGTGGCAGTATCACCGACTACGAATATTTAGATACCCTTGATAAGTTTGCCGAATACTTAAGATCACAAGAAGAAGTGATCAATGTTTATAGTTTTAGTGATGTACTTAAACGTCTCAATCAAAATATGCACGGTGATCAAGGCGAATACTATGCTTTACCTGAAGACCCTGAGTTAGCGGCGCAATATGTTCTGTTGTACGAACTTTCATTGCCACAAGGAATGGATCTCAATAACACCATCGCTTTAGATAAACAGTCCACTCGCTTTACCGTGACCTTTGGAAGTTCTGACAGTCATGGTATTAACGATATACGAGATCGTATCGCTACTTGGCAGACAGAGAATATGCCCGAGTACATGCGGTTCGAGGGTACAAGCTATACCAATATTTGGACCGACCTGGGAGTCTCGGCTCTTAGCTCAAGTATTCAAGGGGCTTTAGTTTCTTTATTTATTATTTCTGTTGTATTGGTATTTGTGTTTCGATCTTTCACCTACGGTTTGATTAGTTTGATTCCCAATCTGCTGCCAGCCGCTGTTGGTTTTGGCATTTGGTGGTTACACAAGGGGGAGCTGCACTTTGGTATGATGATGGTGCTAACGGTCACCATTGGCATTGTGGTGGATGATACCGTGCACTTTTTAAGTAAGTACCGACGAATTCTGGCAGAAGAAGGCAAAGACAGTGCGCAAGCGATTCGTGAAACCTTTGCTATGGTTGGACCAGCTTTGATAACCACGACCACAGTATTGGTCTCTGGTTTTGCGATTATGATGGCCTCGCAGTTTGTAGCGAATCAGGATCTAGGTCTTATGGTTTGTATTGTACTAATGTCTGCTCTGGTTCTAGACTTTTTGCTGTTGCCGCCACTGTTGATGCTATTCAAGTTAAAAAACTAAAAGGAAAGCGAATATGTTGGAGAAAGGGTTTTTAGGTTCTTGTGCCATGTTTTGGATGGGCTACGGAATTTTCTGCTTGTTCTGGCCTGATACAGTGGCGGGCTTTATTGGTTACCAGTATTTAACGGCTGATACCCGAATCGAAGTGATCTCCATGTATGGTGGATTGGAATTCGGTGTGGGGGTGATGTTTTTGTACTGCATGCTACAAGAGAAATATCATGATATTGGTTTGCTCATGGTGATTTGTATCATCGGTGGCCTGGCACTTGCCCGTACTGTCGCTTTTTTAGTCTTAGGCGGGGAGGTTACTATCTACACCTATGGTGGTATCTTCTACGAAGGCGTATCAGCTGCCATCGCAGCCTTGTTGTTGTGGAAGAGAAAAAACGCAGCGACGAGCTAAAATTAGAATAACTAATAGAATAAAAATTAAATAAGTTTTACCAAAGAGAGAGCGTATGAGTACTTATGTATCACTTCCCTTAACTGACGAATATCTAAGACTTAGTGATGATATCATTGAGAAGCTAAGAGCAGGGGAGAAGCGCTCCTTGGCAAGGGACACGGTTAAATCGACCAATATTCTAATCGACAATATGTTCGAGATTATTATCGATGACATGGTCGAAAACGTAACCATGAAGCCCTTTGCGAAAAAGGTAGTTATACAAGTTGGTTCGCTTTCCAGAAAAACAGTAAATACTTTAGTAGATAAAGTGGTTAAAAAGCTCAGCAACAAAGAGTTGTTGCCTTTGGTTGGATACTTTAAAGACTTGGAGCTTGAACACGAAGGCCAAATCTATATGGCCTTTAGAATGGAGGATGATCTAGAAGAGTGTTTAGACCGTTGCTTAGAAAACCTAGAAAGCGGAGATGTGGAAGCGGTTCGAAAAGATCTAGTCACATTGTTGGTAGGTGTAGCCAATCAGTCTATCGAACTTAATCTAGTTAAACCCATGTCTTTAATCAAATTGGGTATGATCTCAAGGAAAGTGGTGGATTTTGTTGAAACCACTCTTGAAAAAGCGATTCCACCCGCCATTAAGAAGATTGTGAAAAACATGGACCAGGAAGAGTTGGAGTCCCTAAGAGACTTTTTGATGAATCTTTTGATTCGCGGTATCGACTAAAGCGCTCCAAGCATAACGCTCTAAGTATGGCGCTTTGAACTCTTTTGATTAATTCCTGTCCATACAGTCCTAACGAGTTATCAAATACACGCATTTATTTGTGAGGAGGAATTGGTATGAGTCAATATAAAAAGGATCAAGCGGCAATCTCTGCTCTTAGTCCAGAGCAATATCAGATTACTCAAGAAAATGGCACGGAACGTCCAGGCACCGGTGCTTTGTTAAACCATAAAGCAGCTGGTATCTATGTAGATATCGTTTCGGGTGAGCCCCTGTTTGCCTCTCAAGATAAATATGACTCCGGCTCCGGTTGGCCGAGTTTTACTAAGCCCTTGGTTAATGAGCATGTGAAAGAAGTACACGATGATTCCCATGGTATGCGTCGTACAGAAGTTCGTTCGGAGCACGGAGACAGTCACTTGGGTCATGTTTTTCCTGATGGTCCTAGTGATCGCGGTGGTATGCGTTATTGCATTAACTCAGCGTCCTTAAGGTTTGTTGCTTTAGAAGATATGGAAGCTGAAGGTTACGGCGATCTAGTTTCTCAGGTGGAAGCATAGTTTTTATAAATAGGGTTATGGGAGATACGGTCATGGCTGAGACAAAAGCGGTACTTGCAGGTGGATGTTTTTGGGGCATGCAGGATTTAATTCGTAAGATGCCTGGAGTGATTTCAACTCGTGTGGGTTACACGGGAGGGGATGTGCCCAATGCGACTTATCGAAATCATGGTACCCATGCCGAAGGCATAGAAATCATTTTTGATTCCGATCAATTGAGCTATCGACGTATTTTGGAATTCTTTTTTCAAATTCATGATCCAACAACCAAAGATCGTCAAGGTAATGACCGTGGTTTGTCTTATCGTTCTGCGATTTACTATGTGGACGAAGAGCAAAAGCAGGTAGCGATTAAAACCATCGCCGATGTGGATGCGTCTGGCTTGTGGCCAGGTAAGGTCGTGACTGAGTTAGAGCCTGTTGGTGATTTTTGGCAAGCGGAACCAGAGCATCAGGATTACTTAGAACGTAACCCCGGTGGCTACACTTGCCACTTTGCCAGACCTGATTGGGTGTTGCCACGCACTTAGCAGCCAGTTCGTAGGCCTTATTTTAATAAAGCTTGAGCAGCTTCACCTTGGTAGAAGTTGCTTAAGCGAGCTCGTAATCTCGCTTCCAAATAGCCGCTGGCTTTTAAGTTCTCAATCACTTCGCCGCTGATTGGAGTAATCAGTTCTGAGATAAGACTGGCATCAACGCCAACATCACCGAGCAATACGCGTAGCTTTTTATTGCCGTAATCTTTGTAGAAAGATTTAAGCCCTGCTTGGTAAAGCACGTGAATGTAGTCTTCCATCGCTTGAGTATTTTCTGGATCCTGTCTCAGAGACTGAATTTTTCCAGATACACCTTCGTAGTAAGAAGAGATTTCTTCTTCGGTTAAATACTCTCTTGCGCCAGCAATGGGCTCTCCTTCGAGCTTGTCCCACATTTTAAGCATGAACTCAGAGATAGCTTCGTCGTTGATCGATCCACTGATCATCTTTTCGCTTTGGGCAATGACTTCAGGAAGAATCAATTGAATGGTTTTCTTTACTCGAAACTCTACTTGGTCTTCTAGGGCAGGGGCCGCTCGTTTAGCAAAACCTTTGCCGACTTTTATCATGGCTTTTGCACCAGGTACCTTTTTTGCAATTTCATTGCTTTGTTCAACATAGCGAGAGATACCGGAGTAGAGCATGTCGGTGATGATGTCTTGGGCCATTGAGCTTTTCAGTAAACCATCAAGGATTTCGTGTCTTAGGGTGTCGAAGCCTAGCTCTTGATCAAAAAAGTTTTCAAGGTGTTCTTTTTGAATCAGATCGCCTGGGGATGTTTTTTCGTGAATCTTATGGCCGTAAATGGCAAGAATAATTCTGCCAAGGCTTTCATAAATTTTTTCTGAAGGTGTGATATGAGGGCTGCGTAGTTCGCCTAGCGCTTTTTCGCTGATCAATTCCTTTAGCTTGATTTCATTGCTGAATTCAAAAAAAGCATCGATCTCTTCTTTAAGATTTTTTGCGATTTGTTCATCACTTAAGCGTTGTAGCTCATGCTGTAAATGAAGTTCCAACAGTTGCTCGCTAAGATTGCTCATATTCCTTCCTTTCTAAAAAAATAGGCTGTTGGCTTATACTAAACGATGCGCTCAGCCTTTTCCTAGTACATCTGTGCGAATTGTTTTCGCTGCGTTTGCTCTCCTTAGCTGTGCTTATTCTTCTTTTGCGCCGCCTACGATGGTTCGAGCATTCTTAGCGAAGTTGTCCGCAGCCTCTTTGTCTTCTTGCAGTTTGGTGGTATCTACTGGCACTTTTACGCCGCGATCAACGGCTTCACGGCAGCGTATCGCTTTGTTCCAGCGTTGTAGGTTGTTGAGTCCATCTATAGAAACTCCAGACCATTCGTAGGTTCTCACCCAGCACCAGTTAGCGATATCGGCAATGCTGTAATCGCCGGCGAGGTATTCGTTGTCTTCGAGCTGCTTGTCGAGTACTTCGAACAAGCGGCGGCTTTCGTTTTGGTAACGGTCGATGGCGGGTTGGATTTTCTCCGGAAAGTAACGGTAGAAAACGTTGGCCTGTCCCATCATTGGTCCAACGCCTCCCATTTGAAACATCAGCCATTGAATAACCTTTGAGCGACCATGAACGTCGCTAGGCATTAGCTTGCCAGTTTTTTCGGCTAGGTAAATCATGATCGCACCTGATTCAAATACTGCGAGGTCGTCATTGTCTCGGTCGATGATGGCAGGGATACGGCCATTAGGATTGATCTTGGTATACCACTGTTCTTTTTGAGTGCCGCTAAGAATATCGATGGCTTTGGTTTCATACTCAAGGCCTAGCTCTTCAAGGGTGACTGAGGCTTTCCATCCGTTGGGTGTTGAGGCTGTATAAAGTTCGATCATCGTTCTGCTCCCTTGCTTGAAAGAGGGTTTATTTAGTGGAATACTGGCGTTCCAAATAATAGAGCGCTTTGGGTTTGGAGTAAATGCTTTGTCCGCTGAGTTGTCGAAGCCACATTTAGTAAACGCCATCTATAGAGTGCTTTATGCTGAATTAGTTTTTTCTTAATACGCCAATATGAGAGTGTTTATGGATATCCCTGCCGAAGGCCTAGAGCTTAGATCCTTAGTCAATGATCAAGGTGAGCTTGAACTTATTTTAAAATCCAGCGCCATGCCAGAACTTGGGCCTGACGATGTCTTAGTAAGAATAGAGGCCACGCCTATTAATCCTTCTGATCAAGCGACGCTGATTTTTCCTGCGGACGTAAGTACAGGCGAGACCACTGGCACAGGTGCTAACACGACTTACAAAGCCAAACTAAAGCCAGAAGTTCATAAGATGGTTAAGCCCAGAATTGGTAAAGCCCTACGCATGGGTAACGAGGGGGCGGGAACTGTTGTCGGAGCGGGAAGTAGCGATGCTGCTCAAGCACTACTGGGTAAAACGGTTGCCGTGATGGACGGAGCTTTGTATTGCCAATATAGAAAAGTAAATTTATTGCAATGTATTGAATTAAACGAAGGTACCAGTGCCAGAGAGGGCGCCTCTTGTTTTGTGAATCCACTCACTGCACTTGGCATGGTGGAAACAATGAAGCGCGAAGGTTTTAATGGCTTGATTCATACCGCGGCGGCTTCCAATCTTGGTCAGATGCTTAACCGAGTCTGTTTAAAAGATGGCGTCAACTTGATTAATGTTGTGCGCAAACAAGAGCAGGTGGATTTGTTAAAGAGCCAAGGCGCTAAGTACGTTTGTAATTCAAGCGATCCCAGTTTTAAAGCAGACTTAGTGGCTGCAATTGAAGAAACCGGTGCTTACCTTGCCTTTGATGCAACGGGTGGTGGTGACCTTGCGAGCCAGATTCTAAGCTGTATGGAGGTTGCCGCATCTAAAAATGCAGAGCTTAGAGGACCTTACGGTTCCAATGTGTTTAAACAGGTTTATATCTATGGTGGCTTAGACTCCTCGCCTACCATTATTAATCGCAATTTTGGTTTTAGTTGGGGAATCAGTGCTTGGTTGCTCACGCCATTTTTAGAAAAGGTCGGTTTAGAAACTGCCATGGCAATGCGAACTCGTGTCGCTGATGAGCTATCGACCACCTTTGCTAGTCACTACACACAAGAGATCTCGCTAGTCGAAGCTTTGCAAGCTGATGTGGTTTCCGCTTATAGCCAACAGGCCACTGGCGCGAAATATCTAATTAACCCAAGTAAAGAATTTTAAAGATACTACTGTTCAAGTAGAGGAAAACACAATGGATAAAATATTTGGTGCTTACTTATCACCTTTTGTGCGTAAAGTAGTTTTAGCTATGGAGCTAAAAGGCGTTGAATTCGAAATGGTGAACGCTGCACCTGGTATGTTCCCAGAGGGCTATGAGCTAAAACACCCGCTTAAAAAGATTCCTACCTTCCAAGATGATCAGGTATGTATTCCTGATTCTTCAGTGATCTCTCAATATCTTGATGATAAATACAGCGATGTAAAAGTGATTCCCACTGATCCGGTTCTTAAAGCGAAAGCGCTTTGGCTAGAAGAATTTGCAGATTCTAAGCTTGCCGAAGTGTGTGGTGGCGCTTTGTTCTTTCAACGCTTTATGAAGCCTCTTTTTGGAAAAGAATCTGACGAAGAGATGGTTGAGAAAAACCTCAACGGTCCAATGAAAAAGGCCTTAGCTTATCTTGATAGTGTATGCGAAGAACGCACCAGTGAATTTTTGGTGGGTGATTCGGTATCGATCGCGGACTTTTCTATCGTGAGTCATTTTATTAACGCCAAGTATGTGGGTTACGAGCCGGACCCAGCGGAGTTTCCAAACTTTTCAGCTTACATGGGTGATATGCGGGCTCAGGATATCTTTGCCAAACGTTTGGCAGCAGAGGAGAAGTTCGCGCCAAAACCCTAGTGCATTGTTTGAGGTTAATTATGCAGGATTTAGTATTGAGCTGTGATTGTGGAAAGGTCTATGGAAAAGTCTCACAATTCTCCAAAAAAGAAAATCATCGAGTAATATGTCACTGCAAAAGTTGCCAAGCCTTCGCTCACTCCCTAGGTAAAGAGGGAGAAAGCACACAAGTTTTAGACGATTATGGTGGTACTGAAGCCTATATGTTGGCTCCTAATCAGCTAAGTATTGAGCGGGGTTTGGAGCACCTTCGCTGTCGAAGGATGAGTAAAGGCGGCCCCGATCGTTGGTATGCGGATTGTTGTAAAGCGGCTTTGGGAAATTACGTGTCTCAAGGTTTTGAGATGTTTAATTTAATTCACAATTCAGTTGATTTCAGTCCGATCGATAAGCCTGTGATAAGAGCTTATCTTTTTAACAAAAGCGGTGTAAAAGTACCTGAGTCTCGCCTAAAAGTTGGCATGCCGCTTGGTTTTATTGTTTCTAGCTTCCTGGTTTTGTTGAGGTGGAAGGTGAGCGGAAAGTCTAGGCCTAATCCTCTTTATGACGCCGACAACAGGCCTATATCAGCGCCTGAATTGTATCGAGCCTAAGCCCCGTAGCCGTGTTGTAAGTTTCGAAAGCCTAAGTATTGCATCAGAGCCAAAAGGCCGACCATCATGTTGACGCCGAAAACCATTACCGCGCCTAAAATGCTTATTTGATTGAAGAAGAACAAAAAGCCCAAAAAACTTCCGATGACCCAAACACTATCTGCACCTATGATCCAGGGACTGAGCAAGTGCATCTTTGTTTCGTCTCTGGCGGTTAGTGCGAGTGTTACAGCAAAGCCAGCCAGCCCGATTCCAATAGTTATCCAAAACCAATGGGGCAGAGGTATGTGGGCTTGCAAAAAGCTCGGCGCTATCAGCATAAGGCTAGCGGTGCTCGCAGAAAAAAGGGCATTAATGAATAAACTGATTTTTAACATCTTGTTTTTACTCGTTTTTTACTTTAAAAAAGTATAGCAATTATAGAGCGGCTTTGGTTTAGATTCAATTTATACTTTAAATATATATAGTAAGTGCTATGCTTTCACCTTATGGAGCAAACGGAATTTATTTTAGACAATGATAGAGCGCTAGGGCATAAAAAGCGCAGCTACCGCCAGAGCTGCGCTCTTGCTCGTACTAGTGATGTCCTAGGTGAGCGATGGACTCTATTGATCTTGCGAGAGCTGCTGATTCAAGATTGTCGTTTTAAAGACCTCAATAGCTACCTTGAGGGTATGGGCACTAACTTACTGAGTAAACGCCTTAAGGAGCTAGAGGAACTCGGTGCTATTCAAAAAAGTTCAGAAAAAAGAGCGACTTATAGCCTTACGGAGCAAGGCAGGGAGCTAGAGGAGTCGGTATTGGCGATGACCCGCTGGGGTTATCGTTGGGCTGATAAGGTGGGGGACAGCCAAGACGGCTTTGTACACTTTCACCACTGGGATCTATTGGCAATGAAGAGCCTATTCGTCCAAGCTCGTTGCGAACGAAGTATGCTGATTCAATTTGATTGTGAGGAATTGTTGGCTTGGGTCAAAGTAAGCCCAGAGGGCTTTAGCTTCGCTTTGAACGAGAGGGCTGAGCAGGTGGATATCCATCTGCCCATGACCATCAAGGATATGCAGGAAAAGATCGCTCAGCAGGCTTTTCGCGGAGACCAGGCAATGCTCGATCTCCTGGCCTGCTTTAGCGTCTAGAATTTTTCTTTGTAAATCAGTTGTTTACTCAAAAAGCTGGTCTGTTTTGGCAGATAGAATAAAGTCGTTTTTATGTAGGCCACCCATCTCATGACTCCACCATGTGACCGTGGTTTTGCCCCATTCGGTTAGCAGGGCCGGGTGATGGCCGTGCTCTTCGGCCAATTCTCCAACTTTGTTGCTAAAAGCCATGGCGCTTTTAAAGTTTTTAAACTCAAAGACCCTTTGTAATTGCATGATGCCGTCGACCACGATGGGCTGCCAATCGGGAATCTCTCTCATAAATTGGGCTAATTCCTCGTCGGTGACGTGGGGTGCATCCGCTCGGCAGGCTTCGCAATTTTGCTCGCTTAGTTGGCTCATGATCTGTCCTTTTATGTACTTTTCACTGTTGAATTACAAGTTTAGCTTATGCTTCTAATATGTTGATATTTATGAGTTTATTGGGTTTTATTTGGCAAGAATGGCTTCTAGCTCTTGTTGTGACGCACCTTGCTTTAGCTGCCCATAGGCTTGGCTAATATTATCACGAGGAGCGCTCATTACCTTACGAATAGTGACGCCGCTTTCGACTAAGCTTTGAATCGCTTTAGCGATTTCGTTTTTACGCTGGTTCTTTTTGTTTTTGCTTGAGACCGCTTTCTTGATCCTTTCGCTTTGGGTCCAGCCGCTGCTTTTGACAAAGCCATCTTCGTTGACATATTCCTGATGTTTATGGGGTGGAATATGTAGTTGTTTACGTGTTTCCTTTAATGGTTGATCTAACCATTTTTCAAAGTGAATGGCGATAATGCTGTTGTGTTCAGCCATTTTGGATCCTCTATCGCCTGAATCGATATTGAGCTTCACCCAATCCTTAAAAGGCACCTTCGGTTTTACTACAGGGTAGGACAGGCCGCCAATAACTGCGCCTATTGCTTTGCCTTTGCGGCTGGACAAGCCGCAGCCGGCGATAGAGAAGGGAAGGTTCAATATCTCTCCACAAAAGTCAGTGCCATAGCCACTGATTAGATGGGTAATGTCGTGGGTATTGCCAGCACGCTCCATAATAAACTTGGCATCTTCGTCCCAGTCGTCAATTTTGTCAAAGTGTCCGTCGCTGTAGACCATGCCTCCGATAATATAGCCAGGGATAATACCGTCACCATCCATAAAAGAGTGGAAGACTTTGCCTAGGGTGTCATCATCTAGGTCTTTTAGGCTGTCTAGGTCTGCTAGTATTTGACCGAGGTCCTTGCCGGAGTCGAGCATCTCCGCGCTCTCGGGCTTATCTCGTAGTTTCTTAGCGACTTTGTGTACTTCTGGGCCAAAGACGCTGTAGATGATTCTAAAGATATATTTGGGTCCATCCTCAGCTACGGGGTTTTTTAGCCATTGGCCTAATGACTTGAGTCCATAGCCAAAATTACGTTGCTCTTTTGAGTAGCGAATACGTTCGCTTGATAAGGTGGTGTCGAGAGTCGCCATAATGTAAACCTCAGATTCCGTTTAGTCTTAATTCTTACTGGCTTATCCGTATAAGCTTGGCAAAAGTATAATGCGAGAATAGTATTATTACTCTCGGGTTTTTTATTTGTTCGGCGGAAACTGATTTGGATCAAAAAAGCTATAAAAATCAAAGGCGTAAGCCAAAGCAGGCGAGGTCGCTCGAAAAATACAATCGAGTATTGGATGCTTGCTCTCAGCTTTTAAGTACTCAAAATTACTCAGACATCAGTATGACCGAGATCTCCTTAGAAAGCGGTTTAGCCTACGCCACCATCTACCAATACTTTAAGAACAAGGACGACATTATGTTGGCTTGGATGGACCGATTTTTCGAGCAAATTGAAGGACTTATGCAATCTCAGAAGACGATGGCGGATAGCCAAGGTAATGTAAATCTTGAGCAGCAAGCGGACCTGATGATGCGCAGCTCGGTAACGATGATGGCACAAAGCCAAAATAGCGTTCGTGAGCTTTTTAATGGCATGCCTTTTATGCTGACTTCTCAGCTTCTAGCAGTGATAGAAAGCCGTACAATAAACCTGGTTAAGTTATTGTTTACAAAGGAAATATTAGAAGATAGAAGCGACTCTCCAGAGCCTCAAATCCGCGTGTTAACCAAGATCATTATCGGTTTCTATATCCAGAGCATTTTGAATGCTGAGTCGGATATTGAGCCAGAAAGGGATGGGGAAGAGCTCTCCTGTCTGGTGCTTAGTTATCTAAAAGCGCGTTCTCTTATTTAGGAAGCGTTCAAGCTAAAAAGTTTAAAGGCATCGCTTGACTCAGATCTGAACTTTAATTAATCTTACAATACTGTAATATTAAATCAGGAGGTTGAGTAATGAGCTCAACGATGGTGGATGCGGCACCTAATGCCGGAATGGATTTGGACGTAGCTCCAACAAGAACCCTTGGCCAAAGCAGTCTTAAGATGTTCGCTGCTTGGACCTTGTTTTGGTGGGGCGGTGTTGGTGTGTTGGCCCTTTTGTTTTTTATCGGGCAGGTGGATTTCGTTAATAGCACCAAGATTGCCCTTTATGGCATCAGCATTTGGTTAAACGGTTGGATTCTTTGTTTCTTCACCTCAGACAGCAAACAACGCTGCCGAATGGATCTTTACCATGATGCATTGGTGATCTGGATGGTGTCTTATGCGATGACCAATATCCTGTGGGAGATTCCCTGGGTGATTCTGTCTCCGTTTATTTTTGAGAACCTTCATACTATTGATGATGTAGTGGCTTACACCGAATTTATGCGTGAAAGCATCTTCAACATGTACTGGTGGGTGATCGCATCATTTAGCTCGGTCGATTTAAGAACCGTAAACCATGATCCGACTTTCTATGCTTTGGAGTTGTATGCTTTTGTAAACGTATTAACCGTTTGGTACTTCTTCTATCTAAACAAAAAGCAATCACCTTATCGTTACTTGGTAGCTGTTCTAGGTTGCGGTGAGCCAATTGCCGCGACCTTTATCTTTTCGTTCTCAGAAGTGTTTGCAGGTTTTGAGAATATGGTGGGTGGCCTTTGGGATACCTTGTTGGCACTGGTGTGGACCCAGTACCAGTACATTGTTTTCCCAGCGATCTTTGGAGTGTGGGGTTACAAGCTACTACTAGAAGACTGGCGTGTAGCCTTTGCTAAGGATCCTGAAAGGGAAGTTTAATAGCTTATGATAAAGGTGGTCGAAATTTAACGACCACCTTTGCTAGTAGGTTAATCTTTGAGGACAGTCGATGTCTTCAAAGTTTCCTTCTAAATCATCAATATGCCTCAAGCCAAGCTCTTCCGCTTCACTTTCGAATTCTTTGTCTATTTTATGAATAAAAATCAGCTGTTCTGCAGTTTCTGATAATTCATAGTAGCTGTAAGTGAGCTGCACAGGTTCAGGGTCAGGAAGCCCAATTTCAGCACTAAAGTCACTTGTATGGCTGCCGTCAGTAGCAATCACGCCCCCTCCATAACTACTGTCGAAGGCAGAGGGATTAAAAAGCAGGCTAATATGAATTTCGCCTCCATCATCTAATATAAAGTCTATGTATGCGCTGCCAGTATCATCTGGATTGTATAATGAAGAGCAGTCTAGCAAATTCGTGTTGTTAGGCGTTAAGGCGCATTTTGATTCGCTTAGGCTTACTCCCTTTTCTTCCAAAATACGCATACTAGAAGGCATTGTGTTATAGCTGTTGCAGCTTCTCAGGATGTGTTGATACATACTTACAGAATCTTGGTCATCACCACTGTCGCCTGAGCAAGTGATTAAACCTAAGGGAATGAGGCTTATAAGAGCGAGCTTTTGGTTTGTTGTTTTCATTATTTTATACCCACTTTCTAGAGGTGAGGGAAATAACCTCGGCCCAGTATAACCACATGTTATAGATTATTGCTAGCGACTGGCGACCAGGAAAACCCCGCCAGCCATAAGTGCTAAACCAATCATTCGCTTTAGCGTTAAGGCATATTGATTGGCACCCATTAAGCCAAAGTGATCGATAGTCGCGATAGAGATCAGTTGGCCAAGTAAAACAAAAGCAATGGCATTACCCACGCCAAATTTCGGTGCCACCCATGTAACGCTTGAGATATAAAACACAAAAAAGATGCCGCCCAAGTAAAAATAAAAGGGGGTAGGGCTTTGGTAAAGTTTTATAGGACTTGGACTAAACAGCAGTAGTGACACGATTGAAGTGCAAAAAGCGACAACTAATAAAATAGAAACGGCAAATGCGGGATTCTGAATGCGTGCACCTAACCCAGAACTTAGTGCTCCCATAATAGGAATGCCGATACCGGCTAGGATCATCAGTACTGCGTAAAAACTGCTATTCGAAATGGCCATAATGCTTTCCCTGAACTGAATATAAAATGATTCATTGCAGAGCACATTATGGGCTAAGCCCAACTAAAGTATAGTGAAGCCCAAGAATAGTCGTTATTGAAGGCGCTAATAAAGCGCCTTACATAGCTAGATTATTCACCTTGCCCATAAGCCAGACCAAAGGCTTGCGAGGGATAAGCTTTAAAACAAACATCATGATCTTATTGGAAAGACCGGGGACGATTAAAGGCCCTTTTTTGTTGTCCATTGCTTTTAAGGAGGTCTGCACTACTTGTTCTGGTGTTTGAGAAATCATATCTAAGAATTTCTTTTTACCTTCGTCTAAGTCACCCGCGCGGTTTAAAAATTCAGTTTTGGTTAAACCTGGGCAGAGGCCTTGTACGTAAACGCCTTTTTCCTTTTGCTGAAACCACAGAGACTCAGAAAAAGACGCGATAAAGCTTTTACTGGCAACATAAGTAGGTTGAATGGGAGTAGGTAACCTAAAAGTAATAGAAGATAAGTTAATTAAACTATCACCCGGTCGAGCCTTTTCCAAAAAGGCATGGGAAATCTGCATGAGAGATAGACAGTTAACCGATAAAATATTGCTCTCGCTTTGAATATCGGAGTCCTCGAAACGACCAAAGGTGCTAAGTCCCGCATTGTTAATCACCAGATCATATTGCTGATTCTTGATGCTAGTGATGCAAGCTTGAATACCTTCGGTGGAGGAAAGGTCGGCCGCGATATACTCAAAGTCACCACTGGGGTTTTGGTTTTTTAATTCCTCACAAAGGCTGGCTAAGCGCGATTCATTTCTTGCAACAGCCACAGTGTGATAGCCTTGCTTTGCTAGCTCGACGGTAAAGGCACGTCCTAAACCTTCGCTGGCACCGGTAATCAAAGCGGATTTTTTATTCATTAGAAAGTCTCAACTGGTTTAAGCAGTCATTATAACTTAAACTTACAATATTGTAAGTTTATTTAAATTAAAAAGTATGAGCACAAGAGCACAGGCCATTGATGGTCGTAAGAAAAAACGCCCTGGAGTTGATGAACAAAAGGAAATTGTCACCCGCGCAGCAATAGAGTTGTTTATTCAAAAGGGAACCAAAAGTGTGAGCCTTGGGCAAATTTGTGATCATGCGGGCGTATCTCGTCCCACTTTTTATCGCTGCTTTAAAGACAAGGACGAATTGGTCACGCTTTTGTACCAGCGATCCATTAATTCCCACGTCGAGGCCTTGCTTCAATTTGCTGGCCAAAATGATTTTAAACAGCCTGGCTGGCTGGAGATGGGCATCGATGCCATGTTCGATGCCATTTTTGAAGAAGCTGAGCTGGCTCGTTTGGTTTTTATTGAACAAAGCGATCCTTCATCGCCAATAGCTCAAACGATTGATGAAACCTTTGATAAATTAGCTGAGCAACTATTGGTAGCCTTTTCGAAAAACGAGCAAGTGCCTCAATCCAAAAGTTACTTTAAAGCTGCGATGTTTTCTTATCAGTGGTTAGTACAGGACGCGATCAAATCCGGCTTGAGTGATGCTGATCGAAAAAATGCTAAAGAAGCCGCATACGCATTAAGCCAAAGGGTGTTTGTCCTAAAGTAACAGTGGTGGTAGAGACTTGAATATTTTTTAGGGAAGGAGCAAAGAACCTGTATGAAAACTACACATCTTTTAACAGTCTTTTTATTGCTTACTTTGCTGATCACTTCTTATTCAGAGTCAGTCGTTGCACAAGAAACATTTGATTGCGAGTCTGTTCTAGACTTAGAGCAAGGAAAAATCACCGGTAAAAAACTAGTGGACCGGGGCTATGAGTTCTGCAGCTTTAAAGGTATTCCCTACGCGAAAGCGCCAGTTGGAGATCTTCGTTGGCGTTCACCTAAACCAGTTGAGAAGCATGAAGGAGTGTTCGAAGCACATAGCTTTGGCGATCAATGTCCTCAAAACTTAACTTCAAGTGAGGCGCAATCTGGTTTGGGTACGCTGGAAGCTAGCGAGGACTGTTTAAATCTTAATATTTGGCGGCCCACCAAAGGGTCCGATGAGCCGCTCCCGGTGATGGTATGGATTCATGGTGGAGCATTGGTGGTAGGTGCTAACTCTTGGGATCTTTATCGAGGTGGTATTTTCTCGGCTAGGCAAAATGTAATTATTGTTTCGATAAATTACAGGCTTGGTTCGCTCGGGTACTTAGCGCATCCTGCGTTGATCGATAAGGACGACGGATATGAGGGCGGAAGCGCTGGGAATTATGGCCTTTTAGATCAAATACAAGCACTGAAATGGGTGAGTGCGAATATTGATACGTTCGGTGGCGATAAAAATAACGTGACTATTTTTGGTGAGTCAGCAGGGGGGTGGAGTGTATCTTATTTGCTTGCTTCAGACCTGGCACAATCTTATTTTCATAAAGCGATTATGCAAAGCGGCAGCAGTGATGTAGTGAACGAAGAGAAGGCAGCTTTTGATATAGGATTCAAACTCGCAGAGAAGATCGGTTGCAGTGAAGCAGATGATGTAGCGCTGTGTATGAGATCAGCTCCGGTTAGCGAGTTTATCGATGAGCGTCCAGGGATACGGTGGTTGTGGCATATCGCAAAGTTGGGCTGGAAAAGCTTCTTGAGTGACGATGGCCCAGAATTCACTTCAGTTCCTAGAGTCGACGGAATTATCTTAGAAGATAAGCCAATCGAAATATTTAAAAACAAGGGCTTTGTAGGTAAACCTTTTATGGCTGGCCATACTTTAGGTGATCCTGATTTTTTGGTAGAAGGTACGACTCGTACTGCTCAAATTTTCTCGCTGCAAAGCGATGTTTATTACTACAGATTTGATTATGGCGATCATCGACTCGGTTTGATTATTGGCGGGGCACACGGACTTGAGCTTCCAGTACTATTTGATTCAGGACATGTCTTTGACGTGGTTTGGGGTATGTTTAATCTTTATAGCGATGAACAGGTTAAGCGAGCTGAACCACTAGCCGACACCATGCAAGCTTATTGGGCTAACTTTGCGCGTACTGGAAACCCCAACGGCTTAAGCCATGAGGGCGTTGAAATGTTCGAGTGGCCTAGATTTGATGAACAGCAAAACGCGATTGTATTTGATAGACCCCTTAAAAGTATTTCTCTTAGGGAATAATCGTTTGGCTGGTTCGACTTGGATAAGGTGAGCGTTTAAAGAGACTCTTTGTACTCTTTAGGCGATATGCTGTATCGTTTTTTAAAGGCTGAGCTAAAAGTAGAAGGGTGTTGGTAGCCAAGCTTGTATGCAATTTGCTCTAAATTGAGTTCGCCTTTTTTTATCAGTATTTTTGACTCTTCCATTCGAGTATCCAACAGTATATTTCTAAACGAAGTGTTTTCCACCGATAGCTTTCGACGCAAGGTTCGCTCACTCATGTTTAAGGTGGCAGAGGCTTGTTGAATGTTGGGTTCGTTGCCAATTTTTTCTTTTAGTAGGTGTTTAATTTTAGATGAGATACTGTCGTTTCTCTTGTTCTCAAGTTTAATATCGAACTGGTCGACCATAAGTTTGTGAAGGTTGGGATCGTAGTTTTTATTTTTTTGGTATAGAAGACCCTGGGGCCCAATGATTTCATTGAATGCCTGATCAAAGCTGACTTTAAAGGGAATATAGCGTTGGTATAGCTCAGCATATTCAGGTGGGGCATAACTAAGTTTTAGCTCAAAGGCTTTGAAGTTTTCAATCACTCGAACACGATTTCTTTTACCCGCGAGGTCAGTAAAGGCCTGCACAAAGCTGCTCGCCACCAACTCAGAAAGAAAGGGTATAAATAGCTCAGGTGCCTTGTACTCAATTTCGATTGAAAACTTATCCGTGCCAATAGTGTTCAATTTCATATTTAAGGTGTCGAAAATAACGGGCATATATTTTTCTTCAAACAAGATCGCTTGTTCGAGATTCTCCGAAGCCTTGATGGCATAGCCAAAAAAACCTTGGGCGTTGGAGCCAATGAGTTTTCCAAACTCAAAGGAAAGGCTAGGGTCCGCCGTCAATAAATATAGACGCGCTACCAGGTCGGTGAAGACAGGGTTGGGGATTGATTGGTTTTGCTTATCATTGATGAGTTCTTGCACTAGATCAGTAAGCGCTTGGTCACTTATTTGATAGTGACTGATCAGCTTTTCAATAATTCCCAGGTATTCAGCGGGCACGCTCATGACTGGTCTCCATATTGCAAGATGTTGAATAAGGCGGTATGGCCGAAAATCCTAAGTATTGTACCGTCCAAATTATTCTGTTGGCAAATAGGGCTGGCTAAGATCCACCAATGCCATGACTTAATGGCCTAAGAGATCAAACATTAGCGGAGAATCTGACTATGGAAGCCACTTCAATCGACACTAATACTAATGAATATCCGGTATTACCCAAGTACTCTCGCCGAAAAAGAATGCCCTTGCTAGCCGCCAAAGCAGGTTTGCTCTGGCTAAGAAACCCAACCAGTGAGAGTGGGGCGAAGCAGTTATTTAGAATTGGCTACAGTATTGGTGGGCCAGAGCTACATAAGATGGCGAGAAAGATGCGCGCTAATCCCAAGTTCAACCAAATACTAGAAGAGCGTAATGACCTTGGGCAAACACTTGCGGATATGAATGCTTTGTCACAATTACCCGAGGTAGCTTGGGTAAATACTATTATGAGTTTATGTCTGGGGATGGGATTTTCCCAAGTTATCTTTTGGGTGGTTTAGCGTATAAAAATGGTCATTTTGATGCGCTTACTGACTGGGATGACGATGCAAAATTCTTAATTACTCGGATCGGCAATACCCATGACCTTACGCACCTGATAGCGGGTTATGGAACCGATCTTCCCGGCGAAGCCATTTTAATTGCTTATAGTGCAGCGGCGGGAGGATTGCCCAAGTGGTTAGCCTCCATTGTGGGTACTTTTATGGGGGTGATTGAATATCCGATCTTTTTGCCAAAGGTAGGTTTCTTTAAGTGGGTATCGATTTTTAGGGATGCCGCGATTAGAGGTGCGATCACCGCAAAAACTAACACCATGTTAGAAATAAATTATGAAGAGGTGTTGGCCAAACCAATCGAAGAGGCTCGCGAGATCTTGGGGGTCCCTCCGATCAAACATCAAGAACTAGTTAACGATGACGGTTTTTTAATGAGTAGTGACTGGATGAGAGGGCCCTTGGCAAAACGAATACAAGATGGTGGTTCTGAAAAAGTGGCGACTATGCAAGGAATTGAACGAGCTAGAGCCCTTATTGAAAAGCTAGGGGTTAGTATTCGAGATATTATGAGTGCACCTCGAAAAAATGTAATGGATGCATTTGATGCTTATGATCAAGGCGCTGATAAAAAAACAGTTTTGGCGATCCTAAGAGATTATCAATATAACTTTGGCTAGAGTTGTACTGCATACTGTAAGTTAAGAAGTCTCTAGGAGAATTAATGTCAGATATTAAGCTATATGGCTATTCAACAAGTCCCTTCGTAAGAAAGACAGGCTGCTGTTTGTATTACAAACAAGTGCCGTTTGAATTTGTGCCTGTAAACCCAGTGTTTAATAAGGAAATCGAGTTTACCGAGCAAAGACAAGTGCCTGTATTAAAAATAGCTGACGACTGGCGGCTAGACTCTACAGAACATGCTAAATGGCTCGACGAAATTTATCCTGAAAATCCTTTATTGGGCCGAAACGAAATGGAGCGGGAAATAATACTTGGCTTGGATGAGTGGATAACCGACAACATTATTCACAGTGGCTTTCGTTCGATTCATGATAAGAGAACATCTTCAAGTGATTCGAGTCAGTTTAAACATACTGCTTGGAGGCTAGCGGCTATAATCAGTAGTCAAACTCCATTAGATGAGGAAGTCAGAAATGCGTGGCCAAAAATATTAATGGCTGCACCGTTTATTAAACGCATCGCGGAAGAGTCAGAGGATCAAGAAAAAGAAATAGGTAAACCTCAAGACCCTTATTCATTCATGAAGGAGCACTTGTCAAAAGGCCCTTTTCTAGGTGGCATGGATAATCTTTCGTTAGCTGATTTGTCGGCCTATCAAAGCTTTTTGTTCAATTATGCAGTAGGTATAACGGACGAGCTAAAAGTTAAGAGAGAGCCTGAGATATATGAGTGGATGCTAAGGGTTAAGGAACAGCTACCTGAGAATCCTTTGTTAGTACCTGACTATATTTGGGTCAATGATTATTAGCTTACTATGATAGTATTCTTTCCTTAGTTTTAGCGGGAAGTGATATTAAGTGAATAAGTTTTTATGTGACCGTCCAGCGAAAGCCTCTATTGTTTTTGCTCCTGCGCTAGGAGTTCGTTCTAGTTTTTACAAGTCAATGGCTAAGTACCTAAATGAACAGGGTTTCCATGTCTACTTGGTTCAAGCTCGTATCGAGACAGAATCAATAGCGCCTAAGTATTGGGGTTTTTCCTACAACCATTTGATTCACGTAGATTTTGCTTCAGTGGTAAACCAAGCTAAACAAGATTTTCCAGATTTACCTATCTTTGCCTCTGGCCACAGCTTGGGTGGCCAAATTGCCTTGCTATATAGCAGTCGTTTTCCTGACGATATTAAGGGCGTGATGATGGTGGCGACCGGGTCTCCCTATTGGAAAGGTTTTCCTTTAGCACAAGCGCTACAGATTCGTCTGTTGAGTTTTTTGCTGCCACTGTTCTTTTTATTGTTCGGTTACTTCCCTGGTGACCGCGTGGGCTTTGGTGGTCGTGAATCTAAGGGAGTGATGGGTGATTGGAATCAACTGGCAAAGAAAAATCGCTTTGAGATTGCCAAAGATAATTTCGAGGCTTTTGATTACGAACAAGCGGTAGCGAAAGTGAGCCTGCCTTGCTTAGCGGTGGTGATGGAAAAAGATGATTTTGCGCCGCCACAAGCAGTGAATAATATCGCGGGCAAATTACCCGAGCATGTCTTGACGACGCTTACCCAGAGTAATCCGAATGGAAAAGCTTTTGATCATTTCTCTTGGGCAAAGTCGCCCGAAGCTTCTATGAGTTCGTTTTTATCTTGGATAGATTCTCAACTCACAAATAAATAGTCGTAGATAATTCCGGTGATTTCTTCAACCAGTGTTTCTTGATCAAAGCTTTCATTAGGCATCAGTACGATCCTCATCTGAAAACCCAGCAATAGGTTGGTCAAGGTATACAGAATCAACTCTGGGTTTTTGTTTACAAATTTCAGGCTTTTGTTTTGCGCGAAGTTTAAGGCGATTTGCCCCAATCGCATTTGGCTTTTGTTTAGGTTGATGTGTTGTAGCTCGCCAGGCAGGTGGGTGATGAGCATTTTTATAATTGGCGCTTGCTGATATGCAAAGTGGACGCCAACCCGTACCAGTTGGCTGAGCTGTTTCCTGGGGCCTTGTTCGGGATCAAGTCGAAGCAGGGCCTCTTCCAATGCCTGGTCGAGTTCTCGATCTAGGTAGGCGATAAAGGCTGCCTCCTTGCAGGAGAAGTAATCGTAGAAACTACCGATGCCCACATCAGCCTCTAAGGCGATTTTAGCGGCGGTGCTTTTCTTAAAATCATAGTCCAATAGTACCTGAGCACTGGCTTCTAAAATCCGGGTAAAGGTCGCTTTTGAGCGTGCTTGTTTGGGTTCTTTGATTAAAATTTCTTTCATTTTCAGTGGTTTATAACTGCTTTCTGGTATTTATCAAATCCGATTAAAAAGCCTTTAAACTCGGATTATACTGATGCTATCAAAAAGCTGAAAGAGAAATCACTTATGGAAAATACAGCCCAAGCTCCTTTTTTAACTCGTTTGTTTACCACCGAGTTTGAGATCGATGAGAGGTACCGACCTTTGGCTACAGCCTTTGTTGCCTTTTTTGCGATCGGCTATTCCTTGGGCTTTATTGGTTTGATGCAGTATGTGGCTTATTTAGGACCGGGCCTTGGGGATGACTTAGACTTCGCTCCATTTCTTTCGGTCTTTGAGCATTTCCAGGTGATGGGTTCAGGCCCGATGGCTTTATTTGTTTTGCTGACGGTCGTTAATTTGATTTTTACCGCAGGGATTATTTATCTCGGCTATTCTTTATATCCCAAAATGTTGGGCAAGCCTTTTCCTTTAACCGTGTTGTTTACTTATTTTGGTCTTAACACCGTGTGCAGTGTTGGGATCACAATGATCAATGGCGGCTTTGGTATCGCCGCTTTGTTTTTTGGTTACGATTTTGTTGAGGGCTTTAAGGCGGTAACTGAATTACTGATTTACCTGAGAGAACAAGCCAATCGTGTACCGACCTTGGTTGAGATGCCAGCTTGGTTGGCTTTCTTTGTTTTGCAGATGGTGGGGGGCTTTTTTCACTATTGGTTCCATCGTTTGGCGCACGAGAGTCGCTTGCTTTGGTTGCTGTTCCATAGAACCCATCATATGACGCCCGAGTTGATTCAGCCGAGTACTCAGGCCGTGTTTAATGCTTTTCCATTTTTCATCTTCGCGGCGATTCCTTATGTAGTGATTTTTTCGGGAATCGGAAAGTTGATAACAGCCGAATCGTTGATGGTGTATTTGATTCTTTACAAATTATTTTCTGCCTTTTCAAATTTATTTAGCCATCAAAGTGCTTTGTTTATGTGGGCAAAAACCAAGTGGTATATCAAAGTGATTAACACCATTACCTCGGAAGGGGTGTATCACTATATGCATCACTCGGCCGAGAATGATCACAATAGACCGCGTGGAAACTTGGTAAACATTGGTGGTGGATTGTTTTTCTTTTGGGATCGTGTGTTTGGTACTTATCAAGATGTTAGCGAAACCAAACCAAAAGTAGGTTTGCAGGGCATAGAGTACGATCAAATGACGACGAATCCTTTGCGTTTGGCGTTTTCTGGCTTGGGACAAATATTGTATGAGCTACGCCATAATATTAATATCAAAGATATGTTCTTAATCGTATTTGGACCAACTGATTATCGTCCACCCAACAGTACTAACTATGTTTATAAAGCTGGTTTATAAGGCCTGTTTATAAATCAGGGCTTAAATTAGACTGCGATCGATAAACCAAAACAGACCTAAGCCAAAGAGCAGGGCGAGGCTTAGGTCAACGGCTAGCGAACCTGCTTTGCCATCCAATTTGATTTTCAATAAAAAGAACAGAGCGATAGAAGCTATAAAGATCTGGCCCAGTTCAATGCCCAGGTTAAAACTAAACAAAGCAAGGATAAACTGTTCTGTAGGTAATCCTAGCTCTTGTATGCTGCCAGCAAAACCAAAACCATGAATAAATCCAAATAAACTGCTGATTAACATATGTGCACTGAGTTGAGCTCGCCCTGAGTTTTGGTTTTGTGCTAATGGTAAATAAGATAAGGAGAATAGTGCTAAACCTAATAGCGCAAGGCTAGTAAAAGCAGAGGCAATCCATAGCTCGCTGCCAATTGCGTATATGACCAAAGCAATAGCTAGCGGAATAGAGCTAAGCCAAGCGTTTTTGTTTTTAAGGTTCGCGGCTTCTAATGCTAGTAAGCTAATCGAGAAAGCGATCATGGATTCAACGATTAGGCTTTCAGGAATTAGGTAACCGAGTAGGCTCAAAACAAGTGAAGCACTGTGCCCGATAGTAAACCCGGTAATCACCAAAAACATATGGCTAAGCCTGGCTTGGCTAAGCGCCATTAGTAGCAGTAGGGCGGCGAGAAAAGCTAGATGATCCCAGCCCAGCAAAATATGTTCTGCGCCGATATACAAATAACTGAGAAAGGTGGAGTTAAATAAGCCGCTTGCGCCTTCTGTGTTTTGGAAGGGTTGCCAAATCCGGTCTTTGCTTAAGAAGACTTTTTCTTTAATCTCGCCTGAGCTGAGTGTCACACGAGCGATATGGATATGTTGGGAGTCAATATCGAAGATTGCGTTGTTGCTTATGCGAAGCTGATCGCGTCCTTGGCATGAGTACTGGCCTTTGATCTGTAAAAAGGCACTGTTGGCTTTTGCGGCTAATGGGCTTTGTAGAGTGCAGGGCAGTTCTTCATTGCTGATCTGGATATTGTCTTCGACGTGTTTGGCTACACGTTGCTGCCAACCTTCGTTTGTTCCATCAAAGGCATCAGACATTTTGTCGACGTCTTTTAATTTTAGGGTATAGGTTAGTCTGACTTCATTACCATCGATAAACCATTTGCCATAGGACTCTCCACGCGAGTGCGCATAGACTGGGCTTGAAATCAGAAGGGCTAGCGCACTTGCTGTGATGAGCAGAACAGATAAAACTCTCATAAGCTATTCAGCCAGCTTTTGCATTATTGCTTGTTCATCAAGGCTGTCGATATCGGCTCGTTTATAAAGCCAGTTTTTGTATTCGCGAATAGTTTGTTCGTTGCGCTGGCGTTGGTATTCGGTAAGAACAGCCTGCTTTATTTCAGAAAAGTCTGCTGGAGCGGCCATTTTTTTCTGGTGAACCAATAATAAAAACCAGTTTTTGGCCTGGCTGTTCACTCGAAGTACTGGGTGGGAAAGGGTGTTAGTCTCCAAGTTGGCCAAGGTTTCGCTCAGTTCAGGGCCGAAATACTGTCTTATGGTGTTGATGTGCAATAGACCCTGAGGTGCCTTGATGATTTCTGGTTCTGCGTGATCTTTTTTTATTTGATCAAACTCTTCGCCTTGTAACAAACGTTCACTTGCCTGAAGGGCTTTCTGTTCGTCGCTGAATTTCATATAGCTGAAATGGATCATCGCAGCTTTAGAGAAAAAATCTTTATTGTCGGAGTAAAAGGCTTCTAGTTCTTCGTCGCTGACTTCTTTACCTAGATTCTCTGAAATCAAAGAAGTGTTGACGGCCTGGATCATGAAGTTTCGTAGGCTACTGTTTAGCTGGAGTAAACCGAGTTCCTGGCCGCGTTGCACCATGAGTTCTTCTTCGATCAACTCATCTAGGAGGAGAGCGTATTCGCTTGAGTTTAGGGGTTCTGTTCGGTTCTCATTAATGCTTTTAGCGATGGCTTGCAGCCTTTGCTTGGGTATGTCGATGCCATTTACTTGGGCTAATGAATCACCGGTATTGAGTTGAGACTCTTGATCGAGAATACCGCTAGTGGCGAGTAAGATGCCAATAAGAGCAGAAGCAAATAATAAAATATTTAAACGCATATTAAGGACTACCAAAGCTAGTGAAGGAGCTAGTATAAGAGTCAGTGCTTAAAAATGAAGCTTTTTAAGCACTGCTATTGGAAGATGCATTAAGCTTTTGTGTTATCGATTGGATCTTGAAAATCAATAAAGATGGGTGAGGACCAAGCGCGCTCTTCGGCAGGCGCGGTACAGTCTTCTTGATAGGGCGTTTTAAAAGTGTCGCCGTAACAAGGGTCGACCGAAACAGCCATACCATTCTCATCGTACTCGGTATTAAGCGGGTAGATGTTGATCATATCGCTTTCTTCTTCGATAGCTCGCACGTAGTAAACACTCTCACGGCCAGTGGCATTGAATTCTTCATCTTCGAACTCAAACACACAACCATCTGGATTGGGTTCGCATTGATGCACTTTCCAAGTATCCTCGATCAGTTCGCCCACATCTTCGCCTGGACTCATTTGTGGTCGAATGCGAATGACTTCGATGCGGGTGATTAACTTACGTTCGTCACTCGGGTTGTAACACTCTCCACGACAAAGGTGATCCAAACGCTCGGTACTCAGTGCTTGGGTGGAGTAGTCTGGGCAGCCTGGTTTTTGTTTAAATGCTCCGACGGCTCTCACTTGGAATTTTGGATTTACATTCATCGCGACCTCAGAACCCATTGGCGCGATGCGGCCAGTGCCGTCTGGGTTTAAGAGATCAAACCAAAGTAAAATGCGATCACCACTAGTACCGTAAACCTCTTTTCTTTGCATGCTATCCCAAATGCTGTTTCTGTCTCGGCCATTTGCGTGCACAGCAATTAAACCGCCGGTCATTAAGAATGAGGCCGCTCGCTCTGCGTGTTGAAAGGCTGAAGGGTGTAGAGCTTTATAATCAAACTGTAGTAGTTCTGAACGGCTGGGTGGTTTAACTCCTGCGTAGCGATAGCGTTCGAGTAAATCGGTTTTATAACCAACGGTTTCGGTGTTTTCTCGTCGATCAACTTCTTTAAAACCTGTACCTGGGCGAGCGGTGTGGTTATCACTGGATGCCATCAAGCCGAAGCGGAAGCGTGTAGGGTTTTCTGGATCTTCATCAAAGTTTCCGATGGCTAAGGCGTATTGCGAAGATACCATAGGGCGATAGGAGTAGGACGGCGCCCAGCAATCGCGACATTGGTCTGCGTCTAGCCAATCTTCAAAACGAGCGCCTGGGATTGAGCCTTCAAGGTAGTCACCATCCATCACATGCTGTTGGGCCAGTAGTTCTCGGTCAGCGCATTCTTCTTCTGCAACGCCTTCTGCTAGACAGTTCTTTTTAACAATGCGACCGGCTTGGCGGCAAAGGGGTAGGTAGGAACTAGTTTCTTCTGGGCAGACTTTGTTTCCATTTTCGTCAAAATCGTAGGCGCGCCAGTCTTGGTATTCTTCAGAGTTACCGTGACCAGAAAACACTTCCACCATAAATTGGTATTTTTCATTTTGCATGTCGCCTGCTAGCTGTTTGTCCCAACTAGCAAAGGGTGGCGTGTAAAGCCCCCAAGTGTTTCCGTGAGGAATCACGATGGACTCATAGCCGCCTTCATCTAGTTTTCTAAATAACTCGGCTGGTGTACGAACACCTTCTAAGCAATCTTCGGGTAGATCTTTGGTGTGGGCATTTTCGTCGCAAGGGATCATGCGATTCAACTCGTTGTTGTAGTTATTAAAGTCACGCACGTCCTTACCTAAAAAGGTCGCGCCAATCGACATTAAAAACTGAGTCGCAACACCGCTGGTACCTGCACGGCTAACATCAACCACCGGTGAAATGGAAGAAATAGGACGGGGTGGTACTTTATCTTCTGCGGTATCTCGATAGATCACATTTTTGTGGCCGTAGTGTTTTTCTTTCTCAAATTGATTCATCTGACTCCATTCGTATCCGAGGAATGCGACGGTGTCAGGGTTTTCTGATCCGCCTATGGCGTTACATTGGCGAATAAACTCCTTGGTTTCTTTCCATTGCCTTGGGGTTATGCCTTCGGCGTGGTCATTGATGGACCAAAAATCTAAAGAAGAGCAAAAGCGAGCATAGTCGCAAGCATCAGCAGGTGGGTGGGCGCCTTCACCGTCAACCATCGGCAGACTCATGGCCATGGCGTCCATCGAAAAGGTGGTGTGCATATGTAAGTCGCCAAACAAAATCTGTTTTGGCTGATCTATGTTTAAACCTTCTGCGGCATTGATAATGCTCTGGGTTTTGCTGTTTATGGTTTCTGTAGGAACAGAAGCTCCTTCGATCACTCCCGCATCTCGCTCTTCACCTATAAATCCGTGGTAGCCCAATAAGCCAATAATACTGAGCACGAGTAAGAGCCCGGCTATGGAATAGCCGAAGAGTTTGAGTAGCTTTAACATGGCTGCCTCCCCGGAAGCACTTTGGTTTTATTGTTCTTGTACTTGTTCTGTTATTTGTTGCCCGGTTTCGGAGGCGTTAATGGCTCCTACGGCAAACATTGCAGCCGTGGCAACTATCTTAGCAATAAATAGAAACTTAATGGTTTTTGGAGAAAGGTATTTACGCATCTTAAAGGCCCTCGTTCTGACTTTGGAATTTTGATATAGTAGCTATACTGAAATTCGAGTATACTTACTATACCCAAATATAAAAGTGTCAAAAGAGGCCAAAATGCCTAGCCCCGGGTGGGCCAACTTGGAATAAGCGATGAACCAGAGGCAGCTTCAAAAGCAGAAAACACGGGCACAGCTGATGAATTCAGCCATGCTGCTGTTTGTTGAGCATGGCTATGAAGAGGTGACCCTGAAACAGGTGGCTGAGCATGCGGATATCCATGTTCAGACCCTGTACAAGCACTTTGATAGTAAGTTGAGCCTGGCGACCTCGTTTTTCGATTGGTGGGGTGATCTGGCTTTGGGTTCAGTGGTGGAAGAACAGGCCGATGAGAGCTTTTATCTGCAAGTTAAGCACAAGTTTATCAGTGCCCTTGGAGCGATAATGGCCAACGACTTTGCTTTGGATATCTTCCAAATGATTCATCGCAACGAGGAGCTGCTTGCCCATACCCAGCACCGTTTACGCCTGTTAGAAGATCAGTTGGGTGAACGCTTTGTTTCCAACAGTGATTTAGATGAGTTCGATTCGCGGCTATTAGCTGCGAGCATAGTGGCCGCTTATCGCGACGCGCATTTTTCCTGGATTCGATCAGGAGGCAAGGTGAATAGTGTCGATCGAATGGCTGCCTTTTGGCAAAAGATCGAAAGCCAGTTCTCTGAGAAATTGAAGCTTTAGTTATTTGTTTTTAAACAAATAGCGTTTGGTATTTGGTGGAATGTAATAGACGCTGCCAAATAGTATTGGTAGCCAATACTTGATCGAGTTATGTCTAAGTTCGTAGATGATTTGCAGTAAACCTGACAGCGCAAGGTTGAAAGGGTTGTGGTAGATCTCCGGTTGATTCGTTAAGCCTATTTTAGGTTTTTTCTCAGGGGGCCTTTCATAGGTTCCAAAAACCCAATCCCAAAACATAAAATATCCACCGCCAATATTGATGACCGCGTGCTTAGGATCCGAGGAATGATGTAGGTAGTGATAGGGGCCTTGACCACCAAGCGCGTGGAAAAATCTCATGAGTGGTTTATTTTTTGTGATCCATTCATAGTCAGCTGAAATATGGTTGTGAATTTCGAAGGTGCCCACCGCCATTTTAATCAGTAGCAGTTCGATCAAGTAATGATCATGAGAAAACAGTTTGGAAGTGACGCCTGCTAACACACCAAAACATAAATATTGCCAAATAAAGCCAAAAGGAAACTTTGGGTCTGCCTCAAATACGGTAGCGTGGCTTAAGGCAGTCGATACGTGGTGCGGTCTGTGGGATAGAAGCCATAGCAAGCGCGATTCATGTGCCATGCGATGCCAAAAATATCCGAAAAAACTCATAATGATTATTGAAAACAATATCGCCGCCCAATAGGGAAGCTCAATCAGAGTTGGGAGCGTATTGATCCAGGTGTCAATATGATGGCTTATGAGTCTTAAATCGAAAGATGCAAGCGCAGCCTCTTCTAAAGAGCTGCCGTTTAAAAATAAGTAGAGCCATGCGAAGGAAAAAATCGTGATAATTAACCAGTACTGCACAAAAATAGATGAGATAACAAAGATGATGTAGCCATCTCTTAAGGGCTCGCCGACAGTTTTTTCATACATAAAGATTCCACGAATGGCGTAATAGCTACGATACAATAGCCCCAAAACTGCAGCGCTAATAAATAAATACAAAAATACTTTTTGCTCCTTCGAATCAAAGTAGTTGTAAAGCGTTGTAAGGCTTTCTAGCGAGCCAAACATAAATACGATGCCTACCACCAATGCCGCTGCTAACACTCCCCAAAGTGCGCCCAAAGGCTTAACCAAGGGGTGCTCAAAGTCCTGAGGTATTTCGGTGTACAGCAGCTTTTCAAGCAATGTTTTGGGTTTTGATTGCATGGAGTTTAAGAATACAGTTGACCTAGGGTAAGGAGCTTAGGCCATGAAGGACTGAATACAAGTCCAAAAGAGTGCTTATCCGTCATAAGTGATATTAGTCGTCTTTATTTCGGGTATAGCTTATCAATTCTCTGGACTGGGTCTATAATTCTGCCTCTTTTAAAATAGTCCAGATTGTTAGAGGAAGCGCCATGAGTGATCGAATCAGTAGCCGTGAAATGCAAGAAGAATTGGAGATGTTTCGCTCCAGCATTAAACAGTTTCTAAAAGAAGAGGTCGAACCGGATTACTTGGAATGGGAAAAGGCTGGCATTATTCCTCGCTCTGCCTGGGAGAAACTGGGCGAAGCAGGCTTCCTGTGCGTTGATATGCCGGAAGAATATGGTGGCGCGGGAGTGCCTTATGCATTTTCGGGCATGATTCACGAAGAAATTGCCTATGCGGGCTTTGGCGGGCTTTCGAGTAATTGCTCTGTTCATTCTGACATCATTGCTCCCTATATTCTTAATAACGGTACCGAAGAGCAAAAGCAGCAATGGATACCTAAGATGTGTAGCGGTCAAGCAGTAGGCGCAATCGCCATGACTGAACCCGGAGCGGGCAGTGATCTGCAAGGTATTCGCACATCGGCCAAGCGAGACGGCGATGAGTTTGTTATTAATGGTTCTAAAACCTTTATATCTAACGGCCAGCATGCTGATGTTGTGATTGTGGTGACCAAGACTGATGCGAGTGCGGGTGCTAAAGGTGTGACTTTGTTTTTGGTCGATACCTCTTTGCCTGGATTCAAGCGTGGTCGTAACTTAGATAAGTTGGGTATGCATTGCGCCGACACTTCTGAGTTATTTTTCGAAGACGTTCGAGTGCCTGAATCAGCGATACTCGGAAAAGAAGGCGAGGGCTTTTTTATTCTTATGAATGAGTTACCTCGTGAGCGTCTTTCTATTGCGATGTGTGGTCTTGGTGCTGCACGCGGCGCATTTGATATTACCGTTGATTACGTTTTAGAGCGCCAGGCTTTTGGTTCAGCGATTGCTAGCTTTCAAAATACTCGTTTTAAATTGGCTGAGTTAAAAACTCAAATCGAATTAAATACGGCCTATTTAAATCAGTGCATGGATAAACTCGAGCAAGAAGAGCTCAACGCAACCGAAGGCTCTTTAGCAAAACTTTCAGGCACCGAAACTCAATGGAAGGTCGTTGATGAATGTCTGCAACTATTTGGCGGCTATGGCTATATGGAAGAGTATCCTATCTCTCGTTTTCTAGCTGACGCACGTGTGCAGCGTATTTATGGTGGTACTTCTGAGATTATGAAAGAAGTGATTTCTAGGTCTTTTTTGGGTAAGTGAGCTGGGAAGGATTTCTCGTAGGAATAACGAAATGAAAGGCGCCAAATGGCGCCTTTTTTATTTTGGATCCAAGCTATAGCTTTAGCTAATTGTAATCTCAAATAGTTGAAACTTAGACAGGTTTTATTTTTATTTAGAAAGTCAACCATGATTTTTTTTATAAAATAATTATAGTCATCAGATTTATATGCAATAAGATCTTAAAAGGACTTGAGATGGCTGGGAACAAAATTGACGAAAATGGATACATAAAATCTTATTACACAGAAATAGATTTCGAAGGTCGTTACTTATTTTATACAGATTATAGTCCGGATTATTTTGACTTTACCGTTACGACGGAATTGGTTTTTGGGAAAACAGATCGAGAGCTTGGTTGGGGAGACGCAAATGTCCAAAATATGCGTGACCTTGTGCTGAAAGGTAGGCAACATATTTTTACCAAAGCTTATTCCACTTTTTATCTTCGGCAAGGTGCGGGGGAGAGGGAGCGGCTTTTAACAACATTTAATATTGGGGTGCCAGATGATTGTGGTGGGATCGGATTCTGGTCGGATATCGGTGGGCTAGAAGACTTGTTGATCGATGACTTGGATCTAATGACGGTGAGAAATAAGAAGTTTAGCGCCTTAGTTGATGATCCGGCTTTGTCTTGGTCCGTTTAATAGAGATTTTAAGAGGCTCGAAAACCAAGCAAATACTGGACGTGCTGGGGATCAAACAGGGTACGATATCTCGATACCATGCGAACATCAGAGAAAAACTGGCTCAACCAAGCAGGGAACTAGTTATCAAGTACGCGCTTCAGTCAGGCTTAGCTATGAGAGTTTTGCATAAAAAATCTTGGATATAGATGTGAATCGCAAGGACCATTAATAAAATCATGTTAAAAATTTGATATCGGATTGCTTTGGATTTGATATCAATTGGTCCCCTTAAAATTGACAAATGTTGACTATAATTTGTGTTTCGGCGAAGGGCTAGAAGGCTTAGCATTATTGAAAAAGGAGTTTTTAGTGAGGGGTTTGTTTTTGAGTATGGATGGGGTTTCTGAAAAGGGAGTAGAGAAGTTTGTTGTTCGTTTTCCTGAGGGAATGAGATCTCAAATTCACAAGGCTGCGAATAGGGAAGGTCGCAGTATGAACAAGGAAATCATCGCTCGCTTAGAGCATAGTTTGGTGAACTTTGAAACGATTTCGAGAAACCTTGTGGTTAAATGGAAGCTCGAAGATGGGACAGAGTTTTCTGGTAATCCTTCACTCGTGTCTCGAGACCGTGGCGTTACGGTTTTTTATAAGGAGGGTGATGAAGAGTACTCTCAGCAAGACCTAGAGCAAGAGCTTAGTGAAAAGCTAGGTGCCTTGAGCTTAGAGCGTAAGAAGGCCTTATTGAAACTATTGTCGACTACCTAAGATGGCAGCCTTTAAATTTAAAGGCTGGATGGCTAGAATTGATAAAAGCCGTTAAGAATCTTGGTGTGCACTGCTTCATCTATGGGGTAGTACTTCTGTTCAGTGACGGGTAGCAGCGCAAAGAGTTTGTCTTTGACTAGCTCTATATCAAAGGCTTCATTCTTAAGATCGGATTTCTTATGCTTAAAGGTGCCGGTAGTTTCTAAACTGTTTTTTAGCCGAATAAAACGCGGGACGGCGTAGCTTGGCAGGTTTTGCACAAAATAGTCGAGCAGCGAGTTCGGGTCAAATTCATCCGCGGAGACGCTTTCGCTTAGTTGTATGCTGATCATTCCGGCGCGACCGTTGGTTTCAGGTATTTCCACACCATAGGCGATACAGTCCTCGATATGCGCATGTTTCATAGCGATGTTTTCAAGCTCTGTTGTGGATACGTTTTCACCTTTCCATCGAAAAGTATCGCCTAGGCGGTCAACAAATTGATAGTGACGAAAACCGATATTTTTAACGAGGTCGCCAGTGTTAAACCATTGGTCACCCTTCACAAATACGTCGCTAATAATCGTTTTTTTGGTTTGGTTTTTGTCCGTATATCCGGGGAAAGGAGTGATATCGTCGATTTTTCCGAGTAAAAGTCCGGCTTCGCCCGGTTCTACTTTTTCTAAAAAGCCTTCGTTGTTTCGAATCACTTGTTCGTTTTCTTTGTCGTATTTAACAAGGGCGAGGTTATGCGAGCCAATACCAATGGTGTTGTCTAGGTTAAACAGATTGATAAACCCCACATTACCTTCGCTGGCTGCGTAAAACTCGACGATACGCTGGACACCGAAGCGCTCTTTAAAGGCTTTCCATGAAGACGGCCGCAGGCCATTACCAACTGCTACTCGGATTTTATGTTGTTGGTCTTTAGCTGATGGCTCTTGGTTAAGTAGGTATCGGCATAGTTCGCCAACATAGCCAAAGGCAGTGACGTCATATTTTTCGACATCATCCCAAAATTCGCTCGCGCTGAATTTACGTTTTAATAATAATGCAGAGCGCCCAGCAATAATGCTACCCCAGCAAACTAGCATGGCAGTTGCATGGTAAAAGGGAAGAGGGCAGTAAAAGGTATCGTCCGATTTTAGTTGGACAATGCCGTGCCCTAAACCCGCATATGCAGCAAGCCAACGATCATGGTTGGTGATAGAAGCCTTAGGCATACCAGTCGTGCCTGAGGTATAGATATAAAAACAGCTATCTTTTCTGTGTACCTTATCAAGTTGGTTTAAACGTTTATGAGCAAAAGGGTGTGATGCTTCGATAAGATCGCTAAACCCTTCTTTGTCACCGAGGAATTCAGCGGAGAGGGCTTGATCCGCTACGAAGTAGTGATGAGCGTCCTCGACCAAGGATTCACTTCGAATACCTTCGTAGCTATCGATTAATTCCTCGCCTACGATAATGGCCTTCGATTTAACCAGGTTAACACTGTGCAGTAATACTTGTCCTTTTTGAGAGGGATTGAGCAAAGAGGCTATGGCTCCAAGCTTGACTACTGCTACTGCGCAAATAAGAAATTCTGGACGGTTATCAAATAGTAGCGACACCACTTCGCCTTTCCTAATGCCCTGTTTATCAAGGTAGTGGGCGATTTTGTTGCTGCGATCGTTAAACTCCTTATAAGAGATACGTCTTTGCTCAAAATGTATAAAGGTCTTGTTTGGATGGCTAGCGGCAGCGTTTTCAATAACGCTTCCCAAAGATAGGAACTTATTATTACGATTGAGGGTTTTGATTGCTCTGAGTGCCCTAGGGCCTCGCGCAGCTAAAGAAGGTATCGCCTTAGCAATATCAAGTAAGGAAATGTGGTCTGCGCGGCTGTTGTCTTGATCGCTATTCATAGGTATCCAAAGTTGGCTTCCGAGCCTTCGAAAATAAGCCATCGGGATTCTAGCAAAGGCTCTGGAGGCTGCAAGTGGTAAGAGATAGAGCGTCTAAGTGCTTAATTCTTAAGCAAACTAGCTAAGTTTCTAAAAAATATAGAAAAAGTGGCTTTTGTAGCCGCTTATTGGATTGACATTGACCCTTAATGCATTATTATTGCGCCCGCTTGGGTGGTTAGCTCAGCTGGGAGAGCATCGCCCTTACAAGGCGAGGGTCACAGGTTCGATCCCTGTACCACCCACCAATTTTTTAAGCACATCATTCTACGGACCGGTAGTTCAGCTGGTTAGAATGCCGGCCTGTCACGCCGGAGGTCGCGGGTTCGAGTCCCGTCCGGTCCGCCATTTTAAATTCCTCTATAGCTTCTCTGAAACCCTTATATACCAACGTTTCTATCGATTTAGGGTAGGTTTGAGTGCGTCCTTGCACTCGTGATTGTGACACTATTGTGACACTCCTAGCCTCTATTCAGGGCACTGTCAACTTAACTTCTTGAAAGCAAAAGAATTTCAAGCGACAACAAGTTCTTAGGCCATTCCCAAATTCTGGACGCAAGTCACCTCGTTCCATTCGTTAAAAGCTCGATCTCGAAAGAAACGATAGTGTTTTGCTTTTAATAGATGCCGCTGTTGCCTGAAGTGGTTATTTATAATTCCGAAGTGGCTCAGTAAACGTTGAGCCTGGGCCATCGACTTGAATTGTCTAACCTGCCTTTGCTTCTGTCTGACTTTCTGATGACTAATCTCAGCAAGATTATTTGCGTACTGGTCCGTCACGTGAGTCGATTGAATATCCAGATCATTGATCGCTGCTTTGTAACTTCTTAACTTGTCGGTAGTAATTTGGTTAGGGGAGGGCTGACGTTTTAGTAATTTCTTAAAGAATTTGATTGCAGATTTCTTGTCGCGTTTTCTGGTTACCAAGACGTCTAGTTCGTTTCCGTCTTGATCTACTGCTCGCCACAGGTAGTGCTGTTTTCCGCTTATCTTGATAAAGACTTCGTCGAGAAACCAATGGTCACCAAGTTTGCCTTGTTTCTTCTTTAATGATTTTGCATAGCTTGACGTAAATTTTAAGCACCATTGTCTAATGGTTTCGTAGGTAACGTGAATTCCCTTGGAAGCTAGAAGCTCTTCAATGTCACGGAAGCTCAGATTGAATCGATGATAAAGCCAAATGGTGTGGCTGATGATTTCTTTGGGGTATCGGAAGCGTTTGTAAGTATTCATCCAGCGATTATACTGGATGGCATGGAGTTAAGTTGACAGTACCGCTGCCAGTGATGCTGCTATTCAAGCTTTCTTATCAGCTGCTAGCGCACTGGATGATGTTGACGGTGCGATCGTCCCAACTAACGATGCGCCTTCTGTATTTCCTATTGGCGATACGACGGTAACCTTTAGCGCGACGGATACTGCTTTATTCACGGGTAATGCTCAATCTGTAGTCACCGTGACCGATCAAACGGATCCTATCGTTAATGTTCCGAGTGATATTGTGGTGGCTGCTGTTGATGCAAGCGGAACACCAGCGAGCCAAACCTCTATTTCCTTATTCTTGGCATCGGCCACGGCTAGCGACAATGTCGATGGTGTAATTACCTTGATAAACAATAACGCACCAAGTGTTTTCCCATTGGGGATAACGACTGTCACCTTTGATGTAAGTGACGCAGCCGGAAATACCAACTCCAATACAGCATTGGTGAGTGTTGTGGATTCGGATGCTCCTGTAATTACTTTAATCGGTGATGCTTCCCAAACGATCGACTTTAATGGTAGCTATGTTGAACAGGGCGCAACGGTTACCGACAACGTCGACACGGGATTGGTCGCTGTTGCTAGTGGCAGTGTAAATAACACTGCTTTGGGAATGTATTCCATTGATTACAATGCGATCGATGCGGCAGGCAATATTGCGACAACAGTATCAAGAATGATCACGGTACAGGATTTGTCTGCGCCGGTAGTCACAGCGCCCGCCACAATCGAAGTGGCTGCACTAGATGCGAGCGGAACACCTAGAACCAACAGTATTGTTCAAAACTATTTGAATTCAGCGACTGCGCTTGATGTGGTTGATGGTATTTTGATACCCAGCAATGATGCCCCTACGACGCTTCCTTTAGGTGAAACGACCATTACTTTCAGTGTGACAGATGCCGCTGGGTTTACTGGCAATGCTCAAAGTATTTTGAGAGTTACTGATTTAGATGAGCCAGTGATCAATTTGATTGGTTCTTCTTCAATCAATTTATTGATTGGTGATGTTTATGTCGAACAAGGCATAACGATCAATGACAATGTAGATGGCGATATCAGTGCGAATGTAGTGATTACTGGTTCGGTCAATACCAGTGTGGTTGGCCTTTACAATGTTCAATATAACGTTGCTGATTCAGCAGGAAACGCGGCGACGACTGTGCTTAGGCAAGTATCGGTGCAGGATGTTGATGCTCCTATAGTGACTCCGCCAGTTTCAATCACTGTTGCGGCAGCCGATGCTAGCGGGACACCTGATACAGATGTTCGTATCAGTAACTTCTTAAGTTCGGCTTTTGCAGTCGACGCGGTGGACGGATTCATTTCTACAGTAAGTAATGACGCGCCGAGCCAGTTCCCCATAGGTGTGACGACGGTGACCTTTAGTGCGGACGATTTGTCGAGCAACACGGGTAATGCTCAAGCTCAAGTAACGATTAGTGATTTAACTAAACCAATCATTAGTTTGAACGGCAGTGCCTCGCCAATGATTAGCACCGAAGACTCATATGTGGAACTTGGTGCAAGCGCGAGTGACAACGTGGATGGGGATCTTAGTGCTCAGTTGATAATTGCGGGTGGCGTGAATACCAACGTCCCAGGCGTGTATAACATTATTTATACGGTGGCTGATACAGCGAACAATCAGTCAACGGAAATTCGAGCGGTCACTGTGCAAGACTTGTCAGCACCTGTACTCACGGCAGAAAATAGTAATGTGGTCTTAGCGATACCTGACGTAAACGGTTTGGCTTTGAGTTCAAGTGAAATACAAAATGTCATTAATAGTGTCAGCGCCTTCGATGACGTAGAAGGTCTCATTACTACAATTAACAATGATGCTCCCTCGGTATTTTTGTTAGGAGATACGACCGTAACTTTTGACGCTCAAGATAGCGAAGGAAACCAAGGTTTCACCCAAATCATCTTTACATTAGAAGATCAGGAGGCTCCTGTGATTAGTCTGCAAGGTTCAAGCGCAATAGAAATAGAGCTTGAAGAAAGCTTCAGTGATCCTGGCTTTAGCGCTAGCGACAACGTTGATGGTGATCTGAGTAATGATGTTCAAGTGGCTAGCAATGTGAATACGGGGCAAGCAGGAACCTATGTTGTGACTTATCAGGTCGCGGATAACGCTGGAAATCAGACTTCAATGCAGAGAACCATTGTGGTGAAAGGTGGTTCGAGCTCAGGTGGAGGAGGGGGAAGCATTGGCCTGTTAGTATCGTGCTTGCTTGCCTTGTTCTCTTGTGTTCGTGTTTTTCGACAGCCGTTGAACCTAAAGAATGCTAATAAGTTTTTTCACGAAACCAAGTTATGACACCTTCGTGACACGATTTCCTGCATTGTAATGTTTCGCAATGCTTTTAGGTGTTTAGATGATTGATTTACAAGGATGTATAAATACAACAAAACACGGTTAAACACGCGACAAGTTTTCGAGTCCCGTCCGGAACGTCAATTTAGATTCCTCTATTGCGTCTTTGAAACCATTATATACCAACGCTTCTATCTGCTTTTGGTAGATTTGAGTGCGTCCTTGCACTCGATGTTTTGACACGATTGAGACACTCCTAAGTTCTATTAAAGTTTTTCCTGGAATCAAATCCACTTTACCAAGTTTGGGTACTGATAATTTAACTTATCAGTACCTTTTTGGCCTTATTTATGATGAAGTTATATCATCGACCTTTGAGCTTTCGGGACTCTTTTTGAGTAAATTTATAGTACTTGCTCAAGCTTTTATCATTCGATCTTTTCTCGGCAATTGTCGCTGAATTTAGACGGTTCTCTCTTTGTAGCTTTTTATAGTTGTTAAATCGTCTTTCTTCCAGCTGATCATTTCCAATTGCTTTTTGGACAGCACATCCTGGTTCACTAATATGTGCACAATCCTTAAACTGACATTTCTTGGCAAGCATTTCGATATCAGAAAAGGTTTTGCTGAGTCCTTCGTCTGAGTTGAATATCTGCACTTCTCTCATACCGGGAGTATCTAACAGTAATGCTCCAGAACTTGTCGGGATAAGTGATCGTGTAGTGGTGGTGTGCCGGCCTTTACTATCGTTAATTCTTATTTCATGCGTAGTCTGAATGTCTGCTCCGAACAAAACGTTTGTTAACGTAGATTTTCCGACGCCAGATGACCCCAATAGAGTGATGGTTTGGCCCTGAGATAACCATGGCGATAAGGTCTTCACGATCTCAGGGTCTAAACAATTTATAGCTTCCGCGTGAACGTTAGGTAAGCTCTTTTGCACCTCTGTAATTTGTTGAGCAGAGTCTGGAGACAGGTCACTTTTGGTCAATAGGATAATCGAGTCGGTGTTCGATTCGTTAACGAGGGTTAGGAATCGTTCAAGGCGACTCAAATTGAAGTCTTCGTTCAGCGAACACATAATAAAAGCTGTATCTACATTCGAGGCAATCAACTGGCTCTCAACTTTTGTCCCGGCTGCTTTTCGAGCAAATAGACTTTTTCGTTCTAGGAGTCTTTGAAACCTATTGTTAGAGTCTAGTAGTATCCAGTCTCCAACAACTAATTGGGGGATTAGGTGAGATAACTCTAGGTTTATTTCTTGTGTTCCGTTCGACAGTGAAACTACTGATTTATGTTGTTCGATAACTCTAAAAGGCTTCAGAAGCTCTAGGTCTTTGAGCGAGAGCTGATGTTGAAAAAAAGGTTGCCAACCTAAGTTGGCCATTGAAAGATAAATAGACATGATAAACCCTAAACAAATAGTTTATTGAGAAGGGGCTATGGGAGCCCCGGTAGAGATACCGGGTCATGAGATTTTCTGAGTTAGAATCTTCGCCCGGTTAGGTTTGCTACAATCATCAAATGCCTCCTAACGCGTTTTCTTTAATTTTAGCCTATGGAGCGTTGGTTGTTAAGGAGGGTGCTAAGGTAAATTGCTCTTTAGGCTGACGGTACAAGGGCTATACTGGTAAGATGGTTTTAAGACCCAATCGTGACACGCTTGTGTATTGCAGTGTTTAGCTGTGTTCCTATGTTTTTTAATAAATTGATTTTATTGAAAGCATGAATACTACAAATACGGTAAGCACAGAAAAAGTTTACGAGCCCCTAGTGCCATCCTAAATTCTTACGTAAACCGTTTTATTACACCTCATAGAGTTACATATTAACGCTATTTGGTATCTAGCAAAACCTGATAAGTCCAGGATGGTGTTGGCTTAGTTTTCTGGACAGCTTTTTCTATTTGGGAGCAGAATATTTAAATTCGTTGTCTAACCATTCAATTCGTTTATAGGCTCTATTGGACTTGCCAGATTCTGATCCATCTTGTTGAGCTTCTCCTTTTCGAGCTGATGCTCTTATAAAAGACCAGCCTTTCAAAGTTTTGATCATGGCAGGCACTTCTGGAGTGAGTGAAGATATCTCAAATTCGGCTCTATTCTCTTCGTCATCGTCATCAGTCAAGCCGGTGGCTGACAGCACTTGAATAATATCAGGATCATCACTCGTATATTCATCAAAGTCTGTAAAGGTGGCGCTTGCTTGCAGTCCTGTTGCCTCGGCGGCGTTGGATGCATTAAATCGATCGTTAAATACGTCAACAATATTGTCATTAGAATTAATCGGTACGTTATTTAGATTAAGAATAAAGGCTTCACTTGCACCCAGGTCGAGGTTGATTTCGTCATTTGCAGAAATAATGATGGGGCTGTTACTGCTCTCGCCAATCTTGTTGGATGAATTGATAGTCACTGTGTTTGCCGCTAGGTTTACTAGTTCTGATGAAATGCTAGAGTTTTCTAAAGAGTCAAAAGCGGATACCACGCTAGCTGATTGCGCTGTTACTGTGATATTTCCGTCTGCGGTATTGAGAGCGCCTAATGTTACATTTCCACTATTTGAGGTTAATGAAAGGTTGGCAGAATCCGCTGATATAACGCTGGTTGATGACATGGTAATGCCCGTACCTGCCAACATCGTTAGGCTGCCGCTTGTGCCCTCAATGTTTACGTTATCGCCAATGTTTATGGAACCACCAATCCCATCAGCATTGTTCGTAAAAGTGTCAATTTTAGCGTTGTTGATAAAACTGATGTCAGAATCAGCCTCTATATTGACGCCAGAGTTTTGAGCACTGGTCATCACAGCGTCAGTCAAGGTAAATAAGCCATCCAAGTTTACAGAGTGGGCATTAACGTCGCCTAATATTACGTTGTGACCCATGCTATCGATGTTCAATGCAGCCGGATTACTAAGGTCCCCGTTTAAAATCACGTTGGATAAATCAAGGTCTGCACCTGCATCTAAACTCACGTTACCTCCGCTGTTGTTGAGTTGTACGGAGCTGTCAACGGTAGTGAAGGTGCCACCTAACGTAATGTTGCTGCTATCAAGTATGGTTTCGGTGGCGAGGTTTGTAGCGATATTTCCACCATCACTAACTAGGGTGATTCCGTCCAGTGTCTTCATGCTTCCCGCTAATTGAATATCGTTGGCGGTTATGACGGATACTGAACGGACGGTTTCATTAATGGTGTTTAGTGTGACCGATCCGCCGCCAATAGCACTTACAGCGTCACTTACATTTAAGTCGACACCACCGAGTGTGTTGTCAACAAACGCAGCCGTACCGAAATTAAGATCTCCGTTTTCTAAGACAAAGTTTCCGTCGGTAGTTAATTCAATATTAGATACGCCTGTGAAATCCAATCCGGCGCCATTGGCTAAGGTAATACCGGTAGTAGCGCCACCGATCTGCAAGGTGCCGCCTAAGATCGCAGTATCCGCTTGTAAAGCTAGGCCTGATCCCGCAACCTGAATATCACTTCCGGTGTTGGCGTCACTTAAGTCAATGTTTCCTCCAGTAGAAATGAGTTGTCCTTGGAGTGTGCTTTGGCTACTGTTTATTAATAAGTTGCTGTCGGTGCTTAAAATTCCATTGGTTATGACTGTATCTGCGGTTAGCGAAAGGTCTCCGCCTGAGTTCTCTAGCTCTCCTGTGATATCGATTGTGTCCGAATTAATGGCTAAGGCACTTGATGCTACAAAAAGGCCATCTAATGTGATGGAGCTGGCGTCAATCACGCTATCAATAGTGGTTTGAGCGCTTGTGCTCGTGCTTGTGACACTCAGGTTTGTCACATCTGTGATATCCGCCAATACAGAAGAGTCACTGATAATATTCAAATCGAATCCATTGCTCATGCTGTTGTGACTGCCATCGATTGCGCTTACATTGAGTAGCCCAGCACTTGAAAGTGTAGAGTCCCCCAATAAAATAATTCCTGAATTTTTGGTGGGTTCTATAGTAATGGCATCGTTGGTGTAGATCGCGCCGTTAATAAATACATTACCTGCCGGGCCTCCAGAAGTACCCAAGGCATCTAATATAACGTTGTCAATCGGTGTCGCCTCGGTGCCTAGATCACCTACCGTAATGTCTCCACCATTGGTAGTTAGTTGGAAAGATGCGTCGATACTCGGGGTGGACCCTCGAATAAAAGTCAAACCACTAAAATCAATATTACCTGTGCCTACTGCTTCGATTGACAGGGGATCATTTAGCACAACGGGTGTGGCCGCGGCAAAGGCGATGTTGTTTGCCTCAATGGAGCTGTCTAAACTGATTCCATTGTCTACACCACTGGCAAGAAAAGGGTTTGTGTTTAGAAATAGAGATTGACCTGCATCCAGTGACAGTGAGCCGTTTATGTCGAACAGTTCAAAGTCGAACGTATATATGTCCTCGGTTGCAACTGCGCTAAGTGCTTCGAATTCAAAAGTGACTCCGGTAGGGGCTAGTGAGCCATCCAATGCTGAGCCAGAGGTCCATGTTGAAGGAAGGCCGTTATAGATATTGTTTCCTGAGTCGTAGCGCATACCCCCCAAAAGAATGTCGCCGGCGGAATCTAACACCACGCCATTGTCGCCATTGTTATAAGTTAGGTCACCTGTTAGATAGATTCGAGTATCAGATTCGAGAGTTAATAGGTCCGTCGTGGTGTTGGAGTCACCGTCATCGGCAGTTAAGTGGTTCAGCTCATTTTGATTCAACTGAAGTGAGTCAGTATCGGGTGTATAGCTGGTTGTGCCATCGTCTAATGTACCGCTCACAGCAGGCAAATTGTAGTCAACTACAATCAAGGTGCGCCCTGTACTAGCGCCAATATTAATGTTGTCTGCGTTTACATCCGCAAGTACGTGGATGTCACTGGCAGTAATGTCAACTGTACCAATATCTGTATCAATTAGGCCGTCGAGCGTCAGAATACCACCAGAAGCAACTGTTAAGTTTTCGACGTTAGCGGCCGCATTACCGGTAACGGTGTTTAAATACACGTCGCCGCTGGCATTAAGGTTTAAAGTACTGTCATTAGCTAATGTTGTAGCGCCAGAAATAGTGACGGCACTACTGTTTATTGTTGCTGTGCCGGCTGTGTTTAGATTCATGACCGTGAAGTCTCCAGCTGTGCTGTCTACCTGGCCATGAATCTGGGTGTCGCCAGCAGTGTGAGCAATTGTCGAGGAGAATCCGATGACGTCGGTCGACGCATTTCCTAAGTAGAGAGTGCCAGTGTTATGAAAGGTTGATGCATTGGTAATATTTACTGTGTCACCAATGATCGAAAAATCATTCACAGTGCCTACAATCAGATTGGTGCTATCGAAGGAGCCATCAAGCGTGATATCTCTGGCTTGATTGTCGGTTTGAACGATGACGACCGAGCTTCCGTTTAAATCAATAGTTTGATCTGTAGCGCCATCTAACACTAAGGCGCCTAATGTATTGGCCGGGGCGGCTGCACTATTAATGAGGTCGCCCTCAAGGTAAATCGTTGACGCAGACGAGTTTAGTGTTCCGGAGTTTTGGCTTAGATCGCCATTGATATCTATTAGGGCGGTGCCTGATAAAAATGAGTTGCCGTCGAGTGTCATAGCGCTGGTAGCGTAGCTTGCTCCGTTTCCCTGCACCGTACCTGAGTTTAGGGCGATACTATCGAAGGTTTCGACGCCGTTTAAAGCCAATACTCCGTTGGTGATTGAGATGTTGTTGCTGGCTAGAAAGTTGTCGCCTAGCGTTGTAATTGTTCCGCTGTTGATATTGGTGTCACCGGAATAGCTGGCAGCTGACTGCAGAACAAGGTTTCCTGTGCCTAGCTTTGTTAAGTCGCCAGAGCCCAAAACAGTGCCGTTCAGGTTTACTGTATTAGCATTGGTGTTGATGCCGCCATTGTTGCTACCAAGAAAGATATTATTATTTATTGATGAATTATTTGTTACATTTAATACTGATTCATTGTCTAGGCTAAGAGTACCGGATCCACCAAGACTGTTTCCTGATGAAATAGTCAAAGTTCCATTGTCAACGATAGTGTTTCCAGTATGAGTGACAGTGTTTAGGGCGCTTGTTTGATGCCAATCACCCGCGCCAATCTTGGTTAGCGAACCTGTGCCGAAAATGGTGCCATTGGCTAATACGTCGTTTCCGTTAGTATTTACCACTGCGTTTGCACTCAGGTTTAAATTATTAATTAAGTTAAAAGAAGCCAGTGCGAGTAGGGTGGAGTTATTAAAAATCAGGTCGCCAGTACCAAGGTTTGAAGTTGCCCCCAAGCTCAACACACCGTCATTAATGAGAGTGTCGCCCGAGTGCAGGGTGCCGTTGGCGGTGCTTGTCAGGGCGAGAACTCCGCTGCCTTCTTTTATTAAATCACCCGTGCCTGAGATAGCGCCGTCGGCCGAAACAGTATTCCCTTCTGTATTCAGAGTTCCGTTAGTCGCTCCTAAATTCAGAGCGTTTGTTAAGCTTATATCAGCTGTAGTGATTAACTCTGAATTATTAAAATTAATTGCACCCGCACTGATATTGTTAGTGGATGCGATGCTTATGGAGCCGGCGTTTATCGTTGTTGCGCCTGTATGTGAAGTGCTAGTGCTACTGTTGCTAAGTATCAGTGAGCCGCTGCCAGATTTGGTGAAATCGCTAGCGCCGGACAGTGTGCCGCTAGCGTTAATGGTATGACCATTGGTGTCTAACGTGCCGCCACCAGCTCCTAGATTTATAGCGTTTAACAGCGCCATGTCAGCTGATGTGTTTAATATACTGCCGTCCAGATAGATTGTTCCAGATCCGATCTGCGTATTAGCCCCTATATTTAGGGTGCCGCCATTGACGTTTGTATTTCCAGTGTGGGAGCTACTGTTACCTGTATTACTGAGAGTCAGTGTACCGCTACCATTCTTGTTTAGATCATTGGCACCGCTAATTAGACCGCTCATGCTAATATTGTTAGCTCCTATATCAAGGCTTGCGTCTCCAGGGCCTACAACAAGGTCGTTAGCAAGAGTTAAATCGCCAGTTGTTATCAGTGTGCTACCATCTAAGGTGAGTGCGCCACTACCTAGATGATCCGATGATCCAATACTTAGGGAGCCTTGGTTGATTAACGTTTGGCCGCTATGACTGGCGTTATTTCCGGTATTGGATAAAGTTAAACTTCCGCTTCCGGTCTTGCTTAGGTCGTTGCTTCCGCTGAGTTGGCCGCTTATGGTAATGTCATTTACGTCCGTATTAATAGTACCGCCTCCAGTACCAATACTTATGGCATTGGCCAGTGTTAAGCTGTTTAGTAGCGCAAGCTCACCTCCAGATAAATTGATTGTGCCAGTACCAATGTTTGTGGTGGCAGCTACATTAAGGGTGCCGCCATTGATAGCAGTATCGCCTGAGTGGGCTACTGAGTTACCTATGTTGTTTAAGGTGAGCTGGCCCGAACCTTCTTTTGCGAGCTGTGTCGCTCCAGAAATCAATCCATTCAATGTCACGTTATTTGTACCGGTATTGATGCTGCCTCCACCGGTTTCTAGATTGATGTTATTGGTGATGTTTAAGTCGCCATCAGTGATAAGTTCGCCGGAATCCAAATGTATCGCATTGGAGCTTATTTGGCTTAAGTCGGATAACAATAGAGAGCCGCCGTCAATTTGAGTGCTACCTGTATGGTTGGTACTGTTTAAAAGGTTGGCAAGTGTCAGTACACCATTTCCAGCTTTGCTGAAAGAAGAGCTGCCGCTCAAAAGGCCTGAAAGCGTGACGTCATTGCCGTTGGTGTTTAAGCTGCCTCCGCCCGCGCCAAGAATTAAGTTGTTGGCGATAGTGAGAGCAGCATTAGTTTGCAAGCCGCCACCGTTTAGTGTGATGTCTTGAGAGCTAATATGGCTTGTATCGCCAAAGCCGAGTAGGCCGCCGTTAACCAGTAATGCGCCTGTATGGCTAGTCGCATTGCCAGTATTGTTAAGGGAGAGGGTGCCTGCACCGGTTTTGCTAAGGTTGCTGCTGCCAGTGATAAGCCCGCTTGCCGTAACGTCAGTAGATGTGTTTATGGTGCCGCCACCAAGCCCTAGGTTTATATCATTTGCTAGGGTAACAAGGCCTGTGGTTTCCAGCTCGCTACCGTCTAAATTAATGGCACCGCTTCCTATGTTACCGCTTGCGGCAATACTAATGCTGCCGTCATTAATGTTATTGTTACCACTATGGTTGCTGTTATTGCCCGCGTTACTAAGACTTAAGGTTCCAGAGCCAGTTTTAGTTAGGTCAGCACTACCACTTACAAGGCCGCTCACCGTAATATCATTTGTATTAGTGTTTATGGTTCCTCCACCGGCGCCTAAGTTAATGTCATTCGCCAAGCTAAAGGCTCCTGTCGCTTCCAGCTCTGTTGCTGCCAGAGTGATTGCTCCGCTACCTACGTTGCTTGCTGAGCCGATGCTGAGTGCGCCAGCGTTCACTAAAGTAGCGCCGCTATGATTGGCATTGGTGCCAAGGTTGGACAGGGTTAGTGTGCCAGAGCCCAATTTACTTAGGTCACCCGTTCCGCTGATCTGACCTGATGCAGTAAGATTATTGGCGTTTGTGTTGATGCTCGCACCACTTGCACCTATAGAAATCGCATTCGCTAATGTGAAGGCGCCAGTGGTTTCTAATTCAGCACCTGCTAGAGCTATCGTTCCGCTGCCTATGTTGCTGGCTGAACCGATGGAGATCTTGCCTGCGTTTATGTTAGTTGTGCCGCTATGATTCGCATTATTGTTAACGTTGCTCAATGTTAACTGACCGCTGCCGGTTTTGTTTAGATCACTAGTACCAGTAATCTGCCCGCTAAGGCTTATATCGTTGGCGTTGGTATTAATGGTGCCGCCTCCAGCTTCCAAATTAATCGCATTGCCTAAAGAAAGGTCAGCAGTGGTTTCTAGTGTTCCGGTGTTTAGCCGGAGAGCAGCTGTACTTATTTGCCCAGCGTCAGAAATAGCGATAGAGCCGCCATCGATATGTGTCTCGCCACTATGATTCGTACTATTCAATAGATTGCTAAGGGTCAGAACACCATTGCCAGCCTTGTTAAAATCACTGCTTCCTATGATCAATCCGCTTAGACTGACATCGTTGCCGTTGGTATCAATAGTGCCGCCGCCAGCTCCCAAATTAACGGATTGGTTTAGAGAGAATGCGCCACTTGCGATAATACTACTATTGTCTAAGTTGATGCTGCCTGTACCAATATGACCTGCGCTGGCAAGGCTAATCGCGCCAGCGTTAATCTGGGTAGCTCCTGAATGACTTGCACTATTGCCGGCGTTTCCTAGGGTGAGGGTACCAGTTCCAGTTTTTGTAAGGTCGGTCGATCCAGAAATCACTCCGTTAATTGTGACGTTGTTGGTGGTGTTTAGGGTTCCGCCACCAGTACCTAAATTAATAGCGTTGTTCAATGTTGTTGCGTTGCTTATTTCTAATTCGGTAGCAGCCAAAGAGATAGTGCCTTGGCCTATATTGTCAGATGTCGCGATGATGATGTTTCCGCCAGCGATATCGATGTTGCCGCTATGATTGGTATTGTTACCTACGTTGCTAAGAGTCAGCTCACCACTGCCAGTTTTGCTTAGATCACTTGAACCCTGAAGGATGCCGCTCAAGGTTAAGTCATTGGCGTTGGTATTTATTGTGCCTCCACCGGTGCTGAAAATAATATCGTTGGATAGGCTGGTGGCTCCCGTAGTTTCAAGTTCGCTGCCAGTGAGTGTTATATCACCGCTGCTAATATTATTACTAGAGGCTATGCTAAGTGTGCCAGCATTGATCAGAGTTTCACCTGAATGATTGGCACTGTTTCCGGTATTAGATAGTGTTAATTTTCCCGATCCTGTTTTGGTTAAATCACTGCTTCCTGATATTTGTCCACTGGCAGTTATGTCGTTGACGCCAGTGTTGATACTCCCACCGCCTACGCCTAGGTTTATCGCGTTAGTTAGTGTAATAGCGCCTGTGGTTTCTAGGGCTCCGTTGTTCAGATTGAGTGCGCCACTGCCTAGGTGGGTCGATGCGCCAATACTAACGCTTCCACCATTCACATGTGTTGCACCGGAATGGTTGGCGCTGTTGTTAGTAGAGCTTAAACTTAATACTCCGGTTCCGGATTTTGTTAAATCAGTGCTGCCGGTAATTTGGCCGCTAGCGGTGACGTCGTTACCAGCAGTATTAATGGTGCCTCCGCCTGTGCCTAGATTGATCGCATTTGCTAAAGATAGGGCGGCTGTGGTTTCCAATTCCGAGCCCGCTAAGCTGAGGGCACCATTACCAAGATGACTGGCAGCACCGATACTGAGTGAGCCTGCGTTAATGAGCGTTGCTCCGCTGTGATTGGCATTGTTTCCTGTGTTACTCAGGGTTAATTTGCCACTACCTGTTTTAGTAAGGTCTGTACTTCCGGTAACTAGTCCGGTAGCACTGACATCATTTGCACCGGTATTAATGGTTCCGCCACCAAGGCCAAGGTTGAGTGCGTTGGCAAGCGTAAATGTGCCAGTAGCTTCCAACTCCGTTCCGGCCAAGCTGATGGTTCCTGAGCCGATGTTGTTAGCGCTAGCGATACTAATGGCGCCACCGTCGATATTTGTAGCGCCAGTATGAGCGGCATTATTACCTGCGTTATTGAGTGTCAGCGTTCCAGAGCCTAATTTTGTTAGGTCGGTGCTGCCAGAAATTAAACCGCTAGCGGTGACATCATTTGCGTTTGTATTTAGGGTTGCTCCACCAGTGCCTAGGGTGATGTTGTTCGCAAGAGTCATTGTACTGGTGGTTTCAAAGGTGCCAGAATTTAAAACAATAGCGCCGGTTCCAATTTGGTTTGCGTCATCTAAGACCAGTGTTCCGGCATTGACCGTGGTACTGCCAGTGTAGGTATTATTTTGTCCGATAGTAAAGGTTCCAGATCCATTTTTAACGATATTGGTGGCGCCAGAAACAATTTGCCCACCCGTGACTTGAGTGATGCTGCCGCTAGTATCTAGGGTTAAGGTACCATTTAAATCAATAGTACCTAGGTCAATATTGTTAGTATGAGTTAGGCTAAGATTAAGGCCGTCATCATCTACATCTATGTCATTAATATTTGAGCCGCTTCTACTAAGGTTGAAAGTTGAAAGGCCCGTGGAGGTAATGTCGCCATTAACCGTGTCTGTGGTTGAAAGACTTAAATCACTTAGGTTGGCGCTGTTGTTGATATAAAAATCATCGCCAACAATGACATTTAACTGAGTGGTATTGGTTTCAATATCTGTCCCGGTGGTGCCGATATCTCCGGTAGCTTCTAAATTAATCGTCGACGCGCTTAGTACTCCGCTGCCTCTAATATTGGGTGTTCCATCGGCACCCACGGGGCTTGCGGAAGGAGAGCCGGCAAGTAGGCTTAGAGTTGCGCCATTGGCAAGAGATATTGAGTTGTTGAGTATGATGTCATCACCAGCTTCAAGATTTAAATTGTTAGCGGTACCGCCAGATGCATCCACCGCGTCTGTGACTGTGATATCGGTATGTGCTTGAAGGGTGACGTCTGCGCTATCAATTGCGTTTTCGAGGTCAGTGACGTTTATGATTGAGTCACCAGCGGAGTTGTCTGCGAACTGATCGTTTCCCGCTACCCCACCAGCGCTGCTAGCAGCGGTGCTAATTGTAATGTTTCTGGGGTCGAGTAAGAGGCTTCCCTTGTTTCCATTTTCAGCGCTTAGGTCTATTTGGCCTTGAAAGGCTAGGTATTCTTTACCTGATACCTCTGCGAGTCCGCCATTACCGTCTTGGCTGCCTCCTTTTGCTTCGATATCGCCATAGTATTGAGTCGAGTTGTCCGCCCAAACAATGACTTTGCCGCCGTCGCCAGTTTCAGTCGCATTGGCTGTAATGTTGCTATCTTGGCTTACGTAAGTAAATTCGCTGTTTTTGATCGCTGCGTTGTTGCCCTGATAACCACCGCCTACTAATACTTCGCCACCACCATTGGGTCCAGAGGCTTCGACGCTTGCATGATCGAAAAGGCCGACTTTATCGCCAAGGACATGAACGCTACCGCCAGTGCTATTTTCATCACCATTCACGTTGATGTCACCACTGTGAATTACTGTACCTGTGCCAACGAGGCGAACGCTTCCGCCGCTGTTATCAATTCGCATGGCTTGGATGAGACCTTCATTGTTGATGGCCTTTGAAAACACATCTTCTGCTGCGTTTCCGCTGAGAACCACTTGACCGCCGTCAGCGTTTATTTGCCCGGTATTTGCGATTGCCTCATCGACCGCAGCAGCGTTGGTGAGTGTCTCGCGCTCTACTTGAAACTGCATCAAGCCATCGCCATCAAAGTCTACCACTACAGTTTCGCCGCTGATTAGATTGACTTGTCCATAATTAGCGGCGATCAACCCTTCGTTTCTGACCGAGCCGCCGATTAAGTTCACTGAACCGCCGCTGGCCGCGTTTAATGTGCCGTAGTTGATAATTCGACCAGCCGATACGCCTTCTTCGTTTTCGAATCGATAATTATCTTGCATAAAGTCATTGATGTTCATTCTCATTCCGGATGCTACTAAACCACCAACGTTAAGTGTTGCACCTGGGGCAAAAATAATGCCATTAGGATTGGTCAAAAATACCTGTCCATTAGCATCAAGTGAGCCAAAAATTTGTGAAGGGTTTTGGTCAAGTATATTGTTGAGTGCGATGGATGAGCTTGAGGGTTGATTAAAGGTGACTTGTTCCTGGCTGCCGACATTAAAGGTTTGCCAGTTTAGGGCTAGCTTATCAGTGTTTTGTTGGATTAAGGTCTGGTTGTTGTTTTGCGTTATGGAGCCGCTACCTGCTACGACTGTTCCTCCGGTTGGCGCTGCATGAAGAGCGCCTGCTAAAAAAGGGTGGAACACTAGTAGAAAAGACAGTGAATAATGTAGAGCTTTCTTTTTGGTTTTTTGTTTCAACATCTCGGTAACCCATAAGAGTTGTTTGGTGTAAGCCTTATGCTTGCCCAAGTATAATTTCCTAAATCATTTCAAAAACCGTGTTGCCAATAACTAGAACAAATAGGATAGTGAAATGAAGGTTTGAACACTTTTATCGTTGGAGACAACATAGTCGTCAAACGGCTCGCCAATAGGGATGCCAAGATCAAATCTTGCTTTTAACCCAGTTTCCGGCGTAGTTTGAGCGCTAAATCCAAGCCCTTTTATAGTTATGTCAGTTTGCACATTGTTTTGATTATCTACATTCAGATTCCCTGATGCGTAATCAATAAAAGCGGATACTTGTAAGGTTTCTAGAAATTTATATTCGGACACCACGTCGGCTTTGGCTACCCATTCGATCGAAAATAGAAACCCTTTATCGACTAAGAATTCCGAGATGGGGTAGGCCCGAACCGTATAGGGTCCGCCGAGAGGCATTTGTTCCAGAGCATTGAGCTCATCACTACTTTGTTGAATGTTGCTTCGTAAAATTAAATGGGTGCTTTTTAGGCTTTCAACAAAGTTTAGGGGGAAAGCAAATTGGTAGTTTAGATTGATCTTCGAGAAGCTCTGGTCTTGTTGAGTTAAGCCGGTGATTTCTGATTCAGCTGTTCCGCTAGAAAAGGCTATGTCGCCACCATGCTTTGCCGATAACCAGGGAGCTTCGCCATTAAATCCAGAGCTAAGCGTTGTTATGGATATTTTTGTTTCAGTGTCTGATGTAAAAGCTGCGCTCTCGCTGCTGGAGTTCTTTTGTGCCAATTGAATGCTTGAATAGAGGTTTAGTTTTTTGCTGCGTTTCCAAATACCTTTACCGAAGGCGCTTATAGTACTGCTATCACCTTCGATTTCTAAAGGCTCAAAAATATCGCCTACAGCGTATGAGTTGTTGTTGTAATTAAGGCCTATAGTGTAGCCCGGTCTAAAAACGGGAATGGTATAGGACAGGCTACCGTAAAGGCTATTGGTTGGGTTGATAGTTTGCACGGCGTTGATATTTAATTGGTCTGCGCGCTTGCTCAGGTTGTTAAAGTTTAGGTTTAGTCGAATTCTGTTTTTGCCTGTTAGGTCGCTGCCATAGTTGTCCAGAGAAACACTTCCATCCAGGGTGTCTTCTTCGCGAGTTTTTACGATCATAGTGGATGAGCCAGCTTGATCACCGGGAACAAAAATTGATGTGGATGTGTAACCTGGGTAATCGTTAAGGTGTAACATCGCGGTTTCTATGTTTTGGGTGTGAGCGGGCTGGTTCTCGACAGAGTCAAATGGCTTTGATAGAACGCTTTCGGAATAGCTCTTGTTGCCATCGAACTCTATGCTAGAGATGTTTCCATAGAACATGCCTATGCGAACTACGCCATCGTTAACGTCTTGCTCAGGTATATAAGCTCTTACGAGTACAAAGCCGGCTTGTCGATATTGTTGCGTAATAATTTGTGTGACTTCTTGAAAGGCTTCGATGTCGAACTTAGCGTTTTGCTCCTCACGTTTGTTCTCGACTAGCTGTTTAATAGCCTCCTTGTCGACGCCTCTTTCTGGAAAGCTTTTAAGGGATTCCAAGTCGAACCGTTTAACATGCATGGTCGCTGCACTTTGTTTGGCATAAATGCGCTTTTTTGGATTAGGACTTTGTGCTTGAGCGGACTGGGGTATCGTTAATAAAACCCAGGTAGCTGAAAGAAAAATGCAATAAAGGAAGCTGTTCATTAAGGGCTTCATAATTATGTTAGACAACAATACATCCTCTAAGTTTTTTCTTATATCCTAGATCCGTAATATACTTGATAAATCACATGATTTGTATATTCTGCTTTTTCGCGTTTGTTAGGGACAACGCGAGGATAGCGAGTGTTTTTAGGCTGTTTACAGAGACATTGTAAGACATTGTTAAATTGTTAAATTAAACGCTTTGATCAGCGGTTGATCAACCAAAGCATTACTGCCACGAATTCGTTCTACCAGATTGCTGAGACTACACTGCAGACGTCTTGTGAGTTACAGAGTATGAGCTACAGAGTTAATCATGGGTTTTAGACATATTGCCTATCGATTCCTCGGATGAATGTAGCAAACAAGCTGTCGAATCTCACTAGTCTTTAAGGACTAGTGACATCCGCGCTGGCTAGTCCTAGTATCTAGCAAGCTTAACGCTTATATAAAAATAATATAAACACACATTTAGGGATGGAACATCAATTTGCTCACTAAGGATCAGCATCCATTTGCCGAGCTAGGGCGAACGCCTATCAGCTCTGATTCAGCTTGTGGTCAAGCCGTTAAATATGAGCCTTCGTTCGAAGCCTTGGAGGCCGAACTTGCTAAAGCTGAGTCTCTAAGCAGCGAAACTGTCGATTGGTCTCAAGTCAGCAGTTTGGCTTCGTCGATATTGGAAAATGAGTCTAAGGACTTTCTAGTAGCCTCTTACCTAACACATGCCTTGCTAGTTATTGAGGGCTATCAAGGGCTTAGCGTTGGCTTCCAGATTTTACATGATCTTGCAAACAACTACTGGGAAGAGGCTTTTCCACCTGTTAAACGATTAAGAGCACGCGAATCGGCGCTCAACTGGTTATCTGAAAAGGCAGGTAGCTATATAGAAGAAAAGCCACCTGCAGATGCCGACGCTGAACATGTGGTGCGCAGCTTTGAATTAATGAGCGCGACTCAGGACATCTTAGATCAGAAGATGGAAAGCAGCGCACCAGGAATGATGGAGCTAAGTAGGCCCCTTAAAAACTACAAAAAGTCTGCCGATGCTCTGGTGAAACCCGCTGATTCCGCTCCCGCAGCCACTCCCGCATCCACACCTCAAGCTAGCCCTGTTGCGAAAGAGGCTCCAGCTCTTGCTCAGAACCCCGAGACATCTAATCAAGCGCCTGCTCCAAGCGCAACGCCCGCACAGGAAGGTGCTGAACAAGCTGCACCCAGCTTGGATCATCCATTGGTGGAGCTGGGTGCAAAAGCTATACCTGGAGATTCACCAGCGGGCATAGCGGTTAAATATGAACCCTCATTCGAGGCAATCGAGGCAGAGTTGGCTAAGCAAGAGTCGGTGTCTGCCGAGGTGCTAGACTGGTCAACTGTAAAACGCTTAGGGGTTGAAATCCTTGAAGGTCAATCTAAGGATTTATTAGTCGGCTCCTATCTTGCTCATGCCTTATTTGAGCTTGAAGGCTATAAGGGCTTAGCGGCAGGCTTGAAAATCATTAAAGATATGATGTCTGAGTATTGGGACCCTATGTTTCCTCCTGTAAAACGCATGCGAGCAAGAAGCTCAGCGTTAAACTGGTTGTCCGAAAAGGCAGGAGAGCGAGTACAAAATGTTAAACCTCAGGGTGCTGACAATGAAGGCGTACTTCTGGCCTATGGCTTCTTATCTGATATTCAAGATATTTGTGACGAGAAAATAGAAGAGGGAGCACCATCGTTCCTAGAGCTGTCGCGCCCTCTGAAAGAACTTAAGCGCGCTGCGGAAGCCGAGTCGAAACCCAAGGCCGCCCCAGCACCCGTTCCAGCACCCACACCTCAAGCGCCGGCTGCGGCTAGTCCAGAGCCAGCGGCTCCAGCGCCAGCGGCTAAACCTATTACCAAACCAAAGGCTGGTTCGGGTGGAACATCTGTAGAGGCGGGACCAGTCGCGAATGAAAACGAAGCCAAACGAGTCCTTAGACAGATACAAGATGCTGGAAGAAAGGTCGGCGATTATTTATTGGGCGCTAAAACCTCTGATCCACGTCCCTATCGTTTAAATAGAATTGCTTCTTGGATCATGATCGAGGCCGTACCACCGCTTACCAATGGTGCTAGCCAGCTACCTCCACCTCCGGCAGATAAACGAAAGCAGTTTGTGGAGCTATTTGAAGCTGCCAAGTTCGCAGAACTGTTGCCAAGCTTAGAGCAGAGCTTAGCGCGAGCGCCTTTTTGGATCGATGGCCATCGTATGAGCGCCATCGCTCTTGATGGTTTAGGAGCTGATCATCAAGAAGCAAAAGAGACAGTTATTCGCGAAGTGAGGAATTTTCTCAGTCGTGTTGACGGCGTATCAGATGCAGCGTTTAACGATGGTACTCCTTTCGCTGACGAGGCCACTAAAGCCTGGATTGCAGATGAAGTCATGGTGGATAGCTCGGCAGATGCCGGAGATGGTGCAGGCCAAGGGTCTGCGCCGTGGTCAGAGGCGCTGGCAGAAGCCAAGCCTTTAATGGCCAAAGGTAAGATCAAAGAAGCGGCGCAAGGCTTCCAAGAAGCGATGCACACAGTCACCGGTGGCTTGAACCGAATTCGCTGGAAGCTGGCCTTGGTCGAGTTGTTGAAACAAGGGGGGAGGGATGATATTACTGTGCCTCTCTTAGAATCGCTTATGCAGGAGTCTGCTGATCAAAATATAGACAGCGTAGAGCCAAGCGTAAGTGCTCAAATATACAAGCACGCCTATGAAACCTATTTAGCGCTCGGCAAAAAGAACAAAAATGATCCAGAGCTGCTACAAAAGGCCGAGAACGTATACATTCAATTATTTAAAGTAGATCCATTTATCGCAATAAAACTGAAGGAGAAAAAGAATGGCTAAAGACGCATCGGTAGCCCCGAAAGAAAGGGTTAACATTGTTTATAAGTCTCACACTGGAGATCAAGCAGAAGAGGTGGAATTGCCTCTAAAAATGTTGATGGTGGGTGACTATAGTGGTCGAGCCGACGACACTATGGTTGAGGAAAGACCGACAGTAAATATTAACAAAGACAACTTTGATGAAGTGGTTAAAAGTTATAATGTTGCGATTGATTTCTCCGTAAAAAACACTCTAGGTGACCAAGAGGACGAAGAACTTCCTGTTTCTTTAGCCTTTAATAGCATGAAGGATTTTTCACCCGATAACGTGGCCGGACAGGTTCCAGAACTAAAGGCGCTTCTTGACCTTCGCAAAGCTTTGCTTGCGTTAAAAGGTCCCTTGGGCAACGTACCTGCTTTTCGTAAAACCATTCAAGAAATCTTGTCGGACAACGAATCTCGTTCCGCCATTATTTCTGAACTAGGTTTAGAAGAATAAGACGTTTTACACAAGAATTTATTAGAGGATATAGGCAATGGCCGATCTAGAAAAGCAAATGAAAGCCTCAGAGGCAACAGTACAAGAAGGTTCTTTAATTGATCAGATTATGGAGCAAACCCGTCTTAAGCCAGATGATGATGGATATGAGACAGCTCAAAAAGGTGTCAAAGCGTTTATAGCGGATTTGCTAGCGCCTAATCGCGAAGGCGATAAAGTAGAGCAAAAATTAGTTGATCAAATGATTTCTGAAATCGATAGCAAGCTTAGCGCTCAGATGGATGAAGTTATTCATCACGAAAAATTTAAAGAGCTTGAGTCCGCATGGCGCGGTCTTAAAATGGTGGTTGATCGCACTGACTTTAGAGAGAATATTAAAGTTGAAGTCTTAAGTGTTTCTAAAGATGAGTTAACAGAAGACTTTGAAGATGCGCCTGATGTGACCAAATCTGGATTATATAAGCATGCTTATATAGCAGAGTATGGCCAATTTGGCGGTAAACCTTATGGCGCCATTATTGGTAACTATGCATTTTCACCTAAAGCCCCTGATGTTCGATTATTACAACAAGTGGCTAGTGTTGGTGCAATGTCACACGCTCCGTTTATCGCTTCAGCGGGACCGGAATTTTTTGGTTTAGACGATTTTGAAGGCCTGCCTGGTTTAAAAGACCTAGAGGCAATATTTGAAGGCCCTCAATATGCCAAGTGGCAATCTTTCCGTGAGTCAGATGACTCTCGAAACGTCGGGCTAACTGCTCCGCGCTTTATGCTTCGACAACCTTATGGTGAGGAAAATAAAACCAAAGAATTTAACTACGAAGAGAGCGTTGAAGGTTCGCAAGAAAATTTCTTGTGGGGTAATGCGGCGTTTGCTTTCGCAAGTAATCTTTCGCGTAGTTTTGCTCAATACCGTTGGTGCCCAAATATTATTGGGCCACAAAGCGGTGGTGCGGTACAAGATTTGCCTGTGCATAAGTATGAGCACAATGGTGAAGTGAAAACAACGTCGCCTACAGAGGTAATGCTTTCTGATCGTAAAGAGTTTGAGCTGGCTGAGCAGGGCTTTATTGGTTTGACCTTGAGAAAAGGTACAGACAACGCAACGTTCTTCTCTGCTAATTCTTGTCAAAAACCCAAGTACTTTGGTAATGACCCAGAAGGCAAACAAGCGGAAGTAAACTACAAACTTGGTACCGAGCTTCCTTATTTATTTGTTATCAACCGCCTTGCTCACTATATCAAAGTGCTACAGCGCGAAAATATTGGTAGCTGGAAAACCCGTGCAGAATTAGAGCGCGAGTTAACCACTTGGATTCGTCAATTTGTGGCGGATCAAGATAATCCGCCTGCAGCGGTTCGCTCTAAGCGTCCTTTACGTGAAGCGCAAATCACCGTAACTGATGATGAGAGCAGCCCAGGGTTTTATCGTGTGGCGATGAATGTTCGTCCACACTTCAAATATATGGGTGCGAGCTTTACTCTATCTCTAGCAGGAAAGCTGGATAAGAGTTAATAAATGTCGCCCGGTTACTCGAAAGGGGAACCGGGCGCTTTTCTTATTTTGAATATCGGAAATTAAATCAGTGAAAACGGATCTTAAAAGTTTATTAGGCAGGCTGAACGATTACAGCAAGGAATCCTTAGAAGCGGCTTCAAGTAGCTGTGTGAATAGGGGGCACTATGAAGTAGGTGTAGACCACCTTTTATTGGAACTACTGCTTAACCCGCAAACTGATATCCATTTAATTTTGCGTCACTTTGAAATCGATCCGGCTGAGTGGCAAAAAAGTATCCAGCAGGAGTTGGAAGGCTTTAAAGATGGTAATCCGGGTAAGCCTGTTTTTTCAAACGGCCTATTAAAGTTACTCGAAGATGCCTGGAGTGTCTCATCCCTGAGTCTTAATCTTGCGCAAATTAGATCAGGTAGCCTGTTTTTAAGTATGCTCAATAATGCTATGCAACACGGACTTCATTACCTGCCAGATCTCGATAAACTTTCTGTAGAAATAATTACTAAAGAATTTGATAGCGTTATCCATGTGTCGAGCGAAAACTCCTATACCATTGGAAGCGCTGCACCATCACAAGGTGCTGGCGCAAGCTCAAAAGCATCGGCCATCGAACAGTACACCACAAACTTTACCGCCAAGGCTCGAGCGGGCGAAATTGATCCGGTATTTGGTCGAGATCGAGAAATTCGTCAAATGGTCGATATCCTTGGAAGACGCCGAAAAAATAATCCAATTGCTGTGGGTGAGCCGGGAGTAGGTAAAACTGCGGTAGTTGAAGGTTTAGCATTAAAAGTGGTCGAAGGCGATGTGCCGGACATCATAAAAGATGTCGAAATTATTGGCCTGGATCTTGGGTTATTAGAAGCGGGTGCTAGTGTAAAAGGCGAGTTCGAAAAACGTCTCAACGCTGTATTGACCGAAGTCAAAGCATCGGAAACTCCTATCGTGTTATTTATTGACGAAGCCCATACTTTAATTGGCGCGGGAGGAAGTGCTGGTACAAATGACGCAGCAAATTTGTTAAAGCCAGCGTTGGCTCGCGGTGAGCTTCGTACCGTAGCAGCTACTACTTGGTCTGAGTATAAAAAGTATTTTGAAAAAGACGCCGCGCTAGCAAGACGTTTTCAACTCGTGAAATTGGACGAACCCAGTCCAGATGAAGCTGCAGTTATATTACGTGGTTTAAGAACTGTTTATGAAAAGGCGCACGACGTCTATATTCGCGACGAAGCGATCACTGCAGCGGCAACACTATCAGCTCGTTATATCTCTGGTCGTCAATTGCCAGATAAAGCTGTCGATTTACTAGATACTGCCTGTGCTCGCGTTAAGATAAGCTTGAGTACTAAGCCAGGTGCTTTAGATGACCTAGAGCGTCAAATCAAGGTGCTGCAAAGAGAGTATGATGCTCGTGAGCGTGATTTGAGCAGTGGGCGAGTCAGCAAAGATGCGCGTATTGAGGAGATAGCCGCAGAGATCGAAGAGTTAGAGAAAACGCGCAAAACTAACACTGAACTTTGGGAAACAGAAAAAGAAGCGGTAGACAAAGTGATTGCGGCTCGTCAAAAGCTTGATAGCGAAAATGAAAGTAATGAGGATGACCAGCAAGCATTAAGGGATGCTATTAAAGCATTAGAAACCGTGCAGGATGACAAGCCTTTGATTGCTTACGAAGTCACTGCAGAGGTAGTGGGCGAAGTGGTGTCAGATTGGACTGGCGTGCCATTGGGTGACCTTGTAAAAGACGAGGCCGATACACTACTTAATTTCAATAGCGACTTAAAAACCTGGGTACGTGGTCAGGATCATGCCGTCGACATCGTCGATGCGGGCCTGCGTACAGCTAAAACGGGCTTACAAAACCCGGATCAACCCTTAGGTATCTTTTTGTTTGTCGGGCCCAGCGGCGTAGGTAAAACTGAAATGGCCACTGGTGTCGCGAACCTTATGTTTGGTGGTGACCGCTTTATGGTGACCCTAAATATGTCGGAATACCAAGAGAAACATACTATTTCGCGTATGGTTGGTTCACCAGCGGGTTATGTTGGATATGGTGAGGGCGGTGTGTTGACAGAAGCCGTTCGACAGAGACCTTACTCGGTTGTGTTACTTGATGAGGTGGAGAAAGCCGATTTAGAAGTAATGAACCTGTTTTATCAGGTATTTGATAAAGGCACTTTATCCGATGGCGAAGGGAGGGTGATCGACTTTAGAAATACCATTATGTTTCTGACGTCTAATCTTGCGACAGACACTATTATGAATCTGTGCGCAGGCGAACAAATGCCAAGTGCAGAAGCAATTGCAGAGGCGATACGTCCGGAGTTACAAAAACATTTTAAGCCCGCATTGTTAGCGAGAATCACAGTGGTACCGTTTTTTCCAATTAAAGGCGATGTCTTAAAAGGTATTGTTGGAATTAAGTTGGATAAAGTGGCTAAACGTTTAAAACAAAGCCAGAACCTAGAAATGGTCTATGGAGAGGATGTGCTTGAGCAAATTGCCTCGCGTTGTACGGATGTAGATTCTGGTGCTAGAAATATTGACCATATTGTTAATAAAAGTTTGTTACCAAAAATTTCTACAGAAATATTGGAGAATATTGGTAATGGAGAGGAGTACACAAAACTGAATTTGTCCATTAATAATGAGAGTCAGTTTTCTGTTAGTTTTTCTAGTTAGTGCTAGAAAATAATAAATTTTGAAGGTGATCTTAATTATCTTTGATGCAAGTGAAACCAAAGTAAATTTTAATTATTGATTTTTAATATAGGAGAAGAACTATGCCAATTCCGGCTTATATGTCAATCGAAGGTGTTACCCAAGGTATGATTACTGAAGGCGCCTTGTCAGAAGAAAGTGTTGGTAGTCTTTACCAAGAAGGCCATGATGACTCGTTCATTGTTCAAGCTTTCGAGCACAAAATCATCATTCCTCGTGATGTTCAAAGCGGTCAGCCTTCTGGTGTGCGTGTCCACCAGCCGATGACTGTTACTAAAGTTTTTGATAAGTCTTCTCCATTGTTGTATCAAGCGCTAGTTACAGGCGAGAGCTTAACGTGCGAAATTCAATGGTATCGTACATCGTCTGAAGGCACCCAAGAGCATTACTTCACTCAATCTTTAGAGGGGGCGGTTATCGTGGATATGGAGTCAGTGATGCCAAACTGTCAAGATCCAGCTAATGGCCACTTCACTCACTTAGAGAAAGTATCATTTAGCTACAGTACTATTACCTGGACCCACGAAATTGCGGGAGTAGAGGGTAATGATGATTGGCGAGCTGCTAGCGCTTAATAATCTATAGTCGTTTGTATTGGCTGAGTGACCATTTCTAGTCACCTCAGCCGAATCATACAGCTAAAAAGCAGGGCACAGCTTTGTTGTGCCTTGTTTTGTTATTTTTAATCACTAACGAACAGACATCTGTGTATACAAAACTTCAAACAAGAAAACATTACAGCTATTTGGCCCTTTTAGTTTTGTGCGTAAGCTCAATGCTTAGTTGTGCCAGTAGCGAGACTGAGTTAACAGTTGATGAAGATGCTTGGCGCTATGAGGAACGGGCGATAATTATAGAGATTAACGCGCCGTCTGATTTGAATGCGCGCAGTGGTAGGCCCCATGCGCTTTCTTTGGGTGTATTCCAGCTTAGCGACCCAAATACATTTAGTGGTTTAGCTGCCACTCAACAGGGCTCGGTTGAGTTGCTACGTAAAGGGCGGATTGATGAAACCGTGTCTGATTTTAGAAGGGTCACAGTGCAGCCCGGTGAAAAGAAAACCATCGTGCTTAGTCGTGCTGCTAAAGCCAAATTTATTGGTATTATTTCTGGCTACTTCGAGTTGAACCCTAATCAGGATGTAAATTTGTTTGATGTGCCTGTCGTCGCCAACTCTAGAGGAGTGGTTGATAAGGCACTGTCCTTGACCGGATTGATTGCAGATGAAGCAGAAGCGAGCCCGGCTCCGATACACTTGCGAGTAGATTTAGGTCGGGCGGGGACCAAGCAGGTCATTATTGACGATAGTGGAAAATAAAGATTTGCTCGATTTTTGGTGCCTTTGCACCACAGAATCGTGTAGTAATTCATAATGAGTAACAGAGACAGAGGTACACCGTGGACAATGTAAAACCAATTTTTTGGCATCAGGGTTTGTTTCTTCAGCCGCAGCATTTTCAGTTGTCCGATCAATACCATCGAGCCAGTTTGCGTCCGTTTCAACAGTACATGCAGCCACATTTCTGGGGTGTTGCATCTTTAGACTTGGTTCGATCTGCATTAGAGCATCGTTTGTGCGAGATAGAAAAGGGGCAATTTCTTTTTCAAGATGGCACCTTCGTTAACCTGCCCAATGATGCGGTGGTAAGTCCTCGTTCCTTTGAGGAGGCTTGGGTAGAAGCAGATAAGCCTTTTACTATTTATCTAGGTTTAAAAAAGTTTAGTCACCACGAAGAAAACGTCACTGTTCTGAACGATTTTCATGATGTGGCTAAAGTAAAAACTCGCTACGTGAGTCTTGCTGATCCCGATGAAGTACAAGATATTTATAAGGGGGATCGCGTCGCTCAAGTGAAAACGATGCGACATGTTATTCAAATTATTTGGGAAACCGAAGTCGATAAGTCCGAAGACTATATGCTCATCCCCATCGCTCGCGTACTTCGAGACGATGCTGGGGTTCAATACGATGCAAGCTTCTTTCCCCCGATGGTATCCATTAGTGCTTCGGACCCTTTATTAAGATTTACCAAAGAAATTCGTGATGATTTGATGGGAAGAATGATGCAGCTTTCTAGCTATGATGCGCCGGCAGAAGCGGCTGATTCCGCTAAACAGTTTGACCCAACCTTAATGCGTTACAAACTAGCAGCAAGAACTTTAAGTACTTTTATTCCTCGTTTTTTTCATTATACCGAGAGTGGAGAAATACATCCTTGGGATCTGTACGGTTTGCTTAGAGAACTGGTGGGCGAGGTGAGTACTTTTACACGTACAGTAAATGTATTGGGTGAAACGCCTGATGGGCAACGATTATTACCCAACTATGACCACAATAACTTAGGTAAGTGTTTTGATGACGCCAAGTCACTGTTATTAAAATTACTGAATGAAATTACAATTGGCCCTCAGTTTATTGTGGATATGCCTTTCGATGGCAGCATGTTTGCTACCGATATTCCGCAAGAATTCTTTACTCAGAATGTAGATTTTTACTTGATCGTGTCTACTAAGTCTGATTTTGAAAAACACCAACAATCTTTGTTAACGACAGCTAAAGTGGCCGCCCGAGACACAGTAGAAGTGTTAGCGGAACGATCATTGCCGGGAGTTGGCTTGATGTATATTCCGACACCGCCTGCAGAAATGCCGCGTCGTGCTGAGTCTTATTATCTAAAACTCGACACTCACAACGATCAATGGGCATCAGTAGAGCGTCAAAAAACTCTAGCCCTACTGTGGGATGAAGCAGCGGATGACGCCAAAATCGAACTAGTAATCGTAAGGAGATAAGCGTGAGACTGGTTGATTGTTACATAGAATCTATTTTGTTTGCTCGGCAATTGGTGCCGACTCTAGCGCCCAAACCTATTGAGTCAGAAGAATTTAACCAAGACTCAGAGCCACAAGACACTGAAGCTAAAGGTAAGGAGTTCCAAGAAATAAAAGCTCGATTGGTCGCGATCCTGCAAGATAGTCTTGATCAAGCACGGGATAGAGATTTCAGTGATGAAATTGCCAATGCAGCTTTGTTACCGGTCGTTGCTTATATTGACGAGATGATTCTCTGCTCGGATTGGCAATTCAAAGCGGAATGGCAAAAGGAATCTTTGCAGCGCCACTTCTTTCAAACGACCAATATCGGCTCCGAGTTTTATGAAAGTCTAAACGAACTGAGTAAACACGGCTCCGATAGCTGGGTTCGAGAGGTATATGTGCTTTGTTTGGGGCTTGGATTTAAAGGTCGTTATTTTAGTAATGATGATCGAAGGATGTTAGAAGAAATTAAGGGTTTTAATGTTTCTTTGTTGTTGCCTGATGAAGCTCAACGAAATATCGAAACAGCAACTTTGTTTCCTTCGGCTTATAGTTCTCGTGATCACGGTAGAGCGGGCACTTTTAAAGCGCGCCTTAACGTGATTCCTTATGTTGTGGGTATCCCCATCGTACTTTCAGTTGCGCTGGTTGTTTATTATCACTTCAACGTCGCACAAGTGCTCGATCAAATAGCAAAAGCGGTTAATTAAAGGTAAATAGCAAACGCCATGTTAAAAAAGTTTCTCAAATTCCTTATGTACGCTCTGATCATAGCGCTGATATCCGGCTTGGTCATAGCTGTCTTTATTCTTCTTGGTCGCCCGGTAGAACAAGCATTTATAGTGCTTGGAGCATTGTTTGGTGTCTACTTTAGTTATCTGATTGGTCGAAAGCTTTATGTCAGATGGCGAGCAAGGAGTCAGGTTAAACGAGTCATAAATGAGGGACACCCTGATGAAGAAGATGACCTTGGTATGACTCCAAAGGAGCTTATAGGTTCCCTAAAATCTGGATGGCGTAGTGCAATTGGTAGCATCAAAAAATCTAATTTGAGATTAAAAGGTGATCCTTTATACGTTCTGCCTTGGTACATGGTTATTGGTAAGCCTCGTTCCGGTAAAAGTACTGCTTTAAAAAATGCCAAACTGTTATTGCCTGATATTGATATCCCTAAACAGGGTGAGGGCTCTACCTTAAACTTAGATTGGTGGTTGTATGAGCAGGCGATTGTTTTGGATACAGCCGGTCGCTATGCGGTTCCAGATAATACCAAGCGAGATAAAAAAGAGTGGGGCACTTTGTTGTCAATGCTCTCTAGGCATAAACAAAAAGAGCCGATCAATGGCGTTGTCCTAGTCATCGCAGCCAATCGTCTCCTTGAAAACACAGAAGACGAGTTGATGGAAGAGGGGCGACAAGTTCGCGCTAGTATCAATGAGTTAATGGAAAAACTGGAAGTTAAAGTTCCTGTTTATTTGATGATCACTAAGTGTGATTTGATCGAAGGCTTTAAAGATTGGTCTGATTATTTGCCTGAAGAGTCGACCTTGCAAGCGATGGGGCATTTGCACGAGGGCGAATTATTAAATCTCGACGCGCACCTTGACAATATTTTCGACAGTATCGTCGATAGAATGAAGGAACTGCGTATTTTAATGCTCGAGCGCAGCCAGTCACACAATGATACCTTGTTAACCCTTCCTTCCAAGCTAGAAGGTCTACGACGCGGTTTGCATATTTTTATAGGAACCGCATTAAAAGAAAATCCTTACCAAGATACCCCTCGATTTCGTGGATTGTTCCTAAGCTCAAGCCAATATATCAGTGATGACAAAGGTGAATTGGAAAGCCGCGGTTTGTTCCTACATGAGTTTTTCTCACGAGTGTTACCAGCTGATCGAGACCTGTTAGACAGTTTACCGAGTGCGGAACGGTTAAGGCGTGCTGTCAGGGAGTATGCCATCAGTATTGGTGGTGGAGTCACACTATTAACTCTGGCTGTTATCAGTATTCTTTTCGGCAGAGATATGGCTACCTTAAATGACATTGCCGACTCTTATCCCGAGATAAATATCGAAAAGCAAGACGTTAACCAGCGATTGATTGAGCTTTATACCCTGCGATCACTTATTCTCGATCTGCAAGAGGCGCAAGACGAGTGGATTATTCCTTGGTACGGCAGGCTAGGTTATACACCTCAAGTACAACAGTTAACAGCAAGTTATAATGGCTCGGTTCAGGAGATTCTCAATGAGGCTTTGGATGAACCTTTGGCTAAAAATATGATCGATTTGCAAAGTAGCACAAGCAGTATTGCCGGAGGGTTGATTCGCCGCATTAACTTACTTTCTACCCGATTGGACCCAGAACAAGAGGAGAGTTTAGAAGACAAGCCGCCGATCTCACCAGAGTACTTGGTGAGCGTTAACGAGGAGATTTCTCAAGAGTCGGCTGGGTACTTCCAAGAATTGTATGTCTCATACCTGCAATGGCATAACAACGAAAGTGAACTGTTAGAAGAAAGAGCTGCTCTTCAGGGTGCTTTCGTGACGCTGATTAAACGTAATCACGGTAATTACAGCTGGATTATTGACTGGGCGAATCAACAGGGCATTCAACCGGTTGTTTTAAGTGATTTCTGGCCAGGATCAATTAAGTTAAGAGATGCTCCCGAGATTGATGCTGCCTTTACTAAGGAAGGTCGAGAGTTCCTTAATGAATTTCTTGCAGAGTTAGAAGAAGCTAATGATGATGCCAGTCGCCTTTCAATGGTTAAGTCTGATTTCGAAGAATATTATAGGCGCGAATACGTTGAGGCGTGGGTAGCCTTTGCCGAGCGTTTTGATGAAGGTAAGTTGCAGTTGCGCAATCGTAAGGAGTGGTTGACCGCAGTGGATATAATGTCCAGCAGAGAAAACCCTTACTTTACCTTTATGGGACGCATGGTTCGTGAATTAGAACCATTAGAGCATTACGATGAGCTAGAAGGCTCGGTTATGTTTGAGTTCTTTTTAGAGGTGCAAGCATTTACAGGCGCCGACGTCGACTCGGGTGGAAGTAATAAGCAAGCCGCTAAGATGGGGCTTAAGCTCCTTGGTAAAATGGGTAAGGTTGGTAAGGCGCTTGCAAAAGCCGGCAAGCAGGGCATGAAAGCCAATAAAAAACTCAACAAGGGTAAGAAGAAAGGCGGTGTCGACTTAGATTCAGGTATTGTCGATGAGGCTTCAGCTGTTTTAGATGAGTATAAAGCAGCTTTGTCTGATGCCGCATTTAATTCCGAGGCTAAGTCTCAGTCTTACAGCTCTATCAGTACTTTGTTTGAAACGCCTGATAATCCAGGTGGTGGCAATGGACCACCCGCAGCGGCTTGGAATGCGATTAAAAAAATGCAGCAGCTGACGGGTAAACCTCGGCCTAGCACGCGCTTATTTTGGCAGCTTTACTCAGGACCGCTTAGTGTCGTTCATGATTACATGGAGCAAGAGACCAACTGTCAGCTACAGGATCGCTGGGAATCTGAAGTATTGGCCGAAGTGGTCGGTGTGTCTCAGAACAAGCTGGGAGAAGTTTTGATTGGCGAAGGTGGATTGGTGTGGAACTTTGTCGAAAATACTGCTTCGCCATTCTTAAATAAACGGGTAAAAACTGGGTATGTTCCAGCGACCGCAAATAAACGCCGGATCAACTGGAGCGATGACTTTTTAGGATTCCTAAATGAAGCCGCCTCTGGCCAATACATTGTCGGTAATGAGTTTAATGTCCAAATTAACACTCTGCCAACAGGCGTCAATATAAACGCGGCTATCTCGCCTTATGCAACCTTTTTAGAGTTGCACTGTGCCGGTGGTATTCAAACACTGTCTAACTTTAACTACTCCGACGGCTATGACTTTAAATGGTCTTTGGAAGAGTGTGGAGACGTATCTTTACAGATTGACATCGGACCGGTCAGCCTGCGTAAACACTACCGTGGAGTTAAGGGATTTAGTAAGTTCTTAGCGGACTTCCAAGATGGGCGACGGATCTTTACCGCAGATGAATTTCCTAACCAAGCATCACAACTTAGCAATGAAAATGTGACGGCTATTGACGTCAACTATGAAATCTTTGGGCAAGAGCCTGTTATTCAGGTTCTCAATTCGGTGCCACTTGAGCCACCGAGAAACATAGCAGCCTGTTGGCCATAAGAGCGGTAGTTTTTAAGAGGAAATATTGTGGCAGATGATGTTCAACAATTAGAAAGAGTTCGAATGATCTACAATTCGAGCGGCCCAAATGGGGACGAAGAGGTAGAATTACCTTTTCGTATCCTTGTGTTGGGCGATTTTACGAGCAATGAGGCCTCAGAATACCTAGACCAACAGATGCCAGAAAACATTACCGAGGGTAACTTTAATTCGGTAATGAGAAAGCTTTCACCAGAATTGAACTTACAAGTTGATAACAAGCTATCGGAAAGTTCTGATCAGCCCTTCGTTTGCGAATTTGCGTTTCATTCCCTGAACGATTTCAGCCCCGAATATTTCATTAAACAGTCACCTGAGCTGCGTATCCTATGTGAACTTCGTCAGCAACTGATTGATATACGAGCTGATAACTCAGAGGTGTCATTAGATCGTTTCTTTGGTGGCGAAGTGGGTGGCTCTGTAGCCAGTGAGTTTTTGCTCAGCATGGGCATTAACGAAGGTGAAACAATTGACGAAGTGCTGCTCGATTCAAGTACCACTGAGCTAGACGAATGTTTAAGCCGTCAGGTGGACGCTATTCTTCATCATCCGAAATTTCAAGCACTCGAATCAGCGTGGAGAAGTTTGCACTTTTTGGTATCTAGAGTGAACTTCGAAGAAAATATTTTGGTAGAAATTTTAAATATCTCAAAGCAAGGCTTAGCCGAAAACTTTGAAGACGTTCCCGAAACTATTCAATCTGAGCTTTATAAGATTATTTACAGTGAAGAATTTGGTCAATTTGGAGGTCGCCCTTATAGTTGTATGGTGGCCAATTATATTTTCTCACCGTCTGCTCCCGATATTTGGCTGCTCCAACAAATAGCGAGTGTCGCGGCCATGTCTCATTCGCCTTTTCTAGCGGCTGCTGGCCCTGAGTTTTTTGATATCGACAGTTTTTCTGGGCTCGCACGCTTACGCGATTTATCAGCAAACTTTGAGCAGCCTCGATTTGCTAAATGGAATAGCTTCCGAGAGAGTGAAGATGCACGTTACGTTTCCTTGTCTTTGCCAGGCTTTAAGCTTAGGAGTGATTATGGAAGCGATGGTAATCGAATCGGTGTCTTTGACTACCAAGAAAGAACATCCAAGAAAACCAAAGGTCTTTGGGGAAACGCGGCATTTGCATTCTGTTCTCGGCTAGTTGATAGCTTTGCTAAAACCCGCTGGTGCGTAAATGTGGTGGGTAAAGAGTATGGCAAGGTCGAAGGGCTACATATGTCCGAAGGTGGTGGCACAGCCACCTCAGATCGAAAAATTCCGACAGAGATATTAATTTCTGACAAGCGCGAAACGGAATTGGTTCGTTGGGGCTTTGTGCCTCTAACGGTCCATAAAGGCGATGATAGCGCGGCTTTTTACTCAGCGAACTCTGTTCAAGCTATTAAAGAGTTTCCAGATACGCCAGCTGGAAAGCAGTCTGCTATGAATCACCATTTGGGGTCGCAACTATCCTATTTATTTATTATTTCCAGATTGTCTCATTACATAAAAATGATGCAGAGAGAGCATATAGGGTCTTGGAAAAATCGACATGACATCGAGCGTGAGTTGAGCGATTGGATTCGTCAGTATGTTGCAGACATGGATAACCCGACAGCGGGTGTTAGAGCACGTAGACCTTTAAGACATGCCAAAATTGCTGTTGAAGAGATAGAGGGTAAGGCAGGTTGGTACTTGATCGCCATGGCCGTTACGCCACACCTTAAGTACATGGGTTCTTACTTTACCTTAAAAGAAACTGGAAAGTTGGACAAAAATTAAAATATGCAATGCATAGTACGAATGCGTATAACGAATGCCTAGTACGAATGCGTAGTAAGGTAGCTTGCTGATTAGAGGAATAAAATATGCCAATACCCTGCCATTTAAGCATCGTCGGTGAACTTCAGGGTGATATCGAGGGTGATTGTGAGTTTGAAGGCCGCGAGGGGACTATACTGGTTCAATCTGTCGATCATGTTGTAGAGATTCCAACCGATAGCCGTGGCGCGTCTACCGGGCGTCGTGTTCATCGCCCCTTAACGGTGACCAAAGAAATTGATTCATCGACACCGATGTTATACCAAGCCTTGTGCACAGGAGAACGTTTAACTGAAGTGACTCTAGATTGGTATCGTATCGATGAGAGCGGCCTCGAGGAGCTTTACTACGTCGTCTATATGGAGAATGTCATTATTAATAGAGTTCGCCCCTGGATGCCCAATGCGCTTGATGGAAACAACTCTGGTATGAGGCATATGGAAGACGTTTCTTTTACCTATGAAAAGATCCGTTGGACTTGGGAGCTTGACGGTATTGAGTATGAAGATGCTTGGGGAGAGATGTTCGAGTAAGCCTTATGTCTACGGAACGCCTATTAAAAAGAATTCGCACCTGGAGTGAAAATGAGGATGCTTCTAGCGAAGTTGATCTAGAAGCTTTTATAAACTCCGTGCTCGCTGATTTGGAAAAGGTGTACAACACCAGACAAGGTACGGTGGTAACCGATGAAAAGTTTGGCCTTCCTGATTTCACCAGTTTAATGAATACAATGTCACCACCAGAAATCGAGGATTTAGGCGACAACATAGAAGATGCAACGATGAACTATGATCAACGAATTAAGAATGCTATTTCGCGTTATCAAAAGCGAGAGGATGATATGGGCGTGGTTAGGTTTTCTATTACCGCTAAGCTTCAATTTCGAGATCAATTAATTCCTTTAAGTTATGACGCATTGCTACAGGGTGACGGTAGCGTAAGTATAAATCGAGCGTCTTAAAGGGGTGGGGCACTGAATGAATACTGAAAAATATCAAAATGAATTAAACAATCTGAGAGAGTTAGCCGTTGAGTTTGCAGAAAAGCACCCGGCCTTAGCGCCTCAACTCAGTGGTCCTAGCCCCGATCCTGATGTCGAACGCATTTTGGAGGGGGTCGCGTTTTTAACTGGTAATATTCGTCAACAGCTCGACGATGATTTTCCGGAGTTTGCTCAAGGCTTGATGCAAATGATTTTCCCACATTATTTGCGACCATTGCCTTCGGCTACCATTATGGAGTTCAATCCCAAAAGCATTTTAAAAACCGCTTTAAATATCCCTAAAGGGACCATGATTGATTCGAAAGAAGTCGAAGGAGCTAGTTGTCGTTTTGGGACTTGTTATGATGTGGATATCGCTCCGGTTACCTTGTCAAACGTTTCTGTTAAAGAAGAAGGTGCAGGCAAGAAAGCGATTGAGTTAAATGTTAACTTAAACGGCATCGAGCTTCATGACTGGATTGATGATAGTCTAATTTTTTACTTAGGTGGTGACTTTGTTGGTGCCAGCGAACTGTTCTATCTTCTGAATCATCATTTATCGGGTATTGATTTAATAAGTAATGAAAGGCGCGTTGTACAGCTGGCGTCTTCATCGCTAGAGGCGATTGGCTTCGATCGCGATAGCTCTATGATTCCTTTCCCAAAAAATGGATTTCCTGCGTATCGCATGGTTCAGGAATATTTTTTGTTTAAAGAAAAGTTCATGTTCTTAAAAATTAAGGATTTAAAGAACTTTGAGACTAAGAGCCATTTTACACTTCGCTTTAATTTGACTGAGGTGAATATTAAACTCCCTCGAATCAGCGATGAGCGTTTTGTGCTCCACGCAACGCCTGCAATAAATTTGTTTGAAAAAAACGCAGAACCGATTAAATTGGATCTTCGTCATAGCGATATTAGAATTAAACCCGCTCAGAGCCGATCTAAGGGCGTGGAGTCGCAAGATCAGGTCTACTCCGTTGATTCGGTCATTGGGCATAATCGCAGGGCAGCAAAGGAGACTGAATATCACCCAATAGGTCTATTTCGTTCTCCCTTCGAAGATGAACCTGTTTCTCAAGTCACGTTTAAAACCAACGACGAAAGTGACGAAGTAGAGCCATATGTGAGTATCCATTATCCCCCCGATTATGAATTTCAAGGATCAGAGACTTTATCTATTAAGCTCACCTGTACCAACGGGCATCTACCTTCTCAATTAAGACCAGGCGATATATCCAGACCAACCAGCAGCACCTCTGACTTAGTCGAGTTTAAAAATATTAGCCGTCCGACAGCATTGCAACAACCACCCATGGATAGTGGCTTGTTATGGCGCTTGCTCTCTCACTTATCCCTCAACTATTTGTCCATAGCCGATGCTGAAAATTTAAAGGCCTTGTTAAACCTTTATATTTTCCCAAATGGGAGTTCTGCCTTAGAAGAATCAATGAACCGAAAGCGCGTACAAGGCATTGTTGAAGTAGATGTTGTACCCGCAAACCGACTGGTAAAAGGATCATTACTTCGCGGCCAAGATATTCGAATCAACCTAGACGGTAGTCATTATGCTAGTGTTGGCGATCTATATTTGTTTGCGACTTTACTTGAACAACTCTTTAATAGCTTTGCCAGCTTAAACTGTTATACAGCCACTCAGGTGACCGATGTTCATACGGGAGTTGAATATTCTTGGCCCGCGCGCATGGGAGGCAAACCATTAATATAGAAGAGGAGCTATACGAATACGGCGAAGATTTTGATTTCTTCCAAGCCGTAAGACTTTTATCTCGTTTGCAAGTGCAAGCGGGAGAAGCCTCTTCGACCTCAGAAGCCTTAAAAAAATTAAGAATTCACCCAGAGCTTAGTCTTGATTATCCAGATAGTGCCATAAGTTCTATCGAAGAAGATGAAAAAGGTGGTGCGGAGATAGTTACGACCTTTATGGGACTGTATGGTATTTCTTCCCCATTGCCTAATTTTTATACCGAAGAGCTTTTAGATGAAGAGTGGCATGAGCAAAATGCCTCTAAAGACTTTTTAGATATCATTCATCATCATCTTTACCCTGTGCTTTTTGAAGCCTGGGAGAAGTATCGCTTTGGCTATCAAGCTGTAGAGCAAAAAAACCATAAGTATTGGGACGTATTATTTAGTTTGATAGGGCTTTCGGATCAAGAATTTAGAAGTCTAGCTAAAATGCCTGAGCGCTTTTTACCGTACCTTGGGATGCTTGCTCAGAGGCAAAAATCTGCCTTAGGATTGGAAACTATATTAAAAAATGTATTGAGTACCGATCTTATTGAAATCGAATCCAGTGTTTTGCGGCAGGTGCCGATACCGAAGGAGCAATTTTGTCGTTTAGGTGGAGCGCAACTGGGAGAGACCTCGGTTATTGGTGATAGCATAGAAGACCGCATGGGGTGTGCTCATATTCATATTGAAGGTATTACCCAGGAAAAATTTCACCAATTTTTGAATGACAAAGAGTTTATAGAATTCATTTGGCTGCTAATGGACTTTTACTTAATAGAGCCAATCGAAATTGAACTCATTTTACATCTAACTGATGATACCGTTAAACCAGCTGTTTTAGGCCTAGGTGCCTGGTCCTCGTTAGGAAAAGACACTTGGTTGGACGGAAATCATCAACAGGTCACGCGAGTTGTATTAAGTCGTGAAGATTGTTTGCACTAAATATAGAATCAGGCTATTTGGGTTAATCTTATGAGTTATTTAGAAACTGCTAATTCCGCTAAATTCAGTTTGATTATTGAAGGGGTTTCAGAAACGCTCGGCTTGATCAGTTTTACTGGGCAAACAGCCATATCTTCCCTCTATTATTTTGATTTAATGTTGGTCAGCGACAACGAGGATTTAGAAGATCTCCCTGGATTATTTACCAGTAACGTCAGCATGATCTTTCACAAGGCGGAGGCTGATAAAGAGCACGAAGTTCACGGTGTGTTTTCAGAATTCGAGCAAATTAAGCAAACCCAATACGATGGTCGTAACTACACCTTATATAAGGCGAGAATGGTTCCTAAGCTATGGTGGCTGACTTTAAGTAAACGCAACCAGGTTTTTTTAGAAAAGTCCGTACCAGACATAATGACTGAAATTTTAGAAGACAGCGATTTAGCTTCTTCAGATTTTAACATGGCTGAGCTAGGGTCTTATGAGGACAACGATTACGTATGCCAGTTTAATGAAAGTCACTTTGATTTTATTTCAAGATGGATGGAGCGAGAGGGCATTTATTACTATTTTGATCATGAGGCCGAAACCGAGCAGGTGATTTTTGTCGATACCTTGTCTTCACATGACGAACCCTTTGATAAAGAGATTGCCTATAAGCCAGATCGTGACCTTAGTGATACAACCAAGAGCCGCTTTATCCAGACCTTTACTGGGCGACAAAAACAATTGCCTCAAATGGTCTATCTCAAAGATTATAACCCCGAGCGTCCTTCACTCTACGTTGAGGCCTCAGCGACCGTAGATGAGATGGGGCGGGGTGAAGTATATCTGTATGGTGATCACTTCGCCGATCCGGAAGAGGGTTCGCGTTTAGCGTTTATTCGAGCTGAACAAATGCTATCTGAGCAAAAGGAATTTTTTGGAGAAAGCACAGCAAGTGCGTTAGCTCCCGGATATATTTTTACTCTCGGGCGTCACTATCGAGACTCTTACAATGCTAAATACCTGGTAACTGAAGTAAGCCATGAAGGGTCACAGGCTTCATGTATAAAGAGCGATATATTAACAGGGCTTGGACTTTCAGTAGAAGATGTACCGTATTCCAATAGTTTTAAGGCGATACCCGCCGACACCCAGTTTAGACCTAGGCAAAGCATTGAGCGGCCAAGAATTTCAGGCACATTAAATGCTAAAATTGATGCCGAAGGTGATGGTGCCATGGCCGAAGTCGATGAGTACGGGCGGTATAAAGTTAAACTACCTTTCACACAAACCGATGATATCCTAGACGGCAAGGCCTCAGCATGGCTTCGCATGATTCAACCTCACGCAGGCGAAAATCAAGGTATGCAATTTCCCTTAAGGAAAGGTACTGATGTGGTTGTGTCTTTTATAGATGGTCATCCAGATAGGCCAATTATTGCCGGCGCTGTAAATAACCCAGAAACCCCAGGGGTTGTTACTGCTGAAAACCATAATGTTGGATTTATAGCGACCGAAGACTTATTAGCTACCCGAGCCCTAGGTGGAGCACACCGTGATGTTGCTTCCAAAGGTCCTAGCTTTGACGGTGTTACTCCTTATGATGATTTTCGTCGCAATCATCAAACCAATTTTAGTGATGACGATTGGCAGTTTCCAAAGCTCGACCCCATAGGCAAGGGCGCCGTTACACCGGGCGGTGATTACAATGCGCTTGAAGGTTTTATTGCGAATAACGCCGCTCCCGATAACGACGGTATTCCGGGCGAATATAGTGGCCAGTATCTGATTAAACGCGAATACGGTGATCAGTATTGTTGGGGAGATGGCAAAGTCTATAGCTGGGATAATCAACTGGCATTTACCTACGGTAATGATTATGAAGAAATTCACGAAATTGATGACCCTGAAACCGGTGAAGGATACAAACAACGTTTGCCACTAACCGTCGATGAGTCTGATAAGGATAGCGTTCTTAATGTAAATAATTTTGATCCAACGGGTCGTGAGGGGCATGACGGATATGATGATATTCATTACCCCGAATCCGTGTATGGAGTAGCTTATAACTCATTTAACGATGGTGAACCCTGGGAAGATGGAGGGAATGGCCTAACGGAAAAAAACTGGGGTGATAAAGTTGAATTCCATATGGGGCGTAGTTTTAATTTCAGTGGTGGTCCAGGGCCTGGCGGTTCCAATGAGGCTTACAACTATGGTAATGGCTACAGCGAGGACTTGTTAGAAAAAACCTACGGTAACTTCGCTCAACATTATGGCGATACTCGTCATGACCGAATATTTGCAGCTACTGCTCCAGTGACAATTAATGTCGGTATAGCTTCAATGTCTAAAGCAGCCGGTCATAGCTATTCCTATACACGCGGCGTTAGTTATGACGTGGTAGAGGATTTGGATGCGTATTCAGAAACCTATGGCGGTACCAGCGAAGACTACGTTTATACTTCGATGGGTATACCCCGTTCCAAAACTGTTGAAAAGAACGATATGGGCATGACTGAAGAGACTATTTATGACGTCACCTCAGGTATTCCTGTTTCATTTTCTACCGAATCTACCTCTGGCGGAGCTACTGCAAGCTTTAAAACCTCTATGGGTGCGGTTGCTGAGCTAGAAACTCGTCTAGCTGCAACCTCAACTACTGAAGTAAATGTCGGCGCAGTAATGAATATTGTGGCTAATGCTGGTGCATTCATGGATGTGTCGAGTACTTTAGGAGCCATGGTAGAAGTTGGCACACATGTTGTTCACATCGAGGTGGATTCTGCACTGGGTGTAGAAATGAAATTTCCAGGTATGAAGGTGGCTCAAGACCCATTGGTTAAATTGGAGAATACCATTACAGCTATTCAAGCTGCGACTTGTACCATATCTTCTGAGTTAGCTGCGGTGGTCGCCAATGGTGTCGAAGTGACCACCACGCCGATTCAATTGAATACAGGAATGGATATCACCGTATGATCGATGTCATCGCGCCTATGCAGATACTGCCGATGAAAACGGTGGTAGAGCGGGACAATACCTTCCATTTAATTATGTCTGCTACGCTGGGCATTGATTTAAGTAATAACAATGCGCTGCTTTCTTTTGACTACATAAAAGATGCTTTAGAGAGCATGGATAGGCCGCCGATGCTGGATATGGGTATGCCTAAACCACACGGTGAATTTATGGTTTCCGGTAAATTCTTTGCCCCAAACCAGCAGGCAGTAGACGCTGGTGAGGTCAAAGTATGTATCGGTGACCAGCAAAAAAGTCTCTATGTATTTGGCCCTCGCTCTTGGCAAGCTGGGTTTCCTTCGAAACCTGAACCCATCGAGTCCTTACTTCTAGATTATCAGTTCGCGATGGGCGGCGATAACTACCCAGAAAACCCAGAGGGCATGGGGTATGAGCAGGAGCAGCTGCCTCAAATTGAATACCCTAATCAGCTAGTAGATTCGCCAAAAGCACAAGTCTCACCGGCGGGCTTAAGTGCCATCGATATTACCAACCCCCAGCGCGCACAATATCATGGAACCTATGACGGCCAGTATTTAGAGAAATATTTCCCCGGCTATCCTGCAGATATGGATTGGCGAATGTTTATGTGTACGCCACCTGATCAATGGTCAAAGGGATTTTATAATGGTGATGAGAAATTTTCCTTACATAATATGCATCCAAACGAAGCACTTATCGAGGGCCAATTACCATCATTGAAAACACGCTGTTTTCTCCGCAGCAAGCCCGGTGTGGCGCAACAGTCTAATATTCAAGAAATCCCCATGAACCTCGATACTGTGTGGTTTTTTCCAGAAGTCAAAATTGCTTTATTGATTGCTCGGGGTGGTATTGAAATAAATGACGATGAAGGAGATGACTTCGATACCGTACTGTTTGCGTATGAACGACACGATGAGGTTCGCAGTCCTGATTATTATAAAGAGGCGATGGACCTTCGCTTGGATACCAAGGATCGATTGCTTTATAACCTCTGCACTCATGACCTAATTCCAAGCGATCATAAGTCAGCTATGGAGACCCTACAATTGATGGGGGAAGAATCAGCTGATAATAGTGAATTCTCGAAAAACCTAGCCCATAAAACGGAGTCCATCCAAAATGAGGTGGATGAAAAGGTAGAAAAGGCTCTTAAACAAAGCGAAGAGCAAATGGCAGCGGCAAATATCGGTGAAGAACATAAACCGGATATTCGGGCAATCCTTAAGGAACCTAAAACCGATCCCGAAATTGAGGCATTAAATGCCAAACTAGAGAAAATATTGCCCGGTATAACTGGTAAAGATGGCAAGAGCTTGGAGTTAAAAAACCTAACCAGCGCAAAGATTGAAGAGGTCATTCAGACCAGTAAAGAATTCTCTGATAAAAAAAATGAAGAAGCTCAACAAATGATAAGGGAAGAGCTTCTTAAGATTCGTCAGGAGCTGAAAGACCAGTTGAAGATGGAATTGCCAGAGGAAAGCAAAAAATCCCTGGAGCAGGCACTTACAGTCATAGAAGGTATGCTAGAAAGTGAGCCGCCTCCTACAGAGTTGCCAAGAGTTGATTCTCAAGCTTTAATTGATCGTTTTCAGCAAGCATCTCCAGAGAGTATGCAGTACATGCAGCAAATTGCCTTGATGCGGGCCTCGGGTGGAGATGAAAAAGCCATTTCGGTGCTCGAAAAGCAATTAAAAGATCTCGAGGACTTTAAAGAGAATGAAATGAAAACGGCGCTAATAGAGGCCGAAAAAACCTTTAAGGATGGATATTTAAAGGGCGCTCATTATACAGCTAAAGGGCTATCTCCCCACGAAGATGACGCAACGGTGCGTGGCCAGCTGATAAAAAAAATTAGTTTGAGAGAGGATGTCAGTCAACAAGACTGGGCTTGTTTAGACTTAAGTGCTCAAGATTTAGCTGGAGTGGATTTTAGCGGTTGTTATTTGGAACAAGTTGATTTTAGCGGAGCCGACCTAAGCGGAGCAAATTTTAGCCAAGCAAACCTAGCAAGAGCTAAGCTAGAAAATGCAAATTGTATCGGCGCCAATTTTGAGGGTGCCAATCTGGGCGCAGTATTAGGAAACGGTTGTAACTTTACAGACGCGACTCTTCACGAGGCGCAACTCAATTTAAGCGATTTTCAGAATTCAAACTTTACGCGAGCGAAACTTGATCTGGCGTTAATCCTAGAGATTAATGTAGACGGCGCGAATTTTAGCGAGGCCCAATTAGAAAAAGTACAGTTCTTAGATATCGAATTGAATGATGTTGATTTCTCAAATGCTAATCTTGTTAGTGCAGTGTTTATTAATTGCATAATTAACCGGGTCAATTTTAGCGGAGCTAAAGCATCTAGCACTATATGGACCAATATTCCTTTTACTGATGTTAAGTTTGATGATGCTGATATTACCTCAGCGTGCTTTGCACCCTCTGAAGAAGGCAAGACTTCGATGGAGTCGGTTAGTTTAGTAAGAGCTATAATGGACAAGAGTAATTTCCAGGGGATGCCCATGCAGTCGTGTGACCTGACTGAAGCGTCAATGGAAAATGCAATAATGATGGAAGCTGATTTAAAAGGCGCAAATCTTACTGGCATTAAGGCGAAGGGCGCATCTTTTCGAAAAGCATCTTTAGAAAATGCTCTTTTAAAAAACGCCGACCTAAGGGATGGTATTCTTTCTAAAGCGAATTTGGTGGGCGCTAATTTTGTGGGCGCTAATTTGTTTAGAGCCGATCTAATCCGATCTTCTATGAAAAACACCGATTTTCTTGCAAGTAACCTTGATGCCACCCTGATTAAAGACTGGAGGCCCTCATGAATAGTGCTGAGCTTTCAAGGCTGGTTAAAACGGGGGAACTGTTTAGTGGCAATGACTTCTCAGGCCTGGATTGCCGAGAGGTTGATCTGTCGGGCGCGGTGTTTTCTGAGGTCAACTTTGATCGATGCGATTTTTCAGCTGCGAATTTGGTCGACGCGACATTTAACATGTGCAGTATCAAAGGAGCTGTGTTCGATAATAGTCAGCTTAAATCGGCTAATTTTGTTGGCTGTCAGGGGGCGGAAAGCAGTTTTGATCAAGCCGACTTAGAAAAAACTAAGTTCGTTCAGTCTGAATTGATCGATGCTCGATTTTCTAATACTCGCTTGATCCAGACAACCTTTGTTGAGTCGAATCTGTGCCGTATAGATTTAAGTGATAGCTACATTGAAGCGGCTCCATTTACAGACTCAGATCTTACCGGTATCCAATTTAAGCAAACTGAATGCGTCAAAGTGGTATTCTATCAATGTCTTTTCAAAGATATCGATTTGTCACAGTGCCGTTTTGAGCTTTGCGGCTTTATAAAATCGGATTTAAGTGGTTTGGATTTTTCTGGCTTGGATTTGTGCCAGAGTCAATTCATCGAAAGCCAGGTAAAAGCCTGCGACTTTTCAAACTGTGAATTAAAACAAGGTGGGTTTATGGCTGCCGATTTGGAGTCGTCAAACTTTGACAATACAAACCTTGAAACAGCTAACTTTTATGAGGCGAATCTAACCAAAGCTAGTATGAAAAACGCGAACTTAACAATGGCTAGCCTGCAGAAAGCTACTATCGATTTTGCTAATTTGGCATGGGCGAAGTTAGAAAGGGCGCAAATGGAAGAAGTTAAAATAAATGTATCAATTTTTTCTAATGTTGATTTGACCTACGCTGATTTATCGCATGCAAGAATTATTGATAGTGATTTTTCTGGTGCTTCAATGAGCAATACTAATATGCATGAAGTACTAGAGGATAAAAATATTTGGGACGGCGCAACCAAGCCCTTGTCTTGGCCAACCGATGAAGAGAGAAAAAAAGCAGAAACCTGGGGTGCGAAATGAGTATTGAGTCTGCAAAAGTAATCGCTTTGGAAAGTAAATCGCTAGAAACTACTGGCGTTAAACTCGAACAAACTAAAGTCGGTCAAACTAATAATCTAAAAGAAGTAATTATTAATTTGGAAGGTGAGGAAAAGACAGCAAAGGTATCATTCAGCTGTTTGGTTGCTCCTCAGGTAAACGATAGCGTACTGATAGCAAGCAACGAAAAAGGTGAATATTTTGTGCTTAGTATTCTCGAACGTAGTGAAAGTTCACAGGAAATGACGCTGGCATTTCCAGATACAGCGAATTTAGTAAGCGCTAGTGGGGCGATTAATTTACTTTCGACAGAGAGTATTTCTATGACTACTCAAAGTTTAAACTCAGTTGCCCATAATAGTGTTTATAAATCTGCACAGACTATTGTTGATTTTGAGGAACTGACTGCAAAGGGGAAAAGCGCCACGGTAAGTATCCCTAATATGAGGATTCTAGCCGATAATATCAGCACTGTTGCCAAACAAGCGGTTCAAAAATTTGCAAACTACGTTAGACGAACAGAATCTTTTGATAAAGTTCAGGCAGGCCAAATGAATAGGAATGTCGATGGACTTTTTTCGGTAGATACAAAATATACAGTTATGTTGAGTGATAAAGATACTAAGATCGATGCCGAACGCATCCACATGGGCTAGGAGAGAACTATGTTTGCCAACAGTCAATTGATGAGTTTAAACCTTGGCTTTCCCGATGTGTGTTTAACGCCCACGCCAGCAGGTCCAATCCCGGCACCCTATCCAAACATTGCAGTTGGAACGATTGCAATACCACCTACTGCATCTCTTAAGAATTTACTGACCATGATGCCTGCTCACAACATGGTCACCACCATTCCGATCAGCAACGGTAATGAAGCGGGGTGTAGTCCAGGAGGAGTCGCCTCTGGAATGTTTATTGGGCCCGGTAGGCACTTGATGGGTAGTTTTAAGGTGATGTTTGCGGGTACGCCAGCAACTAGGGCTTTAACAGACAGCACCTTGCAAAACTCAACTAATGTTCCAGGTGCCGGTAGAAACCTATTACCCTCGCAGTTCAAGGTAATCTGTTGTCTTTAAGTTAATTTATCAAGAGAATTATTTATGTCAGAGCACGCACCACAAAATGAAAAACGCAGTGTACAGGTTCATGTTTCTCCAGAGCTAGAGTACAGCTTTCGAGACGTGGCTAATATCTTTGTCGGGCCTAAGGCAAGTGAAGTCGTCTTTGAGTTTGGTAATACCCACCTGTCTTTGCCAGGAAATATTACTATCTCGAATCGAATTGTAATGTCCTTTGCAGATGCTTGCGAATTGCAACAACGCCTAGGAAAGACCTTAGCTGAAGCACAACAGAAGCTACAAGCTCAATTGGCAGCACAAGCGGAGCAAAATAAATAGCCCCGGCTCACACTATTTACTGGTTTTTATATGTTCAGGCTTAGTTAAATAACCTTCGTATTTTTTGTCTTTGGAGTGAACCTCATCAAAAGGGTTCTTACCCCGGCCATTTAATTGATTCACTAATAAAGAGCTTTGTGAAAATAGGTAAACAACAACATAGGCAAAAGAAACTGAAAACAACAAAGGTAGGGAGGTAGAGAGTTTTCCGGTCATTTCGATCAGAGCAATAATTGCTGCAAAGACAGCTCCTATTACTGTTGCAACGGTAGCTCCCATACCGGCAACGGCGTAAACTGATATCCCTGATATGGTGATACCGGCACCTTCTACGATTAAGCCAACCGAAGCACCCAGCATGGCTCCCATAAATAGGCTGGGGCCAAACACTCCACCATTAAACCCAAAAGCTAAACTAACTATGGTTGCTATAAATTTAAGTACCAATAAAATTAAACACAGTTTCAGCGCAATGTTTCCAGCGACAGCCATTTGTGTTTCATAGCCACCTAGACCTAAAACAGATGGGTACATAAAGCCTATTCCCGCTAAAATGGCGCCACCAATAGCGGGTTTGATTCTGTTGTCGACCCTAACATTTTTAGCAACCCAGCCAGCAGCAAAGGGTAGCGCACGGTTAAAAGCAATCCCTAGACAAGCACTCAGCAAGCCAATAATTGCAAAAAATATAAACTCATGTGGCGGTATTGTGTCAGGGATGATTTCGCTTGCGATGATAAAATGAACATCCAACAATTTGGCGCATTCAGAGCCGGTTACGGCGGCGGCTGCAACGGGGATAAATTGATAGATCCGCCACTGTCTTAACACCACTTCTTGTACAAATATTACCGCGGCTAATGGAGCCAGAAATGAAGCCGATATAGCTGCAGCAATACCTGCGCAGCTTAGGGTGAGCTTTTCATTGTTGCTCATTTTAAAAAAAGTACCAATAGCACTTGCAGCGGCTGCGCCTAGGTGTACCGCTGGGCCGTAGCGACCGACGGATGCTCCCGCTCCGATCGAAACGGCGGATATAATGCCGACAGAAATACCTTCCTTAACACCGGTTTGTCCTTGGTTGAAATGGACGTCTTCTATGACGTGGGAGAGACCGCGGTTCTGGCGATTTGGCATCAAATAATGAGTAAGCAGTCCCACAATTAAGCCAAAGACAACGAGGATACCTGCATCCCACAGCGTGAACGAGGCGTTAGCTATACCTTGTTCTTTTGCCAAGTCCGTGAGCGGGATTGGATGAATATAGAGCGAGGTGTAGTTAATAGCGATTAACAAGCCTTTAGCAGCTACTGCTGCGAGGCAACCTATAAGGATAGACAGTATAACTGTACGGGCAATTGCCCAATCAAGATTCTTAAAGCGTTTTCCAGTCTCAGACATGGGACACCTTCCTTTACGCTCGCTTTAGAGCAGCTCATTATTATTTTATCTGCAACAGTTAAGTATACTAACGTGTTTAGTTGAATAGGCACAACTCCAAGTAGCCATGTATTGCAGCTACCTCTGCATCAATAAGCTAACCCTAGTTTGTAGAGGCTTACGAACCGCCACAATCAGCCCTAGAGGATCATCTGAACGTCGATCTATGGGTAACACGATGTTATAGTGCTTGAGTATCATTATATTTAGTAAGGTTTTTAAAATGAATGACAGTCGAACCTGGATAGCCTCTATTCTATTCCTAGATATTGTGGGCTATAGCAAGCTCCCGATAGACCACCAAGTAGAGATCAAAAACCACTTCTTGCAGGCAATCTCAAAGAATACAGAAGGTGTAGCGTTTGAAGAAAGTATTCGAATTGATACGGGTGATGGCATGGCTATCTGCTCGGTAGGTGATCCCGAGTCTATGTTTCCTGTCGCTAAAGATCTTTGCCACTTTTTCTTTCAGGGCGATCCTAATTTCCCTCATGATTACGGGGTAAGGCTTGGTCTAAACCTTGGGCCCATTAAGCTTGTAGAAGATATTAATGGCAAAAAGAACTGCCTGGGGGCTGGTATTAATGACGCTCAGCGTGTGATGGATTTTGCCGCTAGCAACCAATTGCTCGTATCGGAGTCTTATTACGAAGTGGTATCTAAAATTTCCAATAGTTACGCTGAAGACCTTTTGTTGCTAGGAAAGCGTTTTGATAAGCACGACAAGGAATTTATGGTGTACAGCTTTAAACATGGCGCGCAAGAAGAGCTGCAAGAACCTAGTGAACAACCCCTAAATGCTTCGTTAGGAGAAGTATCCGACGCAAGTTTTGAGATAGATAGTGGTGTAGAAGATCATTTGAAGAAACAGCTTGCTAGCTGTATCGGTTCTTCAAAAGCTGACGAAGTATTTAATCTTTGTAAAAGTAAGAGCAGTTCGTTGAAAGATCTTTGTGATCAGCTTAGCGCAAGTATAGAGCGTTCGGATGATCGAGATAGTTTTGATCAGTTCACTAAATCTTACGGTTATTCAGGCTACTAGGGTCTACTAGTACGGCGATCCTATTTAGGCTGGTGGGGTAGGTTTGAAGTCTAGCGTTAAGCCAGTGTGCAAATCTTTATAACTGGCGAAAAAAATCTCAGTCAAATCTGCACAAGTTCTTCTGTATGAGTTTTGGTTCTGTTTACGCTTAATCTAAGCACTCAAGAAGTGGAGGCTTTCTCGCACTACCACGGGTCGCCGCTAGCTTTTTATAGACTCATTTTTGGATCAACACATTCTGTCGCAAAATGCGCAAAATTTTTGAACAATATGACATCTTGAGTGCTTTTATTTACCTTGATCAAGCCTTTGTCAGAATAGAAGACAACAAAGGCTCTAAATAGTTGCCGATAAATTAAAAAACTAAGAGGTCTCAATATAACGCCTTGATAAGAATAAACTTGTCAGTATCTATCTACAAAAACTCTCATCTGTGTTCAGAACGAGAACCCCGAGTATGTTAAAATTTCCCTGATCTCCGGGGGTTTCACATCCACTACCAACACATGATTGTAGTGAAAGTAATAGAGTGGGCACTAAAAATAATTTAACCGGTATAACTTTCATTTCATCTCTCCTTTGAAAAAAAATCCTTTAGTAATTTCAGTAAATTAGTTTTGATTGAGCATCTTTGTTCCTATTAGTATCTGAGCTCCAATGGTAGAGCTTTTGTGCTTCAGCGATGAAACAACTTGCCCTGCAAGCGTTGTTATTTGGCGGATAAGTGGATTCGACAGGCTGAGTTCGAAGTGTTTTAAGATCGGTGCGTACTGCTAATGCGAGCGGGTCTGCGCCCTTAAAGGTCATTAATGTTGATAGCGGTATTTCGCAAATAAGTCCTTTCATTTTGTTTCTTCCTGAAACTATGCTTAAAACAAAGCCCTACCTTGGGATCCTAGTTGTTGTGCTTTACATTGTTAAAAACTATATAGCATAAGCTTTAGGAGTCAAATTAATTCGGTTTTATTTGTCAGCTTTTTTCTGATAGCGTTTGGCTTTGATAGCATTCCGATAATTTATCGGATAATGACTGTTAATTTATTGCTTAATAGCTACTATTAAAGGCGGGAGCCTTTATTGATATAAAACTAGGCTTAAATCACAGCCTCCAAATTCATTTTGGGACCAGGATATATCGGCGCCTATTTCTTCCGCTCTATACCTCATGTTAGAAGTACCGGTTCCTCTATCCAAAACTTCTTTGAATTGGCTGCCGTTGTCTTTTAGGAGAATTTCGATTTGATTCTCTTGGACGTTTATATCTAGGAAAACCTTTGTTGCATCACTGTGTTTTATTGAGTTGGTTAGTCCCTCTCGAATGATTCGTGACAGGTGATAGCCAAGGTTGGGAATGGAGCGCTCTAATAGTACTTGGTTTTTTACAATGAGATTTGTTTCAGGTTCAATATGGGCAGTAGTGCACCTGATTTGGGTCTCTTCAAATATTTGTTCAATTATTTTTGAAAGTGTGGAACTTGTGTTTTTAACTTGCGAAGCCGACTCGCGTAGGTACTCTAGCGCTGATTTGGCTAAGCCCTTGCTGGCTTCCTCATCCTCGGAGTGTAATATGGATACGAGCTTTGAACCGACATCGTCGTGAAGATCTTTATAAATTCTTTGTTTCTCTAAGTTTTCAGCTTCCCTGATTTCATATTCTCTTTTTTCGATGTAGCTTTTTTCTAGTTCTTGTTTATTTTGGGCAACTTTCTCTTCCAGGTGCTTGTTTAAGTATTCAGAATCGGCAAGGGACTTTAAAAATTTATTGATTAAAAATGCTAAGAAAATAACGACATAGACTGGAATAAGATATCTGGTATAGGTCTCTGTATGATATACGGACTTTCCAAACGATCCTTGGGTGTGGTTAAGTATATCAATAGAAAGGGTGATGATTACTAAGCCAAGGGCAGAGAGTATCCAGATCCGATGGTTTTGAAACTCTCGTATGTTTTTAAGATAGAAGATAAAGGTAAAACACAAAGCGAGTATTTTTATTAAAAATATAGCGGGAATGGCCTTTAGAATGAATGAGCTAGGTGATAATAGGATAAAACAGCTGTTGAACGCGGTAAGAATCATTAGCAACTTGGCAAGTCCCGACAGTCTAAGTTTAAGCCCTAAGTTGGCAAGTATGAATAATAAAAGCGCCGACAGGTCTACACAGATCGTGGCTAATTTAAAGTAGTATTCGTTACTGAAGGGGGCGTATGAAAAGTACCGCGTGCTCAAGGGCAGGACCCAAGCAGCTGTGAATATTGCGAATACTAGATACTCACGCTCTGCTCTGCGGTAGTTCCAAATAAACATTGAGATCATCGAGGCAACTATCGAAACCACAATAGAAATTAGGGCGAACTGTTTGCTGAAGAGCTTGTGATACTCCCAGGTTGATCTAAATGTTTCGGCATCGCCTAAGTAAAACTGATGCAACAAAGTGGTTGGTATGCCACTGCTTAGGCGTAGAAGAATTTCATTGTTACCTGCATTCCAATCGCTTTCGCGTAAATAGATAACCAAAGGTTGATGCCAGCCTGTAGCTTGTTTCCCCAAAGGGGCATGTGTTCCGCCCACATGATTGCCATTGAAATATACTTGAAGATCAAATTGAAATTTTGGGAAATATAGTGCCAGCTTTCTGCTTGAGTCTTGCTGGATAAAGATGTGCTTGAACCAATAATATTGAGCTTGATCCTCAACGGAATCGTTATTGATCTGAAAGGGGAGGGTGGTGGGTCGCCAAGTCGTATCGTGGCCTGTCAGGAAAGCAGCGTCGCTTTCTGTCATCAATACATCATTGAATGTCATTGTCGCTGGAGTTGATTTTTGTTCCCCGGATGCAATGATAAAAGTTGATGTTAGAATAAGTTGACCAACGATGATGAGTGTTATTAGTATTTTCATACGATATTATTTTTATAATTCTGCTAAGTGTTAAGGGTGTTCGCGTTTGTGTCAAATCTTGAAATAGATCAAATTTTGTTGCTTGAGGATCGTGAGGAGCTTAGTCGGTGGCTTAAGAAATTGCTTTCTAAAGGTTATCCGCATGCAAAGGTGGTCAATGAAAAAACTTTAACGGCGGCTACGAAAGCTATTGAAGAACGAGCGTTTAATCTGGCCTTGGTGGACTTAGGGCTGCCTGATGGAACGGGGCTTGAGCTGATTCGAAAATTATCTCAACGTCATAAGGATTGCTTTATAGTGGTGGTAACCATTTTTGATGATTCGGATCATCTTTTTGCTGCGCTAAAGGCCGGAGCTCACGGATATTTGCTTAAAGATGAAAGCGAGGCTGATATGCTCAGTGCCCTTCAGGGAGTCTTGACGAATAAGCCCCCCATCTCACCCCGGATGGCCTTAAAAATGGTGGAGTACTTTCGTTCAGAGCAAAAGCAAGTCGACCTGTTGAGCGAACGAGAGCGAGAGGTTTTATCTTTGATATCCACTGGTCACAGTGTAAAACAAGCTGCCGAATTGCTAGGGATCAGCTGGCACACCGTTGGTGATCATGTAAAGAGTCTTTATAAAAAACTGGGAATAAACACTAGAGCACAAGCGGCGCAAGCGGCTAAAAATATGGGTTTATAGCCTTTTAGTTACAAAATAGCTCCCAAAATACCCGAGTTCTCGGGATACCTAAGTACCAAACGATTCAATATATTTGCTTAAGAAGTTCTTTTGTCACCGATACAACAAAAAGACCGGAGCTATACCTATGAGTCCTCGACGTTTCATAACCCGCTTAATGGTTATTTCAAGTTTAGTGTTTGCATCCCATACCCAGGCTTCTGATCTGGATATTAACGCTATTACCGATGGTTTGGTGCCCAAGGCTTATTCAGCAAATTCGGGTAAAAAGAAAGGGGTTATCGGTAATATTCGGGGTCACAAAGGTGAGTACTTTGATCGCGACCAGTTCAATAGAGCATTTAGAGAAGGGGCAAGTTCAGCGAACGATGTTGGTTTACCTTTGGCGAATGGGCGGGAGCTTAAAACTTTAGCTGGATATAAAGAGGCGAGCCTAGATGGGGCTGTGAGCGCTTGGCAATTCTCTATATATGGATGGGATGAGGATAAGAGTCCGGACACAAATGGCAATATTCAGATTCACCAGGCTGGTGGTGCTATGGCGAACTATGGAAATCGCTATGAGTATGTATTTTTCTTGCCAGATATTCCTCAGGAGTTTGTTGATCAAGTAGAAGAAAAGCTTAAAAAATCTAAAAAGTCTCACTCGAAGATATCTAAAGGCGTTGAAGTGAGTTTTCCGCGCACCGACAGTGGACAGTTATCAGTTAAAGCCACTTTTCAATATAACAAGAAAACCTCTACTGGAAAATTAAAAAAGCAGGTGTCTACTCTCTTGTTAGAATCACGAAGTATGTTTAATCGTTATCTGAGTGAGACTCGTCATGTTAAACGGCGATATCTAAATGGAATGCGAAAAACCAAGCATGCCAATCTCGATAAAGAACAGTTTTTTGAGGTGTTTACGGCACTTTCATTTATCAATAATTTGTCCACTTGGGACACGCCGTCAGAAGAAACCGATCATGGATATGCCGCTTTTGATTTCAAGAATAGATCGATTCGGTTTTGGAATTATAAAGATAGTTTTGCGGTGGGTGTTGGTGTCCCCTTTGACAGCTCTTTGAGCGAGGCACAACAAAAGAAGTTAAAGGAGGGTTGGCTTAAGTGGGGGCAAAAGAAACTTAAGAAAGGTGCCAAATCTGTAACAGTGAAGGATAACGTTCACAATAACTATCGTACCTTAGTGATGACGGTGACTTACCCACTTGACGGATCACTTAAGGGCAAGCAAATAGAAAAATATATTGATGTTATGCTGCGAGATAAGCGAGAAGACATTGTTAAAAGTTATAATAAGATAAAGAAGAAACTGTAATGAATGTTCCACTAAGCACTAGCGAGCATTAAGTGGCAGCATAAAAAAGGCCCAAGCTCGGGCCTTTTTTGCTTAATTAGAACCCTGATGTGGGCTCAGGGTTAGCGTTAAATTCTATGTCCTTAAATTCTATGTCCTTAAATTCTATGTCCTTTGTCTTTGAGGCACTGTTCTAGGTCCGTTCTATCGAATTTTCCCGCATCTAGCTTAGGGTTATTTTGAATCTCTTTTTCAGCCTGGTTGTGACCGATCGCTCCACCTATGACTGCTCCAGGTAGGCCTGCAACTACCGCTCCTGCACCTACACCAATAAGAACTGGAGGTTGGACTCTTTTTTGCTGGGATCGACACATGTCTAGATCATGTTGAAACTCAGACTGAAGCCCTTTAGGTGCTATCTGGGCACCTTTTACTTGGTAGTTTTGACACCCTTGAAACAGCAGTAAACTTGCAAAGGAAAGAACCAGTAGACGCATTTTTATTCCTCATTTTGATATTGAACAGTAACTTGCGGAATATTAGACAAGGCCAACGAGCAATTCAATACCTGGCCTAGTGGCTTCTATAGTGCTAGTTATTAATGCTGGCTATGCGCCGATAAATATTGTTTTTTGAGGTATTTTGAAAAACCAAGGTTCATATAGGTATCCTGGGCATGGATTTGACCTTGGGAATCGGAAAGCAAAAAGGAGTCAAAATGGGGCATTTTTTGGTTTTGACCACTTTAGTCTGGGTTAAATTTGTTTATACTGATACGCCTGTTAATTTGAAGTAGGTAGCCTCTAATGGGCGGATCACAAGCGTTTGATGTCGTATTTTTCTTTAATGACCAGGGGGTCGATAAGGAAATGATGCTACCTGAATTCGAATCATTTCTTGACGGCCTGATTCCAGCACCTGAGTTGGCGGGAAAGAGTTTTGAAGCCGCCTACGTTACTGTCGACTCGTCGCTTAAGGTTACGGGTATCGTATTTTTCTTATTCAATTTTGATAGTAAGGGCTTAGCTGATAGTAAATGGAACCTGCCTCTTATGAAGATGATGGCGAGTGGCGTCGATGGTCCAGATCTAGGGGCAGGTCCCGCTAAAATTTATATGAAGAGTAGCAGTGCGCACCCTGAGTATAGGCCCTTCCTTTGGGACCCTGCTGAGCGAGGTGGTAGCAACGACTTGGTTCATATCAGGGACGCGGTTCGTCGAAATCGCCTTTGCCTAAGCTCCGCTGACGAAGAAGAGCAGGGTTGGATGGGCGATGCTTCCATGGTGATGGATTCAGCCAACGCTAAACCAGACGCAAAACCTGAGACGAAAGTAGAGCTCGCGCCGGAGGTAAAAGGCGTAGCGATTGATTTCTCTCTGGACGAGCCAATTGAAGAGCTTGACGCGGACCCAAATATTCCCGTGGCTTCAAGTACCTTGGCAAGTGATGACAACGAAGAACTTTCCCAAGCTATTCGCATTATCGAGTCACAGAGGGCAAAGATAGCCTCTCTCGAAAACTCTTTGCTCTCAAAACAAGCTAGTAATGCAGCGGCTAAGGAGCTTAAGGCTTTGCAAGCTAAGTATGCGGGATTGGAGCAAGAATTAAGCAAAAGTCGAGAAGGTTTGAGCGAACTCGCTGTCGAGAAAGTGGAATCAGACAAGTCGATTAAAGACCTGACCAAACAGCTTCAAGCAGCTGGTAAGGCTCAAGAAAAGTCCGAAGCAGCGCTAGAAAAAGCCAAGAAAAGTGCTCAAGAAAAAATAGAGAGCCTTAAGTCAAAATATGAGCAGTCGAGCAATGCCGAACTTGAAAAGCAAGAAAAACGCTTTTCGAAAAGAATAAAAGAGCTTGAGAAAGAATGCGTAGATATTGAGAAGCGCCTTAAAATCGCCCATACAGAAGAGCTTGCCGATGATAGGGCAAAGATGGAGAGTATTAGTAAGGAGCTGACGACCTTGCGCGGGGATAAATTCCGTCTAATGAAAGATGGAGCAGAGGCCTTTTTCAAAAAGTTGGCAGATGCTGATGTAAGCTTTATGTCATTCAAGCCTGGAGCAGGGCATCTTACGATAGACCCAGATGATATGGGCCGCTTTCTGGAAGACCCAGACCCCTATGTGGCAGATAAATGTGGTGTGAGCCTTGAAGATTATCGAATCTGGTTGAAACACTATAATAGCCCCATCTGCCAAGCACCGATGCCGGGCGAGCAAGTGTGCGGCAAAAGCGTGTTGAGAACCGATGTGCCATCCAAGTTCAACCCAGGTAGCTCTGACCGCTGTAAGAGCCATGGTGGCCAATAAACTCTGTGATCCAACGTGCTGAAAGCCAGTTGCTAAGTGGCTCCGAAATTGATCATCTTACGCCTATTCAGAGGATTTCCGATCAAACCCTAATTGAGCACTCAATCGCTCTGGATATAAAGCGAGAAGATCTGTGTCACCCAATTATTTCAGGAAACAAATGGCATAAGCTGCGACTAAACCTGCAAGCCGCTAAGGATAAGGGCTATAAAAGAGTGCTTAGCTTTGGAGGGGCGTGGTCGAATCATCTTCATGCTTTAGCGTTTTTGTCGCAGAAAGAAGGCCTAGATTGCATTTTGGTTATACGCGGGGAAGAGCTGGAGAGTAAGCCACTCAATGCAATGCTAAAAGATGCTAAAGAGTGGGGAGCTCAATTGTGTTTTATCACTCGAAGCGAATTTAAGCAAAAGGAGTCCCCAGGGCTTCTTGAGCCTTTGCAGAGCCGTTTTGGTGGGTTTTATGTCATTCCTCAGGGTGGGTCAAATGCCGCGGGAGTTGAGGGCTGCCGAATGTTTGCGGATTCTTGCTTAAGGCAGTACCACAAACAATTTAATACCTTTCCTGATTATGTAGCACTTGCCGCGGGTAGCGGCACTATGGCGGCGGGGTTTGCGCAAGCATGTGCTACCTTGGGCAGTAAAGTGTGCTTGAGAGTCTACCCAGCTCTTGATGATCCGGGAATAGAATCGCTAATTAATCACTTCGCTAAATTTGGCGAACATGGGAATTCTGAGCGTTTCAGCCTGCAGATTGCGCGTATTTACCCGACAAGGTTTGGCAAAACTGATGAGCGTCTTAGGGGTTTTATGTTTGAGTTTGAAAAAGATCATAAAATCCCCTTGGACCCAGTTTATAACTCAAAGTTGATGTTTGGGGTGTATCGAGACATTAAGGATGGGTACTTTCAGCATGAAGCTGGAAAAGAGTCTCGTATTTTAGCTATACATAGTGGTGGTTTGCAGGGCTTAAGGTCCTATTAAGTGCTCCTTAGCCAGGCTTTTTTTGGTGGCAGTCCGGCATGGATGCTATAATCTCGCTCCCATTGAATAAGTACTCGGTGAGTAATATCTCGTGAATCCACAGGGCGATCAATCATTTAGTTCTTTCGATAAGCTTGGGGTAGTGGGTCGTATCGATAATGATCAAGTCATAGCAACGCTAGAGAGCTTGTGTGATTTGCTGCTTGCACGAAAGAAACAAGTCTATTTAGATAAGGAAAGCAGCTTCGCGCTCGGTAATTTTAACGGGCAGGTACGCGGACTAGAGATGGATGAACTATGCCAAACCGCAGATTTGCTGATAGTGGTTGGCGGCGACGGTACCCTGTTGAGCTGTGGTCGAAGCGCAGCAAAATTTGGAACGCCTTTAGTGGGAGTGAATAGAGGCAAGCTAGGCTTTCTAACAGACATTAATCCCCAGGAACTGGATAAAGGCTTAGGTTCGATTTTAAAAGGGGAATTTATCGTTGATGAGCGCTTTTTACTCGAAGCCAATTTGGACGGTAAGTATCAAGGCCTAGCACTAAACGATATTGTCTTGAACTCTGGTATGGCCGTACAAATGATTGAGTACGAGCTCTATGTCGATGGAAAGTTTGTCTACAGTCAGTCTTCTGACGGACTGATTATATCGACTCCAACAGGATCAACTGCCTATGCGCTTTCCGGTGGAGGGCCTATTATGCACCCAAGTTTAGATGCGATCGTGTTAGTCCCTATTTGTCCTCACACCCTAAGCAGTCGCCCTATGGTGATTGATGGTGGCAGCAAAATTCAAATATTACCTAACTTTACTAGCCGTCAGGCGCCCCAAATCGCTTGTGATGGCCAAGAGACTTTAGGCCTAGAAAAAGGTACTTCGCTAGAGGTAAGCAAAAGCCGGCATCGATTAACTTTACTTCACCCTAAGAACCATGAGTTTTATGAGGCATGTCGTAGTAAGTTGGGCTGGGGACAAAAATTGGTCTAGTGGATTAGTGCTTTTGGTTTGGAGATAAGATTGGATACCCTTGTAAAAAACATCAGCGAAGACATTTATCAGCAGTTGAAGCAAGCTCTTGAGTTAGGCCGTTGGGACAGTGGGGCGCAACTCACCGAGTCACAGAAAAGTTTGAGTATTCAAGTGTTGATTGGATACGAAAATCTTTACGTAAAAGAACAAGATAGAACGGCTTTTATACATCGACCCGAGCACGAAGCCTGTGACAGTGCAGTCGATGATTCGGACGTAGAGCGTCCCGTTAAGTTTCGTCCCTAAGCAGTACTTAAAAGAAAATTCTCATAAGCAAATATTTAGGAAGCGACATTGGCTACATACTCCGCAGTGCTAGAAAAAATGCAGGTGAGCTTGGATCAACCTGTGCAGTATTCGATCAAATTAGAAGACGGATCAGAGCTGAGTTTAAATCAGCTGATTGGTCAAGAGCTTAGTTTAAGTTTTGAAGGCAATATTTTTTGCTCGGCCTGTGGTCGTCAAACTAAAAAGAGTTTTAGTCAGGGCTATTGTTACCCCTGTTTTAAATCTTTAGCACGCTGCGATATGTGCATTATGAAGCCAGAGACCTGCCATTATGAGGCAGGCACTTGCCGTGAGCCAGAGTGGGCTGATCAATATTGCATGCAGCAACACTATGTTTACCTTGCTAACTCCTCTGGGTTGAAAGTAGGTATTACCCGACAGGATCAATTGCCGACAAGATGGATTGATCAAGGTGCTATTCAAGCTGTTCCACTTTATAGGGTGAGCACTCGGCATCAAGCCGGCTTAATCGAAGTATGCTTAGGTTCAGAGCTCAAAGATAAAACCAACTGGCGAGCGATGTTAAAGGGTGAGGTAGAGCCTTTGGATTTGGAGACTATTCGAACTGAGGTGCAAGACAAATTTGCGGATTCGGTTGAAGAGATTTCGCAAAAGTTTGGCTCAAGTTCGTATGAAGCGCTTAGCGATTCAGTGGTTGATATTGAATACCCTGTTGAGCAATATCCAGCCAAAATATCAAGTTATAACTTAGATAAAACGGCGGCCTTCGTGGATCGGCTTCAAGGAATAAAAGGCCAGTATCTTATTTTTGAGGGCGGGGTGATCAATGTCCGTAAGTTTGGTTCTTACCAAGTAATGATCGAGGTTTAGCTTTTTACAGCTTCAAGTGTTTAAAGGTTGAGTATGATGAAAACAAATGACAATCCACCGGCGATTTATTTAGCTGATTATCGGGTCCCAGATTATTTAATAAAAAAAACCGATCTTGATTTCAGTCTTTATGAGCACTACAGCGACGTTCGTTCTCGTTTGCAAATTCAAAGGAACGCGGATCAAAACCTAGCGCCCTCCGAGGCTCTTCCTGATCTGGTTTTAAATGGGGTGGACTTGGAACTGCTGTCTATTCACATCGATGGGGCCCCGCTAAGTAACGAGCGATATCGAGTGGAAGGAGAGCACCTGCATGTGCAAGTTAGTGCCGAGAGCTTTCTGTTAGAAATTGAAACTCGAATCAAACCTCAGCTTAATACCGCCTTAGAAGGGCTGTACGTTTCAAAAGGTATGTTCTGTACCCAGTGCGAAGCGCATGGTTTTCGACGTATTACCTATTACCTCGATCGCCCAGATGTGATGTCGATGTTTGATGTGCGTATTGAAGCTGATAAAAGTGCTTACCCTGTGTTGCTATCTAACGGAAACCCTGTTGAACAGGGGGAGCTAGACGGTGGCCGCCATTGGGCCAGCTGGCAAGATCCGCACCCTAAGCCTTGCTATTTATTTGCTTTGGTTGCGGGTGACTTAGAGTGCGTTAAGGACGAATTTGTGAGGGCCTCGGGTAAGCCAGTATCTTTGGAATTGTTTGTTGAAAAACAGGACGTCGATAAGTGTGAATACGCCTTGGAGTCCCTTAAGAATGCGATGCGCTGGGACGAAGAGGTTTTCGGGCGCGAGTATGATTTAGATATTTACATGATTGTCGCGGTGAATCATTTCAATATGGGTGCGATGGAAAATAAAGGGTTAAATATCTTTAACACCTCATGCGTATTGGCCCACCCAAAAACGACGAGTGACTTAGGCTTTGAGCGGGTAGAAGGAGTGGTCGCTCATGAATATTTCCATAATTGGAGTGGAAATCGTGTTACCTGTCGCGACTGGTTTCAACTAAGTTTAAAGGAAGGGTTTACGGTATTTAGAGACGAGGAGTTCTCTTCTGATATGGGTTCGCGCACGGTTAAGCGAATCGATGACGTTAATATTCTCAGAAACTTTCAATTTAAAGAAGATGCGGGTCCAATGGCTCACTCAGTAAGACCATCATCTTATATTGAAATGAATAACTTCTATACCGTCACAGTGTATAACAAGGGCGCTGAAGTAGTGCGTATGTTACATACCTTGTTAGGTGCTGAATCCTTTCGAAAAGCTTGTGATCTTTATTTTGATCGTTTCGATGGCCAGGCCGTTACTTGTGATGATTTCGTTGCCTGTATGGAAGAAACTGCTGGTCGAGATTTTTCTCAATTTAAGCGTTGGTACTCTCAAGCGGGTACACCCACTTTAGAAGTAACTAATGAGTACAATTCAGCAAAAGGATCTTTGACCTTAAAGATTAAACAGAGCTGCCCGGCAACCCCTGGACAGGAGCAAAAGCATCCTTTTGTGATTCCGGTCAGTGTGGCTTTCTTTGATCCGCAGGGACAAAAACTTAGTTTTACTTTTAATGGGAACGAAGGCTTGAAAGGGAGCTTGCTCGAGATAGATCAAGAAGAGCAGTCATTTGAATTTGAGGGCTTGGATGAGATAGCAATACCTTCCTTGTTGAGAAACTTTTCTGCGCCAGTCAAAGTGAACTATGCTTATTCAAAATCAGATTTGGCCATTTTAATGGCCTACGATGATGATGGCTTTAATGCCTGGGATGCTTGTCAGAATATTTATTTAGCTGAGCTGCGGGCACTAGTCGCCGCTAGCGAGGCGGAGCAGGCCTTGGCGGTTAGTCAGAATTTGAACGATGCATTATCGGCCTTGCTTAAGCGAGCGCGTAATGAGGCACTTGATCCAGCTTTGTTGGCTCGCATGTTAAGCCTGCCGAGCAAGTCTTACCTTGCAGAGCAGTATGACAAGATCAATGTGGATGCTGTGGTCGCTGCACACAATTTTTTAGAAGCGCATATAGCGAATCAGTTTAGTGATGATTTTCTTTACCTATATCGCGCCAATAAGGTGTCGGAGCCCTATCAAGCTGTGGCTCAACAGGTTGCAAAGCGTAGTATTAAAAATACCTGTTTGCGATATCTGGTTTTGTCGGAACACTCACAAGCCGAGGCTTTGGCGACAGAGCAGTATTCCGATTCCGATAATATGACAGACCAGGGTTCGGCATTTAAAGCCCTGGTAGCTTATGACCTAGCTGTGGAAAGCAAGCGCGAACACAGTTTGAATGACTTTTATCAACAGTGGAAACACGAGGCTTTGGTATTGGATCAATGGTTTACGGTGCAAGCCACTGCGCAAAGAAAGACCCTGCTTGAGGAGCTCAATGCACTTACAGAGCACGCTGATTTTGACCTAGGTAACCCCAATCGAGTGAGATCATTGTTGGGAGCTTTTGCGCAAAACTATGAGTTCTTTCATGATGCAGACGGAGCAGGCTATCGCTTCTACGCTCAGCAAATCGCAATGCTTAACGGTATTAATCCGCAAGTAGCTGCTCGTATGGTGGGCGCTCTGATTCACTGGAAGCGGTATGAAGGTAAGCGTGGGGAGTTGATGAGGGCAGAACTCGAGTCCTTAAAGGCTTTGCCTAATCTATCTAAGGATGTATTTGAAATCGTCGATAAGGCGCTGGCCTAAGCTTTAATAAACGCGATTAACAGGCATAAAAAAGGAGGCTAAAGCCTCCTTTTTGGTATTTGGATCAGGATAGCTTAGAAATAAGTTTCCCAGGCTAGGCGCACGTGGTCTTCATTGTCGAAGCCTTTGGTCGCGTCACGCCCCACAGTGATCTCACTGGGTGCCTGCCCGTCGGCGTATGCGTGAACAATTTCTACGATCATTTTAGAACTCTGACCGAGTCGGCGGCTGGCTTCCATGATAGCTACGTAAGAATCAACGTCCACATCTTGTATTATTCCGATCAATACTGCTGGATCAGCTGTGCTATTTTGAGCGTACCGGGCACCTAAAAAGACGTCGTTTTGGTTTGAGTGTGGTGCTTCAAAATCTCTGCTATCCCAGAGATACTCGACTAGCACGCCAAGGTCAGCTGTTGAGTCAAAAATACTATAAAAGGTATATTCAAAACCTGCGGTTACCGCTGTGTAGTCGGTTGTTTGACTGTCGGTATTTCCATCCAAGGCATCTTGGCCTGGTGTTTTTAGGCTATCACTATCGCGGTGAATAGCTTCTAACTTAAGTAACCAGGCATCCAGGGTGGCCTGATAATCGATGCCTACCTGAGTCATCTGTTCATAGTGAGGAGTTATATAAAATAGTCCAGGAAAGTTCTTTGACTGACGAGGCTGAGATAGGGAAACGACGTCTTCGCTAATAGGTGTTCCTAAGACAGGGTCTCGGTTAGTGCCCTGGAAAAATGACAAGCCTATGTCGCTCGCGCCAATTGCGTGGCTCCAGCGAAACGCAAAATCAGTATGCAGTTCTTCGGCACCGGATTCGTAGGTCGCATCGGCTTCTTGGTCCACCATGGAGATGAGGTTGTTGGCGGCGCTTGGTTCTAAGTAGGGGTTCTGTAGAGCGACCGGGTTCAATCGGCCTGCATTATCCTGGTAAAGCCTTTCGCGAAAGCCTGGAAGCACAAAAAAATCAAAGTTACCGTAGTCACTGACCCAGGTGAAATTAATCATGGGTTGGCCTAGTTTATCTTCTCGGTCAATGTCAGCTCGTAGGTCGTCTTGGTTAATGACATCAACCAAGTGCTGACTTTCGGTTACCCCCCAGAATACTTTGCCGATACCGGTTCGTAATTCCCAAGAGTTATCGTTGGCGATATGGGTCCACATGAGTTCGCGGATATCGCCATAGCTTCTCTGAGCGCTTCGTGTTTCACCAAAATCAATAATTGGAATCGGAACGATAAAGGGGATATAGCCTTCATGTTCGATTTTCATGGGGTCTTCAAATCGATAGGTAGCAAAGTAGGGGGTAAAGACCCAGCTATCTTTTCCGCCGTTCCAGCTATAAGAGATCTCTTGCTGGAAATAGGCTGAGAAAAATTCGTGACGGCGCTGAATAGGTGAAAGTGGGTTGTTTTCAAAATTTCTGTTTTGAATACCGAAGGTATTGTCGAAGGACACATCGCCAATTTTAAACGCTTGCGCATGTGTGCTGGCAAGCCCTAATCCAATCCCTAGTAATGCACTGAAAGTTGATAAGCTGAGTTTTTTGCTACTTTTGAACATATATCACTCTCTATTCTTTCTGATGGTGTCGATTCGGTAAAAGACCAGTAATCCTGCGCAGATTGTAGCGCTTGTACCGGTTTAAGCCAATAATATTCGATTTTAAGGTCTTGCCTGGTCCTGCAATCGCTAATTAATTGAACATAGCGCGGATTTGAGCTTCCTCTGTGGGGAAAATTTCCTGTTTTAGCCGCTCTATGCTGTCAAAATAGTTAAAATCTTTACTAAGGGGATGCCATTCAAAGCCATCGTTCAATACAAAAGCATTTTGAAAGAAGTCATTGCTGATATCGACTCCCTGCAAGCCCACTAGCGCTCCCGCGGAATTAACTAATACGAGTGAACCAAAAGTTTGAGACCAATTGGCGAAGCTAATCTGTTTGACCTTGCGGTTTTCGGTCTCTTTAAGCTCTTGGTTTTCTATGGCCTGATTAATGATTTCTAACGCTTGGTTTTCAAGCTCTATTTCGAGGGAGATTTGCTCAAGCTTACGATGCTCAGAGGTTTTGCCGAGCACCGATGGATTTTTAACCGTCAAGATGCACAGAAACTGGCTAGGATAAAGCTTAGAAAAATAAAGGTATGCCAGTTGAAACCCCAAGATCTGCTCGCGCGTATTGCCTTTAAACGGGAGTAATTTTTTAAATAGGCCTCTTAGATCTTTAAGCCCTTCGTTAGATACGGCTACCAGTAAGTCTTCCTTACAAGAAAAGTGGTTGTATACGGTTCCTTTAGAATACTCACAACGAGCTGTCACCTTGTCCATGGTTAGACTATTGATGTCTTCTTCTTCGATAATCTCACGGGCAATGGCGATCAGGTCTAGCTCACGCTGGCGTTGTGCCTCTTGTCTTCGGGATAAAGTCTGTGGATTCATAGCAGGCCATAACAACTAGGGCCCCTATAATAGCATTGGCGAGGGTTAGCCTCAAAACCAAGCTGACTACAGCAAGCTTTTATCCAACTTGAAATATAGGCGCGTATTGCGGGTTTCGACCGGGCCTTCGCGCTTAAGCAGACTCTTTTCTCCATCTTTCAAACGCGCTTCTAGATAGGCAAGAAAGCGGCCTCGTTCGCTAACCGCGAAAGGGTTGTCAGAATGGTGGTTTAACATAGTAGTTTCTATCATTCCGATGCCAGCTTGTTGATCGATCGACACCTCTAATAAGCGCAATTGCTGAGGCCAGTTCACCATCGAACCAGTTTCAATTTGCCAATAACCAAGCTCTGGAGTGTCTCCAGGACGCACATCTAAGCCATTACGGTGCCAATGAGCGACCACATGGGCGATAACGTTGGGGTAGCTATTAAGTAAATCGACCAGATTCCATCCATTGCCGATAATATCTTTGGGTTTATGGTGAGAGCTAACTACTACTAACTGATTGTTTTTTTGGGCTTTTTCTAGTTCTTTTTTTAACCAGGTCATTTTGTAGTCGGGAAACTCGCCTTGGAGATGCAGGGCATTGGTATCCAAGGCAATATGCCGGATGGCGATATCAGACCCAGGGCTTTGTTCTACAAAGCTGTAAGAGCGATCCTTTTCAATATCCTTAACATATTGCATACCGTGACCTACTGGTACGCCGGTGGTAATGAACATTTCTTTCGCGATATCGACTGGGTTTAATAAGCGCCGGGCGTGATCGGCGACCACTTTGCGGGTTTCGGTATTTCCTGTGATCTGCCCAAGTACGTATTTAAAAGCTGAGCGAACATTAGGCACAGATCCCAGATAGTTTTTGTCGCCGATACTGATGTCGTTCATAAAGCCAAAGGTGCCTTGTTTTAGTTTGACAAATCTAAAGTCGAGGGGTTGATAAGTCATGGCGAACACGCCCATGGCTAGGCCATCATGATTGCCTGGCACAAAGTACCAGGGGCGTTGGTTAAAACCCTTGGCATCGAAAGGGTCGGAGCTGTCATTGGGGCTACCGTCGGCGTACACGCCTTCAAAGATATCGTCGTCAGCACCACTATCCGGATGAATGTTTCCTCCGTTCATAGCAGCGATTCCCCAGCGAACCTCATTGTAGTGGCCATTGTCGGTCATATCGCCCGTGAAGAGAGCAAGGTCCATGGAGCTGCCTAGTTCTAGTTCATAGCTTTCTAAAGTACGAAGTGCGTCCTCTACAATATAAGGAACATGAGGGTTGGCCGGATAGTAAGAGGTAGGGAAGTAGGGCTTTAGTGGATACAGGAGAAACGGGCTTTCTTCATCGCGCATTTGAAAGTCAGAAATTGACAGGATATTTTGGACATATTGGCCCTGATAGTTTTTGACGAGTTCATAGTCAACGGAGTCTTCAATAAGATCGGTTCGTTCGATAATGGGCGAGTCAAGGCCAATTCCAGCTAAGCGTTCGCGGTATTCAGAATAAAGGCTACTGAGATCCAGTGATCGAGAAAAGTCCTCATTTGGTTCAAACAACATAGGCAAGTCATAAGCATGGTAGAGCATTTCGAGCTGGGATAGCCCCTCTGGGTTCTTCTCCAGCAACATTAATGAGAACAGCAGTTGCTGGTCTGTCTGAGTGTCGTGACTGCTCTGGTGAGGCAGGGTGGTGTAACTGTCGATGATGTCTTGGGCGGCGATTTTTTGTTTCCTAAGTAGGGTTTCTCGCTCGCTCTCGAAAACTAACACTCTTACTGCTTCTATACCGAATACGATAGTGAAGTAAGCCAGTATCGCTACCAGGGAGTATTTGATCAGCGTTTTAATTGAAAAAGCACTCATGGATGTCTCTTTTACTATTAGCAGGTCCTAAGACCTTACCGGATTAAGCTTATCCATAAGCACTCATTAGAAAGTGCGCTACTCTAGCGCCTTAATCTGAACCAAAACTTAATTGCACTTAGTTAACAAGCTAAGTTAAAAGTCATGTTTGGCTTATTTTACTTCCATGCCCGGTTTGGCACCTTGGTCGGGCGATAACAAGAAAATCTCTTCGCCACCAGGGCCGGCCGCCAGGACCATGCCCTCTGATACACCAAAGCGCATTTTTCGGGGGGCGAGGTTGGCTACCATGACAGTAAGTTTTCCTACCAAATCTTCAGGTTGATAAGCACTTTTGATTCCAGCAAATACCTGTTTCTGCTTATCGCCCAAGTTAAGCGTTAGTTGTAGGAGTTTGTCAGCCCCTTCGACATGTTCTGCCTTAACAATTTCTGCAACCCTAAGGTCTACTTTGGCAAAATCTTCAAATTGAATTTCGTCTGACACAGTTTCTTTACCCTTGGAATTAGGTTTGATTTTCGTTTTATTGTCCGTTTGTTTTTCTTCGTTGTTGCCTAAGGTTGCTCTCGCTTCTTCCATCATGGCAACGACCTTGTCGCTTTCTAGGCGATTCATGAGTGCCTTAAATTTATTGATGTTGTGATCAAGTAGCAGACTTTCGCTATCGGACCATTGAAGCGGGTCGACGTTTAAAAAACTTTCACTCTTAGTGGCTAGCTCAGGCATAACAGGTTTTAGGTATAGGCAAAGCAATCGGAAGCAGTTGATGCCTACTGAGCAAACGTCTTGAACTTCTTGCTCTTTACCTTCTTCTTTAGCTAGTACCCAAGGCTTGTGCTCATCAATAAATTGATTGGCCTTGTCGGCGAGTGCCATAATTTCGCGAATAGCTTTAGAAAATTCGCGGTTTTCATAAAGGGCTGCGATGTTGCTTTGCGCGCCTTGAATCTCGCTTAATAGCTCTGGAGCAATGTTGTTACTAGATAACTGGCCACCATGCTTTTTGACAATAAAGCCTGCACAACGGCTAGCGATGTTGACCACTTTACCGATGACGTCTGAGTTAAAGCGCTGGACAAAGTCATCCATGTTTAAATCAATATCTTCGACTCGGTTGTTGAGTTTGCAAGCGAAGTAAAAGCGGAGGGCTTCGGGGTTTAAATGTTTTAGATATAGCTGTGCATTAATGGCCGTTCCACGAGACTTGGAAAGCTTCTCGCCGTTAACGGTTAAAAAGCCGTGGGCGAAAATTCCATTGGGTAAGCGGAAATCGGCAGCACTTAACATCGCAGGCCAAAGCAGTGCATGAAACTGAATAATGTCTTTGCCGATAAAGTGATAAAGCTCTGCTTCGCTATCTTTACCCCAGTAGCTATCGAAGTCGATACCTTTTTGATCACATAAATTTTTAAAAATACTGATGTAACCAATGGGTGCATCCATCCATACGTAAAAATATTTGCCTTCGGTGCCTGGAATTTCGAAACCAAAGTAGGGTGCATCTCGGCTAATGTCTTTGTCTTGAAGGCCGGACTCGAGCCACTCATCCAGCTTGTTAGCTATTTCCTCTTGTAGAACACCGCTACGTGTCCAGGTCTTAAGCATGTCTGAATATAGTGACTGCTTAAAAAAATAATGCTCGCTTTCTTTTTCGATGGGTGTGGCACCTGAAAGGGCAGAATAAGGACTGACTAGCTCATTAGCATTGTAGGTTGCGCTACAATTTTCGCAGTTATCACCATATTGGTCAGCAGCACCGCACTTTGGACATTCGCCTTTGACATAACGGTCTGCTAGAAAAAGGTTTTTCTCTGGATCAAAAAGTTGTTTGATCGCCTTTACCTCAATGGCACCGGCTTCTTTGCTGCGCTCATAGATAAGACTAGAAAAGTGCTTATTTTCTTCTGAGTGCGTGGTGTAATAGTTGTCGTAGTGGATACCAAACGCGCCTAAGCTTGATAAGCGTTCCTGGTGAACCTCGCCGATCAGCGCTTCGGGAGTGATGCCGCGCTGCTCAGCATTCAGCATAATGGCGGTTCCGTGGGTATCGTCGCCGCACACCGCATAGCATTCGTGACCTTGCATCTTTTGAAAGCGCACCCAAATGTCGGTTTGAATATGTTCAACCATGTGCCCTAGATGCATCAGGCCGTTGGCGTAAGGCAGTGCATTGGTGACTAGGATTTTTCGGGGGTTTGCTTGGCTCATGTATATTGCTCAGGTTTCTGCGATCGGTTTGGGCTTGCTTGGGGCAGCCAAAAATTTGAGGCGCCAAGAATAGCAAATTTTTTTGCTTTGGTTGAGTGAAAAAGTGCGTATTATAGCCAGCTTTCTGATCCAGAATTTCTATTCCAGATTTCAGTGCAATGCCCGGCAGGGCGGAGCTAGGGAGCTTTTTTATGTCATTAGCCAGTCCTTATCAAAACGACCTTCCCTTAGAGGGCGAGAGCGGCTTCAATCGCCAGATATTGATCGATTCTTGCAAGCTGGATGATGAGCATATTCAAATTCGAGGCGAACTTGTGGATAGGCGTGCTGATTATCAAGATTCCGAGCATGATATAGCTGTGCATGGCATGGTGGTGAGGCTCAGTTTTAATGTTAACACGCGAGAAGTTATTCGCTCAGAGATGGCCTTACCTCAAATGGCTTTTGTGGGTATTTGTTCAGAACAAATGCCGGCCAAGGCAGAAGAGCTGATTGGCGCTTTGACGGGTTCAGGCTTTAATCAGCGAGTGGCAGAAGTATTTGGTAACACTCGAGGTTGTATGCATCTGATGACATTGTATCGGGCTATTGGTGTGGCTATGAATCAAATCTCGTGTTGGAATCATACCTTTAAGCTGTTGGATGAGGAGTGCCCTCCAGAGAGGGTGAAGACCGCGATGTCCGTGATTCAAGCTTCAGTAGAAAACAGCTGCCATGCCTGGAAGTCTGAAGACGGGGGTGTTATTCAAGATTTTGCCCAGGATGAATATGGTCCGATGTTACACCGTTGTACACCTCGTTTATTAGGGCGTTGGAAGCAGTACAAGGACGAGCAACAATAGCGTAAACTACGCCCTCTAAATTACTTTGTGATGGGATAAATTGATGAGTATTAAGTCTGATAAGTGGATTCAACGTATGTCTGAGCAAGAGGGGATGATAGAGCCCTTTGAGCCGGGTCAAGTGCGTTACAAAGATGATCAGCGTATCGTGTCTTACGGAACATCGAGCTATGGTTACGATGTGCGTTGCGCGTCCGAATTTAAGATTTTTACTAATATTCACTCATCAACAGTTGATCCAAAAGCCTTCGATGAAAATAGTTTTGTCGATGTGAACAATGACGTATGCATTATTCCTCCCAACTCCTTTGCTTTAGCACGTACTGTTGAATACTTTCGAATTCCAAGAAACGTATTAACCGTATGCCTGGGTAAGTCTACCTATGCTCGCTGCGGTATTATCGTAAACGTCACGCCGCTTGAGCCCGAATGGGAAGGGCATGTGACTTTAGAATTCTCAAACACGACTACTTTGCCAGCCAAAATTTACGCCAACGAAGGTGTCGCGCAAATGTTGTTCTTTGAGTCTGACGAACAATGCGAGACTTCATACAAAGATCGTGGCGGCAAATATCAAGGTCAGCGTGGTGTGACCTTGCCTAAGACTTAATTCATTATAAGTCGAGAGTTTAAATTGTGAGTGATGAACTACTGATATTTGACGAAATAGAGCTAAGCGAAGGCGATGGTTTTATTGGCTATATTTGCCTAAACAAACCTAAAGCGTTTAACGCCATTGATTTAGAAATGGTGCGCCTTATGCAAATTCGCTTAGATGCATGGAAAGACGATCCTCGCTTAGCTTTTATATTTTTAGAGGGTAGCGGCGATAAAGCCTTTTGCGCTGGCGGCGATGTCAAAGGCTTATATAGTGGACGAGTTGATACAGAAGAGGGGATAGATAACCCTTCAGCCATCGAGTTTTTTGATGAGGAATACAGTCTAGATTTTGATCTACACACTTTCCCTAAACCTATTATCTGTTGGGGAAATGGTGTCGTGATGGGAGGAGGTTTAGGCCTAATGTTAGGTTGCGATCACCGTATCGCGACTGAAAGTACTCGCTCGGCTATGCCCGAAATCACCATTGGTTTGTTCCCTGATGTAGGTGGATCCTGGTTTTTAAATCGCAGCCCGGGCAAAAGCGGTTTATTTTTAGGGTTAACGGGTGCAAATATAAATGCACACGACGCAATTTATGCAGGGCTCGCTAATCGATTTATTTTGCATGAGCATAAAGACGCTTTGTTGGATGAGCTTAAAACCCTAAACCTTGCCAAAGTGCAATCAGGCGCGTTAACACTTACGCTTAAGCGTTACCAAACCTTGAGTGAATCATCGTTGCCAGAATCTGAATTGAAAAAGCATGCTGAACTGATCGACTCGTGTTGTGATTTTGAGTCAGTCTCGGAAATAGCTAAGGCTATTCAGCAAGAAGCGAATAAGAGCGACAGCGCTTGGCTTAAAAAAGCAGCGGAAACCTTAGCGAAGGGTTGCCCTAAGACGGCACACTTGGTTTTGCAACAACTTTTACGAGCGCGTTACTTATCCCTAGAAGAAGTGTTTGTAATGGAGCGAAACATTTCTGCCCAGTGTATGAAAAGCCCTGACTTTTACGAAGGAGTAAGAGCCTTATTAATCGATAAAGATCAGCAGCCCAAGTGGACTCATGCCAGTCTGGGTGAGGTTGATTCTGATTATATTGAGCAATACTTTTGAAACAATATTAATTACGGTAAAGAGAACACAAGATGTCAGCTACAGCCAGCCCAAGCCAACCTAGATTAAGTCTATATTATTATGATTCATGCCCGTTCTGCCGGATGGTGCTGCAAGAGCTTGCCCATCTTAATTTAGAAGTAGAGCGAAGAAATACACTTCAAGATCGTAAGCATCTACAGGATTTGGTGTCCGGCGGCGGCAAGCAAACCGTTCCTTGTTTATTGATCGAAGCCGACGGAAACAGCACCTGGATGTATGAATCCAGAGATATTATTGCCTACCTCAATTCTCTAGCAAAGCTCCTTTGCTAGCAGCATAAGCTCAAATTTATATACTTTTTCAAGTACTTGTTTGGACAGTATGCTCTTGCTCCTTTAGGATGGAATGATTGTTGTATCAGCGCTTAAGCTAATCAGTGCTTAATCTAAGCCTGTATTTTATTCTTTATTCCTTGATTGGTATTTTGGGAGCGAGAAATGGCCAAACTTAGTCCTCTTGATGCGTCCTTTTTACGTATGGACACTGAGCGAACCCCCATGCATGTGGCGGGTTTGATGGTATTTAAATTACCTTCGAAAGCAAAACCGTCTTACTTGAGAGACTTGGTTGACGCTTTTATAGAGTCTCCAGTCACACTGTATCCATTTAATTGCCGCCTTAAAAAAGGTGGGGTGGGTGGAAGCCTATCATGGGTGAAGGAAAAGAATATTGATATGGGTCACCACGTGCGCCATTCATCCCTGCCATGGCCGGGCGGTGAAAAAGAGCTGGGTATGCTGGTGGCTCGACTGCATTCTAATCCTCTAGATCTAAGGCGTCCTCCTTGGGAGCTGCACGTTATTGAAGGCCTCGAAAGAAAGCGATTTGCACTTTACGTTAAGATTCACCATGGTGCGATTGATGGTATGGGTGCGATGCGCTTATTGACTCGTTGGCTAAAAGACCAAGGCGCAGAGCAAGATCGTCAAGATGGGATAGCACCTTGGTCAATGCATAGGTCTATGAAAAATCCACGAGGTAAAGGTTCATCCTCATCTAAGAGCAATTTAAGTAAAAGCTTAAAAGGTTTACAGGAGCAGAGTGAAGCCACCGTGGAGTTAGCCAAAAATCTCTACAAAATGACTCGCTCCGATGAAAACCCTGATGGCGGTTTTTCTTCTGCACTTAAAACCCCCAAGACTCGCTTTAATGTACCAGTGACACCCCAGCGACGTTTGGCCACTCAGTTGTTGGATATGAGACGCTTTAAGGCGATCGGTAAAGCCACAGGAACCACCGTGAATGACGTGTCTTTAGCAGTGATTGGTTCTGCAACACGTCGTTACTTGGAAGAACTGGAAGCTTTACCAAAAGATACCCTAGTCGCATCAGTACCACTCGCTGTAGAGAATGAAGACCCTGAAGTTGGCAACTCGGTGGTGGGTTTTGTTTGTCCGCTTGCAACCGACGAAAAAAACGTATTAACGCGTTTAAAAGTTATTCACTCAGTGACGACCAAAACCAAATCTCAGCTTCAGGATATGTCTAAAGAGTCACTCAAGCAGTTTTCTTTGTTGGGGGTCGCGCCGGTTATGTTAGGACAGATGTCTGGCTTAGGTGCCAAGATTCCACCAGTGTTTAATTTTGTGGTGTCGAATGTGATAGCGCCGCAAGAAAAATTGTACTTAGAAGGCGCTGAGTTAGAGGCCTTATATCCGGTGTCTTTGTTATTTGATGGCTACGCTTTAAATATCACCCTTGTGGGATATGCCGACAAGATTTCGATGGGTTTTGTGGGGTGTCGTTCTGCTAATCCAAGTTTGCAACGTTTAGCTGTTTACACGGGTGAGGCTCTTGATGAGCTTGAAGCATTGGTGTTTAGCGAAAAAGAGAAAAATGCCCGAAGAGCTGCGCAAAAACACGCTGAAGAAAAGAAAAGCAAATCCAAAGTAGTAAAAAAAGAGAAGCCTAAAAAGGCGACTAAGTTCGCGGTCAAACGCAAGATGCCATCAAAAGCGAAGAAAGCTGATTTGAATGAGCTTAAGTAGCTTCTTTTAAATAAGCCCTTTCTTCTCGAATAATAAGAACCAGCATCGTGCTCACACCGAGTATAAAAATACCATAGCCTGTTTTTTGCAGGGTCGGAATCAATTTCGCATTGGGTAAGACTTTGTTCTCTACAGCCCAATAAATAATGGGCAGTAAGATCATAAAAATCGCGAAAAAGACTAATGGGATGAGCGTTTGTAACGACGTCCATCCCTTGGCTTTTACATTCAATAAAAAGACCAATTGAGAGTACACGGCAAACAGCGGGAACATGGCGACAGCGAAGACCCAATGTATTTGCTTGAATGGCGTTGGAATCCCATGAGGAGTGAGTGCGGCAATGAGGATGCAAAGGGCGCCACTAATACCGAAATATTGGGAATAGCGAACGAGTTCGTTATAGTTCTCCGAGTAGCGCTGGTAGAGTTTTGGGCTTTGCAAGGAAAACAGGATAATCGAGCTTGCTAAAAAGAAGTGACTAATAGGTAAGCTAATCGCCGACGGATTGTAGCCTTCGTCGATAGCACCTAGTGAACTGATGGTTTTGGTCCACAGAGCATAGGGTTCAGGGTATAAATAAATACTGAGTGCTAACAGCGAGAACGAGAGAAGCGCACTGGCAAGACTGAGCTGTAAACGAAAGATCATATTGGAAGAACGCAGAATAAGTTTGTGCGAATTTTACTCTGATTTTTCTAATTGCTCCATGACCCAGATTTGCTGTTTTTCGATTTGCGGCAAAGTTGAAAAAATCGTTCTAATAAAATCGAACTGAGGCAGCTTTTTAGCAATCAATTTCATCATGTAAGGGGCGTCTTTGCTGACACCACCGCCTTGGGTTAATACGCCAAAGGTATGTTGTTTGCCATCTCTCTCAAAGCCTGAAAATTCATATGCGCCAAGCATTGGGTACATGTCGCCACCGCCATTTAAAAGTAAACGCACGTTGTCGTCTTTCTCCACCATATCGAAATGAAACTTGAGACTGAGACCGACTACACCTAGGCCAATCTTCATTTTAGCTTGGACATGTTTTCCATTTTCAATATCGGTGATAGTGACCTTTTTGATTTCTTTGGTAAATTCCTTCATTGAACGCAGATCGAGTACTAAGGGTTTTGCCACTTCAGGAGCTACCGGCATGGTGCGAACGGCAGAGGCAAAAACGATGCTACTAACTTTCATATCGTTTTGCGGGTCCTTGTACCATTGTTTGTCTTCGATAATTACTAGGGTGCCATTTTCTGCGAGGCGGATAAGTGTGTTTAGTTTGTCTGGGTCTTGCGTCAATAGTGGGATCTTTGGTTCAGTAGGCAGGCTGCTTTCATCAAATATATCTTCTTGTTCTGATTTAAAATAATTTTGCAGTTGTAGCTGGACGATGGCGGCGGCAACTGCCGGCATAGTGGCTTTAAAGTCCGCGTTGGCTTTGATCATCATCCTGTAAGTTAATTTAGCGGTATCAAGATCTTGCCAAGTAGTGAGTACCAAAAGCGTTTTGTCGTTTGGAAGTTCGATAAATTCATAGCGTCCAATAGCGCCGTCCACGTCACCATCATGTAAGATAAAAGAAAGGTCTCCGTTATCCTCGTGGGAATATTGCCAATGGAACTTAGACTTAAGGGGGAAGGGGCCCATATTGTATTGTTGAATGTAGCTTGTTAAATAATGGTGTTCTTTCTCTTCAATAATTTTGGCTTTTCGAATTTGCGGCATAAACTCGCCATAGTTCTCTATCTTGCCTACTACCTTCTTAACTTCTTGAGTAGGAGCATCAACAACAATCATGGCGCTTGAAAAGCGCACATCTTGATAGTCTTTAAGCTTGCCCTGGGTCCAAAAAGAAATGTCTTTAGGTGCATGGGTAATAATTAGCTGACCCTTGCCGATGATGTCGGATAAAGTTTGTGTGTCTAAGTTGAGCTCACTAAAGGTCGGAGTTGGGTTAGTCCACTCGACGATTTCGTGTTTCTTTTTCGCAAGGCTGAGACTAGAAGCAATAGATAAACTTAGTGCTAGCACTAAGCTAATAAATTTTGTATTCATACTGTTGTTTTCTTTTTTTGTTATTTTTGTACCCAAGTTCCGTGAAAGGTCGTACCTATGTTAACGGGTAAATGAATCGTAGCCAGTGGCCCTTGATCAAGGTCTTGAGCGTCAAGGATCACTAAGTCACTACACTGGGTTTGGCTATTATAAACATAGTTGAGTAGCCAGCCGTCATCTTCACCTGTGCTATTTGGTTTAGGTACGAATACGGGCTCTAGCGCTACAGCGTTTTCGCCAAAATCAAATATTTGTGTATCTCCATTATCACGATTGAGTTTCATAGTGGCTCTAAAAAATCCACCTTCCCCTGTTTGAGTATTGGACGCCAAATAAGCCCACTTGGAAGGCTGGCATTCGTACTTAGGGTGTATACGTGGAAATTCCGCCGGTATGTCAGTCAGTGTATGTTTTTCGATTTGTTTGTTCTTTGTGTTGACGCGGATGCGTGACACGATGCCATCGCCGAATTCTTGCCAGTTAGATTTGCGATAGTTTTTAACACTGTTCATGACGTCCATATTGTCAACCGTACCAACATCGATGACCACGTCGTCTCCCTCATCCCAGGCACTTAGTACGTGGCCTATGGCGAAGCTTTCGGTTTCGAATATTTGAGCTCGACCACCGTCACGAGGTACTAGTACTATCTGCGTACCCCATTCTTGATGCCATTGCATAGTGTCGAAAAAAGAAGAAAAGCCAAAGATAAACTTAGTAAGGTTGCCAGCCAGTGGGCCGAGTAAAAATACCATCCACTTTGAGCTTAAGGCGTAGTCATGTGCGAAGGTGCCTTTTTTAGCGGGGAAGTAGGCCAGCATTTTTAAGTTCTGGTTTTGATCTAACTTGAAACACTGAAAGCCCATGCTTTTACCTGGCTTCATGCCAAAGTTATATACCTCTTTGGTATTAGCGTCGTAGTGTGGATGCGCAGAAAACGCGACCTGTCGAGGTAGGGCTCCAGCAAAATGTTCTTCACCCTCGGTTGAGAGAGTAGTGGGATCCATTACCCAAGGGTGGCCGCCTTCTTCACAAGCCCACAGCTTATCGTTTTGATAAAACACATGGGTGTTAGCTTCATCAGCCGGAATTTTAAAAAAATTTTTAAAAATACCGCCGGGCAAGTTGGTGCCGGCTGTTCTTATTTTTGGTTTTTTTGATCCTAACTCTGTCGTGTATTTTTTTGTTTGGACAAATCGGCTTTTGTAGTGGACGTGACCGGTTTCTTCAATCGAAAGCGCGCGTATCATACCGTCGCCGTCGAAAAAGGATTTTGAGAAGGTGCGTTTGCCAGGCCCATTACGATACAAGGTGCCGACCAAGCCTTCGGGTAGAGTACCGCTTATATCCTGTAACTCCAGATCCTCCTCTTGAAGGTCGTCAAAGATTCCGTTCCAGTTTTCTGGCGTGCGCATAGTCATGTGGTTTTTCCATTCTTATATTGAACGATTGTTCAAAATATCATGACACTCACAAGATATCTAGTACCCGCCTCAGGCAGAGCGCAAGATGAAAAAGTACACGATTGCTTAGTAATGAGGAGATAAAAGGTTTGGTCTAATATCGTAAAGACTTGAATCTAAGTCTCTGAAATCTATACCTTTTGGCACCAGAAAGGGTGCGCACCAATCGCTGGGAACAGCGCTTTGAGTCGGGCTGGCAAGCGAGTCTATAACTGCGCTCAATCCCGCGTCTGGTAAAATTGCGTTTGCCACTTGCCGCGCGGCTTCTTTTACTTGGCTGTCGCCTATTCTTCCAGTTTGGCCCCAGGCAATTACATAATCGTTACAGAAGCTAGAATTAGCAGAGTTTGTGTATGCGATCTCACGATCATGATTGAAGTGGTGCTTTGACATCAGCTCCTCAAACAAAACTGCCACGTCCTCGAAATAAAGCTGACCATCATTACTAAAAAAAGCGTAGTCATCGCTAGCTCGATCACTAGCAAAGGCAGATCCGACGTTAGATGCGCTTAGACTCTTTTGGAAGCCGCTCGCTTTTTGGCCGCCGAACATGACCCTAGCTAAGCCTTTCATGGTATTCGAAGAGAGCGGACTATCGTTGTTCAGCTGAACCGCAATATTGTCGTTGATTACAGAATTTGCAGCATCGATGATATTGTCGTTTTGATCTAGTTTAGAATACGAGGATCTTGGAAAAAAAGTATGTGCGTGAGCGAGCTCATGGTAGAGCAAGCGACCAAGGGGAAAGCTAAGATCGGCAAGTACTCGATCGTTGGTGAGTCGAGCCCATGAGCCATCCGCTCTTAAATAACGCCATAAGCTTGCGAATTGTAATTCACCATCAAAGCCAGTTCTGAAATCCTGAGCGTTTGGGATAGTGGCTTTCTCCTGTTCGCTCAGCCAAAGGTATCTGGCGTCCAAATAAATAGCGCCTGTTTCGGTGGTATAAAACGAGGGACGAATTTCTCCGGATATCACTACAGCTGTCACAGAGCCCATTAGTTCCAGAATATCCGGTGATAAATTATCAAGCACATCTAAAAAGCGGTCTCCCATCCATTGATGTGATACCAGCATGCGCTTGGCAATGTCAGCACTCACGGGAGTGCTGGTTTCCATCGCCAGTAGGGGTAGTTTCTTAAGGCTGCATTGATTGCTTTTATTGTCGTAGAGTAGGGCGCAATCTAAGTTGGGGTGGGCATCTTTTCGGTAAGGGCGAACATCAAAACTGAGCTTGTTGTTATCGTCATCGTCGTGGTATTGGTCATATAAATAGGCAGCGCCTATCAAACCAAGATCGCAGCTAAGCGAGCTCAATGTTAGACAGGCTAGGATTAAGGCTCTGATATTAAATGAAGATGTAGGTTGCCTTTTCGCTTTTCGCATTTCTATCCGTAAGCGGGTTACAGTGTTGAGCAGAGGTGCCCCCCATCTACAGAGATTACGCTTCCGCTCATATAGGAAGAGGCATCAGATACTAGGAGCAATAAGGGGCCGTTTAGTTCCTTAAGCTGGCCCATACGCTTATAAGGTATCCGAGAGACTTGCTTTTGACCAGCGGGGCTTTCCATAAAGTCCCGGTTGATATCGGTTTCAAAATACCCAGGACATATGGCGTTACAGCGTATATTGTCTCTCGCGTAGTCTAGCGCAACTGATTTTGTGTAATGAATACAGGCAGCTTTGGAGGCGGCGTAGGGAGGTAGTTGGTTAGCCACTCTAAGCCCAACGATTGAGGCTATATTGATTATGTTGCCTGTTTGAGCACGTTCTTTCCAAAATTGAATGGCATGTTTGGTGTTTAGCCAAACTCCTTTTAGGTTAGTGTCTATGACTTTATCCCACTCTTCCTCAGACAATGAGTGACTGGCGCCTAGGGTGTTGATCCCCGCGTTATTAATAAGGCAGTCTAAGCGGTCTATTTGAGAAAAGGCTCTTTGTACGCTGTCAGCATCGCTGACATCCATGGCTAGGGTTTGTGCGCTTGAGCCAATTTCGACGACCTTTGCAGCCGTTTCTTCTAACTTATCAGTGCGTCTCGCCGCTAAGATCACATGAGCTCCTTCTTGGGCGAGAACTTCGGCAAAATGAGCACCAAATCCGCTAGATGCACCGGTGATTAATACTGACTTGCCTTGCAGGTTAAAAATGGGGTTTTGCATAATATTTCTCTATTCGATTCGCTGTAATACGGAGCAGGCTGATAATAGCAGTGAACAAGTCAGCCCCCAAGGCGCTAGCCTGACATAGCGCCAATGAGTCGTTAAGCTTGGATTAATATCAATTGGAGGAGTATCGAGGCGCTTCTGAAGTTAGCTCGACATTTTTTTGCTGGGCAAAGTAATTACCACGCTGGGTTTGATGGCTAGACATTAAACCGATTTATATTCGGTTATATAATCTTTTTAATGGATCTCAATTGGCCCTTCGCTTGGAATAGCATGATTTTTAGGTTAGCTTGTTCATTGATTAAAAACATCGATTTAGCCCTAGATAGCCTGAGAGCTAGTTTAGAGAAAGGGATCAAATGACAGATACTTCAAGCCCAGCGAATTCTGATTCTGAGGTCACACAGTGCTCAAATTCTGACGCTCATATAGCTGCTGCTAATTCGTCGGCGAAAAAAGGAATCCCTAGTTGGCTTAAAACGACACTGGCAATCGTCATGAGTGCGGCTATTTTGTTTTACTACTTTAAAGATGTAGATTGGCGAAAATTTGTCGACACGTTAATGGCAGCTAATCTTTGGATGGCTTTCTTCGCAGTTTTACTTCCTCAATTAGTGATGTGGTTGTTTGGTGTTTATCAAAATGACCGTACTTTCACATGGTTTCATAAGCCCTTCGCTTGGATTGAGTACACATGGGTAAAGGGCGCCCTGTATTTAATTATGATGATTAATACTGGTTTGGGTGGTGCCGGAAATGCGATTTATCTTCAGCAAAAGACTCAAATTACCTGGACCAAAATAATCGCTATGTTTTTCTTTCGGGGCAGTGTCCAGTTAGCCGCGGTTGGCTTGTGTTTGATTCCACTCACTATAGGCATGCATCTAGTCGGTGTGTTCGAAAAGACACCTATCAATCCGGTGATTTGGTGGTCCTTACTGATTGGAGGGCAGTTACTATTTTGGGATGGTTGGTTTTATTTTTTACATAATAAGCCGATAGGGCTTTCTAGGTTTTGGTTTCAGAATGATGAAGCAAATACCTCAAATACTTTGTCGAATATCCGAAATAAGTATCACCCTTTTTGGCAAACCTACAGAACCGCTGAAAAACGACAATGGCTATGGATGATGGTGTGGGCGCCCGTGGTACCTCTTTCAGTTATTGTTGGCTACTGGTTTTTGATTAAAGCCTTTAATGTCGAAATACCTATGATGCTATTTGTTGTAACGATTCTTTTGGTCGCGTTATTACAAGATATTCCGATCGCTTTTGCTGGTTTCGGATCAACAACCGTTGCTTGGACCATGTTCTATGGAGATTATATGTCTTTAGAAACTATAGCAGGGTTAACTTTGGTGTTACCCCTGCTGCGTTTGATGGTGCGTGCGGCAATTGGAGTGATTTCGATAAGGCCAGCGATTAGTGATATTTCCGCCATTATCGCCGAATACCAAAAGGGTAATCGACGTTTGGGCGGATAGAGTAAGGTTTTATTTCCAAACCGGATCGCGTTTCTCGATAAACGAGCGAATGCCTTCTAGTGCATTTTCGCCACCAAATAGCTTGAGAAACTCTTCTCTCTCTAAAGGAAGCGCGTCAATTAGATTTCCTTTGCGATGAGCTTGGATTAATTGCTTACAAGCTTTGATAGAGTCAGGGCTTTGGCGCAGTGCCCCTTGTGCTAGAGTTTGAGCTGCACTTAAAGCTTCCTGTTTGCCGACAACTTGCTCTACCAAACCTATTTGTTCGGCTTTTTGTGCGGTGATTTGTTCACCACCCAGTATCATTCTCTTGGCCCAAGCTTCGCCGACTAGAAGGGAGAGGTTTTGAGTGCCACCGGCGCAAGGCAGTAAACCAATTTTAGCTTCAGGTAGAGCCAATATTGCTTGCTCTTCTGCAATTCGTGTATCGCAAGCGAGCGCGACTTCTAGCCCGCCGCCCATGGCGTAGCCATTAATTGCAGCAATGGAAAATCCTTTATACCAAGATAAAGCTTCAAAGCCTTCACCGAATGCTTGTGCCATAAGTTGTGGGGCAATTTCGCTCGCTTGGAAGGACTTTAGGTCAGCACCCGCAGAAAAGAATTTTTCGCCTTCGCCAGTTACGATCAAAGCAACGTTTTCAGGATCATTATTTAAGTCAGAAACTAAATCACGTATTCCTAATAGGCTTTCCCTGGTCCAGGTATTCGCAGGTGGGTTGCTCATAGTGATGGTTGCGATTGCTCCATCTTTACTGAGTTTAAGTGCGTCAGTCATAGTGTTTCCTTGGGTCGCTGTTAGTTGATTGTGGTATTCGCTTCTTTACCAAGGGAGACTAATGTAAGCCCTTGGCTGTCATTATTAAAGTGGTGAACCGATGCGTTGTCTGGGTGATAGCAAATAACTCGTTCGTCGTTTCTGCAATGGCCTATGAGCACATTGATGGCGATGTAATGGCTAAAGATAAGGGTGTCTTGTTCTAGCGAGCTTACGTAATTAATACAGTCTTCGCGCCATTGATTGAGCAGGGAGCTTAGATTTGGCCAAGAGTCTTTCATTATAGACATTAACCAGGGCATGCGCTCTTGAAGGTCGTCGATAGGGCTGGGTATTTCTGCAACCCTAGGCTCAATGATGATTTCTTTTTGGCTTAGGGCTTGAAAAGCTTGAGCCGTTTCATGGGCACGCAGTATTGGGCTTGATACGCACTGTATGCTATCCAGTTGATTACGTTCGTTTAGTAAAGAAATCATCTTTGATGCGCTTGCTTGAGCTTGCTGTTGTCCGAGCTCGCTAAGGGGTGGGTCTAGATCTTGGTCCCAGCTCGATGCCGCTTGGCCATGCCTGACGATGTAGATATTTGCCATATTGAAATTATGTCTGGAAACTAGGAGAAGTATTGCCTATTTTTTGATCGAATATTTAGGGTAGGGATGATAACATTTTCGCCGACTTTTACCGCCTATTGTGCATTCATTTTATTAAATAGATGAAACTTATAAGCAAGCTCAGTATTCCAGTTTTTCCTGAAGAAAAAGAAAAGCGTTTTCAGGAGACTTACGCTCGTGAGAATCTAGTACCAGCGCGCATTATTCAAAGCCAAATTGGTTTGATTTTCTTTTTAGCGGGCTATCTCGACCTTGTGTTGCTAGGAGAACTTGCGACGCTTATGGTGTTTTTGCGCTACGCGGTGTTCGGTCCAATGATTATCGCGCTAATCGTTTTTACCTTCACTCCCTGGTTTGTTTCCAGAATGCAGGGCACTTTTTGCGCTGGCGTGACGGTAGTAAGTTGCTATGTCGCGTTATTTGCATTTTTGAACGAGGGCATGATCGCTATGCTCTATTTTAGCGGAGCCATTCTGGCGGTGTTTGTTAGCTTTATTTACGTACCCATGTTTTTTAGATATGCACTTGGTATGAGCGTAGTGTTTTTGGTTTTGTGCTTATCTGGATTGATCTTCAATGAGTCTTTACCGTTCGAAATTGTACAGGCACTTGCCATCTTATTGATCGGTTCAACAGCTTTGGCTTTGGTCGCTTGCTATACCAATGAGCGCCATGCTCGCTTGGGTTTCCACTATAGGGAGCTCCTTAATAGGGAGAAGCACTCGTTAGAAGAAGATAACGTTCAATTGAAAAACCTTGCTAATCACGATGGTCTAACTGGAATTGCTAATAGGCGAGCATTTGATGAGCGTTTAAATGAAGAGTGGCAGCGGGCGGGGCGAAGTGAATCAGAATTAGCTATTTTGCTAATGGATGTGGATTACTTCAAACCCTTTAACGATTTTTATGGTCATCAAATTGGAGATGTATGTTTGACCCGAATAGCTGAAGCCTTGGATAAAACGGTAGGTAGAGTAGGTGACTTTGTGGCTCGCTACGGTGGCGAGGAATTTGTCATTATTCTTCCTAACGCAGATTTAAATCAGGCTGTAGAGTTTGCTGATAAGGTACGAGAGGCAGTTACGGCTCTAGAAATCCCCCATGAAAAATCGAATGCGTCTCCTTATGTGAGTTTGAGCATCGGTGTGGCAAGTACTGTGCCGGGTAAACATGATTACGACGAAGCAGAGTTTCTACTTCGTGATGCGGATCGAGCTTTGTACCAAGCTAAAAATGATGGACGTAATCGTTCGGTGGGTTTTAGATTGAGTTTGGATAAATAAGCGGAAGCAAAGGGAGGTTTGAATTGAACATTGCAACACCTGTGCCAGCCGCGACTTTGCTTTTACTGAAAGACACTGAAAATGGCCCCCAGGCATTTATGCAGCAAAGGAGTTATGACGCCTCCTTTGTTGGCGGAGCTTATGTATTTCCTGGTGGTAAGTTGGATTTCGAAGATAAGGATTTTCCTGACGAATATTTGTGTTTGCCTGCTCAAAATGAACAGCGGTTTTTGTTCCAGAAACCGATGGCCAAAGCGAATGCGGTAGCGGCTTTGCGCGAGTGTTTTGAGGAAGCAGGTGTTTTGCTCGCTTATGACCAAGATCAAAAGTTGTTGAATCTAAATGATATAGAGCTTGCCAAAAAATATGAGCAACTTAGGGGTGAATTGAACGCCGGCAAGCTGAGCTTTGTTGATCTATGCAGAACGCAGCAAATCAAACTAGCTTTTGATCAGTTGGTGTTTTTTGGTCACTGGGTCACCCCAGAAAGTTCCTCTCAACGTTTCGATACCTTGTTTTTTGCCTGCGCCATGCCAGAGAACCAATCAGGTAGTCATGATGACTACGAATCAATAGAAAGCGTTTGGTGGGTTGCTGACGAAGCCTTGAGTAAGAATGATCAGGGGGAAATCCAGCTAATTACTCCAACGCGAAGATCCTTGGAGCATTTAAGTACTTTTGCTAGTTCTGATGATTTTTTAAGTCACCATAGGCAAGGTTTGAGCGTATTAGGCCGATAGTTGTGATTTGGTTGTGCTCTTCCCGGATTTGCCTTGAGCGCTGATAGATCCGCGCCTATAGTTTATAGCTGAGCATTTAACATACAAAAAAACCAAAAATAAAATATCCCACAAATAAAAACTGGAGCATGATATGGATTTTTCTTTTCCACCTGAGATTGAGGCGATTCGAGAGAAAGTACGTAAGTTTTGTGACGAGGTGGTGATCCCATCAGAGCAAATTATTAAAGAAGCTGGAGAAGAAAATAGAAAGGTACTTATCGAGCAAATTATTGAAATGCGCAAAGCCGCACAGGAGTGGGGTTTATGGTTGCCACACATGCCAGAGTCAGAAGGGGGTATGGGTATTGGCCATTTAGCTTTGGCCGCGGTTCAGGCCGAAGCCTCTCGTACACGCTTTGGTACCTTTGCGATGAATTGCCAAGCGCCTGATGAGGGTAATATGCATACCATTGAAAAGTGGGGTACGGACGAGCAAAAGGAAAAATATCTCAAGCCTCTATGCAAAGGAGTCGCGCGCTCTTGCTTTGCGATGACCGAGCCTGAAGTAGCCGGTTCGGACCCTACGCTTATTCAAACCAAAGCGGTGCTTGAGGGAGATGAGTGGGTTATCAACGGCCACAAATGGTTTATATCAGGAGCACGAGGAGCTCAGTTTGCGATCTTAATCGCGCGTACAGAAGATGAGCCGGAGATTCCACAAGCTGCGAACTCGGCATTTATCGTAGAGCTGCCTGCAGAAGGCTGGACCATTATTCGAGACGTGGAAACTATGTCGGGCAGTCATAATCATTGTGAAATAGAAATTAAAGATCTGCGAGTACCTAAGGATGCAATGTTGGGTGGTCGCGGAGAAGGGCATCTCTTAGGTCAAAGCCGTTTGGGTCCAGCCCGTTTAGCCCACTGTATGCGCTGGGTAGGGCAAATGGAATTGGCGCTTAATATGATGATTGATCGAGCTACCAAGCGTTACTCACACGGTTCTTTGTTGTCGGAGAAACAGGGTATTCAATGGAAGATCGCAGATTCCACCATGGAACTTTATCAAAGTAAGTTAATGGTGTTGCACGCCGCTTATCGTATTGATGCTGGCCTAGACTTTAAAAGCGAAGTATCAATGGCGAAACATTTTATCGCTCAGTCTTTGGGACGTGTAATCGATAGGGCCATTCAAGTTCATGGAGCTTTGGGTTATTCAACCGACACGGTTTTATCCGGAATGGCGACCCAGGCTCGTTGGGCGCGTTTTGCTGATGGTGCTGATGAGATTCACCAATGGCGAATCGCTGAGCGGGCAATTAAAGCTTATAACGAAACCGGCAGCGTTAAGTCTGCCGCTGGCGATTTGCCTTTGTAACTTACAGTTTAATGCTCTGATACAAAGCATCCGTGGAAACCAAAAGGAACTCTCACGGGTAGATGGATAGTGGCTAGAGGCTCTGAGCTAAAATTCTGTGCGTCGATAATGATGATATCACTGGTTTCTTTCTTAGAGTCGTACACCACCGATAGAACATAACCATCGTCTTCATCAGTCGCGCCCGACCTAGCGACAAAGATGCCTTCGCCGGCCTCACGGCCTTCGCATACTTCGTGATGTTCGGTCGTTCCCTTTTCTAGATCATGCTTAAGTAAGCCCGAAAAACTCATGCCGCCTGTTGTGGGTTTTAAACAAAGACCATAGCCAAAGCGGTGAGGGTGACATTCGACGCTTGGGTTTATTACTGGAAACTCTTGAGCGATATCGCTTAAAACTTTGCTTTCCACCGTGCCTGCCACAGGGTTGATAGTCCAACGAACCAATTCACTAATATCTGCAGAAAATACTTCACCGCCGACAAAGCTATTATTGTGGCGCACCACGTCCATGATAATATTGTCACCATCATCATAGGTGTTGAGTGGGTGATAAACGTAGCAAGGATCGATATTGATCCACTGAATATCTTCTGACTTACCTAGTCTTGGCATCACGCCTAAACGAGCTTGGTGTTCGCTTGACCATTTAAACGGCATACCGCTTTCTGCAACACAATTGAGATCAAACACAACCGGAAGATCCATAAAAACTACGCGAGTCGCCGATACTCCGAAATCATGCATCATCGTCGCTGCTGGCATATCAATGTCGGCGCTATGAATAATTTCACCCTCAGGGTTGGCTACATGATAACGAAGGTAAGGTGCAAAAAACTCATAACCAAAAAAGATGAGCTCGCCGGTTTTTCCGTCCACCTTTGGATGGGCAGTCATATTGCTGGCAAGCTTGTCAGAAAAGTCATATTGGCCGATGGTATTTAGATGTTTATCCATATGATAGGGAAGCCCAACCTCTGGTAGCGCCAAAATCTTGTTTGCGTGTTTGATTACGCTTACGTTACCTGAGGCCTGAATCATAGGTTGCTTAGGGCTTATCGGCGCTGCCTTAAGCCCTTTGAGCTGTTCAACATTTTCGGTACGCACCCAGCGGTTTTTATAAGAGTGCGCGTTGCCGTTTTCTATTTGAATACCATGAAGCATACCATCTCCCATAAACCAGTGATGGTTGTCACCAGGTGCGATGGGGTTAGGTCCATTACGAAGCAGTTGGCCGTTTAGGTCGGCGGGTATTTGTCCACTGACTTCTAGGCTTGCAATACTTTGTTCGCCTTCGACAGGAGCGAAGTTGCCTTGAAGCACAGGGTTGTCCTCTGGCTTTAGCGCTTTGTTTTCTTTGCTAGCTACGTCGTTAGCAACGTTGTTAGGTAGGTTGTTAGCTTCGTTTTTGGCAGAGTTGGCGGTTGCTTCCATAGTGATCCCCAAATTGGTTGTTAAAGCTCGAATGTAACTAGACACTGACAAGACTGTAATGCAGCTTTCCAAATAAACTAGACGCTGTCAAGTTTATTCGTGCTATGCTCTAGGCTTGTGATATTCAAGCACTAGGTATGTTGGGAGTTTATCAGTGGCTTCGTCAAACAAAGCATCAGGTGGTGAGCGCTATCATCACGGCGACCTAAAACAAACTATTGTTAATACGGCCTTAGAGCTTATTGATGAGAAGGGCATGAACGGCTTTAGCTTACGAGAAGTGGCTCGTCGGGCCGGTGTATCTCATGGTGCGCCCGCGCACCACTTTAACGATATCAAAGGCTTATTTACCGAAATTGCTGTACAAGGCTTCAAGTCTTTAGCTAAGGACTTACACCAGATTGATACAGGTGATAGTGCCCTCGATTTTAGAGAGTTTGGTAAAACCTACGTGCGTTTTGCCGCCCATAATCCTGCCTCTTTCGAGGTGATGTTCCAGCCCAGCATGTACGATAAGTATAACGAGGGCTTGCTGAATGCGTCAGCTTCGGCGTATTCATTCTTAAGAGGAAGTGCTAAACATATCGAAGAGAAGAGTGGTGGAAAGGTGGCTTCCAGTTCACTGGCATTACGAGCATGGTCGATTGCTCATGGTCTTTCTCAATTATGGTTGAGTGGGAATCTGTCTCCAGACTTTGATCCCAAGGTATTGGAAGACTCGCTGACGTCGGTTTTTGATAGTTTGGCCAGTGGAAGCACATAGCACTAAAATTTAGATAGATTAGTTAATAGGTGAAACAATGAGCGGACGCGTAAACGGAAAAATAGCCCTAGTTACAGGGGCGGCACAAGGACTAGGTAAAGCGATTTCAGAAAAGCTACTGAGTGAGGGCGCTAAAGTATTGCTCAGCGATATTAACCTTAGTGCTGTTGAAGAGTGGTCAGCTCGCTATGGGGCGAGTGTTCGTAGTTTAAAACTGGATGTGACTCAAGAGTCGGATTGGGAAGCAGCGGTCAAATACTGTGAACAAGAATTAGGTGCCTTGCATATATTGATTAATAACGCCGGAATTGGTGAGCTAGGCAGTGTTAAAGATATGCCTTTTGATGCTTGGAAGCGCGTCCATGCGATTAATGTTGATAGTGTGTTCTTAGGCTGCCAAAAATCCATTGGCTTAATGGAGGCTAGTGGTGGGGGTTCTATCGTCAATGTGTCTTCGATTGCTGGTATTATTGCTGATGAAAACTATGCAGCTTATAACTCCTCAAAGGCTGCGGTTAGACATTTGAGTAAGTCGGTGGCGCTTTATGGGGCTAAGTTAAAGAATCAAGTGCGCAGCAACTCTATACATCCTGTATTTACTGATACTCCAATATTGGATCCTTTTAAAGAAGTCTTTGGCGAAGATCAGGCTGTGAATAAATTAGCTAGGCAAATTCCAATGGGGCGCATAGCGCAACCTGAAGAAATCGCTAATGGGGTGTTGTATTTGGCTTCTGACGAGTCAGGGATGATGACTGGCAGCGAGCTAGTTATAGATGGTGGTATTTCAGCTCGTTGATTCTTCTTGTTCGCTAGCTTGGGATGCCTTAAGGGTACGAGAGCGGTTTTTATTGATCCATTCAGCCAAAATTTCCCATTGCTCGCTATCTTTTTTATGACTGGAGCCTAGCTCAGATATCCCGCGTCCAGACTCAAACGCCTTTACGTAGTTTTGTGTGTCCCTTACGGTGCTGACCATTGGGATCTCTAAGCGGTGTAGGAATAATCTAAGCTTGGAATACATGAGCGTATTTTCTTTAGCCCTATTAGCGATGATGGCTACTTTCTTTTGTGAGCGCTTAAAGTAAGGGTTGAGTAATAAATTCTGAATAAAGCGCGTTGCCGCGTGGATATCGATAGGAGAGGGTTGAACAGGTATCAGGATAAAGTGAGCCTTTTCAATTAAGCGCTCAAACTCGATTCCCTGCATATTTCCCGGCGTGTCATAAATTAGGGTGTCGACTTCGTAAGGCGTCGCCAATTGTTGGGTGCGGGTAGTATTCAGACCAGGCTTTTTGAACGCCTTGATCCCGAAAATAGGTTCAAGCTGACTGTCTCTAAGCGATAACCAGTGGCTGCTTGATCCCTGGGGGTCAAAATCCAGGAGCGCGGGCTTGTGGTCATGATTGGCGAAATAGCTGGCAAGATTAGTAGCGATCGTGGTTTTCCCGCAGCCACCTTTGGTATTGAGGACTACAATGGAGTGCTTTTCGACTTTCTGTCTTTGGCGTACAGTCACCTTAGAGCGGGTTTGCTCTTTTGGATCGTTGTTAGGGGTGTGTTCCTGTCTGTCCATTGTCCTGATCATGGGGCTTAAGCTAAAACTGCTGCTAAGATCTCTGGTTGGCCTATTAATGTTACGTGTGCATCGAGTATAGCAAAACTTCAGATATTAGATATAAAGATATCTTTAAGTCATTAAAATCTAAGGGTTTTGTTGTTTATTAGGTTGGCACGTGGCCTCGATAAGTCCTTGATATTTAGAGTGAAAGGCCTCCCATGTTGGTATAGATATTCTATCCAAATCTAGGTCATCAAGCTTACCGTTGGCCCATAAATCATAGTACCGATTGATCAAATTTCGAGCACTAAGAGCTTCGTCTAATGGACTATTGAGGTGGCTTTCATAGAGAAAGTCTTCATCAAACAGCTCGGGATATACCAATCTATTCGGAAGTACTGGAACGCAGCCAAGCCGCACTGCCTCCATAATCGACAAACCTTGGAATTCGTGGAGGCTGGTTGATAATACTAGGTGGCTTTGGTTCAGAATTTTTAGGTAGTCTCGCCTATGTTCGATATAGCCAATATGACCGTTGAGACCATTATCTTTAAGAAGGTTTATTGTGGACTCCATTTCCTTAGGAATATTGCGAAAGCTTTGGCCTAAAATATTGATTCGAATATCCAGTTTAGACTCAACTATTTTTTCAACCAGTGCCAAAAGCTGAGTGCAACCCTTATCGTATTCCCAGCGATGATTCCAGGTTAGCGAAAACTCCTTGGGTTTTTCTATTGGATTGACGTTCATTTCTTCTTTGAGGGGGACGGGTAATACTGAGCTCTTACGGCTTAAAAGCTCAGGTAAACCTTTGGGTACGAAATCGGGAAATTTTTTAAGTAGCTGCTCGATACCCGCTAAACAGCTTTGGCGATTAAAGTGAGAGTTAAAAGCAATGTGGTCTGCGCACAGTAGGGTATAGAGTTGAAGCATTTGTTGCTCAACTTGCCCCTGTTGTTGGTGTTGACTAGGGTAATAAAACTGATTTTCGTGGCAGTAAACCAGAGTGGGGGTGCTAGCGAGATTGGGAATAAATCCTCGAAGGGCAGATAAGTCCGTCATTGAGCAGGCAATGATTAGGTCATAATCCGCCTCCAAGCTCTCTCGTTCTTGAAACGCCCAGCTCAGACTGTTGCTGCGCATACGCCAGGCAAAATACCTTGGCGGTAAGTTTAAAACCGTCCATTGATATTCGGGCAGAGCCTCTATCATGCCTTCGTACCAATAACGATGACTGAGAATGTCGTAAGGTGAGAGTAGTAGTATTCTTTTCATAAAGCCGTATCGTCAACATTCACCCGTTTGGACTATCAAAATATGGCTTACAGTGTTTAATATTAAAGCCATAAAGCTAAAACAACTTGCTAAGGAGCTGCTATGTTACACCTTTCTCATTGGGCAAAACAAAACCCGGATAAACCCGCTGTGATTATGGCGAAAGATGGGTTTTCGGTAAGTTTTGCTGAGATTAATGATCGCTCCAATCAAGCTGCTCACTTGTTTAGAAGTTTAGGTCTTAAGCGTGGTGATCATGTTGCCTTTTTGATGGAAAATCACCCTTGTTTTTTTGAGTTGTGTTGGGCGGCGCAAAGAGCGGGCCTTTACTACACTCCGATATCCTACTATCTAAAGCCAGATGAAATCGCTTACATCGTTGATAACTGTGATGCAAAGGTATTTATTTCATCTAAGGCTCAGCTTGCAGCCGCCCAAGAGGCTGCTAAATCTTGTAGCGGTGTGGAACAGTGTTATGTCACCGGTGACCGTCAGGGAGAATCGCTAAGCGATGGCGACTTTGCCAGTTGGGAAGAAGCGATTGCTTGCCACAAAAAAGAAGCCATCGCGGATGAGTCTGAAGGCCGAGAAATGCTGTACTCCTCGGGTACAACCGGGCGACCTAAAGGTATTAAGTTTTCCTTGTCTGATATTACAGAGTTAGGTGAGCCGCCTGAGATTAAAAATTCAGTCGCGTTGGTTCAGTTTATTGGTATTGACGATAACACCAACGCGATGACCACCTCACCTTTATATCACTCTATGCCTTTGGGTATGGCGATGGGCGCACATCGCTTGGGTTGTTCGGTTGTAATTATGGAAAAATTTGATGCCGAGCATGCTTTGCAACTTATTGAGCAATATAAAGTAGGTTATAGCCAATGGGTACCGACCATGTTCGTGCGCGCATCGAAACTGAGTCCAGAGATCAAATACAAATACGATGTGAGTAGTTTAAAAATAATTTTGCATGGTGCAGCGCCGTGTCCTAAAGAGGTCAAAGAAGAAATGATTAACTGGTTTGGTCCAGTGCTTTGGGAGTTCTATTCTGGCTCTGAGCGTAACGGGATTTTTATGATCGGCTCAGATGATTGGATGGCCCATAAAGGCTCTGTAGGGAGATGTGTGGATGCCCAAGTCCATATCGTTGACGAAGAAACCGGTAAGGAACTACCACAAGGCGAAATCGGAACCATATATTGTTCAAAGGGAGAAGTGTTCCAGTATCATGGCGACGATGACAAAACGGAGTCGGTGACATTAAACGGTGATTGGACCACGATTGGCGATGTGGGTTACCTCGACGAAGAGGGTTATCTTTATCTAACCGATCGCAAGTCTTACATGATTATCAGTGGGGGGGTGAATATTTACCCGCAGGAAACTGAAGACTGTTTGATTCTTCACGAAAAGGTGGCCGACGTAGCAGTATTTGGTGTGCCTAATCCTGATTTAGGAGAAGAAGTTAAAGCCGTGATCGAGCCGGTTGATTTTTCACAAGCTGGGCCTGAATTAGAACAGGAGTTAATTGAATTTTGTCAAAGCAAAATTTCTAAACTTAAATGTCCTAAGAGTATCGACTTTCAAGAATCCTTACCTCGTGAAGATACGGGCAAGCTGAAAAAACGTTTGATTAAAGACGCCTATTGGAATTAGTGGAGCCTTATATGCCTTCGGTCGCAGAGAAAGAAAATCTTCCGTACTACCTGCTCGGGGGTGAAGAGGCGATTAAAGCGCTCTGTCATGAGTTTTATTTAGCTATGGATACGCTTGAGGATGCAAAAGGTATTCGCGATATGCATGGGCCTTCATTAGATGCCGTAGAAGGAAAGCTATTTGAATATCTATCCGGTTGGTTGGGCGGTCCACATTTGTATCAACAAAAGTACGGTACGGTCTGTTTAACCAGTCCGCATAAACCCTTTGCTTTGGATGAAAGTGCGAGAGATCAATGGTTGATGTGTATGGATGTTGCGCTCGATAAAATCGGTGCAGAAGAAAAAGTGAAAGAAATGCTGAAAGGACCCATGTACGACCTAGCCAATTTTATGCGTAATTGTTAACTGCTTAAAAATGGCAGAAATAAAAAAGGGAGCCTTGGCTCCCTTTTTTCGTGCGTTATCAGCGAGTTGTTTATCCAGCCCACTCGTGACCCCATTTAGAAGCTTCGCTATTGTGGGTGGTTTCCCAGTCTTCGCCAACTTGAACACCTTGGCAACCAAACTCAAGTGCGAACATACCTGGGCTTAACATGTAGAAAGAAATCATCTCGTCATTGATGTGCTCACCCAAAGAAGACACGATCATGATTTCGCGCTCTTCAACACGCTTAAGGCAAGACTCTACTTCTTCGCGAGTTTCTACTTCGGCCATTAAGTGTACGCAACCAGGAGCTTTCGACGCAGGGCTAGGTTGAAACTCAGTTTCAGGAGTGGGTGCACCCCAGTTCCAAAGCGCTAGGCTGTGGTGACGTGGGTTACAGTGCATAAAGTAAATAATGCCGTGCTCACCATCTGGCCCAAGCTTGGTGATGTCTGAATCTTTAAAACCAAATAGGCTTTGGTAAAACTCATGTACGCCTTCGAAATCAGTCGGCGCGTGCAGCACTACGTGACCAAGGCCCATATCGCTGCCGTCGTCAGCAGTAGTGATGAACTTTTTAACATCAAGAGGTGATTGGAAAGTAACACCGTCATCAGCTTGCGCATCAGTAGACCAGTAAAGCTCAAAGTTGTTGCCAGCAGGATCGGCTAAACGTGCAAGGCCCGATACCGAGCGTGCGGCCAAAGTGTCAGTGTCTTCGATTTTTTCGAAAGCGATGCCTTTGCTCTCCAGTTCGCTAAGACCTTCGTTAAACGCGGCTTCAGAACCTAGGTCCCAGCCAGCAAAAAGCAAGCAATCAAAATCGCCCTTTACAACTTGATAGCGAAAAGGGCGTTGATCCATTTTTAGGTAAAGAGAGCCGTTATCGGGCATGGTGGTAGATTCCATCATGCCAACGACTTCAGTACCGTAGCTTTTCCAATTGTTAATGTCGGCTGCTTGAACAACCACATAGCCCAAATTTTTAACTTGCATCTGTTTCCCCTTTGTTCGTTTGAATGCAATAAGCTTTCTTTAATAAAAATCTTGTTAACAACAAAAAGCCCAGCAAGCTGGGCTTTTTTTAACTGATTTAAACTTTACTCACCGCCAACGGTGTAAGTTTTTTCTTCGTCCCAAGTAGCAGGAACATCAGATCTGTTTACGTAGAACTGATCGTACCATTGGCGTAATTTGTTGATAGGTCCGTCACCATCACAGAGTACCGGGTTGTCTACACGTGTTTTGGTATGCCAGATATCAACGTCTTGGTAGAAAGACCCACGGCTTTGCTCTACATAGCCATCAACCATTGCTTGGCAATCTTCGTCGCTCATGCCTGGGAATTTCTTAACCATTACGCCGAAACGTAGATCAAAAGATTCTGTGCTAGTAGGTACGTGGGTTACCAATAGGCGAGAGTTAACAGGAATGCCGTCCATCATGCCGGTCATGTAGGTGTGCATGTAGGCAGGGCCTTCATAGATCGCAGTACTGGTTAGCTCGCTGCCTTCTGATAGTGCTTCACTGGTTGCTTGAAGCACTTGAGTGTAGGTGTGGCCTTTAACAATATTCTGGAAACCTTTAACCGGCGCACCGTGAACCGGGCCAAAGTGAGCAACGTCAGCCATGTTGTCAATAAGCTCGCGGGCGTTGGTTTCGATGTGAATGGTTTCAATAGACCAGTCAGACCATTCGTCAGAGTAGGCGTCGTCGATACGGCTTGGGTGTTGCTCAGGAATTGGGTCGCCGTTTTCTGGGTCGTGCCATAAAAACACAAGACCATTTACTTCGGTAGTCGGCCAAGACTTGATCACCGCTTTTTCTGGAATACGTTTGGCATAAGGAATGTCGTCACAAACGCCGTCAGCACCCCAACGCCACGAGTGGAAAGGGCAACGAACAGAGTTACCTTCAACACAACCTAAGCTTAGGTCGGCACCCATGTGAGGGCAGTACCCGTCTAGTGCGTGAACTTCACCGTCTTCGCCACGGTAAACCACAATTTTTGTTCCGAAGTAGCTAAGCATTTTTGGCTTATCAGTGTATTCTGCTGCGCCACCAATCATGTGCCAGCCACGGGCATAGCGTTCTTCGATTTGGGCAGTCTCAATTTTATGTGGGACAGGTTTAGACATTTTGCTCACTCCTTTAATAGTCAATCACGGCGACGTTTATGATTAATGCAAAGGAGTGTGTCATAGGCCATATAGCTGATCATCACCCATATGAGTGAAGCTTAAATAAGCGAATAAAGAAGGCTAAACGAGGGGAATTATGGCTTAGGTTTTTAGGCTAGAGTAGCCACGCTTTTTAGAATCAATCTCACCAACATGGTTTGGCGACTAACACCCGTTTTAGCGAAGATTGAGCGTAGATGGGTTCGTGTAGTATTTCGGCTAACGCCTTGTACCTTTGCGGCTTCGTCTAGGGTTAAACCATTAACCAATAGCATAGCTAACGAAGCTTCTGCTGGTGTTACACCAAACAAGCGGGTGATGATCTGGACGGGGGTCTCTGAACTTTGCTCAGGATCAGAGATAAAGATCGCTACACTCGGAACAGATTTACCTTCAGAAAATTTATTAGTGGGAACAGGGCGGATCACCAAGCCTAAGTCAGGCAGACCAGAGGGGCGGGTCGCTCTCATGGCTTCGACAAAACCACTAGCACCGGTGCGCTGGGTTTCCAAAACAGAGCTAACTAGCTTCTGTAGCTCATTGGTTTGTTCACGGTTTGCAAGGTGCAAGTTGCCTTTGCTGTTAACTAAGCCGTCTTTAGCTTCGATTAACTCTTTGGCCAAGGCGTTGCAGTTAATCATAGAGCCATTCTCATCGAGAATAACTGTACCTACAGAAAGTTGTTCCATAGCACCTGCGTATAAAGCACGTTCTGACTCCACCTTATTTTGACGAGCGTGGATCACCAAGGCACGCTCAAGGTGCGGCATTAGGCTGCCGATAAGGTTCTTTTCTTCAGGACCAAAGGGCTTAGCGCCTTTAAAGCGAGAGATTCTCAAGCGAACCGAAGCTTCGTTAGGTACATCCAGGTCCGCACCCAAAATATCGTGGATGCCAGCAGGTTTTAAGGTGGTGATATAGAATTCACTCTTATCAAGTTTCTCTGGGGCAATAAACTCTCTAAGACTAATGACCTCGCCAGGTGGAAGGTCGATAAAAGGGTCCATGGCGTATTGCTTGGTGTTATATGACTCGATGCCCTCGATGTTTCCACCCACATTAAGCATAACGCCGGTGTCGTCTTGGCTAGGTGGTATCAGTACCAAAGTAGTGATGTGGGCCCCAATCAGCTCTCTAAGCTCAGACATAAATGTCTGCCAGGGCACGTCCTCAAAGGGGCCTTGGTAGATATGCTCGATGATTTTGCTAAATGCTTGGAGTTCTTCAGATTGGAAGTCGAGTTTCATGCAGTTCTTATTGTCGTTAATAGCCAGTCAAAAAGAGCTGACCATTGTATGCAAGTTTTGGCAGAAGTACATCTTTTCTCATGCAAATAGGTGAGATAAATCAGGCTAACCTCATGAAATTGGCTTCGTTTCTTAAGCGCTACGAGTGCTCGGGCGGTAGCTCGTTCGAAAACAGCGATTGAGCTAGCATCTATAGACAGTGTTATTCGCGCCATGATACCGCGTTGAAAGTGTTCTACGTTTAACTGTGATTAAACTCGGTGGGTGGCTTTTTTCACTTGATATTAGTTTTGATGTCTTCTCAAGCAACGTTCTTGATCATATTTAGTTACTTTGTTAGCTTTTGGGGGCTTGATCAAAAATAACAATAAATAATAAAGGAAAAGGTGGGTGCTTATGAGTCGTAGGTCTTTTTTGCCATGTCTAAGCAATAGCGTCGCCATTCTCATTGTGCTGATTATATCTGGTAATGCTTATGCGACTTGTAATGGTTGGAGAGGTGGTTCAATTCAAGCTGGTCGGCTTTGCAAGGGTACTCCTTTACCTGTAGCAACAGAAGTGTGTAGCGCAGCCGCTGAAGCTGAGGCAGCTGCGCGAGGCGAAAATACGGATTATGATCTATGGCGCTTTAGCGTGTTTGAACTTGGCTCTATTACGCAGGCTACTTTTCGGTGCACGGTATTTGTGCCAGATAAGTTTGGTCCGGGAGAGCACCAGAGTGTAAGAAATTTATCAGGTGCTGCAACTTTTTTTATGTGCCCATCAGGAACCAACGTGATACCAGAAGATGGAAACTGTTATAAAACGTGTGACAAGGGTTTAGACTCTGATGGCGAATGTCCAGAAGAAGAAAAGAACGAGTGCTCAAAGGGCGAGGGTCAGAACCCCATTAACTTTTTAACAGGAAACAAACTTTTTACAGAAGTTGACTACGAATCGTACGGCATAAATTCATTAAAGTTTGTTCGTTATTACAACTCACAAAACAATTTAGTTAAAAGTACTGAGCAGGGGTGGGTGAATCCTCAGCACGATAGTGATTATTACCGAAGCAAACCTGGCTTCTCTGTGCAACCAATTTCCCTTTCCGCAGCGAGAGAGCAAATCTCGGCCTTTTATGCCATAGAGCCAGTTACCTTTGATGTGGCTGGCGGAACAGTAGAGACCTTTGCCATTAAACCGAGGGTTGAACCATTAGGAGCGATTGATCAAGTATGGCGTCATAACCATCAAAAGTTCATGTTCAGAAAGCATGATAATTTGTCGAAGGTAACCTTGCATAGGCCCGACGGATCTGAGCTGGTGTTCAAGCAGGGGGCAGGCGGTGGTGCGTTCTATTATCCCAAACGAGCAGAATTACAGGTTTCAGAATTTGTTCAAGAGACGGCCCAGTATTTTATTTACGTTAATAAAAACTTAGATCTAGAGTTTTATACGCGCGAGGGTCTATATGTGAAGTTTCAGAACAAGCGCGGCTACACTCAAACAATGGCATATAATGAAGAAGGATTGCTTGAAAGTGTTACTGACAGTTTAGGTAGACACTTAAACTTTACTTACGATGATCAGGGCCGAATGGTTACCATGACAAGCCCAGAAGGAGATGAATACCGGTATGATTATATTGGTAATACTCGTAATTTCTCACGAGTATATTATCCAGACGGTGACACCAACCCATTAAATAACGCTTATCGGCGCTATGTATACGAGGACGCGAGGTTTCCAAACGCTATTACCGGCATTTTTGAAAATACCACGCGCTATGGAACCTATGCCTATGGAGGTGATGGTAAGGCGATTTATTCGGGTCTTGCCAATGGGGCTCAAAGTTATTCAGTTGATTTTTCGGTTGAAGGGCAGACCACTGTGACTAATAGTTTGGGCAAAAATACGGTGTATCACTACGATACTTCGAATAACCTAGTGCAGATTGATGGTGAACCCAGCGCCAATTGCCTAGGTGATCAACGCACCTTTACATACGATAGTAACAACTTTAAAACCCAAGAGATTGATAAAAACGGAAACATCACCACCTATATTCGTGACGATCAGGGCCGAGAGATTTCGCGCACCGAAGCCTCGGGCACTCCCTTAGCAAGGACCATTACGACTGAATGGCATCCTATCCTAAATGTCAAAACCAAAGTGACTGAGCCCGAGCGTATTACGCAGTTTAGCTATAACTCTAGCGGCTTGCTTCTTAATCAAACCGTTACCCCAAACCCAGCCCAATAAGGAGGAATGATCATGAATACAATCATCAAACGTTCACATCAAACCGCCTTATTCGTTTTGGGTTTTACCCTAGGTGGGTTTTCAACCCAGACACTGGCTGACGAAAGTTGGAGCTACACCTACAACAGCTTGGGACTGCAAGAGAGCGCCGACGGTCCACGCACTGATATCAGTGACGTGACCACCTACACCTACGATGCAGCGGGTAACAGAACCTCCATGACCAATGCCCAAGGGCAGCAGGTTCAATACCTGGATTTTGATAGTCGAGGTAACCCCGGTCGTATGATCGATGCCAATGGCATAGAAACCATCATGACTTACCACCCACGGGGATGGTTGGCCACATCGACGCTAAAACACCCAACGGACAGCAACTTAGATGCCGTCACCCAATATAGCTATAACCCAGTTAACGGGCTGGTGACGCAAACCCAAATGCCCGACGGCAGCGTGCTTAGTTATGAGTATGACGATGCAAATCGCTTGGTCGCCATCGCGAATAACCTTGGTGAGCGTATTGATTACACGCTTGATAATGCGGGTAACCGCATCCAAGAAAGCACTAGTAAAAACGGAATCGTCACCCAGCAGATCTCGAGAAACTTTGATGAACTCAGTCGCCTGATGGATACCCTAGGTAACGATGGACAAGTGAGTCATCAGGATTATGACTTGAATGGTAACAACGTCCTTTCGACTGATGGCAATAGTCATACAACCGCTCAAGACTACGACTCTCTTGATCGTGTGAGTCGAATTACCCAAGCCGATTCGAGTGAGATCGAATTTGTATATGATGACCAAGATCGAATCTTGGCGGTGATAGATCCTCGTGGTGTGACCACCAGTTATACCTATGATGCCTATGACAACGTATTAAGTGAATTCAGTCCAGATCGAGGCACGATTCATTACGAATATGACGATGCCAACAACCGCACCACACAGTACCGTGACAGAGATTTAAACCCACCTCTTAATCTGTTTATCGCCAATATCGGTGCAGAACAAACCCTTGAAATCACAGGGGAGGATAACCAAACCGCCGAGGCCACCTCTTTAGGTAATACCGGTGTTCAAGATGCGGTTGTCAGCATAGATACCTTTACCCTTGATGAGGACACTCTCAAATTTGAGGTGGAGGTACTTAAAAACACCACCAACGACCCGAGTGCATACCTTTCGGTACTGTTTACCGATGACACCATTCAAGGCCCATCAGCCGGTATCGTTATCGTGCCGTACTCGGGGCAAATATTTGATTTGAATGGAGGTCAGATTTTCACAGCTCAGCCCATAGACGCTGGATTAACGATTGCTCTTTATCTTAAAGCAGATGGCACGGCCTGGATGAGGGATAGCAATGGTAATTACTCCTTACTCAATATAAACCCTGCGTTTAATAACTCAAACCCGCTGAGGATGTGTATTAAATTGAGTGCAGGTGCCCTAGTCGGGCAGGAGCTAGATGTACAATTTAACTCAGGGAGCCGAGAATACTATTTTAAAGACGCCAACAAAGAGACCTATACCTATGACGCCTTGAACCGGCTCACCAGCGTCACCTTTAACGATGACTCTACCCATCCAGAGAACATACACTACGGCTACGATTACACGGCAGCAGACAGCCGAGGAGCGGGGCGTTTAACGAGCTATGCTGACCAAAGCGGTAGCACCCAGCTTAAATACAACTACCTAGGCCTAGTGAGCGAAAAAACCTATACCATCAATGGGCAAAGCTATACCCAGACCTGGGAGTATGACCCCGCAGGCAACCTTATAGCCGAGACCTACCCCCTAGGGCGAGTGGTCGAATATACCCGAGACCCTATAGGCCGAGTCATACAAATTGACACCAAGCGCGATGCTAATGCGATACCACAAACTCTGGTCAGCAACGTGACTTATCAACCCTTTGGAGGTGTAAAAAGCTACACCTATGGCAATGGGGTATACGTTGACTACACCTATGACCTGGATGGAAGAGTATCCAATATTGATGCCAGTGGCATGGCGCCAGTGCAAGCTAAGATCTATAGCTATGATTTGGCGAACAACATTACGGCTATCGATGATTTTGTTAACTCAGAGTTTGATCAAACCTTTGAGCTAGATTCACTAAATCGAATTATCCAAGAGACAGGGCACTACGGTGGTAAGAACTATACTTACGATGTCTCATCTAATAGGACCTCAGTCTTAAGCCGCGCGGACGGTACATTTCCAAGCAGCGGGGCTGCCTTCAGGCGCTTGTTTGGAATGATCACCAGTTACCAAGCCTCAAGCAATGGCAATAACAATACTGACCAAGAACAATCCTTCTTAACCCTAGAGTACGAGGTGGACTCAAACCGACTGGCAGAAACGCAGCCTGATGGCTTTGTCAGCACCGACGCAGAGGGCAACATTACTGGCATGGCGGTCGGCGAAAACCTCACTCGTTACTACGCTTATAATAACCAAAGTAGACTGTCTGCGTTTTGGCAAAGCGGCGACACGGTTAAGCGTAAAACCTATTTATACAACGCACTCGGACAACGTGTTTACGATAATGATAAACACGGGAGTGATCATGACCTTCACTATAGTCAAAGTGGCCAATATCTAGGGCGTTATACCTATAGTGACGCAGCAGTGCTTAACCAGACAAAAGAATGGATATACCTAGCGGGTATGCCTATCGCACAGATCGAGCAACACGTTGGCGGTCAGGGCACCCAAGAGGCAATCCTATACGTACATAACGACCACTTAAGCACACCAAGGTTGATGACGGATTCCAGTCAAGATATTGTGTGGCGATGGGATAGTGATGCTTTCGGTGTCGGAGGTATAACAAAGGGCCTGCTTAAAGACACTAATGGGAATGAGATCTCAGATACAGCAGGAAACCCGATCCAGGCCAGTAATCCTTTAAGATTCCCTGGCCAGATAGAAGATGATGAGAGTGGTATATATTATAACTACTATCGAGATTATGACCCGAAATTGGGTAGATATATTCAAAGTGATCCGATTGGGTTGTTCGGGGGGTTAAATACTTATGGGTATGTAGGGTCAAATCCATTGGTGTATAGTGATCCGTATGGATTATTTAGAAATCCATCGGATATATTTGATGAGGCGTTAAACGATCCCCAAAGCTCGTCTGGAACGCATGGTGCAGGAAATGCTTACCAGCATTGTTTTGCGAGCTGTATGCTCGCGGCTGAAAATACTTCACCTTTTGCTCAAGCTGCGGGATTTGTATTTGAAGAATTCAATGATCTTCATGGCCAAACCGAGGATCAAAGGAACATGGATGATGCGAATAATGCGACTGGGCGAGCTTTTGGTGAAATGTGTGTAGCGAATAACGCGGAAAATATTTCTCAATCATGTTCAATTTTATGCACCAATGCGATGCAAAACGGTGGTTTAACTACTCTTGAATAAGAATATTCTATACAGTGTTTTTTTTATTTTATTGAATCCATTCAATTTATTTGCTGGGTATTCTGTTTTTGTCAGGGATACTGCTTATTGGAACTCAAGTCGAAATTATCAGTTTGGTCACACTATTGAGGAATATTTGTATACGTTTGTTTTACCTACCCTGATATTTATTGTGGGCTGGTGCGCTTTCTACTATTTCAAGAAGTGGCATTTATCATTGTTTAATTCTGTACAGGCGTATTTGTTTTCTTGTGTTTTCGTATGTCTTGCTGGATTAGCAGTATTTGCTATTTAGTTTAGGGGTTTTCTATGCCATTTACTCCCATGCATATGGGACCAGGGATGCTTGTTAAGGCTTTGCTTCAAGGTGGCTTTAGCTTGATGGTCTTTGGGTACGCTCAGGTTGTTATGGACTTGCAACCCTTGTTTGTACTTATTACTGGAGAGGGTCATTTGCATGGCTTCAGTCACACATATGTGGGGGCCACACTTATAGCGATCTTTTCTGCCCTTACCGGGAAGTATTTGTCAGAGGTGGGCCTTAGAATATTAGACCTTCCATTTGTTGGCTCAGAGAAGATCGTTTGGAGAGTGGCATTCGTTAGTGCTTTTATAGGAACGTTTACCCATGTGTTTTTAGATAGTGTCATGCATAGTGATGTTGAGCCGTTTTTCCCTTTTTCAAATATTAATAATTTTCAGGGTATTATTTCACTTAGAACGTTACATTATATTTGTATGGCGAGCGGTGGTGTTGGGGCAATAATTTATTTTCTGACCTTGTGGAAACAAAAGAGAAATCAATGACCAAATTTTCCACCTATTTGAGAGTGCTAGCTATTATTTATGTTCTGGTTTCCATTCCCTTTGCCTTAATCGGTGTTTTAGTTTTCCTTGAACGACCTGTTAGTTCAGAATTTTCAAATTTTGAAGAAGCTAAAATATTGATAGAGCGGGGTTGGTTACCTGAATACTTTCCAAAGACCGCGATGAATATATATGAAAAACACGATATAGATTCAAACAAAGTAAGTGCAAGCTTCGAATATCAACCCGAAGATTTAGAAAAACTTCGGGAAATATGCAGGGTCGTTGTCCAGAATGAGGTTGGACTAAAACTGATTTGCCCTCCTTTCTCAAAAGGAACCAAAGTTTTTGTCATGTATTATAGTGGTAAGGGATACTACTCTAGTGATGAACATGGCCTTTAGTTTTTATGATTAAAACAGTAGCAATCTCAAATTATAGATCTTTATTGGATTTAGTAATTCCACTTGAACAGCTAAATGTTGTGACCGGTGCTAATGGATGTGGCAAATCGAATTTGTATAAGGCGCTTCGGTTATTAGCTGATACCGCTGACGGCGGACTGATACAGGCGTTAGCGCAAGAGGGGGGCTTAGATTCTGCGTTTTGGGCTGGTCCAGAGAATATTTCTAAAGAAATGATTCGGGGTAATGTTCCGGTAGAGGGTACCCCAAGAAAATCACCACATCGCTTAAAAATGGGTTTTATCGGAGACAATTTTGGATATTGTGTTTCCCTTGGTTTGCCGAAACCTACGATTGGATACGATAAGTCGCCTTCTAAATTTTCGTTTGACCCAGAAATAAAACATGAGGTTATTTGGGCAAATGGCTCTTATAAACCAGCGAAAGCTTTGGTTGATAGAACCAATGCTATCGTTAAATATCGTGACAAAAGGTCTTGGCAGGCTTTTCCTCAATCATTAGCTACTTTCGATAGCATGTTAAGCGAGGTTTCTGATCCGACGCGCACACCGGAAATACTAGCCATGAGAGAGGAGGTCCGTTCATGGCGTTTTTATGACTACTTTCGGACAGATAAAACCGCTCGAACTCGCCAATCCCAAATCGGTACGCGAACTCCGGTCCTAGACCATGATGGAAACGCACTGGCTGCGGCATTGCAAACAATTATCGAAATCGGAGATAAGTCTGCCTTAGAAGAGGCGATTGAAGATGCTTTCCCAGGGGCTTCTTTATCTATTCATGTTGATGATAAGGCAAGATTTACGATTCAGTTTAAACAATATGGTCTGCTAAGACCTCTGTCAGGGGCGGAGCTTTCTGATGGAACACTAAGATATTTGTTATTAGTTGCAGCGTTGTTGACTCCTCGGCCACCTAGCTTAATGGTCCTCAATGAGCCTGAGACGAGTTTACACCCTGATTTGTTACCAGCCCTGGCCAAGTTAATTATTAAGGTATCCAAAGATACGCAGGTTTGGGTAGTGTCTCATGCAAGTAGGCTTGTAGCTGCACTGGAGGAGGATGAAGACTGCAACTCAATTGTGCTCGAAAAAGAGTTGGGACAAACTAAGATTTTGGGTCAAGGAATGTTAGATGCGCCAAGTTGGAATTGGCCAGATTAAATTGTCGGAATAGATCTTTATGAAGAGAAAGATATTTTACCTTGCCAAAGTCTTTGAGAGTGAAAGCCGGATGAATGATTTTCTTGATGGGAAAATTTACATGAACACACTAGGCTTTTTTAAGGGAAAGGAAAAGGAAGCGTATGGTGATAAACATGAAGGTGTGACCGGTTGGTATCAGCCAGATCAAAATACGGTAACTATTAATGGACATAAACTAACGGGTTTAGCATCTCCTGTATCCGTAAGTTTAAGCCACTTAGATGATATCAATGTATTTTGTATAACAGCCGCACATATTGATGAGGAAGCACAATATACTGAGGATGAGTACATTCAAAAGCTTCGTTTATCAGAAGACTCCGTCAAATTTGGAAAGTATCTTGTTGCCATAACAGATGTTCCTAAATTCATGGAGAGAATGAAGAAACTGAATCCTTTTATGCATGGGTTTGTAGAATATTACGATCCTAATACGTTTAATGGTGACTTTGACGAGTACAGTGCAATATTTAAAAAACAATTAGGGTTTATTGGTGAGTCAGAATACAGGTTTGCGTTTAATGATAATCCCAATAAGGGTGAACCTCTGATCTGTGATATCGGAGATATTAGAGATATAACAATGACGGGTACTCCAAATGATTTTATCGAAGGGCTTAGGCTTGAATTTCCAGATCAATAAAATTCAAAGATTTCTGTTTTAGGTTAATCATTAAACGAAGGATCAGATTTATTTTTTAACTGCCGAGTCCCTTCAGGATGGCTGGCCAGTCTGGATAGCTGCCGCTAGCAAACTGTATCAGAGTGCCTTCAAAATCTTCTTGGCCCTTTCCCTCTGCATAGTCGTCAATCAGAAAGTGGCCTTTAAGAAGTGACTTATTTGAGCAAATAATTAGTTTTTCAGTGAACTCTAAGTCAAAGTGTTTTTCGATCCAAAGTCGTTTTTCCGTATAGCACAGTGGATTGTGGTGACTGGGTGCGGTGAGGATATATACATCGAATCTATCTCTTAGTTTATTCACTGAGTTGATAGCATGCTTTAAAGGTACCAGATTCTCAAAGAACCCTTCGACACTTTGAGGGTATAGCTGATTAGGATAATCTTCTAAAGCGCGCTGATGGGCACCACTGTAGTCACAGATGGTGTCATCCATATCTATGTATATAATTGAATTGTCTTTTACTAAACCCATACTGTTTTAATGAGAATCTTTGTTATATCCGATATCCACTTTGAGTTTCATGATGAAGCTTGGTTACCAATATTGCCAGATGAGCAAGACTTTGACGTGCTTGTCTTGGCTGGAGATATTGGTTCCGGAGAACATGCATTCACTGGGGTGGATCGATTGCTCGATCACTATTCTCAAGTACCTATCATACTCGTCTTGGGGAATCATGAGTACTATCACGATAACCTGAAAACAGTTAATGGCCGCTTTAGGGAACACTTTAAAAGCTATGAGCGTATTCATCTTTTAGAAGAGAATGCGGTTGAGATTGATGGATTTAAGTTCTTGGGTTGCGTCTTGTGGAGTGATTTCACTGTAATGGGTCCAACTGTTGAGCAGGCGTTGCTTGAGCGCGTAGATGAGCAAATAGGCGACTTTAGGCTGATTGATGAAGATGACCCTGGTAATCCAACTGAGGCCCCTAGGAAGCTCTCACCGGCTACCATGCAGATTATGCATCGTCAGTCACGCAGCTGGCTTAACCAAGAGCTAGCAAGGGGCGATTTATCTAAAACCATTGTGGTTACCCATTTCCCGCCAACCAGAGATACCAGGAACGATCACTTTGTTGAGTCCTCAGTATCTGCGTACTTTCAAGCTAATGGTTTGGATCTCATCGAAAGGTATAAACCACCGCTTTGGCTGTATGGCCATAATCACTATTCTCGAGTGGATCGAGAAGGTGATACTTTGCTGGTCAGCAATCAATGGGGTTACCCTAGTGAAAATACCGGCTACAGTATTGGGTGTATTGTCGAATACGGTGATGAGGGTAAGTGGTTAATTTAGTCGCTAGTCATTTTAAATAAGTTTTGCAATATTAAATCTATGATAGCTCAAGCACTAAAAACCAATGGACAAGCCTATACCCATCAAGACCTTCTTGAAGGCATATCTTTTGAAGAAGTAGAGCTGCTTCGTAAAAACCTTTGCCTAACGCAAACGGAGTTAGCTCCGCTGCTTGGTATTACTCCCTCCAAGTTAACTCGATTTAAAAAGAAAGCTGCACTTGAATATCCGGCTTCTGACCAGTTCTATCGACTGGCAACGATATATGTTCATGCCTTGAGTTTGATGAATAACGATTCATCGGCTGCTGTGAGATGGCTTAAAGCCGATCGAAAAATCCTCGAAGGTAAAAACGCGTTAGAGTGGGTAAATACCACGATAGGGTTTGAAGATATTATTCATTACATACACCGAATTGAGCACGGAATACCCAATTAATTTAGCTAAAAAGTTTACCGGCTAGATCTTTACAACTGCCTCAATAAGATCACTGTTCGCAGTATTAAGCGTACTCTAGCATGTCAGCATGAAGGTGGTTGGAACATGACAGACCGGCTCTAATTGCCTTGTGTGAGAGGTCCCATAGCTTCGTATGGTGATCCTTTCTTGGGAGTCGGTCAATAGTCTTAAAGTTCTTCCAGTTTTTTCTCGAGTATGTACGCTTCGATACTTTCCATATCAGTGGTTTTGCTGGCTTCAAGATCCAGATAATAGCCTTTTACTTTATTGTAATAATCTTCGTTTCTTTCATGTATGCAAAAAGCTTTAATCTTTTCTGGAGCCACTGTGTGTACTAACATGACGCATAGGGCTTGAATGATGGCTTGTGGATCTTGGAAGTATAAGTCATGGGCTAATCGATCTTTGACGACATAAGCCGCTGGCAAAATCGGTAGTCCTCCCTCGGTTTTTAAAACCTGATCTCTAGGTACTGGTTCGTCAGCTATTTGTAAATTGCCGCCAGGGAACTCAACGGTAATAGGAGTAGACTTGTGGCGAAAAACTTTACCTTGTTTTTGAAAGCCTAGCTCTCCCATAGCCTCATGAAGCTTTTGGGGATGATGTTGAGTGATATCGAAGATATCTATGTCTTTTGTGAGGTATCTGTCTTCTGTGTAGATTGCTACCGCAAGCCCACCCACGAGTACGACGTTGAAATCTTTGGTTTCTAGGTGCTCCGTAATAATTTCCGCCAGCTCCACCATGCTGGTACCGCTGAAATCATACTGAGGCATCTAATAACTCCTTGCCTGTTTTTCTAGGTCGTTTGCGTTGTAACAATAATTCAGCCTGTATGTCTTTAGGGTAGGCTGCCAATGCTTTCTTCAATAACTCTTTAAGTGGGTCTTTAAAGGCATAGCGAGGATTTAACTGGTATTGCTTGGTACGGCCGATTGTAGTGGCAATAATCACTCCCGCTTCTTCCAAACGATTGGCTTGCTTGTTAATAGGCGTGACAGGTGTGTTAAAGAATGATGCAATTTCACGCGAATAGCCTCTTTCTCTTGCGAGTAAATACACAAGGATCATCTCCTGACTCTGGGCCTTCAATATCCCGTTTAATACAAACATCATATTCACCTTATTGATCGTTACTTAGAACAAAGTATAAACCATATAATAGTACATATAAACTATAAAATAGGTCAAAAGAAGGATGGTCGATGACCCTGTCTATGCATTAGCTGGCTGTGGCAAATCAGCATGGTGGCTAGACTTTTTTGGTTTAGGTGGCCAATATCTTCCAGTATGGTGTCTAATTTGTCCCAGTCCCCACACATGTGGAGACCGGCTAAATTAGCCGGGCTTGCTGGTCTTCCTTAGCCACCTATTCCGGAAAGGTGTAGTCACGAGGCTTTTGTGTATGTCAGAAGAAAAAGTAAGACGAACAAGAACTGAGTTAATAGCTGAGTTGCAAGACCAAGTGGTTCTTCTTGAGCAAGCCTGTAAAATTTATGATGAAGGTGTTTCAGTGGCTGCTAAGCATATGTCTGTAAGCCTTCGAGTGTTATTGCATCATAAGAATAGGTCTAGGGCATTGCTGCAACAGTTGAAGTTGCGCGAGAAACATTTCTTAGATTCCGGCACTGACATCCGCTCTGATGATCTTTTTTCTCAGTTTTCTTTATGTGTGCTTTCTGCTGGAAAAAATGCAGATAGTTCTTATGCGGGCTATGAAGCTAGATGCTTAGCTCAGTTTAATTTTGACGATTCCTGGTTGAAATTTCCAAAGTGGTGGAACAAAGCCGTAGTAAAAGATCAAAATGGAAAGAAATTTACTAGGAAGGACTTGGTATTGTACATGGCCGATTGTGACGGAGGCGCTCATGTGGATCCAGCGTTGGACGCGCAATACGATCAGCTTGTAAAACGAAATTCTCTTGGGGTGGTTTTTTGTGATGGTGATCTTAAACTGCCTTTAAAAGGCGTTGAGTTAGCTAGTATTAGGCAGATTTCTCACGAGGTTTTAGAAACTCTTAAGGTCAAAGCCAAGGGTGTGGTGGATATCAGTTATGAAATCAAGCAATAGTAAAAATAATTATATTTGAATACGCCTAATTGCATGCCCCTTTTTTCGAAATCGCGTAAAGATCTTCTGTATTAGTTCAGACTCTGCATCATGACGAATTGCATTCTGTAGAGCGTTATGGAGGTCGGGCAGAAAAATGCCTTCAATATATATAATAAGTAAAAGCCGAGCGGCTTCTTTTTTTGCTGGGTCAATTAACCACAAGTCCTCGCACTGAAGTAATATTTCCCTGCAAATCCTGTGTTTTTCAGCGAAGATATAGTTGCAATTCGGTATTTCCTCAATGCTTATTGGGTGAAATATGGCCTGAGGAATTGGCCAAGGGATGGGGTTGTTTTTAAAGATAAAGTTTTTTTCAAGATGGTTGTATAGCTTGTAAGATATCTTTAAAAAAGCGGGTTCAAACACTACCAAAATATTAAATATGTCCCAAATAGCCCACTTGGCTGCTATATATGCGTAGGTTCTTTCGAGTAATTCAGATTCGCGCAGCACCAAAATTAAATAAGCCAGACCATCTAGGTCTCCTTGTACTACTACGGAATCGAGGTGTTGTATGTTTCTGGGCTGCCTTCTGCTCAGTTCCCCCGTTATTTTATCTTTTGAAAAAGCCTTATTAAGAGTTTTTTTGTCTAGCCTTTTCATCAGTTTGTAGGTCTGAGGTAATGAGAGTTCTGGAGTTTGTAGAATTTCCCACAAAATGTGTTCGTGCCAACTCTGACTTTTAGGCAAAGCTTCATACAGTCTTTGCCGGATTTCGTTATTGGTAATTTTTGTACCTTTTCTATATCGGTAAAAACATCGAATTCTACTCGCTGATCCTTCTTGTAGCGGGTAGTCCTCTGGGAAAAGACGTTTATCCAGGGCAACAATTGAATAAGTTTTTTTGTCTTTGTCACTAAGGGTTTCTATAAAGTGCTCGAAAAAATACCTATCCCTCAAAGAGGCAATGAGCTTTTTAATTTGCTTGGCTTTTTCGGACATATTTGGGTGACAAATCTAGGGTAAAAATCGAGTACGATTCAGTATAACATATTGAAATTATTGAAGATTAATTGGGCGGCCTATGCAAGTTTATGTGGTTTTTGTGCATTGATATCAGAAATATTCGCCTTATAGAATGTCAGTCACGCTACGTTTTAACCGGGAGTGATATGGCTACCGATAAACAGAAACAAATACAGAAAGAGTTGGCAGAAAGCCTTGAGTCGGAGCTATTTAGTCGCCATGGGCCTATGATTTCGGGGGATGAATTACGTAAGGCGCTAGGTTATGTGTCCAAGGAGGCATTTAGGCAGTCATTGGTGCGCAAGACCGTGCCTGTCCCGGTGTTTGAGATTGATAATCGCCGGGGTAAGTTCGCCTTGGTGAAGGATGTGGCCAATTGGTTGGCTAAACAGCGGACTACTGCCGCATTTGGTATAGGAGGTGAATCATGAATAAATAAAACTTATTTTAGGAAAAATTGGAGGTCCTAAAACTAAGAAAGCCATGAGGAGCGGCAACTCCACCATGGCCTTGGAAGTAGTCAATTGAGTACTGACTGTCTTCGATCTTAGTTCTATGAAATCGTTTTGTAAAGAGCTACCCATCTTGATCGAAGCTCTTCTTTCTCGAATTCAACCTCTTTTGTTACATGAATCGGTAGTGCTGTCACGCTCTGTCACGGTCAGTTATTGCCTAAAAAAAGGTAAAAAAGATGAACAAAAAATCGTTAAGGAGAGCCATTTGGCTAATCCTTACCTCAAACTATTCAAATCGAGCCATTGCAGAGCGCAGTGGCTTTAACAAAGATACGATAAGTAAATATCGAGTGACGGCTTCGAGTGAACTTCACACTGTTGATCACTTAAATGCGTTGAACGATGACCAGTTGGATAAGCTGTTTAGAAAAACACGAATGGCCTCCAAAGATCGTCGTATTCCTGATTGGAGTTATGTCCACAAGCAACTTCAAATAAAAGGGGTAACGCTTCTGCTTCTTTGGGAAGAGTATGTCAGAGTGGAGCCTCAAACTGCATATTCTTACTCCCAATTCACCCATTACTTTAGAAAGTATCTAAAGACCGTTGATGTCACGATGCGTCAAACCCATCTTGCTGGTGAGGAGCTGTTTATCGACTTCGCCGGCAAGACTATTCCGTATTACGATGAGCTACACAAAGTGGTACGGCAGGCGCAGGTGTTCGTTGCCGTTATGGGCTGTTCGAATTACACATTTGTATGCGCTTGTGAATCTCAAAAGCTGCCTTATTTTATTGAAGCGCATAATAAGATGTTTGAATTTTTAGGTGGTGTGCCACAGGCGCTGATTCCAGATAATTTGAAATCGGCAGTAACTAAGCCAGGCGCGATACCAGAAATTAACCGAACTTATGAAGATCTGGGTTTTCATTATGGGTGCTATATATTTCCTGCTAGAGTGCGCAAACCTCAGGACAAAAGTAAAGCCGAACTGGGTGTTCTATTAGCTACTCGTTGGATTACAGCACGCCTTAGGAATCGGCACTTTTTCTCACTAGATGAAATCAACGAAGCAATAAAACCGTTGCTTGATGATCTGAATCGTAGGCCGTTTAAAAAGTTACCAGGCTGTCGGCAAGAACGCTTCGAGGAATTGGATCTTCCATTACTAAGACCTTTACCAAGCAGGCCGTTTGAATTCGGTGAGTGGATTGGAAAGTTCAAGGTAGGCCCAGATTATCATATTTTAGTGAATGGCCATGCCTATTCGGTGCCCTACAAGTATGTAGGGAAGCATGTTGAGGTAAGGGTTAATGCCAACTCTGCTGAATTTTTCTATTCCGGAAAACGAATTGCTATTCACCCGATAAGCGATGTTCAAGGCGCTCATACCACGATAGATAATCATCGTCCGGTTCAACATCAAGCCTACGCGTCGCGTCAACTCTCTCACTTCCTAGAGTGGTCAAAGTCAATTGGCCCATCTTCAACTGCTATCGTTTTAGCTCTTTATGAGGATCATCCTGATTACTCCGTGACAGCTTCTAAGGCATGTGACCAATTGCAGAAGCTTTGCAGGATTCATGGCGCTGAACGCTTTGAGTCGGCTTGTAGTTATGTAAGAAAGTTACCGTCAATCTCGCTTAAAAATGTTCGTTTGATCCTAAGAACCCAGGCGGACAAAGCTAATTTAATTTCACCCACTGAAGTTGCTATGCCATTTCATAACAATATCCGTGGCTCAGAATATTTTTCAGGAGATTCATTATGAGTTTAATGAACCAAACAATTGAAACCCTTAAGCAACTTCGAAACCATGGAATGGCTAAGGAATTTGAAAATATTTCGTCAAACCCAAATCTAAGGCCCTCCTCATTTGAGGAGGGCATGGCTCGGTGCGTGCAACGCGAAATCGATGACCGTGAAAACAAGCGACTAAGTAGGAATCTTAAGGCTGCCAAACTTCGTTATCCGAATGCATGTATTGAAGATATTGAATTCAGGCCAGATAGAGGTTTGGACCGTGACCTGGTTGCTTATCTGGCGGGCGGCGACTGGATCGATAGAGATCAAAATGTAATTTTAACTGGGTTGGCAGGTGTAGGGAAAACTTACAAGGCTAATGCGCTAGGAAATCAGGCGCTGAGGCAAGGTCGCACAGTCAGTTATAAACGCTACGTCCCGTTGATTGAGGAGATCGAATTAGCTCTAGCGACCGGGGCTTTAGCTAAGCTCAAAGCAAAGCTCTGCAAACCAGACTTGCTGATTATCGATGATTGGGCTATTGCGCCCATGACTCCTGTAGCTCGTGTACACCTTCTAGACGTTATAGAGGAGCGCTCAGGAAACGGATCGTTAATTATCACCGCACAACTCCCTGTTTCAGGGTGGCATGATTTTATCGGCGAGCCAACTATCGCTGACGCCATTTTAGATCGTGTTGTTCATCGAGCTCATCAAATTGAGCTTAAAGGTGAGTCCATGCGCAAATTAAAAGAATCTGTTTAGGAGGAAGTAATGTACGAATTAAATAAATCTGAAAGCAAACAAAGCATATCACCCATGTATTTTCCTGGTGGGTTACGTAGCGATTCAGGATTAGGAGTATTTAATCCTGAGCAGATGATGGTTGAGAAGGTGTTTGACTACTACCACAAGTGTTTACCCCGTAAAGAAAAGGTGATCAATGTTATGAAACATCTTGGCATCTATTCGCCAGACGTGATTGATACATTTGGTTTAGGTTTTAGCGACAAAACCTTGGGGGGAAGTTTTAGATCATCTAACTCGTCTGAAAATGACTCCAAGCGCGGCATGGGACAACGATTGGGGCTGTTTAAACCGAATGGTCACGAGTACTTTCCAGGCGCGCTAATATTTCCGTTCTATGACCAATGTGGGCAGGTGCGAGGCGCTTATGGGAAGAAAGTATTTAGACAGAAGAAAAGGCCGAATCAGTCTTGTCACCATCAATTTTGGAATCGTGAGGAGGTAACCTTTTTTAATATCAAGGCCGTATCAGAGTATGAACATCTGGTGCTCTGTGAGTCGCCTGTCGATGCTTTGGTCCTCTGGTGTGCTGGTATCAAAAATGTCGTCGCTCTAATGGATTGTGGACATTTCTCGAAAAGGCATCTGGATCTATTAGAGGCTGTTGGTACGAGGCATGTCGATATAGCTTTTAGTGATCGAGCACTCAGCCAGTCCTGTGCACGGAATATCAATAAGACATTTAAGAAATTAAATATCAATAGCCAATTGGTATCTGCGAATTGCGATGTTGACCTGTTTGATTTGCTATCTAGATCTTACCAGGGGGTTCATTAACCGTGCTTAAAAAAGATCAGTACTACACACTCGATGAGTGTGTAGTACTTTACTTAAAAGATCGTGCTGCAAGGAGATTAAGTGATGCGACGATATATAGCGATAAGGTATCAGTGGGTTACTTCGTAGAGTGGTTAACCGCCAATAGGATTTCATGTGTGGCTGAGATCGATCGTGAAGTCCTTGAGAATTATAGGCGCGATCTATTTAGCTATCGAAAAAAAGATGGTGAACCCTTAAAAGCTAGCACTCAACGTACACGGCTTATTGCAATTTTATCCTTCTTAAAGCACATGGATTATCTAGGAGTAATTGATGGTAGTTTTTTGTCTAGATTCGAGTTACCGAAGGCTAGAAGAAATCTGCCCAAGAGAATCCCGGATACCAAAGAGGTAGAGAGAATTTTTTCTCAGTCTGGACTTCCCAGGGTTTGCTAGACACCAAATAGCGTTAATATGTAACTCTATGAGGTGTGATAATGAAAGGCAAACGGTATACAGAAGAATTTAAAAAGGAAGCAGTCAAACAAGTTACTGAACGAGGATATTCAGTAGCTGATGTTGCTCAGAGACTCGGCACAACTACCCATAGTCTTTATGCTTGGATGAAGAAATACGGTGAGCCGATTCCCCGAGAAGTCGATAAAAACGACCTTGCTGCCGAGAATGCCAAATTAAAAGCGGATTTACGCCGAATGACGGAGGAGCGCGACATACTAAAAAAGGCCGCCGCGTACTTTGCCAACGACCGCGAGTAAAGTACGCCTTCATTCGCGAACATCGACATGAATTTTCCGTAAAGGCCATGTGCCGAGTCTTTAAATTACATCGTAGTGGTTTTTATGCTTGGCTAGAAAAACCCTTATCCAATCGCGCGATTGAAGACGAGCGATTATTAAAAAGGATCAGGGAGTTTTATATTGCCAGCGGAGGGACTTATGGCAGCCCATGGATTCATCGTGACCTTCGTGATGCAGGTGAGACTTGCAGTGTGCATCGCGTTGCTAAAATTATGCGAGAGAACAAACTAAAAGCACAGATAGGCTATAAGCGTCGTTATATTAAAGGCGGAAAAACAGCATCCATTGCAGATAATGTTTTAGCACGGAACTTTAGCCCTGATGAACCAAACAAGTCGTGGGTGAGTGACATTACTTATGTTAGAACACATGAAGGCTTTTTGTATGTCGCCACTGTATTAGATTTATTCTCTCGTAAGATTGTCGGTTGGTCGATGGATAAAAATATCGACAGACATTTAGTTATTCGGGCCTTAATGATGGCCGTTTGGCAACGGCAACCGAAAGACACGGTCTTGGTTCACAGTGACCAAGGTAGTCAATATGGGAGCGCGGATTACTTATCGTTCATGAAGTCGAACAATTTAGAGCCCTCCATGAGTAGGCGAGGCAACTGTCACGACAATGCGGTAGCTGAGAGTTTCTTTGCAACATTTAAAAAACGAGTGACTCAACGCAAGATTTACTCAACACGCGACGAAGCAAAGACAGTGATATTTAATTTTATTGAGATGTTTTACAATCCAATTAAGCGGCACACTCACACAGGTGGTGTGTCGCCAATGAAGTTTGAAGAAGACTATTTTTCGAAGCTACAAAGTGTCTAGCAAACCCTGGGAAGTCCACTTAGTATTTACCTAATTTAGAATATAGTGCCGATAAAGATATGAGTTCGAAAATATATTTAGTCCGTCATGGCGAAACCGAGTGGAATAAGCAGGGGATTGTGCAGGGCCAGTCTGAGTCTGTGCTAACAGAGTTGGGTAAGCAGCAGGCTCAAGAGCTAAAACAAAAGCTCTCTGGTATCGAGTTTTGTGCTATTTATTGCAGTACATTATCAAGAGCGTTAGAGACAGCCTCAATAGTGGCTGATGGGCAAGCGATTACCCAAATGAGCGAGTTGATGGAAATCCATGTGGGGCCAATGGAGGGCTTGCCAAGAGCTGAGGCGCAGGAGAAATACAAGGATCAGTTTCGAAATTTTTGGGAACGTCCGGATCTCTTTGAGCTTGAAGGGGCGGAGACTTTTTTTACTTTGCAGCAGCGCTCACTAAGGGTTATTGAAAAGATCGCTGGTGCCTCGTCAGGAAATGTATTGGTGGTTAGCCACGGAGCCTTAATTCAGACGCTGCATGCTTATTATAATAAAATTGATATGAGGTTTCTTTGGGACAATGGTCCAATGGAAAACTGCAGTTATAAGGTCTTTACGTTTTAGAGAAGCTTGTAAAAGCTTATGAGCTTTCTTGGGGGACAGTGCCTGAATAAGTAGTTGTTCTGGTTTGCTCAGGACTGCCGTCGTTGTCGTCGTCTTGGCTATAGAAAATCTCTCTACCTTTGCTGTCATAGCTGTAGCTTTGGCTGCTGTCTGTGTTTCCGTCGGCATCAAAATCAGTTCTGCTCTCTAAGATATTACCCTGTGTATCGTAATCGATTGTGATTGTTGATTCAGCTGTTCCATCTGCGTCTGTATCTCGTTCTACGAGTAATCGAATGCCGTTGCTTAGATCTGTGAAACTTATTGTACGGATGGTGTCGGGTGTGCCATCTGCATTATTGTCCTCTTCAATTTGAATCACGCGGTTTTCAATTGGGTCGTAGGTATAGTCAGTAACTTGGTCTGCAGTTCCGTTTGCATCGTTGTCATTCTCTTCGCGTATTATGTTACCGCTCGTGTCATAGATAGTGCTATCAATTCTGTCAGCTGCTCCGTTGGCGTCGTCGTCAAAACTCGTCGTAATCAATCTATTGTTTGAATCGTAGGAGTAGTTAATTAGGCTGTTTGCTGTTCCGTCATTGTTGGTGTCATTTTCTGTGCTTGTTAGCTTGTTTTCTCCGTTATAGCTATAGCTGATGACGGAGTCTGTATTTCCATCTGCGTCCGTGTCTTCTTTTTTGCTAATATTCCTACCCTGATTGTCATAGTCGTAGCTATATATTTGTTGAGCGACGCCACTAGCGTTGGTATGGGTTTCTAAAATCAATCTGCTTTTTTGATAATCCAAGATGATTGATTCGTCGATGGTTCCATTTGCATCGGTGTCTGATCGGACAATTTTCTGCCCAGAATCATCACCATTTGGGTTGGATTCGTTTGATTTATTATCACTAGAAGACCCCGAGCATGCTGCTAATAACAGATAGCAAATCGGGAGCAGCGAAGTGAGTGGTCCGCCTGAAAGAAAACTCTGCTTAGTGTTCATATCGTAAATATTCCAGCAATAGTGCTAATTTACCATTCTAGTGTATTTAACTGGCTTATTGAGCCGATATTTGGTGGTGATTATTGTTGTGTATTAGGGTGGTCATGTTAATGCTTCAAAAAAAAGCCGTAAAGAGCCTTTTATTTTTACTTGGCCTGTGCGGCATCGGATACTTGTTTATTTCATATTTTGGTTACAATGGAGCAATACATAACGGATGACTAGGGCAATATGCCTTGATGCTGAAAGCTATGAGCGGGACTTTAAATTAAAGTGATGATTTTATAGATTTGTATGAATAGCGAAAATCACACCATAATCATCGGCGGGCCTTCTTGTTCCGGTAAGCCACTTTGTCAAATCGATTTCGTAGAGGGGGGCTGCCCAGCTGGCGAAAAAGCTTGGTTTAGATGAACCTAAAGATTGGGCTTATGTTGCTGCTAAGCACTTAGATATAACGAAAGGGTTAGAAGGTCGTTTGGTTGTCCATTATGATGCCTATGGTCTTTATCTTAGAACGGAAAATTTTAAGTTTTTGCAGGCTATTATCGGCAACTCTGACAAAATCACTGTGCTGACAGTATATGTCTCGCCAGAAGAGCTACTTAGTCGTACCAATAAAAGAACTTACCTTTTTGCGATGTCTTTGCGGGTTAAAGATATAAAGCCACAACATTTTTCTGATCGTGTGCGAGCTCATTGTTTAAAGCGAGATAATTATGAAGCAAATTTAAGCAATGATTTATATCAAAGATGGTTTGAAGTTATTGGCAGAGCTAATGTGCATAAACATTGGGTGTAGTTGAATGAAAATGAGGCTGTGCGACTGTCCGACTGCATCGGTGTAGATGAATTTGTTTTGCCTGAAGAGGCACGAATTGAAGTAGGAAAACAAAAAAGCCCCAAGAAAGGGGCTTTTTCAAAATTACAGCGTTTGTTTCGCAGGTAGGTTATAGAATATTAGTCAATAACCTGTTGCTGTTTGCGTCCGCGTTTATCGATTTGTGCTGAGTATTCTTCGATAGAGATACCGAGTTCTGTAGCTTTGATCATATCGAGAGCAACATCCACGATCATGTCTTCTTGCCCGCCAACCATACGACGACGACCTAGTTCGACTAGGATGTCACGGGTTTCTAAGTTGTAGCGTTCTGCAGCAACTTCAGCATGACGTAGGAACGAAGAGTAAACGCCTGCGTATCCAAGAGAAAGAGTCTCACGATCAACGCGCACTTCACGATCCTGAAGAGGGCGAACCAAGTCATCAGCAGCGTCCATTAGCTTGTACAAGTCGGTGCCATGTTGCCAGCCCATGCGTTCAATCGCAGCGATGAATACCTCAAGTGGAGCATTCCCAGCACCGGCGCCCATGCCCGCAAGTGAAGCGTCGACACGGTTTACGCCGTTTTCTACAGCTACAATCGAGTTAGCCACACCCAATGAAAGGTTATGGTGGGCGTGAATACCAATTTCTGTTTCTGGCTTAAGTGCGTCACGCAATGCACTAACGCGGTCTTTAACGTCGTGCATGTTTTGTGCGCCACCTGAGTCCACTACGTAAACGGTTTCGGCACCGTAGCTTTCCATAAGTAGGGCTTGTTCAGCCATTTTGGCGGGCTCAATCATGTGAGACATCATCAAAAAACCGATGGTGTCCATACCAAGCTTTCTAGCATGTTCGATGTGCTGTTTTGAAACGTCTGCCTCTGTACAGTGGGTAGCCACACGCACAGAACGTACGCCCATGTCCCAAGCCCAGTCCAAATCTTCTTTGATGGCGATGCCAGGAAGGATAAGAGTTGTGAGTTTTGCGTGAGTGAGTACTTCAGCGACAGCGGCAATCCACTCTTTATCAGTGTGTGCGCCAAATCCATAGTTAAAAGAGGTGCCTGATAAACCATCACCGTGGGCAACTTCAATCGCATCAACCTTTGCTTCGTCTAGCGCTTTTGCGATCGCTTTAACGTGGTCTATGCCATACATGTGACGGATGGCGTGCATACCATCACGTAGGGTAACGTCTTGGATGTAAAGTTTTTCTTTAGTTGGGTCAATAATGTTAGTCATGTCTGTATTCCTCGGTTCAGGTCCTCGACCTGTTAGGCGGCTTTCGAATATTTTAGGCGGGCGATTCTTTCGCCGGTGCCTAAAGCGGCCGATGTCATAATGTCTAGGTTGCCTGCGTAAGAGGGCAGGTAGTGAGCAGCGCCTTCGACTTCAAGGAAAATTGAGCTTCTCATGCCAACGAACTTACCGCGGCCAGGAATTTCCAAAGGAGCATCTTCGTTAAAGTATTCGAATTGAACGTCCTGCTTTAATTCGTAACCTGGTACGTAGGTTTTTACACCCTCAACAATTTCATTAACGCTATCGATAACTTTTTGCTCATCCACTTTCTCAGACAAAGTGAAAACGGTGTTACGCATGATCATTGGAGGCTCGGCAGGGTTAAGAATAATGATGGCCTTACCTTGTTCTGCGCCGCCCACTTTCTCGATAGCGCGAGCGGTGGTTTGGGTAAACTCGTCGATGTTGGCGCGAGTACCTGGGCCTGCTGATGCAGAAGATACAGAAGCAACGATTTCTGCATAATGAACTTTAGCAACACGGCTAACGGCGTAAACCATTGGTATAGTCGCTTGGCCGCCGCAGGTCACCATGTTTACGTTTTGCTCTTGCAGGTGTTCTTCGATATTAATCACCGGCACACAGTAGGGGCCAATAGCTGCAGGTGTTAAATCAACCACGGTTTTGCCGTCAGCTTTCAGTACATCGTTGTGATGTTGGTGAGCGTAGGCTGATGTCGCGTCAAATACGATATCGATGTCGTCGTAGTTGTCGAGGTTCTTTAATCCATCGATGCCTTCAGCAGTAATGGGAATGCCCATGCGTTCTGCGCGGGCTAAGCCGTCTGATTCTGGATCAATACCCACCATCGCGCCGCACTCAAGTACATCTGAGTTGCGCATGATTTTAATCATTAGGTCAGTGCCTATGTTTCCTGAGCCGATAATGGCCGCTTTGATTTTTTCACTCATTGTCTTTTACCATTTTCATGATTGAGAACTGTTTTTAAAAACGTAAATAGTTTTTAAACGAATTTGATTGAACAAGAACCGATACCTTCCAGGTCCATTTCCATAAGGTCACCTGGAACTACCGGCTCTAATGGAACTAAAGATCCAGATAAAATAACTTCGCCCGCTTTAAAGGGAATATCGAACTCACCTAGGGTGTTAGCTAACCATGCAACCGCTGTAAGCGGGTTGCCTTGAACAGCGCTACCGATACCTTCGCTTAGTGGTTCGCCGTTCTTTTTTACTTTTACTTTAAGGTTGGGAAGATCGTGATCTTCAGCCTTCGCTTTTGCATCGCCTACAACATAAACACCGCAAGATGCGTTGTCAGCGACGGTGTCTTGGATTTTAATTTTCCAATCGGTGATGCGCGAATCAACGATCTCAAAGCAGGGCGCAATGTAGTCGGTCGCGGCTAGGACGTCTGCTTCCGTAACGCCTGGGCCGACTAAGTCTGATTTTAAAATGAAAGCGATTTCTGCTTCAGCCCTTGGTTGAATCATGGTGTCTGCAATAGACACTTCGGCACCATTAGGGTATTCCATAACGTCTGTTAAAAAACCAAAGTCAGGTTGAAATACGCCGAGCATTTCTTGAACCGGTTTGCTGGTTACGCCAATCTTTTTGCCAACGACTTTTTCGCCGTCGTTGTCGATACGCTGATTAAGCATATTTAGTGAAATGTAGTAAGCATCTTCGATAGTAATGTCCGCTTCACGATCGGTGAAGGGGGTAATGGTCTTTTGGTCTCGAAGGGCTTGGTACAGTTCAAGTCCGAGCTCTTTACGTCGTTCTTCGCTTAGGTTTCCCTTGGTTTCGCTCATGGTATTCGCTCAGCTATTTGTTTAAAAAGTTTAGGGTCATTTGGTTAAAGGTGTCTTTGTGTTCTAGCATGATCCAGTGACCTGCGTTGGATAAAAGTACCATTTGAATGTCATTACATTTTTTAGCGAGTTTCATTATGCCGGTTTCGGGCATCATGTTTTCGTTCATACCCCAAAAAGCGAGAATAGGGCAGTTAATATTTTTTAACTCGTCTTCCATATTAGGAACCACCATGGTTTGTACCACGTGAGGATTTTGAGTTTGCATGCTGTGCCAGCGCTCAGATACAAGCTGATCGTCTATGCATGAGTTATCAACTACAAACGCTTTTTCAAAAAAGTCGCGCATACCTTCTTGTGTGACTGGCTCGCCAGAGGTAAACACCTCGATCATGATCTTCATGCCGGGCATTTCAAAATAATCCGGTTGGTTTTCTATACCGCCCGGCGCCATTAATACCAGTTTGTTAACGGCGTTTGGATAATCGAGTGCGTAACGAAGTGCAATCGCGCCGCCTAGTGAGTTACCAATTAAGGCGTATTCTTTTAAGCCAATGCTTTCTAAGGTTTGGTTTAGGCATTCAACAAAAAAGTTAATGTGGTAGTCCACGTCGGTAGGCTTGGAGGAATAGCCGTAACCTACGTGATCAATAACGATGGAGCGATAGCCTTGATCGGCTAAGACCTGATAGTTGGCTTTAAAGTTACTGTGACCACTGGCACCACTGCCGCTACCGTGTAAAAACACCACCGCAGGATCAGAAGCATTACCAATGTCTAGGTAATGAACGCGTTGTCCGTTGGGCAAGTCAGCGTATTTTCCTTCGGGTAAACCTTCGATCAGCGACATGCTTTGCTCCTGTGTCTTTTGATAACTTTCTTGTGCTTGAAACAAAAACGCACCTTGAAGCAAAGTGCGTTTTTTTGTTACTACTATTTACCCAGTCTTCGAGAGATGGGTAAGGGCGTAAAGATCTTAAATATTAAGATCCATGTTGTCCGCACCAAACAGGTTGCCACCCAAGTTCCCGCTGTAAAGAGGCACGTTGTTCGCAACGTGAGCTTGGCTGGCCATGACGTCTAAGTGTCTTTCTAGTACTCCGTTACCGCGAAAGATACCTTTACTGCCGCTGGCTTTTAACATTTTAGCCGTCAGTTCTGCGCAACGATCAGCAACGATCGCTGAGTCGTAGCGATAGACAATACGATCTTCAACTGGAATAGCTTCACCATTGCGAGCATGATCCATCATTGCGTCAAAGTTGCTGTTCATTACAGTTACCATTTCATTGATGGCAGATTTAACTTCAGAAGCAATTCGACGGGCAAATGGATCGTCTTTCATCATCGCAGGGCCAACCATACGGGTCTTAGCGGTTTCGATGAACTCATCCAATGCGCCCTCAAGAGCGCCAAGAGAAGCAGTACAAACTGAACGTACAAATACTTGACCGAATGGCAGTCTAAATACAGGTGCAGTGTTAACGGCATTACCTGGGCTGTCACAGTTGAAGCCGTCGATTAATTTTTGAGTGCGGTATTCAGGAACAAAAGCATCAACCACTTTAACGTCGTTAGAGCCGGTTGCTTTAAGGCCAACCACGTTCCAGTTATCGACGATTTCGTAGTCGGAGCGAGGAACCATAAAGGTACGGTAGTTAGTCATGTCAAAAGGAGCGCCTTCTTCAGGAACAACAGCTCCCAAGAAAACCCAGTCACAATGCTGAGAACCACTTGAGAAACCCCATTGGCCGCTTAGCTTGTAACCGCCGTCTACTTTTTCTACCTTGCCTACAGGCGCATAAGAAGAAGAGATCAGGGTGCTAGGGTCGTCCCCCCAGACGTCTTGAGCCGCTTGGTCGTCAAATAAACCTAGTTGCCAGTTGTGAACAGCGATAACGCCCATGATCCAGCCAGTAGAGGTGCAGGCCTTCGCGATTTCGCGTTGAACGGCGTAAAACACTTGTGGATCCATTTCGTAGCCGCCCCATTTGGCAGGTTGAAGGATCTTGAAGAAACCAGCGTCTTGGAAATCTTGAATGGTTTCTTTAGGAACTTGACCGTCGATATTGGCCTGAGCCGCTCGCTCGCGTAATGCTGGTTGTAGGGCAACCGCTTTCGCGATTAGATCATTTGCTCGATCTGAGCCTAGGCTAAATTCAGTAGTCATGCATGTCTCCTTATTCATACTGGTCTGTGGTGCATTCGATGTGCTGAAGGCCGCTTAGAAAGCGGGGCTTCTTAGTAGCTAGGATAGTATATGCGAGCCTTTACCTCATCATCACCCAAATACAGGAGGATTTAGCTCGTATCCGAAATATAATCATTGCACATTCAATTACTTAGCGGGTTCTAGTCTAGGGCCTGCCTTTCGGGTGATTTGGGCAAAGCCCAAACCGGATATAGACCATAAGGACGCTTCCCATGACCAGTAACGCTCCCAAAGCCTCACCCTTAAAACCGAAATTGGCTAGTGATGTGGCTAGTTGGGATCAAAGCTACGACGTTATAGTTGTGGGCTTTGGCGGAGCTGGGGCTTGTGCTTCCTTAGAGGCCGCCGATGCGGGTGCAAATACCGCCATTATTGAGGTAGCCAGCGCCAGTGGTGGATCGACAGCCTTATCAAGCGCCGAAGTATACATGGGCGGGAATGGCGGTACTCGTGTGCAAAAGGCTTGTGGCTATGACGACAGCAGCGAGGACATGTTTAACTTTATCATGGCTGCAATGGGTGACCTAGCGGACGAGGCTAAAGTGCGCAGCTATTGTGATAACAGCTTGGACCATTTCGATTGGTTGGTAGATAAGGGGATTCCGTATAAGGATAGCGAGTATAAGGAAAGAGCTATCATGGCCATGACCGACGATTGCATTCTTTATACGGGTAATGAAAAAGCTTGGCCTTTCCGAGATGTAGCTAAGCCTTGTCCTCGAGGCCACAATGTCGAAGTTGATGGCGACAACGGTGGGCCGTTGTTTATGAAAATTCTTACAGAGCAAGTAGAGCAACGAGGCAATATCGAGGTTCTTTACGAAACACGCGCCTTGACCCTTATAAAAGATGATAATGACCGCGTAGTGGGTCTGTTGGTGAGAAAAGACGGCCAAGAATTGCACTTGAAAGCTAATAATGGCGTGATTTTATGCGCAGGCGGCTTTTGCATGAACGAAGCCATGGTTGCCAAGTACACACCTATGCTTAAAAAGGCCAATATACCCATCGGCAACCCCTTTGATAATGGCGCTGGTATATTGATGGGTCAGGGTATGGGAGGGGCTTTGGTTAATATGATGGAAGCCTTTGTCACTATGCCTTATTACCCGCCGTCATCTTTGACTTATGGCATTATGGTCAATCAGCAGGCCCAGCGTTTTATCAATGAAGATTGCTACCACGGCAGAGTAGCCTTTCACGTATTTAGACAGTTGGGGAATCGAGTCTTTTTGATCGTCAGCGCCGATGATTATGAGCAGCCGGTTTACCTAAACGCTGATTTTGCCGGAACAGGCGAAACAGTAGCCGAATTAGCTGAAGAATTGGGCCTAGATGCGGATCAACTGACCCATACGATCGAACATTTTAATAAAAATGCGGCCAAAGGTGAGGATCCGATCTTTCATAAAAGCCAAGAATGGCTAAAGGAGATCAAAGCGCCATATGCGGCATTGGATATTACTCCGGGTCGAGGGCCATGGTTTCCGTTTTTTACTCTCGGCGGTTTGGATACTTTACCAACGGGTGAGGTGCTTAATATGGAGGGCCAAGCCATTGCTGGTTTATACGCAGCAGGTAGAACAACAGCAGGTGTACCACGGACAGCAGCGGGTTATGCCTCGGGCATGTCGGTAGGCGATGCTACATTCTTTGGGCGACTGGCTGGAAAACAAGCGGCTAGCGCTAAAACAGAGGGCTAGGGCTTAATAAAGCATTTATTTTGCTATAATAGAATTAGCTAGGTACGGGATACGTACCTTTTTTAGTGTAAAAACTAAAATAAAGAAACGAATCAAGGTTTCATTGCCCAAAAGGCTTTAAAGCTAGTGTTGATTCATTCGGGGCTTGAGAACAGCTAACACTGAATTCAAACCCATTACCAACTAAGGGGACTGTATGTCTAGTAAGATTATTTACACCGAAACCGATGAAGCGCCAATGCTGGCGACTTATTCTTTCCTTCCTATCGTTGAGGGCTTTGCTAAACAAGCCAATGTTGATGTAGAAATCAGCGATATCTCTCTCGCAGCTCGAATCCTCGCTGCCTTTCCAGATTCACTTACTGACGAACAAAAAGTTCCAGACGCGCTCGCCGAACTAGGCGTGTTAGTTAAGAAGCCAGAGGCTAATGTGATTAAGCTTCCTAATATCAGTGCTTCAGTTCCGCAATTGAATGCGGCTATTAAAGAATTACAAGAACAAGGTTATGCGGTTCCTGATTATCCAGAAGAGCCTGAAAACGAAGAGCAAGAAGCTATTCAAGCTAAATATGCCAAAGTATTGGGTAGTGCGGTTAATCCAGTATTGCGTGAAGGTAACTCTGATCGACGCGCGCCAGCCGCCGTTAAAAACTACGCGCGCAATAACCCACATAAAATGGGTAAGTGGAGTCAAGGTTCTCGAACTCACGTAGCGCATATGCGCAAAGGTGATTTTTTCGCGACTGAAAAATCCACCATCATTGAAAAAGCAATGGATGCTCGGATCGAATTTGTAAGCAAGCAGGGTGAAGTAACGGTTAAAAAGACTTTGCCTTTACAAGAAGGTGAAATTCTCGATGCTATGTATATGAGCACGGCCGAGCTGCGTCGTTTCTTGGAAGAAGAAATGGAAGGAGCTAAAAACTCTAACCTGCTTTTCTCATTGCACGTTAAAGCAACCATGATGAAGGTGTCTCACCCAATCGTATTTGGTCACGTGGTAGAGGTTTACTTTAAAGAGGTATTTGAAAAACACAAAGATACCTTTGAAGAATTAGGTGTTGATCCAAAACAAGGTATGAGTGATATCTATAAAAAGATTGAGACTTTGCCTTACTCACGCCGACAAGAAATTAAAGAAGATATCTTAGATGCTTATGAGCATCGCCCAGAGCTTGCGATGGTGAACTCGGATAAAGGTATTTCTAACTTGCACGTGCCTAGTGACGTAATTGTTGATGCGTCAATGCCAGCGATGATTCGCGAGGGCGGAAAAATGTGGGGTACTGACGGTAAGTTAAAAGAAACCAAAGCGGTAATTCCTGATTCTAACTACGCGACGATTTATCAAGAAATCATTAACTTCTGTAAGCATCACGATGCATTTGATCCTACAACCATGGGATCAGTACCCAATGTTGGTTTAATGGCTCAAAAAGCGGAAGAGTATGGTTCGCACGATAAAACCTATGAGCTAGAAGAAGCAGGTACTATGCGAGTGGTTGATGCCGACGGCAATGTACTGCTTGAGCACGATGTGGAAGTAGGTGATATCTGGAGAGCCTGCCAAACTAAAGATGAGCCTATTAAAGACTGGGTAAAGCTTGCTGTGACCCGTTCGCGTTTATCAAATACTCCAGTGGTGTTTTGGTTGAACTACGAGCGTCCACATGATGCTAACTTGATTCGTAAAGTGCGTAAGTACCTTAAAGACCATGATACCGAAGGTTTGGATATTCATATCTTCCCTCTGGACTACGCGATGCGTTTTTCATTAGAGCGCGCCAAGAAGGGTAAAGATACGATTTCTGCTACCGGTAACGTACTACGTGATTACCTGACGGACTTATTCCCAATTTTAGAATTAGGAACCAGTGCCAAGATGTTATCGGTTGTGCCGTTGATGGCCGGTGGCGGTATGTTCGAAACCGGTGCGGGTGGTTCAGCACCTAAGCACGTACAACAGTTCCAAGAAGAAGGGCACTTGCGTTGGGATTCACTGGGTGAGTTTTTGGCACTTGCTGTTTCTTTTGAAGATATTGCTATTAAAACCAATAACGAACAAGCGAAAATAATTGCGACTGCCTTAGACGAGGCAACAGGCAAGCTCTTGGAAAACAACAAGTCGCCTTCGCGAAAAGTAGGAGAGCTAGATAATCGCGGGAGCCACTTTTATCTGGCCATGTATTGGGCTGAGGCTCTTGCTAATCAAGATCAAGATGCTGGCCTTAAAGCGAAGTTCGCCGACGTATACAAGCAGCTTGCTGATAATGAGGAAAAGATTATCGCAGAGTTGATTGAAATCCAGGGTGAGCCTGTTGATATGGGTGGGTACTACTATCCGGATCGTGACAAGGTCTCTAAGGCTATGCGACCTAGTGAGACATTAAATAGCATAATTAATAGCTTATAAGTTTTTCACTTGATTTAAAAAGCCTGTCTAGTTTCTTACTAGGCGGGCTTTTTTTATTTAGCAGCCCTTGTCAAATTGAATAGGAAGCTTTAATAAAGTTCTTGCGAACATTGATGCTATGAACGGCGCTTCGCCGTTTAACTCAAGGTTTTTGGTTTGTGTCAAAAAAGCTTTGAGCACACAACGTATTTCCAAACGGGCAAGTTCTCGGCCTATACAAGCATGAATACCGTGACCAAAAGTTAGGTGTTTTTTCCCGTTAGGGCGGTTGAGAATGATTTGGTCAGGGTTCTCAAACTTTCGCTCATCTCGATTGCCTGAACCCCACATTAGGAATATCCGACTTCCGCGAGGGAAGTGTACGCCATGTAAGTCACGTGCTTGTTTGGTCCAGCGAAAATGTCCTTGGAAGGCAGACTCTAATCGAAACACTTCTTCAATAAAGGCGGATAACTTATCCTCTTCAGTATCCAAGCTTTCTCGTATTTCTTGTTGTAGCTCAGGGTTTTCAATCAGTAGTTTGAGCGCATTACCCATAGAAGTCGCCGAAGAATCACTACCGGCGATAAGTAACTGGAAAATTGTACTTACTGCATGTTTGTCTTCGAAACCTTCGCCAGCATTGACCGCTTTGACGAGCATTCCAATTAGGTTCTCACCAGGGTTCTTTTTGGCTTTCAGGTACTTGCTCCAACAGTAGCGAACAAAGACCATGACTTCGGCTTGATGAATTGCCATTTTTTGTGCGTTGCTAATGCCGCTTTGAGAACTGATACCGTGTACGCACCATTTTTTGATCTTCTCATAATCCTGGCGCGGGAGGCCTAGCAGTTCAATTATGAAGATCATAGGCAAGCGCCAAGCAAAAGCTTGCATAAATTCCAGTTCGCCTTTATCTAAAAACTCATCCATCATTTCTTGGCATAATGCTTCTATGTTTTGCTCTTGAGCTTTAACAAAGCGCGCATTTAGGCCACTGTGTCCGACTTTTCGCTCTCTAGTATGGGCAGGCTGGTCTGAAGTAGCTAATACGTCTGCGGGCACAATGCCTAGGTCGCCTAGTTTTTCGTAAATGGCGCCAATCTGCTCAATGCTTTGGCCTTTTTTAAGCCCCGCTACAGCCCCTTGTTGGCTAGATGAATAGGCCTCGGTGTCACGGCTTAATTCAACAATATCTTGATAGCGGGAGATACAGTAAATACCGTTTTTAAGCTGATAGACCGGATAGTCATCCCGAAGCATTCGATAAAAGGGGTAAGGGTTTTGAAAACAAGCGTTTTGTAATGGATTAAAGTCTTCTGGGTGTTTTGGGTTTTGAGATAGGACCGGCTCTTGCTTAAGCTTCTGTTTTTTAAGGCTTTTAGCTACAGAAAGAGCGCGTAGTCCGTATTCAATACTGTAAGACGTGGCTACTCGTTTGCGATGATATAAGCTCATAGTCCGCTCCTGAACTGGCTTTTTGCTTTGACAAAAGTTATCATGAATTAACTTTTTTGATCAAGGCTAATTTTAAGCCATTTGAAGATAGGGGGTTGAGGCTTGGTATGAGAAAAGGTGAACGCACTGCTCAAAAAATACTAGACGTAGCAGAAGGGAAGTTTGCTAAACAGGGCTATGAAAAGACCAATCTCAGGGAAATAGCAGAAGAGGTTGGTATTCAGGAGCCCGGTTTATACCGACATTTTAATGGTAAGGACGAGATCTACCGAGCAGTATTAACCCGAGCGCTTAAGCCATTGGAAAAGATGTTGGATGAAACGCTCTCGTTGGGAGGTGAAGATACCCTACTAGCTCAGTTACCTGCTAGGGTATTTGATGTTTTTGCAGAACACCCTGCGGTAGCACTGCTATTTCATCGATCGGTTTATGACCTCAACTCTCACTCAAACCCGATGACAGAATGGATACATGTACTATTTACCCAAGCGGGGGGTATGCTAGAACAGTTATCTAACAGTACACTTGGTCGTGAGGCACTTGCCCTAAGGGTTATTGCTTTGTTTAATGTTTGTGTTGGTTTTTTTGTGGCCCAGGGCTTGCTCGATAAATTGCTCGACCAATCCTATGAAGTCGAAACGGTATTAGAAAAACAAAAAGAACTGCTCGTGAGTATGATGGAGTCTTGGGCTTAGGGCACATATTTAGCTAGCCCTATCATGTTGCGAGCTGCTAGGTAAGTTTCAGTATGAATCCGCACAAATCTTTAGACAAAAGCAGCGTTGATGTTCACGCTTATTCCCTAGAGCAGTTTGGGCACCTTTACTATTGGCCTGATGCAGAAAAAGCCAAGTTTATAGCCGATGCCACCTGTTTGGTTTTTCTTACTTCTGCCTTGTCCTGTACCTTGTTGGGTTTTTTGAGCTTGCAGAATTTGCATGTGAGCTACGAGAATTTGCCCTGGGCTAGAAACATCGCTTATGTATCTGCATTTGTATTTTTCGTAATTAGGGTATTGTCGACTCAAACTAGGCATTCCGCGGTTCTGGCCAAAGTTGCTTTAAGTTCAAATATGGTTGTCATGTCGGTTTGTCTTCCGTTGTTTTTTTCAACCATTGGTATTTTTGATGGCTTTTGTTGGTTCATTTTATTTTTGTATGCTGCGGTAGGCTTTGTCGTATTAGAACCTCGGTTGATACTCAGGACTCAAGTCGCGACGTTGTTTGTTATGATCGTGCTAACGTTTAGCGACCCATTGTTGCCCTACAATGTGAGGGCTTATATTGTCAGCACAGAAGGCTATGTGAGTAGCTTTTCTCATAATGACCTGTTGTTTAAGTGGTTTATGATGTTTGTCACGAGTTTGCTGGGTATGGTGATACTGGGATATTTGACCGGAGCATGGCAACGGCGTGAACAAGACCTTCGTTCGATTTCTTATCAAGACGAGCTGACGGGTTTGATGAACCGACGGTCTATATTAGAAGGTTTACAAAAAGAATTTCAGATGGCTCGCGATGAAACCAGACGCTTATCGGTGGCGATGATTGATCTGGATTTTTTCAAGAAAGTAAACGATACCTATGGGCATCCCTTTGGCGATAAAGCTTTGAAGTTGGTAGCGGCACAGGGCAAAAAGGTGGTGCGGCGTCATGATCTTTTAGGCCGATATGGTGGCGAAGAGTTCCTTGTTGTTTTTCCAGGTTGTCCCTTACAAGAAGCCGCAAAAGTCCTTGAGCGATTGCGAGAAAATCTGGCAGAAACCCCCTTGCTCACCGATACCAATATTCCCGTTACCATTACCTTAAGCGCAGGAGTGGCTGAATTGAAAGGAGATGATATTGATATGTTTGCTTTAATTGAGCGTGCGGACACGGGCTTATATCAGGCCAAAGAAAATGGGCGTGATCAAGTTGTTTCAATGGAAGGGTGGGGGATAAACCAGCCCTAAATTTTTTGCAGTGCAAGAATCGGGTCGCTTCTTGTTCTTTTTGGCTTTAGGCTTAACTAAAATCAACCGAATTGGTTTAAAGTCTCATGTCCATTGAACAGCATCAGCACTACCTACTTGTCTCTAAACTCTTGTTTGCCTTGCAGAAACATAAAGGAAAGAAGCCGTCATTGGCAGAATTAAGTCAACTGGTCGATGTTAGTGAATCACACCTTCAACGGGTTTTTTCTGAGTGGGTGGGTGTTTCACCGAATAAGTTTCTTCAGTATTTAGATAAAGAACGGGCAAAAGCCATTCTGAAAGAAAAGTCAGTCATGGATGCTGCCGATGAACTTGGTTTGAGTGCGTCGAGTAGGCTTTATGATCTAATGATTACTTGGGAAGGAGTGACGCCAGGCGAGTATAAGTCTCTTGGGAAAGGTTTGAGGATTGAATATGGCACTGCACCTTCGCCATTTGGTATGTGTTTTATGGCTTTTACAGAGCGCGGTGTATGTGCCTTGGCCTTTTACGATAGCGATGAGGAGGAGCAACAATTGTTGTTTGATTTAAAGCGAGACTGGGCAAATGCTGAACTTGCTGGTAACGAGATTGGAGCCAAAGAAAGAATTGATCGTTTGTTTTTAAATATGAATTCAAGCAAGTTTGAGAGCAATGGGCGAGATAAACAGTCTTTGCATTTGCTGTTAAAGGGTAGCGAATTTCAAATTAAAGTATGGGAAGCCTTATTGAAATTGCCAGAAGCTTCACTTGCCAGTTACGGTGACCTAGCTCAGATCGCAGGTAAGCCGCAAGCGGTGAGGGCGGTTAGTTCAGCGGTGGCAAAAAATAGAATAGCTTTGTTGATCCCTTGCCACCGCGTGATTCGAAAAGGCGGTGAGTTTAATCAATACCGTTGGGGAGCGCTTCGTAAACAAGCGATGATTGCTCATGAAGCATCAAGGCAAGATTCAATGATCAAAAATCAACGCTAGTTTAACCAATGCCTTGTAAGTAATTCGCTAGCATCTCAAATCCACCGCCCCAGCCTTTGCCGTGTTGTGAACGAGATGCTTCCCAGGCTTCGGCCTCTTCTTTTGTTGGTTTAATTGGCTGCCAAATAAACTTCATATGGGTAACACCATCTTGTTCTGATAATTTAATTGTCGCTCGAATTTCCTTGGGCCAATTTGGAGTTTTGGGAGATAGGATTTCGCCAGACTCATTCGATTCGTATTGAGTAAAAACGATAGTGTGATAAGGGCTTAATTCGTGGTACTCGGTCAGTAACCACATTACTCCGCCGCTGGGCATCGTCATCTTATGCAGGGCAGAACCACCAGCTTTGATATCAGCAAATTTATATTCGCATTGCACACTCTCATTGGGAACTTGCCACTTGCAAAGGTGCTCCTCTTGAGTCCAGGCTCGATAGACCAATTCCATTGGGGCTTGGTAATCCTTGGTTAAAACCGATGGTTCGACGTTGATACCGCTCATTCGTTTTCTCCTGCATTTGTGCTGTCGCTGGATTGGAGTTCCTCAAGATAGCTATCAAGCTGGTTAAATTGAGTGTTCCAATATTTTTCAAACTGTTTTACCCACAACTGAATAGGTTGCAGCTGGCTAGGGCTCAAACTGTAAATTCTGGACCGGCCTTCCTTCATTTCAGTGACTAGTCCTACCTGTTTCAATACAGAGAGGTGCTTGGATACCATGGGTTGGCTCCAGCCAGTGAGCATAACAAGCTCGTTAACGCTTAGGCTTTTGCCAGCAAGGTGTTCAACCAATGCTCTGCGTTTCGGCTCGGCAATTGCGGTAAAACTGTCGTGGGTGGTTTTGATTTGTGCCATAGCTCAAAATATATTCCAATATTGGAATATGTCAATAGCTAAATGTACAGGCATAAAAAAAGCCGCATAAAGCGGCTTCTTTTAATTAACTAAATGTTTGGCCTTAGCAGCGATGATTTACCAGCGATGTGCCTCGCGGCTTGATAACCGAAAGTCATCGCGGGGCCAAGAGTAGCACCTGGACCAGGATAGTTAGGTAAAATAGCGGCAGCACAGTTGCCAATAGCGTAAAGGCCATCAATAGGCTCGTTAGACTCAGATAGAACCTGAGCGTTGACGTTGGTATCCATGCCGCCGTGGGTTCCAAAATCACCTGGATCAATACGAATAGCGTAGAAAGGCCCTTGGTCGATTGAGTGCAAGCAAGGGTTAGGCTCAATGGTTTCGTCACCATAGTAGCGATCATATTCGGTGTCACCACGACCAAACTCTAAGTCTTTACCGGTTTTACCGTACTCATTCATTTTGTTAATGGTGTCGTTAAGACCCACTTTGTCGATACCCAGTTTGTCAGCGATTGCGTCGATAGAATCTTCGATCGCCATGAAACCGTTCTCGAAATATTCTTTAGGTAAACGGCTATCTGGGCGCGATTGAACATCAAGAAGAGGGCCGACGATGTAGCTGTCACGGAAACGCTTATCAAAAATCATGTAGGCTGGGGCGTTAGGGTTAGCTTCTGAGTGAGACTCGAAGAATTCAGTTTGGTAAGCCATATAGTTTTGGCTTTCGTTAGCGATACGCTTACCAGCCATGTTGACAACACATGAACCGGGAAGTGATTTCTCCATGATCGCTAGACGCGGAGCGGGTTCGTCAGGAGCAGAAATAGTGGTACACCACCAAGCGCCATTCATTAGGCGAGTTTTAGCACCGACTTTTAAGCTAGCTTGTAATGCGTCGCCGGTATTAGTGCGAATACCGCTACCCGACCACTCAGCACTAGTAGGCTGTGGCAAATATTTTTCACGAAGTTCTTGGTTGTACTCATAACCACCCGCAGCCAAGATGACGCCACGGTTTGCTTTGATGTTAACCACCTTTCCACCTTCTAGGGCTTTAACGCCGATGACTTTACCGCTGTCGTCTTGAATTAACTCCTGAAGAGCGCATTCATAACTTATATCAACGCCTTTGTTTTTGATCGCCATAAACATGCGTGCCGTTCCGGCAGCGCCGCAGGCTAAGCGTTTAGCACGTTTGGTTTTATGCTTCATGCGGAAGAACACCTCAAACATATGGGTAAGCATCAGTTTAACCATAATGCCAACCCATCCTTTAGCACGGGTAACGAGCGCGTGGCCTTCTACTTGGGTAAAACCAATGCGATCAAAGAGGTACATCATATGGTGAGTTTCTTGAAGGCGGGGCATGTCCTCACCCAGATCCGTTACGTTAACAGGCTGGGGCTCTAAGGAGCGGTGTCCTGCCATCGCCCCTGGATTATCCATGTAGTAATCAGGATAGGCTTCTAGTGAAATGTATTGAACCTCTGGCGCTGCGTCGGTCACAAACTTAAGCATCTCTGATGCTTTGTCGATGTAGGTGTCTATAAGCTCTTGAGGAACGGTTCCGTCAGAAATTGTGTTTCTAAGGTATTCTGCCGCTTTTTCTTTAGAGTCTTCCGCACCGCAAGCTTTTGCATAATGGTTGTTGGGAATCCAAATGCCACCACCGGATACACCAGATGCTCCGCCGAATTTGCTCGACTTTTCGATGATGTCGACTTTCTCAATACCTAGCTCTTTAAGGCACAGGGCAGAGGTCATGCCTCCAAGACCTGAGCCAACCACTAAAACGTCTGTTTCGCGATGCCATTCCATACTGTTACCCTCTGAATCTTGTTCAACCCCGTAGCGGAGTCCTTATAATTTCAGCTAGAAAGTATAAGCGGCTTGCTTCAGAAAACGCTCCCCCGTTTGGACGAATTGATTGAAAAACTTAATTATTAGGCATCATAAGCTCACTCATAGTGATGAGGCGTCGCAAGGTTTGGACTCTATACTGGGTTTTATTATCAGTATAGGAGAGTAAATATGCCCAGTTTGAACCAGCCCTTATTTCAAGGAAAAATGTTAGAAGGAAAAGTCGCCATCGTTACAGGTGCTGCGAGCGGTATCGGTAAAGGGGTTGCGACTCGCTTAGTAAAAGAAGGGGCAAAGGTCGTGATCGCGGATATTGATGATGAGCGAGGAGAAGGCGTGGCTCAAGATCTAGGACAGCAATGTCGTTATCAGCATTGTGATGTCACTAGTGAAGAGAGTGTCAAAGCCTTGGTGGATTTTGCAGTCGCTGAGTTTGGAACCCTGGATATTATGCATAACAACGCCGGTGCTTTCGGTGCTAGAGGTTCTTTGTTAGAGCTAGACGCTGATGGCATCGACTTTACCTTTGCTTTACTTGTAAAGAGTGTCGTGTTGGGGATGAAGTATGCTGGTCTTGCAATGAAGGAGAAGGGCGGAGCAATCATCAATACTGCGAGTATATCGGCAACCAAACCAGGTTATGGACCCCATTTGTATCAGGGTGCAAAAGCCGCTGTTAGGCAGCTGACTAAATCAGCTGCTCTCGAATTAGGGCAATATCAAATTAGGGTTAACTGCATTTCACCGGGTGGGGTATACACGCCTCTCATTGGCAATGCCTTTGGTATGGATGAAGCAACTACCGAAGAGATGGGTAAAGGCATGGGGGTGGGCTTGCCACTAGGCCGTCAAGGGACTCCCGACGATATGGCGGACGCTATTGTTTATCTATCAAGTGAATTGTCCGCATACATCACTGGCCAGGACTTGGTAGTAGACGGGGCTGAGGGCTTAGGCACTCGCTGGCAGGACCAAGGATTAAATTAAATTACTTTAAGTTGTCGTTATAAGTGATTAATTTTATTAAATAAAATATTTTTCGCTTAAAAAGTGATCAAATTTATGGGGTCTTTTATATATTGAAAAACATGGGAAAAATGAGCCGCTAGTCACAGATTTCTCAAGTCAATAACCATCTATCCAGATAAAAGGCGACTTTAAAATTACGATGAAGACAAGCGTAGTTTCTTGCCTATCATAGTACCTACTACTTCGATTGTTTTTTTGTGGAGGGTGTTATGAATGTATACCTTGTAAGAAAAGTTGTAGGTTATCGCCAGGTGCTTTTTGGCGCGTTTGCATCTAAGCGAAAGGCGATAGAAAGTGCAAAAAATTTAGCTAAGAAAGAAAAGGGTGTTCATCTAATATACGAGGTAGTTAAATTACCTATGGATTGCCTGAAAGCCTTTGAAAAAAACGATAGTTCTGTAAATTACCGTAACAAGGAGACTATCTTTTCCGTGACTAGGCATATGCCTAGCTCGGTGCCAAAAAATATCAAGCCTTTTGTAGAAGGCTCTGCACTCTGGGCCGTATAGTGGGCCTAATCAATCCCCTAGCGCAGCTGTTGAGGTAATGACTAAAAACCTGATCCTTGGGCTGCGATCTTTTTTAGCTTTGATTTCTTTCTCTGTTCAGACGAATAAGCCGCGGCTCCTTAAGTAACTCTTGATCATTCAAACTATAAAAGCCTACAGATCTAGGGACTTGGCCTTTAGCTCTGACTCGTTTACAGTGTGGTACGAACAAAGTGATTGTCAAAAAAAGAGAGATTTTATGGATAATAAGTTAGTACTCATCGTCGCATCGTTGTTCCTTCCACCTTTGGCCGTGTTTTTTAAAAAGGGGCTGGGAAAGGATCTGGCCATTAACGTCCTTCTATGTATTTTATTTTATATTCCTGGTGTGATTCACGCATTGTGGCTGGTCACTAAATAAGTTGAGGTCTCCTGAGTCATTTTTGTGGCTTTCCAGCGTTCTCGCTAGCTTGGACATAAGGGATGTCGAAACGAGTATTTGGCCTAAATGAGCGAAATACTCGAGCGGAATGAAGCGCTTAATAAATCACTTTGACAGGATTAGAACCTTAGACTTGTTGTTTTATTCAAATCGTTCTTTTATCCAAGGAATGATCTGTGACATTACCCTATGTACGTCTGGATGAGATTTAGCTCCAAATTCAGCTTCAAAGTAGTGCTCAGCCTCAAATTCCATAAATTGCTTGTCCCTTGATTCGACCGCATTCCAGATAGTCTGCGCGTCACTGGGGTAAATCTCTTTATCCTTTAAAGCGTTGACGACTAAAATAGGGCGATCGATCTTCGCGATATTCACTGGAAGGTTCGCGTTTGAGCTTATGCCAGACCAAGTCGAAAGCCATGCATGAGGGCTGAGCACACGAGCGAAGCCCATATACTGCATGTTCATAAGATCTGGACGCTCGCTTAGCAATGAACCATATCTCCTTGGTGACGGGTCGATGCTATGATCGCAGTAGTTTAAGTTCGCCATGGTCCGATAGATCACCATTACCTTTTCAAACGCCGCCTTTTGGCCCAAGGCGAAGTGCTCGTTCTGGCTGAGTGTGGCATCATTTTGGTTATACAGCCGCTCATGTTTTTTTGCATCATCAATATATTCATGGGCTAGGTCATCTAATTTTTGAACACGAGCCAACTGGGCTTTTCGGTAGCTTTCAATAAACTCGCTTGAATAGGTACTATGCTCAGGTGGTAAGGCAAAGCCGTTGTCCGAGTTATACATGTCCAGGCTAGAATCGCTTTTAAACGGGTCGTCTTCATCGATTGCTGAAGGGTCTATGCAATCTCTTAGCACTAAGCCTTGGCCTTTGTGAGCGCTAACGGCAATAAAGGCGTCCGCAGGTAATAATTCTATGTCGGCCAATTTAGTCGTGGCGCCACCAGGTGTTTGGCTGATCCGCTTTGATGGTTCGAGCTCGGCTTGGGCTTGGAATAGTGCGCTCAGTGAGCCGCCGCCTGAGTTACCAAACAGAATGACATGTTCGGCTCCTTGTTCTCTTAGGTATTGAACTCCCGCGTTTACATCTAAAATCAGCTGCTCATGAATAGCCGTAGTGTCATTGTTAAAGCAACGACCATTTAAACCTAAGCAGGCGAATCCCGCTTTAACGAAATCAGGAATACAATAATGACGAGTAAAATCCACTCGAGGGTGGGTGATCAATATTCCAATCTTGGGCTGGGTGTTTTTGGTTTTATAATAAATACCGTTGCTGTCTCTTAAGTCCAGTGCTTTAAGTTGTACCGGCATTTGTAAAGTGTTTTCTGGGAGCTCACCTTTGTAGGCAAAGGGGAGGCCGAGCCAATAGGTTTTAGATATGAGTAACATATTCGTCCTTCAATTTCTTTTTTGTAACCACTTGCGGTGCGGTTTAGCGTTTTAGTTCTACGTCCTGTTCTTTGTTCTCGAATTCAAATTTATTTGGGTCGAAAAATAGTTGTTCGTAGGCCGCTTGTTTGTCGCTTTCACTTGGCGCCTTTTTTTTACTTTCTTGATAGGTAAACTCTAACATTAAGCCGTTAGGGTCCATAAAGTAAATTGATTTCAGCCAATCGTGATCGACTTGTGCTAAAAATGTCACACCATTTTCATTTGCTTGAGTTCTTATTTTGTCAAAGTGCTCCTTATTTTTACATTCGAACGCGATATGGTTAGCCCACAGCGGTACTCCCAAGCTGGTGGATAAATCTGTTTTGAAATCTTTCTCTTCGCCCACGTTATTAATCTCAAAGAATCCGATCATTTGGTCGTTACCTACGTCAAAGAAAAAGTGACGGAAGTAACCCTCGCCAAGACGATGGTTTTCGGTGTGAACTAGATCCATGTTGAGTTTGTTCTGGTAAAAATCGTAGGTTGCTTGGGTGTCTTTACTGACAAAGGCAATATGATGAATGCCTTGGGTTTTTTCAGGGCGAGGGTTGATGACGCTCATAACTTACTCCTTAGCTTAAGCAAAATAATACCTGTCAATTTTGTTGACGCCTGTCTTAAGCTTATATAGACTCCTATTTAGTGTCAACAAGGTTTACACTGTGTTGAGGTTACAGTACAGGAAATGGTATGAGTGAGATACAAGAACCCACTGTTCGAGAAGAGTCGATAGGTTTACTGCTTTTTAAGCGTTTTCAGGAGGTAGAGGACTATATTCTTAAGATAATAGAGGCGAAAGCACCTAAGGCCTACGGCTCGATTGGAAAAGCCCAGTCCATTATCTTTGTCTGCATTGACGAGGCCTATGGACAAGAGCTGACCACTTCAGAGGTGGCTAAAAAGGTAGGGCTTAGCCGACAGGCGGTGCATAAGACGATATCCAGCCTTGTTGATATTGGGTTAATTCGATTGGAAGAATCGCCAAGCAATAAAAGCGCGAAAAACATCGTCTTGACAGAAGAAGGGGAGAGAGCCTCAGAGCAGATTCGTTTAGTGATTAAACAAATGGAAGACGAAATATCTGAGGCCCTAGGTAAAACGAATTTTAATCAAATGAAGCAATCTTTGGCTAAAAGCTGGGGCTTGTCGAAAAATTAGGGAGAAGGGTAGTGGCTGAAATAGGAAAGCATGTCGATTGTATAACAGCAATGGTAACCTTTGAGTGTGAAAAAGATCAGCAGGATAAAATTTGTTCTTTGGTTAAGGCCTACATCAGTGATTTTATCTCGCATCAAGAAGGCTTGTTATCCTGTCATTTGCATAAGAGCATGTGTGGGGAGCGAGTGGTGAACTACGCCCAGTGGCGTAGCATGGAGCATTTTTTGGCCTTTGGCGAAAAGGCAAAGCAAAGGCCGGAATTGCCTAAACTTTTAGAGTTTAAGCCGCGGGCTGTTTTTTATCAGATAGACCTAAGCGTAGATGGGCCAGCGCTTGTTTAACACTATCAAAGGAGAATGAAATGGACTTAGAAGACGTTAAGGATAAAAAGATTGTGGTCTTTGACGGGGTTTGTAACCTTTGTCATGGCGGTGTGAATTTTATTATCAAGCATAATGCCGATCAGAGTATCTATTTTACCCAGGTTCAGTCTGAGACTGGTCAGGCATTGCAAGAATTTGCCGGGATAGATGTCTTGGCTGAAGAAACGATGATTTTTTTCGAGAATGGCAAGGTTTACACAGAGGGTAAGGGCGCTACTCGCATTTATCGCCATTTTGCTTGGCCCGCGAAGTTCTTATACCTGATTTATTTTCTCCCTAAATTTATCTTGAATCCGATATATAAATATGTGGCAAAGAATCGATATCGTTGGTATGGAAAAAAAGAAGTCTGTATGATGCCCAAACCTGAACTTAAGGCGCGTTTCTTATAACGGCTTTAACTAAACCTTCTATGCATCCTCGTAAATAGCCTTGGCTCAAGATTTTCGACAATTTGATTTAATTGTTCTCGGCGCTGGGGCCTCGGGCCTTATGTGTGCTTTGACTGCAGCCAAGCATGGTTTAAATGTGCTGGTACTTGAGCGTAGTAATAAGGTAGGTAAGAAGATACTCATGTCTGGTGGCGGACGATGCAATTTTACTAACCTTTATGTTGAAGCAGACAACTTTATATCTAGTAATCCTCATTTTTGTAAGTCCGCTTTAAGTCAGTATACCCAGTGGGATTTTATTGATTGGGTTGTGCGTTCTGATATCCCTTACGAAGAGCGAAAGCATGGTCAGTTATTTTGTGTGAACTCCGCAAAAGATATTCTGAATATGCTGCTCAAAGAGTGTGAGCAGCAATCGGTTCGAATCCTGTGTGATTGTGAAACTGAAAACGTTTTACAGACAGATTCAGCTTTCAGTTTAAAGACCTCTTTAGGGAGTTATTCTGCTGCCCACGTGGTTGTCGCTACAGGGGCGCTATCGATCCCAACCTTAGGTGGTAGCGGCAAGGGTTTTGATATCGCTCGGCAATTCGGGCTAGAACTCAAACCTAGACGAGCCGGTTTAGTACCCTTTATGTTTAGTGATCGTATGAAGGAGCTATGTGAGAACTTATCGGGAGTATCTCTAGAGGTGAGTGTCTCTTGCAACGAAGCCCAATTTACCGAAGATATGTTGTTTACCCATAGAGGCATGAGTGGCCCAGTGATGTTGCAGATATCGAATTATTGGCATCCTGGTGATGAAATATATATTAATTTGCTGCCTGGCCGTGATTTGTATCAAGAGTTGTTGCAGGCGAAGGAAAACCAAAGCAAAAGCCTTGTAAGAACAGTTTTAGCACAAGCCTTACCCAAACGATTAATCAGTGAGTTACAAGATTTGTTTTGGCCGAAGCTCTCAGAAAAATTTTTAGCCGAGATTCCAAATCAAGACCTTCTTAGTATAGCTAGGGCGTTGCAAAACTGGACTTTAAAACCTCCGGCCACCGAAGGTTTTCGTACTGCTGAAGTGACCTTGGGTGGAGTTGATGTTGAGGAGATCAGCTCAAAAACGATGGAAAGTAAAAAAGTACCCAATCTATATTTTGTGGGTGAGGTTATGGATGTAACGGGCCATCTTGGTGGTTTTAATTTTCAGTGGGCCTGGTCCTCTGGATACGTTGCTGGCATGAGTATAGCCTTCAATCATGGTTAGTTTGCCTTTTTTGGCAGCTCCTAAAGAATGTAAAGGCTATATAAAGGTGTATTTTACGACATAGATGCTATTAAAAGCCTTTTTCTTCATTACCTCGTTTAGAATACAGTTACCTAGCTGATCAGACATGCGAGGGGAGAGGGTGATGGAGAAGTCGAAATTGCGTGATGAGGAACTAAGTCAACAAGAACGTGATATGCCAATACGGATTATGGGTTTTGATATCGATCCAGAACTCGTTACGGAGGCTTTGCCCCAAGCTTTTCCTATCTATGGCTTGTCGATGACACTGCCATATCTCGAACCCTACCTCATTCGAACAATGCGAGAATCCTTAAAGCATTGCACTGATGAATCAGTAGCGAGAGAAGTTAAGCAATTTATAGGTCAGGAAGCCCAGCACTATAAACAGCATGCTGTGCTTAATAATCTCATTCGAGAGATTAGCCCTGAAATGGAAGGCTTGAAGGCCTTAGAGCAAAGATTAGAGTCCGACTATCAAACATTTACCAATACCAAATCATTGAAGTTTAACCTGGCTTATGCAGAAGGTTTCGAAGCTGCTACTTTTGCGGGGGCACGACAAATCTTTGAGCTTGAGGCGTGGAGTAGATTTTCTGCTCTGGAAGGTAGTGATCTTTTAAAGCTGTTTAAGTGGCATGTACTCGAAGAGGTTGAACATAGAAAGGTTACGTTTAATATTTATGATCATCTTTATGGAGATTATTGGTATCGAGCGAGGGTAGGAGCATACGGTCAATATCATTTTTTTAAATATGTGTTCTTATTTTCTAAATTTATTGCCAAAAATGCCCCTCAAGCATTAGAGCGGGGTAAGTCATTATCCACCCCTAAAGAAATTAATGGTGAAATTAAAGACTTGTTTTCTTTGTTAACAAAAATAATTAACGTTTATTCTCCTTACTATAATCCCAAAAATTATGATCTTCATCCACTTGTTTCTACCTACTCTAAACAGTTTTCAAAAGAAGCAAAAGATATTCGTTCTGTTTCCTAGAATATTATTTAATTACACTTCTAATCTTGATAAAGCTTTTTAAGAGCTGTTCCTTTCTCTGGCGGGGGGGTTAGGGAGGTGTGGTTTTTAGCACATAGCTCTAGTTGTTTTTCTAAAGATTTTAGGTCAATGTCTTCGGATGCGTCTGTATCTGTATAGAGCGTTGTGTCAATTTTGTTAAGTTCTGCTTGAATGTCAGGCTGATCTAGAAAGCGACCAAGTTCTACTAAACCCGCAAAGGTGTTTGGCTCGAATTGCGTATTGGCCCAGCGCAGTATCTGAATTCTTAGCTTACTTAAATCATTTTCCTTAAATACGGAACGGATTGCTATCGCTTTTGGCGACGCGGCACTTGGGGAGTTCTCCTTATCTTTTTCTTGAGTAAGTTGCTGTTTGAGCTTTTTGATATAGACCCAAAAACCCAATATCGTCAGCAGCCAAATAACGGCAAAGCCGCCGAGTATAAGAATTATAGTTTTGCTATTCAGTTCACTTGGCGTTGAGACTTCGCGACGACCTTTATCTCGAGTTATTGGCTCAAGATCTCTATCAGAACTCAAGGGAGAGTTAGCTCCTTGGCTAGGTAAAAACTCGAGGATTTTGTGCTCCAGTGTTGCATAGCGTAATTGATCATTGACCGTATCCCACCAAGGTAGTTTGTATTCTGGAATGCTGATTTTTCCTTCTTGTCCCGCTATAAGTGCGAAGGAGTCAGTTCTAATTCCATTTAGGTGATCAAGGCTTAATTGGTCTTCAGCATTACCTTGGTCTGGATAGACCTTGAGCCCCATTATGTCCTTAAGTTGAACCGGAGGAAGTGCGCTTGAAGGAAGGCCAACGGCTTTACTAATAATCGAGCGGGTAATAGGTTCACCAATTTCTACCTGTTCCCCTGGGGTGTAGCGTTCTGCAAGCATGACTTGTTTGGCGGGAAGCCAGGTAGCGCCAGCAGGGTAAGATGAGGGTATCGGTTTTACCGTAACTTGTAGCGGATCACTCTTAGCTTGAATGTGCCTGCGTCTAGAGTTTTGACTGAATCGAGAGCCTTCGCTGATTACGGCTTTGAAACCCAAACTGGGAATATTTAAGACACCGCTTTTTTCCGGAAAGATAAAATAACTGCGTTCTACTAAATAATATCGAATACCGTTAATGCTGGTTTCACTTTGTCTTGCTTCGCCTAAAGGAATGATCTGAGAGTCGGGTATATCCAAAGGGTCCAACTGGGAATTGCTGATGTTGCCCATTTTTATATAGAGTTTTAGATCAAATTTGAGTTGAGCTTGTACGTAGATACTTTCACTACTAATTGAAGTTTCAAAATAGGCTTCAGCAAATTGTTTGCTGGGTGCTTTGCCTACCACAACTGTGATCGGGGCGGTCGATAAATTCCCGACGGAAACTGGCGGAATGACAAGCGCGCCGTCTTTCTTAGGGGTGATTAATATATTCCAGGTTTTGGAAGAGGAGATACTGCCGTTAATGATTTGAGTTTGTGAACTTTCGCTAGGTCGACCCAGGATATTAAAGTCCTGTCTCAAAGCGCTGAAGTCGGGTTCCCCCTTGGCCTTGCCGTCAAGCTTAACGCTCAGCACGATCTCTTGACCCATCTGTACGATATTGTGATTGACGTAAGCGTTTAACTCAGCGGCGAACGAGGGGGTGCTCCAAAGTGAGAGGAGGAAGAGACCTAGGTAGAGTTTTAAGGATCTATAGTTCATAGTGGTTACCAAGCCTGTTGGTCGTTGTTTCTATTTTGTCTGCGTTGGTTCTCTAGTTCGAATTTTCTACGCATAAGGCCGCTAGGGTCATCGGGAACCTGCCGTAGCCATTGCTCTAAAGCCTGTTGTTTTTCGCGATCTAAGGGGTTTTGATCTTCTTCGCTTAGGACGCCTTGTTTGTTTTCGCTCTCGCTTTCGTTATCGTTGTCGCCATTACTAGCAGGGTCATTGTTTTCTTTGCTATCGTATTGGGCGTTTTCTTGGTTTGGATCCTGTTGGTCCGAGTTCTGTTGGTCCGAGTTCTGTTGATCCGAGTTCTGTTGGTCCGAGTTCTGTTGGTCCGAGTTCTGTTGGTCCGAGTTCTGTTGGTCCGAGTTCTGTTGGTCCGAGTTCTGTTGGTCCGAGTTCTGTTGATCCGAGTTCTGTTGATCCGAGTTCTGTTGATCCGAGTTCTGTTGGTCCGAGTTCTGTTGGTCCGAGTTCTGTTGGTCCGAGTTCTGTTGGTCCGAGTTCTGTTGGTCCGAGTTTTGTTGGACCGAGTTCTGTTGGTTCTGCTCTGGCGGATTGTTTTTCAAGTTTTCTACTAAGTCTCTATTGAAAAGAGTGTCTTCATCTTCTGGTCGAAGTGCCAAACTTTGGTTATAAGCTTTAAGAGCACCGTTTAGATCTCCAGCGCGAGCAAGGGCATTACCTAGGTTGTAGTAATTGTCTGCTTGGTCTTCATTAGGTTTCCCTTTGTCTTCGCTCAGATTCTTATACTGCTCGGCTGCCTCAGCAAATTGTCCGTTATAGAATCGTGAGGCAGCTTGCCAGTTGGGGTTACTGAAATCTTCAGCTGCTCCGGCAAAGTCACCTTGTTTAAAGTGCTCGATGCCTTGTTGGTCTGGGGTTTTCCATAAGTTATTCCAAAACTGAATTGCAGCGTTTTGATCCGCGGCCATCTCAGCGGTTGTTTCAGCGTAGACTGGGTTCGGAAAGAAGCTTGAGGAACCAAAGCTGATGAGCAGGGCAAGACTAAGTACCCAGCCTCTTCTAAAGGCGAGGGCGGCTAATAGTAAAATGGGAAACATAAGCCACTGACCTGCATCGAACCAGATATCAAATCGTTCTTCAGTTTCTTGGCTATTTTTGTCTTCATCCAATGTGCGCCCAGCAAGAAGATAGTTTATATCCTTATCGCTATTTTGAATTAGGCTGTAGCGACCAGCGTTGTTTTTAGCCAGCAGGGATAACTCATTGCTATTCAGTTTAGGGATAACGATAGAGCCTTGCTTGTCTTTTAGAAATTGACCGTTTGGCAGTTTTATCGGTGCGCCTTCACTTGTTCCAATCCCGAGAATCGATAGGGTGTAAGGTGTTTTTTCCAGTAGGGCGTTTATATTTTGGCGATCATTAAGAAGTACCTCGTCGCTAATGAGAATGATCTCACCGTCGTCGAGCTTACTATTCCTCAGAAGTTCGATTGCCTTGACGATCGCTTCTTTAGCGTTGCTACCATGATGCGGCATGATTTTGGGTTCGAGGGCGGGGACTAGTGAGACGATGGTGTTGGTATCACTAGTGAGCGGTGTGACTACATGTGCACCACCCGAAAATACCACCAAGGCGCTTAGGCCCTCTCGTTTGCTATTTAGCATGTCGATAAGTTTAAGGCGCGCTCGAGTAATCCGATCAGGCTTTATGTCTGCGCTGTACATGGAATAGCTTAGGTCTAATACGTAAACCCGTGCTTCTAGTTTTTGGTAAACAGGTTGGTCGGTTTTTTCCCAACTGGGTCCTGCCATTGCTAGAACAGCTATTAACCATATGACAGCAAGAAGAGACAAGGCAAGACTCGAGCTGCTGCTCGGGCGTTCTTCGATAAGGTGCTCTAATAGATGCTCTGGAATCAAGGTTTGCCAATCACCTTGGCTGCGTTTTTCTAATCGAAGCCAAGTTAATATTAATAGGCAGGGGATTATAGCCAGTAGCCATTCTGGTCGAATAAAGTGAAAGTTGTTTAAAAGATCTAGACTAGCCATGAGGTGTGTGTTCCTTTGGCTTTTGTCTAAGCTGATTGAGTAGTATTGGTTGTAGAAGTGACCATAGTGCGAGAAGGGCCGAAAGGCTTAGCGCTGCGCCGAGAAACCAATAAAACAAAGTTTGCTTAGGTCGGTAGCTTAAATTTTCGGCTTCTATCTGCTCTAATTGATCAAGGATTTGATAAATCTCTTGTAAGCTTTGGCTGTCAGTAGCGCGGAAATAGCGACCGCCAGTAAGGTCGGCGATTTTTTTCAAGGTACTTTCGTCTAAATCAGCGGAAGGGTTGATCGTTCGGCTGAAAAAAGATGAGCCAAAGATTCCGGGTTGCTCCATGGACTCAGCGCCTATACCTACGGTGTAGATCTTTAAGGATTTCTCTTTGGCCAACCTGGCAGCTTGTAGGGGTTCTACTTGGCCCGCGTTGTTGCTGCCATCCGTCAGCAAAATTAATACTCGGCTGTCACTAGGTCGTTCATGAATACGTTTAATCGCTAGTCCGATTGCGTCACCAATGGCGGTTGATTCGCCGGCTAGTCCAATCTCCGCTTCCAGTAGAAATTGGGTTAGGGTGGCTTGATCGAAGGTAAGAGGGGTTTGTAAGTAGGCGTTCGAACCAAACAATATCAAGCCCAAGCGGTCGCCGCTGCGCTTTTCGATAAAGTCAGTCAGTACCAATTTGACTAAGCTAAGACGGTCGATAGCCTCGTCGTTAATGCTCATGTCCTCTACGCGCATACTGCCTGAGATATCGACCGCAAGCATCAGGTCTCTACCTTCTGCAGGGAGTATGACTTCTTCGCCCAGCCAAACCGGTCTGGCAGTAGCGATGATCAAAAGTATCCAGATAATAAGTAAACTAATGATTTGGCTTAAACCTGATGCGCGGCTTTTGCCCGCGTTGGCTTCAAAATGTTGGAGCTTCTGGTAGAAGGGGACTCTTAAGGGAGAACTTTCCCGTAAATTAGCGCCAGGCACTAGGAAATAAACCAAGGCTGGTAAAGGTAAAAGATAGAAAACCCAAGGAAGCTCGTACTCAAGCATGAGTATTTGCCTCCTGTGATTCTAAAAAAATTGTCGCAGCATTTTTAATACTTTTGCTATCTGATTTTTGAATAAGCTTATGTACTATTTCCAATACTTGGCTCGTGTCCTCCAAGGCTTCAGGGTCTTGCTCTAAGTTCTTAAAAGAGCGTACGCCCAGAATATTGCCGGGACCTAGGCTAAAGTCTGTGGAGTTGCTGGCTTGGTCTAGGAACGCGAGCCACTTATCACCGCTTAATTGGCTTAGTCGCTTTCTGTCGAGGTGAACTAAATAAAAGCGTTTTAAAAGCTCATTAAGCGCTTGGATCGTGGGATTAAGCTTTTTGGCATTTTCTTGTTTTGAAAAATTTGTTTTTATAATAGTTAAAGCATCTAAGGCTTGGCGTTTATACAGGTTATCTCGTTTACGCTTAATGAATAGATAGGTGGCGAGAGCAGTGCTTATCACTATAAAAGCGACTAATAGATACCAGCCCATAGCCCAGGGCCAGGCATCAATATGCATGGGTAAATGTTGGGGCCTTAGCTCTGCTAAAGGGTCTTGTGTTTGAGCTGGAGTCGAAGAGAGTGGGTTCATGTTTTCGCTCCACTTTGCAGTTGAGTATGAACGTCTTCTCCCGTGTTGATATAATAACTAGGAACGCCTGCTTGCAGCAGCATCTGCTCTAAGTCCTTGTCTTGCTGCTCAAAATAACTTTGATATTGCTCTCTAGTAGCTTTGTGTTGGCCATGAATCTCAGTGCTTTGATCTTCGTCGCTTAAGGAACTGGTAAAGCTCAGTTTTTTTCCTTGGGGGAGCATCTTTTCAAGTGGGTCTTGAATATGCATCGCAATCAAATCGTTATGCTTGGACATAAGCGTCAGCGCCTTGGTGCAATCCTCATCAAAATCGTGAAAGTCTGAGATTAAGTAGACAAGACTTCCAGGTCTAAGCAATAGCTGCAGCTTTTGTAGGACGCTAGCAAGTGACTCTTGCTCTTTCTGGTGTTCAACTTCATGTGGAGCATTATCTTTAGTCAGTAAATTTTTACTGTAGAGGCTAGCTTGATTAATAAAGCTTAAGGCTGCTTGGTTGCCACTTTTAGGTTTTATCTCTTCATGAGCATGTTCTGAAAATATAAGTGCTCCGAAACGATCGCCATTTTTAAGTGAAGCCCAGGCCAATAAACTGCCTAAGTGACAGGCGCTTACAGATTTAAATTGGTACTTCGACCCAAAAAACATGGGCATACGAAGATCAAGAAGGACATAGACTGGCTTTTCTTTCTCTTCCTTATAAACCTTGGTGTGAACTTGCCCGGTTCGAGCGGTGACTCGCCAGTCGATCGATCGAATTTCATCGCCAGGTTGATAGGCACGTACTTCATCGAAGTCGATACCACGCCCACGCAAGCTAGAGGTTTTAGAACCGTACAAATGGCTTTTGCTTTTGTGTCTAATTGGGTAGCGAATCAGTTTAGCTTGATGTTTAAGTGCAATAAGCTCTTCCACCGAACAACTGACATATTGCTCGTTGTTTTTTGCGTGAGACTTAAACTTGAAAGCTTTGTTAAACATATCGAGTACTGAGTAATGCTTTACCTGGTGTATATAGGCTAGATGTTTAAGGGCTGGGTACTAGCTCTAGTAGTTGATTCACTAAGTGGTAGCGAGTGATGCCCTGGGCTTCAGCCTGATAGCTCAGGCCAACACGGTGAGCCAGCACGTCGTGGGCGAGGGCTTGCACATCCTCGGGGCTAACGAAATCTCTGCCTGCGAGCCAGGCGTGAGCTCTGGCGCAACGATCAAGTGCAATGCTGCCGCGAGGGCTGACGCCATACTCAATCGAATTTGCTAATTGCTCGCCGTAGCGCTGGGGCTTACGGGTAGCGCTGATCAATTGCACGATGTAGTTTTCAATAGCTTCTGACATATGGACATTCAATACCGCTTCGCGCGCGGCAAAGATGTCGCTTTGGGCTAGGGGCTGAATATCTTCTTGCTTAGACTCAGAGGTGTTTCCTAGCGCCTCATTTCGACTGAGTCTTAATATTTCTAGTTCGGCCTCGTCGCTGGGAAAATCTACCGAGACATACATCAAAAAACGATCCAGCTGAGCTTCGGGTAGCGGAAAGGTGCCTTCTTGTTCAATCGGGTTTTGGGTGGCCATGACTAAAAAGAGCTCTGGCAAGGGATGACTTTTGGAACCAACACTGATTTGTCTTTCAGACATAGCTTCTAACAGCGCCGATTGGACTTTAGCTGGCGCTCTGTTGATCTCATCGGCCAGGACTAAGTTGTGAAAAATTGGTCCAGATTGAAAATCAAAGTTTCCATCTTGGGGTCTGAATACTTCGGTACCCGTGATGTCGCTAGGTAAAAGATCTGGGGTGAATTGAATTCTTTGAAAATCACCTTCGATACATTGGGAGAGTTGGCTTATCGCACGGGTTTTAGCTAGGCCAGGTGCGCCTTCTACAAGGAGGTGGCCATCCGCCAAGAGGGAAACCAAAAGCCGCTTTATAAGGCCTGACTGGCCAATAATACGTTTTTCCAATTGTTCTGAGAGTTTCGAGAAAGCAGCGTGCTCAGACATGAGTTTTCCTCTATTTATCAAATAGTTAGTTGTGATTTTAATGAAAGATTATGATTGGGATTTTTACTAAAAGTTCAAGGCTTTTGTCCGGAGAAAAAAAGGTGAATTATTTGGCTGATAGAGCCTCCGACTTAAATTTAATGCCGGCCCAGCCGTGGCTGATAAAGTTGCGGATATTTTGGTGATCATCACCATCAGGGTTGCCGAGCACATCCTCTCGGTAGTATTTTCCAAAGCAGTTTAAGGTTTGCTCTTCCGTAAGTTGTTGGAGTTTCGCAAAAGCGAAGATCTTACACGATCCGTTGTTTTCCCCCGCAGCGTTGTGAGTATCGCCATTTTTGAATGCGCTTTCGGTGAAGTCATAGTTTGTGTCAATGCAGCTAATGCTGTCTTCGAACTGCACATTTTCGCTGTCTTGTTGAACTTGGCTTAAAAACTGATCTAAATTCATTATTTGTCCTAACTGCGTTTCATGTTGTGTTAATGGCTAAAGAGCCCAAATAGGCTGGCTAATGTACTACAAATAGCGGTATTAATCCTTAGTGTCGCGAGCCGGATTTATGACTTATTTTACAGTTACTTAGAGGGTATAATGGCGCTCCAAATATAGCCCCCTTAATTACTCTTTCATGAGGCTTCTATGCTTTACAAGCTCGCTCGAAAAATGCTCTTCACCATGCCTGCTGAGTTTACGCATGAGTTTTCTTTGCACGCGATAGCAACGGCAGAGCAATGTAAGGTTCCCCTAAGTAGCTCGGGTCAGCTAAGCGCACCTGTGGAACTTATGGGGCTGGAGTTTCCTAACCCCGTAGGCTTAGCGGCAGGTTTAGACAAGAATGGCGATTATATCGATGGTTTAGCCGCCTTAGGCTTTGGATTCTTAGAGATAGGTACCGTAACCCCTAGGCCGCAACCAGGAAACCCTAAGCCAAGATTGTTTAGAGCAACCAGCCACAAGGCGATTGTTAATCGTATGGGCTTTAACAATAAGGGTGTCGATCATTTGGTTTCCCAGGTGCGTAAAAGCAAGTATGAGGGTGTTCTGGGTATCAATATTGGCAAAAACAAAGATACCGCAATCGAAAAAGCTGCTGATGATTATCTGATTGGCTTGCGTAAAGTCTACGAGCACGCGAGTTATGTGACGGTTAATATTTCTTCACCCAATACTGCAGATCTTAGGTCTCTGCAGCACGGTGACGCCTTAAGCGATTTATTAAGTGCCTTGAAGGACGAGCAGGGGGCGCTGGAGTCTAAACATCGGAAACGAGTACCGATGGTGGTTAAAATTGCCCCAGACCTTAATGAAGAAGAGGCAGACTTTATTGCTCAAACTTTATTGGCTAAGGAAATCGACGGTTTGATAGTGAGCAACACCACGGCTGATAAAAGTGCTCTTGGTTCTTCATCCTTAGCCGATGAAGCGGGTGGCTTGAGTGGTGCACCTTTGTTAGCGTCGGCCAATCATATTCAGGAAAAAATGCATCAAGCACTTGGAGATAAAATTCCTTTAATTGGTGTCGGTGGTATTTGCAGCGCAGACGATGCGCAAAGTAAATTTTCCCACGGAGCAAAATTAGTACAGATTTATACGGGTTTTATCTACGAAGGCCCGAGTTTAGTACCTGATATTGTTCGTGCTTATAAAGCCAGTCATACGGGAGGCGCTTCTTCTTGAGAGGAGCCAAACTTGTGAACTCACCTGCTAAACAATCGAGAAAAAACACCGCCCAAGCCTATGAAAGCTATTTGGCAAAGGACTCTGATCAGGCTCGTTTTGAATTGGTAGCGAGTTGTGCAGGTGGTTTTGAACAGCTTTTGGCAGATGAAATACTTAGTTTACTTAAGACTAAATCCTTATCCGACTTGGTTTTAGGCCAGGGCAGTATTTCCCTAAGCGCTGGTTTGGAAGAGCTGTATACCTTATGTATTTGCTCACGCTTAAGTGAGTCGATTCTGCTTAAAGTGCTCGATCTTTCGATTGAAGAGAAAGATCAAGTGATAGCTAGGGAGCGTTTGTATAAACAAGTTAAATCAGTTCCTTGGGAGCAGTTGTTTTCCCTAGAGAAAAGTTTTCGAATCGACTTTAGCGGTTCTCAATCGATATTTGACGACAATCGTTTTGCGGCTCTGATTTGTAAAGACGCGCTGGTGGATCGCTTTCGCTACCATTTTGAAAAACGTCCCTCGATTGATAGGGAGTCTCCCGATGTTATTTTGCAGTTGTTTGGCAATCAACGGGATCTATCGCTTTATCTAAACGTGAGCGGAGAGCCTCTGCATAAAAGGGGCTATAGGAAAGAAAGTGTTGAAGCCCCGTTAAAAGAAACCTTAGCCAGCGCCTTGTTGTATCAAGCGGGCTGGCACAAGCACTGTGATGATTTAGCCTATTTTTTAGATCCTTGTTGCGGTAGTGGAACGCTCGCGATTGAAGCCTTATTGATAGCAGCAAATATTGCGCCAGGTCTTGAACGTTTTAGAAACCCGGAACGCTTCTTTTGTTTTGAGAATTTAAGTTTTTATCAAGAGGATAATTGGGAAGAAATAGCAGGTATTGCAGAGCAAGCGGCCGGTCAAGGCCTTGACCTCTTAAAAGAACGTGGGCTTAAGTTACGGGCCTATGACAGTAATATGAAAGCTGTTAAAGCCGCGCAGGCGAATCTGGCAGCGATTGATTTGTCTGCTTTTATTCACTTTGAAAAGCGATCTTTCTTTCAGTTGGGTCCTTTGAAAGATGAAGCCAATAAAAAAGGTATGGTTCTGTGTAATCCACCTTATGGTGAGCGTTTACAAGAGGCAGATGAACTCAAGTATTTGTATCGCTTGCTTGGTAATAAATTGGCTAGGCTGTTTCCTGACTGGTATGTGGGCGTGATTAGTAGTCAGGTCGAATTACTGGACGTCTTAGGGTTTGAAGATTTTGAACAAAGTCGTTTTTACAATGGAAATCTGCGTTGCTTTTTTCGCCATTCCAAATTAGCGGATATTGAACAAGAGCCACGCTCTAAAAACTATTTCTTGGATCAGCTGAATAACACCGATGGATTTGATGACTTAGATGAGCGGGTGGTTGATTTCAAAAACCGACTTATTAAAAACTTACGTAAGCTAAAGCCTTGGCTCAAAAAATCTGAAGTCAGCAGTTTTAGATTGTATGACGGTGATATGCCTGAATTTAATATGGCGATTGATTGTTATCAGAGCGACTGTTCTCAGAATGGTAAGGAAGCTTTTGTCGTGGTATTTGAATATGCCGCGCCAAAGTCGGTATCTGCTGATATAGCGAAAGAACGCCTTTCTATGGCCTTGCATTGCATACGCTTAGTATTTTCGCTCCAAAGGGAACAGGTCTTTGTTAAGACTCGGGCCCGCCAAAAAGGCAAGCAACAGTATTTATCCAAGTCGGATAGCAGTGCTAACAAGTCTGCGCCAGCCCAATCCTCAAAAACCAAACTGTTAGAAGCTGAAGAGGCGGGGTTACACTTTTTAATTAACCCAAGTGATTATTTAGATACTGGCTTGTTTATTGATCATCGCTTGATTAGAGATCGTATTCGCCAAGAGAGTAAAGGTAAGCGTGTGTTAAATCTTTTCTCTTATACTGGTAGTGCGAGTGTTTATGCTGCAGCGGGTGGGGCAAAGAGCACTCTAAGTGTTGATTTATCGAACACCTATTTGGCATGGGGACGGAAGAACTTCTTAGCGAATGGTTTTTCTTTAGAAAACAACTTAAGCCTTAAGTCTGATGTGCTGCAATATCTTCGTAGCTCGAAAGAGCAATTTGATGTGATCTTTTTGGATCCACCTACTTTCTCAAATAGCAAAAAGAAGCAGCTAAACTTTGACGTACAGAGCGATCATGAAGAACTCATTCGCCTGGCGATGGCGCGTTTGGATGGAGCAGGGAAGTTGTACTTTTCTTGTAACTACAAAGGTTTCGAGCTGGCTGATAATCTATCAGAGCGCTACAAGGTTGAAGAAATTACCAAGCAAACAGTATCGCCTGATTTCTCTCGCAAGCAACCTCATCGTGCTTGGTTGCTAGCGAAAAACTTATAGGGCCTTAGCTAATTAGATCTGGCTGCCGATCTTGCCATTTAACTTGTTCTTCCAATTGCTGGGCTACTTGCAATAGCGTCAACTCATCACCAGCAGGAGCCACTAATTGGGAGCCTAATGGAAAGCCATCCTCTGAAATAAATACCGGCAATGAAATAGCGGGGAGTCCACTTAGGTTCGCAAGTTGGGTAAAGGGGGTTCTTGCTAAAGCTTTACCCGCATTCTTTTTAACCATGCCACTAGCAATCAAAACCTTTCCTAGATCAAAGCGAGTAATAACTTTGGCAGCGATTCTTTCAAAATCACTCATAGCCATTTCGCCGACCGCAAAAGGTTTTTGTGCAGCCGTTGGAATTAAATAAAGATCATAGTTGCCTTGGCTACTATCTAGAAAGCGCGCCATCTCTCGATTGATAATATTCCAATCCTCTCGGCGTGCGATAAAAGTGCCAGAATTAATAGCGTTGCCAATGCAGGCTAGGACTTGAGTATCCAGCTCGATCATTTCTCTGGCTTTGTCTTTGCCGAATTCTTTAACGATCTTTTGCATCTTGGCTGACATAAAAGCGTAGTAAATAGTAAGGAAACTTTCCGCTACTTGGTGTCCGTCGACATTGGGCTGGGCTTCTTCGCAAATATGACCTGCGGCTTCCAAGAGCTTAACGGTTTTCATTACCGCTTGAACTGCATCGGGGTCGACTTCTGAGCCCAGTGGAGAGTGGGTGCTGTAGGCGATTTTTAATTGCTTGGGGGCTTTTTGGCTGTCTGCCAAGTAGCTCTCGCTAGGCCTGTTGCTGTCGATGACGCTATAAGGATCACCAGGTTTAGCGCCAGCCATAAAGTCTAGCGAAGCTGCGCTGTCTCTCACTGTGCGAGATAATACTAAGGAGCTAGAAAAGCCCTCCCATAGATCAGCTGCCTGAGGTCCCGCGCTGACTCGTGCTCTTGATGGCTTTAAGCCAACGAGTCCAGTGTAGCCAGCGGGGATACGGATAGAGCCACCACCATCACTAGCACTCGCTAAGGGTACTAGTCTGGCGGCTACTGCAGATGATGCGCCGCCACTACTGCCACCTGAGCTATGGTTTGTATTCCAAGGGTTTCGTGTAGGGCCAAAAGCTTCTGGTTCAGTTATACCTTTAAGAGCAAACTCTGGAGTGCTGCTTTTTCCGCAAATCACAAACCCTTGTTGTTTAAAGGATTCCGCGACATGGCTGTCTTGTGTAGAAACTCGATTAACGTATAGCTTGGAGCCTTCGCTCAAAGGCGTGTCTTTTAGGTGGTGGGATATATCTTTCAGCAGAGTAGGTACACCCGCAAACGGCAGGTTAGGGTCAATACTGTTTACGTTTTCCCTTGCTTGTTCAAATAGGGGGTAGTTAACCGCATTTAAAGTTGGGTTAAATTTTTCGATTCTGCCAATAGCTTCTTCTAAGACTTCTTTAGCCGAAACTTCACCATCCTTGATAAGTTGAGCTAAACCGAGCGCATCGTAATTTGGGTACTCTGAAAACTGTTGAGGCATGGAAGATCGACCTTGTATTTCTAGTTATAGGGTGGAAGTATTATGCCTATTCGAGCACTTTTCTACATCTTTTATGACGGCAAAAATTTAGGAAAAAGACGGTTATGCACAATCATTTTACTATTAAACTAATGACCACCTTGGGCTGCCACTTATGTGAGGAGGCTCATACCATGTTGGTTTATTGCCAAGAACAAGGTTTGAATTTTGATATTTTGCCAGTGGAGATTAGTGAGAGTGAAGAGCTAGTAGAAAATTACGGAGTGAGAATTCCTGTGCTGCAGCACTCTGCTCATAACCAGGAGCTTGGCTGGCCTTTTGATATGGACCAGCTTCAGCGTTTTTTAAGTGGGGCTTAATTCCAAACGGTTTTGCTTATTGGTCTAGCTTAGAGCGAATTTTTTCTATGCGTTTACGGTTAGCACCTAAGTCCGAGTAACCCACGCGAGAAGCTGATCGAACATCAACTCGTCCTTCACTAATTAAAAACTCAACGTCGTCTACATAAGACATAAGCTTACTGGTGAACTCTGCGTGTATATAGTTCTCTTCGTCTGTAACGATTTTTACTCTAGGTAGTTCAGCGAGCACACTTAGAATTTTCGAACGTTTCTCTGAGACACTCGTGTCATTGGTCAGAAGGGCTTCAACGTAATGTTTCTTATCTTCTGGATTTTGACTGATGACACAGTTAGGGCTGCTGGGGCAGGCTTTAAGGCTTCGTGGATTGGGCATGCTGCCTCCTGGTTGCTGGGTTTCTGTGCGAGTATTTTGTTTCTCGGCTGTCTCGTTCATATGTGGTTTTTCTTGGCTATGCGCAAAAGAGCTTATGCTAATTAGTACTGCAAGACTAAGCCGTGAGAGTGGGCGTTTGTCCCTCATGTCGTTCTCCAGATTGTAGGGTCGGTGTTGTTTGGGCGAGAATACTACTTAACCCAAGGGAGTCAGCATCATAGCGGCTTAATCTTTAGAAGCCTAGGCGTAAAAGCCTAGATGCTCACAGAGCATAGTATTAAGCTTCGTAAAGAGCTTAGCGGCTGGATAAGTGTCCATTGGTAGGAAAATAGAATTGTTTGATCTAGTTTAGTTTTTATTCAGCTTGTTTAAATTAAGCTTGTCGTTAATATGTTGGAAACAGATATTATTAATATTCAGCCAAGGTGGACTTCGGTGAAATCTTTTAATTATCAATACCTTACGTCACTCTCTTTAGGCGTGCTGATGATACTGATGGCAGGTAAAGCTCATGCTTCAGACAAAGCTGAGTTGGAGCAGACGGAGCCTTTTGTGTGTGACCCCAAAATTAGCCTAAATGTTGATAGTAAGGGGCGGTTTGAAGTTTTGAAGGGTTTAGCTGATGAGCACGGTTTCAGTTTAGAGATGCTAGAGTCAGAGAATACACCAATTACCCTCGAGAAAAGCCAACGGCTCTCCAAGGTGGTTGAAAGCATTACGCGGGATATGAGTGTTGTGCTTAAATATAAAAAAGTTGCGAACTGTGAGCTTTTGACTGAAATAGCAGTAATTGAAAAGGGAAGTTGGGACGGAAGTGAGGTGTCTGGTGAAGTTCGTTCTTATCAGCCAGCATCCAGAACCAAACGCCGGGTTAGGGTGCTTGATGAAATGGAAATGGACTTTTCGGTTGAAGCGCTTGAAAAGAAGCGTGAAAGAAAGGAGCTTCATGACAATAGGCTGAGAAAGCAAATTGAACGACGAGGTCATGTGTTGCTTAACGATGAGTTGGAAAATGGTGAAGAGCTAAACACCAAATTTATCATCAAAGATCCCAAAAATTGGAAAAAAAACATAAAGTCTCTACCTAAGGGTAGTGGTGCAGATGACATGGAGACTTATGTCCAAGATGTTTTGGATGGAAATCGAGAGGCTGACCTTGAAAGTTTATCCCCGGCTGAGCGGGCGAAATATTTCAAGACCCGGCGCAAGCTGCAAAGAGATAATTAAAGAAAGTCCTTTCTTCTTAAGCTTGGTTACTCACAGGCCTAATCAAACCTTCTTGGGTACAAGAAGCCACTAGCTTACCATCTTGGGTGTAGATGTGGCCGATACTAAAACCTCTTCCACCACAAGCATTTGGGCTTTGCATATGAAAAAGCTGCCACTCTCTAATATCAAAATCCCTATGAAACCAAACCGAGTGATCGATGGTAGCCACGCGTACTTCTTGATCAAAAGAAACAGCATGGGGCATCATCGACACACCCAGCAGTCTTAGGTCAGAAGCATAGGCAAGAGCTGCTTCATGATAAGCTGGGTCGTCGACGAAAGATTCTTTTAGTTTAAACCAAATTTTGAATTCCGGGTCGCGCGCAGGTGGATTTAGCTCTGGAGCTGGTCCGTCGATTCGAATATCAAAAAACCATGAAGGGTGTTTCTCGGGGTTGTAAGGCCATCCCGCTTGCTCAAAGTATTTCTTTTGTAAATCTCGAGATAGCGGCAAACTCAAAGGGTCAGGGCTATCAGGTGCTGGCTTTTGATGGTCAAAACCGTCTTGTTCTTTTTGAAAAGAAACAGACATATTAAAAATTTGGCGCCCGTGTTGAATGGCTATAACGCGTCGACTGCTGAAGGCTCGGCCGTCTCTTGTGCGTTCGACTTCATAGATAATTGGGTTGTCCATGTCTCCACCGCGCAGGAAATAACAGTGCATTGAGTGAGCGCGCATATTGTCTTCAACACATTGGTAAGCCGCTACCAAGGCTTGACCCATTACTTGCCCGCCGTAAACTTGAGGGGCAGGAGAGAAACGGCTCATGCCTCTAAATAAGTTGTGCTCAATCTTTTCGAGTGCGAGTAGTTTTTCTAAACGGTTTAGAGCTTGCGGGTTTTCTTGAGACTCAGACATAAAAATCCTTTTGATACACTAGCCTGCATGTTGTCAGAGCTATGAATTGGATAAATGATTCAATTCCCATGGAGGCTAGAATTTCACCCTCGCATAGGCGAGATATATTTTAGCGAATTGAAGGCCTATTCGCACGCCGAAACTTTTTAATGAGGCTTGTGAAATGTTAAACTAGCTCTCAAATTTTGCTCTAAAGAGTGGGTTTCAGAGCACTAATAGTGCCGGACCTAGTGATTAACTGACTTTTTAGCTCAGCCTTTTTTATCCTGTCTAAATTTGCAAAGAAAATAAGTTATTACAAGAGCCTTGGATGTCCTTATGACCGAAGATTATGATTGGGAGCTAGCGCTTCAATTTGACAAAGATCATCTTTGGCACCCCTATACATCGATGGTGAATCCATTGGCTACTTACCCCGTTGAGTCTGCTGACGGTGTAAAGATACGCTTAGTTGATGGGAAAGAGTTAATAGACGGCATGTCTTCATGGTGGTCTACAATACATGGTTATAATCATCCTGTGTTGAACACGGCAATGACTGAGCAAATGCAGCGTGTGTCTCATGTTATGTTTGGTGGGCTTACCCATCAGCCAGCGATTGACCTCGGACGTCGCCTTGTAAATTTAAGTCCTGATTCATTAACACGTGTTTTTATAGCAGATTCTGGGTCTGTTTCGGTCGAAGTTGCATTAAAAATGGCGACTCAGTATTGGTTCGCTCTGTCTAAACCTTCCAAAAACAAGTTTCTAACTCTGAAGGGAGCCTATCATGGTGATACCACTGGCTGCATGTCAGTGTGTGATCCGGAGGGAGGCATGCATGAAATGTTCACCGGTATTTTGCCTGAGCAAATATTTGCACCACGGCCCGAGTGTAAGTTTAATGATGACCTTGAAGAAAGCCATATTTATAAATTCATTGAGTTGCTTGAGCAAAATCATGAGAATATAGCAGCCGTTATATTAGAGCCAATTGTACAGGGGGCGGGTGGAATGTATTTTTATTCCCCTCAATACCTGGCGAGAGTGCGAGCGCTTTGTGATGAGTTTGATGTCTTGTTAATACTGGATGAGATCGCGACTGGTTTTGGCCGCACTGGCAAAATGTTTGCTTGTGAACATGCGGGGATAGAGCCGGATATCATGTGTGTTGGTAAGGCTCTTACAGGTGGGTATCTATCTTTGGCTGCTTGTTTGGCTACAGATAAGGTGGCGCTAACGGTATCTGGTGATGGTTCTGGTTTGATGATGCATGGCCCAACTTTTATGGCAAATCCAGTATCCTGTGCTTTGGCCTGTGCAAGTCTAGATCTGCTGATAAAGAATGATTGCTTGTCTAGCGTTAAAGAAATTGAAACACAGTTAGGATTAGAATTAGCGCGCTGCAAAGATATTGAGCATGTTGATGATGTAAGGGTGCTTGGAGCGATAGGTGTAGTTGAACTAAAGCAAGCTGTGGATATGAATAAAATCCAACAGGCTTTCGTCGATCGAGGAGTTTGGTTTAGACCCTTTGGCAAGTTAGTTTATATGATGCCTCCATATATTATTTCTGAGGTTGAATTAAAGCAGCTGTGTGATGTTTTGTTTGACGTAGTCTCGTCTCCCGAGTTAATTTTTTAGATCTTAAAGAGGAAATTGTGAGCAATAACGCCCAGATTCAAACCGGTCCAAAACAAAGACAAGCCCTATGGAATAGTCTTGGAGAGCAGGAGTGGGACTTACTGGTAGTTGGTGGCGGAATCACCGGTGCCGGTATTTTTCGGCAGGCTGCTAAAGCGGGGTACAAGGTATTGTTGGTTGAGCAGCAAGACTACGCTTGGGGTACATCGAGTCGCTCTTCGAAGATGGTACATGGTGGTTTTCGCTATATAGCGCAGGGTGATATTCAGCTGACTAAAGAGGCTTTGCATGAGAGAGAACAAATGCTGAAAGAGGTCCCTGGTCTTGTCGATAGAAGCCACTTTGTTTTTCCAATGCGCAAGGGACGTTTTCCGGGTCGTTTTGCTTTGACAGTTCTTTTAAAAGTTTATGATCTGCTTGCGGGTGTGAGTGATTGTCGTTTTATTAAAAATGATGATTTAGCCATACGCGTACCAGGTATAGCAGAAGCTCATACTAAGGGTGCTGTTAGCTACTCCGATGCGATAACTGATGATTCTCGCTTGGTGATGAGGGTGATTCAAGAAGGTAAGTCTTATTCGGGCTGTGCCTTGAATTATGTTAAGGCTGATAGTTTATCTTGGAGTGACGAGGCTGATAAAAAGATCGAAACCGTCACCTTGTTGGATCAAAAATCCGGTAAAAAAACAAAGATCACTGCGAAGGTGGTTGTAAATGCGACAGGTGCTTGGGCTGATAATTTAATGCTTAGCGCCGTCCAAGGTCAGAAAGGAAAATTAGAGAAGAAAGTTCGCCCCCTAAGAGGTAGCCATTTGGTGCTAAAGGCGGACAAGTTTTCGTTGAATGATGCTTTGACCTTAATTCACCCAAAAGATGGTCGGCCAATTTTTATGTTTCCCTGGTATGGGCGTATTTTATTAGGTACAACAGATTTGGATTACCCAGAAAATTTGGACATTGAAGCAGTGATTACTGATCAAGAAGTCGAGTATTTGTTGCAAGTGGTGAACGAGTTTTTTCCTGAAAGTGAATGTGATAGAAATGATATCGTATCTAGCTTTTGTGGCGTTAGGCCAGTTATTAGTAGTGGTACTGGAGTTGATCCATCAAAAGAGAAAAGAGGGCATTCTATCTGGGAACATAATAACCTGATTTCTGTAAGTGGTGGAAAGCTCACGATATGGAGAGTGATTGCCGATGAAGTGCTAGCGAAGGTACAAGCTTTAACTGGATCAGGGCATACGGGTGCATTCGATAGCTTGTTTGATGAACAAAAAACAAGCTTAGGTATTGATGTGCCGGGCATCAGTCCAGACTTTGCAAAGGTTTTGTTAGGTCGTTATGGGCAAGATTTGGATTTTTTCTTAGCCGCTTATCCAGTAGATGAATACGAAGAAATAGACAATTATAAATTCAGTATCGCCGATTGCCGCTGGGCGATTGATAAGGAGCAAGTCGAACACTTAGATGACTTGCTATTTAGGCGTACACGCCTGGGTTTATTGGATAATGAAGCTAGTCTAGCCAAGAAGGTTTTGGGGTTTTTAAAAGAGAGTCAAGAATGGAGTGACCAGAAAGCCCAGGAAGAACTGGATCGTTACCAATCTATTAAAAAGCAATATTACGCGTTACCTGTCTAAGCTACTCGCTGAGTTTTAAAAAAATATTTAGGGAAATACTATGAGCGATATTATTTTACATCATTATGCCTTTTCACCTTATTCAGAAAAATTAAGAGCCATGTTAGCTTATTCGGAATTAGGCTGGGCTTCTGTTATTCACAAAGAGGCGCCTCCTAGGAAAGAGCTTGAAGTGTTAACAGGCGGATATAAAAGAATACCTGTTGCACAGATAGGTGCGGATATATTTTGCGATTCCAATATTATCGCTGCTGAAATCGCTGAGTTAAGCGGAAAGCCGGAGTTGGATCTTTATCAGGCATCTCAAGAGGTGAAAGATTTTGTTGAGCATGTAGAGGGAAAAATATTCTTTGCAGGCGTGTTAGGTGCGGGTAGCTCAAAACTAAGAAAGAAAGTGCTTAAGCAAATGAGCCTGTGGGATCTGGCAAAGTTTTTGATCGATCGGGTTAATATGGGGCGAACAGCCACCACTAGTAATATGATTAAGCCGGGACGGGCAAGGGGCATATTGCTGGAGCACCTACAAGATATGGAGCAGAGAATAGAGCAAGACTTTTTATTTGGCCCCAAACCTTGTATAGCTGACTTTGCGGCTTACCATAGTCTTTGGTTTGTAAAGGATGTAGGTGAGTGTGGTTTTATCAGAGATTTTCCAAAGGTATGTGCTTGGATGGAAAGGCTTCAGAGCTTAGGAGAGGTCCGCGGTCTAGAAATGAGTGCTAAAGAGGCTTTGGCCGAAGCAAAGGCTAATGAGCCGAGGCCCTTAAAGCTCAGCCTCAATAGCGACAAGATAGTATCTATCGGTCCAGCTGACTATAGACACAGTCAGACCGAAGGATATCTACGTTTTGATGATGATAATCGTTGGGTGGTGGAGCGCAGTCACCACAAGGTTGGAAATGTCCACGTCCACTTTCCTAAGAAAAACTATAAAGAGAGTGCTCTTTTTAAAAAGTAGGGGTTTATTAATTCTTTAAGAGATAAGGCCGTAGCGATCATTGAGGACGTCAATGATATCTGCTTTAGGATTCTCGGAGAGCTGGATGCTTGTCCCTGTTATCTTTTCAGCAATATCTAAATAGGTCTGAGATGTTTCTTGGAAAATATGCTCGGGAAGCTCATTATCTTCGGCTAATTTCGCTCGCTCTTTCATGCGGTCCTTATTGGTAAGAATATCGGGATCAGGGAAGTAATTTAATAAAGCCTGTCTAAACTGCTCTTTAGACTTTTCGATCACTTTTCCTTTACGATAGCTAGGTCCGTCCCATATGCGAGATGAATCAGGCGTTCCAACTTCGTCCATATAAATTAATTTGTCTTTACCATTGAGATCTTTGACGTAGCCAAATTCGAATTTGGTATCAACAAAGATCTGGTCTATATTTTTGAGTGCGTCACTAATGGTAGCAAAGCCTTCTTTTAATAGTCGCTCGTAAAGGTCTATATCCGTTGGGTTTTTAAAGTTAAATTCGCTAAATGAGTCTTCAATGTTTTTGCGTGACACATTCACGTCATCGATTTCGGCAACACCAGGTAAGCCTCTTAGCACACCTTTGGTGGAGGGGGTAATAAGTATCTCGCTTAACTTTTGATCCTGTTCAAGATTGTCAGGAATGGATATCCCGCAAAATTCTCGTTCACCTTTATAGTAGGCGCGCCACATTGAGCCAGTAATATATTGCCTAGCGATTGCCTCAATCATTATGGGTTCAGCCTTTTGTACAATCCATACGAAAGGGTGTGGGATATCGACAATATGACTATCAGCAAGACTGTTTTCTTTGAATAGCTGGAACCAATGATTTGATACAGCGTTTAGAGCGGCCCCTTTGCCAGGTATACCTTTTAGCCCGCCTTCACCGCGCCAAATACATTCGTAGGCAGAAATTCGATCACTAATGACCATGATAGCTAAGGGGGTATCATGATGTAGAGGATAGTTTTTTTGTTTAATAAGCCTTTTGCTTTCTTGAGCACTTAACCAATATACCGATCGAACTTTACCACTGTGAATGGCTCTATCGGTCTTGATGGGTAGGTCATTATTAACCGCTAAAACTTGATCGCCTAAATTCATAATACAAGAATGCTAAACTAATTAGATTGATGGAAAGTAACTATTGATTTGACGATATAATTTTTTATTGGTTTTCCCAATTGTAGTTATCGACATAGTTAGCGGGCTTTTCTCCTCGGCGTGGGACTCGATATCGAATATTGGTGAGCGCATGCTCTTTTAAAGCCTGTTTGTTACTGCCATCTACTCCTGTTTCGTGAATCGCTGAAGCGCAATTAAAACCGTTTTCAGGACGTGTTAAGTTTGCTGTTATTTGACCACTTGCAACATAGTGTTTGCTTTGAGAAGGCACCCAGTCTATTAAAATATGGCAGTTGGGACGGTATGTCACACCACGGGAGCGCTGAATATGGTCGAATGGTAGTACTAATCTAACTCGCTGTTCGGCTCTAATTGTAAACTCTTGACCAGTACCGGCCGCGATATTTTTTATTTCTCTGTTAATAGGCTCGCATTGATTTGGGTCGGTTTCATTGTAATAACACACTTCGGGACTCAGCATAGGGTAAGTACCGGTGTTTACGATCATAAGGCTTGTTTCTTTAACCGGAACGGCTTGGTTTGCACAAAAGCTAAGCCCAAGCATACTGAATAAAATAAGGGCATTTATTTTTAGGAGGTGGAGGTAAGTGTTCATTCTATTGGTATCCGAACTGAGGGTTGTTAGCTAGATTTAGGCTCAATCCAATAGTTTGTTTAGCCTAAATTTTAATCGCGAGTATAGGAGCTTGAGGGCCTTTAGGCAACGATGCGCTTGAACGGTCTAGGGTTTGATTCTAGGTTTTATAGTGCTTTAGGGGTAAACTTCGATCAGTTTCTTTTGAAAGCTTCCTCGATAGAATTTAGAAGGGCCTGTGATAGTTTTTATTACAGAGTCTATTTACAGTGTTTATGACGCAGGGTTTATAAAGATGTTTTTGGCTTGTTCGGCGATAATTGTTGGTTTAGTGGTACTTGTCTGGTCCGCCGACAGATTTGTGGAGGGGGCGGCGCAAATTGCTGAGAATTTTGGCGTCACCAAGTTAATGGTGGGTTTGACTGTTGTTGCTTTTGGCACTTCCGCGCCTGAAATATTGGTGTCTAGTATTGCTTCTTTTCAAGGGGCTCCTGAATTGGCTGTTGGTAATGCCCTGGGTTCAAATATTGCTAACATTGGCTTGGTGCTGGGAATTACAGCACTCGTAGTTTCGGTTCCGGTTCATCCCTTGAGTGCCAAACAGGATTTGCCTATCTATTTGGTTGTTTGCGCTTTGGTAGCCTGGGTGCTAGTTGATCGTGAATTAAATATGACCGATACGATTTTGTTGTTTTCAGCTTTGGTGATCATCGTGTTCTTGGTGGTGCGCTATCGCAGTAAGGTGAAGGATCCGGTGCTGCTAGCAGAGCTTATCGAAGAGGGGGAGCATGCTCAGCAAGCTGAACAGGCGAAGGCCTTTGATGCCTGGCGAGATTTTTTTGTTGGTTTAGTTTTTTTACTTTTAAGCTCTCGCTTGTTGGTTTGGGGTGCTGTTGAGGTAGCAGAAGGTTTTGGTGTTGATGAGCTGCTGATTGGATTAACTATTGTAGCAATTGGTACTAGCTTGCCAGAATTAGCGGCCAGTTTGAGCAGTGCATTAAAAAATCATCATGATTTAGCTATTGGCAATATTCTGGGATCCAATATTTTGAACCTTCTGGCTGTTTTACCATTGCCTGGCCTTATTAGTGCGAGCATCGTTCAAGATGAAATTTTTACGCGTGACTTTTTTGCTATGGCGGTTTTATCTGTGATGATGGCGCTGTTTGTGTTTATACCCTGGGGTAAAGCTAAGGTGGGCCGCTTGAAAGGATTGGTTCTGCTGATGACTTATGTGGTTTACGTATTCGTGCTGCTAAATACTGAGTTGGCCTAATCAGGTCGGAGCATTCATCATGGATGTTGAATTGCAGATCGCACAAAATAGCTCTGCAGTTTTCTTTGTGTCGTATAAAGCCGAATGTGCATTTTTTTCATCAAAGTTAATTCCAACCGTCTCACATGCCCGTGCTAAAACCGTTTGACCACACGCTAAGCCAGCTAGTGTGGCTGTGTCGAAGGATGTAAATGGGTGAAAGGGCGGTCGCTTTATATCTAATCTACTCACAGCAGCGTTAACGAAAGATTGATCAAAGGCTGCGTTGTGACCGACTAATACCGCTCTGGTGCAATCATGAGCTTTAATTGCACTTCGAACGTGTGCAAAAATTTCCTGAAAGGCTTCTTTCTCGGTTACTGAATTTCTATCAGGATCAAAGGGGTCAATACCGGTAAAGTCTAGCGCCGCTTTTTCAAGGTTAGCTCCCTCAAAAGGGCTTACCTCAAAAAAGAGGGGCATTTTGGCGACGAACGTTCCGCTTTCATCCATGCTAATGACGGAGGCAGCAATCTCTAAAATTGCGTCGCTATAAGGATTAAAGCCTGCAGTCTCAATATCGATGACAACGGGCAGAAAGCCTCGAAAGCGCTTAGACATTGGATGTTCTGTACTCATGACCTTGCCTTGAATTGTTAATCTTCTAGTTGAGCGGTCCAGGGTATATCCATCCCGGCCTGAATTGGGATGACTTGTTCTTCGCCCAGCTGATAGTGCTCTGGCATGGTCCAGCTTTTTTTGTGGAGAACAAGATATTTTTCATTCAGGGCTTTGCCATAAAATTCGGGCCCAAAAACACTGGCGAAGTTTTCTAATTTATCCAGTGCTTGAGCGTCTTCAAAGGCTTGTGCATAAAGCTCTATCGCAGCTGGTGCGGAATAAAGGCCAGCACATCCGCAATCGCTTTCTTTTTGGCGTTTTGGGTGGGGAGCACTATCAGTACCCAAAAAGAATTTAGCGTTACCGCTAGTCGCAGCATCGATCAGGGCCTGCTGATGGGTGTTTCTTTTAAGAATAGGCAAGCAATAGAAATGGGGGCGAATGCCTCCACTGAGCATATCGTTGCGATTGTAGAGTAGATGATGAGCAGTGATGGTGGCTGCCACGTTATCTGGTGCCTGCATAACAAATTCTACAGCGTCTGCAGTGGTGATATGTTCAAAAACGATTTTTAGCCTGGGGTAGTTTTCTACAAGACCGCTAAAGACCTCATCGATAAAGCGTTTTTCTCGATCAAAAATATCAATGTGATCGTCGGTAACCTCACCATGAATAAGCAAGGGCAGTTGGTGCTCTTCCATCGCTTCGATAATGGGTAATATGTTTTGGACATCCCTTACACCTGCATCGGAATTAGTCGTTGCCCCTGCAGGATAGAGCTTGGCCGCATGAATATACGGGCTTGCTGCTGCCTGCTTGATATCCTCTACACTAGTGGTTTCCGTAAGGTACAGTGTCATAAGTGGATCGAAGTTTCTTCCCTTGGGCACAGCAGCGAGAATTCTATCTCGATAAGCTATTGCTTGCTCCGCGGTAGATACGGGTGGCTTAAGGTTCGGCATGACAATGGCGCGGGCGAAATAGCGACTAACACTGTCAGCGGTTTCTTTTAAAGCAGCTCCATCTCGGAGGTGGATGTGCCAGTCATCTGGCTGGCGAATTCGTAAGCTGGTCATTGTTTATAAGGGGGTATAAGGGTTGTGTGTTAGATCAGAGGGAAAACTAGTCGCTATGCTACTGAAATTAGCGCTTATAGGGAAGGAAGCAGATGAGAGAAGGGTAAAATACTGGTAGAATGGCCGCCCATTTTTTGTACTTTTGGAGAAATTTTAGCCATGTCTGCAATCAATAAAGTCGTACTTGCTTATTCTGGAGGTTTGGATACCTCGGTTATCGTTAAGTGGCTTCAAGAACGCTATCAATGCGAGGTGGTGACTTTTACCGCAGATATTGGCCAAGGTGAAGAGGTCGAGCCTGCTCGAGCTAAAGCTGAAGCGATGGGTGTTAAGGAGATTTACATTGAAGATCTTCAAGAAGACTTTGTCGCAAATTACGTTTATCCCATGTTTAGAGCGAACACCATTTATGAAGGCGAATACCTGCTTGGAACATCAATTGCTCGCCCATTGATTGCTAAACGCTTGGTTGATATTGCCAAAGAGACTGGAGCAGACGCCATTTCGCACGGTGCGACAGGAAAGGGTAATGATCAGGTACGTTTTGAACTAGGTGCCTATGCATTAAGCCCGGGAATCCAAGTGATTGCTCCGTGGAGAGAGTGGGATCTTAATTCTCGTCAAAGTCTGTTGGACTTTGCTGAAAAACATAACATTGCCATTGAGAAAAAGCGCGGTACTAAATCGCCTTATTCAATGGATGCTAACTTGCTTCATATCTCTTATGAAGGTGATCTACTTGAGGATCCTTGGCAGGAGGCTGAAAGTGATATGTGGCTTTGGACGGTGTCTCCCGAACAAGCGCCTGATGAACCTCGTTATATAGAGCTAGGTTTCGAAAAGGGTGATATCGTGAGTATCGATGGCAAGACTATGAGCCCAGCCGAAGTACTTAGAACGTTAAATAAAATCGGTGGAGAGAATGGTATAGGTCGATCAGACATCGTGGAAAACCGATTTGTCGGTATGAAAAGCCGTGGCTGCTACGAAACACCGGGTGGTACCATTATGCTTAAGGCTCACCGAGCGATTGAATCTATTACTTTGGACAGAGAGCTTGCTCACCTTAAAGATGAGCTTATGCCTCGTTATGCGCATCTTATATATAATGGCTTTTGGTGGGCGCCAGAGCGTTTAGCTTTGCAAGCTTTGATTGATCAAAGCCAAGAAAATGTAAATGGTTCTGTCAGATTGAAGCTTTACAAGGGTAATGTGATTGTTTCTGGTCGAGACTCGTCGAACGATAGTTTGTTTGACGCCAATATCGCTACTTTTGAAGATGATGCTGGCAGCTATGATCAGAAAGATGCAGAAGGCTTTATTAAGCTCAACGCTCTGCGCTTAAAGATCGCTGCGACTAAAGGTCGTAAGCTTTAAGGATGAATAAAATGGGAAAGCTTGTCCGAGTACTAATGGCGGCGAGCTTTCTGATGGCTTCTAGCTTTGGTGTACACGTTTATGCAGTAGGCTTGGAGTCTGAGTTAGAAGCTAAAGTTGATAATGCTATCAATGCCGATGAAGCCCTTATTCGATCCATCGTGCAAAAGGAACTCGGTGGCATCAAGCAAGATCTTCAGTCTCTGGAGCTTAAAGTCGAAGCTTTGACACAAAGGGCAGAAAAGGATGTGGACAAAGAGGCTGCTAAGGTGCTTCAGGGTATTCGCTCCGAGGAAGCTAAAATCAAATCAGCGATTCAGACTATTGAGGCTGAACTTTCTAAGGATGAGCAAAAGGTCCAAGCTATTGTTCAAAGGGTAGAGTTGGATGCGGCAAAAGCCAAATCAGCTGTAAAAGAAATCGAGCAAGAAGGTGCAAAAGTCGAACACATTATTGAGCGCATTCCTTTTTATGAAAAAGTTGCTAAATGGATTTTGGCACTTTTGCTTGTCGCGGTGCTTGTTGTTTAACTGTAATTTAATCCTGATTCACTGGTAAAAAAAGCCGCTTAGGATTGAATTCCCTGCCCAGTTCGCTCTGATAGATAAGTTGATAAGTCAGAATATTCTTAACGTAGTTTCTGGTTTCCTTGTAAGGGATGGTTTCAATCCACATCACTAGAGGCAGCTCTGTGTTTTGTTTTTTCCAACGGTTTACCTTTGATGGACCTGCATTATAAGCTGCGGAGGCCAGTAGCATGTTGCCATCGTACTTTTCGCGTAGTTGAGCCAAGTAATAGGTACCTAATGAAATATTGGTCTTAGGATCTAAAAGCTGTTTAGTTTTAAACTGTTTTAGATTGTTTTCCCGGGCCAAATTTGCACCTGTTGCAGGCATAATTTGCATCAGGCCAAGAGCACCTACAGCAGACTCGGCTTCTACTCCATAGGCACTTTCTTGACGAATAACAGCAAATACCCACTCATTGGGAATAGAGTATTGTGTTGCGTAATATTTCACTAGCTCAGAGAAACCTTTAGGAAAGCGTAGGCTAATGTTGTTGAATTGGTTAGACCTTGCGGCACTTGCGATTGATTGCTCCAGCCAGCCCCATTGTGCCGCGAGTTGAGCAGCTTCTCCGCGTTGTTCGGGGTTAAAGCTCTTAATTTCAGCCCACCATTCGCGGGAAGCGTTTATTCGGTCACCGAGCAAATAAAACTCGTGGGCTCGCATGATGCGAGGTTTTTCGGCCAAATTTTTTAGCGCTTCTTCATTAATAGGCAGGTTGCGCTTTCCTATGAAGGGGGCTTGGTCTAGGTGTAGGCTAGCCAGAAAGCCATAGTATTCTCGCTTGGAACTAAGTGCCTCTAACACCCGATAGGCTTCCGGATGGATGTCTTGAGTATGGTCACGTTCCATATATGCTCTCGCATACCAGTATTTCCAGATGCTTTCCTGTTTTTCTTTATCGCTCAGTTGCTTGTAGATTTGTAATAAGCGATTCCAATCCCGGTCCTTGATGGTATTCACCAATCTCTTCAAGTTAAGGTCTTGGTCTTGATAAGACTCACTGGCTAGTTCAGACCAGGGATAAAAATGCTCTGAATCTCTTAAGTAAAGATAAGTCGCTGAGCTAAGCTCGAATCGTCGTTTTTCATCGCTGGTAAATTTGAACCTTTTTTGCTGCTCCTTCCAAAGAGTCATAGTTAGCGGTGCGTCTTTTTTAAGTAACTTTCCTAGGCTTTCAGTGATTATCAGACGATTAAACTCAGTATCTTCTATTGGATAGTTTAGGTCTTCCAAAAATCGGGGATTTTTGTAGAGGTTTTGCCAGAGTTCATAGGGACTTCTGTCTTTGAGCGATTTTCCAATAAATTTTGCAAGGCTTTTTTTCTTGTTTTTAATGGCGAGTGACATACGCTGTAATTTGATTGAGTCGTTCAAAAATCCTTGTATCTCGTAAGTTTTGAATAAAGGATCGCAAGCGTCTGGAAGTGAACGGCCTTGAAGGTAGAGAGATTTAATCTTGTCTTGTAAATCAGTGGTTAAGCTGTTCTGTTTTGTATCGGGTTTGGTTTTTATTTGCGCAAGTTGGCTTTGGATTCGATAACAACTGATTTCAGTATTCCATTTATTGTTTTCGTCGGTGTTGGCCGAAGAATAAAACTCGTCAAAGTCTTGCCACTGTTTGTTTTTGCCTAAATAACTTAATAGCTGCCGGCGAAGATAACTACTTCCCGCTAAATCGGAATGTTGCTCAAAGAAAGTGCTAAATTGATCTTTGTTTATTTCACCAAGGTTGTTGAGCAAATAACGATATTCGAGATAGGGCACTAGGGGGTAGTCAGCTAGTTGCTCTTGATACTTACTTGGATCTATTTCACCATAGTCTTTGTTTTCAATTAGATCTTTATAGAAACTTCGTTGTTCGATGAGTTTAGAGTTTTCCGGAAAAAACTGGCTTGCGAAGAGGGTGGGAGGAGCAAGCGTTATTCCCAATAAAAATATTATCGAGCCTATCATGGCGATTTTAATACGAGTTACATTCATGTTAAAAAGTTTAAAACGTTTGGGCTCTGTTCTTGGGCTCTGTTCTTGGGCTCTGTTCTTGGGCTCTGGTCTTGGGCAATGTTCCAGGGCTTTGATAAAGGTTCCTTCTAAGGCGATGTTACTTAAGATAGCAGCTTAAGGCCAGGGTTCCCTATTTAACTGTTGGCCGTTTGTTCTAAGTCGCTCTGAGTTTTTTTATCCACACTTTCTCCTTTATCTTTTTCTCCAAGCAGTAGTAGACAGGGGGTTAGGAAGAGTGTGAGAGGAGTGGCAAAGGCTAAGCCAGCAGCAATAGCCGTTGATAGTTGAGTCCAGGTTTGTCCCGAGGGTGCTCCAAACTCTAATTCTTGAGCTAAGAGCTTTATATTAAACTGAAATACCATTGGTAAAAGACCTAAAATAGTTGTAACAGTTGTCAATAGAATAGGCCGGAAACGTTGAGCGCCTGCGTTCAGGGCTGCTTCGAAAGCATCAAGGCCTTGCTTTCGCATTAAGTTATAGGTATCAATTAATACGATATTGTTATTCACGATAATACCGGCCAGAGAGATAATGCCTACGCCACTCATTACTATGCTGAAAGGTTCCCCTCTAAGTAATAGACCGAAAAGGACGCCGTTAATTGAGAAAATAACGGCTGTCAGAATCAGAAAGGCTTGGTAGAAGCTATTGAATTGAGTTACCAAAATAATCGCCATAGCGAAAAGGGCGACACCAAAAGCTTTCATTAAGAAGCTTTGTGATTCATTCTGGGCTTCTTTGTTTCCTTTAAAGCTAATGACTGTATCTTCGTTTAAAGATTCGCGTAGTTTTTGCTGGCTGACCTTTATAAGGTTGTTAGGAAGATAGCCTTCTGCTGCATCGGCCTCAATGCTTAGTGCATAGCGCCCCTCGGTTCGATTAACGCTAGATAGCTTTGGTGCGACACTTTGCTCTACGAAGCTACTAATGGGTACCAAACGATCGCCCATGGTGATTTTTAAGTTGTCGAATTGATCAATTGTGCGGCTGCTAGCAGGATAGCGTATGCTGATATCGACTTCATCTTCAGCATCATCAGGGCGGTAAGCGCCAAGCTTTAATCCGTTAGTCACCAATTTAATAGTGTCACCCACGTGACTAAGATCGACTCCAAATTGAGAGGCTTTTTCTCGATCTACCTTTAAGCGCCATTCAAAACCTGGAGGTGGCCTAGAATCCTGGACGTCTACAACGCCTTCGATGCCGCGCATCACGAACAAGGCTTTTTCTATTTCTTCGACTAGGGTTTGGTAATTGTTGGCTGATAACTCAAGTTCGATATCTCGACCGGCAGCTGGGCCTCGTTCATCTTCGCGAACTTCGATAACGACACCGGCAATGTTTTTTACCTGAGTGCGCATTTGTTCAAATATAACGTTTGCTTTTGGGCGCGTTTTCCAATCAGACAACTCTAGTCGAATAAGGCCGATGGTATCCGCTGCGGCTTGTCTAGGGGCGTGGTTATAGACTGTGGTGTAGAAGGTGTCGATTCCCTGAGTATCTAGGATTCTTTCTTCTACTTGAGCAACGATTTTGTCCTTTTCGTTTAGTGACATTTCCCCACGTGCTTTGATGTGAACCGTGGCGAATTCTGCTTCAGTATCAGGGAAAAAGGTGATGCCATTTCCACCAATGCTATAAAGAACAAAACTTCCTATCAATAAAGCGATGGACGCAAGTAATATCTTTTTAGGATGCTGTAAGGCAGTGCGTAATTTTTTCTGGTAGGCAAGGGAGAGTGTGTCGAGTTTGCTTGCAGCTCCCTCGTCGAGAATAGGTCGTTCCATAATTTCTCTAGCACTTAGGGAGAGCATTTTTTTCTCGCCTATCGATCCAAGTGTAGGAATAAGAATCATGGCCATCACAAAGGATGCACTAAGGGTAAAAATTAAAGTTATAGGTAAATAGCCCATGAATTGCCCCATAATGCCTGGCCAGAATAGTAGGGGGGCAAATACTGCAAGGGTGGTGGCTGTGGAGGCAGCTATCGGCCATGCCATTCTGATTGAGGCTTCTGCAAAGGCTTCGCGCCTTGATGATCCTTCTTTTATTTTTCTATCCGCGTATTCGATTACCACAATGCTGGCGTCAACTAACATTCCAACCGCGAGAATGAGAGAAAAAAGAACCACCATGTTTAAGGTCATCCCAAAAAGCGAAAGGCAAAGAATGCCTATTAAAAAAGACCCAGGTATAGCAAGGCCTACCATAAATCCATTTTTAATACCCAAACTTGCAATGATAACAATCATGACCAATACGGTAGAAAAAATCACACTGTTTTCTAGGTCGCTCAAATAGGTTCTGATTCGTAGCGATTCATCCTGTAGGTAAAGGGCATCCAAGCCTTCTGGCCAGAGCTTTTTTGCTTCGTTGACACCAAGTTTAAGCTGATCGGTGATGTTAATAATGTTTGCACCCACTCGCTTACTGATATCAAGTGATACCATGGGGTTGCCGTTAAGTCTCACGTAGCTATTTGCTTCCTTGTAAGTACGGTGAACTGTCGCGATGTCTTTAAGTGTAACTACATGCTTTTCTGTTTGTTTAACTGGCAGGTTGAGTATGTCATCAATATTTTCAAATAGACCCGGAACTTTTACCGCAAAGCGGCCATGGTCTGTGTTAAGTGAACCTGCAGCAACCAGTCTATTATTACGTGCTACGAGGTTAATTAAACTGCTTTGGCTTATGTTGTAGCTTTCTAATAAATGAGGGTCGACGAGTATCTCAACTAAGTCTTCTCGTTTGCCTTTTATATCGGCTTCCAATAAGCCGGGAATTGCTTCTAAAGCATCTTTGGACTTTTCTGCGATTGAAAATAAAACACGCTCGTTGATCCCGTCGCCCGCAAGTGCTAGGGAAATAATAGGGCGTAATGCGATGTTGTATTCACTTGCGTGGGGCTCGTCGCTATCAGAGGGTAACTCTGATTTCGCGATGTCTATTTTCTCTCTGACTTCGATCATGACTTGATCAATGTCTACACTTTGTTCGAACTCTAAGTTGAGATACGCGCGTCCTGAGGTGCCAACTGATTTAACTTCTTTTAGTCCTTCAAGGGATTTGATCTGTTTGTATATTGGGCTTACTAGAAGTCGGTCGGCATCTTCGGGAGAAATGCCATCGTGGTGGATAGACACGTTAACATAGGGAACAGTAACGTTCGGCGAAGATTCTCGGGCGATAGTGAGGTAAGAGACCAGGCCGCTAATCAATACCAGAGCCGCTAGCATTAGCACTGTTCGGCTGTGTGTTAAAGCGCTGTATATTAGTTGAATCACGGTGCTTTCTAATCCATTGCCGATATGGCGTATTAAGGATTACTCAATTGAGCATTCGTTTCTGGGCTGGGCTTTGATTTGGCTTCAGTATTTGCTTGCGCAAATACAGGTTCAATGATATCTCCTTGTTTTACAAAGCCTTGGCCTCTCACAATAACTCTAGCAACATCTGGTAAACCATCGATCCATACGCCATCTTCGTCAGATTTTAGTACCTGGATATTTTGAAAGGAAACCGCATTATCTTCGTTAATGAGCTTGACGCCAAATTGACCCTGTTTATCAATTTCTAGAATAGAGGAGGGAAGCTTATGTGCTTTTTCGTGTTTCACCGAAACGCTGATAGTAGAGGATACTCCTGAAAGAATGCTCGCATGTTCTTTATTTTCAACAAGCAATTCTACGTCAAAAGAGCGCGAGCTTGAGTCGGCTTGTTTTGATTTGTATGAAATTTTCCCATGGTAGGTACTACCATCAATCAAGCTAGCTTCAGCTTTCTGGCCTTGTTGTATAAACACTGCGTCTTTTTCTGATACTTGACCTTTGATTATGAAGGGCGAGAAATCTAAAACTTCGGCAAGTTCTTGCCCCTCTCTAACATAGTCACCTTCTTCAACTAATATTTTTTGAAGGATGCCGTCAAAGGGTAGGCTGACATCAGTGTTTTCCAGTTCGATTTCATTTTGAATGCGTTTAGCTTTTGCGCTTTCGAAGTTAGAACGTGCTTCTGCCAATTTGGCGGCAGAAATTAGCTCTTCTTTAAAAAGTTTTTGCGCGCCGTCATATTCGAGTTGGCGTTGTTCTTCTAGAGCTTTGGCGTGATTGAATTGAGCCCTTGCTTCGCGTTCATCTAGTTTTAGAATTACTGAAGACTTACTTAAACGTACGCCTTCATGGGGGGAAACATGTTTGACGGTACCCTCGCTTAGTGCATTGAGTATGACCCGCCGGCTATAGCGGGTTTCTCCTAAAAGCGTGATTTTTCTATCGTATCTACTGGCTTCAATTACTTGGATCAACACCTGTGGTTTTGACTGAGTTAGAGAAATTAGTTCATTTTGGTTTGAGTGTTCGCCAGAAATAGCCCGAAAAACATATCCTAGAAGAACCCATGCAATAACCAGCACCAAGATACTGATCGCGGCACGCGGTCCAGTCGAAAAAGCCGATTTTAAGGGATCTAACACTTTAGTAACCATAAGACTATTAAGTAAAACAACAGCGAACATTTAGGGGCGATCTTGAAATCTGTAATTAGACAGATTTAATCCAAGGCCCAAACATGTGAAAATAGCACATCTGGCTTCATATCCATGGGAAGCAGCGGCAGTGTACCGTACTTATTCTATAAAGCCTATCGTCGCTAGAGTCATTACTTAAGAGGAAAACATGGCCTATTTGATCATATTTTTATCCATCGCCCTTATAGTAGGGTCTTTTGCTTGGATAATTCCGTCCCCCTATGAAAAACAGTTGGCGGCTATGCGCACAAGGGCTTTAGAGGCTGGTTTTAGGCCTAAGTTTGTCAAGTTCGACAGCTTTTTGAGCATGTTCCCTCGAGGACGGAATCTTGGTTTTCAGGACCCTAGACGGCAACTGGTACGCTATTATTGGCAAGGGAAGGCTGGAAAAGCGGCTAATAACCACCTAATTCTAGGGCTCTTAGAAGGTGAAAAAGCTGGATTTGTGGAAGTTTTGAATGGCAGTCTTGAGAAAAGTGCCGAGAGTTCAAAGCTTCAAGAGCTAGCTGCTCAACTTAGCGCCGAGTTTGAGGGTTTAATGGCATTGGAAATTATAGATAGGGAAGGAGAGCGCATGTTTTCACTCTACTGGCCCGAAAAAGGTTCATTGGCAGATGTGAGCTTTGAAGGCCTTGCCATACAAGAGCTGCAGAGCATTTCCATATAGCCCCGTATGGCTAGTCAAGTTAAAAATTTTCAATCAGGCTCTTGACCCAGGCCCACTTCGCACTTATATATGTCGCCTCCTGAGCCAATGTGATTGAGCTATATATAAGAAGCAAGACTTTTGCTCGCCTGTTTTCATCACAAAATGCTCAAAAATCATACAAATTTAGTCACCTTAGTCTGAGTTAGCCTCGGCGAGGGGCAGCAGTTAAAAGGGTTTCTTTCCGAATGGGTAAGTCTTTAGTCATAGTCGAGTCGCCAGCCAAGGCCAAAACCATCAACAAATACCTTGGTAAGGACTTTATCGTTAAATCGAGTGTAGGCCATGTACGCGATCTTCCGGTCAGTGGTTCGGGCAAAGCGGTTGATCCAAAGGAGCGTGCTAGACAAGCGGCTATTACTCGAAAGATGGATCCAGTAAAAAAAGCGGCTTATAAAAAAGAAAAAGCAAAAAAAGCTTTGATCAGCCGAATGGGTATTGACCCAGCCAAGGGTTGGAAAGCTAAGTATCAGGTACTGCCCAGTAAAGAAAAGGTGGTCAAAGAACTGGTCAAACTGGCTAAAGATTCCGACACTGTTTATCTCGCAACCGATTTAGATAGAGAAGGAGAGGCCATCGCCTGGCATTTGCGTGAGGTGATTGGAGGGGATGATGATCGATATAAGCGCGTTGTGTTTAACGAGATCACTAAGGGCGCTATTGAAGAAGCCTTTAAAAACCCAGGTGAGTTGGACATAAGCCGAGTGAATGCTCAACAGGCTCGTCGTTTCTTAGATCGAGTGGTTGGATTTATGGTTTCGCCTTTATTGTGGGCGAAGGTGGCTCGTGGATTGTCCGCTGGCCGTGTTCAATCGGTAGCGGTAAAACTTATCGTTGAGCGCGAACGTGAAATTCGCGCATTTATCCCTGAAGAGTACTGGGAGCTAGAGGCTCTAAGCGAAACCAAAGACAAAGAACAATTGCCGTTAGAAGTTAGCAAACAAGCCGGCAAAAAATTTAGACCTAACAGCCGCACCGAGATCGATGAAAGCCTGGCAGTGTTGGAAAAAGCAGACTACACCGTTAGTAAGCGCGAAAGCCGTCCGACAAAAAGTAAACCCGGTGCGCCGTTTATTACTTCTACTTTGCAACAAGCAGCGAGTACGCGTTTAGGCTTTGGTGTTAAGAAAACCATGATGATGGCTCAGCGTCTTTATGAGGCAGGTTACATCACTTATATGCGTACTGACTCAACCAACTTGAGTGCAGAAGCGGTCGCACAGGTAAGGGATTATATCGATAGTGAGTTTGGCAAAAAGTATATGCCGGCGTCACCCATTGTTTACGGAAGTAAAGAGGGTGCTCAAGAGGCTCACGAAGCGATTCGTCCTTCGAGTGTGACTGTTAAGAGTACACAGCTTAACAATATGGAAAGAGACGCTGAGCGTCTTTACGAATTAATTTGGCGTCAATTCGTTGCCTGTCAGATGACCCCGGTAGAATACTTGAGCACCAGTCTTACGGTTACTGCCGCAGATTACGAATTAAAAGCACGTGGTCGTGTATTGGTGTTTGATGGCTATACACGAGTGCAGCCGCCTATGTCCAAAAAAGGTGGTGAAGATTCAGTGCTACCGGATGTAAAAGAAGGCGATCAACTCAACTTGCTCAAGTTAAAACCCAGTCAGCATTTCACCAAGCCTACTGCTCGATACACTGAAGCAAGTTTAGTTAAAGAGCTTGAGGCAAAAGGTATTGGTCGCCCATCTACCTATGCGGCAATCATTGGCACCATTCAAGATCGTGGTTACGTGCGCGTTGAAAATCGTAGATTTTTTGCTGAGAAAATGGGCGATATCGTAACCGATCGCTTAGATGAAAGTTTTAAAGAATTGATGGATTACGGCTTTACTGCCGATATGGAATCCACTCTGGATAAAGTTGCTGATGGTGAGTTGGTTTGGACCGATGTGCTGGATGATTTTTATAAAGGCTTTACTGAACAACTAGATAAAGCTAACGATGAAGAAGGCGGTATGCGTCACAACGATCCCACTTCTACCGACATTGAATGCCCAAAATGCGGAAGAGAAATGCAAATCCGTACCGGAAGCACTGGTGTCTTTTTGGGATGTTCTGGTTATGGTTTGCCGCCTAAAGAGCGTTGTAAAAGCACTCTGAACTTAATTTCTGGCGATGAAGTTGTTGATGTCGAGAGCGAAGAAGAAGCAGAAGCTGCCGAAGTAATGAGCCTAAGACAAAAACGTCGCTGTCAAAAATGTGGCACCGCGATGGAAAGCTATCTTATTGACGAAAAACGTAAGCTACATATTTGTGGCAACAACCCTGATTGTGATGGCTTTGAGGTTGAAGCAGGCGAATTTAAGATAAAAGGTTACGACGGCCCAGTTATCGAGTGTGATAAGTGTGGCGAAGACATGCAGCTTAAGTCTGGTCGTTTTGGTAAGTACATGGGCTGTACCAGTGAAACCTGTAAAAACACTCGTAAGCTATTACGCAATGGAGAAGTGGCGCCACCAAAAGTTGATCCTATCGACATGCCTCACCTTGCCTGTGAGAAAACTGATGATCACTATGTACTAAGAGATGGTGCAGCAGGTATTTTCCTGGCAGCGAGTCAGTTTCCTAAACACCGAGAGACTCGTGCGCCTTTAGTATCTGAGCTTGTGACAGTTAAGGATCAGTTAGATGAGAAATATAAGTATCTTGCTGATGCGCCGACCGAGGATCCAGAAGGTAACCCAACTCAAGTTCGATATAGCCGTAAGAATAAAGAGCAGTACGTGATGAGCGAGATCGATAAAAAGGCCACCGGCTGGCAAGCCCATTATGAGGGCGGCAAATGGTCCGAAACTTCTCCACTTAAGAAAGCGAAAAAAGCGGCTGCCAAAAAGCGAAAATCAACAGCTAAGAAGAAATAGGCCTATTTATACTTTACATTAAGTCCGCATATTTTAGGGCTTTGAAGGCCATTTGTGCCTATAAAAAGAGCTGGTATACTGATTCAAATGAGCGTTTTAAACGCTTTATACCTCCCGATATCAGCTGACAAAGAAATCAATAATGGATCAGGAAAACCTTTCAACCGCAGGCAGTATTTTAGATGCAGCAGAAGAGCTCTTTGCAGACAAAGGCTTTTCGGAAACTTCTCTTAGAAGTATTACCAGTCGAGCAGGTGTTAATTTGGCAGCGGTTAATTATCACTTTGGGTCCAAGAAAGAGCTGATTCAGGCGGTGTTTGCTAGGTTTCTAGACCCTTTTAGTGAGTACCTCAATACTCAGCTGAAAGAACGCTTTGGTGACTCCACCGAAAACCCACCTGAGCTAAAGGAGCTCTTAGAACTTTTCGCCTATACGGTTTACGCCATGAAAAGTGAGCGTTTGAAAACTAAGGATCAAACCTTCGTTCGCTTAATTGGTTTAGCTTTTAACCAAGGTGAAGGGCATCTACTTAAGTTTATTCGCGAACAATATGGCGATGTCTTCGTTCGCTATATGGCTCTTTATCGCCAAGCCTGTCCCAATGTTCCCGACGATGAGCTTTTTTGGCGTATTCACTTTGCATTGGGTTCAGCTATGTTTTCACTTTCTGGCTTTGAGATTTTGGCAAAGATTGCACCGCAGGGTTCAATCTCTGAACCACCAAATGTGATAACGGTTTATAAATATATTATCCCTTTCTTAGTGGCGGGGATGAGTGCAGACGCACTTGATCAATAACTTCTTATTAAGAGGCTGAGACAAATATGATGGAGCAAATGATCGAGTGGATTAAAGCATTTGGTGTTGATAATGCATGGGTATACTCCGCCTTTATCGTTATTTTTATTACCCTGCTAGCGAATTATATTGCGCGCATTATCTTATTAAAAATCGAGCACAGCTCCGCGAGAACGTCAACGCCTTGGGATGATGCTCTAATCATAGCACTACGAAAACCCTTGGCTAGGGTGATCTGGGTGGTTGGTTTTGGCTATGTGCTTAAGTTTGTTGAACAAGAGATACAGTCTGGCTTTTTTACTCGTGTCGATGAAATTAGCCAAATTATTATTCTGGTTTTAATCGGTAATTTTTTGTTTGCTTTTAGTAAAGGCGTAGAAAAAAATCTTATTAATCAGAAGAACCCAAAAAAAGAGGTCGATGAAACTAGCGTTGCTGTGATTGCTCGATTGGCTAGGGTTTCCATTATTATTACTACAGGCTTAGTGATCATGCAGACCTTGGGCTACAGCATTTCTGGTGTACTGGCGTTTGGTGGGGTAGGCGGTATTGCGATTGGTTTTGCTGCAAAAGAAATGCTAGCTAACTTCTTTGGCGCATTTATGATTTATCTCGATAAGCCCTTTAAAATTGGTGATTGGATTCGCTCCCCTGACCAAGAAATCGAAGGCACGGTGGAAGAGATTGGATGGCGCGTCACCAAGATACGAAAGTTTGATAAAAGGCCTTTATATGTTCCTAATTCAGCGTTTACGAGCATCTCGGTAGAAAATCCTTCACGTATGACCCATCGTAGAATCTACGAAACGGTCGGTATTCGTTATGATGATATTGCTAGTATGGATGTTATTGTTAGTGAAGTGACAGAAATGTTAAAAAATCACGAAGAAATTGATACCACGCAAACTTTAATTGTTAATTTTGATTCCTTTTCGGCGTCTTCTCTCGACTTTTTTGTTTATACCTTCACCAAAACAGTTAATTGGGTCCACTACCATAAGGTTAAACAGGACGTGTTACTAAAAATAGCTGAAATTATTGAATCAAATGGTGCAGAGATTGCATTCCCTACGCGCACTTTGCATATGATCAATGGCGAGGTTTTATCAAGCGATGCTAGAGCAGACGCGGGCTTGGCTGGCCCAAGTGACTAATATTTCATTGGACCCCGATTTAAAAAAAGAGCTTCGCGAGGTTCGTGACTCTGCTGAGTGCGTTATTTCTAGCCTAGAGCTTATTAAAAGAATAGAGCATATGGCTAACGAGATGAGCGTTAGCTTAGCTGATAAAAACCCTGTATTTATTTGTATTCTTAACGGAGGTCTTCCGTTTTCTGCTCAGCTTATTCGTCATTTTGATTTTCCATTACAGATGGATTATATGCATCTAACTCGCTATCAAGGTGATCTGAGTGGCAATGAGATTCGTTGGATTGCTAAGCCTCAGTTGGATCTCAAAGGTCGTACAGTCGTCCTGCTTGATGATATTCTTGATTCTGGGATCAGTCTGGAAACTGCCAAAGAATTTTGTCGTAACGAAGGTGCTCAGCAAGTTGTCAGCGCTGTGTTACTTAAGAAGCAGATTGATGAGGAGCTACAAATCGGTAGTTCCGATTATATTGGTTTCGAGTGCCCTGATCGCTATGTCTTTGGCTTTGGAATGGATTATAAAAATTATTTGCGGAACCTGGATGGGATTTATGCGCTTAAGCTTTAGAAGCTAATAGCTTGAAGCGATGTATCGATAGTGGAAAATTAAATGATTGATCTAGCTGTGATTGGAGGAACCAGTTTTTCTTCTTTCGAGAATCTTGACGATCTTGAGCAGGTGTTTGTAGAAACTACTTATGGTGACCCTTCAAGTACGGTGACTATAGGTAAGCTACATGGGCTCAAGGTCGCTTTTATTAATCGACATGGTTCGGCAGGGTCGATTCCTCCCCACAAGGTAAATTACAGAGCGAATATAGCCGCGCTTGCCAACTTGGGTGCCGATAAGGTGGTAGCGCTAAATGCGGTCGGTGGTATCGCTGATTATGCAGAACCTGCTCATATATCGATTCCCAATCAAGTAATTGACTATAGTTATGGGCGAGAGCACACCTACTATGACGGCTCAGATGGAACGTTGGATTTTGTCGATTTTACCGAACCATTTAGTGAAAGTTTAAGGCAGGAGCTGATTGCCGCTGCATTGGAGCTGAAGCTAGATCAGACTAGCGCGGGTTTTAGCACAGATAGCTGTTATGCCTGTACCCAAGGTCCTAGGCTCGAGAGCGCCGCTGAAATAAGGCGCTTGGCGAAGGACGGTTGTGATCTGGTGGGTATGACTTTGATGCCAGAAGTGGCGCTTGCACGTGAGAAAGGCCTTGATTACGCCAGTATTTGTTTGAGTGTGAATTGGGCCGCAGGTTTGAGTGAGCAAAGCATTTCCATGGACGATATCCATAAGGTGGTTGAAGAGGGTGGTTCGTTGCTCGAGTCAATTCTGTTAGGTTATATAGAGAATCAAAGTCGCTAGTTAGCTGGCGATTGATTGAAAATGAACTTTTAAGGCTAGCACAGGTCTGTGTTAGCGATATCGATACTATTGTCTGGACGAGGGCTGAGTTTTGAAAAGTAAATTATTGTTAGTGGTTGCTGTTGTCGCTTTGGTTGGGGCATTTTTTGCTTTTGACTTGCAGAATTACTTTACTCTTGAATATGTAAAGAGCCAGCAAGCCGCTTTAGTAGAGCAGAAAAATGCCGGGCCGGTATTGTTTATTGCCGTATTTTCTTTTGTTTATGTTCTAGTAACAGCCTTATCGATCCCGGGTGCTGCAACTATTCTGACCCTAGTCGCCGGTGCTTTATTTGGGGTGCTAGCAGGCACGGTGATTGTTTCTTTTGCTTCAACTCTCGGAGCGACCTTAGCGTTTTTAGCCTCTCGCTACGTGCTACGAGATAGTATTCAAAATAAGTATGGCGAAAGCCTTAAAGGTATTAACGAGGGTATTGAGAAAGAAGGCGCGTTTTATTTGTTCACGCTTCGTTTAGTTCCCGCGTTTCCATTCTTTTTAGTTAATATCCTGATGGGGCTGACTCCCATTTCTGTTTGGCGTTATTACATAGTCAGTCAGGTTGGAATGCTGGCTGGTACTGTTGTGTATGTAAATGCGGGTACACAGCTTGCTCAAATTGAAGATCTGTCCGGTATTTTATCGCCTGCCTTATTGGGTTCTTTTGTGCTACTCGGTATTTTTCCACTTTTGGTTAAAAAGTTTACAAACTTCCTACAAGGTCGAAAGGTCTATGCAAAATGGAGCAAGCCCAAGAGTTTTGATCGTAACTTAATCGTTATTGGTGGTGGAGCTGCTGGTTTAGTGAGTGCCTATATTGCTTCTGCGGTTAAGGCTAGGGTGACGTTAATCGAGTCCCATAAGATGGGTGGTGATTGTCTTAATTATGGTTGCGTACCCAGCAAGGCTCTAATCAAGAGCGCAAAGTTGGCCCAACAAATTCGAGAAGCTGAACAATATGGTTTAGAAAGCTCAGAACCAAAGTTTAGCTTTAAAGCGGTGATGGCGCGCATTCATGAGGTAATCAAGGCTATCGAACCCCATGACAGCGTCGAGCGTTACACTGATTTGGGTGTAGAAGTATTAGAAGGCTATGGCAAGATCGTTGATCCTTGGACGGTCGAGATTAAATTAAATAACGGCGAAACTCAACGTTTGACCGCTCGATCAATTGTTATTGCAGCGGGTGCTCAGCCCTTTGTGCCTCCGATTCCTGGTCTGGACGAGGTTGACTATCTGACCAGCGACACTCTTTGGGATCGTTTTGCAGAGGAAGATGAGGCGCCTAAGCGTTTAGTTGTTTTGGGCGGTGGACCGATTGGTTGTGAGCTAGCCCAAAGCTTTGCTCGTTTGGGCTCTGAAGTAACGCAGGTTGAAATGTTGCCTCGTATCATGATACGTGAGGATCAAGAAGTATCTGATTTCGCTAAGTCCTCCTTAGAGGCGAGTGGTGTGCAGGTCTTGTGTGAGCATAAAGCGCTGCGCTGCGAGCGTTCTGCTGAAAGCAAACGCCTATATGTTGAACACGAGGGCCAAGAGAAGGCTATCGAATTTGATGCTCTAATATGTGCTGTGGGTAGAAGTGCGCGCCTAACAGGTTACGGCTTGGAAGAGCTGGGGATTGATACTGATCGTACCGTAGTGACTAACGAATATTTACAAACTCTTTACCCTAATATTTACGCAGCAGGTGATGTTGCTGGGCCTTATCAGTTTACTCATACCGCTTCGCATCAAGCTTGGTACGCAGCTGTAAACGCGTTGTTTGGCGATTTTAAGATGTTTAAGGCCGATTACTCGGTGATCCCTTGGACTACCTTTATCGATCCCGAGGTAGCTCGTGTGGGCTTGAATGAGCAAGATGCCTTGGAACAGGGCGTAGAGTATGAAACCACCGTATACGGCATTGATGACCTTGATAGGGCGATTGCCGACGGCGATGCTAATGGTTTTGTGAAAGTGCTAACGCCTCCCGGTAAAGATAAGATCTTGGGTGTCACCATCGTGGGTACCCATGCCGGTGATTTACTGGCTGAGTTTGTATTGGCCATGAAGCATGGTTTGGGCTTGAACAAAATATTAGGAACCATTCATACCTATCCAACTTTGGCTGAATCTAATAAATATGTGGCAGGTGAATGGAAGAGAAATAATGCTCCAGAAAAACTATTGGAGTACGTTGAGAAATATCACGCTTGGAGACGGTCTTAGTCTCGTTTTTTCTCGCTCAATTCTTTTTTCAGTCGCGATAAACTGCTTTCTGTTAAGCCTAGGTAAGAGGCTAAATGGGTAAGAGGCTAAATGAAAAGCAGGGATGCGCTTCTCTATCTTCGGTAAACGTTTTAATACCAATCGATAACGTTCTTTAGCTTTCATGAGCAGTCAAGACATTTCTCTGTATTCTAGCAGCCAATATTGCTTATTTAAGTATTCTGAATATAAGTTGGCTAGAGCAAGGTCTGATTCGACTGCCTTTCTGAAATCAGTGTAAGGTAGGCGCTGTACTTTTCTATTTCCAAGGCTTGGACGTTCATTATGCGTTTGCGCTTTTCTGAAAGAGCGTATAGATCCATATAAAACATGTTTTCGGTAATGAAGGTCTTGTTGAACTCTTTACCGTTGTTGCGCATGCAGTAAATACAAAGTAGACCTTCTTCCACAAAATGAATATGCTCAACTTTTTGATTGGCCGATAGCAGAATGTCAGATTTTGAGTGAAATAACTTTTTACTCGTTTTCTAAGGCTTCAAAAAAAAGAGCCTTGCAGGGTATGGTATTGGTTGAATCCATAGCTAGTAACTGTCCTTCCTTGGTCAATTATTAAATTGTTTGTCTTTGAATTCGCATAGGTCTTCAATAAGACAGCTTATGCATTTTGGTTTTCTGGCTACACAGGTATATCGTCCGTGAAGTATGAGCCAATGGTGAGCATCTACTAAGAATTCTTCTGGAATGAATTTAATTAATTTCTTTTCCACTTCTAATACGTTTTTACCAGGTGCGATTTTGGTTCGATTAGATACACGATAAATATGGGTATCAACAGCCATCGTAGGGTGGCCAAAGGCGGTATTTAGTACCACGTTGGCGGTTTTTCTTCCGACACCGGGAAGAGCTTCAAGTGCTTCTCGATTATCTGGAACAATGGAGTCGTGTTCTTTGATCAAAATTTCACAGGTTTTGATTACGTTTTTGGCTTTAGTTTTATACAGCCCGATGGTTTTGATATAGTTTTCAAGCTTTCTAACTCCGAGCTTTTTAATGCCTTCGGGAGTGTTGGCAATCGGGTAGAGTATATCCGTCGCTTTGTTTACGCTGACGTCAGTGGCTTGTGCGGATAGAATGACTGCGATTAGTAGTTCGAAAGTAGAATCAAAGTTTAATTCGGTCGTGGGCTTTGGATCGTTATCTCTAAATCGGGTAAATATTTCATGGCGCTTTTCCTTGTTCATGACTTTAGCTTCTGCAACTAACTTATGGTTCCGGTGGTACGGACTCGTTTGCTTCCGGCTTTTACTTCGCCTTTTTTGCTATCGGCGATTGCTTTTAATTTGTTGTCGATCAGGTTTTTACCAGCAATGATAAGACCTAAGCCTACGAATGCACCAGGTGGCAGTACGGCAAATAGAAAGCTTTTGTAATCTGAAAAAATAACTATTTGGCTGTTAGAAAACTGCTCACCGAGCAATAGGTTCATATTTGCGAATAAGGTACCTTGTCCAAGCAGTTCGCGCATACCTCCGAGTAGGACTAAGATAACTAAAAAGCCCATTCCCATCATAAAGCCATCGACCGCTGAAGCTAGTATACCATTCTTAGAGGCAAAGGCCTCGGCGCGACCAATGATGGCGCAGTTGGTGACGATTAGGGGAATAAATATTCCTAGTACTTCATACATTTCAAATGCAAAGGCTTGCATAAGTAATTGAACGCAAGTGGTTAGGGCGGCGATGATCATGACGAAGGCAGGCAAGCGAATCGCGTCAGTAATCTGGTTGCGAATTAACGATACAGCCACGTTTGAGCCGATCAATACCGCTAAGGTAGCGATACCCATACCTAGTCCGTTGACGACGCTCCCTGATACCGCCAAAAGAGGGCATAAGCCTAATACTTGAACCAATGCAGGGTTATTAGTCCATAGTCCATCTTTTGTAAGTTTTTCGAAATCGATAGAGCTCTTTTCGCTGCTTAGCTCTTGTTCGTTTGTTTCGCTCATAACTTGCTCATCCTATTGTTCAAGCTTGCCAGCTTGTACATTAAATTTGCGCAGTAGTTGCTCTTGTTGTTCGTTGAAATATTCCAAGCTTTTTTTAACAGCCTTAACAATTGCTCTTGGAGTAATAGTAGCGCCAGTCATTTGGTCGAAAACACCGCCATCTTTTTTGACTAACCATTGCGAGGGTTCTGGTGACTCCAAACTACGTCCGTTAAAGCCCAGTATCCAGTCTGACTTCTTGGTTTCGATAGCGTCGCCCAAGCCGGGAGTTTCGTTGTGGGGAGGAACCACTCGAACTCCTGCGACTTCCCCGTTAAAGTAGAGGCCAACAATCAGCTGTATCTCTCCGCCGTATCCGTCAGGTGCAGTAGCAGGAAGCACCAGAGCATATGGTTTGTTATCTTTGAAGGCAAAATAAGCAAACCGCGCTTTACGATTTGAGAGTACGCCTTTATCTAAAAGAATTTTGTCGTCTAACATTTGATTGTCGTGGCTATCTGCTGGTATCAATTCAAATAGGGCGCGCTCAAGCGCTTTTTGCTTGTTGGCCTCTACGCGTTCTTCTGTCGCGTGTTGAGTAAAAGCAATCAATGCGGATGTAGCTAGAGCGAAGATAGCTAAAATGACACTGTTTTTACTGATTGATTTAGAGAATACTGTATTGGACATATCCTAATCCTCCTCTGGCTCTGGTTCTGACTTGGGGCACTTGTTCGCGCTGTATCCCTTCTCGTAGCCATATGTGCGAGGTTGGGTGTAGTAATCAATCGTAGGAGCGCAGAGATTCAACAACAGTACTGAAAAGGCCACGGCGTCTGGATAACCGCCCCAGGTTCGAATCACTACAATTAAAATACCGATACCAAAGCCATAGATTAAACGTCCTTTGTTGCTGGTAGCGGCGCTAACCGGGTCAGTAGCGATAAAAAATGCGCCGAGCATGGTTCCGCCTGCAAAAAGATGAAATAGTGGAGAGGCAAAACGATCGGGATCGATTAGATAAAAAAGGCTAGAACTTAAAACTATTGCCAGTAAAAATGATACTGAAATTTGCCAGTTAATAATCTTTTTAAAGTAGAGATAGATGCCCCCCAGTAGAAAGGCGAGATTGACCCATTCCCAGCCGGCGGCGTAGGCAAAGCCAGCGAAGGTACTTAGGCTTAAGAACTCACTTTTGCTAAAACCTTGACTTAACTGGGTCTTAAATGAATCTAGAGGCGTAGCTCCGCTATAGGCATCAACAACACTTTGGTCGAATAAAAGGATGGCCTGAGCACTTTCTGCCAATGAAATAGAGCTGTTTATCGGCAGCCAAGTGGTCATTTCTACTGGGTAGGAGATCAATAACAGAACGTAAGCTACCATAGCAGGGTTGAACGGGTTGTTACCTAGGCCGCCATAAAGGTGCTTGGCGAAAACGATAGCAAATCCAACGCCGACCACGGTAATCCACCAAGGGAGTGTTGGTGGTAGAGCTAGCGCAAGTAAAACAGCTGTGACTACAGCGCTAAGGTCTTTTAAGTAGAGTGGTACATTGCGTTTACGTAGTTTAAGAACTAAGGTTTCAAAGAAAACAGCGGCAGCGATAGCAATCGCTAAATTAAAAAGAACGCCGTAACCAAAGAAATAAACAAGCGCAGCCAGACCTGGAATACAGGCCAGCAAAACTTGGAGCATAAAGTCTCCTAAGCGTCCTGGCTTGGATACGTGGGGTGAGGTTTCAACCGTAAGGGACACCGTTTGCTCCTACTGCTTGTTTAACTCGGTCATTTTTGCAATAACCTCGTTAAGTTGTTTTTTGTTAGCGTCGATCAACTGTTCTAGCTCGGCTTTGGTTTGCTCGTCGGCTTGTTCAAGCTCTGTTTTTAATTTTTTTGCTTGAGCTTTAAGTGAGGCCATTTCTATCTTCAATTTATCTTTTTCGCTAGGCTCGCTCACAGGCTGGGCCGCTTTTTCCTGTGGAGCAGAGTTCGAATCTGCGCCTTCTTTCGTCTTTGGTGCGCTAGCTTTTTGCTCTTTCAGTAGTTCTCTTAGCTTTGTTTTCTTTTCGTCAGACAGGGCTTTCGCTTGTTCAACTTGTTTCTCTAACTCGCTGGTGTCTGCTGTGCCACTTTTGGCAGATATCAGAGATTTCTTAAGCGCTTTTAGATCCGCGCTGGCCTGGTTTGAGTCTTCACGAGCTTCTTCTATCTGTTGCTCCAATTGACTTAATTGAGCATCCGCTTTGGGTGTATTGGCAGCAGCCTTTTTGTCCGCCAGTGCTTTTTTGAAGGCTTCGGTCGCTTCGTCAGAACGCTGTTTAAGTTTGGCAACGTTTTGCTCCAGCTCCTCAATATTATTGACTTCAGTCTTGCGAGCATGCTCAAGCGCTTTTTCAGCTTCTTTCCATTGCTTACTGGCTTTAGCGCTGTTGGTTTTGGCCAGCTGAAAGGCGATTTCTAAACTATCTTCACTAGGTGCGCTGGCTTTTTTGGCTTGCTCGGCTTTCTTTTTCTTGCGAGCTTCTGCTTTGGCCAGTCGAGCAGCTTCTTTTTCTGCCGCTTCGCGTTCTAGGCGATCTTTTCTGGCTTCAAAACGAGCGCGGCTTTGTTCAGACTTTTCAAGCTCAATATTTTTCTTACGAATCTCACCTTTGCCGAAGCGAAAGTATTGCACCAAGGGAATATTGCTTGGGCATACAAAGGAGCAGGCGCCGCACTCAATGCAATCGTTGATGTGATATTCCTCAGCTTTCTCTAGTTCTTTTGCTTTGGAATAAAAATACATTTGCTGGGGCAGCAGGTGAGCAGGGCATACCTCGGCACAAGATCCGCAGCGAATGCAGGGCTGTTCAAGTTCTGGCGAACTTAGCTCGTTCGCTGCACTGGCTAGGATGCAATTGGTGGTTTTTACCACGGGTACATCTAAACTATGAACCGCAAAGCCCATCATGGGACCGCCCATGACTAGCTGATCAAGTTGGGGCCAATTGATTTTAGCTTGCTCAAGTAAAAACCTAAAAGGCGTACCGATCAGCGCTCGATAGTTTTGAGGTTGGCCAAGTGCGTTACCTGTAAGGGTGCTGACACGTGAGATCAGTGGCTGACCTAGTACCACAGCTTCGTAAATGGCGAATACAGTACCTGTGTTTTGGCATACAATACCAAGGTCTGCGGGCAAACCTTTTACCGGTACTTCTTTACCTGTGAGCAATTGAATGAGCTGTTTTTCTCCACCTGAAGGGTATTTGGTGGGGACAATGGCAAGCTTTACGTTATCCGGATCAGATTCATTGATGGCTTGTTTATAAGCCTCGATCGCTTCTGGCTTGTTGTCTTCGATACCAATCAAAATATCTTCTACATCGAGTATTTGGTTTAAGATATCAAGGCCAATCAAGATTTCTTTGGCGTGTTCTCTGATGAGAACATCATCAGCGGTGATATATGGCTCACACTCAACAGAATTTAAAATGAGAGTATTAATCTTTTGAGCAGGCACGTTGAGTTTGACAGAGCTTGGAAAACCAGCGCCACCCATACCTGAAATACCCGCGTCACGAATTTTGTTAAGCAGCTCCTCCGCAGATAGGCTTGAAAAATCTTGAGTAGGATTGAGTTGTGTCCATTCGTCTTTTTGATCGCACTCGATCACAATGCATTGGCCCGCTAGACCGGAAGGATGCTGTACATCGCGTTCTTCAATCGCTTTTACTATGCCGGAACTGGGTGCATGGAGGGGAGCGCTAACAAAACCCTTTGCTTCTGCGATTTTTTGGCCTTTGAGTACGTAATCGCCGACATTCACGATAGGGCTTGCAGGCGCACCGATATGTTGCTGTAAAGGTAATATCAGTTCTTGGGGTAGCGGGGCTGGCTCAATACCTTTGTCACAGGTTTGAGTTTTATTTTGCTCAGGGTGTACACCACCATGAAAACCAAAAATGTTTTGCAAAACGATTTTTTTATCGTTTGTTATAGTTTTATCGGCGTTGTTTCCAGAAAGACTCATTAAGAGACCTCCTTAAGCGGAATCAATTTTTGTGTACGTTTTCCACTGCCCTGGGGTAAATCCCAAGTCCAGTTGTTTTGTTTAATGGGCACTTCTAGCATATCGATGCAATCCACCGGGCAGGGATCGACACAGAGGTCGCAACCGGTGCATTCGTCAGTAATCACGGTATGCATTTTTTTCGCAGCACCTAAGATTGCATCAACGGGGCAGGCTTGAATGCATTTGGTGCAACCAATGCACTCGTCTTCACGAATGTAAGCGACTTTAGGTAGCGCCGATTCGGTTCCGTGTTCTTCATCGAGCGGGATAAAGTCGACACCCAGTAAATCTGCCAGTGCATGAATGGTGTCTTCGCCACCTGGAGGGCAATGGTTAATGGCTTCGCCTTCATTAGCTATGGCTTCTGCATAGGGGCGGCAGCCGGGATGGCCACATTGTCCACATTGGGTTTGCGGTAAGATGGCATCGATTTGATCTATAATAGGGTCGCCTTCCGTTTTAAAACGGATATCGGCATAGCCCAGTATGGCGCCAAAGATTGACCCCAGCACTAGAAGTACTGCGATAGGAATCAACAGGTTGGAGCTAAGCTCGTTAAGGATTTCCACTAGATCTTCACCAATCCCGAAAAGCCCATAAAGGCTAGAGCCATTAGTCCGGCTGTAATTAAGCCGATCGAGGGGCCTTTGAATGGTTCGGGAACGTCAGCAAGTAGGATTCTTTCTCTCATACCAGCAAAAAGCACCAAGACTAGTGAGAAGCCCACTGCCGCTCCAAAACCATAGAAAATAGAACTAATTAGAGTAGGGTCTTCTTTTCTGACATTAAGAAGAGCAACACCTAGTACTGCGCAGTTGGTTGTGATTAAGGGTAAGAAAATGCCTAAGACTCGGTAAAGAATAGGGCTGGACTTTTTAACAATCATTTCAGTCAATTGCACGGTGACGGCAATTACTAGGATAAAGCTTATGGTTTGCAAATACTCTAAACCTAGAGGCTTGAGCAGGTAGGCGAAAACCAGATAGCTGAGAGTTGAGGACAGCGTCAGTACAAAGGTGGTGGCAAAGGACATCCCAAGTGCGGTATCCAGTTTGTTGGATACTCCCATAAATGGGCACAGACCCAAAAACTGTACCAACACAAAGTTGTTAACCAGTATGGTGCTCAACAAGATAAGGATGAGTTCGGTTGCCACGGTCTGCCTCTAATGTATAGCCTTTCTTTAAAAGCCTATTCTAAGTCCTTGTTTATAAAGCTCTTCCTAAGCTATATAGATATAAGGTATCGCTTTGTTTAGTGGCGCTAATAGTAGCAGTCTGGAGGTGCATTTCCTAGAAAATGACTGGTAAATCCGGCCCATTTAATCGCTGTAATTTCGATTTTATTAATCAGAAAAATTGATAAATATCTAAATATTGTTCAATTTATTAGAGGTTTTTTTAACTGAAACGTTTCTGAAGCGTATGTGATGTTTATGGTTGTGTTTGCTCGTTCTGCTCTTCTTGGCTTGTTTCATCCGAGCTACCGGGAGGGTTGAGGCGGGTGAAGTGTATTAAGAATCCAAATCTGGGGTGATCTAGATAGTGTAGCTCGCCACTGCGAATTCTGCGGTGTTGCTGAAGTTTGAAGTTGGTAATAGGGCTGAAGGTGGCAGGATGGTTTGCGCTAGTTGGGTGGGCTCCCTGGCTGAAGTCTTCCGCTGCAGATAGTTTTACTTCCTCTTCTTGACGCTTATCAGAGTCTTCTAGTTTTTTTTGCTCGTTAACTAAGCAGAGGCCGGCGTCATTAGTGACGTATTCGCTTAACCAAAGATCAGAGTGAATATGTAGGAAACGGGAGCGATATATTCTTAAGGTGCCCTCAAGCTCGTATTGAGAGATCTTCGACAGAGTTTGCTCATCGAGCTTAGCGTCAGAGCTCAAATGCAGTCTATCTTCTTGCCATTGGTGTAGGGGTCCTTCCAGTAAATATTGCTCACCACCGTCTAAATAAAACAGGGTTTCTTCCGCTTCTTCGTTCACTCTTTGTTCCCAAATCAGATGTTGAAGGGTTCTATAGCGCCCATTTATCTTCATCTTTTTTAAGATGTCATGCATTAAGCTGACCTCTGGATCGCTAGGGTCAAGAAAGGTTAAAGGCAGAAGGCTTGTTTCATCGTTTTCGGTGTTGATCTGATTTTCATCAGCCTCTATATTGACTTGTTCTGAGGTTTGAGGGCGGTAGCTCGGGTGTAAATTTTCAAACGTAGGACGTTCGAGTTCTCTCCAGAACTCAGCGTTCTCATCGCCGGTATTTTGATAGGCGAAAACCAATAGTTCTACACGATAGTCGAAGATTGACTCATCATCTGGCTCTAAACCTTCACCAATACTTTGAAAGCCTTGCTTATCTGCAGTGCTTCTTAGCGCCTCAAAGCGCTCTTTTTCTTCCAGCAGGTTGATGGGTTGTGAGCTAGTCGCTTGAGCCTCAGCAAAGCCTAGTTGGGCATAACAGATAAGCAGTAGAAAGCTTAATAGGCTGAATAAAGGTTTGCACTGTGAGGCTAGAGGAGGATTCACGGTTTACTGACTGCTCTCTATTAGTCGATTTAATAGCTGCTTTAAAGTCTCAATTCTATCATCGTAGCGCTCCATATCAAAAGTGAACTGGAGCGAGTCGGCACCGTCCATTTTATAGCGCTGGGGCTCCTGTTGGACCAATTTAACGATACTGAGTGGATCAACTTTAGGTTTTGCAGAAAATCGTATTTTGCCTGATTTAGCGCCCACATCGATCTTCTCAATACCTAGAGGCTCTGCTTTGAGCTTTAGTTTGGTTACTCTAAATAAGAGCTTCACCTGCTCTGGCAGCATGCCAAAGCGGTCAATCATTTCGACCTGAATTTCAGACAGGTCTTTATCGCTCTCTGCGCTGGATATTCTTTTATAAAGCAATAGTCGAAGGTGAACATCTGGCAGGTAGTCTTCTGGTATTAGGGCAGGAAGGCTAAGGTTGATTTCGAGGCCATGCTTTAGTGGCTTATCGAAGTCAGGGGTGTTGCCAGATTTAATCGACTGAACGGCTTCTTCGAGTAACTCCATATACAGAGTAAAGCCAATGGCGTGCATGTTGCCGCTTTGCTCATCACCGAGCAGCTCACCAGCGCCTCTAATTTCTAAATCATGACTCGCGAGGGTAAAGCCAGCGCCAAGATCGGTGGCATCTTGGATGGCATCTAAACGTTTAATTGCATCTTTGCTCATGGCTTTTTGGTGAGGCGTCAATAAATATGCGTAGGCCTGGTGGTGAGAGCGGCCTACGCGTCCTCTTAACTGATGCAGCTGTGCCAGTCCCAGCTTATCAGCTCGGTCCATGATGATAGTATTAGCGGAAGGTATGTCGATACCCGTTTCGATAATGGTAGTACAGACCAGTATGTTACTTTGCTTGTGATAAAAGTCTGACATGACTTGCTCGAGCTGTTTCTCGCGCATCTGTCCATGGCCAATACTGATTCTGGCTTCAGGTATAAGCTCCTGTAGTTCCTTGGCTGTTTGCTCGATGGTGCTCACTTCGTTGTGAAGATAAAACACCTGGCCACCTCGAAGTAATTCACGATGAATCGCTTCTTTAATGATTGCGTTACTGGATGTGTGAACAAAGGTTTTGATCGATAAACGCTTGGCGGGCGGTGTTGCGATAATAGATATATCGCGAATACCCGACATGGCCATGTTCAAGGTTCGAGGAATAGGGGTGGCGGTTAAGGTGAGTATGTCGACATTACTTCGTATGCTTTTTAGCTGCTCTTTGTGTTTGACCCCAAAACGATGCTCTTCGTCGATGATAATTAAACCGAGATCCTTAAATTCGATATCTTTTTGTAGAATCTTATGGGTTCCCACCACAATGTCGACTTTGCCGCTTTTTATGTCTGCGACTATGCTTTTACTTTCCTTTGCTGACTTAAAGCGGGACAAGGATTCAACACGGACTGGCCAATCAGCAAAACGATCGTTAAAGGTCTCGCCATGTTGTTCTGCAAGTAGTGTGGTTGGGACCAGAACAGCCACCTGCTTATTGTTTTGAAGCGCAGTAAACGCCGCTCTCATGGCAACTTCGGTTTTACCGAAACCAACATCACCACATACCAAACGATCCATCGGGTTTTCTGATTTTAAATCAGCGATACAAGCATCGATGGCATTCGTTTGATCTTCGGTTTCTTCAAAAGGAAAGGCCGCAGAAAATAACTTATAGTCGTCGTCTTGTAGCTTGTGAGAAAAACCGTGTACTGAAGCGCGTCTGGCATAAATATCCAGTAGCTCTGCCGCGACGTCATGGATTTTTTCAGCTGCTTTCTTTTTAGCTTTTTGCCATTGGTCTGAGCCTAGAGAATGGAGCGGGGCGCTTTCGTCTGCACCACCTGAATAGCGAGAGATTAAATGCAGAGATGAAACAGGTACATAAAGCTTTGAGCCATTAGCATATTCGAGGTTTAAGAATTCCATTTTTTGACCGTCAAGGTCTAAAGTCTCCAGACCTCGATAACGACCAACACCATGATCGATATGAACGACTGGAGCATCCATTGCCAATTCGCTCAGGTTTTTAATAATTAAGTCAGCATTCTGATTGTCGTTTTTACTTTTGCGAGTGCTTTGCTGATAGCTTTGGCCGTAGATTTCATATTCAGTGAGAACGATTAGCTTTTCTTGTTCCAAATGAAAACCCTGAGAAAGATCTGCAATACAGATATTTAGGTTTGGGGTCTCTTGCTTTAAAAAGTTCTGAATTGAATCAATGGCGGGAATATTTAGCTCAGCTTTTTTCAGTAGTTCGAGCATCTGTTCTCGGCGGCCTGCTGTTTGGGCGCAGATTAGCACTTTGCTGTTTTCTCTTTTCTGATCGATAAATTCTTTTAAAGCTTGTAGCTGAATCGCTTCTTTATAATCGGCCTTAATATCGGGTAGTGCTTGTACCGAAAAAAGATGTTCGCCTTTTGCGGCATTGTCAGATGAGCTTGCCGGATTCAAGCTAATACGAGCAAAGCGTTTTAGTTGGCTAGCGAAGAGCTGATTGTCTAGGAAGACTTTATTTGGTGAGAGCAGAGGGCGGGTGACGTCCCAGCGTAAACTTTCATAGCGCTCCTGAAGATCATTCCAAAAATGTTCTGAAGACTCGTGGTTGTTTTGATCAAAGAAAACAATACTATCGCTTGGTAAGTAGTCAAATAGGGAAGCAGTTTCTTCGAAAAAGAGATCTAAATAATATTCTATGCCGCTAGGGATGATCTGATCTTTGATATCTTGGTAGATCGGGCATTGCCGATAGTCCACGTCAAAGTTTTCTTGCCAAGCTTGTTTAAAATTTAGCAGCGCCTCTTCGTCACATGGGAATTCCTTTGCCGGCAGTATTTTAAATTCGCTTAAGGACTCAATAGTGCGTTGAGTTTCTGGGTCGAAGAAACGTAGAGTTTCAATCTCGTCGTCAAATAACTCAATTCGAATAGGGAGTTCTGATCCCATGGGGAAGAGATCGAATATGGAGCCTCGGCGAGTAAATTCTCCGCGCTCAAATACGCTCTCGCTGTGTCGATAACCGTTGTTACTTAGTTCTCGGCTAAAGTCTTCAATATTAATTCTTTGCTTGGTTTTTAAACTAAAGCTTTGAGACTGAATAAAACCCTTGGGTGCAATTCGATGCATTAAGGTGCTTACAGAGCAAATCAGCAAGCGTTTGCTGTTAGGAGCTTGTGAGCAAAGCTGGGAGAGGGTCTCAAGCCGTTGCGAAATAATGTCCTGGTGGGGGGAGAACTGGTCGTAGGGCAGTGTTTCCCAATCTGGAAAATTTAATATCTGTACATCTTTGCCTAAGTAATATTTTAGGTTTGTTTCTGCTTCTAAGGCCTGTGCATTAGATTGGCATACCAAAAGGTGAGTGCCGGAATGCTTGCTGATAGCTTCAGCTACAGCAAAGTACTGGCTGCCTTCAATCAGGCCGTTCCAGTTTCTTTTGTCGTCTTGGCTTTGTGGTAGGTATTTAAGCAGATCTGGAAAATTGTTCATCGTGTATCAAATTATTAAAGCTGTGTTGCAAAAATGATGAACAAAAAAAAGGCATCGAATTTCTTCGATGCCCTTTAGAACGAAAGTGCTAAACTGATTAGTCAGCGTAGTTAATAAATTCGTTGAGGTGGTAGTCATCGTTACCAAAGAGGGTGTTGATTACGGTCAAACGCTTAAAGTAGTGTCCAACGCGCAGTTCTTCAGTTACACCCATGCCGCCGTGCAATTGTACCGCATTTTGGCCAACAAATTTACCAGCTGATCCGATCATTACTTTTAAGCCATGAATGGTTTTGCGGGCATTTTGATTCCCATCGGCCATTTCTTGGGTGGCTTTCATCAGTAAAGAGCGACTTTGCTCGGTTTCAATAAACATATCGACCATGCGATGCTTCAATACTTGGAAATCAGACAGTGGTTGGTCAAATTGAACACGTTGCTTAGTGTATTCAACCGTGTCTTTGTAAAGTAGCTCCATCGCACCTACCGCTTCAGAACATACCGCCACGATCGCTTCATCAAGTACTGACTTGAGGATGCTCAAGCCTTGGCCTTCTTTACCAAGTAGAGCGCTGCTAGCCACTTTTACGTTGTCTAGCTTGATCTCTGACGCGCGATATCCGTCGACAGTAGGGTAATCGTCGCGACTTAGTCCCTCAGCATCACCAGGAACGATAAAGGCAGAAAGGCCTTCGGCGTCATTGCTATCACCTGAAGTACGGGCGATGACCACGATAAAGTCTGCAACACTGCCGTTATAAACCATCGATTTAGTGCCGTTGATAACGTAGTTGTCGCCATCTTTGCTAGCAGAGGTTTCTACAAAGCTAAGGTTGTATCGAGCTGCTTTTTCAACAAAGGCGAAACTTGCGAAGCTGTTACCTTCGATAATGTCGCCGATGTACTGAGCTTTTTGTTCAGCGTTGCCAGCTACTCGAAGGGCTGTTCCAGCCATCACTACGGTTGCAAGATAGGGCTCAAGTACTAAGCCCTTACCAAACTCTTCCATAATGATTGAGGTTTCAACTGCTGTGCCGTCGATGCCGCCATCTTCTTCTGCAAAGGGAAGGGCTAACCAGCCGAGTTCGGCAAATAGTTTCCAATGATCTTTGCTGAAGCCATCGCCTTCGCCTGCTTGTTTAAGGCGGGGCTCAAGTTCATAGTTGTCTTCAACAAATTTGCGAATGCTTTCGCGCAATAAATTTTGTTCTTCGTTAAATGTAAATTCCACGATGCTTCTCCCTACAATCCTAGTACACGTTTAGCGATAACATCGCGCTGAACTTCGCTAGCACCACCATAAATAGTCGATGCACGGCCATCGAGGTATTTGTTCATCGCGCCTTTACCAAATTTAAGGCCGACTGGGTTGCCCCAAGGGGAACCATAATAGCCAGCAGAATCCATTGTGATTTCTGCGATAGCTTGTTGGGCTTGGGTACCTTTGAGTTTCAAAATAGAAGATTCTGGCCCTGGTGCTTTGCCTTCAGATACGGTGATCATTGTGCGAAGCTCTAAGAATTCAAGTGACTGAAGTTGGATCTCAAGTCGTGCAAGTTTAGCTTGATAAGCTTTGTTTTCTGCAAGGGTGCCAGTGCCGTCTGGAACTTTATGCGCATTCGCTTTCATCTCTTGCAGAGTGATGGCTGATTTAGTGATGCCCGCTAGGCCAGTACGTTCGTGCTGAAGTAAGCCTTTTGCGTAGGTCCAGCCTTTGCCTTCTTCGCCAATACGATTCTCTATAGGTACTTTTACGTCAGTAAAGTGAACGGTGTTGACGTGGTGGTTACCGCCCAGCGTAATAATAGGTTTAACTTCTATGCCTGGATCAGACATATCGATCAATAGGAAGGTAATACCATCCTGCTTTTTACCGCTGTTGTCGGTTCGAGTTAGACAGAAGCACCAGTTGGCCACGTGAGCCATGGTGGTCCAAATTTTCGAACCATTAACCACGTAGTGTTTACCATCTTCTGTTAATTCGGCTTTGGTTTTCAGACCAGCAAGGTCTGAACCTGCGCCTGGTTCAGAATAGCCTTGGCACCAGAAAATGCTTTGGTCAACGATGCTGGGAAGGTGCTGTTTCTTTTGCTCTTCATTACCGTAGGTATAAATAATTGGCCCGACCATGCTCACGCCAAAAGGCGGTAATCCAGGTGCGTTTGCTAACGAGGTTTCCTTTTGCCAAATGTAGTGCTGAATGGTAGACCAGCCTGTACCGCCATGTTCTTTTGGCCATTTAGGTACGGTCCAACCTTTGGCTACTAATGCTTGTACCCAGGCAACGTAACGTCCCATAGGGTCGCCAGAATAATCTGTATAATTGTCTTTGATGAAATCGTGAACTTCCTTTTGAAAGGCTTGTTCTTCTTCATTTAATTGAATATCCATAAAAATGTCCTCGTTTTAGCAACGAAATTAGCGAAATTGCTTGGCTAGAGGTGCTTGTGGCACGGGCCTGGGTTTTGGAAGCGTGGCGAGGTTGGTGCACAGCTGCCCTTTGCTGGACTGATAATAGGTAAGTCAGTCGACAAATTCAAACATTCGTTTGAGACAAGATCATAGGTCTGTAGCCTAGCCTTGGGAATGGCTAAGATGGACAAATTACCTGTGTTTTTTAACAGTTTAGTGGCAGTTTTGGTCCTTTACTAAGCTCGGCGGGAAAAGATAAAGCTTACGAGATCTCTAATTCTGAAAAAGCGTCTTTTCTTGAAATATTCATCGAAATCTTGAGCTTTAGGCATTGGAAAATAGTTATCTTTTTCGCTTTTATTAAGTTGAACTTATTTCGGTTCTTTGTTTGCTTGGAGGGTACGGATAACGCGAATTAAAAGCCTAGAGCCAATGACTGCGCTGTACCGTAATACGGTGTCCTGAGTCGCTTTTGCTTGAATCAAAAAGGATTTTCTCGCTAATAGTTCGCCTGTATCGATGCCTTCATCAATCCAGTGAACAGAAACACCACCTTGGTCGGAGCCGTTTTTCAAAACCCAAAAATAAGCCATAGCGCCTTTGTAGCTTGGTAACCACCCCGGGTGGATATTGAGGACTCCTCTTCTGGGTATTTTGATTATGTTCGCTTTTAGGATTTGGGAGAAATAAGCTGAGACTAATAAGTCCGGATGGATTTCTTTTAAAAAGCTTTCGCAATCTGGGTCGTTGATATTACGACAGTGGAAAACGGGAATATCATGATCAATAGCTATTTTCCATGCTGGTTTTAAACGTTTTCTTAAAAACGGTAGAGCCAAAGTGATGCCGTAAGCTAAGCCTTGAATGATTCGTTGCCACAATAAAAGCCAGGCAAATTTCCATCCGATATTTGTAAAATGTTTTTGGATTTTACTGCGCTCAGAAATTGATAATTTGATCGCCTCGGCCTTAACCACTCCAACGACATTTATTTCGCGAGCGTTGATCAGTTTATTCATGACGATAGCGCTGCCCAAGTGGCCGGAGCTGTACAGTACGACGATGTTTAGTGGCCTCTGGTTACCAGAAGTTTTCGCAGTCATGATAAATGCTGAATAAAAAAAAGCCGGCTAAGGCCGGCTTTTTGGGAGGTTTAAACAGGTCTTACAACAAATAGCAGGTCACCAGCACTTACCTGAGTGCCGCTTTCGTTGTTCACTCGCTCCACCTTGTATTTAGCTGCTGGGTAGAGTTTGTTTTTGCCTTTGTTAAAAGAACCTAGTTTAAGTGGGGTGAAGATCTTCATTGCTTCCATCAAACAAATGGTTTGGTCTAGGCTAATGATGTCGCCTTCATTAACAAAGTTGGGTTCTGCTGGTGAAGAGCTTGCATAGAAAATACCCGTCGAAGGCGAAAGGACTTTAAGTTCGTCACTGTCCTCGATTTTGACTGAATCTGTGTTCACTCCGTCGCCATCGAGGCCAGCAAATTTTTCTGTCTCAGCAATGATCGCGTCATGATCCATGCGAGCCAATAACTTAGGTAAGTAAGTGGTGTCGTAATCACCTTTGCGGAAAACATCATCTTTAAGAATGTGGACCAATAAAGGGATGTTGGTGCAAATGCCATGGATGACGCATTCTTCTAAATAAGCGATTAGCTTTTCTGCACAATCTTCACGATCTTTTCCGTAGCAAATAATCTGTGCTATCAAGCTGTCATAGAAAGGTGATACGTCTTTGCCTGTCGCTGCCATTGAAATAATTTCAACATAGTCTTTTTCTGGTAGTACGCACTCTTTGATATGACCAGGGAAAGGGAGAATGTCCATTTCACCTTTGCTATCTACCTCTAGCTTTTCTGCAGTTACCCTAACTTCGATGGCAAAACCTTCTTCTTTAGGTGCTATGTCTTCGATAGAGCCACCGGAGGCAATCTTGAATTGTGCGCTCACAATATCAACGCCTGAAGTCGCTTCGGTAACGGGGTGCTCAACTTGAAGACGAGTGTTCATCTCCATAAAGTAAAGTGCGTTGGCATCTAAGTTATAAATAAACTCAACAGTACCCGCGCCTAAGTATTCTACTTTGTCGGCTAGGGCGGCGGCGTATTTAAACGCATTTTGTTTGAGTTCGTCTGGCAACATGGTTGAGCCAGATTCTTCGATCACTTTTTGGTTGTTACGCTGAACACTACAGTCTCGAATACCCAATACTTTGGTGTTACCAAACTTGTCACGAATCAATTGAACTTCGATGTGACGTAGAGAGGTCACATATTTTTCCATGTAGATATCGCCGTTACCAAAAGCGGCTCTGGCCTCGGTAGAAATACGGTGGAATAGTTCGTGAATCTCGCTAGGGCTTTCAACGACCTGAATGCCTTTGCCACCACCACCGTGTACCGCTTTAAGCAAAACAGGGTAACCAATCTCTTCAGCAACGGCAGCTGCTTTATCTGAGCTAGATAAGATACCGTGACTACCAGGTACTACCGGAACATCGAGCGCTAGGGCAGTGTTAATTGCGTTGGATTTGTTACCCATCATCTCCATGCTATAAACGGATGGGCCAATGAAGTTCACTTGATGGTTATGACATAAGCCTGCGAATTGAGCGTTCTCTGATAAAAAGCCAATACCTGGGTGTAGTGAATCAACTTTCTCGTGCTCAGCCACTTTAAGCACCGAGTGAGGGTTTAGATAACTCTCATCCGAAGTGTTACCACCGATACAAATTAGGGTATCTTGTTCGCGCATCATTTCTGCTGGAACACTCTTCATGTCTGGGTCGGACTGAATAAGCACCACATCGATATCGTTTTCTTGAGCTTTGCGAATCAATTTAACTGCTGTACAGCCACGAGCATGAATCAAAGTCTTCTTAACTGGCTTCATAAGCTCGATTTTGTCTTGCTCTTTGTCGTCAGATTTAATGGCGCACTGTTGATAAGAACCTGCCATGACTTGGTCAAAGATTTCTTCAACCGTATCGACTGGTACCGGAATGTTTGGATCAACGGACCTTAATTGTTGATCAAGATCCGATACAAATGGATGTTTTACTAAGCCTTGCATCGAGCCTTCTTTAACAGATAGGTAATTAGACAAGGTGGCGGTGGTGGGTAGGTAAGCAGGAACCACTACTTGACCCGCAAATGGCATGTTGGTGCCAGAGAAGTAGTAAGTTTGTGCAAGAGGGTGGGTTACAAAACTTGCTTGAGCTCCACCAGTACAGTCACCATAACCAAAGATTAGAATAGGCAGATCGTTGTCGCGTACAAAGCGAGTAATCCGATCGTTTACAACCGCCATTGAGAATAGTGCTCCAGCACCTTCTTTAGTTTGCATGCCGCCAGATGATACGAAACATACGATGGGTAGGTTTTCTTTCGCGCAAGCTACCATGAGCTCGCAGAACTTCTCCGCGCTGGCCATATCAAAGGCGCCCGCTTGGAAGTCCACGTTAGAGACAAGGATACCTAGCTTTCGATTTTGATCATCGGATTTAAAGCTACCGAACCCGGTAACAACACCGCAAGGTACTTTGCCTTGGTCCAAAGCTTCTTCTACCGAGATTCTAAAGCCTGGAAACTTAACTGGGTCAGAGGTGAGTAGGTTGGCACCGGTTTCTTCGAAGTTATTGATAAAGCGATCAATAATAGCTTTAGTTGAAGTCAGCTTTTGACGCTTAACATTGTTCAGAACGTTGTTGATCAAAAGGTCATGGTAGGCCATGTTTAACCGGTTCCAGAAGTCTTTTCTGCGACCGATACGAACTGGGTTAATAACTCCTTTGTAGTCTTTGCCTTTTAGTTCGGATTGATAGTATTCGTGTAACACTTTCTCAAAGAAGAAGGTGATGATTACAAATAAGCTATCAGACATTTGGGAGTGAAGGATGCTATGCCATTCTTCGACGGTAGCTAGGAAACTGCCGCGGTCTTGATGTTGTACAAAGTATTTGATCCAGCCGCTAAATTGCTCATTGAGCATACGAGTCTGTTCTTTGGTGCTCATGTGGCTTTGAATTAGATCCAGTTCGCTCGCGGTTTTCGCAGCCTTTTCCAATGCGTTGTCCAATAAGTCTTTGACCGTCGATTTGGATAGTACTTTGGTATCTTTTGCTTCTTGAGCAATAGCAAAAAGGTTGTTAACGATGTGCCCGTATACCGCATCAAAAATTAGGATGTTTTGGCATTCAATAAAGAAGCCGTGACGAAAATCATCATGTAGCACAATATCCAATATGGTGATTTGATTTGTCGGGGGTAAATCTGTGTTAGTTTGGCGAGCTTTAAGGTGGCTCTGGCACGCTTCTCCTAGTACTTTTCGGTTTGCTATGGTGCTGTTGCGTGCTTTGTCATCGGCGATTAGCTGGCGTGTTTCTTCGGTGAAATCATCGGCATTTAATGTATTTTCATCAAAAAGACTGTTACCGGAACTAAGGATGCTATTCAATGCGAGTGCTAAATTTTTATTAGCTTGTTCTGGGGTGTAACTTTTGTTGTTTATATCATCAAGGCGAGTAATACCATCTTTAGCTATTTGTTCTTTTAAAGATTTAAGGAAAGGTGTACTGGCTTCATTGATCGCGCTGGCAAAAGCGAAGGCGTCAATAAAATCTTCATTACGAATTAAGTAAAGATTGTTTTGGTAATTTTTTATGTGGTTCATTAACGCCAAGAAGTTACTGCGGGCGTTACCTTTCCAACGGTTATACAAAAATAGTCCAGTCTGAAAGAATAGCTCTGACTGCGCATCTTGGAAGTTACGTTTAGGTTCACCGAAGAAGAACTTGCCAATAGTACTACGTTGTTCTTCTAGGTCGGATTTTTTAGCTAGATAATCTTTCCATGCGTTTCGCAAGGTGTCGTCATAAATAAGCTTGTCAGGATTTTGTAACCAGCTATTAAAGGCTCTTGTTTTTTCGTCCTTAAGGCGCTTTTGCAATTCGCCTTGTGGCACTTCAACTTTAGCAAGTCGGCCGTAGTAGTCAGCTTTGGTTGAATGGATTCGTTTACGCAGTGAAAGGTAACGTAAATACTTATAGGCAACACCAAAAGCATTTAAGTGCTGTGTTGGCGTCGCTGCTAGAGCGAGACCATCAGGTCCTTCTAGCGCTAGTCGTTCTTCGGTTGGGTTCAAGTAGCGCTGAATACTCGCATGATAGTGCTCGAGAATATACGGGTTTTCCCGAACGAACTTTTTCGCACCTTCTTCAATGGACTCGATGCTTGAGGTGATGGCGTTGTGTAGATTAGTAAGTTTGTCGGCTTGCTCTCCGGGTACGTAATCAATAATGCCATCGATACAGCCCTGTTTAGTTAATTCGAAAGGGGATACTCCAACGTACTTGGCACACTCTTGCCAAGAAAGGTCGTACTTACGAGCAATACTCGCCAGGCCTTTGGGTTGAATGGTGTTATAAATACCGTCTCGAACCGAAAGGATAAGGTTGGTGGTTACCAAAGGAATAGCTCCACCTGAATAGCCAACACCAACGATAATACCTACAGATGGCACATCCGCATTTGAAAACTCAGCCAGTAACCTTGAAATACTGTGTGCTTGGTTATTTAGGTTGGCTTCTTCGCCAGCGTCAGCCCCTGGTGTGTCAACAAGGCCTACAACAGGAATAGATAGTGCCGAGTACTTAATTATGGCATCACAAGCTGCGAGGTGATGTTCCGGCATCCAGGCACCGTTATTAGCACTTCGGTCTTGGCAGATAAAACCAACGCGTCTAAAACGCTCTCCGAAAGGCACTTCAGCTTCAGCTGTGTAGAAGGGACCATTTGAGGTTTCGTTAATAATTCGATAACCCAACTGATTAATAACGTCACGGGTGCTGATTCGGCTTTGAGCTTCGGTAGGCAGAACGACTTGATCAATATAGTCATCGACGTCTAAGCGTTTTAACTCTTCTAGGCGCTGATCTATTTGAACTTTAGTCAACAAACCGTTGATATGATGATCGATGCTTAGGTTGTCTTTTTTAGGAAAGATTGAGAAATCTTTCGCCATTTTTTCTGCGGTAACAAAAAGTTGGTCGATATTTTGAGACTTTTTAGTTTTCATATTCTGCCTGTTCTATTTCCTGCGCTATTTCCCGGGGTGTTCAGCGTTTGACTTCGTTAAACAGTAGTGGATATTTCCAATTAGGGTAATGGATTCCTTTCTGCCGCTAAGGTCTTCAATTTAAAGTAAAAAAACGACGGAAGTATAGCACTAATTGTTCGGGAATTCCCATTCAAATGGGTGACGGAATTTGCAAGTATTGTTTTTCACATATGCCAAGGTGTCTGGTCCTATATAGCGAGATCCGCTGGCTACCGTGTTACACTGCTGCACTTGAAATCAGTCAGGTTGTGTCGCAAAAGGCATATTATTAGCAAGAAAGGGTTAAAGGATGGATAGTTTGTTTTCATTGAAGGGTAAAGTGGCATTGGTTACAGGAGGAACCAGCGGTATTGGTCTTATGATAGCTGCTGGTTTTGTAAACGCTGGTGCAAAGGTCTATGTGGCTTCTCGTAAAGAGGAGGTTTGCAATGAAGTGGCTGAATCCTTGTCCAAAAACGGGGAATGTATTGGCATCCCCGCTGATCTAGGTGCTGAGGGAGGTGCGAAAGCTCTATCTGCAGAAATTGCTAAGCGAGAGGGCCAGTTAGATATCTTGGTTAATAATGCTGGTGTTACCTGGGGAGCGTCGATCCAAGACTACCCGGATAAGGCTTGGAAAAAGATTATGAGCTTAAATGTACAAGCTATGTTTGAGTTAAGTCGGGACTGCTTACCGCTATTGGAAAAGGCCGCAAGCAAGGATCGTCACGCAAAGATTATTAACGTTAGTTCTGTAGCGGGTATGTCTAGTGCAAGTATGTCGGCCTATGCCTATGGGCCCAGTAAGGCAGCTGCTAACCAGTTAACGCGCATGCTGGCTTCTGAGTTTGCTTCAAAATATATCAGTGTAAATGCTATAGCCCCTGGGCTTTTTCCCAGCAAGATGACCGACTTTATGATGCCAGACGAAAATGCTGAGCAGGTGATAGGCAAGGCGATACCTCTAGGGCGAGTCGGTCAGACTGAAGATATGCAGGGCTTAGCGGTATTTCTTGCAAGCCGAGCGGGTGATTATCTTACGGGCACCGTAATCCCAATTGATGGGGGAGAGTTGCTTCGAGGAGCCGCGCTCTAGCCCGAATTCCGTTCTCGTTTTCCTTTGATGGGCTTAAGTCTCGGTTCTCTCTTGCTTTGATTAAGCGGGTTGTGGTGAGCAGCACCCCAAAACTTTATAACTTGACACTGTCAAGTTTAGGTGTAGAGTTGGCTTTGATTTAGACAGTGTCTACATTGTGCTTTTTGTATCTAAGTAGTCGTTGTATTGATGTTTTCAGCTTTGCTGAATTAGCTTGTCCACTTAACGAAATCTAGGGAGCTTTGTTATGGCTTTACCAAAATGCATGGAAGGGAATATGTCTTTGCCCTTAATCGGTTCACCTCTTTTTATTATTTCCGGCCCCGAGCTAGTAATAGCTCAATGTAAGGCGGGTATCACAGGGGCTTTTCCTTCTCTCAATGCTCGGCCCATTGAGCAATTGGATGAATGGTTGACTCAGATCAATACCGAACTAGATGCCTACAAAAAAGAAAACCCCGATAAGAAGGTGGCTCCTTATGCGGTCAATCTTATCGTTCATCATAGTAATGGTCGTTTGGACGAAGACATTGATCTTTGTGTAAAGCACAAAGTCCCCGTGATAATTACGAGTCTTAATGCGCCTACAGCAGCGATTGATCGTATTCACTCTTATGGAGGGGTGATCCTTCATGACGTGACTAATATCAAACATGCCAAAAAAGCCGCTAGCGAAGGCGTGGATGGCCTGATCTTAGTGTGTACCGGTGCAGGTGGCCATGCGGGTACTTTAAGTCCTTTTGCTTTAGTTCCTGAAGTAAGAGAGTGGTTCGACGGTACTATCATTCTTTCGGGAGCGATGGGTAACGGTGATTCGATTTTGTCCGCTCAGGCCATCGGAGCTGATCTTGCTTATATGGGCACGCGCTTTATCGCGACAGAAGAAGCCAGAGCGCAAGAAGGCTATAAGCAAATGCTGGTGGATTCGAGCGCAAAAGATATTATCTATACCAACTTGTTTACAGGTGTTCATGGCAACTACTTGGCACCGAGTGTCGTAGCAGCGGGCTTAGATCCATATGACTTACCGACGGCTGATAAGAGTAAAATGAATTTTGGTAGCGGCGGTAATACAGACGCTAAAGCTTGGAAGGATATTTGGGGATCTGGTCAAGGTATTGGTGGAATCGAGAAAGTTGAGACCGTTGCAGAAGTGGTTGATGGTTTGAAGTCTCAATACGAAGAGGCTAGGGCTCGATTAATCGGCGGAACACAATTTCCGCAATAAATTGGGGGGTTGAAGTCAGAAAAAGGGGCGGGTCAGTTTACTGATCTGCTTCTTTTTTTTGTGCGTGTGTTTTCTGAGAAAGTTTTTCGTCAATGCTTTGGGCGCCGCGTTTTTCTTTTAAATTTTGTTTTATTCTTGCGCTCATTTGTTTCGCTCGTTCTGCTTTGCGTTTAAACCAAGTGTGTTGCACATGGAAGCGCCAAATTAATCTGACGATAAAGTAGCCGGTTGCTCCAAAAGCAGTACCAGCTACAAGGCAACCTGTCATAAGTGGTACGATGACCTGTGCTAGGTTGTCTCCCATTGAGTTAACGCTCCACTCTAAACTCGCAGGGTCGTGGGGCTGCCCCAATAAAACGAGACCAAAACGATAGCACAGGTAATAAATAGGTGCGTAAGTAAGAGGGTTGCTGATCCAGGTAAGAGCAATGGCAAGTGGTAAGTTTCCGTGAAGGAAGATAGCGAAACCTGCAGCAAGAACCATTTGCATGGGAATTGGTAAAAAGCAGGCGAAGATTCCAGCAAAGACTGCTGAAGCTACTGATCGCCGATTAAGATGCCAAAGATTGCTGTCGTGCAATATAGAGCCAAGCCAGCGCAAAGAGCGGTGCTTGGTCACCGTTGACGCTTTAGGTAAATGCTTGCTAATAAATTGCTTTGGCATGGATTTATCTAGCTGTAATTATCCTTAGAAATTAGCCTTTTTACCCATAGATAGATATGAGTGTGGATTTAGATGGTTGATTTTAAAGGTCATGCATCACCTCTGTGTTTTCTTTTCTCGAATATTAAGCCGTGATTTTTGGGTTTATATCATTATTATTTAAGGGCGGGCAGCAGTAAAAAAATCATTTAAAACAATAGCTTGTAACTCTTTATTGAGGTTAAGTATACCTTACCTTTTTGGAAGGCGATTGTTATTATGCACTTAATTTTAAAGAAGCTCTAGCCCATGAATCTGGACAAGTCTTCGCCCTGACTAAGGAAAGGTGGGGGAGTGCTTTAATCGGGACTATATCGAGCTTTTAAAAGTCTTTAACAGCAAAAGGATTTGGCTGTGTTTCTGTTTAAAACAAATTTTTGGCTAGCATTTGTTATTAGCTATTTTCTAGCGGGAGCCTGGGTGCTGAACTCGAGAATCTTGCCTGATTTTGGTTTTTGCTTTGTTGTGGCTTTCTTACTTGCATCGATTGCTTACTTACGCCGTAGCCTTGAGTTTTCTGACAGTGTCTTTGCGAAATTGCTTTTATTATTATCTTTCTTTTTTTTGAACGCCTCGTGGATATCGGCATATTGCTTGTGGCAACTTGATCATCGCTTAGATGAAAAGTGGGAAGGTCGAGAGCTGCTGCTTCAAGGGAGAGTCTTAGGATTACCAAGACAGCAAAGTCGACGGCAAGTTTTTTATTTCCAAAGAGAAGGGGTGCCGCTCTGTGATCTCGGTCGAAACCAAGAGGAGCTTACCTTCGTCCCCTGTGAGCTCGCTTTATCTGAGCTTCCAAAGAGAGCTTATGAGTTAGCAATTAGTGCTATGTTTTGGCGCAAGTGGGTGCGTGATAACACCCCAACTTTCCCAAAGAAAATACGTGTAGCTTTATACCATAATCAAGATAGTTCTCTAAAAGAGGTTCGAGGAGGTGAGCGGTATCAGCTTTTTTTAAAGCTGCGCAGGCCTCGGTCAAGCAAAAACTTCCACGGTTTTGATTATGAAACCTGGCTTTTTTTTCAGGGAGTGCATGCGAATGCTTATGTAAGAACAAAAGGGCCGAACCAGTGGCTGCCAACTCCACAAGATCGGTATGGCGTCTTCAATATCTTTGAGTTTGATAGATATCGAGAAAGGATTAGACAGTCTGTTTTACAGGTTTATCAGCTGGCTGGAATAGACGAGAGAATGAATGCTCCTGCACTAAACCTGGCGTTAAGCCTTGGAGATCGATCGTTTATTTCTAAAAAGACCCAGGCTATCTTGCTGGAGACAGGAACACAGCATTTGCTAGCAATTTCTGGTATGCATATAGGGTTTGTAGCGGGTGCTGTTTTCTTTTGCTTCTTTTTGTTTTTCCGATTGCTTAATCTACTTATTTCAAACTGTAGTTGCCTAATACAAGCGAGCAGGTTGCCGTCATTTTTTTTGGCTCTGTTTTGTTCTTTGGTGTTCGCGGGTGTTTATGCGCTTTTAGCTGGTTTCTCTATACCAAGCCAAAGAGCGCTAGTAACGCTAGGCGTCTATGTTTTTAGCTTCTTTGTGTTAGGCAAGGGTTCTTTTTATTATGCCTGGCTTGTATCTATGTCGATCGTGCTTATGCTAGAACCTTTTGCTTTAAGGTCTCCTGGATTCTATTTATCATTTGGCGCTGTTTTTTGTATCCAATGGATTATCTTAGGACGCTATCAGGTAGTTGTTACCAGGTTCAAAAAGTCCCTGAAAGCGGCAATTAGAGTTCAGCTTATGTTGTTCTTGGCTTTACTCCCTTGGGTGGCATATTTTTTTTCTATTTTAGCGCCACTAACATTTTTCGCCAATCTGGTCGCGGTGCCCTGGGTCGCTTTAGTGGTGTTACCTGTTGGTTTAGTTTTCACTGCTTTGAGCCTGGTGACGGTTGATCTTGGTTTTGCTAGCTGGCTTGTACCTTTGGCATCACTATTTTCCGTAACCATAGAGTTATTGGTCAGCATCTTGAATGTGTTCAGGGTAGGAAGTTTAAGTGTTTATCTGCCGGATAAAATTGGGCTGGCTTTGGCCTTTTCATGGAGTTTGATGGTTCTATTTAGCTTTAGCCCCGTATACCTGCGTTTTAAATTGATATTTTTCTTATTTGTTTTAAGTCTGGGTGTCTTAGCGTCAAGCAGTAGCGATAAGGCTAGGCTCTTGCCATTTGCTGAGTTTAATCTGAGGGTGCTTGATGTGGGGCAAGGGTTGTCGGTCATAGTTGAGACTCAACATCATCGCATGTTGTATGACGCAGGCCCGGCTTTTGGCTACAGTTTTGACGCAGGTCAGGCGATTGTGTTGCCGGCATTAAATTCGGTATCTAGTTTTCAAACTAAGAGGCTTGATAAAACAATGCTCAGCCATGGCGATAACGATCATGTGGGGGGAGCTTCTACGATAATCAGGGCTTTTCCTGATTCTGAGGTGATTTCTTTTTCTGGCTTTAAAGCCAATAAAAATTTGAAATTGAACCCTGACTTGCTTTACGAGAAAGAGCGAAATAGGACTTGGGATGTGTGCCGTCGCGGTGAAAGATGGAAATGGGATGGCGTTGAATTTGAAATTTTGCACCCCGGTAAAAATGCTAGCTGGACTTTGAGTTCGAAGAACGATCTATCCTGTGTGTTAAAGGTACAGGGGAGATCGGCCACATTGTTGCTGCCGGGTGATATCGAAAAAGACGCAGAGCAGTTTTTGGTTAATGTTCGTGAAAGCAATGACGAGCTTCGAGCCGACATACTAATAGCGCCTCACCATGGCAGTAAAAGTTCGTCTACCTTAGGATTTCTTGAATCGGTTAAGCCTAAATTGGTCATAGTGTCCTCTGGCTATAAAAATGCCTTTGGTCATCCTCATACCTCGGTATTGGATCGTTATGATTCCAATGGTTATCACGCTGCAAATACAGCAGAGCTAGGCGGGATCTCTTTGAGATCCGATTTGTTTGATTCTCAGTCTGGTGCATTAAGCTATCAAGCCGCTCGCAGAGCGAGTGTTCGATTTTGGGATTTATGAGGCCTGGATTTAATCTTGTGCTTTGCTCTAAAGCCTATTGCCATTGGCCCTAAAGCTGTTTCCAGGCTGCTAATTGTGGTAGATTGCTGCCTAGAAAATTAAGCTTTTTGGGGAGAAAAGAAGTGCGAGAATTGGTGATGGCAGGTGGGTGGATGATGGCGCCCATTCTACTGTGTTCTGTGGTGGCGGTGGCGATAGCTGGGGAACGTTTTTGGAGTTTACGGCGCAGCCAAATAATACCTCCTGGCCTTTTGAGTAAAGTATGGGATATGCGCAAGTCCAATCAGTTGAGTCCAGAGACTTTAAAATCTCTTAAGGACGGCTCACCAATGGGTAAGATTATTGCTGCGGGTTTGGGTAATGTGCGCTTTGGCCGGGAGATTATGAAGGAGCGTATCGAAGAAGTAGCGGCTCATGCCATCCATGATATGGAACGTTTTTTAAACACTCTCGGAACGATAGCGGCTATCGCTCCATTGCTCGGTTTGTTAGGTACGGTTTTGGGTATGATTAATGTCTTTTCGGCGATCGTAGTTCATGGCTCAGGAGATACTGCAATTTTGGCAGACGGCATTTCTCAAGCGCTGATTACTACAGCAGCCGGTTTAATCGTCGCGATCCCTAGTCTTTTCGTGCATCGATACTTATCTCGGTATATCGATGATCTAAGTGTTGAAATGGAAGCGGAAGCTATCAAGCTTCTTGATGCCTTGCACGTCGAAAACTTGGGTAAAGAAGGCGTAAACTAAACTTGTAGTTAGAGAAATCTTGCTGAGAACTATCGAATGAATTTTAAAAAGCAAAGTCGCGAAGAGCCTAATGTTAATCTCACCTCTTTAATTGATGTGGTGTTTTTGCTTTTGATTTTTTTTATGGTCTCGACCACTTTTCAAAAAGATAAACATATTAATCTGACGTTGCCGCAAGCTGAGAAAGGAAAATCACAGACTCAAGCTGATCAGATTTTTGTAAGTGTCGATTCTCAGGGTGCTTACTCTGTTAATTCTCGCGCTTTGGTAAAAAATGATGCCAAAACACTTGAGCTGGCTATCGAAAGCCTTGGCTTTAGTGATAAGTCTACACCTTTGATCATATCTGCAGATGCGCAAGCCAGTCATCAATCGGTGGTAACCGTTATGGACGTTTCCGCTCGACTGGGTTTTAGTAAAGTGAGTATTGCTACCACTGAGATTTCTGAGGCAGCTCAATGAGTGAGAATGATTCAAAGGAAAATCGCTCTGACCAAGAACAAGCGCCAATTCGTTTAAGTGGAGCCGATCCAGAAGCTCAAGCCTCAAGCGAAAAAGGCTTTGAAATTTACAAACGGGTGCTTACTCGTGCTTTGCCATATTGGCCAGCTTTTTTGCTGGGTGTGCTTGGTTATGTGATCTATGGCATAACCCAACCCTTGTCTGCGAAAGCTCTGGAGATGATTTTAGACTCGATGGATGAACCTTACGGTGATATTCATACCTTGTTACCTTTGGGAATTGTGGCTATTTTTGCCTTTAGGGGTTTGGGTACATTAATGGGCAGTTATGGCATGGCATATGTCGCTCGTCATGTCGTTCATCAATTACGTGTGGATATGTTTTCTAAGCTGGTACATTTGCCGCTGGCTTATTTTGCAACTACTTCTCCCGGTCATTTAGTTTCTCGAATGACCTTTAATGTTGAGCAAGTAGGAAAGGCAACCAGTAGTGCTGTCACTGTTCTTATTCGTGAAAGTATTGTGGTCATCAGTTTGCTGGTTTATTTGCTGATTGAAAATTGGCAATTAACTTTGGTTTTTTTGCTGGTATTACCCCCAGTGTCTTTAATAGTGGCGCTAGTGAGTAAACGTTTTAGACGTCTGGGAACGTCTATACAGAACTCAATGGGTGATGTTACCCAAGTATCATCAGAGGTAATAAACGCTTATCAAGAGGTGCGTATTTACGGTACCACAGAGTATGAAGATAGACGCTTTTTTGGGGTGAGCCGGAATAATTTAAAACAGAGTTTAAAGTTTGCATTGACCGAAGCCATTAACGCACCAGTTATTCAGCTTTTGGTTGCAATGGCACTGAGCTTTATTGTTTGGTTGGTCCTAAATCCGGATTTTATGGGCACCATGACCCAGGGGCAGTTCATGGGCTACATGACAGCTGCTGGTTTGTTGGATAAGCCAGTTAGGCAACTTGCGAAAATAAACGGAACCATTCAAGTGGCTATTGCGGCGGCTCAATCTCTATTCAATTTGCTGGATGAAGAGCGACAGGAAGACAGTGGTGACAAGGTGATGTCTTCTTGCGAAGGCAATGTGGTATTTGAGAACGTAAGTTTTGCATATAAAGACGATGGCGAGGACGTTGTAAAGAATGTCAGTTTTGAGGCGAAGGCTGGTGAGTGTGTCGCTTTGGTAGGCCGCTCAGGTGGTGGTAAGTCCAGTTTGGTAGGCTTAATTCCTCGTTTTTATGAGATTAATAAGGGGAAGATACTGCTGGATGGCGAGGATATTCGAGACTTAACACTTGAAAGTTTGAGAGAACAAGTTGCTCTAGTGAGTCAAAAGGTAACTTTATTTAACGATAGTATTTACCATAATATTGCCTACGGCGATTTAAAAAATGCGACTCAAACCTCGGTCGAAGCAGCCGCTAAGTTGGCATTTGCAGATCAGTTTATAAGTAAGCTTGATGAGGCCTATGACACTCAAGTGGGTCAAGATGGCATTCAATTGTCTGGTGGTCAAAGGCAGCGTATTGCTATTGCGCGAGCTTTGCTTAAAGATGCCCCTGTCATCATTATGGACGAGGCAACCTCGGCACTGGATAATGAATCAGAAGCCATGATTCAAAAAGCCTTAGAGGGTGTGCGAGGCAAAAAAACCATGATTGTTATAGCGCACAGACTGTCGACCGTTGAAAATGCAGATAGGATTTTGGTGCTGGATAATGGCGAAATTGTTGAATCGGGCACCCATAAAACCCTGATTGAAAAGCAGGGTTATTATGCAAGGCTTCATAATAGCCAACTAGAGTTTGATCAGGTCTAGCTTAGATGCACGAATTTTTTCAAAAAGCTTGGTACGGACCTGATTCAAAACCTTATTGGTTTTTAGTATTCCTAAGCAAAATTTATTTCTTTATTTCTAGTATTCGCACTCTCTTGTATAAGCGAGGCTTAATCCAACGCCATTCTGTACCAGTACCTGTGATAGTGATTGGTAACCTTACGGTAGGCGGGACCGGAAAAACTCCTGTGACTATCGCGCTTGTTAACTATTTAAAGGGTAAAGGGTTTCAGCCTGGTGTGGTTAGCCGCGGTTATGGTGGTAGTGCAGATGACTTTCCGCTTTTGGTTAGCAATAACAGTCCAGTAACAGAGACGGGTGATGAGCCTATGTTGATCTATAAACGTACCGGTGTGCCGGTAGTTATTGACCCCAAGAGAGCCCGAGCTGCAAAGCTGTTAGCCTTTGAAGGACGTTGCGATGTAATTATCAGCGATGATGGATTACAGCATCATGCCATGGATAGGGATTTTGAAATAGTGGTTGTAGATGGTCAGAGGCTCTTTGGAAATGGAGAACTGCTGCCAGCGGGCCCAATGAGAGAAAAGCTAGAAAAAATTAATGACTACAACCTTGTCGTTTTGAATAGTGGTACTGATAAAAATAAAGAGGCTCTTACGAATCAACTTTCAATACCCATCGTCAACATGGTGCTAGAAGGCAATATTTTTGAAAGTTGTGCTGGCGATACAATGGCGAGCTTTGCTCATGGCGCGGGAAAAGTTTATGCAGTAGCCGGTATAGGGAATCCCTCTCGCTTTTTTGATGTACTGAGGTTGATGGGATTGGATATTATTGAAAAGGTTTTTGATGATCATCATGATTTTGTTCCAGGTGATCTGGAGTTTGAGTTTAATCATCCGATTGTCATGACTGAAAAAGATGCAATCAAGTGTTCATCGTTTGCGAAGGACGAGTGGTGGTACTTGCCCGTAGATGCGCAGATTGATGAGGGGTTTTATCATTCAGTCGATAATCTGTTAAATATTGTTTGATAGATGTGATATTAGAATTTAATTAGATAGAGGAAGACAATGTTAGATAACAAGTTGCTAGAAATTTTGGCTTGCCCAATGTGTAAAGGTAAATTGGAATATGTGAGTACACCAGAGGAGCTTATTTGTAGGGCTGACGGTTTAGCCTTTCCTGTTAGAGACGGTATTCCGGTGATGTTGGAAGAAGAAGCCCGCGATATCAGTGTTGATGAAAAGTTATCTTAAGGCTAGATATGAGCTTTAAAGTTGTTATTCCCTCTCGTTTTCAATCTACGCGTCTTCCCGGTAAGCCTCTACTCGATATTGTAGGTAAGCCAATGGTGCAACACGTATTTGAAGCCGCATCTAAGAGCAATGCAGGAGAAGTTATTGTTGCCACGGACGATGAGCGAATTGCTCAAGCGTGTGAGTCTTTTGGTGCGAAGGTGTGTATGACCTCGGATCAACATATCTCGGGTACTGACAGGCTAGAAGAAGTATCCAGAAAACTTGGCTGGGGAAATAACGAAATAGTTGTTAATGTGCAGGGGGATGAGCCATTAATAGAACCTAGCCTCATTAACCAGGTGGCAGAAAATCTAGCAGAGAATTCTTGGGCTAGTATAGCGAGTTTGTGTGAAGTATTAACGAATGCCGAGTCGATATTAAATCCGAATAATGTAAAGGTGGTTTTTAGCAAATCAGGACAGGCACTGTATTTTTCAAGAGCGCCTATTCCGTGGTTACGTAATGGGATGGATGTGGAAGTCTCCGATGAGGCCTTATCACTTTGTTTGAATAAATCGCAATTAGGCCAGTGTCAGTACTTTCGTCATATCGGAATTTACGCCTATCGCAGCGATTTTTTACGAGAGTTCGTAAGTTGGCCTGCAGCTGCGATGGAATTGTCAGAAAGTCTAGAGCAGCTGAGGGCGCTTGAAAATGATAGGCATATACACATGGCTCAAGCCTGTGATGCGCCAGCACCTGGAGTTGACACCCAGGAAGACCTTGAAGTCGTAAGAAAAATATTTATTTCGAAAATGAGTCAATAGATATCAAATGATTAAAGTTTTATTTGTTTGTCTAGGAAATATCTGTCGCTCCCCTAGCGCAGAGGCGGTGTTTCAGGGCTTGGTTGATGATAGGGCATACTCTGAGCTTATCAAAGTAGATTCCTGTGGAACTGCAGCTTATCACGTTGGAGAGCCACCCGATCCAAGATCAATACTCGCAGCAGAAGCGAGGGGTTATGAGATTTCTCACTTGCGAGCTCGACAGTTCACGTCAAATGATTTTTTTAATTTTGATTACATACTCTGTATGGATAACAGTAATCTTTCAAATGTACTTGATCAGCAGCCACTTGAAGAGAGTGATAAGCGGCAAGGTAAATTGGCTGAAGTTAGCTTGCTGTTAGATTTTTTTGATGGAGGGGAAAGCGGGCTGGAAGTGCCGGATCCTTATTACGGTGGTGACAGGGGTTTTGATCAAGTGTTAGACCTAATTGAGACTGCTGGAAAGAACCTGTTGGATCATATTTTGCAACAAGACTTAAAGGCCTAGTCGATGAAGGTGTCATTAGATTTCTCTTTAGAATCGCGTAATACATTGGCTCTAAAGTCTTCATGCGCACGTCATATAGAGTGTGAATCGGTAGCAGACGTAATTGAGTGGTCTCGACAAGGTAACTTTGAACCTTCGGCCTTTTTTGTTTTGGGTGGTGGAAGTAATCTAATTCTACCAGAATATTATGAGGGAACTGTTATTAGCTCAAATATTCGTGGCTTTTCGATAGATGATGAAGGCAAGAAAGATGATCTATATAAACTTAAGGTGGGTAGCGGTGAATCTTGGGATGCTTTGATTAAATTTTGTTTAGATAAAGGCCTGCGGGGGCTGGAAAACCTAACGCTCATCCCTGGAACCGTTGGGGCTGCTCCGATTCAAAATATCGGAGCCTATGGTGTTGAGGTCTGTGAGTATATTGAATCAGTCGAAGTGTACAATTTTATCAATAAACGACTTGAGGTGTTGAGTAATAAAGATTGTTTGTTTTCCTATCGAGATAGTATTTTTAAACAAAACCCCGGAAAGTATTTGGTGCTTAATGTTAATTTTTTACTAAGCAAGGGCGCAGAGCTGAATTTATCGTATAAAACACTTCAGGCATTGATTGAAAAAAAAGGTTTGATGCCGTGCGATCTTGATGCGCATAAGGTTTCTGCTTTAGTCGCTGAGGTTAGGCGTGAGCGTTTGCCTGATCCGAAGCTAGAGGCTAACGTTGGAAGTTTTTTTAAGAATCCAATTATTTCAAACGATAATTTTGAAAAACTTATTAAACGTTTTCCAGATTTGGTTTCTTTTTCGGCTGGCTTGGGTTCGAAAAAGTTATCAGCCGCTTGGCTGATTGAACAATGCGGGTGGAAGGGTAAAGCTATAGGAAACATGAAAGTGTCAGATCGACATTCTCTAGTTTTGGTCAATACTGGTGCCCGTGGGGAAACTCATCAATCAGAAGTATTAGCTTTTGCTAATTTGATAAAGGAAGACGTCGCTGCGAACTTTGGGATTATTCTAGAAACAGAGCCAGTGATTAAATAGCTGTAGTGATTAGTTGTGATTAGTTGTGATTAGTTGTGATTCGCAATGGCTGCATGGTAACAAAAAGGGCCCGCTTAGCAGGCCCTTTTTATTTAGCCTTTTCTATTTGCTCTAGGGTCGTTTGATGCTCTCTGAGCAGAAGGTTTTTCGGAATTACTATTGTTCTTTGATGATTCTCCAACTCCGCTGCTTGAATTAGAGGCGGTGCTGGTGGTTTGGTTACCTTGTGTATTCTCTTGAGCATTGACTGTGTTAGCCTTTTCTTGGTGGTTAGAAGATTGCTCGCTGCTATTAGGACTGTTTGACCTCGAATCGTTATCCTTTTTACTCTGGCTTTCTTTTGATGATGAGCTTTGCGCCTGAGTGTTACCACTGGGTTTCTGTTCAACCTTTGTGCTTTGTTGCGCATCTTGAGTAGGTTGTGCATTCGAGCTAGTGTTTTTCTGTGGCTTTTGCTCTTGTGCTGGCTTTTCTTGATTTGCTGCAACAACAGACTGTTCTTTGGTTGGTTCAATATCTTTTCGCGCTTTATTGCGGTTATCTTGGTTTCGATTTCGACGATTTCTGTTTCGGTTACTTCCTTCATTTCGCTCTTTTTTCTCGCTGCTCGGTCGTCTGTCTTGTTTGTTTTGATTATTATTGCTTTGACCTTTGCTATCGTTCTGCGCATTAGAGTTGGATGATTTGTTACTTCGCTTACTATCGTTTCGATTGTGTTTGCTTTTGCTGCCTTGGCTTTTGTTAGATTGGCTTTTACTGCTCTGATTACTGCTGCTTTTGCTGCTACGGCTATTGCGGTTGCTGCTTTGCTTTCTATTGCTTTTAGTGCGATGGCTATTGTTAGGCGCTTGCTTTTGAGGTTCTGCCTTAGGCTCAGGGCTAGGCTCTGGAGCAAAAAATGTCAGGATGCGCTGCCATAGGCTAGGGCTGCTTATGCTTTCTTCGCTTTTAGGGCGCTTAAGTTTTACCGCGGCTTTTTGCTGCTTATTAACATTACTTTGAATATCAATGCCTTCGTTTTTTGGAAGATCAATCTCGTCTGCCATTTCAAAGCTTGCTTTACTACTGGCTCCGTTTTCCTTGATACGCGTTACTTCAAAGTGCGGGGACTCTAGGTTTACATTTGGGATGACTACTATTCTTACGCCTAAACGGTTTTCCAACTTAAGAACTGACTCTCGTTTCTCGTTTAATAAGTAAGTGGCGACATCAACCGGAAGCTGTGCATGCAACTGATGCACAGAGTCCTTGAGCGCTTCTTCTTCCAATAAACGCATCACTGAAAGCGCTGTAGATGGAATATCTCGAATGGTACCTTGCCCACTACAGCGTGGGCAGGTAACTCCGCTGGTTTCACCAAGTGAAGGGCGTAATCTTTGTCGTGAAAGCTCTAGTAGACCAAAGCGAGATATTTTGCCAACTTGAACCCTAGCTCGGTCAATCGCCAATGCATCTTTCATGCGGTTTTCAACGGCCCGCTGATTCTTGGCAGGAGACATATCGATAAAATCAACGACAAATAATCCGCCCATGTCACGCAGCCTTAACTGGCGAGCAATTTCGTCGGCGGCTTCTAAGTTAGTATTTAATGCCGTTTCTTCGATATCTCCACCTTTGGTCGAGCGTGCAGAGTTGATATCTATGGATACCAGGGCTTCGGTAGGGTCAATCACAATTGAGCCGCCAGAGGGTAGGCGAACTTCACGCTCAAATGCGCTTTCGATCTGGCTTTCGACTTGATACCGGCTAAAAAGCGGAACATTATCGTTGTACAGTTTGATTTTATCTAGGTATTGAGGGTTTATACGCTCCACCGAGTCATAGGCTTTACGATAGGTGCTTTCATCGTCAATCAGTACCTCATCGATATCCTCTCGAAGGTAATCGCGAATAGCTCTAGATACAACGTCGCTTTCTTGATGAAGGAGTATTGGGGCTTTGTTTTCATCAGAGGCCTTTTGAATGGCTTCCCATAACTGGACTAGGTAGTCGAGGTCCTTTTGGAGCTCTTCGCTGCTACGCCCGATTCCAGCGGTACGCACGATATAGCCCATGCTATTGGGGGCGCTTAAGCCTTTCATTGCTTCTCTAAGTTGCTCGCGCTCTTCGCCTTCGATACGACGTGAGATGCCGCCAGCTCTAGAGTTATTGGGCATTAGAACCAAATATCGACCTGCCAGGCTGATGAAGGTAGATATAGCAGCTCCTTTGTTCCCACGTTCTTCTTTCTCTACTTGGAGTATGATCTCCTGACCTTCTTTGAGAGCATCTTTAATCGCTGGCCTAGAGTTGCTCCCACTCGGAAAATATTCTTTGGCGATTTCCTTTAAGGGTAAAAAGCCGTGACGCTCTGAACCAAAATCAACGAATGCCGCTTCTAAGCTGGGTTCTACGCGGGTCACTTTGCCTTTATAGATATTTGCCTTTTTTTGTTCGCGGGTGGTTGGCTCGATATCAAGATCATAAAGCTTTTGACCATCGACTAGTGCAACTCGAAGCTCCTCAGAGTGAGTTGCATTTATTAACATTCTTTTCATGTGTGTACTCTTCTCATAGTTGAGTAGAGAAACAAAGGGGCTAGCTAATTAAGAAAGTGAATAGTGTGCTTAGAAACTGCGGATAAGCAAGATTAGAACTTGCTTTTCATGATCCTACTTAATTCATCTTATTAGCTATCGCTATCATATGAATATAGGGTTATGGCCTTAAAAAGTTTCGAAACGGCCTGGTCTAGCTCGTTTATACAAAAAGTAAACGGTACTGGAGTGCTTTTACCTACAAAGGGTCTAGCTTTCCTGCGTTTACAAACCTATCACTAAGCACTTTTATATGGATGTTGTTGCTAAAGTACTAACTTCCATATTGGGCCACAGATGAAAAGGTGGCTCAAGGCAGCGATGACTTGCTGCCTTCTCAGATTATGGGTTTTGAAAAACTAACTCTTTGCCTAAATATATTTAATATAAAGGCCGTTATCATTTACCTAAAATTTCTATGCTTAGCCCTCGCAGTCGGCGAGGGCTGCTATTCTTTTTCTGAGCTTTGCTTCGCTCTCTATTTCTCCAAATTAGGCTGATCGAATTAATAACGATCAGCCACATAAATTAATTTTAGCCATCTAAATATGGCCACGGGGTTTAAGAGCTTATCTGCTATCTTAAAGTTTCACTTTAAGCAGCAAGTCAGTCGAGTTATCATCCCGCGCTTTGGGGACAATGTGCTACATGTAGCACGACTGGACGACTATCGGAGTGTAGTTTTCTTTTTGAGAAATAGGCACTCTAATGACTCGTAATCTTAAACTTAAGCTGACTTGTAACTGGGCAAAGATGACCACAATTTGTTATCGTTGCTTTTTATCAACAAGTATCGCTAAGCGTTTGTAAATTCAATAATTTTTGCTCACAAACTGAGGCGAATATAGCAGCTCTGTCGTGTAACGGCAAACCGGAATAGCAGATGTCTAAACAAGGTACAGCCAGGGAAACAAAAGGCCTGGATCGCGACCGCTACAGTCAAGTTCAGTTCGTCCAGGTCACTGAGCATGAAACTGGTCAAAGATTAGACAATTTTCTACTGAAGCGCCTAAAAGGTGTGCCGAAATCCAAGATTTATCAGATTGTTCGTAAGGGAGAAGTCCGAATAGATAAAAAGAGGGCTAAACCGGCTACGAAGCTGATAGACGGGCAAGAGGTTCGTATTCCACCGATACGTCTTAGCCAGGGAGAAGGTGAAGAGGTTGCGGGAAAGGCTAGGCTAGATAAGAATCAGCGCCAAATAGCAGATATTGAAAAAGCCATTATTTATGAGGACAAGCATCTACTGGTTTTGAATAAGCCGTCAGGTCTTGCTGTTCATGGTGGAAGCGGAGTATCGCTGGGGCTGATTGAGTTAATTCGTGCCGGCCGTCCAGAGGGCAGCTTTTTAGAATTAGTGCATCGCCTCGATAGGGAAACATCGGGTTGCATCGTGATTGCCAAAAGGGGGGCAATACTTAGGGAGCTGCATGGCTTAATTAGAGACTCCAAGATCGATAAGTTTTATGTGGCGCTGGTAGACGGGCGCTGGAAGGGGGCCAGGCACTTGGTAGAAGCTCCGTTGTTGAAAACTCATCTTAAATCTGGTGAACGTATAGTGAGAGTCAGCCGAGAGGGTAAAGAAAGTAAAACCGTCTTTTTGGTGAAAGAGCGCTTCCAGCGTTGCAGCTTGGTAGAGGCCGAGTTGTTAACCGGTAGAACCCACCAAATACGCGTGCATTGTCAGTATTCTGGGCACAGCATCCTGGGCGATGAGAAGTATGGTCAACAAATTAGCAAAGAGCTGCTGTCTGAATTAGGCCTTAAGCGCATGTTCTTACACGCTAGACGATTGGTTTTACCCTTAAGCTGTTATGATCAGCCGTTAGCTATTGAGGCGCCTCTTGACGCTCAATTGACGGCCAGCTTGAAGAGGCTAAGAAAGGGAGCGGCAGGATAATGTCCAAGGGTCTTTGTTCGAACAAGGAGCTCCTAATTTTTGATTGGGATGGGACTTTAATCGACTCCCATGATTATATTATTGACTCCATGTTGCTCGCCGCCCAGGGCGTTGGTCTTGTTGAGCCTAGTAGAGAACAAGTCTCTGCCATTATCGGTATGAGTATGGTACCTGCAATACAAACATTGTTCCCTGAATTGGACGAACAGGAAGTGATCAATTTTAGGGCTGTATATACACAGCATTATGATAATGAAAGTCGGGCTCAGCCGAAGTTGTTCGAGGGTGTCTACAAAGGCCTAGAACGTCTACATGGTTGGGGCTATGAACTAGCTATCGCTACTGGAAAACGCCGTCCGGGTTTACAGAGCGGTTTAGAATACACTCAAACAGTACATTTTTTTGGTGAGCTGCGCACTGCAGATGACTGTTTATCTAAGCCAAGCCCTGAGATGGTGTTATCGATTTTAGAGTCTTATCAAATAAGTGCTGAGCAATGTTTGGTGTTTGGAGACAACGTATTAGATATACAAATGGCTAAAGCTGCTGGTGTTGACTCTATTGGTTTGGGAACTGGCTCTAGTTCGTTAATGGATATGGAAAGGGTCGGTGCTCGTTTTTGTTTTGAAAACTTTACAGAAACGCTTTCTTTGTTTGAACGCTAACAGCGAGTTTTCTATGAAAAAAACGATAGTAGCTGGTTTGGTTTTGGTATTTTTTGCGTATGCATTTCATGTTAGCCGCATTTCGCCAACATACTCTACATTTGTTGTGTTGGAAGCTATATCTTGGGCCGATGATTTCTCCACTCGGAAAGGCTCGATCTTCTTAGGCCCAAAGCAAGAGATACCGGGTAGCAAACCGGACATGAGCCTGGAAAATCTAACCAGCCTAGAGTCAGCTGAAATGAAAAGCTGGTTAAGAAGGACCCACACTAAAGCGTTGTTGATAGCGCAGAATGGGAAAATCGTTCATGAAAGCTATGAGGAGCGTTTCGAAAAAGGCCTGGAGACGAATGGTTTATCAATGGCGAAACCTGTGATTGCATTGTTGGTGGGAATTGCGATCGAAGAGGGAAAGATAGATTCTGTTGATCAGAGTATCGTAGATTTTTTACCGGAAATTCCGGAATCTCGAGCTGGGAATGTGACCATAAGACACCTGCTAAAGCATACTTCAGGTGTAAGAGATATGTTGCCGAATGTGCTACGCATGAAAAAAGGCCATGACATCACTGATCGTTTATCTAAGTTAGGTTTTGTAAAGAAAAAAAATATGGTTTACGCAAACACTAACTATCACCTGCTGAATATCATTTTACAAAGAGCCTACGACTTACCTTTAAACAAAATTATCGAGCAGAAACTTTGGTCGCCAATGGGGTTGGAGCAGGCTTCTACCATTAACACCACGGGTTATTGTTGCCTATTTGCCAGTGTTCGTTCTTGGTGGGCTATTGGCGAACTGATGTTAAATAAAGGTATGCATCTTAATCAAAGAATTGTGTCTGCAGAATGGGTTGCGCAAATGGTCGAGGATAAAACTGAACCTCGCTATTTTGTTTCTCAGCTTACTTCGACACATAAAAACAATACTTATGCCTACGGCCTATACGGTGGTATAGCAGATGCCCCCGAAGTTTATTGGGCTGTAGGAATGGGTCTTCAATTCGTTCTGATAGATCCTGTAAGAAAGATGGTTGTGGTTAGGATGGGTGATTTGCCAAGCATAATCGTTCCAGGCTCTATTCGACATGACGAATACCTAGGTGAGAGTCTGATCGATTTGATGAAGTTTATCGATAGTGGGCAGATAAAGTGAAGTCATCTCATTTAGTTTATTCTGCTTTGGTTTTATTGATAACAATCGGTTTATTGTTTAAAAATCAGCTTCAAAGCTTTTTGATGATGGAGACTATGTCGTATGTAGACCATCGAATATTAAGGCAAGACTCGGGGTGGTTAGGTGAGCTCAGCCTCATTGATGGTGAAGAGAGTTCCTCTAGGGAAAAAGCAAATGCTCTCGAAGCAACTGATGAGCCCAATGCTGTGAATAAAGACGCTATTCACGACTGGATCATGGCTAGTGACAGTCAGAGCCTGATCATACAGCGGGGCGGCAAAATTCTCTTTGAATACTACGCGCCAAATATAGGAGAAGGAGAGAAGCTAAATGGCCAGTCGATGACCAAAACAGTCATTGCACTTTTGATCGGTATCGCAATCGACGAAGGGCTTATTGAGTCAGAAGAACAAAGTTTGAGCGATTTTCTTCCAGAACTAAGTATTGATGAGTCTATCGGCATTATTTCGTTAAGAAGTATGTTGCGCCAAGAATCGGGTATGCATGATGAATTTTCCTTGGTGTTTTCGAGTTTAAAGGGTGAAGCTATTGATCTTGCCGAAGTTGAGTTTCAAGAAGATAAGCGCTTTGTTTATTCCAATGTTAATTATTACCTCTTGTCATTGGTGCTTAGACGCCTATATCAAAAAGATCTAAGTCAGATTTTATCAGACAAGTTATGGAAGCCAATGAAACTTTCGAATGCTGGCGTGATTAACTCAACAGGCTATTGCTGTATCTTTGCTACAGCGCGAAGCTGGTTGGCCTTAGGCGAGCTTTTAATGAATAAAGGGGTGTATAAAGATCGACGGATCGTATCTGAGGCTTGGGTTAATAAAATGATTAACGATCGTACTCAGCCGAAATTTTTTGTAGTTCAGCTTACTAATCGAGGCGTAGCCAATGAATATGGATATCATATTTTTAGTGGTTTAGAAGATAGATCGGAAGCCTATTGGACAGAAGGAATAGGCTTTCAATTGGTGTTTATTGATCCGAACACGGAATTAATTATTGTGAGGCAGGGGGATATCTCTAGCGCCAGCAATCTCTCTGGATATCGCTGGCATAGGCATTTGCTAAGTGATTTGTTGGCTGCAGTTGATGACACCCATTCCAAGTCTGTTGAGTAATATTTCTTCTATTGATACGCGGTATTTGGGATTGATATGGCTCTTTGATCCATCCCGTCATAAGCTAGACATTACCCAGAGGAGAGTATATGCCTAGCGAGATTACATTGTTCGGAAGTATGACTTCACCCTATGCACGTCATTGTCGAATAGCCTTGATAGAGAGCGAAATAGACTGTCTTTTTAAGGAGGCTAATGCGCTAAGCAGTAGCAAATTGTCTCCGACTCAACGGACTCCTTTTCTAAGCTATAAAGAAGATGGCAAAGAGCACTTGTTGAGTGATTCGACAGCCATTCTTAGTTTTATTCGTAGGCAGCAAGACTTGCCCTTTGTTGAAGAGCTTGATCAATTGAATGACTTTTGTGCAGCTAATACCTTACTCGATACAGCGATTAACTTGTTTTTCTTGGAGAAGGCTGGTCTGGATGCTGGTTCAAACTCCTATATCAGAAGGCAGTGTAGTCGAATTGAAAGTGGTCTTGCGGATTTCGAAAATAAGCTAGAAACGACTTCACTAAGTGCCCCAAGTCCTTATAATGATGCACAGCTACGGTTAGCCTGTTTTTTAGATTGGGCCTTGTTTAGAAACAGGATTAGCCTAGATGCTTTACCCAAACTACAAAGTTTCTTGGATAGTTTTAAAAATTATCCTGCTTTTGCTGATACTCAGCCTAAAGACTAAAACAGAATAAAAACGGATTAGAGTACCCATGAAATCTAAAGTCGATCATCAATTTGATATTTCAGCGTCTGCCTTATTAGATCAATACTGTTCAAAGCAGTATTACATCGATCGTTTTGAGCAGGACGGTGTTCATGATTTTGAATTCGTAAAATTTGATGAAGATGGAGACAAGGTTTCAATCGAGATATTACGTAAAGAAGTGATTCACTATGATCGTGTACCTAAGTTTATGGAAAAGATTGGCATAAACTTAGTCGGTGATGCTGTGAATGTGAGAATATTTATTGATTGGGATAAAAAAACCGGAGTCGGAACCAACAAGGTTAAAGTAAAAGCGGCTCCAGTTAATGTATCTATTTTGTCTAAGGTGAAAGACAAGGGCGAGGACTCTTGCTTGAACGTGGTTGAAGTAGAGTTTAAAGCCAAAATCCCTGTGGTTGGAAAGCAGGTTGAGAAGTTTGTAATGCCTAAAATTGAGCGTGGGGCTAAGAAGGATTTGCAGAAGTCAGCAGAGTATTTCTCATCAATAGGACTGTAAGCTCTATTTACTTTTCCACTGACTTGCGCCTAAAAAAATTACTCGCATTTGCTGCTCTACCGTATTGAGCACTTCTTCTCGCCGTTTTTGGTGAATACTGCTGTTGAGCAAATCGACAGTACCGAAAGCTACCGTGTTGACTACTAGCTCAGAAATCATTTCTAGGTCTTGGCCATTTACGTTAGGCAATAACCCCATGGTGCTTAGATCGCTCACTAGCTCAAGGCTAAAAAAGCGAAACTCGCTTCTAATAGCGGACTGAATGGTTTTGGCACCGCTGGTTCTTGCTTGTAAAGCAAAAATAAAGTGCGAGCGATGTTCTTCTACATACTCGATATAAATCTGTAAGGATTGGCGAATCATTTGGTCGTTTGTGAATTCGCGCTGGCGCCCATTTCGAATAATTTTTCTAAGGTAAATACCTACCTCGTCGACAAGCTCTAGGCCTAATTCATCTAGGTCGTTGAAATGCCGATAAAATGCTGAGGGGGATATGCCTACCTTTTTGGTTATTTCGCGAATACTGACATTAGAAAAGCTACCAAGTTCCTCTGAAAGCTCCAAAGCCGAGTCCAGAATAAGGGCCCTAGTCTGAGCTTTTTTTTCTACCCGGCTAATTTCACGGGTGCTAGTACGAGAGCTTCTACGAGGGCTTCGCGATGAACTGGTGGATTTCGGTCGACTCATCTGGGGATATACGCTGAGAAAATGGTAGTTAAGTTCAGAACAAGTGTACCTTAGTGGTCTTATAAATCTACAAAAAATAGCTAAAAACTCTTACTTTAACGCCCCAAAAGCCTGGCATTTGGTAGTAAATACAAGTTTTGTATTACAAGAATAGATCAATATAGGCCTTAATAAAGGGGAAAATAAAAAAATATGAATTTTTTCTTGATATTTTCTTTTAATGTATTACATTTCGGTAAACAAATGTTCACTGAAATATCTAAAGGTGAGGTGAAAATGAAAACTGATAAATCATTGTTTGGCAATATTCGAGGCTCTAAATATCTTGATTGGCTTCAGCAATCCCTATTTACCAGGTCAGCTGAGAGTTATTTTGACCCAATTATTAAGGGCTTAGATGAGACCTGGGGCTTAAGTGAAAAGTATCGGCGGGCTCAAGTCATTCAAATTGAAAATCAAGGTAAGCTTGGTTTGCAAATTACGATTAGGCCGCCTGCATCTTGGCGGGGGTTCAAGCCAGGACAATTTGTAAGCTGTGGGTTTGAAATCGACGGAGTCCGGCGAAAACGAAGCTACAGTATTTGCTCTTCGCCTTTGATGTATCAAGAACAGGGTTTAATTCAGTTGTGTGTGCATCGAGTAGAAGATGGCATAGTTTCGAAGCATTTAGTTGAGGAACTTCGCTTAAATCAAAGTTTTTATTTAAGTGAGGCTCAAGGCGAATTAGGTAGGGTGCTTAACGATTTAGACAAACCTGTACTCTTTTTGGCGGCTGGCAGCGGAATAACGCCTTTTATCTCGATGCTCAAAACTATGAGCCTTGATAACTCGCCAGCTTCGTTAATTTATAGCTGTTCCAACTCAGGGGATCATAGCTTTCAGCGGGAACTGGAAAACCTTGAGAGAGCTAGCAAAAACTTTTATTTAGATTTGCGTGCGACTAAAAAGCCGATAGAGGGTAGCGAGAAAGCTGTTGGACGTTTGAATACTAGAGACTTAAAGAATACTTGTGAGCGTATGGGTGCAAATTTAGCTGAGTGTGAGGTCTTTATTTGTGGCGGCTCAAGCTTCACCGAAAATATGATTGGTTATTTAAACAAGGCTGGTGTTCAAGAAAATCAAATCCATTCTGAAAGCTTTGATGGGGTGGTTCTAACTGAAAATATAGATAGCCAAGTTCGATTTACTCGTTCAAATAAGCAGCTTGAAGGGCAGGGAGAGCACAGCCTTTTAGAGCAAGCTGAGGGCCTTGGTCTGAGCCCCAAAAGTGGCTGCCGTATGGGCGTGTGCCGGACCTGCACATGCACTAAAAAAAGTGGCGTGGTTCGTAATATGTTGACGGGAGAACTTTCTGGTGCAGATGAGGAGCAGGTAAGGATTTGTGTTTCTCAAGCGGTGGGTCGCGTAGACCTAGAACTATAAACGACGAATGAAATTTCCTAGAAAGAATTAGTGGAGGCGAATATGAATGCAGCAACAGAGTTTGATGGTATTTTTGATCAAGTGGTTCACCAGGAACTTAAAAATCATGGAAAGCGCCGTCTTAGCAAAGAAGAGTTAGATGGTTTCGGTGCTGAGCTGGAAGAGTTGAGAGCGAGCATAGAGGCAAATTTGGGTGAAGATGACGTAAGTTATATGCGACGTATGATCCGCCTAAGTCGGATGAGTGAGATCGTAGGGCGTTTATTGATACATGTAAGCCTGGATCCAATTACTTGGATGATCGGTGTGTCTAGTCTGTCTTTTGCAAAGATCCTAGAGAACATGGAAATCGGGCACAACGTTATGCATGGTCAATACGATTGGACAGGCGATCCTGATTTGAATTCTCAAAATTATGAATGGGATACCGTGTGCGACGGTGAGTCCTGGCGTCGTACACATAACTACGAGCATCATACTTATACCAACGTACTTGGTAAGGATCGGGATTATGGTTATGCGGTGCTTCGTTTGTCTGATGATGAGCCCTGGAGGCCGACTCATCGCTTTCAAATGGCTTACTACTTTTTATTGACAGTTTTGTTTCAGTGGGGAGTAGGACTTCATGAGGCAGAAGTTGAAAAGCTTCGTTCAGGCGAGAAAAGTTTTTCTGATAAGAAGGAATACTTTAAAGGTTTTTTTTCGAAGGCTGCTAAACAAAGCTTTAAAGATTATGTGTTTTTTCCGTTGTTAGCCGGCCCTATGGCTCCTAAGGTTTTGCTAGGTAATATCGCTGCAAACGGGGTAAGGAATATATGGTCAGCGACAATTATATTTTGTGGTCATTTTACTGAACATGCGCATACTTTTACTGAAGAAGAGTGTGAGAACGAAAGCAAAGGCCATTGGTATTATCGTCAACTGTTAGGGTCTAGTAATTTTACTGGTGGCAAATGGTTGCATGTTCTTAGCGGTCATTTAAGTTACCAGATAGAACACCATTTATTTCCTGATATTCCTTCCTCACGCTACCCGGAGATGAGCCTAAAGGTTCAGGAAATTTGTGAGCGCCACGGTTTGCAATATAATACGGATACCTTCCTAAACCAGTATCAGGGAGTAATTAAACGAATTTGGAAGTATTCTTTTCCAGAGCCCAGTCCTGCCTAAGTGCTTAGAAAGTTCCTAAGTGCTTAGAAAGTTCCTGAGGGGTTAATATGCTCTCGATGCTAGGGTTTTGGCGTGGAAATGGGGCGACACCAGTGGCAAGTAGGCTCTAGCTTATTTAGCTATGGCCCCTGAGGTCTTACTGCTCAAAATTAGTTTAGGTCTAACAAATGCAGTGCCCCAATCTGCGCCTTGAAGTAGGTGAGTGTGCAAGCAAGGCGGTGCAATTTTGCTTTGGGTTCACCTATGTTTTAACTGAATCAGTTGAAAATTTAGTTAAAGCTTTTTAGTGCCTTGCTTAATTGAATTAATGGGAGCCCGATCAAGGCGCTTGGATCCGTGCTGCTCACGGCTTCTAATAAGCCTATACCCAAACCTTCGACCTTGGCGCTGCCGGCACAATTTAGTACGTCCTCTTGCTGTAGGTATGCGTCTATATCTTTGTCATTTAAGCTTCGATATTTAACTTCAGTAAGATCGCAGTGATATTGTTTTGTATTGTCCAAGGTAGAAAGAATATGAAAGGCAGTGTAAAACGAAACTAGCTGAGTTGATGAGCGTTGTAGTTGAGCTCTGGCTTTTTGTTCCGTTCCAGGTTTACCTAAGAAAGGATGGTTTTTTCCATCATTGATATAGGCAATCTGATCACAGCCAATCACTAAGTGTTCTTTTTTTGAATAATGGGCGGCGACACTTTCTGCTTTTTCTTTTGCTAGGCGCAGGGCGGCTTCTCTTGGCATTTCGTTTTCTTTAAGGCTTTCATCTATGTAAGGAGCATGTACCTTAAATGGTATTTGCAAGCGCTCTAGAAGCGAGCGTTTATATGATGACTCGCTAGCCAGTATCACGGGAATAGTAAGCTCTATTAATTTGCTCATAATTGCGCAGACTCTCTGGTAGAGAACGTTATTCCTTCTTTTATAAGTTGCTCTCTGAAGGCTTGGCCCTCAGGTGAGCCCTGGTTATAAAGCAGGGCTGGTGTTCCAATAGGAGCGGAAATGGTCAGTGTTTTATCGCTGCCGCTGCTTATATGGATTTCGCCGGTAAAAGCGTGAACCCAGTTACCTTTTGGTAAGCGTATTTCAACCGAGTTTTTGCCAGGATCGAGTACCGGGGCAAACCATAAGGCTTCGCCTATTTGATATTGCTGATAGCTCAAGCTCCAAAAGTTGGGATCGTTGGCTTGATGAACAAAAGGGTGTCTAAGCACCGGCCAGCCGAACTCAGCAGCTTCTTTTACTAGCTGCTTACGATATTCGCCCCAGGCTTTATAGACTTTGCTGAATTTAGCGAAGTGTTCTAGCAATTCAGGGTCACTATCAAAATGAGCATTTTGATCAGGCAGAAGGCCTTCGTGAGTTCTAAACACTGGCTGGAAAGCACCTAACTCAATCCAGCGCATTAGGAGCTCTTTTGAACGATGTTCGGAAATGCCAAAGGGAAGCCTGGCAGAAAAATATCCGCCGACATCGCCATGGTTAAAACTGAATCCAGACAAGCCGCTTGTTAATAGGCCTGTCACTGAAGTTTTAATGCCGTCGTAATTGTCCCAGTTGGTGGCTTGGTCGCCTAACCAGAATAAGGTGCTGTGTTCTGGACTATTAGTAAAGGCTGAGCGCATAAAGAAGAGGGTATCTTGTTCGCTGCCGAATTCTCTTATGGCTTCCCGATTGATCTTCGCCCATTCAACTGGGTATTGGTTGTGTGCGCTTAAAGCGCTTTCTCCGGAGCTGAGTTTTGAATCAAGAGGCAGGGCTTCGCCAAAATCGGCCATCCAGCCAGAAAGGCCAGCGCCCAGCAATTCATCTTTAATAACACCTTTGTACCATTCTCTGGCATCTTGGTTGCTAAAGTCCACCATGTAAGCTTTAAAGGAGCCCTGGCTGATAAAAACTAGATCGTCATGGGTATTTTTAAGTAGATAGCCTCCATCTAATGCTTCTTGATAAAGGTTGCGCTTAAATTCACCTTTTTCTCGGGCATCAACAAGAAAGGGGTTTATATAGCCCAGTACTCGAATGCCTTTAGTCGCTAGGTGGGTCTTGAATTGTTCAAAGTCTGTATAGCGTTTGGGGTCTAGCTCCCAGTTCCACCATAATCGTCTGCCCAATGGTGTCTCACGTTGGCCTTGCCAGTCTTGTATCCATACCCCTGATACCTGTGCACCAGCGGCCAAGGCGCCGTCTATTTGCTTCATTACCTTATCACTGCCGCCTTGCAGCCCCAGGATAACTCCTTGATTTACCCATTCAGGTAAGGCACGCATTTTTCCAGAGAGCTTGCTGTACTCAGATATAAGATCTAAGGGCTGGGCGCCAAAAATAAGTCTGGCTTTTAGCTTAGGGCTGTAGCTTTGAATATGAATGCGATCATTATTTCTAAAGTCGAAGATGGAGTACTCGGTGTTTTCAAGGGCGATACTTCTTAGTTTCGAGCTAATAAAGTGGGGGATCGGGGCATAGGAGTTAAACCAGTAACCGCCAGAACCCTTTCCAAAGGTATTAAGAATGGTGGTGAGCGGTTCAAGGCCTCGAGCTAAGCCTTGTTCGCTGACCAGGATCGGTACTCGTTTGCCTTTAAAGTCAAAGGCACTGAATTGTTCTCCAAGACCAAAGATTCGTTCCTCATTAGAGCTTTCTAATAGAATTTCGCTGCGGCCAATTTTAGGGTCGCTAAAGCCGAGCTTCAGAGCTAAATGCTGGCCTTTATCAATCAATTTTAAGGAAAAGTTAGATTTTTCTGGGCCGCATAGCATCTTTCCTTGGATTTCGAGGGTGTCTTCTATAAGTTCCCAGCTGTCGACGCTGTGTTGCTGACAGAGGCTTTGGAGCTCTTCTTTCATACCAAAAGAGCCCGCAAATTCCTCTCCAAAGACCGTGGCGTGCGCGCCATAGATAAAGGCTATGCCGGCGGGTGTGTTCCAGGATTGCTCTAGGTCCTTATGCTTTATATATAGCTGAAGCGAGTTAATGTCTTCTCCGAGCCATTTAAAGTGATATCTAGATGTTTCTAAGTTTTGGTGAATAAGTGACTGATTTATATAGCCTAATTTTTTTTCATTGAGAGGGCGAGGTTCAGGGTTTGGCTTAGAGCAAGAGATTAAGCATAGGGCTAGAACACTGCCTAAAATGAGTGGGATTTTAGGGTTTTGGTACATTGTTTTGGCACGAGTAGCTGAAAATAAGATGGGCTGAGCTTAAGTTGGCAAGTTACCCAAGGCAATAGCTGGATTTCAAATACTCAACATTGTTCTCAGTGATCTAAAGCCAATTTATGGCTTTTGCCCATGCCCCGAGTTCTCTGGCCTTTAGAGTGAATAAAGGCGATTTAGGCTTTGACACAGAGGGGTCGAATCCATATCATGCGCGCCTATGACTGGCCAGCAAATTCCTCAGCGCCTTGACCCTTTCAAACAGATTGGTGCAGGGCTGATACATGAAGGCAGCGTTTCATTGAATCGACTGTCTCGACTAGAGGGTTTGCTAGCGAACCAGGATGGGGAGGTGCACCTTACTCTTCGTTTTGATCGTGATGAACAAAAGATGGCAGTGGTCGCAGGTGAGCTGAAAGCTGAGCTCAATTTACTGTGCCAACGTTGTAACGCTATCGATCAGTTTCAGGTGGATTCAGAGTTTCGGTTCGCACTGCTGCGTAGTGAAGACGAAATAGAGAACTTACCGGAAATCTACGAACCACTGGTACTGGAAAGCCCAGAGCTAGATGTGTTCGAGCTGATCGAAGAAGAGCTAATTTTGGCTCTGCCTATTGTTCATTATCATGAAGATTCTTGCTCAGAAGATTTGGGCCAGAGTTTTGGTGAAATCGCGGATGACGAGGAAGAACGAAGCAACCCATTTTCGGTCTTGGAACAGTTAAAAAGTTAAATAACCTCTTGTCTACCCGTGAGGGGCGATAAGAAACATTGAGGAGCTGTACTAATGGCAGTACAAAAAAGTAAAAAGACTCGATCACGTCGTGGCATGCGTCGCTCTCATGATGCGCTAACTAATAGCACGCAAGCGATCCAAGAAGATGATGGTTCTGGTGAACTTCGTCGTCGTCATCACGTAGGCGCTGATGGCTACTACAAGGGCAAAAAAGTTATTGAAGGTTTAGATAACGACTAAGACCTCTAAGTATTAAAAATCCGCTAACGTTAATCTCTATCGAGACGAACTTAGCGGATTTTTGTTTTTCTACTTAGCGAAATCTTAGCTTATTCTAACCTTAGCCTAGCTAGAATTGATTCGTGTCTAATCTGACGTCAAAGACAGTAATAGCTATCGATGCCATGGGCGGTGACCATGGACTATCGACCACTGTACCGGCAGCGCTAGAAGCCTTGTCGGGAAATCCCTCTCTCTCCGTTTTAATGGTAGGCCTTATTGATGAGCTAGAAGCTCAGCTAAAAGGTAAGTCTTATGACGCGCAGCGACTTGAAATCGTCGCAGCCTCCGAAGTCGTTGGTATGGATGAAAAACCATCCGATGCTCTTCGTAAGAAAAAAAATTCTTCCATGCGTGTTGCGATCAACCTTGTAAAAGAAGGTAAAGCGCAAGCGGTTGTCAGTGCCGGCAATACGGGAGCATTGATGGCTATTGCGCGCTTCGTGCTTAAGACTCACGCTGATATTGATCGTCCTGCCATCGTCACTACGGTTCCAACGGTTAAAGGCGCCTGCCATCTTTTGGATATGGGTGCGAATGTTGATTGTAGCTCAGAGCAGCTATTCCAATTTGCAGTCATGGGCTCGATTGTTAGCTCCGTTCACGATGATATTGAAAAGCCCACTATTGGCTTGTTGAATATCGGTGAAGAAGAGTTGAAGGGCAATGATCAGATCCAGCAAACACACGCGCGTTTGCTTGAGGCAGACACGCTTAACTATGTTGGTTTTGTTGAAGGCGACGGTATTGCTCAAGCAGAAGTCGATGTAGTGGTTGCTGATGGCTTTGTTGGAAATATCGCCCTTAAAACAATGGAAGGGACAGGTCGCTTGGTGGCTCATATGTTGAAAGAAGCCGCGACCGAAAGTTTATTGTCAAAACTGCTGACTGTTTTTGCTTACCCGATGCTTAAAAAGTTTCAAAAGCGTATGGACCCGGATGCCTATAACGGAGCCAGTTTGGTTGGTTTAAAAGGCATCGTGATTAAGAGTCATGGAGGAGTAGGCGAGTTTGGTTTTCTCCAGGCAATCAAAGTTGCTGCTAAAGAAGTCGATAGAAACGTCCCCGAACTGATCAGGGCAAGGTTTGAGGCTATGTCGGCAGAGCCCTCAGCGCAACAAGAGTCTTCAACGCAAGAAGAGCCCTCGGCGCAAAAAGAGCCAACAAGTAGCGAATAGATTAGTCCAACTCGTGCACATTTGTTAAAGGAATAAAACTATGTCAACACTTCAAAATACCGCATTCGTTTTCCCTGGCCAGGGTTCTCAAAGTCTAGGCATGCTCAGTGATTTTGCTGAGGCATACAGTCTAGTGGGCGAGACCTTTCAAGAAGCCTCTGGTGCTTTAGGTTATGACCTTTGGCAAGTTTGCCAAGAAGACGAAGCTAAGCTCAATCAAACCCAAGTCACTCAACCCGCGATTCTTACTGCCAGCGTAGCTATTTGGCGTATTGCTCAAGCGAATGGTGGTTTTCAACCAGCGTATCTAGCTGGGCATAGTTTAGGTGAATACAGTGCCTTGGTTTGTGCTGGGGTATTGAGTCTTGCTGACTCTGTAAAATTGGTTGAGCAACGCGGTCTGTTTATGCAACAAGCTGTTCCCTCAGGTGAAGGTGCTATGGCGGCGATTCTTGGTTTGGATGATGAACAGGTTAAAGCCGCTTGTGAAGCAGCAGCTCAGGGCGAGGTGGCCAGTGCGGTTAACTTTAACTCTCCGGGGCAGGTGGTAATTGCTGGTAATAAGGCGGCGATTGATCGAGCCATTGAAATCTGTAAAGAAGCAGGTGCTCGTAAGGCCATGCCTTTGGCGGTGAGTGTGCCTAGCCATTGTGCTCTTATGGCTCCAGCGGCTGCTAAGTTAGAGGCAGCTTTAAATGATCTCGAGTTTGCAGCACCTCAGATCCCAGTAGTTAATAATGTAGATGTGGCCAACGTCTCTGATCCTGCGGAAATCAAGAAAGCTCTAGTGGCTCAGTTAACAGATGCGGTACGCTGGGTAGAAAGCGTGCAGCATATAGGGGCTCAAGGTGTAGAGCAGTTTGTAGAATGTGGCCCTGGAAAGGTACTGACTGGCCTAGGCAAGCGTATCGATAAGTCTCTTAGTCATAGTGCTTTAAGTACTCCAGACGCATTAAGCGCATTTTTGGAAAACCTTTAAAATTAAGGAATTAATAAACCGAAATAAAGTCGGTAAATAAGTTTAGGAGGGGTCCTATATGAGTTTAGAAGGAAAAGTAGCCCTAGTAACGGGGGCGAGTCGTGGAATAGGTAAAGCAATTGCTCTTGAGCTTAAAAGCGCAGGCGCGACAGTAGTGGGTACGGCGACTACCGAGGGTGGTGCCGAGAATATCTCTGCTTATTTGGGTGAAGGACAGGGCATGTGTCTCAATGTGACTGATCCTGAGTCTATCGGAGCGGTGATCTCTGCAATCCAGGATAAGTTTGGTGCTCCTACCATCCTAGTAAACAACGCTGGTATCACCCGCGATAATATTGCCCTGCGTATGAAAGACGATGAATGGGATGATGTCATTGAGACCAATCTTTCCTCTATCTATCGTGTCACTAAAGCTTGCTTAAAAGGTATGACCAAAGCGCGTTGGGGCAGAGTTATTAATATTTCGTCGGTGGTTGGTACCATGGGTAATGTTGGCCAGTCTAACTATTCTGCAGCAAAGGCTGGATTAGAGGGCTATACCCGCAGCATGGCTCGAGAGCTGGGTTCTCGTAATATCACCTTTAATGCTGTGGCCCCCGGATTTATTGATACCGATATGACTAAAGAATTAGCTGATGATCACAAGGACATGATGTTAAGTCAGGTGCCTTTAGGCCGCCTTGGAGCGCCCGAAGAGATCTCAGCGGTATGTGGATTTTTAGCCAGTGAAGGCGGAGCCTATATCACAGGAGCTACGATTCCAGTAAACGGTGGCATGTATATGTAGGTCAACAAGGTGGGGGAATGTAAAGGCTTTTTTTAAGTGTTTTCTCGTGAATTTACTTGAATTAGGCAGAGACTTTCCGTATAAATCCACCCGACGGCACACAAGGTATATGTCATCAATTTTAAATTGAGCTCTTGGGACCCAAAAAACTGATTTTTGACCCTAAGCTCACAAGTCCAATTTGGAGAGAACGACCGTTATGAGTAATATTGAAGAGCGCGTAAAAAAGATTGTAGCTGAACAGCTAGGTGTTAAATTAGAGGAGGTTTCTAACGAAGCATCGTTCGTAGAAGATCTAGGCGCTGACTCCCTAGACACTGTAGAGCTTGTGATGGCTCTCGAAGAAGAATTCGAAACCGAAATCCCTGATGAGGAAGCGGAAAAAATTACTAACGTACAACAAGCAATCGACTACGTTAATAACAACCTATAAGTTATCGCAAATTTGAGGTCTCGTGTGGGGCTTCTGAGCTTTAACTTGGTTGATACCCTGTTAAAATTAAAGCCGCGTAAGAGAGATCTTGCGCGGCTTTTCTTTTGTCTCAATTAAAGAGCGCGAAAGTATTGAGGCAGCAATTGAATAAAATGGAAAGACAGAGGCAGCACAGCTATGACTCGTAGAGTAGTGATTACTGGATTAGGAATGGTCAGCCCATTGGCCAATGACGTTGAGAATACTTGGAAGCGCTTAATAGCGGGTGAGAGTGGTATTAACACCATCGATTGGTTTGATACTGAAAATTACACCACAAAGTTTTGCGGCGAAGTTAAAAACTTTGACCCTGCCGAATTTATGAATCCTAAGGAGGCCAAACGCTGTGATGTATTTATTCAGTATGGTTTAGCTGCAGCTCATCAGGCCTATGAAGACTGTGGTATCGAGGTGAGCGAGGAGAATAGCCATCGTATTGGAGTGGTCATTGGCTCGGGTATTGGTGGTATTACAGGCATAGAAAACAACGCTGTTCTTTTGCGAGATACTGCCCCCAAAAAGATTTCTCCTTTCTTTGTGCCTGGTCATATTATCAATATGATCTCTGGTCATGTTTCTATTAAGTATGGCCTACGTGGTCCCAACTTTGCGGTGACGACTGCTTGTACTACGGGCACCCACGCGGTTGGTTTTGCTGCAAGAAGTATTATGCATGGTGAAGCCGATGTGATGTTTGCCGGTGGTGCTGAAAAAGGTTCTTCTCAATTAGGTATGGCTGGTTTTGGCGCAGCCAGAGCTTTGTCTACCCGTAATGAAGACCCTCAAGCTGCCAGTCGCCCATGGGATAAAGACCGCGATGGTTTTGTCTTGGCCGATGGCGCAGGAGTGTTGGTATTAGAAGAATACGAACACGCGAAAGCGCGTGGTGCGAAAATTTACGCTGAATTGGTAGGTTTTGGAATGAGCGGTGATGCCCATCATATTACCTCACCACCTGAGGGTGGAGCAGGTGCAGCATTATCCATGGACAATGCGCTTAATGATGCGGGTGTTAATTCCGATCAAGTGTCTTATGTGAATGCCCATGGAACTTCGACGATGGCTGGAGATAAGGCTGAGAGCTCTGCTTTAAAGTCGGTACTCGGCGATCATGCTTACAAAGTAGCCGTGAGTTCGACTAAATCTTCAATCGGGCATCTGCTGGGAGCTGCTGGCGCAGTGGAAGCAATCTTCAGTGTGCTCGCTATTCGTGATCAAGTGGCTCCGCCTACCATCAATCTAGAAAACCCTGATGAAGGCTGTGACCTAGACTACGTTCCCAAAGTGTCTCGTGATATGCCTATTGATGTGGTGGTTTCCAACTCATTTGGTTTTGGTGGTACCAACGGTAGTTTGGTATTTAAAAAGGTTTGAATGACATCTAAATGATCGCAGCTTGGCTCAACGGAAAGGAAGTTGATGGCCTGTCTTTGACTGACAGGGGCTTGCACTACGGTGATGGCTTTTTTTCTACGGTGGCTGTTTTAAGCGGAAAGGCTTTGCTCTGGAATTTTCATTTAGAACGAGTTTTATCCCACGCTAAGCGATTAAACTTGAAGTTGGATGTTTCTCGCCTAGAACAAGAAGTTTATGCTTTTCTTAAAACCCATGTTGAGCAGCAAGGAGAGTCGCATCGTCAGGTTCTTAAAATGGTCATTACCCGTGAGGAGTCGGGTCGCGGCTATCACTGGGGGGATAACCTAGGCTGCAATATTCTTTTGCAGCTATTTGAATACCCCGGCTACGCTCAGCTTGAGCAGCTACGGGTGCAGGGTCTGAAGCTGACGATCTGCGAAACACGACTGTCTCATGGTTCTCTTACTGCGGGCTTGAAGTTACTGGGACGTATCGAACAGGTGCTTGGATCCGGTGAGCTAGATAAAAAACAATTTGATGAAGGACTGATGCTTGATGCCGGTGATCACGTTGTTGAAGGCTGTTCTAGTAATCTAGTTATGCTTAAAAATGGACATCTGAAATCGCCGAATTTAGACCGCTGTGGTATTGAAGGCGTCATGAAGGCTTATATTTTCAAAAGCTGTGAAAGTCTAGGCTATCAATTCACCAGCACAGATATTAAGCTGGGCGATCTTGAACAAACGGATGCGATTTTTATGACTAATGCGCTTTGGGGGCTGTGTCCGGTTCAATCCATAGAAGGTATTAGTTGGTCTCCCAAAAAAGTTGAACAGGATAAACTTGTGACTGCGTTTACGGCTTATCAAGAACAAAGCACGATAGCCTGGTTTTAACAATTAACGATAACAATAAAATGATAAAAGCTTTAAAAATACTTACTTTGTTGGCGGGGATCTTCTTGGGAATTTCGACCTACTTTGTGTATCAGTTTTTTAGTTCGCCTCTGACCATTTCAAAGGAGGTCTATTACTTCGAATTAAAGCGGGGCGAAACTCTGGGGCATCTTTCTCAACGTCTGGTGGTCGATGGGCTGATTGCTAGTGACTTGCTCTTAAAGGTCTATGTGCGAGTCAAAGCTTTAGATAAAAAACTCAGAGCGGGAGAGTATGTTCTTGAGCGAGGTTCCAGTTTATTAGACCTGCTGTCTGTTTTGGAAGAGGGAAAAACTCTGCAGCGAAGTATCACCTTTGTAGAGGGTTGGAGTTACAAGCAGTTGTTTGCGGCCTTGGCGGAAGAGTTTGGTGCTATCGACGAGAAAAAGCTCCGCGAGAAACTAGGTATTGGTGATAAACACCTTGAAGGCATGTTTTTTGCAGACACTTACTTTTACAGCAAGGGTCAATCGGTTTACACGCTGCTAGAAAACTCTCACAAACAGTTACAAAATGTTTTAGATCAAGAGTGGGAAGCTCGACAAAAAGGGCTTCCCCTAAAGAACTCATATGAGGCTTTGACCCTGGCGTCTATTGTAGAAAAAGAAACTGGGGTGCCAAGTGAGCGACCATTGATTGCTGGTGTCTTTGTGAATCGTTTGCATAAGCGAATGCGTCTACAAACGGATCCAACCGTTATCTATGGTATAGGCGATGCCTATGATGGCAACATTACCCGTAAGCATTTAAAGGAATATACGCCTTATAACACCTACCGAATTCCTGCTTTACCACCTACGCCGATCGCGATTGTTGGTCGCGAATCGATTAATGCGGTGATGCATCCAAAAGACAGTCAGTATCTATACTTTGTGGCCAAGGGTGATGGCAGTCATTATTTTTCTCCGACATTAGAAGAACATCAAAATGCGGTGAGAAAGTACCAGTGGAACCGCAAGAAAGATTATCGTTCCTCTCCTAAATAAGAATTGAACTAGAAAAGTTGTTGAAAATGGCAAGTGGTAGATTTATTACATTGGAAGGCGGAGAAGGTGTTGGTAAATCTTCTAATATCGCGTTCGTAAATTCTTATTTGGCTGAGAAGCTCAAACAGGCAAATATAGAACTGGTAGTTACCAGAGAGCCTGGAGGAACCCCCTTTGCTGAAGAGATTCGTCAGCTCTTTATTGAACCAAGGGATGAGCAAGTCCATGAGAAGACAGAGTTGCTCTTAGTGTTTGCTGCTCGCGCCCAGCATCTAGCCGAATTGATAGAGCCAAGCTTATCTAAGGGTGACTGGGTCCTGAGCGACCGCTTTACCGATGCAACTTACGCGTATCAGGGTGGGGGTAGGGGCTTGAGCCTCGATAATATCGCCTTGCTAGAATCTTTGGTTCAAGAGCAGCGCCAACCGGATCTGACTTTGCTATTGGATGTTCCTGTTGCCGTGGGTATGTCCAGGGCAAGTGAGCGTGGAGAGCTCGACCGAATTGAAAAGGAAAAGTTCTCTTTTTTCGAAGATGTTCGCGCTGCTTATTTGGCAAGGGCTGAGAGTGCTCCAAATCGCTTTAGGGTAGTGGACGCTAGCCAAAGCCTAGAGGATGTGCAGAAGGATATTGCTAAGATTCTTGATGCGTTTTTAGAGGAAGGTTTTTAATGTGTGCGAGTAAAGCTGCGGAAGATATTGCTCCTGATGAGGCTTTGCTGCGTCTTGAAATTTATCCGTGGCAACAACAACAGAAACAGTTTTTGCTGGAGCTAGCCAATTCGAACAAATTGCATCACGCCTTTTTACTGCATGGCCAGGCTTACTTGGGAAAGTTTGATTTCGCTTGTGCGATAGCGGCTTCTTTGTTTTGTGCCGAAAAAGGTGAGGCCTGCGGGGCTTGTCATAGCTGTGCCTTGGTTCGCTCGATGGCCCACCCTGATTTCTATTTATTAAGACCTGAAAAAGAGGGCAAGGCAATTCCCGTTGAAGATGTTCGGGATATGATTGAATTTATGTCCAAGTCATCGAGTCGAGATGGGAAACGAATCGTTTTGATAGATCAGTGTCAACAGATGAATGCTAATGCTTCTAACGCGCTGCTAAAGTTTCTAGAAGAGCCTGGTGAGGATGTGCACATTTTCCTAGTCTGCTCTGAACTGGACGCACTGCTTCCAACAATTGTGAGTCGCGCTCAAAAGCTAGCATTCAACCTACCTTCGGCTGAACAGGCTTCTCAATGGTTGGCAAATGAGATTGGGCAGAGCCCAGATAGCTCCTTGCTGGAGTATGCTGGAGGTTCTCCCTTATTGGCGATTCAGCTTGTCGATGAACCGCTTTATCAAAATAGGAAAGAGGTTTTGTCGGGTCTGAAAAACATGCTCCAACAGCGAGATGGGGCGATGTCTTATGTCTCTATCTGGTCTGATTTCCCTCTTATTGGTTTTTTATCTTGGTGGCATGCATGTTTAGTAGACGCGCTAAAACTAAACGCTGGGGCTGATATCCAGCATCTACGTTTTAAGAGTCTGTATGCCGATTTGGAGCTCTTAGCTGGCTCTATTGCTTATGAAAATTTAATGAGCTTTTCGGAGGAGCTGTTCGTGCTAAGGCGGCAATTGTTGAAAGGAGCGCCATTTGCTCAGGAGCTAATGCTAGAATCCTTGTTAGTGCAGTGGCAAGCCCTAGGAAAATAGTACCTTGAAAGCCGGCGCTTGGGCTTGAAGCTGGGAATCAAGATGCGTTAAGCTTGCTGCAATCTTATAAGAATACGAGGCACCTACATGGCCCCTAAAATGCCAGGACGTAGTGGGATACTTAATCTCACCATTCAAGATAAAGCAGTACTGTATTCAGCCTATATGCCATTCATTGAAAATGGCGGCTTATTTATCCCAACCACCAAGAATTATAAACTGGGTGATGAGGTATTTTTACTGCTTAACCTAATGGACGAGCCTGAAAAGATCCCCGTGGCTGGAAAGATTGTCTGGGTTACCCCTAATGGTGCTCAAGGAAGTCGTGCAGCCGGAGTTGGTATTCAATTAGAAGGCGGTGATAACAATTTGAAGGCAAAAATAGAGACCTACTTGGCCGGTAGTGTCGAGTCTGATCGCGTCACACATACTATGTAGTACCTATCCCAGTTGTCTAATTGAGATGTTAGCAGTATGTAATAGGGCTTAAATAATCACTCAACTGAGCAAAAAAACATATCAGTATAAGTCACCCGCTCACATGCCTTCACGGTGAGCTCGCTCGATTGCATTAATGATATAAATGCAGCTCCCTAATAAGGATTAATATGAATTATAGAAGTATTATGCAGCTGTTCCTTGTGTTTTGTTTGCTAGTTTTAGGCTCATCGCTTAGAGCTGATATCGTAGGGGTTCACGCCGGTATTGTTCATTGGGCAAATAGCTGGGATGGAGAGGTCGATACGGCAGAGATTGGTGAAAATGCGGATATTGATGACGATACTTCCACCGGTTTCTATCTGGCGGCTGAGCTGCCTATTCCTTTGCTACCAAATGTCAGAATTCAAAACACGCCTTTGTCTGGGCAAGGTGAATCTAGCCGGATATTTGGCTACGAGCGTGAAATAGTGTCAGTCGGGACTGATTTAGACCTTCAATTCAACCTGTTTGATGCTATCGCTTATGCTGAAATTTTTGATAACTGGGTGTCTCTTGATATTGGGCTGGCAATTAGGCATTTTGATGCCGAATTCGTAATCGGGAATGAGTTAGTTGAAGATAAAGCGAGTGATATAACTCCGTTGATTTACGCCGGAGCGAGGGCTGACCTTCCTCTTAGTGGCTGGTATAGCCGGGGAGAGTTCTTAGGGTTCGGCTCAGGTGATAGCAAGTTGAATGAACTTAAGCTAGGGATTGGATATGAATCCAAATACCGTATGGGTGGTGAACTGGGATATCGGCAAAATACCCTAGAGCTTGATGATGTCGATGGGCTTAGCACAGGTCTTAGTACTGATGGCGTTTATTTGGCGCTAACTTTGAGTATTTAATCCCTAGGATACGGGCTTTTGTTAGAAAATTTTAAGCGTCTGAGGCTCTTGTTTCAGGCGCTTTTTTTCTATTTTACTTGAGTAAAAATATGCCTTTTTTAACGTAGGGTTTAGTACTATCAATTTGGCTTAATAGTTCAGGTATTTCCTGGGAGAAAAGCTAGGGTTTATCTGGCTTTTTGTGCTAAAATTTGCGCCTAATTTCATGCTCAATTTCTTAAGAAAATGGCATCCGAATTAACAATAAAAAAGGCCTGTTTAACGGGCTGAAAAGGCGTTGTATACATGTCCGATCTGGCTAAAGAAATATCCCCCGTCAACATTGAAGATGAGTTAAAGCAGTCTTATCTCGATTACGCAATGAGTGTGATTGTTGGTCGTGCTTTGCCAGATGTTCGAGATGGCCTCAAGCCAGTGCATCGCAGAACTTTGTTTGCGATGGATGTCCTTGGTAACGATTGGAATAAACCCTATAAGAAATCGGCGCGTATCGTTGGTGATGTCATTGGTAAATACCATCCGCATGGGGACTCAGCAGTTTACGACACGATAGTTCGTATGGCTCAGCCATTCTCATTGCGCTATATGCTCGTCGATGGACAAGGTAATTTTGGCTCGGTAGACGGTGATTCACCCGCGGCGATGCGTTACACCGAAATCCGTATGGCCAAGATAGCTCACGAGTTACTGGCTGACTTAGATAAAGAAACGGTTGATTACGTCGAAAACTACGACGGCACAGAACTAATACCTGAGGTGATGCCCACCAAGGTGCCTAATCTTTTGGTGAATGGCTCATCAGGTATTGCCGTAGGTATGGCGACCAACATCCCTCCTCACAACCTCAACGAGGTGGTGGATGCCTGTTTGGCGACGATTGAAAACCCTGATATCGATATCGATGGTTTGATGGAGCATATCCAGGGGCCTGACTTCCCAACGGCAGCTTTAATCAATGGTCGAGCGGGTATCGTCCAAGCCTATCGTACGGGTCGAGGTAAGGTGTATATTCGCTCTCGTGCTGAAGTTGAGGTGGATGAAAAAACCAGTCGCGAAAGAATCATCATCCATGAGTTGCCATACCAAGTAAACAAAGCGCGTTTGATCGAAAAAATTGCCGAGCTGGTTAAAGATAAAAAGATTGAAGGCATCTCTGAGCTAAGAGATGAATCTGACAAAGATGGTATGCGCGTTGTTATCGAATTGAAGCGAGGCGAGGTGGGTGAGGTTATTCTCAATAATCTTTATGCACAGACTCAGATGGAGACCGTATTCGGTATCAATATGGTCGCCTTGATTGATGGCCAGCCTAAGCTCTTTAATCTGAAAGAGGTGGTCGAGGCTTTTATTGATCACCGCCGTGTTGTGGTTACTCGAAGAACCATCTACGAGTTGAGAAAGGCCCGTGAAAAATGTCACATCATCGAAGGCCAAGCGGTTGCGCTTGCTAATATTGATCCAGTCATTGAGTTGATCAAATCAAGTTCTAACTCTGCAGAGGCTAAAGAGAAGTTAATATCAACACCTTGGCAGCCAGGTATGGTAATGGACTTTCTGGAGAAGGTAGGTGATAGCCAAGCAACCCGCCCTGAAGGTTTAGCTAAACAGTATGGCTTGGTTGACGGCGCTTATCATATGTCACCAGAACAAGCCCAAGCAATTCTTGATATGCGTTTGCATCGTTTGACAGGTTTAGAGCAGGAAAAACTGCTTAAGGATTTTGAAGAGTTATTGAAGCAAATAGGCGAATTGCTCGCGATTTTAGCTGATCCGGTACTGTTGATGCAGGTCATTAAAGACGAACTTAATGAGATCAAAGAAAACTATGGTGACGAGCGTCGTACCGAAATTACAGCATCTCGAACTGACTTAACCCATGAGGATTTGATTACCGAAGAAAATGTCGTACTGACGATTTCTCACGAAGGTTATGCCAAGACTCAGCCGCTTGATACCTATCAAGCCCAACGTCGCGGTGGTCGAGGTAAAACAGCGACAGCGGTAAAAGATGAAGATTACGTCACAAACCTTTTAGTGGTGAGTACTCATGATACGGTGATGTGCTTTACCAACAAAGGCAAAGTGTATTGGCTAAGACCATTTATGATTCCTCAAGCGGGGCGTAATTCGCGGGGTAAGCCGCTGGTTAACCTTTTGCCATTTGATGAAGGTGAACGCGTTACCTCGATTTTGCCACTGAGACAAAACGACGAGGGTGGCTATATCTTTATGGCGACCAGTAACGGAACAGTTAAGAAAGTTGATCTGAGTTTGTTCTCTCGACCTCGCCCAAGCGGTTTGATTGCGCTTGAGCTTGAAGAGGATAATACCTTGATTGGCGTAGCGATTACTCGTGGTAGTGATGAAATTATGCTATTCACCAGCGAGGGCAAAGGCATTCGCTTTAGCGAAGACGGTGTGCGGGCGATGGGCCGGACTGCTCGAGGTGTGCGTGGTATTAAAGTACCTGCAGAGCATAAGGTTATTTCATTGATTGTGGCGGCCCCAGAAGGGCAGGTGATTACAGCATCTAGTAATGGCTTTGGTAAGCGTACCTTGGTTTCTGACTACTCCCTGCAGGGTCGTGGTGGCCAAGGTGTGATTGCTATGCAGTGCAGTGAGCGAAATGGCTCAATGGTTTCTGTCATTCCCGTCAGTGACGGTGAGGAAATTATGTTGATCACCGATAAAGGTGTGTTGGTTCGAACTCGCGTTGATGAGGTGTCTGTTCTTGGACGTAATACACAAGGCGTTCGTTTGATTCGAGTTTCTGATGATGAAAACCTAGTCGGCGCAGAGCGAATTGAAGATCTAGATGTTGAAGAAGCTGAAGACGGCGCTGATGGAGAGGCAAGTGCCGCGGCGGATAATGATGGTGCTCAAAACAATGGCGCTGAAGAAAGTGCCGAAAATGGCGGAGAAGGCGATAGCTAGCCTCTTAAACATTTTAAGTAGATAAAAATGTCAGATACCAATAGCAGCGACGATAAATTAAAAACAGTTCGCAAAGAGATTGATGCAATCGATCAGCAGTTGCTTAAGCTCTTCAGTGATCGTGCGCGCTGCGCGGAAAAGGTGGCTGAGATTAAATTAGCAGCCGAAGGTGATAAAGCTGTTTTTTATCGCGCCGAACGAGAAGCTCAAGTCTTGCGTAAAGTGATGGGCGATAACCAGGGGCCCTTACCTGATAAAACAGTGGCCTTTTTGTTTCGCGAATTGATGTCTGCTTGTTTGGCCCTTGAGCTTCCGGTTAAGGTTGCTTATCTAGGACCTGAAGGGACATTCTGCCAATCGGCTGCCTTAAAGCAGTTTGGGCATGGCGCTGATGCTAAGGGCCTGGCTGCAATCGATGAAGTGTTTCGAGACGTTGAGAGTAAGTCTGTCGACTATGGTGTCGTGCCTGTTGAAAATTCCACAGAAGGTATGGTTAATCAAACACTCGATTGTTTGATTGATTCAAGTGTTAAAATTTGTGGTGAGGTTGAACTAAGGATTCATCATCATTTTTTAGTTAAAGATGGTTCTGGAATACAAAGGGTGTACTCCCATCAGCAATCTTTGGCCCAATGTAGAAAATGGCTAGACGCGAATTTTCCTAATATCGAACGGGTTGCGGTTAGCAGTAATGCTGAGGCTGCTCGTTTGGCTTCGAATGAAGAGGGCGCTGCGGCTATTGCTAGCGATATAGCTGCTGAAATCTATGGCTTAGATATCCGTAGTCATAAGATTGAAGATAACCCCAATAACAGCACTCGCTTTTTAGTGATTGGCCATGGAGAAGTGGCGCCAAGTGGTAGTGACAAAACTTCTTTTGTGGTGTCCATGCGTAATAAGCCAGGTGCTTTGTATGAGCTGCTAGAGCCTTTCCATTCAAATGGTATTAGCCTGACCCGAATAGAGACAAGACCGGCTCGCGATGGCGCGTGGGCTTATGTGTTCTTTATTGATTTCGAAGGCCATCAAGATGACGAGCCTGCTGCTACGGTTTTAAGAGATCTCGAGAATGAAGTCGTCGAATTAAGACGCTTTGGCTCTTATCCTAAGGCGGTTATCTAACCCATATTGCTGCGCTAAGTAAAATTCCTAAAGAGAACAAATATGACACAAGATATCTATCAGTTAGCTAATACTGGTGTACAGGGTTTGCATCCTTATGCGCCGGGTAAGCCTATGGATGAGTTGGCTAGAGAGCTTGGCTTAGAATTGGATAGCATTGTTAAACTTGCAAGCAATGAAAACCCTTTAGGGTGCAGTGAAAAAGTTAAGCAAGCGATACGTCAGGCCAGTGGTGAGTTAACCCTTTACCCTGATGGGAATGGTTTTGCATTGAAGCAAGCTATTCTGAACTATCATGCAGAGCGTGGTGTTAGTCTTGAGCAAGAAAATGTGCTTTTAGGTAATGGCTCAAACGATGTTTTGGAGCTGGTTGCTCGTTCCTTTTTAAATGAAGACGCTGAAGCGATTTTTTCTGAATATGCTTTTGCTGTTTATCCAATTGCGGTTCAAGCAGTGTCAGCTAGTGCCAAGATTTCTCCCGCGAAAAATTGGGGTCACGACTTGGATGCCATGCTTGGCTTAGTGAGTGATAAAACCAAGGTCGTTTTTATTGCTAATCCAAATAACCCTACCGGCACGTGGTTAGCTAAAGACGAGATTCTTAAGTTCTTACATGCTTTACCAAGTCATATTATTGTTGTACTTGATGAAGCTTATTTTGAGTATGTACAAGAAGGTGAATATCCTAATGGCGCCGAGCTACTAAAAGACTTTCCAAATCTTATTGTGACTCGTACCTTTTCTAAAGCTTATGGTTTGGCGGGTTTGCGTATTGGATACGGTCTAGCTGGAAAAGAAATTATTGATATTTTAAATCGTGTTCGACAACCCTTTAATGTGAACGCCATGGCTATGGCAGGAGCTTGTGCAGCTCTTAATGATCAAGAATTTATTCAGCAATCTATCGATTGCAATACCAAAGGGCTTAAGTTTCTAGCAGAGCAGTTAGATCAAATGGGACTGTCTTATATTGACAGCGTGGCTAATTTTTTAAGTATTGATTTGGGTAGCGAAGAGAAAGCCGCGGCAGCAAACGACTATCTTCTTAAGAATGGTCTTATAGTTCGCTCAATAGCGGTTTATAACATGCCTAGCTATTTGCGGATTACCATTGGAAGCCAAGAGCAGAATGAAAACTTTATTCGTTTGCTGAATGAGTTTTTGGCCGGAGATAAATAGAGTTTAATTTGGATATGAATAAGCCAGTGTTGTTTAACAAGGTGAGTATCATCGGTCTAGGACTCATAGGGGGCTCCTTTGCCAAAGCAATACGTGAACATAATCTTTGCAAGACTATTGCGGGCAATAGCCGAAGCGCTGAAACCATGTCACGCGCGCTTGAAATTAATTTGGTCGATGAGGTTCATTCTGACCCTGCCCAAGCAGTGGCCGGTGCAGATCTTGTTATGCTGGCAATGCCTGTCGGTTATACCGAAGCTACTTTGCTAGCTATTGAGCCTGCCTTGAGTAGTGATGCTATTGTCACTGACGCTGGTAGCGTCAAAGGTATGGTTCAAGAAGCTGCTGAAAAAGTCTTAGGAGAGAGTGTCTCACGATTTGTCGCGGGTCATCCCATTGCTGGCTCAGAAAAAAGCGGAGTTGAGTCGGGTCGATCTGATTTGTTCGTGAATCACAAAGTAATTTTAACTCCAGGGCCAAAAACTGATCAGAGTGTACTTCAAAAAGTTAAAGCCATTTGGGAAGCTTGTGGTGCTGAGTTGATCGAAATGGATGTCGCTGAACATGATAGGGTGCTTGCAGCTACGAGTCACTTACCTCATTTGCTTGCTTATGCCTTAGTGGATAGCTTGGCTGCTTCTCCTGATGGAGAGAATATCTTTCGTTATGCGGCAGGGGGCTTTCGAGACTTCACTCGCATTGCGTCTAGTGACCCAAAAATGTGGCGGGATATCTTTTTAAGCAATAAGGCCGAAACGCTTTCTGCATTAGATGACTATGTTAATACGCTCTCTAAACTGAAAACCGCGATAGAGCAAAGCGATGACGAATCGCTTATGGGAACCTTTACCCGGGCTAAATCGGCTCGCGACCATTTCGTCACCATGCTCAACCAACAATCATTTATAGAAACACACCAAACAGAAAATACTATGCAGTCTCAGAAAAAAGTCACTTTTGTCGTTAGGCCAGCAAAACAAGTGCTGGGTACCGTTAAGGTAGCCGGTGATAAATCCATTTCCCACCGATCGGTGATGTTGTCTTCGCTTGCAGAAGGGGTGAGTCATATCAAGGGCTTTTTAGAGGGCGAGGATAGCCTGGCGACTCTACAAGCGTTTAGGGATATGGGGGTTCTTATTGAAGGGCCCGATCAGGGCGAATTGAGAATTCATGGTGTTGGACTTAAGGGTCTTAAACAGCCGCCTGGTCCGATTTATGTAGGAAATTCAGGGACTTCCATGCGTTTATTAATGGGGCTTCTGGCTGGGCAGAGCTTCGATACAGAACTTCGTGGGGACGCTTCTTTGACTAAACGGCCTATGGAAAGGGTAGCTAAACCCTTACGCGAGATGGGTGCTGTGATTGAAACCCAAGATGGCAAGGCCCCAGTTGTTATTAAAGGTCAGGGCCAACTCAAGGGCGTTGAAAGTAATATGGAGGTGGTTTCGGCTCAGGTGAAATCAGCGGTATTGCTTGCTGGCTTATACAGCGATGAAGAGGTAAGTGTTACCGAGCTCGATATTACCCGTGACCATACCGAAAGAATGCTTAATGGTTTTGGCTGTAAGCTTGAAACAAATGGTCTTAAAGCGACTTTAAGATCAGGTCCTAAGTCTTTGAAAGCACAAGATATTAACGTTCCTAGTGATATCTCATCAGCCGCTTTTTTTATGGTGGCTGCGAGTATCAGCCCTGGTAGTGAATTGACCCTAAGTCATGTCGGAATCAACCCTAGTCGAACAGGTGTGATTGATATTCTTAAGCTGATGGGTGCTGACATTACGCTCAGCAATGAAAGGGAAGTCGGTGGCGAACCCGTGGCGGATATTACCGTGCGTTATGCGCCACTGAAGGGTATAGAGATCCCAGAAAACCTGGTGTCTTTAGCGATCGATGAATTTCCGGTGCTTTTTATAGCTGCCGCCTGTGCCGAAGGTGATACCAGGCTTAGAAATGCCAAGGAGCTAAGGGTCAAAGAAACTGACCGTATCGCTGTCATGGCCGCTGGCTTGACCGCTGTTGGAATCGCTAACGAGGTCTTTGATGATGGTATCACCATCCAAGGTGGTATTATTCAAGGTGGTGAGGTCGACAGCCAAGGCGATCACCGAATCGCAATGGCTTTCAGTGTGGCATCTTTGAGATCCAGTACTGACATTGTTATTAGGGACTGTGCTAACGTGGCCACTTCATTTCCGAATTTTGTAGAGCTGGCCAATGAGGCTGGTTTGCAAATAGCGGTTCAGAGTTAAGGTGGACAAAAGGCAGAGTATAGACAGTTGCAATAGGTAGTAAGGCCAATGAGTGATTTTGATAAAGAAGATGCTAAGGACAGTATCCAGGATAAAGCTTTGATTCCGGTGATAACCATCGACGGACCTAGTGGCACGGGTAAGGGGACAATATCTCGTTTGATTGCTCAACATTTCTCTTACCAGATGTTAGATAGCGGCGCTCTTTATCGTCTGTTAGCTTTGTCGGCACAAAACCATGATGTTGATACTCGTAATGAAGAAGGCATATTGGTCCTCGCTCAGCACCTAGACGTACAGTTTAAAGCCGAGGGCTCTGAAGAAGCTAAGGTGATCTTAGAAGGTGAAGATGTAACCGCAACTATTCGAACTGAAGAAATGGGAGCGCTAGCCTCGCAGGTAGCGGCAATTCCTGCTGTTCGTATTGCCTTGCTAGACCGTCAACGAGCTTTTCAACAACCTCCCGGGCTTGTAGCTGACGGCCGAGATATGGGCACTGTGGTGTTCCCTAATGCAACAACCAAGGTCTTCTTGGACGCCAGTTCTCAAGAGCGCGCACATAGGCGATTTGAGCAGTTGAAAGCTGCTGGACAAGATGCTAGCCTTGCCGCCCTCGCGGAGGCTATCAAGCTGCGCGATGAAAGGGATAGAAACCGCAGCGTTTCGCCCTTGAAGCCTGCTCAAGGTGCCTTGGAAATCGATACTGATAATTTGTCGATTGACGAGGTTTTTGAAAGGGTAAAGGCACTTCACGAGTCTCATTTGAAAGCTAAATAGCTCTTTTTTGAAATAATGGGAAGCCGCCTACTTGATGCGGTTTGAGTCCTTGTTTTGCCAGAAATAACAAAGGCTTAGATCAATATTAACTGACTCCATCCTACTGGCAGGCTTGGATTAAAAAGGAAACACCCATGAGCGAAAGCTTTGCAGAGCTGTTTGAAGACAGCATTAAAGAACTAGAAGTTAGTAATAGTAATCTTATCACCGGTATCGTAGTAAGCATTGATGATGACTGGATCACCGTAGACGCAGGACTTAAATCCGAAGGCGTTATCCCAAGAGACGAATTCCTAAACGAAACCCGTGAGCTTGAAGTGGCTCTAGGTGACGAAGTTGAAGTGACTATTGAGTCTCTTGACGATGGCTTCGGTTCGACTCGTTTAAGCCGTGAAAAGGCTAAGCGTGCTGCTACCTGGAAACGTTTAGAAAAAGCGCAAGAGAGCGAAGAAATAGTTATCGGCGTGATCAACGGCAAAGTCAAAGGTGGCTTTACTGTTGAAGTACAAGGCGTTCGTGCTTTCTTACCAGGTTCTTTGGTAGATGTACGTCCTATTCGTGACACTACTCACTTAGAAGGCCAACCCCTTGAATTTAAAGTATTAAAGTTAGATGAAAAACGTAACAACGTTGTCGTTTCTCGCCGTGCGGTGATGGAAGCTGAAAACAGCGCTGATCGTGACGAACTATTGGCTAATCTTGCTGAAGGCCAAGAAGTTAAAGGTATTATCAAAAACCTTACCGATTACGGTGCTTTCGTTGATCTAGGTGGCGTTGACGGTCTGTTGCACATCACTGATATGTCTTGGAAGCGTATTAAGCACCCAAGCGAGATCGTTGAAGTGGGCCAAGAAATGCTTGTTAAGGTTCTTAAGTTTGACAAAGAAGCCAGCCGTGTTTCTTTAGGCTTAAAGCAAATGGGTGAGGATCCTTGGGAATCTCTTAAAAACCGCTTCCCAGTGGGCAGCAAAGTACCTGCTAAGGTAACTAACCTTACTGACTACGGTTGCTTCGCTGAGCTAGAAGAAGGTCTAGAGGGCCTAGTTCACGTATCTGAAATGGATTGGACTAATAAGAACATCCACCCATCTAAGATTGTTAACGTAGGTGACGAAGTAGAAGTGATGATCCTCGATATCAACGAAGAGCGTCGTCGTATCTCTCTTGGTATCAAGCAATGTAAAGTTAATCCTTGGGACGATTTCGGTCAGCGCAATGCGAAAGGCCAAAAAATCAAAGGTAGCATCAAATCCATCACCGATTTCGGTATTTTCCTTGGTTTAGAGGGCGGAATCGACGGATTAGTACACTTATCTGATATTTCTTGGGATGAACCGGGCGAAATCGCTGTTCGTAACTTCAAGAAAGGTGACGAAATCGAGACCGTTATCTTGTCTGTTGACGCCGAAAGAGAAAGAATTTCCTTAGGTATCAAGCAGTTAATTGACGATCCTTATGGAAATTACCTTGCTGTTAACGAAAAAGGTAGTATTATCAAAGGCGTAGTTAGTGAAGTAGATGCTAAAGGCGCTGTCATTGATCTAGCTGAAGAAGTCCAGGGATACCTGAAAGCTTCTGAAATCAGCCAAGATCGAGTTGATGATGCGTCTCAACACCTTAAAGCAGGTGAAGAGATTGAAGCTAAGATTGTCGGTTTCGATAAGAAGAACCGCAGCGTAAACCTCTCTATCAAAGCAAAAGATTTTGCCGATGAGAAAGAGGCGCTTCAAGAGCATAACGCTCAGCAAGCCGAAGAAGCATCTCCAACAACAATTGGGGATCTCATTAAAGCGAAGCTTGACGACCAGGACTAAGATCCTAGTTTGAAAGAATCGAAATGCCGATCCCCTGATTAAGGTGATCGGCATTTTTCGTTTTAGGACAAGTTAAACTGCTAAAACAAAGAATGCGTGAGGAGAGAACAAGTGGCTGTAACTAAATCAGAACTCATTGAACGCATTGCGGGTACTCAATCGCAGCTGTCTCCAAAGGACGTTGAGTTAGCGGTAAAACTGATGGTTGAAGAAATGTCCTCGAGTTTATCCGAAGGTGGCCGAATTGAAATTCGTGGTTTCGGAAGCTTCTCTCTACATTATCGTGCGTCTCGCACTGGTAGGAATCCAAAAACAGGTAGTGCGGTGAGTTTAGAAGGAAAGTACGTACCTCACTTTAAACCAGGAAAGGAGTTAAGGGACCGAGTGAACAAGGAGAATATGGGGTCGGCGGACGATATCCAAAGCAAGTCTAGCGTTCAGAACAGCACTGATCCTAGTTCGGAAAAAGAAGACTCTGGAGAGTCTTTGTCTGTTAACAACAGTTTTGACTTTTAAGTTTCTATAACCTCTCTTAAATAAGTTTCTTTATGCTACGTACCTTGATGACTGTATTTTCACTTGCGAGCCTTGTAAGTGTTTTATTCATCAGCCTACTTTTAGTGTTGCTTAATCCTCAGAGCGTCACACTAGATGTATTTGGTCTTGTGTTAATTAATAGCAGTCTCGGAATACTCTTGTTGTCATTTTTTATCTTAGGTACTTTATTTGCCTTGTGCCTATTTTTTATTCCAAATGCTTGGCTTTCTTGGCGTAATAAACGCCTTCAAAAACAGCTTAGAAAGTAATCCAATCTACTTTTTTATAAAAGTGATATCACTTTGACGTCATTTTAAGTATTGCTGTAGCACTTAAAACTAAGTGTGTTAACCTTCATAAATCTGGCAAGGACGAGCCGGATTAATAGCTTGTTTGAAGTCTAGCCGAAGGGTTTGCACTGTATGAGCTGTTTGAAATAAAACCTCGCAATGTGTAAGCACATTCATTAAGTTGTTGAACTATTAATTATTTTACATAAGGAAGTGTTATGAGTGATCTTTTTAAATTCTTGAATAATCGAAACCCAACTATCGGCATTCTAGCTCTAGTGTTTATTTCTTTAATTGGCTTTCAAATGACTATATTGAGCGACGGTTTTGCCGACGCTCCCACGAAAAAAGGTGACTCAAACCAATTTCAAAAAGCCCAAAACGACAAATCAAAAACAAGTGCCAAAAAGACCAATAAGCTAAACAAGAAAATGTATAAGGGACCAAAGGTTAATATTAATAAAGCTGATGCCAAAACTTTACAGAAAAACCTGAAGGGTGTTGGAAAAGTTAAAGCGAAGGCAATTATTGATTTTAGAAAGAAGAATGGTTCATTTAAGAAGCTAAGTGATTTGACTCGCGTTAAAGGGATTAGTCAAAAAATTCTAGAGAATAACCGTGGCTTATTGGAGATGTAGGTTTGTACTTATCAAAAGTTTTATTTGAAGTGCTTAGATAACACACTCCCTAAGTGTTATGTTGATAAGCCTAGTTCATTCGAGCTAGGCTTCTTTTTTTAGTTTGAACTCCTTTTCAGAAAGTTTTACACCGTTAACGATAAGAGCCAGTGTGTGGGTGCCAGGATAATGTTTTCGTGTGCTTAATTGTTTTAGTGCGTGTTCTTTGCTGTAACTTAGCTTATTTTGATCGTAATCGCCTTCGCTTATTTTAAATATTTTGTAGCTCATTTTTCCTGAGGCTTTAATAAATCCAATTTTATATTCGATTCTTAGTTTTCCTAACGGTTTTTCGCTTTCTAACTGAAATTCAAATTGAATGGATTTCCCGATCTCACTTTGCTCCTGGCAAATAAAGCTTTGAAGCTTTACATGTTTGGGTGTTTTGTTTCCAAATAAACCTAAAGTGGTTTTATCGCTCTTTTTAAGTAGGGTTCTTGCGCCATGCTTTAATATCCAATCTTGCTCCTTTGATTGGCCTTGCCAAAGTCTGATCAAGTCCATAACCAACTCAGGGTTATCTTTGGAAATGTCATTAATGTTGTTCGCGACACTTCTTCTTACGTAGAGGCTTTCGTCGTTTTTGAGCCCGTCTATGATCGGTAAAACAAAACGGGGTTCTTTTTTAAACTCCGGTAAGGCGCAAGCCCAAGGCAAGCGGGGGCGACAGCCTTCAGTCGATAACCGTCTTACATGGTGGTTTTCATGCTTAGACCATTGTTTCATTTGAGCCATCATTTTGTCGCGATCTTTTAAGATAAACTGACGAACCGCAAATTCTGAGCTTGCATACTCAGTACAATATTCGAGAATTTTTACCGACATATCCCAGTCATCTAAACCGTAGCTTTCGACAAAGTGAGGTATAAACATACCTTCAAATCCACCAAATTCCGGCGAGAGTTCAACCAAGATTTCGCACTGCTGGCGGTATTTACCTGGCAATGCTTTTTCAATGCAAACGCTAATGTGAGCCATTCGCTCTTTAAGCGAACGCTCGTCCCAATTTTGGTCAAATACAGACGCTAGGAAGTTCTTCGAGTCAAATCCTTTGGAATGTTTTTTTAACTGCCCAGCAAGGTTTTCCAGATATGCCTTTGAATAACGATCTTTTAGTGCTGTGCTCATGAAGGCTTAGATTCTAATGATGATGAGGGAACTGTAGAATCTTACGAAACTTAAGTGAGATATTAAAGCAAAAAAGGCCAGCGTAAGCTGGCCTTTTCCATTATTAGTTAGTACAGATAACGATAAAAAGCTTATCTAGTTTGCTTTAACACCTGTTTGCTTGATGTCAAAATTCTTCTCATCTTCAGCTAAGTACATGTCGATTTTCTGCTGCCACCCCTTAAGTAAATCACGATTATCTTCTTCCCAAGGGTGGAAGCTAGGTTTAAAGAAACGGGCGTAGCTAGGTAGAGTCCTTCTTAACCAACCTGGCTTGCCCCACAAAAAGTTAATCGCACCAGCCCAGGCTTTAAGATTGCCTAGTTCACCCCATGAAATGAGATAGCGACACTGCATTACAAAAATCTGATAAACGAAACCGATCGTAATCGACAACATGGTAAAGATTCTAGTGAAGTAGTCTCCACCAACAGCTTCATATACGTCATAAGCCACAGCTTTGTGCTCAGTTTCCTCTATAGCGTGCCAATAGAACAAAGTCTCTACTCGCGGATCGGGCGCTGAGCGTATTTCGTGGTTATCTAGGTATATGTCCGCCATCATAGCTGTAAAATGTTCTAGTGCTACTGTAATAGCAAGCTGTTGTCGCTTGCTTAAATTTTGCTGAGCGAAAGAGAGTCGTTCTTTCAGTTTTTCTTGTTCTTTGGCAACATTTAGTCCCTTAGTTTCTAGCCAATCGTTCAGGACATCATGCTCTCGACCGTGATGGGCTTCCTGCCCAATAAAGGCCTTGATTGCCTTTTTTAATTGAGGGTCAGTGATTCTATCTTCGTAATTTCTTACCGAGTCGATAAAAAAGCGCTCTCCATCGGGAAATACGGTGGACATTGCCGCTCCCCAGGCTGAAAGTACTGGATTGCCGTTAAAAACAAACTTCGGAATATCGTTCGAGAACTTGTAATCCATTCGTCTCGGCGCAGGGAATACGTCGTCTGGGGTACGGTATTGCTTATCCATAATTTGCTCCTAGGTATGTTCAGCTATGTGTTTCAAGGCTTATCGCCAAGCTCAGACAGGATATTCTTATAAGCTTTGTATGAATAACAGGTTTTCTTGAGACAAAGTGTCGGTTATATTAGGACAGTTAAACAAGTGAATGTTTAGGAGGCTAGGCCAATGACCTTACGTGAAGAGGAGATTCGGAGAGGGTTTGCCGCGGATTATATTCGCTATTTATTGTCATTTTTAGAATCAAAAGGGCTAGAACGAACGGAAATACTAAAACTCGCCAATATTCAAGAGTCTGACTTAGATAAGGGTGGGGACTGGATTTACCACTCTCTCGATTATCAAAAAATATCTGAAAAGCTCCAGTCTATGGGGCTAGGAGAGGTATTGGGCTTGGAGTTTGGAGCAAGTATCTCTGTAAAAGACCATGGCTATGCTGGTTATGCTGCAGGTAATGCTCGAACCTTGAGAGAGGCGATAGAGCTGCTGGCCCGGTATTTTCGAACGCGTACTACTCTATTTTCTTTGAGTGTCTTTGAAGAAGGTGATGTTCATGTGCTTCAGATAGACAATCATGCAGAGCTGGGTGCAGGATTGAACTTTTGGGTTCAAGCAATTATTGGCACGCTAGGCACTATTGTCGGAGAGATATTTGGTGATGAGTTGATCGAGCGCCTTACAGAGGAAGGAGAGGTTCGAGTTCCTTTTGACTTGCCAGGCGACCTGCCAGAGGAAGTACAAGATATGCTGACGGGCATTAGCTTTGGGCATAGCGTTAGCCAAATGCGTATACCTAGTCATTTAATGGACACCCCTTTAAAAAACCCTGACACCTTTGTGTCGGAAATGGCGCAGAAGCATTGTGACGATCAACTGATGCATGTGGAGCCTATGCAGCAGGGCATTATTTCCCGTGTTAGACAGATACTTGAAGCAGAAAAGGGCGATTATCCCAATCTAGAAGCTGTTTCTGGCGAGCTCAATATGTCTTCGCGCTCCCTTAAGCGAAAACTCAAGGCGGTTGATAGTAGCTTCCAACTTATTCTTGATTCAGTCAGAAAAGCAGAAGCCATCGAGTACCTATGTCATACCGATGACACTATTGATGATATTTCGAGGCAGTTAGGCTTTAGTGACCCATCTAACTTCGGCAGGGCTTTTAAAAAATGGATGGGTATGTCTCCTAGGGCGTATCGAAATCGCGCAAAAGAAAACTTGGCTGCTCCTTCCTAGGAGGAGAGCTGTCTGCCTGATTTTTCATCAAGGAGCTAAGATTATTTTGCCAATCGGACCTTAAAGCGGTAGTCTGCTTATCCTTCCTGAGCTTTGGTTGAGACCAATGAAAATAAGGGCTTAGAGAGAGGATAAGTGAAAATTTCAAGCCAAGTACGCTTGCTTTAAGAACATCTAGAAAAGAGAGAATTATGTCAAATTTAGCCGGAAAGACTTTATTTATTACAGGTGCTAGCCGAGGTATCGGTCTAGCCATCGCATTACGTGCAGCAAGAGATGGTGCCAATATAGCAATTGCCGCTAAAACAGCTGAGCCTCACCCAAAGCTTCCGGGAACTATTTACACCGCAGCACAAGAAATTGAAGCTGCCGGCGGAAAAGCGCTACCCTTGATTGTAGATGTTCGTGATGAACAAAATGTTGAAGAAGCTATTCAAAAAACGGTCGATACCTTTGGTGGTATCGACATCTTGGTAAACAATGCTAGCGCGATTGGTCTAACTCCGACTGAAGCTACACCAATGAAAAAGTACGACCTAATGCATAGCATTAATACCCGTGGTACTTTCTTATGTTCTCAAAAGGCTATTCCTCACCTTAAGAAGTCTGATAACCCTCATGTATTAAATTTATCACCACCATTGAACATGGAAACCCGTTGGTTTGAGAACCATGTGGCTTACACCATGGCTAAGTTTGGCATGAGTATGTGTGTATTAGGTATGGCGGGTGAATACAAGAGTGCAGGCATTGCTTTTAATGCACTATGGCCTCGTACAGCTATTGCTACTGCAGCCGTAAACAATCACCTAGGTGGTGATGCTGTTATGAAGATCTCTCGAACAGTTGACATAATGGCTGACGCCGCTCACGTTATTTTGACTAAAGATAGTCGTGAGTACACTGGTAACTTCTGCATTGACGATGAAGTAATGGAATCGGTTGGCGTTACCGATTTAAAAAAATACCAAGTGAACCCAGAGCTTTCTATTGATCAGTTAGCACCGGATTTCTTTGTTTAACTCGTAGTTTAAAAAGTGAAGTATTAGTTCTGTTAAGTAATTAAATTGGAGATAGTTTATGAGTGATGCACGAATGATCACTTGGGGTGAGTATTTAAAAAAATTACCGATGATGTTTAAGTTGGCACCTCGTTTTAAAAAAGGATTGGGTTTTGCAAAAGATCGCCCAGGAGAAAGAATAGGTTTAGCCTGGGGGGTCGAAGAAGCTGCCCGTGAAAACCCAAATGGCCCAGCTATTCTTTATCAAGATCGCACGATTACTTATAAGGAGCTAGATACCTGGGCTAACCAGATTGCGAACGAACTGGCGTCTCGTGGAGTTGGTGCTCGTGATGTGGTTTCTGTCTTTATCGAAAACAGACCAGAGCTTCTTGCAGTCACTGCTGCAGTGTCCAAGTTAGGAGCGATCTCCGCTTTGGTGAATACTAGCCAAAAAGGAAAGGTACTGGTTCATAGTATTAATTTGGTGAGCCCAAAACTGTTAATCATTGGTGAAGAGGGAATGGGTGCGCTATCTGAAATTCGTTCAGAGCTCACTATTGAACAAGATGAGGTATTGTTCTTAGCCGATAATGACTGCTTGAATGAGCGAGCGGCTACGGTTCCTGAAGGTTGTGCTGATTTGTCTGCACTGGCTGCAGGCGCTTCAAGCGAAGCACCGCCGATTGCCGATCTTAAAATGGATGATTATCTGTTTTATATTTATACATCGGGCACGACTGGTCTACCCAAGGCAGCGAAAATCAGTATTTTCCGTTGGACCAGTTCATACGGTGGTATTGGTTATGCAGGTATGGCTTTGGGTAAGGACGATGTGTTCTATTCAACGCTCCCAATGTATCACGCAACAGGTATGGTGGTTTGCTGGGTAACGGCTCTAGCGGGTTATTCTGGTTTTGCCTTGCGTCGTAAATTCAGCGCCCGCGAGTTTTGGGATGACTGCATTAAGTACAACGTGACAGCCATCGGTTACGTAGGCGAACTTTGCCGCTACTTGATTAACCAACCTGAAAGCCCTAAGGATAAGCAGCATAAGGTACGTGTGATGCTTGGTAACGGTTTACGTCCGGGTGTTTGGGGTGATTTCAAACAGCGTTTTAATATTGATAAGGTAATGGAGCTTTATTCTGCTTCTGAATCAAATGTTGGCCTAATTAATATCTTTAACTTTGATGAAAGTGTTGGTTTCCAAATGGGTAAATCAACCATGGTTGAATATGATAAGGATACCGAAGAGCCCTTACGTGGTCCTAATGGTTTGGCTAAGAAAACCAAAAAGGGCGGCAAAGGCTTGTTGCTCGGTAAGATCACCGACGGAAACAAATTTGATGGCTATACCGACAATGATAAGAGCGAATCTAAAATCGTTCGTGATGTGTTGAAGAAAGGCGATGCATGGTTTAACACTGGTGATGTGATGCGTGATATTGGTTTCATGCACTTACAGTTTGTTGATCGATTGGGTGATACATTCCGATGGAAAGGAGAAAACGTATCCACTACTGAAGTTGAAAACATCATGACCGACTGCGAGAATGTGACCGAGTCTGTGGTGTACGGTGTTGAAATTCCCAATACCAATGGCCGTGCAGGTATGGCGTCTATTTGTTTGAGTAAAGATCATACTGAGTTCGATTTTAAGAATATTTATGATGAGATGAGTAAGGAGCTACCAGCTTATGCGATGCCTATGTTTTTACGTATTCGTGAAAAGATGGATACCACTGGCACCTTTAAACATAAAAAGTCTGATCTAAAAGAAGAGTCTTATGATCTTACTAAAGTAAAGGATGCTGTTTATGTGTTGTTGCCAGGTGAGAAGCAATACACTCAGTTAACACCTGAAATGCAGAACGGCATTAACCAAGGTGAATACCGCTTCTAATGATTGACGGTTTACCCCTAGGTTATTATCAGCACTACAAGGGCCAACATTATCAAGTATTGGGTGTTGGCCAGCATAGTGAAACCAAAGAGCCATTGGTGTTATATCGTGCTCTTTATGGTGAATTCGGCCTTTGGGCAAGGCCTCTAGAAATGTTCTTAGAAAACGTGGATGTGGACGGTCAGTCTGTTCCACGTTTTCAATTTGTCGCCGAAGACTAGTTTTAAAAGATCAAGTTTGGTTAATAAGATCTGTTAGTCTCTAAAAGAAGGGTCAATACGATCGAGGCGTCTCAGCATAGCGTCCCATGGTTTACGATCTGGATTCAAATCAGATACAACCTCGATAGCCCCCTGAATAACGTTTTCCATCGCATTGTCTTGTGGCACCGCGAAAGGCTTTCCGCTGGCCTGAGCGAGAATTTGGTACTTACAGGCACGTTCCATGCGGTACATTTTTTCATAAGCATCACCCACGTCTTTTCCAATAGTTAAGGTGCCGTGGTTTTTCAATATTACTGAGCTTTTGCTACCGATGTTTTCTACGAGACGAACTTTCTCATCCTCTCTAGTCGCGATACCTTCGTAGTCGTGATAGGCAAGATCAAAGTTAACCACCATGGCTGTTTGGCTCATAGGGAGTAGGCCATCTTCTTGCATTGCAACGGCAACTCCGTAATCTGAGTGCAAGTGCAAAACACAGCCTGCATCTTCTCGCGCTTCATGGATAGCGCCATGAATAATAAAGCCTGCTTTATTGACTCGATATTGTGACCCGTCCAATACATCACCATTCAAGTTCACCTTGACTAGGTTTGATGCGCAGATCTCATCAAAGGTAAGCCCTAATGGGTTTAATAAAAATTCATGATCTGTACCCGGTACTCGAGCTGAAATATGAGTGTAAATTAAGTCGTCCCAGCCATTTTGCTCTACCAAACGATAGGCCGCAGCAAGTTGGACTCGAGTTTCCCATTCCTCCGGGCTTACCTGGTTCTTTAACTCGGCTCTGGCCATGCTATGAATTTTCTGGGAAGCGCTCGACATGCTTAATCTCCTGAGGTTCAAAGTTAAAGTTTAGGCTGCCAGTTTAGGCGATTCAATATGAACTTAAAGCCTAAGTTTGACGGATTCCCATAATGTTTATTTATGCTTTATTTTTACGAAGAGCGCGCATGTAGAAACGGGCAGGGGAAAGCCCCTTATAGGCACTAAGGCTTAACGCCAAGGGACCCTGGGTAATTTCACTTAGTAGTAGCTCGGCACTTAACGGGGTGGATATAAGCCCGCGAGCGGCGTGAGCTAAATTTACATATAAGCCTGGCCAATAGTCTCCTAAGGGATACTCTTTTTTCAATTGTCCTTTTGCAATATCAGCATAATCTGTCAAAAAACTATCGTGCCGAGGTAATTGGCCGACTATGGGAAAGAGGTCCGGGCTCTGACAGCGAAAGGCGGCTTTCGCGCTAATAATCTCGGGAGTGCTTAGCTTATGGGTTTGTTGTTGCAGCAATAAAGAGTAGAAGCTCGGTACATATTTTTCTAGGTAGGAGAGATTACTCAGGTTATCACCGTCCAGCACTGCAGAGTCGTTGTTTCGAGGGTCGAAAGTTGAACCGATGCAGTGTCCACCATTAAAGCTTGGGCTTAAATAGCCTTTTGAGCAAACAACTGATTTCAAGGCCTTGCTGCTCTGGTTTGCCCTAAGCAAGGTTGTCTGTCCACGGACGGTATTTAGAGGTAGGTGTTGGCAAAGGTCTAGCTCTTTAGCAAAATAGCTATTTGCAATAACGACGTACGGGTAGGTGTTTGGTTTTGTCCCTTTCGAGTGTATAGACCAGTCCTGTGTTTTTTCGTTAAATTCTAGAATATCGACGCTTTGGTTTAGGTGGGTTTTTATATTGGGGTGAGTGAGCAAGGTCTTGCAGAGGGCTCTTGGATCTAGGCTACCTGCGTCTGGATAAAATAAGCCCTCGCTGACATCCATACCCACTTTTTCTGACGCTTCTTTAGCGGACAACCATGAGCAAATTTGCGAATACTTTTCTGACGAAGCAAGGTTTTTCATTTGTTGTTCGTCGTCGGAACTGGCTAGTTGTAGGAGCCCAGAAGGGTCCCAGACCTTGTTATTATCTGGGAATAAATGGCGATAGCGATATGTGGCGTAAAGGTAAGCCCTCAGGTAAAAATCACTGTAATCAGGTTCATTTGAATTTGGCTTAAAGTAGGTAGCCCCCCTGGGATTACCCGACGCTCCGGGAGCTATTGTGTTTTCTTTTTCAAACACTTCCACTTGCCAGCCTTGTTGAGCGAAGGTGAAGGCCGTCCAGGCCCCTGCTAATCCTGCTCCGATAACCGCCATACGTTTTGTGGGGCTATTAATGTTGGAGCGTTTTTTTAACCATGGCTTTTTGTCGTAGTGTTCGAGAATTTTTAGGTCTTTAGTGGCTTGAATAAACTTGCCAGTAAGCATTTCTCTTTTTTTGCCAAAGCCCGGTACTTTTTTGATCTCAAAACCGCAGGCTTGCAGCTTTCTTTTTACGTGACCGGCTGAGGTAAAGCTAGAAAAGCTTGTGTTTACTTTGCTTAGCCTTGCACAATGTTCGAATAGATCTTGGCTCCAAAGATCTGGATTGGTACTTGGTGCAAACCCATCAAAAAACCAGGCATCTATACTGGCCTCTATGTTTTTAATTTCTTTCAGCGCATCACCAAAGACCAAGGTTAAATGTATATTCGAATCAAAATGGAGGCGATGTATTCCCTGTATTGATTTAGGGTAATGCGCGATTAGCTCTTGTGAAAACTCTCGAAGTTCATCAGAAGGGTGTAGCGCGTGTTCTAGGTCCGTCGCAGTTAAAGGAAATTTTTCAAAAGATAGAAAGTGGAGAGGGGGTAAATTTTCTTTTCCAGATTGTGTGGATTTCCATAATTTAGCCGCATTTAAAAAATTTAGCCCGGTTCCAAATCCTGTTTCGCCAATGCAGAATGCCTCTAATTCAGGTTCGCACCATCTTGCGTTTAAATTATTTTGTTCGATAAATACATAGCGACTCTCATTTACTCCGTCTAGTGGAGAATAATAAATGTCTCCAAATCCCTTTGATAGAGGCGTGTGGTCGTCCCATGAAATCTGAGCATTATGTATAGGGTCGTCGTTTACACCCATTGTTCGTCCCATTGGAAATGCGGTTCAGTGTTTTCTTTAAGCGCTTTTTGGAGTGTCTCAATTCGGCTCAATAACTGATCTTTCTCAAACGCAACGGGCGATGCGTGCCCCCAAATGGGCTTAGGCCAAGCGATATCTGATTCAAAACGAGCAATATGGTGGATATGTAACTGGGGTACTACGTTACCCAGCGCAGCGATATTCATTTTGTGAGCGTCGAAGGTTCTTTTAATCAGTTCCGCGCAGAAGTTACTCTCCTTTGATAGTTGTAATTGATTTTCAGTACTCAGTTCATGACTTTCGCTGATATTTGCTCGCCTTGGCACCAAAATAAACCAAGGGTATTGGGAATCGTTCATCATCAACAATCGGCATAAAGGAAAATCACCTAAAAAAAAGCAATCTTCAGAGAGTGTGGCATGGAGGGTAAATTCTTTCATTTGCGAGTCTCGAATCGATTCTTGGGTACAACTGTGATCAGTTTATCAAACGGAGTGAGATCTGTTTGGTCAATCTTTGATGCTGCATATTTTGTGCATATTGTTTACATAATTCTAGATAAATATTTGCCTTAAGCGTTATTTTTGAGGCCCTAACAATGTTCAAATCTACTCGTATCGAAAACCAAACTCCAATGATGCAGATTATTCTAGCCTTATTGGTCGCGACAATATTTACTGCGTGTAGCGACTCAGACATTGTGACCACTTCTAACGAGTCTGAGCTAAATAGCCAGTTAAGAGGGATTATCGATAGAGAGGGTTTAACTGGGGATCCGAGTTCACACATGCTGATTCCTAATATTAGCGATGAACTGCCTCAACTAGGGATGAAGTTATTTTTTAGTAAAAGTCTAGGGGGAGATTTCGACTCTGCTTGTGCAAGTTGCCATCATCCAGGCTTAGGCGGTGATGATGACCTCAGTCTAAGTATAGGAGTTGATGCTGTGAACTCTGATTTATTGGGAAGGGGTCGAACCAATTATAATGGTGATTTTCCTGTTCCTAGAAATGCTCCCACAACTTTTAACGCACATTTATTTCAGACAGGTCTGTTTTGGGATTCTAGGGTGGAGCAGCTAGTTGGAGGTATTAGTACACCGGATTCAGGAAATGGTTCGGTAGATGCTAGTGCAGGTGATAGCCTTTTAATGGCTCAGGCCAAATTCCCTGTTACTTCAGTCGATGAGATGAAAGGAAGTGTGTTTGAGAACGGTAGCTCTAATGATGATGTGCGAGGCCATTTGGCTGCAAGAGTCGGCGGTTATGATGGGGGTTATGGTGCTGGCAGTGAGTTGCTAACCAATAATTGGTTAATAGAATTTCAAACGGCCTTTGGTTCGCCTTCAAGTGCCGAAAGCTTAATCACTCCAGATAATATTGCTTTCGCCATTGCTGAGTATCAAAAGTCCCAGGTGTTTGTTGATACTGATTGGAAGGCTTTTGTACAAGGCGATGACACTGCTATAAGTGTATCGGCCAAGAGGGGGGCGATCCTGTTTTATACGAGGGCAAACCAGGGTGGAGCGGATTGCTCGCGCTGTCACAGTGGTGATTTGTTTAGTGATGAGCTACATCATGTTGCCGGTTTTCCACAAATTGGCCCTGGTAAAGGTGATGGTTCAACTGGTAATGAAGATTTTGGCCGTGGCCGAGAAACGGGCCAGGCTAATGATAGATATCGTTTCAGGACTCCCTCACTATTGAATGTCGCTCTCACCGCACCTTATGGTCATGCTGGAGCCTATGGTTCACTCGAAGAGGTTGTAAGGCATTATGAAAGGCCACAGCGAGCTGTAGAGCTTTTCGATGATTCCAATTGGTGTCAAGAGCTTGCTCAGTTCAGCTCGGTGACAAATTGTGCGAGTACATTTCCAAATGCTCAAAGCAATACTCAAAACGCAGTGAGTCGTATTACAGGGACTGGTGGCCCGAGAAGTTTGGCGAACATTAATATAGATGAGCAAGATATAGACGATTTAGTCGCATTTATGGAAAGCTTGACCGACGGTTGTATCATCGATTCTCAATGTATCTCTCGGTGGGTACCTAGTGGAACGGGTCCAGACAACATGCAGTTGAATGCTGTGGACAGAAATTCAAATCCACTTTAAATATCGGATGGAGTAGCTGTGGCTTGGGATGTGTTGTTTGGACATTGATTAGCTAGCGGGTGCTATTCAATTTTTTGCGGATCCTCAGAGCCTTCAACATCTGCTTGGCGAATATTTGTGGCGTGAATGCCTTTTCCGGCCGGAGTCATTTCAAAGGTTACAGCTTGACCGGCCTTCAAAGTTTTATACCCGTCCATTTCGATGTACGAGTAGTGTACGAACAAATCTTCACCACCTTCGTCAGGTCGAATAAATCCGTATCCCTTTGAGTTGTTAAACCATTTAACGGTGCCCGTCTTCATATCCCATTCCTGCGCGCAAAATACTTTTAGCCGACTTTATTGAAAATAAACTGCTTGGATCTAAATGTGTTTTGTGTCAATGCTTACAATATCGCGAAGATGCTCTGGGATAAATCCAACTCATCGCTAAAAAATAGCGCTTTATTCCATGCGGTCTAAGGAAAAGATCAGTCACTTATTGAGAATTGGTCAACAAAATTTACCAATTTCTAGGGCACATATGATTTTCGCAGTCGATAATTCCGTACTAATAGCTAATTTTTGTAGTTTTATGTGTATCTATAGTTTCAACGATTCGTTTAAGTTTTTGGACAACTTAAAAAATCATATATTTCAAATAGATAACGCCGGAAACTGCGCGACGTGCTAGCGAGCATTTTGCGTTATCAGGGCCAATAGTCAAGTATTTACCGATATTTTTTATATCATGCTTGATAAATGTCAGAATGCACCTATCTTGTACATTAATTCATTTTAACAGTTCTTTGGCTAATAAATTTAGGCCTGTCTAGCTAAAAAGTTATTTCAGTAAAATTGAGCAACTGTAATATCTAGGAGTAATATAATGTCGGATTCCTGGGATGATCAAGGGAATGATGATCAAGGTGTAGGTAGTGTCCTACTGGAAACAGCTAAACCAAAAACTAAAAAGCCACCACTATACAAGGTGGTTTTGTTAAATGATGATTATACTCCTATGGAGTTTGTGGTATTTGTTTTGGAGCATTTTTTCTCCCTGGATCGCCCAAAAGCCACACAAGTTATGCTGACTGTACATACCGAAGGTAAGGGTGTGTGCGGAGTGTTTCCAAGGGATATTGCTGAAACCAAAGCACTGCAGGTTTCGGAATGCGCGCAGCAAAACGACCATCCTTTGAAATGCGAGGTCGAAGCCGCTTAGACAAAGTAGTATTTTATAAGTTGAGATGTAGCCATGTTGAGCAAAGAACTAGAACTGACGTTAAACAACGCCTTTATCAAAGCGCGTGAAAAAAAGCATGAATTCATGACGGTTGAGCACCTGTTGCTCGCACTCATTGATAATGATGAGGCTGCAAACGTCCTTTTAGCTTGTGGAGCTGATCTAGAGAAGCTGCGTGAAGAGTTGAGTGAATTTTTACATGAAACTACACCGTTGTTACCAGAAGATGACGAAGAGCGTGAAACTCAGCCAACTTTAGGCTTTCAGAGGGTGTTACAAAGGGCTGTATTTCACGTTCAATCCTCAGGAAAAAGCGAAGTGGGTGGTGCTAACGTTTTGGTTGCGATCTTTAGCGAGCAAGAAAGCCAAGCGATTTATTTTTTAGGCCGTCAAGACATCGCGCGAATTGACGTGGTGAATTTTATCTCTCATGGCATTAGTAAAGTAGACGAGCACGAATCGTTGGAACACAGTGATGGAACAGTCGAGCACACTGATGAGCAAGGAGCGGAATCAAAAAACCCACTAGAGCAGTATGCAAGTAACCTGAATGAACAGGCTGAGCAAGGACGTATTGACCCATTGATTGGAAGAGCCGATGAAATTGAGCGCACCCTACAGATCCTTAGTCGTCGTAGAAAAAACAATCCTCTTTTAGTGGGCGATCCGGGCGTCGGAAAAACTGCAGTGGCCGAGGGTCTAGCGCGTTTAATTGTTGAAGAAAAGGTACCGGATATCATAATAGGCAGTACGGTTTACTCCTTAGATCTAGGTGCCTTGCTAGCTGGTACTAAATACCGGGGTGATTTCGAAAAGCGCTTAAAAGCGTTATTGAATGAACTCAAAAAAGACGAAAAAGCTATTTTATTTATTGATGAAATACATACTATTATTGGTGCTGGAGCGACATCTGGAGGTGTCATGGACGCATCCAATCTACTTAAACCTATGCTCGCATCAGGGGAGATGAAATGCATTGGATCAACCACCTTCCAAGAGTACCGGGGTATTTTTGAGAAGGATCGAGCCTTAGCAAGGCGTTTTCAAAAGGTCGATGTTGTCGAGCCAAGTGTTGATGATACTTATCAAATATTAAAGGGTTTAAAATCAAACTTTGAAGAGCACCATGATATAAGCTACGAGGATAGCGCTTTAAAAGTGGCTGCTGAGCTTGCTGGAAAGTATATTAATGATCGTTTTCTACCAGACAAAGCCATTGATGTGATAGATGAGGTAGGGGCTTATCAACGCATACAAAAAGAAGAAGATCGCAAAAAGGTGATTGAGATTTCTGACGTAGAAACCGTCATCGCTAAAATGGCTCGAATTCCTGCGCGTAATGTTAGCTCATCTGATAAGAGCGTATTGGAGAACCTAGAGCGTAATCTAAATATGGTGGTGTTTGGTCAAGAGTCTGCTATATCGAAGATTTCAGAGAGCATTAAATTATCTCGCGCAGGTTTAGGGTCGCCAGATAAGCCGGTAGGTAGTTTTATGTTTTCGGGGCCTACAGGTGTCGGTAAGACTGAGTTATGCAAACAGTTAGCTCAGAGTATGGGTGTCGAATTGCTAAGATTCGATATGTCGGAATATATGGAAAGACACACGGTTTCACGTTTGATTGGTGCGCCTCCAGGCTATGTTGGTTTTGATCAAGGTGGTTTGTTGACAGAAGCCGTGAATAAAAACCCACATTGTGTGTTGCTGTTAGATGAAATTGAAAAAGCACATCCAGAAGTGTTTAACCTATTATTGCAGGTGATGGACCATGGTGTGCTAACAGATAATAATGGACGTAAAGCCGATTTTAGAAATGTCATTCTTATTATGACCACTAATGCTGGTGCCGAGGTAATGGCTCGAAGCTCTATTGGTTTTGCTCAACAAGACCATTCTTCAGATGGTAAAGAAGAACTTAAAAAAATGTTCACTCCTGAATTTAGAAATCGCTTAGATGCAATCGTGCAGTTCTCTAGTCTTAACCAAGAAGTGATCTTGACCGTTGTGGATAAAATGTTGTCGGAACTTCAAGCCCAGCTAGATGAAAAGAATGTTTATCTTGATGTAGATAATGGCGCTCGCGAATGGCTTGCTCAGCAAGGATACGATGAGCAAATGGGCGCTCGTCCAATGGCCAGGATGATCCAAGAAAAAATCAAAGCACCTTTAGCGGATGAAATTTTGTTTGGTAGTTTGTCAGAGGGCGGAACAGTAAGGGTTCGCGTCTCTGGAGAAGAGCTTGATTTTGAGTTTGAAACCAAGAATGAAGGGGAGCTAGTTCACTAGCCTTTCGTTTAGAAAGCTTTGCCTGGTTACTTGTTTTTGATCGAGTTCGTGAACTGGGCAAAGCGATTTCTGAATCGAACTATTTACCGCGATAGGTGATACGACCTTTTGTCAAATCGTAAGGGGTCATTTCAACTTTAACCTGGTCACCAGTCAAAATACGGATGTAGTGCTTGCGCATTTTTCCAGAAATATGGGCAGTAATCATATGACCGTTTTCGAGTTCGACTCGAAACATAGTATTGGGAAGGGTTTCGATTACTTTTCCTTCCATTTCAATGTTTTCTTCTTTAGCCAAGTTTAGCTTCCTCTAGTGAATATTAGATTTTTTTGGGTTTTTGTTTTTGCTAGTCACCTAGCTAGTCACCCAAAAGTGGCGGCATTTTGCCCGATATTGCTCAATTTCGCAAAAAAAACTCTATAAAAGAGCAAATTGATCAATCCGTGAGCCATTGGTTGTTTCTAAAGCGCTCAGAGGGACCAAAGCGCTTTTTGTAGGCCATTTTGTGGGATTGCGCGATATAGTAGCCTAGATATAGGTAATCAAGCTTTTCGACTTGGCAATAATTTAGCTGCCATAGGATCACGAAAGTACCTAAACTGCGTTTGCTAAGTTCAGGATCAAAAAAGGTGTAAATCGCCGAAAGTGCATTGGTCAATCGGTCTACTACTGATAGAGCAACCAGCTCTCCATCTAAAAAGAACTCGATAAATTGCGCACTTTCAAAGGGAGTTAATAGGAAGTTTTTATACTGTTCCTCGCTTGGCGGGTACATGTCACCGTCCTGGTGACGAGCTTCAATGTATCTCTCGTAAAGAGCATAGTGACTTTGATCGAAACGGGGTTCGCTAAAGTTGGCCTCAAGATCTAGGTTTTTTGTCCATATGCGCCTTTCGTATTTAGAAAACTCGAAAAGAGGCGCAATCACTCTAAGTGACTCACAGGCTTGGCATTGTTCACAATGAGGCCTATAAACGTAATCGCCGCTGCGCCGAAAGCCATTTTCAGTAAGCCTTGCAAAACTATCAGTGCTCAAAGCTGTTCTTGGATCAACAAACAGTGTCCGTGCTTCTTGATCTTTTAAATAACTGCACTCGTGCTCAGGTGTTAAGTAAAACTTTAGTGACAGATCTGAGGACATAAGGGATTAAGTTAAAAATTGGCTTTCGTATAAGGGATAAGGCTTAACTTTATTCTTGGGAAAATCAAGAGGCTCTTGATTAGTGGTCAAAGATAGATGATCTAAAAATTGATCAAGGTCAATTTCGCTAGCTCCGAGACTTATCAGATGAGGGTTAGCGATTTGGCAGTCGATTAAGTCTTGGCCTTGTCTTTGTAAATAGGAACACAAGGCAACGAAGGCTGTTTTGGAGCTATCTCTTTCTTTGGAAAACATGGATTCACCAAAAAACATTTGTCCAATCGCTATACCATAGAGCCCGCCTACAAGTTGCTCTCCACTCCAACACTCGACAGAATGAGCGTATCCTTGCCTGTGAAGTTGGGTGTAGGCTTCTATCATATCCTGGTTGATCCATGTGCCTTCGGAATCAGCCCGGCTCTCGGCGCAGGCTATTATAGTTTCTTCGAAAGCTCGGTCACAGCTGATGGAGTAACCACGATTACGCATCGATTTTTTAAGACTAGGGCTAACTTTTAGGTCTTTGATAAACAGTACGCATCGTGGAGCGGGACACCACCACAGAATGGGTGAAGGGCTGCCATCCTCAAGAAATTCCTCATACCAGGGAAATATACCCCGTTGATAAGCGGCTAATAGTCGCTCAGGACTTAGATCACCACCTGCTGCCAGCAAACCATTAGGTTCTTTGAGTGCGCTATATGCCTCTGGAAAGAGTTCTGGGTAATCTTCTCTTAGCCAGGGAATGCTCACTCGTTTAAATAACCTAGACTTGGTCCTTAAGCTTCAAGTTCGTCGAGGAATTTCTCGGCATCAAGTGCCGCCATGCAGCCAAAACCTGCCGAGGTAATTGCTTGACGATATATTTGATCGCTCACATCGCCAGCTGCAAATACCCCTTCAACACTGGTTGAGGTAGCGCCACCGGACAGGCCAGAGGTAATCTGAATATACCCGTTGTTCATATCTAACTGGCCTTCAAAAATGCCCGTATTAGGTGAGTGGCCGATGGCTATAAACACGCCCGCAAGATCAATTTCTTGGGTGCTATTGTCTTTGGTGCTTTTAACGCGCATACCTGTCACACCAGAGTCATCGCCTAGGACTTCATCTAAGGTATGATCCAGGACAAGGGTGATATTGCCGTTTTCTGCTTTTTCTAGCAGTCGATCAGCAAGGATTTTTTCTGAACGGAAACTGTCTCTACGGTGTACCACGAAAACTTCAGAGGCGAGATTGGATAGATAGAGGGCCTCTTCAACGGCTGTGTTACCACCTCCGACTACGGCGACTTTTTTGTTGCGATAAAAGAAACCATCACAGGTCGCACAGGCGCTCACACCTTTACCTTTAAAGGCCTCTTCAGAGTCTAATCCCAGATACATTGCACTAGCGCCAGTGGCAATAATAAGCGCATCACAGGTGTAGCTATCGACATCACCTGTAAGGGTAAAAGGGCGTTTACTTAGGTCAGTAGCGTTTATGTGGTCATATATGACTTCAGTATCAAAGCGCTCACTATGGCTTTGCATGTTTTGCATCAACTCTGGACCTTGTAAACCTTCGTGACCACCGGGCCAGTTATCGACTTCTGTGGTTGTAGTCAGCTGGCCGCCAGGCTCAATACCTGCGATTACTACAGGGTTTAGGTTGGCACGTGCTGCATAAACGCTTGCTGTATAACCGGCTGGACCGGAGCCTAAAATGATTAATTTATGATGCTTGCTCATAGTGAGAATACTTCCAATAGGGGCTTAAAAATTAGTGGGCCATTATATCGCCTTCTGTGTGAATAGCAGCAACTTTTGAGGTTTGATGTAGCTTAATGTTCTTCTGCCATTAAAATGTGGCAAGCTATTGAACTTTCAAGGGCTTTAGACGTTTTAAGCTGTCTATTTTTACAGTATCATTGCGGCTGGAATGGGAGGCCTAATATGGGCGTTACCGGTAGATTTATTTTAGGAAATTAAGCGGTTTGGAGCCTAAGAGCTTGAGCGAGAAAAAAACGGTTAAAAAGACCAGCAAAAAAAAGGAAACCGCGTCTGCATCAGACGGGCGTAATACCGGTATCTATCGGTTCATTATCAAAGAGGGCTTGGTCATTTTACTGGGCCTTGTCTCTGTATTTATTTTGATTGCTCTTAGTACCTTTGATGAGGGCGATCCAGGTTGGACTTATACCGGTAGCGGTGAGGCGATTCAAAACTCAGCAGGGAAAGTAGGCGCCTGGTTTGCTGATGTGCTGTTTAACTTGTTTGGCTATATGGCTTTTGTGTTGCCAGTTTTGTTTCTGGTACAGGCCTATCGAACCTTTAAGAAAGAGTTGGATTTTCAACAACCAGACTATTTGATCCTTGGCGTTAGGTCTTTCTCCTGGCTGTTGGTATTTATCAGTGCTTGTAGTCTATTTGCTATTCATTTACTTGGCCCTAATGATTTGCCTTCGGCTTCTGGGGGTATTCTTGGCTTGTCGGTAGGTGGAGCCACGGTATCGGCTTTTAGTGTATTAGGCGCAAGTCTTATTCTTTTTGTGATGTTGCTTATTTCCTTCAGTTTTGCGGCTAATGTGTCTTGGTTTGTTGTAGTTGAACGAGTGGGTCAAATCAGTTTAATGTTATATGACAAAGCTAGCCTGAAACTTGAACAAGTGCTTAAGGAGCAGCAAGAAAAGAAAGAGATTCAAGAAAAACAAAAAGAACGCGAGAAGATCTTTGAAGTCGCGCAGAAAAAAGTCTCTGAACGAAAAGCGCCGACGATAACGAAGCCTAAACCAAAAGTTGAAGTCAGTAAGAGAGCTCAAAAAGAAAAACAAAAAAGCCTATTCAGTAGTATTCCGTCAGGTGAATTACCTCAGTTAACCTTGCTCGATGAGAAGCTTGAGTCTGAAAAGAAAGGTTATTCTGCTGAAGCCCTAGAGGGCATGTCTCGTTTACTGGAAATAAAGCTTAAAGATTTTGGTATCGAAGCTGAGGTGGTTGAAGTCCAGCCTGGCCCTGTAGTGACTCGTTTTGAAATTCAGCCTGCTGCAGGGGTCAAAGTAAGCAGGATTACCAATCTAGCAAAAGATATTGCTCGCTCACTCGCCGTGATTTCTGTGAGGGTTGTAGAAGTCATTCCGGGTAAAACAGTAGTAGGGATCGAGATTCCTAACGAGCATAGGGAGATCATCAAATTCAGTGAGATTCTTAGCTCTCAGGTTTTCGATGAATCTAAATCACACGCTACCTTGGCTTTGGGTAAAGATATTAGCGGTCAGCCGATATTGGCCGATTTAGCGAAGATGCCTCACTTATTAGTAGCAGGAACTACCGGCTCGGGTAAATCGGTAGGTGTGAACGCAATGCTTTTGAGTATGTTGTTCAAATCAGGCCCGGAAGACCTTCGATTGATTCTGATCGATCCAAAGATGTTGGAATTAGCCGTTTACGATGGGATTCCACATTTGTTAACGCCAGTTGTCACCGACATGAAAGACGCTGCAAATGCCTTACGTTGGTCAGTGGCTGAGATGGAGAGACGCTATAAGTTAATGGCAGCAGTTGGCGTAAGAAACCTGGCTGGTTTTAATAAAAAAGTGAAAGAAGCAGCCGATGCTGGAGAGCCCCTAAAGGATCCGGTTTGGGTTAACCCTGGCTTTGACGAAGACGCTGAACCACCGGAGTTAGAGACGCTTCCCTTAATCGTAGTGGTTATCGACGAATTCGCGGACATGATGATGATCGTGGGTAAAAAGGTAGAAGAACTCATTGCGCGTATAGCCCAAAAGGCTAGGGCAGCGGGTATTCACTTAATTCTTGCCACGCAGCGACCCTCTGTGGATGTTATTACTGGTTTGATTAAAGCTAATGTGCCTTCCCGAATCGGCTTTCAGGTCAGCTCTAAGGTCGATTCGAGAACGATTTTAGATCAAGGCGGCGCTGAACAGTTGCTAGGTCACGGGGATATGCTTTATTTGCCACCAGGCAGCAGTTTACCTGTGCGTGTCCATGGTGCCTTTGTAGACGACGACGAGGTCCATAGAGTATGTGACGATTGGCGAAAGAGGGGTGAGCCCAATTATCTTGAAGAAGTCTTAGAAGGAGGCCAAGGTGCTGGCGGGGATGCCGGTATGCTGACCGGTTTGACGGAAGATAGTGATGACCCCGAAGCGGACGCACTTTACGACGAGGCCGTGGCGTTTGTGGTTGAAACCCGTCGAGTATCTATCTCTTCGGTGCAAAGGAAATTTCGAATTGGATACAACCGTGCAGCTCGACTGGTGGAAACTATGGAAGCAGCGGGAGTCGTGTCACCCATGGGCCATAATGGCAGTCGAGAAGTTTTGGCGCCTTCATTGAACCAAGAGTAGTTGTTGCTCGACAATATTAAATGGAGCAAAACATGTATCAATTGAAATCAGTACCTAGCTTACTTTTTTTCGTGATTTTGACTATCAGCTCATTGGTGTTTGCTGGAGGTGGCGAACCTATTTCGAGTGAAGAATCTCGTAAACGATTATCCACTTTTTTAGAGAACACCAAAGCTTTTCGAAGTAATTACCAGCAGGTACTTGAAGATAAAAATAGAAAGGTACTTGAAAGCGCAAGAGGAAGTTTTGCTCTTGGTGAAAATGGTGCTTTTCGAAATGAAATATCTAGCCCAGATAAGACAAGCATAGTATCGGATGGACAAAAGCTTTGGATTATTGATTATGAACTTGAACAGGTGATTATTAGCACTTTATCGTCTTATTTAGGTGATTCACCTTTATTGATGCTGTTACAGTCCCCGCAAGAGACGCTGAAAGCATTTCATGTCCAAGATAAAAAAAGCGATGCTTCTGGAGCTCGACTTTATTTTTTGGAGCCCGTGGATACTCAAGATAAAGTCCAGGCTGTGCGTATGGGCACAAAACAAGGGCGAATTACTTATATCGAGTTCGATGAGCGTATGGGGAATCGTGCGCGAATAGACTTTTTGACTTATGAAGCCCCTCAAGATTCTGGTTTTGAAGTAAGCATTCCGAAAGATTTTGATGTTATTGATGAGACCTTATGAGTAAGGATCTTTTTTCTGAGCTGGGTCAGCGGGGTTATCAGCCTCTAGCGGACCGTGTTAGGCCTTGCGACTTAAATTCATATCAGGGGCAAAGCCATATACTCGATTCTGGTAAGCCGCTTAGGGCTATGCTCGATGCCAAAAAGCTGCATTCGATGATTTTTTGGGGGCCGCCCGGTGTTGGTAAGACTACCTTGGCCTTGTTGGTCAGTCGCTATTTAGATGCACATTTTATTTCGATTTCCGCTGTTCTTTCCGGAGTGAAAGATATAAGAGCAGCAATTGAAGAGGCGAAACAATATAAGCAGTCTGGTCGCGATACAGTGTTGTTTATTGACGAGGTGCATCGTTTCAACAAGTCCCAGCAAGATGCATTTTTACCACACGTTGAAAACGGTACGGTGATTTTTATCGGCGCCACGACTGAGAATCCATCTTTCGAGCTGAATAATGCTTTGTTATCTAGGGCTCGAGTGTTTGTTCTACAAACACTGCAAGAAGCAGAGTTGAATAAGATATTGGTTCAGAGTTTAGAGACAGACGAACAAATTAGGCCTTTTGCACAGTACTTTGACTCGGAGCATCTACAGCTTTTAAGCAGTTTTGCTGATGGGGACGCCCGGCGAGCGCTTAATTTATTAGAGCTTGCCTGCGAGTTGCTGTCGGCTGAATTAGCTCAAGGAAATGAACCTAAAGTCGATGAGACTTTTTTAAGTAAACTGTTTCAAGGCCCGGTACGACGTTTCGATAAGGGCGGGGATTTGTTCTATGAGCAGATATCGGCTTTGCATAAAGCCGTGCGAGGGTCTTCGCCTGATGCAGCGATGTATTGGCTGTATAGGATGCTCGATGGTGGTTGTGAGCCACTTTACCTTGCTCGAAGAGTGCTGAGAATGGCTTCAGAAGATATTGGCAACGCTGATCCAAGAGCTCTGAGTATTTGCTTAGACGCTTGCTCGACCTACGAGCGCCTCGGTAGTCCAGAAGGAGAGCTTGCCATCGCGCAAGCGGTTGCTTATTTGGCAAGTGCTCCAAAAAGCGATGCGGTCTATAAAGCCAGTCGAATTGCACAAAGTTTCATACATGAAACAGGCTCTTTGGATGTGCCGATGCACTTGCGAAATGCTCCGACGACCTTGATGAAAGATATGGATTACGGCGAGGACTACCGCTATGCACATAGCGAAGATCTCGGATATGTCGCCGGTGAGAACTATATGCCAGAGCAAGCGGCTGAATTTGAGTGTTATTTTCCGGTAGATAGGGGCTTAGAAGTTAAAATTAGAGAGAAATTACTTTATTATCGGCAGCTGGATAAAGAAAGTAAGTGGAAGCGCTATCCGAAGTAACCGTTGCGAGTAACTTTCAAGCTATTTTCAAAGTAATTCTCACCATTAATTAAAGTCTTAGTACTGGAAGCAGCATGTTAGCAAATTATTTAATGGTAGCTTTTGGTGGAGCTTTTGGGGCGCTAACTCGATATCAAGTGGGTTTATGGTTTCAAGCAAACCAATCGTCTAATTTCCCTTTTGCTACCTTAACGGTCAATGTGCTTGGGTCTTTTTTATTTGGAGTGGCTTTTTATTTTATTGTTGAAAAAGCCAGCTTTGAAGATTCAATGCGTTTGTTGGTGATGGTGGGTTTTTTGGGAGCCTTAACCACGTTCTCTACTTTTTCCTTTGAGATTTTGAGTTTGTTGCAAAAGGGCGAGTGGACTTTTGCATTGCTTAATATAGTTGCAAATGTGGTGCTGTCTTTGTTAGCGCTCTGTTTTGCTTATTTTAGTTTGAACACATTAAAGTTATAGATTGAGTCATCATGTTAGACCCTAAATATTTTCGTAGTGAAGTTGAATACGCAGCAGAAAAATTAAAGATTAAAGGCTTTGATTTAGATGTTGAAAAAATTAAACAGTTAGAAGAGAAGCGTAAAGCGCTCCAAGTCAACGCTGAACAATTACAAAATCTACGAAATTCGAAATCCAAAGAGATCGGCCAGTTAAAAGCGCAAGGTAAAGACGCTCAAGAGGTGCTCGATAGCGTTGCTGCTTTAGGCGATGAGTTAAAACAAGCAACAGAAGCACTCGATGGCATTAAACATGAGCTGGACGAATATGTGTTTGGTGTGCCCAATATTCCTCATGAAAGTGTTCCTGAGGGCGGCTCAGAAGATGACAATGTTGAGGTAAAAACCTGGGGTGATATTCCTAGCTTTGACTTCGAGGTTAAGGACCATGTTGATCTTGGAGCCGACCTTGGTCTGATGGATTTTGAGCGCGCGGTCAAAATAGCAGGTTCACGTTTTGTGGTCATGCGCTCAGAGATTGCTGCGCTGCACAGAGCCTTAGTCCAATTAATGTTGGATACCCACCTCAATAATGGCTACGAAGAAGTGAATGTGCCCTTTATGGTGAACGCGGATAGTTTGTTTGGTACGGGTACCTTACCCAAGTTTGAAGAAGACCTATTTAAGATTCCAGGTGAGCGCGACTTCTACTTGATTCCTACTGCTGAAGTGCCAGTGACTAATATTTACCGTGATGAGATATTAGAAGAGAAGGCTTTGCCTCAACGTTTTGTTTGCCATAGTCCTTGTTTTAGAAGTGAGGCGGGCAGTTATGGCCGTGACACGCGAGGCATGATTCGTCAGCATCAATTTGAAAAAGTAGAGCTGGTTAAGCTCGTTAAACCAGAAGATTCTTACCAAGCTTTAGAAGATTTGCTCGCGAGCGCTGAAAGCGTATTGCAGGCCTTAGAACTGCCTTATCGTGTGGTGAACTTATGCGGCGGAGATTTGAGTTTTTCTGCAGCAAAAACCTACGACATCGAAGTATGGCTTCCAGCCCAAGATACTTATCGTGAGATTTCTTCTTGCAGCAATTTTGAGGATTTCCAGGCAAGGCGCAGTAAAATCCGTTGGAGAGACCCTGCTGAGAAAAAGCCACAGCTATTGCATACTTTAAATGGTTCCGGCCTTGCAATTGGTCGTACCTTAGTAGCGGTGATGGAAAACTATCAGAATGAGGACGGAAGCATTCGAGTACCAGAGGCACTTCAATCTTACATGGGTGGTAAAACCCTCATTAAAAAAGCCTAGTCGGATATGGAATACTTGCCCCTGTCATTTGACCTTAGGCAGCAAAGGGTCGCACTAATTGGTGGGGGGAATATTGCGCTTAGAAAAGCCAGGGCCCTATTAAAGGCACAGGCTCAGCTTTATGTTATAGCGCCCGAGCTTGATGAAGCTTTTGAGAAAGAGTTATATCAATATAAAGTAAGTTCTCAGCTCAAACATATACAAGCGTCATTTGATGATAGAGTTTTTGATTCTAATTTTGTTTTGATTGTTAGCGCGACAAATAATGCAGAGGTGAATGAGCAGGTCTCGCGTTTAGCCAAACAAGCTAATATCCCAGTCAATGTGGTCGATGATAGCGAGCTAAGCAGTGTTATTTTTCCTGCTATTGTGGATAGGGATCCGATTACTATTGCGATATCGAGCGCAGGCAAGGCACCGGTATTAGCTCGCATGTTAAAAAGTGGATTAGAGGCAAGCCTTGGCCCAAGCTTGTCTCAACTTGCAAAACAGATATCCGAGTTTCGAGATCAAGTCGCTAATAAATTTCCAGACATCGATCAGAGAAAGGCCTTTTGGGAAAAGCTGTTAAAAAGTCCCCAAGAGCTTATTTCTTGGAGTAAGCCTGCCGAAGAGTTTAAGTTAGAGATAGAGGCTTTGCTAAAGGACGATGAGAACGAAATTTATTCCGGAGAGGTATATTTAATTGGCGCCGGCCCGGGTGATCCGGAATTATTGTCTTTCAAAGCCTTGAGGCTGTTGCAGCAAGCCGATGTGGTTCTTTACGATCGCTTGGTATCCGGTGAAATAGTCGATATGTGCCGTAAGGATGCTGAGCGCATTTATGTAGGAAAATCTCGGAAAGAACATAGTCTGCCGCAGGAAGATATTAACCAGCTCTTGGTTCGTCTAGCAAAAGAAGGCAAACGAGTATGTCGCCTCAAAGGTGGCGACCCCTTTATCTTTGGTAGGGGCGGTGAGGAGATCGAAGAACTATCCGAGCATGGAATATCCTTTCAGATTGTTCCAGGTGTAACGGCAGCCTCAGGATGTTCTACCTACGCTGGAATACCGTTGACCCATAGGGATTATGCTCAATCGGTGACCTTTGTGACTGGGCACCGGCAGTCAGACCCCAAGTATGGCCTTAATTGGAAAGCCCTAGCGGCTCCGGACCAAACCCTAGTGTTCTATATGGGCCTCCATGAGATCGAAAATATCACAAAAAATTTGCTGGACGCAGGTGTACCAAAAGAACGCTCGGCAGCGCTTGTTCAGCAAGGAACTCAACAAAATCAAAGGGTTATATGTTCCACAGTAGGGTCGCTAGTAGAAAAGGTAAAGGCGAACAAGGTGACGGCTCCAACCATTATAATAGTTGGAGAGGTGGTCCAGCTGAGGAATAAACTTGCTTGGTACGAGCGTTTTAGCCAAATTTGAAAAAACTGTGAAAGGACGAAAACTGGCTTTTTTATGGCCTTGTGATTAGCTAGCCTTAAGACTAGAAAATTTCTATAGAATAGAAGAACTTATGCAAACAAGCTCAGAAGACAATTCAGCGGGCAGTTCACCAGAGATGGTAGCCGACGATCCTGCTAAAGCTGAAACAGTAGAACTCTCCGCTGTGGATGAGGCTGAATCGCAAGCTCTTCAGCGTTTTCCATTTATGTTCGCTAAGCGTTTTGGTTTGGTGATAGAAGCGCGTATCGACGATGTTTATGTTCTTGCCTGTCGTAATGATGTCACAGTAGAAGCCTTGGCCGAAGCGCGCCGATTCCTAGGCGCACGCATTAAGGTCAATAAAATAGATGATGAGGCTTTTAACCAATCGCTCAGCCAGGCCTACCAAAATGATTCAAGCGAAGCCATGCAAATGGTGGAAGGTCTTGGTGATGACATGGATCTTGCTAGCTTAGCGGATTCGGTCCCTGAGACTGAAGACTTAATGGAGCAAGAAGACGACGCGCCAATAATTCGATTGATCAATGCGCTTTTGACAGAAGCGATCAAAGAGGGCGCCTCTGATATTCATATCGAAACTTTTGAAAAGCGCTTAGCGGTGCGTTTACGTGTCGATGGCGTGCTTAGAACCATAGTAGAGCCTAAACGAGAGCTGGCGCCTTTATTGGTGTCCAGGATTAAAGTCATGGCACGTTTGGATATTGCTGAAAAACGTATCCCTCAGGACGGTCGTATTTCTCTAAGAGTCGCTGGTAAAGAAGTAGATGTTAGGGTTAGTACTATGCCATCAAGCAGTGGCGAACGTGTGGTATTACGTATTCTTGATAAGAACGCTAGTAGTTTAGATCTGAAACATTTGGGTATGGCGGATAGAGATTTTGATTTGTTGAAAGATGTAATCTTTAAGCCCCATGGAATTATTCTCGTTACTGGTCCAACGGGTTCTGGTAAAACCACCACCTTATATGCCTCGCTCACAGAGTTGAATGATGCCACTCGAAATATTCTAACGGTAGAAGATCCCATCGAATATCAAATTGACGGTATCGGTCAAACTCAGGTTAATAACAAAGTGGACATGACTTTTGCTAAAGGTTTGAGAGCCATTCTACGTCAAGATCCAGACGTGGTGATGTTAGGTGAAATCCGTGACTTAGAAACAGCTGATATTTCTGTTCAAGCAAGTTTAACTGGTCACTTGGTGCTTTCGACTATTCACACCAATAGTGCTGTTGGTACTCTAACGCGTTTGCAAGATATGGGTGTCGAACCCTTTTTGATCTCTTCTAGTTTATTGGCAGTTCTTGCTCAGCGCTTGGTTCGAGTTTTATGTGATGATTGTAAAGAAGCTTATTCTCCTGATGATAAGTCAAAGGAAATGCTCGGAATTGATTCGAATAGCGATGCCCAGATTTTCAGAGCGAAGGGCTGCGAGCATTGTAATTTTTCTGGTTATCGAGGCCGTACTGGCATTTACGAACTGGTTGTACTGGACGAGCAAATAAGAACATTAATTCACAGTGGTGCTCCTGAGCACGACATTGAAAAGTATGCGCGCACACAAGGCCCCAGCATTCGTGACGATGGACGAAGAAAAGTACTTGAAGGCGCAACCACGATAGAAGAGGTACTGCGTAAAACTCGCGAAGAGTAGCAGAGATATCGATGGCTGCATTTGAATACCAAGCATTAGACCAAAACGGACGTAAAAAGAAAGGCGTTCTCGAAGGAGATAGCCCTCGCCAAATTCGTCAGTTATTAAAAGAAAAGTCTTGGATACCTTTAGAAGTTGAACTTAGCGAGCAAAAAGAAAAAAAGGCCGCTCAAAATATTCAATTTTTTAATTTTGGACCGAGACCAATCAAAGCCAAAGATTTAGCGCTGGTGACCCGACAGCTAGCGACACTGATTCAATCAGGTATGGGGGTTGAAGAGGCTTTAGGGTCTATCTCGCAGCAAGCCCGGAGCCCTCGAGTTAAAGCCATGATGCTGGCGGTAAGAGCAAAAGTTTTGGAAGGACATACGCTAGCGGTCGCTCTGGCGGAATTTCCCGGATCGTTTCCCGATGTTTATCGTTCGACCGTAGCCTCTGGTGAGCACGCGGGCCACCTAGATTCTGTTTTAGAAAAGCTGGCTGAATATACCGAAGATAAAGAAGAGACCCAAGGCGAAGTTAAGAAAGCCTTGATTTATCCGTTTATACTCGTTTTCTTTTCGATAGGCATTGTGTATTTCTTGCTTCAAACCGTAGTACCAAAAATTTTGAGTATATTTGATGGCCAAGACATCGAGCTTCCCTTAGCGACCCGAATTTTATTAGCTCTTAGTGAATTTTTAGGTAATTACATGGTTTGGATGGTGCTTGCAGGTTTTCTCGTATCCAGCGCTTTCTTTTTTCAAATGCGTCGAAGCCAAGAATTTAAACATCTAGTGCATCGTGTGCTGTTAAAGGTCCCTGGTTTTTCGCACTTTATTTTGTTTAGCAGCATGGAGCGCTTTTCGAGCACACTCGCAATTTTGGTAAAAAGTGGCGTACCTTTGGTTGAAGCCATTCGAATTACCGAGCAAGTTGCAGGTAACATGGTGGTTCAGGAAGCGATTAGCGAGGTTTGTGTCCGAGTGAGCGAAGGTGGCTCCTTATCCAGAGCCTTAACTAAGCACGAGGTTTTTCCTCCGATGCTGGTGCAAATGATTGGCAGTGGCGAGAATAGCGGTGAGCTTGATCAGATGCTCGAGCGAGCCGCAAAAAACCAACAGAGAGAACTAGCGAGCTATATTTCCAATTCTTTATCTTTGTTTACACCAGCGGTCACTATGATGATGGCGGGTGTTGTATTTTTTATCGTGTTGGCAATTATGATGCCAATGATTCAGTTAAATGAACTAATGGGCTAAACCCTGGAGTAAAACATGAAACATTCTTCTCAAGCCGGCTTTTCTCTTTTGGAGGTGATGTTTGTAATCGCCATCATTGGCATTATGCTCGGTGGTCTTGCAACGGTATTCACTGGAAACGATGACAAGGCGAGGGTGTCAGTAGCTAAGCAAGATATTATGGCTTTGGGCCAAGCATTAGATCTTTATAAGTTGGATAATCGACGATACCCCACGACCGACCAAGGTTTGGAAGCGCTCGTGAGTGCCCCGGATGGTGCAGATAATTGGGCACCAGATGGTTACATAAAAAAATTAAAAGAAGACCCTTGGGGTCAGCCCTATCAATATATAAGTCCTGGAAGCAACGGTCCTTTCGATCTTTATTCTTTAGGTGCCGACGGTATTGAAGGGGGCGAAGCTTATGGAAAAGATATCAGCTATCAGGACTTATAAGTCTCTGTCATAAAGTTTAATCAGAGCTCGCATGTCTAGCCAGGGTTACAGTAAGCAGCAAGGGTTTACGCTATTAGAGATACTAGTGACCTTGGGTTTGATCAGCATTTTGTTGAGTATGACTGCCTTGGTAATTAATACTGATGACCCTCGAAGAGATCTGCGATCAGAAGTATTAAACTTTAAAGCGCTAATTGCCTTAGCCGTGGATGAGGCTATTTTTAAACGAAAGGAAATTGGAATTAAGTTCTATGAAGATAGGATTGAATTTTTAGAGTTTAACAACGAAAACCAAGCCTGGCAGTTCAGTGGCCGAGATGAAGAAGGCAACGAGAAGAAAAGCGCTTTTTCATCTCATACTTTCCCTGGCTATTTAGACGTTAGTTTAGAGATGGAGGATGTAGAGTTATTCCTCAAACCAGAGGATGATTTTGAGAGCGAATTCCAGAAAATCGATCCCTTCGAAAATTTTAAGGAAATTGGTGAGTCTTTCGAGGATGATGAAGAAGGGGAGGAGGAGATTACACCGGATGTGTACATATTCTCGAGCGGTGAAGTTACAGCTTTTGATATGGAGTTTCGCTTAAAGGAAATTGATAGTTTTTTGTTTATCGTAAGCGCCAGCGATATCGGTGTGATCTCTTGTCGAGCCGAACATGATAGTGATGGGCTTTGCTAAAATGAAAGTTGTTCAAACTTTTCAAAAAGGATTTACCTTAATTGAAGTGATGGCCGCTGTTGCTGTGTTCACTATTGCTGCTATCGGCTTGTATTCTATTAATCAGCAAACTGTGCTTACTGCCAGCCGACTAGAAAATAAAACCTTTGCCTTTTGGGTGGCTCAAAACGCATTTAACGAGTTAGAGATGAAGGGTGAGTTAAAACCCGCGGGAAAATCTGATCAGAAAGTAGAGATGGCGAATACTGAATGGTCAGTAAAAGTAGAGATTGAGGAAACAAAGGCAAAAAAAGTTAACAAAGTAGTGATTTTTGTCCTTGGCGAAGATCAGGTTCAATACGCGAAGTTGGAAGGCTTTATTGCGTCAAAAATACCCGAGGCCCCTTGATGAGTAGCGTTTCAAGACAATCGGGCTTTACTTTATTAGAGGTGCTCTTAGCCACCTTTATTTCTTCTATTATCCTAATTGGCAGTTATTCTGTATTAAGTTCAGTTTTGAATACCAATGAACGGGTCAGCGAAAAACGCTTGGCGCTTAAAAATGTTCAGCGCGCCCTGCATTTTATGCAGCAGGATTTCGAGCAAATTTTGCCAAGAGCGGTTAAGGGAGAGCTCGGTGAAGCCAAAATCATCGACTATAAGAGCTTCGACAGTCGTCTTGAATTTACCCGCCTAGGTTGGAGAAATCCAATTGAACGTTCACGCTCCAAAATGCAAAGGGTCGCTTACTTTGTAGATGATGAAATCCTAATTCGTGAGCATTGGAATACCTTGGATCGTGCTGACAATGAAGAATCGAAGAAAAACCCTATTTTGCCCGGTGCTAAGGATATAAAGTTTCGTTTCTATGATCTTAAAGATAAGCAATGGCGCTCTGAATGGGATCCTGAATCGAGTGACGAACAGAAATTACCTGCAGCGATCGAAATCAAAATTCAAACTAAAAACTATGGTGAGCTGAGACGAGTATTCAGAATCGTAGATAATCGCGTGGGGGATTATGATGCGGATACATAGTACTTACCCTGGAAGGCGCGTTGATCAAAAAGGCATGGTCTTATTAATGGTGCTAATGATTTTTGCGCTGGCATCCATAGTTTCAAGTGAATTGAGCTATCAAAGCCACCGCGAGATTTTACGCAGTTCCAATATATTGTATATCAACGAAGCCTATATGTTAGCAAAAGGTGGAGAAGCCTTTGCAATCCGAAAATTGATATCAGACTTCGAACAAGATCAGGAACTTAAATTGAAGACTGACTTTTTAACTGAAGCTTGGGCTGTAGAAAGTGAGCCCTTTGAAGTAACTGGGTTAGAAAAAAATGATATCGGTTTAGAAACCGGGGAGCTGGTTGAAGAAGCCTTTTTAGATGATAAAAAAGATGACGATGAAATGATCCACGAAATCGGGAGCGTTAAGTTCGTTATTGAGGACCTCCAGGCACGCTTTAACCTAAATAATGTCACTTTTGACAAAGATCAGCACAGAAGTGGTCACCAGCAATTGGAGTCAGTCATCACCGCAATTCTAGCTGCAGGAATAAGTAGCGGTAATAGTTATAACGTAAATGATGAAGCGGTCGCCCCTGGGGATTTGGCACTGGCAGTATTGGACTGGGTTGATCAAGATGCTGATTCTGCTTTGGTTACCGGTGCAGAGGATAGATATTATCTTCAGCGAAACCCGCCTTATAAAGCAGCTAATCAGCAAATGAGTGATATAAGTGAACTTAGAGCAATCAAAGGCTTTAACGTCAGTGATACCTTTAATAAGTTGGTTCCAGTCCAATTTGTTCCAAAAGGAGAGACTGAGCTAGACCAGGGCGAGCAAGCCGAGGATGGGGAAAACCTCGACTCAGACTCGCTCTCCCTAGTCCAATATGATGCGGATGGAAATGTCATCACTGAGGAACAAACTAGCGCAGAGTTGATCTGGGGATCCGCACAACACTATCTAAGTGTTTTACCAGAGCCGACACGTGTTAATGTTAATACCGCGTCTGCAGTTGTTCTTGAATCTTTATTTACTTCGGCCGATGCTAGTCAGATTGTTGAAGGGCGCAAGAACAGTCCTTATCAGAAAGTTGAAGATATCTTTTTGAACCTTACTGAAATAGATAAGAAAGACTATAGAAAATATACAGACTATCTCTCAGTTGAGAGTCAGTATTTTCAAGTGACCAGTATTGCGTCAATTGAAGAGACAAGTTTTGTCTTACGAAGTAAACTATATCGAAGACCCGACGGAGAGATTCGAGTGATAGCTCGAGACTTCTCCTACTAGTCTGCTCAATATCCCCGGGGATAGGAAGATAACCTTGAAAAAACTCATAATATTTTTAACAGCTGATGAGGCACCCAGTTTAAGATTGCTGGAAGAGACCAAAGTACATGCTTATGTACAGCATTTGGGTGAGGCAAGTGCCAACGAGTTCGAAGCAAACGTCCAAGAACCCGAGACAGAATTTATTGCTGACCTTAGCATTGGTGAACTACTTGAACGATTTAAGCGAGATATCGAAGACAAGAATATAAGAACGACTGTGGTGATACCTGATGAAGAATTATTAAACTGCCAGGTTAAGGTACCTGGGAGACAATTTAAGCAGGTACAAAAAGCACTGCCTTATTTGATTGAAGATCAGGTGGCAGCTGATCCAGAAGACTGTTTTATAGCAGTGGGGGAACGAAGAGGGGAGTTGCTTGCGTGTTCGGTAGTGAATCGTGAGGCGTTCGAAACTTTGCACCGTTTTTTGGTTGAGCAAGGTTTATCCCCAGAGCGCATCGTGAGTGATGCTTCGTTGGTATTAGATGGTGATCCTAGTATACATGTCTTCGGAGATAGAGTGATATTGGTCAACTCAAGCTATGAATCCTATGCTTTTGATAAAGAATTAATATCTGTTTATTTAGAAAAATTAAAAACCACCGAAGAAGGACAGCCAGACTCAGCAGATGACTCGGATGAGGAGCAGGCCAGTAGCTTGGATTTGGATAATGAGAGTATTATTAGCCCTACATTGAATATATATTTATATTCAAATAATGAAGACGAAACTGAACAAGAGTCTTTTACTAAAGACCTACAAGATTTTAAGCAGCAAAACGGTTTGGATCTCACCCTCGAATACCACAAGCTAAATACCGAGAGTTTCTACCAAAAAGCCTCTGAGTTTCTATCCGATAGAAGCGCTAGTAAACATCTAACTAATTTAATGCAAGGGGAGTTCAAACCTCAACGTATACGCTCTAGTTTTAACTTAGATCTCAATTGGAAGCCTGCGGCGATATTGTTGGCGGTTTTAGTTTTCTTACATCTTGTATTTATAGTGTTAGAAAAGAATCGTTACGAAAGCACTGCGAAGTTGGCTGATCAACAAACAAAAGAGGTCTTTAGGCAAATATTTCCTAATACCAAAAATTACTCCGCGATGCGTAAAAGGGTAGCAGCCTTGTTGAGAGGTAGTTCCGATACTGGTGACAATCATTTTTTGAGGTTGTTTCATGGCTTTTTTGAACAGGTGAGTGCAATTAATAAAAGTGTTGGTGGAAGCTTAAGTCCTTTACAGGTTCAGTTTGATCAGGGTAGCGGTCAGCTAAAGGTTGACTTTCTTGCTAAGAATTTTGAAGTTTTGAATGGATTAAAAGAAAAGGTGAACGCCTCTGGCATGAACCTTGAAATTGTATCAACCAGCACCGAGTCTGTTGGAATTAAAGGACGTGTACGCGTCACATTGGCCGAGCAGGGTAGTTAGAATCATGAGCATATTGAGTGCATATAAGGAACGTCTAAGTGGTGAATTTTCCTCTCGATTTGGTCCCAAATTAGATCCGCTAAAAGATAAAGCTTTTGATCGTTGGGATCAGCTAAGCGACCGGGACCAGCTGATCGTTTTGGCTTTGGGTATTTGCACGGCGATCGTGCTTTCCCTAGTAACCATCTATGCTCCTTTACTTAAGTCTAAGGAACAAGCGGAGCTAGCCTACACTAGTAAAACCGCTCAATTGACATGGATGCGCTCGGTTGCGCCCCAGCTTAGCCAGCATTCTGGTGCTAATTTACCCAGTGCTCAGGGAATGATGAATGAGGTGAATAGCCGGGCAGCTGCCTTTCAGCTTAAGTTAGATAGGGTGCAACCAGAGGGTCCTAATAAGCTCAGAGTTTGGGTCCAGGACGCCTCATTTGACGCCTTGATGGCGTGGCTAATCGCTCTTCAAAGAGAATCAGGGATTGTGGCTGGTTCGATAAATATTGACGCAGAAAGTCAGCCAGGTGTAATTAGTGCCAAAGTGGTCTTGCAAGGAGGTTAGTTTTTAAGCAAAATCCACGCGCTTTTAACCACCCATTTAATCATAAGAGGCAATCATGGCAGAATCCGTTTATGACTTTTCGTGCACCGACATTAATGGTGAGCTTAAACCTTTAAGAGATTACAAAGGAAAAGTACTTCTTATCGTAAATACCGCCAGTAATTGCGGTTTTACGCCCCAATACAAAGGCTTAGAGCAACTATACAAAGACTATTCGGGGCAAGGCTTCGAAGTCTTGGGCTTTCCTTGTAACCAGTTTTTGGGCCAGGAGCCAGGTAGCGAAGAGGAGATTCAGAACTTCTGTAGCACCAAGTTCCAGGTGAGTTTCCCTATGTTCAGTAAAATCGACGTTAATGGTCCGTCTGCTGATCCTTTGTATCAATATTTGCGTAAAGAGGCGAGAGGAGTCATGGGAAGCACTAAAGTTAAATGGAATTTTACCAAATTCTTAGTAGACCAAGATGGTAAAGTGGTGAAGCGTTTTTCAACTTCTACCAAGCCAGAGGCAATCGCTTCTAGTGTAAAATCTCTGTTGAAGTAGGTTTTTGATTTAAAAGGGCTTTTTTTGGCGTATTGGCGTAAAAATAGCTTGACCTAGACAGCAAAGGTTTCTAAAATTCGCGCCGTCTTGCAGCAGCAAGGGACAGTTTAAGTCCCCTTCGTCTAGAGGCCTAGGACACCGGGTTTTCATCCCGGCAACAGGGGTTCGAAACCCCTAGGGGACGCCATATTAAAGCCGCGCTTTCTTACGAAAGTGCGGTTTTTTTTCGCCTCGCTGGTAACCTCATTTAGCCATTTGTACCTGATTTCGGCCAGCATCTTTTGCTTGATAAAGCGCTTTGTCTGCGCGCGATATTACGTCCTTAATATCTGTGTCTAATTCCCGTATTTGAGAAACACCCGCACTAAACCTAATGGCTACCTGGTCTCCCTTGTCTGTCTGTAACGGAGCTTCATGTAACTTTTGTCTGAGCCGATTTAAGCTCAGAGCGGCTTCTTCTTGCGAGCATTTATCAAATATTAGTATAAACTCCTCTCCGCCCAGACGTCCCACAGCATCCTTTTTCCTTATATGGGAGCTTGCTTGCTCGGCAACAAACTTTAGGGCTTGATCGCCAAAAGGGTGGCCAAAGTTATCGTTAATGTTTTTAAAGTGATCTAGGTCCAATATAGCGACGCTATTGGGTTCTTTTTCTCGTTTTGATTGATTAAATTTTTCCTCGGCAAACTCCATGATGGATCTTCGATTCATAATTTCTGTTAACGAATCCTTTTGGGAAACCAGAATCAATTTGTTCTCGCGTTTTTGCCAAACACTCGTTAAGAAGCCGAGCATCAAGGTGCCGATCAAACTACAAGTACCCATCAGCAGCCAAGTAAACCAAAGGTCGACCGTCTTAAAAGTGTCGATAGAGGAATGGTCGCCAATAATATATGCGCGCACAGAATAGGGTAAAATTGGGTCGCTTAGTGCAAATAATATTAGAAATACTACGGTGAAAAATTGTGTTCTAAAAATATATTTAGGTTCAGTAACCACAAAGCCAACTGAAGTGAATACAAAAATTACAAACCAGGTAAAACCGTCGAATATGCCAATTGTAGAAAAGAATGAGGATAAACAAAAAGGTATCGCGACTAAAATTGCGAGAAGTGGACCTTTGTGCTGAAGCAACTGTCGTTTTTCAAGCTGCTTGGCCCAAATGCTGATTAGTAAAAAAATCGTGGTGTTGAATGCAGAGAAGTATAAAGTCCACTGTAAGGTGGGCGAGTATAGATTAAAAACTTCTGCATGCAGATGACTCAAAAGTAGGCAGCCTAAAAAGCTTACGAAAAATACCAGGACGAGCGCATCAGCCAATAACCTTGCTTTGCTGGCCGCACTCCAAAAGAAAATATTCCCTATGTTTTTAAAATCTTGGATTTTGGTGAGAGCGACTGGCGATCTTTTTAAGTTCATAAGCGTCAGATAGGGCAAAGAAAGAGGGCCGTTTGGGTAAGGCCCTCGAGCCTTTTTATTGCAAAGGGGAGCATCCTTGGACCAATAGAGCCACGTTTGCTGAGGTTTTTGCCGTTTCGTAATACTTACTGGGATCAAAACCCTCGGCCTTTTCATTTAGCTCCAAACCAGTCATTTTAGAAATCTCTAGTAGGGGGCCTAAGGACGACTTATCAGCTTCATAAGCGGCAAAGGTCGCCGTAATCTGCTCGCAAGAGTAGGAGTTGGCGATGCCATTTTGGGCAGCGTTTTGTACCTGTCCTGCTGTTTGGCAGGCGTTCAAAAGTAGTACGCTGCAAATAATTGCAGCGTACTGGATATAGTAGATTTTCATCTTGGACAATTACTCCGCTTCGATTGGAATAAGAGCGATTTCTACGCGACGGTTCTGCTCACGACCTTCTGCCGTATCATTAGAGGCTATTGGTTTTGCTGGGCCGAAGCCAATCTTCTCAATACGTTCAGTGAGCAAGCCCTTAGACATCAAATAGTCAGCAACAGAAGCAGCTCTATTGTTTGAAAGAAGCTGGTTAGTGATGTCTGAACCGGTATTATCGGTATGACCAGAGATCACTACCAGTGTGCGATTATACTCTTCTAGTACAATAGCTACTGAGTCTAATACTGGATGGAAGCTGGTGTTTAAATCGGCAGAGCCAGAAGGGAAGGTAATGTTCCCTGGCATAATTAGATTAATGTTATCGCCATCTCGATGAATACTAACGCCAGTACCTCTAAGCTGTTCTCGTAACTTAGCTTCTTGGCGGTCCATATAGTATCCAATACCCCCACCAATGGCTGCGCCACCGGCTGCTGCTTTTAAGATCTTTTCATTGCGAGTGCGTGAGTCGGACTCATCTTTAGTGGCCAAGTAGGCGGCAACGGCTGCAACTCCGGCACCAATACCAGCTCCCTTAGCAGTTTTGCTGGTTTTCTTTTCTCCCGTGTAGGCGTCAAAAGTGCTGCATGAGACAGCCACTGAAAAGCTTAAAATACTAACGAGTACTACTTTGTAAAATGATGTCATGAAAATTTCCTATAGTTTGCTTAAAGACGCGGGGATTATTGCCCGTTGCCCGCGCATTGTAAACTTAAATGCGGCGATATCTCACGTGGTTATGTCCAGGGCATGGTTTAGTTATATGCTTTGCTCTCCAAGTAGACTAAAGACTAAGTGGGGGAGATAAGAGCTTACAAAACTCATACAAATTTAAAGAATTTTACGCCTTTAAAGGATGACAGTTCACAGAATTTGCGTGGCTTACAACGTATAATTGTGTCAACTAAAACAATTTTACTTATAAGGTATAAAGGCTGTGACTGGTTACCAGCTTTTACTAAGAAACATCGTTTTTTCACGAAAAGGGTGCATTCTTTTATTTGTCTCGATGATATTGTGCATGCCTAGTTTGCTAAACGCGGCGTTGATATCTAGAACAATTACGATTGATGGCGTCTTTTCTGATTGGCATCAGGTACCTGATCTAACCACAAACCCAGGTCAGTTTGCCAGCGACTGTGCTGCTGGACAGGTATGTGAGCTAGACACCATTAGTGGCTCGGGTAGGGATTTAGCAACTTTTTCTTTCACCTGGGACCAAAATAATCTTTACCTATATGTTGCTCGTCACGCAGCGGCTTCTCCCACCACCGATTGGTTGTTTTATTTAGATGAGGATGCCGATGGTTTTATGGAAACCGGTGAAAGGATTCTTCGTATGCAATGGCGTGGCTCAAACCAAAACACCATAGCTCAGCTTTGCCCTTATTTTCCACAGGATACGGTAAATGGTGACCCTATAATGATCGGGGGAGTCAGTGACGGATATACCATGCCTGGTTCTTCAGCAAACAGTTGTTCTAATGTGTATGCCGGTGTAACGGGTGGGTCAGCTAGCGGATTGGAAATGGAGTCTCGCTTAGCATGGTCGTTATTGGGCTTTAGTGGACCTAATAATATAGGCTTTCACGTTTCTTCGTCTAACGGCATCAATCTTCCTAGCCAGGTGGTGGATAATGTTAACCCTCCGGCTGGCAGTAATGGTCAGCTATTCGCTGCTGATATGGAAATTACGCTCACGGATTCTGTAGGTTCTCAAGTTCAGGGTAATAAAGTTTTCACTTTTGATGTGACCTTATCGAATCTCTTTTTTGATGATTTTACTAATGTGACAAGCAGTGTGGCACTGCCAGCTCAATTGGAATATCAATCCTTTGTCGCTCCAGCGGGAACCAGCTTTGTAGACACAGATGCTGATATGGTGCCTGACGAGTGGCAAGTCCCGGCCTTATTGGCAAGTCAATCTTTGGTGTTGGAAATCACGGTGTTAGCTCAAAATGTTCCCTTTGTCAGTAACGTGGATATCGTAGCTAATATTACTGGATCAGCGGAGCCCGATGCGAGCGTAAGCAATAACACCGATACGCTCACCGTGGCTGTTCATCCCGCACCTGAACTATTGGTATTGAAGTCATCTTCGAGCGCTCTTGCGGCACCAGCCACTGAAGTGACTTTTACTTCATTAATTGCCAATACTTCGTCTTTGGATGCTCAAACGATTGTGGCGACTGAAAATTTACCAGATTACAGCTGCTTTAAACTGGGCTCTGTCGGTGCTAGCGCTCCACCTCCGCCTTATAACAATTCGGGTTTGAGTATTCTGAGTGTGGATTATTTTGATGGAACATCGTGGGGCTATGTACCGGTATCCGGTGGTGGAGGTGCCCCCTCCGGTTATGATGGACGGGTCGAACAAATCGAGGTCAGTTTCGCAGGCACTATTGCTCCAAACGAGGCTGTTTCTTTAGACTTTACGATTGTAATTGACTAAATTTTTAGTTTAGTTGAGATCAAACCACCGGTTAATCACTTTGCTTAGGCTCTCGATCATTTCTTGCTCTGATATGCCTTGAGCAGGGTTAGTCGCCATTTGGAAAATACTTGTCGTAATCATATTACTGAGATGGTAGAGCGAGGACCTCGAGTGTTTTTCACTTAAGTCCTTTCCGTTCAGTGCTAATAGTTTTTCGATCAGGTCGACTAGCTTTTCGGTGACTTGGAATTTCTTGGCAAGGTAGTTGGAGTAGGGGATCTCAAACATAAAAATGGAGATCATCTCGCGTTCAGATAGAATGACTTCAGTAAAGTGTTTCACACACACCGATGCATAGTCTTGTACCGGTAAGGTTTGTAACTTAGGCAGAAGGTTCATACCTCCGGCAAGTATTCTTTCGCTCACACGTTCACCGACTTTGAGAATAATAGCGTCTTTACCAGGAAAGTATTCGTACACTGAGGCGACACTGACTCCTGCAGTAGCCGCTATGCGGTTGGTGGTGGTGCCTTTGTAGCCGTGCAGGGGCAGTAAAATTTCGCAAGCTTCGACGATGGCGTTAACCGCTGCGATGGATCGTTTTTGTTTTGGTTTTTTTTTGGGTTCAAAATCGTAGCTGTGTTGCATATGTTGGCCATTGTTTACAGGGCGGCTAGTATAAAGCCAAGTAAAAAACGAATTTTTATCAAATAGTGAGCTTATCTTACTGATTTTGTTGGATATTTTAAACCCGGCAAACCAAGTAGCCGCTTAGGGTGGATCCCATCATAATGATACATATATCTAGCTTACGCCTTAGTAGTATTAGGTATTTGGATGCGGGAGATAATAAAAAAACCATGATCCCGTAGCTTGAGTAAGACAGTGAGTGTGATATAGATATTTGGGATTTAGGGCTAGTTAATAGGCCTTTTTATTTAGACAAGGATAGTTAGCTCAGTGAATAGCGGTATTGAGGGAGATCACTATGCGACTATTATTCTGCGTTTTTTTTGTACTCGTTGCTGCGCCATTGCAAGTTTTTGCTCAGAGCGACCTTCAAATTAAAGATCAACTGATTCGTAACTCCTTAAGCCAGTATGAGGGAAATTGTGCCTGTCCTTACCATATGATAGTTCAGGGAGTAAATGCGGCAAGCGAAGTGCATACATTCGCCTAGAAGGTGATCGCCCACTTTGTTATCGCCACGACATCAGCGAGGCTGAATTGGTCGGTTATAGAGCCGCGTCCACCCAAGGCCAATAACACCTATTTTATCTGTTTTATTTGCATGGCTTGGCCTTCGCCAAGTCCCGGCGTTATACTGTTAATTCGGCTTTTTAGTGTTCAATCACAAGAATAAACTTATGCGGCACACGACCTTAAAGATTGCTTCATTTGTTTCCTTCTTTATGAGCTTTCACGCGGCTGCTCTTGCATCGGATGAGCTTGAAAAGGAATGGAAGTTAGTAAAGAGCAAAAACGATATCCAGGTGTATATGAAGCACACGGATAACTCAAAGCTAAAGACATTTAAGGGTGTAACTGAGTTTAAGGTAGATGAGCCCCTAAAGTTTGCGACGGTGGTGAATGATTACGATTTTCTAGCGACGCTTTTACATTTAGTATCCTCTCTCGAAGAAATGACCCGGGCTAGCGACTTAGATCGGGATCTACGGATTGAAACCCGTCTACCCTGGCCAGTAAAAAATAGAGATATGGCGGTTAAAGTGACTATTGCGCAGGAGGAGCCTAGCCACAATTTGTATATCGATGTGAGCGATATCAAAGACAAATACCCTAAAAACGATGGCTTTATTCGCATGCCTTATATGGATGCTTTATTGTCGGTTGAGCTCTTGGAAGAACAAACCATTCGTGTGACTTATCGTGCTATTTTGGACCCTGGAGGCTATGTACCTGCGTTCATGGTTAATATAATGATGAAGGATGCGCCGTACTACACGCTCAAAAAGGTTAAGAGAGTCCTCCAAAGTGACGCATATGCAGGTGGCCGAGAGAGCTATATTCAATATCCGGAAAACTGGTAGTTCTTTAGTTGTTGCCTGCTGATTTGGGTCAAACCAAGGCCTATAGTAAACTAGCTGTTTACAAATTTGATTAATTGACCCTTAGGGCCTGTTTTTGAGAGTAGCTCAATGAGCATTGATGCCAGTTCCTTGCTTCCCGATGATTTTTTAGAAAGCCTTAAGCTTGTTCCTAATGACAGGCCTATCAGCTTGTTCACACGTCATTCAATTCGGGAAGACGCTGACAATTACAACGCACACCATAGCTCCGCTTTAACTGATGAGGGCGTAGCGCTGGCGGGCCATTGGGGAGCGCTGCACGCTTTCGATAACTTTGGTTTGTACTCCAGTCCTGTAGGCCGCTGTATTGATACTGCCTTTCACATGTTTAAAGGGAAATTTAAACTGGAAGCGCAGGTATCTGTAGAAAGCTGTTTGGCTGAACCCGGATGCTTTATTGAAGATCGAGAAACTATGATGCAAGTCGGTCACGTGTTTGTGACACAGGGACCTTTTGAGTTTCTAAGCCGTATGGTATCGGGAGGTTTTGATGAGCATCTCTCGGTGGACCACGGTATATCAAAGTTGCTAAAACATTTTTTTGAAAAGCAGCAAACGCTTGAAGAGGGTGGTATCAACCTTCATGTTAGCCACGACACAATTTTAGCAGCGTTCATTTATCGTTTACTGGGTCGCGAGGAAGTTCGGGAGGACGACTGGCCAAGAATGATGGAAGGGACCTACCTTTGGTTTGAAGAAAAACAACTGTCTATGGTTTGGCGCGCAAAACGCTACAACTTGGATGTAACAAAGTACTTATCGTAAATATTAGGATTTTGCATGACACTCGCGTTAGAGATTAAGGGCCTGAGCAAGCAATATGGTTCTGGTGTTAAAGCCTTAAAAGGCATAGAGCTAGAGGTAGAAGAAGGTGACTTTTTTGCTTTGCTGGGCCCAAACGGTGCTGGTAAATCAACCACTATTGGTATTATTAGTTCTTTGGTTAATAAAACTGAGGGCAGTGTAAAAATCTTTGAGCATGATATTGATACCGACTTGTCAGCTGCAAAGCAACGCGTAGGCCTTGTCCCGCAAGAGTTTAATTTCAATCAGTTTGAAAAGGTTGAACACATTTTGATTACTCAAGCTGGCTTTTATGGCGTGCCTACAAAAGTGGCGAAAGAACGTGCTGAGAAATACCTAAAGCTTTTGGATCTTTGGGATAAGCGAAATGAAGTCTCTCGCATGTTATCAGGGGGTATGAAACGCAGGCTAATGATTGCGCGTGCTTTGATGAACGAGCCTGATCTTTTGATACTCGATGAGCCAACAGCCGGGGTAGATATCGAGCTGCGACGAAGCATGTGGGACTTTTTAATTAAGTTAAATGAAGAGGGTCGAACAATCATCCTCACTACTCACTATTTGGAAGAAGCCGAAAGCTTATGCCGCAATATTGCGATCATCGATTCTGGAGAGATCGTGGAAAATACTAATATGCGAGATTTGATCGCAAAGCTTCAAACCGAGATATTTGTTTTTGATACTGATCAAGCAATTAATCAATCTTTTAGCTTAGATAATTACTCTAGCAAAGTTATCAACGAAAGTAGCTTTGAGGCAGCAGTTAACAAAGGGCAGAGTTTAAACGAATTGTTTCAAGAGATAGACGCTTTAGGCATAACGGTTACAAGCATGCGAAACAAGTCCAACAGGCTTGAAGAACTCTTTTTATCACTTGTAAAAGATAAGGAGTAGGGAATGAGTTTATCTGAGTTGTATATAGCGTTTCAGACGATCTTCGTCAAAGAAGTTCGACGGTTTTTACGGATTTGGCCTCAAACTTTGCTTCCACCAGCCATTACCATGGTTTTGTACTTTATTATTTTTGGTAATTTGATTGGTTCACGTATTGGAAAAATGGACGGTTACGATTACATGCAGTTTATCGTGCCAGGACTCATCATGATGTCGGTGATTACCAATTCTTACGGTAACGTAGTTTCGTCATTTTTTAGTATTAAATTTCAACGCAGTATCGAAGAGCTGTTGGTTTCACCAGTGCCGTCTTATATTGTTCTCTTAGGCTTTGTCACGGGTGGTATGGTTCGTGGCATTTTATGTGGTTTAACAGTTACCTTGCTCTCATTATTTTTTACTCAACTAGCTATCGAAAATTTATTTATTACTGTAGCTGTGGTGATTTTAACTTCGGCGGTATTTTCATTAGCAGGGTTTATTAACGCGATCTTTGCTACCAAGTTTGATGATGTGTCGATTGTGCCAACCTTTGTTTTAACTCCGCTCACTTATTTAGGTGGCGTTTTTTATTCTATCCAGTTATTGCCAGAGTTTTGGCAGGGAGTCTCAATGGCTAACCCTATTTTGTATATGGTAAATGCCTTTCGATACGGTATTCTCGGCGTATCTGACGTCAATATAGTGTTTGCCCTATCTATGATTTCATTTTTTACCGTTAGCTTTTTTGCGTTCGCGCTTTATTTGCTGAATCGTGGAGTAGGGGTGCGGGAATAAGATGGCCGATCTCCCCCTAGGCAAACAAGGTAGTTACGAAGGGCTAGAAGATAGCCCTTACCGACCTGATCTGCTCTATCCAATTCCACGGAACGATAATCGTCAATTGTTGGGACTGAATGCAGAGGCTCTTCCTTTCACAGGAAGCGATATTTGGAATGCTTATGAGTTTTCTCATCTAGACCTGGATGGTAAACCCGTCGCGGCATCGTTAAGGCTTGAGTTTCCAGCAGACTCCAGTCATATCGTCGAGTCGAAATCCTTAAAGTTGTATTTAAATAGCTTTAGCTTTTATTCCGTTTCAGAGTCGAATTTGCTTGGGCTAATACAAAAAGATCTGGGCGAGATCGTTAATGCCCAAGTCAATGTATCTCTATTGAGCTTGAATGCGCTCGCCTGTGAGGGTTTTGGAGATCGCCAAGCTCTAGGTATTTGTGTAGACGATTTTGAGCTTGGTAAGAGTGTCTCATTTGATATGCCGGATTCAGCTTTGCTTTCCCTGACGCCAGAGAGCACCAATGACTTGCAACTGTTCCATAGCCACTTGTTTCGATCCTTATGCCCGGTGACTTCGCAACCTGATTGGGCCAGCGTTGTTATTCGCATTAACAAAGATCTTGACCCCAGCACGTTGCTGTCTTACTTATGCTCTTACCGTAAGCATCAGGGCTTTCACGAAGATTGTGTCGAGAGAATCTATTTAGATTTAATGTCCGAGTTTAAGCCAGAAAAATTGAGTGTTTACGCTGGTTTTACCAGACGAGGGGGTATCGATATCAATCCATTTCGATCAAACTTCGAAGACGAGTGTTCGTTCCCAAGAATATCTCGCCAATAACCTGGCTAAGGAAGTTTAAAAATAAAAGTTAAGCGCTAGCGGCTTTGATAATTTGAGTGATTTTGCCAGAGTCGCTTTCACGACTTTTTCGAAAGCTCTCTTCAGGAAAGCAATTCAATGTGAATTTTAACGCACTCGCTAAGCCAATAGCATGCCCAGGACTTGCCTGTACCGGTGGAAGACCTTCAGCCAATCGCACAATTGATCCAGTGACTAATTCGCCGGAAGGGGAGGTTACGGGAAGCCAAGCACCTCGAACATCCTCTACACTACTGGCAATCGTTAATTCTTTTGGAGGTTTACTGAGGCCAATGGTTGGCTTGTGGGTGAGTATTCCGATATGACTAGCCAAACCAAAAGCTGTCTCGTCGATAAGACCGGTACCTTCACAAATGATTAGATCAACATTCCTTTGAAGTTTTTCTAGCGCAGCAATAACCACTTCGCTGGTTCTAAAAGATTTGAGGTCAGCGCTGTTAGGGAATTTAGGTTCGAGGCTGACGCTTTGTTTCTCAATGAGTTTTAGATCTGGGTAGCTGCGCAGAATCACGCTAGCTTTCATCATTGGCTCGCCTTTGATCGAGGTCACTTTAACTCTAGCGAAAGATTTAATAGTTGAGAATTGGTCTTCCAATACCACCCAGGCTCGCAGATTTTTCTGAACAGATTTTGCCTGTTCAGGGCTAAGGTTCCACTCGTGAAGGCGGTTGATTTGCATAGCTTCTAAATCCAGTGCTCGACGGGGAGGCACGTGTATTCTGGTATTTGTTATCCGGATTTAAGACCGATTACTGCAACTCGAATCCTAACTTGTGCCCTAGATCCATAAAAGTGCTAACGGCTTAGTGGTGTTATTTATCTACTCAACGGAAATCAGCATAAAGTAATACTTTATAAAAGACAAATAAGTAGCTGATTTTTATAACGATATACTAAAAGGGGTACACCTTGCGCGAAATCACAATCTAGTTTAGTCTACGCGGCCTAAATCAAGCGGACTGTATTCCAGTATAGGCAGGCTGGTGCGCTTTATCTCTGGCAGGATAAGTCATTGATATCTGATATTAAGTTACTGATATTATATATTAACTTATTGATTTAAGGTGTGGTGTCTAGTGGGTGAAGGCCCATCGTTTGCAAAAGCTTTGCTTTACATGGGGCGGAACGACAAGGATTTATCCTTGGCCGGGCCGCAGGCGCACGAAGGCGTGCGTATGTCAGTGGTATCTATAAACTACTGATAAGTAAAAAGAATTTGGTGAGGTGACCGAGTGGGTGAAGCCTCATTGTTTGCAAAGCAGTGCTTTGCATGAGGCGGAACGACAAGGATTTATCCTTGGCCGGGCCGCAGGCGCACGAAGGCGTGCGTATTTCAGTGGTATCTATAAACTACTGATAAGTAAAAAGAATTTGGTGAGGTGGCCGAGTGGGTGAAGCCTCATTGTTTGCAAAGCAGTGCTTTGCATGAGGCGGAACGACAAGGATTTATCCTTGGCCGGGCCGCAGGCGCACGAAGGCGTGCGTATTTCAGTGGTATCTATAAACTACTGATAAGTAAAAAGAATTTGGTGAGGTGGCCGAGTGGTCGAAGGCGCACGCCTGGAAAGTGTGTAACGGGCAACCGTTCGAGGGTTCGAATCCCTCCCTCACCGCCAAATCTAGAAAGCGTCTATCAATTTGAAAACAGATCGACCCTAACGCTTATGGTGGATCTTCTTTTTCATTTTAGACCACTTACGCTTTTCCTTTGGCTTTGATTCCGTGATCATGATTTCAGCCTTACTTTCTAAGCCATATAAATCTTGTTTATCAATCCCTTTAAGTTTGACCACATAATTGCCTGGCTCTAGGTGTTCGCTTATAAATGAGCGAGCGCTAGCTTTTTGATTTTGAACGAGGGCGAAATAGCCATCGGTTTCTTTTAGAAGTTCCAATTCATAGTTTTGTGCGCCCTTGAGCTTTTTCCATTTGATTTCAATAGATCCGCTTTCGTAACTTTGTTTATGCTTTTTAAATTGAGGAGGATCTAAGAGTTTGATAGGCGCACTTGGGGCTTCACCTTGTTTAATAACACTAGCGTATCCAGCGCTAAGGTCGACCTCAGTATCTTGAGCATTAACCGCCACCAAACCCTCAAGCACTTCGCTGTTGGCTGAACCATCGGCCACGGTAACCCGAAATTCCGTGCCTCGAACAGCAGCGACAGCGTAGGGCGTTTGAATCTCAAATTTAGATTGTTTCTTTTTAGGGTTTACGAGTGAGCTGACTCGGCCTTTGTTTAAAAAGATAAGGGTATCCGTACTGGCATTTGCTTTATCATGGGCGACACGCTTTAGGACTAAATCAGAGTTAGGTTTTAAACTAACTTCGGTTTCATCAGGAAAAATTGCTAGGGCATAAGAGTCATTAAAGGTTTGAATGCGATCACCTTGATACACTATTGTATCGCTCGTTTGTTGCTCGGCTGGTTCATGTTTTTCGGTGTCGGTGTCCCATCGATGGACCTTTACGAGTCCTGTTATGTTTTTTAAAGCCACCTCGACCAAAGCAACTGGCTCTTCTATCCAGCTTTTAGGAACCTCAACCGTTAGTCCAACAGTCAAGGCATCGGGGTTAGATAATTCGTTGATTTCGGCTAATGAGCCCCAGCAAGTTTCAGGTGTTTGTTCAAATTTCTGACAAAGAACCCAAAGGCTTTCACCGGGTTTAATCTGGTATTCGCTAAATTCCCCTGCGGTGGCAGTAAGACCGAACCAGGAAAGATAGAGGATAGTTGCTAGTGCAAATAGTCTTTTCATAAGCATCATGTAGGGCCTTTATTCGCTAATCGCCGCGAATCCTAGCAAGATCGTAGTTTTAGAAGCGGGCAATAGGTCACATTTACAGCAAATAGCCGAAATTTACTCATTGCTTAAAAAATAAGCATTCACAAGGGCTGTAGGGCTGTTTATTAAGCAAAAATAGCATTTGATTTGGCTTTTTAACCAGGCTGCTTGCTGTTAGAATAGCGCCCGCGTGATTAACACGTTTTGTAATGGTGACTTTGCCGGTTCCTTCGCAACGATAAGCCGTAAACTCCGCCAGGCCCGGAAGGGAGCAACGGTAGCGGTGGACTTGTGTGCCGAGGTGTAGCTGGTGAAGTCGCCACTCGAATTCTTTTTAGATGATTCTTTCACGGTTGATATAGGCACTGAATGTCCTATCAGGTCTTAGCAAGAAAATGGCGACCTAAGCGCTTTAGCGAAATGGTTGGCCAACAGCACGTGCTAAAGGCGCTTGAAAATGCCTTGAACCAGGATCGTCTACATCATGCCTATCTTTTCACCGGAACTCGTGGCGTAGGCAAAACTACCATTGCTCGTATTTTTGCCAAGTGTCTCAATTGTGAAACTGGCATTAGCTCTGAGCCATGTGGCGAGTGTGGCGTTTGCCAATCGGTAGATCAGGGTCGTTTTTTAGATTTGATGGAGATTGACGCCGCTTCTCATACTGGTGTGGACTCGATTCGTGAGCTACTAGACAACACGCAGTATTCTCCGACTCAAGGCAAATACAAGGTTTACCTGATAGACGAAGTACATATGCTATCGAGCAGCAGTTTTAATGCTTTGCTTAAAACACTGGAAGAACCGCCTGAACACGTTAAGTTTTTATTAGCAACGACTGATCCTCAAAAATTGCCTGTTACGGTACTGTCTCGCTGTTTGCAATTTAATCTGAAGGCCATGGCGCCTTCTCAGATATCTGAGCACTTAAAAAGTTTGCTCGAAAAAGAAATGATCGGCTTTGAAGAAGAAGCGATCGAGCTTATCTCTAAAGCAGCCGATGGCAGTATGAGGGACGCTCTTAGCTTAACTGACCAGGCTATTGCTCACGGCAATGAGAATTTAAAAGGCCCCGAAGTCCGCGATATGCTAGGCCTGGTTGACCGTGCATACGTCAGTGCGTTGCTAGATGCCTTGCTAGAAAAAAACGCGCCAAGTCTATTAGAAGTAGTAGAACAAATTGCTTCAGACTCACCTAATTATCAATCTGTGCTAGCTGAGTTAATCAGTTATTTGCATCGCCTGATTGTTCAACAAGTCAGTGGTGCCGATAAAGATCAAAAAGTCATAGAGCTTGCTCAAGCCTTTACCGCAGAAGACCTACAATTGTTTTATCAAATTGCCTTGAAAGGGCGCCAAGACCTTTCTATCTCTCCAGATCCTCGCCAGGGAATGGAAGTATGCCTATTAAGAATGCTCTTATTTAGACCAGAAGCTTTATTAGCTCCAGGTCAGGGCAATGCTCCAGCAAGTTCAGCCCAAGGCGGTAAGCAGCAATTTGATGCTATGCGTAACGAGCTGCAAAAAAAAAAGCCTGAACTAAGCCCAGGGCTAGAAAACAATACCCAAAGCAATACCCACACCCACTCTAAAGCAAAATTTGCTCCACCTCCAAAGGTCCAAGCAAAAGCGTCTTCACCCGAGCAAAGTAATCCGCAGACTGCACAATCGACCCTAGGCGAGCAAGCTAAAACACTTGAATCTAAACAGGCGCAAAACATTCCAGAAGCTCAAGCCGATCCAAGTAAGGAGCCGCCACCACCTGAGCCAAAGCCTAAAGTTAGTAAAACTCCCAAGGCAAGCTCTGACTCCTTATCTGAAGCAAATAAAAAAGCAGCCTTGGAGCCCGGTCGTTTTAGTTATTTGAATATTGCGGATAAGTGGACCCAAATTATTCTAAAACTAGCTCTAACTGGCCCAACTTTAATGGTGGCTAAAAACGGTAGCTTAAAGAAAACAGCAGATAATGAATTTGCATTAACCGTTGATAAAAAGTTTGAGATGTTAGCCAGTGAACAATGTCGGCAGGGCTTGCAACAAGCGCTAACTGAGTTTTTTGGAGCAGAGCTGAAGTTAAGTCTGAATCTCGGAGAACCTGAAGGTATGACTCCTGAGCAATTGTTTTTGCAAGTTGACCTAGAAAGAGAGAATCATGCTAAACAAAGTATTCTGCAAGATGAAGTGGTACTAAAACTTAAAGATGTTTTTGGTGCTGAAATTCAAGATGGTAGTAGTCAACTGATCCATTAGTGATAGTGAGGATAAAATGGAAAATATGCTTGGCGATATGATGAATCAAGCCAAGAAGATTCAAGAGCAAATAGAAAAAGCTCAAGAGGAATTAGCGAATGCAGAGTATCAAGGTGAGGCCGGTGCAGGCCTTGTGACCGTTATAATGACTGGGCGGCACGACCTTAAAAAGGTCAATATTGATCAAAGCCTAATGAAAGACGAGAAAGTACTTATTGAAGATTTGGTCGCTGCCGCAGTAAATGATGCTGTACGTAAAATTGAGGCTGGGAACAAAGACAAACTTGCCGGCTTTGCCTCGGGCTTTAATATGCCTGACGGTTTTAAAATGCCTTTTTAGGAGTTAATAGCTTAAACCCATGAGTAATATGCTCGATCAACTCACCAAAGCTTTTTGCTGCTTGCCAGGAGTAGGGCCTAAATCCGCTCAGCGCATGGTTATGCATTTGCTTGAGCAAAATAGAGGGGGCGGCGAGCAACTGGGTGAGCTACTTATAAAATCGATGAGCGCCATAAAAAATTGTCGGCGATGTCGAAACTTTACTGAAGATGATTTGTGCACTTTGTGCGCCAATCCATCTAGGGATTCCACCTTACTATGCATCGTGGAGTCACCCTCCGACATTATCGCGATTGAGCAGTCGATGAGCTTTAAGGGCAAGTACTTTGTGCTAATGGGGCACCTATCGCCAATTGATGGAATTGGTCCGTCGGAGATCGGCTTGGATTTGTTAGCTAGCCAGGTCAAAGAAGACGAGATTAGGGAGATTATTGTCGCCACAAACCCGACGATTGAAGGTGAGGCGACAGCCTTTTATATCTCGGAAATGCTGAAATCTTATCCGGTGCAACTAAGTCGTATCGCCCACGGGGTCCCCTTAGGCGGAGAGCTTGAATACGTCGACAGCAATACCATCAGTCACGCCTTTTCAGGCCGTAAGCCACTGAGTTAGTTCCTTATGTCTAATTATATTTATGTAAAGCGAGCGACTGAGTTAAGCGAATTGGTTGGTGAAATTAAAGGCGCTAAATATGTTGGCTTAGATACAGAGTTTGAGCGACGCAACACCTTTTACCCAAAGCCCGCACTATTGCAGTTTCAAATCAACGCTAAAACTTATATTTTAGATCCTTTGGCTTTTTCAGAGCTTGATGGCTTGTTCCGGGCCTTGAGTGCTAGCAAAGTGTTAATGCATGCCTGTCGCGAAGACTTAGAGGTTTTTAGAGTTATAAGCGACCATCTTTTAACTGAGTTTTATGACTCTCAAGTCGCTGCTTCTTTATTGGGGTTTGATACACAGCTGTCCTATCAGAAACTGGTAAAGGAATTGTTGGATAAAGATTTACCCAAAGGGGAAACCCGGTCGGATTGGTTGCAGAGACCTTTAAGCGACAGCCAAATTGATTACGCAATCGATGACGTTCTATATTTAGAATCATTACACACCTTGTTGATGGATCAACTATCTAGCAAAAGGAGACGTGGTTGGTATGAACAAGAGCTAATCCAACTAAGATCCCTTGCTCAAGTGCCAACCACCGACGAATACTTTTACAAAATGAAGGGCTTGGGCCGATTTAACGCTCAGCAAATACAAACGGCTTATGATCTCGTACTGTGGCGTGAAGAGTTAGCGCGCTCAAAAGATATACCTAGAGGCTTTATTATTAAAGACAAGCCTTTGCTACAAATCTGCGCAGCTTCTAAGGGCGGAATGCACGCGAGAAAGCTCCAAGCTCTCGATGATGTACCCTCTCCATTTGTGCGAAAATATGCAGAGACAGTTAGTGCGCTGATAGCTGAACCGAAAGTTAGTGAAGCCTCAGAAAAAGCCATTCAAACGATTCAACGGCAGGTTCCCGAGTCATCAAAAGCCTTAAAGAAAGAACTTAAATCTTTTCGAGATGCTAGAGCACTTGAACTCGATATTAAACCAGAGGTTTTGCTATCGAACCGGCTGCTAGACAGTGTTTTGCACATATTATATTTCGGAAAAATGGCTGAAGACGACTTTCTTGTTCAATGCCAAGAGATCATTAACCCTTGGCGAATGGGGATTCTAGAAGAGAAGTGGCTTAAGTTTTTTAAACAGCTAAATCAAAGTTGAGTAGACTTTAATGAAATACTTTATATCGATTTATCGCAGTCAAAAAAAAGAGGGTATGTATCTTTACGTTGAAAAAGTACAAGCGCTTAGCAAAGTACCCAGAAACCTTTTGGATTTATTTGACGAGCCTAAGCTTGTAACTCATATGATGGTCGACAAAGAGAAAGAATTTGCCAAGATGGATGGCGAGAAACTGATAAAGGAAATCCAGGAAAAGGGGTTTTATCTCCAGATGCCTGATCCTCTGCCGGAATATAAACAACATTTGATTCGCAGTAATGAAAAACTGGATGCCAAATGAGCCTTAAGCATTTTTGGGAGCAGAAAACGCTTGAGCAGTTAAGTGATCAGGAGTGGGAGTCACTGTGTGATGGGTGTGGACGTTGTTGCTTGCAAAAACTTCAATGCGCTGACAGTGATGAAATATTTTATACTGAACTTGCCTGCAAGCAGTTAAATCTTAATACGGTGCGTTGTTGTGACTATGCAAATCGCGAATCCAAAGTGGAGTCTTGTGTAGAACTTAGATCTTTACAAAACCATGAGTGGGACTTTATGCCAACGACTTGCGCTTATCGTTTGCTTAAAGAAGGACAGGGGCTGATGCCTTGGCACCCGCTAATTGTAGGGAATGATAAGCTAATGCAGGAGCAGGGTATTAGTGTTAAGGGTCAAGCCATTAACGAAAGCGAAGTCGCGGAAGAAGATTACGAGGAGCACATCGTCACTTGGGTATACTGCTAAGCAATCCCTACTTGAATAAACCTATCAATCCTTTAATTTGAAAACGCTACTTTCTCATCAATAAGGTGTTGGCACTGTTCTTCAGTAAAACCAATCTCTTTAAGTATCTCTATTGAATCAGCTCCAGTGCTTTTTCCTTTTCGAGGTTTATCAGCTTGAGTTCGACTAAAGCGTGGTGTTGGAGCGTGCTGCAACATCCCATCGACCTCTATATAGCTTCCTCTCGATTGGTTATGAGGGTGGTGGGGGGCCTCCTCTAATGAAAGGATAGGAGCAAAGCATACGTCGCTGCCTTCCATAATTTCTACCCATTGGTCTCGGGTTTTTTGTTTAAATACATTAGTCAGTTCTTCTTTTAACTGAGGCCATTGCTGCTTATCCATTTGCGGTTTAAACAAATTCTCGTCGAGTTCGGCTTTTTCGATGAGCAAGGCATAAAATTGAGACTCGATAGATCCAATAGATACGTATTTACCATCGGAGCACTCGTAGCTATCGTAAAAGTGTGCTGCACCATCCAACATGTTGCTTTCTCTTTCGTTTTCAAACACACCTTTTGCAGATAAGCTCGTAAACATAGCCATTAGAGCAGCTGAGCCTTCGACCATAGAGGCGTCAATTACCTGACCCTTGCCAGATGTCTTTGCCTCTAACAGAGCGCACACCATACCGAAAGCTAACATCATACCGCCACCGCCAAAGTCGCCGACAAGATTAAGCGGAGGGAGCGGTTTTTCACCTTTGCGACCAATCGCGTGGAGCGCACCCGAAAGGGATATATAGTTGATATCGTGCCCAGCAGCTTTGGCCATAGGTCCATCTTGTCCCCAGCCTGTCATGCGGCCGTATACTAATTTGGGATTAGTATCCTTAAATTCATCAGGTCCAAGTCCTAAGCGCTCGCATACTCCTGGTCTAAATCCCTCAAATACGGCATCGGATCGATTGATAAGCTTTTTGGCGATCTCTAAGCCTTCTGGCCTTTTCAGGTCTAATGACAAGGTACGTCGATTTCTTAGCATCACGTCTTGATTGCCATCTCTGCCAGTGACGCGGTCTAGGCGAATAACCTCAGCGCCCATATCCGCGAGCATCATGCCGCAAAAGGGCCCAGGTCCGATGCCTGCAAGTTCAACAATCTTTATTCCACTTAATGGGCCCATCTAATACTCCTTAAAGACTCAATGATTTTATTAATAGAAACAGATACTTAGGTTTTAATATCAATCACTTAGTCCGTCTAGCTTGAAGGGCTTTGCCATCAAAAAATCCAATAAGCGGGTGGGTATTAAATGTGGCAAAAGAGGCAGTAACTTGCTGCCATTTCCTATTCGAATGGTTGCTGGAGGATTCTTTTTTTCCATCTTATCGCATAGCCTACGTGCAAACTCAGCTGCTGGAGTGGGGCGCTCTTGAGACGCTTTAGCACGTCTGCGCACGGATGACTCTAAGGGTTTTATAGGCGGAGTTATTCTGAATAAGGCCTTCGGTGATGGCTGCAGTATTATCGCCGAAAGCCGATTCTATAGCACCTGGCTGTACCGTAAGCACTTGAATTCCAAAAGGCTTTAGCTCCATTCGGTAAGCGTCTGACAATGAGTGTACAGCAGCTTTACTAGCGCAATATGCCCCAGCAAACGGGGTGGTAAGAACCCCCGAAACACTTCCAATATTAATAATGCAACCTGATTTCTGCTCGATCATCGAGGGAATAAAAGCATTAGAGACACGAAGAATCGATACCACATTGGTATCCAACTGGGCCGCAAGACTTTCAGGGCTTAGGACAGCTATAGGGGCCATAGCTCCGTACCCAGCATTATTTATAAGAAAATCAATGGTTTGGCCATCTCTGACGAGATCACTTAGCACCTTCTCTAGTTCGCTATCATTATTTACATCGAGTTGTAAGCAATGGATGCCCATGGTTTTTAGATCTTCGAGCTTACTCAGGTCCCGGGCTGTGGCGTAAACTTTATAGTCTCGCTTGTGGCATTCGATAGCCATAGCTGCACCAATTCCTGATGAACAACCTGTGATAAGTACAGTTTTTGGTTTCATACACTCAACCCTAAAGAGAAAATATTTAATAGAATTCGGCACTTAGGCGCTGACCTTGAAGTGCTTTCATGATATAACAGTGGTGCTTTAAAGTTAATTAAGATAAAAAACAAAGATAACAAACTCAGCCATTGGTAAGAAACTTCGAGGAGCGATTACTTTTGGTCTAAACGCTGAAGGCACCTCAAGAATATTTCTCTACGCACAGGATGTGCTCTAAGTCGGATACCTATATAAAAAGATAGGGTAGGCATCTGAGCCTTTATGACATAGTTTGTTTGTCAATTGTATTATCTTGTTGCGTAATTTTAAAAAGAGTTAACAACAAAAAGTCACATGCCGCTGTTTTATTTTAACAAAGCTTCTGAGAAGGATACCACGCATCTAAAACATGTGGTGTGCCCATATTGTGACTTGTTGTTGGATGATGTTCATATACCCCCTCATTATGATTTGAATTGTCCACGCTGTGGAGTGGTTTTATTTCACAACCGAGCGGACACTTTGAGCCGCGAATACGCTTTAGTGATTACTGGCTTAATGTTATTTCTACCCGCTGTATTTTTGCCAATGGTCATTATTACGCCTTTTGGTTCAGCTATTAAAGTGAATATGATGGACGGTGTTTTGGTCTTTCTACAACAAGGGGATCCGATTGTTGCGGCCATAACATTATGGGGGGCAATACTCGCGCCATTTCTAGATCTATTTTTATTGTTTCTTGTCCTCACCTGTATCTATTTAGATCGAATTATTATCGAAAACCCTTATGGTTTAGGTACCTTGATACAGAAAAATCCCATTTCTTTTGCAATCAAAAAAGCATCGGCTGGTAATTTGAAAGACTACGGAGTGATGTTTTTTCGTTGGTATAAAGAAGTTCACCCATGGGCAATGCTAGAGGTTTATTTATTAGGGTTCGTGATTACTTTTACTAACGTCGATAAAATGGCCAGCGCAGCGGATGCAACTCCAGGTTACGGCTTTTATGCTTTCCTGGGCATTATGCTTGTTTGTGTACTTTCTTCGGTGACCTTGAACACTCAATTGGTTTGGCAGATTTTAGATAAGCGGGAGGCGAGGCGTGGATAGTGTTCAGCGTTCTGGTATCTCTGAAAACATGGTGCTTTGTCATTCATGCCATTTTGTTTCTGCTTATGTTCAACATGAAAAAGGTTACACAATGCGTTGCCCGCGTTGTGATTCTAAAATGCATGTCCGAAAAGAAAATAGTATTTCTCGAACTTGGGCTTTGGTTGCACTTGGATTTATTACCTTTATCCCTTCGCATATTTTTCCCGGTGATGGTCATCACACAGCTTGGTTCAGGCACTTTTGAAAAAACGATTTTGGGTGGTGTTAAAAACATGGCAGAAGAGCAGCTCTATGGATTAGCTGCTATTGTTTTTGTAGCTAGTGTCGTGGTGCCCTTATTTAAACTACTAGGTCTCAGTTATTTATTGTGGTGCATCCAAAAAAGAAAGCTAAATAAGCGCTTTCAATTAACTCGAATGTATCGCTTTATTGTTTTTATTGGCCGTTGGTCAATGGTCGATATTTTTTTCGCTGCATTATTCATTTCCTTATTGCAGCTTGGGAATTTCGTAAACATTCATGTAGGGCTGGGAGCTCCAGCATTTGCCATGATGTGTGTTATTACTATGGTCGCCGGCGAGCTATTCGATCCTCGTCTGCTTTGGGATCACGAGGAGAAAACTCTAAATGTCTGACAATGATTTGAGTCAAGAAGAAAACTTACCACTAGAACAGTTGATACTGAAAAAGCACAAAGGCATTTCACCAATATGGATTTTACCTATTGTAGCTTTGGTTATCGGATTGTGGTTCGTAGTCAAAAATTATATGGAAGAAGATATCCCCATACAGATTGAATTTGAGACAGGTGAGGGCATTGTTCTGGATAAAACAGAAATTGTTTATAAGGGTATTCCCGTTGGAATCGTGACGAATATGGTGCCTAAAGAAGACCTTACCGGCGTAACGGTAACAGCAGAAATTCAGCGTACCGCATCTAAGTTTTTAAATACGGATACAAAATTTTGGTTGGTAAAGCCAAGAATCTCCTTGTCGGGTGTTTCTGGAATCGACACATTATTTTCGGGCAATTACATAGGTATGCAGCCAGGGCTTGATGGAGAGCGCACCCGCGAGTACATAGCACTTATAGACCCGCCGCCAATCTCCTTAAGCAGTCCGGGACTTCACCTAACATTAAAGAGTGACGAGCTCGGTTCGATCTCAGAAGGTAGTGAAATTTTGTATCGAAAACTGCCCGTCGGTACGGTCCAGTCTTATAAGCTGAATGCTGAAGAAACAGGCGTTGAAATTCAAATTTATATTGTAGAAGAGTTTCAGCATTTAGTGAAAAAAGAATCACGCTTTTGGAATGCCAGTGGTATCACCGTAAAAGGAAATCTTTCTGGTGTAAAACTTAGAACAGAATCTTTGTCCTCAGTAATTTCAGGAGGTATTGCATTTACAAACCCCGATGACATTGAGCACACACCAGCGGAATCTGGTGACAGTTTTGAGCTATATGAAGACTTTGATCTTGCAGAAGTAGGTATTCAAGGCATTATCCATTTTGATAGTGGTGAAGGTCTTACCGAAGATGTCACCAAAATTGTTTATGAGGGACAACAGGTTGGGATGGTTCGAAAAATCGAGCTAGAAGATGATTTGAGTGGTGTTAAAGCCCATGTAGTGTTTGACCCTAATATTGAACACATGCTTAAAACTAAAACTCGCTTTTGGAAAGTCGGTGCTAAGTTCTCTCTACAAGGGGTCAGTGGTTTAGAGACCTTGTTATTTGGTAACTACATTACCTTTAGACCAGGGAAAGGAGACCCAGCCACTGAGTTTTATGCGGCTAAGGATACTCCGCCGATGGATAGTCGTAAGCCTGGCTTACACCTAACTTTAACTTCACCGATTTTGGGCTCCCTCAGCGAAGGGTCCAAGATTTTCTACCGAAAAATACCTATTGGCCAAGTTAAGAGTTACGAATTTGATAAAGAAACTGGTGAAGTCCTAATACATGTATTCGTTAAGCCAGAAGCGGCTAAGTATATTAATGAGGACACTCGTTTTTATAACGCAAGTGGTGTCACTGTCGACGCAAGCTTACCCAAAAAAGGCATCACTGTTAGAACCGAGTCTTTGTCCTCTGTCATCAGTGGCGGTATTGCTATCGCGACTGATCCTAGTTCAGATTCACCCAAAGCGAAGAACCGCGATCGCTACAAGCTCTTTGAAGGCTATGACCAAGCTCATGAAAAGGGCACGATGATCTCAATCGAATTTCCGTCTGCTGAGGGTCTAGCTGAGGGTGCTGAGCTTAAGTATCAAGGTGTTAAGATTGGTGAAGTCAAAAAGGTTAAATGGTTCGATGACCTTAAGCGTGTTAAAGCCGATGTGCTGGTATACCCCGAAGGTGAATCAGTGGCAAACGAAGGCTCAGTTTTTTGGGTCGCGACAGCTGAACTGGGCTTCAGAATACAAAATCCAGAAACATTAATCTTTGGAGGGTTTATTCAAGTTAAACCTGGCGAAGGTGAGCCAGCCACTGAGTTTGTGGGACTAGACTATATGCCGGCCGGTGCCTATGAAACGCGTAATAGTGGTGTAACAGTTCGTTTGAAAGCGGAGCGGGCGCGTACCATCATTCGTAATGACCCTGTTTGGTACCGAGAAATGATTGTCGGCAAGGTTATTGGGTTTGAACTGTCTGAGGACTCAAAAGACGTTTATATATTGGCTCATATTCGTGAGACCTTTAAGCCATTAATACGCGAGAACACTAAGTTTTGGAACGCTAGCGGTTTTCAGTGTGGGTTTGGTTATGGGGCTTTCTTTGGCTGTACAGTTGCTCCAATTGAGAGGATGTTTGCTGGCGGACTGTCCTTTGCAACTCCTCCGGTCGAAGAGGCCGGCGAAATAGTAGAAGACGGACACGTATTCACCATGCACTGGCAAGAAAAATCCAAAGATTGGTTGAAGTGGAACCCCGGTATCAACATTCGAGAAGGGCGTAGCTGGCAGGAAAACGGCGGTAGAGAGTAAGATTCTGCTCAATTTCACGACGAACTGATGATCTTCGAGGCCTTGTGAAACAAGGCCTCTCTTGTCTAAAAGAGCTATATTTCGTAAAATATTCGTATTATCAGTCGGCTTGTCGATAATCATTTTCTACTACCTGTATTTTGCAACAACAAATAAAAATAAAAATAAGTAGGTAGCTCGAGTAAGTGGTCTAGGGAAGAAAAAAGCCTCTTAACTCCAAGTGTTTTATATCTATCTTGGAGGATAGTTATGCATATACGTTTGATCGCTATGGTTTTGGCAGCACTTTTTCTGGCTAACTGTGGTGGTGGCAGTGGTGGTGGTGACGACAATGCGAATGGTGCAAGTTTAAATACGGTTGAGCTGAAAGTAATTGGCCTTAGAGCAGCGGCTTTGGGAGGCAACCTGGTTCTTAAATTCCCGGACGGCAGCACCCGTACCGTTACTAGTGATGGCACTTATTCCTATGATAATTCCTCCAATCCAGCAGCTTTATCAGAGTTTGGGCTTAGCAGCCAACCCAATGATCAAGCGTGCTTTGCTAGAGTTGCAAACAATGGAGCAAGCACAGGCACTGCTGTAATCAATATTTTATGCGGCTATAGAAATGAAATTCGAGTCAGCGGAATCGAAGGTGCCTTAGATATTGGTGACCCATTGATCATTACCAGGGATCTGTTTTATTACGAAAATCAAAACGGAGCCGTCAGCCCACTAGCGATAAAAACGATTACTCAAAATAGTACCGCCTTTAACCCCGACCTTGATGGCTCTCCAAAAGACTCTACTTACTATTCCTTCATTTACGGGATGCCTAGTTCAAGCGTCGCAAACTATGAACAAGATCTTAGGATCGTCAGTAGCCCCAATGACTATGAGTGTCTTTCTTTTAAGGGTGCTCAAGGGTTTTATCAGATAGTATGTAATAAAAAGGACTCATTTGAAGAGCGCTATGAACTCGCTCAAAAATGTGTAGCCATTCAAGCCAGTGATAGTCTTGGCTACATAACAGCAAATGGCCCTTCGGAATATAACCTGCAAACTGATTTATCTTTGGCCGAGAAGTTCTTTGTAAAGCCAGCGCATATGGGCTCATATATGCTGTATGATCGGGATGAATACTATTTGGCACATGCAGGCGGACAGCTTATTCGTTCCACATTTCAGGGTGTTGCACAGGAGTGGTCAATTACGGATAGGCAGTCGATAACAATGCTAGCAGGCCAGGCTGGATTTGAAACCCGGCAACGCTTAGCACCTGACGGTGACCCCCGCATTTTGCAACATGACCTGGCGTTGCACGCACCTATATCAGAAGATCCACATCAAGATTTAAGCTATCAAACCAGGCCCGATAGTTTTGAGTTTATTGAAGTGGATGCATCAGAATGTACGGAGCACCCTGAAGCGTCTTTGAACGCGACTATTGATCCAAGTTTTTATAACCCAAAAGATCCTACGCAACCCATTTATGGCTATGCTGACATACATGCGCACTATGCCTTTCCTAAAACCATGGGCGGAATGGCCATGTCAGGAGAGGTAGTACACCCTTGGGGGATTAAACATGCGATGGAAAATTGCCATTCTCTACATGGTGCCGATGGCAGCCTAGATTTATTAGCTAGCCAAACTGGGCTTGGAAGTACCCACGCCATTGATGGCTATCCAGATTTTGTAGAATGGCCTAGCAAAGATGCAATCACTCATGTACAAGCCTATTATCGTTGGATCGAGAGAGCTTATTTAAGTGGCTTACGCCTTTCCGTTAACTTAGCAACCGGTAACCCAAGTTTTTGTCAGGCCTTAGAGAGAATCGTCGGTTTAGGGCAGAAAGAGCATGGCTGCAGTGGTTTGGAATCGGTTTCCGCGCAAAACAACTACATTAAATGGATTGAGGAATACATCGATGCCCAAGCCGGTGGTCCCGGAAAAGGCTGGTTTAGGGTTGTGCATTCCTCACAAGAAGCAAGAGAGGTCATCGCTGATAACAAACTTGCAGTTATTCTTGGAGTAGAGCACGGCACATTGTTTAGCTGTCGAGAAAGCTCTACCTGTAGCAATGCCTATATCGACGAAAGTATAAACGCTCTTTATGATGTTGGGGTTCGCGCTGTATTCCCAGTTCATAGGTTTGATAACAAATTCGCTGGAACACGTCCTGGAGGAGGGGCTAGGGGAGCATGGATGAACCTAGCCAGTAAATTAGACAGTAGTAACATTTCTGGACTAGGAGATTTAATTCCACCGGGAGGAAACTACTACAACACCTCGATAGGTGGACATTACATTGAAGTAGAACAATGCCCTCCTGGAACAAATGGCGTATCAGACATGTACAGCATGCAGACATTTAGAAATGTTGACATGTCTATCTTAACGGACGCCTTACCTGGTGTGTTCGGGAGTTTGCTTGCGGGAATAATTGATACTAATTTCGGACCCTATGACGACTATGCAGGAATCACCAATGCATGTAACGTGAGAGGTTTACACCCATCAGGCCAGCATCTAATTACTAGGCTTATGGAAAAAGGCATGTTTATCGATGTGGGGCATCTCAGTCAGTCCGCTATGCTTGAGACCCTCGATATGATCGAGGCCAATAACTATCCCGCGGTGGTTAACTCTCATGGCTGGATTGATAACGCAACGAGCACACATAATCGAATATTTGATGCTGGAGGCTCTATCGGTATTTTTAATACCACACCACAGAATTTTGCGAATAGCATTGCCAACTACAGAACGATTTTAACCAACACAAGCTATCCAAAAAGCTTCGCTTTGGGCTCTGATATTCAAGGTGTTACTTCTCAACCGGGGCCTGAAAATCCAGCTAACGCGAATGTGGTTTCACATCCATTTATGTCTTTAGATGGAACAGTGACCTTTCATGAGCCTCAAACCGGTAATAGGACCTTTGATTACAACACCGAGGGCATTGCTCATTACGGTCTTTATGCGGAGTGGCTAGAAAGCTTTAAGCAGGAAGATATTAAAAGAGGTGATGACACCATCAGCAGCTTTATGAACTCGGCCGAAGCTTATATCCAAATGTGGGAAAGGGCAGAAGCTCACGTACTGGCTAACCAATAAAGATTAGCTTTCTTTTATTTGGCGACATTAACCCTAAGGGTTAATTTGTCGCCGGGTCTTAAATATTTCTTACCATGCAGTTTGTTCCAGTTTTTTATATCTTTAACTGAAACATTAAACTTACCTGCAATCTTAGATAAGGAATCTCCGGACCTCACCGTGTAATAGACTTTTCTGTAAATTGATCTTTGTTGCGGCCCGGAATTTTTCACCCAGATATTCAATATTTGATTCTGTTTTAAAGTGTCACCAGGAGCCATTCCATTCCATTTGGCTAACTCTCTAACACCTACGCCGTATTTCCTAGATATACTCCAAAAACTATCCTTCGATTTAACCCTGTGGCTTACCTTAGTTTTTCCACTCCTCTTTCGATGGCTTAGCGCTTGCATACGTTGTTCTTCACTTAAGGTATAGCTCGATGCGCCCTTTAAAGGTTTTGGAATTAATAGGGTTTTGCCTATTCCTATATTGTTACTCGATAGGTTATTAACTGACTTAAGAAAGTTAGTGTTGATTTTGTGTTTAGCAGCGATAGTGCTTAATGTGTCGCCTGATTTTATGGTGTAACGGGTCCATGCTAAGCGCTCTTTAGAGTCAAGCTGCGCTAAATTTTTTTCGAACACAAATCGTTGTTGATAGGGAATCAGCAGGGCACGATTGTTATCAGGCTCAGTTGCCCAGCGGTTGAAACCAGGATTAAGTAAATAAAGTTGCTCGCTAGTGATTTCGGCCAAACTCGCTGCTTGGCTAAGATCAAGCTGACCCTTGGGGTCGACCTGATCAAAATAAGGGGAGTTAGGAATGTATTTCAGTTTAATCTGATATTCACTAGGGTTGCTTACAACTTGAGACAAGGCGATCAGTTTTGGAACATAGTCCCGAGTTTCTTTAGGCAGATCTAATGACCAGTAGTCAGTATCTTTGCCTAAACGTTCATTCTTTTTTCGTGCTCGATAGACAGTACCTGAGCCAGAATTATAGGCAGCAAGGGCCAGCAACCAATCTCCATCAAAACGTTTGTGCAGCCTTTCTAAATAATTGAGTGCAGCATCTGTTGAGGCTACTACATCGCGCCGGCCTTCATACCACCAATTACTTTCCAGCTTAAAAATTTTCGCCGTACTGGGTATGAACTGCCACATGCCAGCAGCGCGACCATGGGAATAGGCGAAAGGGTCTAGACCACTTTCGACCACCGGTAATAAAGCTAATTCAGCCGGTAGTCCTCGTTTTTTAACTTCCTCTTTTACATAATAAAGATATCTCTCTCCACGCGCTCCAATTGTATTAAAGTACTTCTGGCGCCGATCAAGTATAAATAAATGCCTGGCAACACGAGCATTATCAACGCCTACACTAAACTCAAATTCCTTGCTTAACTCATCCCAGACGCTATTCAAGCTATTTAGATACGCTGAATCCTCAATTTCGCAAGTAAGGCTAACAGCTATCGGTGTTTCATCGCTGGCTAATTCAGCGCGGGAAGGTTGAGTTGACGTTTGCGAGCTGCAACTATTGAGTAATACAAAGCAAAAAATCAAAAGAGGAGTGAACTTCAAAAAAATACCTATTTCAAAAACTAAGTTAAAGGCCAAAGATATTGGAAAATACGGCTGAATACCAGCATGTTAGCCAGTCATTTTGTCGCCATATTTCCTATCTATAGTAGACATGATAAACACAAGCATTATGATATAGATTCTTGAACCTAAGAGAGTTTAGACATGGCACTCCAACGACTATTAAAGCCACTAGGACCATTCCAGCCAGACAATGCTAGGGATAGTTTGGAAGAATGGTTCGACTCTAAGCTGGGTCTTTTGATGCTGGAAAAACAAAAACATCTTTTAGAAGATGTTCTACCCAAGTTTTTCGGCTATCACATGCTTTATTCTGGTTTCGAAAGCCTGACGCCAACTCTCGATACCAGTCCCATTCGCCATAAAGTTTTCCTAGACTCAAAGTGTAAAAAAAACGCACTCAAAAGTGACATTCATCAATTACCGTTTCAGTCAGACAGTACCGACTTAGTAGTACTTCAGCATAGCCTTGATTTCGAAAAAGACCCTTTTCAAATACTAAGAGAAGCCAGCAGAGTCGTTCTTCCCAATGGAAACCTAGTGGTTATTGGTTTTAATCCTTGGAGTCTTTGGGGAATTTGGAGAGCTGCTTTATTTCGCTCAACCAAAGCGCCCTGGAATACTCGCTTTATTAGCCCGTACAGATTATCAGAATGGCTAGATATTTTGGGTTTCGATGTCTTAGGATGCGAGAGCGCATTTTTCATGCCTCCGTCAACTCGCCTGTCAAAAAATGAATCAACCCATTGGGTGGATAGATTAGGTAGCCGCTGGTTAGCCCAGCGTGGTGGATTTTATCTCTTAGTCGCTAAGAAGCGTGTATCATGCATCACGCCTATTCGCCTTCAAGATGGCAAAAAACGCGCTCAAATCTTACCGATAGCAAGTGCGAGTAAAATTCCTATACGCTCTGAAAAACTTCCCTTCGATAAACATTAATTAGATACGATATTTTGATGAAAGAAGTACTTATTTATACCGACGGAGCCTGTCGAGGTAATCCTGGCCCAGGAGGTTGGGGAGCAATACTTAGTTTTAAAGGACAGGAAAAAGAAATTTTTGGTGCCGCTGAAGAATCCACCAATAATCAAATGGAATTACAGGCTGCCATAGAAGCTTTAAGCTGTCTAAAGGAGCCTTGTAAGGTCGACCTACATACAGATTCAGAGTACCTGCGAAAGGGTATTACCGAGTGGATCGAAGGCTGGAAGCAAAAGGGGTGGAAAAACTCACAAAAGAAGCCGGTAAAGAATAAAGATTACTGGCAAATATTGGATTTATTGAACAAAAAACACACCGTAAGCTGGCACTGGGTCAAAGGACATGCAGGTGATCCAGGAAATGAACGTGCGGACACTTTGGCCAATAAGGCCATCGACGAGATGTTAAAGGGCGAGTCATGAGGCAGATAGTACTTGATACGGAAACAACGGGGATGGATGTTCGCTTAGACAATCGCATTCTAGAGATTGGCTGCGTCGAGATCATTAATCGTAAGCTGACAGGTAACAATTATCATGTCTATATCAATCCCGAGCGGGAAAGCGAAGAGGGGGCATTAGCGGTTCACGGCCTTGATACTGAATTTTTGAGTGATAAGCCCTTATTTAGAGAAATTGCTCCCAGCTTTGTTGAATATATCTCCGGCGCCGAACTGGTAATTCACAACGCGGCATTCGACGTCGCTTTCATGGATCACGAATTCAAAAAACTAGAAGGAAATCAGTCACTTACCTCAGAATTATGCGGAGTAGTAGACAGCCTGGCTCTAGCTAAACAGAAACACCCAGGACAAAAGAACAACCTCGACGCATTGTGTAAGCGCTACGGCGTGGATAACTCCGGCCGTGATCTACACGGAGCGCTGTTAGATGCCGAGCTGCTAGCTGAAGTTTTTTTACTGATGACTGGAGGTCAGCGGGATTTATCATGGGAAAGCCAGCAAGATGGAGCCAACTACGGTTCTCAGGAGCGCGTGGTACAAAAGATTCAAAGAGGTAGTTCACCTTTAAAGGTCTTACAGGCGACAAAAGAAGAGCAAGATGCTCATATGGAAATGCTTGAGCATATGGCGGGCCAGAATGAACGAGTTGTCTGGCTAGCTGATGCTGAATAGACTCGAAATAGTCCATTTTCGGTCATTTCTCGACTGAAGAACACCGAGTAAACATATCCAAGCCTTGCTCATATTAAGGTATAATATTTCTCTAAAATGCGGCTAAAATACTGTATTCTATAAAAAATTTCCTAGATTCTGTTTTTCTTACTTGGTAGATTTACAAGCTTGTGGCTGCCACCAATGAATAGCTAGTCAGAAGTTAGATAAAAGCAGAATAAAAAGCGTAAAAGGCTGCCAAAAGTGAACATTGCCTTAGGGTGCGTAGTTATTAAATAAGGTAGATCCGAACAAATATGTCGACAGATAACAACATACTCCCGCTTAATATGGTGAAAGCTGAGATAGACGAAAACCTATCCCAGATAGAAATGCTATTAGAAGCCGTAGATGAAAATCATAGTGATTCGACCAAGCTCGCGCAGTGCGTTGAAAAATTCCAGCAGCTCGAAGGTGTTTTCAAAATGATTTCGATGCCAGGTGCATCAATGCTTACTGAGGTCATGGCGAAAGCTTGCAGTTTGAGCACTGATAAGAATGCTGAAGAGAGATATGAAATTCATAGCAAAATCAGTTCAGCCATCGTGGTGCTGCTTCGATACCTAGAATATGTCCAAGCCTCGCAAGAAAGCCTGCCTGAGTTACTGTTTGCAAACATCAATGAGCTACGCATTGTTGTCAAAGAAAAGCCTTTAACTGAAAGCTATTTTTTTGATTTAGAGTTAAACGACTTTAACTTTGATAATATCGAAGTTATTACAAGCGTTGACGATAGTACACGCAGGCTACGTCATATGTATCAGGTTGGACTATTAGGCACTTTTAAGGAAGAGAACTTAAAATCAAACTTTCGCTTAATGGGAAGAGCGCTTGAAAGGCTTAATGGTTTATACGGCGATAGTTCCCCCTTGCTGAGAATTTTTACAGGCGCCTTGGCCAGTTTGATTGAAGGTAATGTCCAATTAACAGTTGCGCGTAAATTAATGTTTGGCCGAATTGATCGACAGGTCAAAGCTTTATTGAGCGGTGACCCTGAAAAACTAAATAGAGAAGAACTATCCGTACTTATAAAAGACTGTTTGTATGTGGTTGCTCTTGCAGACCCAAGCACAGATCTTTTGGTTACCCTGCATGACGAGTTTGATCTAGGCAGCTTTAATCTAAACGAAACAAGAATTTTACAACAGCGTGAACTCATGACCGGACCTGGAGCAGCCGTTATTCAAACGGTGTCAGGTGCTTTACGTGAAGAAGTAAGCGTATTGAAAGATCAATTAGATGTAATGGCTAGGGCAGGCGATAAGCAGGAAGAATTACTCGGCCTAGCAAGTGAGTTTAGAAAGGTTGCTCACACCATCACCATGTTGGGCTTGAACGATGCTAGCGAAAAATTAGCGTCAGTATTAGATGGGCTCGAACAAAGCGAGAGTTTTGAAAAAAATGTTCAAGCACTAGCAGATTCTCTAATGGAAATAGAACATGCAACCCTTCAGTTGGAAATCAAGAATAGCCCACTCACCTCACAAGAAGACCCGAACAATAGGCTAGAACTAGATGAAGTGTTTGCTAGCGCGGTAAAAGAAAGCCGTAAGATTATCGCGATGGTTCAGCACGCCTTGTCTACTTTCGCGGAAAATGAGTTCAATATTAGTTTCCTCGATCAAACCGTAGAGGGACTTCACGCAGCCTGGGGTGGGGTGTACTTTTTAAACATAGAGCGAGCAGCCAATCAGATTCAGCAAAGTGCTAACTTTATTGAACAGAAGCTCTTGGGTGTAGACAAAGTACAGGACATAGAGCAACTAAGAACACTAGCTGATGCCTTAGCGAGTATAGACTATTATCTCGAAGGCCTAGAAGAGAAAAAACCTCTGGGTGACGGGGCGCTCGATATCGCAGAAGAAAGCTTGTCAGAATTAGGGTATGGCAGTGCCGCTTAGTACATGTAGAAAGATTGTAGAGAGATAGGTAAATATATGGAATTCAACGTTATTACAATTAGCTTAATGAGTGTAGCTTTCATTTCACTCGTTATCGGTGCTGTTTTGTTGATTCGCTTTGATTGGTTCAAAGGTTGGCTTATTGGCAGCGCAGGATTAGGATCATTAGTAATAGCTATTTTAAGTTGTGTGATTATTTTAAGCTTTAATAGCTTTATGAGCAGCCGACAAAGCGACTCAGTAGGAAGCATAAGCTTTACCAAAGTTGCTCCCAAGCACTATAAAGTAGAAATAGTCGAAACTCAGGGTGAGAAAAGTGTTATCGAGCTTCATGGAGACCTCTGGCAAGTCGATGCCACCATCTTGGGATGGAGCGGTTTTTTTGAACAACAGGGCCTTACCCCTTATTACCGACTCGATAGAATCAGCTCATCCTATTCGATGCTCAAAGATGCGGAAACCCTTCCACACAGTACCATACAGGTAGAATCTGGCATTGCAGATGCCATTTTAAAGCAGTTAGCACTGAGTGAATCGGTTCCATTTCTAACCGCAAGCAAAGGCAGTACGGGCGCGCTACCAATGCAAGATGGTGCTTTATTTTCGATTCGCTTAACAAAAGCCGGACTGGTGAGTAAACCAGAAAACCAACAAGCTTTTGCCTCAACACGATAAATTATCCCTTTTATTTTTTAGGAGTTTCTGGTGCTAGAATATTTAGCAGAATATGGCCTGTTTTTGGCTGAAGTAGTCACTATTGTGATAGCAATTTTAATTGTTTTGAGCGCTATTTTCGCTGGCTCTCAAAAAGGAAAAGACGATCAAGCGGGGAACGTAAAAACCAAGCATCTCAACAAAGATCTGAAAGCCATGAAGGATCAGCTCAACGAGGTGATTCTCAGTGACGAACAGCTAAAAGAGATAATAAAAGAAGAAAAGAAAAACGATAAACAAGAGAAGAAAACCCAAAAGAAAAAAGAAAAAAGTGGGACAGCTCAATCTGAATCAAGGGTTTTTGTTATTGATTTTTGTGGCGAAGTTGAGGGGAACGAGGTAGAAGGGCTTCGCAAAGAGGTCACAGCTATTCTCAGTGTTGCGAATAAAGATGATGAAGTCTTTGTCAAAGTAGAAAGTCCTGGTGGTATGGTTCATACCTATGGTCTTGCGGCAGCCCAGTTAGAACGAATAAAGAAAGCTGGGCTAAGGCTAACTATTTCGGTTGATAAAGTGGCTGCTAGTGGTGGTTATTTAATGGCCTGTATAGCAGACAATTTAATCGCCGCGCCTTTTGCAATCGTTGGCAGCGTGGGCGTCTTGGTTGAGATAACAAATTTTCACCGATTGCTAAAAAAGAACAACATTGATGTCGAAGTGCTTACCGCTGGCGAATATAAACACACTTTATCTCGTTTAGGTGAAATTACACCCGAAGCAAAAGAAAAAACGCTAGCAGAACTTGCAGCTGTGCATGCAATGTTTAAAGAGTTTGTTCATAAATACCGCCCACAACTGGATATCGAAAAGATTGCCACCGGCGAATACTGGCATGGTACTCAAGCAATCGAATTAAAAATGGTGGACGAACTTATTACTAGTGATGAGTATTTAAGCCAGAAGTGTGAAGATAAGCACGATGTTTATTCAATTGCCTTCAAGCAAAAAGAAACATTAGGGGACAAGCTAGGCATCTCTATATCTACAGCTGTAAATCGCGTTAGTAGAGCTTTATTAAATAAAATCAATAGCCCTTTAAGCTAGCTTCGTCCTTAGTCTTTCCTAAGCCTATCAAATACAGCGATAGGATTAGGGAAGAAAAAGATGACAATATATGATGACAGCACGAAGCTAAGGATTGCTGTGGCCTGAATCAAGTGAGAAGCTTCGCTACCAATAAAGCCCTTGTTGTAAGCTAAATAAGCAATCAGTAGGGAGAACTCTGATATTTGCCCCAAACGAAAGCCAACTTCCTTAGCGATAGGCTTTTCCTCTCCAACCGATCTTAATAAACCATAAAAAATTGGTGGTTTGAGTATCAAGAGGGCTGCGCCCAAGACCAATAAAGGTAAAATGATCTCTGGTACGATGTGATAGTTAAAGCTTGCGCCGAGTGAAAAGAAAAACAGAACTAAAAAGAAATCTCGCAGAGGCTTTAAGCTATTAGCAATATAGGCAGATATCGGGCTAGCGGCTAAGGATATACCCGCGATAAAGGCACCTATCTCAAGCGACAAACCAAGTAGTTTTGATAATTCCGCTATACCTAAGCACCACCCAATAGCGATTAAAAAGATATATTCCTGAAAGCGATCGAAGCGCTTAATCAACGGCAGGATCAATATTTTAACCAACAATAATGCTAGTCCAATAGATATTCCCAAGGCTAGTAGAATTTGCAGCAGGGTACCGATTTCAAATACCGCTTGTGGTGAGTTTTGCTGTAATGCGATCAAAACAAAAATCGCAATTAAATCCTGCATCAGTAGAAGTCCAACGACGATTTCCCCAGTATGTTTGTGATGAAGTACGGTGGTCGGTAGTAGCTTGATAGCAATAATCGTGCTGGAGAACATGCAGGCTAAACCTACGATTAAGGATTCCTCCAGGGTAAACCCAAACAGGTAGGGTACTAAAAAACCTATAGCAGCAAATAGCGTTGAGCTAATGATGGCAACGACACTGCTACGCCCAAAGAGCTTAAGCAGGTTTTTTGTTTGAAGGTCTAAACCCAACAAAAATAATAGGAAAATGATACCGAATTCGGCGATCTCAGCTAATAAAGTTTGCTCTTCAACCCAACCAAGGCCATAAGGGCCTGCTAGAGCGCCTAAAGCAATATAGGCCAGTATCAGTGGTTGTCTGGTAAATAGCGCCAAACTAGCAAGCAAGGCAGCGCCAGAAAAGATGACAAAAAAAGAATGGAACAAATCTGAATGCATTATTTAATCTTAACAGAGATTGGGTATGCGAATAAGTTAGCTTAAGCTATTTTTATAAAGATTGGACAAAAAAATACCGGGCAAGCCCGGTATTTGATGATTTATTTTTTCGATCGAACTATCGTTGATAAACAGGCTTTGGCTCAACAAGGTCAGCTTGATACTTGTTGGTAAAATCTGCGAAAGAAGCGATTGCTTTATCAGCATCTTTGTCGTCAACCAGTTCAAATGCATCAAAGCCACAACGGGCCATCGAGTTAAGTTGGTCGTGTAGTACATCGCCCACAGCTCTAACTTCACCTGTATAGCTAAGCTTTTCTCTAAGTTCGCGGGCAATGGTGTACCCGCGTCCATCTGTGAACGCAGGGAAGTTCACCGCGATTACGGGTGCTGAGCTAAAATCCTTGGGCAAATCAGCGCAGGTTTGGTCGCTTTCAATAAATAAACCTAGCTCACCAGACGTTCGTTTATCACCCAAACTAGAGTCAGACCAAGCTTCGGTGCTCACTAATACTTTTTGAGTCCGCGCGCTTGAAAGTTCGCTTAAGTCAGCAACATGAGACCATTCGTTGTCACTTAGCTGCTTATTTTTTATCAGCTTTGGCATAAACAGCCTCCTTAAATGGATCAATGCCTACGCGACGGTAGGTATGTAAAAAGGTTTCGCCTTCGATTCTTTGAGCAACGAAGACATCAATGATTTTTTCAATCACATCTGCGATATCTTTTTCATCAAAGGCCGGACCAATGATTTTACCGATGCTAGCATCTTCGGTTGAGTTACCACCTAATGATACTTGATAGAACTCAGCGCCTTTTTTATCCACGCCCAAAATACCAATATGGCCGATATGGTGGTGACCACAGGCGTTCATGCAGCCAGATATATTGAGGTCTAAAGGCCCTAAATCGTAAAGGTAATCAAGGTCTTCAAAGCGGCGTTGAATTTGCTCGGCAATAGGAATGGATTTGGCATTCGCAAGCGCGCAATAATCGCCACCTGGGCAGCAAATCATATCGTTTAGCAATCCAATGTTGGCGTTTGCAAAACCGAGCGCTTCAGCTTTTTCCCATAACTCAGGTAGCTTGCTTTGTTCTACATAGGGCAAAACAATGTTCTGATCATGGGTGCTTCGTAACTCAGAGAAACTGTAATCATCAGCCAATTGAGCCACTGCATCCATTTGAGCGTCGCTCATGTCACCGGGTGCAACACCGGTTTGTTTAATACTTAACACGACAGCCGCGTAGCCGGGTACTTTGTGCTCCGATACGTTTTGTCGATGCCAACGCTTGAATCCGGAGTTAACTTCCAGTGCTTGAGTTAAAGCCTCAGGATTATCCTCTAGCGTTTTATACTCGGGACCTTCGAAGAAAGCAGAGATGCGATCAAATTCTTTTTGAGGGACCGTAAGCTCACTACCTTTAAGGCTTGCCCATTCTTTCTCAACAAGCTCAGCGAAATCTTCGACACCAGTAGCACGAACTAAAATTTTAATTCGAGCTTTGTACTTGTTGTCGCGACGACCCAGTTGGTTATAAACGCGAAGCACCGCTTCTAGGTAAGAGATCAGATCTTCTTTAGGTAAAAACTCTTTAACGAGTGGGGCGATCACAGGAGTACGTCCTAGTCCACCACCAACATAAACCTCAAAGCCTACTTCATCACCTTGCTTAACGAGATACAAACCAATGTCGTGCATACGAACCGCAGCGCGGTCATTGTCTTTCGCAGCAGACACCGCGATCTTAAACTTACGAGGTAGAAAAGCGAACTCTGGGTGAAAAGTAGACCATTGACGGATAATTTCGCAATAAGGGCGAGGGTCTTCTAGCTCTTGAGAGGTCACGCCAGCAAACTGATCAGTGGTGGTGTTCCGAATACAGTTTCCGCTGGTTTGTACCGCATGCATTTGTACGCTGGCCAACTCATCAAGGATATCTGGCACATCTTTTAGCGCAGGCCAATTGAATTGAAAGTTTTGACGCGTTGATACGTGGCTATAGCCCTTGTCATAATCGCGAGCAATACTGGCTAGCTTGCGCATTTGGGTACTGTTCAAAGTACCGTAGGGCACAGCTACACGAAGCATCGGCGCATGGCGCTGTACATAAAGGCCATTTTGCAGACGAAGGGGCAAAAACTGCTCTTCGCTGAGCTCTCCAGCAAGATATCGCTCGGTCTGGCCTCGAAATTGAGCCACCCGTTCATTGACCATGGTTTGGTCTAGTTCATTATATTGATACATAAGGTTACACAGCTGCTACAAATGAGCCGCAAGTATAGGGAATACCTACTTATAAGAAAACCTTGTCGATCTGATAAGTTATATCAATTTCCTAGATAGCCTCTGACATTGAGGCTGATTAGTAGGCTAGATTAGGAGCCAACCAGCGTTCGACCTCTTTAATGCTCATATCTTTGCGTTCAGCGTAGTTTTCGACCTGATCTTTGTTAATTTTACCCAAGCCAAAGTAGCAAGACTCAGGGTGAGCAAAGTATAGGCCGCTAACCGAGGCCGCAGGCAGCATGGCAAAGTGTTCAGTCACACTAACACCGATTCTAGCTTCTGCATCTAAGAGATTGAAAAGAGTAGCTTTTTCGGTGTGATCTGGACAGGCAGGATAGCCAGCAGCAGGGCGTATACCCTGGTATTTCTCTTTTATCAGAGCCTCGTTATCCAGCTTTTCTTGAGCCGCATAGCCCCAGAATTCCTTACGAACTCGTTCATGCATATGCTCAGCAAAGGCTTCAGCTAGACGATCCGCTAGGGCTTTGGCCATAATACTGTTGTAATCATCACCCTTATCTTTAAATCCTTTAGCGTATTCCTCGGTGCCATGACCTGTGGTGACTACAAAGGCACCCACATAGTCATCACCATTAGGGCTGACAAAGTCAGCTAAGGAGTAGTTTGGCTTACCGGATGCTTTTTCATTTTGCTGTCTTAAAAAGTGAAAAGTATCTAGTTCTTCGGATCGGCTGTCATCGGTGTAAACCAGAACATCATCACCGACATTTTTAGCAGGCCAAAAAGCAACGGTTGCTTTAGCGGTAAAGATCTTATTGTCGATGATCTCTTTCAGCATAGCTTGAGCGTCGTTAAATAAATTACGCGCGGCTTCACCCACGACTTCATCATCTAAAATCTTGGGGTACTTGCCCGCCAAACTCCATGAGATAAAGAAGGGTGTCCAATCAATATAGCCGAGAAGCTCAGCGATATCGTAGTCTTCAAATACTTTTACACCGGTGAAGCTGGGCTTAGGTGGGGTATAGTTAGACCAATCAATATCAATCTTAGCTGCCTGTGCCTCTGGGTAAGGTAGCATTTTACCTTTGGGTTTACGATTGGCATTACGCTCTCGAACCTTTTGATATTCCGCTTTAATCTCGGCAACAAATTCGCCTTTAGCTGTTTCGCTTAGTAATTTTGAGGCGACACCAACACTACGGGAAGCATCCGCAACATAAATAACCGCATCGTTCTGATAGCCTTCTTCAATTTTAACCGCGGTATGAGCTTTTGAAGTAGTCGCACCACCAATTAATAAAGGCACACGAAAGTCTAGTCGCTGCATTTCTTTGGCGACATAAACCATTTCATCCAGAGAAGGGGTGATCAAACCACTCAAGCCGATGATATCGACATTGTGCTCTTTCGCTTTTGACAGAATCTCTTCGCAAGGCACCATCACCCCAAGGTCAATCACCTCGTAGTTATTGCATTGCAGCACAACGCCCACAATATTTTTACCAATATCATGTACGTCACCCTTTACGGTGGCCATTAGGATTTTACCCTTACTACTGGCTTCGCCACTTTTTTCGGCTTCAATAAAAGGCATCAAATAAGCAACCGCTTGTTTCATAACGCGAGCGCTTTTTACCACCTGGGGCAAAAACATTTTACCGGAACCAAATAAGTCACCGACGACATTCATGCCATCCATCAGTGGCCCTTCGATCACATCGAGAGGGCGATCAGCGGCTACTCGTGCTTCTTCGGTGTCTTCTTCAATAAAATTAGTAATACCTTTAACAAGCGCGTGTTCAAGTCGTTTTACTACCGGAAGCTTTCGCCACTCGTCATCAGCTTTTTTGACTTCAACGCCATCACCACGATAAGCCTCAGCTAAATCGGTCAATAGCTCTGTAGGGCTTATGTCACCAGTGGCTGGTTTATTGAGAATAACGTCTTCAACCGCATCACGTAATTTGGCATCAATGTCTGCATAAATGGCTAACTGGCCGGCGTTAACAATACCCATGCTTAGACCGGAGTTAATCGCATGGTAAAGAAACACAGCATGAATCGCCTCACGAACAGGGTTGTTGCCCCTAAAAGAGAAAGAGACATTACTGACGCCACCAGAAATTAAGGCGTAGGGCAGCTCGTCCTTAATAAACTGACAGGCATTAATAAAATCAACCGCGTAGTTGTTATGCTCTTCGATACCGGTTGCTACAGCAAAGATATTTGGATCAAAAATAATGTCTTCTGGAGGAAAACCCACTTGGTCTACAAGAATATCGTAAGCGCGTTTACAGATTTCATTTTTTCGCGCTTCGGTATCCGCTTGGCCCACTTCATCAAATGCCATCACGATCACAGCGGCACCGTAAGCCAAGCAGTCTTTTGCATGGGCAATAAACTCTTCTTCGCCTTCTTTGAGGCTAATAGAGTTCACAATGGATTTACCTTGTATGCAGCGCAAGCCGGCCTCAATGATGTCCCACTTAGAGGAGTCGACCATAATAGGCACTTTAGAAATATCAGGCTCAGAAGCAACCAGGTTTAAAAAGGTAATCATGGCTTGCTTGGAATCAAGCATGCCTTCATCCATATTGATGTCGATTACCTGGGCACCAGCTTCAACTTGCTCGCGGGCAACTTCTAAAGCGGTGTCGTAATCTTCTTCAACAATAAGACGCTTAAATTTAGCAGAACCGGTCACATTGGTTCTTTCACCGACGTTTACGAATAAACTATCGCGATCAATGGTAAAAGGTTCTAAACCACTTAAGCGACAAGCCTTGGGTATCTCGGGAATTTCGCGAGGTGCTTTTCCTTGAGCATGTTCGTTGAATAAACGAATATGTTTAGGCGTTGTACCACAACAGCCACCCAGTATGTTTACCAGACCGCTATCGACAAATTCGGCAACAACTTCGCACATTTCTTCTGGTGTTTCATCGTATTCACCAAACTCATTGGGTAAGCCCGCGTTAGGGTGCGCGCTGACATAGGTGTCAGTAATCTTTGATAGCGTCTCGATGTAAGGTCGTAACTCATCCGCACCTAAAGCACAGTTAAGACCAATGCTGATCGGTTTTGCATGTGAGACTGAATTCCAGAATGCCTCTGCAGTTTGGCCGGACAATAATCGTCCGCTGGCATCGGTAATGGTGCCGGAGATCATTAAAGGTAGTTCAACTTGTTCCCGGTCGCAGTACTTAATAAAAGCATAGATGGCCGCCTTTGCATTTAATGTGTCGAATACTGTTTCGATCAAAATAATATCTGCGCCGCCTTCGACAAGGCCTTCGAGTGCTTCGGTATAATAGTCGTTAAGCTCTTCAAAGGTGATATTACGAAAAGCGGGATCATTTACATCAGGCGACAGGGTGGCTGTACGACTGGTGGGACCAAGAACACCGGCGACAAAGCGAGGTTTGCTTGGATCCTTGGCGGTAAACTCGGCACACACCTCTTTAGCAATACGCGCAGATTCTCGATTATATTCCTTCGCCAAATCTTCCATATCATAGTCAGCGAGTGACACACGATTTGAATTGAAGGTATTGGTTTCAATAATGTCTGCGCCCGCTTCTAGGTAAGCGGCATGAATTTCTTTGATGATCTGCGGTTGCGTCAAAGAGAGTAGATCGTTATTACCAGTAAGATCAGTGTGAAAGTCAGCAAAACGCTCGCCACGAAAATCAGCTTCTTGTAGCTTGTAGGTTTGAATCAACGACCCCATCGCGCCGTCTAAAATAAGCACACGATCTTTAAGGATATTATTCAGTTGTTCTTTGGTGGATGCACTGGTCATGATAAATATAGCTACAATAAAAAATCGGGATTCGTTAATATAAGCACCAGAATTCTTCCTGGTTTCGCTTGGGCTCTTGCTTTTGGCTCAAACGCCCGCATATTAGGGCGAAGCTAGAAGGCACTTGCACCACAGCGGGCAGCAATTGTACCAGATACACCCAACAAGCATTAGTTTTAAACTTGTTTTTTATTCATGTGTGATATGAGAAGTTCACTAAGACATTAAGAATAGAAGGCAGGCAGGAATAAAAGACCATGAGCAATGATTCAGAAACAATAGATACGCAAAAAATACTAGACTCTATAAATATCACTGACTCCGCTCAGGAGTACCTCAAGGAGCTATTGGATAAACAAGATGTTGAGGGTATAGGCGTGCGAATCTTTGTTGAAAAGCCAGGTACTCCTTACGCAGAGTGCTGTATGGCTTACTGTGCTCCAGACGAGGTTGTGGAGACTGACGAGCAGATTCCACTGAAGGAGTTTATTGCTTATATCGAGGCCGAAAGCGTCACGTATCTTGAAGATGCGACTATCAACTACGCAGCTGATCGTATGGGAGGCCAATTAACCTTTAGGGCTCCTAAGTCCAAGGTGCCTCAATTGGGTGAAAACGCCAGTTTAGAAGAACGCGTTAATCACGTTTTGTATTCCGAAATTAACCCATCACTAGCCAGTCATGGCGGCAATGTTTCACTGCTAGAGCTCATCGAAGACGATACCGTTGCTGTACTGCAGTTTGGTGGTGGTTGCCAAGGTTGTTCAGCTGTTGATATGACCCTTAAACAAGGCGTCGAGAAAACTTTGGTTGAGCGTATTCCAGAAATCAAAAGTGTGAAGGATCTTACTGATCACACTGAGACCGAAAACGCTTATATGTGATTTTCGAATTTATTGCCTGGGTTATGGCTTTTGCTCAAGTAGGGATCGAACTTTCATTAGCAATATAATAGAAGCGAGTAAGAGGGTGATCCCATTGGCTAAAATAATGACCGGGTCATTTTTCATAAGACCGTAGCAACACCAAAGAAATACTCCAAAGGTAAATAGGCTATACATACCTAGCGATATGGCCGACAAATCCTTTTCTTTTAGAACTTTAATTACCTGAGGTAGAAACGAAATGGTGGTGCAAAAAGCACCACCATATCCAATCATTGTTTCAAGACTAAATTCCACGTTAAAGATCTATCGACCGGGAAGAACGTCCTTAACTTTGTCTCTTAGAGAACGTATCGCTTCTTCCGTTTGAGCCCAGTCAATACAGGCATCGGTCACGGATACACCGTATTTCAATTCACTTAAGTCTTTAGGAATACTTTGATTGCCAAATTCTAGGTTGCTTTCAAGCATCACACCAATAATAGATTTATTGCCTTCAACAATTTGGCTGCCGATGTTTTCAAGTACTGGCACCTGAAGCGCAGCGTCTTTGTTGGAGTTAGCATGACTGCAATCCACCATAATGTTCTCAGCAAGGCCCGCTTTATTGAGCTCACTTTCGCAAAGGGCGATGCTCACTGAATCGTAATTTGACTTACCACCACCACCACGTAATACGATATGAGCGTGTGCATTACCCATGGTTTCAATAACAGACACCTGTCCGTCTTTAGAAATGCCTAAAAAATTATGCGAATGGGCTACCGATTGCAGCGCATTGGTCGCTACTTGTAGACCGCCATCGGTACCATTTTTAAAGCCAACAGCACATGACAAACCGCTAGACATCTCACGGTGAGTTTGTGATTCGGTGGTACGAGCGCCAATTGCCGACCAAGATATTAAATCTTGCAGGTATTGGGGAGTAATCGGGTCTAAAGCTTCAGTCGAGCAGGGTAGGCCCATCTCGTTAAGATCTAACAGCAGCTGACGCGCGATGTGTAAGCCTTCTTCGATCTTAAATGAGTCATTTAGATGGGGGTCATTAATGAGGCCTTTCCAACCCACGGTGGTGCGAGGCTTCTCAAAATAGACGCGCATGACCAATAATAGGCTATCGCTGACTTCCTCAGACAATACCTTTAAACGCTCAGCATATTCTTTGGCAGCTTTTAGGTCATGGATAGAGCAAGGGCCAACGACAACGATAAGGCGCTTGTCCTTACGATCTAGAATGTCTTTTACTTGCTGACGACCTTGGATCACAGTTTGTGAGGCAGCCTCACTACGTGGAATATTGGTCTGCAAAGCATTGGGTGTGATCAATAGCTCTTGAGAATTGATCCTTAGGTTTTCAATACGGCTTTCGCTCATGATGACGTCTACTTTAACTACACAATTAATGGTTTAAATGGATTCTTCGCTGGCAAATCTGCTTAAAAGGGCAAAATAAGGTGCCAATTAACTCGAAGGAGGCGGAATACTACATTAAAATAGGGCTATAATCACTAAACTAAAGGCCTAGAGCGGAGCTTGCCCCCCTAAATGTCCCGAATTTTCGATAAAAAGAGCCTTCAAACACGATGCTATAGCTTTTTGCTACTTTCATCTCTGTTATTTGGGTGCTTAGACAGCGGGGGAGGTAAAGATAGCCGTAATGACTGCTCTGTGGCTGACCACTGCGACGGGCAGAATATACGGCTACGTCAGGTTGAAACCTACTTCTTTGAACAAGAGACAGATACCGTCACCTCGTTTGTTGATATTGCAGAGTTTGACTATAACTCTCAAAACCAATGGATAGGGGGAATCACGCGAAGGGTCGCAGAAGCCGATTTCGATTATATTATTGAGTATTTTCCTGATGGAAAAATGAGCCGCTCGACGAAGACCTATATAGACGACTTAGGTAACGAAGCCGTAGTCACTCTTGATTACTTTTACGCAGGCGCCTTTTTGGATCGAAGTCAGTCTAGTACCGTTATTCGAGATAGTGATGACGTTCTGATAAAAACCATTGCAGAAATATTTGATTATTCATTCAGCGGAGGACAGCTTGACGAAATCCTATTCGACGTAAGCGACTCCGCGCTCGGAAATTCAGATTTTCGCTATGACTTTACCTATAGCGGTGGGCGTATCGCATCAATTCTGATAACACAACAAAGCAATGGCCGACCAGATTATACTTTTCGCGAATATAGCTATGATTCAACAGGTAAGATTGATGAAAGCATAACCTATCGTCAAAACAGTTCTAATGTCCAAGTCGAGCAGGAAAGATCTAGCTACGAATATTTTCAAGACGGGGTAATCAAGCGCAAAATCTCTATTATCAATAGTACGCCCAGTCAAAAAATAGAGACCCATTATATTTGGGAAGCCGGGCTGTGTACCACCAATCAAACTTTTGGGGACAGGTTGTTTCCCACGCCTGAAGTGATTAATTTTCCTTGTTTGTGATAAGCTCTTTACGGCGTGGATTAGCTTCTTAACAACGAAACTATCTCCATGTGACCATTATTTTTTGCCCAATCTATGGGTTTTTCACCAAAATCATTTGAAACATTTTTATCTGCCCCATGGCTTAACAATTTTTTAACTAAATACGCGTTGCCTTTTGATGCTGCCAAATGAAGTGGTGTTAAGCCTAAATCACCACCTCGATTAATTTCGGCGCCATTCATGATTAATAATTCCGCATCTTCGATTTGTAAATTATTACAGGCTATGTGCAAAAGTCGATCCTCTCCCCATCCAGCCTGATTTACTTCGACAATTTCTATTCCATCAAAATCACTATAAGTCTTTGAGTACTTTTTAAACAGGGAGTTCAAATCATTATTCATCACAAGGGGGCTCATCTTTTTTATTCGGATTTTTATCACAGAGTGATTTATGCACTAGTTTTTTTGCCTTAATTCTGTTTTCCCAGTTCTGGATCTTTTCAGCATGTCTACCTGGCTGCCACTTTTTGTCCCAAGCTTTGTGCAATAATTTAATAATTGGGGTCAGAGTAACATTTAATTCAAATCTGTAGTTTAATTGTAATAGGGAGGCAAACCATTTACTCAAGGAGAGGGTAATGCCACGACTACCCAGATTAAACCCTATCGGAATACCTCAGCATATTGTGCAACGAGGAAATAATCGCCAGGCCTGTTTCTTCAATGACGATGACCTAGCTGCATACGCCAGCTGGCTTCGACAGTACTCACGTAAATACAAAGTTGATGTACATGCTTGGGTTTTTATGACAAATCACGTGCATTTGTTAGTCACTCCTCGAGAGGAATTCGCGGTATCAAAAATGATGCAGGCAATTGGTAGATATTATGTGAGATATATTAACCAAACGTATCAAAGAAGCGGCACTCTCTGGGAAGGTAGATTTAAATCTTGTTTGGTCCAATCCGAAAATTATTTACTTGAATGTTATCGATATATTGAGCTAAACCCCGTTAGAGCAGGCATGGTATCTGACCCTGCTCAATACCAGTGGTCAAGTTATCAAAGTAATGCGCTAGGCCGAACCAGTAGTATTATTACGCCTCACGATGAATATCTAGCGTTATCTAAAAATAAAGAAGAGAGGCACACGAGGTATCGAGAGCTTTTTTCCAGCGATATAGCGGTTAAAACTCAAAAAGAACTAGCCGATAGTTTAAATAAAGGTTTGATCTTTGGCAGCGAGAAGTTTAAGGATGAAATTGAATTCAACTTGAAGAGAAGGGTAAAACCTGGAAAGGTAGGACGTAAACCAAAAGAAATGTTACTCTGACCCCAATTATTGAAAGAAATGTTACTCTGACCCCAATTATTGTGACCCCAATTATTGCAATACCAGTGGTCAAGTTATCAAAGTAATGCGCTAGGCCGAACCAGTAGTATTATTACGCCTCACGATGAATATCTAGCGTTATCTAAAAATAAAGAAGAGAGGCACACGAGGTATCGAGAGCTTTTTTCCAGCGATATAGCGGTTAAAACTCAAAAAGAACTAGCCGATAGTTTAAATAAAGGTTTGATCTTTGGCAGCGAGAAGTTTAAGGATGAAATTGAATTCAACTTGAAGAGAAGGGTAAAACCTGGAAAGGTAGGACGTAAACCAAAAGAAATGTTACTCTGACCCCAATTATTCAATTATTGTAGTAGTTAATGGTATTGCTGCCAATGTCATTGGAACTAGGTTTTATGTCGAGGTACCACTAAGCGTAGGAAACAATTCGGTTTTTGCAACATTATTTACTATTGACGGCGCTAGTCGTAGTGCAGAAATCTCACTTGGTAGTGTTGCTCCTCCTTCCGGTGGCGGATCTGGAGCACTACCAAATATAGCCATGAGTGTAGACACGGTATCTGGTTTAGTCCCCTTTGATTTTAAAATTACAGTAACTAATAATGGCGAGCATGATGCGGTGCTCGATTGGAATGGTGCTGGAGGGTTTAGTTTGCCAGCAGGTTCTACTGTTCCTTTGGAAGCAACAATGTCAATTGAAGGGACTTTCCCAGTTACTATCACTGTGACCAATTCGATGGGTGTAATCACAGAAAGAAGTTTTGTGATCGTCGGTTATGAGCCAACAACTATGGATCAGACGATTAGGTCGGTTTGGCTATCAATGACCGGAGCACTTGCTAGCGGAGATATTGATGGAGCACTAGTATATTTTCAAAATGGATCAAAAAATAAATATCGAGATATATTTCAAGCCTTATCAGGTGATTTACCATCAATTATGGGAAGCTTTTCTTCCCTTCAGGAGTCTGAGTTGTATTCAAATTATGGGGAGTATGCAATTAATCGGGATATTGATGGCGAAAACAGACTATTTTTTATTTATTTCATCAGAGACGGTGATGGAATCTGGCGAATAGAGTCTATGTGATTTTTATGAAATTAACCTTTAAAAGAAAGAGATGGTGGTTTTTGTCTGCGACGGTGGTTTTGGTCTTGGTGTTGATTCTGTCACCAGAGGAAAAATATTCTGCTTTGCCTATTAGCGGTGTTGTGGTTGACAAACATACAGGCTTGCCGGTGGAAGGTGTTTCAGTGAAAGCTAAATGGGAGGCTGTCAGTGGGTTGGAAGGAAAAACAGTCAAGATATTTCATCTGCAGGAAACTAAAACAGATGTAAATGGAGAATACCTGCTCGATGCGTGGGGACCAAAAGAAGGGGTTGGAGGGTATATTAGCCCCGTGTCTCCAATATTGTCGTATGTTAAAGATGGGTATAAATCTTTGGGAAGATACAATGGTCAAATTTATCGAAGAAAAGACCAAGCTGATGCGATGGTTTCAGATTGGGATGAGAGAGTTATTGAAATGGAAAGACTCATTGGCGAGAAAGAGTGATTCAAAAATTAATTAAAGTGGACTTCCCAGGGTTTGCTAGACACTTTGTAGCTTCGAAAAATAGTCTTCTTCAAACTTCATTGGCGACACACCACCTGTGTGAGTGTGCCGCTTAATTGGATTGTAAAACATCTCAATAAAATTAAATATCACTGTCTTTGCTTCGTCGCGTGTTGAGTAAATCTTGCGTTGAGTCACTCGTTTTTTAAATGTTGCAAAGAAACTCTCAGCTACCGCATTGTCGTGACAGTTGCCTCGCCTACTCATGGAGGGCTCTAAATTGTTCGACTTCATGAACGATAAGTAATCCGCGCTCCCATATTGACTACCTTGGTCACTGTGAACCAAGACCGTGTCTTTCGGTTGCCGTTGCCAAACGGCCATCATTAAGGCCCGAATAACTAAATGTCTGTCGATATTTTTATCCATCGACCAACCGACAATCTTACGAGAGAATAAATCTAATACAGTGGCGACATACAAAAAGCCTTCATGTGGTCTAACATAAGTAATGTCACTCACCCACGACTTGTTTGGTTCATCAGGGCTAAAGTTCCGTGCTAAAACATTATCTGCAATGGATGCTGTTTTTCCGCCTTTAATATAACGACGCTTATAGCCTATCTGTGCTTTTAGTTTGTTCTCTCGCATAATTTTAGCAACGCGATGCACACTGCAAGTCTCACCTGCATCACGAAGGTCACGATGAATCCATGGGCTGCCATAAGTCCCTCCGCTGGCAATATAAAACTCCCTGATCCTTTTTAATAATCGCTCGTCTTCAATCGCGCGATTGGATAAGGGTTTTTCTAGCCAAGCATAAAAACCACTACGATGTAATTTAAAGACTCGGCACATGGCCTTTACGGAAAATTCATGTCGATGTGCGCGAATGAAGGCGTACTTTACTCGCGGTCGTTGGCAAAGTACGCGGCGGCCTTTTTTAGTATGTCGCGCTCCTCCGTCATTCGGCGTAAATCCGCTTTTAATTTGGCATTCTCGGCAGCAAGGTCGTTTTTATCGACTTCTCGGGGAATCGGCTCACCGTATTTCTTCATCCAAGCATAAAGACTATGGGTAGTTGTGCCGAGTCTCTGAGCAACATCAGCTACTGAATATCCTCGTTCAGTAACTTGTTTGACTGCTTCCTTTTTAAATTCTTCTGTATACCGTTTGCCTTTCATTATCACACCTCATAGAGTTACATATTAACGCTATTTGGTGTCTAGCAAACCCTGGGAAGTCCATATGTCTGAGTTGCCATTTCTGGATATTGCCAAGTTAATGAATCTTAGCAAAGGACGAGTCTCCCAAATCCATATTGACGCCTTACAAAGTCTAAGGACCTTACTAAAGAAAAAAGAACGAATGGAACGTTCCTGTTAGCAAGTCGATTCACTAAGCCTGATAAACCGTCTGATTTCTGCCGTTATTTTTGCCCTGATACAATCGATCGTCAGCCAACTTAATAAGTTCAATAGCGCTATCAGCCTCAAGCGGAAAGCTGGCTAACCCAATAGTAAAGGTAACGTGGGCTTCTCCACCCAATAGTTTTTGTTTTTTAGTTTGAGCGAGCCAAGCGTCTTTCAGTCGCTGAATGCTAGCCAAAGCGTCGTCTGTTGGGCTAGCGGGTAAAATGATCGTAAATTCTTCACCACCATAGCGACAAACGTAATCAGACTTTCTAAATGATTGTTTAAGAGTCGCTGAGAATACCTTTAGCACTTCATCACCGACCTGATGACCGTAGTTGTCATTAATACTTTTAAAGTGATCGATATCAACCATCAGCAAGGTGAGAGGGCGCTTGGTTTTTTTGGCGTTGGCGATTTCTCTATTGATCTGCTTGTTTAAAAAGCTTCGGTTATATACTTGAGTCAGTGGATCCAATAAGGATTCATTTCTTAGTAAATAAATTTTACGCAAAGCAAACATTAACACCAAGGATAGTAAAACTGCGATAGATAAGTACCAGTTGAAGCTTGGTGGCTTTGTACTTTGCTGGTTGGTGGATAAACCTACCCAACGTTGAAATATGGCCTCTTTTTCAGCAAGGGGCATGGATTTAAAGCTCTTATCCAAAATGGTGGCAAGAATCGACCAATCTTTTCTCACGGCAAAACGCTGTCCATTTTGCTCAAGATCATATTGTCCCGCTATCTTTAGGTTATTTAAGCCGTTCTCTCTCGCAAGATAGGTGAGTACTCCTAGTACTCCTATATGAGCATCAACATCTCCTACGGCTAGGGCTTGTAAGCTAGCTAGTGGGCTAGGGTAGTAAAAATCTCGGATGGTAGGGTGCTCCTGCTTTACTCGTTCAGCGGAAGAGTACTGATCGACTAGAGCAACTTTTTGACCGGCTAGGTCTTTAGGGCTTCGTATACTGTCGTTTGATAGCTCAGTTACAATCACCAGAGGCGTAGAAATATAGATATCCGAAAACGCTAAAAACTGCTTACGTTCCTCAGTAAGCACCGCTGTTGCGATCACATCTATTTGCCCTGATTTGGTGCTCTCAATGATTTCTGCCCAAGTTAAATGGGTGACCGCTTGAAAAGTCACCCCTAAAGCGTTTTGCATATGCGCCAATAATTCAGGGACAATTCCTTGTAGCTCTCCGTTGTTATCTACAAAACTGTAAGGCGCGTAGCCGGGGTCAATGGCGATTCGAATCGTGTTGTGATCTTGTAGCCATTGATATTCTTCTTGGCTTAAATCTACATCCCAAGCGAGGGCGGTGTTTACGCTGAAAAGCAGTCCAATTGTGACGCAAATGGCCCAACGAGAATAGTTTTCCTTTTTACAAAAACTCTTAAAAAACATAGGGAACCAAGACTTCTGGGAATATCCACAGGGTTCAGTTAAAGGAGCGTAAAACTTGGCGCGGATATTATAGAACTCAGATATCAGAGGTGTGATCGGATTCACAGATAGAGACTTATTTATAGACTTTTTCGCTGAATCACCCTAATCTAGCCGACCTCAAGATTAGAAGGAGTTGTAAGATGCCAAGATTAGCTATGATTACCCAATTTATAGGTGCTTTGTTCGTTATTTTTGCTGTAGTGGCCTGTGGTGACGATGAAGTGGTTCAACAGGAACGTGATGCAAAAATCGCTCAAGAAGCTGTGGTTGCCGTTGAATCAAAAATGGCTGAAGTCGCTGAGGAACAGGAAGAGGCCATTGACCAATTTAAAGATGTCATCTCTCAAAAAATAGGCGAAGTACGTAGCGAAAGTGAAGCGACTATTTCTGCTTTGCAAAATCGTATTAATGAACTTGAGCAAAAGAAAGCAGAAGATGAGAAAACCATTGAAAATCTCACTGCTAAAATTGAGGAATTAAAACTTCAACAAGCGAATATGAAAAAACAAATTACTCAAGAGCTAGTGGATGCTATTGAAGATACTATGTAAAAGCTTCTGTTAGTTAGAAAGTTATGAGAAAGGGGTTTACCTTAGGTAAGCCCCTTTTTTTTCGTTTGTGATAAATTCATCCTTTGACGCTGATATTTTTAGGATAAATAACTTGGTGGAATTCCCATGAAGCTTAACGATAAAACCATATTAATTACTGGCGCCTCTAGTGGCATAGGTAAGGCGCTGGCACTAGAGCTAAGTAAATACGCGAATCGCATTATTATTACCGCACGTAGGGAAGCTCTGCTCAATGAACTCAAAGCAGAGGTTGAAGCAAAGGGCAGCTCTTGTTTAGCCCTTGCCGCTGACTCAACCGACGAAGAACAAGTAAAAGGCCTGATAGATAAAGCGATTGAAACTTACGGCACTATCGATATAGCGGTGCTTAATGCGGGCGGTGGGCAGCCAAACTCTATGGGCAAAATCGATACCGCAACTTTGAAGAGTATCATCGCAATGAACGTTGATACGGTAACCAATTACCTAGCTCATCTTATCCAGCATATGAAAGAACGAGACGCTGGCACCATTGCCTATACAAGCTCTCCAGCTGGTTATTACGGTTTGCCAAATTCTGGCCCTTATTGCGCAGCGAAAGCTGCAGGACGTGTGTTATTTGAGTCCTGCCGGATCGATATGGCTAGCTCCAACATCAAATTCACATCCATTTACCCAGGCTTCTGTTATACCGGCACTTTTACTGAAAAGGACCGGGTCGATAATGGCATACCTAAGTTTATGGTGATTCAGCAAGACAGAGCCGTTAAAGAGTTCATTAAAGCTTTAGAGCAAGGCAAAGAGAACCACTTTTTCCCGAAAAGGCTCAAAATAGTCCACAGCTTCGGTCGTATTTTGCCTGAGCCGATAAGAAGAAGAGTATTGGCTTAGCTTTAGCGATTAGGCAGAGAACAGACTACCCAAGAGCATGCGTTTAAATACCTGCATGCTTTCTAGGTATTTCTTCTCGCCGGTCATATCGGCCGTGATGGCCAAACCCATCATGGCAGAAGTATAGGCCTGAGCAAGATCCTCTGGGTCAATATCCTGGGCTAGGTCGCCACTTTGCTGCCATGTTTTAAGGGCTTCAACGATCCTGTCTTGGAAAGCATTATTTAACACCCTTGCGATGGGCTGGATTAGCTCGGGGTTGTGGCTCAGTTCAGAGGCTATTTTGGCCTGAAAGCGGTGTAGGGTGGGGTTTTGCTTAAATTGCTCGTATCCCAAATCGATCATGGTAGAAAAGAACTCTAAAGGGTTTGAGCTTTTAGTAAGTGCTTGATTTACCAGCAGTTCTTGCTGAACTTCAGCTTGAACACAAATAGCGGCGTAGATCTCTGATTTCGATTTAAAGTGGTTATAGATGTTGGAGTGAGCAATACCCACCTTGCTTCCAATGTCCTTATTAGAGGTCTTATTAAAGCCCGCTTCCACAAATAGCGCTAACGCGGCCTCTATGATTTTCTCGCGTGTTTTGCTCGCGTCCTCAGCTGATCGCCTACCTTTAGCCTTACTAGTAGGGGTTGAGGCATGTGAATCGTTTGTACCTAGTTCTAATTCCATGATTTTTAAGGTTTTTTTCTATAAAAAGGGCGCGGTTGCTTTGGCTTGTCTTTCGGCAAAAGCTAATTATAATGACCGACCAGTCACTAAACTAGCTTATGCTCTGAAAGCCTATTTCTCAAGAAGCATAAGCCTTTTTATACACGCTGAACATTGGGCGTACTTACATACGTTCTAGCCCTAGTTTCCAAACAAGATCATCCTAAAAAGGTCTAAAAATATGAGTGAAGCATATATCTACGATGCAATTCGCACGCCGCGCGGTAAAGGTAAGCCAGGTGGTGCCCTTAACGAAGTTAAACCAATCGATTTGGTTAAAAACCTATTGGACGAAATGGCAGGTCGCCATTCTCTTGATAAGTCCTTGGTAGAAGACCTTATTCTTGCCAGCGGCGAAACCGTAGGCGAGCAAGCTCAAAACATCGCTAAAACCGCTTTGGTATATGCAGGTTGGGCCGATAACACTACCGGTTCTCAATTACACCGCTACTGCGCGGGTGGTTTAGACGCCTGTAACCTTGCTGCGGCTAAAGTGATGTCTGGTTTTGAAGATGTTGTTCTCGCCGGTGGTGTTGAGTCTATGAGCCGCTTAGGTATTGGCGCGAGTGGTGCGGCTGCGGGTGATCCTTGGGTGTCTATGAATTCCTACGGTATCTCACAAGGTTTAGGTGCAGATCTTATTGCTCACTTAGATGGATTTAGCCGTGAAGATTGTGATGCCTACGCAGTAGAAAGCCATAAGCGCGCAGCTAACGCTTGGGATAATGGTTACTTCGATAAATCAGTCGTGCCTGTTCGTGATTTCAGCGGCGTAATTATTAGCGACCGTGACGAACTCGTGCGTGCAGACGCAAACGTTGAAGCCATGAGTAAATTGAATCCGTCTTTCCAAATGTTCAATGAGTACGGCCACGGTGACTTCTTAAAATTCAAATATCCTCAAGTAGACAACATCGAATGTGTTCACACACCGGGTAGTTCTTCTGGTGTTGTTGACGGTGCTTCTTTAGTTCTGATTGGCAACGAAGAGGGCGGCAAAAAAATGGGCCTTAAGCCTCGCGCTAAGATCGTATCTTGTGCATTAGTGGGTGACGAGCCAACTATTATGTTGACTGGTCCTGCACCAGCCACCGAAAAAGCTCTACAAAAAGCAGGCTTAACGGTAGACGACATCGATCTATTTGAAATCAACGAAGCTTTCGCTTCAGTAGTACTTCGCTACCAAAAGGTAATGGGTATTCCTTCTGACAAGATCAATGTAAACGGCGGCGCTATCGCGATGGGGCATCCTATCGGTGCCACCGGTGCAATGATTCTTGGAACTGTCTTAGATGAATTAGAACGCCGCGATCTTAAACGCGGTTTAGTAACTTTGTGTGCCGGTGGTGGTATCGGCATCGCAACCATTATTGAACGAGTTTAAGGCAGGAGTAGAACATGAGTTACATTACATTAAAAAAAGACGAGCAGGGCATTCTTGAGCTGATCATGGATCAACCCGGTGAGAAGGTGAACACCTGGGGTGACGAATTTATCGAAGCCTTTACCCAAGCAGTTGACGATGTTGCTGCGCAAAAAGATTCTATCAAAGGTGTTTACATCCGTTCGGGTAAAGACACTTTCTTTGGTGGCGGTGATTTAACTTTATTATTGGATATGCCAACCGAAATGGACGCAGAGGAGGCCACTAGCGTTTACGAAGGTATTCTTTCCACTAAGGCGCCTTTACGCAAATTAGAAACACTAGGCATTCCAGTTGCAGTGGGTATTAATGGTGCTTGTTTAGGTGGTGGCTATGAAATTTCATTAGCCAGTCATTACCGTGTTGCACTTAAAGATGCAGCGATGGGTCTGCCAGAGGCTCAACTAGGTTTGATGCCTGGTGCTGATGGTGTAGTACGTATGGTGCGCTTGCACGGCTTAACTAACGCTGTGACTTACGTGTCACAAGGCAAACAGTTTAAAGGCGAAGTTGCACTAGAAAAAGGCTACTGCCACGAGCTAGCAGATAACGAAGAAGACATGCACGCCAAAGCAAAAGCATGGATCCTAGCCAATCCTGAGTCACAACAACCTTGGGACAAACCAGGGTTTACTATTCCTGGTGGTTCGCCAGCCGATAAAGACATCGACGAAGGATTACAAGGTTTACTTTACTTTGGTCCGGTAAATGTAATGACCAATACTTGGGGCGTATTCCCACACGCTCAAGCAATCTTCGCTTGTATCTCTGATGTTGCTCGTGTTGATTTTGATACTGCATCAAAAATTGAAGCGCGTTATTTTTTGACACTGATGCATTCGCAAGTGGCTAAAAATATGATTACCACTTTCTTCTTCCAATTAAAGGATTTAGAAAATGGTATGAGCCGCCCAAGTTATGATGACGTTCCAAAATACGATTGCAAAACCATAGGTATTCTGGGAGCTGGTCAAATGGGCGCGAGTCTTGCGTTTTGTGCAGCAAAAGGAAAAATCAATGTCGTGCTTAAAGATATCAGCATGGAAAACGCTGAACGCGGAAAAGGCTACTGCAAAGACGTAGGCGAAACCTTGCTTAAGAAGGGCAAGATTGACGAAGCCGAGCTTCAAGCGATCTTAGATCGCGTTACACCAAGTGCCAGCGCTGATGATTTATCTGCGTGTGAATTTGTGATCGAAGCAGTGTTTGAAGATCGAAAACTAAAAGCAGCGGTTACACAAGAAACCGAAGCCGTATTACCGGAAGGTGGCATCATTGCCTCTAACACTTCCGCCTTACCCATTACCGAATTGGCTGAGGCTGCTAGTCGACCAGAAGATTTTATTGGCATGCACTTTTTCTCTCCCGCAGAGAAAATGCCTTTGGTAGAAATCATAAAAGGCGAAAAGACCTCTGAAGAAACTCTTGGAAAAGCTTTTGACCTTGCACTTAAACTCGGCAAAAAACCAATCGTTGTTAACGATGGCGAAGGTTTCTTTACTACTCGCGTAATTGCCACCACAGTTCAGCAGGGTGCTGCTATGGTGCTTGAGGGCATCAATCCTTCAGTGATCGAAAATGCTGCCAAGCAAAACGGTTCACCTGTGGGTCCATTGAGTGCGATTGATGAGATTTCCCAAGAGACTGCCTACAAAAATGGCCAGCAAATGAAAAAGGACAAAGAAGCGAACGGTGAAGAGTTCGTTGAAAATCCAGCTTCAATCTTAGTTGAAAAAATGGTGGTTGAATTTGGCCGTAATGGAAAAATTCACGGCGGCGGCTACTATGAGTACCCAGAAAACGGTAAAAAATATATCTGGCCAGGGTTAAAAGAGCACTTTGCTCCAGATGGCTTTAAAGAGATCCCTTTCCAGGATGTAAAAGATCGTTTGGTTTTCTGCCAAGCTTTAGAAGCTGTCCGTGCAAAAGAAGAGGGTATTATCGATACAGCGGCTGACGCCAATATCGGGTCGATCATGGGTATAGGCTATCCAGCTCAGACTGGTGGAGTGTTCCAGCATATCAACGCTTACGGCCTTCCGGCCTTTGTTGAGCGTGCTGAATACTTAGAAAAGGAATACGGAGAAGCTTTCTCTGTACCTCCATTACTTAAGAAAATGGCAGAAGCAGGGGAGCTTTTGTAAATTTAAGTTCAGGCTAGCTGTTTGAGTTAACACTTGAGCAGCTAGCTTTATTTTAGTATCCGCCTTTTTTGCCGACGCCTACGTAAGCAAATTCCCAGTCTAGCTTAAAGGGTTTCCACCAAGTGACTACGCGAGTCTCTCTATGCGTGTACCTTTAAAAAGATATTGCATACGTGCTCATCGAGAATCCCGATAAAATGTACTTCTTTCACTTCTATTGCCCCTCATGAGATAGTCATATAATCTAAGCCGAACTGGATACAACTAATATATTGTCCAAAATCATTAGCCCGCTAAGGAATAAGGCCATGAAACGAGCCCTCGTAATATTGTTATTAAGCTATTCAAGTATCGTCAGTGCAGAGTATTCGTTCAATTACATTGGAGTAGGTGTTAGCGCTGAAACCATGGACTTTGATAACATCGATATCATTGAAGATACCGAACTAGACGGAAATGGATTTGGTCTATTCGGATCAAAACAATTAGGTAATGGCATATTTATTTCAGGCTCTTATTTAAGTGCTTCACCGAGTGCAGACACTGAATACTTAAATTCGGATGTCGAAGTCGAAGCCGATATAAGCAGCATAACTATCGGTGGGGGCAAGGTGTTTGAGGTAGGTGAGCATCTCGCGACCTTGAGTGCTAGCTATTCAGATTTAGAAATCGAAGGAACACTGGTAGGAGTAGGGTCTAGAACTGAGACAGATTCCGGTTTCGTTTTTGGTGCAAGTTATATAGCGCCTGTAAAAGACAACCTTGATTTACTAGCTAGGGTTTCACGAAGCGAACTGGTGGATGAGGGCTCAACCTCCTTCGGTATAGGTGCTAACTACAATATCTCTGACAAGGTTGCTATCGAGGGTAACATTATTGATAGCGATGATAGCAATACCACCTTTCTCGTATTAAAAATTGTTTTAGATTAAAGAACTATTTTAGTTAAAATCGTACTGCCAATTTCCAATCACGCCAAAATTATTAATCATTCACTCATGCTACGAATAGGGACCAAAGCCGAGAGAGTTTGGCAATAATAAAAGTTGGGACACTCACCATCATAGAGAAGATTATTGAAAAGCGAGTCAACTTGTCTTGCTTAGGTTCACAGTCCTAGATTTTTAACAAAATAAGCAAACGCGCATCTTTACCTCTTTGCTAGCAAAAGTGATATCAGATCTTACGCCCAAATACCTTTGTTTTGATTGTTCCATAATGTAAATTCTTACCCTTAGTTAAAGGATTAACGAGCTCGGTTAAAGAAAAGGAAGCGATATTTCCCCTTTTATTTATTCGAGACCACAAGGACTCCACGGTAACAGGGGGGGGGGTAGAGTGGGTATCAACACAAAGCAAAGCTCTTTAATATTTTTAGTAACTCTATTCGTTTTCTCGTCTATCAACTCTTCCGAGATCTACACTTGGAGCGACGAGCATGGCCACAAGAATTTTAGCGATAGCGTGCCAGATTCTTACCAGCACCTCGAAATCATATTAATTACCACCAGTGAGCCCAGCGAAGAAAACATCAATAGAGCAAAAAAGATAGACGATAAGATCAGAAAAGCTGGCCAAGATATACATAAGAGTAACCGTCGATTTGCCACACACGTCCAAGATGCAAAAAAATACGGGGAGGCTCAGGGCTCTACTGATAGAATTTGTAGCAACAAAAAGAAGAATTATAAGAAAAGTATGGAGTGCTTAGAAAGGTGCAAATTAAACACACCTAAACGAGAAAAGGGGTTTAAAGACAAAATCGAAGCACGAATGTGAAAATACAATAAAGCCCAAATACCCACAAAGGATACTAGCTCATCTCTTTGCAAAAAATGTACTTTCGTACCCAAACCAAATTGTTGAACACAGAGCTAGAGCTTAACCAATCAACCGAAGAATCCTAAGATGCTAGGCCGTCTCCAGCTATGGTCACTAATTATCCATCTAAATCTAATCTCAAAAAATGGGAATAGAAGAAATAACTAGAAAACAAGGTTGGTTCGTACAAGGTAGGGCTTGGGGTCCCAAGGTAGATACATACACACCAAGCACGAAGTATCATATGGTTTCAGCCTCTAATGCCCTATTTAACATAATATATATTATACGAATATATCAGGATGACAACTGCAGGAAAGTAGCTCTATCTAGGGCTTTCAGAGCTACCCCGGTTTCGATTTGGGTCAACACATCCATCAAATTGGCCATCATGACTTTTAAGACTATTTCTGTTTCGACTCGTTTCGCGGATCTATTAACTATAAAACAAGGAGAGCAAATCGCTTGGGAATGACGAGATTTTTAACTAGTACGACCAAAACTCTATAGCTGTAGATTGAATTGCTGGATTTCAAGCAAACTAGGCGTGGATGGTAGTTCTTAAAAGTCTTTACAGCATTGCGCCTGAAGTTATGTCAGGCTTGGAAACGTCTACACATGCAAAATGACGCCCTATATAACCTCAGATCAGGTAACACTTTGTCAGTCAGCTATGAAGGAAAATATTTAGTTTATCTATCAGAGGTGTTGGTTAATTGGTTAATTAACAGAACCAAGACCTCCTGGTGAGCTACTATAAGCTTTAAATTAGGGAAAATTTTAAATCACCAATTATTTCAATGCTTTACCTTTAAAAATTAAGGTATTTTCGATAATTACTTTAGCTATTCATTTCTCTCAGCGCTCGCTTGAAAAGGAAGCAAACGAGACTTTAAGCCTTAGCAGCTAACTTGTTGCAGAAACAGCACGCTTTCGAAAACATACGAATCCGGTTAAACACAGCCCGAAATAACCCAAGCCCCCTTCGCTCCACTGAACAGCCCCAACCGCAACCGCGGTAACAACACCACCCTTCAGTACCTTATCTTCGTTTCCTGAGCCACTTGACCCACTAACTTGAGCGTTGCCCCCCTCACCTTCACTGTTGCCTGACTCAACACTGACGATTGATTCTTCTTTTGTTCGAGAAACAAAGGTTTGATTTAAGTCTCCAATAACGATGGCTGTGCTAGTTTCTGTGTCGTATAAGAGTGATGAATGGTGGCATTGCGCCTGAAGTTATGTCAGGCTTGGAAACGTCTACACATGCAAAATGACGCCCTATATAACCTCAGATCAGGTAACACTTTGTCAGTCAGCTATGAAGGAAAATATTTAGTTTATCTATCAGAGGTGTTGGTTAATTGGTTAATTACCAGAACCAAGACCTCCTGGGTGAGCTACTATAAGCTTTAAATTAAGGGAAATTTTAAATCACCAATTATTTCAATGCTTTACCTTTAAAAGTTAAGGTATTTTCGATAATTACTTTAGCTATTCATTTCTCTCAGCGCTCGCTTGAAAAGGAAGCAAACGAGACTTTAAGCCTTAGCAGCTAACTTGTTGCAGAAACAGCACGCTTTCGAAAACATACGAATCCGGTTAAACACAGCCCGAAATAACCCAAGCCCCCTTCGCTCCACTGAACAGCCAACCGCAACCGCGGTAACAACACCACCCTTCAGCACCTTATCTTCGTTTCCTGAGCCACTTGACTCACTAACTTGAGCGTTGCCCCCCCTCACCTTCACTGTTGCCTGACTCAACACTGACGATTGATTCTTCTTTTGTTCGAGAAACAAAGGTTTGATTTAAGTCTCCAATAACGATGGCTGTGCTAGTTTCTGTGTTGTATAAGAGTGATGAATGGTGGCGTAGCTGTAAAGTATCACCATTGTTAACATTTCCACTGGTCGATATGAAAGTACCACCGTTGAGAGAGTATTCCCCATCAGTGATTATCAACATTGATGCCGCTCCTAGGCCACTTATCGTAACGGTATTTGAAAGCTGTAAAGCGTTTAACTCGGCGTCAAATACTGAGCTAAAAATAAACGCGTCTGGCGTTAAATTTATCTTGGTAGTACTGGTGAAAGTATCCGAAAATTCACCAATGGTTAAAAGCGTATCCACGCTCGTAAGCGATGAGGACGAAGAGCTATGTTGTACTTGAATCGTATCGCCATTAGTAACAGACGAACTACTGTCCACAAACGCTCCACCATTCACGGAATAAAAGCCATTGCTAATCGATACGTTTGAAGCGGCACCTAAACCAGAAATAGTAATCAAATCCGAGCTAATCAAAGTATTAAAATCCACGCCACTTTGATCAGTAAACATAAACGCATCCGGCGTGCCCGCCGACTTAGTCGTTAAACTAAAGGTATCCGAGACCCCACCGACGGTTAGTACTACATCCACGGTATCGGAATAAGTGCCTGAGGAGGACCTCCGTAATTGAACTGTATCCCCATTAACAATAGAACCGTCAGCTGAAGTATAAATACCACCATTAATACGATATTCCCCTCCACTGATTGAAATCGTAGTAGCTACACCCAAACCCGCAATAGTTACCAAATCGGATTCAGTGACTGTACTGATGGGTAATAACGTTTGATCAGTAAAAGCAAAGGCATCAGGCACTGTGTCTGGCAAAGTGGTACTGGTAAACGTATCGCTTACTCCACCAATGGTAAGCACCGTGTTCACAGGGCTCGCATAGTCAGATGATGAAGTATGCCTTACCCTAATCACGTCACCGTTCCCTACCAATCCATCAACGGAGGTATAAGCACCACCATTCACACTGTACTCACCATCTGAAATCCAAATATCCGTATCGTAAACTAGATTACTCACGGTGATCGTAGAAGATTCATACTGGGTGTCCAAGGTGACATCGCTTAGGTCAGAAAAACTAAAGTCGGCAGGTTTTCCGGCTGTGTTAATCATCAAGGTCAGCACTTCAGGAAAAGAAGAACCACTATTTGAACTCACTATGTCAGGCCAGCGATCTTGATTAAAGTCTGCCACTCTCAGATCACCGGGAGTCTCATTAACAGCAAAATTCACCCTTTGGGCAAAGGTACCATTGCCATTGTTCAAAAGAATAGAAATATTACTTAAGGAACACACGACAAGGTCTGGCCACCCGTCACGGTTAAAATCCGCCACCTGAATATCGTTCATATGTAAAGGAGTTGGATAATCTACCTTTGCCGACAAATACCCAAAAAAGCCCGTATTCAAAAATATAGACACAAAGCTGGTAACACTATCGCCAACTCGGTTTGCTGCAGCAACATCAAGACCATTAACCCCATCAAAATCAGCGATTGCAACCGCGTCGACATTTGCCACTGCCGCATAGTCCCAAGCGGCGTAAAATTGCCCAGTACCATCATTCATCAGAGTGGTTATCGAGTCATCTATGCCATTTGCTATCACCACATCCAAACCATCAACGCCGTCTAAATCACCCACAGCGAGCCCCCAGGCTGGATTCGGTCCATAATGCATAGCCGGAGCCGAATTCGACGATGAAAAAGTGCCATCCCCCAAATTAAAGTTTATTGCGAACTCAGAACCGGCTGTGGCGAGAATGTCCGGCCCATTGACTCCATCAATATCCGCTGCAAGTAAATGCCCCTGTCGATTAAAATACACCTCTCGATCGCCAAAGTTCCCTGCCCCATCATTCAGCCTCAATCCAAAGCCAGCACCAAAAGGGTTGTCATTGGTGTCATAAATTAAATCCCAGTCACCATCTTGATCCACGTCAGACAGCGCTATGGCCGTTAAAACATTAGACTCGACATCTGGATACTCAACTTCGACCGGAAAATTCCCTTGACCATCGTTAAAGAATATCGACACTGAATCAGCGCCGTTAGTATTTGTAACAGCGATATCCGGACCGTTGACGCCGTCAATATCGGCCACATCTACATCAGAGGCCCAGATGGCTGCTCCATAGATATGGTTGAAATCAAAACGCAGAGCAGACGCGGTCTCTACTTGAAAGATTAAAACCGCTATAAACGCTAGCTTTAATGAGATTATTCGCAAAGCCATATTTTTGTAGTTATTTCGAATAATGGTTAATTACTATACTACTTGTAGTCAATACAGACAAAATTACCCTTACTTATAATTGTTATATATAGAGGGTTTTATAAGACCAATAGCCTTTGATATATAACTCTTGAAGCTACAGATTTAAGAAGTCTACTCCAATACAAATTGGACTTCCCAGGGTTTGCTAGACACTTTGTAGCTTCGAAAAATAGTCTTCTTCAAACTTCATTGGCGACACACCACCTGTGTGAGTGTGCCGCTTAATTGGATTGTAAAACATCTCAATAAAATTAAATATCACTGTCTTTGCTTCGTCGCGTGTTGAGTAAATCTTGCGTTGAGTCACTCGTTTTTTAAATGTTGCAAAGAAACTCTCAGCTACCGCATTGTCGTGACAGTTGCCTCGCCTACTCATGGAGGGCTCTAAATTGTTCGACTTCATGAACGATAAGTAATCCGCGCTCCCATATTGACTACCTTGGTCACTGTGAACCAAGACCGTGTCTTTCGGTTGCCGTTGCCAAACGGCCATCATTAAGGCCCGAATAACTAAATGTCTGTCGATATTTTTATCCATCGACCAACCGACAATCTTACGAGAGAATAAATCTAATACAGTGGCGACATACAAAAAGCCTTCATGTGTTCTAACATAAGTAATGTCACTCACCCACGACTTGTTTGGTTCATCAGGGCTAAAGTTCCGTGCTAAAACATTATCTGCAATGGATGCTGTTTTTCCGCCTTTAATATAACGACGCTTATAGCCTATCTGTGCTTTTAGTTTGTTCTCTCGCATAATTTTAGCAACGCGATGCACACTGCAAGTCTCACCTGCATCACGAAGGTCACGATGAATCCATGGGCTGCCATAAGTCCCTCCGCTGGCAATATAAAACTCCCTGATCCTTTTTAATAATCGCTCGTCTTCAATCGCGCGATTGGATAAGGGTTTTTCTAGCCAAGCATAAAAACCACTACGATGTAATTTAAAGACTCGGCACATGGCCTTTACGGAAAATTCATGTCGATGTTCGCGAATGAAGGCGTACTTTACTCGCGGTCGTTGGCAAAGTACGCGGCGGCCTTTTTTAGTATGTCGCGCTCCTCCGTCATTCGGCGTAAATCCGCTTTTAATTTGGCATTCTCGGCAGCAAGGTCGTTTTTATCGACTTCTCGGGGAATCGGCTCACCGTATTTCTTCATCCAAGCATAAAGACTATGGGTAGTTGTGCCGAGTCTCTGAGCAACATCAGCTACTGAATATCCTCGTTCAGTAACTTGTTTGACTGCTTCCTTTTTAAATTCTTCTGTATACCGTTTGCCTTTCATTATCACACCTCATAGAGTTACATATTAACGCTATTTGGTGTCTAGCAAACCCTGGGAAGTCCAAATTACCCCGAGTCACATTCTTCAACTCTATCTTTTTAGCAAAAGTTGGATAAACTGAATTTTTATACTTCGAAACAACAATAGCTTCAATTTTTCAAATTATGGAGTTTTATCAAATGAAACAAAAAACCTTAAAAAGACTTCTCGAATAAGAAAAACACTTACTGATAATGTGAAAATAAAAAACAACTTCTCTAGCAGCCCTTCTGGTTGCCGTATAAACCAAATTCCAGACCACCATACGCTTGCAAAAAAATATTCACAGATCACTTTATTGCGGGCTACACCAGCATTATATCTTTCGCTTAATTTTTCATGTTGCTTAAGAAGTCCTTCGTAAGCTAATAGCGTTAGGATATAAAATAAAAAAATAGTAAAAATAGGTAATGGTAGTTGTATCGAGTTACCTTCACTTACAACTATCGTCATAGTTTGATCAAAATATAAAAAATAATGCACCGTAGAAAAAAATACCGTTACGACACAAATCGATAATTTCAGGGACATTCCAAACTAGTTATCCGATTATTTAACATAGAGGCTATCGTTATTCTAAACATATCTTAAAATCTGTTTTCACCCCGCCATAGTCTTCAAATATCTCGAGATAAAGAACAAATTGATCATGCTTAAAATAAATTTTTGTAGCTGGCTCGGTAAGAATATGGTCATAAGAGAGAAGAGTTTTCTCTAGGTCAATTTCTTCCCACCCTGATTCATCTAAAACAAATCTCAGAAATTTTTTAAATTCATCAGATATTAAATTACACCTCCTCCATGTAAAGTCATTATCAGAGATGTGATATGGGCTTCTATAAAAAACAGATTGGTACCCATTACCTGATAGATTTCCAGAAATAGAATATGAAGATACTCTTTTATCATTAATCATGGGTAGAATCAAATTTCCATACAGAAAATACCGAGCGAGAAAGCAGACAAATATTGCTGTTACAATAAATAACCCCTTATTCATCACTGGCCTTCTACTCGCACAGGGTGATCAAAATCAATGCCGTCTAAAAAAGGAGCTAACAAATCAGGAAGTCGTTTCATTTATATTCTTATCTATTAAAATATTTTTTATTGGAGTAGAAAAAAAACAAAAAAATAGAAATCAACGCGACTATTAAAATTGATGCGATTGATGAGTTTTCAGAAAAAAGATGAAAAGGTAGATGCGATACGAATATTAGAAGTGACATGCTAGATGATAAAATAAACCGATTTTGCTCATGAAAAAACAAAGTCAATGCCATTGCAAATCCCCAAGATAAGCCCATAAGTATTCTTACCCAGGCATAGACAGAATCATCTGCTATCCAGAAGACCATAAAACTCACTATAACTACAGTAAGAAAGCTTAATAACAGTTTAGAAACCATATTCAGTAAGCCAAAAAAATATTTTCATCTATATTCAGTCCTATTGATTGTCTCAACGCCTTGTTTACATAATCATCAAGATCAAATATTGCGCTTAGAACAATACCATTCTCTTCGCCAAATATTTTGTTGTACCATCTGATCCACTCTTATTTTCGTTTTAAATCAGCTTTTTACTTTTTATTGCTTCGCTGATTTTATGAACGGGGAATGGCTTGTATGTTAATTTGAAGTCTTTTCTAAAGCTCGGAAAAATTAGAAAGAAATACTTATGTACAAGGTTTTTTCCATAAAATTCTCCAGGAAAATACTCCTCGAAATTAAATTTTTCTACGTCAACTTCATATTCCTCCGCCAATAAATCGATATAACCCTCAGCAATTTCTCCATAAATACCCAAATCATGATACATAAGTGAGTTCATATTCTTGTCTTTTTTTAGAGCCTTCCCTAGACCACTTATCCTTAGGTATTCGTCAAAGTCTTTATCCAAAATTACCCCTCACATGTATTATTCAACTCTTCTTTCAAAGCATCATTGAGCGCTTGATCGACAACCTCCTTTCCAAACCTATCATAAAGGGCTTTAAGGAGTTGAGAAACTCCAATTCCGGTACCCAAATAAGGTATTTTTCTTAGCAATTTGGTAAGCCTATGTCTTTGCGCTAACGAAATCTGTCCCTTTCGGTAAGCTCTATGATTTGCCTGGCTAGCTAAAGTGGTTCCGTCTCCCGAAGGCCCTCCCCCCGAAACTCCGGTCCTCGGCTTTTTCTGTGTGGGAAGCGTCGATGCAGTTGCTGCGCCTACAGTACCATTCACTCCGGCAGATAAAGCTGAGCCATCTGCTCCACTAATTGCATTCACGGCTGCGTCAAGAGCTAGCCCGGCCAAAAAACCTGCCGCTAGCACACAGGCACCACCACAAGCAATTTGACCTGTTAAATCGATAAAATTAATAGGCTCATTGAATACATAGCTATATAAGTTCGTGTCATCACCCTCAAATCCAATTGGGTCCCTTGCTGTCCATCTTCCATTGGAAGGATCATAATCTCGGAATCCAAATCTTATTAGCCCTGTGTCTTTGTCATGCAAGCCACCCGCAAACCCAAAAGGAATTTCTAAACTTGGATTTGAGTCGCTAATTTGATTTCCATAAGAATCATACTCTATGGCTTTTAAAACATTCCCGGATGAATCGGTAATTACTCTCGGGCTCCCTAGATGATCGCTTACAATGTAGTACTTTTGACCCGCTAGAGTGTAGCTAGTTGGAGTTTGACCTAAGCTGTATTCGAATCGTTGTTTTAGGTTGTCACTAGCGTCATAAGTGGCTAACAATGTGGTTTTATCTAACCAAAGATATTTTTCAACGATTGCACCGTTAATACGCTTTACAACTCGGTTGCCTATAGCATTGTGCTCGTAGCTTACCGTTTGGGTAGGTGTAGTTACCGATTTTAATTGTCCGCGGCTATTGTACTGATAACTAGTTTCAAGTATGCCCTCTACCTTTTTCTCCAGGTAGCCATCTGCAGTATATTGATAAGAAGTGCCTAAGTTATCAGAAGTAAGCAATTGATCCGCATTGTTGAAAGTCGCATTTAAACCGTTATTGCCAATCAAGATGCTTCTATAGGACTCTCTATTTCCGTTTAAGTCGTAATCATAATCTTCGACTAGTACTCCATTTTTACTTACCGTCATTAGCCAGTCTCGATCTGGGTGGTAAGCGTAGACAAAGGTATTTACCGTGCCGTCATGTAAGGTTTCATTCTTTGTTACAATTTGTCCGAGATCATTATAATCAAGATCGTAGCTGTATCGATTTTGACCATTGACCTGAATTGAATTTACATCCAACTCACCATATAAAGTATAGGTTCGACTTTGATCATAGACTGAGTCTGTCACTTGATCAGGCAGGCCATTATCTTCGTTAGGCACCAAGGTATATCCGTTAGCTTGAGTGATGAATCCGTCACCGTCATAAGAAATTGCTGCGGTTCCTCCAGCATACGCAAGTCCGTTTAATCTAAACTCATTATTGTAGGACTGTGTAATCGATTGATTTAAGGAGCCTGAGTAGTTTATTCCTGTAATTAGGTTGCCGTTATATGAATAATCTATGGTTTCACCACCCTCTACTATGGTTTCTATCTGATCGGCACAAGAAGTGTAAATATAATCAATGACGCCTTCTGGCGTGGTGCTAAAATCTAGCAAACCCTGGGAAGTCCAGGATACTCAATAAAAGGGTTATCAAAATCACTATTTACAAACACTCGAACATGAACAGTCTCTGTGGTTAGGTCATTTGCGTCAGATACCAAAAACTCGGTAGGTAAAACCCACTGCATTTCTATGTCTTCACCATTAAAAACCGTGGTAGACGCTGCTTGTAATGAGAAAGTAGGAGTAGAAACCCAGGGTGTCGCTGTTGGACCATCAGGCTCACCTGTACACGAGCCGGTAGCATATGAGTTAGAGGAAAAAAGCACACCCAAAACAAATATGAGCCCACTAATACTGAATATTTTCGACATCTACCCTGCTCCTGACAAAAAAGCTATTTATACGTGTAGCCGCTTAGAAATAGGCAAGAAAACCCTACAGATAGGACCAATTCAGCTTATCAGGACACGCAAAGCAAGAGTGGGTATTATCTATAAGAGCTGACTCTTATCTAACAACCAGAGTGTTATTGTTCTTATGCACTCTGTAACAGAAAACTTAGGTGGACAAAAATAGCAACCCAAATCAGTCGGTTCAACTAAAAGGGAGTAAGATTTACAATTTTTACTTAAATATTGATCAGCTATCTTTAATAACTAGTGGTCAAATCCTTGCTGGATACTTGAGTCCGTTTATGAAAGCATTCGACCCCATTTAAAATGATTACAAAGTATTAGACCCATGCTCAAAGAAATAAAGGCACCCGATTTTGACCCCAAGGACTTTTTGACCAATTACTGGCAAAAACAACCTTTGGTGATCAGAAGCTTCGTCGGGCCCAATTGGGACCCAATCAGCCCAAATGAGCTCGCGGGATTGGCTTGTGAGGATTTTGTAGAAAGCCGATTAGTTATTGAAGAAAAACAAGATAAGGGCGCCTCCATCTGGCAACTAAAGCACGGACCCTTTAATGAGCAGGACTTTGAAGCTATCAACAGTCCATTTTGGAGCTTATTGGTGCAATCTGTCGATCACTGGAATGAAGGTGTGAGCTCCCTTCTGTCCCAATTTGACTTTTTACCTGCGCATATTTTAGACGATGTTATGGTCAGTTTTGCACCTGCTGGAGCTAGCGTCGGCGCTCATTTCGACTATTACGACGTGTTTTTAGTCCAAGGCTTGGGCAGCCGGCGATGGTCCTTAGGCCAGTTTTGCGATGAAAACTCGGCGGTTTTGGATAATACAGAGCTGTCTATTTTAGAAAAGATGGATACCCAGACAGAAATCACGCTTAATCCCGGTGATGTACTCTATATCCCTCCTCAAATCGCCCACCACGGAATCGCCTTGGAAGACTGTCTCACCTACTCCATAGGTTTTCGAACTCCCAGCTTAAGCCAAGCTATGATTGCGCTTAGCGATGATGTCACCGACCATTTGCACGAATCACAGCGGTTAAACCTACCAAACCCTCCGGAAGACTCACCTACTCAGCTAAGCATCGCACAGCTAGAAAGTATTCGTGATCAGATGCTCACCAGTTTGTTAGGCCCAGAAACCTTGCTAGATTGGTACGGTCGGTTTTCGACCGAGGCTAAAAATGAGCATTCGGTCCAAAAGCCTGACCCCGAGCTGAGCGCAGAAACTTTTAAAGCCCAACTAAGCAATACTACTTTACAAAAGAATGAGGGCTCGCGCTTTTTATACTTTGCTGAAGGTTCGCTCAGCTTATTCGTGGATGGGGACCATTACCCTCTTGCAAGCACCGCAGAGTCTTGGGTCAAGGAGCTGTGCGAACAACGCAAAGCTTCAGTTAGCGACTCACAAAACCTCAGCGATGAGCAACTAGAAGTATTATGTGAGCTCTATAACAAAGGAAGCCTGTATTTTGCTTAATTACGTGCATTAGTGGCAAAGGCACATAAAACGCCAGCAGATCGGCACATTTCGTATAGTACTTCAAACTAGTTCTCTTTTTTGAAAAGCCGAAATTATGTTAGCATCGCGCCGCCTGGCCAGGGAGCTTGGATAGCACGCCGGGTGTAGAGCCCTAAGTCTTACTTAGAGCATGTTATAACAAATCTAAAAGGTATTTTATGGCTACGCTTAAGTTGCGCCTATTCTGCGCCCTTTCTTTATTACTCATATCCACGCTTGCTTGGTCTGACAATGACAGCAACTGCGACCTTAATTATCAAGTCGAGAATGCTCACAGCCACTATGGAGAATTCGCGCTGTACCTCCCTTCTTTAGGGAATGGTTTATGGTGCAGCTACTACTACAAATTTAGCAAAGCAAGTTTCGAAGAAAAAGCTGACGGCACAGCTATACTAAATGGCCAACTTATTAACATTTGCGATCCTCGCAAATCCTTTGAAATTACAATGGACTTTTCAGGTCGCAGCGACGAAGCCCCTGCTGGGAGTCCCTACCACCCTCCTCACGGTGTTGATCTAGAAGCCTGGCATTATTACTCAAGGTTTTCTGGTCAACTAACAGGCGGCGGGTTTTACGACAATGTAAAAGTAGAGCTCACCAAAGACGGCCCGGCGTTTCAGATTGGCGAAGGCGCAAGCTCTAGCTTCGACAACACCATTACTAACAGCGGCGCCGGTTGGTTAAATTGGCATATCTCCCAAAGTCCACGACATCTCAACTTCCATCGCTGGTCAGGCCGAGGCGACATAATCGTCAGGCTAAATGAAAAAGAAAAAAGCTGTGTTAGCGAATCTAAATTAGACATTAGCAAACATATCGAAGGACCTGACAGTCGAACACTAGAAACTCACGAAAGCGCAGAGTTTAATTTTTCAGTAACGAATACGTCTAACGAAGACCTGTTCAACATTGTAATAAACGACCCTCTTGCTCCAGAGTGTAATGATCTTTTAAACGTACTACGCGCTGGCGACACTCACAACTATACCTGCACACTCGACAACATTGGGGATTATGAAGGTTTAGGCACACATTCAAACACAAATACCAGCGAGCAAGTTTTTGGCGATTGGGCTGATCTATTCGACAGCAAAGCCTACGATAACAACGATGGTTCTGATAACTTTTCAACCAAATGGAAAGAAAAAGATGATTGGGGTTACGGTCCTTATGGCGGTTTAGTCCGCGTTAATCACCACGGATATCTACAGATGAGCAACTCATGGTGGTCTTACAACAACAGCAAAGTTCAACGGGCATTTGACCTAAGCGACATGAACAGTGCCAAGTTAACACTAAAGTGGAAAACCTGGTACGGAGTAGACCCTAAAGATAAGGTCCTGGTTCAAATATCTAGTGACGGGCAGCGTTTCGAAACTATTAAGCGCTTAAAAGGCAGAAAGCTAAGTCTTCAAAATACAGAAATTGATATTAGCGAGTTTATCTCTGCAAACACTCAAGTTCGATTCGAGCTTATAGGTTATTACGGTTACAAGGAAATATTTTTCTTAGACTCAATCGCCATTGAATCAGAAGGCGCCATAGAATTTGAAGAGCCTAACACAACTCCAGAAAACGCGTTCGTAAACACGGCTTGCGTCTACGGTATAAACCTTCTGGGCACTCAATATGAAGACTGTGATACTTCAACCATTATCATTGAACAATCACAACGAGAAGAAATTTGCCTGCGTGAAGTAACAGATTCATACCCAGCTGGTGGAAACGCTTACGGATTTTGGCTAAATCAATACCAAGGTGAAGCGCAGGCGAATTGGTTCTACAACGTTAGCTCCTCCAGTCTTATTGAGTACGATGATGGTACGGCTAGACTTCAGGGCGACATTGTCAGTCATTCTGGCCAATACCAATATAGCATTGATATCCATCTAGCAGGAAAAACCAGTGACCGACCTGTTGGCAGTCCTTATCTGCCATTCGAGAAACTGGATACTGATAACTGGTACTACTATACAGAGCTCAATGGAACAGTAGGCCCCTACTCTGTCAGCAGACGAGGCCCTTCACTCCAAATAGGTATTGGCGCAAACTTAAACGATCTAAATATGGGAGCGTCTTCTTGGTTTAACTATGGCGAAGGCGACGAAGCTTACGGTGATCTAAATATAGGATTTTCTGACTGTTTAGATTAATCGATCGCTCTTTTTCAGCTCCTAATAAAAAAACGCCCTTAAGGGCGTTTTTTTATTTCGGGTATATCGAAACAAATCACTAAACAAAATGTTTTGGAAGAATCGGTTCGTTAATCCCCGTCTTCAACTCTTTAAGAATACTTCTTCCTTTGCCCATCATGTCTTGGGGCAAAGCTTTTGCTACCGTTAGTAAGTCGGCTTCGCTTGCACTAGCATCCACAATACCTCTCTCAGCCGCTTCAATACCACCAACATACTTACCCGTCAATAAAACATCCCGAAGGTTTTTACCGTGAAGCTTTGCACACACCAATGCATTCATGCTCGGAATCAAGTTGATCTGAATATTAACTTCAGGCAAACAAAAGAATCCACGATCGTCACGCATAACTGCGTAATCTGACGCTAAAGTGATCATTGCACCCAAACCAAAAGCATGGCCGTTAACGGCTGAGACAACCGGTATTGGGAAAAGTAATAAGCGACCAACCGCTTCCATGCAATTATTGACGAACTCTGCCGCAACAGGGCCTTCCATTTGAGACATACTTTCTAGATCGAGACCTTGCGAGAAGTTTTTACCCTCCCCAGTCAAAATAATCGCTTGGGTCTCTTCATCAGCGATGGCATCATCCAAACCTCTATTAAATTGCTCCAACAAAGCTGGATTAAATTTACCCTCAAGGTTCATTTTTAATATAGCGACTTTCGCTCCATTTACTTCTTCAAAACTGAAATCTACTGGATTCATTTTAACTCCTCAGGACGTCCACAAACCTAGTATAGGTCTAAATCGAGGAGGTAATATTAGCAAAGAATCAACAGATTTATAGTTACACTTTAGCTTCAAGGCACTTTATATTTACGCCGCAAGGCGTGCCCAATCTCGAAAATATTGAATTAGTTGTTCGAGATCCCTCATAGCATTTAAGCTTTCAGTGGACAGCACAGTGTTCAACGAGCCTGCTGCATCCTGGGATAAAACCACAGGATAAGCTTCTCTAGGCTCATACTGCTGTTCAAACTCGTCAATGTGCAAAAACTCCATATCTCCAGGATAGGACTCTCTAAATTGGCGCCAATCAGGAAGCTCGGTAAAATTGCCAAAGGTTATTAAACACAGGTTGCACTCATAGGTGCTTGGTGAAACCTTCTTATGAATAGTATCCAGAAAAGCATTAAACTTTCCGGACTTTGCGTTGTATATAAATATTAATTTATTGAGATCAGACATACCTTTCCCCTTTTGTTCATAAAGATTGGACAAAGGAAATGGAAAAGGTTCCATCCTTACTTAAAAATTTTCTTGGTAAATTTAGTTAACAAAACGGTAATCGCTAGATCGACGAGCAATATCGGTGCGGACACCATAGCTACTCGACGAGTTTTTCTGACAAACTCTTTAGCAATTTCAAACTCCTTTTGGTTGATATCTGGATGTAGCAAGCTCAAAATTAAGACCACACGACTTGCTTCACCATGATTCCAAGCTGTATGGGGGTAACTCTGATCAAAAAACACTACTTTTCCAGTTTCGATGCTTTCAACCTCACGGTTTACGCTTAGGCCACATCGGTCATTGCCACGAATGACCAAATGACAAGCGAGTACCAAATTGGTGCCATCGGTATGAATAGGCAAACGACCTCCAGGGCTTAACTCTAAAAAATCCGCGGACAAAACCCTAAAACCGCAAGCTTCTATCATTTCACTTGTTTTGGGAAATCGCTCTTTTGCTTCTGCACGAACTCCCATTATGTGACTCAGCTGATAGCCGGTCCATGCTTTACCCCCCTCTCCATATCGTGTCGCGGCGCGATAGCTTTTGGTAATTACCCCTTTTTTATCTTGCTCTAGGTACTCAGCGATAACAATTTGAGAAAAAGATTGTACAGTCTTATTTATTCGCTCAATTTCTTGGGAGTCTGTTGCAGTCCACCAGGGCTTAGACCTTAGCTTTGGTGCTAAGGCCAAAATAGGCTGTTGATTGGTTGCTAGATTAACTGCTTGTTTGGTTTTTAAAGAATAAAGAAAGCCTTCAGCAACCGAAAAGTCCACCGTTTTTTCACTACTATATTTACGCTTTAGATGCTGAAGCACCAAAGAACTTAAAAAGAAAAAAGTACGAGGAATATAAAGTTTGGCTTCTCTATGCGGATTGTCAAAGCTATAAACATCTTGATCTGGTTTCATTATTTTTATTATCCGCTACACCTTAGACAGCTATTTAGATAATAAATATAGAAATGCTCTAATTCAATCCTTTGCGGCTATGATTTTTCGAGTAAAGAATACTTGGAGCTGGTATTACCCAGCCCATGATAGAGTATGTCAAATCCTAACTAATGAATGGAACGAGTCTTCTTTGTCGGGCTCAACATTAATGACATTTCCAATGCTTCCTTAGCTTCTTCTCGACTTTCAAAAGGGCCTACTTCGCCAAGCTCCATAGTTGAGAAATACCAAGCGCCTTGTTCACTACAATGGCTATCGGGTCTATAAAAAGTTCTTGGGCTTAACTCTAACTTTTCGATGCGTTGTTCGACTTGCTGTTTCATACTCACCTCCGGTTCCTTAGGCTTTGGCCTGCAAAAACGATTTAAGAATTAGATCAACATTTAAAACAAACTACAGATCAAACTTTAAGAGAGTGTGAAATTTAGAACAAGATATTTTTACATAAGCGGATTAACGGCTTTATTTTTTGGATTTTTGGTCGGTGTAAAAAAAAAGCCAGCTGGTCGGCTCGGACTAACTGGCTTTTTTGTGAATTACTTCACTTTAATATCGTGACGTTTACACCGATTGGTTTCTAGGCTTACATCCAGTCATATCAAAGATCTTGTCAGCGTTAGCAGCGACATCATCAACCGTTGCCTCACCACCTAACATCACACCTTCGTTTTCCATGATCTGAGCAGCGTGGAACTTACCACCTGCCGCTTGCATGATGTATCCATTGGGTGCATCTTTTGAACACATGTACACAACACCTGAGGTAATTAATTCAGGACCTAGACTCTCAGCCATAGCACCAGGAATTAGATCAGCAGTCATACGAGTTGCTGCTACCGGAGCCATAGCGTTGGTATGAATATTTTTCTTAGCTCCTTCGATTTTTAGAGTATTCATAAAACCAACCACGGCCATTTTAGCAGCGCCGTAGTTGGTTTGACCAAAGTTACCAAACAGGCCAGAAGGAGAAGTAGTCATCACAATGCGACCATACTCTTGCTCATTCATGATAGGCCACACTTCTTTAGTGACGTAAACGGTACCGTTAACGTGAACATCCATGACTAATTGATAGTCTTCCATGCTCATCTTTTTAAAACTCTTATCACGCAAAATACCTGCATTGTTGATAAGAATGTCAACTCGTCCCCAAGCATTCATAGCGTCGTCTACAATACTTTTAGCGCCTGCACGATCGGAAACTGAGCCTCCATTAGCGATTGCTTCACCACCAGCTGCTTTAATTTCTTCAACTACCGCTTGTGCAGCATCACTAGAACCACCGGTTCCGTCCATCGCGCCGCCAAGGTCATTAACCAATACTTTAGCACCGCGCTTCGCTAGCTCTAGCGCGTGAGAGCGACCTAGACCATTACCTGCTCCAGTAACAATCGCTACTTGACCTTCAAAACTAATTGACATGATATTTCTCCTAATTTCGTTAAATATGTGTCGTTTACTACATGATCCTTTGGCAGCACTTCTAAGCCAACACATCTCTAAAGAAGGCCAATTTTTGAATCAAGGCGCCAAGAGAGTACACAGCTTGTTAAGCTTTTGGCAATAGCCTTGTGCGCCGTTTTGTCGTCGTTTTGACCTAAAGGGAGAAAGTGGCTATTGGGCGCTTTTCAGTAGCTTATCAATCACCCGTTCCAGGTGATTTAGCGTGTTGCAGGTCTCCACCATTCGACAATAGGGTTGATAGTGATTCATCACTGAATCCCCTGTTGACCACTTATTTTTATTCTCTGGGTTTAGCCAGATGATCTGTTTAGCGCGTTCTGATATTTGCTTTAACACTTGACTTTGATGCTCTCGATAGTTATTTCGAGCGTCACCTAATATGATGATCGTGGTCCGATGATCAACATCCTCATAAGCCAAGCGCTTAAAATCTAACCAAGATTCTCCGTAATCGGATGAGCCCCTGCCCCAATCACTTAAAACAGCGTGCATAGCTTCATTAAGTTCTAGCTTATCGAATTTCTCAGTAACTTCACCTAAACTAGAAGAAAAAGCAAAGGATCGAACTTTAGGCATAACCTCGCTAAGGCTATATAAAAACATCAATAAAAAACGAGACACCTCTGCTACCGAGCCACTGACATCACATATCACCATTACCCGGGGCCGATCAACCTTAGTGGATTTCCATTTTAGATCGAATAGGGCCCCATCGTAAGCCATGTTACCTTGTAAGGTTTTTTTGATATTCAACTGGCCGCGTTGATATACTCTTCGACGTTTTGAGTGTACAGCGACCAAGCGCTTCGCCATTTTTCTAACGACATCATTTAGGCGGGCGAAGGTTTTTATCTCCATATTATTAAGAGACATATTTCGTATCACCTCTTCTCTAAACTGCTCTCCCTGAGCGGAGGTAAATAGCACCAATTGCCGCTCAACAAAATCTCGGACTTCTGCTCTCAGAAGATCCCGCGCCTGTATGAGCTCTCGCGCAGACTCTCGATCTCGAATATCGTCACTTTCGCCGCGGGTGCGAATCTCATCTTCGAGTTCAGCCAAACCCATTTCCATCATAATACGACGCCCAAATAAACCCCGCTGGGTAAAACTGCGAATACTAGTGATGTCAGCCGCTTGAGCTGCTTGATTGAGTGCCAGTGAGAACTCTGCCGAATTACCTTGAGTAAGCATTTGTCCCAAGGCTGATTCGGGTGGAGGCGTATCACCGTCAAAGCCTGCTGGTTTAGGTAGACGCTCGCTATTCTCTCCAGCTTGGCTTGAGCTCTCAGGACTTAGCTCTCCGCCGACTACTTCGTTTCCATCGCCACCCTCTTTTTGATTGACCTGACTAAGACGTTCAACGGTAAAAAAGCGCTCAAAGCAGGAATCAAAATACGCTTTCTCTAATTCGCTCTTGGATAGACAAGCCCCTAGGGAGTCCTTAAGTAGACTTCGGTCTTGATAGCCAACTAGCTCAACAGCATGAAACGCATCCAAAGACTCTGACGTCGATACGCGTATATGGGAGCCTCGAAGCGCGCGAATAAACTCTGTCAGAGTTCTATCCACGCTGCTTAGCCTTGATCTTTTTGGTTTTTAAGGAGGATATTATTGATCTCTGTGCTGATCGTTTCGATATCTTCTTCAAATTTTAAAATCACATTCAAAGTTGACTTAACGAGTTCTTCGTCGAGTGCATTTGCATGAAGAATCAATAAGGTTCTCGCCCAGTCAATGGTCTCAGATATCGCCGGCTGCTTTTTCAAATCAATTTCTCGAAGCGACTGAATAAAGCTGACTAACTGCTGGCGCAAGCGTTCGTCTACATCAGGCACGCGAGTTTGCACTATTTTTAGTTCCAACTCGGCATTGGGGTAAGGAACATATAGATGTAAACAACGGCGCTTTATCGCGTCACTTAACTCTCGAGCGTTATTACTGGTTAAAATCACTAAGGGTTTGGATTTCGCTTTGATCGTTCCGATTTCAGGTATAGAGATTTGATAGTCGGACAACACTTCTAATAAAAAGGACTCAAACTCTTGATCGGCCTTATCGATCTCATCAATAAGAAGCATAGCTCCTTCTTCTTGATCCAAGGCCTTTAACAAGGGCCTAGGCTCGAGAAATTGCTCTGAATAAAAGATATCGCCAAATTCATGCAAGCGCTCCACCGACTCGGCTAGGCCTTTTGCACCTTTTAATAGATCACCCAACGTTTCTTTAAGCACTTGGGTATACAAAAGCTGTTTACCGTACTTCCATTCATAAAGCGCTTTCGACTCATCCAAACCTTCGTAGCACTGTAGACGAATCATAGGCAATTGGAAAAAATGAGAACTGACTTTAGCCAATTCGGTTTTACCCACTCCAGGAGGACCTTCTACCAGTATTGGTTTATCCAACATATGCGCCAAATAAACGGTAGTCGCTATGTTATCGCTGCAAATATAACCCTGCTGTTCAAAGCCCCCTTTGATTAAATCTGGGGACAAGGGACTGTCTATTTGACTGATGGTTTCAGCATTTTTACTCATAAAATCAAGCTCTTAGCTAGGCTTACAAAACACTAGGCAAAAAATCAGCCTGCAAGATAAAGCAGCCGGGGCGAAAAAAAAAGGGCATTAACGACAGAATTTTTGGATGACGTCGTATATTTACTGAGCTATTCGCCCTTTAAGGCCTTCCAAGCACCCTCAAGTCTTTGTTCGCGATAATGAATATCCATAAAGAAGCACACCTTATCTCGTTGCCACATCTGCTTAAGCTGAGAGTCTGCTTTTGCAATCAAAGGTTCCACTTGTTCTAACATTGCTGTTAATTGACGGTTCTGGGAATCTATTATTATTTGAGAAAGTTCTGAGAATGGATCCTTAACACATTGGGACAAGAGAACTATTTGACTGATTAGATCGCTTTTTAGGCTTTCGGACCAGTCAAGCAGTTGCGCCCACTTTAGTAGATAGCTTACGTTAGCAAGACGAATACAAAGACCTTCGAGAACACTAAAAGGCTTGGAGTAAGATTCGTGCGCGTTTCCCTCTAATACTTGTTCTTCATCGATTTGGAATTGCTCTAGATGCAAATAACCTTTGTCTATATCGGGTAAAAACTTTGCTGGCGGCGATACGCTGATATCAAAACCATTTTCTTTACTTTGCACTAAGCTCTGAACATTTTGAATTCGGATTATCTTCAGATCCTTGGTATCTCTGTCTAAACTCTGCTTAGATTTATCATTCACCATGACATAGAGTTCCTCGACTTGAGGGGCACAGGTCACAAAGGTCTTGGTACCGGAAATGAATCCAGATTGATACTCACACTCGATGGCTTTGGGGCCATTCCCACCTTGCTCCGATATACAAAGGCAAGCTAGCTTATGACTGGCTCTAAGCTCCTTAAACATCAGTCTTAATGCATGTTGATAGGCAACATTAAAGCAAGCACTCAGATTTGGTGAATTAAACGCCATGATCACCAGACTAAGCTCTAGCCGATCTTCCTGGTAATAATCAAGCGCGTTTTCCTTCCACCAAAGCCCGGCACTCATGTCTAGGCTGCCCAATTGCTGGGGAAGCACCTCTGTCTTACGCCTAGTCTGATTTTGCATCAGGCTCTTTAATATATTTATGCAGCTATTTTGATCGATTTTTTCCATCTTCTCCTCGAACCTAAAGCTCGGCCAGTTCTAACCACAATATCAACTATAGACAGTAGTCAATTCATTATGGCTAAGTTAAAATTTACGATCTCTTTAAGCAATGTAAGTATGATATGAGCCAGTACAAGCTACCTGAAAGCGTTTCGCTAATAATCACTACCTATAATTGGAAAGAAGCGCTGACTGTTGTGCTGAACAGTGTAGCACAACAGACCAGGATACCAGATGAGGTCGTTGTTGCGGATGACGGCTCAAGAGAAGATACGCGTGAACGTATTGACCAGCTTCGCGAAGCCATGCCTTATCCAATTGTTCATGCCTACCAAGAAGACAATGGCTTTCAAGTAAGCAGTATTCGGAACAGAGCTATCGCCTTAGCAAAATCAGAATATATTATATCTATTGATGGCGATATGATGCTTCATCCTAATTTTATCGAAGATCACTTATCCGTCGCGAAGCAAGGCACTTATGTACAAGGTGGCCGTGTCATTATGAATGACGAACTCACTCAGGGCATCTTGACGGATCCAATAAATATACCGCAAATCTCTTTTTCCTCCCGTGAAATAAAAAATAAGAAGAACGCTCTTCGCTCGTCTTTTTTAAAGAACTTTATGGCAAGGTTCGTCACTAATCACCTAAAGCGAGTCAGAGGCTGTAATCAAGCCTTCTGGAAACAGGATCTTATTGACGTTAACGGTTTTAATGAAGCTTTCCAAGGGTGGGGGCGTGAAGACTCTGATATATGTCTAAGACTGAATAACAATGGAATCGACCGAATCAATTTGAAGTTTGCTGGGATTGCTTATCATCTATGTCATGTCGAAGCACAACGGACGAGCTTGGCAGCTAATGATGAAATACTTGAGATGGCAATACGAGAAAAACAGACTTTTTGCGAAAAAGGTCTTGACCAATACCTTTAAGCATTGAAACTTATTGTTAGGGCTTATTTAACGAATCCATATACGTTTTTACGCCTGTTGATACGTCCAAAAACTCTTCTTGATAACCTAGAGCTCTCAATTGTGTTAGGTCAGCCTGGGTGTAACTTTGGTATACACCCTTCAAATGCTCTGGAAAAGGAATAAACTCTAACTCACCTTTTCCGTGCCAAGCCAATACTGCGTCAGCCACTTCCTTAAAGCTCTGGGCTTTTCCGGTTCCCAAGTTTACGATTCCACTTTTATCAGGGTTGTCTAAAAACCACAGCTTACATTTCACCAGATCATCGATATAAATAAAATCTCTTAGCTGCCCACCGTCTCCGTATCCGTCACTGCCTTCGAACAAACGACATACACCCGACTCCAAGAGCTGAGAATTAAGATGGAATGCAACACTTGCCATGCTTCCTTTGTGCTGCTCATTGGGACCATAAACATTAAAATATCTAAAGCCTACGACCTGACTAGTAAAGGTGTTTTCGTGCTGCCTTACCCACTGATCAAATAAAAATTTCGAATAGCCATAAACGTTAAGAGGCTTTTCATAGGCGAGCTCTTCTTTAAAAGTTTCAGAACCACCATACACTGCGGCACTAGAAGCATATAAGAATTGGGCATTTCTCTTCTGACAAAAATCTAACACGGCTTTAGAGTAGTCGTAGTTAACGCGCATCACGTACTTACCATCCCACTCGGTGGTACTTGAACAAGCGCCTTCATGGAACACGGCTGTCAGCTCAGGAAGAAAGTGAGGGGATTCTAGATTTTCTAGAAACACGTCCATATCCATATAATCAGCAATTTGGCAGGAAGAGATATTTTGAAACTTTCGCCCTTCTTCTAAATCATCAACCACCAAAATATCGCTAATGCCTCGTTGATTTAGCGCCTTAACGATATTTGATCCTATAAATCCCGCTCCACCGGTTACGACGTACATCTAGGCATTCTCTCTTTCTTTGATTAAATCAATAATTGCAGTTGTGGAGTGCCCCTCTTTGAATGATAAAGACATCACTTTACCACCGTTGGCTACCACCGCTTCACCACCAGCGATCTCGCTCACATCCCAGTCGCCACCTTTCACCAAAATGTCCGGCAAAATATGGGCCACCAAATCCGCTGGTGTATCATCACTGAATGACACGACCCAGTCGACTGCTTCTAAACCGGCTAACACTTGCATACGCCTTTCTAGAGTATTAATCGGTCTAGCTTCGCCCTTAAGCCGTTTTACTGACTCATCACTATTAACAGCAACGATCAGTCTTTGACCTAAGCGTTTTGCTTCCTGTAGATAGGCGATATGGCCAGCATGAATAATATCGAAACAGCCATTGGTCATAACAACAGTTTGACCCGCTTGTTGGTTTTCAAGCACAGCTGCTTTTAAACTCTCTGGACTTAATAAGCCATTGGACGATTCTTTTTTCTCTAAACCTGACTGCAGCTCGTGCAAGCCTATCGCAGCGGTTCCTGACTTAGCCACAACGATACTTGCAGCATAGTTCGCGATAGCTGTCGCCTGAGCTAGTTCACTACCAGCAGCAAGAGAAGACGCCAAAGTAGCTATCACAGTATCCCCTGCACCCGTTACATCAAAAACTTCACTGGCTAAGGCTGGAAAATGATCACTAGAGTTACTCTGAACGATCGTCATACCCTCTTCGCTTCGAGTCACTAATAAGGCATCAAGCTCATGCTCCTTAATTAAGTTTTGAGCTTCTGTGATTAACTTACCCTCGTTATCACACGAGCCAGCAACCGCTTCAAATTCAGAACGATTGGGTGTTAACAAACTTGCACCCTTGTACTTTGCAAAATCACTGCCTTTAGGGTCAACTAAACATGGAATGTTTTTGCTCTTTGCCAAAGCTATTAATTCAGAGACTCGAGCGAGTGTACCTTTGGCATAATCAGAAAAAATGACTGCGCCGAAATCATCGCTCTCTAACAAAGCTTCGAAACGAGCTTGTAGGAGACTATTGCTTTTCTCATCCGCAAGACTGTCTTCGAAATCGAGTCGCAACATCTGTTGATGACGGCTCATCACCCTGAGCTTAGTAATTGTTTTTAGATGCTCACTCTGGATCAGTTCGCAATTTACTTCAGCCGCGACTAATTTCTGTTTTAAAACGTCTGCTTCAGGGTCATTACCGGCTATCGCCAATAGGCTCACTTTGCCCCCAAGGCTGGCTATGTTTAAGGCGACGTTCCCAGCTCCACCCACTCGATCTTCTGTGTCTTCTACTTTAACGACAGGAATTGGCGCTTCTGGTGAAATACGCTTGGTGTCTCCACTCCAATAACGATCCAGCATTAAGTCGCCCACAACCAATACGGATGCTTTTTCAAAATCAGGTAGATCTAAGGACTGTATCACTGAATAAATACCAAGTTGTTTAAAAGTAAGTTAAAAATCAATATCTTAGAATACATATTTAAAGTAGCTTAACATAACTTAGAAGCTCTCGTCATCGTCGTTTTAGCCACTAAAGCGCCTGCAAAGCTTGTTTTAGCGCATCTTTCTCAAAAAAGCTCATGGCCTCCGCATGGTGCACCCTTTGCCCCCACTTCACCTCTTCAAGCTCCTTATTAAGCAGCTCCTTAAGAACAACTGGATACCTGTCAACAACTCGATCCAGGTTCTGATACGGGCCAGTAAGCTCTGGCGGCGCAACAGCGTAAAGACCAATTACTTTTGCACCCATAAGGTCCGCTAGGTGCGCAGGCCCTGTATCGGGAGCCACCACGGCGTCAACCTGGCTATACAATGCTGCTAAGCGAGCCAAAGACGTAGCGCCAACTAGGTTTAAGACACCTAAGCCTTCAGCTATGTGTGAAGCAAGTTTTCTTTCCCAGTCAGCCGGCCCGCCCGTTAGCACAACATCAAAGCCCAACGAGCTCGCCTCGCCAATTAAATACTGGTAGGTATCAACACTGCAACAGCGCTCGATCTTGCTTGCAGCAGGATTAAGCGCAAGTATTCTACTCCCCTTAAATGTCTTTAGTTTCTCTTCAACCCAGGCCTGATCACTGTGATTTAGGGTTAGAGGCTGCATATAATTTTCTGGAGACGCAACATTAGGCGCCAATTGTTTCGCAAAGGCCATAAAACCCTCAAGTAAATGCTCTTTTTTTTCTGGGATACGCTCATTTACAAAAAGGCCGTGTAGCTCCCTACCCCTTTTTTTATCAAAGCCCAGCTTTCTATCGGCCTTAATCAGAGGGTATACAAGATTACTTCTTAAACTTGCCTGCATTGCTAGCAGAATATCGAAATCTTGCTTGGATAATTGAGACTTAAGTGCACGGTATTCACTGATTGACCTAGGCTTTTTGATGGCTAAAAATTCGATCCCTGGCTCGCGCTCGAACAAAGGAACAAGAGACTGTTCGATAATCCAGGTAATCGACGCGTCGGCTAGCTCAGCCTGAATCGCCCTTATCGCCGGCAGCACCATCAAACAGTCTCCTAAGGCTGACATACGAAATATAGCGATACGGGTGGTCATGAAAAATACTGTGTCTATAGAGATTTAGTGATATGAAACTCAATGATCTCACTCTTAAGCGGTGTGATCTACAAAAATAATTCATTGGAATCTGTGACAGGCACTTGTCGGGCGGGCCTATTTCCTAATTTCTCAGTTGCTATATCCTTAGCGGCACAGATTCGACCCAATTTTCAACAAGAGCTGCAGCCTATGAACACTATCGTAACCACACAATACGGATCACTGGAAGGTTATGAAAAAAACGGTTTGGTGTACTTTAGAGGCATTCCTTACGCCCAAGCACCTGTTGGTGACTTACGTTTTAGAGCACCTCAAAAACCAAGTGCTTGGGACGGTGTTCGCGAAGCGAAAAACTCAGGTGATGCTGCTCCTCAAAATAAAGGCTTTGTCGCCATGGTAGACACCATCGGAGAAGACTGTCTACATTTAAATATTGCGACGCCGTCCGCTGATAGTAAAAAGCGACCCGTTATGTTTTGGATTCATGGTGGCAGTTTTACCACTGGCTCTGGGGAGCAAAGTCTATACTTAGAGGGAAGTCTTCCCTTAGACCAAGACACAGTCTTAGTGACCATTAATTATCGTTTAGGCGTTATGGGCTTTGTTAACTTTTCTGGTTTAGTTAATCACGCGGAACAGTCTTTCGATAGTAATATCGGACTTAGCGATATGATTGCTGCTTTAGAATGGGTAAAAGACAATATTGAAGTTTTCGGCGGCGATCCAGACAACATTACTGTATTTGGAGAATCTGCAGGGGGTATGGGAGTCTCTTGCCTACTCGGAAGTCCCAAAGCAAAAGGCTTATTTAATAAGGCCATTGTTCAAAGTGGTGGCGCTCATATGACTACCCTGCCAGAAGATGCCAAACGTGTGGCAGAGACTTTATTAGGCACGCTAAACATTAATCCCAACGAGCTTTCTAAACTGAAAGAGCTGAGCATGGAGGAACTTCTCAAGGCACAGGAGAACATGCCTGACGTAAAGTTTTCTAATGAAGGCAGAACCAATCGCCTGCCAGTCAGTAGTTTTCCATTTCTTCCCACCATCGGCGATGATATTTTACCCGAAGATCCACTGCTCGCTATTGAAGCAGGCAATGCAAAAGACATCCCTATTATGGTTGGCACTAACTTGCACGAATGGAATTTTTTCGTACAGCTCAGCGATCCAAATAAAAACAATCTCGATAGAGACTCTCTACTTAAAGTGGTTAAAAGTCGAGTACCTGGACACGCCGAAGACGCTGTCGATTGCTATTACGACGATGAAGGCCGAGCCAAGGCGGTTGATGTATTCAGCGCTATTGAAAGCGATCGTTTTTTTAGAATCCCCTCCATACGTCTGCTCGAAGCGCAGCTTAAACATCAAGCCCAATGTTATTCTTATTTGTTCACCTACGAAGCCAGCTTTCTTGATGGTAAGTTAGGCTCATGCCACGTTATCGAAATACCTTTTGTTTTGGGTTCTTACCAGGATAACTTCGCAAAGCTTTTACTAGGAGAGTCGGAAAAAATTTGCGAATTATCAGAAAAATGTGTCGAAGCTTGGGCAAGCTTTGCAAGGTCTGGCCAGCCTAGCAGTTCTCAATTACCTGAATGGCAGGCATATGATGAAAACCAAAGGGCCACCATGGAATTGGGAGAACAATGTTCTGCCCTGAAAGACCCCATGTCAGCGCAGCGCCAATTTTGGGAAGGATTGCTCTAGGGGCACTAAGCAAACCAGACCAAGCAAAGCTAAGCCAGCAAGGCTAAACCAGTTGAAAGATCTTCTTTTATATCTGCGATATGCTCAAGACCAAGAGAAACGCGAACTAAGGAATCTTTAATACCGGCCTTCGCTCTTTCTTCATCACTCAAACGACCATGACTGGTGGTGGCTGGATGAGAGATCGTTGTCTTTGCATCTCCAAGGTTAGTGGTTACAGATAGCAGTTCGCATGCGTCAATCACTTTCCATGCTGCTTCTTTACCGCCCATCACTTCGAACGATAGCACAGCACCAAAATCCACTTGCTGGCTTTTGGCAAGCTCATATTGAGGGTGCTCGGGTAAGCCACAATAGTGAACCTTTTCCACTACGGATTGACCTTGCAACCACTGAGCTAGCTTTTTTGCATTATCGCAGTGAGCCTTCATACGAACCGTAAGGGTTTCAAGGCCTTTCAAGAATACCCAGGCATTGAAAGGACTAAGCGTTTGCCCGGTGGTTCTTAAAACACCATATACTTCTTCCATAAGCTCATCATTTCCGAGAACTGCTCCGCCTACGCATCGACCCTGCCCATCGATAAACTTAGTCGCTGAATGCACTATGATATCAGCTCCTAAGGCTAAAGGTTTTTGCAGTGCCGGTGTACAAAAGCAATTATCAACCACCAGCAATGCGTCATTCTTATGCGCTAAATCTGCCAACCAATTGATATCAGCAATTTCCCCTAGAGGGTTGCTTGGTGTTTCAATAAACAAAATCCTCGTAGAATCTTTTATTGCACTTTCCCAAGCTTCCTTATCAACCAAATTAACAAAAGTGGTTTCAACACCAAATTTACCAAGATATTTATTGAATAAATTAACAGTGGTTCCAAAAACTTGTTGCGCGCATACCACATGATCACCAGCTTGAAGATGAGCTAGACAGGTGCTCAAAATAGCCGACATTCCCGAAGCGGTAGCGACTCCGCGCTCTGCCCCTTCCATCGCAGCCAATCTTTCTTCAAAGAAACGAACCGTTGGATTAGTAAAGCGCGAATAAATATTACCCTTCTCTTCACCTGAAAAGCGCTTAGCGGCCTGCTCGGCGCTGTCGAATACAAAACTCGAAGTAGGAAAAATCGCTTCACTATGTTCGCCTTCAGGCGAGCGAGTTTGCCCCGCACGAACCGCAAGGGTTTCTGATCGATAAGCTTTTGAGTTTTTGTTGCTATCAGACATGGTGTTTCCTAAAGGCTTAACTATTAAACAGCATGAAGATCGTAAAGATCACTTTCATCGCTATCTAAATCGTCCTGCTGCTTTTTCGCCGCGTCGTTTCTCTTAGCCTGCAGGCCGTCCAGATATTTTTGATCTACGTCCCCAGTGATATATTCTCCAGTAAACACTGAACAATCAAAACCATCAATCTTTTTGTTATGCTCTTCTACGCATTCAATCAAATCATCTAGATCTTGATAAATTAACCAATCAGCTCCAATTAAGTCCTGTATTTCTTGGGTTGTTCTGCCATGAGCAATAAGTTCTTCTGCTGCAGGCATATCTATACCGTAAACATTAGGGTACTTCACACTCGGTGATGCCGATGCAAAATATACATTCTTCGCCCCCGCATCTCGAGCCATCTGAATAATTTGCTCGCAGGTCGTTCCCCTAACAATAGAGTCATCAACAAGCATCACATTCTTTCCACTAAACTCTAAATCAATTGCGTTTAACTTCTGGCGCACAGATTTTTTACGCAGGCTTTGACCTGGCATAATAAAAGTTCTACCAATATAACGATTTTTAATGAAACCTTCTCGGTAATTGACTCCTAATGCCTTAGCCATTTCAAGCGCTGAGGTACGACTGGTATCCGGTATTGGTATCACCACATCGATATCATGATCTGGCCTTTCTTTAAGCACTTTTTCTGCAAGTTTTTCACCCATTCTCATACGTGCTTGGTAAATCGGAATACCATCAGTAATAGAATCTGGACGTGCCAAATAAACGTATTCAAAAATACATGGGTTCAAAGTCGCCTTTTTTACACATTGACGCGTATGAACCGTTCCATTCTCTTCAATGAAAATTGCCTCACCCGGACGCAAGTCTCTAACTGGTTCAAAGCCCATGCTGCTCAAGGCGACACTCTCCGAAGCAATCATGTACTCGGTACCCTGCTCTGTTTCCCGCTTCCCGTAGATAATAGGGCGAATACCATAAGGATCGCGAAAACCAACAATGCCATAACCGATAATCATGGACACCACAGCATAGGCACCTCTGCAGCGTTTAAATACGCCCTCGACCGCCTTAAACACGTCTTTCTCGTTCGGTTCGAACTTACCTTGCTTATGAATCTCATGGGCAAAGACGTTCAGCAGAACCTCTGAATCAGAAACCGTATTGATATGGCGCAAGTCGGCCTTAAAAACACCTTTCCGTAACTCATCGGTATTGGTTAGATTACCGTTATGAGCTAGGGTAATGCCATAGGGGGAATTAACATAAAAAGGCTGAGCTTCAGCTGGGCTAGAAGAGCCCGCGGTAGGATAGCGCACATGCCCTATTCCCATATTGCCTTGCAGCCTCAGCATATGCCTGGATCGAAATACGTCTCTGACCGCTCCGTTAGATTTTCGTAAAAATAGCCTTCCATCATGACAAGTAGCAATTCCAGCTGCATCTTGGCCCCTATGCTGAAGAACCGTTAAGGCATCATAAATGCTTTGATTGACGTTGGAGTGACCGACGATCCCAACTATGCCGCACATTTTGTTTCTCCCAAGCTTTTAGCCCGTTTTACATTAAACACTTATTTTACCCTAGCTTGGTCCCTTGCACTAATTGAATCAAGGAATTTATAGCCAACATGACAGAATTTTTTACTGCAGAAAATACTGGTATCAATTGTGATTCTTGCCACCATTTATCTCGACTAAAATCGATAGCCAACGGTAAGAAAGTCAATAGTAAGACGATAATCACCACTCCTCTCATTACCCCAAATACGCCACCTAGAGCACGGTCGCTGCTGCTTAATCCAGTTGCACGAACCAACTCTAGAACAATCCTCTGGATTAAACTGCCGATCAAAACACTACAAATAAATAGAATACCCCATGCTAGTGGCCCCCTGATCGATGGGACATCGCTCATGGTAGGCTGCAGTAAAGTGTCCAAAGCTGGCCAAAAGGACTGAGCTACAATATAAGCGAACACCCAGGTAAAAAGAGCCATCAACTCCTTAAACATCCCTCTCATTAGGCCAAATAAGGCCGATACAAGGAGTACTCCTAGAATAAAAAAATCTGCCCAGTTGAAAGAGGTGCTCATACTTGAAGTCAATTTTTAAATCAATAAAACGGTAGGATGAAAAAAAGAGCAGTACATATTAAAAACAATCAGGGTTGATATGGAACAACAATCGAGGAGAGCCCATCAAAGTCGTTTTTCAAAGACTTCTGTATATCGTCAGCTACACTTTTATCCAAGCTTACTCCAGCGAATACACGCGATATCTGCTGACCATCTTTGACCAAGGTTTTAATATAGGATTGATAGCTTTTAGCGACGAGTTGATCTCGAAGTTGTTGCGCCCTTGCCACTTCTTTAAAACTTCCAACTTGAACCGCCCAAGCTTGCTTAACCGTTTTTTTGTCAGTAAAGCGAGAAGCAATTTCGGAGCTTTCTGCTATATCGGACAATAGCTGGCTCGTTAGCTCTCTTGCATCTTCACTGAAGTCAGAGAGTACGGTTTTATTATCTTCTAAGCTCTCGGAACTCAGGTCACTTCGCGAGCTTTCAGGCTGGCTTGCCTTTACTTTAGCCTCGATTTTATCTAAACGCCCTTTGCCTAGGTCAGCCAAGCTCTCGGCCGTTTTTTGATCATCAGCAAACTTAGGAGGGTTGCTATAATTGACTCGAACCTTCTCCTCTTCTAGATCAAAGGGGTTACGTCCATCATAAAATGGCGGAATAAATATAATCGCTAAGCAGATCAGCACTAGACTGCCAACCAATCTCTCTTTGGACTTAGGATTCACTACTATCTATTCTCTATAGGCTTTGGATGTGTAATTCTAACCGCTATTCGGACCATATTCCAAACAAAACTAAATCAGTAAATAGAATCAATGTAAGCAGCCTGTTCAAGATAGTCTAGGACAGGCCCAACAGAAAAAAATGATCCTAACACCAAAAGGCAATGATCATCATTGGCTAGGTCAAGGTAAGATTTTAGGGCGGATTCAACACCTTTAATGGCGCTTATATTTGCCTCTTCATCTACCTTAAGAATGCTTTGTTCAAGCTCTAACATTCTGGCTGCTCGGGGGGTGTCTAGTTCGCAAATCAACCACTCGTCCACATCCTCAATTAAAACCTCGACTATTCCCCGAATGTCCTTGTCGGCCATGGCGCCAAAAATCGCGCTCACCTTATTGACCTTATTATCCGACAAGAGTTGCTTCAATTGCTGACTTAAAAAATGAGCTCCATGTGGGTTGTGGCAAAGGTCAAGAACAATCAATCCTGACCCATCAGTTTGTATCACCTGAAATCGTCCAGGTAGATTTATTCTAGGAAGGATGCTCTCTAGTAATTTTGAGCTCACTGGTTTTCCTAGCAAATGAAATACCATAATCGCCAATACCAAGCTTTCCTTAGCGATTTTAACTTTCTCTACTGAAATAGACGCTACTTGCTCTGAATTAGTCGCTAGGCTAGTCAGCTCAAGATTGCCTTCTCTTTCGCAGTAAATAAAATCCCGATTTACAAATAAGCTTTGGGCACCTAGTGATTCTAAAGTTTCGAGCAAGCTTTCAGGTGGCGACGAATCACCGACTAAACAGTATCTCCCTGCTCTGGCCACACCCGCTTTCTCTACCGCTATGAGCTCTCGACTATTACCCAGCCACGCTTCGTGATCGATACCTATATTTGTGATGATTGAAATATCTGCATCAACAATATTTACTGCGTCAAGCCGACCACCAAGGCCGACTTCTAAAACCACTAAATCGAGCTTACTTTGCTTAAATATAAGCAGTGCGGCTAAAGTGGTAAATTCAAAAAAGCTGAGCGCTATCGACCCAAGCTTTCGCCGGGTACTTTCCACCATTTCGAAGGCGGCCACTATATCCGCATCTGAAGCTAAAAACCCATTGACAGAAATACGTTCGTTAAATCGAACTAGATGAGGAGAAGTGTAGACACCGACTTGTAGCCCTTTCACCTGAGCAATTTCACTCAGAGCTTTAACCGTAGATCCTTTACCGTTAGTTCCTGCGACACTCACAACAGGGCAATCAAAATCAAGGCAAGCCAGTTCTCTTGCCACCTGTGCGATTCGATCCAGTCCTAATTCAATCTCCTCGGGATGAAAAGATTCTATTTGTGAAAGCCATTGAGCAATATTCAAAGCTATCGCACCTTCGATATTAAACTAGTTAGCGCTATCGATTGCTTGGCGCATGTCTTTGAGTATATCGGTGATGGATTTAATGATTATCTCGCGATCACCTTTTACACATTGATCAACCAGTTTGCTTCCAACAATAACTCCATCAGCCACGTTAGAAAGTTGAGCAGCCGAATCTGCATCTTTTATACCAAAGCCAACATTCACGGGCAATTCACAAATACCTTTAATCTCAGAGACTTTATTCTCCACCTCTTCGAGGTCAATGTGCCCCGCACCTGTGACCCCCTTTAAAGAGACATAATAGATAAAACCACTGGCTTGGGCATTAATAGCTTGCATACGTGCCTGGGTAGTCGTCGGCGCTATCAAAAAGATTAGATCTATTTCAAAGGCTGAACAGGCAGCCTTAAAATCTGCTGCTTCCTCCGGCGGCAAATCCACCACAAGAAAAGCATCGACCCCTGCATTGTTGGCTGCAACAGCAAGAGCATCGTAACCAAATATTTCATAAGGATTTAGATAACCCATCAACAACACTGGAGTATCCTGATCCTTCTCTCTAAATTTTTTAACAAGCGTCAATACATCTTTTAACGAGGTATTGTGCTTAAGGGCACGCTCATGGGCTAGCTGAATACTCGGACCTTCTGCCATCGGGTCTGAAAAAGGAACGCCCAACTCAATAATATTCGCCCCCGCTTTTACCATGGCGTGCATAAGTTCGAGCGAAGTTTCTATATCTGGGTCACCCACAACGATATAAGGCACGAGTGCCTTTTTATTTTCAGCTCTTAGTTTTTCGTAGCAGCTACTTAAACGGCTCATTCTTTTCCCTCTACTTTTCCCTCTACTTCGACCTATCTTGAACAGGCTTAAATTTGAATGCCATCTAAGCTGGCGATGGTATGAATGTCTTTATCTCCGCGACCAGACAAATTCACGATAATGGATTGATCAGGTCTCATATCTGCAGCGAGCTTGTTAGCATAGGCAATCGCATGACTGGACTCCAAAGCCGGCATAATGCCTTCTACTTTGTTGAGCATTCTAAATGCCTCCAGGGCTTCGTCGTCAGTTGCGTATACATATTTTGCGCGACCAATATCACTTAACCATGCATGTTCAGGCCCGACGCCAGGATAATCTAGGCCCGCTGAAACAGAATGACTTTCGATCACCTGGCCATTCTCGTCAGACATAAGATAAGTACGATTACCGTGTAATACTCCTTTCAAACCGGCACTAATCCGTGCAGCATGTTTACCACTCTCTAAACCGTGCCCACCCGCTTCTACGCCGTACATTTGAACGGACTCATCATCCAAGAAAGGATGAAACAGTCCAATAGCATTCGACCCTCCCCCCACACAGGCTACCAAAGCATCAGGTAGAGTATCTTGCTGCTCTAGTATCTGTCGTCGAGCTTCACGTCCAATCACCGATTGAAACTCTCTAACGAGTTCTGGATACGGATGAGGTCCTGCGGCAGTTCCGATAATGTAATAGGTGTTATCGACATTAGTGACCCAGTCTCTCATCGCCTCGTTCATTGCGTCTTTCAAGGTGCGCGAACCTGATTTAACAGGCACTACGTTCGCCCCTAACAACTTCATTCTATAAACATTAAGCGCTTGCCGCTCAATATCGTCTTGTCCCATAAACACATGGCATTCTAAACCTAAACGAGCGGCAACCGTCGCCGAAGCCACACCATGCTGACCCGCACCGGTTTCGGCAATCACTCGGGTCTTGCCCATATGTTTAGCTAATAACGCCTGGCCAATGGTGTTGTTAATTTTATGCGCACCGGTGTGATTTAAGTCTTCGCGCTTGAGATAAATCTTCGCGCCACCCAATTCTCGAGTCCAGCGTTCAGCATAATATAAGGGTGACGGTCTACCGACGTAATGAGCAAGATCTTTATCAAAGTCAGCTAAAAAACTCTCGTCGTTACGAAGTTTATTAAATAACTGATCCAGCTCATCTAGGGCAGCACTCAGAGTTTCAGAAACAAAACGCCCGCCGTAGATATCAAAGTGGCCTTTGTCGTCCGGAAAATCCTTAAAATTTATTTTACTCACAAGCTTTCTCTTTATTAACAATCATTATCTATTTGATGCATCCGCATCTTGCACCGCAGCAATAAACTCCGCGATACGTTTTAAATCTTTTTTCCCTTTGATGGTATTCCCATCAATATCTAACTCTTCCACACCACTACTGACGTCGACCCCATAAGGCTTTAATTGAGTAACTGCTCGTGCAACATTAGTGGCGTCTAGTCCACCCGCCAGAATGACTTTTTGAGCAAGATCTTGTGGCAATAAACTCCAATCAAAACTTTCACCGGTCCCACCAATGCTTACCGGGTCATAATTATCAATCAGTAAGGCACTGGCACTTTTATAGTCATCACCTTTAGCAATCTCTTCAATTGACAATGCTTTTAGGTATGGCGAGCCAAAGCTCTCGCAGAATTCGGGACTTTCATGACCATGAAACTGTAAAGTATCGACTTGAACACGCGCCAATACGTTCTTCACCTCTTGCTCTGATGGATCTACAAACAATGCCACCCGATTCACAAAAGCCGGCAGGGCTAAACAAACCTCCTGCGCTACCGAAACATCAATAGCCCGAGGACTTTTCTCAAAGAAAACCAAGCCGATCGCATCCGCGCCACCCTCAGCGGCGACCAAAGCTTGCTCAACTGAGCTCAAGCCACAGATTTTGATGCGGGTTCGTTTGTTCATAAGAGTTTAAAGTACTTAGCTATAGGCAATTTGCACTATCGCTCGAGAAAAGAAGTGGACTCCCATGCCTATCACTCAAGCCTACCAATTGATACGTTTGGAAAAGTCGCTCAGATCAATTAAATCTGCGCCAATTCTAGCAGATACCTGGCCTACAGAAAATAAGCTTAGACCTGAGGATAAGCCAGAACCGGCAACTCAAAGTGCTTAGGGTATTCAACTTTAACTAGATGCAGACCATTAGGGGCAGCCGTTACCCCGGCTTTGGTTCGATCTTTTACCTCTAAGAGCTCCAGGCACCACTCAGGAGGCTTATGCCCTTCTCCGATTTCCAGTAACACACCAACGATATTCCTGACCATATGCAACAAAAAGGCATTCGCCTCTATGTCGATTTGAACAAACTCTCCTCGACGCTCCACATTGATTTCATGGACATTTCTAAATGAGGTGCTGGACTGACAGCCTGAACCTCGAAAGGACTGAAAATCATTTTCACCCAAAAGATATTGAGCCGCCTGATGCATCTTGCTCTCGTCTAAGTAATAACGATGCCAGGTCAAGGTTCTGGAGCCTAAGGCTGGTCGCTGTTGAGTATTCGCTATGAAATAACGATATCGGCGACTAGTTGCGCTAAATCGAGCGTGAAAGTCCTCGGGAACCACCTGTGCATGTTGAATAGCAATATCTTTTGGCAACAAGGTATTTGCACCCTCGGTCCAAGCTTTTAATTCTCGCTCGACCGGCGAAGTAAAATTAACCACCTGTGCGTTAGCGTGGACTTGGGTATCGGTTCGCCCAGCGCACTGGACTTTAATCGCCTCCCCACCTGCAATTTTTTGCAGAGCTCGTTCAAGCTCTAACTGAACCGTAGGGGTCTGTTCATTTTGATATTGCCACCCGTGATAGCCAAAGCCATCGTATTGCAAAATCAAGGCGATATTAGTCATGAGTCTATACTTAAAAAGTGCCGAAACAAAAAAAAAAGGCTGAACAAGTCAGCCTTTTTAAGTTTAAAAGCTTCGCCTCACAGAGGAAAGCTTTATTGCTCAAACAATTGGTATTACTTCAATTCTTTAGAAGATAGACCAAGTACGTTACGCGCAACAATCAATTGTTGAATTTGCTGTGTACCTTCGTAGATATCATTAATCTTCGAATCACGTGCAAATTTCTCTAATAGATGGTCGGTGCTGTAACCAAGAGACTGACAAAGCTCTACCGCTTTAAGGCTGGCATAACTGCCGCTACGTCCAGCTTTTGCTTTAGACATAGACGCTTCTTTTGAGTTAGGCATTTTGTTATCAGCCATCCAAGCTGCTTTTAATGCAAGCAAACGAGAAGCTTCTATATCAGCCTCCATTCTGTACATCTCAGTTTGAACCGCAGAGTTATTATAAGGGCGTTTTTTATAATCAAACTCCACACCCTCTTTCTCAAGCAACTCTTTCGACAAGTCTATCGATGCTTTACCAACACCAAAACCCATAGCAGCTACCATCGGACGAGTGTTGTCGAAGGTCTGCATTACACCTCCGAAAGCTTTTTTACGAGCTTCTTCTGTATCTGCTACTTCTGCACTACCTAGAATATTATCTTTAGGGATACGGCAGTTTTCAAAACGAAAAGCTGCAGTATCAGATGCTCTAATACCTAATTTCTTTTCGAGGCGAACAAGCTCCATACCCGGTGTGCCCTTCGGAACCACAAAAGATTTAATCGCAGCTTTACCCTTACTCTTATCCAAGGTGGCCCAAACCACTACAGTATTACAGCGCTTACCAGCAGTTACGAAGATTTTCTCACCATTAAGTACCCACTCATCACCGTCTAGCTCTGCGGTAGTTGATACGCCCGAAGAATCCGATCCAGTTCCCGGCTCAGTAATTGCCATACCGGCATATACTTTACCAAAACGCGCTTTTTGTTCGGGGGTAGCCACTGATTGGATCGCTGCATTACCAAGACCAGCTCCTGGGAGCGCCAACATTAGGCCATTGCAACCCCACGCGACATTTCCGACGGTAACAATAGAAGTCATCTGACCACCGTTTTTAATGCCAGTTGATCCGTCGTCATTCGATAAAAACGAAGACATTACGTCGCCACCATCACCGGAGTCCTCCGAATCTTCTTTTTTATCTTTTTTTGCGCCACCACCCATAAGTCCAGCCAACTGCTCTAGCTCTGGAATATCTGCGTGCTCGTTCTCATCATATTTTCTAGAAATTGGACGTAAAAAACCTTCAGCTAAGCCCTTGGTTAGCTGGTCCATGTTTTTTAAACCTTCAGAAAGTTCTAAATTAATCATCTTGTCTTCCTCTAAATCTTTTGTCGTTGTGTAACGGTATGTTTGTTAAACGTTGCCTAACTGCACTAAACAGTTGCACAACCTTCTAAGATTCCTACAGCGCGTAAATTTCTGTACCAAAGTTCACAAGGATGCTCTCGAGTAAAGCCGTGACCACCTAATACTTGTACTCCGTTGTTTCCAATTTCCATCGACTTCTCCGCGCACAAAACATACGCAAGATAAGCGTCACGATGAAAGTCCAAGCCTTGTTCTGCACGAGAAGCCGCTTTCCAAATCATTAAACGCATTGCTTCTAATTCAATAGCGATGTTAGCGATCATGAAAGCAACAGATTGGCGATAAGCAATCGGCTCACCAAAAGCAACACGCTCGTTAGCGTACTCAACGGTGTACTCAAGCATAGCTTCGGCACAACCCACCGCGAGTGCACCCACACCCAAACGCGACAAAGAGATCAAACGATCAAGGTCAAAACCACCCTCTGCCCCTTCTAACTTCGCATCTGCAGCAACCGTAACGTTCTCTAGAGTAACTGTTGCAGTTTCAACGGGACGCAGGCCCATATTCTTTTTGCTTTCGATGCCCATACCCGCAGCACCTTTTTCAACAACGTAAGCACCGACGCCAGCACCTTCTTCTTGAGCAATCACAAGAATAAACTCAGCTTCAGATGCTAGGATCACATTGCTTTTCACACCATTAAGTGTGTATCCATCACCTGACTTCGCTGCTGTTGTTTCTGGCTCGCTGGGTTCAAATGTCGCTTTAGGCTCCATAAGAGCGATAGTAGCCGCCTTAAACTTTTCATCTGCTAAGGGAGTCAAATACTTCTCTTGTTGAGATTCGGTGCCGTTATCTAATACGGTGTTAATAAAAGCAAGCGGGGTTAATGCTGCTAGAGCGATAGACAGATCGCCCTTACCTAGATCTTCAGCATTTAGGACGTTAGAAATTGGAGAGCGAGGCATGCCTGCGCCACCAAATGCTTCTGGGATTGGCATTAAGCTAAGGCCTAACTCGGCTGTCTTGTCTAATAGACCTTCTGGTGTTTCTCCTGCCTCATCAGCATCCCGGCTAATGGTTTTAAGTTCTGATTCTGCAAATCTCTGCATTGACTCGCGAGTAATGCGCTGCTCTTCGGTCAAGGTCAGGTCAAATAAAGCGGCTTGTTCTGACATGTTTCATCCTCTTTTCAATTTAAGGCTTATTAGCTCCCCTAGTAAAAGGGCCCATTTTTGACCGATGTCTTGGCCAAAACAGGCGCCAAATATGATTCAAACAGGCGTTTAAATCAAGTGAATTTAAGACAAGACATGTCTGATTAAGTTATCGCATGTGAATCAAATCACATTTTTGTTGTACAAGAATAGTGTTACTTATTGAAATGCATGGTTTAAAATTAGGGCTTTAAGCCAAACACACGTTTCTAACCAATGTTAAATCATTGTATTTTAAAGACTTTTATAAAGCTCACTAAAAGGTCGAGTCAGATTGGTACATTTTACGACACCCAAAAGATAAGTATCGTTACTTTAAGTACCAATGAGCTTGTAATACAAAATAACTTTGATACTATATGTACCAAGTTATGTTGCTTTTATTTATTTAAAAGCTGATTTGAAAATACTCTGTGGTTAGCATGGTTCTAACCTTATAACAGCCTCGCTTTCCCTCTCCTTTAGCGAGGCTTTTTTTTGCCTGTAGAAAACTTAAAAAGCTTTATCTCAAGTCTTTATAAAGCTTTTCATCACCTTTTGGCCTGCGTCTAAAACGCTTGTAACCCCACATATACTGCTCTGGGCTTTCACGGACTAAATCTTCGACACCTTGATTCAACGCAGTTAAAGAACACTCCAGATCCTCATCACGAATACCTTCAGGTAAAGTTCGAAAGACTATTCTGAAGCCCTTTCCTGGCCCCAAACGCTGAGCATAGGCAAGCAGCGGGCTTGCCTGACTCTTTGACAACATTTTACTAATAAGGGTCATTGTTAAAGCTTGGCGCCCAAAGAATGGAGCAAACGCCCCTCCGCTTCTATCTGGTTCTTGATCTGGGAGAATAAAGAGGTTTCCGCCAGCATTTAATGTTTTGAGTAACTTAACCACGCCCTTTTTGTTTGCCTCTGCAAGTTCTAAACCCGTTTTTTCCCTGCCGTGACGCATGATTTTATCTACCTCAGGTAGTCTAGCGGGTGTATACATCGCTATGCCTTTCATTCGTTGAAGAATGAAAGCATTAACAACCTCCCAATTGCCAAGATGTGGAAGAATCAGCAGCAGTCCATTCTTATTACTGAGAATCTCGCGTAAGTGTTCCTCACCCACTACAGATTCAACTAAATCTAGGGAGCCTTTTGCCGGCGCATGCCATAGATAAGCGATCTCAAAAGCTTGCATACCTGAATGGAGAAAACTTTGTTTAAGCAGAGCAACTCGCTCATCGACACCCAGCTCTGGAAAACAAAGCTCTAGATTTCTACGAGCAATCTTAACTTCACGAGTGTTCGCTAGAAGCATCAGCGAGCCCAGTGCTACTCCAAGGCGCTGGGAAACAGCAAGGGGGATTTTGCCGGCCAGTCTTAGCGCCAAAGCAGCAAGCCAACCTTTTAGGCTGTTTGGATTTTCGCTTTCTTTCTGTTTGCTATTATTTTTTTTACTCATTGCCTGGCTAAGAAATTGTTAAATAGCAGGTTTAGCTGCGATAATATTGAGGGCTTTAATAAAGTGGGATAATCCATAACGCAATTGTAACCCAATAGGGTGAGTAACCAAGAGATCATTTATGCCTTTTTCTAAACAGCAGCAGCTTGAACTAACTGAACTACTGGCAAGCGAAAATTATCCCGATTCGCTTTCCTTCGGTGAAGCCCACGGCTTTCTTAGTGCACTTTGTTCTGGGCCCTCTCAATGCTCCAAGCTAGAAACAGTTAATCTAGTCCTTTTTGGTGAAAAAGAATCCGATCAAAAAATTGAGGAGTCTCTAAAGACCCTAATACTTGAATTACTTCAGCATATAGAGAAAAGCTTATTCTCCTCAGATACCTTGCTGCTACCCTGCTCATTACAACTGGAAGATGATGATATTTCTGAATCTTTAGCCGATTGGACACTTGGTTTCTTTGAAGCTCACCTGCTCGATGAAGACAGCTGGTATAAGCAGGATGAGGAATTAGTCGCCGAAATGCTACTCCCTTTTCTCGTGTGTATTGACGAGTTGGAAGAGTCAGATTTGGAAGCGATACGAGAACAGTCAACACTACTACAAAACTTGATTTTGCAGCTACCCCAAGCGTTACAGGACTTATATCTATTTTTTCACGCTGACAGTTAACTTATTTCGCAAACTGCTGAAATATTCGCTCGATGGAAAGCACTAGGGTTACAAAAAAAAGAATACTCAAGCCTACCCAAACCGCTGCAAAGTAAGCAAATAGGTCTGGAGCCATCATCAACGTTGTCATCAAAGAATCTTGATAATAGAAAAACCATTGGTGACCTTTAGGAAAAGCCAACTCATGCAAAAAGACAAAGACATTGAGGGGGCCTACAACCATTACGATCAAAAACAAAAGAAAAACAATCAAAGCATAAATTCCTAGAGTTTTTTTAAGAACAGGACTTGCCACTTTAAAAAAAATCAGCAGACCTAAACATGACAGGCTTAAAAAAATTGAAGTCGAGCCTAGATAGTTTAAAAAACTAATCAAATTTGCCACGTACTCGAGGTGCTCAACTTCTGACTGCCTTAGCAGACTATCTATCAGTTCACCTTGTGGATTTCGATAAGAAATTTCACCTAAACCTTGCCCTCCTTTATTTATGGAAGCTACTATTTCAGCAAACAATCTTACCCTTTCAACCTGATCGGTATTTTCAAACTGATCCTTATAGCGATTCAAGGGCGCGTAATGGTCAATAAACGATTCTAACTGCGTATTTTCGTACCAAAAGTTATAGAGAAAATTAACCTTGGACAGAGCATGCCAAGACACAAATACACTACTGAATAATAGACAAGGAAACAGCAGAAACCACAAACCTTGTATATTTCTGTTTAATTTCATTTCAAACAAACCTTTAACACCGTAATAGTGACAAGCTTTAAGCCTGTCCCCGTTCACCTAATAAAACTTGGATATTTCGTACACCTTACGATACATTCTACGGCAGTCTTAATCGAATTATTTTGCCTTCTATTGTTGGCGATAAAAGTTAGCATATTTTCACTGGGAGATACCATGAACTTTGAATTAAGCGATGATCAGCGGGACTTACAAGACGCAGCTCGAAAATTTGCGCAAAGCGAACTAAAAGAAATCGCTAAAGAGCTCGAGGAGCAAGCAAAACCTCCCTCGGAGGATCTACTTAAGGAATATGCAAAGCTTGGATTCTTAGGCGTAAATGTTCCTTCGGAATATGGTGGCTTGGGATTAGGTAATCTCGAGGCGTTATTGGTACTCGAAGAATTCGCAAAAATTTCTTCGGCGGTGGCTTTTCCGGTATTTGAATCTTGTGTTGGGCCAGTTAAAGCAATTCAAAACTTTGGTACTGAAGCACTCAAACAAAAGGTTATCCCAAAAGTATGTGCTGGCGAGTTTGTATGCGCCGTGTCAATGTCAGAGCCTGGTGCAGGCTCAGCGCTGACCGATTTATCGACCAAGGCCGAGATAAAGGGTGAAACTGTTTTGGTAAATGGTACTAAACGATGGTGTTCTGGTGGCGGTCATGCGAACGGATATGTTGTCTATAGCAGAATGTCTGATGACCCTGGTGCAAAAGGTATTGGAGCTGTATTTGTTGAAAAAGGCAGCGAAGGACTTAGCTTTGGTTCTCAAGAACAATTAATGGGCTTTAGAGGCGTTCCTTCTGCAGATATCTATTTTGATAATGTCGAAGTTCCCACTGAAAATATTATTGTTCCCGCAGGTGGCTTTTCTAAGTTAATGGAAGCGTTTGACCTAGAGCGCTGCGGAAACGCCACTATGGCACTAGGACAAGCCTCTGGGGCTTTGGAAGATCTACTCCCCTACGTTCAGGAACGCGAGCAATTTGGCAAACCCATTGTAGATTTTCAAGCTGTGCAGCTAAAGATTGCAGAAATGGCCATGCGAGTGGAAGCTTCTCGTCTTCTTATTCATAAAGCCGCTGTTAACTCTGAGAGTGGTCTACCATCCGTCAAAGATTCTTCGCTAGCTAAGTGTTTTGCGAATGAAATTGCGCGAGAAGTCGCAGGAAATGCTGTGCAATTAATGGGCGCTTATGGATACTCAAAAGAATACTCTATGGAAAGAAGACTGAGAGACGCATGGGGATGGGGAATTGCTGGTGGCGCAGTCGATATACAAAAGACCAATATCACCGCTGCGTTGATTGGGCGTCGCTTTAACCAAAGAGCTTAACGCTTAACCATCGCTAAATAAAAAACGGGCCGATGGCCCGTTTTTTAAAATAGACTATCACTTAAGTCTTATTCTTCACTCTTTCGATGAACTATTTCTGCATCTCTTTTCAACTGATTAAGATGCATCTGCCAAGCCAAGCCTCCAGCTTGTTGCTCAGCAAGGTTTTGTGCCTGATTCAATTGCTTACTCTCAATCTCAGTAGCATCAATCACTTCTTTTAACTCAATAATTGCAATATCACGACCTGTAAAGCGAGTATCAGATATAGATCTTTTCGATTCACTAGGCCGAGGCATTTTAAACACCTCTCTAAGAATTTCTGCTGGAATACCAGCTTGTGATCGACTTGCGTCATCTTCTTCCACCCACTTTAGTCCCAAGGACTTCAGCAGCCCAGATGCTCCTTCCTCCGATTCCAGAGCTACAAGAATATCATCTTTTTGCTGTGTCATTTTATCGTTAGCACCCTTGTTCTTGAGGATAGTGACTATTCCTTCTTTGACCTCGCTTAGGGGTTGCTCTTCTGGCTTCTGGTGTTCAAGAAGTCTTAAAGCAACAGCGTGTCCTGCGGCTAGTTCAACGATGCTACTATTTAGCCCCTGATTAAGAACCTCATCACTAAAGGCTAGCTTCCTAACTTCTGCGTTGCCCGCGATCCCGGAGCCAGAACGCTTAGTAAAAACTTGGCTTACCTTTATTTCTAAACCAGTTGAGGTCGCTGCACCATCAAGATCAGTATCCTCAAATAGGCTTTCTTCAGCTATTGCTATCTTTTCCTGATAGATATCTTCTAGCGCGAGAGTAGAAAGGTCAGCCTTTATTCGCGACTTCTCTTTGTCGAAAATAAATTCTTCCGCTGATTCAATATCATTCAGTTTAATTAGGTGGTATCCAAATTCGGTTAAAACCGGCTCAGACACTTGACCAAGTTCAAGCTCAAACAAAGCCTCTTCAAAGTCCGGATCGAAGTCACCTTTCCCGGTAAAACCAAGGTCACCACCCTGAGCAGCTGACCCTGGATCTTGAGAAAACTCCTTTGCCAAAGCTTCAAAATTAGAACCGGACTCCAATTTGGTTTGAATTTCTTCAATTTTATCCAAAGCCTCGTCTTCGCTAAGCTCATCAAGCGCAATTAAAATATGAGACGCCCGCCTTTTTAAACTTTCTTCACGTTGAGCTTTCTCTACTTCAAACTGAGCCCGTTGATCATCTTCACTCACTGTTACCTGGTCTGAAAAATCCGAAAGTTTAAACTCTAGGTACTCTACTTTAACGCTTTCGTCAGTCATAAACTGAGCTATATTTTCTTGGTAATAGCTCGAAACCTCTTCATCACTCGGCTGAATATCTTTTAGGTAATCTTCAAGCTTCAGAGAAAGGTAAGAAAAACTTCTTTTCTGATTTTCAATCAGCTTATTCAATAAAACTTCTTTTTCTAAAGAAAAGGCTGACAAAGCAATCGCTTGACGAGGCTGGTTCAAGCTGACATCGCTTTTTATCAGTTCAAGCATTGCCTTTGTACTCATACCTTGCTGGGCAGCCACTGTTTCAAAAACTTCTTGAGAAAATTGACCACTATCATCCAAAAAATAGGGAAGCTCCCGGATAATTTTACTGATGTCTTCAAAAGAAATATCTAGGTTATTCTCTTCAGCATATTGCTCACTAAGTTTTTGCTCAATCAATTGATTTACAGAAGCCTCTTTAATCAGGCCGTCTGGAAGATTGTTCAAATCAAAATCTGGACCTAGGCGCTGAGCATAATTCTGTTTAGTGATCTCTATCGCTCGAGCTAACTCTTGCTCACTAATAGATTCGCCATTAATTTCAAGAGGGCCATCTGAGCTTATAACGGTAAATAAAGATTCCGCGCCAATAAACAAGAAGGGTAAAATAAATAGACCAATGAGGAGCTTACCCGCCCAGCCCTTTAGAGCTTGTCGCATAAAAGCTAACATAAAATACCTTTAACTATGCTAAATTAAAAATTCTAAAAGTTTATCTGTCTTATCTGCTCAGATTGATGCAAAAAGACCCGATCAAAAAAAAAGCGCGGAAAACCGCGCTTTTTTAAAAGCCAACTATGATTTAGTTAACCGCGTCTTTAAGTGCTTTACCTGCTTTAAAGCCTGGCACTTTAGCCGCTTTAATTTGGATAGTTTCCCCAGTTTGAGGATTGCGACCAGTACGAGCAGCGCGATCTTTGACTTGGAAAGTACCGAAACCCACTAACACTACTTGGTCTCCTTTTTTGAGTGCATCAGTAATTGAGTCTAGAGCTGCGTCTAGAGCACGACCTGCTGCTGCTTTTGAAATATCTGATGATGCTGCAATTGAATCAATAAGTTCTGACTTATTCACGTCATTCCCCTTAAATTAAAATAGAAATCGTTTAAATTTATTTAACCGTCCCCTGGATCGATGGGTAAAAAAACCACCGGCCACCAGTGCCAAGCTAACTTCGTATTCACAATGAATTTTTCAATATGAAAATGTTAATCAAGTTGTAAGTTTTATTTTTTTAGAATTAACAGTACTCGTTCCGACAAGTCGCAAATCTGTGCCTGCTGCTTTCCCTAAAACCGGAATCTTTATACCAACGAATTTCATTAAGTGTCAAGAAAAAACCCTTGTTATACCTGCGTTTCAGGGCATTTTTACGTTTTTTGGGGCTATAATTAACATTCGATCAAAAATAGTCCCATTTTTAATAAAATCACTCCCTTATTTGAGGGGGGCAATAAATACTCAATGAGTACTTAATCTCGCTTTATCACTACCCTTTTTATCCGCAGCAGCCTCCTCTAAAGCTTCATCATCAATAGGAGTTGGCATCTTGGTAAGAGCGATTTCTAGAACTTCATCAATCCACTTAACAGGAACGATATTTAGATTCTCTTTAATGTTCTCAGGGATTTCTTTCAGGTCCCTTTGGTTCTCATCAGGGATAATTACAGTTTTAATACCACCTCGATGAGCAGCTAATAACTTTTCCTTCAAGCCTCCAATTGGCAACACTTGCCCCCTCAAAGTAATTTCACCTGTCATGGCTACTTCTGCTTTGACTGGAATACCTGTCAAAACAGACACAACCGCGGTACACATACCGATACCAGCACTTGGCCCATCTTTAGGAGTCGCACCTTCAGGCATATGAACGTGGATATCCGTCTTTTCATGGGTACTACGAGGAACACCCAGTGCAGCAGACCGACTTCTAACGACCGTCATAGCCGCCTGAATCGACTCCTGCATAACATCTCCGAGACTACCGGTCTTAATGATTTGACCCTTACCGGGGATAGACACAGCTTCAATGTTCAGCAGCTCTCCGCCAACAGAGGTCCAAGCCAATCCAGTTACTTGGCCAATTTGATCCTCTTCCTCGGCCTTGCCGTAATTGGTCTTTCTAACCCCGCTGTATTTTTCCAGATCATCTGCATCAATCTTGACCAAGTCTCTGTTTTTACCCGATTTTTTATTTTTACTCTCTATTAAGACCTTCTCTTTAACCACTTTTCGGCAAAGTTTGGCGATTTCGCGCTCTAAGCTTCTAACACCAGCCTCCCGAGTATAGTAACGTATCAGGTCCCGAACAGCAGACTCATCCACGTCGATCTCTTCGGCTTTCAAACCGTTACTCTTAATTTGCTTAGGAAGCAGGTATTGATTAGCGATGGCGGTCTTTTCGTCCTCGGTATAGCCAGGAAGGCGAATAACTTCCATACGATCCAATAATGGCGCGGGAATATCCATTGAGTTAGAAGTACAAATAAACATTACATCCGAAAGGTCGTAATCAAGCTCAAGATAATGATCATTAAAACTGTTATTTTGCTCTGGGTCCAAGACCTCTAACAAAGCGGACGCTGGATCACCACGCATATCGGTACCCATCTTGTCGATTTCATCGAGTAAGAATAATGGGTTGTTGACGCCTACCTTAGATAGCTTCTGTAAAATCTTACCAGGCATTGCGCCAATATAGGTCCGACGGTGGCCGCGAATCTCGGATTCATCTCTAACACCACCTAGTGCCATTCTCACGTATTCACGACCTGTGGCTCGAGCGATTGATCGACCTAGTGAAGTTTTACCCACACCCGGAGGCCCTACCAAACAAAGCACAGGGCCTTTAAGCTTTTTAACTCGGTTCTGAACAGCTAAGTATTCAATAATACGGTCTTTAACTTCTTCTAAACCAAAGTGGTCTTGATCAAGAATATCCTGAGCTTTGGCTAAATCGCGTTTTACTTTGGACTTTGATTTCCAAGGTACGTTAACCATCCAGTCAAGATAGCCACGAACAACCGTCGCCTCTGCTGACATTGGCGACATCATTTTTAATTTGTTTAGTTCGCCGTTGGCTTTTTCGAGCGCTTCTTTGCTCATGCCAGCATTGTTAATTTTTTCTTCGAGCTGGTCGAGTTCGCTACCACCCTCATCCATATCACCGAGTTCTTTTTGAATAGCTTTCATTTGCTCATTCAAATAGTACTCGCGCTGGCTTTTTTCCATTTGCTTTTTAACGCGGCCACGCACTTTTTTATCGACCTGCTGCAAATCCAGTTCGCCACGCATTAAATCAAGTAAAAGCTCAGAACGATCCAACAAGCCTACTGTTTCTAACATATACTGTTTGTCTTCGAGTTTAAGCGGAAGATGAACCGCCATGGTATCCATTAGACGACCAAGCTCTTCGATGCTTGATATAGAGTTTTGAACTTCTGGAGGTATCTTTTTCGCGACTTTTGAATATTGTTCAAATTGCTGCATGAGCTCAGAGAAAATAGCGTCTTCGTCAGTTTTTTCGATGGCAGGCGGGTCCACTCTTTCTACATCCGCACGTAAATAATCACCTTCGCTATTGAAGTTAATGAGATCCGCACGATAAACACCTTCAACCAATACCTTAACCGTACCGTCAGGCAGCTTAAGTAATTGTAATATATTTGAGACCGTGCCCATTCTATGCAAGCTGTCTTGGGTCGGTTCGTTATCGTCTTCTTCTCGTTGAGACACTAAAAGGATTTGCTTATCCCGAACCATAGCTTGTTCTAGCGCAGCAATAGATTTCTCCCTACCAACAAATAGCGGAAGCACCATATGCGGATATACCACTACATTTCTTAGTGGTAACAATGGAAGATCAAAATTTACGTTTTCTCTTTTATTTTCGTCAGACATAACGACGTCTCATATTACTTGGGGTTGTTTTTCGGATGCGTTTTTCGGGAGCGTAGAAAAATAAGAGCGGGTAAACCCGCTCTTGTTATAGTTAGCTAGATTCGTTTGATTGTTTGTCACTACTCTCATACATAATCAGCGGCTTGCCTTCGCCTGTGATTGATGCCTCATCGATCACCACTTTCGATACGTTATCTTGTGAAGGAACATCGTACATGGTTTCAAGCAATGTCGATTCAAGAATCGATCTCAAACCACGAGCACCGGTTTTACGCTGCATCGCTTTTTGAGCGATAGCTCGCAAAGCTTCTTCCCTGAAATCCAGTTCAACGTTTTCTAACTCGAACAATTTAGCGTACTGCTTAACCAACGAATTTTTTGGCTCCATTAGGATTTGAACCAAAGCGTCTTCATCAAGCTCTTCTAAGGTAGCAGTCACTGGTAGACGGCCAACGAACTCTGGAATCAAACCGTAACGAACCAAATCTTCTGGTTCTACGTCGTGCAAGGTTTCACCAAAACTCTTAGTTTGTTCTTTGCTCTTAACTTCCGCTCCAAAACCAATACCGGTTTTCTCTGAACGATCGATGATCACTTTATCTAAGCCGGCAAAGGCACCGCCACAAATAAAGAGGATATCTGAAGTGTCCACTTGCAAGAATTCTTGCTGAGGATGTTTACGACCACCTTGAGGTGGAACAGATGCTACAGTCCCTTCAATCAGTTTAAGCAAAGCCTGCTGAACACCTTCGCCAGATACATCACGTGTGATGGATGGGTTGTCAGACTTGCGGGAAATCTTATCGATCTCGTCGATATATACGATTCCCTTTTGAGCCTTCTCAACATCGTAATCACATTTTTGCAGAAGCTTCTGAATAATGTTCTCGACATCTTCACCTACATAACCGGCTTCGGTCAGAGTCGTTGCATCAGCGATAGTGAACGGTACGTTTAGTAGACGCGCTAAGGTTTCAGCTAATAAGGTTTTACCACTACCGGTTGGCCCAATAAGAAGAATATTACTCTTACCTAGCTCTACATCGCTAGGCTTAGCGGTCGCTCCTTGTGTACTGCGTAATCGCTTGTAGTGGTTGTATACAGCTACCGACAAGACTTTTTTAGCCGGTGCTTGGCCGATAACGTACTCATCTAGAATGGATTTAATTTCTTTAGGAGTAGGCAAAGTATCACTTGAAGATTCTTCGCTATCCTCTTGAATTTCCTCACTAATTATCTCATTACACAGGTCAACACATTCATCGCAGATAAAGACCGAAGGTCCTGCGATCAGCTTTCTCACTTCGTGCTGACTTTTACCGCAAAAGGAGCAATACAGGAGCTTATCCGTATCTTCGCCTTTAGATTTATCATCACTCATGATTTAACACCTCTGTAACTAAATTGAGTTGTAATGTCTTTATATCAATTAATTCTAACTTTGGACAAGTGCCATCTGACTAAGTGCCCTAAGCAGCTGCTCACCGTCTAGCTAGCGGTTTTCAAGGACCTGGTCTATAAGACCGTAATCCTTTGCCTCGGCGGCAGTCATGAAATTATCCCTGTCTGTCGCCTGTTCAATGTTCTCTAGTTCTTGACCACTGTGTTTGGCCATGATGCTATTCAGTCGCTTCTTAATATCGATGATCTCTTTAGCGTGGATTTCGATATCTGAGGCCTGACCCTGGAAACCGCCCAAAGGCTGATGAATCATCACGCGAGCATTTGGTAAAGCATAACGTTTGCCTTGAGTACCCGCATTCAACAAAAAGGCTCCCATACTAGCTGCCTGTCCCACGCACATGGTGCTAACGTCGCACTTTATAAACTGCATAGTGTCATAAATCGCCAAGCCAGCGGTGACAGATCCACCAGGAGAGTTGATGTAAAGGTGAATATCTTTGTCTGGGTTTTCAGACTCTAAGAAAAGCATCTGAGCAACGATTAAGTTCGCCATGTGATCTTCAACTTCACCCACCAAAAAGATAACTCTTTCTTTTAATAGACGAGAAAAAATATCGTAAGAACGCTCTCCTCTTGCCGACTGTTCTACCACCATCGGGACCAAAGCATTTTGAGGAGAAAAGCTAGTTTTTGAATCGATCACAATTGAACTCCATTTAGGACTGAACCCACGATCCAGCCTGGTTTAATCTATCTCTTTCAAGTGCTGAAAAGCACTCAATTAAGCCATTCTTCCCTATCATTTAAGGAAGTACAAGCGCGCCGATAAAAAACTTTAAAAGTTATCCAAAAGCGCTAAAAACTTGGTTATTTATTAATCAAATAGCCCTGTTTAAGCACATATAGTTGAGTCAAAGCGGCGGATTTCAATAGCCGGGGATTGTTTTTCTGGCTTTTCTTAAACCTAGCTAAGGCCCAATTTCAGGCAAAAACTCAGGCCAAAAAAAAGGGCCATTAGGCCCTTTCTTTGGTATTAGATGTTGGTATCAGATCAGAGCTATTTACTCAGGAGCGTTTCTTGGAGTAATGGCTTCACTGAAAGGTACTGTCGCTTCAGTAACCGTTGCTTCACCAAGTACCATTTCAACCAGCTGCTCTTCAAGGACTACTGCCTCAATTTCTGCATGACGAGCTTTGTCATTCATGTAGTATTGAATGATCTCGTCTTTCTGATCAGCATAATCAGCAGCCATTTTTTCAACGTATTCTTTAACGGCTTCACGAGTAGCCACTAAAGACTTATCTTCGATCACCTTGCCTAAAACCAAACTTAAAGAAGCATTCTCTTTTGCTTTATCAGCAAACATATCGTCAGGGAAGATTGAAGGGTCAATTTGAGCACCACCAAACTGCTGCAACATCTGCTGACGCAAAGCTTGAGTTTGCTGTGCCACGATAGCTTGAGGGACTTCAAAGTCGTGAAGCTCGATTAACTGCTCCATAACTTGCTGTTTAACATCGCCTTTTAGCGCTTGGTCTAGCTCTTTGTCCATGCTCTCTCGAACTTGAGTTTTCAGCGCATCAAGGCCGTCTTCAACGCCTAGCTTTTTGGCAAGATCATCATCAAGCTCTGGCAAGAACTCTTCCATCACAGCGTTAACTTTTATTTCGAACACTACTGCTTGCCCCTTAAGCTCTTCAGCGTGGTAATCCTCTGGAAAGCTTAGGTCTAGTGATTTTTCATCACCAGCCTTCATTCCTTCAATGCCATCTTCAAAACCAGGAATCATACGGCCAGACCCGAGCTCTAATGGGCTATTTTCTGCGCTGCCGCCGTCAAAAGCTTCACCGTCCTTAGTACCTTTATAGTCAATCATGACCTGGTCGCCAGACTTAGCGGCACGATCGGTTTCTTTCCACTCTTTGGCACGCTTACGTAGGTCTTGTAAACGTTGCTCAAAATCTTCTTCCGTCACTTCAGAACTACGCTTCTCAATAGAGATTTTCGAGAACTCTTGAAGCTCGATTTCAGGATAAACCTCTAATTTGGCAACGTATTCAACGTCTTGCCCGTCTTCATCTTTTACAGATTCAATTGAAGGCATGCCCGCTGGGTTAATGTTTTCTTGGTTTAAAGCCTCAAAAATAGACTCTTGGATCGCTTTTTCGATCACTTCACCACGTAATGCTGGGCCAAAACGCTTTTCAATCACCTTTTTAGGTACCTTACCTGGACGAAAACCATCTAATTTAACGGTCTTAGAAACTTCGTTCATACGGCTAGCTAGGGCTGATTCGATTTGCTCAGCGGGAATACCTACAGTCACTTTACGTTCTAGATTGCTTACATTTTCGACAGAAACTTGCATTTTGGGATTAAACCTTTGATTAAGTTAGATATAGGAAGCTAAAAACCACAAAAAATAGCCCCCTCTTCGAGGCGCGCAAGTGTGCCACAAGGGTTTGCTAAGTTCAAAGGGTCTTTTTGACTGTTTTAGAGGCTTAAAGAGGGATTGGATAAACCTAAATAAATGGGGTGGACGATGGGACTTGAACCCACGACGACCGGAATCACAATCCGGGGCTCTACCAACTGAGCTACGCCCACCATTGAGAGGTGCGTACTGAGGATCTGGCGCGGGAACCACAAGTGGCACGCCCGGCAGGACTCGAACCTGCAACCCTCGGCTTAGAAGGCCGATGCTCTATCCAGTTGAGCTACGGGCGCGTAGTCATAACCTGCGCATATTCGATCTAGTACGGTGTTGATACTGCTGGTCGGGATAGAGGGATTTGAACCCCCGACATCTTGCTCCCAAAGCAAGCGCGCTACCAAACTGCGCTATATCCCGAATCTTGCAGCAAACAAGGCCAAGAGCCCCGTTTCAACGAAGCGCGATAATACGCACCTAGCCATTTCGAGTCAATCGAGAAAGACCGCTCTTCGCTAAAAAATTCTTACTTTTTGATAACTTAGCGTGAGCAATCGATAGATGCTTAAAAAGCAAACAAGATATTTTGCCAAGCTCAAATTTACTCGCAGACAATTTACTCACAGACGAAGCCGTGAGAAAATGCACGCCCTCTCACTTCAGCAATGAGTGTTGTCTCCCTGCTGAGGTCTCAAGCGCAACAAAACTTTCGGGACAGCAATGACAGCTCAACTTATTGATGGAAAGCAAATCGCTCAAAGTATTCGTAGCGATCTAAAAGAAAAAGTATTGCGCTTACAAGCAGAAAATAAACGTTTACCCGGTTTAGCCGTAGTCTTAGTCGGTAATGATCCAGCCTCCGAAGTTTACGTAAAGAATAAACGCTTGGCTTGCGAAGAAATCGGTTTTAAATCCATCGCAATGGATTTGCCAGAAAGTACTTCACAAAAAGAATTACTCGACACCATCCAGTCTTTAAATAATGACGACACGATCGACGGTATTTTGATCCAACTGCCCTTGCCTTCCCATTTAGATGACAACGAAATTCTTGAAGCGATTAAACCTCAAAAAGATGTAGATGGTTTCCATCCTTATAACATTGGTCGTTTAGCCCAGAGGCTTCCTGGTATTCGCCCTTGTACGCCTAAAGGCATTATGACTTTAATCCATTCGACCGGTATTGAAGCAAAAGGAAGTAACGCTGTAATCGTAGGTGCATCCAATCATGTTGGTCGCCCAATGGCATTAGAGCTACTTTTGGCGGGCGCTACGGTGAGCGTATGCCATCGTTTTACCAAAGACTTAGAAAAACATGTGCGAGACGCTGACATTTTGGTAGTCGCGGTAGGCAAGCCTGAGTTTTTAAATGGCGATTGGGTTAGAGAAGATGCTGTCGTTATCGATGTAGGTATCAGTCGTAATGAACAAGGCAAACTAATCGGCGACGTACAATTTGATATCGCTAAAGAAAAAGCCTCTTGGATTACTCCTGTACCCGGTGGCGTAGGCCCAATGACCATTGCTAGCCTTATGGAAAACACCTATGAGGCTTGTGTATTAGCTCAAGAAAGCTAATAGCTTTACCGCCTTTTTAGCCTACCTACGTTTCCAAGTCGTTTGACCACCTGAATCTTCTAGAATAATACCTTGGTCAAGTAGCTCATCGCGAATCTCATCGCTGCGCGCCCAATCTTTATTATCACGAGCTTGTTGGCGCTCAACAATTAAAGCTTCAATCGCATCTTTGTCTAAACCACCTTCAGCACCTTGATCTTGAAAATACTCAGAAGGCTTTAAAAACAAAACTCCTAAGCGCCGTCCAAAACTTTGCAACAAATGGGCCAAAGCTGGCTTATCGTCTTCGCTCGCACTACCGAGCTGCTTATGAGCTTCAAACATTACTGCGATAGCCTGGGCAGTATTAAAGTCGTCATTCATTGCCGCATCAAATTTAGCGAGCAATTCAGCTGCCAAAGGTAAATCGCTGACAACCTCTTCACCCAAGCTCGATTCAAAAGGCGCGAGTGCTTGGTAGAACTTATCCAACTCTTTTTTAGCAAGATTCAAATTATCCAAAGAATAATTAATTGGACTGCGATAATGGCTCGCACTTAGAAAATAACGAAGTACTTCCGGATGAAAATCTTTAAGCACATCCCTAATGGTAAAAAAGTTACCAAGAGACTTGGACATTTTTTCTTTGTTTACTCGTACCGCACCACAGTGCATCCAGTGATTAGCAAAGGTTTTGCCTGTAGCACCTTCTGACTGAGCAATTTCATTTTCATGATGAGGAAAAGTTAAATCAGAGCCGCCACCGTGAATATCCAGGGTATCTCCTAAGCACGATGTACTCATGGCTGAACATTCAATATGCCAACCTGGTCGACCATTACCCCAAGGGCTTTCCCAAAAGGCTTCACCCTCCTTTGCCATCTTCCATAATACAAAGTCCAGCGGGTTTCGCTTGGCCTGTTCAGTTTCGACTCGATGTCCTACGATTAATTCTTCTGGTTTACGACGTGACAACTTGCCATATTCGGGAAACTGATCAATGGCAAAATACACATCACCATTATCACCTTGATAGGCAATACCCTTATCAACAAGCCGCTCGATCAAGTTGATGATCTCGGCCATATATTCGGTAGCTCGAGGCTCTTTATTGGGTTCAAGAATATTTAAGGCGCGCTCGTCCTCATGCATAAAATCAATAAAGCGCTGGCTTAGCTCGCTAAAGTCTTCGCCATTTTCATTGGCTCTTGCAAAAATCTTGTCTTCTACGTCGGTGATATTCCGCACATACTCAACGTCGTAACCAAGATGTAGCAAATGGCGGTATATCAGATCAAAGGCCACCAACATGCGCGCATGACCAATGTGACAGAAATCATAGACTGTGATGCCACAGACATACATCTTCACCTTTCCTGGTTCTAAGGTGACAAATGGTGCTTTTTCTTTACTGAGACTGCTGTAAAGATGAAGGGCCTGATCTGTGTTCATGGAAATCTTCGCTTTAAATACTATTAGAAATAATTGGCTCTCAAGGCTTTTTATTAGTGAAGCCCGAGCGCAGGCAGATTATACTAGCAAGCGCCCTCAAAGTGCTACGGCTTGTGGCATTCGAAATTATAGGGCCATATGTGAGTTTAGGATTCACAAGATAAAAGCAGACACCAACTAGGTAGATACCACTATGAAAGTAGAATTACAGACTAACCACGGCTCAATCACTTTGGCGCTTGATGCAGAAAAAGCACCAATCACTGTTGAAAACTTCAAGAGCTACGTTGAAAGCGGTCATTACGACGGAACTATTTTCCATCGAGTGATTGATGGCTTTATGATTCAAGGCGGCGGCTTTGATCACGATATGAGACAGAAAGCGACTCAAGCTGAAATTGAGAACGAGGCTAGTAACGGTCTTAAAAACACCGCAGGCACTATCGCCATGGCTAGAACAAGCGACCCCCACTCGGCGACTGCGCAATTTTTCATCAATGTAGCCGATAACGATTTTTTAAACCATACAGCGCCTAGCGGCCAAGGTTGGGGTTACGCAGTATTTGGTGAAGTAGTAGAAGGCATGGACGTAGTTAATGCTATCAAAGGTCTATCTACTGGCAGCCATGGCCCTCACCAAGATGTACCTCGCGAAGCTGTTGTCATCGAAAAAGCCCAAATCGTTTAATTTTTGGTACCAATATGAAAGCGATACTCATCTCCGACCTTCATCTGGATGAAGAACGACCAGACATCACTCAAGCCTTTAAGAAGTTTCTTAACGAACAGGTTTTAGATAAAGAACTCGATTCGTTTTACATTCTTGGTGACTTGTTTGAACTCTGGATTGGAGATGATTATCAGCACCCTTATCTATTAGAGATTAAAACCCTGCTTAAAAAAGCCAGTGATCAAATCGAGCACTGCTATTTTCAACATGGTAATCGTGACTTTTTAGTCGGTGAATTGTTTGAACAAGAAACCGGCTTTCAAGTACTAGATGAAACCCATTGCTTTGAGCTACCTCAAGGTAAAGTCATGTTGATGCATGGTGACTCACTTTGCACCTTAGACACTGAATATATGCAGGCCCGCACCTTTTTAAGAAGTGAACCATTTATCAAAGAGATGATGGCGAAGTCGGTTGAAGAACGCCTTCAGATCGCAGCCCAATTAAGAGGCGCAAGCAAAGACGCCAACTCAAATAAAAACATGGATATAATGGACGTCACTCCAGAAGAAGTCGTTAACCTGATGGAAGCTGAGCAAATTGATTTTCTTATTCATGGCCATACCCATCGGCCCAATACCCACAAGCTGGATTTGGCTCATAACTCTCAAGCCGAGCGTATTGTGATGAGTGATTGGGAAGGCTTAATTCGCTATACCGAAATAAGTGAGTCAGGACCTGAACTCAAATCTTTTCAACCATAAAAAGAATAAAACTTAGGCTGGAATGCCACTGTGAAAGCGATAGAGCTTGCAGGGTGCCTGAATAAACCCCGCTTCTTTCTCTAAAAAGAATTTGCAGCGATCACTGATATCCTCTCCCGAATACTGTTCAGCCAGACTCAAATAGTCCTCAAAATGTCGACTCTCAGACTTAAGTAGGTATCGATAGTACTGGGACAATTCTTCGTCTACCCATGAGCCATCACTCAGTGCAAAAAAGCGCTCACATGATCGCGCTTCGATAATAGCTCCAACGATAAGGGTATCGACCAAACGGTCCGGCTCATCTTGGCGAACGTACTTAAACAAGGATGAGGCGTAATCAGAGGCTTTTAAATGTTTAAAATCCACACCCCGCTTTTCCATTAACTCACTGACCTGCTCAAAATGAAGCACTTCTTCCCGGATCAACTGGCTAACTGCACTCAACAGTTCTTTACGATCAGGATAGCGAGCGAGCAAATTCAGGCCGGTTGACGCGGCCTTTCGCTCACAATGGGCATGATCAACCAGCAATATGTCCAGGTTGTCTTTAGCTTTTTCTAACCAAGCCTTGGGAGTTGGACAATGTAAAAAGCCCAAAACCGGGGCCGCTAGCTCGTGAGCTTGCTCTGAATTCATTCTAATTCTCGGTCGACCAATCTAAAGAGACGCGATTAAGGCATATTCGCCCCAAGGCCGCAAGCCATAAGCGGTTTAGATAGTGAATATAGCCTCGTTTTCGTTAACTTTTGAGCTGGGATCAAGTACAATCCCGTCCGCTAAAAAAGCGAGCTCCGCAGCTAAGGCAGCCAAGGCAAGCCCGCTAAGCGTATCAAATCCATTACTGAGGACTTTTGGTGCCAAGCCTCATAAGGGCTAAATCCAGTAACTGTCTGTTTTAGTTAAGTTTTCTGGACCCAGGGCCAAGTAAAAGTCATCAGACACATTACATTACCTAAGGGGGTAAACACGTGTTAGAAGCTTATAGAAATCATGTAGAAGAACGTGCCGCAGAAGGCATCGTGCCCAAGCCGTTAGATCCAGAGCAAGTTGCCGGTCTAATTGAGCTATTAAAAGCCCCCCCTGCTGGCGAAGAAGCCTTTTTAATGGACCTATTCGAAAACCGTATTCCCGCAGGTGTTGACCAAGCGGCTTACGTCAAAGCCGGTTTCTTAACAGCCATCACTAAAGGTGAGGCTAGCTCCCCTCTTATCGACCGAGCGAAAGCGACTGAAATCCTAGGTACTATGCTAGGTGGTTACAACGTTGAAACTTTAGTCGCGCTTTTAAGCGACGATGAAGTAGGCGATATTGCTGCAACCGCCCTTTCTAAAACTCTTTTAGTATTTGATGCCTTCCACGACGTGGTTGACCTGTCTAAGTCTAACGATCGCGCTAAGCGAGTACTTCAATCTTGGGCTGATGCTGAATGGTTTACTAATAACCCTGAAGTACCTGAGAAGCAAACCGTTACAGTATTCAAGGTACCTGGCGAAACTAACACCGACGACCTCTCTCCTGCACAGGATGCGTGGTCGCGCCCGGACATCCCTCTTCACGCCCTAGCGATGTTGAAGAACCCTCGCCCAGGCATCGATGGTAACCCACTAGAAATCATCGAAAAGCTAAAAGAAAAGGGGCACACCGTTGCTTACGTGGGTGACGTGGTAGGTACAGGTTCTTCTCGTAAGTCTGCTACCAACTCTGTTCTTTGGCTAACTGGCGACGACATCCCTGCTGTTCCTAACAAGCGTGACGGCGGAGTATGTATTGGCGGCAAAATCGCTCCTATCTTCTTCAACACTATGGAAGATGCTGGAGCCCTCCCTTTTGAATGTGACGTAAGTGCGATGGAAATGGGTGATGTGATCGACATCTATCCATACGAAGGCAAAGTCACTCGTCACGATAGCGACGAAGTACTGTCTACTTTCGAACTTAAGTCTCCTGTAATTCTTGATGAAGTTCGTGCAGGCGGACGTATTAACCTAATCATCGGTCGTGGTTTAACCGCTAAGGCTCGTGAAGCGCTAGGTCTTGAGCCAAGCACTCTATTCAAGAAGCCTGAAAACCCAGAGGCATCAAGCAAAGGTTATACCCTTGCTCAAAAAATGGTGGGTAAAGCATGCGGTGTTACAGGTGTTCGTGCCGGTGAATACTGCGAGCCTAAGATGACTACCGTTGGCTCTCAGGATACTACTGGCCCGATGACTCGCGATGAGCTTAAAGACCTTGCTTGCTTGGGTTTCTCTGCAGACCTAGTCATGCAATCTTTCTGTCACACAGCCGCTTACCCTAAGCCTGTTGATGTTAACACTCACCACACATTACCTGACTTTATTCGCAACCGTGGCGGTGTTTCACTTAAGCCAGGTGACGGTATTATCCACAGCTGGTTAAACCGTATGTTGTTACCTGACACTGTAGGTACTGGTGGTGATTCTCACACTCGTTTCCCTCTAGGTATTTCTTTCCCTGCGGGTTCTGGTCTTGTTGCTTTCGCAGCCGCGACGGGCGTTATGCCATTAGATATGCCTGAGTCGGTGTGTGTTCGTTTCACTGGTGAAATGCAACCAGGTATCACTCTACGTGACTTGGTACACGCTATTCCTCACGCGGCGATTCAACGAGGTTTATTAACTGTTGAGAAAGAAGGTAAGAAAAATATCTTCTCTGGACGCGTACTAGAAATCGAAGGCCTTGAAGACTTAACCGTTGAGCAAGCTTTCGAACTTTCTGATGCTTCCGCTGAGCGTTCAGCTGCCGGCTGTACTATTACTCTTTCAGAAGATTCAGTTAAAGAATACTTAAACTCTAACATCACCATGTTGAAGTGGATGATCTCTGAGGGTTACGGAGACGCCCGTACGATCCATCGTCGTATTACCGCTATGGAAGAATGGCTAGCCTCTCCTGAGCTTATGCGCGCTGATGCTGACGCGGAATACGCTGAAGTAATCGAAATAAACATGTCTGAAATCAAAGAACCTATTCTTTGCTGTCCTAACGACCCAGACGATGCTCGTCCTCTATCCGAAGTGGCCGGCGACACAGTTGACGAAGTATTCATCGGTTCATGCATGACTAACATTGGTCACTTCCGCGCAGCCGGTAAATTGCTTGAAACTTTAGAAGAGCCCATTCAAGGTAGACTATGGTTAGTACCACCTACTCGTATGGACGAATCCAAATTGATGAACGAAGGCTATTACAACATATACGCGCGAGCGGGTGCTCGCACCGAGATGCCCGGATGTTCATTGTGCATGGGTAACCAAGCACGAGTGGCACCTAATTCAACGGTAGTGTCTACTTCTACTCGAAACTTCCCTAACCGTTTAGGCCAAGGCGCAAACGTTTACTTAGCTTCAGCCGAACTTGCTTCTGTTGCCTCGGTACTAGGTAAGCTCCCTTCTCCTGAGGAATACCTCGAGTACGCTAAGAACATTGATAGCATGTCAGCAGACATCTACCAATATCTTAACTTTGACCAAATGCCAGAGTACCAAGAAAAAGCGGATCAAATCTCCGTTGAGCAACTTGCTTAAGCATTTGCAATCGCCAAATAAAAAAGCCCGCTTTAGCGGGCTTTTTTTTGCTTAATAAATATTCTATATTGCGGAAAGATCACGCTTCATTTGTTTCAGCAATATTTTTCTTTCATCACTATCTGAAATACCGCTGTATTTTAAATTGCTGTATAGATCGGAGAATTTAGCTAGCTTCTCTCCCAATTCCGAATCCTTTTGAGACACTCTAGCGGCAAAATCATTTGGACTCTCATCAATCTTACGAATCCAACGTCGTCGTTTTAACTTTTTCTGCATAGATAAATAAAGCCTATCGGCCGGATCCTGAACCCTAAATAAATCTTTAATATAAACACTCAGCGCTGTCAGCAACACCACCAACGAAAAACAAACCGCCATAAACAAAGTAATACGTGTGGAGCTAACGCCACCAAGTATTTGTTGAAATAACTGACGCTGGGCTTGCTCATCATAACCCAACACCCACTTATCCCAACGCATATTAAAGTAATCTAGCTGCAACCTTAGCTCAGTCAAGGGGTTATATTTCCTTGCTGATAATAAACTTCCCTCTAAAATATTCTCTCCGGGTGGCAAGGCCTGCTCAATACCTTGATTGATTCTATCTGGCGCTATCCATGCGGTTGGATCTATTCTCACCCAACCCCTATCCTCGAACCAAACCTCAGCCCAAGCGTGCGCTTCAAACTGATAGACTAATAGATAGTTTCCAGCCTTATTATACTCGCCACCAAGGTAACCACCCAAGACACGCGCTGGCACTCCACCTGCCCTCATTAAATACACAAAGCTAGACGCATAGTGCTCACAAAAGCCACTTTGTGAATCTAAAAGAAATTCATCGACAGGGTTTGCTCCTAGGATGGGCGGTTTCAAAGTATATTCAAAAGGCTTAGACAAAAAATAAGCCTGCACGGCAGCCATATATTCCAAGTCCGAATTCACTTTCGAACGTAAATCTAACGCAAGCTTTTTAGCTTTTTCGTTACCATAAATGGGCAATTCTAGATTTCTCTGGCGCGTGAAATCATCCAAAACCTTGTCCTTCGGGTAGGCTAAATTAGATTTTAGACTATAGCTAAATAAGCTACTGACAGGTCGGCTTCTGCTCAAGGTGAAATCTGTATTCAACTGGACCGTAGGCTCATCACTCCAGGCCGTAGGCAAAGAGAACAACATACTCTGATTGCTAGCCTCTTGAATAATTTCATACTCAAGCACAAAGGGGTTTAGCTCTGCTTCTTTACCAAGCACCTCTACCTTGGAGAATTGTGATGCACTCTTGTTGGAGATATTCCAACCAATTCCGTCAAAATCTTCGAAGACCTGAGCCCGCCAATAAAGTTGATCCGACGGCGGCACTTCACCCTTAAAGCTGACTCGAAATACCAGGTCACCTGACTTAGTTAAGTTTGAAAAACTACCGGGCCTCATCGTATCACTAAGCCCCGTAGTCGCATCATTACCTAAATTAACCTGGAAAAGAGGCGGCAATTGCGGAAAAAACAAAAATAAAAATACCATTAAAGGGATAGCTTGCAACAGCATTTTTGCCGATAACCAAAAGCCCTCTAAATCTAGATTCTTTTTTGGTAGGTGATTCATGCTCACCAACGCACTGGTCACCAATACCGCGCAAAATAGTAGGTACGCTGCTGCGAAAAAGCTGCGCTGATACAGAAAGGCGCAGGCGACCACAAAATAAGCGAGCATAATGACCAAATATGCGTCGCGCTGCTCTTTCATCTCCAAACTTTTATAGGCGAAGGCTATCAATAATAAAGCCACACCGCCTTTGGCTCCTGAAATGGAGCGATAAGAAGCCAAAACACTTAAAAACGCAATGACGATCAAGAAGGTTTTGATCCAGTTTCCTGGGAAGGTCCAGCGCCCTTGATAAACACCAAAACGCCAAGCGATACATGCAAAATACAGAACGCTTAGCCAAATGGGAACCTCTAATAGATGGGGTAAAAACACTGCGCACTGTGCGATTAAAATCCAAAGGACGGTAGCGCGAGGAAAGTCCTCTTTAAGAATCATACGCCCACCTCGCCATTAAAATCTGAGTCAAATGTGGCGAGCGCATGCAAGCATTTCTCAAGATGTTTATGGCCCAAGGCAGGTTCAATATTCACCCCTGGAATATCCACGCCATAAGGTCGTTGCTCCTGGTCAAATTTAAGCACCCAATAACAAATGTAAGAAAGCTTTAACTCATGTTCAAGGTCATTAAAAGCAGACCAATCCAACCAAATCGCTTCATCTTGAAAACCTGCAAAGTGTTTAGTTTGCAATCCCTGCCCTTTGCTAAAGCTTTTCCAGGCAACATGATTTAACTTGTCGCCTTCCTCATACTTTTTAAGCTCATATAATTCTTCATTACTTTGAAAATTGATCTCCTCTCCTTTTGAGCCTTCGTGACCTGCGCCGAGATAAACAGAATTCTCTAGGGGCTTTGGATAGACCACGCAAAAAGTATTAAGTGCAACATGAGACCAACAACGTATGGTCCCAAGCGGAAAGCGAGTTTCTACGGTCAGCCTTGGAGGATAAAAAATACCTCTCTGCGCTGGTTTAATATCAACCAGCACGGTTTGCTGCTTTTCGCTATCCAAATTTACCAAATGGTTTGATGATCCTGGCCAAAGCAAATTCAGCGCGTAAAGAGTCTTATCTCCTGGCCTACGGAGTGAAATATTGAAATGGGCTCGTTCACCTAAAAATATTGGCTCCGCGCCACCCGAAATCACTGTTAAACCAAGAATATTGACAAAACACTGCCAGATACCCACCACAAAAATACTGAATAACAGAAAGCCCAAGCCTAAAATAAGATTGTTTGAGTAATTTGTACCAGCGATAAATACACAAAACGCGCAAAGCACAAATAGCAAGCCTCTTGAACTTGGGAAAACAAACACACGGTTTCGATCTAAAGTTATTTGCGATACCCTGGGCAAGACTCGATTAATCCAAGAAACATACCAACGACGAAAAGCCGGAAAGAACCATAGCAATTTCACAACTCCAGTGCTGTCGTAGGATTCCACGTCGTACTTAGAGGGCGCTATTTTATTTCCGCTCACTTTAGTCTCTCTAACTTAGCTATTTCACTTAAACACCAATCACATCAACAGACTCTAGTACTCGTCTTGCTAGAGACTTATTACCACTTTCCAAACCATGTTGATTTGCTCCTCTAATTCTATGCTCAGCAACCGATTCAAAAACCGCCTGAACATCTTCTGGCAATAGGTGGTCACGACCTGAAATCAACGCCCAGGCTTTTGCCGCTTTGGTTAGGGCAAGACTGCCCCGTGGGGACAGGCCATAACTAAGATCAGCTGACTGTCTTGTATGAACAACCAAACGATGAATATAGTCCACCACAGAGGAACTTAGGTGAATAGCCTCTAAACCAGAACGCAATTCTAAAAGCTCATTGGCTTCGCAAACTGGCTTAAGGTTTTTCATCATATCTCTAGGGTTGTTACCTAGGATAAGACTTTTCTCGGAATCTTCGTTGGGATAACCCAGAGATATGCGCATCAAAAAGCGATCTAGCTGAGATTCTGGTAAGGGATAGGTTCCCATCTGGTTACTGGGATTTTGAGTCGCAATCACAACAAAAGGCTCAGGCAACTGATAGGCCTTACCATCAATACTGACAGTGCCCTCCTCCATACTCTCCAAAAGCGCACTTTGGGTTTTGGGTGTTGCTCTATTTATTTCATCAGCTAGCAAAAATTGGCTAAACACCGGGCCCTTCTTAAAACGGAACTCTCCCTTAGACTGATCAAAGATCGATACGCCTAGTATATCCGCAGGTAGTAAGTCACTGGTGAACTGAATTCTCTGATAATCCAACCCCATACTTAAACTAAGAGTTTGAGCCAGGGTTGTTTTCCCCATTCCTGGCAAATCCTCGATCAGCAGGTGTCCGCCTGCTAATAAGCAGCTTAGCGCCAATTTTACCTTTTCTTCCTTACCTAGAATAACTCCAGAAATTTGTTTAAGAAGTAAGTCTATATTTTTGCTCATGGCTTTAACTCAACTAATTATTCATCATTAATTATACGCAGGCACAAAAAAAAGCCCCTAATAAGGGGCTTCCTAAACTCTACCAAGTGCGAAAACTACTCTTCTTCTATATAAGCGCTTTCGTCTAGGTCTTGAATAGCTATTGAGGTCGCTTCAAAATCACTCTCTAGCTTGATAAAAAGTGCCTGTGCTCCTTTGGAGGCTGATACGAACTGAAATCCAGTCTCATGAAGCCCGTGGTCTTTCTCAGCGCTCCACATCGACTTAGCAACAAAAGTATTCACTTGATTTGCCGGGTCTAAATGAGGATTCTTAATGGCCAATTTAAATTCTTGGTCGCCTTCTACAGGGCTTTCGGATGTGAGTTTAAATCCACTTTTGGAGATATCAGCAAGCAAGCCAAAAAAACTACCCCCATCAGCCTTATAAATACTCACGTATAGATACGCCGTTTGACGATCCCTCACTCGTTTTTCCAGATCAGCTTGGCTCATAGGAACTATCCCCCCGGTCATGCCCTAATATTCTTATTGTATAGCTGCTACTGCATTCCGCGGCAATGAGCTCGCGGCCCAACCCTTATTCGCCTCAAAATAAACTAGAAACGAGCTCTAGATCGGGTGAACTAGATCATATCAAAAGCTATCCTAAAATTAACTCTTTTTTAACCTGAGTCTTGTCCTAGAGAAAAGGCCTTGTTAAATTCCGCCCACCGAATTGGAGCCACTATGAACCCTAGCATCGAAAATATAAGAAATCGCAGCTCATTTTCTCGTTTATGCGAACCCGCACCATCAGAGCAAGAGTTTCGAGACATTTTTGAAGCCTGTCTAAATGTCCCCGATCACCTCCATCTCAGGCCATGGCGCTTCCTTAGTATTCGGGATGAGGGGCTAATCCAGCTAGGCTCCCTTTTTGCCAAGGCTCACCAAAATCAACACCCTGGAGCGTCTAACGATGACCTAAAAGCAAAGGCCAGCAAAGCCCAGCGTGCGCCATTGATTGTGGTAGGTATCTGCAAAAACCTTGAGCACGATAAGGTACCCAAAACCGAACAGGAAATATCAGCTGGTTGCGTATTACATAATTTAGGCTTATGCCTATATAGCCTAGGCTATGGCTCAGTTTGGCGAACTGGAGAGTTTGCGTCCAACCCTTTTATTCAACAGGGCTTAGGCCTAAAAGAAAACGAAACCATTGTGGGGTATTTATACGTTGGCTCCCCTTATGGCAAAAACAAAGGGCCTCGTGAGTGGGAATTAGATAGCTGTCTCAGTTCCTGGTCTTAAGTATTACCCTCTAGCCTATGATAACGATAGTGAACAACTTTTAGACCCGAGTCTGGGTCTTCATCTAAAAATGTATCGGGGTTCTCAAGGCGTCTGACTTTAGACAAGCAATACGACAAACGATTTAAAGGTCCATTCAAAAATAGTTCATCCAAGAAACTCTCACTTAAAAATGGGGAGTTTAAGCAAGCGATAATATCAGCTTCATTACTCAATAAACGGTGAAGGTTTTTTACGATTTTCGCGTAGTCTTTTTCAGCGTTAAAACTTCCTTTTTGAAAACTGGGCGGATCAATAACGACCAAATCATATCGACCATATTTGTGGAGCTTCTTCCAAGCCTTAAAGAGATCAGAGCGAATATAACTGACTCGCCTATCCCCCTCATCAATACCATTTAAAGCATGATTGAGTCTACCACGATCCAAAACTCCTTTGCCCATATCTAGATTGACAACTGAACTAGCACCACCATGCATCGCTGCAACTGAAAAGGAGCAAGTAAAAGCAAACAAATTAAGGACTTTTTTACCCTGTGAAAGCTCGCTTACATAAGACCTAGCGTTCTTCGCATCAAGAAAAAAACCAACATTTTGAAAGCTCATCACATCTACGTGATAACGAAGACCAGATTCTTTCGCAAAACATTCCTGATCTAACTTTCCATAAATCAACTTTGACTCACTCACTTTTTTAGAGCGATCCTGAAAAACCACAGCCTCGATTTTTGTACTTGGGTAGTTTTTAGAAAGCACAGCTAACAAATGTTCACAAAGAAGAGTGGGATCAAAGCCTTGTTGTTCCTTAAACAAGGTAATCAGAACCACCGGCTCGAACCAATCGATGGTTACTTGCTCCCAGCCTGGATGGCATCGTCCTCGCCCATGAAAAAGCCTAGCGCTTTCTTCTAAACAAACAGCGTCCAAGCCAGATAACGCTTTATCTAGTGCGACGAGATCCACTATCTAGTTAGCCCCTAGCCGTTCTTAGCGTCACAAACTCTTCGGCAGAACTCGGATGTATACCTATTGTGGCATCAAAATCCTTTTTGGTAGCACCTGCTTTAATCGCTATGGCTATGCCCTGAATTATTTCTGCCGCTGAATCTCCAAGCATATGAGCGCCTAGTACTTTATCGGTATTGCGATTGACCAATAACTTCATAAAGGTTCGCTCAGGATTCTCGGTTAAACTAAATTTCATTGCTTTAAAATCGCTCACATAAACGTCTAGCTCAAAGCCTTTTTTGGTCGATAGTTCTATCGCGTCCTCCTCCGTCAATCCCACGCTAGCAAAGTTAGGTTGGGAGAAAACGGCGCTAGGAATATTACTGTAATCCATCTCACGACTACCATCCCCATACAAGTGATTTACCAGAATCATTGCTTCTTCAATCGCTACGGGCGTTAGTTGGACACGGTCTATAACATCACCTAAAGCGTAAATAGAGTCGACACTTGTTTTAAAGGTATCATTAACCACTATAGCTCCCTGATCAGTCTCGACGCCAACATTTTCAAGACCCAGTGATTGAGTGTTAGGTATGCGACCAGTTGCATATAACACCCTATCAAAACTTGCTAGTGCTCCTGACTCAAAGTTGACTTGTAATGTGCTGTCAATTTTTTTTACCTGCTGAACATTATCTCCAAAACTGATTTGAATACCCTTCTGAGACATCTCCTTATATAGACTTTTACGAACATCCATATCAAAGCCTCTCAAAAACAGATCACCCCGATACACCAAATGAGTATCGACTCCTAACCCATTAAAAATGCCAGCAAACTCTACCGCAATATAGCCACCGCCCACGATTAAAATTTTCTTCGGCAGCTCTTCGAGATAAAACATCTCCTCTGATGTATCAACCCATTCTTTGCCCGCAATATCCGGTACGAACGGTGTCGAACCGGTGGCGATCAGAATACGCTCTCCGTAAATCCTGTTACCGCCGTCAATCGCAACTTGATGTTCATCCACTAATGTTGCCTTACCTCGAATAAGCTCCACACCAGCATTTTCGAGCAATGTGCCGTAAATTGAATTTAAGCGTTCTATCTCTTCATTCTTGTTTTTTAGCAATGACTGCCAAGAAAAACTCGATTCACTAGACTGCCAGCCGAAGCCTCTTGCATCCTCAAAAGTTTCTGAAAAATGTGAAGCGTAAACAAACAGCTTCTTTGGAACGCAACCAATGTTCACACAGGTTCCACCTAGAGCTTGGTACTCTATAACGGCCACCTTTTGCCCAGCTTGTGCTGCCATTCTCGCAGCTCTAACACCACCTGATCCCGCTCCAATAACCACTAAATCATATTTCAAGTTCTATACTCCCGATACTAGACATAGAACATTCCCATGCTTTTTGTCTATATTCGTTTTACAATGGATCATAATACAAAACAGTCTTACATTCCCTTTATAAGAATAATAACAGCCTCTATGAGCGACTCATCAGAAAAAAGTTCACTCAATTTGACGGGCTTGGCCCTCGCAGTTTTATTGCTTTCAACTTGGCCTGTGGAAGCCCATAGCGATGTCATTTACAAGTACAAAAAACCTAACGGAAAACTACTGTTTACAGACAAACCAATCTACAAACGGGGATACATCCTCTTAAATCCCAAACAACTCAAAGGCGCACCCAAGAATAAACGAGCCCCTGCTCACAGCGGCCCCAAACGCTTTTCTAGAATTATTGACGACGCATCCAGAAAGTTTGGCGTTGAAACCTCTCTGATAAAAGCCATCATTAAAGCTGAATCTGACTTTGATCCAAATGCAGTATCAAGAGCAGGGGCACAAGGTCTCATGCAGCTTATGCCCAAAACTGCCCGGAGTTATAATGTTAGCAACAGCTTCAATAGCAAGCAGAATATATTCGCCGGTACTGAGCACATCAAATATTTACTTGGCAAATACAACAACGACCTGATTTTGGCCCTAGCTGCTTATAATGCCGGCGAGACCGCTGTAAATAAATACAATGGCGTCCCACCTTTCCCAGAAACCCAACGGTACGTTAAGAAAGTCCTAAATTTTAAAAGAGATTTCGGAGGCTAAGCTAATCAAGTCAAGCAATATAGCGCCAGCTTACTAGCGACGCTTTTATTTTTCAGCCAAATAGAACCAAGTATCCAACACAGAATCCGGATTCAAAGACACAGTATCGATTCCCTTTTCCATCAGCCACTTAGCAAAGTCTGGATGGTCTGACGGCCCCTGGCCACAAATACCAATATATTTACCCTGAGCCTTACAGGAATCAATAGCCATCGCCAGCAAGCGCTTAACCGCCTCATCTCTCTCATCAAATAACTCTGCAACGATGCCTGAGTCTCTATCCAAGCCAAGAGTTAATTGAGTCAAATCATTTGAACCAATAGAAAAACCATCGAAGTATTCCAAAAACTGATCAGCCAACAATGCGTTCGTCGGCAGCTCGCACATCATGATCAAGCGCAGACCATTTTCACCGCGCTTTAATCCGTTTTCTGCAAGTAGGTTGTGTACTTTACGAGCCTCTTCTGTACTACGAACAAATGGCACCATGATTTCGATATTGTCTAAGCCCATTTCTTCGCGAACGAATTTAAGCGCACGACACTCTAATTCAAAGCAATCTCTAAAGCCCTCAGAGATATAACGAGACGCACCCCTAAAACCCAGCATGGGATTCTCTTCCTTTGGCTCATACAAGGCACCCGCTACTAAGTTTGCGTACTCATTGGATTTGAAGTCAGACAATCGAACGATCACCTTTTTAGGATAAAAAGCAGCACCCAAGGTAGCGATGCCTTCCGACAGCTTTTTAACATAAAAATCAATCGGATCATCAAAGCCATGCATGTGACGAGTTACTTCTTCTTGTACATCATTGGGTAAAGTATCAAACTCCAACAATGCTTTGGGATGAACACCAATCATACGATTAATAATGAACTCTAAACGAGCAAGTCCAACGCCCTCATTAGGAATCGATTGAAAATCAAATGCACGATCAGGGTTACCCACATTCATCATGATCTTGAATGGAATATCAGGCATGGTTCCAACGGTATTGGTTTGGATCTCAAAATCGAGTATGCCTTCGTAAATAAAACCTGTGTCACCTTCTGAACAACTAACGGTTACTTCTTTACCTGTATTTAGAATATGAGTGGCGTCGCCGCAACCTACCACGGCAGGAATACCTAGCTCACGAGCAATAATCGCCGCATGACAGGTTCTACCACCTCGATTGGTAACAATGGCAGAAGCACGCTTCATTACCGGCTCCCAATCTGGGTCAGTCATGTCGGTGACGAGCACATCACCCTCTTCCACCTGATCCATATCATCGACGCTGGCAATATTTTTTACTTTCCCCGCACCAATTTTTTGACCAATACTGCGACCTTCAACCAAAATAGAAGACTTTTCATTCAGCTGGAAACGCTCTTTAACTGAAGCGTCACTTCTGCTTTTAACGGTTTCAGGACGAGCTTGAACAATATACAAGCCTTGATCATCACCATCCTTAGCCCACTCAATGTCCATGGGTTTTCCATAGTGTTTTTCAATCAAAACCGCTTGCCGAGCAAGCTCTTCAACATCGCTATCGGTAATACTGAATTGATTCTGCAAAGTGTCTTCAACAGGCACTGTTTCGACCGAGCGACCTGCTTCAGCCGACTCACCGTAGATCATTTTTATTTTTTTACTGCCCAGATTTCTACGCACTATCGCGGGCTTATCTTCTGCCAGTGCTTTTTTGTAAACGTAAAACTCGTCTGGGTTTACCGCGCCTTGAACCACCGTCTCACCCAAACCGTAAGAAGAAGTAATAAATACCGTCTTATCAAATCCAGACTCGGTGTCCAAAGTAAACATCACACCAGCTGATCCAGTTTCGCTGCGTACCATACGCTGAATGCCGGCAGACAATGCAACCGCCGAATGCTCGAAACCTTGATGCTCACGGTAAGAAATTGCGCGATCGTTAAACAACGAGGCAAATACCTCTTTAATCGCGATTACCACATTGTCGTAACCACAGATGTTCAAAAACGTTTCCTGCTGTCCCGCAAAAGAAGCGTCAGGCAAATCTTCCGCAGTTGCAGAAGAACGAACTGCTACCGCTATATCATTCCCTTGGGCCAGCTCCTCGTAAGCTTCTTTCACCTGGACCTCAAACTCTGAGGAAAATTCTGCCTCCAAAATCCAAGAACGAATCTCTGCACCCGTTTTAGCAAGCGCATTTACATCTTCAATATCCAAAGCTTCTAAAGCTGCGTTAATACGATCCGCCAAGCCATCTTTAGATAGAAATTCCCGATAGGCCTGAGCAGTGGTCGCAAAACCATTAGGCACATTCACCCCTGTAGCACTCATGCCGCTGATCATTTCACCAAGGGAAGCGTTTTTGCCTCCAACCTCTTCTACATGACTCATATTCAGTTCACGAAACCAACGGACATTTGCGTTCAAAGCGGCTCTCCTGCTATCAATTAAGGGCATGAAACGGTAGTCTTGCAGCCGAACCAAAGGAGGGAATAAGCGCAAGAAATGAAAGGCGCATTCTACTCAACTTGCAAAGCTATTTCGCCCTTTATTCATGAGAATTATCATAAACTTTTACCTAATATTTTTTATTTATACCCCTTGATATTAAAGGGCTAGAGAAGGGTCTATTTATGAAAAGAACCGCCTATTTTGTGTCAGACGGCACAGGAATCACCGCCGAAGCCCTTGGCCACTCCTTACTTTCCCAATTCGAGAGTATCGAATTCGAGCAAATCACCCTTCCTTATATCAATAACATAGAAAAAGCCCATAAAGCCTTAGCAGAAATTAGCGCTAACCGCGAAGCCACTGGGCAAAGACCCATCATAATAGACACCATCGTTAACCAAGAGATCAGGAACGTATTTTCTGAATGCGATGGCTTTATGATCGATGTATTTTCCACCTTCCTAAGGCCACTTGAAAAAGAGCTCGCCACTGACTCCACCTATACCGTTGGACGAGCACACTCCATTACAGACCAAACCCAATATAAAACCAGAATCAACGCGGTCCATTTCGCCTTGGATAACGATGACGGGGCACGCACTAAACATTATAACAAGGCTGACGTTATCCTAATCGGGGTCTCTAGAAGTGGTAAAACACCTACCTGCCTATATCTCGCCCTACAGTTTGGGATATGTGCCGCTAACTACCCTATTACCGAAGATGATCTTGATGATCTAAGCCTTCCAAAATCCTTAAAGCCGGTAAAAGACAAACTCTTTGGCCTAATTATTGACGCAGAGCGCCTTTGTGCGATTCGGCAGGAACGCAAGCCAAACTCTCGCTATTCTTCAATGCAACAATGCGCTCAAGAAGTTCGTGGGATTAAAGCTCTATTTAACAAAGAAAACATTCCTTTTATTGATACTTCTGAGCTTTCCATTGAAGAGATATCGACACGCATTTTAGCGGACGCTAGCCTCGAGCGAAAAATATTAGCTTAGACCGAATTTGGCAACCTAACTATAAAGTCGCTTCCTCCTCCAGGATTAGCTTCCACCCTTATTTGGCCAGCGTTACGCTGAATAAGTTCATAGCTAATCCCCAAACCTAAACCTGTACCTTTCTCGCTGTCAGTACCGAGCGTGTTAAAATTTTGTTTTTTATCAAAAATAGCTTCCACATGCGCCCAATCAACACCAACTCCTGTATCCTTTATAGACAATTCAGTGGTCGTTTCTAAGCTCAATGCAGAAATTTTCACCTTGCCGTTCTCTGGCGTAAACTTAATGGCATTGCTTATTAGATTACTAAAAACAATTTTCAGACTACTTTCATCACCAAAAATAATAGAACCGGTTTCAACCGCATTTTGCAGTTCAATATTCTTACGTTCCGCAAGCCTTTCATAAGGAGCGATACAGACATTGAGCAAGGCTGATGCTTCAATATACTTTTTGTTGAGAGTTATTTCCTCAGTTTGGCTTCGAGACCAATATAGGAGGTTCTCCAGCATCGCAAAAGTACTGGTCGAATCCCTAAGCAAAGAATCCAATAACTTACGTCTTTGTTCTTTTGTAAAAGTTTCATTCTCATCGGAAAACAATTCCAAACCACTAATCAAACCCTGAAACGGTGATCTAAGATCATGAGCGATTACTTTAAATAACTGATCTTTAGTTTGATTACTCGCCTCAAGCTCCAGGGTTTTTTCTTTTAGCAGCTGAAGATTTGCATTAGTAATTTCAGTCATGCGACCAATCATATAGATAGTAATCAATGTTAAGGCAGTAAACGCCGCTAAAAAAATCAGCCATGAAGAAAGCTCGGTCATATATTGATTAGCATCGACATCAAATGACCAAAGAGACAGCTGAGATGCGACAATAATAGATAAAATAATTCCGAAAGTAATAACGACCGTCACTACACCCCAACGAGTCCCTCCTAACAATGCTGCCACAATAGCAGCAGTGATCAGCAGCATGACACTGCCATCGACCAAACCAAACTGGAGAACACCAGCAACACCAATAAAAAGGTTAACGCCAATTGCAAAAATGGTTTTTACAGAGTACGGGAGACTCTTACGCATCGCCGCGATCAAAACAGCAAGTGACACTAGTATCACCTGTACCCAAAAAAAAGGCACCATTCCCAGTTCGTTGACTCTAAGCAATGACACAGTAGTCACTAGACTACCAGCGACGGCAAAAATAACTAAAATAAAATCTATAGTGCGATTCTTTTCCTGACTTAGGTAGTCAGTCGATTGACTCTTCATTCTATCGTCCGGTTTTGGTTTTTTTGTAGAACGGGCTTAAAACAGGAGCGCTTTTTTAAAGAAGTATGTCAAACTTTTTAGATCTATGGTACCCGTAATTCTTTCACTAATTTAGAAATATGCTCGGGTGGCCTTTTGGTAAGATAGCTAACTATAAATGCAACGAAGAAATTCAAAAACATACCCAGACCACCAATGGCCTGAGGAGTAATACCCAAGAACCAATTTGATTCTATATTTTCTGCAAGGGGCTCAACGAAAACCCCTTTAAAATAAACAATATAGCAAAAAGTGAATACCAGACCCGTCAGCATTCCAGCTACCGCGCCTGCTCTATTCACACGGGTGCTAAATACGCCCATCAATAATGCTGGAAACAAAGAAGAAGCGGCCAAACCAAAGGCCATGGCAACCGTTTCGGCTACCCAACCTGGTGGGTTTGCACCAAGGTAGCCAGCGATCAAAATCGCTACCGTGATCGCTGCTCTTCCATAAAATAGCTCTTGTTTTTCACTGATATTGGGAGTGAAGGTGCTTTTTAATAAATCATGAGAGATCGATGAAGAAATAACGAGCAAGAGCCCTGCAGCGGTTGATAAGGCAGCCGCTATACCTCCCGCAGCAATGAGAGCGATAACCCAAGCTGGCAAATTAGCAATCTCTGGATTCGCCAAAACCATAATATCCCGATCAACATAAAGCTCATTAGCAAAAGGCGCCCCTTCAGCAACAGTGCCCTGACTTGGATTGGTAATAACTCTCTGACCTAAGTCTCCCCTATCTTCTGCAAACTGAGGTTTACCCTCAAGAGCTTTGCCATTGGCGTACTGGATCTTTCCGTCGGCGTTATGGTCGTACCAAGCTAAGAGCCCAGAATTTTCCCAAGTCTTAAACCAAGACGGGACCTCTTCGTAGGCTAGTCCAGAATTATCCTCACCATTAATAGTGCTAACCAAGTTTAAGCGCCCCATTGAGCCAACAGCGGGCGCCACTGTGTACAACAGCGCGATAAAGAACAGCGCATAAGCAGCTGATTTTCTTGCGTCAGATACCTTAGGCACGGTAAAGAAACGCACGATGACATGAGGCAGCCCCGCTGTTCCCGCCATTAAAGCCAGGGTGAGGAAAAACAAATTAATGGTGCTCTGCTTACTTTCCGTATAGGCACTAAAACCTAAATCGACTACCACTTGATCTAACTTATCGAGCATATAGGTCGAATCATTAACCAACTGAGAACCGAAACCCAGCTGAGGAAAAACATTCCCCGTTAACTGTAAAGAAATAAATACAGCAGGCACTGTATAGGCAAAGATCAAAATACAGTACTGGGCCACTTGGGTGTAAGTAATCCCCTTCATACCTCCAAGCACCGCGTAAATAAATACAATACCCATACCGATCACCAAGCCGGTATTAATATCAACCTCTAAAAAGCGAGAAAACACAATGCCTACACCACGCATTTGCCCTGCGATATAGGTAAAGGAAATAAAAATCAAACAAATAACCGCGACGATTCGCGCGGTTTGGGAGTAGTAACGCTCACCAATAAACTCAGGGACGGTGAACTTGCCGTACTTTCTCAAATACGGCGCCAACAACATCGCTAAAAGCACGTAACCTCCAGTCCAGCCCATTAAATAAACCGAACCGTCGAATCCGAGAAAAGCGATCAAACCAGCCATCGATATAAAGGAAGCCGCAGACATCCAATCAGCAGCGGTCGCCATACCATTAAACGCTGGATTAACTTCTCCACCCGCAACGTAAAACTCTTTGGTACTGCCGGCCTTCGCCCAAATGGCGATACCTATATAGATCGCGAAAGAAACGCCAACGAATAAAAAAGTTAAAGTTTGTAAGTCCATGTTTATTCTTATTCTTCTCTAGCGCTCAACGTTAAATTTTTTATCAAGACGGTTCATTTGCCAAATGTAAAACAAAATCAAAATAAAGAAGCCAAAAATTGATCCTTGTTGAGCAAACCAAAATCCGAGTTTAAAACCGCCTAAGCGAATTTCATTAAGCGCATCAACCCATAAGATGCCGCAGCCGAAGGAAATAAAAAACCAAACGAACAAACACAACAGAATTAACTTTAGGTTTGCTCGCCAATAGGCCTCATTATTTTTATCTTGCTCTTCAGACATTCAATCTATGCTCCAGCGTCATCAGCAACTTTTTTATACAGACTTTGTTTTGGTGAGCTAAAGACATTTTTAACCATATCCTCGAAAAGCTTAAGGGATAACTCAGGTGCTGTATGGTCAAAGGCGGGATTATCGTAACGAGCAATAAAGCGCGCGGTTCGATCAAAATTTTCTTTTTGATCTTTAAATTGATCGCGCATATCTCGATCCAAACCCAAATGATGAAAAAAGTTGTAACCTTGAAATATGGCATGATGCTTAATCATCCAGTGGTTTTCTTCAGACACAAAAGGCTGAAGAATAGCTGCACCTACATCAGCATGATTGGTACTACCTAGGGTATCTCCAATATCGTGAAGCAAAGCACAAACCACGTACTCTTCATCTTCACCCGCCTCTGCTGCTAGGTTGGCTGTTTGCAAGCAGTGCTGCAATCGATCAACGGGAAAACCTCCGTAATCACCACCGAGCAACTCCATATGACTTAATATTCGATCCGGTAAGCCCGCCCAAAATTGCATCTGCTCACCAACGATAATTCCCCAGTCTTCTTGGGTGCTGTCCTTTAATTCTTTAAATTCTGTTTTCATGGAGCGCTTCCTTAGTATTTACTTTAAGCGCTACCTTAACAGACAAAAAAAAGGCTAGCAAAAGCCAGCCTTTTTAAGATTATCTTTAGCTCGTCTTTAGAAGCTGTCTCCAGGAATTCGAACCCAGCCTTCCATAAGCACACGAGCGCTACGGCTCATGATCGCTTTTTTGGCCTGCCATTCACCAGCCTCTTCTCTGGCCTCAGCACCAACCTTAAGGCTACCAGAAGGATGACCAAAGGTGACCGACTCGCGCTCACCGCCACCTGCTGCCAAATTAACCAAAGTGCCTGGGATAGCTGCCGCCGTCCCAATGGCTACCGCAGCCGTACCCATCATCGCATGATGCAACTTGCCCATAGATAAAGCACGAACACATAAGTCGATATCAGATTCCGCCATCGCTTTACCGCTAGATGAGGTATAGGCCTTAGCCGGCGAAACAAAAGCCACTTTAGGCGTATGTTGGCGAGCTGCTGCTTCGCTCACATCCTGGATTAAACCCATTTTAACTGCACCATGAGCACGGATGGTTTCAAAACGAGCTAAAGCTTTTTCATCATTATTGATGTCATCTTGAAGCTCGGTACCTTGATAACCAATCTCATCGGCATTTAAAAAGATGGTAGGAATGCCCGCATTGATCATGGTTGCTTTAAAAGTGCCTTCGCCAGGAACATCCAGATCATCCACCAAGTTTCCTGTGGGAAACATGGAGCCTTCACCGTCAGCAGGATCAAGAAACTCGACCTTAACTTCCGCTGCTGGAAAAGTGACACCGTCTAACTCAAAGTCACCAGTCTCTTGAACTTGTCCATCAGTGATCGGCACATGAGCAATGATGGTCTTTTGAATATTGACCTGCCAAATTCGAACGACCGCCATACCGTTTTCCGGGACACGACTTGAATCAATTAAACCGTTGCTAATAGCAAAAGAACCAACTGCTGCTGTTAGATTTCCGCAGTTGCCACTCCAGTCAACAAAAGCCTTATCAATAGATACCTGACCAAAAAGATAATCAACATCATGATCAGGCTGCTCACTCTTAGCCAAAATGACCGTCTTGCTGGTACTTGAAGTTGCACCACCCATACCATCGGTGTGCTTGCCGTAAGGATCAGGGCTACCTATCACTCTAAGCAATAAAGCATCACGAGTATCTCCTGGGGTTTGCGCGGCTTCGGGCAAATCAGTCAGACTGAAAAAAGTACCTTTACTGGTTCCGCCACGCATATAGGTCGCTGGAATTTTTATTTGTGGAACACTAGACATAATTCTTCCTAGGTTAAAACCAATCTAATTTAAGACGCATTTTGCTCTAAAAAATCTTGAGCAAAACGTTGAAGTACACCACCTGCTTCATAAACGGTCACTTCTTCCGCAGTGTCTAATCGACAAGTCATTGGCACTTCTACTGTTTCACCGTCTGCACGATTCACAACCAAAGTTAAGGTGCCACCTGGAGAAATATCTCCTGTCACGTCATAAGTCTCAGTACCATCCAGACCAAGTGTTAAGCGCGTAGTTCCCTCTTTAAACTGTAAAGGCAGTACACCCATACCAATTAAGTTTGTTCGGTGAATACGCTCAAAACCTTCTGCCGCAATCACTTCAACTCCTGCAAGACGAACACCTTTAGCCGCCCAGTCACGTGAAGAACCTTGACCATAGTCAGCACCCGCTACAATGATTAGTGGTTGAGCACGATTCATATAAGTTTCGATCGCTTCCCACATGCGCATCACTTCGCCTTCTGGCTCTACTCGCGCAAGTGAACCTTGAACGATTTCGCCGTTTTCCTTAACCATTTCGTTTAATAGTTTAGGGTTAGCAAAAGTTGCGCGTTGTGCCGTTAAGTGATCGCCACGGTGCGTTGCATAAGAGTTAAAGTCTTCTTCAGGTAGACCCATTTTATCAAGGTAAGCACCTGCAGCACTGTTTAACTGAATCGCATTAGATGGGGATAAGTGATCAGTAGTGATGTTGTCGCCTAACACCGCTAAAGGACGCATACCCTTCATAGTACGCTCACCGGCAAGCGCTCCTTCCCAATAAGGCGGACGACGAATATAAGTACTTTGAGGATTCCAGTCGTATAACGGACTTGGCGAACGCTCAATTGCACCTAGATCAAACATAGGGATATAGATCTTGTTAAACTGCTCTGGTTTAACAAACTCGCCTACAATCTTGTCTATCTCTTCATCGCTTGGCCAAATATCCTTTAGCTTAATTGCGTTGCCATCTTTGTCGGTACCAAGTGTGTCTTTCTCAATATCAAAACGCATGGTACCCGCAATAGCGTACGCAACCACTAACGGTGGCGAAGCCAAGAATGCTTGCTTAGCATGAGGGTGAATACGCCCATCAAAGTTACGGTTACCTGAAAGTACCGCTGTCGCATACAAATCACGATCAATAATTTCTTGTTGAATTTTTGGATCCAAAGCACCACTCATACCGTTACAAGTGGTACACGCAAAAGCGACAATACCAAAACCTAGTTTTTCTAGCTCAGGTAAAAGGCCTGCTTCTTCTAAATAAAGTTGAGCAACCTTAGAACCTGGTGCAAAAGAAGATTTAACCCAAGGCTTACGAATTAATCCTAATTCATTAGCTTTTTTAGCCAATAGACCCGCAGCAACCACGTTACGAGGGTTACTGGTGTTTGTACAAGAAGTTATAGCTGCAATAATCACAGCGCCATCTGGCATTAGACCGTCGGCCTCTTCTGCTTGCGCTTTATCTAAATCCTTTGCCACACCAGTGCTAGCTAAATCAGCTGTTGCCAATCGACGATGTGGGTTTGATGGGCCCGCTAGGTTACGCCCGACAGTGGATAGATCAAAAGTTAAAACACGCTCGTATTCAGCGTCTTTTAACTCATCAGCCCAAAGACCTGTTTGCTTTGCGTACTGTTCAACCAAGGCCACTTGCTCTGGCTCACGCCCGGTTAACTTCAAGTAATCAATGGTTTGCTCGTCAATGTAGAACATCGCGGCAGTCGCACCATATTCTGGTGTCATATTAGAAATGGTCGCCCGGTCACCAATAGTAAGATCCTTCGCACCATCACCAAAGAATTCTAAATACGCTCCTACGACTTTTTCGTTACGTAAAAATTCGGTAATCGCTAATACAATATCCGTTGCAGTAATACCCGGTTGACGTTTACCAGTAAGTTCAACACCTACGATGTTGGGTAAACGCATCATAGAAGGAATACCCAACATAACGGTTTCGGCTTCTAGACCACCCACACCTACGGCTATAACACCGAGCGCATCAATATGTGGAGTATGGCTATCGGTACCGACACAGGTATCAGGAAATGCTACGCCATCACGCGCTTGAACAACGGGAGACATTTTCTCTAGGTTAATTTGATGCATGATGCCGTTACCCGCAGGAATCACATCAACGTTATCAAAAGCAGTTTTAGTCCACTCAATGAAATGAAAGCGGTGTTCGTTACGACGATCTTCAATCGCGCGATTTTTCTCGAATGCGTCTTCCTCAAAACCACCATGTTCTACAGCGAGTGAGTGATCCACAATCAACTGTGTAGGAACTACAGGGTTAACTTTAGAAGGATCACCACCTTTTTCAGCAATCGCATCACGAAGGCCTGCTAAGTCAACCAAGGCTGTTTGACCTAAGATATCATGGCATACCACACGAGCGGGATACCATGGAAAATCCAAATCGCGTTTACGCTCAATCAATTGCTTTAAAGAGTCGGTTAATTTTTCTGGTGCACAACGTCTAACCAATTGCTCGGCCAACACTTTCGAAGTGTAAGGGAGTTTTGCATAGGATCCTGGAGCGATACTTTCGACAGCTTCCTGTGTATCGAAAAAGTCTAACTGAGTGCCTGGTAAGGATTTGCGATAATCAGTGTTCATAAATTAACTCTTTAATTATTGATCTAAAATACTTTGCTCAATTCTATTTTGGATTTTAGGCGCGGCGAAGGCACGCACAACAAGGGAGTTTATAGATAACAAACGACCGAGTGAGCATGCCTTCAACAAAGCATAAAGCCAAAAGAGTTTGAGCTCTTTTTAACGCTCTGAGATAGGAGTCCAAGAACGCGCGTCAGCACCCACATAATCCGCACTAGGACGGATAATGCGGTTGTTTTCGCGTTGCTCCATTACGTGAGCAGTCCAACCTGTTACACGCGAGCATACAAAGATTGGAGTGAATAACTTAGTAGGAATACCCATAAAGTTATAAGCAGATGCATGGAAGAAATCAGCGTTACAGAAAAGTTTCTTCTCTTCCCACATCACCTTTTCAACCTCTACTGACACTGGGTACAAAGTGGTGTCGCCTACTTCTTCAGATAATTTTTCTGACCACTTTTTGATAATCACGTTACGTGGATCACTTTCGCGGTAGATCGCATGGCCAAAGCCCATGATTTTATCTTTGCGCTCAAGCATACCAAGAATATTTTCGCGAGCTTCTTCTGGAGTTTTCCAGTTTTCGATCATTTCCATAGCTGCTTCGTTAGCACCACCGTGTAAAGGACCACGCAGTGAGCCGATCGCGCCAGTAACACAAGAGTGAAGATCAGACAAAGTTGAAGCACACACACGTGCAGTGAAAGTAGAGGCATTAAATTCATGCTCTGCGTAAAGGATCAAAGACACATCCATCACACGCTGATGCATGTCATTTGGTTTTTCACCACGAAGCATATGCAAGAAGTGGCCCGCAATTGACTCGTCATCAGTTTCAGTCTCGATGCGAACACCTTCGTGACTGAATTTGTACCAGTAGCACATGATAGAAGGAAGAACCGCCAACATACGATCAGCTACATCTTGTTGCTCATCAAAGCTCATTTCGGTTTCTAGGTTACCCAACATAGAAATACCGGTACGCATAACATCCATAGGATGAGCCGCAGCAGGAATATTTTCTAGTACGGTTTTAAGTGCATCAGGAAGACCACGCAGACCTTTAAGCTTAGCAACGTAAGCTTCTAGTTGCTCTTGGTTCGGAAGCTCACCGTTGTATAAAAGGTAGGCTACTTCTTCAAACTTAGCGTTATCCGCTAGCTCAGAAATGTCGTAACCACAGTATGTCAAACCACTACCGCTTTTACCCACTGTACATAGTTTAGTTTCACCTGCTGATTGACCACGTAAACCAGCACCGCCTAATTTTTTATCTACCATTTTTTTTCTCCATTAATAATTCTGTGTTTCTTTAGCCGATATCGGCTTGTACTATTTATTTTTACCTTCTGCGCCTTTGATTACTTGTTTTTGCCTTCGGCACTTTTGATTACTTATTTTTGCCTTCGGCACTTTTGATTACTTATTTTTGCCTTCGGCACTTTTGATTACTTATTTTTGCCTTCGGCAAAAAGTGAATCTAATTTCTGCTCATAATCGTGGTAACCAAGATAATCATAAAGCTCCATACGGGTTTGCATTATATCGATTACTTTCTTCTGGTCACCCTCTTCTAGCAAAGAACGGTAAACGGTTTCAGCCGCTTTGTTCATTGCACGGAAAGCAGACAAAGGATAAAGCACCATAGCAGCGCCCCATTCACCCAGCTCTTTTTTGTTCCAGAGCTCTGTTTGGCCAAACTCAGTAATGTTAGCCAAAATAGGTACATCTAGTGCCTCAGAAAAAGCACGATAGTGCTCTTCGGTTTTAACCGCTTCTGCAAAAATACCGTCAGCTCCCGCAGCAACGTAAGCTTTAGCTCGTTCAAGCGCCGCTTCTAAACCTTCTTGAGCAAAGGCGTCAGTACGCGCCATGATAAAGAAGTCTTTATCAGTACGAGCATCAACCGCTGCTTTTATACGATCAACCATTTCTTCGGTTGATACAATTTCTTTATTAGGACGGTGACCACAACGCTTTTGTGCTACTTGGTCTTCAATATGAACGGCTGCCGCACCTGCTTTTTCCATATCACGAATGGTTTTAGCAATATTAAATGCACCGCCCCAACCCGTATCGATGTCCACCAATAGCGGTAATGAGCTAGCTGCGGTAATACGCTGAACATCTGCAATAACGTCATTCAGGGACGTCATTCCCAAATCAGGTAAACCATAAGACGCGTTCGCCACACCGCCACCAGATAGGTAAATCGCTTGGTGACCAATTTGCTCAGCCATCATCGCAGCGTATGCGTTAATTGTACCCACTACTTGAAGCGGGTCTCCGGCTTTAATTGCGGCTCTAAATCGAGCGCCTGGAGAAAGGGATGTATCAGTCATAGTTCACCTACTATCTTGGTTATATAAAACAGGGTTATTTCTTGGCCTTATTGGCATTAATTAAATCAAAATCTTTTTGGTCGTATTGCTGTGCAATGTTGTTTCTTGCCCGTCTGATATGCTTTCGCATCAGCATTTCAGCTAGATCGCCGTCTCTATCGGCAATGGCATCTAGGATCGCCTGGTGCTCTTTAAGCGCTTTTTGAGGTCGACCCTCGGACAAACTACATTGGTAACGATACATTCTCAGTAAATGGTACATGTCACTAAAAATCATCTTAGAAAGGTGCTCGTTTTTAGCCCCTTTTACGATCTGGTGATGAAAGTCTAAATCACCCTCTTTCTGAAAGTAGGCGTGGCCGGATTGAAGCTCGGTATCTGCCGCATGCTTTTCTAGCAAAGCGTTAAGTGAGGCAATATCCTCATCACTCATGTTTTCTGCGGCTAAGCGGCAGGCTAGCCCCTCAAGAGACTCTCTGACCTCATATACCTCAAGCAGCTCCTTGAGATTAAGGGAAACTACTCGGTTACCGACGTGGGCGATGCGCTCAATAAGGCCGCGACTTTCAAGCCTTTGCAGCGCTTCTCTTAGCGGGCCACGGCTGACACCATAGCTCTGAGCCAGCTCTGTTTCACTGATTTTACTACCTGGTTTGATTTCGCCCTTGGTAATTGCGCTCTGCAGAGTTTGGAATACTCGATCAGCATGGGTCAAAGACTCTGCTTTGCCCTCTTGGCTAAGTTGAACTGAATCAAGTTGAGCGGACATATTGTCAACAATTTGTTAAAAATGAGCCCGGAATTTAGATTACCGAGCCCTTTTAGTCAAGTTTTGTTAACAATGCAGAGGTTAATCGACCTTAAACTTTATTCCAACGCTAGCACCCTGCATATCGGGGTTTTCAGACACCCCTTTACTTACATCTACTATTGGCTTGGCGCTAAAAGACACCCCTCTCTTGTCTCCATCAATAGGAAGCTTTTGTTTATCCGGTGGGATCGATCTAGGCACCAAATCATCAGGGTTAGCTTCCTCTTCCCACGCCAAGGCTTCGTCAGGAATACTTAAATCTAGCCTCGAGCTTGTACCTGCATCATCAAGTGGTTTAGCAGCTGGTGCAGAGGTATCCGGCTCCTCCAATTGTTGTCGGTCTTTCTGGTCATCTCCACGATTTAAGTATTCTTGTTTGAGCGAAGTGAATCCAAACGCTCCCATTAAGGCTATTAGTAGAAATATAAATAACATAAGCCCTTTACTCATTGTCTTCTCCTGTAGACCCCTTCACTTATCTATTTTAACAGAATACGCCCTAGACTCATTCTTATTTGCTCACTCTTTCTGTTAAAATCGCCCCTCTTTGTTTCATCTAATCTTACCAAGTCATAGGGCGATCACCACATGGGCCAATGCTTAAGTAAGCACTACTCAAAGCTTTCCTTAAACTATCCGCTCAATAGCCTGGATGTTTTTCGGAAGCTAGAGCATTTGAACCACCCTATATTGCTCGATAGTTGTTCCAGTCTAAGAAAGATAGATGGCATAGACATTATTTCCGCCGCCCCCTATTTGCGCTTCGAAGCCTACGCCAACCAATACCAGATATTTGGAAAAACCGGTGAAGTGCAAGAAGAAGGTTTTGACAGCGTAAAACGGATCGTTGAATTGGAGCAAAATGAGCCAGGAAGTCTAATGGGATATTTTGGCTACCACTGCCTGGATCACCAAAATGGCATTAAGGCTTACCCTAGTGAGAAAAAACTAAATATTCCCGACATATCCGTAGGATTTTATCCTTGGCTGCTTTACGTTGATCACAAACACAAGAAATCAGAGCTTCGATATTTAAAAGATCATATTGATAAACACGCGCTCAATGAACTCTGCGATTTAATAAATGATGCTCGCGCCATTTCCAAATGCAGTAAAACAAGCCCCACAAAAGTCGATATGCAAGAGTTTGCAGAGTCCAACTTTTCAAAGCTTGCTTATTTAGAAGCATTCCATAAAGTTCAAAATTACATACAAGCAGGCGATTGTTATCAGGTAAACCTCGCGCAACGATTTAAACAATCGCACAAACAAAGCGCTTGGGATACTTATACAACCTTAAGAGGAAGAAGCCCCGCTCCTTATTGTGCGTATCTTAAAAACACAAATAGCAGTTTATTAAGTTTTTCTCCAGAGAGTTTTATCCACATTGATAAGAATGGAAAAATCGTGAGCGCCCCCATAAAAGGAACCATTAAGCGCGATTCAGACCCTACAAAAGATGCAGACGCAAAACAATCGCTCTGTGAAAGCAAAAAAGATAAAGCCGAAAACTTAATGATCGTTGACCTGCTAAGAAATGACCTGAGTAAAAATGCAGAACTCAAAAGTGTAAAGGTCGATTCACTCTTTGATATCGAAAGCTTCGCAAACGTCCATCACATGGTGAGTAAGATAAGCGCTCAAAAACTAAAAGATAAAAGCGAATTAGAAGTTTTACTCGATTGCTTTCCAGGCGGGTCGATTACCGGCGCCCCCAAAAAAAGAGCCATGGAAATCATTCGAGAACTTGAACCCAATGATCGCGCCGTTTATTGCGGAGCCATTGGGTATATTGGCTTTGAAAAGGAATTAGAATTTAATATCGCCATTCGCAGTATTCTCATAAAGGATGAGAAATTATATTGCTGGGGCGGCGGCGGACTGGTATCCGATTCAGAGGGCGACTCTGAACATCAAGAAGGCCTGAACAAAATAAACAATCTTATTTCAATCAAACCTCATTAAAACATAGCGATAGCTAACTAAGGTCGCGCTGACTAGCTTTTATAAATTCGGCTTTTAACTCTTCGTAGGTACGAGTCACAGGGAATTGGGGAAACTCATCAATTACGTTTTGTGGCGCTGAGAATAGAATTCCGGTCTCAGCCTGACCCAGCATCGTTGTATCGTTATACGAGTCACCTGCTGCAATGACACGGTAGTTTAAGCTCTGGAAAGCCTTAACAGCCTCTCGTTTAGGGTCCTTCTGGCGTAATTTATAATCAGTGATTCGACCTTGCTCATTCACCTCAAGTTTATGACACATCAACGTTGGCCAATCCAGTTGCTTCATCAAGGGTCTAGCGAATTCGTAGAAAGTGTCTGAAAGAATAATGAGCTGAAAATTTTCTTTTAACCAAAGTACAAATTCCTTAGCTCCCGGCAGAGGCTCAAGTGTGGCAATCACCTCCTGAATCAAATGTATGTCTAGCTTGTTGTCGTCCAATATTTTAAGACGTTGCTTCATTAACACGTCATAATCTGGAATATCACGGGTCGTTGCCTTTAACTCTTCAATGCCCGTCTTTTCGGCTACATTGATCCAAATTTCAGGGATTAAAACACCTTCTAGGTCGAGGCAAGCGAGTTCCATAGGGGCTCCAATATTGACTATAGGCTTAAGAAAAGCGCGACTTTACTGTTTTATAGGCTCTGACGCAACGTGCGATTTATTCCTGGCGAAATTCTGCTAAAATCCGCCCTCGCTTCCGGACATGAATACACCGATACAGCTCGGAGGCTCTCAAATTTTCAATTTTTGAACAGTCCCTGAGGCTCATATGAACTTTACCGAACAAGACGTCAACGAACTCCTTAACCAATATCAAGAGAAATCTCCTCAAGAGGTTCTTGAACTAGCCTTTGATACCGTAGTCGATGTAGCAATTTCATTCAGCGGTGCCGAAGACGTCGTACTGGTAGACATGGCCTCTAAGATTACCAAAGACTTCAGAATCTTCAGTTTAGATACCGGCCGTTTACACCCAGAGACCTACCAACTTTTTGACAAAGTGATCAACAAATACGGCGTGCCTATTGAAGCTCAATACCCCAATGCCCAGGACATCGAAAAGCTGATTGAAGAAAAAGGCTTTTTTAGCTTTTACCAAGATGACCACAAAGAATGCTGCTCTATCCGAAAGGTTGGCCCTCTTCGCAACAAGCTAGCGACCCTTGATGGTTGGATCACCGGTCAGCGCCACGACCAGAGTCCAGGCACTCGCACAGAGGTACCTGTTATTCAGATCGACCACGCTTTTTCACGCAGCGACAATACTCTACTTAAATTTAATCCTTTAGCTAACTGGAGCTCGGCTCAAGTATGGGATTATATTCGCAGCAATGACGTGCCTTACAACGCCCTTCATGAACAAGGCTTTATAAGTATTGGTTGCGAGCCTTGCACTCGTCCTGTACTTCCGAATCAGCACGAGCGCGAAGGCCGTTGGTGGTGGGAAGAAGCTACGGCGAAAGAGTGCGGCTTGCATTCGGTCGCTAATGCCCCCACTAATAACTAGAATCTAGCGCTAGCTCAACATAGCAAGCATCTAGTTAATCGGAGGTCACCATGAACATCGTATACGTCAAAAAAATCAAAGCGGACGGATCGCCGTGCAAGAAGTGTGCGGAAGTGACTGAGCGCCTAGAAAATGCCGATCAAATGAAATTTATTGATCGTGTCGTGATTGCCGATGAGCGTGACCCAGCAAGTGAAGGCATGAAACTAGCGGAGCAATATTCCTTAGATCGTGCGCCTTTCTTCGTCGTTACTAAAGACGACGGTGAAACGAGCGTCTATACCGTTTATTTTAAGTTCGTGAAAGAAGTTCTAAACCAGCAAGGAGACGACAAAGCTGAACTTAAAGACATTATGGATCAAAGAGAGGACCTAGACTTCATTTAAGTCTGGGTCTTTTCTTTCTGACATCCTGATTGACCCTAACGTTTAGGTAATTCTATACCAGCGAACAAAGCCTCTAAAGCCAGCTTGTTCGGCTTATTTAAAGCAGCCTCCACAACCTCGTGATTCAGGTGAGGCGCAAAGTCCTCAATAAAATCGTACATATAAGCTCGCAAAAAGCTACCCTTTCTGAATGCTACCTTGGTCACACTCTCATCAAATAAATGCGAAGCATCAACCGCTACCAAACCGTTTATTGGGCCTCCTAGTAAATCTTCACAAGCCATACTAGCGACGATACCTACACCAAGACCTAAGCGCACATAGGTCTTGATAACATCGGCATCAGCAGCAGTTAGCACGACTTTAGGGCTCAATCCGGCCGCCAAAAACGCTTCATCTAATCTTGAGCGCCCGGTAAATCCGAAGACGTAGGTGATCAAAGGCTGCCCAGCTAGGTCCTCTAAAGTGATCTGTTCTTCGTCTTCAAGCTTATCTAGCAAGGGGTGATCTTCCGGCAACAGAATGCTCCTGTTCCATCGATAACAAGGCATCAAGGTAAGGTCATTAAAATGCTCTAAGGCTTCGGTTGCTATCGCAAAGTCTACCTCTCCTTTAGCGGCCATTTCCGCAATTTGTTTAGGCGTACCCTGTTGCATATGCAAAGAAACTTTAGGGTAGCGCTTAAGGAAGCTTTCTATAACCTTAGGTAACACGTACCTTGCTTGCGTGTGGGTAGTTGCAATAGAAAGGCTACCCTGCCTCTCGTCAGTAAACTCTTGGGAGACCCTACCTATCTTGTCTATCTGGCGAAAGACTTCATCAGCAATTTGAAGAATCTCTTGGCCAGCAGGCGTGACATGGCTGATATGTTTTCCGCTTCGCGCAAATATCTCCAAGCCTAACTCAGACTCCAGCATTCTTATTTGCTTGCTGACACCAGGCTGTGAGGTAAATAAGCTCTCAGCCGCTGCAGAAACATTAAGGTCATTTTTAACCACTTCACGAATATACTTAAGTTGCTGCAGCTTCATAGAACACCATTGTTATTTATTACCCTTAGATATAAAAATATAACTAATTATTCTTTTAAAGCATAGGCAAATGCGCGTATAGTCCCGCTCTCGCTGAAACTAGGCTCAAAATCCGAGTTTAGCTTCCTGACTGAGAATAAGCTCTTTGAAAAGTTAAAGTAGTAAATCGCCTTGGATATCAGTAGTTTAGAAAGTTTACTCGCGAATTTTAGCCTTTGGTACGTAGCAGCAGGAGCCGCGGTAGGCTTTGCTGTAGGCGTAACAGGTGTTGGCGGAGGCTCACTTATGACGCCTCTTTTGCTGATGTTTGGTTTTCCTGCAGCGACAGCAATAGGTACAGATCTACTCTACGCCGCCATCACTAAATCCAACGGAATCCTGCATTACCACAAAGAGCGCGTAATCAAATGGCGCACTATGGGTGTAATGGCCGCAGGAAGTATCCCCGCTGCTGGTGTCACTGTATTGGTTTTACACCTCTATTTTAGAGACGCTAGCCAGTATCAAGATATATTAACCAGTTCCCTAGGGGTCATGTTAATTCTAACCTCTTTGGTTTTGTTATTTCGCAATAAGATTCAGCAACGCACTGTGCAGGTTCACTTAAACCCTGAAGAAGATGGTGTTCACGGAAAAGCCTCACAATGGACCTTTATTGCTGGGCTGTTTCTTGGCGTGCTAGTAACACTATCTTCGGTGGGTGCTGGCGCATTCGGCACGGCGGTCTTAATGATTCTTTATCCTCGCTGGCGATCAATGAACATTGTCGGGACTGACCTAGCTCACGCTGTACCATTGACCTTTGTAGCCGGAATCGGACATATATTCTTGGGTCATGTGGATTGGTCCTTGCTCTTCGCCCTGCTCTGTGGATCCTTGCCGGCGATTTACGTGGGATCAAGAGTAGCTGCAAAATTACCCGATCGTTTGCTGCAAGTCATTCTGGCCTTGGTGTTAGCCGCAATGGGTATTAAGTATGCTTTTTTTTAGAGCTTAATCTTAGCGCTAATTATTTTTGACGCCATGAGGCACATGACCAGCAACCACTTGTTCATCATTAGCCGAAGCACAATGCCCTTCCTGATCATCAAAGAAAACATCCGCGCCAAAAGCTTTTAAGAAAGCACCCTTTTCGAGCCCCCCTAAAAACAGAGATTCATCAATGCGGATATTCCAAGAGCGCAAGGTCTTAACTACTCGCTCATGGGCAGGCGCTGAACGCGCAGTCACTAACGCAGTTCGAATAGGACAGTCATCTCGATCAAATTGAGTTTGCAATCGATGCAAAGCTGCGAGAAAAGACTTAAACGGGCCACCTTGCAATGGCTGCTCTACCGATTGCACTTCATTTTCGGTAAAAGCTTCTAAACCACCTTCAACAAAAACTCGCTCCGATTCATCAGAAAAAATCACCGCGTCCCCATCAAAAGCGATACGTAGCTCAAAATTTTCTTCATCCAGCTCATCATGCGCTTTACGCGGAGCGACAATACTCGCCGCGGCGAAGCCCGCGTCTAATGCCCAACGCACATCTTCTAAATCGGTCGACAAAAACAAATGAGCCCCAAAAGCCGATACATAACGATGCGGGTCTTGCCCGCCAGAAAACGCAGCGCGGGTTATAGGCAAGTCCCAATGTTTAATTGAATTAAAAATACGCAACCCTGTGTCAGCGCTATTTCTAGAAAGCAGTAGCACCTCAACACCATTCTCTTCATCAAGCATGGCATTAATGGCTAAGAGCTTCTTCACTAAGCGAAAAGCGTCACCGGGTTCTAGTATCTCATTTTCATGATCGATCTGATACTGACGGTAAGCTTCAACGCCTTCTTCCTCATAAATTCGATGACTTTCCTCAAGATTAAACAAAGCTCTCGATGAAATAGCGACAACGAGTTTTTGATCGATTTTCATTAGCGTTAACTTAAGGTCTGGTTATCAAAGATTACAATAGGTCTATTTCAACAAGTGGGCTTACATCCGCTTCGTAATCAACACCTGGCATCTCAAAGCCAAAAAGTTTTAAAAACTCTTCTTTGTAGCCTGCAAAATCTGTTAGTTCGCTTAAGTTTTCAGTCGTTACTTGCGGCCAAAGTTTTTCAACTTCACTTTGTATTTCTTCACGAAGCTCTAGGCCATCTCGACGCATTCTACCTTCATCATCCATTACCGGGGCCTCAGCATAAAGACACTGATCAAACAAACCATAAATCTGTTCGATACAACCTTCATGGCTGCCATCGGCTTTCATTACCTTAAACAACAGGGAAAGGTACAAAGGCATAATCGGAATAGCAGAACTAGCTTGGGTGACCAAGGCTTTAAGGACAGAAACGTAGGCTGAACCACCAATTGCTGCCAATTTTTGACTAATAGCTACTTGGGCTCTATCCAAATCTTTTTTCGCTTGGCCAATTGTGCCATCCCAATAGATATCCCAAGTTACTTTCTCACCGATGTAGGTATAGGCGGTGGTCTTGCAGCCCTCTGCCAGCGCGCCAGCGTCTGATAAAGCATCGATCCACATTTCCCAATCTTCGCCACCCATCACGGTTACGGTTCCGTCTATTTCTTCTTGAGTAGCTGCTTCAAGAGTAACTTCTTCAATCAATTGTTTATCAGTATTGATTCCTTTTTGAGTAACCGACTTACCAATTGGCTTAAGAACAGAGCTGTGCACCTCGCCTGTTTTAGGATGTTGGCGTCGCGGAGAAGCTAGGCTATAGATAACTAGGTCTACTTGTCCCATATCGGCTTTAATCGCTTCAATGGTTTTCTGTTTAATCTCATCGGAAAAGGCGTCGCCGTTAATGCTTTTAGCATAAAGGCCTTGGTCTTGAGCCGCTTTCTCAAATGCCGCGGCGTTATACCAACCCGCTGAAGCACACTTTTTTTCTGTGGGTGGCTTTTCGAAAAATACGCCTAGGGTATCTGCCCCACCGCCAAATGCTGCTGTGATTCTAGAAGCTAGACCATATCCGGTCGAGGAGCCAATCACTAAAACTTTTTTAGGCGCACCATCCACACCGCCTTGGGACTTAACATAATCAATCTGAGATTGAACATTCGCTGCACAACCAACCGGATGGGCGTTAATACAAATGAATCCGCGAATTCTGGGTTTGATAATCATAGAGCTTCCTTAATCGTATTCTTAACTAGATGAGAGGCATTATAGCTGCCTTAGGCCTGCTTAGCAGCCACAATTTTACAGCTACAAAGACCGTAAGAAGTAGTCCTTGCTATGGCGCTTGAGCAGCTGATCGTGAAGGATGATCGAACGAATATCAGAACTGGTTATTTCACTTCTTGCCAAAAGCGCCATATTGTTCTGATAGCGAGGCGAGGACAGCTTTATTTTAGAAATAAATCCCTGAGATTTTAGCAGCTTAGGATACTTAATCGCTGGTGATTCATTTAGCTGTCTGGATGACTCAAAATTTAATACTAAGCGCCCGTCTTTTTTTAATAAATTACAGAGAAGGTCCATCCAAGCTTTATCAAAGGTAAACGCTCTTAGGGGTTGCCCCGCCTCCTCTCCAAACAAGTCTTCGATAATCAAATCATAAGCGGGAGGCTTCTTTCGTTTACTTGTTTTTTCTAACCACAACTTTGCATCTGACTCAATTAGATTAACATTTGCAGTCTCTCGCAAAAAAAAACGCTTAGCTAAGTAAAGGTTCGTACCATCAAGGTCAACCAAGTCGATCTGCTTAGGTTTGACAAAATGCTGAAGCAAATTGACAATGGCTCCACCTCCAGCACCCAAAACTAATACACGGGCACCTAACGGTAATCCCAACGATGCTATCAACATAAGCTCCCAGATATCACCCGTAACGATACGCTCAGGGTGATACTGGGTATGAAAAACCCCATTTCTATAAAGCCTTAAACTTTTCCCGGCGTTTCTAACCTGATAGTCATTAACACTACCGTCATCTTGTTCGACGAGACGCTTATAAACGAGAGCCAAGGTTTATTCCGAGAAAAATGATGTGGATATAGCTTAAGATATAAGCTTAAGGATTTCGGAGCGGTTTCTTTCGATACCCTCCATATAAAGATTACGACCGCCAAAATAAACAGCCGCATACTCGAAGACTTTATGAAAGGATTTACTCAATCGGTTTTCGACTGCATCCTGTATAAAAGCAGGTGTCTTTTTCAGGAGGTCCTGGCCATTAGCGTAAATGACCTCAACAGAGCCATCACTTGCTTTTTTCTCGGTCATACCTGCAATAGAAAACTCTTCATAAAGATGGGCCTGGCACTTTTGTGCATATTCCCTGTCGGACATCTGAGCAATTAGGTCAGCGGTTCCAATCATATAACCAACGATTAACCAGCTATCATCTTCAAAACCCAGGTCTTCGATCTTTTGCTCGATACCAGTGAATTGCACCAGAGTGAGTGCAATCTCGCTCCACTGGGTCATACCGTTCTCACGCAAGAAACGATCAAGAAACAAACCACTACGACTCACATGAACGGGCGTATGCTCTGCTCCATGTCTAGCCTCATAATCATCGCTGTAACGGAGGTATCCCGCGTCATGGAAGAGCGCCACAATAAAACCAAGAAGAGTTTTATCAAAACCTAGGGGATGCGAGCGCTCTTTAGATTCATAGCCGTCCATAAGGCGCACTGTCGCCAAGGTAACATCCATAACGTGCTGTATATCGTGATACCGGGTCTCGACCGCATGATAATCGCTATGTCGACCAGAATAGCATTCAATAAAGTGGTTAAAAGCGGTATCAACAATCTCAAGCTGTTGCCCTGGAAAGCGTTCAGAGAGAATTCGTTTCACTTCGCCACGAACAGAATCCGGATCAGAAACACGAATGGTTTCTGTCACATCAAACTGATTAAGTTCTTTATTTTCAGTAGCTTGCAGCATATTTGTTATAAACTTTCTAATATCTTAAAGGTAGACCAAAGCTAATCTGTTCGTCTTAGGCCTTATTTTTATTCTATGGCGATAACTACTCAATCTGGCTGTTACATAAGCTCGGCTGCCAAGCCAAACTTATCTCTATAAATACAACAACTTATATTTTTTTATTTAAGTAAAATCTACCGTTTAAAGCCCACCTTTGGCAAGCCACAACTTGCACTATACCGAGTCTTTTAAGCGAGGCTGCAAACCAGTTCACATTTTTCTATATAAATTAGCTGAAGTTCTTGTTTTGAGGGATATATGGTCAAACTAGCCCAAAGGCAGGAGCCTCCGACATGTCCTAAAATCCCTTTTTACTGAGCCCACGCTTACTTGCATGTTTCGGCCAGTGCTAATACTGTTCCTTAGAATCCTTAATTTGCCTCGGATAATAACAAACGATGATCAAAATACCAGCAATAAATAGCTCTCAGCTAGCAGCCATATGCGGACTAATGTTTATAGCTTTTAACGGCCAAGTAGTCGCTCAAACCTACCAATGGGTGGATAAGCAAGGCGTCACTCATATTACCCAAGAACCCCCTCAACCAAGCCAAGTAGGCAAAAAAAACACCAAAGTAAACCCGCAGCAAATCCATGAAAAAGAAGAGTACCTACGAGAAAGAGACCAACTAGAACAACAAATCGCGGGCACAATTAGGGCTGATAAGCGAGAGCAATATCAAAGGCAGTTAAGAGTGCTTGATTATAACTGGTATAAGAAATATGACCCGGAAAAGGCTGAAGCGCTGGAGTCGGATCTTAATCGAGCGACCATTAAGGTAATACCTAAAAAAGAAAGTAGCAGCAACATGGACAAGATGAAGGCGTTTTATTAATACCTTATACCATACTAATAAGCCGGCTGGTCAGGATCATGATTTAGGCTGGAGCTTGATGAGTCTTGAATGTTACCTGAATCACTCCAATCCTCAACACTCCAGTCTGAGCCTAAAAAGATGGGAATGATTAGATTGGAACTTTTATAGACTGTTTGTTCAGCCTTCTTTACCTTAGCCTGTTCTGACCAAGGCCCAGAGAAATTGCTATGAATATTAAACGCTGGAAAGTTAGACGAGGAAATATCCAGTCTCAAGCGATGTCCCTTCTTAATTGTCCACTCTATGGGCCACATATCCATAGAAACCGCCACACGATCATTTGGCGTGTAGGTCAACGCGCTGGAAGCATTATTTCTGTACGCAAGTGTTGAAATAGAATCTCGAATATTCACCGCTAAACCATCTGGAGACACATCGATCAACTTGGCTGTAAAAGCTGTATCCTCAGCATCAGTGCTCACCAGCAAGTTTGCCCACTGAGTGCCTGAGATGGTTTGATGCTTCTCAAAAGGCTCACTAACAAAAGTCAGCACATCATCCCGATCACACAAACCTTTTTGGTCTATTGAGCCTGGAGCAATATTGAGATCAAGCGGGCCTAAAAAAGCAGAACCACCTCGAGACATCACAGGATCATCCGGATCATATGTATAGCTCACCGATTCCATAGGACTGAGACTATGCTCCTGCTCAAATATATCTTCAGCTTGAGGCACTCTGACAAGGCGACCGCCCTCGCAAGTATTGGCCTGATCAAAATTGGCGAGCGCAAAATGCAAATATGCACCTTCATTGGGCCAGGAGTAATATTCCTTCCACTTATCCAGTCCTATATCAAACACTCTAACACCTTCCTTAACTTCGCTCTCCTCCACCCCTTTTAAGTAACGCTCAAACCAAACCAGAGTATCTGTCAAACTCAATCCAATGGCTGGCTCAGCAATCAATTCTCGACTGCTCGCGGGAAGCTGAATATGGGACCAAGGGCCAAGAACCATACGACTCTGTGAGCGACTCGCTAGTGATTGAAAGTTCTGTAATTCAGCCTTAAAAAAAGGATCGTACCACCCTTCATATATCAAAACGGGGATGTGCAGATTCTCTCCTACTTTCTTAACAGCCTTTGCGTCTTCTCGTTGCCAAGTGGGCGCATCGGTTCCCACATCTCTTATCCATTCTTGGTACCAATCAAGGGTTTTACCTGCGTACTTTTGATCAATTTCAGTGTGAGGCCTATGTTCCGCTGCCTCCATAAATTTAAGTACGCCTTCGATATTGATGTTTCTATCTGGCATCAATAACGCCCACAAACTCACAAAAAGTCTCATGTTTCCTTTTTCATAGAGAATACTGTGAAAATCGGTCCCCATGGATATCGGTACGAAAGTTTTAAGCGCGCGTGGATGATCCATCGCTCCTGCCCACTGAGTGAGTGCTAAATAAGACACCCCCCACATTCCGATATTGCCGTCATTCCAATTTTGACCTGCAATCCAATGCAATGTATCACTTCCATCAGCGATTTCATTGACTAAAGGCTCCCATTCCCCTTCTGAACGCATCTGTCCTCGGGTTTCTTGATAAACACAGGCATAGCCATAACGTACAAATAATTCACAAAACCAATTAAAGAAATCGCTGCCCATTGTGTCATAGGGGTTTCGAATTAATACCGTAGGCCACGGTCCTTCACTATCCGGAAACATTCTAAGTGTACGCAACCTAATACCGTCCCTCATCGGCAGCATAAACTCGGATTTAGCTCCAGGCCCATGACTAAAGTCGGGAAGGCCCAGGTGAGCCCTAAGTATATTAGTTCGATTAACCGTCGCAGAAAAAACTGCAACAATTGCGATCAACAATATAGCTAACAGAAGTGCAGAGATTTTCTTTAACATAAACTTAGAGTATTTTTATTTATTTAGAACAGCCAGAGACGGCTATTTTTCGGATATGAGAAGATAACCTCTATTTTCCAAAGTATCAAAGGTCGCCATCGATGAGTACAAAACCCCCAAGTCGACCCAAACCCAATCGGCCTTGTTACTATTCACATCCATAATCAAAACCTTATCCAAGGGTTCATAGTACGCACCTATAGGACTGATATGGCCACCGCCTACTTGGTTCAAAGTCTTACGAGTGTAATTGACAAGTACATAATCATCCTCGTTCGATAGATTTCTCTTTAGATCTTTACGAAATCGCTTCAGGCCCTTTTTGCTAGAGTCGTCAGCAACGATTTTCTTCACATCCAAGTCGTGTGACGCAAGCAAACTCCTTAACTGTTCTAACTGAAGACCTATGTCGCGCTTTTTGTCTCCTCCTTTGGTTTGACTCAAAGGCTTACCCAAAATCTCCAATTTCGATTTTGCTGATTCTGTAAACACATTGTCTTGTGTATAGCGCTCAAAGAACGGACTAAATTGAGGTACATACGCTCGGTCATCATCACTTAAGACCGAGTCCGCTAAGGGTTTAGCCCCTTGTTTATCACCGTTGCGAACGCGCAAGGCATTTAACACGATAACCGATGACGCAACGCCGCAATAAATCTTATTATTCTGAGATTCAAAATGGTTAGCCAACTTAAAGAAGTCCGTTTTGTAGGAAGAATCAGAAAACCATTGAATTCCATCCTCACTACTCCAAGAACGCACATCAACGGCATTACCCTTAGCAAAAACCGACGTCCCTGCAAACATTAAGATCAGGATAAAATATCTCAACATCTTGGGTGAAAATGTATTTTGAATCTGTATCATGATAGCAACCACCCATAAAAATTAGACCTTATTCTAACGGCCCCATTTTAGGAACACCAGCATCCTAGCCCCCAGCAATAGCCAGTACGAAACAGCCGCCAGAATAGATCACAGGATTAGAAGCATGCTCAAAAACGCCCAAGCCATATCCGACGATATTATCGAAGTTAGAAGGCATATACACGAAAACCCTGAACTCAGTTACCAAGAAAGTGAAACAGCTAGTTACATGGCTAGCAAGCTGGATGATCTAGGCGTCTATTATAAGTCCGGCGTAGCGCGCACTGGGCTCATCGCTGAAATCAGCAAAAACGGCGACCAGGAAATCGACTTAGCTGCAGGAGAGCGACGACAAGAGCCCATTATCATTATTCGAGCCGATATGGATGCACTGCCTATACACGAGGATACTGACTTAAGTTTTAAGTCTAAAAATGACGGGATCATGCATGCTTGTGGTCATGACACTCATACTGCGATGGTTTGGGGCTGCGTAAAGCTTTTTAAAAATTTAGACTTTAAAGGCACTATACGCTTTTTATTTCAACCGGCTGAAGAAGGCGCAGCAGATGACCCAGACGGTTTATCAGGAGCAAGAAGAATGGTGCTAGAAGGCGCTTGCGAAGGAGTAAGCGCAGCACTTGGGATGCACCAAATTCCCACCCTGCCCACAGGAATGATGAGCATTCGTCGCGGCCCGGTCATGGCCGCTGCTGACGCCTTTAAAATTCAAGTGATCGGAAAATCTAGCCACGCAGGAGCCACGCCAGAACTTGGTATCGATGCTGTGGCAATTTCTGCTGAATTGATTAGTGCCGTACACCACATTGTTTCAAGAAATGTATCGCCTCATGACACCGCAGTAATCAGCATTGGCACGATCAGAGCAGGCACGGCTTTAAACGTAATCGCTGATAAGGCTACCATGTACGGAACAATTCGAAGCACCAATGAAAAAACAAGGGAACGTTTAAAAAACAAACTTCAAAGGCTTTGTGACAGTATTGGGGACATCCACGAAACCACAATTCATTTAGACTTTTTAGAAAGCATTCCGGTCACGATGAACAATGATCAAATCGCTGATCATTGCAAACAATCCGCCGAGAAAATTATTGACCCTACTAAAATTATTGAACTCGATACAGTGATGGGAACAGAGGATTTTGCCTTTATAGCCGAAACCGTACCCTCATGCTTTGTACTACTAGGGACGCGAGTCGAGTCGGGGCCCGCCCACTCAATACATAATTCAAAGATGGTCGTAAACGAAGACGCGTTGCCTTTGGGGACAGCTTATTTTACTCAAGCAGCTATGGATTTACTTGAACACTTTCAAGAATAAAACTACTTAACGTGAACACCTTTTTCTTCCATTGCGGCTTTTAGCTCGGGCGACATATAGTTCTCATCATGTTTTGCTAGGACTTCGTCAGCCTCTACATAAACATCTGGTCCAGGGTAATTTTTTAATCTACCTATCGCAATAATACCCTGGCCTTCTCTAAAAAGATCCGGAAGAATACCTTCGAATCGGACAGAAACAGTGTCCTTGGTATCGGTCAAATCAAAGCTAAGAGCAAGCTCTCCCGGTACGCGATTAACACTATCCTCGACTACTAGACCCCCAACCCGAACCACTCGACTTCCATTCGCTTTTTCCAGACGAATATCTTCAGGCGTATAAAAGGCATTAAGGTTTTCTTCGAGAGCCAATAGAACAAACCCTACGGCTACAGAAATACCAAGCACAATGCTCAGTATAATGATCATTCGTTGTTTTCGCTTTGGATTCACAATTTGCTCTTATAAGTTCTGTTTTTGTTTCTCTTGCCGTTGATACTGGAGGATAATTTCCTGGACGATCCGTTTCTTTTTAACTCGATAGATCACGACGTTTAAGATCACCGTTAATACGCTCAATCCATAGCACAGCCAGACATACAAGCCATGCTTACCCATTTGCAAGAAACTTTGTAGACTATCAAAGGCAGGTTCAAACACTTGAGCCTCCTAGACTTAAGCGCTGATCTCCCGCAAACAGCGTATCTTTAACCCATTTACTCTTTGACTCACTACGAAGAATTTCGTTCCTAACCCGGAGAATTAACATCAACATAAAGAAACAATAGAAAGCCAAAATCATCACCAATAAAGGCCAAAGCATTTCCATTTGCATGGCTGGTTTTTCGGTGAGTTTAAGAGTGGCTGGTTGATGCAAGCTATTCCACCAATAAACCGAATACTTAAGAATCGGGATATTTATCAAACCAATAATTGCCAAAAAAGAGGACGCGCGTATTCCAGAATCCTCATCATCAAAAGCCTCCCTAAGTGCAATCATACCCAGGTACAGGAACAGCAAAAACAACGATGACATAAGTCGCGCATCACCCCACAGCCACCAGGTTCCCCAGGTAGGCTTGCCCCAGATCGCACCGGTCAATAAGGTCAGCAACGCAAAAGAAGCACCCAGAATCATTCCTGCTCTTGCCACCATTGCAGCCATCTTCATGCGCCAAACTAAAGTGACGAAACCACACACAGCAATCAACATATAAGCTGACTGAGATAAAATCGCCACCGGTACGTGAACATAAATTACGCGAAACACATGACCCTGTTGGTAATCCAAGGGAGCTAACAACAAGCCTCCCACAAGGCCTAGAATAAATAAAAGCACAGTAACGACGGCAAGGGGGGCTATCCAAGATGAAGACATTTCATAAAAAAACTTAGGAGACCCCAGTTGGTGATATAGCCTTAACAATGTTTGTTTTACAGAACTCATTTGATCAAGAATCACTCAGACTCAGTTTCAGTGCAGCCGCTAGTATAAAGGGAACGACACTAATGGAAAGAGCTAACATAGCCGCCAGGATATAAATCGGTGCCATCGCTGATTCTCCAGACGTGGTCCTAAGTATCGCCCCGCTACCAAATATCAGAATAGGCACATACAAGGGTAAAATAATTAAACTCAAAAGCACATTACTTTGCCGCGCATTTAAAGTAAGCGCAGCACCCAAAGCACTGATACAACAGAGAGTCGGCGTAGCTATCAACAGGCTCACAAACAATATTTGAAGCACCTCGCCTTGTAGCCCGAAAGAGCCCGCCAAGAGTGGAGATACTATAACCAAAGGCAAACCCGCAATTAACCAGTGACTTAAGAGCTTGGACAAAGAAAACAAATACAAGCCCTGTCCGGACAAATACATCTGCTCAAGACTCCCGTCCTCAAGATCATCTTTAAACAAAGACTCAAGAGACACCAAAGTTGATAGCAAGGCCCCCACCCAAACCACTCCTGGGGCCAATTGTCTAAGCAAGTCTGAATCCGCACCCAAAGCCAAAGGAAATAAGCTTTGTACCAACACTAAAAATATTAGCGGATTTAACCACTCAGAACGACCGTGAAAAGCAAGCCTTAAATCACGGGCAAGTTGCGCCTTAATAACCCCCATCAGCCTTCACCACTAAACGCTTGTAAATCGAGCGTACTGACTCGATCGCCCAAATCAGCGCTTTGATGACTGCTAAATATTAATAAACCTTTGTTATCGAGGTGCTTACAAAATAGGCCCGTCAAAGATTCGATCCCTTCTTTATCAAGCGACACGAAAGGCTCGTCAAGAATCCACAATTTTTTCTGCTCTACTAGCAATCGGCATAAGGCGATGCGCCGGCGCTGGCCAGCTGATAAATTAGCAGCCGGTAGATCCTCAAAGCCATATAAACCAAAAAATTTGAACGCGTTTATTAGTACTTCTGGGGGCAAGGCACATTGAGCTATTTCTAAATACCAACTTAAGTTTTGTTCAGCACTCAACTGCATGTTAATTCCGGACTTATGACCAATCGATAGCAATCCCTGCAGGTATTGGTCTAAGCATTCTTTAATATCAGCGCCTTTCCAGCAAATAATTCCTTGCTCAATGGGTCTCATGGTCGTCAATGATTTGATCAAACTGCTCTTTCCCGCGCCGTTAGGGCCACTTAAATGCAAAGCCTGCCCCGGCTCAAGCTCAAAGCTGAGGTTTTCAAAAAGTGCCCTTCCGCCCCTTTCACAGGTAAGACTCTCGACTTTTAACATCGTTAGCATTTTCTCTTCGCTGATAATTTCAAAACACGCTCCGCCAATTTACACTGCTATTTCCAGACGCAGAACCTGGGCAGTTTACCAAGATACCCATTGTTTTAGAAAAGGTACGGTGACAGCCCTTTTGTGCTCGAGGCTTTTTGCATCCAAGATATCAAGCAATTCAAGCAACGAAGACAGATCTCGTGGCGCCCTTTTGCTTAGATACGCCACTACATCATCCTCAAGGTCTAAACCTAAAGATCTAGCCTTTTCCCGAAACACCTCAATGTTTTGATCAGACGACAAGGCCTTAAGCTCAAACTGTAGTGCCGCTCCTAAGCGGGACTTTAAATCAGGCAAGGATATCGATAACTGAGCCAGAGGTTTTCGCGACGACGCTATCCAACGATGCTCAGCGTCTTTCATGCGATTCAAAAAATGAAACAAAGCATCTTCCCATGCTGCTTCTCCCAGTATCTGATCTAAACCATCCAGACAAACCAAAGAGCAAAACTCCATTCCCTCCAGGGCATCAGGCGGAATAGTAGGGTCACTTAAGTCAAGATACATCAGCGGTCGACCCGGAAACCTTAACTGATAGTCATGACAAGCTGCAATTAACAAATGGGTTTTTCCCAAGCCTAGGCCTCCCCATAGAAACAAGTTCGTCTGCACTGCGTCTGGAGATTTTATGCTGTCGATGACCTGTTGATTGACGCCCGCCTGAAAATTTTCAAAAAGACAATCCGCTTTAAGCCTAATATCGAGAGCCATTTGCTGAAGCATTCGGATCTATTCCTTAGCCCAAGAATAGTAGCTAAAGCTGGAATTCGCTTGCGACTCCGTAGACCCCAGAGAATCCTCAATATTGAAAACCGGGGTTTCTATTGGAGACAGACGTTGATCAAGAGCCAGTAGCTTATCCAATTTTGAAGGACTGTCTTTCAAATAAAGTGTAACACCGACCTCAGATCCCTCTAAACCAGTCACTTCCGCGTGCTCAACCACTATTAAACGTTTTAAGTATTGGTTTAGTTCGAGATAACTCTCAAGGTCTGTCACACCTAGAATTTTGACCTTATAGACCCGAGACTCACCCGCTGCGATCACCGCATATTCTTTCGATAAAAGCCTAGCCAACTGCTCCAGCACTTTACGCATTAGTGTAAACTCACTTTCTGCACTTGATGTGAAGCGATGAACACCACCCAAAACCTGTACCTGCCAGTCAGCCACCCATTTGCCACCAGCTACATAACTTTTACCCTGTATCCAAGAGTTCACCTGATATCTACGATTTGCCCTTGGGATTTGCTCATCAAAGCCTCCCCACAAATCATTTTTATCAATCACAGCCTGGTCTCTTAAGTCCATCAAGGGAAACCTTAATGCGACCGATCTCAAACCTGAATAATAAGCTAAAGCCAGGCGTGACTCGTTTTGACTACTCTCACTAATAATGGACCTATTCGATCCTGACTGCCTGACCCACCAAACCATAAGTTCTGGTCGATTCAGATCCCAAATAGCTTGCTCGGCCTTTTCAAGCTCTGCGATAAGCAACTGTAAATCGAATCTCAACTTAAGCACCTTAATCGGGCCTTTTGCCCTTAAATCACTGCTCTCTATTTGGGACTCAGTATTAATAAAGCCTTGTTTGACGAAAATAAGTGAATTCTCTGCTGGGATAACCGTGTCATAACTAAATTGAAGCAAAAAACTACTACTCCTTCTAAGAAGCTCACTCGCGAATTCACTATACAAAACAGACTGATCACCACTTAGCCGCAATAACACATGCCTAAGACCAGACTGAATAGCCAACCCGCGCTGTTCATCGCTCTCATCCTCAACCAGAACAGCGATATCAGATACCTGCTCCTGCTCCAGAGCGGAGCTATTCGCCACCAACAAAAGACTTAAACTAATAAAGATAAGACCTTGAAAAAAAAGAACTTTAGACATCTTAGAGAAATAAAACTGAGAGGAAATACGCAAAAAACACATCCTAAATAATGATTCTAACGACGAATTCTACTTGGAAACGAAGCTGAAACATAGAGCAAAACCTGGCCTAAACCCATAACTTAGCGAAGCGCTCAAAACCCCAAAAACCAAGGGCCACGACTTAACCGCAAAAGGCGTTTATGAAACGCTTCTCATGGGTTAGAATGCGCGCGATTCACACCCACACTCCTCCCAAAAGAGATAGGATCTATGAGCAAGCAGGCCGAAAACACCTCCCTTAGTTATAAAGATGCGGGCGTCGATATCGATGCGGGCAATCAATTAGTAGATCGAATCAAATCTGTAAGCAAAGCGACACATAGACCTGAGGTTATGGGCGGACTTGGAGGCTTCGGGGCGCTATGTAACTTGCCGAGCAAATATAAAGACCCGGTTCTAGTGTCAGGGACAGATGGCGTGGGAACAAAGCTCAAACTAGCTATGGATCTCGATAAGCACGATAGCATTGGAATCGATCTAGTCGCCATGTGTGTCAATGACTTACTGGTAATCGGAGCTGAACCATTGTTTTTCTTAGACTACTATGCCTGCGGAAAACTGGATGTCGACACAGCCGCCAAGGTAATAGAGGGCATTGGCGAAGGATGCCAGCAGTCTGCCTGCGCTCTTATCGGTGGAGAAACCGCCGAAATGCCAGGGATGTATCAAGCAGAAGATTACGATCTAGCCGGTTTCTGCGTTGGAGTGGTTGAACGTTCAAAAATCATCGACGGCTCTCAAGTTAAAGCGGGCGACTCAATCTTAGGCTTAGCCTCTGTAGGCCCCCATTCAAACGGTTTTTCACTCATCCGTAAAATATTGGAGCGAGACCCTCAAGCCCTTGATAATAACCCTACCCTACAAGAAGCCATTATGGCTCCAACAAAAATTTACGTTAAGTCAGTTTTAAGAGCATTAGAAATGTTTGATATCCACGCCATGGCTCATATCACTGGTGGAGGTATCACCGAAAACCTTCCTCGAGTTCTTCCAGATGAGTGCAGCGCATTGATCAACCGCAGCGCTTGGGAGCTGCCCGAGTGCTTCACTTGGTTACAGGAAAAAGGACAGGTAGAAGACAGTGAAATGCTGAAGACATTTAACTGTGGTATCGGCATGATATTGGTGGTAGATAAGTCTGTCGAACTACAAGCCATCGAGCTATTTAAGTCACTTGGCGAAGATGTTAAAACCATAGGCAAGGTAGTCGAACGAGGCTCTCAAGAAGCCGTTCAATATACTTCATAGCGCTTTCTACTCCAGCGCTAACACCCTAACACTGAGATTGATGAGCATTCTCTCTGCGTTATGACCGACCCAAAAGCTGAAAGATTATTTTCTATTGTCGTGCTTATCTCAGGCAGAGGCTCCAACCTACGTGCTATTTTAGAACATATAGAGAATAAACAACTGCCGATTCAGGTATGCGCTGTGATTTCTAATAAATGCGAAGCGCCAGGTTTGAGTTACGCTAAGGACCGGGGAATACCCTTCCATATTATTCAGTCGGGAGACTTCAGCGATCGCGACAGCTACGATCAACAGCTTAAAAACTGTATCGCCCAATACCCCGTCGACCTAGTTGTACTGGCGGGCTATATGAGGATATTAAGCGAAACATTTGTGGAGCATTTTTTAGGAAAGCTCATCAACATTCACCCTTCTCTGTTGCCTAAGTTTAAAGGTTTAAATACCCATCAGCGTGCCATAGAAGCACGTGAAACTCACCATGGCTGCTCAGTTCATTACGTAGTGCCAGAACTAGATGAGGGGCCCTGTATCGCACAAGCAAAATATGCACTTGACCCTGAAGATTCGCTGGAGACCACGAAAACCAAGGTACACAAGCTCGAACATCAGCTGTACCCTACTGTCATACAATGGATTCAAGAAAAACGCGTTACCTGGGTTAATAATCAGTTAACCATTGATCCCGTAATAAAGGATAGTGAATTACCCACTTTGACTTAGCCTAGCTAAACCTAAGAGCTATAGGAGTACATATGCTACACACTCATTCTGATAGAATAAGACAAACCCTTTATTTTGCCGGACTATCCATCTGCTTGTTTCTTAATCATTCTTTAGCTCATTCCGGTGGTTTTGCACAGATCAGCCCATATCAAGCCGAGTACAAACTTAAATCCTCCAAATACAAAATTAGCGCCACCGCAAAGCGTTCGTTATCTATGGACTCAAAACAAAATGCTCAGCTCAGCCAAAAGTCCGCCATTATGATCGCGAAGATCGAGCAAAAATCTAAGTTCAAAATCGAAAATAACAGCTGTGCAATTGCAGCTAATAACTACAGTTATTACAGAAAGATCTTTGGTAAAAAAACGAACTACCGAGTCAGCTTTGACAGCAATAAACGCCAATTTACCGAAACCAAAAATGATAAAAATAAAACACTCTCCTATGACGGCCCGCTTTACGATGAGTTGAGCTATCAGGAAGCCTTACGCTGTGAGTTAAAAAACCAAACAGAGCTAAAAGTCGGACAGCAATTTGATTATCAGATCCGCACCAAGGGAAAAAACAAAACCTATCGATTCCAAGTAAGCGCTATCGAAAAAATAAACACCAAACTTGGCAAAGTGAATACTGTCAAAGTATCACGACTACGTGATGGAAAAGGCAAAGACAAAAATAGCCAAATCTGGTTTTCCAAGGATCATGACTATGTCTTGGTCAGATTTCGCCAAGAAGAAAAAGACGACCTTTACAGCCTAGAAATCAAATCACTAAAACTAAAATAAGCGAAGTAATGAGCGATCAGCGTGATGACATATACTCTAAACCGATCGAAGAGCTAGCAAGCTTTAAATTCGACGAGCACGTTGCGGCGGTATTCCCAGATATGATCCAAAGATCGGTTCCGGGTTACGCGCTTATCCAAGAGATGATCGGCGTCTTAAGTAAGCGTTTTATCCAAGATGATAGCCATGTATATGATCTAGGGTGTTCGCTCGGCGCTAGCTGCTTAAGCATTTTAGGAAACATGCCCGGTGCCAGCGCTAAATTAGTCGGAGTGGACAATTCACCCGCGATGATCGAAGGCGCCAAAACCAGTCTCAAGAAGTTTTCAAGCGCCCATAAGCTTGAACAAAAATATGAGCTACTATGTCAGGACATCCTAGATATAGACTATTTACCAGCCTCATTTATAAACCTAAATTTTACCTTACAGTTTATTGAGCCCAAAGCACGAGACTTACTTATAAAACGCCTATACGACTCCTTGATACCAGGTGGCGCATTAATTGTTTCGGAGAAAATATTTTTTGAAGAACGCGAAGACCAATTACAAAGCGATCTGCATCACGCCTTCAAAAAGCATAACGGTTACAGCGACCTAGAAATCAGTCAAAAACGAAGCTCTCTCGAAAATGTACTCATTCGTGATAGTGAAGCTCAGCATCATCAACGGTTTAAAGAAGCTGGCTTTTCCGAAAGTGTCACTTGGTTTCAGTGCTTTAATTTTTGCTCCCTGCTTGCGATAAAATCATGAACACCTTCCAAAACTGTTACGACACCTTAGCCAAATACCCCATTTACGAACAGTGGCTTTCCAAGCTACCATCTCAGTTAGAGTTTAACTTAGAGCTTTTTAAGCACGGTGATTTGCCAAAATGGCAATCAGCTAATGGCGCACTGCCCAGCGTTGAGTGCGAGTATAAGCTAGGCGACACAATTGAAATCGGGGCTGAGCAGATACTCAACCAAGAGCAATCGCAACAATTGAGACAAAGCTTAGAGGCCCTTTGCCCCTGGCGCAAAGGCCCCTTTAACTTCTTCGGCACCTTTATCAAGACTGAATGGCGCTCTGATTGGAAGTGGCAAAGGCTGCAAAATAGTATCGATAGCTTAGAGGGCCATCACGTATTAGATGTAGGCTGTGGCAGCGGCTACCACCTCTGGAGAATGAGAGAGGCTGGAGCCTTTTTGGCCTTAGGCATCGATCCATCGCTACTATTCTGGCAACAATTCCTTGCGCAACAACATTATATAAAAGATCAACAGGTTCAATTTCTACCCCTTCGATCAGAGGACCTGCCTGATAAGCTGTCCGCATTTGATACCGTCTTTTCAATGGGCGTTTTATACCACAGGCGCTCTCCCTTGGATCATCTAGTCGAACTCAGAAACGCCCTCAAACCAGGTGGACAACTAGTACTCGAAACTTTAGTAATAGACCAAGAAGGTCAAAACGTATTAATGCCCGAAGATCGCTACGCGATGATGAGAAATGTATTTTTTCTTCCGAGTGTAGAACTGTTAACTCGCTGGCTCGAACGTTGTGGTTTTATCGAGATTGAGCTAATAGACCTTAATCAAACCAGCACCGAAGAGCAGAGCGTCAGCGAATGGGTTAAAGCAAAGTCACTTTCAGATTTTTTGGACCCTAATGATCATAATCTGACCATAGAGGGTTATCCCGCCCCGCTTAGAGCTTGTATAAAAGCGAAAAAACACCCTAAATTTCAATAATCATAAATGTATGCAGGAATCAGACAAACCCTACTACATCGTACCCAAATGCGAAAAAGACATTGAGATCCTTTACCAGGACCCCTATCTGCTAGTCGTCAATAAGCCTGAATTTCTTTTAACAGTTCCTGGCCGTGCTCCAGAAAACAAAGACTGTGTGATTACCCGTCTACAACAAGGCTTTCCCAACGCAGTCATAGTACATCGCCTAGATCTAGACACCTCAGGGTTACTTATTGTACCTGTCGAGCGGCAAGCCATGAGCCATATAGCGCGTCAGTTTCAGGAACGAACCATAGAAAAAGAATACGAAGCCCTGGTCTGGGGAAAAGTTGCCAACCGACACGGAAGCATTGATTTACCCATCAAGGCGGACTGGGAGAACAGGCCTAAGCAATGCATACATTTTGAGCACGGAAAGCCCGCACTAACGCACTACGAGCGCCTGGACTACGATCACGACAAAGACAGATCCAGGGTGGCTCTAAAACCCGTCACCGGACGTTCTCACCAATTGAGAATCCATTGCCGCGAGCTTGGGCACCCCATCTTAGGCTGCGATATGTACGCGCATGAAGAGGCCCTCAAAGCATCACCTCGACTTCTCCTCCATGCACGATACATTTCTTTCATCCATCCCATCAGTGAAAAACGAATGTACGTCGAAAGCTCTAGCCCCTTCTAAGGTGTCAACTCATCACTGGAAATAGCTTTCAAGCTCACCTGTCGTACAGCTGTTTTCGCCACTCTCGCTTTCAAGTATTATTAGCCTCCTTTTTAGTCAAAACATAACCCATACCGATCAAATAGCCTTACTCTCTATGTTCAAAAAGATTAGCCAAAGCCTTCTTGAAGGCAAGCCAGAAAAAGCACTGATTGCAAAGCTTGAAAGTTCACAGCTTGAAAACTCTGAGGAAAGACAAGAATTACTCTCCTATATACTGGAACACCAACAAGAACTGAGTGAAGGCGAAGCCTACAAAGCTATCTCAAATCTGATATTGCTGTTAGAAATCCATTATTCAGCCGAAAGCCCACTGAAGGATGGCGTTGCAAATATTTTACTAAATCACTGTAACCAACCCACAGATAATTTCAGCAAACAATGCTCTGATGCGATCTCTCAACTAAAAGAGAAGTCTGACAAGAGCGTACTAATAGAATTACTTAGATTTTGCCAAGACCCAGAACTTATTTCTAAGGGTATCAAATCACTAGACCCGACCAATGAAGAGCAAAAAAGCTTATTACTGGATTCACACAGTGAAGCGACACAAGGCGCTTTACTCGACAGCATCAAAAACATCCCTACTTTAAAGGAACTGGAAAAAGACAGTCGCGATAAAGGCAAAAAAACCCATCGTTTAATTCTTCAGAAAATCGAACAATTAGAAGAACACGAAAAGCAAGTGCAACAAAAGCTCGAAAAACGCGAGCAAATTATCGAAAGCTTACGGAAGCTTGCCTCCAGTTCCTACGCCCCACTGTATGATTCCAAATTAATACATCTAAAACAAGAATGGCAAAGTTACTCGCAGCAAAATCCTGAGCTAAGTACCGAAATTAAGCAAGAAGCTAATTCACTCATCGATCTTAGCCAAAGCAAAGTGGACGCTATAGCAGAAAAAGAAGCCAAAGAAGAACAAGCCAGTCAAAATGCCTCCTTTCTTGAGTCCTCGCTAAACAATCTAAAAGCGTTTCTTTGCGCAGAAGAGATAGACCTAGAAGCGTGTGAAAGCCTGATTACAAGCATCAAAGCCAAACTAGATGACTCACCTCAAGACTTCAATAAAGAACTATTTAACTACTACGAGCAAATATATATCTTTGAGCAAGGCCTAGCCCTTAAGACCGAGGAGGAACACGGCCTACAAAAACAATTTGAAGTGCTCACTGAGTTATTCTCCAGCAATCAAAAACGCAAAAAAGCGCAAGATGAAACCGCTACCCAGCTGCAAAGACTACATGAAAGCTACAAAGCCGAGCTAAACACTTATCCCAAGTTAAAATCTAACAAAGTTGAAAGCGCGGGCTACAAAGCAATCACTAGCACCCTTTCCTCATTGAACCACCTGCTACAGCAACATGGAAATATGCAGAAGGAGTTTTTATCCAAGTTTGACAAAAAAACTTCTTACATCAAAACAGAACTAGAAAACAAAGAACTATCGACCGTGTATAGACTCTGCAAAGAAGCTGAGGAGCTTATTCCATATAGCCCCGTTGGGGAGCGCGAAAAACTGAATGAGCGACTGCAAAAGCACAAAGAAGAGTTCAAATCTTTAGAGGACTGGTACAACTACGCCACACTGCCCAAAAGAAAAGAACTATGCGAAGCCATGGAAAGCCTAGCAAAAGAAGCGCCGCGAAAAAAAATTAAATTGCTTAAAGAACAAATCAAAGATCTCCAAAAACAATGGAAGGATCTAGGTCATGCTCGAGACAAAGAAGGCGAAGCGCTATGGGATAGGTTTCAAGAACTAGGAAACAAAGCTTATGAGCCGGTTAAAAACCTAGTTGAAAGAAAAGAAGCAGAAAAAGACGCAAACCTCAAGAAACGAGAGGAGATCCTCAGGACACTTGAAGCAAAAAAAGCTGACATCAAGAACAATATTGAGAGTTCAGAGAAGTTATTGAGAAGCAGCCAAAATCAATGGAAACGCGCCTTCCCTATTCCTGGTGGACAACAGGCACTTCAAAATGCCTTTGACGAGGTATGCAAAGAATTTGTAAACGCTCTAAAACCTTCTCGAAAAGTAAACCTTGGCAAGAAGAATGCCTTACTTTCCGACGCTCAAAAACTGCTTCAGCTAGACGACAACCGCAAGGCGATCCAAGAAGCGAAACGTCTTCAAGCTGAATGGAAGGAAGTCGGATATTGTGAAGAAGAGGAGTCACTCTGGAAACAATTTAGAGAAGCCTGCGATCAAATATTTGGCCAAAGAGACAAACTGCGCGATCAGCAAAAAGGCGACGAGAAGCAAGCAATCGACAAAGCCAAAAGTATTTGCCGCGAGATCGAGAATCTCCAAGCTGATAGTGCTAGCGCATTCAAGTCACAATTAAAGAGGTTGAGTAAGGACTTTAATGAGATTAAAAACCTTCCACCAAAAAGAAAAGACCTTAGAAATCAATTTCAACAAGCCGAAAAGCGAGCCAAAAAGAATCTAAAAGTTTTAATATCTGAGGAAAGTCAAAAGTCATTTGCCAATCTACTTGAAGTAGTTAAATCTGTAGGCGAAATTGAGAAGAAAATATTGGCAGGCGATAATTCTATTGGTGAGCTTGATAAAGAAATGAACGCTGTCCTCATCGAATATTCTTTTTCTGATGAAATCAAAAAGCAACTAAGCAAATCAGTTATAGCCCTTTCTAAACAAAAGCCTGAACAACAGCAAAGCTTTATTGGCTCGAAGATTGATCAGCTTCGCCAAGAGAGTGTATCCTTGGAAATTGAGCTGGACGTAGAGTCACCTGAAGAAGACAAAGCACTCCGAATGGAGTTGCAAGTACAACGTCTTAATCAGAAGTTCAATAAAAAATCAGAAGAACTTAGCTTACAAACCAGAATAGAACAGGCTATGTGCATAGGTGGCCTAGCAAGCTATCAAAGTGATTACGCTCTACAGCGACTCGTTAACCTTAACAAACAAGCTAATCAATAGAGCATTCACCTATGTTAAACCAATTATCATCAATACAGCTAAGAGCGATCTACGTATTCATAGCCTTTATTATCTTTAGCCTGTCACAACTAAGCGGCTACCTTGTCAACGAACATATTCCTTTGGGTGATAGCTATGAACTAAACTCGTTCCTGCATCTCACACATATCCGTAATCACGGAGGCGTTTTTGGCAGCTTTGACGGCCAAGGATGGATCTTTTCAGCGTTTTCCACCATTCTCTTGTCTGGTTTAACAATATACATATTCTGGAAAGATAATATTAAGCCTTACGAATATATATGCTTTGGATTTATCGTAGGTGCGGGTGCAAGTAATGTAGCCGATCGATTTATCTACGGCAGTGTGATCGATTATATCAACGTATTAGGAATACCTTACTGGCACTACATTTTTAACACCGCAGACACCTTCATTCACGTTGGCGTGTGGCCTTTAGTGGTTCTGAGCTTCATCGATGCCGACGAAGAAAATACCACCTCAAGATAAGAGGAAAAGCTTAATTGGGATTTAGTTAAGGCTTAATTGATAACCGCTGCTTTTTCTTTAGGAATCGGATCCACCAAACCATTATCCAACGGCTGCCTACTAAAATAATTATTAACCCAGCCTTTAACATAGCTAGCTGGAAACTCCCAAGAACCATCTAAATCGAGGGTCATGATAGCCTCTTCTTTTCGACCATCAACATCGTAGTTAGGGGTATAATAAGCATTAAGCACCCGACGAGTAATAATGGTGTGCGTACCAGCGCCTGATGAACTAAAACGACTTTTTAGCTCTTCAAATTGAGTTTCAATCGTGTTCACTAGGTACATGTGCTCCCGGCTTCTCAAAGATGAAACCTCGATCTCCGCACTGGTGTACATACATCTTTTTTCGGTCGAATCACATCGATTTTTCTCAAATTGTGCAAGTGCGTATTCCCCAGCAAACAGCTTATATCGTTTTCTGCTGCAATATGAATTCTTACCTCTTTGGCAATCTTCTTCTAAAATGGCCTGAGTTTTAGTATCCAAAATTGGATCCTCTAACTCCGATAAGTCCTCATTAATTTTGTATCTTTCGTTCCTCGGGTTAAATAATAAAAATGCTTGTTGCTCTTTTTTCGAACCTGATCGAACCGCAAAGTCTGGATAACCATCAAAATTCCAGTCCATGACTTTTAAGAAAAGGTCGTTCGCACTTGTAACACCACCTCTACTCCTTTTTCGAATCGGAACTTCTTGTAATTTAGGCTTTAAACCGTTTTTACTACGCAGCAATAAAAGCTTAGTAAATCTCTTACGATCATCGAAACCAGCCAGTGCTACGAATTTAGTTCCTATCTGCTTAACCCTAAACGGAACTGGCGAAAAGCGTTTACCACCTGTCACATCACTAAAATTAGTACCGTCAAAACTCAAGGTTGGACTGGTAATCACCCCGTCACTATCTTCGCTAAAATCAGGGAAGCTCAATGCATTAAAATCCAGAGACTTAATTTGCTCTTCTACCAGATGAGAAATATCTATATTAGTACTCAGATTACTTGCAGCTTGAATATAGCTTAGCGCCAACCAAGGGTTGCCTCTCTTATTTTCGATATCTCGTAATAGCTGGAAAGCTTCAATCTTTAATTTTTTAGGTGGGTAAAAAGACGAAGCTAAGCCCGATGCGTGTTTGTTCGCTTTTGAATACTCATCTAAAAAGTAATGTACTTTTGCAAGATACAGCATCGCCTCATAATTAGAGCGGTTTAGCTCAAGCGCTTTTTCAAAGGACTTTTTGGAGAAGCCATACATTTTAGAGTCATAAGCGATAACGCCTTCCTGCATGGCAGATTCACTGGTTACATCTTCCGCAGCAAGCGAGATTTGCGCGATAGAAAGCACAAAAAAAGTCATCAAAGCTTTAATAACACCCGAATTAGAGAGATTTAGTGATCTCATCAAGAACTGCTCCTATCTATATGTTTTTTAAGAGTTTTATTATTCTTTTTACTATACAAGCGACTAAACCTTAAAGCCAATCCTTTTGATGCTAGGCCACTCTAGTCGGGCCATTATAACGAATTCCCAACGCTTTTCGAGCCGCTCAATCTCCAAAGCAAAAAGGGTCCAAATGTCATACCGCCATATTGACCTTTACGTTAACGTAAACTAGCATTATCCCCATGAATGAGCAAAGCACCTACAGTATTTCCGAACTATCAAAAGAGTTCGGCATCACAACACGAACCCTTCGGTTTTACGAGGATAAAGGGATGCTACAACCGACAAGGACAGGCTCTAAGCGCATATACAGCATGTCAGACAGAACACGGCTCAAACTCATTCTAAGAGGTAAGCGCATAGGCCTAAGCCTCGAAGAAAGTTTCGAGATCATTCAGCTTTACCGCAACAAACCAGACACAACCAACCAGCTTAAAAAATTACTCCAAGTTATTGAAAAACAAAAGGAGTTGCTCGAAGACAAGAAACAAGCTTTGAAAGCAATGGAGCAAGAAATTCAAGATGTCGAGGCACAGGCAAAAACTGCCCTTGCCTCGCACACACAGCAAGATAACTGACTCCACTTAAAAAGCCACTAGTAAACATCAGAGAACAAGCACGAGGACAGCAAAAATGAGCGTAGCCTACTCCACATTAAACTTTCCATTTCCAGAAGAAATAAAACTTTTAAGAGAAACTGCCTACCAGTTTGCTCAAAACGAAATTCTACCCTTAGCTGATAAAACCGATAAGGAGAATAGCTTCCCATTAGAGCTGTGGCCAAAAATGGGCGAGCTAGGCTTATTAGGCATTACTGTAGACGAAGCTTATGGTGGCTGCGACATGGGCTACCTAGCGCATTGCATAGTATTAGAAGAAATCAGCAGGGCTTCGGCATCCATTGGCCTCAGTTATGGCGCCCACTCCAACCTCTGCGTGAACCAAATCAGGCTAAATGGGACAGACGCGCAAAAAGCTAAGTACCTACCCAAACTCGTTTCTGGAGAGCATATCGGTGCATTGGCGATGAGCGAGCCAAATGCTGGATCTGATGTTGTCAGTATGAAACTGCATGCCGAGAAAAAAGGCGACAAGTACGTATTGAACGGTAGCAAAATGTGGATCACCAATGGTCCCGATGCAAACACCTACGTCATTTACGCCAAAACAGACCCTAAAGGTGGGTCAAAAGGTATTACCGCCTTCATCGTAGAAAGAGATTTTCCAGGATTCTCCCGTTCACCAAAACTCGACAAGTTAGGCATGCGTGGTTCCAATACCTGTGAATTGGTGTTTCAAGATTGCGAAGTGCCCGCCGAAAATATCTTAGGCGAAGAAGGTAAAGGCGTACGCGTTCTAATGGGCGGTCTCGACTACGAACGAGTAGTACTCTCTGGAGGACCCGTTGGCATCATGCAAGCTTGTCTGGACGTTGTTATCCCATACCTGCATGAGCGAAAACAATTTGGCCAATCCATAGGCGAGTTTCAATTAATGCAAGGCAAGCTAGCAGATATGTATACCCTGCTCAATGCCTCACGCTCTTATCTATATGCAGTCGCTGGGGCTTGTGATCGTGGCGAAACCACTCGCAAAGATGCAGCAGGCGTTATTTTATACACTGCCGAAAACGCCACCAAGCTTGCCTTAGAAGCTATTCAAGTATTAGGCGGAAATGGTTATATAAATGATTTTCCTACCGGTCGTTTATTGCGAGATGCCAAGCTCTATGAAATAGGAGCGGGTACGTCGGAGATCCGACGTATGTTAATCGGCCGGGAGCTCTTTAACGAAACCAATTAATTTGACGCCGCTCATTTTTAGTTAAACAAAAGACGGAATAGATCACTATGTCGATCATCGAATCAGAAATCTCAAAGAACTCAGACAGCTTTAAGGCACGAGATGCATCTAATCGCCAGCTTGCAGATGATTTAAAAAATAAAATCGAGAAAATCGCCTTAGGCGGCAACGAACGCGCTAAAGCAAAACATAAAAAACGACACAAGCTCTTAGTGCGCGAACGTATCAACCAGCTACTGGATGAAGGTTCTCCCTTCTTGGAGTTATCCCAACTCGCGGGCTTTGAGCTATATGACGATGATCTTCCGTCAGGCGGCATTGTCTGTGGCATAGGTCGTGTCAGTGATCAACTCTGTATGATCGTAGCGAATGACGCCAGCGTAAAAGGCGGTACTTATTTTCCCATCACCGTTAAAAAACACCTCAGAGCTCAACGCATCGCTGAAGAGAATAAACTTCCTTGTATCTACTTGGTAGACTCTGGCGGCGGCCACCTTCCCTCTCAAGATGAAATTTTTGCCGACCAACACCATTTCGGCCGCATATTCTTTAATGAATCGCGTATGTCGTCCCAAGGTATCGCCCAGATCGCCGTAGTAATGGGTTCCTGTACTGCTGGTGGCGCGTATATCCCTGCGATGGCGGATGAAAGTATTATAGTGGCCGATACCGGCACCATCTTCTTAGGCGGTCCGCCACTTGTTAAGGCTGCAACAGGTGAAGAAGTGAGCGCAGAAGAACTCGGAGGAGGTCATGTGCATACCCATTTATCCGGTGTATGTGACTATCTCGCGCACGACGACGTGCAAGCCCTCCAACTGGCAAGAGAATCTATTCAACGAACTTACTCAAATAACACTTATCCATATCAAAGCCCTCGAAACAAGTTTTCCGAACCTTTATACCCCATTGACGAACTGTACGGATTAATTCCGGAGCAGCTCAACCAAAGTTTTCCAGTGCGGGAAATAATCGCCCGCTTGATAGATGGTTCTGAATTTCATGAGTTCAAAAAAGATTTTGGATCCACGCTCATTTGCGGCTTTGCTGAAATCAACGGTTATCCTGTTGGAATCCTGGCCAACGATGGCATTTTATTTTCAGAATCCGCCGTAAAAGGCGCACACTTTATTCAACTCTGCAACAAGCGTTCGATACCACTTTTATTTTTACAAAATATCAGCGGCTTCATGGTCGGTAAAAAATATGAAAACGAAGGCATCGCCAAACACGGCGCAAAGCTAGTAAACGCCGTAGCCTGCGCGGCCGTACCCAAAATCACTTTAATTATGGGCGGTAGTTTCGGCGCCGGTAATTATGGAATGTGTGGTCGTGGCTACGATCCACGTTTCTTATTTGCTTGGCCTAACGCGCGCGTTTCGATAATGGGCGGACAACAAGCCGCAAATGTACTCGCTCAAGTTAAACGTGACGGCCTTGCACTTAGAGGTGAACAATGGCCAGAACAAGAAGAAACCAGCTTCAAGCAAAACATCACTGATCAGTTTGATAAACAAAGCCACGCCTATTACGCGAGCGCTAGACTCTGGGACGATGGCATTATTGACCCAATCGATACCCGTAAAGTGCTCGCACTTAGCCTAGCGATTTGTTCCAAAAATCCGAAGCACAGCCCTGGTGACAATGGCGACTTCGGCGTCTTTAGAATGTAATGAAGAAATTCAACGAGAACTACATCATGTCTAAAACTTCAAACATCAATAAAATTCTAATCGCAAACCGTGGCGAGATCGCACTACGTATCATAGCTAGCGCACATAAAATGGGCATTCGCTGTGTCGCGATCTACTCAGACAGCGACAAAAACAATCTTCATGTGCAAACGTCCGATGAGGCTTACCCTCTTAATGGCGACCTTCCTTCAGAAAGCTACCTCGATATCGAAAAGATCCTAACGATTGCTAAAGAGACGCGCTGTGATGCGATACACCCAGGTTACGGTTTCTTAGCAGAAAACGCCGCGTTTTCTGAAGCCTGTGATAAAGCTGGTATTATCTTTATCGGGCCGAGAGCAGAAACCATTTCTCTAATGGGCGACAAGGCCCAGGCCAAATCATTTACTAAAGCACAGGGTGTTCCGGTCATTCCCGGTGAAGAAAATCTCGACCAGGACTTCGCGACTATAGAAAAAGTAGCAAGCGAAATTGGGGTTCCTCTTCTGCTAAAAGCCAGCGCTGGTGGTGGTGGCAAAGGCATGAAGCTTGTCCGCAACCTTAAAGAACTCAAAACGGCTTACGACAGCGCAAAGCGAGAAGCGATGGCCAGTTTTGGCGATGATACCTTACTGGTGGAAAAATATTTTGATCAAGCGCGACACATTGAGATTCAAGTACTTGCCGATCAACAAGGCAATATTCGCCACCTCTACGATAGGGATTGCTCACTCCAAAGGCGTCATCAAAAAGTTATAGAAGAAGCACCTGCCTACGGACTTAGTGATCAATGTCGCGCCGCCATGCAAGAGAATGCAATAAAACTTTGCCAAGCCATCAACTACCAAGGTGCAGGGACCCTAGAATTTTTAGTGGACGAAAACGAAGACTTTTACCTCATGGAGATGAATACCCGCTTGCAGGTTGAGCACGCCGTCAGTGAGCAGGTGTGTAATATTGACCTTGTTGAGCAACAAATCTTGGTCGCACAAGGTGAAACTATTTCATTTAGTCAGGACGATATAAAGGTCACAGGGCATAGTGTTGAGGCTAGAATTTACGCTGAACAATGCCATAACGACTTTCTGCCTGCGAGCGGCACAATCCAAGCCATTCGCTTTCCTCGAGAACGACTGGGTTTAAGGCTGGACCACGCCTTGCAAGATGGTGACGAGGTTAGTTCCCTTTACGACCCAATGATCGCTAAGGTGACCTGCTGGGGTGAAACACGCGACGAAGCTATTAAACAACTCAACCATTCTTTAGATGAGCTACATATTATTGGACCAGAAACTAATCGGGTTTTTCTTCAAGCCTGCCTGTCCAATCCGAAATTTATCAAAAACGAAATATCGACAAAATTCATCGAGACTCAACTTGACGACCTACTCATAAGAGATACCGGCAGTTTAAGAAGACTGTCCCCAATAATTTACCGGCAAGCACTTTCCATATTAAAACAAGCAAAAGCCGAAAATATCGGACACGGCCTATCTCCGTGGTATATGGATTATTCTTGGCGACTCAACTCAAAGCACCTTAGTAACGTTGTATTTATATTCGAAGGTGAAGAGCTCAATATAAAATCTTGTGACTCTAACTTAGTTGCCAACCACGCCGAACCCAATGAACTGAACGACAAACTCGTTTTACATTTTGATGTCGAAAGCAGCCAAACAGGTCAACACCAAGCAAGCGGCATTTGCTTTTACGAAGGCTCTAAACACGCACCACTATTAGCAAGTGTCAAACTTTCAAGTAGCTTTGGTGATTTCGAATTTAATATTGAGACGCAAGCGACAGGTAAAGAAAACCTTAGCCAAAACAATAAAGACAAATTATACTTAGCACCTCTCAATGGTCGAGTGATAGCCATCTCTTGCAAGGACGGAGACTGTGTTGAAGAAGGCCAAGAGCTAATGGTGATAGAAGCCATGAAAATGGAACATGTGATAAAAGCTAAAGCGCCCGGTCAAATTAGCCAACTAAATATCGAAACCGAACAGCAGGTAAGTGCAGACCAACTTCTTTTTGTGATCGATCCTGAAAAAAATAAGTAACCTCAACTATGTATCAAACCCCACTTTGGCAAGCTAACGAATCGCGCAAACTTAACAGCAACCTTTTTGCTTTTGTTAACTACCTCAATAAAAATTATTCTTTGTCCCTAGATCCACATGACTACTCGAATCTTCATACTTGGTCTGTCGAGAACCGAAAACTATTCTGGCAAGCCTGCTGGAACTATTTTCAAGTTATTCATCAAAAAAAATATAATCAGGTATTAACGAACGACAACGACATACTCAAATCAAAATGGTTCGAAGGAGCACAGCTTAATTTTGCGCAAAACTTGCTTGAGCTGGGTCTAAGAGATGAAAGCGCAACTGCTATCGTCGAATACAATGAAATTGGTCAGCAGAAAGTCCTGAGCTATAGCGAACTAAAAAAGGAGGTTCAAGCACTGAGTTTGTATCTGCGTGAACTCGGGCTAAAAAAAGGAGATCGCATCGCAGCGGCTTTGCCCAATGCTAGTGAAGCGGTCATAGGCATGTTGGCTTGCAGCAGCATTGGCGCCATCTGGTCATCCTGCTCACCCGACTTTGGCAGCAAAGGCATGTATGACCGATTTGCCCAAATTGAACCAAAATTATTGATCGCCTGCCAAAACTACCAATACAACGGAAAACTTTTAAACGTACGTGAAAAAATAGCGCAACTTGCTAGGGAGCTTCCCAGCTTAAAAGCTCTTATAATAGTCGACGACAAATTTTCTTGCGAAGATCAAAGTATCAACACCGACTTAGAGCTTTCAGCGTCTGGGAAAAATATTCGACAAACCCTATTTTCCCGCGCGAAGAACAATGATCTAAGTACATTCTGCTATGAATCACTCGATTTTAACCACCCTCTTTACATCATGTTCTCTTCTGGGACGACCGGCAAACCTAAATGCATCGTGCACGGTGCAGGTGGAACCCTGCTACAACATTTAAAAGAACATCAGCTCCACTCTGATATCAAGGCGGGCGACAGCATCTTTTACTTCACCACCTGTGGCTGGATGATGTGGAACTGGTTAGTGAGTAGCCTAGCCTCAAAAGCAAAAATTACCCTATTTGACGGCTCTCCTTTCGCTCCCAAAAAGGACAATCTGTTTGATATAGCCGACCAAGAAAAATTCAGTTTAATGGGTCTTGGCGCTCGCTTCATCGCATCGATTGAAAAAGAGGGTATCGAACCGAACAAGACTCACAAGCTCGACAAGCTGAGCACGATATTATCGACTGGCTCTCCACTATCACATGAAAGCTTTAACTACGTTTACAAAAGTATAAAACAAGATTTATGTCTTTCCTCGATCTCAGGTGGCACTGACATCATCTCCTGCTTTGTGCTGGGTAACCCTAACCTGCCCGTCTACAAAGGTGTTATTCAATGCAAAGGACTCGGGATGGATGTAGATGTTTTTTCCGATACCGCCGAGAGCTTAACGCAAGAAAAAGGTGAACTGGTTTGCAAACAAAGCTTCCCATCAATGCCTCTCGGTTTCTGGAATGATGAGAACAATCAACGTTTTCATAAGGCCTATTTCCAGCAGTTCGATAATTGCTGGGCTCATGGTGATTATGCAGAGATCACCGCCGAAAAAGGATTTATTATACACGGTCGATCAGATGCAGTTTTAAACCCAGGCGGCGTCCGAATAGGTACTGCCGAGATCTATCGGCAAGTGGAAAAAGTTGACGAGGTCTTAGAAAGTGTAGTCATCGGTCAAAACTGGGACAACGACGTACGTGTGGTGTTGTTTGTTTGCCTAAGAGAAGGCCTCACGCTCGGCGAAGACTTAATCAACACGATAAAAAGTACCATTCGAGCCAATGCCACTCCTCGCCATGTGCCTAAGCTGATCCTTCAGGTACCGGATATTCCGAGGACAAAAAGCGGTAAGATCGTGGAACTGGCGGTTAGAGATCTAGTTCACGGCGACAAGCTAAAAAACATTGAAGCCCTAGCCAACCCAGAAGCCCTGGAATACTTTAAAAATATCCCAGAGCTTCAAGCTTAAGCCCTATACTCTTGTTAAAGTATTGTTGTCGCTGTGTCTAAAGTGTTTACCGTAGATATCAAGAATAATATCCTGTGAATATTCCAAGCTATCACCTTCCACACTTAGAGTAATATCGTAGGCCAAAGTCTTTGCTTTGTTGCTCATAAAGGGTGATTGCGAAATTTGCCATTGTTCATTATCCAAAGCCGCGCTCACTTTAAAGGTCGACTTGTCACCATCGTGACTCACCCCTCCGCCTGCCAATAAGCTCAACCCTCGGGGAATGGTTAGTGACTGCATAATTACCTGGGTCTGAGGATCCCACATCCAATAACCCACTTGATCATGAAAAACGCACTGATCTGCTTTACGTGACACCACCTGGTGATAACGAAGTACCCAGAGCTGCTGAGATTCAGCATTCTCGACATCTCCTACCGCTTCGATATCAATGGTTTCAAAATAAGGTGTTTTCGAGTCTCCGTCTGGTTCAGGGGCAACATCTAAGCCGCCATCACCTTGCCAACGACCTATCAAGGGGATTAACGGACCAAACTCTGAAAAATCACTCATTTTACTCTCCTATCAAACGTTCTTAATTACTTAATAAGTATTCAAAGAATTATAGATACTAATTCATTAAATGTCATAGCACTCCAAGGCTGAATTGATATACTCGTTTAAGATAACCACAATAATAAAAATAAGCTAATACCCAGCCATGCAATTGAACTCCCTTTTTGAGTCTATAGGAAGTAATCGCGTCAATGAGTCCGAGGTCGCCTACTACTGCGTGCTTTTCGCAACCCCCTTCCCAATGGTTTGGAGCTTAGCCCTATGGCTTATCAGTTTAAGCGCTGCTTCTAGTGCACTTAACCAGGAATACGTGCAAATCTACTATTTGTTGTCTCCGTTTTTATGTGGAATTTATATATTGCTGGCCGTCGTTGGCAAGCAGCTAATGAACACTGGAAACAATAATCCGCTTTACGTTCATTTAGTTATCCAAAGTCTCACCATCATAACTTTCACGATGTGCGCGTTCTTTGGTTTTTTCACAACACCAGTATCACTTGCCATCATTGCAGCAATCGGAATCGGTTCTGTAGTTTTCGATAGAGCCAAGATTTGGGCAGGATTAGCGACGATTAGCGCGCTTTGTGCTGGATGTGCCTATTGGCATGCGAATGGCTTACCACCCGTACCCATAGCCAACTCAATGATGGACCTACAGGGAGCCCTTTTGACTTGGGCCTCGATTTTGTTTCTGCTCAGCTCAGCATTTTTTATTGCTGTTTTTGCATTTTTCACGACCTACTTGATGGAAAATGCTCAGAAAAAGAAGTTATTGCTAGAAAGTTTATCAATAAAACTAGCCAGATACCTTTCTCCTCAAATTTACTCGTCAATTTTCTCCGGACAAAAAGATGTAAAAATCGAAACCTATCGAAAAAAACTCACGGTATTTTTCTCTGACATTAAAAGCTTTACTGAAATCACCGACGGAATGGAGTCTGAAGCCCTCAGCACATTATTGAACAACTACTTAAATGAAATGTCGATTATCGCCCTAAAACATGGAGGCACCATTGACAAATTTATTGGTGACGCGATCCTCATTTTTTTCGGTGATCCGGAAAGCCGAGGTTACAAGGAAGATGCCCTAGCCTGCGTTGCCATGGCCACTGAAATGCGCGAACGAATGAAAGAACTGCAATCCGTATGGTATCGCCAGGGTATATCTGATCCGCTAGAGATCCGCATCGGCATTAATACAGGGTACTGCACGGTGGGTAACTTTGGATCCATTGATCGAATGGACTACACAGCAGTGGGAAGCCAAGTAAATCTAGCAGCTGCACTGGAGTCTCGCGCAGAACCAAATAGTATTTTACTGTCTGCCGACACCTGGGAGTATGTAAAGGAAGACTACCCCTGCGAGCAAGTAGCAAGCTTTGAGCAGAAAGGTGATCAGATTAAATGCTTTCAGGTACTATCCTTAGATGAAGAAACTGATCACAAGCTGGCGCAATCCGTTAACGAGTTTATGAGCGACATCAATTTTAAGAGCCTAGACGAAGCCGATCGATTTTTCATTCTCAATAACTTACAGAGGCGATTGTAGCTGCATGAACAAACTGGTCGCACTTCTTGTCAAGACATTTCCCCAATTCTTTGAAAATATTGGACAGGGAAAGCTTCAGAAAAGCAGCATTGCAGCCATACTTATCATGGGCACCTCGCCCGTTCCGTTAGTCGCATGCTTACTTATATACGCCATGAGCCAAGCGGAAGTTGGCAAAATATTAGATATGTACATGGTTTACCTATTCTACAAGGTAGCGTTTATATTTAGCGCCTTATGTGTTGCTTTGGCATTGCTTGGGCTATGGGTACGTCATCACCAAAATTTTAGTTCAATCTATATTTTTGTTCTGGCACAGGTTTTCGGAATTGGCACGTTCTCTTTATGTTTTTTCTTGGGAGCATTTACCTCTCCAATTCTCCTTACCATCCTAATGAGCACGGGGATCGGTGCTGTAATTTTCGATAAACGCCAGCTTTTGAGTGCCCTAATGAGCATACTGGTATTGGCTTCTTTCACTGCTTATTTACAAGCTAGCGAAAACATAAAAGTACTGCCAATAGCTAAATCAATGGAGCTAGCTGAGCTTTATCTTTTTGATTGGTATCTTTACGTTTACGCTTTGCTCATACCTTTATTAAGCACCCTATTCTCGCTCATTGTAAGAGCACTGATGCAAGAATATCGACATAAATACCAAGAAGTAGAAGCGCTAGCCAACAAACTTGCAAAATACTTATCCCCCCAAGTCTATACCTCTATATTCGCCGGCGATAAGGACTTTCAAAGCGAAACTTATCGAAAAAAACTCACAGTTTTCTTCTCGGATCTAAAAGGCTTCACTGGGATCACCGACGATCTAAATTCAGAACAACTCAGCCGCTTACTCAACGGCTACCTTGATCTGATGTCAAAAATTGCACTACGCCATGGCGGCACTATCGACAAGTTCGTAGGCGACTCCATTATGATTTTTTTTGGGGACCCAGATAGTCAAGGTGAAAAAGAAGACGCGCTTCGGTGCGTACGTATGGCCCTAGAAATGAGAGAAGCCGTTCATATGCTCGAACAGGAGTGGCAAGAACAAGGAGTACGACACCCTATTCAACTTCGAGTAGGCATTAATACCGGTTATTGCACGGTGGGTAACTTCGGGTCTGACAATCGAGTTGATTACACCATTATTGGTGGTCAAGTTAATCTTGCCAGCCGTTTACTCTATGCATCCGAAGGAGATCGAATCCTAATATCCCACGAGACCTATGGGCTGATTAACGACGATATAAACTGCGTCAAAAAAGAAAAACTAAGCGTTAAAGGTATTCACCGCCCGATTCAAAGCTATGAAGTACAGGATAGTATCGGAGCGCTCAGTGAAAGGCAGGAACCATTAGAAAAACAACTTACCGAGTTTTTGGACAAAATAGATTTCGATCGGCTCAACGACTTAGAAAAAATTAAGCTACTGGAACACTTTCGAATTTAAACTTAGACCTAAGTTCGCTAAATCAGCGCTTTGTGGGAAACAATTACTCCGTTATTGTCTGCATAAATATATTCCCCTGCTTTGAAAGTCACTCCTCCAAAACTAACATCAATATTTAGATCACCGCGCCCTTTTCTATTGCTTTTAATAGGAATACTAGCTAGCGCTTGAACCCCTAAATCAAGTTGAGCTAAGGCATCAACGTCTCGTACACAACCGTAGATAATTAGGCCCTGCCAATTATTTTTCACCGCGTTCTCAGCGATCATATCTCCTAACAAGGCGCAACGGAGAGAGCCGCCTCCGTCGACCAACATCACCTTTCCATTACCATCATTACCCGCATGTTCCTTAACTAAACTATTATCCTCAAAGCACTTCACCGTAACGATTTCGCCACCAAAGCACTGCTTACCGCCAAAATTTTTGAACATAGGCGCTACAACACGAACATCTTCGGGGTTATCGTCGCATAAATCAGGGGTTACAAAACTCATGGTATTTCCTAGTATTTATTTATAATTTCATTAATCGATTCATTAATCAATTCATGCAGTAGAACGCTAGCTTGTTTCCGTCGAGATCACGGACGTAGCCAAAAGACATCGATTCCCCTCTAGGTCCTGGCGATCCCTCATCACTTCCGCCCAAACTAAGAGCCTTAGCATGGCAACGCTCAATAGTAGACAAATCGGGTACAATAAAAGCAACCATAACACCATTACCCACAGTGGCTTCTTTTCCGTCATTAGGGGTAATTACCGAAAACATGCCTCTACCCGGTTTCGTGGCCCATACACTGATATGATCGTCAGCCATAATGCGTTTAGCATCTAGCTCCGATAATAGTTCGTCATAAAATGCGCTTGCTCTTGCTAAATCATTTGTTCCGACAGTGGTATATCCAATCATATTTATTCCTAGAACAGTTTTACTATAGCGATGCTAGTGACTGAATGTCATTGTAGCGATAATATTCGATCCTATGTTCTGACTTCCTCAAACCTTGATCGCTAGCCAGCACAGCCATAGCCTTGCCAACCGCTTCGCCCTCTATCGCCTTAAACGACGTCATCCTACTAGGCAACAAACGATTAAAACCTTTTGCTAACTTGCCGCCGACGGATTCAATTAGACGGTGTTCGCTTCGCTCCCCGAGCAACAAAGACGGATGGAATATAGAAAGGCAGTTAAATTCTAATTCCTTAAGTGCAACCTCTAACTGACCTTTAGTTCTAGAATAATAAGCCAGAGCGTTTTCGCTGGCATTAACTGCGGTGACAATCAAAAAATGCCCGACGTTTTTATCTTTAGCCATTTCAGCAACTTTAAGGCAGTAATCATAATCCACCTTTTTGAAGGCAGAGATCGAACCTGCTTTTTTAAGAGTCGTTCCTAAACAACAAAATACATCGTCAACCGAAAAAATAATCGACGCAGCCTCTAGGTTGTCGAAGTCAACGAGGTGTAATTCAAATTTTTCTAGGGCTTTGGCGCTATAGTGGTCTGTATCTAAGGGGCTACGAGCCAACACATGGACTTTACTGTATACATCTAGACTCAACAGCTTTTCTAAACAATGTCCACCTACAAGTCCACTAGCACCAACCAGTAAGGCAGTTCGAGAATCCACTACAGGAGTAAACCTATTCTTATTGGTAGGACACATAACTAGCGGCTAAGATATTTCATTGATTCTTCAATACCCTTCATGGTCAAAGGATACATCTGTTGTTTCACCAAGGCCTGAGTTACCTGAACGGTATTGGTATGCTGCCATGCGCGCTCGGGTTCAGGATTCAACCAGACCACCTTCTCGAAATAATCTGTAATCCTGTTCATCCAGGTCGCCCCTGATTCTTCGTTGTAATATTCAATACATCCACCTTCAGCGTGAATCTCGTAAGGGGACATCATCGCATCCCCGACAAAAATCACACGGTAATCAGAGCCAAAGGTGTTAAGCAAATCCCAAGTTGAGGTTCGCTCGGCCCAGCGTCGCTGATTGCTTTTCCATACTGCATCGTAAATAAAGTTATGGAAATAGAACATTTCCATATTTTTAAACTCTGAACGGGCTGCTGAGAATAACTCTTCACAAACACGAATATGTGGGTCCATAGAGCCCCCCACATCAAAAAACAATAAAACCTTAACTCGGTTTTTTCGTTCTGGCTGCATTTTTATATCAAGATAGCCACCCTTTCGAGCTGTAGAAGTAATGGTATCGTCGAGATCCAATTCTTCTTCCGAGCCAGTTCTAGCTAAGCGACGTAAACGACGTAATGCTACTTTAATATTGCGCGTACCTAACTCAACACTATCGTCCAGATCCTTAAATTCACGCTTATGCCACATTTTTGCCGCATTATTTTTATCGCGCTTTCCCTTTACGTTAAATCCAGAAGGATTATTGCCTGAACGCCCTAATGGAGACTTGCCATCGGTGCCAATATTTTTTTCACCACCTTCGTGCCTCTCGTCCTGATTTTGAAGGCGCTCTTGCATGGCCTCCATGAGCTTATCCACGCCACCAAGTTCTTCGATTTGAGCAAGTTCTTCCTCGGTAAAGCTATTTTTAAGCTGCTCCCTCAGCCATTCCTCTGGAATCTCTTTTTCCAGCAAAGCGTCTATCATCGGCAACCCATCAAAGTATGCTGCAAACGCTTTGTCGAACTTATCAAAGTGTTTTTCGTCCTTAACCAATATAGTTCTACTCAGCATATAGAACTCTTCCATACTGGCATACACTAGGCGATGTTCAAGTGCCGTCAACAAATCCAATAGCTCTCGTATAGTGACAGGAACTTTGGCATTTTTTAAGGCAAAGAAGAATTTAATGAGCATATTGAACTACCCCAAAATAATTTCTAGGAAATATGCTTATAGGCCTCGACGATTCATAAACGCCAAGCGCTCTAAGAGCTGAACATCCTGCTCGTTCTTAAGCAATGCACCGTAGAGAGGAGGAATAGCCGATTTGGTATCTCTATTCTGTAAAATATCTTCCGGAATATCGTCTGCTAATAATAGTTTCAACCAGTCGATTAATTCCGAGGTAGAAGGTTTTTTCTTAAGGCCCGGAATAGAACGCACATCAAAGAAGATCTCCATCGCGTCCTTCAATAAATCTTGCTTAATTTTTGGGTGATGAACCTCAACAATATCCTTCATAGTCTCTTCACTGGGGAAAGAAATATAGTGGAAGAAACAACGTCGTAAAAATGCGTCGGGTAACTCTTTTTCATTATTACTAGTGATGATAATGATAGGACGCTTCTTAGCTACGACGCGCTGCTGAGTCTCATAAACATAAAACTCCATTTTATCCAGCTCAAGTAATAAATCATTTGGAAACTCAATGTCAGCTTTATCAATCTCATCAATCAAAAGTACAACCTGCTCCTCGGTATCAAAAGCTTCCCATAGCTTGCCCTTCTTGATGTAATTTTGAATGTCATGAACCTTATCGTCGCCTAATTGAGAATCTCTCAAGCGAGAAACAGCATCATATTCATACAAACCCTGAGCAGCTTTAGTAGTGGATTTAACATGCCACTGAATCAGTTTCATACCTAAAGATTCAGACACCTGCTCAGCCAGCATAGTTTTACCGGTTCCAGGCTCCCCCTTAATAAGCAAAGGCTTTTCCAGTGCAATTGCTGCATTTACCGCCATTTTCAATTCTTCAGTAGCAATGTACTTCTCTGTTCCGTCAAACTGCATAGTATTCACCTGTTGTTGCTTTTATACGCTTAAGCGCACTGGGTTGAGGGCTAATCTTTAGATTGCGGCACATGCTAGCAGCCCCCTGATCAATATTCAAACGACTGTTTTAGCGCCCGTAAGCTGCATGCTTAGCGCACGTTAAAGAACCAGTAAAAGCTCAAAAAAAAGCCCGCTTTTAGCGGGCTTTTTGTTTAAAATCAAAGACTTATAAGGCTTTCTATGAGCGTACTCTATAAGGCTTTCGTCTATAGTATAACGCCATAAGCACTAATATATTAAGATACACCCAAGAACCGCTGCTTCCCCCGTTATCAGATTCTTCCTCAGGGTCAATTTGTCCCCTTGAGCTAGAATCCTCAGATGGGCCACTAGCGGCCAAGTTGACATTATCCACAAAGAACACGCCAGTCTGATCACCAATAGTCAATTCTACCGTCTTATTTCCACCAAATGAGGTGGAAGAAACTGTCCGCACCTGAACGCTGTCGCCATTGCTAATACCACCCGGGTTAGCTGTATAGGCCGATCCATTGATGCTGTATTGGTTTCCTTGACCTCGACCATTGATACTAATCGGCGCCACAACACCTGCTCCTATACCGCTAATAATCAACACTTCCGATTCAACGATAACCCCTCTAGCGACGCCATTAACATTGGTAAAGTCAAATGGGTCTGGATAAATGTCACCGATAGTTATGATCGAATAAGTACCTGTTTTAACCCCGCCTGGTTCACCTACACTTAGAACGACATCTTGAGTTGTTCCGTGAGGCCCAGCCGTTCCTCTAACTTGCACCCTATCATAGTAATTCACCACTCCATCAAGGCTAGTGAACGCACCACCGTTAATACTGTACTCCCCACCGGTAACCGAAATAGTAACCGGAATCGCAATACCACTTATTGTTCTTACTCCTGAGTAATTTACACTGCCAACTTCCACATCTCGCGCGGGGGTAAATTCTGCAAATTGGTTGGGAA
>CBDCYA010000001.1:0-60029 GCA_965223975.1 Pseudomonadales bacterium
GACGAAGTGATGGTTTGGATAGACATGGGGTTCAGTATAAAAGAAATCAAATCTATACTGCGAGATAACACTGAAGCTTCTGGTGTTGAAGGACAGTCCTTCAATCAATTACTTGGAATTAACTCCAAGCCTTGAGTCTGGCCGCATACTCCCTGTAGTATTACGGGGCTATCTGACTAATTGACCAAAAGCTGATGAAGCCTGTATAACTCTAACAGTAAGGTCCAAATGACCAACGCCAATAACCTTTGACAAAGTTTCATCTATCGTGTCATCGATAGAATATGAGACCATCGGTATATTTAGAGACATCGTTTATAAGCAATCTCACTTGCTGGCCAAGTAAAGATTTAAAAAAAGCACTGATGATTGCCGATACCAGAGAGTGGTGGGAAATAAGAAAAGAATATCAGCTTTATTTCTCTGAGGTTGTTTTAGGCGAAATATATCAAGGAGACGGATATGCTGCTGAAGCGCGAATTAAAACAGTCGAAGAAGTTCAAATTTTACCAATAACAAATAGTGCTACAGAGTTAGCTAAGGCACTGATAGAATCAAATGCAGTGCCAGAAAATGCTCTGTCTGATGCTTATCATATAGCAATAGCGGCAGTTGAAAAAATTGACTATATTTTGACATGGAATTTTAGGCATATAGATAACCCTGAAAAAAATCGCGATATAATAAAAGTATGCGAAGATAACGGGTTTGATTGCCCAATTGTGTCTAATCCAGGAAAATTACTAATGCTAAGAGAAAACATAGAATGAAAAAAGGACCTCTAGATGATGTGTTTGAAGCCAAAAGAAGATTTGCCGAACAGGTTAAACAATCGGGCCTAACGCTTGAGGAATACATAAAACGAGAGAGGCCAAAATTATTGGCAATAATCGGACGTGATGAAACAACAACGATTAACGGTATCAATTATCCGCAGAACCACCCAAGAGTAAAAAATCAAGGAACTAATTCAAATATAAAATAGTCCCACAAAAAAAGCCCCGTAGTATTAACGGAGCTCCTTTTTACTACCCTCATACAACCTTATGGATCTTCACGCCCTGGGCCGAGTAGAGGACAAAGAAAATAAGTATCATCTTCATCCATGATTCCGTTTTCATTACCGTCTACCCACCAACGGCCTCCAAGATAACCTACGTCTCCTGGGCCAAAATCAGTTGCCAGCGCACCGTCAGGTCCAGCCCCTGGTAGCAATTGTTGAAATCGTCCCTGAGAAGGTAAATCAGCCACAACAATGGAATCGTAATAAAGTCCTTGTTCTAGAACGTAAATTGTCGGACCAGTACCACGCCCAACATCGCGATCACTCTTTGCTAGAACTGGGCTAGTGGTTAACACCACACTAGCAATGCTGACCATAGCCAATTTGTGAAATAGACTCATAGTTCTTCTCCGGTTATTTTAACACTTGATAAGAATTACAGGCCAAGATCACGAATTGATCACAAAAGGTTAACATATTTATAACAAGTCAAACTTGACTTCATAGAATAAAGCTCATTACAAATGAAAATTGATAGCTTTCTATTAAATCTCTTAACTTATAGATCGACCACTGAAGAAAGTATTATATTTGTCATATGTAAAAAATTGTTAGGAACCTGCTTTATTTCTAGATCTATAGTTGTAAATTAGCTATAAAGTCTTGTTAGAGTTAGTTTAACATTTCGACACAAAATCTTGAGAAGCTAATCGACCACCCCCACTACTATCATCTGCGAGATTGCAATGATGAAGTTTATTCACCTAACAAAGAAAATGGTACAGATGGCATGGTGTTACTAGGTAGAAACAGAATACTACTTTCTTTTATCCTGTGTCTTAGTCTCTTTAGCCATAAGGCATATTCTCAGTCCAATGGGCTGATTTTTAAAGATGATTTCGATTCAACTGCAAGCGCCAACTTTAGTGAGTTAGCAACATACACAGGAAAGGCTACCGATATGGCACTCGTTCCTGATGAAGAGTTGTATTTAATCCTTTTGGGTGAACAAAAGGTGGCCCAGCTAATTAACACATCAGGTAAAATCATTAACAGCTTTGAGCTACCAGAAGCGCAACTTCCGCAAGGAATTGCCGTAGACAGAGAACGCAATGTATATGTAACAGATACACAACGTAATCAGATATTGCGATTTACACTCACTGGAAATTGGAGTGAAAATAAATCATCGCTAGTCTCAAATGGTGTATACGGTCAGGCCGGTAAAGCAGACGGTGAATTTGACAATCCTTATGCCATATCTATTTCACCGCAAATTTCTGGTAGTAGAATATTTGTTACAGATACCGGTAATAAACGTATACAAATATTTGAGAGAGATGGGCGTTTTGTCAAATCAATCTCTGAAGGATTAGACAATCCGCTTGGTTTAATTGCTACGGCAACAGGAGGTATTGTTGTAAGTGACTTAGTTAATAATAAAGTGCTAATCCTGGACGATTATGGGAAAATACTTAGCCAAACTACATTAAAGCAATTCTCTGAAACAACTAAACCACTCCATTCAAAAATTGATGAAGGTAATACAAGCTTATTTATCGTAACACCAGGTGCAGTTGTTCTTATGAATAAACTTGGCAAAGTGTTACAGAAAATGGATTTCGAATTTCCAATAACTGCTGCTTTTCTACAAATTACTCAACTTGGAGATGAGCTACTTGTCTTAACAAGAGAATCCAAATCCAGACTTTTACGAGTTCAATTGCAGAAAAGTACTGCAGGACTATCACCGGTTGAGACGGTTAAAAGATTTCACTCGGCCATACTCAAGCGCGACTTCCAAATGGCAAGAACCTATATGACCGCTAGGTTACAAAAAAAATTTGATGCCATTCTAGACGATCCCGAAAAAGTAAATGCGCTAGTAGAGATGGTTACTAGGCTAGAGAATCACATAGAGACATTTGCTTTAGAGAATATGTCAACTGTAACGAGTTTCATAACAGGCACACCAAATAGGACCCCTGTTGATGTCATTTTAGTTATAGAGAAAGCAACTAATACATGGAAAATTGACCAGCACTAAATGTCTTTGATTGCTCACTTTTTGAGGATTACGTATTTTTTTGAACTTGAGGTAATTTTGATATGTCATTGAATGCAATGATTATGTTCTTTACTGTCATAGCAATTTCTCAAAGCTCTGTTATTTATTCATACGAGCTGACAACTCATGCTAAGATGACTGAGATAACCACAATGGTAGTGCATAACACTGTTATGCGTAGATTGGAAAGAATATGGGAAGGTTCTACCTCATCTGAAATTGTTAATGAAGCTGAATCCGCACTAGGCGTGCAGAATATTCCAGGTTCAATGCCTGTCAAATTAATGATTGCAGGCTCTGTTCTTGAAGACGATGGAATTAGACCATTGAATCATTTTTTTGACCCACACAACAATGAGCCTCTTTCAATTGGTAGTTTGCCTCAACCCTTTAAGGCATATCAATGGGCGGGTGGCAATACAAGTGCTATAGATGCAGTCAATGATTATACTTGGCGAGATGCAATGAAGTATCTAGAAATGGCGATTGTTAGTGATTCGGTGAAAAAAAGAGTGGAACAGCAGGAATATTTGTTCCGATCACTTGGAAGTATAGTACATATTGCTCAAGACATGGCTCAACCATCACATGTTCGCAATGATCCGCATATTGGACTCATTGGAAATGTTGGACCAATTGAAATAGCGGATCGATCCAGCCTTGAGGAATTTGGTAATAAGTACTTTAACCTTGAGTACGTTCATCCTGATATTAAAAAATCACTTATCAATGTATCCGCTACGCATGCACCAACCTACACAAAATTTTTTGTGGAAAGTGAAAATATTACCTGCCCTTTTGAAGGAATTGAATCATCATATACATGTTCAAATAATCGGCAATTCTTCAGCGACGATACAATTTTTTCTTCCTATGATAACCCCAATGTTCTGAATACAGACATTGTGCTAGAGGATTTTTCTCCCGCTCCTTGGATAGTTTTTTTTGCAAAGGAATATGTGGTGTCTCGTTCTGTCTTAGATCCGTTGAACTCCACGCCACTAAGATTAGCTGTCAAACGCTCTTCAGTTTTTTCTATTCCTCCTCCTTTCGGGTCGCGTTATTACTTGAATGACTACAATGTTCTTTTAGATAATATGAAAGTACTTTCTCGTAGAGCGATTTCAACCTCAGCAGGATTAATAGAATATTTCTTCAGAGGTGATTTGCGTCCAAATTATGAGCCCCGTGCAAGAGTTTGCTCTGACTCGTTCCTTGGAATAACGAATATTTCTGGTAGCAACTTTTCAGGATTGCAGAACAATTTTGATCTTTCAAATGGGACATTAGCATTATATGCCAAGAATCCTAGTGGAAATATGCTACTCATCAAGCAAATAGATGTGCCTGGCCCAGTTCCTGTAAATGAGAATCTCCCACCGATGGGTTTATCGCTTGATGATCAGAACCGTATGGCGAATTGGACAGAAACTCAGCTTTACACGGAAGACACGCACGAGATTGCGTTACTATTCAAAGGAAAAATTGGCGAAGAAGAGGGTGTAATTGGACTTAAAGGAACATTCATTAATTTTTGCTCAGAAGCATGATCACAGTATATGGTCGAGCTATCTTCAGAATCTGAGCTGAAAGTTAAAAAGCCCCGTAATACTACGGGGCTACGAGACTAATTGACCAAAAGCTGATAAAGCCTGTATAACTCTATCAGTAAGGTCCAAAGAAACAACCAAAGCATGACTTTCACTTGGTAGAAGCGGCGAAAGTAGCGCAAGTTGTTTCGCACTTTACGGCTGACTAAACCTAACACGGTTTAGAACTTAAGGCAGATTTCCTGGCCACCAAAAAGCAACGATAACTTACTTTTTGAGCCAACCTGGTTTACCACCTTAAGTGCGAGGTGATTCGTAACTGGTAACAGATGAATCACCTCTTTTTCCATTTCATGCAAGGCATCAGCCAAGTCCTGTTCTCTGCGATTTTCAAGATCACGTAGCAACAAATCTAAATCTTCTCTCATCTGCTCAGGATAAAGCGAAGATAATAATTGCAAGTCATCTTTTGCAGATTCCATGAACTGCTCGAACTCCTCTATCTTTTCTTTTACAGCGATTTCCATGCCGTTATATTCTCCATTAAAATGAGCCAAAGCTCAGTATTTACAAATCCGCTCTTACACACATCCTGTGTGCTGATTTCAAAAATGAAACCACTTTCGACCGAGCGGGAGCCGTGGTGAATACGGTCATGGTAAAAGGTAAAACAGATAATCTTTCAGTTTAGTACCACCGAGGTATGTGCCATCAGGCGTTTCTATGTTGAGGTCAACTTCAAACTCATCAAAATCTTTCTCCATCATTGGTAGTTGTGCGACATATTTTCCGCGACGGGTTGTATCAATGTACTTACAGCCAACCATAATGCCGACAAGCACAAAGCCAGGCTCTGCTACATTAATATTAACAGCAGAGGTAAGCCGCTTTTTTGTATTAACCGCTATGTTAGGATCATATTGGTAGCGGGGAGTTTGCTTTGCAGATTTTGTGGCATCATTATTAAGTACAACGCTTGTAGTGCAATTTATGCTGAGTACCCGTTTTCTCAGCTTAAGAGTTGTTGTGCCCACTTTTCTAGTGTCTGAAAACAGTTTCTTAACGCGAAGCTGCGGCACAGAGGTCGTCACATAAAACTTGTAGTGCCCTGCAGACTCTGCCTTAAAAAACATGTAATACTGGTAAAATCGCGAGAGATTAAACCAATCAAGACCTTGTGCTTTATGCAAATCAAACCGCCACGGCGGCCCCTCATCGTCAATAAATGATGCCACTTTGCGAGTTTCATACTGGCCCTGCTCCTCAACTTGATGCAATACTAAAGCAATAACGCCTGGAGCAAGACGCAGTGGCTGTGCAACCACAAAACCACTAAAAAATACTGACAATAAAAACAAACTTAAGCGCATAGCGAATCCCTACCTGCCTAACTCGATAAGCGACTCTGCTTTAGGTAATCGCTTTAGATTAGTCATCGGTGTAACTGAAAAAAACCGCCCAGTAGCTTTTGAGAGATCTAGTGTTAGAGGCGATTTTTTCATCCCAATCCGAGCATCCCCAGGAAGTGACTTAGCACAGCCGCCGTTAAACATTAGTGTGTACTGTCCTGGAGCCAGCGTTACCGGGTAACTAACTAAAAACTGCATAGGCGGGTTTTCATAGTCAATCTCTGTCGGATGCTTAATGGTTTTTTCTATCCCAGTAGGCCGCCCGTCTAGACGAAGCGACAACGTACAACTTGTGCTAGCGTTTTTTATCGCACTGTTTTGCACCGAAGACTGACCAGCTGGCCCTTTTCGCCACTGGTATCCAGGCAGCGTTATCACCGCATAAAACGTATACTCACCTTTTACTGCCACCTCATAAGGAAGTGACATCGCCCAGGGGCCATCACCTAGTGGAATCTCTGGAATAGAGATATTTTCTCTCGGTGCCTGTGTGGCTGATACAATCTCTACCTGCTCAAAGACAAGCATCGGCTCAACGCTCAAAACACCGCTGATACTTGCTCCAGGATCTGGGTTTGGTGTTGGGCGGGGTGGTATGGGAAAGGGATTGGGTGGTATGTCCTTCGGTAATATCACACCCGGCGGACTGGGCTTTATACTACCATACTTAGAGTTTTGTATAGGCTGTCCAGGTGGCGACGGGATAGGAGACGGAGCAACGGGAGGCTGCTGCAGTGAACCACTTAAAACAGTAACGGCTGGTGTTGTAAACAGCTTTATCGCTGTTGAAAACACAATCACAACCACTCCGCAAACAACAAATATCAACACTCTAGGTGTGCCACTTACAAAGTCACTCCAGGCATCGTCAAAGTACGATGGACCAATCAGCGGCGCAAATGATTTCTGAACCATGACTACGCACTGCTTTTTGAGGTAGACGGGTGGTCATGCACATTAGACGGTTTTTTACTGCCGTGTGGGTTTCTTACCGTAATAATGTGAACTCCCGGCTCGTCATTGTCATAAGTAATGATGATTTCATCAGCGTCTGCTTCCTCAGCATCTAGCATTTTGCCACGAAGCTGACTCTCTATCGTATTTCTGATTTTTCGTATACCGCGCTCTGGGGCTTCCTGATACAAATTCACTAGCTCGCTAATATAGTAGCCATCCACACCGTCCTCACCAATTCGCAAACTACACTCCTCAGCTTGATCCGTAATATTCTTGATGGCTATTTTAGCAATAGCTTCCTCATCAAAAGGTTTCGTGGTTGTCACCAAATCAAACCGCTCCAGTGTTGCCGGGTCAAAGTGTTTTTTCATCTGTCTGACAACGTGCTGCTCAAGCTCGTCGTAATTATCCTTATAGCGATCAGCTACAAAGGATACATCTTCAGAACCCACATTAGTCGTTGCTATCACAATGGATTCAGTGGCTGAAATCTGCTGCCCTGTGCTTCGCTCTGTTAGATAACCTTCATCAAGCAGGGTAAACAGGATGTTTTCCATGTTCGAGGCTTGTGCCGTAGCACCGGGGCCATGATTCGGTTTGTCAACAGCGCGGTTAAACTCATCAATCAAAATAAGCGTCTTACCACGGCAATCCCGCAACTGATTGGTAATTCTGCCGCCTTGCTGACTGCCCACAAAGCCTGAAGGAGAGCCAAAAAATATATCCTCTGCATTGGGCTGGCCACAATCTATCCGCGCCATCAACTTTTCATCCCCGTAAACCGCTTCGCAAAGTGCTTTACCAAGCTCCGTTTTACCCACACCAGTAGGCCCCGTCACCAGCACACTGCAAATCGGCTTATTAGGCCGGGTTCTGCGGATATTGGTGGCTACAATTTGAGATACCTTTTCCAGTAACTCTTCCTGGCCAATGATGCGCTCGTTTAGCTTGGCAAATAATTCACCGGGGTCTACTTTTTTCTTGTTTTGTGCTTGTTTTTTGCGTATCTCCTTAAACTTCTTCCAGTCGGTGTACTTGGTGTAATCTTTCATATCGAATTTCTCCAGTAGCGTCAGAAAACCGGGTTTAATCAACAGTGGCCAGCTAACTAAAACAATGCCAAAAATCACTAATGGCCAGTAGTAGGCATGGACAAAGTTAACAATGCCTTGAAAGCTCAAGTTCTGAATAAGTAAAAAAACAACGGCCATGATCGCAGCTGTTAGCAACATCTGTTTCCACTGCATAGTGTGCTACCTCAACGGCAACGTAATACTTTGTGCCACCGGCAGGTAAGGCAAAAACACTGTGCCGCCTTTTGTGCTAACACCTACCGTTGCAACCTGTGCATCATCATCGTGACCACCAAACACCGTAGTAATCCGAAGTGGGCTACCCGCTGTCACTGGGAGCGCTAGCACTGTCGGTGCCTTTGCCAGCGTGACATCTGTTACGAAACCACTGCTTTCAACGCGTACAATATCGCCATCAGCAAACTCACTATCCCAAAGCTCAACCCATGCCATAGAGACGCGCTCTTGCTGTACATCTTGTGCAAGTTGCTCGGCATCTGCATCTGATAACTGCAGTGCTTTGATAGCCTGAGTAGTTTCTGCTGCATTTTTAGTTACAGCTAGCGTGAGCGGTAGTGCCTGTTTTAGTGTCTGTGAAAGCTCTACTTGCTTAGCAGGGTCAACTCGCTCGTCTTCATCGGTGGCTACCGGCCAGAGAGCTTTGACGGTGACTGCAAGGGCTACAGCACAAAGCATAAAGGCTGCATTTTTTGCCCACTCGGGAGCGCGCTTGCGCTCACGTTCAATTTGGTGCTCGCGCTGTAGGGCAGGGCGCTTTTCCTGCTTACGCTCTGGACGTTTATAGCTACGCTCTCTATCCATCATTTAATCCACCCGTGAGCTGATTAAATGAGTCAGACAATACGTCAGTGTTGTCGTCCAAAATACTGGCTCTACTAAAAAGCCGTAGGCGGGATACCAGCTACTTAACAGCGTGACACCAAAGTACAACGCTGGGATGAGGATAACGAGTGGTAGTAACATCATCGGCGTCATAAACCTTTCTCCAACTCGGCAATCAATTTGTAATAGGGTAGGGTGCGGCCAGATGGATAGGCATCCTTTAAGGCAGGAGGCACAAAATCTGTTTTTAAATACACATGTGTTGGCTCTAGTCTGTGAATACCATCAAAACCAACCACAATAGATTCCAAGGTGCGAAGCCGCATAAAAGAAACTGGCTCAATCAAATACTTTCGCTCTTTGCCGTAGTGCCGGGCTTCGCCAATGCTGGTTTTACGGCCAGAAACGGAGCCACTAACCGGATTCCAGGCCGCCCCATCAGCTCGCTGGTTATAAATCACCTGCTCTGCTTGTGCCCAGTCCTGGCCACAGAGGTCAGCGGCAAGCTCGGCATCTTTAGCATCGACTAAGGCAAGAAAGATTTTGGTGCGAAGCGAATTAAAAATAACCCGCGCTCGGTCTTCACCAATTTTTGCAATCAGCGAAATTGGCGACTGAGTTAAGACCAACGATACACAGCGGTTTTCACGACTAAGAGCATAAAAATTGTCATCCCCTTCGCCTTGATTACCACTGACAGACACAAAGTTCTGATACTCATCACAGATAAAAAACACAGGCCGTGTGATATTGGTTTTATCATCAACACGCTTTCTTTTTTGTCTGGCAAGTACTGCTCTTTGAAAGGCCAGCGAAATCAAGGTGCCTACAGCATTCACCAGCGGGCCATAATCATCGTGGTGCATATCGAGCACAATAATTAAACCTTGGTCGATAGCAGCATTAAAATCAGCAAAGGTAATCTCTTCTTCAGCCGGACAAAAGCTTGCTTTGATCTCCGGTTGGTCAAATAATCCAACAATAGATTTAGCCGCACCGTAGACAATAGCGCGTGTTCTCGCGTCTAAATTCACCCAATCGGAGAAGAAATAACGCTGGTGGTAATGCCAGTAGTCGTTAGCAAGTAACGTATCAATACCGTCAGGGTGTGCATGTGCTAGGCCCATAACAGCGTGTTCTACAGCTTCAGGCAACTCCTTTGGGCTAGCGGTAGCGATTTGTGCCATAAAGCTATTAACATCGCTTAACGTGATATAGCCTTTAGCTAAGCGAAGCGCGCCAATACAGTGGATAAAGAGTGTTTGTACATATTCTTGAATCCAAGCATTATCCCCTCGGCCACTGTCACCCGTGATGTTTTGATAAACGGCGATTAAGCGCCCAGATAGGGCTTCTGCTGTGAGTTCTGGCTGATGAATTGGATTGTAGCGAAACGATGCGCCTGGGCAAACTTTAATCACATCAAGTTCACGCCGGTAACGTCTAGCGACCTGATAAACCTTTTCTGCAAACGTGCCCTTGGCATCGAGCACCAAGCCACCCATATAACGGTAGCTGTTGTCATGTTCGTAGCTTAAAAACTGATCCAGCGCTGTTTGTGCTACACCACTGGTTTTTCCAGACCCGATACCGCCAAATGCACCGATGTTGCCATACAATCCACGCTCAGGGAGCACATACCAGTTGGGTTTTACCTGGTAGCGGCCATCTGGGTGGTGTTTTTCACCTAATACAAGCTGTAACTGCTCAGACTCTGGCCAAGCTGGGAGCTTGTAGGAAATAGCTGATTTTTGTTGTTTCTCGTTTCGGTGTCGGATGTGATGTTGTGAAACAAAGTTCATCGGAATCCGGCCCAAGCAAAAACCTATTGCCAGGGCGGCAATCACGTTAAATGTGCTTAGAATCTGTGGCGTGTCGGGACCGACCGTGCGATAGAGGTAGGCGGCAGGGAGTGCTTCATAAAGCAAGCTGTAGAGTGGTGTTTTTGCTATCACTAAGCCGCACAGTGCACCGATAAGTGCGCCTAACACATCAAGCCGAAGGAGTAGTTTTGCGGCCATCTAGACTGTACTACTTGCTAGCTTGGTAGCGGTCTACGCCGGGGCCTAGACGGCGAATACCCAGCACGTCAGTCACAAGTGTCCATACCAACCACACCAGACAAATGACTCCAGCGACTAAAAAGTAAAAATATCCAGGCTGGTAGTAGTGAATCAGATACGCTGTAGTAACCCAATCGCGATAAATAAAATAACAAGCGATTAAGGCAAACTGCGTCAATACATTCCAGTTAATCAAATTGATGATGAACGTCATTGTTATGCCTCCACGGTGTCTGGCACGGGTGACCAGTCGCGCCAAGCATAAAACGAGAAGTAATCGAGGTGCTCTGGGGTGAGGCGAAAGACTTGATCCGGGTGGGAGCCTTGTGCCCGGCCTAGTCTATGAAAAATGGCTTTAAGTCGATCTGCCATATGCTGACTTTCACAAAGATAGTGCACCGACTCATACGTTTTTAAGTGACAAGCATTGACGTAATAAAAAACAATTTTCCGGTAAGCATCAAAACTCTTAATAGTGCGCTCAAACTCAATGGCAATTTTTATGGGTTGCTCATCGGTGTCAATAATGACGATACCGTCGGGGTCAGGTTTTGGGCGTTTTTGACCAATGGCAGGGGCACGCTGCCACTGGTAGCCAGCATTAATAGTGCGGATTTGTGCCCGCTGAACAGCACATTTATGTTGAAACGTTGCCCAGTTGAGTTTATCGGGCTGAAAATAGCGCCAGCGGCTTCGATCCTCACCTTCAAGGGGGCCAGTACGACGAAGACCCTGGCGGGTAATGCCCCAAACCACCTTGTTGCCGTATTCAGCGTATTTGTGTTGTTTCAATAGTTCTGCGTTTTCCAGGCGCTTTAATACTTTACGGATACCAGCTTCGCTTTGGTAACCGATGAGCTCCTGTAGAATCGCTCGGGTTGAAAAGCACTCACGGCTTAGAAACGTCAGCACTGTTTCACTTATCTGCGCTACGTGTTCTTGCTGCTTATCAGCCCGGATTAAAGAAGCTTTATGGCCTCTGGGGTTTGGTCCAGGGCGGTCGTAGCTGTTCACTCGTATCCTCCCCGTTTTCAACAATTGCTTGTATAATTAATAACAGGTGGCGTGGAGCTAAGCATAATGGTTGCAAAGCGCCTAAGCTGGAATATTAGCAATATAAATAAAAACATAGCATTTAGCCCCAACCTGTTTTGATTAATGCTCGTTTAGTTTACTTGATGAAATTCGTTACTGTGTCGTTTAGGTAGACCTAAACGAGATACTAAACGAGCTAGTAAACGAATCAGCTTATTTTTAAGAGCAGCCTGAGTATGCTGCCATAGACGATAATCAGCGAAAACGAGGGTTTTCTCTAACTCCCTAATAATTAAAGGTGCTAGTAGCGCCTGAACGTTGCTAATAGCACCAGGGCTTAACCCTCTTTGCAGCACTTTTTTCTGGACGAAAAAAGTTTGAAATTCACCCGCGCCGTCACCCGCGCTGCGCGTGACTCCGGTGTACCGTGACTCATTGCGCTACTGTTATTAGCTGTCAATGGCCCTGGCGGGTGTGCTTTCGCACCTCCCGGTCCCCCGGAGTCACGCACATCGCTTCGCTCTGGCTTTGACGGCGCTGCACGCGGGGCTTTTCCTCAGCACCTGGGGGTGCTTCGCCAAACGTTGAAGCTTGGGCTTCAACCCCGCGTGCTGGGCTCTGCCTAGGGGCAGAACTTTGTTTCAGCTCTAGTGAGTCCAGCAAATTGTGTATCACCTAGAGAAGCTGCTGAGCAGCTTCAACCCAAAAGTGAAGTAGGGCAGGGGAGCCTAAAATAAAGCGCACCATCGTCTAAATCATGTGGCCTAAGCAGATGACAGTTTCTTGCCAAATACAATTTAACAGAGCTTTTAAATGGGTGTTTTTCATCAACACTAAATGACTCTATATAGCCCCATACTGCCACTGCGGTTTTGGGAAAGAACGCATCTAGAAAACGCAATTCAAAGCCTTTATCTGGTTGCTCTGTATAGCCAAATACCGGTTGATTTCCTACCTCGAATGAACCTTCATAAACAGGGATAACAGTCGTTAATCCGCTAGTTCCCAAATTACCGTTTTGATCAATATGCACAGTTGTAACTAGTTCAATGCATACGAGCCAAATCATAGAGAAAACCTCGCTGCTCAACAGAATGAACAGCGCTCTTACCGCTGTTAATGCCGTGTGCAGTAAAGGAAACTTAGCACACTAAATATGGCAACAAAATTGTTGAATCTAAGCCCAAAAATGGCGAGTTATGGCCTTCTCGTGGCCATCTTCATTTATCGTTGTTAAGAATTGTCACAAGCTAGGGATTTCTGATGATCTCTGGTTATATTTTCTATATAAGGAGTGAGTAGGAATCTTGTAACAATTCGATACACAAGGAGATGGTTGGCGAAAGAGGATGTTGCGGTTATGTATCTTGGTTTTTGGTGTCGATACACTGTTTTTCTTGTACTGCTACTAACTTCATCTGTGGTAGTGGCGCAGTCAATCTTTATCGATGACTTTGAACAGACGGACGACATAGGCGTCGTCGGCAACCGTTGGGTGATCGCGCCGGAGGGCGGACAGCAACAGTTAGCTTTTCGTTTGGCATCTGCGCCGCTGACAAACCTCGAACTTGAAGCCTCCTGGATTCGTGGTGACACTGATATACAGGTAGCTGGAACCAGGACTTTTGAATTTTCCCCCGACAACTGGAACACTGTTCAATACGTTGATATAGCGGTTGCCGAAGACTCCGATTCAATCGACGGTACCGCAGTCATCGCAATTTCAGGGCCGAATACCATACGCAGCGAGTTTCTAGTGATCGAATCCGACAATGATCACAGCGCAAGGCCACAGGCCGGAATCAACGATACAGGAATGACCATTTGCGCACGACCATCTGGTTTCTCGGATTGCCCGTCAAGAGATCATAATGGTCAGGATGCCCAGTACGGTCGTGACGTTACAGAGCATGACGATACTGACGGGCATGCCGGATTTTCTTTCACTAAGCTTGATGACAAAGGAAATGACTTACCGGTAAGCGCCAGCCGTTGGGCGTGCGTTCGAGATAATGTCACCGGCCTCATATGGGAAGTCAAGACGCTGGACGGGGGAGTTCGCGATAAGCAACGTACCTTCAGATGGTATAACTCAGATGATACACAAAATGGCGGTAGCGCTGGTTACGAAGACACAACGTCATGCTCTGATGGTATCTGTAATACGGAAGCGTATGTGCAAGCGGTGAGCCAGGAGGGGTTATGTGGTGCGAAGGACTGGCGCCTACCTACGATTACTGAGCTGATCGGAATTACCCATTTCGGCAAGGCGGAGCACCCACGGATCGATTTAACTTTTTTTCCAAACAGTGCCGAGAGTTTTTATTGGTCAGCAACAGCGTCTGCGCAGCATCAAGATTTTGCTTGGGCGTCCCAGAACGGGTGGGTAGATCACGTTCAAAATCTCTTGTTGGCTTCCGTCCGGCTGGTTCGAGGAGGAAACTAAGCGTGGGGTTCGTCACAGAGCATTGCTGCCCAGACTCTCGAAATGGTATTAGTACCTGTCATTCCACAGGCATGGATCAGCATTTTCTTTTCCCGGTGAGATGGATGCAACGATCAATCTTGTCTTGGGTAGTTGTCGTCTCGGTTAGTGTGATTGGCTTTGCACCGGTGATAACCGATGCACAGCAGCAATGTCGACACGATATTGAGGCAACGGCACCTGCGGATGAGTTCGTCGTCCACGGTGACGGTACCGTAACCCATATACCAACACGGCTGATGTGGAAACAGTGTCTTCAAGGGATGATTGGACTCGATTGTCGTGGGATACCTAACAAGTACTCCTGGGGAGAAGCACTTGCCGCAGCCGAAGATGAAACCTATGCAGGATTCACGAATTGGCGCTTGCCGAACATCAAAGAATTGCACAGTATCGTTGAATATCGGTGCATTTCTCCGGCGATTGACACTGCGGTATTTCCAAATACGCTGTCGTCATGGTTGTGGTCGGCAACACCTTTCTCACATCGCCCAAATTTTGGGCGGGCTGTTAATTTTACGAATGGCGAAGCGACAGCCGACCACATGAATGCTCCTTATCTATATGAGGATGGTAGGTTTATCCGTTTGGTCCGGGACGGATCTGTTCATGATTAACATGTTCCGAAGTGTTAATTGCAGTACGCTATCCGCCACGAGGCGAAGCGATCTTCTGAAGAGAGGTAGTTTACGCCTATTTGACACAACAATACTGATAACCAATAAAACGCTGTTGAAATTGTCATGAAAAAAATATCTTCACCAATCATTCTATTTTTTTTGCTACAGAATTCTTTTGCAGATGTTGTAAGCCCCGTAGCACCAATTGACCGCTGGAATATCGCTGAAGTCGTTAATGCTTTTGCACAAATTTACATGCGCGCTGAACGTACGTTACGAGATGAGCCACTAAACTGGACAGGAAAAGACTTTCCTGATTGTATTCCTGGAACCATTAATCCAGATTTCTTGAAAGCAACACTTACTACTCACAACTACTTTCGAGCTGTTGCAGGGGTAAGTGCAAATGTCTTTTATAAAGATATTTTGAATGAAAAAGCGCAAGCAGCAGCGTTGATTTCACATGCTAATAATAGGCTTTCACACTTTCCAGATGAAACATGGAAGTGTTACAGCCTAGATGCTAGAGATGGTGCTCGTGGAAGTAATTTAACCGCAGGCCCACCAGCGGAGGCTTTGAAAAATTGGATAGAAGATTTTCCTGAGACGACTAGTGGTATGGGCCATCGAATAAACTCGTTTTTACCGTATGACAACTGGCCATCAGGCTTTGGTACAACAACTGGTCGCTCTGCTCTGTTTGTTACCTCACCGGGAGAAATACCTCACAATACTCAAACCTGGGTTGCCTGGCCAAGTCCTGGATATTTTCCTCGGCATATTCTGCCTAATGTCTGGACCTACTGGGCCTATAATCTAGATTTGTCTACCGCTTCTGTCACAATGCAAGTCGAAGACGAAGCTCCACAAATGATAAGTCTTATACCGCAACAGACAGATGCTATATATCAAACAGTAGTCTGGATACCTCCGCCATTTTTCCCTACTATTACTGTCCCTTTGTACAAAAAAGTGAAAATAGAAGTATCGGTGAAAACAAAGGACGGTGTAGATGCCGGTAAGAGTTATGAGTTTGTTGTGGTAGATCCAGAAGATCCGAACATACCTGATGACCTGTATCGGCCAGATGATAGCGGTGGTGGAAATCCTGAAAATGAGATTTTTTTGGATGATTTTGAAGGCTAGATAAAGTGAACTTAAATCATCGAGTATTTGAACCGCAATCATCGCGATTTTTCGACCACATTGGACTAGATAAACTCAGTTCGAGACACAGATAAGTTCAGTTTGTAACACCTAGGGGCAGAACTTAGCCATATACCTACACTTTAATTGTTTAATGTTTCAGAGAATTCTTTTAGGAATTGAAGAAAATAAGCATTCTCTTCTTTAAATAGATCGGTGGTTTTATTAAATACTTGCTCTATGATGAGCCCGCAACCGGGGTCAGTATAGCCAGGACGAGAGCGGATTAAGACACCGTAAGCAGGGCTTGCGTTCTCGGCATAAAGTTTTAGACTGGTGTGGAGATTTTTTATTACCTGAAAGGCTGATAAAAAAGCGTGTAAATATTCATCATTAGTTAGTTGCGCTTCAATATCATAATTCTCTAGATCTTTATCAATCAAGTTGATTTGTTTCTTCCACCAAGCGCTGTAACCACGCTCCCAAAGTGGTTCGTACTGTTCGTTAGAGTGGTTAAAAGTGTTAAAAAGTGTTTCAAACTGCTGTACGCCATGAAGATAGATAGTGTCACAGTGCGAATGATCTACCCAGCGGCTAACTTCCTTTACTCTGTACTTAAAAGCGGCTTTATGAAAATAGTAAATATGTGCAAATCTTCTAGAAGCAGCAGTCAAAGCCAGAAAGTATTTTGTTTTTAATTCATCACCATCGAACACTTCAGAAGCATGGTTAAGGACGATTTCTTCTACTTGGGGGATTATATTTGTATCGTAGTAATCAGAGATTTTATCTGGTTCAACACTAAAATCGACTTGAAGCTGTCCTGCTTCTTCAACAATGCGATCTAGTACAACATCAAGAGTAGTATTGCTGACAGCGGTAGAGTCTTTGGTGAAGCTGTAGAGAGAGATACACAATGTCAAAGTGGTGATAACTGCCAAGCTGATTTTATTCATAATGAACACACCCGTTTTTGCTTAGAGACCATTCTAGTACAGATTGGAGTTTCGTTTAGCAGCTTCAGCCTAAATGTGGAGTGGGGTAGGAGAGATGACTGTAATCAATCGGTGGCTCAATGCAGATGAGCTAAATCGTATAAGTACGAACAAATTTACTAAGTTTAGGTTGAAAAATGAGGTTTCATACTCTCTTTTTAAACTTGTACCAGCAGCAATTGTAATAAATTGTTAAGAATTAGGTGTTTTTGATAATAGCTTCTGAAAAAATTCAAAATCGCTCGACACGGAAGTATAGCCGCGGTTAATCTACAGACATAAGAAAACTGCGGTTTTATTGCGGGTTGGGTAGAAGCTGTGATGAAAATATGTGGTAGTAGTTTTAGTAGTATTTGCTATTTTTTTCTATCATTTGTTAGCGCCTGTGTTTTAGCACAAGAGCCTCTGTTTCAAGATAACTTTGAAAGAAGTAACCGCATTGGTACTCCAATTGGAGACGCTGTTTTAAGTGACGACACCTATTTCTCAGAGCAGTGGGGCTTAATCAATATCGGCCAAGAAATAGGTGGAGAGATTAGCGGTACCTCTGGAGCAGACGTACGAGCGTCACTTGCCTGGGGGATTACCCTCGGTAGCCCTGATGTTATTGTCGCTGTTTTAGATACAGGCGTTGACTACACTCATCCTGACCTAGCTGAAAATATCTGGACAAACCCCAGTGAAACAGGTGGTGGGAGAGAAACGAACGGCATCGATGATGACGGAAACGGTTATATCGATGACTGGCGAGGCTGGGATTTTGTTGATGATGACAACGATCCAATGGATGATGAAATACTGGGCTCTGATAATATTCCAGATCTTTATCACGGCACAGCCGTTGCTAGTATCATTGCTGCAAGAGGCGACAACAACTATGGCATGACAGGGATAGCACCTAATGTTCAGATGTAATTGATTAGCGGCAAACTGGCGCGCTGTTTAGGAAGACGGCGAGTGCGCGCCCGTGCTGCCACCGGTGATCAACCGGCGAAGTGCTGTCGATACCGACCCAGTAGCCTGCAGCGCAAAGGAGGTAAGCACACTTTTGAACGCCGAATACGTGTGAGCGCCCCGGTCATTTTTCGAGCACTGCGAGACTTTTCGAGCAATCACTGCCGGACGCAGCATCCGCTCAGCACGATTGTTCGTCGGCTCAATCATCGGATCAGCTAAAAATCGTACCAGATTACCCCGCGCGTGATGCCAGCTCAGCTCTCGCCTCATCCGAGCGTTGTCTTCATCCGATAACGGGCGCGCTCGCAACTGATGATCGAGTCGTTTGCACAGCGCCCGGCCTTTTTTCAGATACGTACTGCGCTGGATGTGGCCGTCTCGGTATCGATGCCATACGTCGAGGCACTCGCTCAACGTTGCCTTTAACTGCCGGCTAAAACTCTTCGCTCGGCCCGTCTTGCTCTGCTCAACGTCACTCAGGTTACGCTGAATATGCGCCAGACATTTCTGCTGTTTCGTGCCATCAAAACACTGCGCATCGTAGCTCGTAAACCGGTCGGTAATCATCACCCCGTCGAAGTCTTCGGTCAGTACCTCACGAACCTCGTCACTGCGGTGATGATCACGGATCTGATAAACGGCCGTGTCCGGGGTGCTGAAATTCATTAATTGCGCTTTCTCACCGCCGACTTTCCAACCCGTGTCGTCCGTGTTCACCACCTCGGCTTGCTCGATCAGTCCGCGTAACCTCGCGTACTCGTGTCCAACCTCGCCGTCTTCACTCGCCAGCTTGATCGCCGTTTGCGTCAGCGCACTTTGTGTCAGTTTAATCCCAAATACCTCCTTGATCACGCTGGGGACTTTACGTAGCGGTAACCCTTGATGGTAGTGCAGCGTCAGCGCCTGCGCCATCACCCCTGGCCCCAACCGGTGCGCACTTGCACCGTATTGATCGTCCGCCAGTTGGGGATGATTCGCTCGGATACGATGCCCACACGCCACGCACGTACCCACTTCCCGATAAAACCCACAGATAATCGGTTGGATCACCTCCGGGATATCCGTCGTCGTGGCCAACTCCACCTGAATGTGCAGCTGTTCACCACAGCACGGACAACCCGCGTTCTCCAAAGAAACATCGATCGTGTCCGTCAAATCCTCTTCCGAGGGTGCTGTCCGGCGAGTAAATCGACCTTGCCCGGCTTTGCGTCCTGGGCGCTTCGGCTTCGCTTGACGGTCGTCTTTGGAAAACGGCGCTGCCGATTTACCTTTTTTCTTCTCCAACTCCTTTATCTTCTTTTCTAACTGCGCTATCTTCTCCAAGGCCTTTTCGAGTTCCACCGACAAGCCGACCACGGCTTTACGCAGTGCGGCTGGCGTCGCTGTCTCTAGATCAAAATCTTTCATAACATGATAAAATATGGGGCCTGAGCATAGGCTTATCAAGACGCTAATCAATTACGTTCAGATTATGGCGTTACGGGCCTTAAAAGGTGACAGTGGTTCCGATAGACAACTTGCAGCTGCAGCAAAATATGCCCGTGATATGGGTGCTCGGGTTGTCAATTTTAGCTTTAGCTCTAACACTGAAGGGAGAGTACTACGTAGGCTTAGGGAAGCAGTGGTTGATTCGCCTGATGTTTTGTTTATTGCTGTTGCAGGAAATGATGCTGAGAGTGTTGGTTTGTGGGCACATCGGCCCTGTACGTTTAGAACAACAAATTTGATCTGCGTTACCGCGACTGACCAAGATGACGAGCTAGCTGTATTTAAGCCATCGTCTAGTGACTCGGAGCGGGGGGCAAATTACAGCGACAAGCAAGTTCATATGGCTGCCCCTGGGGATAATATGTTAGTTGCACAGCCTTTGGTGGGTGTCCAGGGGTTTCGATATGCCGAGGGGACTTCTTTTGCCGCACCTATAACATCGGGTGTAGCAGCACTAGCGTTTTCGTATAGGCCAGAGGCGTCAGTAGCCGATGTGCTTTATGCACTTCAGATAGGAGGTAGGTTTAACTCTAACCTTGTAGGGAAAACGAAGCTTCCAGTGCGTTTAGATGCATTTGAAACACTTCGTGTTTTAGATGTCATTTTGTCTGCAAAGGGAAATGTGGTCGCTCAATCATCTGTAAATATTGCAAAGAACCACATTCAGGAAAACCAGCATAACAGTAGTGATTTAGAGGTTGTTAGCAGTCAGGCTGATTTAGTTGATGATTTAACGTTACCGGAAAATCCAAGTATTGGCGATGTGACGGATTATCTGGAAAACTTGCCTGAATCTAATCTGGCTGACGTTACGGAAATAATTATGGATGAGCTTGGTTTAGATGAAAATGCCGTTATGGATGTTTTGGAGATAGCTTATGAAACAGGCCCTACTGAATGTGGTGATGAAACCCTTTCCGATAATATTATGGGTTCTCTGTCGAGAAAAGGAATATCAGAGAGCTTAGCTCAGTCAGCAGCATTGGATATTTCTTCAAACCTATTTCCAGGTTCGCATGATGTCTGCGAGTGCGGCGTGATTTTTGCCGAAGCAGTAGCTAATGGAAAAGGTGACGAAGTTGTAGTGTTCCTTCAAGATGGCGAAGTTTCTGTTAACTTTTCTGCCTCTGGTGCAGGGACTAACTGTGGAAATATAAGGTATGAGTGGGATTTTGGAAATGGTGATAAGGGTAATGGCCAAAACTTAACTAATATCTATAAAGAGCCAGGCAGTTATGTTGTTACATTAACAGCTGTGTGTGAAAGATGTGGTAATACAAAAGAAGATAAAATAAAGGTGGCAGTGGTCGGAATAGAAGTAACAAATATTAATGCGAATTCAGAAGGAATTGCAACTGTCACGTCAAAGGTTATTCCAGAATCAGTTTTGGATTTGGTTGAATCTGCACGATTACTAATTAACGGAGTTGAACATAGTCAAACGCCTGCTGAGGATGGAGAAATCACACTATCTTTAGATCAAAATGTCTTGTCTTTGTTGGAGTCAAGCAATCTCACTATTGAAGTTACTATAGCAGATAAAACAGCCAAGGGTTTTTTTGATGTCAGTCCTATGTTTAGTCGAACAATAAATCAGGCTGTACTATTATTTGAATTTATTGGCCCACGCCTACCACTTGCACCGGTTACTTTCTCGACTATAATATCCGGCGGTAGTTATAAGTTTAACTACAGTATACCTGCTGACGGCTATCTTTCTATGATTTCACCTGGAAATAACTCATCGTTTGATAGCGACACTACAGTGACTATTTCAGGAGGAGCTGTAATTAAAGCTCAAGGATACTTTCTAATATTCAGCGGTGATATTAGTTTTTTACCAAATGGCCCTATCAGGCAACCCTTAATAGTTGTTCCATCAACAATATCTGGATTCACCCCAGGTGCATCGTTTGAAGGAAACCCTATGGATAAATGGTGGTATCAACCAGGAGAAGCGAGTATTAGGGTTAAAATGTCAATAATTGCGGACAGCGCAACAGGACCGATAGTAGGTGGAGTACCTGTAATAAATGATATCACTCTAATTTTACCATAGGTGTAGCGACTCGCAAATGTAAATCACCAAACTTGCAAACCATTACACATAGGTATGTGATTGGGTAAGAAGATGACATTGCTATTTGCTTAGCTTATAAAGTCGTATAAATAGTGATAAATTTATCCTTCACGACCTATAGATCTAAGCCTCCTGATTAGTAGCGCAAGCTTTTTTCCACCTACAATAAGTAATATCCCGATTAATATTTTTATACTACTAGCTATTGCCTGCCGTTCAACCGGGTCAAGAAATTCTTGGTAACTAAGCTCATCGCTGAAAGGCTTTGAGACAATCAGGTGAGATACCAAAATAGGGAAGTCATTTATAATTGAGACCAAGCCAACTAGCACAAAGCCTAGCTGCCAGAAACTGCTTGGTACTTCTACCAAATCTGCCTTGATTTCTTTGCTGCTCTCGTTAATAATACGTACCGAAATACATGGGCCTGCTTTCCAAAATATACAAGCTAAAAAGAGATAAATAAAAACAGGAGAAAGAGTAGCCATCCGTTTTGCAAGAGATATATTTGTAGTCGTAGAATGGCCATCAAACCATATCAATAAAGGTCCAATATAACTCAAACCGTTCGCTAGCATATACAGCGCTAAGCATCTAACAGCAATAAGTGCCAAAATACTCTCTTTCAACTTTTACAAATGATAAAAGATTAATCTAGTGTATGCTTATTGTTATGGATTCGGCTATTTCCCAGCCGTTGTTAACAATCTCTTTCAATTGATACCCTTTTATATAAACTTTATCAACTTACCCTTCCAAGGTATGATAACGTATTTTATCATACCTTGGAAGGGTGCTATACTACCACCTAAATACGCACCCCGTTACCGAGTAACGAACAACCTTACACTATATATATAGCATGCCTGACAACACACTGATCCGCCTCGACACCGAGCGAGCACTCACAGCAGCCGAATTTCAAGGTTTAGCCGAAGTGCCACCTGAGCTTGAATGGTTTGCAAACATCAGAAACGCACAAACCCGGCGCGCCTACCAAAACGACCTCAAAGACTTCATGGCCTTCACCGGCATTCAGCATCCTGAGGAATTTCGTGTGGTAACTCGCTCGCACGTCATTGCCTGGCGTAAACAGTTTGAAGCCCGAGAGCTTGCAGGCACTACTATTCGTCGGAAGCTATCAGCACTATCATCGCTGTTTGATTATCTGTGTGAAAAAAATGCGGTGCTGCACAATCCGGTGCTGGGTGTGGCAAGGCCAAAAGCTAATGCTAACGAAGGCGTAACCCCTGCATTATCGAATGGCCAGATTAAAGAGCTACTAAATGCCCCGCCTGATGATACGCTTAAAGGCATTCGCGATCGGGCAATTCTAGCCACCCTCGCCTATCACGGCTTGCGCCGTGATGAGCTGGTCAAGCTACGTGTGAAAGATGTTCAGGTGCGCGAAGGTGTGCCGCATTTTCAGGTTCACGGTAAAGGCGAGAAAATCCGGTTTATACCGATTGCGCCTATTGCGCTACGGTTGATTAGGGAGTATTTGGAAACGGCTGGGCACCATTGGGACTTATCTGGGGCGTTGTTTAGGCCCGTGAGGAATCGGACAGATGGCCGGTTAAACAAAGCGCTTGATGCCAACTCCATCTACAAGAATGTCGTTAAGCACTGGGCTAGCAAAGTCGGTATCACAATCGATGTTCATGGCTTCTGTGTGCACTCGCTACGGGCTACAGCAGCTACCAACGCTCTAGAGCATAAGGCAGATATTGCAAAGGTTCAAGAGTGGCTGGGACATGCAAATGTGTCTACTACCCGGCTCTATGATAAGCGTAAAAATCGGCCCGAAGAGAGCCCGACTTTTAAGGTGGAATATTAGAGGGTCAAAAGCAGATGTCTTATGCAAGATTAATTGGAGTTGTGCTGTTCGTAAAAATCACTTTAGTATACGGTCAACTTATTTTTGAATCTGATTTTGAGGGTAGAGACAACTGCGATTATGTACCCGATCCATCGCTCTCAGTTGGCGAGACTGGTGATCTAATCGGAATAACGGATGCTCACAACGCGTGGCGGGTGCGGGTGGGGGTGACAGAACTTGTATGGAGTACCGACATTGCGGACAACGCACAAGCATACGCAAATACATGCCCACAAAGGCATAGCAGCTGGGCGAGTTTGTCTAACGTGGGTACATTCTCGCAGCTTGGCGAAAACATACATTTACACCCTAACGGCACTGCAGATCCGGTGCTTGCAGTGGATTCTTGGGCGAGGGAGCGAGCGTACTACGACTTCGGCGATACCATCACGAGTGACAATACTTTCTTTCTTGTGGGACACTACACCCAGGTAGTGTGGGGCGACACGACACATGTGGGGTGCGGAGTGATTCGCGGATGTCCTAGGTGGGGCACCATTGTAGTGTGTCAGTACGGGGAAACGGGTAATTATGTAGGACAGGCCCCGTATGGATTCTCGCGCGGGTCGTGCCTCGATCTGGACAATGATGATATTTACCAGGCGAATGATCCGGACGACACCAACCGCGCCATCCCCTAAAGCGTAGCTGGTTGGGGTAATCACACTAGTTCAATTTAGAGCCGTGTTTTCCTTGTCTCCCAGAAATACCACCTAATCGAACCCTGATCCATACCCCATATTTTCAATATTCTACAACTTTTAATTTTTCCCACTTCCCATCAATAAATATCCATGGCTGTGTTGTATTAGTAGAGTAATCAGTAGTCCAAATCACCATTCCCTCTTGATTTTTAAGCTCTTTCTCATGATTTTCACATTCAAAAGATTGCATTGGCCGCATATAATCTAATGACCATATGTTTTTCTGATGGCCTGGGTCAGTATCATTACAAAAACTAGATAATTGGACTTTAAATTTTGATTCAGTTCTAGGGCACCCGCCTTCAAATCCTATACTATACCCTTTCTCATATTCTCCTCCAGCAGAGCCTAAAACACATATTTTAACATCACCTATATTAACTTTTTTAACAGGCACTTCATTAGAACTAGAAACTTGATATCGATCAGGACAAATTGTGTAAGCCCATGAAGTTGCTTTCAGTACTGTATTTTTTTTTGTCAGCTTGAAAGATATCAAACACCGATACTTATAAGGCTTTTCAAAAGTATACTTAAAATCAGGTAATTTTTTAATACTTTCTGAATTGATAATTTCTACGCTAACGCATTTTTGTAGCTTATTTTGACAAGTTGCTGAAGATTGTTGAGAGATAGTAAGACTAAAAATTAAAAAAAATAATATTTTGTTATTCATGAGCATTCAGCTTAGTTGCTTTATTAGTATATCTATATATGTGCCTCGCAAAGGTAAGCTTTGGAACAGTTTTGAAATCGTATCACTGTTCAAAATTTATATAAAGGCGTTTCACACAAAACCCCATTTAGAAACCAACTCTATTACAAACATCAATACAGGTATCCCAAGCAGCACTGACACCTTGTCGGATTCTAGCATTATCGCAAGTTTCAATTAATAGGGGCCTTACTACTGTTTTCTCCGCATCTTTAGTCGGACCCGAATAACCATCTTCACCATGATCATTTATAGGATTATTGTCGATCTCCTTTCTCCAAATTTCGAAATAAATACTTTTAAATAAATTTACTTGCTCTTGTAGTATTGATGTTGCTTCAGAACGGCTAATCTCATTAGCACTAACAGTAAAAATACCCTCGATTTCCTTTTCAATATCTAATGCGGAATCTCGCAAGGCTTCCTCATAAGTATTAGCATGTACTAACTCATGTGCTTCTATAGCAGATGTAGGGTACACGAAAAAATCTGTTGATCTGGGAGGATTAAAATCAGTCAATTTTGCTTGCGTTGCCATATCTACCACTTGGCTTATGCAATAATTTCCATCAGGGGGTGGATTAAGTGGCTCGATTCTTGGTAAGCCCGTACCAGATGTGCGCTTGATTACTGTTTCATGCTGAATAGTAATACTATCTAGTTTTGCATGCCAGTTACTATCTCCAGCACATATTGCAGATACTTTAAAGTCAGATTCTTCTTTTACTGCATAGATATACCCAAGAGAAGTGAAGGTGTCCGAAAGAATATCATCAATAAAACTGCGGTCTCCAGCATAAGTTCTTCCACTTGTACTTATATCTGTTACAGTAGGATTTGATTCTGACTCTATAGGCTTTATTTTACCATCTTTACACTCAAGGCACTCATTTGATAGATCGTCAGATGGCTTACATTCACAACTATCATCCCCAATAGCTGAGAAATCAGGCCCATTAGGAAAAAGATGGGTAGTTGGATGGTAAAAATATACATCGCAGCTATTTCCCAAACCAGACGTAAAACAACTTGTTGACGAGCCATCTCTTCTAGCACTATTGGCACAAACATAATCGTGATTGGTTCCACCACATTGGCTATAGCTGGTACAGCCTCCGTTGTTAATAGGTACCTTTGCAGAACTTATATTACTCCTAGCCGTCACCAATGTATTACCACGCAAACTTTGCAACGCAGTAATCTTGTATGGCACCGTAATCTGTTGCTTTGGCGCTAACGTATCGGGCACATCACCAAAGAACTCATATTGGAAAAACTCATCAGTCTCAGGCACAATCAAACGAAAATTATCGGCTCGTACAAGGCCATGGTTTGTTATCGTCCATTCACCCTCAATAATCTCTCCTGGTAGCATATCTGGTGATAATGCAGTAGATGCTGGTTCAATCACCACCACCGGAGCAGGTACATCGGTTTCAAACGTAGCATCTAGATCAATCGTATATCGGTCTTCCAGTGCAATCTCTGTCACTGACCATTCAATACTGACTAAGCTGTAATCTAAAAACACCTCTTCGGTAACCGTAACACCAGGTTGTATTTTCAACCGTCCAACTAAAGACTGGTGCTTGTCAGCGCTCGCCCGAAACTTATAATTTCCTGGTGGTAAATCAGAAAACAAGGCATTGCCCAATTCGTCAGTGATTAACGTTTCATCAACCGTTAGAACTTGCTCATTTTGCAAGCGGATTTCACCACCGGCTAAACCCTCAATAAGCTGCCCGCTATTATTTAACGTCTCGGTATAAATATCAGTTAACTTAAACAACACACTCCCACTACCTGCTTGAGTTACCGATACAAATACGGGTATATCAACAGGGTTATAATTACTGCCATCGACACGAATCAGAAATTCATAAATACCTTCTGAAACGCCCTCGCCTGGTCTTGCCATTAGGCCAAGGAAACGTTCTTCACCAACAGCAATAGTTCCCTGATTTGCCATTGACGTAAGGGCAACCCAGCTAGGGACTGCCTCACCATTACCCGAAATTAGCTGAATTGTTGTATCCAGGGCATCCTCAAAACCTCGATTCTCTAGGATAACTTGAGCAGTTTGTGTAGCCCCAATAGCGACACCGACTTCAAGAAAGCTTGGTAGCCAAGTCAACGAAGGTTCTGCATCAGCAAAGAAATAGCTAACCCGTATTAAGGCCAAAGGTAGCAGACTTTCATCACTAACCAGGCGAAGATAAAAGATGCCAGTTTGAAAAGCATTGTCATCGGCAACCACAGAAACACTGAGCTGGGCACTTTGAGCTGGCCCCAGTGATACTGGAGCACTAGGTGTAATGGAAATACCTGGCTCAAAATCACCTGTCGGTTGATCAATTCCCAAATACTCTAGCCGTAAGTTCGTAGCACTGTAACCATCACTGGTCGTTGCCGTAAAATTCAGCGCCTGATTAGAGTTACGGGGAATATTTAACTCTAATGTAGTGGGATCAACAAATACCCGACCAATGCTAAAAGTACCCTGTACAGCACGCTCAGTAGAATCAGGGTGTATACAGGCAACACTGTACTCCCCAGCTTCATCGGGTGCTGCTTGATAAGAAAAGTCAAACTGGCCGCTTGCGTCTGTGGTTACCTCAAATTGGCGCTCCCCTCCCCCAGCATTAGTAACCACCAAACGTAAATCCACACCAGAAACAGCGCCATCGTTATCAATGGCGTCTCCACTGATAACAATAGGCACATCCCCACGAGAAGATACAGGGGTAATCGCTGAAATCTCACAGCGATACGGTAGCACCGTGACTTCTTCTCGGAATACTTGAACAAGATTACTGAGTGAACTCTCCCCCGCTCGATTACTAGCAGTGGCCTGCAGCTCATTAAGGCCAAGCTCTAGTGCTACAAGCCCACTAAATCTACCCTCTACCGTGCTAATCGTCTCTCCTATCGGAGAGCCATTTAAATAAATCTGTACAGAAGCATCAGCAGTGCCACCTACCTCTATTTGCAGAAGGCTAGTGGTCAAATTATTAGTAGGCGTGTCTATAACGGGAGCCGGTGGTGGCAACAATGCTATATCGACATCAAAACTAAGCGTTGTCGTGTTTTCTAAAGTGTCGTAGCCTACAATCGTTAAGGTATGTGCACCATTACTAAATGCAGCAATATCCCACTCAGCTTGATAAGGGCTACTGCTATCTGTGGCTAATAGCATTCCATCAACCAGAAATTCAATGCGTGCTACGCCGGATGGATCAGAAGCTATTAAACTGACTGCCACTGGCCGCTCAAGACTCAATCCATTAGCTGCTGGCACACCGCCGATGGTGGAGTTCCTCCCAAAAAGTAGACACTTAGTTAAGGTATAGAAATAACCTTAATAGGAGGAGTAATTATGTCTACAAAAGCAAACTCTAGAAGACAATATACCAAGGAATTTAAGCAAGATGCAGTAGAATTATCCCTTAGCAGTGATAAGACTCGCGAGCAAATTGCAAATAATCTAGATGTCAGTGTAAGCACGCTAACCCGCTGGGTTCGTGAGTATAGAGAACACGGAGAAAAGGCATTTCCGGGTAATGGCAACCCCACTGAAGCTGAACTAGCGAAGCTCCGGGCAGAAGTACGCCAACTTAAGATGGAGCGTGACATCTTAAAAAAGGCGACAGCCTTCTTTGCCAAGGAAACTCATGTTCTAGAGCACTAAAATTTGAGTTTATTGAAGCTCATAGAACTGAGTTCAACGTAGGAGCCATGTGCGAGCTCTTGGGAGTATCTCGCAGTGGTTTCTATGCCTGGCGAAGAAGGCCTAAATCGAAGCGTGAGAGCGAAAATGAAAAGCTCCTGGAGCTTATTAAGTCAATCTTTGAAGAAAGCCGACAAACCTACGGTAGTCCCCGTGTTCATCTGTACTGGTTCAGCGTGACCTGGACAACGATCTAAAGTAAATTATGGATAAACTAGAGGTTGTTGCAAATGAACGAAAAGCCAACGAAATACAAAAAATATACGCCCGAGCAGAAATTGGCGCTGGTGAAAGAGCATCTAATCGGTAAGCGCCCCGTCTCGGAGCTTTGTGAAGAGCATGGCATGGCGCCATCAGTATTTTATGGCTGGCAACAGCTGCTGTTTGATCAGGGTGCGCAAGTTTTTGATCAAAAAGGCAATGGATCGAAAAAGCCGCGTGAGTCGGTCACCATCAAGCGATTAAGCCAAGAGCTAGAGAAGACCAAAGCCAAGCTTGAAAATAAGCATGAAGTGCTCTCGGAGTTAATGAGTGAACACGTTGCGCTAAAAAAAAGTCTTGGGGACTGAGTGCGTGTTGGGTAGAGATGGACACACGCGATGCGGTGGTTGATTTTATGAAACACTGTCCACCTAAACGGGGGAACTCCACAGGCGACCTATTTCTAGCTCCTCGCCTCTTTGACCTTTAGCACTACGCTTAAGCCAGCCCGATATCGTACTAGAGGCTATGCCATATTTCTCACTGAGAGACTTCAGGCTTTCTCCCTCTCGAATCTTTTCACAGATTTCACCCTTGAGTTCTGCATCGTATTTGCCAACCATATCTATTTCTCCTTAAATTAGACACTACCAAACTCGAACTAAGTGTCCAAAATAAGGGGTACCGATCATATAGTATTCCTTTAGGATGCTTGCTAAGAACAATTCTTAAAATTTATTTTTCGAAATTATCCTTAAAAATCTCGATTTCGGTAGTTACGACTGAGCTTTCAAAGTCGTTCGCGCTATAGGGCTTTGTGTTAAATTTGTAACTACCTATACTGCTATTTGTTTTATCAAACAAAGTTATTATTCCTTCGTATGGTCCATTTTTATTGGACTCATGAAGTTCTTCCCCAGAAAAAATTAGTTTTACTGTATTCGTGCCTGGAAAAAGAGAAAACGTTCCTCCACTACTGGCAATAGTGCCATTTTTAAATAGAACTCCTCTTAAACCAATATTCTCTTCAATAACGACATCTAAAGCAATCTCTGCTTCTATACCATCGAACTTACCATTGCCATCAGTATCTATAGTTGTTTCTGTAACATTGATAATCCTCGCACCCACTTCTCTGAACTCACTATGATCAATAGTTGGCAAAGACAAGCTAGCGGATACATCTCCTCCTATCATTATTTCATATGAACCATTATCTCCTGCAAGAAAGATTTTTTCCCCTGAGAAAATAAAAGCAATAGTGTGCTTCCCTGCTGTTTCACTAAGGTAACCTACGGTAGTAAATGGGGAATTGTGATACGGCTGATCAATTAAAATATTACCATTTCTTGCTAATTTGCCCCAAAAAAAATACTCCCCTGATCCTGGTGATTCTACTTCTACATGAACCACTAGCTCTTCATATTTTCCATCACCATTCGCATCAATTTTATCAAGCGTTGGGTTGCCAATAGTCTTTATCTCAGAGTTGTTTTTCGTTGATTTCAATATCGGATTTAATGGGGGTGCGTACTGATAAGCTTGCCAGGACTGATATACATTAGCACTCAAAGGATAAATTATTGCGCCCTCAAGAGTTCTGATAAAAAGCAAATTCGATGTGTCAAGCCCTAAACCATTAGCATTATATTCTATAAATTCTGTTTCTGAAAAATGAAAATCATTGAAAGTTACATCATAGTATCTAATGCCGTGTTTTCTTAAAGCATGCGTTCGGAAAAAGTACCTATCAAAATCCCCCCCTTCTAGGCGAACGTTGCCAAAAAATGATGAATCTATAGAAGGTTTGCTAAATCTAAATGTAGTAAAACCGAAGCCAATGATTCCTGTTGTCTCAACTGATTCTAAACTAACACCCAGTGTCGATGCCATAGTTTGAAAAACATTACTGAACTCATGGCAATCAGAATAATCGCATACCAATGGCTCCGCAATTAAATCTTCCCAGGCACACTTACGAGGCAGTCCAGGTAAAAGGTTGTAATAATAGTCCCAATTCTGCCTTCCAAATGCATAAGTAGCATTCATTAGCTTATCTAATATTGAATCTTCTTCAATCGCTCCAGATGCCCAGTTTGTTGCCTTTTCATACCAGGCCAAACGAGGAATAGAGATATTATCAGGGCCTTTTAGAGGCTTTCCTTTGGTTACAAAAAGTTTCCTTGCTATAGCTTTTCTATAATCACCAATTTTAAAGTCTAAACTTACTATATAGACCCCTATTTTATCTGGCATTTCTATATTTATCGTTCCACTCTTGCCAGTCCAGCCTTCTGTTCCTTGTAAATTCGAATTATTAATTGACCAATCTACATTGGTCATAAGTAGGTCACCAGAATTGTTGTTATTAGAACATATATCAATTATAGCGCTTAATTTTACTGATTTAGATGCTACGCCAGAAAACGGATAATCATCAATAGCTGTTATTTGATCTTGTAAATTGCAATTTTCATCAATCGTTTGTTGGTAAATAGTCTCAATATTATTTTCTGTTGTATTTTCTCTAATTGGATTTCCATATCCCGGTTTGGTTTTTAAGGTTAAGCCATAAGGTTCTAAACAACCAAGCAAACTGCTACCGCCGCCTTTCCTAAGGCCACTTTGCTGTTGTGTAGAATATATACCTTGTTGGCCAACAGTGTTCTCTCCCCAAAACACAATACTTGTGCCACTTCGGTTACTTATTGATGTAAATTGTGCCAAATCGGTAAAACCGCCGCACTCATCATTTAGATTACCCGTTGTTGCAATCAGATTTACAGAATTCACATCTATGCTGGTGCTATCTCTGCTAAATTGAGAGGCAATTATTGCTTTCCCATTAGATAAATTTTCGTTTGCCACATACGAAAATAATCCATCATCACTGATATCGATGTGCTCGTCAGGAAGAAATCCGCTGATGATGCCCTCATCTGTTTCGCCGCTTTGTGGATCGAATTGACCATTAAAATTAGAATCAAAGTAAGATTCCCCTGGATCTAAAAATCCATTGTTTGAAATACCCGCTACACGATTTATGTTCCATACATCGTTACTATTAACAGCAATAAAGATTCCTTTTCCAGGCGTAGTTGGACTACCATTAAAAGTTAATTGATCCGCACCTGCTTGACTAAGCTCACCATAAAAAACAACGTATTGTCCGTCGTCACTTATAGACGGTCTCTCCCCCAGTACAGTAAATCCAGTCGTTGATCCCGCTATTTCCGCAATAAAGTTCAAACTGTAATCATATAAATTGACTGAAGCTTCTGGTGTCCTATCAGCTTTCGTAACTATTAATCCATTGTCAGCGATTCTAGGCATCACTGGATTACTAGGTAGCAGAAGCTCATTATAGTTATCAGTAGTCACTGGCCCCGCAGGAGTCTGTAAAAACCAATTAACTGCATCTGAACTTAGAGCAGAAGAAACGATTTGCCCACTGTTATTGATAGCTTCAAACTTGTTTTCTGTTGAATACAGCAAACCTGGCCAACGCCAGTTGGTGATAAAACGATAAGTATTGTATGGCGCAACTGGGAAAAATGGCCCAGACTGTAGAGCATAACTAGGCTGATAGAACGACATTGTGGGAAAAGCTGGCCCTACATTTGAATCTCCAAAAACTGATAACTCTACAGGAAAACCTGTAGCTAATGCATTCCATTTCTCCAAATAGTAAAATCGACCAGTTCTAATGGGATTAATCAATGTTACCTGATAACGCGTAGTCATACTACGAGACGCAAGCACAATATTTTGATTATTTATTTGAGGAGTGCCAAATTGCTGAATTGCCCTTTCATTTGCATCCCCTTCTGCTGGAAGTTCAAAAACACCTCCAGCAGCGTTTAGCATCGGTCTGATACTTCTATCATTGGGGTCATAAACAAAAATATTTTCTCGGCGGGGATTTGGGGCAGTGTGATCGCCTTCGCCAGTAGAACCCTGAAAAGCAACAAAACCGTTATCGTTTACTGATACATAGCGGCTAATACTAGTGACAACTCTATTTTCGGCATCTAAATCTCCTACTTCTACTAATATATCCAGGGCGAAAGAGTAGAATGACGCTAAAAATAATAACATTGCAGAAAATACACAGAATATAATTCTCATTCACCACCCCACTACTAAAAAACCAGCCTCATAATGTTTTGTCGATGATCTTGAATAAAGATACCTATTCTTCAGAAATGGTATCTTCTACTTCTCGAAATCATCGCTAAAAATAGAAATTTCTGCGCCGTCAGTACTACCTATCACTACTCGCCCCCGCTCCCCTACTAAAACGCAAGCAGACTTGCTGAAACAATCAATTCCGTTAAGACCCTCTATAAATAGGCTCTTTCTTGCTTGAACAAGCTGCCCCGGAGATTGTTGATTCCAGGTCGTGCCTCCATCATCGGTAATTAACACCGTCCCTTCAGAACCAACAACTAAACAATTGTTTGCAGATGGGCAGTCAATATCATTTAATTCAGCACCAGTTCTAGAATTCTGTATAGTCCAGCTAGTGCCACCATTTGTAGTCTTTATAATCGTGCCAAGGCTACCAACAACAGTACAAGTAGAAGCTGACTCACAAAAAATAGCATTTAGATTATTGTCAGTACCTGATGGTAGACCAACCCAAGACCCAGAACTATTACTCAGAACCTCCCCGCCATTACTTATTCCTGCTACAAAACACTGATTAGCGGTTAAACAAGATATACTATTTGGAAGAACTGTATTAGTGATTTGCTGGTTAGTCCAAGTGTTTCCGCCATTTGTAGTTTGTAGCAGCTGGCCAAGTCCTCCAACTGCGTAGCAAAGTGTATCGCTTAGACAGTGAATGTCTTGCAAATCAAAGGTAAAAGGAACAGAGGTGCCTACAGTTAACATTTGCCAACTTCTGCCACCGTTTGAGGTTTTAAACGCGGTGCTGCTGTCGCCAACCGCAAAACATGTATTCTCACTGGGACAATCAACACTGTTTAATGTTGGTCCTCCAAAACTAGTTAGATTCCAAGTGTTTCCACCGTCACTACTTAACTGAATTGTCCCGTCTACACCTACTGACTGACATTGCTGTGGGGCTGTACAGGAAACACCAAATAAAGCATCGCTTGTATCTGAATCTCTTCTACTGAATTGCCAACCCGCCGTTCCAGGGCCATTTACTTGGTGGTTAAATACTGCTGAAACGCTGGGGGTGTAGTTTCGATTCCCAGCATACGTTGCGGTAAGTTGCTTCAGACCACCAGTAGAGAACCTAAGTAGGCAGCCACTACCAAAGGATGAATTGGTTGTGCATGTCTCACCACTACTAGCAGTGACTGTAATATTTGCTGTAGAAAGACCATTGCCCGTAGCGTCTAACTGATAATTGACGGATACCGCTTGATTGATATTGGATGGATTGGGATTAACTCCCGTAATCTGTATACTGCTTGGGCTCTTGTTAAGAGCAACGCCACTGACACGGCCAATAAATTCCAGCCCCGTTGGTTCAAAAAAGCTACCATCTCCTAAAACACCAAACACCAACACATTTTCACCATCGAGAAATATGGGATTAACTAAAATTTCTCTTACAACAACTTTGTCTTGAGTTGGCCAGGTAAGCACCGGTAGACCTTCTAAATCGATCCGGTCTTTGCCAAAATCCTGCTGCTCTCTACAAGGGTCTGTACCACCATTTGCTGGATTAGGTTCACAGTTTCTATTTACCATAGTCGTAGAAATACGTCGCCCATTTAGAAACACTATGCCTTGATCATCAAGGTTAACATTTAACGTCATTTGTAATACTAAAAAATCATCGGGCAATGTAAATGGAATACGATAAAATGCCGAGTCACAGTTGTTGTAAGTGACCTCATCAATGTCATTAATAAAGCTATCAGCGGAAAGATACGGCAATGCTAACGGGTCGGAAACTGACGAGCACTCAAAGGATGCAAAATCGTGATTGTCGTTAGATCGCTTGGCTGGCTGCCACTGGCTAGGTACATAAGGTGGCGGTCCTGCATTCAGGGTATTTATCTGCTCAGTTAGCGTTCCAGTCACTGGTAAAACTTCGACTGGATCTGAACTAGATACCGTAATATCTAGCCCTGTTTCTGCTCGCAGCTTATCGCTAATAGCTTGAGCAAAGGTATTAAAATTACTAATAACGATTTTAAAGCCATCTTGGGGCGGTTCGCTGGCTGGTAAAGGCCGGACAAATATGTCTAATGCCGATTCAATCACTCTCCCTATGCCTAGAGCATTGATAGCATCAACCCCTCTTGACATCGCCTCGTCTGCACTGCTCGCAGCACCGTTATCTTGTCCATCTGTGACGACATCAATCACCTGGCGCTTGGAATTATAGTCAAATTCATTTTCACAGAGATTAATGGCAGCCGCTATGTTTGTACCGCCTCCATCATAATCAATTTGCCTAATATTTTCGGCAAGCTCACTTGCGGTTTCTTGGCCGTCAATGATAGTGGGTTGTATCTCCACCGCTGCTGAGCTTGCAAACTGTATAACTGTCAACTTCACACTACCATCTTGTGGAACTATTGCTGGTGATGCAACAGCATTGGCAAGCTCTTCTCTCATGCGCTCAAAATCTGTAGGCCCTATACTGCCAGAACCATCGATAGCCATACACAACTCTAGCTCACTGGGAGTAAAACTTGTTATCGAAAATCCAAATACACCCTTATCCCCCAGCACTGAGGAATTAAAAGAAATTGGTAAATTTAAAAAACCTTCATCGAAAATTATGGGGCCGACAAACTCGCTCCCCTTAGCATCAAGTACAGCCAAATAGGAATTCGGTAGGTCAACACTGTTCGAACTTCTGACCCCAGTGTTATCGTATTGATCGAAGACAAGCCGACGATTACCCTGAGCGCTGGGTAGTTCACTAAAGAGAACAAACTGCGTGTTGTTATTTCCTGCAATGTTATAAGGTAAGTTGATAGCCTCATCAGTATTATCTAATACAGCAAAATCAAGATCAAAAAGAAAAATATCATCTACTATGAGTTGCGATAGCGTAATCGCTTGGTTTAGGCCACCATTTGAAGATAAAGGCACTACTGGAACAAAAGGAACGGTATTTTCTGGTTGTATGCTCTGGCTAACATTTGAAATCTGTAAACACGCTTGATCGCTGGCATTGAGTATGCCGTTTTGATCTGTATCTAAAGCAAATAAAATAAATCCTAGCTGGTTTGAAAAAGCGGCTGTGCTTTCTGCACGCCAGTCGAATAAAAATTCAGCGCCAGCCGCTATGGCCAATTGGCCACTCATTTGCCTTTGACCTTGTGGATTGAAAAATGCCCAATATGCATCACCACCCACACAACTTGCTTTTAAGCGTAATAGAGTTCGATTGACGGTGCCTCCATCATGGATGACATAAGGCGCTAAAATAGCGGAGGCATTATCAGAAAATTCGCTAACAGGAGGATTTACAGTAATGCGGCGTGTATCAATTTCATCTTCACCAGGGGATCGGCGCACCCTAGCTACAATATCTACAGGACCAAGAAATGGTAAGGACAGATTACAACTGCCACTGCCCGAGTCATTTAATGTAGTACCGCAGCCAGGAATATTTACACGATCAGTGGAACCTACAAAAACACTAATGGATACTCTATCGCCAGGATTGCCACTGACGCGAACTTTAGTGGCAAACGTTAAAGTTGCTGGATCGGGCGTTATTTCTTCAATTGTTACACCGTGAGCCTGAGCAATCAAGGTGCTCGCAACGCACAATATCAGAAGTTTTTTGCCTATAAAACTTAAGATCCAACCAACTTGTTTAGCAGACATAAAGTAACCACGTAGTGTGTTATTGCTCGTTAGATTGATTTATTTCGATGGTTCCCCGAAAGATAGAGATTAGGCTAACCCTCAAAGTCATCCGCAAAAAATGGCAGCTCTGGACGGATATTTGGGATTACCCGACACTGATCATTTGGGCCAGGTCGAAAAACTTCAGCTGGCACAGTTGTCCTACTTTCTTGGAATGGAACTGTGCAGTACTTCAGATCGAAATTAAAACTTTCGCCCCCAAATGCTACGGTTCCCCTAACCTGGATATTGACTTTCTTGGCTTCTACATCGAAAACCAAGTCCCCAATATCCCATGAAATTCCATCTGATGGTTTTTGCTGAACGATAACGTCAAAATCTTGAAACGCTCCATCATCTATACTCATGCGAACCGATGCATTCGTTACTTCACCATCTACGGCAGAAAACTTCCAATAGCGGTCTATTCCATAGAAATAGCCTGGAGGCGGAAGGCTAACCCAGCCAGGCTCAGTGCTTGTAACTGTTTTCTTCTCTGATGTTACTGTCGTTTGGACAAGGTAAAATATTTCATCCTCATCGAATGACGTTGTCACTGCTGCTGCGAAACCGAAGGGATTACTTGTTAGTGAAAGCAAACGCGCCCAAAGAGAGTTTTGGCCGAGATCTGATTCATTTGTAAAAAGTGCTAGGGAAATCGGATCATCGTGAAACTCAGCAAGCTTTGCAAACAAGATGGCATTGTTCACTGCATCTTGCACTAATGGACTATAGCAATCTGTGTTTTCGTTGAGATCGATCAGTACCGGGATGAAGTCATTGGCGTAAGGCAGTATCGCTTCCTGCATATTAGCGTTTAACTGCTCTGAGAATACGGTATTTTCACTGCCAATAAGAGCTCGATAACCGTTTAAGATCTCGAGTACTCTTTCTAAGTAGGATGAATTGAGCGTTCCCGCTACACAGTCTGGTGCTAAACGGCCAGTCCAGCCCAGATTTTCAGGCGTTGTCATCTCTCTTAACGCAAGGATGTTCGAAAACAACTCTGCCCTACCCTCTAGATCCCAGGGCTCTACAGCCTGAACTGGAGCAGTAATAAGTTGCGCATTGGCATTTGCTGTAAAAAGCAGCAATAAAATGGCTAAAAACCGCACGTTCAAATCTCTACTGAAAGTGAGAATTCAGTAGATCATGCTCTGATTCATTGTAATGGCTTACTGATTTAGTAATCTTCATTGAAGCCTCCGCAGATAGCTTTAGTGGCAGCGGTCGATTAGCTTTTCAGCGCTTTGTGCCAAATCGTTAAATCATTTCTAAGTAAGCTTTATAGCCTAAAAACAGCTATAGTTCATTGAGTGAAATGGTTCTGTGACAATTCTTTACATAATAGCCACAAAAATTATATCGGCATCAGGTAAACGAGTTGCTTTTTCAAACTCCCAGCCGGTATGAACATACCAGCCGGTATCACTTTTGCGAAACCGTAAATAATCAGTGACAAACTGCTACGCAGACTGTCGATGCTTGGTAATAACTTGATTGCTACTTCCTGTTTTTTAAAAACGGAAGCCTAGAAACCACCATTGGGATAAAGCCCCTTCTATTTTGTGTACCTCGTAATTAATTTTGCTGAGTACACCTTCCTGTGTAAAGACCGAGCAGGTTTAGAGTAGAACCTATTTACCCACTAACGCATCACAGTCGTAGTGGTATTTTTGTTTGAACTGCACGTATTTGCGGGAATACGGTGATACTTTACGCTAACCTTAGCTGTAGCGGTGAAAGACGCATTGAAAATACCTGTAAAGTTTTGTACAACGTCAAATCTATCTATGCGGTCTTGATAATAGGAGCCAGGGTGAAAAATTCCATTTTCATATACTGAACCACCGTGAGCAAATAAAATAGGTTGATCTGTTGTCATCTCTCGTCTTATACAAAACTCCCCATTAGGCGTTGGGTTGCTAATATGAACATGTTCCTCAAAGGAAACAATTCCGTAAGGTGGTATTGAAAAATCAAATGTTGTAAATTCATCCGGTTCCCTGGGCATATTCGCTGCTTCGACTTCCATGAAAATAGAAATACTTGGCCCGTTACTCAAAGGATCTTCAAAATCTGTCAAGTCATAGCCAAATAACTGGGTAACAACATTATCAGGCGGATCTGGATAAGTCGTCCTATAGTAATTAGCTAGATGACGCCATGTAATTAAAAGACTAGTAGGTAAGCGAAATATGCAATCTATTCCTGATAGCGTTGACGATTCTATTTCACACAGCAATTTTGTAAAATGAGGCAACCCAAAGACACCGACAGTGCTAAACGTAAAGGTTTTCGCCATTACCTCAGCACTTCCCCAGGCTCTAAAATATGAGTTAAAAATATTGAATGTTAAATATGTATCAGGCCCCTTAGGGTTATCCTTAAAGTGAGCTGGAATACCTAGGTCAAAAAAGTTTGGAACCTTACCTCCTTCACTTAATGGCGGGCGTACTAAATAAGGCTTTTCATCGGGATATAACCTATTCTCAAACCAAACGGCAGAACCCTCAATTATCCATCTTAATAAGTCTGACCTCAGGACCCTCGAATAAAAATATGGAGATGATGTGGCAGAGGACAGGTATTGCGCATTGTGAAAGAGTTCGTGTACAACCGTAAATCTAATTTGATTAGTATTGCCTAAAACTATTTCTCCATTAGGGTTTCTTTCAGGTAGCCAGCAATCTATAAATAATGTTGAATACAGAACTTGGTCATTAGTAAAACCCACCCCTTCTTCTAAATCTTTCCTGCAAAGTACCGTAATATTTATATTCTGTATCCCAGTGTATAGGCCAAAAGATTTCGCTAGCTTTATACTAGAGTCAACCCAGCCTAGCATTTTTTCATAAGAGAAGCTTTCTAGGCCTATTAAAAAAGATCCAGCCGCAAGAGCTAAGTTTCTCATTTTGATATTGATGCCGGATTTATGGCAATTAACATCTGTTACTATACCAAATATGAGAGTTTCACTTATTGGTAAACATGTATAATCTAGCACATCATTTGAAAAATTCTTCCCTTCCTTATTATTAAAGTCAGTATTATGGTTGATATTTTTTGGGAGAGTTGGAAATTTGTCTACACCAAAGAACATGAAACCCGACAGTCCTGCTAATTCACCTGAAATACTATTTTTATGAAATTCCTCGTTCACCATTCCAGATAACCACTGCGTAGAGCTATACCAAAAAAGACTGACCAGACTGTGATGGCTCGTGTCAGGTAGTTTTTGGAAACCATTAATTGGCATCAATATTCTAATAGGTACTGATTCCCTTATCCCGATTGGTGAAACATAAAATATATCGGTTAGAGGAACGATATCATCAGGTATTGGTGGAGAAATATTTTTGGGAGCCCGAAATATTTTCACCTTCTCTAGTTTAACGCTTTCAAAACTACGAGTTTTAGGGTTAAATTCATCTATTAGATAAAGCTCATTTTCTGGAAATTCGAATTTTAGACCTCTTAGATTTCCCTTTTCTACAACTTCTATCGAAAGCCCTTCCCGTTTAACAGTTAACTCTTGCAACTTCACTTCAAAGTCATCAGCAAAAATAGCCTGAGCGAAAATACCTGGGCTAAATACTATCCCAACTAACAAAGTTAATATAAATGCTAAATGCTTAAATAATTTCATTCCTATATCTTACCCTTTTATTATTCTTGTTGACACCGCTTAAGTTCTGAATTTACCTCCCCTCGGCGGAACCGAGCAGGATTAAAATCAGACCCAATCTGTTCTTTAATAGCACGCTTATCACGGTGCCGCTTACATTTGAGCACATGCAACATATACATATAACCGCCTGGGCCACCGGTATCTTCCGGCGGACAAGCCCGTTTGCCATCTATGCATACTGGGTACGTTTTCCTCAGTTCTCTGTCTAGTATGTCTTCGATAATTAACTCGTGCTCCCACATGTCGCCAAAGTCATATTCGTAATAAAAACTATCGCCTAGCTGGAAGTTGAAACCACTCAGTAACACTTCGTTCGGGTTGTCGTGAAAGCTAACGCCACCTGCCTGGCTGATGCCATACTCACCGCCAAAAATCATAAACCGGTGCAAGTGGTAGTCCTCCCAGCCCATAGCAGTCTGAACAATGTTATGCAGTTTTTTGATGTTGGTATCTACAGGCACTAACAATCGCCGCCACACAGTCGGTGTTACGCCGATTAGGGTCAGTCTAATCTGGTAGATCAGCGCATGTGCTGGCTTGCTAGATGTATTTTGGGTGTGGTGGGTATTTGCTGCAGTTAAATCATCGGGCAACAACGCTGTGTCAGCTAATGTAGCTATATGGTCATCAGAGTTTGGCCAGCTTGCATGTATTGCCGGTTGCGTGACTCGCTCCCAGGCATCATCTAAACAGCGACTTAGTGCCTCTGTTTTTGTGCACTGCCAGTGTTCGGCTAAGTTACCTAGCTTGTTAGCCGTATCTACTGGCAACTTAATATCTATTCGGCTCAGCTCGCCTTTTCTTAGCTTGTTTCGGTAGCGCTGCTGTCTTTCGACGGTGGTTAATGCCACAGTGTTATGAATCCGTTATCCGATAACGTACGCTTAGTATACTCTATTTTTATTAGCAGTAGCGTCGTTTAAGCGAAAAACGCTCTATCAATCAGACGGTAAGCATATTTTTTATCTCTCGTTTACGTGGTTAGTTATTGTTTTTACCTGTGTGCTTTTCCAAAAAACTTTCGTAACTGAGTGTCACCCTTTAGCAGCACTTGCTCCCAAGCTCTAGGAGCTTCCCTGCAGGACTCCTCCTTGCCCTTAGTCGTTTAGCACTGCTTTTTTGGCAACTATCAGATTAACTTTGTTTTATTGGAGAAAACATCATGAATAAAAAACAACGACCAGAAACACTTAGAAACGGAAGACTAAAAGCCACCATCTGGGCTAACGGTTCAGAAAGCAGCTCAGTCTACTACACCATAGATTTCGTCAGACTCTACAAAAAAGACGACAAATGGTTTGAAAGCCGCAGATTCTTTGCCCAAGACCTGCCCTACTTAAGCGAACTGATAGAGCAAGCACACTTCGGCTTAAACCAAGACGCTGGTCCCGACGAGCAGGCTGCATAGCATGGGAGCGCCCTGCCCTACTGTGAGGGCGCTTTCTTATTTTAACAAATCGTTGTAAATAAGAGATACGTTTTATTATGAAAGAGTGCTATCGGCCATACCTTAAAAAATACGAAAAAGCATGGATAAGCCGGAAGTAATATTGCTGCAAAACATCACCGACGTTATTACTAAACGCTGCCCCAGTGTTGAGCAAATAATCCTCTTCGGCTCGCGTGCGCGAGGGGATGCAGCTGAGCGCTCTGATTTCGATATTGCTGTTAAATGCTCTGGGCTGAATGCTCGTACATGGGCCCAAATTGTGGAAGCTGTTGACGATATATCTACTCTCTTAAGGATTGATCTAATTGACTTAGATAAAGCGCCACAGACTTTACGCAACAATGTCCACAAGGAAGGTGTTGTAATTTATGACCGTTGAGAAAATTCAACAATCACTACAGAATCTCAGACGAGCTATCGCAGCTTTAGAAAAAGTACTACAAATGCCCTTAGATGATGACAACATAGTTCTTGACAGTACGATTCAGCGATTTGAATTTTCTATTGAGCTTTTTGGAAAAGCTCTAAAACGCGCTTTGACCTACGAAGAAATGGGCGAAATCAAAACAGCTAGAGAAGCCTTTAAGCGCGCTTATCAGCTACACTGGATTGAAGAAGAAGAAAGTTGGCTCGAAATGCTGGACGATAGAAATAAGACTTCACACACCTATAACGAAGAAAGCGCTAGGAAAATTTATCAGAATATCAAGAGAAATTTCCCTGTATTAAAAAAGGGATTTGATTTTCTTGAAAAACGCTACAGCTAATCTATTTCGCTTGCCTTTTTTACCCACGACTTAGCTGAAACTACGCCACATGCAAAAGACTAAATAGCTCACCCCTCGGGGTAAAGCTTCGGCAACCAACGCTCAACCGCATCAAGCGGAAAACCAAGTCTTACTGCACCTTTTGCACTGTCAGAAACTAACAAAGAACGTTTTATAAGCTCAGCTAGCACTGTCCGTGCTTGGCGCTCTTTGTAACCAGTTAATGCTGCCGCCTGGCCCCGCTCAATCTGCCCAGCAAGTAAAGCCTCACGCAGTATCGGAAAACTGCCTTTTGGTAAACGCCCAGCAGCTACTTCATCTGTTGTATAAAGCTGGATTCTACGTAGCAACTCCGACGGCTCAAGAATCTCTGCCATAAACTCAACCTGGTCAATACAGGTTTCCAAAAAATATCTACAAAAATTTTCAAGCCCTTTAGCAGACAAACTCCCCCGCCCATCTAAATCACCACTGCGTGATTCGTCTGCAGCAGAAAGTGCTTTTTTGTAATCCCCTACCCGACGAGCAAGCCCACGGGACACTGACCACAAACTACTGCCTAAACCAATGTGCCTTAAAAAGGCATGCGAAAATAATCTAGCAACCCGGCCATTTCCATCCAAAAAAGGAGTATCAATTAAAGCTTGAACTTCTATATGTGCTTTGGCTTCAAGCTGTAGATTTCTTTTTTTTGAATCGCTGGAAAGTTTATTTTCAAGCGCACGGTCAATATCACGCGGATGAGTATAATGGCCTTCAATCAGGTTGCTATAGTAACAATTCATAGAGCGAACCAAATTGCCAAGGCTTCGCTGAACCTGAGGGTTTATTAGCTTGGCAAGTCCTACTGACTTGGAAACCAAATCAACAGATAGGTCCTCTAACTGCCGGTTCCCCGACTCGGGCAGCATTGGCTCCATGAGAACAATTGATTCTTGTGTTTCCATCTGATGTTATTGCCGGTCTTTTTGTCGGCCTGAACCAAGACTCTGGCCCCGATGAATCTGAACAGGCCGCATAAAACCGGGAAGCACCCTCCCCCTCTGTGAGGGTGCTTTCTTTGTCCAAAGTAACTCTTCACAAGGAGAAGAAATACGCAATATCCATATGCTGATGAGGCTCTCCAATTATATCAATCCCAACATCGCTTAGTATATAAAATACCAGATGAGAGCCTTGTGGAAAGCAGTAGTAACCCTCATGTATGTCTGGCCTAGGTTTTCCTAAATACGGATTTTCAGCTAACCATTGAAATCGTTTGTCAAGATTTCGTAGGTAATTATCACGTTGCTGTTTTCCCCATGTCTTAGTTGTAAAGAGGCCAATACTTTTTAGATCATCTCTTGCTCTTGGTGTGACTCTATAATCAGGCATCAGCCCTCTTGGTCTAGCTCGGAAATAATATTTTCAATGGAATAGTCAGAGATGAAATCGCCGTTTTTCGCCTGTTTTTCGCCTGTCGCTAAATGGGCCTGCAGTGCTTCTAGCTTGCTCTTTCTCTCTTCTAAAACACGCAAAGCATCACGCACGACTTCACTAGCTGAGCCGTAGCGTCCGCTAGCAACTTCGTTTTTGATAAATACTTCCCAGTGCTCTCCCAGGCTTAGACTTGTATTAGCCATAGTCATCAATAAAAATCGTTATTCATATTTACTAATTGTGAATATATCTTCTAATGCTGTTATTGCCAAGATTAGAGTGGTGTATCAATTTATAATTATTATGCTTTATGTAATATCTCAGTGTATTATGAGGTATTCTGAAATACACCAGTGTATCCGAAAGCTATTTGCATTGTGATTTTATATCATCATATTTATTCAGTACGAATATTTGCTACTTTTGGATTGTTGAATCCCTGCCCTATCAGTTCTTAACCCCACACCATCCTCTGCTTTGGACGGATTCAATTAAATAATTTTCTGGGAAACAACCGGCGATTTTGCGAGGTATTTGCTCATCAAGTAACATCTTCAGCGTTTCCTGTAATATTTTGGCATGCCAACTCAAGTAATCCTATAACCTGTTCGCGAGTAACGCTTGGAAAATCATCTAGAAACTCCTCTAAACTATCCCCTGCTTCCAGATAGTCAAATGCAGCTTTTACAGGAACGCGAGTGCCTGAGAATACCGGCGTTCCGCCGAGAATTTCAGGATCTCGGCTAATGGTTGATTGTGTCATGAGAGTTTGCTCTGTAATGCAATATATTGATTATAAAATATAAAATTTGCTTTCCTTACCTTTTTAGCAAATTGCTTGGAAGGAATGTAAATCGTTATGGTGTATCTGGGTATATCTTGAAATACACTCATTAGTTAATGAAAAATCAGCTAGAGCTTCGACTGAACCGAAGAGATTTTTGGTTTTTTGGACATGCTTAGTATCAGCGGTTAGCAATGTTCCACTGCTATAAAAACCCCTAGTTCATTGATATGCGCTCTAATTGTTTCTGCCACGTTTCCTTTACCTATTCTATTGTTGGCTGGATACCATCTAGTATGACCTGCGCTGCTTCGCGTTGTGCCTGTTTTTGCTATAAGAAATTCCAGAGCGGTGCTGTATTGATGAATTTGAATAAGGCTAAAAATCTAGGCAGCTTCATCTTTCTTAGGCCGCTTAGGCGGAAAAGAAGCATACTTAACCCCTTTGGCCTTGTTTGTTTCCTGCTGTTGTAGAAGATGTTGAAAAAGCTTATCTAGATCGTAGTCGAATTCACGAGCGATATCATCTTTTATCTTGTGAACTTCCTTCATTATTGGGTCAGTTGCCATCTTGCATTAACTCTCTAGGTGAACAAATCACAGGACATTCATAATTGTTGTTATGACACACATCTACTATGCCACGTCTCAATTCTGGATTGGCTATATGTCTGATATTCCAGGTTAAAATATAATCGATACCATTCACTGCACTAGCTGAAATATGTAAAGCATCTGTAAAAGCCTTCGGTGGAAGGTGTTTTTCAGTTAGCTTAGCAGCTAAATCCCGAATTTCAGTAGTAATGTTCAATACGGTAGAATCTGCCAAATATTTTAGTCTTTTTTTGACTGCAACCTCATCTCCTTGCTTAGCTTCTTTGACCACAACATCAGAGGCATACAAATTGTAGTTGTTTTTGTGGCTGTTCCACCAATCGTGTGACCATGCTTGCATACTGGCAGCTTGAATATCTTTACTTGGGTGGGAAGCAAGATAGCTGATTATTGTTGTCTCTAAATATATTTTAGGCTTCATTTTCTCTATCGATGTACGATAGAGAAAATTTTGTCAAAATGAAGTGGCCCCGTTAAGTTGGACAACCTGAAGCAAAAATAAGCTCTAATCGACACTATAAAAATCAGACTCAGGTCGCCTGTTATCATCAATTCGCCTTGTTGAGATGGTTCAAAGGCACGCTAGGGATAGCGTGTCTTTGAACCATCGGCCACCGGCAGGTCAAACACCGCTTGATCAAGACTCTATGGCACCCCGGATGGGTGTCATCCCGATGCCAACAACGGCGGTTGAATATCCTCATGCGGCCTGGGCTAATATACCCTGGGCAAAATACACTTCATCCGGCGTCAAATCATCAAGGCTTTGGTGAAAGCGCTCATCATTGTACCAGCCAAACCAATACGCTAGCTTTTCTTTGACTTGTCTGAGATCATCGAAGGCATGAGCATATAAACACTCATATTTCACCGTGCGCCACAGCCGCTCAACGAAAATATTATCCCGATAACAGCCCTTGCCATCCATGCTGATTTGAATCTCGTGGCTTTTAAGTATGCCGGTGAATGCCTCACTTGTGTACTGTGATCCTTGATCCGTATTGAATATCTCTGGACAACCGTAATCCTGTATAGCCGCTTCCAACGCTTGGGTACAGAAATCCGTATCCAGTGTATTCGATAAACGCCAACTAAGTACCTTGCGTGAATACCAGTCCATAATCACCACCAGATAACCAAAACCTTTTTCCAGTGGCACATAGGTAATATCGCTAGCCCATACTTGATTAGGATGACCAATCGTTTTACCCCGCAATAGATAAGGGTAAACTTTGTGTTCACGTCGAGGCTTGCTGGTGCTTGGCTTAGGGGCGGTGCTGATTATACCCAGTATACGCATCAAGGCTGCCGCTTTCTTTCGACCCACTGGGTAGCCTTGGCGAGCAAACCAGGTGGCGTAGCTTCTACTACCGTACTGGGGTGTTTTCAGATACTGTTCATCCATCAAGCGTAGCAGATGCAAGTCAGTGTTGTTCGTTGGCTGGGGGCGGTAGTAATACGTCGATCGGGGCAGGCCAAATAGCTCACATTGGCGCCGTTTACTGAGTGTTTGTGAAGGCTCAATCATCGCTTTACGCTCCTCACTGCTTAATGATTGAGCTTTCGCGACAAAAAATCCCGCTCGACTGTCAGTTGGCCAATCACCCGATGTAATTCATCGACTTTTTCTCCATTGGCGGCCACTGTCGTCGCCCCACCTTTACTGAACAGCTCCACCGCTTGCTCCTGGAGTTGGCGTTTCCAGGTATTGATCTGGGTTGGGTGGAGCCCGTAGCGGGCGGCCAGTTGGGCCACCGTCTCGTCTCCTCGTACCGCCGCCAGTGCCACTTTCGCCTTGAATTCAGCACTATGGTGTTTACGTTTTTGGCTCATTTCTCTTTACCTCACTTCGGGTAAGATTAGAGCTTAACTGCTTGTCCAGTTTTGCGGTACCACTTCAAAATAATATAGTAAATCTCAAAGTACCCCTTTAGCTGCTTGAGCTCGCGCATACATCGCTATGGTGTATTTTGTGGTATCTAAGTATACTTTAGTGTATCTCAAGATACACCCAAATACACTAGATTTTTATTCATCACTAACTTTCTGGATTAATTATGATTATTGTTTCAGGCGGCACTAAGGGAGGCAGCGGAAAGACAACTATTGCGACCAACCTGGCCGTAATGCGTGCTACAGAGGGATTCCGCGTGCTTCTAATCGATGCCGATGACCAAGAAAGCGCTACTGATTTTACAGCGCTAAGAAATGAAGTTCTTGACGGAAACACTGGCTACACCACAGTCAAACTTACTGGCAAGCACGTCCGCACGGAAGGCTTAAAGTTGGCTGAAAACTACGATGACGTAATTATTGATGCTGGCGGTAGAGACACAATAAGTCAGCGCGCTGCTATGTCGATTGCAGATGTGCTGCTAATTCCAGTCGGCCCCCGCTCATTTGACGTCTGGGCACTACAGAACGTAGCAGAGCTTTTAGCCGAAGTAAGCACCATAAATGACCGCTTGATAGCTTACGGCTTTATCAATAAAGCAGACCCCAGTGGTGAGGAAAACACCGATACAGCCGAGCTAATTAAAGAAACAGATGGTATTTTCTATCTCGACACCCCTGTGGGAGTGCGAAAAGCATTTGGGAAAGCTGCTGCAGGTGGCCTATCTGTAACCGAACTTAAACCAGTTGACCAAAAAGCCTCAGCAGAAATCAGCAAGCTATTTGAGCACGTTTTTCATATCCCCAGTAAACAAGTTGTTGGAGCATAACTCATGGCCCGGAGTGCTGTTACACGAAAACCTAGCAAAACACTTCGCACAAATAACAATACTGAAGCAGAAGTTCAAAAATTCATCGAAGGCGGCGGGGAGCGTGTAAGTGCTGCAGACGATAGCAAGAAATACTATAAGAAAAGCCGCTTCGGTATCCATCTAAAAGCACCACCTGAGCTTATAGAGCGTGTGGACCAAGCTATAGACAGCCTAGATTTGCCTACGACTCGGGCTGCGTTCATATATAAAGCGATAGAGGAAAAGCTTGAGAGGGATGGTTATTGATACTCCAGTGTGTCTGGGTGTATTCTTGAATACACTAGAGTATTCTAAATGGTAGCCCCCTACCCTAGCTAAATCAAATGCTTATGCTTAGAGAGCCGCCTAAAGACGACAATCAACTAGAATTGTTTTCTGCAATTTTCACCGACATCACTACCCGTGATTCGCGTGAAACCATGGAAGTGCCCTTTCTAAGCCTGTCTAAAAGGCCCCGTTCTGAGCCAATCAAATACGAGGCTGATGGTGTTGAAGTCACTGTAACGGCACCAGCTGAGACTGGGATTGCAAATATCTGGGACTGGGATTTGATAATGTGGCTGCTTTCTCAACTTCGAGAAGCCGTTGATTTAGGCCAGACGGTGTCTCGTCAAATCCGATTCAGCCGCTGGGCCTACCTAAAAGATGTCAGAAGGCGAGTTACTGGGCGTGAATACCAGCGCCTAGAAGCCGCTATCAAGCGACTCACTAGTACCACTGTGGAGACGACTATCCGGGCACCTGCAGGGTCTCGGACCGTGATTTTTCATTGGATTGAACACTCAGACCTAGTTCGAGACAGTCAGGGAAAACTAAGTGATGCTATCGTGACACTGCCTAAATGGCTCTTTGAGGCTGTAACAGACCACCGCCTAGTGCTTTCTATGCACAGGGACTATTTTTTACTTACGGGAGGCTTTGAGCGATGGCTTTATAGGTTTATACGCAAAGGGGCAGGGGAGAACCCTGCTGGCTGGAAATGGAAGTTTAGAACACTCTATGGGCGCTCGGGAACCACCCAAGGGTTTAAGTTCTTCGCCAAAGAAATGCACAAAATTATCGATAACAGTCCACTTCTAAACTATGAGCTAAGCAAACTTGAGCACGAAGGCGAAATATATCTACACGCTAGAATTATCCCTGAAAAGAACGATAAAAAACAACAGCTTGTTGAATCACCAGAAGTTAATTTCCTACAGCTAAAAACAAAAACCTACGAGGCAGCCAAGAAAATTGCACCTGGACTTGATATTTACGCCCTAGAGCAAGAGTGGCAAGAAGCTAACGAGAGGAATAAAAAAACCATCAAATATCCCGACAAAGCCTTTCTTTCTTGGCTGCAAGTAGTCGCAAAATCCAAATAGATATTTAGGTGTATTCTGGAACACACCTAAATACACCAAGACACATTGAAATATCCTAAAGATTATCCTACCACGTGCTATTACCACCCTTATAGTGGCCTTGTTTGGTGAGCTTACCTGCCTGTGGATAACCTTATCCACAACCACGTGCTATTACACTACCCAAACCACGTGCTATTACACTACCCGACCACGTGCTATTACACTACCCGACCACGTGCTATTACACTACCGAGAAAAAGTTATCCACAGGATAAGAATTTGATATTATTAAGGAATTCGGAAGGCCGAAAAACCGTAAACTCTTTTAAACTCTTTTAAACAAATTCTTAAACGCAAACTCACCCCACCTCTACCCCCACGCTTCGCGTGCCAGAAGTTCGCTTTGCTCACGGACTTAGGGGGCTCATTGCCGCCCCCTCTCGGGCTATGCCCGATTCACCCCGCTAGGATATTTACACAAGGGTGAAAGGGTCGATTTTCGGGATTGGTTTCTCAGTCTGCCATCGGAACATGGCCTTAAAGGCTCTAGGAGGCTTTCTAAGGCAACTTTTGATGAAATAGCAGAAAGGGTGGGGCTGGGAGTGTAAAATGCGGCTACGAGGCTTCTAGGGCGTTTTATGGCATGATCAAAACTTAAGCTCGAAGCAAAAAGGGCTAGTCAAAGTTCTACTAGCCCCTTTCACCCTTGACGGCCATCGGGGTCCCCCCCTGTTCCGCAAATACAGTTTCTCAGAAATCTTTAAAATCAGCAAAATAAGATGATGATATACCATCATCACAGGCCTTTTCCTAAATTATTCCGCATAGTTAAAGGGGGAGGTAATAGCACGTGGTCAATTTAATTAGGATACTCTGGAATACACCAAGATATACCGAAATACCCTAAATCAACGCAGACTTGCTCCATGAAATTAGTGCAACTATTTACGAATAACAGCAAAAATAACCTAGAGATTTAGATGGGAATCGTAGATTGCTTACTAAAACAATGTTGATTTTGTTCTGGTCCCTCAGAGCCTCGTATTCGATTTTTTTACTTCTTGAGCACTCAATCTATGGTTTGAAGCAAAAAACCTCTCTGAGAAGCACTCAGGACTGTTTTTGGGGGTGTTGAGGGCGGTGTGTTTCCCGAGAATTTAGAATATGACCCAGAATCTATTCAGACCGGAGCACTCTAGAATACATTAGAATACACTAGTGTATTCTAATGTATCTAGCTAAAGATCAAGGCCTGACACGAAATAGATGGATGTTGATAGGCTTAAACCCGGATAACTTTCGTGCTTGATTTACTTCCCGGGTAATACTCAAAAACTGAGTTTTCACCCCCGCATACGGCTCAAAACGGGAAAACTCCTTCCGGATTAACTCTTCAGCTGACTGCTTAGCCCGGTGTTTTCCAACCTCCAGAGAGTAAGCACGAAGGGTCTTGAACATGTCGCCATCGAGTAAAACCGATACGCGAGAGTTCACAAAACTGACCAGATAGCACTGGAAATGGAGTGGTTTCTTTCTGAAATCAAAGTAGTTTTCGCGTTGGAAAAAAGTATGTTCTCCCTTGGTGGCAAGTAGCACGTAGAAACGTTTATGACGCAAATACTGGATATTTGCCTCCCCGCGAGCTTTTAACCGGTAGCGTTGGTCCTTGCTCAAACCCAGTTGATAGCGCTCAACAATGCTACTATCGACTGCACTGGGGTCGAATTTATCGGCAACGGTGCCTGTGGCGTAGCACAAGTAGCCATGTGAAACATAGCTAATGGCAAGTTTGCGCAAAAAGCCGCCAGGAGAAGCACAAACGCAGCAATAGTTGCTTCCACCCTGACGGGTGCTTCGGCACGCTTCGCTTGCCGCTGTATTCCTATATAGTGTTCGCGCTTTGGCGCGAACTCCTCCTAACTTACTGCTATCGTTTAACATTTTAGCCTGAAATTAGAGAAAAAATTTGAACTTCGCGGTCACTTTTTTCGGTCTTAGCAACTTTTTGGAGTTCGCGCAGCTGCTTTTTTCACCCCAAAGTAGAGGCTTTAGAGATTTTCCAGCTAGACGCGGTAGTAAGCCTGGCTAGAGCTATTTCAACGCACCAGGCAAGGAAACTGTAACTAGCAAGAATCAAGTAGTAGGGCGGGGGATTTAAGTGTTTCTAGAACGCTATTTGCGAAGAGAGCGTCAGTATATTCAGAGTTCGCGGCTAGACAAAGGCAATTATATCAGCTGCTTAACCCGCGAACTCCAACGAGAATCGTTTACAGAGAGAGCTTTGGCTTATTTAGAGTTCGCGGGTTGGAGGTAAAATTAAGCGAAGGTGTTACGGCACACCTTCAAAGCCAAAACCATAAGTTTACAAACCTCCTCATGAATTAAGTTACAGCCAAGGAGAATCCAACCGACAAAAATTGCACTATGTCGGGTGCAACTTTTGTCGGCCCAGGTGAGCCCTTGGCGTAGGTTGTGGCGATGCGGTTATACGCACCGCCTGGTGTGGTGATGTGACCTCACGGTGAGGGTTTGCCTTTTGTTGCCCGCAGTGCTCCGGTAACCAGCCGGGGCAGGGGAGGGTAGTTCGACCGCCGAAAAGCCGTTAACCCCAAGTGCTTATTTTCCAAAACAAAGCACTTTTCCTAATCAGCAAAGCTCGACCCAACAATCTACCGTATTTGTGCCCAAATACTCGCCGACGTGCCACCGCCGACTGATTGCCGAGTAATCCCCGATTAGTTACTGCAATCCCACTGATAGTCGCGTCATAAGGGCATCCGCCCGCATGAGACTGGGTAGAGCTGAGGTGTCATGCCTCAGCCTAGTTACGCACCTAGTAAATGACAAAAAAGCAGCCATTAGATGCGCTTTCAGTCGGCAGAATACAGAAGCTCCGACTTACAACCCCAGCACATGTTTTCAACTCACGGCCTTACGCCTCTATCAATGATGACCCACTAGCCCTTGGACTTCACCCCTTGGGCCGGTACTGGTTGAGCTGTTTTCCACGACGCCTTTACTTCGTCGCCGTGCCGATATGCCTACCGGTGCCGGTATTACCCGGACAAGATCCCCAGGTGGGCTAGGTGTGCGGACTCTGATCAGTGTTGGGGAACACCGAGAACCAAAGCTCCTCGCCCCTAGACGGGATTTGCACCCGCTTTCGCAGCAACCGCCTTGACGGGAGTCAAGGTATGTCTCGGTCGCCCGTATTGCTATGTAATTTAGTGGGTAGAAATGACGGTTTGTCTGCCTAGTCCTAGAGCGGACCCAGACAGGTTTAGCCCGCCATAGCCCCCGTTACCACAGAGCAGGCATGTCTCCATGCACTCCGCGATCCCCCACACGATGTTTAGACCCAAAAAAAGCAGTCTAGCCCCTGGCTGGAGCAATCAAAGAACTCTTGCTGGTTAGACAAAGGCCCCAAAACAACCAACATCGCGCCATCTGTTTCACCACACACTTCATCTGGTTACGGAATAAAATCCCGCCTGATTTTGCAGGCGGGGGCTGCTGCCAGTGACTTACCCTGTCACGGCATTGAGGTTGTTTTAACTCGGTTGAAGTAAGTGGGGAAGGGGAAAATTTAACCGGTAGCTGCTTTGTTTTTGCGGTTTTTTGTCCATCTAGTGCATTACAGGGCACCAATCAGAATCGTGGGATTTAGCTTTACAATATTATTCAAGTTCCCATAACCTTAGTATTGGCTGCTTTGGGCATTTATCACTTGCTCTAGCAGATGTTTATTCAGATTTGTTATTAATAAAGTAAAGCCATGACAACGAATCAATTTATTCAATCAGATCCTGCAGTCTTAGGAGGTAAGCCCGTTGTCATTGGAACTCGGATAACCGTCGAACTAATTTTGGAAAAACTTGCTGCCGGGGAAACCGTGGAGCAACTGGTTGAAGCACATCCTCGCTTAACACCTGAAAATATTCATGCTGCTTTAGCTTTTGCAGCTGAAGCCTTACGAGCCGATGTGGTTTATCCCACTGATGACTCTGCCAGTGCATGAAATTTGTGGCAGATGAAAGCGTTGATCAACCGATTGTTGAACAACTCCGTTCCGATGGTCATCAAGTACTCGCAATTGCCGAGTTAAATCCTTCCGTCTCTGATGAGTATGTGTTAAACCAAGCCAACACTGAAGATGCCATACTCATCACAGCAGATACCGACTTTGGTGAACTAGTTTACCGCCGAAGGCAGCTTTCTTCTGGTGTGCTTTTGCTTCGTCTAGCAGGTTTATCGCCTCAACAAAAAGCAAATTTAGTCAGTAATACAATACAGACTCGGCAATCAGAGCTTTACAAAGCATTTGCGGTGCTGAATCCTGGGCTACTGAGAATTCGTAAAACATTCCCCAAATGAAGAAAGACCCAATAGTTGAAGAAATACACAAGTACCGGGAAGAATATGCAAAAAAATTCAATTACAACCCCGACTTAATATTAGACGACCTAAAAAAGAAGCGTGAAGAGCTTAAAAAGCGGGGATTTAAATTTGTATCCTTAAAGCCCAGGATTTATAAAAAGGACGAAGCTGCTTAGTGGCTGCCAGTATTGGCCTTTTGTATGAACTAGATCCATCAAACCAAATAAACGACTCTACGCTTTACCTGCCTAAAAAATCTAAAAAAATTAGCAGTAGAGTGCTGTGGAACTGTGAGCTAGAGCCGTAGCCGTGTGGGAAAGTTGTGGGCTCACTCCGAAGGAGTAGTCCACAGCTTTTCCATGCGAGCGTAGGCGGTAGCCCCGAAGGGGCTGCTAGGTCACATTTCCACAGCGGTGGGGAGGAGGGGGAATATTCTGAAAATGCAACAAATAGCACAATTTGCTAGAGTGTAGAGCTGGAATCAACTGCTAGTTGCCGGATTAAGCCAATGAATACCGAAAGATTAACTTGGGATGAAATCAAAAAACATTACGACAAGGAGTGGGTGGAGCTAGTCGATTACGATTGGCCAGAAGAAAAACCATACCCCTTAGCAGGCACCGTGCGAGCACATGCACCAAATAGGAAATCATTTTACCAATTGGTCAACACAGAACCCATGCCAAAAGACAGCGCGATTGTCTATGTGGGTAAAATTCAAATGCCAGACGGAATTGTCCGTAACAATCTCTATCAAATAACAATATGCGAGTAATCGAGTTTGATAGAGAGCAGGAAGTTCCTATTGTTAGAGTTTTGATAGAGGGGCCACGTTCGGTTAAACGAGCAACCTTGGTTTTTGATACCGGCTCAGGTATTACCCAAATACATACATCGCTAATTGAGGCTATAGGCTATAGTGCACGAGATGGGCAAAGACGCTTTAGCGTCAAAGGTGTAGTTGGTGATCCCAAGAGGGATATATTCTGCCTATTGCGTCATTGTCTATATTTGGTAGTCGCTATGCAAATGTCAGTGTTGGCGCTATAGACTTTAATGAACTTGTCGGGGAATATCATATAGATGGCTTGCTAGGTTTTGACCTTATCAAACAACTTCATATCGAAGTTAATGGCCCAGCAGGGACACTGATAGTTCACGACTAGTTTCAAGCATCACCTCTTTAGCCGCGCTTCCAGCGCGGTAGTATACCAACAATAGCATAAATCCGCAGTATCTCACTCAGTATCGTAATATTGTAATACATTACATTATTACGATATGATCTAATCTCAACCCATCTCACACCAAGGGGAAGCTACCAATGGCGCGTCCCGGTATCCCAAAAGAAGCTGTTTTTGAAACCGCTCAAGCACTCTTTGATGCCAATCAACGAAAACCTACGCCAAATGAAATCAGAGCACAAACTAAGTTCGGTAGTTTTTCAACGATAACCGCCTACCTCGATGAATGGTGGGCCATTGAGCAGCACGCTTCAACACAACAAATTCCCGAGATGCCAGAACCAGTAGATGCTGCTGTTAAACGGCTCTGGGCTGAAGCCTGGAGGAGCGCACAAAAAATCATAGATGCCGAGCGACAAGCACTTGAGCTTAGACGACGCGAAATCGAGCAACAAAGTAAAGACCAGCTCACAGAAATTGAGCGTCTAGAAAATCAGTTAGAACAAACTGAGACTAGAGCTGCAGATGCTGAAAAGCGCCTGGAAGCAGAGCAAAAAGCAGGGGAGGCAGCAAAAAAACAAGCACAAGACCTAAAGGTCGAAAACGCAAGGCTCGATGAGCGCTGCGCTAGTCTTATCCGCGAAACTAAATCCCAGCAAGCAGAGGTTAAGCGGCTTTTGAAATTAGCAGACGAGCTTGAAGCGCTCAGGACTAATGCTGAGTCACTCCGGTTAGAAAATGCCAGGCTAGAAGAGCAGCTTGTAGCCTGTAAAGAGCAAGTCAGCAAACGTCAGGCACAAATTCGCTGAAGCCCTTGTACTACACAACTTGGTATCAGTACACTGCTGATGAATAAAGCTAAAGGGAACCCAGAACCTATGCGTTATATATTTTTGTTTATTTTTGCGCTTACTGTCAGTGAGCTTTCACTGGCACAAGGTGGACCATATCTCGATGTTTCAGCCCTACAAAAGATCTTTCACGGCAAAACAAAACTAGAATGCACTAGCCGCTATCAAATCCAGTGCAAAAATAACGAAAACTGCGCGCTTACAAAAACTGATGTAGAAAGTGCCGTAATCCATCGTCCCGATGATGATGCAGATACCGTGCGTGTTGAAAAACTAGCACCTTATTTAAATGATAAAACATTTTTTGTCATACGGAGTAACACCACACACCACGGATTAGTTCTAACCGTTTCTGAAGACGAAGACGGCTACGATGATGATACTTATTTACACCTCTTGTTCTACTACGACGATAGCTCAGGCGTAGTAGGGTTAGTCGATATTTCCCGCACCCCGCCACATCTACTAACCTGTAAACCAACAGGTGAAAAGTTTACCCCAAGTAATAAATCTGCCTCTGCGGATTCAGACAATACATCACTGCCGCTACAAAGGAGAAAATACACCGAAGAGGAGCTTCGTAGCCTCAAAATAGGGAGCGTAAGAAATATGGTAGAAGAAAGAAAAGCCCAAAAAGAACAAGAATAGTCAGAAACAAACCAATAATTTTAGCGCAGCATCTTCGATGTACTCAAGAAAAGGCTGGGAACAGCTGTGATAAAACCGTAATATCGGTCCCCAGCAAAAACATGATTACTGTCTACGGCGCAAACTATCTCGGATAGTAAGCAGCGTAGGCTTGACCAGAAGTGGCCAAAGAATGATAAAAATACCTCCGGCTATTAGGTGCCAGTAGTAGGTATGGACAAAATTAACTAAGCCCTGCCAAGAAAAGGTAATTTTGAATGCAAGAATGTAAACAAAAGAACCAAGCAAAGCGCCTACAAACAAGCTGAGGGGACAAAATCCTTTCCACACATCAGGTGATCCAGAATTTATCTTTTTCTTATTTTGTGCTTGTTTTTTGCGTATCTCCTTAAATTTCTTCCAGTTGGTGTACTTGGTGTAATCTTGAAGTGGTACCGCAAAACTGGACAAGCAGTTAAGCTCTAATCTTACCCGAAGTGAGGTAAAGAGAAATGAGCCAAAAACGTAAACACCATAGTGCTGAATTCAAGGCGAAAGTGGCACTGGCGGCGGTACGAGGAGACGAGACGGTGGCCCAACTGGCCGCCCGCTACGGGCTCCACCCAACCCAGATCAATACCTGGAAACGCCAACTCCAGGAGCAAGCGGTGGAGCTGTTCAGTAAAGGTGGGGCGACGACAGTGGCCGCCAATGGAGAAAAAGTCGATGAATTACATCGGGTGATTGGCCAACTGACAGTCGAGCGGGATTTTTTGTCGCGAAAGCTCAATCATTAAGCAGTGAGGAGCGTAAAGCGATGATTGAGCCTTCACAAACACTCAGTAAACGGCGCCAATGTGAGCTATTTGGCCTGCCCCGATCGACGTATTACTACCGCCCCCAGCCAACGAACAACACTGACTTGCATCTGCTACGCTTGATGGATGAACAGTATCTGAAAACACCCCAGTACGGTAGTAGAAGCTACGCCACCTGGTTTGCTCGCCAAGGCTACCCAGTGGGTCGAAAGAAAGCGGCAGCCTTGATGCGTATACTGGGTATAATCAGCACCGCCCCTAAGCCAAGCACCAGCAAGCCTCGACGTGAACACAAAGTTTACCCTTATCTATTGCGGGGTAAAACGATTGGTCATCCTAATCAAGTATGGGCTAGCGATATTACCTATGTGCCACTGGAAAAAGGTTTTGGTTATCTGGTGGTGATTATGGACTGGTATTCACGCAAGGTACTTAGTTGGCGTTTATCGAATACACTGGATACGGATTTCTGTACCCAAGCGTTGGAAGCGGCTATACAGGATTACGGTTGTCCAGAGATATTCAATACGGATCAAGGATCACAGTACACAAGTGAGGCATTCACCGGCATACTTAAAAGCCACGAGATTCAAATCAGCATGGATGGCAAGGGCTGTTATCGGGATAATATTTTCGTTGAGCGGCTGTGGCGCACGGTGAAATATGAGTGTTTATATGCTCATGCCTTCGATGATCTCAGACAAGTCAAAGAAAAGCTAGCGTATTGGTTTGGCTGGTACAATGATGAGCGCTTTCACCAAAGCCTTGATGATTTGACGCCGGATGAAGTGTATTTTGCCCAGGGTATATTAGCCCAGGCCGCATGAGGATATTCAACCGCCGTTGTTGGCATCGGGATGACACCCATCCGGGGTGCCATAGAGTCTTGATCAAGCGGTGTTTGACCTGCCGGTGGCCGATGGTTCAAAGACACGCTATCCCTAGCGTGCCTTTGAACCATCTCAACAAGGCGAATTGATGATAACAGGCGACCTGAGTCTGATTTTTATAGTGTCGATTAGAGCTTATTTTTGCTTCAGGTTGTCCAACTTAACGGGGCCACTTCATCTTTCACTATTTTCTCCAGATTCAACACGGCATCAAACAGCGCCTACGCCGCCTCATGCCGTGCTAAACTGGAGAAACTGCTAAAAAACCTCTATCACAGCCGTTACCCTGTAACGTTATGCTCTGAACTAAAAAAATGTGCAAAATATTCCGTAATACTGCGGAGCTAGGTAACTAGATGACCAAAAACTGATAAAGTCTGTATAACTCTATCAGTAAGGGTCAAGAAAAACCTGAACTAATGCAAATTATTGTACTTTGGTTTTATCGGAGGTGGTTTTAACTGTAAGCTATGACGAAGTTTGAAAAAAAGGAAAAACCTAAAAATCAATCAAAAACCTCTCTTAATAATAACTACAGTACTCTTACTGAAGAACAATTTGAGCAGCTAGATATTCCTGAACTAAAGGAGCCAGAACTCTCTGAACTAAAATATCCGGAGATTCGTGTGTTAGATGGCTGTAACGTCAAAGAAACAGATATAAACCGTGATGGGAAAGTAGATATTTCTCATGCGTCTGCAATCCTACCTTTCTTTAGAGAAAACAAGTCAGCAGTTAAATGTGAAAATCTCTTCAATGCCGATGGCAAATTCCAGAACCCTGCTTCTCAAATACTTGAGCGACTCGTAGAAAACCCTACCGATGTTCGCGTTGTTGTAATGTCTCGGGCACGTAACATGAAATACTCTGAGTTAAACTCAAAATTGAAACAGAAAAAAGAGGTTCTACTAAATGCTGATAACCTTGATGGTGAAAAATTAGAACTGCTAAAGAGACTAACCAAAGAGAGAATTACAGCAGATAATATTAGAACTCACTCAAAGGATATAGTTGAGTTTTTTAGGCACTTTGGTAATGCGGTAGAACGAGACACAGCTAGATTTCACGATGCCGTTAATAAACTAGCAAAACTAGATCCACCAATACCTGTGATTGTTGGTGCTAGTAACATAGAGTGGTGGAAGCATGGGAGCAGGGATGTTTTTAGTATCTTTACGCTTGGTGATGTAATAGCTGTTGGGGGGTTGCAACCAGTTGTTGATAATAAAAATCAGACTCAGATCTCCGAAGGTGAGTTTAAGCCTGCTTTTCTTTCAGGCAGCATTATTGGCCCAGGCCCCACCAGTGTTTCACTTGATGGTCGTGACTATGTGCTTTGGCAAGAATCTGTTGTAAATAGTTTAGTCGATACTTATCGCCCAGCAGTTTCTGACAACAACATTAGGCTAAAAGATAAAAGCGGTATTTTGAGTATTTTTGGAATAAATTCATACGAAATAGATATAGACGGTGATGGTAAAGTAGATGAAACGCTAGATAGCTTTGTAGACGAAAGGCTTGAGAAAGGGGAAAAAGAAATCACCTTTGAACCCGCTGGTGGAACCTCTATTGCTGCGCCTCAAGCCGTAGACGAAGT
>CBDCYA010000002.1:0-40299 GCA_965223975.1 Pseudomonadales bacterium
CCAGTTTAGATTTATGTTCATGTGTGCTTCAGCCTATTAATTAGCCAGTTTTTTGTTCGATTTTTGCTTTGCTTTGTTTCTCCAAATACACCAAATAACCTTTTTGGGGGTGGCTCCGGGGGTGAAGGGGCTTTTTCTAAATCCTGGTCCAAACATTGCGAAGGCAAATAGCAAATTGTCTTGATCTCTTTTCCCGTATTAGTGCTTAGCCACCAATACTCACCATGCCCAAAACAAAACCGTGCTTTTTGTTCAACGCCTTCTGAATCAATCACCGTATGAATACTGTTTTCTTCCAGTTCTGGAGATTCATATATCGAACTAATAATCCATTTTTGGTCTTTCTCTCGCTTTAATTTTTCTAGTTGTGTCTGTAATGATTTAACAATAGCCGAAAGATAATCGGAGCAAGAATGGTGGCCACTTCGCCCCGTTTTCCATTTATAGCCACAGGTGGCGCATTCACTGAAATGAATTTGACTCATGGTCTATGCTCCGTTGCTGGTCTCAAATATGCCGAAAACATCGGCTAGCATCATGCTCATATTGGCAACATCAGCGGAATACTCTTTAACGCCGTCTAGGTCGCCTTTCTTGCAAGCTTTTTGCAGCTTACCGAGGTGATAAAATATTTCGAGTAATGCCGTATCTGGCGACATTTGAAGCCAACCCTCTCTATCGCCCTTGCCGCTGTTAGCGTGTAGCTCAATATCCATATTTTCCACAAAAGGCTTTAAGGTATCTTTGTACTTGCCATTAAGCGGATCGCTCTTTACCCTTTCCTTGAGTAGTGTTATTTCATGGCAATATACCTCGACCTGATCCCAGCACTCTTCCATAATTGCATCGTCACCTGTCGGGTTAAAGGCGTCAGCTAGCGCTTGTTCAAGGTGGATTATTTGATCAGTTCCAGTGGTAGCAAAACTCCCGTCTTCGGTGTCAACATCACCCGAGCGACTCTCAATCAATAAAATAGCTCGGCCTAGAATTTCTTTTAAATCAATCATTCACCCGCCCTCGATAATTTCTTGTAGCTGATTAATCTCGTGTTCAATGAATTCTCGCCACATATCACCGTGCTCTTCATACAGGTTAAGACACCAATGAATAACAACGGCTTGCTCATATTCTGACTTGCCAGATTCGGACGGGTAACCAGCATAGGTGCCAGCTTTGATTAACAATTGACCCAATTCTGCGCAAACGAAATTCGGTCTACCCAATATATAAATTTGATCAGTATTTAGCTGGATCACGTGACCTCCTTAACTGTTATTGTTTTGTTTAAGTTTCATTTCAAATTGAATCGCTGATCGATCCATGTTGGCGTCAACTATCGCTTTAGCTAATGGTGGACAAACTGAGTTGCCACACATTCTTACTAATGCAGTTTTCGTCAGAGGTTTCCCGTTGTGGTCAATATCAATTTTAAAATCTTGTGGAAATCCTTGAGCGTTGAAGAGCTCTCTTGGCTCAAACATGCGCATCAAAATATCAACCAGCGCGAAGTCGTTTATTACAACAATTGATGCTCGGGGGTGGGGATAAACCGGCTTCGGTTCGTTGTTGCCGTATTGATCAAGCAATCTAGCAACCCACCAAGCGTTATATCGTTGCTCTTCCGTTAATGAAGCGCCCGCGCCTTGCACTTCAATAAGGCCAAATCGATCTTTAGAAGTAATTGAGTGCATTGGATCATTGATAGATTGGCCGCAAGCGGTTCCATAGTATTTGATGCAATAAGCCGTCATGATCCCAAAATGATGGCCACCGCTTGTCACAGTGCCAAGCGGCTCTCGAATATCTTGTCCAACACAGTTATTCCGAAACTTGATCAGGTGACCTAGGCAAAGCTGATTCTGGGTGCCTCTTGCGGTAATGGTTGGCATTGGTGTTCTAGCATCAACACCGACAACACCGCCATAGTGTTTGATAACGAACGGCGACAGCTTGCCTTGAATCAGAGCGCCTTGAGATCCTTGTGAAGTAACGGTCCAATATGGATCAGTCACGGATCTAGTTCGTGGCTCCTGGCCCTTTCTCTCGCCGTTACGGGTATTAATGCAAAAGGGAGCTAGCGACGGCTCTACCAGTATGTGTTCGTTCTTTGACACGATCGTGCTCACCGGCTCACCCATACCGCGAGAAGGATCTCCAACCTTTCCGGTCTGTCCTATTCGGGTTGTGTAGGGCGCTGATCTATTTTCACCAAGGTCCATTACAAACGGATCTGGATGGTTTAAAACGTACTTGTCTAACCCTTTAACGATTCGGATTAGAGTTTTTTCCGCAAGCATTTTTGGTCGATCGAATATTGAACGGCTCTCTATCGACCAGTCGATGCAATCAGCTGCAGTTTTATATGGAAGAAGACCTTCTCCATGAGTTGGCACCGGCCAGGTGATCGGTTGTCCATCGCAGCGAGCGATTAGGAATAGTCGTTTTCTTATCGTTGGCGCTCCATAGTCACACGCGCGAAGTACCTTATGCTCAACGATGTAGCCTAGATCCTCTAAATTGGATTTCCACTTATTAAACGTTGAACCCTTTAGCGCTTTTATTGGCTTGTCCTGTTCATCAAGAGGCCCCCAATCTTGGAACTCCTCAACATTTTCAAGCATGATAACTCTGGGCTTTTTAGCCGCAGCCCACTTGATGACAACCCAAGCGAGATCTCTGATATTCTTTTCGACCGGCTTGCCGCCTTTCGCTCTGCTGAAGTGCTTACAGTCAGGAGAGAACCAGGCAAGTCCGACTGGTTTTCCGTTTGTGACCTCAACCGGGTCAATACTCCAGACATCGTTAATGTAGTGTTGGGTTTGGGGGTGGTTCGCTTTGTGCAAAGATATTGCTTCAGCGTCATGATTAATCGCAATATCTACGGGACGCTCCCCACCATTTTCAATACCAAGGCTAGCGCCGCCGCCGCCGGCAAAGTTATCGACCCAAATTTCTTCAAAATGATTCATAGCTTTTGCCTAAAGGTGTTTTCTAAATTCGTTGACGTCTTGTTCCGAGGCTAATGCGCATTTGTTGTGATAGGCAAAATGAGTTCCGCCCATGCAATGCCTTCCACTGTAGCGATGTTCGTCGCCACCAAATCTATCAAGCTGAACTGAATCAACCCTGATAAGAGCGGTCGCTCCGTCGCTGTATCGAATTATCTCGCCGCGTTTATAAACACCCTCCGGAACTTCTTTGATGTGCTGAATCGCCTCATCTTTTGAATAGTTTCGATGGTCTGGCCAATCTCTTCCCTCGTTTTTCTTTTGCTTCATCTCGATAGCGGCGGCAATCGCTTCGGGGGTGGCACCTGATCGCCACGCTCCATCTAAAGCCAAGATTATTAAGTCGGCCCACTCCTCAACATCTTGTGGGCAATCTTTAATTTCGATCAGCTCTTTTTTAATGTGATCAATGACTCCGTCTAGGCGAAACCCGTCACCAAATGTTTTTAGTGACCATTCTTTTTGTCTTCTCAGATGCTCAATCATGATGACCCCTTAAAGTATTAAATTGAGTTAGTGCCTTGTGGGCTTCTACAAACTGGTTTCCAGATCAATATTGGGAATAATGGTTTGCGGTTTGAAAATTACCCTGTAGTGATATTTGCTTACCTCGGCGGCTTCTAGTTGCTCTGAAAAATAGGTCACGTTGTCTGAGAGACCGAGATGGTGTTTTTTGAATTGCTTGTGCCCGGTCTTACAAGTTACCGCGAGACTATCTGGCGTCCCGCCCAATGAGCACTGTCCTTCAATAGTGAGAATGTAGGTATCGGATATACCGTTATAAAAAACTATTCGTCGGTTTAGTTCGAACTGATCTGCGGCCTTTGACAAATTTCTAGACGCGACATCGGCGTCCGTACAAGAAAGAATAAATACTGATGCTAAAATTAAGATGATTGTTTTCATTGTGATGCTCCGTTAAGTTTTGATTTTGTTTTTTTCGGTCATTGCAACGCTTCGCTTGCAACGTCTCCACTCGATACAGTCGGACCAAACATACAAGTGGCCTCTAAGACCAATTTTGTAGAAAGCACCGTTTACTAAATGAGTGGCGTCTTTTGGTTGTTCTTGTAACTTCGTCATTCGATTTAATTTAGAAGCAAAACCCGCGAGGCCCCTAGCATTTCAACAATACCTCTCACGGATTAAGCCTCTAAAACTCCATTATCTTTTTAACTTCATGAACACATGGTTTAAACCAGCGTTAAAAAACCTACGCCAGAAATAACTTCTCACTATGCTCACCACTGTGAATATCACCGTCACCCAGAAAGGAGAGTCTTTAAGGTTCTCGGTTGGCAAAATTACCCACGCATAGATCAGGTAAGCTAATATAAATCCGGAGAGATAATTGAGTGATATTTCAATCGCTGATTCGGTTTTTGTTTGCTGCATAATTTTCACCTAGAACGGAATATCGTCGTCAAAACCGTCCATGCTGTTATCAACCTGAGTTACTTGCGGTCCGGGAGCTGGAGAACTAACCGCCGGGTGCGGAAGGTCATATTCTCCACCCCTGGAATCGAGCATCTGCATTTCATTCGCAATGATTTCTGTGGTGTAACGGTCGGTACCGTCTTTGTCTTGCCACTTATGAGTTCGAAGCGATCCCTCAACGTAGATCTTTGAGCCTTTCTTTAAATATTGGCCAGAAATTTCAGCTAAGCGATTAAAAAAGACCACGCGATGCCATTCGGTTTGAGTTTGTTGTTCGCCAGTATTTTTATCTTTCCAGGATCTTGAAGTAGCCAACGAGACATTAGTTACTGCAGCACCGCTTGGTAAGAATCTGGTCTCGGGATCATTCCCAAGATTGCCAACTAGAATTACTTTGTTAATGCCTCTAGCCACGGTCTTCATCTCCAGCTTGCGATAACATCTTAAAGTCAACCAGATCCACTGGAAGGTGAGTTGTTTCAAGTTGATCAACTAATCCCGAGATTCCAACGTTAGCTTGCGGAATAATGACCGGGTGATGACCCATTTCCTTAAGCATGGCTCTAAGTGCTTTTGCTGTACCGGTGCTTTGACCTGCAATGATTACCTTTAAACCGTTTGCGCTCATGAGTTCACCTTTTTCTCTATGCTTTTAAGCCATTTGATTTGGGCATCTGATAAATCACGATCGGTCCATTTCTCATCAAGGTTCTTAACGAACCCCAGATCCTTTTCGCTTATCTTTTCGGGATTCCTAAGTGCGTCGATCACGATTCCACGTTGTTCTAAAGTCATTAACCCTTGCTCCAGATCCAGACTAACTGCCCGTTCTTTTCAATTTCTTTGGTAGTTGCGACAGTGGGGGTGACGCCAAGAGAATCGGCTTGCGAGTACAGATCCGAGAGACTGAATGCGATGATGCTCATGTTGTTTCCCCTATGTCGATTTGGAGAAACTATACGCTAGCGAATAACTAAATACAATACGCAAACGTATTTTATTTGAAAAATATTACGCGAGCGGATAACTTTGCGAGCCGAAAGCCAGCAAATATAAGGGGTAGGGGAGGTTGTTCTAGGACTTGATTACGCCGCCAATAACCTTACCGATAGGGGTAAAGTCTTCAGAGATAATGGGGTATGCCTGATTCAAGGGCTTGAGAATTTCTTGACCGCCCTCGATGCCGAGCTGTCTAAAAACGATAGCACCAGAGCTGTTTATTTTTACCAGGGCAAGGTCCGAGTTGGAGGCTTGCGGAGCCTGTTTAGGATCAACCAATAGGGTAGTACCAGAAGGATAGCTTTTACCTGATATGGAAGACATTGATTCACCAGAATGTTCGAAGGCGAAAGCGTCAATACTAGCGGTAAGAGCCTTTGATACTAGTGGTTGTGTGCCTATTTTGAACTCACCCCCAATGATCGCATCCATATCCACATCTGTTAGCACAGGTACCTTGGCGTTAAGCGTCATGCCTGCCATCTCTTCACTACCACCAACGGTCTCCATTCCAAAAGCGATATACATGAAGTCAGCCTCTATAGCCTGGCATATTGCCATAACGTTGTGCATATCTGGGGATTTGCTCTCGCCTGACATTATTCGATGAACTGTCGGTTGGGGCACTCCAGACTTGCCGGCGAGCACCCTAGGGTTCATTTTTTCGCCAGTTCTTTCTTTGTAGGCCGTAACGGCCAGATCCAATCTTTGGGCTAAATCATTCATAGGCAAATTATACGTAATTAAATTATGCGTAACCGTATTTTTTTGTTGACTCTAATTATGCGCTAGCGTATAACTGCGCAAATGAAAACAACACAGCAAAAAATAAAGCTACTTCGAGATAAGAAGTTGACTGACACCCAGATCTCAATCGAGTCGGGGGTGCCGCAGCCAACGATTACCCGAATTGGTAACGGGGATCATGAATCACCAAGGGAGAAGACTTCTTTGGCGGTTGACTCTGTTTATCGCGCTCACTTTCCGGAAGGCGAGTAGCCAGCTCTATTTCTTGTTTAAGCAATTCAGGGGTCCAAGCGTTCATCGCTGTTCTCCTTCTAAGAATAAATTCGCGGTCGTTTGTTTTCATGTTTTTAGATTACTAACAAGCAAAAGAAAGATTAATCATAAAATCATAGGGGATTTATGAATAAGTCAGTTTACGATCTGTGCGAAGCGATTCAGAAGGCAGTTTTAAAGGCACCTTACAACGAAATACTCGACGCTGAAGGATTTGAGGGCTTTTTGAAATACAAGGGCAATCGTCAAGAGCCTACCGTCTACGGCAAGCTTAATCCTAAAAACAAAACCACCTACCTAAACCTTGAAGAATTTCTACTCGCTATTGAGTATTCAAACTACCCAATTTCTGTCTTGGATTTCTTCGGACATTTGTACGGCGTCAGCTGGCAAAAGCTAAGACCAACAACTGAATCACTTTCTGAAGTCATCACTTCTTTGTTTAAAGAGTCATCAGAGGGGGTGGCTTCCGCTACTCAACTGATGGACCCAGAGTCTTTAAAAAAATTATCAATTAATGATTTGAAAGCGATACGCGAAGAGGCGGCAGAAGGTCGCGACTCGTTCGTCAACTTGATCGCTTTTATTGATCACACTATCCATGAAAAAAACAACTACGCGCAGGGAGATATCGAGGTATGAATTTAGACCTACTACCGATGGTGCAATTTGCTCGTGCCAATAGAAAAACCGGTTTTACTCATTGGGACTTTAACGAGGCTCATAACTCTGTCAGCTCAACAGCTAGATTGTCTGAACTGAACAAGGAGTGCTTTGGTTTTGTTTTTGATTGGGTGCATTACCAAGGCGCAAAAAGGAAAAGATTCTTTTTGGTTTATGAGCCGCCTGCATATCGATCTAGGTTAAATAAAAACGACAAAAGGGTAGCTGCCTGATGCGAAAGTTTCTTAATGAAGAGAGTCATAAGGAAGATCTTGAAGATCTAAACGCTGAGCAGTGGCAAATTGATTTGCTGAAGCTTAATCCAGATTATCTTTGGTGGGGCTGCTTTGAGGATTATATGTGCAACAAAGGATCTGGCTGGGATAGCCGAATGATCGTTGGAACCTGGAACAAAGACGAATGGGTTTTAGATGAATATAACGAATGCGTGAATTTCTATTTCGAAATCTACAGGAAGTCTCACACGTGTGAAGCCTGTGACGGTAGTCAGCTAAATCCACAGACCAAGCAGCTTAGAGATGATTGGTATGATCTTGCTGGCACAGGACGACGTTGGTGTCACAACATAAATGAATCAGAAATTGAGCAGCTAATGATGTCTGGAAGGATAAAGTCTGTTAGCAACTTCAATGGGCATTTCAGTAAAGATAGAAACGCCTGGTGCAAGTGGGTCGATGGAGAATTGGTTGAGTGCGAAAGACCACCAATGCCCAGCCCTGCGGTTGTGAACGAGTGGGCTAAGAACGACCCCATGGCGCATGACGGGATTAACCATTACATCTGCTATTCAACCAGGGCAAAAGATCTGGGGGTGTACGGGTTGTGCGAAAGCTGTGATGGAAGAGGTGTTATTTACGACGAGCCGTCCGCCACTGTAGGGCTTCAGCTGTGGATTTTACATCCGAGGAAAGGTTGTAGTCGTGGCGTTTATATCGAAAAGATTGAAGAGCACCAACTAGAAGAGGTGTTCTGTTATTTGCGAGAGGCCGCTGAGCGCAACAGCGATCGCTTTTCTAAAATCAATTCTTTGGTAAAAGGGTGATCGAAATTGAGTGCTGAAGCTACCTTCTGGGCATGGGAGCAGGTTGTGACAAGCTCTCAGAAGCTGGCTCTGTTAGCTCTGGCTAATTGCCACAACGAGTCTAATGGTCAGTGTAACCCATCTATCAGCTACATTTGCCGTCGCACCCACCTGGACAGAAAAACCGTCATGGCGGCTTTGAAAGAGCTTGAGGCGCTGGGTGTTATTACCAAGAAAAAGTCGTCAGGCACCTCAACCCAATACAAATTGAACACCAGTACCTATATTGGTACCACTCCACAAGAAAGCGATTCTGATAGTTCTCCACAGACCAGTACCGAAAGCGGGACCAGTACCAAAAACAACACCGGTCCCGAAAGTAATACTTCAACCAGTCCCGAAAATGACACTGGGGCAGTACCAAAAACGGCACATAAATCTAAAAAGAATCTAAAAGGGAATCTAAAATATAAAGAGATTGATATTTCTAAAGGATTAGAAGCGGCAATTGACAGAGAGAGCCTTGAGTCATTCATAACTCATCGTATTGGCAAAAAGGCCAAACTAACTCAGCGTGCTTTCGATCAATCTATTGATGAGGCTCTTAAGGCTTCGGTTGGACTAGGTATCACTCCTACCAAGGTTATTGACGAAACCGTCCTAGCAGGCTGGCAGGGTGTGAATGAAGGGTGGCTTAGTAAGAGACTGGGAATCGAATCAGCCCCAGCAACAACTTCTTCACCAGCTTCTAGCGCTGCCTTTAAACCTGACTGGGCGAAGCTACCTGAATTCCTAAGAATCACAGACAAGGAAACGTCACGAGTTGCCTGGCAAGACCTTTCAAGCCATTTGAAGAAACATGATATCGAGTTTCGAAGGCCGCAAACAGGCGAGTCTTTGATCAACTATCGAAAAGAGCTTGAAGATCATTTGAATCGAATGCTGGCCACAGGGGAAAGGTCCTAATGCCAGAACTAGAGCTGAATTGCATTCCAGATATAAACAAGCTTGCTGTCCAATTATCGAAGCAGCTGGATAAACCTTTGCTTGTTACTTGGGGTGAAGCTACGGAGAAGCGCAGCTTGTCGATGAATGCGTTGAGTCATATGTGGTACCAGGCGATTGGTGATCAAACAGGTCAGAGCGCGCTAGAGGTTAAGCGAGAGTGTAAGTACTTGTTTGGGGTTCCTATGCTTAGAGCTAAGAGCGAATCATTCGATTTTCTAATCTCCTCACTTGAGGCCTCCCTTAGTTATGAGCAAATGCTTGTTGCTATGGATGAAATCAGAGTTACTTCCGCGTTTACCAAAAAGCAAATGGCCAAGTACCTAATGCAGATTCAAAGAACTCAGGCTGAGTCGGGGGTGGATCTTAGAAGTAGTGGCGAACTTCTTCACTATTCCCAAAAACTAGTTAAAGAGTCAATGGAGCGCGATCAATGAAAGGCAGAACTCCGACCGCTCAAGAAAAAAAACACATGGATCTGATTGCGTCCTTCGGATGTTTTGCTTGCTGGTTCGACGGATTGATAAGCCACCAGATTCTATTGCACCACACAGATGGAAGAACAAAACCAAATGCTCACTCAAAGGTGATACCACTTTGTGGTCAGCATCATGATTATGGATGCAAAGACAGCGTTCATGAAAACCAGCCAGCTTTCGAAAAGAAGTATGGCACTCAAGAGTCGATCGTCGAGTTCTTACACAACTGGTTTGATATTGAAATTGATGAGGGGGTGATTTAGCTATGAGCCAAACCAAAGATATCGCAGCCTTTTTAGAAATTCAGGAAATGGCTAGTGAAATTGGAATGAAGATTGATCTTGAACCGGGCGTTTTTGTGGTTACTTACAAAGAAGAGCAGCAGAGATTTTTGGATCTTACTGAGCTTCACTATTTCATGTTTGTTATGAGTTTCTTGAAGGCGTGTGACGCGGGAGTAATCCCTAGACGCTTTCAAAATGCCATTGTTTTGCCATGTGCAAACGGGGGGTGAAGATGAGCGGAAAGAGAAAGCATAAAGTTAAATTGACAGATCTTGGTTGGGGCATTCAGAGCCCGAATGGTCGTATCGTTTTTAGAGGTACTGAGCAGGAGTGTCGAGACGAGTTGCCTGGATACAACAAGCCTGCTGCATCTCTGAACGATATCTTGAGAAGAAAGTCGGTGGCCCCGGTTTAGTAAATGCAACGAATAGAGCTTAAAGCATTTTCAGTTAATCAGAGTTACTGCGTAAAGAAGGGTCAGATAGCAAAGACAAAAGAGCGGAAACAATATGATCACGACCTTTTCTACCTGATGCCTCGAATAAAGGTTCCACGTGGAAAGCTGAGGCTGGTGATTGAGTTCGGAGTATCAAACTGCAATTGCGATGCAGATAACTTCGTTAAGCCGTTTCAAGATACGTTGGCTCTTAGGAATAAGTTCAACGACAAGATCATTTACAAAGTTAGCTCTGAAAAGATCGACGTTAAAAAGGGTGATGAGTACATAAAGTTTAGTTTGGAGAGTTTGGAAGTTGAGCACAGAGAAGTTGGGTTATGACGAATTGGTTGATCTCGGTTATTTGTTCGTCAAGCCAGGTCCGGTTTATCACGTTTACGGACCAGAGAAAGAAGGTGAAGAAAGAGAGCAGCTTGGAATCTATGGTATGGGTAAAGAGGCTCTAGGCGCAGCAAGAAAACATTATAAGAAAAACCTGGGAGACTAATAATGAAAGTCGCAATCGATCTTGAGAGCCTTGAAGTAGGGGCGCAGATAGTAACAAGAGGTGGCCTTGAAGGAAGGGTGCTTTGTGTTGATTCAAAGCTCATACATCACGGGGAAAATAAGCCAGTTGTGGTTGCGGTAGAGAGTGAGAAGTTTGGAGAAGTTATCTATTCGGTGAACGCCCTTGGGAGAAAGGGTGGCTCAACTTGTCACGATGATATTTTTTTAATCAAAGAAGCGGGCTGGGTAAATATTTTTGTAGGTAAAGATGGATGGGTTGCTTGCTCCAATCACTTCCATCCAAGCAAAGAGGCAGCGCTGTCGGCGGTAGAATCAGAAAGCGGGGACCGTTTTTATTGTGACGTGGTTGAAATTGGGGGAACTCTAAATGAACACTGAACACAAGCTATTTTCTATGGCGTTTGATGAAACTACTTCTAGTGGTGAAGGCGGGGGTGATAAGGTTGCTGCTCGCGCAAACAAAGAACTACACGACTGGGCAGCTGCTCCAATCAAGTCCGGGATTGATAAGCTCAGAGAAGAAGACCCGGTTCTCTCTTACTTGCTAATGTTTTTATATACCGATAGTGCTTACAAGGAATGGGGGTGCGACGTTGGTGAGATAGAGAGAAAGCTTAGGGTTCAACACTGGTCACGAAACCTTAAAAAGAATTTGCGCCAGGGTACTCTCGATAAGATTCCAGATCTGATTAAACTAACACTTTTCTATACTCGAGCTTTTCAGACCTCGGTTGAGGACGACAAGCAAGTCATCGCTACCGCTTTGGGTGTTGCTGAGAACTGGTATAAGACCGATAGGCCTTCCACGTGGAACAAATGGTTCGAAGATATCCGGAATGATATTACCCGTCTTGAAACGCAAGCGAATAACTTTATGGCTCCGTATTACAAGGAATGCTTGGAGAAGCTGCACAAGGATGAAAGGGACGCGGAAAGTGTGAGGGATATCAAGAAAAAGCTCATTGCATGATTGACAGCTGACCTAATTGGGGACTAGCCTGCCTTGATAACAAAAACAATATCAGGCGGGCTCATGTCTATTCAGAAACGCATAACAATCAGTTTGGTGGCGCTTTATAGCGCCTTTCTTATCTCTTGCTCAGGTGATGATTCTGACGGTGGGGTTGACCAGGAAACCGTTGATGAGCTTTTAAGTGGTGATACTGTCACTATCGATGGATTTACTTTTGATACTCAGCGCTTCAATATAATCCTTCCGGAGCTAGAAGCTAGCGCTGAAAGAACCCAGGTGAGTGGAATTATTTCGTCCAACCAGACATGGACAAAGGCTAACTCTCCTTATGAGATAACTTCCGAAGTGCAGGTTGATTCATCATCTACTTTAACTATTGAGCCGGGTGTTCAAGTTTACGGATGTTGTCTGACGATCGTAGGCACGCTTTCCGCAGTGGGTACCGCAAATGATCCGATTGAATTTATAGGAACCAACATTGAAGGCTTTGGCTTTCACAATCCTGATCCGGGCGATGGGTCTTTCTTTACTATTGAGTATGCCCGCTTTTATGAGGGAACACCTTTTGGGGGTGATGCTTCTGGTGGTAGCTATTCACTTAAGAACTCAAAGTTTGCTGGATCGCTTCCTTATTCTATAAACCGACCCAATTTTAATAGTGAGATATCTGGGAACATATTCGTCAACTCGTCACCCTTTAAGGTTCAGCTTTCAGGCGAAGGCACTATGACGATTGAGAACAATGTTTTCTTTTTTAACCAGGTGAGCGGCAACCAGGTCTTTGGATTTACCATCAGCGATAGTGATAACGATCAGAGCGCGACAATAGTGAACAACAGCTTCTACAACTACAGTGAGTCTGAGTCTTTTAGTTTCTACGCCATTAGATATGAGAAAGGAACCTCGGGCCTAGCAGTTGATGATAACTTCTGGGGGGTGACAACTACTGCTGAGATTGATGAGCTATTGCTCGATCGTTCAGTAGATCTTGAGAACGAGGGTTTCATTACTTATTCGACGTTCCTTAATCAGCCCCATGTGAGCTCTCCGGATGCTCAGATATATTTAGAGGGATTTGAATAGATGCCCATCAACAAGACTCTCATGCAGATGATGGAGAGTGAAGATGATATGGGTATGGTTCTGAAGAGCCATGTGATAATTGAAAAATATCTTCATGCACTCAACGAATCACTTATGAAGGATAGGTCTATCTACCGAGAGCTTCGTCTCAGCTTTATGTCAACTGTAAAGCTGTCTGCAGCTATTGGGCTTAATAATCGCCTTATTCCTGTTCTTAGATCAATCGATAAGCTTAGGAACAAGTATGCCCACTCGATGAAGACTGATTTAACTAAGAACGACGTGAACAATATCATTGGTCAAATGGATGAGTTCGACGTTGAAGAAATGAAAAAGATATTAAAGAAGTCCAATGAAGAGATGGGCATGAATATGAAGTTGACCAATATGGAGCCGGGCCAGAAGTTCATCGCGATCGCTATTTATTTGGTTGGCTGCCTGTATGCTGAGTGTAAACATGTTTACGGGGAGGAGTTTGACATATCCGACGAACGGTGAGTTATGACACTACGACTTATGACCGTGCGTTTGTATAGTGTTTTCCCATGATGGCAAAGTTGCCTATGTGACTTAGACATTGTGATCCCTTATGTAAGGCCTCGTTCGGAAACGTTCGGGGCCTTTTTTATTTGGGTCAGAAAAACACCATGAACACTGGAGCATATCTTGAAAACAAGATTCATCAACCAAATCCGAGAGTACAAAAAGGACCACACTGATAGTGATCTATTTGTGCAGGGCAAGGATGAGAGATTTTGCTTTGTGCTTGAAGATGTTGGTAGACCAATGGGCGTTAAGATCCCAGCGAATACTTGCATTCCAGAAGGTGTTTACGATGTAGCCATTACCTATAGTCATCGCTTTAAGCGCGAAATGATTCTTTTGTTTAACGCGGAAGATCAGAAGGTCTATCGCTTTGGTGTTGAATTCACGGGGGTGAGAGCTCACGGTGGGAATGATGTTGATGACACCGAAGGTTGTCCTTTGACGGCTTACAACAGCGATGGCAATGGAACAGTTTACGGAAGAGCGGATCGCGAACTTCAAGCGATTATCAAGGATTGGATGGATGAAGGTTTTCAAGTCAAGTGGGTTATCAGCTCAATATGAATACCGGAACAAGTGGAACAATTAATGTATCAGCGTTCTTTGCTGGTATTTATGGCTGGTTTTATGACGGCATTGCGTCGCTAGATCTTCCCGGATCATTAGCCCTTGTCGCTGTAATCATGGCCATCATTGGTAGTTATTACACCATCAAAGTAAATCGCGCCAAACTTGAAAGAATGGAACGCGACGCCAGCGAGGGGAAAGATTATGAGTAAAGTTAGCTTAGCAATCGGTTTAGCAAAAGAGTTTGTGCTTCCTTGGGTTATGAAGCCTAAAGAAGATAAGGTGCCAGCGCCTGCAAGTGTTAAGGGCACCATCAAAGAGCTTCGTCATGAACTATCGACCAACCACGATTTCTCACTTCGTAGAAGTGCGGTAGCGGCCATTGCTTCCGCTTTAATCATGCTGGGCACTGACGCTGGGTTCTGGTCCGGTGAGTCATCCAACTGCCTCAATCATGTTGCTGATGAAGCAATTGAGAAGCACGTTAACCCTTAATGTTTATAAAATTTGCTGCACAATTCGTCGCCTCGGCTAGAGGTCTTGCTCCGTTGGAATGGGATCTGACCGGTGAAGCTCCTGTTTTTATGGGGCAAGAAATCGTTGGAAGAAGTTCAAGCGAGTTCATTGATCAAGAGCAGCGGCTTAGCGCGAAAGACTTCGCTCTTTATTCCTTGCGAGCATATTTCGTTGAGGCTCATAGCGTTCTGACTGATAAGCTCGGTGGATATGACTCGTTATCTGGAGCCAGAAAAGCCGTGCTTTTGTGCTTATATTTTATTGATAAAGAAGCCTTGTTAGCTGACTCCTTAGCAAAGAAGTTGGCGGGCGATGACTTTGTTGCGTCATCTAAAGCGATTAAGAAGGCCTTTAAGTCGGCCTACAAAATAGATCTATTGGCTTGTCAATTTAAGTGCGATAGCGTTTCGAGTTCACTGACATGCGAGAACTGCAATGCCACAAGTGATAGTAACGACGGATCTCAGGAACGTTGATAAGTTCTTAACTCGAGCACAAAAAAGACTAATTCCCAGTGTTTCATCCCAAGCCCTAAACGAAGCGGCTAGGGGGGTGAGAACTGACGTTGCCATCGGCATTCGAAACGAAACCAGTATTAAGGCTTCAGCCGTTGGAACAAGATTCACTAGCAAGGGCGGTTTGGTAGTCACTAAGAAAGCCAGGCCGAACACTTTGATTGCTGAGATCACAGGCTCAAGAAACACCTCGCCTTTTTCTCAGTTTAAGACAGGATTTAAGCGTCGGACCAGTAGCCGAGAACAGATGGTTACCGTGACGATAAATCGCAAAAAAAAGATTATTAAGCGCGCCTTCAAGGTCTCCGGCGGTAACGTCAAGGCTTCTGGCCGATACCAAAAGGACTTTGTTCCGTCTGGGGGTGGAAGAAACGCGCTAGGCAGATTTGTTCGAGAACCAACCATTACGCTGAAAACCCTATCAATAGGATCGCAGATCAATAAGCGGTACGTTGATCAGATAGCGGATAATCAGTTTGGTGTGCGGTTCAACAAGTCGTTCAACAGGATATTCAGAAACAGGCTGGGCATTTAGACCCATCCAGGAGTTCGGTGTGGTAAATAAAAAAATATTCTCCTTAGAACAAAAAGGTACTACTGAGAATATATTTACCGACCGCGCTGCCGAGCACCATCCCGAAATCTGCCAATTTTTTGATCCAAAACTCCGCTTAATTTAAATGGGGATAGGATGGCGCAGAAAAAGCCTCAAGAGGTTTCTGGTAAAGAATTAGCGGAGTGGCTTAGTTTAACTCCGGCCCGTATAACGCAGCTCACTAGCACTGGTGTCCTGCAGAAAAATCCAAAATCGAAAAAGTATCTTCTCAAAGAATCAGTGGCAGCATACTGCCAAGATGCTCAAGGGAAGAAGCGCTCTCCGGTGATAGATGAATACCAGGGAATGGAGTTCACTAGCCATCAAGAGCGAAAACACTATTTTGATTCAGAGCATAAGAAGGATGATGTTCTCATCAGGAGGCAACAGCTTCTACCTGCTTCCGATGTTTCGGAGGCTATGTTCACCCTGATCGAAATCATTCGAGATAGTTTGCTCGTATTGCCTGACGCTTATGAACGGGACACCGGTGCAGATCCACAAGATGTACAAATGCTGGAACGCTGGACAGAGAATAAGTTGAAGACACTAGAGAATGAAACCAAGCGAGTATGCAAATCCCTGGGCTTTGTTGAATGATTGTTCACAGTTTTTTAGACCGCCTGAGAGATTAACAGTATCGGAAGCCGCAGAAAAATATGTGGTGGTAAATGGTGAAGATTGGAGTAATGAAGTTGCTCCATATATGATTGAACCGGCCAACGCCATTACTGATCGAAATTATAGCGGGCTTGCTTTTGTGGGCCCGGCACGTTCTGCTAAAACTCAAGCGCTAATTGATAACGGAATAACCTACGGAATAAAGGTAGATCCGTCGTCAATGATGTTTTTTGGTCCGACCGAGAGCTTTGTGTCTGACTGGGCAAAGGATAGATTGTCTAAGATTAACGAGGGCAACCCGGCAATAAGGGGATTGCTCACGGGCAAGAAATCGGATGATGTTGTTTACTATAAACGATATTCAACAGGTGCCAGGGTAAAACTAGCTTGGCCAACTGTTGGTGGATTACGAGGCAAGGAATATAGGTTCATAATGCTTACGGAGTATGACGCTCCGGAGATGCACCAAAGGTTGGACGGTGATTTATTTCAGCTCGCGAAAAAACGTGCGATTACGTTTATGAGCCGTGGGATGACGATCGTAGAGTCGTCGCCAAATAGAGATTTGATTGAGCCAAAATGGGAACCCGAGTCTCCACACGACGCGCCGGCAGTCGGCGGCATCATGGAGCTCTATCGCCAGGGTACCCGAAAGATGTGGTATGTGCCCTGCTCAAACTGCAACGAGTTTTTTATTCCCGACTTTAAACATCTTGTTTGGGAAAAGAGCGATATCATTTTGGAGTGCGGTCAATCCGCGCAGCTTCAATGTCCCCATTGCGAACACAAACATCAGCATCGCGAAAAAAGAGCGATGAATAATGCTGGTATTTGGCTCGGTGAAGGCCAGCAGATAAAGAAGGGCAAAGTATCCGGAGATTTAATTTTATCCGATACCGATAGTTATTGGTTTCGGGGCGTCATGGCCTGTTTTCAAACATGGTCTAGCCAAGTGGTTGATCAGCTAAATGCTCAGAAAATCTTTGATGAGTCTGGCGACGAGACGCAGTTAAAAACGGCAGCCAACATTAACCGAGGCGAGGTTCATGTTGTTCAGTCAAGATCTGAAGATCTTATTCCGGAAGAGTTTCTTGATCGCTCGGAAGATTTGCCAAAGGGCAAGGTTCCTATCGGAGCTCTTTTTGTAATCATGGCCATAGATATCCAAGCCAACCGATTTGTTGTTCAGGCTGAAGCGATAGGTGCTCGAGGCGAGCGTTGGTTGCTTGATAGGTTTTCAATTCGGGAATCTGATCGAAAAGGTGAAGATGATCACCCGCTGCCAATTAACCCGGCTTCTTATGAAGAAGACTGGATGATACTGGAGCGCATGGCGATTGATAAAAGCTATCCATTGGAGGCTGACGATTCTTTCAGGATGAAGCCAAGGCTGATCCTATGTGACTCGGGTGGTTACGCTAAAGACGCCGACAAAGGTGAAACAACTACCGAGAAAGCGTATTCGTTTTTTAGGCACTTGCGATCTAAGCGTAAGCACACAAATTTCTATCTTGTAAAAGGCGATCCTAGGAAAACAGCACCTAGGGTCTCTGTTAGTCACCCAGATTCGAAACGTAAAGACAGGAAGGCCACAGCTCGAGGTGAGATTCCTGTGTTGATGCTGAATTCTAACGTTCTAAAAGACATGGTCTTCAATGACCTTGGACGAACAGAACCTGGCGCTGGATTTATCCATTTTCCGGACTGGCTGCCAGAATGGTTTTATCGAGAGCTAACTGCAGAGACCAGGCTTGAAAAAGGCTGGGTCAAACCGGGTAAGGCGCAAAACGAAGCGTTTGATTTGGCTTACTACTGCAAGGCCGGATATTTGTATCTGAAGGGCGAGAACATCGATTGGGATAATCCACCGGCATTCGCGCGTCACTATTTGGAAAACCCATACGTGATCTCGGGCGAAGGCCAGCAACAAAAACCAAAGAAAAAGAAAAGGTCTCTTGCTGATATCGGCAAGAGCATGAACGGATGACAGATACCAAAGTAAGAATTGTAGCCGGTGATCCAATCACGGCGACCAAAGACAGCATCGATGTTCGAGTTTACCAGAACGGTAAGCTGGCTGATGTCGATGTCAGCGATATCGACTCGGAATTTGTGGAGGTTGATATTTCAATAAGGGTGGAAACGACCGCTCTTGAAAAGTTTTTAGATGACTTGGATCGATAATGGCTTTATCTCAGGCTGATTGCCAAACACTACTTGCCGAAATGAAAGCGAGCTACTTCAAAGCTCTACAAGGCAAGACAAAAACCATGGTGAAGTATAGGGACAGAACTATCACTTATGGGGCGGTTACTGAGACCAACTTGCGACTTTTAAAGAATGAAATTGATACGCTAGAAAAGCAATGTGGCTGTAAAAAGAAATCAAGACGAGGCCCAATGGGCATAAGGTATGGTTGCTAATATTACAGTCAAAAAGGCCAAGAATGTTGATCCGGAGCGTAAGCGCTTGATGGAAAAAACCATTGCCGCGAAAAAGTCCTCTATGCCGCAGAATTATTTCCGTGCGGGTGATAGTCATGAAAGGACTATGCAGGGTTGGAACCCGAGACTGCAGTCGGCGGATTTAGATCTAAACAAGTTTAAAAATAAGATGACTGCGCGTGTGCGCGATCTTGTTAGAAACAATGGTTATGCTCAGTCGGTGACCAATACCTACATCGACAACAGTGTTGGTCATTTTTTCAAAGTAAGCCCTCAAATAAATTATCAGCTTTTGGGTCGCGACTTTAAGTGGGCTCACGATCTTTCTAGAAATATTAAAGCAAGATTTAACTCTTGGGCTGAAAGCTCTCAGTACTCGCCTGACTTTTATCGGCAAAATACTTTCGCAGAGCTGCTTAAGCAAGCGGTTTATAGCACAATCACCACAGGCGAGTGTTTCGCTTTGGTGAGATATCAAGCTGGCAGCCGATATCGACTTAAAGTTCAGTTCATAGAGCCTGAAAGAGTTAGCACCCCGAAGAATAGAAAGAATGATAAATCCATTGTTGATGGCATTCAGCTGAATAAAAACGGCCAAGTAATAGGCTATTGGGTTCAGACAACTCACCCATCGGCGTCAGGAACTCCAGAATGGCGTTTTATTCCGCGCGTTAACAGGCGTGGAAGAAAGCAAGTTATTCACATTTATGATCAGGAGCGGCCAGAACAGCGTCGCGGGCGTAGCATTTTTGCTTCGATAGTTCAGCAGTTTAAGCTTCTGGACAACTATAAAATCACTGAATCTGAGAGAGCCATTGCGCAGGCGATGTTTGCTGCTGTGATTCAATCGGATCTTCCTAGCACGGAAGCTTTTGCCGCTTTGGGCGGTCCGGACGAAGATGAGCTGACTCCATACGAAAGTTTTATGTATAACCTGGCCGAGTTTGATAAAGCCACTGGCGGTATAAAGCTTAACGGGTCGAAGATTGCGCATTTGGCCACAGGTGAAAAGCTAAATATTGTTAAGTCAGAAGCTCCAAATTCAGTTTACGGAACGTTTACCGATGCTCAGCTTAGAGAGATCGCTGCAGGTTCTGGACCGTCTTATGAACAGATTAGCCGAGACTTCTCGAAAACGTCTTATGCAAGTGCGAGAACGGCGATGATCGAGTCTTGGAAACGCTTCGAGAATTTTAAATCATCTTGCCCAGCAAAATTGGCCAGTGAAATTTATTTTTTGTGGCTCGAAGAAGATCTTGATTTCGTTTCCGGTTACCCGGATGCGAGCGTTGCAAGGTTCGCTGATTTTCCAGAAGCGTGGTCCAAAGCATCTTGGATGTCACCAGGAAAAGGCGAGATCGATCCACTTAAATCTAGCCAGGCTGCAGAAAATAATCTTAGAACATTTAGAACAACTCACACTCAAGAGGCAGCTGATTTGGGTCGTGATTTTGACGAGCTGTTGGATCAAAGGGCGTTTGAAAAAAATCGTATGCAGGACCTTGGTCTATCCACAATTGAGGACCTAGAGAGACAACCCATCGTAGAGGTACCAAATGAATAACGAGCGAAAGAATTCCATTAAGTTTCAGAATAGTGTTAACGGCAGCCCATGCAAAATTTTCATTTTTGACGATATTGGATGGTGGGATGGATACCAACAGTCTGATATGAAATGGGATCTTGATAACGCAAACGGTGCCCCCGTTGAGGTTCATATCTCAAGTGGCGGCGGTTTTGTTAGCGATGGTATCGCGATTTACAACATGCTTTTGCAATACGAGGGCTCTGTGACCACTTATTGTGACTCTATTGCGGCGAGTATTGCATCGGTGATTTTTATGGCTGGCGATGAGCGAATCATTGCTAAGAATGGCGCGCTGATGACTCACAAGCCAATGGCGGGTACCTACGGAAACTCTGACGACGCTAGAAGCTTCCTTCAGGAAATGGAGTTCTTTGACAAGATAGTTGCAGATTCCTACGAGCGATCTGGGTTGGATGAAGAGGGTCGCATGGCTTTGATCGGCGAAGAAGATCGTTGGATCAATGCGGATGAAGCCGTTGAGCTAGGTCTAGCAACCCAGGTTCGTGAAGGCTTGCAAGCGGTGGCGAGTGTTGATTTAGACAAATTTGATGCACCGAAGTGGGTGAAAACCGCAGTGTTTGCTAGCGCAGGTAAATCTAAGAAAACAAATTCTAACCCCCTGAATAAACCAGGGACAACCAATGAGGGCGGTGACCCGCCTCAACAAGCGGAGAGCGTCGATATGGACACTATCAGTGTAGCTGACCATGAGTCACAAATGAGCGAAGCGGTTGCAGCCGCCTCAAAAGAAGCCACCGAGCGATTCGGTAAAATTATGGATTTGGATAACGCTAAGGGTCGAGAAGACCTTGCGCGCGAGCTAGCCAATGTTAACTCCATGACCGTGGAAGATGTTGACAAGGCCTTGGCTGCTTCCCCTAAAAACCCCGAGAAAAAACCAGCTGAGAATGAGCTAGTTGACGAGCTTGATGGCCTTGATCTGGAAGATAGTCAGGTTGATAGCGAAACCCAATCGCGCGCTTCAAGAGCCGCTGCACGAGCTAAGAACCGCCGATAGCTCCGCTATCTTGGTGAAGACTTACTTAGTTTAAACAAACTGAAAGTTTAACGGAGAAATACCATGAATACATGCTGCAATGGTCAACCGATCGTGGTTGAAGAGTACAACGAAGACGAGCTTAAGGGTTGCGGACCTCACGTGACGCAAGCTCATCCGATTCTTGAGGGATTGGATATTAAACGTGGCGAGGTGCTTTATCTCAACTCTGGTGAGTTGAGTCAGGACGAGACTGGCGATGCTTACGCAATTGCGCCCTTTGATATTGATACCACTGCTGAGGCAGATGCGATAGAAATGTCAGTGTTTGTTTCCGGCGAGTTCAACGAAGAAGTTGTTGAGTTGAATGGCGGAACATTGGCCACCGTCAAAGATCAGCTACGTCAAAAAGGTATCTTTTTGAAGAAGCACTGCTAATAGCATCTAGCAGTTAGTAATACCCCAAAAAGCCCGCTTAATGCGGGCTTTTTTTTAACTTAATTTTAATCCCGCGACTGCTGGTAAGCAGGCGCAAGCCCATCTGGGTTTCTTTTACTGGAGACATATCATGGATATTTTTTCTACCGCTGAGCTTATCGGCATTCGTAACGAATCAGGCGCGGATACGACGTTTTTGCTTAACGCATTCTTTCCAAACCTTTTCTTTTCAGATAGCGAGCATATTGCCATCGACAAAATAAGCAAAGGTCGCAAGCTTGCGCCATTTGTTAGCCCTTGCGTACAAGGTAAAGTTCGCAAGAAAGATGGTCGCAGCACTCAGGTTGTAACGCCTGCTTATATCAAGGTGAAGGACGTTGTTCAGCCTTGCACCACAACAAAAAGGAAAGTTGGCGAAGCGATTAATGGAGAGCTAAGCCCTCAAGATCGATTTGACGATCAGCAAACAGAGTTGTTCGATGACCATGATCGCGAGATCTCACGAACAGAAGAGTGGATGGCTGCCAAGTTCCTTTGGGAAGGCAAATACACCATCGAGGGTGAAGACTATCCAAAAGTCGAAGTTGACTTTGGTCGTGACTCATCGCTTGCCTTGGGCAACAAAGTTTGGGATGCGGCTGCTCATCCGTTTCAAGATTTGGAAGATGCCAGTGGGGCTATTCTCAATCTGATCGGAGCGGGAGGCACTATCGTCCTAATGGGTCGTGATGCTTGGAAAATTCTTCAGAAGCATGAAGAAACTCGCGCATTGATGGATCGCCGAAGCGGTACCGAAGGCACATTGACCCTAAGCCCAGAGGTTGCCGAGTTGCAGCTAAACAAAGGCCAGCTTGGTGGATTCGATTTTTGGGTCTACGACGGCAGCTACATTGATGAAGCTGGCGATGCTCAGAAGTTCTTCCCAAGCAATGCTGTGATGGTTATTAACCGTCAAGAACTAAATGGCCAGCGTGCATACGGCATCGTAAAAGACTTCGAGTCTTTAGAAGCGGTTGAGCGTTTCCCTAAAGCTTGGATGGAAAAAGACCCTTCAGGTCTTTGCATGTTAACTCAAGCGGCACCACTAATTTTTGGTGTTGGTGTTAACGCGGTGGCTTCGTTCACTGTCTCTGAGTAATTACCTGAAGTATTAAATTAGGAAAACAGGGGAGGGGTAACTCTCCCCTGATGTCTTATGGTCTATCAAGTTCCTTACAGTGTTGAGAACGCTATTGGTGAAGCTCTGGACAACATTAAAGAACTTAGTTCTTTATTTGTCCAAGATTCTGCCGGCAACGTCTATTGGCTCGAAGTCAACGTAGATGAAACCGACGGATCTGTTACCTATACCTTTTTTGACCAACCCGGCGGTACGCAGCAAATTCCAGTTGGGGATGTTGGACCGATTCCAGATAGCAATATTAATGTCATTCCACGTTGTGACGACGTGAACAATGACGGTTCAGATCTGGTTACTTTTTATAGAATTAATGTCACAGACGAGCTTGGGAATGTTATAGCTAGCAATCCGACAACAGCCGATGGCAGCTCGTACTTAGTAGTTGGGACAGAAGTTGATTGCAAAGAGGGCGAAAGCCGTCAAGTTGCTAGTAATGATTCTGTCATCACATCTGATTTCACGATCCCAGCAGGTTTTCTACATGGATCGATTATGGTTTTGGAAGGCACGGCTGAGATCAACGGTGCTGAATATCAATCGGGCGACGGCCTAGATCTGCCACCGATGTCGCACGGAAATCACCGGCTGACTTATGGCGCTTACGCAATCGACAACTTTAGCGCCACTGGCCAGGTGAGAATTAACTACCATGTCTAGCCAGCGTTATGGGGTCCAGCGATACCTTGATCGACACTCAAGCGACGTAAACGCCACCACACAAAACAATGCGAGCAATGCAGCGGCTTCAGGAGTACGCCATAGCGAGACTTTTATCTTGGCACATACTGCCAAATATGAAGTCAAGGTACCTATGGACTGCTCTCTTAACGCGACTAATAGCGATTTCATTGCAGAGCTAATTATTGACAACAACGTGGTCCGAACCATGAGGGCTGAGTTTAAAGATTCTGCAGGAGCCTCCATAAACGGGTCAGGTACAAACCAAGAATATACTAGAACGCTTGAGTGGGAAGGCGAGCTCCCGGCTGGTAGCCACGATTTCGTGTTCCGATTTAGGCCTCAAACAAATGGCGTCACCGCAACTGTCCATTGGTCAGTATTAAAGGTTCAAAGATGGATTTAAGAATATTTTCTCATGTAATTATCGCCGAGTCTTCGGAAGATGAGGTGCCTCAATGCTTTTCTTTCAGAAAAGATTTGATACTAAATTCTTACCCTGAAGAAACGATTGTTAAGGGCACCATTATGTCGGAGAGGTTTTATGCCGATCCCGAACATGAAGTGCTTATTTGTAAGGCGGATTACACCTACATCTTTGATGAAGAGACCGGGATGATTGTGGAGCAACTGGGCACGGTTACGCACTATTGGGAAGACGGCTCAGAGTGTGAAGAAAGTTTTGACTTTCACAGAGTTTATACGCCGCGCGAACAAATGAAGCTGCTTAAGACTCGCCGAGCCACTGTCAGGATCTTCCTTGAAGCAGCAGTTTTGAATTTATTGGTAGCGACGGGAATGGAAAAAGCCGAAGCCTTTATTACCGGTGGCCAGTTTCTTGTCCTACACAGCGCTTCAATGTCCGCATACGAGGCTTCTGGTTCACCACAGTTTTCTTTTGATCTTCAGGCCGCGAATGATCCTTGGTTAGATAACGAGGTGACTGCAGGCGTCACGATCCGTGATTATATTTTAAGTGAGATTTCCTAATGACCATAAAAGTAGTCCTTTTCAGAAAAAACGACAGCTTCATTAGCAAGTGCATTGCGAAAGTTACCGGCTCAGATATCACTCATTCAGCCGTGCTTTATAAGGATGTGATGTTCGATTCGTCTGAAGTCCGAGGTAATTTCGGTCGAGCGAATCAGAAAGACTACAAGGGTCGCATGATTGAGGTTTACCCACTTGGAGCGAGCGAGCAACAATTTCAAGATTGGTTGTTTTTGCACAGTGGCAAAAAATACGATTACAAAGGCGTTATTGGGTGGTTCTTTTGGAAGTACTTTGGCAACTGGACCAAGAACCAAAAGCTAAATTCAAAAAGCCGTGTGTATTGCTTTGAAGCAACGGCGGACTTGATTAGTCGAGTCAGTCGCTTGAAATATGATACGCATATTTCCGGAGCGGATCTGAAACGCACACTTGGCCAGGCTCAGTTTATCGGACCAATTGAAGAGTATTTAAAATAAGTCATGGGTACAACTTGGGTCGAAGACGATTTTGAATCGGACTTTGAGGCTTGCAAAGACGACGCCTTTATTGAAATGCTGAAGACTCACGGTCAGTGGGTGACGTTCAAGTTTCAAGACCAAGGTAAGAACGATGAACGAATATTCGGCTATTTTGATAAGGAGCATGAAGATCTTTCGATTGATGGTGATGTTGCCTTCAGTAGCCGCGAAACAATGTTCGAATGTCGCTATTCGGATTTCGAAAACGTACCTCGTCAAGATGATTTATTTACCGTCGTGCAAAAGCAAGGCGATGGCGCTTGGTATATAACCGGTAATTACAGAATTTTAGACAGAGGTCCTGTTGATGAGCAGGGCGCTGTCAGATTTATATTGGAGTACATTGATGGCTCACGTTCGCAAACAAATCCGTGATTCTGCTCAGTCAATTTTAAAAAACTATCCGGATTTAGCTGCGATAGTAAATGTCGCAAATATAACTCAAGGTCGCGTTAAAGCCTTCCAAAAAGAAGATATTCACTCCGGAGCTGATAGCCAATTTCCGGCTATTAATATCCATACCCAAGATGACACACCTGAACAGTCCTTTATCACAGGCTGCAGCAAATATGAAAGCGTTCAGGTCTTGGCGATCGAGGTTTATACCAATTTAAATGACGGCTATGAAGACGAGCTTGATCGAGTGTGCGTTCAGGTTGAGAAAGCCATCGCAAATTCTCCAAAGCTTGGGTTTGATGATACAAGCACGCTTATCCAGTACCGGGGATCTAGCTCAGCTAAGGAGATGTCTGAACAACTGTTCGCCGCAAGGCTCCTGCGTTATGACATTCACTTTAAGGTAAATCATACCGATCCGGAAACACTGATTTAATTTTGAGCCCGCATAACGCGGGCTTTTTTTTGGCCGACCGAAAGGTTTTCTATTAACGCAACTGCTGTGAAGCAGATGCAAAGCCCCGCTAACGCGGGGTTCCCTTTGATGGAGTTTTATTATGACGACGTATCGAGGCTGTGAAGGCGAAGTTATTATTAATGATGGCGGCGGCGCTCAGACCGTTGCGGAAGTTACTGCGATTAGTATTACTCGTACTGCTAACAACAGTTCGTTTAAAACATTCGGAAGCTGTGACAATCGTACGGAGAACTTGAGCAAGGAATGGTCGGGCTCTATTGAAGGCCGATATTCTAACGACGATCCTGGACAAGTTCAGCTGGAAGAAGGGGAGATTATTGCTCTTCAGTATTTTCCGGGTGGGTCTGGTGGGGCTACCCCTCCAGAGTTTGCGGGCAATGTTCGTATTGATGAGCTAACCATTGATGCTTCAGCTGAAGAAACTGTTACTTTTTCAGCAAGCTTTACAGGAGACGGTGCGTTAACCAAAAACAATACTTACTAGTAGAGGTTAACTATGTCTTCAATTCTGGAGAAAATGAAAGAGCAGTTCCGCGATGATATCGCGGAGCTGATTGAGCATAACTGTGAGCTTTCTGGTCACACATTTTATTACCGTGCGAAAGGAAACGGTGCTCAAACCGATAAGTCTTTGGGGCTAATTCAGGAGGGCAAGGTCGAAGGTCATGTATTAATGATCATTGATAGAGCTCTGAATAAAGACGGCGGAAAGCTGTTTAAGCTTCAAGATAAGAAGGAGCTGATGACAGATTGCGACCCCAAGGTTTTGGTGAGTTGGGGTAATACCATTTTGCTGCATCAACAACGGGTCGAAGCTGAAGAACTAAAAAGGGCAGCAGATACCGCAAAAAAATAAAAAGCGACCCTGACTTTATGTTCATGGGTCGTTTAGCGGAACACCTTCATAAGACAATTGGTGAGTTAACCACTCTTATGACGGATCAAGAAGTCTATTTTTGGATAGAAGTTTTAAAGAGCGAGAGCGAAAGAATGGCAGACGCTAAGATTACCTTAAGCCTGGAGGATAAAACCTCCGCAGGCTTTAAAAAGGTAAAATCAGAGGTGCGAGACGTTGAGAAGGCCGTCGCTGCGAGCGGTGCCGCCGCAGCAGCTGGCTTAGGACTTCTTGTCGCGACGACTCTGCAGTCTGCTGAAGAACTCAACAATCTTAAAAGCGTTGCCAATACCACTGCCAGTGAGTTCCAGCGCTATGCTGCAGGCGCTCGGGTAGTTGGAGTTGAGCAAGACAAATTGGCCGATATCTTTAAGGACACCAATGACAAGGTTGGCGACTTCTTAGTAACCGGAGGCGGTCCGCTTGCTGATTTCTTTAATGAAATCGCCCCTCAAATTGGGGTAACAGCAGACGAGTTTAAAAACCTTTCAGGGCCACAAGCTCTGCAAAGGTATTTCGATGGATTGGAAAAGGCCAATCTATCGCAAGAAAAACTGACTTTCTTTATGGAGGCGATCGCCAGCGATGCCACGGCTCTGATACCTTTGCTTAGGGATGGCGGTCGAGGCTTTGCTCAGCAGGCAGACGAGGCAGAACGACTTGGGGTTGTTCTGTCTGATATCGATGCAGCCAGGCTTCTGAATGCTCAAAGAGAGTTGAATAAGGGCCAGCAAGCCGTTCAGGGATTGATAAACACGATATCTGTCCAGGTATCACCAGTGATAGAAGGTGTTGCCAGGGAGCTTAGAGAGGCTGCGTTGTCGGCGGGCGGTTTTGGCCAGTCAGTTGAAACAGGCTTTAGCATAGCGGTCGGAACAGTTGGCGCTCTTGCGGATGGCGTTAGGGCTATCAATATTTTGTTCGACCTCGCTGTTGCTGGTGTAAACAGTTTTATATCAGTGTATTTGGCAGGCGTTTCGGAGGTGTCCAGGCTCGCGGGCACTCTGACGGGTAGCGAAACATTAAAAGAATTCTCAGCTGGCGCAAGGCGATTTTCAGAGGACTTTGCTAGGGCGGGTGATGATTCTATCGCCAAAGCTCAAGAGCTTACTCAAGCCATCCTTCCAAGCGAAGCTATTCAGAACAAGATCCGAGAGTTTCGCGCCTTATCAGATGAGGCGGCAAAACAGGCCGCTGCACAGAACCAAGTGCAAAGCGCAGGCGCTGGTGGTGTTGATCCATCGCTTGTAGCTGAGCAAAAACGCATTCAAGAGCGGTTTGCATTACTGCAGGCCGAGACCCAGGGCGAGCTTGAGCTTCTTCAGCTTAGAGCAGACCTAAAGCTTGCAAAAGATCTTGAGTTCCTTCAGAGCGAACAAACGCAGCGGATTTTGGGGCAGGAACAAACCAACGCTCTTGTTGAACAGATTCAGATTGATCACAACGCTCGTTTAGAAGCCATTCAGCGTGATCACCATGAGCGAATGATTCTTGCTGAGCAGTCCGCGATTCAATCTTTGCTCAATGAGAATATCAACTTTGCAGCTTCAAGTGAGGCGATTGCGGTTCAAACGGCACAGCGCCAACGCGCGATCGATGAGCTTTCAAAATCTGGTCAAAAACAGCTAGCGATACTCTCGTTTAGGGAGGCGCTTTCTATTGCGGCCAGTGGTAGTAAGAAGCTATTTGAGCTAAATAAAAAGGTCAGCTTAGCAGAAGCGACTATATTGGGTTTTAAAGCGATTCAAGCCGGTTTCGCCACACAACCTTTCTTGCCTGTTGGTTTGGCTATGGGTGCTCTGGCAACCGCTAAAACTGCAGCAAATATTAAGGCTATTAAATCGACAAGCTTTTCAGGTGGCACGCCAGCGGGAGCGCCTACTGGTGGAGTAGCGCCACCAATTAGCACTCAGAATAACCCGGCATCTTCAGCACCGGCATCCGCCGGAGCGGTGGTTCAAGGTCCTGCGGTTGCTCCTAGACGCGCAACAGTAGTTGTGGAAGGTGAGATCGACACCCGAGAGAAGACGCTCAAATTTGCTCAAGAGCTCGTTGAGCTTGGTCAAGACGGCTTCACTGCAATCGATGTTGTACTGGGTACGGCTTAGCCGGCAGCGAGCTTTATTTTAAGAGCGTCGGCAATATAAGCCGATCGGTTAGAGGCCACTGCGTCAACGCGATCGATGAGATCTTCTGGCAAGGTCACATTGATTCGCTTTGTCGGGCTTTCAATATCTACTTCAACAAAAGCGACTTTAAGCTTGCCTTTTTTATCCAAGCTAAACGCTTTTGCTAGGGTGCTCGGCTCAGGAACATGGTCCAGGCTTTCAAGATGTAGCGCGATCGCCTCTCGAGTATTTTTCAAAATATCATCGTAGGAATCGGCAGCACTAAAGCATCCGGGTAGATCGGGAACCTCGATACCAAAGGCGGTTTTGCTGTCGCCTGGTTCGATCAAAATGGGGTATAGCTTTTTCATATCGCCTCCTATTTCTTGGCTTGTTTTCGTATGGCTTCGACCAATCCTTTGCCTAGGTCTTTCTTGGGGTGGGGAACGGTTATCGCGTGTCCTTTGTTTGGGTGTCTAAGTTGGTGATGACTGCCTTTAGTTCTTACCACTTCCCAGCCTTGGCTCTTTAATTCTTTGATTAGGTCTTTGCTCTTCATGTGTTAATTATACACACGATTACACACTCAATGCAAGCAGAGAAAACAATAAAACGAACTTTTTTTAGGGATTTTCATGACTCTTGTTAACACTACAGAGCAAAAGCACGAAAGCCTTATTGGTTGGCAAAACCTTGGTCTTGATGCTGATAGCATTGTTGCAAGCACACCAAACGCCGACCATCCTGCCTCGAACTTGATCAATTATCATCAGTTCGATTATTTCCTTTCTGCCATGGGTTTAGTCACTGTTGACTTTACCTTGCCGGCCAGCGCTGATTGCGACTACTTCGCGATGTACGGCGTAGACTTCTCAACCAATCCAACTATTGCATTCCAATATTTTGATGGCTTGGCCTATCAGGATTTAGTCACGCTTACCCCAGATTCAAGCGATGTTGTTTTTGAAAAGTTTGCGACCGTAAACGCCACACAATTTCGTCTATCAATTAATTCGCCGACTGATCCAACAGCGATCGCCATGATTTCATTTGGCAAAGCCCTTGTGGTGCCCAACGGGCTTGCTCAAGGTTTCGAATCTCCTCATAACGCTCAGCAGTACAGAGACCAGTCAAACGTTAGCAGTCAGGGAATATTTTTGGGTCGCTCGGTTCGAAAGCAGTCAATTCCTTTTGAAATAGCGACAGAGCTTGTGACTTACGATTGGTTTATAGCGAATTGGCGTCCAATGCTGCGCCATGTTGAGCGAAGACCGTTCTTTTTTAAATGGTCCAACAATTTTTATCCAAGTGAGTCGGTGTTTGCATGGACCGATGGAAACATTGGCACTCCAAGGTTCACAGATACGCACTTCAAATCGTTCTCGCTTCAGTGTCGTGGTGTATTTGAATGAGCTATTTGGACGAACGCATAAAAATAGGCCGTGAACCACTGACCATCGTTGAGATGGATATTGATCGTTGTGCGAATGAGTTCGGAGTTCTACCGTGCGAAGCTGTTTTAACTGAACCGGGAAGTCAGTGCTTTAATACTTTTAGAACTTGCCAAGATCTTCCTAACTTTAACCGATCAACCTTCACCCACAAGTTCTGCGAAAATGTACCAGGCTTGCCGGTTACCCTCGGAGCTATCCCTTCAATCACTCGCGGGGGTGTTGTGTTGTCGCCGACGATTTTAGATCCGGCAAAGACATTAGGCATAAGAGGCAAAGTTACGATCACTTTCCAGGATCATACCTATCATGATGCGCAACTTGATCCTTATGTTGATGGTCGAACTTATGACCCAATGGAGACCGGTACTTTTTGGGGTAAGTTTCTAGCGCGAAATCCAAATTACGAAAACAGACCTCTTCGAGTAACCGTTGGTTACTTAGATGATCAGAACGTCTTTCAGCCTGGCGATTCACGGCTTTATGTTATCGACAAAATTAATGGTCCGGACGCCAATGGTCGAGTAACACTTGTTGCTAAAGATATTTTAAAAATTGCTGAAGATAAATCTGCTAAGTGCCCCAAAGCAAGTGGTGGAAAGCTAATAGCCGATATCACTGACACTCAAACGAGTTTCGATATTGATATTGCCGGCGGCTATTCCGGAGCACTAGCCGCGATCAAAGTCGATAGAGAGGTAATGCTAGCAACGCTGTCAGGCAATACTTTCACAGTTACGCAGAGGGGCGCTTATAACACAGAGGCGAAAGCCCACCGAACAAATGCTGCTGTTCAAGAGTGTGTGATTTTCGATGACATGAACGTGATCGACATCGTTTATTTTCTGCTCACCGATACCGACAACGGTGCTGGAATCGACCCTTCTTTTATTAATTTTTCTGAGTGGGAGTTTGAGAGGGATAACTGGCTTTTCTTAAATATCTATACTCGAATCTTGGCGACTCCAACAGGAATCACAAAGCTTTTAAGTGAGATATCTCAACAATCGTTGCTTTCGATTTGGTGGGATGAGCGAGTGCAACAAATCAAGCTTAGATCATCGGCCCCTTTGATTGATATCTCGGGGGTGCCCACGTTTCGCGATGGTGATTCAATCATTGGTAATTCTCTGAAGCTGGAAAGGCTGACCCAAGATCGCATTACCCAAATTTGGCTGTATAGCGAGCTGGAAGATCCTGTTGCCGACCCTGGAAAACAAGAAAGCTATCAGCAGCTCACCATACGATCCGATTTAGATTCAGAAAGCCCGGAGGGTTTCGGAGATAAACGAGAACGAATAATTCTTGGCACTTGGCTGAATAACGTTTCTGACGCTGTAAAACTCGACATCACTTTTAGGACGATCAACAAGTTTAAAGAAAGCCCGGTTAAGGCTGTTTTTAAACTCGACGCAAAGGATTCTGATGCGTGGACCGGGGATATTATCTTTATCGAGACTGACCAGATTCAGGATCAGTTCGGCAGGCCTACAGTTCTTACCTTAATGGTCACAAAGGCTAGAGAAATCGATCACGGCACAACGATCGAGTATGAAGCTACCACCGCTTTCGACTATCAACTTAACTATTTTAGATGGGCTCCCGCTGGGATACCTGATTTCACATCTGCAACCGACGAGCAAAAGCGAACTTATGGTTGGTGGACTGATGATGGTATCGGGTTTTTACCAGGCGGCGTTCAGCCCTACGTTTATTTATGAGGTATTAAAATGGCTTGGATACCACTGGTTGTTAACCCAGATACACCAGCATTCGCTCTTCAATTGAATGCGCTGCAAGGTAATTTTACCGCCTTAGCAGAAGGTCAGGCTGGCGCGCCGAAGATCTTGAGCGCCGCTTTCGATGTTGCATCGCTTGATGGTGATCGAATAGCGCTAGCGACAATGGATGGAAACAGATTGATTGCCGGTAGCGTCGGGGAAACGGAAATTGGTATCGATGCCGTTCACACTGGTGAAATATCGACTAGTGTCGCGACAAACAATTTTTCAATGCCTTCCCCAAGCTTTGGACTGATCCATGATAGGCAAACAATGTCTGGCGGCCAACATGCTTTTCAGCCTAGGACCGCAAACATCGGACCAGATTCTGGTGATAGTGAGCACCTTATTTTTTGCTACGGAGCTGACAACAATGGTGTTTACGGGCTTGGTCAATATATAGCCTTTGTAAACCTTAATTTGACAGCGAACGCAGGCTGGGACGGTCAGGCGCTTAGTCGTTACATTGATTCGTCCGCGCCTTGGGATATGGGTGATGGTGAAATTCCACTGTTCGTTTTTTTGCGGGTGAAAGGAAATCCGATGCAGGTGACAGCTAGCACCATCGCGACGGCTCCTTGCTGGGGTTATAACGGGAACACTAGCGTTATACCTGATAGGGTGGATAAAGTTTCTATCGATCCGGAAAATCCAGATCTGACTCGCGTTAGAAAGTGGAAAAACATCATAGATCCCGACCAAGAGGCGAATATTATTTTGCCGCCATGGAAAGGGGGTGACCCAGCTCAGTGGAATGTTGATGCGCTGGATAATTATCTTGAGTTCTGTTCAAACCCACCTCTTATTGAAGTGGAAATTGACCACGCTATGAAGAATGCAGACATGGAGGGCTTTCCGCATCCGTTTAGCACACTCGGAGATGACGAGACTGTTGTTTTGCTTGAACCTTGTTGTCCGATTGTGGAGCACCTAGCGGCTTTGCATGAACAAGGGGAGGATATCCACCAGTTGTTTAAGCAAGGTTATCTTGAGCTTACTGATCCCGTTTCTAACTGCGTTAAGCCGCCTGGTGTTGAGGTTTATGGTGTGCAGTGGAAAGTGACAGCTTAGGAGAACACTAAAAAATGACAGTTCACAACGGGTGCGACGCTCGAATTGAAATCAGTGAGATCGGTAGTTCAGAAGTTTTTGCAATTTCTGAATCTAACTCCTGGTCCTTGAGCTATGATAAAGAGTCGTCTTCATTTCGACCGCTTGGCCATTATCGGGATATTCGTGGCGTCAAAGGTTCTGAATGGAGTATGAGTATTGGCGGATATTTGGACTACGTTGATCCTGGCCAGCAGCTTTTAATTTCCGGAACCGAGAAACATATCAAGCTCTATCCTTCTGGTAATGCGCCAGGCCAACCGTTTTGGGAGGGTGATGTTTACCTTGAAAGCTGGAGCACTAGCGGCGCTCCTGACGAGCTTATTCAGTTTAATATTTCGGCAACTGGAGTAAGCGATTTATTGAACGAAGGCGTGTCGATTGGTGATTCGCAGGAGCCAGAGTTTTTGGTGTGCGACCCAGTCGCAAAGTCGTTATATTTTGGGTTTGGCGCGACAGAAAATATCACCGACAACACGGTTGAGGTAACAAACTCGGGAGCACCTTCAGGTGTTGTTATAAGCACTTATACAGATGTTTTTGTTAGGCCTAACTCTCAGATTTGGGGCGCAGAGATAACGCTGGATGGTATGACCGGCGGTGATGGCACTTTTGGGATAGCGTTTGGGCAACCAACAGCGTTGAGCGGTGGTCTAGTTGCTGGTGTCTCAGTAAAAGCCGGTGTTGGTGATGCTGAGATTTCATATTCCAATACTTTCGGCGGCCCACCAACACTTATTGCTAGCGGGCTAACTGTTGAGGTTGGCGACACTGTTAAGCTGGTTTACAACGGAGCAACAGGAGCTGTCACGTGTAAAATAAACGATGACGTGATTGCCCTCGGTAACGAGCCTCTATTGGCAAATCAATACTGCACCATTTTCTCGATCGGTCAGCCGGCGGCTGGCGCAGGAAATACGATCACTACAACCACTAACCCTGGTACCAGTCTTTTCTCGGTGGATTACATCAACGAGGCTGTCGGGTATTGCAGTCTTACGGCGATCAATCCAGTGCCTGATAATTATCAATTCGTCCAAGTAATTCAGAACGGCAATGGCACCTCAGCCGGTCGAATTGCCGGATGGACCACAGCGCCTAGCGTGTTTTCTTCTTGGATTGGTTACATTCAGGAGGTATTGCCGAATAGTAAAGCTTGGAACTCTGAGACCTATGAAGTAGAAACCACCATATACCAAGATAATGCTACTTTCGATGACGAGAGCGTTGGGGCGGTTTCCGGGACTAATATCATAACCGGGCAAAGTTTGGTTGCGCTAAAGGTTGATTCGACTGAGTCGTTCGATAGCACCAAGGTATCTTTATCGATAATCTATGAAAACGCGGCTGGGGCGGCCTTTGATACAGAAACGCTTTTGATTCCCGAGCTGCCTGACGCAGTAGGCATCGTGCGATCGGTTACCATGGAAAGTGCGAGCGAAATTAGATTGGGTTACAAAACACCATCTGACCAAGTCATCTTTGATCCAATACCTATTGAGGTTTCCGGTTCAACTGCCCCTTATCTTATTGCTTCGCAGGGTGGCGTCACAAGCGATACTGATACTTTAGAGCTGCAATACAATGGTCATGAAAGCCACATGCAAATTGATCAGTACCCGGACACCTTTAAAGATAGCTTTGGCAACGATATGCCCAGCAATTACTCCGCGACTGGTCGATCAGTTAGGTATCTAGAAGACTGGGATACGACTTTGCCTGGTGAATCTCTAGTGATATCTGGGGGTGGCAAGATCGCAACGCTTACAAGTGTAAGTGTGCCGGCGAATTTCTTGACCAACTGCTCTGTCTTGTATCGGATGGATACCGGTATTGTCGCTGGCGCAATGGAGATACTTGCTCACGCCACTAGCAATTCGGCTGTTCGTTTTGAATGCAAGGCGATGAATAGAAATTCAATTTTTGGCATCTATAAGAACGGCGCAAACCTGGTTTTAAGATCCATCATTGCTGGCGTTGCGCAGCCAGAGCAAACAATAAAGACGGCTTATGCTGCAGGTGCTGGACACAAGCTTGTGATAGTCATTAATCCAACAACAGGTGTTGTTGATGCGCATCTATTGGATGGTTCAACCAACTCTGCGTCTATCAACTTTGATAATCACGCAAGCGCGGTTTATATGCCAAGAGTGGGGCATGATGATATCGAGTCTCTTGGCTCTGTTCAGTTCGGAAACCTGCTTGAAGCGGCTGATATGGGTGTTGATGTTGAGGCGGTGGTACCAGCAACAGCGAGTGACGTTCTAGGAGTCGAGATATGAAGAAGCTTAAGGAAATGTTCGATCAAATCGCTTCGCGTCATGAGGCTGAAGGTGGTAATTGCACGACTATCAGTATTCAAGGGGTGGAGTATAAGTGCTGCCTTGATGAGAACGGAAAAATAAAAGACCCGCTTCTCAGAGCGTATGCTTATCAAAGCAATCAGTTACCCAGCTCGGAATAGAATTAGCCCAATTTTTAATTTATCATATCTGTCCTTATGTACAGTTAATGATAATGCCCTCGATCACCGTTGCTTTTAATTATAGAAACGTTTTAATCGACCCTTTGAACTGGGGGGTGGTTGAAGTTAGATTGAAAAGCGGTGATTTTAAGCAGGTTCACTGCGTCGGATTTATATCACTGAGTGATGCTAAAAAGGGTGGTGGCGTTTCCGTTAAGATTGACGCAAAGAAATATAGCTCAGGCGGGCTAGGAGCGGCCCAAAAGAGCGTTCCGGATGGATGTTATGTGCAGGGATATATTAACCCGGAAAGCCCTCTAAAGGTTTATGTGGTGTGCTTAAATGGACTACCTAGAATCGTTTCTCACTCTCCAAACGAAAGCTCAATCGACAGCTGATCATCTTCTGAGATCTGATCTTTGTTATTTTCGAAAAACGTCAGAACTTCATTCACGGGCACCTTACAAGGTTGACCCTCCTTTCTAAAAAAGACCCATTGGTCTTTTATTCCTACAAACTCAATCATCATTACTCCTTAGCCAAAAGGAGCGTTATTCCATGCCCATTTTTTACTTCCTGTAAATTTCAACTGGGTCGCTCAATACTGGCTAAATGTACAGTAACCAAAATCCGGTGTGAATGGTCCCGGACGCCAATTTAGCGTCTAATTTTGATAACAAGGTGTTACGTTATTTTTATAGTTTTTTGATAGTGGCTTTCATGCCCCTGTTCGGTGATCCGCTGCCTAGCAACATAGACTGCTTTTCAACCTCGGGGATGGTTTCGCTATCAGAGACTGATATCTCGTAATTGTTGAAGAAGTGATGAACCACTAACTTAAACTCATTTACCGCAAAGAATCTTCCAGGGCAGATGCCTACGCCGCCTCCCCATGGGTAAACGTGCTTAAGTCTCTCAGGGTCTTCAACAAACCTGAAAGCGTCGAACTTCAATGGATCAGGAAAGTACCTGGTGTCTGTGTGTGGAATTCGAGTATACATGGACACTCGCTCACCTTTTTTGATACTCAGGATCTCGCCTCGCTTCAATGGCACTGTAGTGTCCTCAAGTGCGTCACGGGTGATCATGCTGCCGCTGTACATTCTCAAGCACTCATAGCTTGCGCTATGGGTTACTGTCATCGCGTCAAGGTCATCCTGGCTAAGCAATCCATCTTGGTACCGCTGGGCTTCTTCTTTAAGTGCATCCATAAGCACAGGGTCTTTTGACGCATGTGAGATAATCCAATTAACTATGTTAATGGTGTTTGCGTTACCTGCCCAAAATGCTCCAAAGTTGAATCGAACCACATTCTCTCGATCGATGAACGACTGAGGTAAAGCGTACCTGGTAGTGACCAGGCTGGGGGTGTTCTCGTCAATCTTGATCTTTCGCAAAGCTTCAATGATTCGGTTTCTAGCGTTGTTTGCTCTAGGCATCATCCAGGGTGGTACCATTTCAGCGGCAAAATACACCGTGCTCGCATTAAACTTTTTGAAGTCCTGGTATTGTTCAGGCTCAAAGAGGCCCTTTGAAAAGATCGAATTGCTTCCGGAAACAAACACGAGCGATCCGATAAACTCACCTAGGTCCACGTTCTCGCCTAGTAAGTGATCAAGTGCGCCACTGTTGGTCAGGTTATCCAGTTCAATTTGCATTCGGTTGTTGTAGTCCCCGAGCTCTTTTTTCTTCAGGCAATCCCTAGTTTGGTCCCTTAGAGTAACACCTGTGGTGTCATACACTTCATTAGGCACTAGAAAGATCCCTCTAGCCTTATCGCGGTTGAACACCTGCGAACAAAAGATCTTGTTCTTTTTCATTATCGTGAGCATGTCATCTTCGTTGCAGAACATGATCACGTTGGTGTTTTCCATATTGATTTTGAACAGGTCGCCATGCTTGTCCCGGTTACCCAGGAAAAATGCGTCAGGGTCGTTGAAGACCTTCATACCATGCCCAATGAACGGTAGTTTTCCCTTCGCGGTTGGGATCTCGTTAGCTGTTATTGTCATTTTTATATCTCCCAAGCCTTTTTCTGGAATATTCGAGCGATTAGTTTGGTTTCTAAGAAGTAGTTCATCATTCGGTGCTTAGACATCATGCCGGTTTTGCGCTTAATGTTGCTGATATGTGTGTCATAAGTGCTTTTGGTAATGCTGAGCAGGGCCATGATGTGTTTTGGCTTCATGCCTTTCACGATCGCATAGATCATATAGGCCTCTTTCCAGGTAATGTTTGGATCGCCAGGTGCGCCAACAAACTTTTGGTCTTTTACTAGAGTCAGATCGAAGTTATCGATGAACAGGTGTTCCATGTCTGTGATATCTCCCCAGATCCCGTAAATGCCACCTTCTAAAGTAGGCATACCAATCAGCAGGGAATCTTTAAACGGCCCCTGGGGCGATTGTAGCTTGGTCACTGTGAAGATACTGAACTTGGTAACCAGCATTAGTTGATAGAAGTGAGCAACTGAAGGGTCTTGCCAGCCCGTAGCTTCTACTTCTGTCTTGCCTCGCATGTCATCGATCGTCATAACGATATCGGTGCCAGGCACATGGTAGTCATCGTAGGAGATGTATCTTTGGTTCTTGTCCAGTTCGACGAAGTAGGTTTTTAAAAACCCATGCTCATCAATTTTATGGTCTTGCTGCTCAGTCACAATGGGGCCTTTGTGCTCAGTTGTTAATAAGGATGTGAACGATAGTGAAAAATCGGGGTGGAGTGTATCGTGCTTTTTTCGAAAAATGCACGATTGACGGAGAATGAATTTTAATGTAATGAGCGATCTTGTTGATTTGCCATTAGCTTCGCTGGTTGCAGCAATGGATAAAGCAGTTTGTCAAAAAATAGTAAGCAGCTGCTCGGCTGTACAGTATAAAAAAAGGACTAAATAAGGACTATATTGGAGACAATTGCACACACACGGACACACATTTCTGATTATATCAAAACGGCCAAAACCCTTTAAATAAAGTGTCTAGGTGTGTGTAGGAGTGTGAGGATGTTTGAAAGATTATGGTGCGCCAGGAGGGACTTGAACCCCCAATATATTCAGTATAAGTCTTTTTAAAACAATAGCTTATCATTTGTCTGTATTCTCAAGGACTACAGAAGGACTAAATTGGCCGAACTCTGACTCCCACACTCGCTCTTTTTTCTTTTGACCTTGCTCCACCCAGGTCGCGTAGGTTTTCATTGTGATAACAACGTCAGCGTGTCCCATTTGTTTAGATACCAGGTAGATATTTTCACCTCCTGAAAGCATGTTAGAGGCGTAAGAGTGCCTGGTCTGCCTCTGAGTTCTGCGGCGAACGCCGGCAAGCTTTTGAATGTGATCAAATGGCTTTTGTGAGGTTTCGTAATCTGATATTGGGTCGCCGGTATGGGGGTGAAGCCACACCAAATGTGACTGCAGATAGGTTCTAGCTTTTTGGCTTTTAAGTGCCTGGTATGCCATGGGGGTTAGATCCACAACCCTTGTTCCTGCCTCGGTCTTGGTTCCTTTTGACCCTCTTTCCACAATGGCTTTGTCAATTTTTATTTCTCGCTTTTCCCAATCAACTTTGTCCCATTCAAGGGCGTAAATCTCGGAAGGTCTGAGACCTGTAAAACAAGCGAACACAAAATAGTCGGCCCACATCGCGTTATATTTCCGAGCAGCTTTTTCAATACGCTGGATTTCTTCAAGAGAGAAGGGGTCTATTTCATAAGAGCTCTTTTTTCGCTGGTCGGCGAACCGGTTGACCTTTATTTTGTCGCATGGGTTTCTTTCAATAATGCCATCATCGACAGCCTGATCCATGATGGCTCTCAATGGAGTCATATCATTACGGAGTGTTTTAAGCGTGGCTTGTTTAGAGCGTAGCATTTGCCTAATGGGTTCGGGGTTTTGCGCGAGCTCTTGAATCGTAAAATGCCCTAGAGCTGGTAGCAGAGTAGAATTGCAAGACTTCTTATAGCCCCTGAATGTTGATGCTTCCTTTGATCGTTCGGCGTCTTGGAGGTAAACGTGAATAGCATCTTTTATTAGCAGCTTGCTTTGAGCGTGTCCAAATTTTATTGCGTTCTTTGAGTTTGGGAAGTACTCAGCGTAGTTAAATGTGTTCCTGGCTATATTGCTTTCAATTTCTCCTAGGAGATTGGCTGCGTATTTATGGTTGGACTTGGTATCTTTAAGACCGGTTAGCGTTTCGCTACATTGGACGCCGCGATATTGAAACTTAATTCTAAGTGCTGTTTTTCCCGATGGGTAGATTCTACGGGCTACGCCGCGTGAGATTTTTTCTTGCCGAACTCTATCCACTTATTGTGCTCCTCAACATTTATCCAGATCCTACCACCGCGCTTTTGCCAATGCACTCCTTCCTGCCATTCACCAGACCTTTTACGTGCGTTAACCGCGTCTCTGGAATCACCAGTGAGCTCACAGTACTTCTCCATTTTTATCCAGTTTAGATTTATGT